>NZ_VIGP01000003.1 GCF_009299795.1 Brachybacterium subflavum
GTGAAGGCGATCTGGAACATCGTGAACTGGGCGGACGTCCAGGCGCGGTTCGAGAACGCGCGAAGCACGAAGGGCCTGGTCAACCCCGGCGCCTGAGACACCGCGACGCAGCAGACCCGCTGATCTCGGGGCCGGCCCCTGAGGGCCGGCCCGGCATCGGCGGGTGCGCGATCAGCTCGACCGGCGGTCGACTCCTGATGAGGAGTCGGCCGCCGGTCTCCTTGTGGGGCGTGGTGGCCTCGGAGAGGCGGGCTGGGCTCGGTCGGTCCGCCGGCTCGATGCATGCCTCGCGGGTCCTCCCCAATGCCGGGTTATCCCCATTCCTGCAGCGATCATGGCGGACGGCGTCGCCGCTGGGAACTCTGGGGGAGTCGGCAGAGGGCCGACGGCGGGCCGAGCCCCGCCTCTGAGGAAGGAACCCGCCATGAGCATGAGGGATGTCTACGTCACCGTCCGCGGCAACGCGACGAGCGACGCCCACACGACGAACAACCAGAGCGAGCCCACGACCATGGTGCGCATCGCCGTGAACCGCCGCTACTACGACAAAGGGATCGACGACTACAAGGACGCCGCCACCCCCGACTTCTACAACATCTACGGCACGAAGGCACTGGGCAGGAACATGCTGCGCTCGGTGAAGAAGGGCGACCCGATCATCGCGACCGGCCGTCTGAGCTACTCCGAGTGGACCTGGGACGACGGCTCGGAAGGCCGGAGCATGCAGGTGCGCGCGGACGCGGTGGGCCACGATCTCGTCTTCGGCACCACCAGCATGGCCCGCTCCCAGCGCCACGACGAACCGCCGGTCGACGTCAGGACCGGCGAGATGCTCCGCAGCGCGGGGGACTCGATCGTGCGGCCTCTGCACGATGCAGCGGACGACGACGCGAGCGGCGTCGACGAATCCGCCGCAGAGTCATCGGCGACGGATACCGAGGAGACCAGGGAGCTCGCGGGCCAGGGCGCCGGCGGCTCCGACGCGCCGTTCTGAACCGGATCCCCGCTCCGGGCGGGGCTCACTCCTCCCCGGTGACGGCCTCGCGGATCGCCGCGACGACATCGGGGAGGAGCTGTGCGCCGAGCGTGACCTCCTTGTGGCCCTCGCGGCGCACCGCGCAGAACACGGTGCCGTCGTCGAGGGCGGCGACCGCGGCCCGCATGCTGCCTGCTCCCGCGGGGAGCGAGTCCTCGGGTGCGTGCTCCTCGCGCTGCGCGGCGCTCAGGTCGAAGCACGCTGCCAGGCCGGTGATGCCCTCGGGCCACGCCAGAGCGGAGAGGGAGGAGAGGGGGTCGGAGTCCGAGGGCACGTCGTCGAGCTCGACGGGGGTGAGGTGCCTGGAGTCCTGAGCGAGGCTGAGCGCGACATCATCGCCCAGCAGCGCCGCGAGTCCCGGCTGCTCGGCGAGCAGCTGAGCGCTGCGCAGGAGGGCGAACCAGCGGACGCGCTCGAGCGCAGGGTCCTCGAGGTGGCGCAGCACCTCCAGGAGCACGCCGGCCAGGGCCGCCTGCGCGGGGTCGAGATCGTCGTGCGGGGCGCCGGCCCCGCGGGGAGTCTCACTCATCACAATCCTTCCAGGGGAGACCTGGCAAGATGGGAGGGCCACCGTTGCACGCGGTCGGCCCCACACTGTATCCGGAGCGGCGTCTCCTCCACCCGGCGATGAAGCCCCGGTGCGGTGTTCATCCCACGACTCTCCCAGAGGAACCCGTGAGCTTCTCCGCACCCCTCGGTGACCAGCCCCGACCCCGACCACAACCGGCCGGTGCCGGTTCGTCGGGGAGGCGTCGCCGCATCTCCCCGCTCTCGATCACGATCGGCGTGCTCGCGCTCATCGTGATCCTCCTGCTGATCGCCTCCGCGGTGTGGACCAGATTCCTCTGGTTCGACCAGATCGGCTTCACCGACGTGCTCACCACGCGCTGGCTGACGCAGGGGCTCCTGTTCGTGATCGGCTTCCTGGTGTTCGCCGTTCCGCTGTTCTTCTCCCTGCGCCTGACCTACACACATCGGCCGGTCTACCCGCCGGTGACGCGCGAGCAGGAGGCGATGGAGCAGTTCCGCGCCGCCGTCGATCCGCTGCGGCGCGGCATCACGATCGCCGCGCCCATCGTCATCGGGGCCTTCGCCGGACTCGCCGCCACCCGCCGCTGGCAGGACGTGCAGCTGTTCCTGCACCCGCAGTCCTACGGCACCACGGACGACGTGTTCGGCCTGGACGTCGGCTTCTACGTGTTCACGCTGCCGGTGATCACGATGATCATCTCCTTCCTGCAGTTCATGGTCCTGGTCGCCGCGGTCGCGGCGGTCGCCGGGCACTTCGTGTACGGCGGGATCAGCTGGACGCAGGAGAGCGGCCTCGAGGTCACCACGACCGCGCGGCGCCACCTCGGGATCGTCGCCGCCGTCTACGTGCTGCTGCTGGGTGTGGGCCACTGGTTCCACCGCTACCGCATGCTCACCGGCGAGCACGACCGCTTCGACGGCGCCTCCTACACGGACGTCCATGCGATCCTGCCGGCCCAGACGATCCTCGCGATCGCCGCGGTCATCGTGGCGGCCCTGTTCGTGCTCTGGATCTGGCGGGCCGACTGGCGGATCCCGGCCGTCGGCGCCGGTCTCATGGTGCTCTCCACCCTCGTGGTGGGCACCGCCTACCCGTGGGCCATCCAGCAGTTCAAGGTGACCCCGAACGAGCGTGCTCTCGAACAGCCGTACATCCAGCGCAACATCGAGGCGACGCGCACCGCGTGGAACGTCGACGACGTCACCGAGACCTCGTACTCCGCGTCCACCACGGCCGAAGCGGGCGCACTGCGGGAGGACGCCGACACCACGGCGCAGATCCGCCTGCTGGACCCCTCGATCGTCTCCCCGACGTTCGAGCAGCGCGAGGCGAACCGCCAGTACTGGGGCTTCGACCAGGTGCTCAGCGTGGACCGCTACACGATCGACGACCGCCTCCAGGACACCGTGATCGGTGTGCGCGAGCTGCGGCCGGACAAGTTCAACCTCGACAGCCGCGGCTGGGTCAACCGGCACATCGTCTACACGCACGGCTACGGCCTCGCCGCTGCCTTCGGCAACCAGCGCAACTCGGACGGCGAGCCCGACTTCCTGCAGTCGGGCGTCCCCGGCAAGGGCGAGCTGGGCGATTTCGAGGAGCGCGTCTACTTCGGTCGCCACTCGCCGGACTACTCGATCGTCGGCGCCCCCGAGGGGTCGGAGCCCGAGGAGTTCGACTACCAGACCGGGACCGACGAGAAGAACGAGGGCGCCCAGCACAACAACACCTTCACCGGTGACGGCGGCCCGAAGGTCGGCGGCTTCTTCAACCGCCTGCTGTACGCGATCAAGTTCCGCGACCCCAACATCGTCATCTCCAGCTACGTGAACTCCGACTCCCAGATCCTCTACGACCGCCAGCCGCAGGAGCGCGTGAAGGAGGTCGCGCCGTTCCTGCAGCTGGACTCCGAGATGTACCCGGCGGTCGTGGACGGGCAGATGGTGTGGGTCATCGACGGATACACAGCCACCGATGCCTACCCGTACTCGACGAGCCAGAACCTCGACTCGGCCACGGTCGATTCCAAGACCGCCGAGGAGGACGCGAGCGACAACTACAGGGACGCGCACGCCAACTACATGCGCAATTCCGTGAAGGCGACCGTCAACGCCTTCGACGGCAGCGTGAACCTGTACACCTGGGACACCGAGGACCCGATCCTCAAGTCCTGGCAGCAGGTGTTCCCCGACTCGCTGAAGCCCGCCTCGGAGATCTCCGGCGACCTCATGAGCCACCTGCGCTACCCGGCCGACTACTTCAAGGCCCAGCGCGAGATCCTCGCGAAGTACCACGTGACGGAGGCCGACGAGTTCTTCGGCCAGCAGGACTTCTGGCAGGTCTCGCCGGATCCGACGGCGAAGGCGTCCACCAACGCCGACGGCTCGAAGGGCACCCAGGCCCCGCAGCCGCCGTACTACCTCACCATGCAGATGCCGGGGGAGGAGTCCCCGCGCTTCACGCTGTCCTCGAACTACATCCCCTATCAGGGGCAGAGCGGGCAGAACGTGATGACGGGCCTGCTCGCCGTGGACTCGGAGACGGGGGACGAGGCCGGGAACCCGGCCAAGACCTTCGGCAAGATGAACCTGCTGGTGCTGCCGACGACGAACCCCGTCAACGGCCCCGGGCAGGTCCAGGCGACGTTCAACGCCGAGCCCAACGTCTCACAGGCGCTGAACCTGCTGAAGTCGGGCAATTCGGAGGTCATCAACGGCAATCTGCTCACGGTCCCCGTGGGCGGCGGCCTGCTGTACGTCCAGCCCGTCTACATCCAGTCCTCCTCGGCCGGAGGCGGCACCCAGTACCCGCTGCTGCAGATGGTGCTGGTGTCCTTCGGCGACAAGATCGGCTTCGCACCGACGCTCGACGAGGCCCTCGACAAGGTCTTCGAGGGTGACTCGGGCGCGAACGCGGGCGACGCGAAGGTCGAGAGCGACCAGAGCGGCGCGGTCTCCGGGTCCGTGGACACCGAGAGCGGGGAGGCGGACAAGAGCGGCGCGGCCGATTCCTCCCAGGACTCGGGCGACTCCGGCGACTCCGGCGACTCGGGGTCCGACACCGCCGGCGGCACCGCCCAGCAGCGCCTGGATCAGGCGCTGAAGGACATGGACCAGGCCACCAAGGACTCCGACGCCGCCATGAAGAAGGGCGACTGGAGCGCCTACGGCACGGCGCAGGACGAGCTCGCCGACGCGCTGGAGCGAGCGGTCGACGCGAACAGCGAGATCGAGGGCTCCGGCTCCGGCGCCGCTGCGAGCGACGGCGGGGGAGCGAGCGACGGCGGGGACTGATCGTGCGACCGTGACCTGTCGGCCGGACCCGCACCCGTGGGTCCGGCCGACGCGAGCTCCAGTGGTCATGCCGGCTCGGAGTCCCGTCTGACCAGGGCCGTCGGAAGGCGGTGACGTGTCATGGCGCACGTTCCCGCCCTCCCGGCTGGACTCCGAATCGGGGGTGTCCTAGAGTTGAGCATGTCGCCGCGGGGTGGAGCAGTTCGGTAGCTCGCCGGGCTCATAACCCGGAGGTCGTAGGTTCAAATCCTGCCCCCGCTACGAAGAGAAGGCCCTCGATCCGGAAACGGATCGGGGGCCTTCGGCTTATCCGGCGCACGTCGGCGCAGCTCCCGCCGACGCTCCCGAGCCGCGTACCGCCGGCCCCGGTCCTCGGCACCCGAGGACGTCCGCCGTGCGGGCGCGTCGTCATCGGACTGACTCAGCGTTCGATCGCCCGGAGGATCTCCGCGCACACCACGCCCGGTTCGCTGAGCATGACCAGGTGCCCGGAATCCTCGGCCATCACGAACCGTCCGCCGGCAGCGTGTTCGGCCCGCTGTCGGTGCGACGCGTTCATCTGAGCACGCACGGAATGCCCGACACCGGACGCGCTCGCACCGGAGATGACGGTGACAGGGGCCCTCGGGCCTACCGCGGCCTCGTCGGCCTGGCGGAGCCCCCGGAGATCTCCCGCCATGTCGGCGCTCTCCGCGAGCTGCGTCCGCACGGCCCGCGGTGTGTACATCTCCGCGCGGGAATCGGCTCGAGCGCGCTCGGGGAGCATCGGCACCGAGCGGGCGTACACCGGGCCGAGCACGCCCAGACGCGCGAGCGGCCGGAACAGCACCCCCTGCAGAGCGTTCAGACGCGCGAACGCGGGGGAGGAGTAGTAGGGGCAGAGCTCATCGGCCGGGTCCACGAGCACCAGCGCGCGGACGCACTCGGGTCGGTCGAGCGCCGCCGCCCGCACGATGGGACCGCCCCAGCTGTGGCCGACGAGCACGACGCCGGCATCGAGGATCGACGAGTCCGTCCGCTCGAGGCCGTCGAGCAGGTCGTCCAGGTCCCGCGCCAGGTCCATGAGGCGCCGGGGCCCCGGCGCGGCGGGGCTGCGGCCCAGCCCCGCGCGGTCGTAGGCGATCGTGCGCACCCTGCCCGCAAGTCCCTCCTGGACGAGCGCCCAGATCGAGCGGGTGGAGGCGGCGCCGGCCTCCAGCAGCACCGTCGGCCCGGCCCCGGGCGCACGCCCGGAGTCCTCCACGTGCAGCACCCGATGCGGACCGATCGGGACGTCGAGACTCCGGGGGATCTGCGCTGACCTCGCCATGGTGGCCTCTCGGGGCGGAGAACGCGCCGGGTGCTGCCCAGCGCCGATGGCACGAGCCTACCGAGAGCGCGGGCGCGCAGCCGCGGGGTCTGAGAAGATCGCCCCATGCACGACTCCGCCGCCCCCTCCCGCACTCTCGTCTTCATCGGCGACTCGATCACCGATGCCGGCCGGAGGGAGGATCCGGAGCACCTGGGATTCGGCTACGTGCGGCTGATCGCCGAGCACTTCGCCGCCCACGAGCCCGCCGCGACGGTGCTCAACACGGGGATCGGCGGAAATCGCGTGCCCGACCTGGTCGGACGGTTCGGTCCGGACTGCCTGGACCTCGCGCCCGATGTCGTGACGCTGTACGTGGGCGTGAACGACACCTGGCGGCGCTACGACAGCGACGACCCGACGTCCGCGGAGGACTTCGAGGTCGGATACCGGTATCTGCTCGACCAGCTCTCCGGCGCGCGGCCAGGCGTTCCGGTGCTGGTGATCCTCCCGTTCGTCGCCGACATCGACGAGGAGAAGACCCGCTACCACGAGGACCTCGATCCCAAGGTCGCGCGGATCCGTGCACTCGCCCGCGAGTTCGGCCACCCCGTCGTGGACACGGAGCGGATCCTCGAGCGCGCCTACGCCGCGGGGCATACCCCGGCGACCATCGCCGAGGACGGCGTGCACCCGACGATCGCCGGGCATCGTCTGCTGGCCGACGCGTGGCTCGAGGCCTTCGCGACCATCGACCCGCGCCGCTGAGAGCTCCGGTCCTCCGCTCGTCGGGCGACCGCGTCAGCGCAGCGGGCGCGCGGTGACGTCGAGGGAGAGGAACCCGCGGCGGAAGGTCCGCCGGTCCACGACCAGCAGCTCGTCGGGCCTCCAGGGATTGCGCAGCGAGACCTCGTCCGTCGACGGGTCGGCGCCCGCGACGGCCATCACGTGGTTCGCCGGGAGCGGCCCGCGCGCGGTGCGCACGCGCGGCGAGAGGGGATGCGTGGAGGCGAGCACGGCGCGGCCCTCGTCGAGCCACTGCTGCACCCGTCGCGCGTGCGGCAGGAGCAGATGCGTGCGTGCCGGGATTCCGGTCAGCAGTTCGAGGCCGCACCGTCCGAGCCCGCGCGAGAGCACTCGATAGGAGCCCGCGACGTGGATCGCGGCGGCCTTCTCGACCAGCCCCGGCCAGCCCGGTGCCCCGGCGGCGCTCCCGGAGCCGGCCTGGAGCGCGCCGACCCAGCGTCCGCCCGCATCGACCGGCATCGAGCGATCCACGGCGACGCGCACCCGGCCGCCCCGCAGCAGGACCCCCACCACAGGTGCACGGGAGTCGCGCGGGGCCCGGACCATCTCCACGACGCGCGCGGGCGCCGCCTCGTGGACCGCCAGGAGCGCGGCGATCACCCAGCAGTCCCCGTACGCGCCCTGGCGCGGGCGCGCCGTGAGGTCGAGCGGCGCCGCATCGGCGCGGAACCCAGTCCCCGAGGGGCCTGCGGACAGCACGCGCGCCCGTCGCGGCGGGACGACGAGCGCGCGCAGCCGGCGGCGCCAGCTCATGGACGGGAGTCCCGGGTCAGTGGGCCTCGGCGGGCTGGACGGCCTGGCCGATGCGGCCCATGACCTCACCGAACCAGGGCTGGGAGATGTCGAAGGCCTTGTGGCCGGCGATGCGCTCGAACTCGATCGCGCGCAGCAGATCGCCCCGCTCCTCGTCGTGCCCGATCACGCCGGTGCCGCCCTCGAGGGCGACCTGCACGGCGAGGTCCGTCATGGACTTGATGAGGCGCAGGTCCTCCGCGTTGGCCTTGGCCGAGCGCGAGAAGTAGCCGGACTTCTGCACCATGACCTTCTCCGCACCCAGCTTCTCGGCGAACTGCTTCGCGAACCACTGGCCGGGGTTGATGGTGTCGAGCTTGACGTGGCCGAAGGGGTCCTTCTCCGGCTCCTCGCCGCGCGCCTGCATCTCGGCGACGATCTCGGGGATGCCGGCGCCCTCGGACAGGAAGATGTTCACGCAGCCGGCCTCGTCCATGACGGCCTTCAGGCGCTCGGCCTCGCCGTCGATGTCGAGCTTCATCTCGGGCAGGAACACGGCGTGCACGTCCCAGCGCTCGGGGGTATGGCCGATGCCGGGCAGCCACTGCTGCCGCGCGTGCCACTGCTGGTAGTACTCGGCGGCCTGCGCCGTGAGGTACCCGCAGGAGCGGCCCATGATCTCGTGGATGATCAGCATGCGCGGGTTCGAGCCGTGCTCGGCGAGCACGTTCTGGGCGAAGACGCTGGTCTGCTCGGCGGCGGTCTTCGCTCCCAGGGACTGGCGGATCGGCACGATGTCGTTGTCGATCGTCTTGGGCAGGCCCACGACCTGCAGGTCGAAGCCGTTGTCGTGGAGGTGCGCGGCGAGGTCCGCGGCGGTGGTGTTGGTGTCGTCGCCGCCGATCGTGTGGAGCACGTCCACGCCGTCGGCCTTGAGCTTGTTCGCGGCGACCTCGAGCGCGTCCTCCCCCTCCTGGATCAGGCCGCGCTTGACGAGGTCAGCGGTGTTCGTGAGCTTCACGCGGGAGTTGCCGATGGGGGAGCCGCCGAAGTCGTGCAGGATCCCGGCGTGCTTGCGCACCTCGTCGTCCACGAGGATCTTCTCGCCGGAGAGCAGGCCCCAGTAGCCGTGCTTGTAGGCGATGATCTCGACGTCGGGCACGAGCTCGGTGTAGCGCTCGATCAGTCCTCCCACGGCGGAGGAGAGGCAGGGGGCGTAGCCGCCGGCGGTGAGCAGTGCGACGCGCTTGATCGTCATGGGTCAGGTCCTTCGCGGTGGTACGTGGCGTGCGCGCACGGTTGCGGACCGCGCAGCGCGTGGACAACACCGCCATCGTATCGGCCGGGCGCGCGGACACGCGCCGGCTGCCCGCGCGTCGGACCCCTCGGCGCGACGCGTCAGCCGCGCGGGGCGAGCGCCTCGAGAGTCTCCTCGTGCAGGTGCCCGTTGGTGGCCACGGCGTTGCCCCCGAAGGGGCCGTCCTCGCCGTCGAGAGACGTGAAGCGGCCGCCCGCCTCGGTGACGATCGGGACGAGCGCGGCCATGTCGTGCAGCTTGAGCTCGGGCTCGGTCGCGACGTCGACCGCGCCCTCGGCCAGCAGCATGTACGACCAGAAGTCGCCGTAGGCGCGGGTGCGCCAGAAGCGCTGCATGAAGTTGAGCATCTGGGGGAGCCTGTCCAGGTCCGCCCAGCCGTGCAGCGACGAGTAGGACAGCGAGGCGTCCTCGATGCTCCGCACGTCCGAGACCTGCATCTTCGTCGCCGCGTTCAGGCGCGTGCCCGTCCACGCGCCGGTCCCGGAGCCCGCCCACCAGCGGCGCGAGAGCCCGGGCGCGGAGACCAGGCCGACCACCGTCTCGCCGTCCTCGACGAGTCCGATGAGCGTGGCCCACACGGGGACTCCGCGCACGAAGTTCGAGGTGCCGTCGATCGGGTCGATGACCCACTGGCGCGGGGAATGGCCGGTGGAGCCGAACTCCTCGCCGATCACCTGGTCGCGCGAGCGGGAGCGGGCGAGCTGGGCGCGCACCAGCTCCTCCGCCGCGGTGTCCGCGTCGGTGACCTCCGTCAGGTCCGGCTTGGTCTCGACCGTGAGGTCCTGGGCCTTGAAGCGGGACATGGTGAGCTGGTCGACCGCATCGGCGAGGACATGGGCGAGCCGCAGATCGTCGGCGAATCGAGAGGACATGCGCCCAACCCTACGGCCTGGGCGCTCCGATTCCCGGCACCGCCCGCGCCCCGTTCAGGTCCGTCGTGCTCACTCCCGCCGCGTTCACGCCTCCCACGGGTCGTTGCGGCGCAGCGCCTCGTCGAGCCGGCGGTAGGAGGCCAGGCGCTCCGGCCCCGCCGATCCCGCGCGCCCCTCCTCGACCGCGGCGTCCAGGGCGCAGTCGGGGGCATCGGCGGCGTGGGTGCAGCCGCGCGGGCACTCCTCGGCCAGCGGCGCGAGATCCGCGAAGGCCTCGAGCAGCTCCTCGGGGGAGACGTGCCCGAGCCCGAAGGACCGGACGCCCGGGGTGTCGATCACCCATCCCGACTGGTCCGGCAGGCGCAGCGCGAGCGCCGAGGACGAAGTGTGGCGGCCGCGCCCGGTGACGTCGTTGACGTGGCCGGTCGCCCGATCCGCGCCCGGGACCAGGGCGTTCAGCAGCGTCGACTTGCCCACGCCCGAATGGCCGATCAGCACGCTCGTGCGGTCGTGGAGGTGCGCGGCGAGCTCGTCGATGCCGACTATCCGACCGTCCTCGTCCAGGTGCGTGACCACATGCTCGACGCCCAGCGGCGCGTACTGGGCGAGGAAGCCGGCGGGCTCGCGCAGGTCGGACTTCGTCAGGCACAGCAGGGCGTCGATCCCGGCGACCCAGGCCGCCACCAGACAGCGGTCGATCATGCCGCCGCGCGGCTCGGGATCCGCGAGGGCGGTCACGATGACCATGAGATCGGCGTTGGCGACCAGGGGGCGCTCCGTCGGATCGTCGTCGTCCGCGCTCCGGCGCAGGAAGGAGGTGCGCTCGTGGACCTTCACGATGCGGGCGAGCGATCCCTCCGTCCCGCTGGTGTCGCCGACCAGACCCACCACGTCGCCGGGCACGATCGGGGTGCGGCCCAGTTCGCGGGCGCGCATCGCGGTGACCGCGTGCTCGTCGGCCGTCCCGGAGCCGACGACGGTGCGCCAGCGCCCGCGATCCACGGCGGTGACGAACGCAGGGATCGCGTCGTCGTGGCTCGGGCGGATCTTCGTGCGCGGCCGCGAGCCGCGGCGGTTGGGCCGGATCCGGACGTCGGACTCGTCCAGGTCGCGGATCCGGCGACTCACCGCGCCTCGCCCGCCTCGTCCGTGTGCAGCATGGCCAGCCACATGCCCACGAAGTCCGGGAGGGTCTTCTGGGTGGTGGCGACGTCGACCACGCGCACGTCCGGCACGCGGAGGCCGATGATCGCGCCCGCGGTCGCCATGCGATGGTCCTGGTAGGTCTCGAACTCGCAGCCGGTGAGCGGCCCGGGATGGATCTCGAGGGATCCTTCGTGCTCGACGGTGCGGCAGCCCAGCTTCGAGAGCTCCGTGGCGAGGGCATGGATGCGGTCGGTCTCGTGGCCGCGCAGATGCTTGATGCCGCGCAGATGGCTGGGGGAGTCCGCGAGAGCGGCGAGGGCGGCGATCGTGGGCGTCAGCTCGCCGGTCGCGGAGAGGTCCGCATCGACCCCGTGGATGACGCCGGTGCCGCGCACGCACACGTCCTCGTCCTCGCGCCAGAACTCCCCGCCCATGCGGGAGAGCAGCGTGCGGAAGGCGTCGCCCGGCTGGTCGGTGCGACGGGGCCAGTCGGCGATCTCGATCTCCCCGCCGGCGACCAGTGCGGCGGCCAGGAACGGGCCCGCGTTGGAGAGGTCGGGCTCGATGCGCACGTCGCCGAAGGCGATCGGACCGGAGCGGACGGTCCAGACGTGCGTGCCGTCGGCCTCCTGGCTGTGGGAGACGTCGATGCCCGCGCGCCGCATCTCCGTCATCGTCATCTCGATGTGGGGGAGCGAGGGCAGGGAGTCGCCGACGTGCCGCACCCGCAGATCCTTCTCGCAGCGCGCGCCGACCAGCAGCAGGTTCGAGATGAACTGGCTCGAGGCCGACGCGTCCACGTCGATGCTCCCTCCGGCCAGGCACCCGCGTCCGTGCACGACGAACGGCAGATGCCCGGGCTCGCCCGTCTCGGTGACCTCGACGCCGAGGGATCGCAGCGCCTGGATCGCCGGTGCCATGGGCCGCAGCAGCGCCGACTCGTCCCCGGTGAAGGAGACGTCGCCGTGGTGCAGCGCCGCGAGCAGCGGCACGAAGCGCATGACGGTGCCCGCGAGACCCGTGTGGATCTCGACCGGCCCCTCGGCATGCTCCGCGGGCGGTGGGATCGGGGTGACCCGCAGCGCCTCGCCCTCGACGCTCAGGGTCGCCCCCAGGCGCTCGAGGGCATCGCGCATCAGGCGCGTGTCACGGGAGACCAGCACCCCCGTGAGCGCGGTCGGGGCGTCGGCGATCGCCGCGAGCATCATCCAGCGGGCCGTGAGCGATTTCGAACCGGGGACGCGCACGAGCGCGTCCACGGGGCCGCCCGCGACGGGAGCGGTCCAGGTGACCTCCGACATCGATCAGCCGAGCTGATCCGCGAGCTTCTCGCTGGACTTCCTGGCCTGCTTGGCGACCTCGTCGGCCTTCTTCGAGGCCTTCTTGCTGAGCTCGTCGGCCTTCTTGCTCGCCTTCTTCGAGAGCGACCCCGAGGAGCTGCCGGCCTTCTTCGACAGCGCATCGGCCTTCTTCTCGAGGTCGCGCTGGGTGGCGGCGGCCTTCTTCTGGCTGCGCTCGACGAACTGGCCCCACTGGTAGCCCAGCGACGGGCGGCCCTCGCGGTCCAGCACCGCGATCATCACGCCGCCCAGCAGGCCGACGTCGGCGAGGATCGACTTGATCTCGTCCATGCGCTCGTCGCCGCGCAGCTGCCAGACCTTCTTGCGCCCGGCCAGGCCCACGCTCGTGGTCACGAGCAGCACACCGGCGGCGGTGCGGGGCGCGCGGCCGGTCGCGTAGGCGAGGCCCGCGACGGCGGCGACGGCACCGGTGGCGCGCAGCACGGTGCGGGAGTCGACGAAGGAGGGGGCCGACGTGCTCTCGAGGGCCTTGTCGACCTGGGCGAAGGCGGAGGGCGCGACCTCGATCTCACGCTCGGGGGAGATCGCGGTGCGCACGCCCTCGAAGATGAAGGGGGCGGCGAGAGCAGGGCGGGCGATGCGGCGGATGAGCGACATGGTGTCCTCACGTCTCGGGTTCGATGGACTCTGCCGGGCGGGACCCGGCGTTGTGACCAGCCTATCGCGCACCCCGCCCCGTGCGTCCGGCCGCCGGGGAACAGCCGAGCGGTCGTGCGCGTTGCAACGAGCGGAACATGACGGGAGCACAGGAGCGGTCGGGTCCTGTCGCCGACGAGTGGCGGCCGCTGCGCGGAACGCTGCCCACGCTCGCACCAGCGCGCCTCGCGGCGCCGGGAGAGGAGAGAACCGATGACCACGTGCCTGCGGACGCGGCCGCCGTCGGCGCCCGCCTCCCTGCGCGGGTCCTCCCGCACGACAGTCCTCGCACCGACCGGTGCCGTACCGTGGAGCCTGATGACCACCACTGATCACGACGGCGACCGAGCCCCCGGCGCCGCCCACGCGGACACCGCTCCCGAGGACTTCGACTTCGAGGCGGAGGCGCTCGCGCACCTCGACTCGCTCTACGGCGGCGCGCTGCGGATGACCCGCAACCCCCAGGACGCCGAGGACCTGGTCCAGGAGACCTACCTCAAGGCGCTGCGGGCGCGGGACCGCTTCACCCCGGGCACGAACCTGCGCGCCTGGCTGTACCGCATCATGACCAACTCGTACATCTCGACGTACCGGCAGAAGCAGCGCCGGCCGCGCGAGTCGTGGACCGACGAGGTCGAGGACTGGCAGCTCGCGGAGGTCGAGTCCCATTCGAGCCGCGGTCTGCGCTCGGCCGAGGCCGAGGCGCTGGACCGCCTGCCCGACACCGCGGTGAAGACGGCCCTGCAGGACCTGCGCGAGGACTACCGCATGGCGGTCTACCTCGCCGACGTCGAGGGCTTCGCCTACAAGGAGATCGCCGAGATCATGGACACGCCGATCGGCACCGTCATGTCGCGGCTGCACCGCGGACGCCGCCAGCTGCGCGAAGCGCTCAGCGACTACGCCCGCAGCAGCGGGTTCCTGCGGGACGACGCGGACGACGCGGAGGAGGGACGATGAACGAGGAGCACGACGAGACCCGCCGCGATCTGCGGTTCGGGCTCGAGGAGGCGCTGGACGGAGAGCTCCCGCGCGACGTGGTCGAGCGCATGACCCGCCACGCCGAGGACTGCCCGGAGTGCGCCGACGAGCTCGAGCGCCTGCGCGCCATGAAAAACCTGGTGCGGCGCTGCTGCGCGAACGACACCGCCCCGCAGACCCTGCGCGAGCGCATCAGCGTGCAGTACCGCAGCGTGCAGTACCAGCGCCTCGAGGTCGAGCACGGTCCCGACGGCGCGACCTTCCGCTCCACCACGGTGCGCCGCGACACCCTGGGCTGACCAGGGCCTGACCCGGCAGGTCCGGCCCCAGATGCGACGAGGCCCCCTCCGGATGGAGGGGGCCTCGTCGATGCTCGGGATGCTGCGCGTCGGGACGGACGGATCGTCGCTCCCTCACGCCGCGCGAGCGCGCCTCAGGTGTTGGGGCGCTTGCCGTGATTGGCGCCGTTCTTGCGACGGGACCGGCGCTTGCGACCGCGCTTGCTCATCACGCTCTCCTTCCTTCGCCCGGACAGACAACCTCAGCATTCTGTCACAGGGGATCGGCTGGTTCAGTCGGAGGTGCCCAGGAAGCGACCGAAGCCACCATGCAGGACCAGCCAGGCCATGAGGCCGTAGCCGGTCTGCCCGGGGTGGTCGCCGCCGCTGCGGGCCAGGTCCGAGGACCACTGCTCGTGCCCTTCGAGGGACCGCACGGTGTCCACGTAGGGCACGCGGCGCCGCGCGCACACGTCGTCGAAGGCCCCGGAGAGCTCGACGAGGGCGTCGGTGCGCGCACGGTCGGCGCTCGGCGGCGGTCCGACGACGAACGCCGGGATCCGCAGCCGCTCGAGACCGTCGAGGACCTTGGCGAGGTTCAGACGCGAGCGGGCCAGAGAGATGCCGGCGTCGACGTCCCCTCCGCCCAGGCCCAGCACCACGCGATGCTCCACGGTGCCCTGGGCGAGGCCCTCGGCGTCGGTGCGCAGACGCACCTCCTCGTCCCATCGCGCGGAGAGGTCGGCCGAGTTCTCGGACGGCACCGCGCTCGTGTACAGCTCGACCCGCGGCCGCGGTCCCTGCTCCTTGGCGACGGCTCGGCCGAGCCAGCCGAGCGCCCGGGCGTCGCCCACGCCGGCGAGGAGCTCCTCGCCGAGGGCCACCAGGCGGATCGGCCTGTCGCTCACGGGGGCGGGGCTGGCCGGGACTGTCCGCTGGACCGGGACCGAGCGGGGGGCGGGCTGTTCCACGTCGTCTCCTCGTCAGTTCTGCAGTGCCTGCGCGACCAGGGTCTCCTGCTCGACCTTGTGGGTCTTGGCGGACCCGGTGGCCGGCGAGGCGGAGGCCGGTCGCGCCACGACCTGCAGGGTACGCCCCACGGCGGCGGGGAAGTTCAGGGCCATGAAGCCCCAGGCACCCTGGTTCAGAGGCTCCTCCTGCACCCAGACGAGGTCGGCGTCCGGATAGGCGCCGAGCGTCTCGCGCAGCTCCTCCTCGGGCAGCGGGTAGTACTGCTCGAGGCGCACGATCGCCACGTCGTCGATGCCCTGCTTCTCCCGCGCAGCCACGAGCTCCCAGTAGAACTTCCCGCTGGTCAGCAGTACCTTCTTGGCCTTCGAGGGCTCCACGGTCGAATCCGGGAGGACGGGCTCGAAGGTGCCCGAGGTGAAGTCCTCGACGGAGCTCACGGCGGCCTTGTTGCGCAGCATCGACTTCGGGGTGAAGACGATGAGCGGCTTGCGCGGCTCGGTGCGGGCCTGACGGCGCAGCAGGTGGAAGTAGCTCGCAGGCGTCGAGGGCATCGCCACACGCATGTTCTCCTCGGCGCACATCACGAGGAAGCGCTCGATGCGGGCGGAGGAGTGGTCCGGGCCCTGGCCGTCGTAGCCGTGGGGGAGGAGCATCACCACGGAGGACTGCTGTCCCCACTTCTGCTCGGAGGAGGAGACGAACTCGTCGATGATGGTCTGCGCGCCGTCGACGAAGTCGCCGAACTGCGCCTCCCACAGCACCAGTGCGTTCGGGCTCTCCACGGAGTAGCCGTACTCGAAGCCGAGCGCCGCGAACTCGGAGAGCGAGGAGTCGTAGACGTTGAAGCGCGCCTGGTCCTCGCTCAGGTGCAGCAGCGGGGTGAACGTGTCCTGGTTCTGGGAGTCGATGAGCACGCTGTGGCGCTGCACGAAGGTGCCGCGGCGCGAGTCCTGGCCCGCCAGGCGCACGCGCGTGCCCTCCATGAGCAGGGAGCCGAAGGCCAGCAGCTCGCCGTAGGCCCAGTCGATGCTGCCGCTGCGGGACATCTCCTGGCGCTTCTCGAGCAGGCTCGTGAGCTTCGGGTAGACGGTGAAGCCCTCGGGTGCGGCCATGTGCGCGTCGCCGATGCGCTCGAGCACCGAGGCGGAGACGGCGGTCGCCGAGGGCACCACGATCTCGCCGGTGTGCTGCGAGCTGGGCAGATCCAGGCCCTGCACCGAGTTCTTCGGGTCGGCCTCGCTGCTGGCGTTGCGGGCGTCGGCGAAGGCCTGGTCCAGGTGCTGCTGGAAGTTCTTCACCAGGGCGCCGGTCTCGTCCTCGGTGAGGTCGCCGCGCTCGATGAGGGAGTCGGTGTAGAGCTTGCGGACGGAGGGGCGGTCCTTGATCAGGTTGTACATCAGCGGCTGCGTCATGGCCGGGTCGTCGCCCTCGTTGTGGCCCCGTCGGCGGTAGCAGATCATGTCGATGACCACGTCGCGGTGGAACTTCTCGCGGTAGGCGAAGGCGATCTCGGCGACCCGCACGCAGGCCTCGGGGTCGTCGCCGTTGACGTGGAAGACCGGCAGCTGCGTGGTCTTCGCGGCGTCGCTCGAGTAGAACGAGGAGCGCGAGGAGTCCGGCAGCGTGGTGAAGCCGATCTGGTTGTTGATGATCACGTGGACGGTGCCGCCGGTGCGGTAGCCGCGCAGCTCCGAGAGGTTCAGGGTCTCGGTGACCACGCCCTGGCCGGCGAAGGCCGCGTCCCCGTGGATGAGGATGGGCAGCACCGGGAAGTCGGTGACCCGCTCGAGCTGGTCCTGCTTGGCGCGCACGATGCCCTCGAGCACGGGGTTCGCGGCCTCGAGGTGCGAGGGGTTCGCCGCGAGGTACACCTTGGTGGTGGTCCCGTCGTCGGCGGTGAAGGTTCCCTCGGTGCCCAGGTGGTACTTGACGTCTCCCGAGCCCAGTCCGCCCGAGGAGCCGTCGAACTCCTGGAAGATCTGGCCGAAGCTCTTGCCGGCCAGGTTCGAGAGCACGTTGAGGCGGCCGCGGTGGGCCATGCCGATGCAGACCTCGGCGATGTCGCGGTGGGCGGCGTCGGAGAGGATCGAGTCCAGCAGCGGGATCACGGACTCGCCGCCCTCGAGGCTGAAGCGCTTCTGGCCCACGAACTTGGTCTGCAGGAACGTCTCGAACGCCTCGGCGGCGTTGAGGCGGTCCATGATGTGGGTGACCTGGTCCTTGTCGTACTGCTTCTTGGGCGACTCGAACTGCTCCTGGATCCAGAGGCGCTCCTCCGGATCGGCGATGTGCATGTACTCCACGCCCACGGTGCGGCAGTAGGCGTCCCGCAGGATCCCGAGGATGTCGCGGAGGGTCGCCTCCTTGCGTCCTCCGAGCCCCCGGGTCGGGAAGGTGCGGTCGAGGTCCCACAGGGTGAGGCCGTAGGTCTGCACGTCGAGGTCGGGGTGGGTGCGCACGCGGTACTGCAGCGGGTCGGTGTCGGCCATCAGGTGGCCGCGCACGCGGAAGGCATGGATGAGATCCATGACGTGCGCGAGCTTCTCGGCCTCGGTGTCGTGCAGCGGGTTGTCGGCGACCCAGCGCACGGGCTCGTAGGGGATCCGCAGCGAGGCGAAGACGCGGTCGTAGAAGCCGTCCTTGCCCAGGAGCTTGTCAGCCATCTTCTTGAGGAACTCGCCGGAGGCCGCGCCCTGGATGATGCGGTGGTCGTAGGTCGAGGTCAGCGTCATGACCTTCGAGACCGCGAGCTCGGCGAGGGTGGCCTGGCTGGCGCCCTGGAACTGCGCGGGGTAGTCCATCGCGCCGACGCCGACGATCGTGCCCTGGCCGGACATCAGGCGCGGGATCGAATGGACGGTGCCGATGCCGCCGGGGTTCGTCAGGGTCACCGTGGTGCCGGAGAAGTCATCCATCGTGAGCTTGCCGGCGCGGGCGCGCTTGACGATCTCCTCGTAGCTCGCCCAGAAGCTGAAGAAGTCCAGCTGCTGCGCGGCCTTGATCGAGGGCACCACGAGGGAGCGCGAGCCGTCGGGCCGGGGCATGTCGATCGCGAGGCCGAAGTTCACGTCCTCGCGCTGGAGCAGGAGCGGCTTGCCCTTCTCGTCGACGTCGAAGCCGTTGTTCATGTCGGGCATCTCGGTGATGGCCTCGACCATGGCCCAGCCGATGAGGTGGGTGAAGGAGACCTTGCCTCGGCGGTTCCGCTTGAGGTGGTTGTTGATGACGATGCGGTTGTCGAACAGCAGCTTGACCGGCACATCGCGCACGGACGTCGCCGTCGGCACCGTGAGCGACTCGTCCATGTTCCGCACCACCGCGGCCGCCGGGCCGCGCAGCTTGGTCGGGACGGGCTCGGTGAACTCGCGCTCGGGGATGGTCGAGCTCGGGGTGGTGGACCGCATCGGCCGGTCGGAGGTGTCGGAGACCTTCGCGGCGGGAGCGTCGTTCACGGCAGGGGAGTCCTTCGCAGAAGAGGGTGCGGACGGGGAGGCATCGGCGGATGCGGAGCGGGAGGCGCCGTCGGACGCAGGCTTCGGGGCCGCCTCGGGCGCCGGGTCCGACGCGGTCTTCGGAGCCTCCGCCGCGGGGCCGGGCTCCTCAGCGGCGGCCGGCGCGGGCTTCGTCGCCTGCGCGGCCGCGGGGGACTGCTCCGAGGGGGCTGCCTGCTCAGCGGGAACGGACTGCTCGGCGGGAGCGGGGGAGGCCTCGCCGGAGGACGACGGGGAAGCGGACGACGATGCGGGTGCGCTCGCGGTCTGCTGCGTGCGTGAGCGGAAGAACTCTGCCCAGCTCGGATCGACGCTCGAGGGGTCGGCCTTCCACTGCTCGTGGAGCTCGTCCACCAGCCACTGGTTGGGCCCGAACTCGGGCTCCTCGTCAACGGAATCGGAGAGGGGTGTCTTCTGTGACACTCTGCGATCGCCAACCTTCATGAAAATCGAATGGAGCGGACTCGTCCACCCTAACCGAGGGGAGGGGGCCCCGCGCCCATGGAGCGGGCATCCGCGCCTCGAGGACGGAGGGGTAGATCACCTCTGGCGCGAGGGGCCGGAGCCGCGGGCGCCCGCAGGGCGCGGCGACCGCGGTCGCGGGGCTCAGCGATCGGGGAGAGTCAGGCGGATCGCCGAGGAGCGGTCCGGGTCCGTGTGCGGGCGCGGGTCGTCGATCACCTGGATCCTCCCGCCGTGCAGCTCGACCGCCCAGCGGGCGATCGCGAGGCCCAGACCGGTGCCGCCCGACCCGTCGTCGGTGCCCCCGCCGTGCTGGAAGCGCTCGAAGACGCGCTCGCGGTCGGCACGGGCGATGCCCGGGCCCTCGTCCCGCACCTCGATGAGCACGCCGTCGTCGGCCGCCGTGCGCTCGGCGCGCACGCGCACCCGGCCGTCGGGCGGGGAGTGGCGGGAGGCATTGTCCAGGAGGTTCGCGATGACCTGGCGGATGCGGGCGGCGTCGGCCGCGGCGGTGAGGTCGGCGGGGTCGACCTCCACGACCCAGCGCAGCTCGCGACCGCGGGCCCGCGCGCCCAGATCCGCGGCGTCGACCGCCTCGTGGAGGAACGGGGTGAGGGCGACCTCCTCGACGTCGATGTCGATCACGCCGGCATCGATCCGCGAGAGGTCCAGGAGGTCGTCGACGAGGTCGGAGAGCCGCTCGGTCTCGCCGAGCGCGACCTCGAGCGCGGCCGGATCGGGGTCGGTGACCCCGTCCACGATGTTCTCGAGCTGGGCGCGCAGCCCCGCCACGGGAGTGCGCAGCTCGTGCGAGACGTTCGCCACGAGGTCGCGCCGCACCTTGTCGGTGACCTGCAGCTCGGTGGCCATGCGGGTGAACGCCTCGGCGAGCTGGCCCACCTCGTCGCGGCTCGAGGCCTCGATGCGCTGGGAGTAGTCCCCGCGGGCCATGGCTCGCGCGGCGCGGGTCATCTGGCGCAGCGGGGAGGTCATGCCGCGTGCGAGGACCTGGGTGACCGCGAGCGCCGCGAGCACCACGAGCGGCAGGGTGAGCAGGGGATGCAGGTTCGCGGCGAGGCTCAGCCAGGTGAGCACCACGGCCACGATGACGCTCACGGCGACGAGCACCCCGAGCTTGACCTTGAACGAGCGCAGCTGGTCCAGCGGCCGCACCTCGAGGTTCTCCAGCGACTCCTGGACCGCCGCGCGGCTCGGGCGTCTCAGGAGGACCGCCCCGCCGCGTCGGCACCGGACCCGTCGGGCCCTGGCTCGTCCTCGTCATCGGGCAGCTCGAGCGCGTAGCCGACGCCGTGGACGGTGCGCACGAGGTCCGCGCCGAGCTTGCGGCGCAGCGCCTTCACATGCGAATCGACCGTGCGGGTGCCCGTCGCATCCACCCAGTCCCAGACGTCCGCGAGCAGCTGCTCGCGGGTGAGCACGGTGCCGGGCGCGTTCGCCAGGCACAGCAGCAGGTCGAACTCCGTGGGGGTGAGGTGCGCGGGCGCGCCGGCACGGGTGACGCGGTGCGCTGCGCGGTCGATGACCAGGTCGCCCAGCTGCAGCACGGCGGGCGCCTCGCCGACGCCGCCGGTCCCGACCTCCGGGGCCGACGAGGCGCGGCGCACCCGGCGCAGCAGCGCCTTCAGCCGCGCCACGAGCTCGCGCATCGAGAAGGGCTTGGTCATGTAGTCGTCGGCCCCGACGCCGAGGCCTACGAGCATGTCGGTCTCGTCGTCGCGCGCGGTGAGCATGAGCACGGGGACCGGGTCCTCCGCCTGGATCCGACGGCACACCTCGAGGCCGTCGAACCCCGGGAGCATCACGTCCAGGACCACCACGTCGGGCGCGGCCTCGCGCACGGCGGCGACGCCGGAGGGGCCGTCGAGCGCGGTCGAGACCTCCCAGCCCTCGGCGGTCAGGCGGTCGGCGATCGCGCGGGTGATGGTGGGCTCGTCCTCGACGACGACCACGCGGGTCGGGCGGCTCGCGCTCTCGGTCTCGGCAGGCTTCGACATGGCGTCACTGTATCCGCGCGGTCCTGCACACGGCCCCGTCGGACCCTGGACGCTCCCTGCGCCCGTGCGCACGCGCTCCTATACACTCGGTGCCACTATGAGCGATTCGCCCGTGCCGAGTACCGGCGCGCGCACCCGGACGGACTCTGTGTCGCGGATGCGCGCCCTCCCCGCCCGTGGGGAGATCACCCGATGACCTGGATCCTGCTCGCAGCAGGGATCGTCCTCACGCTGGGCACGGCGGTGTTCGTCGCCTCCGAGTTCTCGCTCGTGGCCCTGGACCGCCATACGGTCGAGAAGGCCCGCGACGGCGGGGACAAGCGCGCCGGCGGCGTGCTCCACGCCCTCACCCATCTCTCCACGAACCTCTCCGGCGCCCAGCTGGGCATCACCATCACCACCCTGCTGTTCGGCTTCGCCGTCCAGGACCCGCTGGCCGGGCTGATCGGTCCTCTCGCCCGGGCCGCGGGCCTCGGCGAGGACGTCGCGGTCCCCGTCTCCGTGGTCGTGGCGATGATCATCGCCTACGCGTTCTCGATGATCTTCGGGGAGCTCGTGCCCAAGAACCTCGCGATCGCCACCCCGATGGGCACCGCCCGCATCGTCGCCCCGATCCAGCACGGCTTCACGATGCTCTTCAAGCCGCTGATCGCCGTGTTCAACGCGACCGCGAACGCCGTGCTGCGCCTGGTGAACATCGAGCCCCAGGAGGAGCTCTCCGCCGCCCGCTCGCCCGCGGAGCTCGAGTCCCTCGTACGGCACTCGGCGCGCGCCGGCACCCTCGACGAGGGCACCGCCGTGCTGCTCTCGCGCACCCTTCAGCTCGGCGACCGGGAGGCGGGGGACGTGCTCACCCATCGCGGCGCCATGGTGAGCGTCGCTGCGGACACGAGTGCCCAGGAGGTCCTCGAGCTCTCCCGCACCACGGGCCACTCCCGCTTCCCCGTCACCGACGGCGGCGAGGACGACATCGTGGGCGTCGTCCAGGTGCGCCAGGCCGTCGCGGTCCCGCGCCCCGAGCGCGCGCGCACTCCCGCCAGCGAACTGATGGCCGAGATCCCGCGCGTGCCGGAGACGGTGCCGCTGGACGACCTGCTGATCGACCTCAGGGACGTCGGCGCGCAGCTCGCCGTCGTCGTCGACGAGTACGGCGGCACCTCCGGCATCGTCACCCTCGAGGACGTCATCGAGGAGATCGTCGGTGAGGTGAGCGACGAGCACGACGACGACGAGCCCGAGCGCTTCCTGCCCGACGGCGAGGACGGCTGGAGCGTCAGCGGGCTCATGCGGCCCGACGAGATCCGCCGGGAGCTCGGCGTCCGCGTGCCCGAGTCCGCCGACTACGACACGCTGGGCGGGCTCGTCATGGACAGCCTCCACCGGGTTCCCGCGGCAGGGGACGTCGTGGACGTCTCCGGCCTGCGCCTCGAGGTCGTCGAGATGGACGGACGGCGCGTGGACCAGGTGCGGCTGAGGGCCACCGATCCCGCGGCGCTCGTGCACCGCGAGGAGGACGACGAGGGCGACAGCGCCGACGAGCGGAAGGCGGACCACCGATGAGCGACACCGCCGCCCTGGTCCTGGGCCTGGCCATGCTGCTGGGCAACGCCTTCTTCGTGGGCGCCGAGTTCGCCGTCATGAGCGCCCGGCGCAGCCAGCTCGAACCGCTCGTCGAAGCCGGGCGCCCCGGCGCGAAGACCGCGCTGTGGGCCGTCGAGCACGTCTCCGTGATGCTCGCCGCCGCCCAGTTCGGCGTGACCGTCTGCTCGGTCACCCTGGGCGCCGTCGCCGAGCCCGCGATCGCGCACTTCCTCGAGCCCGTGCTGGAGCACCTCTCGGTGCCCGCCGTGCTCACCCACCCGATCGCCTTCGTGGTGGCCCTCCTCATCGCCTCCTATCTGCACGTGGTGTTCGGCGAGATGGTCCCCAAGAACATCTCGATCGCCGTGCCCGTGGGCGCGGTGCTGGTGCTCGCCACGCCGCTCGTGCTCGTGGCGCGCGTGTTCACCCCGGTGATCTGGCTGCTCAACCACACGGCGAACATGATCCTGCGGCTGCTGGGAGTCCAGCCCAAGGACGAGGTCGAGTCCCGCTTCACCGCGGAGGAGATCTCCGCGATCGTCGACGAATCCCGCCGCGAGGGCCTCCTCGAGGACGAGCAGGGGCTCCTGCAGGGCGCCATCCAGTTCTCCGACCGCACCGCGGGGGACGTCATGGTGCCCATGGACGACGTCGTCACCGTCACCTACGACGTCACGCCCGGCCAGATCGAGCAGATCGTCGCCCGCACCGGCTTCAGCCGCATCGGCGTGCGCAACGACGCCGGTGATCTCGTGGGGTACGTCCATCTCAAGGACGTGCTGCTCCCGGCCGACGCCCCCGAGGAGGACTACGACCGGCCGATCCATCCCGGGATCGTGCGCGCCGTGGTCTCCGTGGCCGACGACGACGAGATCGAGGAGGCCCTGCGCGCCATGCAGTACAACGGCGCGCACCTGGCCCGCGTCGACGCCCCGGCCTCGCGCAGCGTGGGCGCCGTGTTCCTCGAGGACGTCCTGGAGGAGCTCGTGGGCGAGGTCAAGGACGTCATGCAGCGCAGCCGGGCCTGACGCCCGGTCCCCGCGCCGGGACGCCGCGGCCCGGTCCGGGACCGGCGCGGTCGCGGCCCGCGGTCCGGGCGTGACGGACACGACATGCGGCCGATCTGCCGGGTCAAGGGTCTTTACCCGCCCGCGATGCGGGGCAAAGGTTCGGTAATGAGGTCGCTTCCCGTGACGTCGGACCTCTCTGACCTGGGTAGTTTGGTCCGCGTTGTTCGGCGACGCGTCCTTCCCCGTCCGGCGTCGCACCCCGGGCACCCACCAGGACTCTGCGTCTCCGACCCCCTCCAGGAGCACTATCGTGGCGAATCATCGCGCCCTCGGCCGGGCACACGTCCGGACGCTGCGCACAGGCAGCGCCTCCCATCGTGACTCGGCAGTGCAGGCCGGTGTGCTGAAGGTCGGCGTGCTCGGCGCGCTCGCGACCGCCACCATCGCCTTCCCGCTCGCCTCCGCGAGCGCCGGCGGCCAGTCCGCCCCCCTGCCCAGCATCAACGGCGGCCAGTCCGCCGCACAGGCGAACGGGGCGAAGGCCGCGAGCGCCCAGCTGGCCCCCGTCTCCCTCGCCACCGCCGCCACCGGGGCGGCGAGCACCGATTCCGCGACCACGACGTCGGCAGCGCAGGAGGTGGACGGCGACCTCTCCGTGGAGACCTCGCCCAACGCGGAGGCCATCGAGGCCCTGGGCGGTGAGTCCGACGAGGGCTTCATCCACCCGGTCGATGCCCGGATCACCTCCCCGTACGGTGAGCGCGTCCATCCGGTGTTGCACACGCGCATCATGCACGACGGCGTCGACTTCGGCGCGGCCTGCGGTACCGATGTGCGCGCCGCCGCCGCCGGCACCGTGGTCGCCGTCGAGCACAACTCGGCCTCGGGCAACCGCGTGAAGATCGACCACGGCGACGGCGTCATCACCGGCTACTACCACCTCTCCGCGTTCAAGACGAGCGTGGGCGCGAAGGTCGAGCAGGGCGACGTCATCGGCGAGGTCGGCTCGACCGGCCGCTCCACCGGATGCCACCTGCACTTCGCGAAGATGGACGAGTCCGGGACCTACTCGAACCCGATGTCGCTGTTCCAGTGACCGCGATGAGCGCCGAGACCTCGACGAGCGCCGAGACGTCGATGAGCGCCGAGACGCCGATGAGCGCCGCCGTCGCCGCGATGCACGCAGGCGGCGTCCTGTGAGCGCCGCCCCCGTCGTCCTGGGCGTCGAATCCTCCTGCGACGAGACCGGCTTCGGGATCGTCAGCGACGGCGTCCTGCTGGGCCAGGGCCTGGCCTCGAGCGCCTCCCAGCACGCCGAGTTCGGGGGAGTGGTCCCCGAGATCGCCGCCCGCGCGCATCTCGAGGCGGCCGTCCCGACCCTCCGCATCGCCCTGCACGACGCGGGCGTCGAGCTGCGCGACATCACGCACGTCGCCGCGACCTCCGGCCCCGGCCTCGCGACCGCCGTGCACGTGGGGCTCGCGGCCGCGAAGTCCGTCGCCTGGTCGCTGGGGGTGCCGCTGTACGGCGTCCACCACCTCGCCGGGCACGCCGCGGCCGACACCCTCGAGCACGGCCCGCTGCCCGCGCAGTCGATCATCCTCATCGTCTCCGGCGGGCACACCTCGATCCTCCACGTGAAGGACCTGGTCGCCGACCCCATCGAGCACCTCGGCGACACCCTCGACGACGCCGCCGGAGAGGCCTTCGACAAGGTCTCGCGACTGCTCGGCCTCGGCTACCCGGGCGGCCCCGCGATCTCGAAGGCCGCCGTCGGCGGCGATCCCGAGGCCTACTCCTTCCCCCGTGCCATGCTGCGCCCGGGCGACGCCCCGTACGTCTTCTCCTTCTCCGGTCTGAAGACTGCCGTGGCCCGCACCGTCGAGTCTCTCGAGCGCGCGGGCGAGGAGGTCCCGGTCCCCGACATCGCCGCCTCCTTCGAGCAGGCAGTCGTGGACGTGCTGGTCACCAAGGCCCTGCGCGCCGTGCAGGAGAAGGGCCTGGACACCCTGGTGATCGTCGGGGGAGTGGCCGCGAACCAGCGCCTGCGGACCGTCGCCCAGGAGCGCTGCGACGCCGCGGGCGTCGAGCTGCGCATCCCGCCGATCCGGCTGTGCACCGACAACGGCGCGATGATCGCCGCGGTCGGCGACCTGCTGGTGCGGGGTGGCGCCGCGCCGAGCGGACTGCGGATCGCCGCGGACCCCTCGGCCGTGCTCCACGGCGCGCAGCTGCCGCTGCCCGCCGGCTTCGCCGTGTGAGACCTGTGCCTCACTCGCCGCGCGGGACCGGACTCGGGGCGCGGACGTCGGACTCCTCGCGCTAGACTGTCACGGTCCGCCCGCGTAGCTCAGTGGATAGAGCGTCTGCCTCCGGAGCAGAAGGTCGTAGGTTCGAATCCTGTCGCGGGCACCGACGGAATCCCCGGTCAGAGACCCCATGAGGTCGCTGGCCGGGGATTCGTGCGTGCGGGGTGCGCGCGATCAGGACTGCTGGGCCGGCCCGCGATGACTCGTACGCGTGCGGCTGGCGGGCTTGCGTGGCTCGTGCGCGTGTGGCGGGCGGGCTTGCGTGGGTCGTGCGCGTGTGGCGGTCGGGGCCCATGTCGCGGGACGGCCTATGTGCGACATCCGTGCGAAATGCTGCACGGATGTCGCGCATCGGCCCTTCCAGGACGGAGCAGCTGGCTGGCGGCAGGACGGAGCTGGCAATATCGCCCGCCCCCAACCGCCCTGGCGCCCCGGCCACCCGGCCACTCGGCACCCCGGCCACCCGGCACCCGGCCACTCGGCACCCCGGCAGCGATGCTGGTCGAACTCACTCCTCGCCGGTGCGCAGCTCGAGCAGCCGCTCGAGGAGCTCGGCGACCGCGTCGGTGCCCTCGATCCGGAAGGCGGCCGCGGTGTCGCCGTCGCCCACCTTCACGCCCAGGTCGTCGTCCTCGAGGATGGCGAAGACGTTCTCGTCGGTGACGTCGTCCCCGAGGTAGAGGACCGCGTCGGCCGCGGCGGCCCGGCCGAGCGCCCGCACGGCGGTGCCCTTGTGGGAGTCGACCACGGAGAACTCGACGACCTCCTTGCCCGGGGTGACGGTGACGTCCGGCAGGGAGCGCGCGAACTCGAGCGCGGCCTCGGTGGCGTTGCCCGCGCCGCGTCCCTTCGCGTTGCGCGTGTGCAGCACGGCGGAGGCGGGCTTGACCTCGACCTCCGCCCCCGGATGCTGGTCGGCGATGTGCTGGAGGCGGCGCGCGATGGAGTCGCGCAGGTTCTGCCGGGTCTCGTCCATGGTCATCGTGCCCGCGTCCATGACGTCGGCGTGCAGGTCCGAGGGCAGGGCGCCGACCTCGGCGCCGTGCGAGCCGACGAGGGCGACGGAGCTGGGCATGCCCGCGTGGTGCTGCAGATCCTCGAGCGCCCGCCCGGAGACGAGCGCGACGTTCACCCCGGACAGCTCGGTGAGCTCCCGGAGCGCGCCGATCGAGCGGGGATTCGCCTGCACCGCGTCGCGGTCGGCGACGATCGGCGCGAGCACGCCGTCGAAATCCGAGGCGACGAGGATGCGCGGGGTGTCCGCGAAGGCCTCGAGCGCCGCGTCGAGCCGGGCGGCATCCGGGGCCTCGCCTCCGGACAGACGGATGATCGGGGCCGACGGGGGAGCGGGCTCGCCGACGGCCTCGAGCCGGTCGAGGAAGTGCTTGGCCCAGGACTGCACGTCGTGGTCGAGGACCTGCCGGCGCAGGGAGGTCATCATCTCCTCCTGCTCCTCCTCGGGCATGCTCAGCGCACGCAGCGCCGCGGACTTCAGCTCGTCGATGTCGTGCGGGTTCACCAGCAGCGCGGCGCGCAGCTCGTCGGCCGCGCCCGCGAACTCGGAGAGCACCAGCACACCGCGCAGGTCGGGTCGCGAGGCCACGTACTCCTTGGCGACGAGGTTCATGCCGTCGCGCAGGGCGGTCACCAGCACCACGTCGGCCGCCATGTAGAGAGCGGTCATGTCCCGTCGGTTGAAGGAACGGTGCAGGTAGGAGATGGCCGGGCGGCCGATGGGGGCGTGGTCGCCGTTGATGCGGCCGACGGTCAGCTCGACCTCGTCGCGCAGCTGCCGATAGGCGTCGACCCTCTCTCGCGAGGGCGTGGCGACCTGCACGAGGACGGTCTCGCGAGGGTCGATGGAGCCGTCGTTCAGCAGCTCGCCCCAGGCCTTGAGCCGGTGGCGGATGCCCTTGGTGTAGTCGAGCCGATCCACGCCCAGCACGACGTTCTCGGGGTCCCCCAGGTCGTGGCGCAGCTGGCGGGCGCGCTCCTTGATCTCGGGATCCTCGGTCAGCTCGGTGACGGCCTGGGTGTCGAGCGAGATCGGGAAGGTCCCGGCGATCACGTCGCGCGGTTCGACCGCGCCGATCCCGGGCACGGTGACGGTGCGCTGGTCGACCTGGTAGCCGAGCAGGTGGCGCACCGATGCGAGGAAGTTCAGGGTGTCGCTCTCGCGCTGGAAGCCCACGAGGTCCGCGCCCAGCAGCCCGCGGAGCACCTGGTTGCGCTTGGGCAGCTGGCTGAACAGCTCGACGGGCGGGAAGGGGATGTGGTTGAAGAAGCCGATGCGGACGTCGGGCCGCTCGGAGCGGATCATCTCGGGCACGAGCTGGAGCTGGTAGTCGTGCACCCAGATCGTGCCGCCGGGCGCGGTCACGGCCGCGGCGGCCTTGGCGAAGCGGCGGTTCGCGCTCACGTAGGTGTCCCACCAGGTGCGGTGGTAGGCGGGGTCGACGATCACGTCGTGGTAGAGCGGCCAGAGGGTCGCGTTGGAGAACCCCTCGTAGTACTTCTCGATGTCGGTCGCGTCGAGGGAGACCGGGTACAGGTCCATGCCGTCGGCGCGGAACGGCTCGGGCGCCTCGCCCGGGGAGCCGGCCCAGCCCACCCAGGCGGCCGAGTCGACGTTCCGCATCACGCTCTCCATGGCGGTGACCAGACCGCCGGGACTCGTCACCCACTCGGTGGCGCCGTCGGGAAGGGTCTTCGCGTCGACCGGGAGACGGTTGGCGACGACCACCAGATCGTGCAGTTCTTGCGATGCCACAGGGGCCTCCTGACATGGGGGGACGACACCGTCAGGCTATCAAGTGAGAGGGGTCACGAAGACCTCGCGATGCGCGTCGTGATCTCCCGCCGGGGCGCCCTCCGTGACCGCGCCTGGGCCTCGCCATATGCCTCGCCACCAGCATCTATGAGTGCATGAAGGGATGCGCGGACCTCTCCTCGCCGCCCGGTGCGCACCCGGCGTGCAGAGGGCGGGAGGGGCCCTGGCGGCAGGCGCGCACCGCGGCACGGGTGCGCGGCTCCTCACTGCGTGGACACGGCCAGCGAGCGGGCGACCGCGCCGCATAGTGTTCCTCCTCGGGACCGTGCCCGCGTTCGCGCGGGGGCGCGGGCCCCGGGGGTCGGCCGGAGCGGCCGACCGCCCCGCACCCCGACCCCGACGCCCGACCCCGACCCGACGTCCGACCCAGGAGGCCACGCGCGATGCGAGCCCACGAAGCAGGAGCACTGCACGGCAACGACGCCGCGCCCACCTGGCTGCCCTTTCCCGCCGATGTCAACGCCCTGATCCCGGGACTCTGGTCGAGCACGTGCGTGCGCGATGCGGACGGCGCCCTGGAGGTCGGCGGCGTGAGCGTCCGGACGCTCGCCGAGGAGGTCGGCACACCCGCCTTCGTGCTGGACGAGGACGACTTCCGCGAGCGCGCCCGCGCCTTCCGCGACGCCTTCACCACGGCCTTCGCTCCGCATGCCGGGGCTGACGTCTACTACGCGGGCAAGGCGTTCCTCTGCGGCGCCGTCGCCCGCTGGGTCGAGGAGGACGGCCTGGGCCTGGACGTGTGCACCGGCGGCGAGCTCGCCGTCGCCCTGCGCGCGGGCTTCCCGACCGACCGGATGGCCCTGCACGGCAACAACAAGTCGGACCGCGAGATCGCCCGGGCGCTCGAGGCAGGCGTCGGCCGCATCGTCATCGACTCCCTGGCAGAGATCCGGCAGGCGGCCCGAGTGGCGTCGGAGCTGGGCGTGAGCGCGCACGTGATGCTCCGGGTGACCACGGGCGTCGAGGCGCACACCCACGAGTTCATCGCGACTGCGCACGAGGACCAGAAGTTCGGCCTCTCGATCACCTCCGGCGACGCCCTGACGGCCGTGCGCGAGGTCCTCGAGACCCCCGAGCTGGACCTCGTCGGGCTGCACTCGCACATCGGCTCCCAGATCTTCGACGTCGGCGGCTTCGAGGTCGCCGCCCGCCGCGTCCTCGACCTCGTCGCCCAGGTCCGCGAGGAGCTCGGGCACACGATCGCGCACCTCGACCTCGGCGGCGGATTCGGCGTCATGTACAACACGCAGCACACGCCCTCGACGCCAGAGGGCCTCGCGAGCGGCATCGCCGCGATCATCGCGAAGGAGTGCCACGAGCTCGAGCTCGAGGTCCCGCATGTGGCGTTCGAGCCCGGACGCGCGATCGCCGGACCCTCGACCCAGACCCTCTACACGGTGGGCACCGTGAAGGACGTGCGATTGGGCGGTCCGCACCACCGGGTGTACGTCTCGGTCGACGGCGGCATGAGCGACAACGTGCGCACGGCCCTCTACGACGCCGACTACTCATGCCTGCTCGCCGGCCGCGTCTCCGACGCCCCGCCCGAGGTGGTGCGCGTGGTCGGCAAGCACTGCGAGAGCGGCGACATCGTGGTCAAGGACGAGTATCTGCCCGCCGACGTGCAGCGCGGGGACCTCGTCTCGGTGCCCGTGACCGGCGCCTACTGCTACTCGCTGGCCTCGAACTACAACCACGTGCCGCGGCCCCCGGTGGTCGCGGTGAAGGACGGCCGCTGGCGCACGCTCGTGCGTCGCGAGAGCGAGGAGGACCTGCTCGCCCTCGACGTCGGCTGAGGGGAGCGCCCCGCCACGGGCGCCCCGCGCACGACGCATACGGACACATGGCGACGCGTTCGCGTCCCGGAGTTGGATACAGTTTCCTGAGCCCGCGGGGCCCTCAACCCCGCTGGCCACGCTGGAATCGCCCGTCGTCGCCCGGATTCTGCGGAAGGACCACTGATGACTGATCCCCTGCCCGACCACGCCCCGCTGCGGGTCGCCGTGCTCGGCGCCGGCACCGTCGGAGCCGACGTGCTGCGCGTCATCGGCACCAGCGGAGACGAGCTCGCGCACCGCATCGGCGCGCCGCTCGAGGTCACGGGCATCGCCGTGACGGACCTCGAGAAGGACCGCGGGGAGCACGTGGACACGTCCCTGCTCACCGATGATCCGGCCTCCGCGATCGCGGGCGCGGACATCGTCGTCGAGCTGATGGGCGGCATCGAGCCCGCGCGCACCCTGCTGCTCGAGGCCATGAGCAACGGCGCGAGCGTCGTGACCGCGAACAAGGCCCTGCTCGCGCAGGACGGCGTCGCCCTCTACGAGGCGGCCGACGCGAACGGCGTGGACCTGCACTTCGAGGCGGCCGTCGCCGGTGCGATCCCGCTGGTGCGACCGATCCGCGAGTCGCTCGCGGGCGACCGCATCGGCAAGGTGCTCGGCATCGTCAACGGCACCACGAACTACGTGCTCGACGCGATGGCCCGCACCGGCGCCTCCTTCGACGACGCGCTCGCGAGCGCCCAGGAGCTCGGGTACGCCGAGGCGGACCCGACGGCAGACGTCGAGGGCCACGACGCCGCCGCGAAGGCCTCCATCCTCGCGTCCCTCGCCTTCCACACCCGCGTGGGCATGCAGGACGTGCACTGCGAGGGCATCACGACGGTCACCGCCGCGGACATCGCCGCCGCCTCCCGCATGGGGCGCACGATCAAGCTGCTCTCGATCGTCGAGCGGGTCGAGGAGGAGGGCGAGGAGCGCGTCTCCGCGCGCGTCTACCCGGCGATGCTGCCCGACAGCCACCCGCTCGCCTCGGTGTCCGAGGCGTACAACGCGGTGTTCGTCGAGGCCGAGGCCGCCGGCTCCCTCATGTTCTACGGGCAGGGCGCGGGCGGCGCGCCGACGGCGTCCGCGGTCCTGGGCGACCTCGTGACCGTCGCCCGACAGCGCGTGCACGGCGGCGTGGGCCCGCGCGAGTCGCGCTACGCGGACCTCGGGATCATCCCGGTCGACGCGCTGCGCAACGCCTTCTACGTCTCCCTCACCGTGCAGGACAAGCCCGGCGTGCTCGCCGAGGTCGCCGGCACCCTGTCCTCCCACGGCATCTCGATCTCGACGATCCATCAGGAGACGGAGCCGGCCGAGGAGGGCGAGCCCGAGCGCGCGCGCATCGGCATCGCCACCTACCGGGCGCTCGAGTCCGCGATGGACTCCGCCCTGGACGACCTGGACAGCTCCGGGGCCGTCCTCACGATCGATTCCGTGATCCGCCTCGAAGGAGAATGACCCGATGGCACACCAGTGGCGCGGCGTGCTCGCCGAGTACCGCGAGCACCTCCCGTTCTCCGACGAGGACACCCTGCTGACGCTGGGCGAGGGCGGCACGCCCCTCGTCCACTCGCCGACCCTCTCGCGCACGGTCGGGGCCGACGTCCACGTCAAGGTCGAGGGCATGAACCCCACCGGCTCCTTCAAGGACCGCGGCATGGTCTCCGCGATGTCCCGGGCCGTGTCCGACGGCGCGAAGTCCGTGGTGTGCGCCTCGACGGGCAACACCAGCGCCTCGGCCGCCGCCTACGCGACGCGCGCCGGGATCACGTGCGCCGTGCTGCTGCCGCAGGGCAAGATCGCCGCCGGCAAGCTCGCCCAGGCCGTCGTCCACGGTGCGAAGCTCATCCAGGTCGAGGGCAACTTCGACGACTGCCTCGAGATCGCCCGCAAGCTCGACGCCGCCCATCCCGTGGAGCTCGTGAACTCGGTGAACCCCTTCCGGCTCCAGGGCCAGAAGACGGGAGCCTTCGAGGTCTGCGACGCGCTCGGCGGGGCGCCGGACATCCACATCCTGCCCGTGGGCAACGCGGGGAACATCTCCGCCTACTGGATGGGGTACACCGAGTACCGCGACAAGGGCATCACCGGCTCCGCCCCCGCCATGTGGGGCTTCCAGGCGGAGGGCGCCGCGCCCTTCAAGGCCGGCCGCCCGATCACCGATCCCGAGACGGTCGCCACCGCGATCCGCATCGGCGCGCCCGCCTCCTGGAGCCTCGCGGTCGCGGCGCGCGACGACTCGGGCGGCCTGATCGACGCCGTCTCCGACGACCAGATACTCGATGCGCAGGCGCTGCTCGCGGGCGAGGTCGGCATCTTCGTCGAGCCCGCCTCGGCCGCGGGGGTCGCCGGTCTCCTCCAGCAGGCGGAGAAGGGGCTCGTGCCGCGCGGCGCGACCATCGCGATCACCGTCACCGGCAACGGGCTCAAGGACATCGACACCGCGCTGACCCGCCAGGACCTGACCCCGACCGTCATCCCGGTCGACGTCGAGGCCGCGGCCGACGCGATGGGGCTGTGAGCCGCCCGGCATGAGGATCACCACCGAGCGCGTCGGCGTGCGCGTGCCCGCGACCAGCGCGAACCTGGGGCCGGGCTTCGACGCGCTGGGCCTCGCCCTGCACCTCGTGGACGACCTCGAGCTCGAGGCCACCACCGGCCCGGTCGAGGTCACCGTCGAGGGGGAGGGTGCGGGAGACGTCCCCGCGGGGGAGGACCACCTCGTGGTGCGCGCCCTGCGCCGCGGTCTCGACCACGCGGGCGCCCCGCAGGCCGGGGTGCGCCTGCACTGCCGCAACCGGATCCCGCACGGACGCGGCCTGGGCTCGAGCGCGGCGGCGACCGTCGCCGGCCTCATGCTTGCGCGACTCCTGGTCTCCGAGCCGGAGGCCCTCGACGACCAGGTGCTGCTGGACCTGGCGACCGAGATGGAGGGCCACCCGGACAACGCCGCCCCGGCGCTGCTGGGTGGCGTGGTCCTCTCCTGGACGGACCGCGTCGGAGCCCGCGCGGAGCGCCTCGACCTCGCGGTGCCCGGCGGCCGGGCGCCGCGCGGAAGCCGGGCCGCGCAGAGCGGGAGCGGCGCCGCGCAGGAGCCCGCGATCCGCCCCGTCGTGCTCCTGCCGACGGCCCGGCTCGCCACGAGCGCGGCGCGCTCGCTGCTGCCCGAGACGGTGCCCCACGCCGACGCCGCCTTCAATGCGGCCCGGGCCGCTCTGCTCGTGCACGCGCTCACGAGCGACCCGTCGCTGCTGCTCCCCGCGACCGAGGACCGCCTGCACCAGGAGTACCGCGCCCCGGGCATGCCGCAGAGCGTCGAGCTCGTGCGCGTGCTGCGCAGCGAGGGGTACCCGGCCGTGATCTCCGGCGCGGGCCCGTCCGTGCTGGTCATCGACGGCGCGGGGCCCGAGCTCGCGCCGCTCGTGCGGCGCGTGGTCGACGATCCCCGGGCATGGCGCATCGCCCGTGTCGGACTCTCATCGAGCGGTGCGGAGCCTGTGGTACCTTGAAGCCGCGTCCGACGACGTGATCGGCCCGGCCCAGCGTCGGCGACCACGGCTCGGGGACTTCCGCACAGTGGGTGCAGAGAGGTCCTGGGCCAGGACGTACCCCAGAGAATCCCCGGCGACGCCGCGTTCGCGTGCTTCCGTGCGCTGTGCGCCACGGCCGCCCTCGGGGAGAGGACTGCCGCGAACCCCGCCGTCCACCGGCCCGGTCGCCGCGCAGCTCATGCACTCATCACGGACGCGCGCCGCGCGATCCACAGGAAGGAACCTGGGTGAACGACACCACCGCACCGCAGGGCGACAGCACGTCGCTCGCGGCGAAGAAGCTTCCCGAGCTGCAGCAGATCGCTGCCGGGCTCGGCATCAAGGGGGCGCGTCGCCTCCGCAAGGGCGAGCTCATCGACGCGATCAGCGGGGGCGGCTCCACCGCCGCGAAGAACACCTCCTCGACGAGCACCGCCACGACGAGCACCGCCACGGCGAGCACAGCTCCGAGGGCCGACGCGTCGAAGACCGCGGCGGCAGGCGCCGCCGCGGAGCAGAGCACGGCGCCGGCGAGCGGAGCCTCCGAGGGCTCGGCCTCGTCGGCCGACGTCCTGGAGCTGGGCCTGGATCTTCCCGCGCAGAACGAGCGCGGCGCGGGCGGGCGCCAGGAGCGCCGGGGCCGCGACGACCGCGGGGCCCGCGCCGACCGCGGGGGTCGCGAAGAGCGCAGCGAGCGCCCGGAGCGCGCGGAGCACAACGATCGCGCCGAGCGCCACGAGCGCGGCGACCAGGGCGAGGGCCGCCAGCGCGGCGACCGCCAGGACCGCGGCGACCGCCAGGATCGTCAGGATCGCGGCGACCGCCAGGACCGCAACGACCGTTCGGGCCGCAGGGACCGCGACAACCGCAAGGACAGCAACGACCGCAACGACCACGGCGATCAGGGCGGGCGCGGCTCGCGCCCCCGTCTCGAGGACATCGAGCTGCCCGATCGCACGGGTGAGGACTCCGACATGAGCCGCAACGACCAGGGCGGCCGGGGCGGCCGCGGAGACTCCGAGGACGGCCGCAACCGCCGCTCCCGCAACCGCTCGCGCGACCGCAAGCGCAAGGGTCGCAACGGCGGCGAGAACCCGCAGCAGGACGGCGGCGGCAACGGCGGCGACGACGAGCAGGTGCGCGAGGGCGAGGAGCTGGTGAGCGTCGCCGGCATCCTCGATGTGCGCGACAACAACGCCTACGTGCGCACCACCGGCTACCTGCCCGGAGCGAGCGACGTCTACGTCTCCATGAACATGGTGCGGAAGAACGGCCTGCGCAAGGGTGACGCGATCACCGGCCTGGTGCGCGCGCCCAAGGACGGCGAGGAGCAGCGCCAGGAGCAGCCCCAGCAGGGCGGCGGCGGGCGCAACCGCCGCAACCGCGGCGGCAACCAGCAGGGCAAGTACGCTCCGCTGCTCCAGGTGGACACGATCAACGGCCTCACGCCCGATCGGGCGAAGCAGCGGGTGGACTTCGGCAAGCTCACCCCGCTGTACCCGGACGAGCGCCTGCGCCTGGAGACCGCGCCGAACGCGATCGCCCCGCGCATCATCGATCTGGTCTCGCCGATCGGCAAGGGCCAGCGCGGCCTCATCGTCGCGCCCCCGAAGGCCGGCAAGACGATCATCATGCAGCAGATCGCGAACGCGATCACCACGAACAACCCCGAGGCCCACCTCATGGTCGTGCTCGTCGACGAGCGCCCCGAGGAGGTCACCGACATGCAGCGCACGGTGAAGGGCGAGGTCATCGCCTCGACCTTCGACCGGCCCGCGTCGGACCACACGATCGTCGCCGAGCTCGCGATCGAGCGCGCCAAGCGCCTCGTGGAGATGGGCAAGGACGTGGTGGTGCTGCTGGACTCGCTCACCCGCCTCTCGCGCGCCTACAACCTGGCCGCCCCGGCCTCGGGCCGCATCCTCTCCGGCGGTGTCGACGCCTCGGCGCTGTACCCGCCCAAGCGGTTCTTCGGCGCGGCCCGCAACATCGAGAACGGCGGCTCGCTGACCATCCTCGCCTCGGCCCTGGTGGAGACCGGCTCCAAGATGGACGAGGTCATCTTCGAGGAGTTCAAGGGCACCGGCAACATGGAGCTGCGCCTCTCGCGGAACCTCGCGGACAAGCGCATCTTCCCGGCGGTGGACGTCAACGCCTCGAGCACCCGCCGCGAGGAGGAGCTCATGGGCAAGGAGGAGCTGGCCATCATGTGGAAGCTCCGCCGCGTGCTCGGCGCCCTCGACCAGCAGCAGGCGCTCGAGCTGCTCCTGGAGCGCGTGAAGAAGACCCAGTCGAACACCGAGTTCCTGATGACGGTCTCCAAGAACACCCCCAGCGTGGGCGGCCGCTCCGGCGACTGATCCCTCGCGGGAGCGAGCCCTCGGCCCGGACCTCCGGGCCGACGACGGCGGGGTGGGCACTTCGGTGCCCGCCCCGCTTCGTCATCCCTTGATCGCGCCCGCCGCGATGTTCGCGATGAACTGGCGCGAGCCGATGATGAAGACGCCGATGAGCGGCAGCACGCTGACCAGTGCACCTGCCATGACCATCCCGTAGTCCGTGAGGTACAGCGAGTTGAGGTTCTGCAGGGCGGTCTGCAGGGTCTGGCGCTTCGGGTTCACCAGCACGATCAGCGGCCACACGTAGTCGTTCCATGCGGTGATGAACGTGAAGATGCCCAGGAACGCGAGGCCGCCGCGCATCATCGGCACGCCGATCCGGCGGTAGATGGTGAAGAAGCCGGCGCCGTCGATCCGTGCGGACTCCACGAGCTCGTCGGGGATGGACGAGCTCGCCATCTGCCGCAGCAGGAAGATGCCGAAGGCGTTCGCGGCGCCCGGGACGATGAGCGCCTGCAGCGTCCCCACCCAGCCGATCTTCGACATGAGGATGAAGCTCGGCACCAGCGAGAGGCTCCCGGGGATCAGGAAGGTGGCGATCATCAGCACGAACAGGGCGTTCTTGCCCGGGAAGTCGTACTTCGCGAAGGCGAAGGCGGCGAGGGAGTCGAAGAACATCACCAGCACGGCGCACAACGCCGACACGATGATCGTGTTCACGAGGGCCGAGAGGATGTCCACGCTCGAGAAGAGGTTCCTCAGGTTCTCCGTGAAGCTCGTGCCGAAGGTGAGGCGCGGCGGGTACCCGAAGATCTGCGCGGTCGTCGACGTCGACATCACCGCGAGCCAGTAGAACGGGAACACCGACAGCACGACTCCGACGAGGATCAGCAGATGCGTGATCACCTTTTCAAGGCGGGCGTGCGCGATCGCGGCGCGGTCGCCCGGGGTGTGCAGGACCGGCCGGTCGTTCCCGCGCGGGTCCGTCCGTCCTCCCGGCTCCGAGGGTCCGGAGGTGCGGACGGGGTGTTCAGCGGTGGTCATGAGCGTGCCTTCCTGCCGGTCCGACGGGGCGCGTCCCTGCGCTCGCTGAGCAGGCGCCAGTTGATGATCGCGAACACGGAGGCGAGGACGAAGAGGGCCCAGGCGATGGCCGAGCCGTATCCGAAGTCGAACTGCGTGAATGCCTGGTTGTACTGGTAGAGGACGATCGTCATGCCGGCCTCGCCGTTGCCGCCGGCGTCGCCGAGGAGCACCTGCGGCTCGGTGAACAGGCTCAGCCCGCCGACGGTCGAGGTGATGACGGTGAACAGGATGATCGGCCGCAGCATCGGGATCGTCACGCGGGTGAAGATCTGCCAGGTCGAGGCGCCGTCGGTCTTCGCGGCGTCGTACAGGTCCGTCGGGATCGACTGGAGCCCGGCGAGGTAGATGATCGCGTTGTAGCCGGTGAACCGCCAGATCACCATGACGGCGATGGTGACCTTGATGCCCAGGCTGCTCGAGAGCCAGGGCACGGAGTCGACGTGCAGGGCGGTCAGCGCCGAGTTCACGAGTCCGAAGGAGTCGGAGAACACCGACCCGAAGACGATCGCCATCGCGACCATGCTGGTGACGTTCGGCAGGAAGAAGGCCACCCGGTAGAACCCGCGGAAGCGGATGTTCTGATGCAGCAGGAACGCGATGACGAGCGCCAGGAACAGCATCGGGACCGTGGAGAGGAACCAGATGATGAACGTGTTCGCGACCGCGTTCCAGAACCGGGAGTCCTGGACGAGGTAGATGTACTGGGAGAGCCCGGCGAAGCGGATCTCGCCCATGCCGTCCCAGTCGGTGAAGGAGAGCACGATCGAGAACACGATGGGGAACAGCCCGAACACGAGGAAGAGCACGTAGAACGGGGCGATCGCGACGTACTGGGGCCAGTGGGAGAGGACTCCTCGCCAGCCGCGGGCCCGGGTGCGGGGGACGGCCGCGGCGGGGGCCCGGGCGGCGTCGACGGGCGGGGGAGTGGTCATGACGCTCATCGCTGGACTCCTCGTTTGCGCAGTGCCTTCTCGGCGGCGGCGATCGCATCGGCCCATGCGCGGTCCGGGTCCTTGCCGGCGGTCTCTACGTTGGTGATCTCGAGGGTGAAGCTGCCGGAGACGACGCTCTCCCACGTGCTGATGAACGATTCCGGCACCTGCTCGGCGGCGTGCGAGAAGAAGGCGAGCGGATCCTGGTCCCCGAAGAAGTCGCCTGCGTACTTCATGGTGCCGCTCTCGTAGGAGGCGGGTGCGGACGGGAAGAGCTGGACGTCGTTGTAGGCCTCGGCCTGGTGGTCCGGGGTGTTGATCCAGCGGATGAAGGCGAAGGCGGCCTCCGGGTCCTTGCAGGTATGGGGGATCGCGGCGAAGGAGCCTCCCGAGTTCCCCGGGCGCACGGGCTGGTCGGCCAGTCGCCAGAGGCCCGCGGAGTCCGGCGCGGACTCCTGGATGATCTGGGACCACCACGAGGCGTTCACGTGGCCGGCGGTCTTGCCGCTGGACCACGCGGCGTTCTGGTCCGTGCCGCGGGCATCCGGGATCCCCGCGGTGATGTGCGCGTCGATCGCGGCGACGGCCGTGTCCCAGGCCTCGCGCACCGCCGAGCCCTCGGCCGCGTACAGGGGCGTGTCCTCGGCGTCGAGGTAGCGCTCGGGGCTCGCGTTGAGGAACTGCTCGTAGATGGACTGCGCGGTGTTGACGAGCGCTGAGCCGGTCGCCTTCCGGAGCTCGGCGCCGAGTGCGATCCAGTCCTCCCACGTCGAGACCGCGGAGGAGACCTCGTCCGGTTCCGTCGGCAGGCCCGCCTTCTCGAACACGTCCTGGCGGTAGTAGAAGCCGGTCGGGCCGATGTCGAGAGGGAAGAAGCAGAAGCGCTCCTCGGGCGTGATCCCGAGCTTCCACTTCCACTCGTAGTAGTCGTCCGCGTGCTGGGCGGCCCCCAGGTCGTTCATGTCCAGGAACTGGTGCTCGTTGCGGAAGTAGAGGGCGTTGTTCGAGTTGATGTACGTGATGTCCGGGATGTAGGCGCCGCCCGCGAGGCTCGTGCGCAGCTTGGTGTCGAAGGTGGTGCCGATGACGTCGGCGCGCACGTGCCGATCCGTGCCGGGGACGTTCTTCGCGGCCTGCTCGAGGAGCTTCGGGCTGGCGGAGCGGTTCCAGTACCACATGACCAGTTCATCGGGATCGTGGGAGATCGTGGGGGAGGAGCCGCAGGCGGCCAGTCCTCCCGCTGCCAGTCCGGCCAGGCCGAGGCCTCGCAGGACGTGTCGTCGCGTGGGTGGGTGCATGAGCTCTCCTCGTCATCGAGCAGGCGATCAGGGCCGTGAACGTTCACAGCTGGCCAGGACTATGGCATCCGCTCATGGGGGTGTCAAGGGTCACAACTCTCCGGCGGGTGCGGTTCCTCCCGACGGATGCCGAATCGTCTTGCTGCGCATCTCCGCGCCGTCGCCCCTGGCGGCGGCGGATCGGCGCGTCTCGGCGGAGTTCTGCGAGGCATGGCGCCACAGTCGACGGGCGTGTAGCGTGATACCTGTCGTGAACGTTCACGCACGGCTGGTGGGCCGCGGTGGTCCCGTTGCGGTCCTCGTCCGGCGTCCGCCGCAGCATCCGTGCGCCGCCCCAGCCCTCATCCATCGACAGCGAGGTCGCATTCATGAACATCGACAGCAGCGTCCCCACGCACGACGACAGCAGCACGGAGCGTGCGGCCTCGGCCGCGCCCGGCGCCTCGGCCGCGCGCCTGCGCTGGGCGGTCCTCGGGCCCGGCTCGATCGCCCGTCGCTTCGCCGGCCAGCTGCCCCACAGCGAGCACGGCGTGCTCGTGGGTGCGGGCAGCCGTGACCCGGAGCGGGCCCGCGAGTTCGCGCGCGAGTTCGGCATCGACGAGGCCCCGGACGCCGTCATCGGCACCTACGAGGAGATCCTGGCCTCCGATGCGGTCGACGCCGTCTACGTCTCCACGGTGCACACCGAGCACGCGCACCTGAGCGTCGCCGCCCTCGAGGCGGGCAAGCACGTGCTGTGCGAGAAGCCGCTGGCCGTCAACCACGGCACCGCGATGGCCGTCGCGGACGTCGCCCGCCGCAGCGGGCGCGTGCTGCTCGAGGCCTTCATGTACCGCTTCCATCCGCAGACCCTCCAGGTGCTCGACCTCGTGCGCGAGGGCGCGATCGGCGAGCTCGCGCACGTCGACGCCTCCTTCTCCTTCGACACCGGGGCGCGCGAGGGCCGCCTGTTCGATCCGCAGATCGCCGGCGGCGGGATCCTCGACGTCGGCTGCTACCCGCTGTCCTTCGCGCGCCTGATCGCCGGGGCCGCCGCCGGGCGCACCGTCGTCGAGCCCGCCTCGCTCTCCGCCGCGGGCACCGTCGGCCCGACCGGCGTCGACGAGTGGGCGAGCGCCGAGCTGACGTTCCCCGGCGGTGCCACCGCGAGCCTGCGCACCGGTGTGCGTCTGGCGGATCCGCAGTCCGCCACGATCACCGGCAGTCGCGGCGTCATCCGGCTCGAGGATCCGTGGACGCTCGGCGAGGACACGGTCATCCACCTCGACGTGGTGGGGGAGGAGCCCCGCGAGATCCGCGTCCAGCGCGCCCACCCCTACGCCCTGGAGGCGGACGCCCTCGCGCGCGCCGCGGCGCAGGGGATCGCCGAGGTGCCCGAGCTCGATCTCGAGGTGAGCCTCGGCCAGGCCCGCGCGCTCGACGACTGGCGCGAGCAGATCGGCCTGCGCTATCCGTTCGAGCGCGAGGACTCCGCGATCCCCACCGTCTCGGGCGCCCCGCTGCGGATGGGCGGTGCGGCCCTCCCCGACGGCACCGCCATGCCCTACGGCGAGATCCCGGGCGTCGACAAGAAGATCTCCCGTCTGGTCATGGGGTGCGACAACCAGCCGAACCTCGCCCATGCCTCCGCCCTGTTCGACGCCTTCGTCGAGGCCGGCGGCACCACCTTCGACTCCGCGTACATCTATGGAGGCGGTCACCACGAGGTCCAGCTGGGGCAGTGGATCGCGAACCGCGGCATCCGCGAGGACGTCGTCGTGATCACCAAGGGAGCGCACACCCCGCACTGCGATCCCGAGTCCCTGAGCCGTCAGCTGCTGGAGTCCCTCGAGCGCCAGCAGACCGACTACGCGGACCTCTACATGATGCACAGGGACAACCTCGAGGTCCCCGTCGGCGAGTTCGTCGACGTGCTCAACGAGCACCTCGAGGCCGGCCGGATCCGGGCGTTCGGCGGCTCGAACTGGGCGCCCGCACGCGTCGACGAGGCCAACGCCTACGCCGCCTCCCACGGCAAGCGGGGCTTCAGCCTGCTGAGCAACCACTTCGGCCTCGCCGAGGCGCTCGACGTCCCCTGGGCCGGCTGCGTGCACGCGACCGACCCGGCCTCGAAGGCCTGGCTCGAGGAGCGGAAGATCCCGCTCTTCCCCTGGTCCTCCCAGGCCCGGGGCTTCTTCACCGGCCGCGCCGCGCCCGAGGACCGCTCGGACGCCGAGCTCGTGCGCTGCTACTACTCCGATGACAACTTCGAGCGCCTCGAGCGCGCCCGCACCCTCGCTCGCGAGTTCGGGGTCCCGCCCACCGCTATCGCGCTCGCGTACGTGCTCGCCCAGCCGTTCCCGACGTTCCCGCTGTTCGGTCCCCGCTCGATCGCGGAGATGCGATCCTCTATGGAGGGCCTCTCGGTGCAGCTGACCCCCGAGCAGGTCGCCTGGCTGGATCTTCGGGAGGATATTGCGTGAGCAGGAGCCGTGAGAGCGCCGGTGCGCGGACGGACGCCCGGACGACGGGCGCCCGGCGCGCCACCATCGTCGACGTGGCCACGCGCGCCGGCGTCTCGCGGCAGACGGTCACCCGGGCCATGAACGACATGCCCGGCATCAGCCCCGACACCCGCGACCGCGTCCTCGCGGCGGCCGAGGAGCTGAACTACCGGCCCTCGCGGTTCGGGCGCGGCCTCGTCTCCCAGGGGCCGCCCACCCTCGGCCTGCTGGTCAACGAGCTCACCAACACGTTCTTCCCGGAGATCGCCGCCGCCGTGATCCGCGAGAGCGCACGGCGCGGCTGGAACGTGGTGGTCGCCGAGACCGAGAACGGAGCGGAGGCCGAGGCGATCGCGACCGAGCTCGTGCGCCGGGCCGACGCCCTGCTGGGCTACAGCCTCCCGGCCGACGCCGACGAGATCGTCCCCGCGCGCATGCCGCTCGTGCGCCTCGACCTCCAGGAGGCCGACGGTGCGGGCGTGCGCTTCGCGGAGGAGGCCGCGATGAACGAGCTCGCCGCGCACCTGAAGAGCTCCGGCGCCGCACGCGTCGCCGTGCTCGACAGCACCCAGGACGGGGAGAGCCGCCGCGCGCACGAGATGCGGGAGGCAGTCGGCCGGCAGATCGCCGCGGTGGACCTCGTCCCGGCGTCGGCGGACGGCATCCCGGCGCAGGTCGAGGCGGCGCTCGACGTCGGCGCGGACACCCTGATGGCCTGGAACGACGTGCACGCGCTGCAGGTGCTCAAGGTGCTGCGCACCCGCGGCCTGAGCGTCCCCGACGACGTGCGCGTGACGGGCGTCGACGGGCTCGCGCTGGGGGAGCTCGTCTCCCCGGAGCTCACGACCATCGGCGTCGACCTCGAGGCAGTGGCCAGTGAAGCGGTCGATCTCGTGGACGGGCTGTTCACCGGACGCGTGAGCGCGGCCGACGGCGGGGCAGTGCGCACCGTGCCCTACCGGCTCATGGTCCGCGAGTCCGCCTGAGAGCGGGCGGGCCGGGCCGCCTCCCCGGCGCGGAACCCGCCTCCGTGGGGAGTTCGTCACCCCGGAGCGGCGAGGGGTGTGCCCGCTCGCGCGCACGTGGCACAATCGGGCGTCGGTTCTGGTTCACGGTGCCCGTCGGGCACCGACCCAGCGACCTCACGAAGGAGAGATCATGAAGGCGAACATCCACCCGGAGTATCACGTGACCCAGGTGACCTGCACCTGCGGCAACACGTTCACCACCCGCAGCACCAAGGGCGACGGCGAGATCCGCGCCGAGGTCTGCTCCGCCTGCCACCCGTTCTACACGGGCAAGCAGAAGATCCTGGACACCGGCGGTCGCGTGGCCCGCTTCGAGGCCCGCTACGGCAAGAAGTCCAAGTAACAGCGCTTCCGACACCGGCGGTTCCCCCTGGGGAGCCGCCGGTGTCGTGTCTTCGGCCTCCTGGTCGGCCGATGACATGATCCTGCCGGTGTCCTGACCCGAGGAGAGGCCGTGGCGCATCCCGCCGATGACCTCGAAGGCCTCCCGCTCGAGCGGCTGAGCGCCCTCGAGGCGGAGCACGCCGAGCTGCAGCGGCGCATGGCAGAGCCCTCCCTGCACGCCGACGCCTCCCGCGCGCGACGCGTGGGACGCCGCTACGCCGAGGTCGACCAGATCGTCACCGCGCTGCGCGACCTGCGCGGTGCGGCCGAGGACCGCGACGCCGCGCGCGAGCTCGCGGCGGAGGACCCCGAGTTCGCGACCGAGGCCGAGCGGGACGCCGAGCGCGTCGAGACCCTGCGCGCGCACCTGCGCGAGCTGCTCGCCCCCCGCGACGAGGACGACTCCCGGGACGTGCTCATGGAGATCAAGGCCGGAGCCGGCGGCGAGGAATCCGCCCTGTTCGCCGCGGAGATGCTGCGCATGTACCGGCAGTACGCGCTCTCCCGGGGGTGGACGCTCGAGGTCATCGATTCCACCGACTCGGACCTGGGCGGCATCAAGGACGCGACCCTCTCGATCCGCGCGGGCTCGTCCGCCGTCGGCGGCGGGTCCGGGGCAGGCGGCGGCACGACAGGCGGGGTCGGCGGAGGAGCGGCCGACGGCGTCTGGGCGCATCTGAAGCACGAGGGCGGCGTCCACCGGGTCCAGCGCGTGCCGGTCACCGAGTCCGCCGGGCGGATCCACACCTCCGCCGTCGGCGTCCTGGTCATGCCCGAGGCCGACGAGACCGACGAGGCCGAGCTGCTCGCCGAGCAGATGGTCCCCGCGAACCTGCGCATCGACGTCTTCCGGTCCTCAGGTCCCGGCGGGCAGAGCGTGAACACGACGGACTCCGCCGTGCGCATCACCCACCTGCCCACAGGCATCGTCGTCTCCTGCCAGAACGAGAAGAGCCAGCTGCAGAACCGCGAGCAGGCGATGCGGATCCTGCGCTCGCGCCTGCTCGAGGCGCGCCGCGCCGAGCAGGACGCCGAGGCCTCCGCGAGCCGCCGCTCCCAGGTGCGCACCGTCGACCGCTCCGAGCGGATCCGCACGTACAACTTCCCCGAGTCGCGGGTGACCGACCACCGCACAGGCTTCAAGGCGGGCAACCTCGAGGCGGTCCTCGCCGGCGACCTCGACGCCCTGATCGACTCCTCCCGCCGCGCCGAGGCCGAGCAGCGCCTGCGCGAGGCCGCCGAGGGAGAGCTGTGAGCGACGACGTGCGCAGGCACCTGCGCACTGCGCTGTCGCGCACGACCGCCCGGCTGGGCGAGGCGGGCATCGTGTCCTCGAGCGCCGAGTCCCGCATCCTCATCGAGGCCGCCGCGCGGGCCGACGGGCCCCTGGTCATGCTCGACGCGCTCCCGGAGGACTTCGCCGCGCGCCTCGAGGAGCTCGTGGCCCGCCGCGAGCGCAGGGAGCCCCTGCAGCTGATCCTGGGGCGCGCCCCGTTCCGCCGTCTGCTGCTCGCGACCGCTCCCGGCGTGTTCATCCCGCGTCCGGAGACCGAGCTCGCGATCGACGTGCTGCTCGAGCACGCACGGTCGGACGAGGTGCGCACTGTCGTGGACCTCTGCACGGGGAGCGGCGCCCTCGGCGCCGCGGTCCTCGACGAGATGCCCTCCTCACGCGTGCTCGCCCTCGAGATCGATCCCGCCGCCCGGGACCTGGCGGCGCGGAACCTCGCGGCCGTCGACCCGGCGCGCGGCGAGGTCCGGGTCGGCGACGTCGGGGACGCGCAGCTGCTCGCGGACCCGGAGGCTGTGCTCGGCGTCCGCGCCGGCGGCGTTGACGCGGTGCTCGCGAACCCGCCCTACATCCCCGCCGATGCGATCCCCCGCGAGCAGGAGGTGCGCGAGCACGACCCCGCGCGCTCACTGTTCGGCGGGGGAGCGGACGGACTCGACGTGCCCCGCTCCGTGGTCGCCCTCGCCGGGCGCCTGCTGCGGCCCGGCGGTCTGCTCGTGATGGAGCACGCCGACGTGCAGGGCTCGTCGACGCGCGCCCTCGCCGAGGACACGGGGTCCTTCATCGACATCCGCACGGTCCGCGACCTCACCGGCCGCGACCGCTTCCTGGTCGCCCTCCGCGCCCACCCGTCCACCCCCAGCACGAGATGAGAGACTGAGCGCCGTGAGCGTGTACGACACCACGAACGAAGCCACCCGCGACGAGGGCCTCCAGGCTGCACAGGACGCCCTGTCCGACGGCGGCCTGATCGTGCTCCCCACCGACACCGTCTACGGCATCGGCGCGGACGCCTTCACCCCGGACGCCGTGCAGGCGCTGCTGGACGCCAAGGACCGCGGGCGCGACGCCCCTCCGCCGGTGCTCGTCGGGGATCCCGCCGTGCTGCTGGGACTCGCGGTCGACGTCCCCGAGTACGCCGAGCGCCTCACGGAGGCCTTCTGGCCCGGCGCGCTCACCCTGATCCTCACCGCGCAGCCCTCGCTGAACTGGGACCTCGGGGAGACCCGGGGCACCGTCGCCCTGCGCATGCCCGACGACGAGGTCACCCTCGAGCTGCTGCGCCGCACCGGGCCGCTCGCCGTCTCGAGCGCGAACCGCCACGGCAGGCCCGCGGCGCTCAGCGTCATGGACGCCGCGACCCAGCTCGGCGACCGCGTCGAGGTCTACCTCGACGGGGGCCCTGCGCGCCTGGGCACCGCCTCCACGATCATCGACACCACGGTTCAGCCCGCCGAGATCGTCCGCGAGGGCGCGCTCACCCGCGAGCAGATCGTCGAGGCCGTCGGCGACATCTTCACCGCCCCCGAGTCGGAGGAGCCCGCTGACGCCGACGCCGGGACCGACACCGAGGCCGAGACAGGGGCCGCCGTCGACGCCGCCGCCGACGCCGACGCCGCCGAGGCGGCGACGGAGGGCGCGTCGGAGGACGCGACGACGGGCACGGCGAGCGGGGCCGACGAGCCCGGCGAGGCGGAGGGCGAGGAGAACGTCGAGGACATCGGCGCCGACGCCTTCGCCGCCGCCGGCTCCACGCCGCTGCCCGCGCCCGACGAGACCGAGGCGGCCGGGGACGCCGACGCCGTGGACGTGACCGCCGACGCCGCCGAGCCCGTCCCGGCCGACGCTCCCGCCGATGCCGACGACCCCGACTCCTCCGCCGACGGACCCGGGGAGACCGGGAGCGGGAGCCGCCCCGCGTGAGGATCTACCTGTTCGTCCTGCTCCTCGCGGCGGCGGTGACCTTCCTGGTCACACCCGCGGTGCGCCTCATGGCGCGCAGGATCGGGGCGATGACGGCGGTCCGCTCGCGCGACGTGCACACGGTCGTGACCCCGCGCCTCGGCGGCCTGGGGATCCTGGTGGGGGTCGCCGCGGCGATGCTCATCGCCAGCCGCATCCCCTTCCTCCACGGACTGTTCCACGAGAGCAGCCAGCCCTGGGCGATCCTCGCCGCCGCCGGCATCGTCGCCCTCCTGGGCGCCGCCGACGACAAATGGGACCTCGACTGGGTCACCAAGCTCGCGGGCCAGGTGCTCGCCGCCGTGCTGCTGGCCGCCGAGGGCGTGCGCCTGGTGTCGCTCCCGATCGGCGGCGTCACCCTGCTCTCCTCGCGCAGCGCCATCATCCTCACGGTGCTCGTCGTGGTGGTCTCGATGAACGCCGTGAACTTCGTGGACGGCCTGGACGGTCTGGCCGCGGGGGTCATGGCGATCGGCGGCACGGCGTTCTTCGCCTACGCCTACATGCTCACCCGCAGCGCCTCGACCACGGACTACTCCTCGCTCGCCGCCCTGATCACGGCCGCGATGGTGGGCGCCTGTCTGGGGTTCCTCCCGCACAACCTGCCGCGCGCGAAGATCTTCATGGGGGATTCGGGCTCCATGCTGCTGGGCCTGCTGCTCGCCGCGAGCACCATCACGGTGACCGGCCAGATCGACACCGCGCAGCTCTCCGACGCGAAGGTCATCGGTCAGTTCCTGCCGATCCTGCTGCCCATCGGCGTCATGTTCATCCCGTTCCTCGACTTCGTGCTCGCCGTCGTCCGCCGCATCGGCTCGGGCCACTCGCCCTTCCACGCCGACAAGCTCCACCTCCACCACCGCCTGCTCGCGATCGGCCACTCGCAGCTCGGGGCCGTCCTCATCATGTACATGTGGGCGATCGTGATCTCGGTGGGGATGCTGCTGCCGGCCCTCGTGGACATGCGCACCGTCGTGATCTTCTGGGGGATCGGGCTGCTCGTCGCCTTCGTGGTGACGATCGATCCGATCGCCCGGCTGCGCCGCCGCTCCGGGAGGCGCCATCCCGCCCACGAGCGAGAGGCCGGCTGACACCGTCGGCCCCGCCCCCGACCCGACCTGAGAACACCGAGGAATCCGAGACGCCGATGCCCGCCGCCGACCGACCCGATCCTGCCGCCCCGAGCGACGAGGGGATCGCGCGCGCCCGCCGCCACAACGACCGCCTGCTGATGCGGGCACTGCTGCTCGCGATCCTCGCGGGGATCGTCGTCGACGCGGTCGTCATCGTCCTCGCCGCAGTGCTCGGCGGTGCCGGCGCGCTGCCCGGCGCGCTGGTCGGGAGTGGCCTCGCTCTCGTGGTGACCCTGCCCACACTGGCGAGCGCCCGGATCGCCCGTCCGCTGCCCGGCACCTCCTACGCGATGGTGCTCATGGGCAGCTGGCTCGTGAAGATGTTCGTGCTGGTCATCGCGCTCCTGCTGCTCGGCGAGGCAACCTGGCTCTCGCGGCCGTGGCTCGGTGCCGCCCTGCTCGCGGGAGCGGTCGTGGCGGCCGTCACCGAGGCGGTCGGGATGGTGCGCTCACGTGCCCGTCTGGAGGTCGCCGAACCCCCTCGGGAGCAGTGACGCTCTGATATGCTCGGGGTGTCTTCGCGTGGCCTGGAACGGCCCCCGTGGCACTCCACCACACCGCCCCTCCGGGGTGAGCCGTGGCTCCGGTGGGTCCCGGATCGTTCCCGACGCCGCCTCCCCGACCTCGGTTCATCCGCGGCCCGGCGGCACCGTCCCGCGACATCCCCGACCCCGGTGGGGGATCAGAGGACATGCACGACCATCCAGACTGCTGACGCCAGCGACGGCCGAGGCCCCAGGGCCTCGTCACCCGTCCGCCGGAACCGGCGGGGCGGATGCCGACACGACGACCACGGGAGATCGCGCTGAACACCGCCGACGCCACTCCGAACCTCCTCGCCGAGGGCTTCGAGTTCCACACGCCGAGCATCTCCGAGTTCTTCCCGGACGCCATCCTCTTCGGCGGCACGTGGTTCGAGTTCAACCGCGTCCAGCTCGTCCGCCTCATCATCCTCGTCGTCGTGCTGACGGTGATGGCGGTCATCGCCTCCCGCGCCAAGCTCGTGCCCGGTCGCGCGCAGAGCATCGTCGAGATGATCATCGAGTTCGTCGATCACTCGATCATCGAGAACACCCTGGGCATGCGCGAGGGCAAGAAGTACGCCCCCATGCTCGTGACGATGTTCTTCTTCATCCTCACGATGAACCTCGCGGGCGTGATCCCCGGGCTGAACCTCGCGGGCACCTCCGTGATCGGCCTGCCCCTGCTCGCGGCCCTGTGGACGTTCATCGTCTACATCTCCTTCGGCATCAAGAAGCACGGCCTGGGCGGCTACCTCAAGCACGAGACGATGCCCCCCGGCGTGCCGAAGCCGATCTACATCCTCCTGATCCCGATCGAGTTCCTCCAGCTCGCCGTGATCCGCTGGGCCTCGCTCACGATCCGACTGCTCGCCAACATGGTCGCCGGGCACATCATGCTCGTGGTCTTCATCGGACTCACCCAGGGTCTGCTGTTCTCGGGCTCCGCGCTCATCGCCGTCGCGCCCTTCTCCGGTGCCCTCGCGATCGGCATCTACGGCTTCGAGATCTTCGTGGCCGCCCTGCAGGCCTTCATCTTCACCATCCTGACCGCCGTGTACATCAACATGGCGACGTCGGACGAGCACTGACCCGCTCCGTCGTCACCTCCCCAGAACGCGCCGTCCACCCGGTCGGCACAACGAAAGGAAACCCTGTGGACGCCACCACTCTCGCAGAGCTCTCCGGCAACGTCGCATCGATCGGCTACGGCCTCGCGGCGATCGGCCCCGGCATCGGCATCGGCATCATCGTGGGCAAGACCGCCGAGGCGACCGCCCGTCAGCCCGAGCTGCGCGGCGCCCTGCAGTCGACCATGTTCATCGGTATCGCCTTCACCGAGATCCTGACGCTGCTGGCGATCGTCACCGGCTTCCTCTTCAACAGCTGAGGACCCCCACCATGATTCTTGCCGAAGGCACCTCGGAAGAGGTCGAGGGCTGGAAGATCCTGGTGCCCGAGCCCCAGGAGATCGTCTGGTCGCTGATCTTCCTGGTCATCTTCGCCGTCGTCTTCATCAAGTTCATCCTGCCGCGGCTGAACGCCGTGCTCGATGAGCGCAGCGAGAAGATCGAAGGCGGTCTGAAGAAGGCCGAGGAGGTCCAGCAGCAGGCGGACCAGCTGAAGGACGAGCAGGAGCAGGAGCTCGCGGCGGCCCGCCAGGAGGCGGCCTCCATCCGCGAGAAGGCCCGTGCGGACGGTGCCGCGATCGTCGAGGAGGCCAAGGCGCGCGCCGAGGCCGAGAACGACCGCATCCTCAGCGCCGGCCGTCAGCAGCTCTCGGCCGAGCGCACCACCGCCGCGGCCCAGCTCAAGGGAGAGGTCGGCACGCTCGCGAGCGACCTCGCCTCCAAGATCGTCGGGGAGTCCCTCTCCGACGACGAGCGCTCCCGCCGCGTGATCGACCGGTTCCTGGACGACCTCGAGTCGTCCCAGACCGCGACCCGATAAGGACACCAGATGCGAGGAACCTCCTCCACCTCCCTGCGCGAGGTGACCCAGCGGTCCCAGGACCTCCTGCGCGGCGACGACGTGTCGCTGGCGCAGGTCGCCGAGGACCTCTTCGGGGCCGCCGACGCGATCGACTCCAGCAACCAGCTGGTGCGGATGCTGAGCGACGGCGGTCGACCCGCCGAGGTCAAGCAGTCCGCGGCGCGCTCGCTCTTCGAGGGGCGCGTCAGCCCCGGGGCGCTCTCCGTGATCCTCGAGATCGTCGGTCGCCGCTGGTCCGAGCAGGAGGACGTCCTGGACGCCCTCGAGCAGCTCGGCGTCGAGGCCCTCCTCGAGCAGTCGGCCCGCGAGGGCGTGCTCGAGCAGGTCGAGGAGGAGCTCTTCCAGATCTCCCGCGTGATCGACGAGAGCGGCGAGCTCACCGGCGCCCTGGACGACGCCCGCGAGCATCCCGAGCAGCGGGCGGGGATCATCTCGCGACTGCTCGAGGGCCGCGTGCACCAGCTGACCCTCGCGCTCGCCCGCCGTGCGGTGGGTCGGCGCACGGACGTCAAGCCCGCACGCCGCCTCCTGGGCTTCGCCGAGTTCGCCTCGGCGCGGCGCCGACGTCTGCTGGCGATCGTGCGCAGCGCGCGACAGCTCACCCCCGAGCAGCAGTCTCGCCTGTCCTCGATCCTCACCCGGATCTACGGCCGCGAGGTCCAGACCAACTTCGAGCTGGACGAGGACGTCGTCGGCGGCCTGCGCGTCCAGGTCGGGGACGACCTCTACGACGCGACAGTCCTCGCGCGCCTGGCCCAGGCGCGCTCCCGCCTGGTGGCCTGACGGCCGCGCGGCGAGATCCACCGGAGATCCCCCGGGACCTCCCATCTGACGACCACAGCTGGTACGACCACCGCCCCGCCCGCGGGGCAGAGAAGGAAGCGAAGCACCGCGATGGCTGAGCTCACGATCCGCCCGGAGGACATCCGGAACGCCCTGGACACCGCAGTGTCCACCTACCAGGCCGGCACGCCCGAGCGCGAGGAGATCGGCCGCGTCACCGAGTCGGCCGACGGCATCGCCCGCGTCGAGGGTCTCCCCGGCGTCATGGCCAACGAGCTCGTCCGCTTCGAGGACGGCACTCTCGGCCTGGCCCTGAACCTCGAGCTGCGCGAGGTCGGCGTCGTCGTCCTCGGCGAGTTCTCCGGCATCGAGGAGGGCCAGGAGGTGCGCCGCACCGGCGAGGTGCTCTCCGTGCCCGTCGGCGACGACTTCCTCGGCCGCGTGGTCGACCCCACCGGCGCCCCCATCGACGGCCTCGGCGAGATCGCCAGCACCGAGCGCCGCGCCCTCGAGCTGCAGGCCCCCACGGTCATGCAGCGCAAGAGCGTCAAGGAGCCGATGCAGACCGGCATCAAGGCCATCGACTCGATGACCCCGATCGGCCGCGGCCAGCGCCAGCTCATCATCGGCGACCGCCAGACCGGCAAGACGACCATCGCCCTGGACACGATCCTGAACCAGAAGGCGAACTGGGAGTCGGGCGACCCGAGCCAGCAGGTGCGCTGCATCTACGTCGCCGTCGGCCAGAAGGGCTCGACCATCGCGTCGGTCCGCGCCACCCTCGAGGAGGCCGGCGCCCTCGACTACACGACGATCGTGGCGGCCCCGGCCTCCGATCCCGCGGGCTTCAAGTACATCGCCCCCTACGCGGGCTCGGCCATCGGCCAGCACTGGATGTACGAGGGCAAGCACGTCCTCATCGTCTTCGACGACCTCACCAAGCAGGCCGAGGCCTACCGCGCCGTGTCGCTGCTGCTGCGCCGCCCGCCGGGCCGCGAGGCCTACCCCGGCGACGTGTTCTACCTGCACTCCCGCCTCCTCGAGCGCTGCGCGAAGCTCAGTGACGAGATGGGCGGCGGCTCGATGACCGGCCTGCCGATCATCGAGACCAAGGCCAACGACGTCTCGGCGTACATCCCGACCAACGTCATCTCGATCACCGACGGCCAGGTCTTCCTGCAGTCCGACCTGTTCAACGCCGATCAGCGCCCCGCGGTCGACGTCGGCATCTCGGTCTCCCGCGTCGGCGGCTCCGCGCAGATCAAGGCGATGAAGGGCGTCTCCGGCACGCTGAAGATCTCGCTCGCCCAGTACCGCGACCTCGAGTCCTTCGCGATGTTCGCCTCGGACCTCGACGCGGCCTCGAAGCAGCAGCTGAACCGCGGCGCGCGCCTCATGGAGCTGCTCAAGCAGCCGCAGTCCTCGCCCTACCCGGTCGAGGAGGAGGTCATCTCGATCTGGGGCGGCACCACCGGCAAGTTCGACGACGTCGAGGTCGAGGACGTCCGCGAGTTCGAGTCGCTGCTGCTGGAGCACCTGCGCCACAACGGCACCGTGCTCGAGGACATCCGCACCTCCAAGAAGTTCTCCGAGGAGACCGAGCAGCAGGCCACCGAGCTGCTCGAGCAGGTCAAGCGCGACTTCCTGGCCGGCAAGGGGCAGGGCGAGGCCCGCACCGACGTGCAGGAGAGCGCGGAGGACGAGGACATCGACCAGGAGCGCATCGTCCGCGGATGATCCGGTGCGCCGCCCGCCGGGCAGGGGAGACCCTGCGGGGGAGGGCGGCGCCGGGACCAGCCGGAGCATCCCGCGAAGGAGAGACATGGGAGCACAGCAGAGGGAGTACAAGAAGCGGATCACCTCCGCTCAGGGCATGAAGAAGATCTTCAAGGCCAAGGAGATGGTCGCGGCCTCGCGCATCGCCAAGGCCCACGCCCGGGTGCTCGCGACCACGCCGTACGCCGAGGCGATCACTCGGGCGATCGGCGCCGTCGCGACCCATTCGACCGACGTCGAGCATCCGTTCCTCGACCAGGAGCGCAGCGAGACCGGCCGCGCCGGCATCCTGCTCATCACGGCCGACCGCGGGATGACGGGCTCGTACTCGCACAACGCGATCCGCGCCGCGGAGGAGCTCGCCAACCACCTGATCGACGAGGGCAAGACGCCCGTGCTGTACGTCGTCGGGCGCAAGGGCGAGACCTACTACACGTTCCGCAACCGTCCGCCGGTCACGGCCTGGACCCCGTTCCAGGAGAGCGAGATCCCTGCGCTCGGCCACGAGATCGCGCAGCGGCTCACCGGCGACCTGCTCAGCGAGGACCCGGAGGTGCATCTCGACGAGGCGTACCTCGTGGGCACCCGCTTCCTCAGCCGGTTCCGGCAGGTGGCCCGGGCGACCCGCCTGGTCCCGCTCGAGGTCGTCGACGCCGAGGCGGGCGCGGAGGCGCCCTCGTACCCGCTGTACGAGTTCGCACCCGACGCCGAGACGGTCATGGACGAGCTGATCCCGCGCTACCTCGAGTCGCGCATCGTCAACCTGCTCATGCAGTCGATGGCCTCCGAGCACGCGGCGACGCAGCGCGCGATGAAGACGGCCACGGACAACGCCGAACAGCAGATCCGCAAGTTCACCCGGCTGGCCAACTCGGCGCGCCAGGCGGAGATCACCCAGGAGATCTCGGAGATCGTCGGCGGCGCCGACGCCCTCTCGGGATCCGGTCGCACCGAACGCTGAGCCGCCGCGAGCGCTCCGCGCGCCGGCCTGACCCATTGGAGAGAAACGAATGAGCACCCCAGTCACCACCGACGCCCCCGCTGCCTCCGCGCAGCAGGGCACCGGCCGCATCGCCCGCGTCACGGGCGCGGTCGTCGACATCGAGTTCCCCCCGGGCAACATCCCCGATCTCTACAACGCTCTGACCACCGAGATCAGCGCCGAGGGCGCGGGCCTCCTGCCCTCGGTCCTCACGCTCGAGACGGCTCAGCACCTCGGCGACGGCATGGTCCGCGCGATCGCGCTCAAGCCCACCGACGGCCTCGTGCGCGGGCAGTCCGTGACCGACACCGGCGCCCCGATCTCCGTGCCGGTCGGCGACGTCACCCTCGGCACCGTCTTCGACGTCGTCGGCAACCCGCTGAACGTCGAGGAGGGCCAGACCTTCGAGGTCTCCGAGCGCTGGCCCATCCACCGCACCGCCCCCAGCTTCGACCAGCTCGAGTCCAAGACCGAGATGTTCGAGACCGGCATCAAGTCGATCGACCTCCTCACCCCGTACGTGCAGGGCGGCAAGATCGGCCTGTTCGGCGGCGCGGGCGTCGGCAAGACGGTCCTCATCCAGGAGATGATCTACCGCGTGGCGAACAACCACGACGGCGTCTCCGTGTTCGCCGGCGTCGGCGAGCGCACCCGTGAGGGCTGGGACCTCATCGAGGAGATGACCGAGTCCGGCGTCATCGAGAAGACCGCCCTGGTCTTCGGCCAGATGGACGAGCCGCCGGGCACGCGTCTGCGCGTGGCACTCTCGGCCCTGACCATGGCGGAGTACTTCCGCGACGTGCAGAGCCAGGACGTGCTGCTGTTCATCGACAACATCTTCCGCTTCACGCAGGCGGGCTCCGAGGTCTCCACGCTGCTGGGCCGCATGCCCTCGGCCGTGGGCTACCAGCCGAACCTGGCCGACGAGATGGGGCAGCTCCAGGAGCGCATCACCTCGACCCGCGGCCACTCGATCACCTCGATGCAGGCGATCTACGTCCCGGCCGACGACTACACCGACCCGGCCCCGGCGACGACCTTCGCCCACCTGGACGCGACCACCGAGCTCTCCCGCGAGATCGCCTCGCGAGGTCTGTACCCGGCGATCGACCCGCTGACCTCGACCTCGCGCATCCTCGACCCGCGCTACGTGGGCCAGGAGCACTACGACGTCGCCAACCGCGTGAAGCAGATCCTCCAGCGCAACAAGGAGCTGCAGGACATCATCGCGATGCTCGGCGTCGACGAGCTGTCCGAGGAGGACAAGGTCATCGTCGGCCGCGCCCGCCGCATCCAGCAGTTCCTCTCGCAGAACACGCACCTGGCCAAGCAGTTCACCGGCGTGGACGGCTCGGACGTGCCGCTCAAGGACACCATCGAGTCCTTCAAGGGCATCTGCGACGGCGAGTTCGACCACATCCCCGAGCAGGCGTTCTTCAACGTCGGCGGGATCGACATGGTCATGGAGAACTGGCACCGGATCCAGAAGGAGCTCGGAGAGTGAGCACCCTCGAGGTCACCTTCGTCTCCGCGGACCGGACGGTCTGGAGCGGCCATGCCGCCCAGGTCGTGGTCCCCGCCGCCGACGGCTCGATGGGCATCCTGCCGCGCATGCAGCCCACGCTCGCGATCCTCGAGCGCGGCGCGGTGCGGATCATCGGCGAGGACGGCGCGGTCACCGAACGAGCGGTCGACGGGGGCTTCGTCTCCATGGACCGCGACGTGGTGACGATCGCCGTCGACCATGCCGATCGCGCCACGGCCGCCCGCTGAGGCGAACAGGCACCCATGACGCACGTCAACGTCCCGATCACCCTCGTGGTGGTCGGGACGTTGGTCGTTGTGCTGGCGCTCGCGGTGATCGTGCGCGCCGTCGTGGTCGCGCGCCGCGGCGGTGCGCTCGACTGCTTCGTGTGGCGTCCTCGTGCGCGCGGCGGTCGCGGCGCCTGGCGGGGAGGGCGCCTGCGCTTCACCTCGCAGGGGCTGCTCTGGCATCGCACGGATGCGCTCCTCGCGGGCGGTGAGGTGGTGCTGCGGCGCAGCGAGATCCTGGACGTCCAGCGGCGGAACGTCGGCGCCGGCGCGGGTGACGCGGGTGGCGAGGGAGGCGCTGTGGGCGCGGGCGGCGTCGACAGGGCGAGCGGCGGCGACCGTGCAGGCAGCGCGGACGGAGCGGACGACGCCGGAGGGACGCGCATCGTGCTGGACACCGAGATCGAGTTCGTCCGCGGGGAGGGCGAGCCGCTGTGGCTCATGCTGCCCTTCACGACGTCCTCGGCCGTCATCGCCTGGTACGAGGCGGCGCCGACGGGCGCGGTGCGCGGGGACGCCGACTGAGCAGTGCGCGCGGTGTCGGCCAGGTGCCGTGAGGTCGGTCCGACGGCGCGGTGTCGGCCAGGTGCGGCGAGCTCAGTCCGGCTGCGCGGTGCCGACGAGCTCGCCGCGACGGATGACCTGCACGGGACGCAGCTCCGCGTCGACCAGCAGCACGTCGGCCGCGAGCCCCGCCCGCAGCGCCCCGATCGCGTCCTCGCGCCCGAGGACGCGCGCCGGGACCACGGTGGCCGCGCGCACGGCGGCGGCCAGATCCACGCCGGCCTCGCGCACGGCGAAGCGCACGACGTCGATCAGATGGGCGGTGCCGCCGGCGATCGAGCCGCCGTCGGCGAGGGTCGCGACGCCGTCCTGCACGTCCACGTCCAGTGCGCCGAGGCGGTAGCTGCCGTCGGCCATGCCGGCGGCGGCCATGGCATCGGTGATGAGCACGACGCAGTCGTCGGCCGCGAGGGAGAACACGTGGGCGACGGTCTCGGCGGCGAGGTGGACACCGTCGGCGATGACCTCGGCGACGATCTCGCCGCGGCCGGCCGCATCGAGCGCCGCGAGGGCCGGCCCCGGATCGCGGTGGTGGATCGGCCGCATGCCGTTGAACAGGTGCGTCGCGGTGGGCAGCGCGGAGCGGCCGTGGTGACGTCGCAGGGCGTCGCGGGAGGCGGTGATCGCCGCGTCCATCTGCGCGCTGTCGCAGTCGGTGTGCCCGAGCGAGGGGAGGGCGCCGCCCGCGGCGAGGGCGTCGATGACGGCGGGGGCGTCTGCCGTCTCCGGCGCCATCGTCATGGTCGCGACGGCGCCCCGGCCCTCCGCGCACAGCTCGCCGACGAGCGCCGCGTCGCCGCCGGTGATGTGCGCGGGGTTCTGGGCGCCCTTGCGCGCCTCGGAGATGAAGGGGCCCTCGAGGTGGATCGCCTCGACCTCCCCGTCCTCGACGAGCCCGGCGAGCATGCGCACGCGCCGGCCGAGCTCCTCGGCCGAGGCGGTCACGAGCGAGGCGACGAGCGAGGTGGTGCCGTGGCGACGGTGCTCGCGCACGGCGACCATGGCCTCCTGGGCGTCGGCGCAGTCCGGGAACGAGGCCCCGCCGCCGCCGTGGCAGTGCAGGTCGATCAGGCCCGGAAGGATCAGTCCGGGATGCTCGAGGGTGCGCTCGGCGCGGTGGGCAGGCGCCTGCTCCTCGAGGCCCGCCCACAGGATGCGGTCCCCTTCGAGGAGGACCAGCGACCCCGGGAGCACGCCCCGCTCGAGCACTGCCGTGCCGCGGAGGGCGAGATCGGCATGCAGGGGCGCAGCGTGCTGCGGGTCGACGGGGGCGTCGGTGGGGGGCATCGGTGCTCCTGGTGCGTGGTGCGGGTTCAGAAGAGGCGGCTCTCGGCGTCGTCGATGCCGCGCAGGGCGTCGTAGTCCAGGGTCACGCAGTCGATGCCGCGGTCGTGGGCGAGGACCTTTGCTTGGGGCTTGATGGCCTGGGCGGCGAACATGCCGCGCACCGGCGCGAGCAGCGGATCGCGGTTGAGCAGGTCGAGGTAGCGGGTGAGCTGCTCGACGCCGTCGATCTCGCCGCGCCGCTTGATCTCGATGGCGACGGTCGCGCCGTCGGCGTCGCGGGCCAGGATGTCGACCGGTCCGATGGCGGTCGGGTACTCCCGGCGCACGAGCGACCAGTCGGTCCCGAGGGTCTCGATGTTCTGGGCGAGCAGCGCCTGCAGATGCGCTTCGACGCCGTCCTTCTGCAGGCCCGGATCGACGCCGAGCTCGACGCTGGTGTCCTCGAGGATCTCGTGCAGACGCACGCGGAGGCGGTCACCGGTCTTCGCATGGACCACGTCCCACTGCTGCACCCAGTCCTCCCCGGGCAGGGGAGCGGGGTCATCCGCCGCGTCCTCGACATCGGCCCGGTCGACGACCTTCAGCTGGCACGGCGGACTCATCCAGTTCAGCGGCTTGTAGCTGCCGCCGTCGGAATGGACGAGCACGCTGCCGTCGGCCTTGACGATGAGCAGGCGGGTGGCCAGGGGCAGATGGGCGGTGAGCCGACCGGTGTAGTCGACCGAGCACTGAGCAACGACGAGACGCACCCGGCCAGGGTACGGCAGGACGGACGGGCCCTGCGCCGTGCGCCGCCCGTGCCCGCGCACGGTCTACGAGAGGCCCGCGCCGCGCGTGCGGCCTCTCACGCTCGCGCGCGAAGGGGGTGTGCTCGTCGTTCGATTCTCGTATCGTGGCAGGGATTCGGTGCGAACGAGGAGATCGTCATCATCTACAAGATCATTGCAGCCGTCCTGGTGGTGCTGGGACTGGTGGGGCTCCTCATCGGGCGCCTGGGGGAGACCACGTGGGCTCCCGAGACCGAGCGCACCGCGACCGTGGACCTGTCCGACCCCGGCCCGGCCGTCGTCATCGACCCGGGCGTGCTGTACGTGGGCGGGACCCAGGGGGATGTGAAGATCACCGCTGACTCCGACGTCTCCGTGATCACCGCCTCCAACGACGACATCGACGCCTACCTCGACGGCGTGAAGCACACGCAGGTCACGGGGCTGAGCGACTGGAGCACGCTGAAGACCGAGACGGTCGACGGCGACGGCGACGACTCGATCTCCGATCCCACCTCCTCCGACCTGTGGCGCAGCGTCAAGACCTCGAAGAGCCCGACGACGATCGACGTCGGCGACTTCTACGCCGAGGAGACCTCGACGGATCCGCAGCCCTACCGGGCGATCCTGCTCGTGACCGACGGCAGCGAGCCCGGCGCCGACAGCATCTCGATCACCTGGCCGGTCGACGAGAAGAACGAGTGGGTCCCCTTCGCGTACGCCACGGGCGCGACGTTGATCATCGTGGGCCTCGTGATGCTCGTGGTCTCCTTCGGCTCCTCGCGGCGCGAGCGCGAGCGGGCCGGCGCCGGTGAGGACTCCGAGGAGCTCGGGGCGGACGACGCCGGCGAGCCGGAGCTCGAGCCCGCGTCGGCATCCGCACCCGCGTCGCCCTCCGCGGGCGCGAGCTCCGCGGACGCTTCCGCGGGTACGCCCACCGGCGCGGTCCTCGGAGGGGCCGCCGGGCTCGGGGCCGCGGGCGCGGGCGCGGCGCATCTCGCCGGTGGCTCCGCGGCCGACGAGTCCGACGAGCCCCACGGGGCCGACGAGACGGACAGGGTCGACGAGGGCCACGAAGCCGACGAGACCCATGAAGCCGAGGGGACTCAGGAGACCGACGAGGCCCCGACGCGCGAGCACGAGAGCATCGACGCGTGGCAGCTCGGCGACGTGCAGGCGCAGGCCGCACCCACGGCCGACGCCGCGGCGGCGGGCACGGCGTCGCTCGCGCACGAAGGGCCGGAGCAGTCTGCGACCGAAGACGGTGCGGCGAACGACCCGTCGGCCGAGCCCTCGACGGACGTCCTCGACCGGATCGACGAGGAGCCCGGTGCCGCCGATGCGGACCCGGGCGAGCAGCGTCCGGTGACCGCGCCGATCCCCGTCGGCGGCGCGGAGGGAGCGGCCGCCGGCCATGACGACGCCGAGGGCTCCGAGGATCCCACGGAGGTCATCGACCGCATCGAGGAGCCGATCGCGGGACCCGGCGAGGATGCGTCGGCCGCCCTGCCGCGTCGCTCGCACCGCCACCGCGCCGCGACGCCGGAGCCGGAGCACGGCGAGACCCCCCATGACGGCGCACAGCACACGGGCCCCGAGCACGGGTCCGACACCGAGGAGGAGCAGCGATGAGCGCGTGGAACAGGCGCGGGTTCCTGGGCGGCGTCGGCGTGCTCGCCGTCGGCGGCCTGCTGGCGGCCTGCGGATCCGACGACTCGACCCCGCCCGCGGTGCCCACGGGACCCGAGGCCGAGGGGCCGACCCCCGCGGTGACCAGCGATCAGATGGCCGCTTATCTCAAGGCGGTGCACTCCGCGGTGGAGAAGGCGGACGACGACCTCGACGCGAAGGCCCTCGCGCCCCGCGTGATCGGCTCGGCCGCCTCCTTCCGCAAGGACACCTACTCGATCCTGACCAAGAACAAGGACTGGATCGCGAAGAACGCCGAGGACTTCCGCGCCAGCGCCCTCGACCGGCCCGGTGAGAAGGCCGTCGTCCCGATCACCTCGACCACCTCGGACTTCCCGCGCACCGCGATCGCTCTCGTCGAGGCCGACGGTGATGACGACGCCGCCCCGTACTTCATGATCCTGCAGCAGAAGGACGCGCACTCCCCGTACGCGACCTGGGGCTGGGCGCAGCAGGCCGTGGGCGTGGACATGCCGACGGTGCCTTCGGCGAAGGTGGGCAGCGAGGCGGTCGACGGCAAGGCCGGCGACCTGCTGATGACCCCTGCGGACGCCATGACCCTCTACTCCGAGGTGCTCGCGTGGGGCGGCGGCAAGGACTCGAAGAAGCAGCTCGCGAGCGATCCCTTCACCACCCGGACCCACAAGGACATCCAGGAGGAGCGCAAGCAGCTCAACGAGGGCGTCGAGAAGGACGAGGTGGGGACGATCCGCGAGATCTACACGCCCGTGAAGGACGAGATCGCCGGCCTGCGCACGGAGGACGGCGGCGCGATCGTGCTGGGCACCATGACCTCGAAGCGCACCCTGAAGGTCACCGACGGCTCGAAGGTCAGCTACGGCGAGGACAACATCTTCACCACGATCATCGGCAGCCGGACCTTCACCGAGGAGTACGTGCGCGAGTACGGCACGACCGTCGCCCTCTACATCCCGCCGAAGGGGTCCGACGCGAAGGTCCAGCCCATCGGGGCCACGCGCGCCGTGATCGGCGCCAGCGGCGAGTGATCGGCCGCGCGGGTCCGCCCGGCCGGGCCGGACCCACCCGCCCGGCCAGGCTGACCCGTCCGAGCAGGCTGACCCGCCCGACTCGCTCGGCCGGTGGCCGGTCGGCGACCCAGTTCGAGAACCCCAGCAGTCCCACAACGCGAAGGAGCATCCCATGACCGATCCCTACGGCGTCATCGACCTCGCATCGCTCAAGAAGCCCGAGGGCTCCGAGGGGGCGGGGACCGCCGGCGAGCACGAGGTGACCGTCGACGAGGCGAACCTCGAGCAGATGATCCAGGACTCCGCGCGCGTCGCGACGCTCCTGCTGGTCACGAGCTCGCGCGTCCCGGGCATCGACGAGCTGCTGGGCGCGCTGCGCTCGGGCGTCGACGCGAAGGGCGGCGCGCTGCGGCTCGCCGTCGTCGACGCGGACACCCAGCCGCGCGTGGCGGGCGCCCTGCGCGTGCAGCAGCTTCCCACCCTCATGCTGCTCCTCCAGGGGCAGCTGCAGCCGATCGCCGAGTCCATGGTCCCCGCCGACCAGATCCCTGGACTGCTCGACCAGATCGTGCAGGTCGCGCAGCAGACCGGTCTGGACGTGAGCGGTGCGGGCGACGGGCAGGGGGCCGACGGCTCCGGCGCGGACGATGCGGACGGCGCGGACGGCGGGGCCCCTGCGCAGCCCGAGCTGCCGCCCCTGCTGCAGACCGCCTACGACGCGATCGAGGCGGGCGATCTCTCCGGCGCGCAGACCGCCTTCGAGGAGCACCTGAACCAGAACCCGGCCGACGCCGAGGCCAAGGCGGGCCTGGCGACCGTGCACCTCATGGACCGCACCCGGGACGCCCAGCTCGACGCCGCCCGCCAGGCCGCGGCCGACGCGCCGCAGGACCTCGACGCGCAGCTGCTCGTCGCCGACCTCGACATGCTCGGCGGTCACGTCGACGATGCCTTCGGCCGTCTGCTCGACCTGCTGCGCGGCGCCGACCAGGACACCAAGGACCGTGTGCGCGCGCGCCTGCTCGACCTCTTCGAGGTCGCCGGACCCGAGGACCCGCGCGTCGGACCCGCCCGCAAGCGCCTGGCCAACCTGCTCTTCTGACCCGCCCGCGGCGGGCGGGCCCCGAGGCCCCTCAGCCGCGGCCGTCGGGGCGGAGCACCAGGGCCCCGAGCGGCGGCACCGAGAGCCGCACGGAGTGGGAGCGCCCGCCGGCGGGGACCTGCTCCACGTCCACGCGGCCCAGGTTCCCGACCCCGCCGCCGCCGTACACCGGCGCGTCGGAGTTCAGGACCTCGCTCCAGGAGCCGCCCGAGGGCATGGGGATGCGGTGCTCGTGCCAGGGCTCGGGCGAGAAGTTCAGGACCACCACGAGCTCGTGGCCGGCGCGGTCGCGGCGCAGGAACGCGATGGTGTCGTGCGAGGCGTCGTCGGTCAGCAGCCATTCGAAGCCGTCGGGGTCCTGGTCCAGCTCGGAGAGCGCAGGGTGCTCGCGCAGCAGGGCGTTGAGATCCGTGACGAAGCGCTGGATGCCCCGGTGCATGTCGAACTCGAGCAGCCACCAGTCCAGGCCCGTCGACTCGTTCCACTCCGAGGACTGCCCGAACTCGCTGCCCATGAACAGCAGCTGCTTGCCCGGATGGGTCCACTGCAGGGCGAGGTAGGCGCGCAGCGTCGCCGCCTGCTGCCAGTCGTCGCCGGGAGCCTTGCGCAGAAGGGGCTTCTTGGCGTGGACGACCTCGTCGTGGGAGATCGGCAGCACGAAGTTCTCGGAGTACTGGTAGACCATCGAGAACGTCAGCTCGCCGTGGTGGTGCTGGCGGTTGATCGGGTCCTCGCCGATGTACTCCAGGGTGTCGTGCATCCACCCCATGTTCCATTTGAAGCCGAAGCCCAGGCCGCCGGCGTCCGTGGGCCGGGTGACGCCGGGGAACGACGTGGACTCCTCGGCGATCATCACGATCCCGGGCGCGCGCTTGTAGGCGGTGGCGTTCGCCTCCTGGAGGAAGGCGATGGACTCGAGGTCCTCGTGTCCGCCCTCGCGGTTGGGCACCCATTCGCCGTCGTCCCGCGAGTAGTCCAGGTAGAGCATCGAGGCGACGGCATCCACGCGCAGCCCATCGACGTGGAACTCCTCGAGCCAGTAGCAGGCGTTGGCGACCAGGAAGTTGCGCACCTCGCTGCGGCCGGTGTCGAAGATCAGCGTGCCCCAGTCGGGATGCTCGCCCCGGCGCGGGTCCGCGTGCTCGTACAGCGGGGTGCCGTCGAAGCGCGCGAGCGCCCACTCGTCCTTCGGGAAGTGGGCGGGCACCCAGTCCATGATCACGCCGATGCCGGCCGCGTGGAGGGCGTCGATCAGCGCTCGCAGATCGTCGGGCGAGCCCCAGCGCGACGTCGGCGCGTAGTAGCCGGTGACCTGGTAGCCCCAGGAGCCGCCGAAGGGATGCTCGGCCACGGGCATGAACTCGACGTGCGTGAAGCCCATCGCCCGCACGTACTCGACGAGCTCGGTGGCGAGCTCCCGGTAGCCGAGCCCCGGCTTCCAGCTGCCCAGGTGGACCTCGTAGACCGACATCGGGGCGGCCAGCGCATCGTGCTGGGCGCGCGCGGCGAGCCACGCGTCGTCGGTCCACTCGTAGTCGCTCGTGGTGACGATGGAGCCGGTCGCCGGCGGGACCTCGGTGCGCCGCGCCATCGGGTCGGCCTTGTCGCGCCACTGCGAGGTCGCGTCGAGGATGCGGAACTTGAACACCGCACCGTCGCCGACGCCGGGCACGAAGATCTCCCACACCCCTGCGGAGCCCAGGGAGCGCAGGGCGTGCCCGCGGCCGTCCCAGCCGTTGAAGTCGCCGACGACCTGGACGGCGCGGGCGTTCGGCGCCCAGACGGCGAAGGAGGTGCCGGGCACGCCGTCGACCTCGCGCACGTGCGCTCCGAGCACCCGCCACAGCTCCTCGTGGCGCCCCTCGCGTATGAGGTGCAGGTCGAGCTCGCCGAGCGTGGGCAGGAAGCGATAGGGCTCCTCGAGCTCGACGCTCCCGCCCTCGGGCGCCCACTGCACGCGGATCCGGTAGGAGTCCAGGTGCGCGCGGGGGACCGCGACCACCCAGATGCCGTCGTACTCGTGGCGCATGGGGTGCACGGTGCCGTCGGGCAGGACGAGAGAGACCTCGTGCGCGAGGGGCTTGAGAGTGCGCACGGTGACGCCGCCGTCGTAGGAGTGCACGCCCAGCACCGAGTGCGGATCGTGGTAGCTGCCGGTCGCCGCCGCCCCCAGCTCATGGGTGCCCACGGGCATCACCCGCGGCGTGGGGGTGCCGCCGGTGGACGGGGTGGGGAGCGACGGGGGCCGGGACGACGGAGGGACGGACGACGGGCCGCCCGTGGCCGCGCCGGATCCGGTGTTCGACATGTTCTCGTCCATGGTGCTCACTCCTCGCTGCGGACCACGCGCAGCACGTGCGCGGGGCGGTCGGTGGGCGAGAGGATCACGAAGGGGCTCTCGTCCCATGTGAAGCGCTCGCCGGTCAGCAGGTCCTCGACCTCGAAGCTCCCCTCGACGTCGAGGGCCCCGGTGTCCAGGTGGATGGTGGAGCCCGTGCCCTCGTCGTAGCGGGTCAGGGACACCACGATGACGGTGTCTGCGCTGCCGGAGTCCGTCTGCGAGCCCGGCAGATGCTTGGAGAAGACGACGACCTGGGGGTCCTCGGCCTCGTGGAAGACGATCTCGGTGAGGGTCTGCAGCGCGGGGTGCTCGCGCCGGATCAGGTTCAGCTGCGTGAGCAGCGGCTCGAGGCTCTGGCCGCGCTGCAGCGCCCCCGCGAAGTCCCGGGGCCGGTACTCGTACTTCTCGTTGTCGATCTGCTCCTCGGCGCCGGGGCGCGGCACGTCCTCGACGAGCTCGTACCCGGAGTAGACGCCCCAGGTCGGCACGAGCGTCGCGGCAAGGATCGCGCGCAGGCGGAACGCGGCCCGCCCGCCCTGGGACATGAAGGGCGTGAGGATGTCGTGGGTCGTCGGCCAGAAGCTCGGCGTCATGTAATGCGCCGAGTCCACGAGCTCGAGATGGTACTCCTCGAGCTCCTCGGGGGTGTGGCGCCACGTGAAGTACGTGTAGGACTGGTGGAAGCCGACCTTGCCCAGCGTGTGCATCATCGTGGGCCGGGTGAAGGCCTCGGCGAGGAAGATGACCTCCGGATGCTTCGCGTCGAACTCGGCCAGCAGCTCCTGCCAGAAGCGCACGGGCTTGGTGTGCGGATTGTCGATGCGGAACAGCGTGACCCCGCGCTCCACCCACCCCTCGAGGACGTCGCGGATCGCCGCGTACAGGCCTTCGTAGTCGGTGTCGAAGCTCAGCGGGTAGATGTCCTGGTACTTCTTCGGCGGGTTCTCGGCGTAGGCGATCGTGCCGTCGGGCCGCACCACGAACCACTCCGGATGCTCGCGCACCCATGGGTGGTCGGGGGAGCACTGCAGGGCGACGTCGAGCGCGACCTCCAGGCCGAGCTCGTGGGCGCGGCCCACGAAGGCCTCGAAGTCCTCCATCGTGCCCAGGTCCGGGTGGATCGCGTCGTGCCCGCCGTCGGCCCCGCCGATCGCGTAGGGCGAGCCGGGATCCCCCGGCCGGGTCTCCAGCGTGTTGTTGCGGCCCTTGCGGAAGGTCTCTCCGATCGGGTGGATCGGGGTCAGGTAGGCGACGTCGAAGCCCATCGCGGCCACCCGGTCCAGCTCGCCGGCGGCGCTGCGCAGGGTGCCGCTGATCCAGCCGCCGTGCTCGGCGCTGAAGCGGGCGCCGATCGAGCGCGGGAAGAACTCGTACCAGGAGCCGTACAGCGCGAGGCGCCGGTGCACGATGAGCTCGTGCGGGCCGTCGACGGTGACGCCCTCGCGCAGGGGACGCGCGGCGAGGAGCCCCCGCAGGTCGGCCGCGAGGGCCGGCGCGACGCGGGCCGACGGGGAGAGCGCATGGTTGCGCAGGGCATCGATCGCGGCGCGGACGACGGGTCCGTCGGAGGCGGGGCGCTCGCCGGCCCCGATCTCCTCGAGCACCCGGCCGAGGACCTCGACGCCCTCGGCGATCACGAGGTCGATGTCGATCTCGGCGGGGATCTTCACCTCGGCGACGTGCGCCCAGGTCGCGTACGGATCCCCGAAGGCCTCGACCGTGAACTGCCAGTGGCCGACGGTGCGGGGGCGGATCCGCGTCTCCCAGAGGTCGAGCCCGGGGTTCGTGCTGGCCAGGGACTTCCGCGTCTCCGTGCCCTCGGGGTCGCGCAGCAGGACCTGCACGCCCATCGCGTCGTGCCCCTCGCGGAAGGCGTTCGCGGTGATGCGGACGCTCTCGCCCTCGGCGCACGAGGCGGGGAACCTGCCCGCGTCGACCACGGGGCCGACGGCCATCACCGGGATCCGGCCGATGCCCGCGTCAAGGCCCGTCGGCTGCGAGGCGGCGGAGGACGGGGAGGTGGAAGCCATGGGCGCTCCTGATCGCTCGGTCGTGCAGAGTGTCTCGCGAGGTGACGACGGTCTCACAGGGCCGCCGGTGGACTCACGATAGCCGCTCGTCGGACTGCTCGCGTCCCGCGATCGCGAGGACGAGGACGGAGGCCGGGCGCACGTGCGTGCGGCCCTCGCGCACCCGGCCCTCCTCGCCCTCGGCCAGCGCCGTCGAGGGGTCCTCGCTCGCACTGTCGAACAGCACGCGGACGTCGCCGTCCAGCCACGGCTCGCGGGGGAGGACGACCTCGAGATCGTCCTCGTCGGCCGAGAGGATCACCAGCAGATGATCGGCACCGTCGGCACCGTCGATCCCGTCCGTCCCGCCGGGGAGAAGCATCTGCAGCACGTGCCGGCCCGGGTCCTGCCAGGGCTCGTGGTCCATGCCCTCGCCGTGCTCGTCGTACCAGCCGGCCTGCCCGGGTCCCGGACGGCTCGGGTCCAGCGGGCGCAGGTAGCGGGCCGAGCGCAGCTGCGGGAAGCGGGCGCGGATCGCGAGCAGCGCGCGCACCGTCTCGATCCGACCCGGGCGCTGGGCGGACAGCGACCAGTCGACCCAGGAGATCTCGTTGTCCTGGCAGTAGGCGTTGTTGTTGCCGCGCTGGGTGCGGCCGAACTCGTCGCCGGCGGTGAGCATGGGCGTTCCCGCGGCCAGCAGCAGGCTCGACAGCAGCGCTCTCGCGCTGCGCTCGCGGCGGCCCTCGAGGGCCGCGGCGCCGGGGTCGTCGGCGGGGAGCGGGCCCTCGTGGCCGTGGTTCCAGGAACGGTTGTCGGCGGTGCCGTCGCGGCCGTCCTCGCCGTTGGCCTCGTTGTGCCTCTCGTCGAAGCTCACGAGGTCCTGGAGGGTGAAGCCGTCGTGCGCGGTGACGTAGTTGACCGAGGCCCAGGGGGCGCGCAGGCTGCGGCCCGAGGGCAGGTCTCCGGGGTCCCGTGCGGCCATCACGTCGCGGGAGCCGGCCAGTCGGCTCGCGAGGTCGCGCACGCCGCTGCCGGCCGACCTCCCCTCGCGCTCGCGCGCCGCCCTGTCCGTGAGCCAGAAGGAGCGCAGATCGTCGCGGAAGGCGTCGTTCCATTCGGCGAAGGGGGCGGGGAAGGCTCCGGTCTGCCAGCCGCCGCCTCCCACGTCCCAGGGCTCGGCGATGAGCTTGGTCCGGCGCAGCACGGGGTCCAGGGTGATCGTCCGCAGGAGGGCGTGGTCGGGCCGGAACCCCCCGGAGTCGCGCCCCAGGGTCGCCGCGAGGTCGAAGCGGAAGCCGTCGACCCCCATGTCGAGGACCCAGTGCCGCAGGGACTCGAGCACCAGGTCCACGACGGCGGGGGAGCGCGGGTCGAGTGTCGCGCCGGTGCCGGTGACGTCCACGAAGGCGCCGCCGTCCATCCAGTAGTGCTCGCTCGCATCGAGCCCGCGCAGGCTCAGCGAGGGCCCGCCGGAGCCGCCCTCGGCGGTGTGGTTGAAGACGACGTCGAGGATGACCTCGAGGCCCGCGGCGTGGAGGGCGCGGATCATCGCGCGCACCTCCTCGAGCACGGCGAGCGGCCCCTCGTGGCGGGCGGCGGCGCTCGCGTAGGCGGGGTTCGGCGCCAGATAGGAGAGCGTCGAGTAGCCCCAGTAGTTCGTCAGCCCGCGCCGCGTGAGGTGCGGTTCGTCCATGGCCGCGTGGATCGGCAGCAGCTCGACGGCCGTGACCCCGAGGTCGCGCAGGTAGGAGGTGACGGCGGGATGCGCGAGGCCCGCAAAGGTGCCGCGCAGCTCGGGCGGGACGTCGGGATGCAGCCGGGTGAACCCTCTGACGTGCAGCTCGCAGACGACCGTGTCCGGCCAGGGGGTGCGGGGCGGGGCGGCCGACGAGCAGGGGCCACCGGCGGCCATCGCCTCCGGGGCGCCCGCGACGACGGACCACACGGCCACCTCGGCGTCGTCGGCTGCGCTGGGGCGCAGGGGCGAGATCGGGTCGAGCATCGCGTCGACCTCGTGGGGGAACATCCCGGAGGCGAGCGGGGAGGCGTGCGAGACGGCGCGGGCGCGCGGATCCAGCAGCAGCTTCGCGGCGTTGAACCAGGCGCCGCGCTCGGGATCCCACGGGCCGTGCGCGCGCAGCCCGTACAGGGTGCCGGGCACCATGGCCTCGACCTCGTCCCAGTGCAGGCCGCCGTCGACGTGGCGCAGCGTCGTGCGCTCCTCGCGGAAGCGTCCGCCGCCGAGGTCGCGGCGCACGCACAGCTCGATCCTCTCGGCGCGCGGCGCCACCACGGCGAAGATCCCGCGACCGGACGGGTCGACCTGCAGACCGGGTCGCGTGGGCGGGGACGGCGCGTGCTGCGGTGCGGGGACGGCGCCGCCACCGCCGGGACCGGTGATGGGGGGATGGGGCATCGTCGCATTGTTCCACCGCCGGCACGCCGCCCTGAGAATGACACGAGCGGCCAGCGCACCCGCCCGGGACGCCCCGCGAACAGGACCGGGCCGCGGGACCCGGAGAGGTTAGGATCGTCGGGGCGCCGGGCACGGCTCGTCGTCCCCCATGCAGCACCAGCGGTGCGTCGGCCCCACCGGGCGTCCCGACCGCCGCACGATCCGCACGCAGCACCACGCGACGGGAGCACCCCCGCAGATGACCCAGCAGCCTCAGGAATCCCCCGGGCGTCCCGCCCCCGGCCGCTCAGGCGCCGCCTTCGCCCCTGCGCAGCCCGCGATCCCTCCGGCGAGCATGGAGCGTGCGGGGAGCATCGTCCGCAGCATCACCCAGGTCTTCCAGTCCCGCGTGGTGGGACAGGAGAACCTGCGCCGCACCCTGCTGGCGGCGCTCGCCGCGGGCGGCCACGTGCTGCTCGAGTCCGTGCCGGGCCTCGCGAAGACGACGGCGGCCTCCGCGCTCGCCTCCGGCATCTCCGGCTCCTTCTCCCGCATCCAGTGCACGCCGGACCTGATGCCCAACGACATCATCGGCACCCAGATCTTCAACTACGGATCGGGCACCTTCACCACCCAGCTGGGCCCGGTCCACGCGAACGTGGTGCTGCTGGACGAGATCAACCGCTCGAGCGCGAAGACCCAGTCCGCGATGCTCGAGGCGATGCAGGAGCGCCAGACCTCCATCGGCGGCGAGGTCCACACCCTGCCCGAGCCGTTCATGGTGCTCGCGACCCAGAACCCGATCGAGGAGGAGGGCACGTACGTCCTCCCCGAGGCGCAGATGGACCGCTTCCTCATGAAGGAGGTCCTCACCTACCCGCGCCCCGCCGAGGAGCACGAGATCCTCGACCGCTCCACGAGCGGCACCCTCACCGCACCCCGCCAGGCCGCGCAGACCGTCGCCCTCGAGGACATCCGGTTCCTCCAGGAGATGGTCGATCAGGTGTACGTCGACCAGAGCGTGAAGCGCTACATCATCGACCTCGTGTTCACGACCCGCGGCTCCGGCCCGCGCCCGGTCGCGAACCTCACCCAGAGCGTGCGCGTGGGCGCGAGCCCCCGCGGCTCCCTCGCGCTGATGCGCGTCGCCCAGGCGAACGCCCTCCTCCACGGCCGCGACTACGTCACGCCGGACGACGTGCGCGCCATGCGCTACGCGGTGCTGCGCCACCGGCTCGTGCTCACGTTCGACGCCCTCGCCGGCGGCGTCACCCCCGAGCAGATCATCGACGCGGTCTTCCACGCCGTGCCGATGCCCTGAGCGGGAAGCGCTGATGGCGACCTCCCTGCTCACGCGCGTCAAGGCGCGCGTGGACCTGCACACCTCGAACCGCGCCCGCGGCATCGTCCAGGGGCGCGGACGCTCGGTGTTCAAGGGCAGCGGCGAGGACTTCGACGACCTGAAGTACTACCAGCCGGGCGACCGCATCTCCGACATCGACTGGAAGGCCACGGCCCGCTCCGGCGAGCCGCTGATCCGCCAGTTCAACGAGGAGCGGGTGCGGCACCTCTCGATCGTCGCCGACACCTCCTCGGCGATGTCGACCCTCGCGGCCGACGGCACCTCCAAGCGCGACGCCATGGTCACCGCCGCCGGCCTCGTGTGCTTCCTCGCCCAGAACAACGGCGACCTCGTGGGGCTGGTGGGCGGCTCCGAGTCCCGTCCCGTGCAGCTGCCCTCCCGCTCGTCCGACGGGCATCTCGAGCTGCTCCTGCGCACCATCCAGCAGTCCACGACCGCCGCCTCCCGCCCGTCGGACGTCTCCTGGCTGCTCGAACGGGCCTTCCGCGTCACCCGCCGCTCGACCCTGATGACGATCATCACCGACGAGGCGCACCCCGGCCCCGAGGACCACACCCTGCTGCGCCGCCTGGCGACCCGGCACGACGTCATGGTGATCCGCATCGGCGACGCCGACCCGCTGCAGGCGGGCGACCTCGACCACGAGGTCGTCGACGTCGAGTCGCCCCGGGAGATCTCCGAGCTCGCCCGCGTCTCCACGAAGGTCGCGCGCGATGTCGAGAACTACCGCCGCGCCCGCCGCGAGGCGACCACGGAGATGCTCGACAGCCTGCACCTCACCCACCTGCTCACGGCCGGCGACAGCACCGTGGTCGGCGACATGATCGCGATGCTGCGGGAGAGGGAGTACCGCCATGCCCGTGCATGATCCGATCGTGCTCGCCGATCCCACGCCGAGCCCGTCGCCCGCGACGATCATCGACCCGCCCCAGTACTCGATCGCCTGGCTGATCCTCGCCGTCCTGTGCGTGATCGTCATCGTCGCGATCATCGTGGGCGTGCTGCGCATCTCCCGCGCCGTCGTCTCCCGCCGCGCCTACCGCGAGCGGCCCGACGAGCCCGAGTCGCTCAAGGCCGAGTTCCTGCGCTCCGTCAACGACATCGCGGCGCGCCACGAGGACGGCGCGATCGACGAGCGCACCGGCCACCTCGAGCTCACCGCCGTGATGCGCCGCTTCGTGCGCCGCACCACCGGGCACGACGTCACCAGCCAGGACGTCGGCACGCTCATCGCCGACCCCCGGACGCGCGACGTCGGCGAGCTCATCGCCCGCCTCTACGAGCCGGATTTCGCACCCTCGAGCGACGTCGACCTCGAGGGGTCCGTGCACCGCGCGAGGGAGGTGATCCGCCGATGGTCATGACGCTGTGGTGGGTGGCCGGCCTGCTCCTGGTCGCCGGGATCGTGGTCTGGGCGATCACCTTCTGGAACCGCCGCTCGATGCACCGCGCGCCCGTGCTCGTCGCGAACTCCTCGTTCCTCGAGCGGATCCCGAGCTTCGTGCGCAGCCAGCGCCTGGCGCGGGTGCTGCGCGTGGTGCAGGTGGGCATCGCCGTGCTGGGCCTGCTCGCCGCCGCCCTGCTCTCCGGCAGGATCGCGACCGAGCGGGTGCAGACCCCCGAGTTCGCCGATCGCGACATCGTGCTGTGCCTGGACGTCTCCGGCTCGATGTACGAGTACGACACGGAGATCCTGCAGACCTTCGCCTCCATGGTCGACGACTTCCACGGCGAGCGGATCGCCCTGTCGATCTTCAACTCGACGTCCCGCACCGTCTTCCCGCTCACCGACGACTACGACCTCGTCGAACGCGAGCTCAGCGAGGGGGCCGAGGCGATCGACTTCGACGAGTTCGGCTACCGGCTGGGCAGCCGCGACTACCCGCAGGACAAGGTCGAGAAGTACGCGGACTTCGTCGAGGGCACGCGCGGCCTGGACGACCAGGCCTCGATCGTGCCCGACGGCCTCGCCTCGTGCGGTCAGCTGTTCGACCACGCCGAGACCGACCGCAGCCGCTCGATCATCTTCGCGACCGACAACGAGGTCAACGGCGACCCGATCTACTCCCTCGACGAGGCCGCCAAGACCATCGAGGACCGCGACATCGACCTGTACACCTTCTACCCGGGCGCCTACGAGTGCTCCGAGGAGTGCTTCGACGAGCTCCAGAAGGTCACCGAGGACCACGGCGGCACGCTCTACCAGTCCTCGGACCCGAACGCGATCCCCTCGATCATCCGGGAGATCCAGCAGACCCAGGCCCAGAAGATGGGAGCCGAGCCCACCCTCATCCGCACCGATCATCCGCTGTTCGCCTTCGTGCTCACGCTCATCGCCCTCGCCGGGGTGCTGATCGTGGGCTGGCGCAACCGCTGAGAGACGGAGGAGAGCATGCATCTGGAGCATCTGATCCCGCTGTGGGCGACGATCCTCGTCTTCGTCCCGCTGCTCGCGCTCGCCGTCGTGATGATGGTGCGCCGGCCGCGCCAGCGCTGGGCATGGCTGCGGCGCGCGCTGATGGTCGCGCTGCTCGCTGTGGTCGCCCTGCGCCCCGCGACGTACACGGAGGCCGAGCAGACCCAGCGCATGAATGCGAACGTGTTCTTCGTCGTGGACCGCACCGGCTCCATGAACGCCGAGGACTATGCGGAGGGCCAGCCCCGCCTCGACGGCGTCAAGCACGACATGGAGCAGATCATGTCCGAGACCCAGGGGTCCCGGTACTCGATCATCTCCTTCGACTCGACGGCCGCCTCCCAGCTGCCGCTGACCACCGATGCGGGCGCCGCGAAGGCCTGGATCAACACCCTCGCCACCGAGTCGACCGCCCAGTCCAAGGGGTCGAACGTGGACCGTCCGCTCGCGACCCTCACGAAGGCCCTCTCCGACGCGCACACCGACGACCCCGACTCGTACTCCCTCGTCTACTTCCTCAGCGACGGCGAGAACACGGACGATCGAGACGCGGAGCCCTTCGACCAGCTGAAGCCGCTGATCGACGGCGGCGGGGTGCTCGGCTACGGCACCAGCGAGGGCGGGCCGATGAAGGCCTCGGGCGCCGGCACCCACGGCGAGTACATCACCGACTCCTCGGGCGCGAAGGGCATCTCCCGCATCGACGAGGACCAGCTGAAGACCATCGCGCAGCAGATGGGCGTCCCGTACCTCCACCGCACCGATCCCGAGGCGCCGATCGAGGGCACGATGGAGGGCATCACCCTGAAGCCCGTCCCGATCGAGTCCCGTCGTGACGTGGCGAGCTTCCGCGACTGGTACTGGGTGGCGGCGATCCCGCTGGCCGCCCTGTTCATCTGGGAGCTGGGGGAGATGACGTATCGTCTGCCGCGTCGGCGCGATCGCGGCGAGCTGCTCTCCGCGACCGGTGCGGGATCCGCCGGTCCGGGCGGCTCCGCGGACGAAGGAGGCAGGTCATGAGCTCGACCCTCACCCCTCCTCCGCCCGCGCCGCCCGGCGCCTCCGGTCCGTCGGGCCCCTCCGACCCCTCCGGACCCTCGGCCGCGAGCCCGTCCCCGCAGGACGGAGCGGCCGACGACGCCGCGCGGCCGCTCGCCGCGGACGAGCCCCGTCGGCCCCGGGATTTCGGGCTCGACGTGAGGCTGCTGCGCAGGATCCGGCTCGTCGCCTTCGCGATCCTCGCGATCCCGCTGCTGATCCTCGCGCTGCTCGCCGTCCGCTTCGTCTCCATGCCGCTGACCCAGGCCTGGCACGGTGGCGCCTACGGCGACGGGAAGTACGCCCAGGCGAGCGAACGGCTGTGGCCCGTGCAGAAGGCCAACTGGTTCGAGCCCTATCTCCCGCACCTCACCCGGGGCACCGACCTGCTCCAGCAGGACCAGAACGCCGAGGCCGAGACGGAGCTGCGCCTGGCTCTGAAGGACTGGCAGGAGGGCAAGGACCTCAACCAGCCGCCGCACGCCCAGTGCAAGATCCTCAACAACCTCGCGATCTCCATCGAGCGCCAGGCGAACGAGATCGACGACGCCGGTGACCGCGCCGACCGCCTGTACGAGGCCGAGCAGCTGCTCGCCCCCTGCGCCGGCGGCGGGGGAGGCGGCGACGGCGAGGGCCAGGGCGGCGGAGGCCAGGGCGAGGACCAGCAGGGCGAGGGCTCGGGCAACGAGGACGAGGGCACCACCGGCGACAACGGCAAGCGCATCGAGGACGAGCGCCGCTCGTCCGACGAGGAGGCCGGCAACGACCCGGACGCCCGCGACGAGGGCCAGGACGGCGACGACCAGGGCCAGGGCGAGGACCAGGGCGACCAGGACGGGAACGGCAGTGCGCCCAAGGACCCGGGCGATCCCAAGAAGGAGGACCCGAAGGGCGACGGGCCCGACGAGGAGGCGCCCACCCAGGGCAACGCGGAGGACCAGAAGAAGGCCGAGGACCTCGAGAAGCGCAACGGCGACGCGAACTCGGGCGACGGCGAGGACTCGGACGACGGAGCGAGCAGTGACCCCAGCCAGCCCTGGTGAGGACACCGCCTCGGCGCCCCACCCCGCTCAGCGCCGCGTCTACATCGACCACGCGGCGACGGCGCCCCTGCGGACCGAGGCCCGCGACGCCTTCCTCGACGCCTCGGCCCTGCCGGGGAACCCGACGTCGCGCCACGGCTCCGGCCGCCGCGCCCGCGGCGTCCTCGACGACGCCCTCGACTCCCTCGCGGCCTCGCTCGACGTCCCGGTCTCCTGGCTGACCCTGACCTCCGGCGGCACCGAGGCCGACAACCTCGCCGTGCGCGGCGCGGCGCTCGCCGCCCAGGCGGCCGACCCCGCCCGCCGGGCCGTGGCCGTCTGCGCGACCGACCACCCGGCCGTGCTCGAGACCGCACGCTCCCTTGCCCCGGGCATCGAGGCCCGCGAGATCCCCGTGGACCGTGACGGCCTGCTCGACCTCGACGCCCTGCGCGAGGCGCTCGCCCCGGGCGACGTCAGCGTGGTCAGCGTCGCGCTCGTGAACAACGAGACCGGCGTGATCCAGGACCTCGCGGCGATCACCGAGATCGCCCACGCCGCCGGCGCCCTCGTCCACACCGACGCCGTGCAGGCCACGAGCCATGTCGAGCTGCCCGTGCGCACCGTCGACATGCTGAGCCTGACCGGCCACAAGATCGGCGCCCCCGTGGGTGTGGGCCTGCTCGTGGTCCGGCCCGACATCCCCTTCGTCGCGGGCCTCACCGGCGGCGGGCAGCAGCGCGGCGTGCGCCCGGGCACCCTCGACGCCCCGCACACGGCATCGCTCGCCGCCGCCCTCGAGGCCACCCTCGCGGACCGGGAGGCGGAGTCGGCGCGCCTGGGGGAGATGGCGCAGCGCCTGCGCGCGGGCATCCGGGAGACCGCCCCGGACGCCGTGCTCACCGCCGCGGACGCTCCGCGCAGCCCGCACGTGGTGCACGTGCTGCTGCCCGGCTGCGACCAGGATGCCCTGCTCCTCATGCTCGACCAGCAGGGGATCGACGCCTCGGCGGGCTCCGCGTGCTCGGCGGGCGTCACCCAGGCCAGCCACGTGCTCACCGCGATGGGCGTCGAGCCCGAGCTCGCCCGCGGCGCCCTGCGGCTGTCGCTGGGCTGGTCGAGCCGCGAGGACGACGTGGACCGCGTGCTCGCCGCCCTGCCCGAGGCCATCGAGCGGGCGCGGGCCGTCGGCGCGCTCGTGCGGTGAGCGGGTCGAGACGAGGAAGCCGGTGAGCAAGCGCTCGTCGCGCGGGCCCCTGCCCGCCTCCGGCGCTTCGTAGACTGAAGGGGCCGCGCGTCCCGCATCCGCGCGGCACCCGAGCAGGAGGCGAGGTCCCCATGAAGGTGCTGGCAGCGATGAGCGGCGGCGTCGATTCCGCCGTCGCGGCCGCGCGTGCACACGAGGCCGGCCACGACGTGGTCGGCGTGCACATGGCGCTGTCGAAGAACCGGGCCGAGACCCGGACCGGATCGCGCGGATGCTGCACCGTCGAGGACGCGGCCGATGCCCGCCGCGCCGCCGAGCGCATCGGCATCCCCTTCTACGTCTGGGACCTCTCCGACGACTTCCACGACCTCGTCGTCTCGGACTTCCTGGCCGAGTACGCGGCCGGACGCACCCCGAACCCGTGCGTGCGCTGCAACGAGCACATCAAGTTCGCGACCCTCATGGAGCGCGCCCGCGCGCTGGGCTTCGACGCCGTGTGCACCGGCCACTACGCGGACGTGCGCGCGGACGGCCCGGGCGGCGCCCCGTCGCTGCACCGCGCCCGCAACCTCCCCAAGGACCAGTCCTACGTGCTCGCGGTGATGGGCCCCGAGGCCGTCTCCCGCGCCGTGTTCCCGCTCGGCGTCTTCGAGGACAAGGAGGCCGTGCGCACCGAGGCCCGCGCGCGCCGCCTGGGCGTCTCCACGAAGCCCGACAGCTACGACATCTGCTTCATCGCGGACGGCGACACCCGCGGCTTCCTCGAGCGCAGCCTCGGCGAGGCCCCGGGAGAGGTCGTCGACGCCGACGGCACCGTGCTGGGCACCCACCGCGGCACCTTCGGCTTCACCGTGGGCCAGCGCAAGGGCCTGGGCCTGGACCGTCCGGCGCCCGACGGCGCGCCCCGCTACGTCCTCGACGTCAAGCCCGAGACCCGGCAGGTCGTCGTCGGCGCCGCCGAGCTGCTCTCGACCACCCTGCTCGAGGCCTCCGCGCCGATCCCCTTCGAGCCGCTCGCGCCCGGACGCGAGGTGAGCGCCCAGATCCGCGCCCACGGCGAGGCGCTGCCCGGCATCATCGAGCAGGCCGACGACGTGCTGCGGGTGCGGCTCAGCTCCCCGGTGCGCGGCGTCGCCCCCGGCCAGACCCTCGTGCTCTACGACGGGGACCGCGTGATCGCCTCGGCGACCCTCGAGCGCCGCGCCGCATGACGGATCACCGGAGAGAAGGCACCGATCCGCTCGTGACGATCACGGGCGACGGCACGTGGCAGGTGCCGTCCGCAGGGAGCGGTGACCAGGGCGCCCGGCTCTCGCTCGGCCCCGGCGCCTCCGGAGGCGCCTCCGACCTCGCGGACGCCGACGCGGACCGTCTGCTCGCCCTCACCCGCCTGCGTGGCCTGCTCGGCGACGACCTCGAGGACCAGATCGCCACGCGCCTGTTCCTGCCCGCGGCGCTGGGCACCGAGGGCGCCGATCAGCTGCTCCCGCAGTCGCTCACCCTGCTCGCCGGCACCACCGGCGACCTCGCGAGCTTCGGCTGGCGGATCGGGCCCGGCAGCTCGCGCACCTGGCGCCGCGCCCAGGAGCTGCGCGAGCGACTCCTCGAGGCCGCCCGCATCGCCCTGCACGGCTACGAGGGCGACCTCGTCGTCACCACGCTCGGCCCGCTCACCCTCGCGGCCGCGACGTTCCTGGCCTCGGGCGAGCGCACCCTCGCCGACCGCGGCGCCCTGCGCGACCTCCCGCACCTGCTCGCCGAGGGCATCGCCGAGCACCTCGACGCGGTGCGCAGTCATGTGCCCGGTGCACGACCCCGTCTGCTGATCCGCGACGGCGCCGCCCTCGCCCTGGCCCGCGGCGCGATCCCCACGCCCTCGGAGTACCGGCGCTACCCGGCGCTGCCCGTCCCGGATATCGGGGAGATCTGGCGCAGCCTCCTCGAGGACCTGCCCACGCACGCCGGCCTCACCGCGCAGGACATCACCCTCGCGCCGAGCAGCGACACGGCGCTGCTGCGCGCCGCCCGCACCGCCGGCGCCTCGCGCCTCGCCCTCTCCCCGGCGGGCTTCGCCGCCTGGGAGCTGCTCGCCGAGCTGCGCGAGGCCGGAACCGGCATCGAGCTCGTCATGGACCCCGCCGGCCCGCAGCACCTCGAGGCGCAGCTCGAGTCGGTCGCCCGCAGCTGGCGCGAGCTCGGCTACGGCCCGCGCGACCTCGCCGGCTTCACATGGCTCGCCCATCGGCCGGATCGGACCGTCGGCCCGGCCCTGCCCGGAGGCGGCGCCGACCCGTCGGCCGAGCCCTCCCGCGAGTCCCTGCTGGACGAGGCCGACGTGCAGACCCTGCTGCGTGCGGCACCCGCCTGGGCCGAGCGCATCGCGCGCTGAGCAGGACGGGAACCGAGCGCATCACAGGCTGAGGCGACCGGGAACCGAGCCCCCGGGAAGCGAGCGCGTCCCGGTCAGAGGTGGAGCTTCTTGGCGAGCTCGTCGCGGACGTCCGCCGTGCGCTCGAGCTGCAGCAGCGCGAGCGAGAGCAGCGCGAGCACCACGCAGATCGCCGAGGGCACGGGCGTGGTCACCCAGCCCAGCAGCAGGAACAGGATGGGCACGATCCCCAGCAGCACCGTGAGCGCGCTGTAGAGGGCGTGCTCGCCGACCTCGAGGCGCATGACGTGCTCGAGGATCACCAGCGCGATGATCGCGCAGCCGCACATGATCGGCACCGCGAAGGTCAGCGACCAGCGATGCCAGCCGGTCAGATAGTCCCAGTACGTGCACACGAGCGACGCGATGATCAGCAGCGCCAGCGTGGATCGGGCGAGATCGCGCCGGCCGCGCACGGCCATCAGCGCCACCAGCCACATGGTGCACATGCCCAGCCACACCGAGCGGACCGCCCCGAACTCGGCCGGTCGATGGCCCAGCCACAGCTGGACGCCGAACGAGAGCGCGACGAGCACGAGCGAGATCACCGCGAGGATCCGGAGCAGACGCCGACGCGAGAAGCGCAGCGGTACGCTGGGCAGCGGATCGGGAGACGGATGGCCCACCAGATGCGATCCGCACAGCGGGCAGCGCGACCAGTTCCCCTCGATCCGCACCGCGCACTCGGTGCACCGCCTCATGGCGCGACCTCCTCGAGCTCGTCCTCGGTCACACGCGCGGCGGTCACGGACACGTTGATCCCGCGGGCGCTGAGCGAACGCGCGAAGGCGCGCACGTGACCGGTCTGCGTGAACGGCGAGGTGAAGGTGACGGTCATCTGGTCGCCGTGGGAGATCGCGCAGAACTGCGGGCGCGCGGCCGAGACCTGGAAGAGCACCCGGCGCACGTGCGAGGCGGCCGGCTCCGGCAGGCGCAGGCGTCCCAGGTTCGAGACCGCGAGGCTCAGCTTCCGGTTCGAGGCGGCGTTCAGCCAGCCCAGGATGAGGTCCTTGAGCGGACGCGGCACGATCCGCAGCAGCGGGGAGCGCTCGACGCGGATGAACCGTGCGACCTTCGGCGCGAGGGCAGCGGCCGATGCCTGCGGGCGGAACTCCGCCTCGAGCGCGCGGGCGATCGCCTCGGGGGCCTCGGCGCCGTCTGGGGAGAAGGAGTGCTCGACGCGGATGGTCGCGAAGAAGTTGCGGGCGCTCGTGGAGGGGAAGAACTGTCGCAGATTCACCGGCACCGAAGCGCTCATCGTGCGGGCCCCGCCCAGGCCTCCCGAGGACTCGCGCACCGCATCCATGAACAGCGCGGTGAGGTACATGGTCGGGCTCGCCCCGGAGGCCTTCGAGGCCGCCAGCAGCTGGGACGCCGGCATCGTGAGTTCGACGGCGCGGGTCCGGCCGTCCGGCGTGCGGGTGCCGCGGACGCGGTGGATGCGGGCACGGCGCGACGGCCGGTCAGGGATGGCATCGGACGGTGTGCGGGGGGCGCCCGCCGCGTCACCGTCGGCGGAGGCCTCGGCGCGCACGGCCTTCTCGGCGAGGGTGAGGGCGGCCGGCGAGGCGGCCTCGGCGAACGCCTCCTCGAAGGGGGTGGGCCGGCGGCGTCGGAAGTAGTGGGCGAAGCTGTCGGCCTCCAGCGCGTGGGAGGGCGGCGCGGCGCCCGCAGCGGCCGCATCCCGCGTGTCCGGCGAGGCCGCGTCGTCCGCAGCGCCCGGCGCGTTCGGCTCGCCCTGTTCCCCCGGCCGGCCCGACTCGTCCGTCGCACCCGCGGGGTGCCGCCGCCGTGCGTACTCGACGAGCAGGTCGGAGAGGAACCACATGGCCCCGGTCCCGTCCGAGAGCGCGTGGAAGACCTCCAGGGAGACCCGTCGGCGATGGTGGATCACCCGGAACAGCAGGGTGCGACGGCCGTCCTGGTAGATCGCCGCGCAGGTGGGACGGCGCTCGGGCTCGACGACGGGGCGCAGGTCGCTGTCCTGCAGGTAGTACCAGAACACTCCCCGGCGCAGCACCGCGCGGTAGAGGGGGTAGCGCTCGAACACCGCGTCGAGCGCCTCCTGGAGCAGCTCCGGATCCACCTCGGCATCCATCTCGGCGCTCAGACGGAACACCTTGGTGTCCGACTCGGTGCGCGCGGCGAGGAAGATGTTCGAGGCGTTGTCCAGCCGCACCCAGGTCCTGCGGGTCATGCGGGCGTGGTCCGCTCGAGGAACGCGTCGATCAGCTGGTACGCCTCGCGCAGGGGGCGCGCGAAGCGCGGCAGGGTGATGAAGCCGTGCAGGGCGCCGTCGACCCGGTGCACCTCGACGTCGTTCCCGGCCTCCGCGAGCGCGGCCCCGTAGGCCTCGCCCTCGTCGCACAGCAGGTCGAGCTCGGCCGTGATCACGAGGGACTCCGGCTGGTCGCGCAGATCTTTCGCCATCAGCGGCGCGACCAACGGGTCCTTCCTGCGCTCGCGGTCGGGGACGTAGAGCTCCATGTAGTCCTGGACCTCGGTGTCGGTGAGGCGGTAGTCGCTGCCATGGCGGCTCACCGAGGCGAAGGGCGAGGTCTCCGGATCGTGGTCCCAGTGCGTCACCGGGTACAGCAGGATCTGGCGCACGGGGGCCGGACCGCCCTCGTCCCGCAGCATCAGCGAGAGCACGGCGGCGAGGTTCCCGCCCGCCGAATCTCCCACCAGCACGATGCGCCGCGGGTCGCTGACGCCCGCGCGCTGCGGATCCTCGAGCAGCAGCCGTGCGACGCGCGCACAGTCCTCGAGCCCCGCCGGGAAGGGATGCTCCGGGGCGAGGCGGTAGTCGACCGAGGCGACGACGCAGCCGGTGAGATCGGCCATCGTCGCGCACGCCGGGGTGTAGCTCTCGATGTCGCCCGTGACCCAGCCGCCGCCGTGGAAGAACAGCAGCACGTCCTCGCGCCGCCTCTCCCTGGGGGAGAACACGCGCACGGGGATCTGGTGCTCGCCGTCGGCGGACATGATCTGCCGGTCCAAGGACCGGAAGCGGGGGATCGGCCGCGCGGCCAGCTGGCGCTGCAGCCGCCGCACCTTCGCATAGTCCTGGCGCATGTCGATCCGGGGTGCGGCGAACAGGCGCAGCACCGCCCGCAGCAGCGGGTTCATGCGCGCTGCCCCGAGGTGACGATGACGTGCTCCATGGTGCCAGCGTATGCGGGATGCCCGGGCGGTCCGCACCATGCCGCGCGGGACGCGGGAGGCGGGAGGCGGAAGGAGGATCAGGCCGCCAGGAGCGCTCCGCCCAGGCCGACGGCCGCGACCACGAGCGTGATCAGCGCGGCCTGCACCACCGGGCGCCCGCCGACCTGCTTCAGCAGACGCACGCGCACCCCGGTGCCGAGCGCGAACATGGCGGCAGCCAGGCACAGCGCCTGCACGGGCTTCGAGACGTCGACGACCGCCTCGGGCAGCAGGCCGGTCGAACGGATGCAGACGGCGACGATGAACGCGAGCACGAAGAAGGGCACCAGCGGCGGACGCTTCGCGGACGCGGCGGCATCGGTCGTCTCCTCTCCCTGCGCGCGCCGACGCTCCACGGCGGTGAGGATCGCGATCACGGGCGCCAGCATCAGCACGCGGCCGAGCTTCACGAGCACGGCGATGCCGAGGGCGCCGCCTCCGATGATGCTGCCTGCAGCGACGACCTGCGCGACCTCGTGGATCGATGCCCCGGCCCAGGTCCCGGACGCCTCCGTGCCCAGGCCCAGCGCCCGCGCGGCGAGCGGCAGCAGCGGGATCATCAGCGTCCCGAACACGACCACGAGGGCGACGGCGGTCGCGATCTGGGTCTCCAGGCGCTCGGTCGCCTCCTCGGCGCTCTCGCCCTCGCGGCGACGCGGAGTGATCGCACCGCCCGCCGCCGCGACGGCGGCGGCGCCGCAGATGGAGAAGCCGCAGGCGATCAGCACTGCCTGCGTGGCCGGCAGGTGCAGGGCCCGGCCGATCAGCAGACCGCTCACCATGCCGATGCCCACGATCGCCACGATCACCACGATGGTCAGCGGCCCCAGCGCGATCACGTCGCCGATCGCGAGCTGCAGGCCGAGCAGCACGATCCCGATGCGCAGCACCGGTTTCGCGGCGAGGTCCAGCCCGGGCTTCAGCACCGGCGGCAGCAGGCCCAGGTTCGCGGCGAGAGCGCCGACGATGATCGCTGCGAGCGCAGGGGAGGCGACCGGCACGAGCTGCCCCAGGCCGTAGGCGAGGCCTGCGACGGCGAAGGACAGCAGCAGTCCGGGCAGGACGCGCAGGATCGGAGAGGACGGGCCAGGAGCCGGCGCCGTGCTCGGGGACGCGGCGGGATGGGTGACGAGCTGGGTGTCGGGCATGGGGTCCACCCTCCCGGCCGCGCGCCGAGCCCGGTAGTGGCCGATCTGATCGGGCGCATATCATCACCGATATGCCTCTGCATGATGCGTCCCGTCCCGACATGGCCTCCCTCGAGCTGCTGGTCGCCGTCATCGACCTGGGCAGCGTCTCCGCGGCCGCCTCCGCGCTCGGGCTCGCCCAGCCCAACGCCTCACGGCAGCTCTCCCGCCTCGAGCGTCGGCTCGGTGCGCGTCTGGTGGACCGGGGTGCGCGCGGGTCGGAGCCGACCGCGGCAGGTCGGGTCGCGGTCGAGCACGCGCGCCGGGTGCTCGATGCGGCCGACGGGCTCGTCGAGCAGGTCCGCTCGGCCGCGGGCGCCGGGCGGATCCGGATCCTCGCCTCGCAGACGATCGCCGAGCACCTAATGCCGACCTTCCTCGCGGCGCTCGCCGCGGATCAGCCGGGCGTGCCCGTCTCCTTCGAGGTCGAGAACACGGCCGGGGTGATCGCCGCCCTGCGCCGCGGGCGCGGGGACCTCGGATTCGTCGAGGGCCTCGAGGTGCCGCAGGAGCTCACGACGCTCGAGGTCGCGCGGGATCGGCTGGTCGCCGTGGTCGCCCCGCGGCATCCGTGGGCACGGGATGCGGAGGTCCTGGATCGGGGGATCGATGCGGACCTGCTCGCGCGCACTCCGCTCGTGGTGCGCGAGGAGGGCTCGGGGACGCGTGACGTGCTCACGCGCGCGCTCGCACCGCGGGATGTCGTGGAGCCGGCCCTCGAGCTGCACTCGAACGCCGCAGTGCGCACGGCCGTCGCCGGTGGTGCGGGGTGCGCGCTGCTGAGCCGGCTGGTGGTCGAGGGGGATCTGCGCGAGGGGCGGCTCGTGGAGGTCCCAGTAAGGGGCGTTCAGCTGGAGCGTTCGCTGCGGGCCGTGTGGTCGGGCGTGCGACCGGCCCGTCTCGAAGGGGCGCTGGACGCGCTCATCAGCGCGGGTGCGGAGCGCTCCGGCTAGCCGAGCCGGGATCGCTGGGCGCACGAGACCCCGGGCACGACTCGTACCCGGCGCGCATGCCCCCGTCGACGGATCGGCGGGTGCAGCGCGACCGGGTGCGGTCGGCCAGTCGGGGGATCGTTGCTGTACGTGGTCGGAGGGGGAGATGGCCCCTGGGGAACCGTCGCGCCGGACACGGTGTCGTGTCAGAACGGTGGCGGCGGAGCGGGATCAGTGCCGGCCGTGGGCGGCGAGCTCGATGGGGGAGAACCCGATGGCGGCGGTGGATCGGTGAGCGGCGGGAGCCCGTCGCGAGCCCGCCGGTGCTTGGAGCGGATTGTGCACAGGTGGTCCCAGGCCTCTTCGAGGTCGGCGACGGTCTCCGCGGTGGCAAGGTCCGAGTCGTCCTCGAGGAAGACGCGGATCCGATCGGACAGGTCCCAGAGAGTGCCTCGTCGTCCGCTGGGGGAGTCCTCGGGCGCGACCCGCACGGGATCGATGAGGCCCTCGGTCTTCATCGCGTGGTGCTGCCAGCAGAGCATGTGCAGGTTGTCCACGGAGGTGGCGCCGCCGGAGGCGGGGTCGTCGTGGTCGTACTCGACGATGTGATCGGCCTCGGTGGCGGTGGTCGCGGGGCGCGTGCAGCCGGGGACCGCGCAGGTCGCCATGCGGTCGCACAGGTGCTCCAGCATCGAGCGGGTGGGGCGGTAGCGGTCCACGGGCAGCGGAAGGAACTCACCGCTGGCCGGATCGGTGAGGATGCGCTCCCACTCGGGCTGGCCGGAGGCGATGTCGCGGGCCATGTCGGCCGGGATCGGGATGCGGCCGTCCAGCATGCCGGGGGCGTCGTCGTGGCCGAGCAGCGTCATCATCGGCACGGTCACGCCGAGCCGGAAGCGTTCGGCCGGTACGTGGACGCCCTGCGTATCGGGGGTGGTGCAGGTGGTGAGCAGGTAGCGGATGTGGGAGAGCGAGAGCGGCATCCCGGTGGCGAGGACCTCGCCCTCGGGATCCCAGGGGATCGGGGACCCGTCCTCGAGGGCGCGGCGCTGGGCCTTCTGGACCGCGCGTGCGCTCGCGTCGAGCCGGCGAGCGAAGGAGACGATCTCGTGCGCGGGCCCCTGGACCTCGATGCGGGCGATCCCCGGAGTGTCGTCCGGAAGGAGTTCGACGCGCCGACGGTTCTCGGGAGTGAGGTGCGGCGGCATCTCCCGGCGGGAGAGGAGGCGCGCGATCACCGAGCTCAGGCTCCGGGTGAACTGCTCCGGTGAGATGCCCACGTCCCAGAAGCGGACGGTGAGGTCGACGACCGCCATCTCGTCATCGGTGAGGCCGCTGGTCCGGGTCAGCAGCTCGGTGAACCAATCCGCCGGGAACGATCCGGTCTCGAGCAGGCTGAGCACATGGGGGAGGAGGTCGACGGCGCGGTGCGCATCGCGGATGCGGCGCTTGGCGGTGTCGATCGTGCACCGCAGGGCGGTCGCGACCGCGAGGTCCGCCAGGCGGATCCTGCTGCGGTCCGCGTCGGGAAGATGGCGCCCCTCCCACTTCGGTGCGAGCAGGAGCAGGGAACGGGCCAGCTCGCGCGCCTCGTGGACGCCCTGGTCCCACATGGTGCGCACGAGCTCGTCGACCTCGAGGGTGGGGCTGACCTGGACGTGGCGAGGGGCGCTCTCCCGGTTCACCGGGGTCTTGGTCCGTGCCGAGAGGAGTGGCTCGAGCACGGCGACGTCGCCCTGGGACTCGGGGCCGAAGAAGCCGCTGCCGCCCAGAATCCCCTGGTGAGTGCCAGGATCTGTCACCGTCATCATGCTCACCTCCTCGTGGTCATGGGTGCTGCGGCCGCCCCGCCTCGGGCACCGCGCTCGAACAATCGTTCGATGACTCGAGTCTAGTCGCGCACCGCCTCGAAAACCAGTACGAATCGGACCCTGTGGAGAACTCTTCGGCGACGTGGCGGTGGCGGGGCGAGGTGCCACAGGCGGCGTCCGGCTAGGCTTCGGGGCCGTGCGCACAGCCTTTCTCGCCGTCCTCTTCGCAGTCGCCGCCCTGGCGTTCGGGCTCGGGGCCGTCATCGCCTTCGCGACGTACGGCGAGAACGGCAGGGCCGATCCCGTCGAGGTCCATGCCACGGTGACAGCGTCGCACGGCGGCGGCAGGGTTGCGCCAGCCGCCGAGTTCCGCACGGACGAGGGAGTTGAGGGCAGCATCGTCGGCTCTCGGGACGTCGGCGAGCGCATCACCGTCTACCGGTACGGGTCCGGGGAGTACGGGTGGAAGCCCCGACCCGACGCGGAGCCACTCTGGTTCGCGGGCGGCGCGGCCGTGCTGTCCCTGTCCATGGTCGTCATCGGCGTCGACCAGGTACGCAGGAGCATGCGGAGGTCGAGGCAGCACCGGAGCCGCTGACGTCGTCGGCTCCCACGGCTGCCCCTCCGCCGTCGGCCCCTGCCGTCGGCCCCGATGTCCCCCCACCGCCGAGCGGGCCACGAGCGTCGGCCCCCGCATCCGCTACGCTCCGATCCGTGCGCACCGCCTTCCTCATCGTCACCTTCACGGTGTGCGTGGCGATGTTCAGCCTGATCGGCCTCATGGCCCTGTCCGAGCAGGCCGAGGACGACGCCGCCCCCGTCGTCGAGGTCCACGGAACCGTCACGCGCACGACCTCGCGCCCTGCCCCCGGACGCGGCGGCGGTGCGATCCCCATCGCGCTCTTCCGCACGGAGGACGGCGAGAGCGGTACCGTCGAGGGGAAGACCACGACCGTCGGGGATCGGATCACCGTCTACCGCTACGGCTCCGGCAACTACGAGTGGCGGCCGACGCAGTCGTGGTTCGTCCGCTGGATCTCCGTTCCGATGTTCGCGCTGGCAGCGGTGACGGCGGTGGCGGGCGCGACCCAGGTGAGCGGGAGCATCAGGGCCTCCCGGGCGCGCCGGCAGCGCCGCAGCGCGCCGCATCTCGTGTCCGCGGCAGCCGGGGACGACAGCGCGAGACCCCGGCGGCGCGACTCCCGTCGCGGCCGGCATCGCATGCTCCGCTAGGCTTCGAGATCGTGCGCACCGCCCTGTCGATCCTCGCCGTGAGCATCGGCGGGGTGTTCCTCGTGCTCGTCGCCGTGCTCGCGATGCAGCAGCAGTCCACCGACCGCGCGACGCCGACGGCCACGCTGCGCGTGGAGGTCACCGCGGTCGATCCCGGGACCGGAGGACGGTTCGGACACGACCCGCGGGTCTCGTTCCTCGATCCGGACGGCCAGGAGCAGACCATCGTGGCGAAAGGGCCGGGGAAGAGGGCCCGGGTCGGTGATGAGATCACGGTCTATCGCTCCGGATCGGGCTTCTACCGGAGCACCGAGAAGGACTCGGCCTCGGGGCGATGGCTGCCCTGGGGCGTGCTGGCGATGGCCGCGGGCGTCATCGGCGTCGCCGGGTACGGGATCAGGAATAAGTCGAGGGAGGATCGCGCCGGACGGCGCGCAGCTCCCGGAGCATGAGCACCCGTCGGCCGTGCCGCGCGAGCCCCGCCTCGCGCTCGGCCGCGACGAGGCCCCGCTGGAACGCGGTGTCGAGCGCACCGCCCGGCGCGTCGTCGTCGCTCGCCCTGAATCCGCAGCGCGCGTAGAAGGGCGCGTTCCAGGGCACCTCCGCATAGGTGCGCAGCGAGATCCGGGCATGGCCGCGCGCGGCGGCCCACGTGCACGCGGCCTCGACGAGGGAGCGGCCGATGCCTCGCCGGCCATGCGCGGGGAGCACGGCCAGCTGCTCGAGATGCGCCTCCCGCGGGTCCTCGCCCGCAGCGGGCGTCCCGACCTCGAGCACGTGCGCGAAGCCGATGACGCGCTAGGCCGATGTCCCGTCGGCCCCCGCCGTGCCGCGTCGCGTCCCGTCGGCCCGCGTCGGCCCGTCGTCGACGACCGCGACCAGGACGAACCCCGGCTCCGCCGCCCGCGAGGCGCCGCTGCGTGCGGAGTCCGGGCCGAAGGGGTCGGGCCCGAAGAGGTCGGAGAAGAGCGCATCCCCCTCCGCCTCGATCGCCTCGAGCGAGCCGAGGTCCTCGGCCGTGGCTTCGCGGATCCGCACCAGCTCGTCCATGGCCGCACGATAGGGGCCGGTGCCTCGGCCCGTCACGCCCTTTCCTGCGATGTCGATGAGTCGACGCCGAGCGGGGCCATGGGCGGAGGCCGTGCCCGTGCCCTGCACGGGTCGCACGGAGACCGGCCGTCGGGCCGTCGGACCCATGGGGGAGAATGGACGGGTGAGTGGATACGACACCCCCGCAGATCCGACCTCGACGCCGGAGGGTTCGACCGAGCGCGTCGAGGACCCCCGCACCGCGCAGGAGCGCATCGCGGAGCTGACCGCGCAGATCGAGCAGGCGATCGAGGACTACTACATCCACGACGCGCCGACGATGGCCGACGCGCAGTACGACGTGCTCGAGCGCGAGCTCAAGGAGCTGGAGGCGCAGAACCCGCAGCTCGCGAAGGCGGACTCGCCCACCCAGACCGTGCACGGCGACGTCGCGGCGGGCTTCGCCCCCGTCGAGCACCTGGAGCGGATGCTGAGCCTGGACAACGCGTTCAGCCTCGAGGAGGTCGATGCCTGGGCGGTCCGCGCCGGCGAGGGCCTGGGGGCGGGGGCGGACGTCCAGTACCTGTGCGAGCTGAAGATCGACGGGCTCGCGATCGACCTGGTCTACGAGGACGGCGTGCTCACCCGCGGCGTCACCCGCGGCGACGGCCGCGTGGGCGAGGACGTCACGGCGAACGTGCGCACGATCGACAACGTGCCCGAGCGCCTGGACACCGAGAACCCGCCCGCGGTGCTCGAGGTGCGCGGCGAGGTCTTCTACCCGACGGCCGCGTTCGAGGAGCTCAACGAGCAGCGGCGCGAGGCCGGGCTGCCGGAGTTCGCGAACCCGAGGAACACCGCGGCGGGCTCCCTGCGCCAGAAGGATCCGAGCGTCACGGCCTCGCGCGATCTCGCCGTCTACGTCCACGGGATCGGTGTGCACGAGGGCGTCACCCTCGCCTCGCAGTCCGAGGTCTACGAGCAGCTGAAGGCCTGGGGACTGCCGACCTCGCCGCATTGGCGGGTGCTGGACGCGCTCGCCGACGTCCACGAGTTCATCGAGCACCACGGCGAGCACCGCCACGACGTCGAGCACGAGATCGACGGGATCGTGCTGAAGATCGACTCCTTCGCGCAGCAGCGCCGCCTGGGCTCCACCTCGCGCGCGCCCCGCTGGGCGATCGCCTTCAAGTACCCGCCCGAGGAGGTCACCACGAAGCTCCTGGACATTCAGGTCAACGTGGGACGGACCGGGCGCGTCACGCCCTTCGGCGTCATGGAGCCCGTGAAGGTCGCCGGGTCGACCGTGCAGATGGCGACGCTGCACAACCAGTTCGAGGTCGAGCGCAAGGGCGTGCTCATCGGCGACACCGTGGTGCTGCGCAAGGCGGGGGACGTGATCCCCGAGATCCTGGGACCGGTCGAGGCCCTGCGCGACGGCAGCGAGCGCGCATTCGTCATGCCCAAGGAGTGTCCCGCCTGCGGCACACCGATCGGTCCGATGAAGGAGGGTGACAAGGACTGGCGCTGCCCGAACGCGAAGTCGTGCCCCAGCCAGGTGACCGGCCGCATCGAGCACGCCGCCTCGCGCGGAGCCTTCGACATCGAGTCGCTCGGCGAGGAGAGCGCGATCGCGCTCACGGACCCGGACAAGCGGCGGGCCGAGGCGCTCGCCGCCCTGCGCGGAGGGCACGTGGTCTACCTGCCGATCCGCTCGGCCGAGGACGCCGAGCTCGAGAACTTCGTGGTCCTCAAGAACGGCCAGGAGGTCCAGGGGGCCGACGGCGTTCCGCTGCTGCGCATCACCGGCGAGGACGATCCGCTGCTGCCCGCGCTGCAGTCGCCCGTGGTGACGACCGGCGCGAACCTCTTCGACCTCACCGCCGAGGACCTGCGCGAGGTGTTCGTGTGGCAGCCCGAGCGGCGCGACGGCGAGGTGACCGGGGACTGGCGCGTGCAGCCGACGTTCTGGTCGCGGCCCACGTTCCGCCACTACAAGCGCGAGAACGCGTGGAAGCAGCAGAAGCCCTCGAGCGTCCTGAAGAACACGGAGCTGCTGGCCGACGAGCTCGAGAAGGCGAAGTCCCAGCCGCTGTGGCGGGTGCTGGTCGCCCTCTCGATCCGCCACGTGGGGCCGACGGCCGCGCGCTCGCTCGCGACCGCCTACGGGTCCATGGACGCGATCCGCGAGGCCGATCTGGCGCAGCTCACCGAGACCGACGGCGTGGGCGGCATCATCGCCGAGAGCGTCCACGAGTGGTTCGACGTGGACTGGCACCGGGAGCTCGTCGAGGCATGGGCGGCCTCCGGGGTGCGCATGGCCGACGACGTCGAGGAGGGCTTCGTGAAGACCCTCGAGGGGCTGACGGTCGTGGTCACCGGCGGTCTCGAGGACTTCACGCGGGACGGCGCGAAGGAGGCGATCATCTCCCGCGGCGGCAAGACCTCCGGATCCGTCTCGAAGAAGACGGACTTCGTGGTGGTGGGGGAGAACGCCGGGTCCAAGGAGGACAAGGCCCGCGACCTCGGGCTCACCATCCTCGACGAGGCGGGGTTCAAGGACCTGCTGGAGAACGGTCCGGCCGACGGTGGAGACTCCGACGGAGCGGACGACGACGCTCCCGAGGCAACGGCTGGCCGGGTCGAGTGACCCCGTGACCGTTCCCCCGCGGGCGCCGCGCCGTGTGCTCACCGCGGGTCCCCGGCACTCCCTCGGGATCCGGGAGGACGCCGCCGTGGTCGCGGCGGGACGCGATCCCTCGGGCGCGCACCGGGTGGAGGGCTGGACGCATATCGTCTCGGTCGCCGCAGGGTCCGTGCACGTTGCCGCGAACACCGGTCGCTCCCACTCGGTGGGGCTCCGCGCGGACGGCACGGTCACGGCCCGCGGATGGAACGCGCACGGCCAGTGCGAGGTCGCCGGATGGGCCGGGGTCGTGGCGATCGCCGCGGGCTGGCGCCGCACCATCGGCGTGCGCGAGGACGGCACCGTGCTCGCCGTCGGTCGACGGGACGAGGGTGCCTGCGACGTCGGCGACTGGCGCGGGATGCGCGATGCGGCCTGCGGCGACTGGCACACGGTGGGCCTCGCGGCCGACGGCACCGCGCGAGCGACCGGCAACAACGCGCGGGGGCAGTGCGCGGTCGACGGATGGACCGACCTGGTCGCCGTCGCCGCCGGGCACCTGCACACCGTGGGCCTGACCTCGCACGGGCGCGTGCTGATCGCCGGGGACAGGGGCGACGGCAGGGATGCCGTCACCACCTGGAGCGGCATCACCGCGATCTCCTCGGGCAGCCACCACGTGCTGGGCCTGCGGGCCGATGGGCGCGTCCTCGTCGCCGGCGACAGCACTCCGGGGCGCCGCGAGATCGGTGCGTGGATGGATGTCGTCGCGCTCGTCGCCGGGCCGCAGCACTCCCTGGCGCTGCGCTCCGACGGGCGGGTGCTCGCCGCGGGGGATGATGCATGGGGACAGACGGACATCGGCTGCTGGCAGCTCTCGCGACGCATCGGTCCTGGTGCGACGACGGGCTCGCCAGACCCGATGCCCGCAGCGCGCGGGGGCGACTCCGCTCAGCCCAGCCCTCGCTGACCCGACCAGCGCGCCGCCGCTTCGCGGGCGCCGGCCTCGATCAGGGCGCCGATCTCCGGCGTCTCGGGCACAGCGAAGGACACGTAGCCGCCGCGACCTCCCTCGACCGGCCGACCGTAGGCCTTCGCCGCGAGCGTCGAGTCCGGGAGCAGGCGCACGGTGATGCTCGTGAGGCGGAACTCCTGGTCCCGCCGGATGTCGGTCCACTGCAGGCTCTCGGGCACGGCGATGTTGATCGCGAGTGCGCTGACCTCGACGGACCGTTCCTCGAGCTCCTCGCCGCCGGCTCTGCTGTGATCCGCATGCTGATGCTCGTTCATCCCGATCCCTTCCTGGTGTCACGACTGCTCGGAGACCAGCAGTTCATTGATGCCTGCTGGCACAGACTTGAGCGCTGCGGGACCTACGAATGGGCTCCGATGGTCACGCCTTCTGCTCGACCTCGAGGCGTTCGAGGATCCACGAGCGCACAAGCGTGGAGGGCGGAAGGTGGCGTGCGGCAGCGATGCGCTGGACCTCTTCCTGCTCCTCGGCGCTCAGCCTCACCGAGTACACCTTCGATCGGAGCCCGCGCTCGACCTGGGGTGTCGTGGCATCCGGATAGGGATCGTCGCGGGTGGTCTCTGACTCTTCGCGCAGCGCTCGCTCGAGGTCAGGGGGAAGGTTCTTCGTCATCGTCAACCGCCTCATACAGATCTAGATCGTGCCCCGTCGCGGGCCACGCATTGATCCCGTGGACGCGACCTTCGTCATCCAGGTATGCGATCACGACCAGCGTGCGATGGGCACTGCGCGACCAGCCGATGAATCGGCTCGCGCCGATCCGCGACTTCGGATCGCGGATCAGGACCGCACACCGCGGATCCTGGAGCGCCTCCTCGCACCAGCGCGGCTCGACGTCCATCGCACCCGCATAGCGGGAGGATCGTGAGCGGATGTAGTCCGCGGACTCGTCGCTCCAGGTCAGGATTCCGTCGTGTGCCATCGTAGCGCCGGTCGTACGTTGTAGTACATCCCCACCTCACGCCTCCTGCGCGAGGGCCAGCGGCAGCACCGGCCCGGAGCCGGCGCGGCGCAGCAGACGGGCGGCGATCGTCATCGTCCAGCGGGTGTCCACGATGTCGTCGACGAGCAGGATCGGCGCTCCGTCCAGCGCGTCGAGCCCCTGCTGGAGTTCGGGTGTGATGACGAAGCGGTCCCAGAGGGCGGCGACGCGGAAGGCGCTGTTGCGGGCGCCGCTGAGGGGAGCGGCATCGGAGGACAGTCCGAGCGCACCGAGGTCCTGCAGGCGGCCGATGGACGCGATCCCCGCGGCGAGCGAGGACACGAGCTGGGGTCGGGTGGTCGAGGGGATCGCGATGACGCCCACGGGGCGCTGCTGCCAGTCCCAGTCCTTGAGCACCTCGATGATCCGCGAGCCGATGTTCTGGGGGACGGCGGCATCGACGGGGCGGCCGTCCTCGTCGCTGCGCAGCAGGCTGCGCAGGGGGACCGCCCAGCCCAGGTCGGACATGCGGGCGATCACGCGCCCCTCCTCGCAGCGCTCGCCCTCGGGGATCTTGCCCTTGGGGGCGGCGCCCTGCAGGCCCCGCATGTGCAGCTGGTCGAGCCCCTGGGGCCACTGCTTGCGCGGCTCGACGGGCACGCCCACGCGGTCCAGGAGGGCGGAGACCTGCGCATCGGCGGCGTCCGCCGGGGCATCGGCCGACGGGAACCACACACCCGCGCAGACATCGCAGCGCCCGCAGGGCTCCGCGGTCGTGTCGTCGAGCTGACGGGCGAGGAACACCATGCGGCACTGCGCGGGGTCTGAGGCGACGACGTCCGGTCCCGCGCCGTCTGCACCCAGGCGCTCGTAGGCGAGCATCGCCTGCTGCTCCTCGCGGCGGGTGCGGGCCACGTTCTCGTAGCGGTCGGCGTCGTACTCCCAGGGCCGGCCAGTCGAGACCCAGCCGCCCTTGACCGCCTCCACGGCGCCGTCGACCGCGAGGACCTTCAGCAGCAGCTCGAGGGCCGCCCGGCGCACGTCCACGCGCGCCTCGATCGCCGCGGTGCTGAGCGGGGAACCGGCCTCGGCCAGGGCGGTGAGGACCTGGGAGGCGGAGTCCTGCGAGGGCATCGAGGCAGTCGCGAAGTACTCCCAGATGGCCCGGTCCTCGCGGCCGGGCAGCAGCAGGACGTCGGCGCTGTCGGTGGCGCGGCCGGCACGGCCCACCTGCTGGTAGTAGGCGACGGGGGAGCTCGGGGCGCCGAGGTGGATGACGAAGCCGAGGTCCGGCTTGTCGAAGCCCATGCCGAGCGCGCTGGTCGCGGCGAGCGCCTTGATCCGGTTGTCCTTGAGGTCCGCCTCGAGCTGCGCGCGGTCCTCCGCGTCGGTGCGGCCGGTGTACGCGCGTACCGGCCGTTCGGAGGTGTTCAGCAGGGCGGCGAGATCCTCGGCCGCGGGGACCGTGAGCGTGTAGATGATGCCCGAGCCCTCGAAGGAGTCGAGGTGGCGCACCAGGTAGTCCAGGCGTGCCCGGTCGTCGGGCAGGGAGAGGGAGCCCAGTCGCAGCGAGTCGCGGGTCAGCGGACCGCGCAGCGTGAGCACGCTCGTCGTCCCATCGGTCGGCCCCGGCACCCCCGGCTCTCCGGAGCTGCCCTGCGCCGTGACATCCAGCTGCTCCTCGACGTCGGCGACCACGCGGGAGTTGGCGGTCGCGGTGGTGGCGAGCACGGGCACCTGGGGGCCCAGCTGGGCGACGAGGTCGCGCAGACGCCGGTAGTCGGGACGGAAGTCGTGGCCCCAGTCCGAGATGCAGTGCGCCTCGTCGATCACCAGGAGGCCGCAGCGCTCGATCAGGCGGGGGAGCTGCTCATCGCGGAAGCGGGGGTTGACCAGGCGCTCGGGAGAGACCAGGAGCACGTCGATCTCGTCGGCCGCGAGGGACTGCTCGATCTGCGTCCAGGCCGTCGGGTTCGCCGAGCTGATCGCCTCGGCGCGCACGCCCGCGCGGGCGGCCGCGGCGACCTGGTCGCGCATGAGGGCGATGAGGGGGGAGACGATGAGGGCGGGTCCGGCGCCGCGACGACGCTGCAGCAGGGCCGCGAGGAAGTAGACCGCCGACTTCCCCCACCCGGTGCGCTGGACGACGAGCGCTCGGCGATGCTCGTCCACGAGGGCGGCGATCGCCTCGAACTGGCCGGGATGGAAGGCGGCGTCGCCCCTGCCGGTGAGGTCGCGCAGGGCCTCGACGGCCTCGGCATGCAGCTGCGGATGGGTCTCTGCGGCGCTCGCGGTCATGGGCGCCAGTGTGTCATCGGGCCATGACATCCCGATGGGAGGGGCGGGCCGATGTGGAGGGAACGAGCATGGGGAGGATCGGTGCAGGGCGGGTCGAGCGGCACCTCACTCCTCGCGGTGCATGCGGTCCGAGGTGCTCTCGCCCTCGCGCAGCGGGTCCTCCTTCGTGGCCAGGGCCTTGCGCATCCGCGCCTCAAGGATCTGGGCCTCGCGGATCGCGGGGTTGTCGGACAGCTCCTCGCCATCCTCCGGGTCATGGGCGTGGTAGTCGATGTGGGGGTCGACGGACATGCGATCACCTTCAGCGCTGAAGAGGTATCGGGCTCTCGGGGGCGAGATGCACGATCCTACGCACACGGCCGCCGCCGCGCCCGTCGTCGCCTCCCCACTACGATCGAGCGGTGGCCAGGAAGAGTGCGAAGAACAGATCCTCCAAGAACTCCTCGACGGCGGGCGCGCGTCCGAAGCCGCTTGGTCCGACGGCGCTCGTCGAGACCCTGATGGGCGGGTGGCGCCCGCTCTCGCGGCTCGACGTCGACGGCTTCGCCCTCCTGCGATCTCGGGGCGTCACCCGGCGCGCGAACAGCATCGTCCCCGTCGATCCGCCGACGGACCCGGAGGCGCTCGACGCGGCACTCGACCGCGTCACCGGCTTGGCCGGCGCGTCCGAGGAGCCCCTCCTGTTCCGCGTCTATCCCAAGAACGGCCACGCCGCGGTCGACGAGTCGCTCGCGCGGCGCGGTCTCGCGGTCGAGGCGTCCTGCGAGATCCTCGAACTGCCGCTCGGTCCGAGGACTCCGGCGCCCGACCCCCGGGCGACGATCAGCACCGGGCCGCTGCCCGAGGACTGGTTCGCCGCATCCTGGGGCCTGTCACCGCGTGAGGGCGAGGGGGCCTGCGAGACCCTGCACGACATCCTCGCCGGGACCCCCGCTGTGCACGTCGCCATTGCGGGCGAGGGGGCGGGAGCGCCGGCCGACGGGAAGACTCCGGCGGCCGTGGGCCGTGCGGCCCTCGTCGACCACGGCCGCACCCGCTCCGCCGTGCTCAACCAGATCGCCACCGATCCCGAGCACCGACGTGAGGGTCTCGGCACCGCTGTGGTGCGCACCCTGCTCGCCGCCTCGCAGGTGCAGGGCGCCGAGCGCGCACTGCTCGAGGTCGAGACGGACAATCCTGCGGCGCTCGCCCTGTATAGAAAGCTCGGCTTCCGGCGCATCGGCACCTACCACTACCGCGTCGGGGACTGAGCCAATGCGGCGCTCGCCGTGTGCGCGCCGGTCCACCCACCCCGCGATCGCCTCTAGGATGGATGGCATGCCAGCGATCGGACGAGAAGACGTCGCACGCCTCGCCGACCTCGCACGGATCCAGCTCACTGATGACGAGATCACCCGCTACGCGGGCGAGTTCGACGCCATCATGGACGCTGTCGCATCCGTCTCCGAGGTCGCCACGGAGGACGTGCCCGCGACCAGCCACCCCATCCCCATGACGAACGTGTTCCGCGAGGACGTCGTCACCGCGACCCTCACCCAGGAGGAGGCGCTCTCCGGCGCCCCCGAGGCGGAGGACGGTCGTTTCGAGGTCCCGCAGATCCTGGGGGAGGAGTGAGCATGAGCAGCACCGAGAACCACCCGAGCGCGGATCCCACGCGCCTCTCCGCCGCGGCGCAGGCCCAGGGCCTCGCCGCCGGCGACTTCTCCTCCGAGGAGCTCACCCGCGCCCACCTCGACCGCATCGCGGCCGTGGACGGCGACCTCAACGCCTTCCTGCACGTGAGCGAGGACGCGGCCCTCGAGGTCGCGCGCGACGTGGATGAGCGTCGCGCGGCGGGCGAGCAGCTGCACGCGCTCGCCGGCGTGCCGATCGCCGTCAAGGACGTCGTGGTCACCAAGGGCACGCCCACCACGGCCGCCTCGAAGATCCTCGAGGGCTGGGTGCCCCCGTACGACGCGACGCTCGTGGAGAAGCTGCGCGCGGCGCGACTGCCGATCCTGGGCAAGACCAACATGGACGAGTTCGCCATGGGGTCCTCGACCGAGAACAGCGCCTTCGGGCCGACGCGCAACCCCTGGGACCGCGAGCGCATCCCGGGCGGCTCGGGCGGCGGCAGCGCCGCGGCCGTCGGCGCCTACGAGGCGCCGCTCGCGATCGGCACCGACACCGGCGGCTCGATCCGCCAGCCCGCGTCGGTCACCGGGACCGTCGGCGTGAAGCCGACCTACGGCTCCGTCTCCCGGTACGGGCTGATCGCGATGGCGAGCTCGCTCGACCAGGCCGGGCCCGTGACCCGCACCGTCGAGGACGCCGCGCTGCTGCACGAGCTCATCGCCGGGCACGACGCGCGCGACTCGACCTCGCTCCCCGAGGCCGTCCCCGCCTTCGGCGAGGCCGCGCGCCGCAAGGACGTGAAGGGCCTGCGCGTGGGCGTCATCGAGCAGCTCGAGGGCGACGGCTTCGCCCCCGAGGTCCGGGCCCGCTTCGAGGAGTCCCTCGCGGCCCTCGAGCAGGCCGGCGCGGAGATCGTCCGCGTCTCCTGCCCGAACTTCGAGTACGCGCTCGGCGCGTACTACCTGATCATGCCGTCGGAGGCGTCCTCGAACCTCGCGAAGTTCGACGGCATGCGCTACGGGCTGCGCGTGGTCCCCGAGGACCATCCGACGGCCGAGTCGGTCATGAAGGCCAGCCGCGGCGCCGGCTTCGGCGACGAGGTCAAGCGCCGCATCCTGCTGGGCACCTACGCGCTCTCGGCGGGCTACTACGACGCCTACTACGGCAGCGCCCAGAAGGTCCGCACGCTCGTGCAGCGCGACTTCGCCGGCGCCTTCGAGCAGGTCGACGTGCTCGCCTCGCCGACCTCGCCCACCGTCGCCTTCCGCCTCGGCGAGAAGACCGACGACCCGCTGGCGATGTACATGAACGACATCGCCACGATCCCCGCGAACCTCGCGGGCGTGCCCGGGCTGTCCCTGCCCAGCGGGCTCGCGGAGGACGGGCTGCCCGCGGGCATCCAGTTCCTCGCCCCCGCGCGGGCCGACGAGCGCCTGTACCGGGTGGGCGGCACCCTCGAGGCGCTGCTCGAGGACTCCTGGGGCGGCCCCCTGCTGGACCGCGCCCCCGCGCTGACCGGCGCGCAGTCCGGCGCTCAGACCGGAGAGGTGAAGTGATGACGACCATCGATACCGACCTCGTCGACTTCGAGGACGCGACCGACCGCTACGACCCGGTGCTGGGCATCGAGGTGCACGTGGAACTGGGCACCGCGACCAAGATGTTCGACGGTGCGCCGAACATCTTCGCGGCCGAGCCGAACACTGCGATCACCCCGGTGAGCCTGGGCCTGCCCGGCACGCTGCCCGTGGTCAACGAGAAGGCCGTCGAGTACGCGATCAGGATCGGGCTCGCGCTGAACTGCGAGATCGCCGAGTCCTGCCGCTTCGCCCGCAAGCAGTACTTCTACCCGGACCTCACGAAGAACTTCCAGACCTCCCAGTACGACGAGCCGATCGCGCACGACGGCTGGGTGGACGTGGAGCTCGAGGACGGCGAGATCGTGCGCGTCGAGATCGAGCGCGCCCACATGGAGGAGGACGCCGGCAAGTCCACGCACGTGGGCGGCACCGGCCGCATCCAGGGCGCGACCCACTCGCTCGTGGACTACAACCGCGCCGGCGTGCCGCTCGTGGAGATCGTGACCCGTCCGATCCCGAACGTCGGCAAGCGGGCACCCGAGGTGGCCGCCGCCTACGTGCGGACCCTGCGGGACATCTTCCGCGCCCTCGACGTCTCCGAGGCGCGCATGGAGCGCGGCAACGTGCGGGCCGACGTGAACGTCTCGCTGCGAGCGTCGGCCGATGCGCCGCTGGGCACGCGCACCGAGACGAAGAACGTGAACTCGTTCCGCTCGATCGACCGCACCGTGCGCTACGAGATCTCCCGACAGGCGGGGATCCTCGACGCCGGCGGGTCGGTGATCCAGGAGACCCGTCACTTCCACGAGGAGGACGGGCACACGAGCGCCGGGCGCGTGAAGTCCGACGCCGAGGACTACCGCTACTTCCCCGAGCCCGACCTGGTGCCCGTCGCGCCGAGTCGCGAGTGGGTCGAGGAGCTGCGGGCGAACCTCCCCGAGCTGCCGGCGGCGCGCCGCCGTCGTCTGCGCGAGGAGTGGGGCTTCAGCGATCTCGAGATGCGCGACGTCATCAACGCCGGCGCCCTCGACGTCATCGAGGCGACCGTGGTTGCGGGCACGAGCGCCCAGTCCGCCCGCAAGTGGTGGATGGGCGAGCTCGCTCGCACCGCCGGCGAGCAGGGCGTCGAGCTCGAGGAGCTCACGGCCACCCCGACGCAGGTCGCCGAGCTCCAGAAGCTCATCGACGACAAGAAGATCAACGACAAGATCGCCCGCCAGGTGCTCGGCAAGGTGCTCGCCGGCGAGGGCGATCCCTCCGCGATCGTCGAGAAGGAGGGCCTCGCGGTCGTCTCCGACGACTCGGTGCTCACCGGCGCCGTCGAGCAGGCGATCGCCGACAACCCGGACGTGGTCGCCAAGATCCAGGGCGGCAAGGTCCAGGCGATCGGCGCCCTGATCGGCCCCATCATGAAGGCCACCCGCGGTCAGGCGGACGCCGGCCGCGTGCGCGAGATCATCATGGAGAAGCTGGGCGTCCAGGGCTGACCGGCCCCGCACGCAGCTCATCGCAGGAGCGCCGCACCCCTCGTCGGGTGCGGCGCTCCTGTGCTCGGGGCAGGTGGACGGCACCCCTGGCGGCCGGTGGGGTCATAGGGCGTCGGAGTTACCCATTCTTGGTATCTTTGGTTCATGGCTCAGAACACGTCGATCAGCCTTGATGACCACTTCACCGGGTTCCTCGCTGCGCAGGTCGCCTCGGGCCGCTACCGGTCCTCCAGCGAGGTGATCCGTGCCGGACTGCGCCTCCTCGAGGACCGGGAGACGCAGTTGACGGCTTTGCGCGAAGCTCTCATCGCCGGCGAGGAGAGCGGCGAGGCCCAGCCTTTCGACTTCGACGCCTTCATCGCGTCGAAGCAGGCATGAGCCGCTTCCGCCTCACCCCGGCGGCGCAGAGGGATCTCTCCGAGATCTGGGACTTCACGGAGAGCCGCTGGGACGCCTCGCAGGTGGAGTCCTACCTCCGCGACATCCTGAACGCCATCGAGCGTGCTGCTGCAGACCCAGATCGGGGCCGTCCCGTCGACGAGATCCGTCAGGGGTACCGCCGATACGCGACCGGAGGCCATCTCGTCTTCTTCGTTCGGCGAGGAGATCGCATCGACGTGATCCGCATCCTGCACCAGCGGATGGATCCGTCGCGGCACCTGTGAGGGCGGGACTGCGGCCGTCGGAGAACGCGCGAGTCCGATGTCGGCCGGAGTACCGCTGCCTCGAGGCACTGATGTCGGCCCGGGGGAGTAGCGTCGCGACATGGACTACAACGACGTACCCATGGAGGAATGCCTGCGCGGCGGCGAGGGGGAGATGCTCCTGTTCGCCCTGGACCGCGTGCATCGCCAGTTCGCCTGGAAGTCCGGCGGGCTCACGCAGGAGCAGCTGGGCATGCGCCACCCGCCCTCGGGGGTGACGGTCGCCGGCACGATGATCCACCTCGCGAAGGTCGAGGAGATGTGGACCGCCTCGGCTGCCGGCCGCGACCCCGGACCGCCCACCACCGGGCCCGGGGCATGGACGGCATACGACGCGGAATGGACCCGAGCCCCCGAGGCGAGACCCGAGGAGCTCTACGACGTCTGGTACGGCACGATCGCCCGCTGCCGCCAGGAATGGAGCGAGCTGGTCCGGGACGGTGGGCTCGACGAGCTCGTCCAGGACGAGCCGGAGTACCGGGTGAGCCGGCGCCGGCGGCTCGTGGACATCCTCGAGGAGAACCTCCTGCACACCGGGCAGACCTCCATCATCCGCGAAGCGATCGACGGGCTCGTCGGCAACGACCCGCCGTGAGCGCCCGCCCGACCTGTCGAGAAAGTCCGCCCAGCTCTCGACCAGACACCATGAATATCCGCTCTGCCTGCGGTTTCGTCTCGCCTGGCGAGCGACGCCGGGCAACTGTCGGCTATCTCATCCGGCTCGAGATCCTGCTTGCGCAGTCTCGCTCGAGCGCGCTTAGGGTAGGCAACCCTCAACGACCGTGGGGCGCCCTTCCGCCCCACCGGCAGGAAGGTTCCGACCCCATGTCCCAGCTGCTCCCGCAGACCTCTGCGCCCGAGCTCCCGGCGCCCGCCGGCACCACCGCGCACTCCGCAGCGTCGACGACCGCGCTGCTCAACGGCTCCTCCGCCGATGCCTACGCCGAGCTCCTCCACGAGGTGGTCGACACGATCGCCGGACGCTTCCGCTCCGTCGACGCGCCCTCCGTCGGCCCTGATCGATCCTCCCTCGAGCGCCTGGTCGAGGTCGTCGACCTCGACGGCTCGGGCATCGGCGATCGCGCGGCCCTGGCGGAGGCCGACGCGCTGTACGCGAAGAACGCCGTCTGGTTCCACCACCCCTCGTACCTCGCGCACCTGAACTGCCCGGTGGCGCTCCCGGCGGTCGCGGCCGAGGCGATGCTCGCCGCCGTCAACACGTCCGTGGACACCTTCGACCAGTCCCTCGTCGCGACCCACATGGAGCGGCGCCTCGTGCGCTGGGCCGCGGGCCTCGCCGGATTCGCGAGCGGGGACGGCGTGTTCACCTCGGGCGGCACCCAGTCCAACCTGCAGGCGCTCTTCCTCGCCCGCGAGCGGGCGCTGCGCGAGGACCCGCATGATCGGACCGACGCGCTGCCGCGACTGCGCGTGCTCACCACCGCCGCCAGCCACTTCTCCGTCGCCCGCTCCGCGCACCTGCTGGGGCTCTCCGCGGACTCCGTCGTGACGGTCGATTCCGACGCCGATGGCCGCATGAACCCCGCTGACCTGCACGATCGTCTGGCAGCGCTCGAGGCGGCGGGGGAGCGGCCGATGGCCGTCGCCGTCACGGCCGGCACCACCGACCGCGGGATCATCGACCCGCTGCCCGCGATCGCCGAGGCCTGCGAGGACGCCGGGGTCTGGCTGCACGTGGACGCCGCCTACGGAGGCGGGCTGCTCGTCTCGGCGCGCCGCCGGCACCTGCTCACGGGCATCGAGCGCGCGGACTCCGTGACGATCGACTTCCACAAGACCTTCTTCCAGCCCGTGTCCTCGAGCGCGATCCTCGTGCGCGACCCCGCTGATCTGCGCGCCGCGGCCTGGCACGCGGATTACCTGAACCCCGCGGCGGAGGCGGCGTCGGCCGAGGCAGAGCCCAACCAGGTCGACAAGTCCCTGCAGACCACCCGCCGCTTCGACGCCCTCAAGCTCTGGACCACCCTGCGCTCTCTCGGTGCCGCGCGACTCGGCGAGATGGTCGACGCCGTCTGCGACCTCGCCCTCGAGGTCCGCGATCTGCTGCGGGCCGACCGCGACTTCACCGTGCTGGGCACGAGCGACCTCAGCACCGTGCTGTTCCGCTTCCAGCCCGCGGGCGTGGACGACCGCACGGCCGACGGGCATGTCGCCCTGATCCGACGCATCCTCTTCCAGTCCGGCCGCGCGATGGTCGCCCGCACCACGATCGACGGCTCCCCGTGGCTCAAGCTCACCCTGCTGAACCCCGAGGCCACGCTGACGGACGTCGCCGCCGTGCTCGACCTGGTGCGCGCGACCGGCCGCGGCCTTCTCGCCGGCAGCCGCCTCGCGGCCGAGGGGAGCGCGCGATGAGCTCCCAGCAGACCACAGCGCCCGTCGGCGCCCCCGTCGGCGCCCCCGTCCACGACCTCGTGGGGATCGGTATCGGTCCGTTCGGCCTCGGCATGGCCGCGCTCAGCGAGCCGCTCGAGGACGTCGACGCGATCTTCCTGGACCAGGCGCAGGGCTTCTCCTGGCACCCCGGGATGATGCTCGAGGGCGCCACCATCCAGGTGCCCTTCCTCGCGGACCTCGTGACGATGGCCGACCCCACCTCCCGCTTCTCCTTCCTGCAGTTCCTCAAGGAGACCGGCAGGCTCTACCCCTTCTACATCCGCGAGTCCTTCTACCCGCTGCGCTCCGAGTACGACCGCTACTGCCGCTGGGTCGCCGAGCAGCTCGACACGCTGCGCTGGCGCCGACGCGTCCGCTCGGTCGAGGAGGAGGGCGAGCACCTGCTCGTGACGGCCGACGTGCTCGACGCCGACGGCGCGGTCGTGGGCACCGAGCAGCACCGCGGGCGGCACGTCGTCCTCGCCGTCGGCACCCGGCCCGTGCTGCCGCCCGCCCTCGCCGGCCTCGCCGAGGCGGGGGAGCACGGGCCGGCGACGGACGATGCGGCGTCCGAGTCGTCGGCCACCCCGGTGATCCACAGCTCGCAGTACCTGCCTGCGCGCGAGCAGCTGCTGGACGCCGGATCCGTGACGATCGTGGGCAGCGGCCAGAGCGCCGCGGAGATCTACCGCGACCTCCTCGAGGATGCCGCCGCGCGCGGCACGCGCGTGGACTGGGTGACCCGCTCGCCCCGGTTCTTCCCGATGGAGTACACGAAGCTCACCCTCGAGATGACCTCGCCGGAGTACACGGACCTGTTCCGCTCCCTGCCCGAGGAGCGGCGCGAGAGCCTGGGGCGCGAGCAGCGGACCCTGTACAAGGGCATCAGCGGCGACCTGGTCGACGACATCCACGACCTGCTCTACCGGCTCAGCCAGGGCGGCGCCGAGGTCCCCACCATGCTGCTCACCGACACCGCCGTGACCGCCGCGCGCCACGACGCGGAGACCGGCGAGCACGTGCTCACCCTCGAGCACGGCGAGCTAGGCACCCGGCGCGAGCACCGCACCCGCGCCGTGGTCGCCGCCACCGGGTACCGCTCGAGCGCGCCCGCGCTCCTCGCGCCCCTGGGAGAGAGGATCCGCCGCGACTCCCGCGGCCGGCTCGACGTCTCCCGCGACTACACGATCGACGACCAGCAGCGGATCCACGTGCTCAACGCCGAGGAGCACACCCACGGCGTCACCGCCCCCGACCTCGGCTTCGGCGCCTGGCGCGCCTCCGTGGTGCTCGATGCGATCACCGGCCGCGAGCCCTACCCGATCGAGCGCCGCATCGCCTTCCAGACCTTCGGCCTCCCCGCCGACGACGCCTGACCCACCAGGAGACCCCCGTGCAGATCACCTTCCGACCCGTCGACCCCGCGCGCGACGCGGCCGTCGTCCACACCTGGCTCACCGATCCCCGCGCCCGCTACTGGGAGATGACCGAGAACTCCGGCGAGCAGACCCTCGCCTACCTCCGAACGATCGCCGACGACCCCGCCCAGGACGGCTGGATCGGCGCCATCGACAGCGAGGACGCACCCGGGACCGGCGCCGACGTCGTCTACGTCGAGACCTACGACCCCGCGATCCTCATCCCGCGGCACGCGCTGCGCATCCGCGCGGGCGACCTGGGCATGCACGTGCTCGTCGGCCCGCCGGCTGGGGAGCGGCGCCACGGCTTCACGGCGGACGTCATGGCCGCCGTCATGCGCTTCTGCTTCGCGCAGCGCGGGGCCGAGCGCGTCGTCGTCGAGCCCGACGCGCGCAACGACCGCATCCTTGCCAAGAACGCCGCCGCGGGCTTCCGCGTGCTGCGCGAGCTCGACCTCACGGTCGACGGCCACCCCAAGCGCGCCGCGCTCAGCGTCTGCACCCGGGAGGACTTCGCGGGCTCCCCGCTCGGCGACAGCGGCGGCGAGGGCGCAGAGGACCCCCACGCCCACCTGCGTCCCGACGTCGCCGACGCCGTCCACCGGCATCTTCTCGCCAAGGCGATCTCCGAGTTCTCGCACGAGCGGATCCTGGCGCCGGTCGATCTCGAGGACGGCTGGTGGGAGCTGACCGTGCCCGCGGACGCGGGGGCGAGCTACCGCTTCCGCGCCCGCGTGCTCCCGCTCGAGCACTGGCTGGTCGACGAGGACTCGATCGTCCGGATCGAGCCCTCGCAGCACCGCGCCGCGCCCGACGGCGCGTCGTCGGACGGCACGCCGGCCGACGGCGGCGAGCGCCCGGCCCACGGCCGCCTCGACGTGCTCGAGTTCGTCGCCGCCTTCCAGAGCGTTCTCGGCATTCCCGACGACCTGCTCTCGACCTACCTCGAGGAGCTCGCCTCGACCTTCGCGGCGGCGTGCGCGAAGCTGCAGGACGCCCGCGAGGGCCGTCGTCCCACGGCCCGGCAGCTGCTGGACGCCGATCTGCAGCAGATCGAGGCCGCGATGACCGAGGGGCACCCGGGGTTCCTCGCGGGCAGCGGCCGCATCGGCTATGCGCTCAGCGACTACCGCGCCTATGCGCCCGAGCAGGGCCGGCGCACGCGACTGCAGTGGATCGCGGTGCGCCGGGAGCTCAGCCATCTCAGCCTCGGCGAGGGCTACGACCTCGAGGACCATCTGGCCGGCGCGCTCAGCGCCGAGGAGCGCGCCGCCTTCGCCGACCGGCTCCTCGCGCGGGGGCTCGACCCGTCGGACTTTCACCTCATGCCGCTGCACCCCTGGCAGGCCGACCACCGGCTGCCGCTCACCTTCGCCGCGGACGTGGCCCGGCAGGACCTCGTGCCGCTGGGCCCGGGCGGCGACGAGTTCCAGGCGCAGCAGTCCCTGCGCACCTTCTTCGACCGCAGCCGGCCCGCCGCCCCGTACGTGAAGACGGCGCTCGCGATCCAGAACATGGGCTTCCTGCGCGGTCTGTCCCCGCAGTACATGCGCGACACCCCCGCGATCAACGACTGGGTGCACGGCGTCGTCACGGGCGACCCCGAGTTCGCGGACCGCGGCTTCTCCGTCCTGCGCGAGCGCGCGGCGCTCGGGTACACGGGCGACGTCTACCACCGCACGCCCGCGACCAACCCGCACCGCAAGATGCTCGCGGCCCTGTGGCGTGAGAACCCCCTGCCGCTGCTCGGCGAGGGCGAACGGGCCATGACCATGGCGGCGCTGCTGCACCGCGACCACGAGGGCACGGCGCTCGCGACCACGATGATCCGCGCCTCCGGACTCGCCCCCGAGGTCTGGCTCGACGACTACCTCGCCGCCTATCTGCAGCCGCTGGTCCACGCGCTGCTCGGCCACGCCCTCGTGTTCATGCCGCACGGCGAGAATCTCATCCTGCGCGTGCGCGAGCAGCGTGTGGTGGGCGCGTTCATGAAGGACATCGGCGAGGAGACCGCCGTGCTGGGCCCCCGCGCGCTGCCGGAGCGGATCGCGCGGATCCGCGCGGTGGTCCCGGGCGACGAGAAGGCGCTCTCGGTCTTCACGGACGTCTTCGACGGCGTGCTGCGCCACCTCTCCGGGATCCTCGAGGCCGACGGAGTGCTGCGCGCGGAGACCTTCTGGCAGCGGGTCGCCGCTGCCCTGGACGCCTATGAGGCGCGCCACCCCGAGCTCGCGCGCGGACTCTCCGGCGACGTGGACCTGCGCACGGAGGAGTTCGCGCACTCGTGCCTGAACCGTCTGCAGCTGCGCAACACCCTGCAGATGGTCGACATCGGCAACCAGGCCGAATCCCTGCTCTACGCCGGGACGATGCCCAATCCCGTGGCGCGCACCGCCGACGTCCCGGAGGTCGAACCGGCTCTGCCCGTCGCCTGATCCGCCGCTAGCATGCGATCACGCGCCGCAGGCGGTGCGGCGCGTGATCGGTGCATCTCCGCGCGGCCGCCACACCGACGGCCGACGGCCGACGGGCGAGAGTTCTCCCGGCGGGCGGCCGTCGGATGACCGACGGGCGAGCGGCCCACGGTTCAGCGGCAGAAGGGACGGATGGGCATGGGACGGTTCAGCCTCGGTGCTGCACTGCTCGGGGCGAGGCGCGCGAGGTCGGCGCCCGAGCCCGCGGCGTCGCGGCCGTCCACGATCGGCGTCGCGAGCGTGCTCGACCTCCGGTGCACCGAGGAATCGGCCGACAGCGCCCGACGTTCCGACGCCTCCCGCGAGCATCTGGTGCGCCTGCGCATCGAGGGCGACGGCCGGGCGGCGTCTCTGCTCGCCCTGCGGGTGCGGCTGACGCCCACGGAGATCTCCGCCCTCGCGCCCGGCATCCCGTTCCCCGTGCGGTTCGCCCCGGGCGGAGGGGACTTCCCCGAGCTCGTGGACGCTGCGGACCCGCTGGTCCGCGAGCTCCTGCTGCGACGACGCATCGCCCTGGGCCTGGTCCCGCCGGAGGTCGCGGCCGCGCGCCTGCACGGCGAGCTCGTCCCCGCCCGCGTGCTCCGCTCGCACCCGACGGGCAGGAGCCTGGACGACCAGATCGAGGTCACCGTGAGCGTGCGCGTCCAGCCCGGCGGGGTCCGCACCCCGTGGGACGCGGACACCCGCGCCTACCTGCACCCCAGCAGCCTCGACCGATTCGCCGTCGGCCGCCGGATCGCCGTGCGCTACCTGCCCACCAGCCCCTTGGTCGTCGCGATCACACTCGAGGATCCGGATGCGACCCCGGGCCCGGAGACGCGGACGGGCGATCGCTGAGGCCCGATCCGCAGGGACGGCCCATCGGCCTCGTCGCCCGTGGGCCCGCTCACCCGTCGGCCCGCTCACGCGCGGGCACGTTCACCCGCCGGCCACCAGGCGCCGCATGCCCTCGGCCGTGCTCCCCTCCTCGAGCGGCAGGTAGGAGACGATGTGCAGGTCGGGTGCGTCCTGCGGGACGATGTTGACCTGTTCGAAGACCAGGTGTCCGCCCACCGGGTGCTCGAAGGTGCGCACGCGCGAGCTGAAGCGGTCGACCTCGTGGGCGTCCCAGGCGCGGGAGAAGTCGGGGGAGAGCGCGCGCAGATGCTTGACCAGGCGCACGTGCTGCGGTCCGCCGGAGCGCCCGCCGGCCTCGGCGCGGTACTCGGCGAGGAACTGTCTGCTGGTGAGCTCCCATTCGGGCAGCATCGCCCGCACCCGCTGGTCGGTGAAGATGAACTGCAGGAGGTTCCTCTGCGCGGGATCGGCGTCGAGCACGCCGGGGAACAGTCCCTCGTAGGCGCGGTTCCAGGCGGCCACGTCCCAGTGCGCGGTGAGCGCGAAGGAGGGAGCCGGATCCAGGGCGTCCAGCAGGTGCTGGACGTGCGGCGGGACCGGCTCGGGCTCGGCCAGGTCGGGGCGCGGGCGCGGGGTGAAGCCCGCGAGGCCCAGCACGTAGTCGTGCTCGGCCTCGCTGAGGTGCAGGTTCACGGCGACCGCGTCGATCACCTGGCGCGAGGGGTTGATGTCGCGCCCCTGCTCGAGCCACGTGTACCAGGTGACGGAGACGCCCGAGAGGAAGGCGATCTCCTCGCGGCGCAGGCCCGTGGTGCGCCCGCGGCCCACGGGCCCCAGGTCGTAGTCCGAGCGCTCGACCTCGTTGCGCCGTCGGCGCAGCAGGGCCCCGAGCTCCTTGCGTGCTGGTTCGTCCACGCGCCGAAAACTATCAGTTCCACCACTAGTAGTGCCGGCGTCTTGGTGGGTTCCGCACCACCGTGGCCTAATGGTCATATGCCCCAACTGCGCTCTCGAACCTCGACCCACGGCCGCAACATGGCCGGTGCCCGCGCCCTGTGGCGCGCGACCGGCATGGAGAAGTCCGACTTCGGCAAACCGATCATCGCGATCGCGAACTCGTACACCCAGTTCGTGCCCGGCCACGTGCACCTGAAGAACATGGGCGACCTCGTCGCCGGCGCCATCAAGGAGGCCGGCGGCGTCGCCAAGGAGTTCAACACGATCGCCGTGGACGACGGCATCGCCATGGGGCACGGCGGCATGCTCTACTCGCTGCCCAGCCGCGACGTGATCGCCGACAGCGTCGAGTACATGGTCAACGCCCACTGCGCGGACGCCATCGTGTGCATCTCGAACTGCGACAAGATCACCCCCGGCATGCTCATGGCGGCCATGCGCCTGAACATCCCGGTCGTGTTCGTCTCCGGCGGGCCGATGGAGTCCGGCAAGCCCGTCGAGGGCGTGGTCGACCACCGCCTGGACCTCGTGGACGCGATCTCGATCTCGGCCGACGAGAGCGTCACCGACGTCCAGCTCGCGGAGATCGAGGAGAACGCCTGCCCCACGTGCGGGTCCTGCTCGGGAATGTTCACCGCGAACTCGATGAACTGCCTCACCGAGGCGCTCGGCCTCTCGCTGCCGGGCAACGGCACCACGCTCGCCACCCACGCGCTGCGCAAGGAGCTGTTCCTGCGCGCCGGCCGCACCGTCGTGGACCTGTGCCGCCGCTACTACGGCGACGACGACGAGTCGGTGCTGCCGCGCAGCATCGCCACCAAGGCCGCGTTCACGAACGCGATGAGCCTGGACGTCGCGATGGGCGGCTCGACGAACACCGTGCTGCACATCCTCGCGGCCGCGATCGAGGGCGGGATCGACTTCGGCCTCGAGGACATCGACCGCCTCTCGCGATCCGTGCCGTGCGTCTCCAAGGTCGCCCCGAACAGCCAGAAGTACCACATCGAGGACGTCCATCGGGCCGGCGGCATCCCCGCCATCCTGGGCGAGCTCAGCCGTGCCGGCCTGCTGGACCACTCGGTCCATTCCGTGCACTCGCCGGACCTGGACTCGTGGCTCGCCGAGTGGGACGTGCGCAGCGGGGAGACCAGCGAGGAGGCCAAGACCTTCTTCCGCGCAGCACCCGGCGGGGTGCGCACCACGCAGGCGTTCTCCCAGGCGAACCTGTGGGACGACCTGGACCTCGACGCCGAGGGCGGCGCCATCCGCGCGGTCCCGCACGCCTACACCAAGGACGGCGGACTCTGCGTGCTCAAGGGCAATCTCGCGACCGAGGGCGCCGTCATCAAGACGGCCGGCATCACCGAGGACCTCTTCCACTTCGAGGGCAGCGCCGTGGTGTGCGACTCGCAGGAGGAGGCCGTCCAGAAGATCCTCGACAAGACGGTCAAGGAGGGCGACATCGTTGTCATCCGCTACGAGGGCCCGCAGGGCGGTCCGGGCATGCAGGAGATGCTCTACCCGACCTCGTTCCTCAAGGGCCGCGGGCTCGGCAAGGCCTGCGCCCTGATCACCGACGGGCGCTTCTCCGGCGGCACCAGCGGCGTCTCCATCGGCCACATCTCCCCGGAGGCCGCCGAGGGCGGGCTCATCGGCCTGGTCGAGGACGGCGACAAGGTCATCATCGACGTCGACAAGCGGCTGCTCCAGCTCGACGTGCCCGAGGACGAGCTCACCCGTCGCCGCGCGGCCAAGGGCGACCTGCCGTGGCGCCCCGAGAGCCGCGAGCGCGAGGTCACCCAGGCGCTCAAGGTCTACGCGCACCTGGTGCGCTCGGCGACCTACGGCGCGACCCGGAGGCCGCTGGACTGAGCGCGCGGCCTGTGCGCGGATGCCGGTGAACGGTCAGCGGCGGGGCCGACGCAGGGCGGCCGCGACGCCGGCGACCACCAGCAGGCACCCCAGCGCCACCACCGCTCCGATCAGCAGCACCGTCGGATCGATCGCGACGGCGGGGACGGAATGGATCCCGACGAGGAGCGCGACGACCAGCAGCAGCGCTCCCCAGAAGATGGTCCCGAACACGGGCCCCCGCCGTTCCCGAGCGTCCGGACTCTCGGCGTCGCGATCTTCCCCTGTCCCCTCCGGGCCGTGGTCGGTGCTCGCGTCGGGCGCGTGTGCGGTGTCGAGAGGCTGGTGCTCGCTCACGGGGTCTCCTGGATGTCGATGTCGGCGGTGCCGAACAGCACGCGCACGTGCACGGTCGTGATGTCCTCGTCGTCGGCGGTGCGGGCCGCCGGGTTCTCGAGCTCGGTCGAGGCGAGCAGGGTCCCGTCGGGTTGGGAGTCGCGGGTGTCAGGGGTGCGCACTCCCGCGACCAGGCCGTCAACCTCCACGCGCACGGGAGCATCGTCCGGAAGGAGCACCTGGGTGGTCCCCGCGCCCAGCCACATCTCCACATCGCCTCCGCGATCAGCCGGCGAGAGGTCACGCAGGTCCAGGCCGGGGCTCCCGGCGATCATCGCGAAGCGCTCGGTCGTGCCGATGCTCTGGGCGTCGACCGTCCACTGGGTGTCCCCGAAGGGACTGATCTGCGTGCCGGCGGGGACGACCCCGAAGACGACCAGGGCGATCACGGCGATGAAGGAGAACAGTCCCAGACCTCCGCTCTCTCGGCCGCGGATGCCCGCCACCACGGTGGCGATCGCGAGGACGGCGAGGGCGCCGGCGAGACCCACGATGAGCGGCGCGTCGGACCACCCCAGAGCCTGGGCCGAGAGGGCGACGAGCGCACCGACGACCAGAGCCATGCCGAGTCCGATCGCGACGAACCCTGCGGAGGGCTGGCGCCTGCGCCATCTCGCCGCGCGCTCGGCGAGCCTCTCCTCGCGGCGGTGTCGCAGATCCTCCTCGTGGGCGCGCCGGTCGGCCGACCGCTGCTGGAAGGAGGCGCCGTGGTGCCCGGCGGCCCTCGGGGCGCGCGGCGCGGCGCCGAGGGCCGACCAGTGCTGACCCTGGGAGGGCCCTTCTGTGTTCGCCGAGGCGGCCGACCCGCCGCGCGTCCCGTGTGGGCGGTCACGGCCGTGGCCGGCGTGGTCACCGGTGCGGCGTGCGATGAGCACGACGAGCCAGGCCAGGATTCCGACCAGCACGAGGGCCCAGGCGGTGCGCATGGTGGTCTCGAGCCAGCCCGGCATGCTCCACCAGTCCGGCGCGCCCCGCCACCACAGTCCCTGCCCGTAGGGGGTCAGGCCCAGGAGGATCAGCACGCCGATGGCGATCTGGGCCGGAGCGAAGATCCCCGCGAAGAGGTCTTCGAGCACGATCTCGTCCCGGATGTCGGGGAGCAGTGCCCAGCCGATCGCGTAGGCGATGAGAACAGGCCCGCCGAGGAGGGCGACCACGATCGCGATGCCGCGGACCAGCAGGGGGTCCAGGCCCGTGCGCTCGGAGATGGCGCCGCACACGCCGGCGATCCAGCGCTCGTCGCTGCGCACCAGTCCGATGCCGCGCATCCAGGCGAAGAAGCCGAAGCGGGGGCGTCCTGCCTCGTCGTTCTCGGTGTGCGGTGCGCTCTCGCCGGGCGGTGCGTCCGGGGAGGCACCGGAGGAGTCGGGGCCGTGGGGAGGGGTCGTCATGGCTCCAGCATTCCCGGGCGGAGGGCTCCGCACCATCGGGGAGCACCCCGAGAGTCCCCTGGGATGTGGAGGCAGAACCCTGGGATCGGCCCGGGGGAGTGCCGGACGGCACCGGCGCCTGCTTGGATGAGGGCGTGAGGACGACCAGGATCATCCGGCCCCGGCAGCATGCCGTGGCAGGAGTGTGCGCGGGTCTCGCCGAGCACACGGGTCTGCCCCTGGCCACCGTGAGGGCAGGAGCCTGCGTGCTCACCGCGACGGGCGGCGCCGGAGCCCTGCTGTACGTGTGGCTGTGGGCGACGACGCCCCTCGCCGGGGCCGACTCACCGGCACTGCGCGCTTCCCTCACCCGGGCAGCCTCACCCGCGACGGCGGCGGGCGCAGCAGGCGCCGAGGACGATCAGGCGCATGGCCAAGTCCGGAGCGGCCCGTCGAGCAGGTCCGCGCTGGGACGAGCGCCCGTCACCGAGATCCTCCTCGGACTCGCCCTCCTGCTCGCGGGCGGTGCGATGGTGGCCTCGCGACTGGGAGCACAGATCCCCCTGGCGTTCTTCGTGCCCGCCGTGTTCGTGCTCATCGGCGCCGGGCTCGCCTGGCGGCAGCTGCACGAGCTGCGGATCGGACGCGCGAGCGGCCCGTCGGCGCAGGTCGCACGGGTCGCCGGGGCGCTCGCCCTCGTGGTGCTCGGGATCCTGCTGTTCTTCGTCTCCGACGCGGAGCCCAATGTGTGGACCGTGTTCGTGGCGGCGACCTCCGTGCTGCTGGGCGTCGGCGTGGTCCTCGCGCCCTGGGCCGTGCGCCTGGTGCGGGATCTCGCCGAGGAGCGCGCCGCGCGCGCCCGCGAGGTCGAGAGGGCGGAGTTCGCCGCCCACCTCCATGACTCGGTGCTGCAGACGCTGGCCCTGATCCAGCAGAAGGCCGAGCCCGGATCCGAGGCCTCGCGCCTGGCACGCGGACAGGAGCGCGAGCTGCGCAGCTGGCTGTTCGCAGAGACCGCCGGCAGCGGGACCGCCGGGCCGCTCGACCTCGCGGCCGAGCTCCGGCGGGCGGCGATGCAGTGCGAGCAGGAGCACGCGGTGAGGATCGACGTGGTCACCACCGGCCGGGCCGTGCCGGAGGCGCCGGAGGGGCTGCTCGCCGCGGCCCGGGAGGCGATGCTGAACGCCGCCCGGCACGCCGGAGGCACGATCAGCGTGTACTCCGAGGCTTCGGAGGGGATGCTCGAGGTGACCGTCTCCGATCGCGGTCCCGGCTTCGACCTCGCATCCATCGGGCCGGAGCGGCTGGGCGTGCGCGAATCGATCATCGGCCGCATGCGGCGTCTGGGCGGCAGCGCGCGGATCCAGCCCGGACCCGGCGGCACCGGAACGCGCGTCGAGCTGAGGCTCCCGCGCGCCCAGGGTGCAGGGGAGACCGAGCGGCCGACCGCCGCCTCCGCGCCGACGACCACCGTCCCGTCACCACAGGAGCACCGATGAGCACCACGTCCAGCACCCCCGCGGCCGAGCGGCTGACCACTCTCATCGTCGATGACCATTCGATCTTCCGCTCCGGGCTCCGCGCGGAGCTGTCCGCCGACATCGATGTGCTGGGCGAGGCAGGAACGGTCGAGGAGGCGGTCGAGGCGATCCGGGCGCTCCGGCCGGTGACCGTGCTGCTGGACGTCCACCTGCCCGGCGGACGGGGAGGCGGAGGCGCCGAGGTCATCGCGCGCACCACGGGCGTCGAGCAGCCCGCGCCCGGGGCGTCTGCGGCGCCCGGGTCGGACCCGACGCACGCGGGTCGCCAGCCCGTGTTCCTCGCCCTCAGCGTCTCCGACGCCGCCGACGACGTGGTGCGCGTGATCCGCGCCGGGGCGCGCGGGTACCTCACCAAGAGCACCTCGGGCGCCGACGTCTCCGCGGCCCTGCACCGCGTCGTGGCCGGCGACGCGGTGTTCTCCCCGCTGCTCGCGGGCTTCGTGCTCGACGCCTTCGGGGCCGCCGGGGGAGAGGAGGCCGCGAACGACGCCGAGCTCGACCGTCTCACCCGTCGAGAGCAGGAGGTGATGCGGCTCATCGCCCAGGGATACGCCTACAAGGAGGTCGCCTCCGAGCTGTTCATCTCCATCAAGACCGTGGAGACGCACGTGTCGAGCGTGCTGCGCAAGCTGCAGCTGTCCTCGCGGCACGAGCTCACGGCCTGGGCGCTCTCGCGGCGACTGCTCTGAGCGGCCGTCCCACAGGGTGGACGGTTTGCCGCGCGGGTGTGGGGCGCACTACAGTCGCCAGCATGCAGACGATCATTCTCGTACTTCCAGAGCGCGGCTGACGCCACCGTTCCAGAACGAGACGTCCCGCGCGCCCCTCGAGAGCCCCAGGCCGAGGGGCTTTTTGATGCCCACGCGGGGCCCAGTCCCCGCCACGGGTGGAGCGGGGGACATCGGCCGAGGATCTGCACAGCCCCATCCGCGAAGACCGAAGGAGTTCCGATGACAGGCAAGAGAGTCACCGGCGCCGCATCATTGATCATGTCGCTCGAGCACGCGGGGGCCGACGTCGTCTTCGGCCTTCCCGGCGGGGCGATCCTGCCCACCTACGACCCGCTCATGGACGCGGAGACCCTGCGGCACATCCTGGTGCGCCACGAGCAGGGCGCGGGGCACGCGGCCAGCGGATACGCCCACGCGACCGGGAAGGTCGGCGTGTGCATGGCGACCTCAGGGCCGGGCGCCACGAACCTCATCACGGCGATCGCCGACGCGCAGATGGACTCCATCCCGATGGTCGCGATCACCGGGCAGGTCGGTTCGATGTTCATCGGCACCGACGCCTTCCAGGAGGCGGACATCGTGGGCATGACGATGCCCGTCACCAAGCACAACTTCCTGGTCAAGGATCCGGCGGAGATCCCCACCGTCATCAAGCAGGCCTTCGAGATCGCCGCGACCGGCCGGCCCGGCGCGGTGCTCGTGGACGTCACCAAGGACGCCCAGCAGGGCATCACCGAGTTCGTGTGGCCCGATGACGTCAGCCTCCCCGGCTACCAGCCCGTCACGCAGCCGCCCGTCAAGGACGTGCGCGAGGCCGCCGAGCTGATCATGGCCAGCGAGCGCCCCGCCTTCCTCATCGGCGGGGGTGTGATCCGCGGCGGGGCGAGCGAGCAGGTGCGCGAGCTCGTCGACCTCACCGACGGTCCGATCACGACGACGCTGATGGGCCGCGGCGCCCTTCCCGATTCCCACCCCCACCACCTGGGGATGCCCGGGATGCACGGCAGCGTCGCGGCGGTCTCCGCCCTGCAGCGCGCCGACCTCATGATCGCGATCGGCGCTCGCTTCGACGACCGCGTCACCGGCCGGCTCGACTCCTTCGCCCCCCGCGCGAAGGTGATCCACATCGACATCGACCCCGCGGAGATCGACAAGAACCGCCACGCGGACGTCGCGCTGATCGGCGATGCGGGGGCTGCCGCCTCGGCGCTCACCGCGGAGCTGCGCGAGCGCATCGAGCGCGAGGGCGCCCGCGACCTGAGCGCCTGGTGGCAGGTGCTGGACAACCTGCGCGAGACCTACCCGCTGGGCTGGACCGCGACCGACGACGGCTTCACCGCGCCGCAGAAGGTGATCTCCCGGATCGGCGAGATCTCCGGGCCGGAGTCGATCTTCGTCTCCGGCGTGGGCCAGCACCAGATGTGGTCCAGCCAGTTCATCCACTACGAGCGCCCGAACTCCTGGATCAACTCCGGGGGCCTGGGGACCATGGGCTACTCGGTGCCCGCGGCGATGGGCGCGAAGGTCGGTGCGCCCGACCGCACGGTGTGGGCGATCGACGGCGACGGCTGCTTCCAGATGACCAACCAGGAGCTCGCGACCTGTGTCATCAACGACATCCCGATCAAGGTCGCGATCATCAACAACAGCTCGCTGGGCATGGTGCGCCAGTGGCAGAACCTGTTCTACGACCGCCGCTACTCCCACACGGACCTGAACACGGGGCACGGCACGCGCCGCGTCCCGGATTTCGTGAAGCTCGCCGAGGCGTACGGGGCCGTGGGCCTGCGCTGCGAGAGGGACGAGGACATCGACGCGACCATCCAGCAGGCCATGGAGATCAACGACCGCCCCGTCGTCATCGACTTCACGGTCAGCGCGGACGCCATGGTGTGGCCGATGGTGCCCTCCGGCGTCTCCAACGACGAGATCCAGATCGCCCAGGGCATGAGCCCCGAGTGGGAGAGGGACATCTGAGACATGGACACCACCACGAACGACACCCGTCCCGACAGCACGCAGAACAGCTCCCGCGCGGACGCCGCGGCGCTGCACGACACCCAGACCCTCTCGGTGCTCGTGGAGAACAAGCCGGGCGTGCTCACCCGCGTCTCGGCGCTGTTCGCGCGCCGCGGCTTCAACATCTCCTCCCTGGCCGTCGGCCCGACGGAGCACCCGGAGATCTCCCGGATCACCGTGGTCGTCGACGTCGCCGAGCAGCCGCTCGAGCAGATCGTGCGCCAGCTCGACAAGCTCGTGAACGTGCTGCACATCGTGCACCTCGAGCCGCGCCGCACCGTGCAGCGCGAGCTGGTGCTGGTGAAGGTCGGGGCCGACAACGCGACCCGCACCTCGGTCCTCGAGATCGTGCAGATGTTCCGCGCGAAGGTCGTCAACGCCGGCGCGGAGGCCGTGACCATCGAGGCCACCGGCACCGAGGACAAGCTCGTCGCGCTGCTGGACATGCTCGAGCCCTTCGGGATCCGGGAGATCGTGAAGTCCGGCGCCGTCGCGATCAGCCGCGGCCCGGAGTCGCTCGTCGAGGAGTTCCTGCCCGACTGATCGTCCGACGGGGCCGACATGGCCACCCCGGACGGGCGGGCCGACGGGCCCGCCCGATCGATCTCAGATACCGAAGTCCACTTCTCAACACGTAAGACACGCCAGGCTGCCCCCGGACTACGATGAGAGCGTCGCCCGAACAGCCGACACACCAACGAAGGAGCACATTGTGGCCGAGATCTTCTACGACGACGACGCCGACCTGTCCATCATCCAGGGCAAGAAGGTCGCGATCGTCGGCTTCGGCTCCCAGGGGCACGCGCACGCCCTGAACCTCCGCGACAGCGGCGTCGAGGTCGTCATCGCCCTGCGCGACGGCTCGAACTCGGCCCAGAAGGCCCAGGAGCTCGGCTTCGAGGTCAAGAACGTCGCCGACGCGACCGCGTGGGCCGACGTCATCATGGTCCTCGCGCCCGACCAGAACCAGCGCTCCATCTACTCCGAGTCGATCGAGCCGAACCTGTCGGCGGGCAAGGCCCTGGCCTTCGCGCACGGCTTCAACATCCGCTACGACCTCATCAAGCCCCCGGCCGACGTGGACGTCATCCTCATCGCCCCCAAGGCTCCCGGCCACACCGTGCGCCGCGAGTTCGAGGGCGGCCGCGGCATCCCGGACATCGTCGGCGTCGAGCAGGACGCGACCGGCACCGCCTGGGACCTCGCGCTCAGCTACGCCAAGGGCATCGGCGGCACCCGCGCGGGCGTCATCAAGACCTCCTTCACCGAGGAGACCGAGACCGACCTCTTCGGCGAGCAGTCCGTGCTCTGCGGCGGCGTGAGCCACCTCGTCCAGGCAGGCTTCGAGACCCTCACCGAGGCCGGCTACCAGCCGGAGATCGCCTACTTCGAGGTGCTCCACGAGCTCAAGCTGATCGTCGACCTCATGAACGAGGGCGGCATCACCAAGCAGCGCTGGTCCTGCTCGGACACCGCCGAGTACGGCGACTACGTCTCCGGCCCCCGCGTGGTCACCTCCGAGACTAAGCAGGCCATGAAGGACGTCCTCTCCGACATCCAGGACGGCGCCTTCGCCAAGCGCTTCATCGACGACCAGGACAAGGGCGCTCCCGAGTTCAAGGAGCTGCGCGAGAAGGAGGCCGCGCACCCGATCGAGAAGGTCGGCAAGGAGCTGCGCGGCATGTTCTCCTGGAACAACGACCAGCTGGACTCCGACTACGTCGAGGGCAGCGCGGCGCGCTGATCCCCGGTGATCACCCGGGCCGCCCGCGCGGTGCCCCGGTGATCGTGAGCGGATCGTCGTGCTCGAGGACTCTCAAGCATCCGGACGACGGCGGGCCCTCCCTGTGGGGAGGGCCCGCCGTTTCGTGTAGTGAGGGAGTCTCCTCGTTGCCGCAGAGCTCGATCAGGGACGTCGTGCCACCGGGGTCGGAGGGATCTGAACGTCGGTGGTGTTCATGATCGATTTCCCGGGCATCGGGATGCTGGAGTCGACTCGAACAACTGAGGTGCGTCGGGCCAAGATGAACGCTGACTGAACGGTAGAATGCGGTCGGCGCCCATGCACCGGGCCCGCCGGATGTCGATGCGACGTCCGGAGGCATAGAGAGCAGAGGAATTACGGGTCGTGGCGAAGGGTCTGTTCGAGCGAGTCCGCTCCAGCCATGCGGTCGACCCCCTAAGGGGCACCCCCGCGTGGAACGCGGCTCGCGCTGCACGGAACTCGTTCCGGCACTCGAGCAGGAGCACGAGGGACTTCGCGGCCATCACCCGTTCCACGCACTCGGTGCCTCACGCAACGATCGGCCCGGACATCGAGACGCGTGGCAGCGTGCACTGGCATCGTGTCCCTGCAACGCTGGACCGGAACGTCTACGCGATGAATCTCGAGCTGGTCACGGGCGTGCTCGAGGCAGATGGGATTCCCTGGTGGTGGGTCGACTCCGTCGGGCACAGGGGCCGACGAGTCGTCGCCGTCGACGACACCCAGCGTGAGTCCGTGCGACGCGCGCTTATCTCTGCAGCGATGGCGGACCCGCACGGGGCCGCCTGGCGCATCACAGACGCTCTCGCGCGGCGACCGCACTACGCTCTTCCCGGTCACGTGAGCTGGGATGAAGGTCTGTCGGAGTCCGGGGCCTGGCGCGTCGCGGAAGTGAAGACGTTCGAGGGCCACGAGAGGGACCTCGGGCTGTCCTACGGGTGCGACATCGAGTTCTGGCAGAACGACGTCGAGACGGGGCTCGTCATCGCACCACGCGAGAACCGTGCAGCCAAGATCCTGGATCGAGACTCCGCACGACTGATCGAGGGCGAGCGCGACGGCAGGCACGTGCGGGTGCCCGAGGTCTTCGAGCAGACCATGCTCGAGGACGTAACCTTCCCGATCGATGTCGTGTACACGTGGGTTGACGGAGCGGACCCCGCCTGGATCGCGCGCAAGGCTGCTGTAATAGGGGAGACGTTGGCACCGGCGCTGCATGCCGAGGCGACAGATCCCGCCCGCTTCAGGTCACGGGACGAGCTCATGTATTCGTTGCGCTCCCTGGACGACTTCGCTCCGTGGGTGCGCCACGTGTATATCGTGACCGATCAGCAGGTTCCTCTGTGGCTGGACGCGAGCAATGAGCGGATCACGATCGTCGATCACCGCGACATCTTCCCTGACGACGGTCGACTGCCTGTGTTCAACTCGAATGCGATCATCAGCCGCCTGCATCACATCGACGGGCTGAGCGAACACTTCCTCTACATGAACGACGACGTGATGCTCACGCGGCCCGTGAAGCCGGAACAGTTCTTCACCGCGTCAGGCATTGCCCTGGTCTCACCGTCGAACAATCGCCGACCGTTCATCTCGCCCTCCGTCGAGCACGAGCCGCACCTCAACCTCACCGCGAACATGCGGCGTCTGATGCTCGATGCCACGGGACGGAACCTCTCCCGCGCCATCAAGCACACGCCCCACCCGATGCTTCGCAGCGTCCTCTACGAGCTCGAGGAGACCTTCGCAGAGGCGTACGACGCGACCACGCGGTCACGGTTCCGCCACCACGAGGACATCGTCGCGGACCAGCTACACCACTACTATGCGCAGGCCACGGGACGCGCGGTGCCGGGAAGTCTCGGCTACACGTACCTGAACGTACTCGACGACCGTTTCGTTCCGGTGTTCAACGGCTTCGCGAAGAAGCGTGACCGAGATGCGATGTGTGTTAACGACGCGCCCGTACCAGGCGCGGTTCCCATCAACGAGGTGTTCGTGGCAGCGTTTCTTGGAAACTTCTTCCCGGCATCGTCAGCGTTCGAAAAGTAGAGCGACTTAAAATCCTAATACCCTCGCCTTTGCTGTTCGCGAAGGCTCAAGACCTACAGGATATTACAAATGAATGAAGTGGCGACATCTGTGCCGCGGGCATCCGTGATAGTGCCAATATTCAACGTGGAAGCGTATTTGAACGAATGTCTGGATAGCGTAATTGCGCAGACCATCTTTGGTGACCTGGAAGTTATACTGGTCGACGACGGAAGCTCGGACCGAAGCGTCGAAATTGCATCGAGGTACGCTGCAACATTCGAGAACATGCACCTTATTCGGCCGGCTCACGGCGGCCTCGGCGCGGCGCGCAATAATGGCCTTCGCCATGTGACAGCGCCATTGGTCACTTTTCTCGATTCGGATGACGCAGTCCCCCATGATGCATACGAAAAGCTCGCTCGTGCACTTGAGGCTGAGACTTCGATCGACATTGCAGTCGGCAATATGGAGACCTTTCCAAAACGGACGGAGTTCTACTGGGCAAGGCCTCTCCGGCAGAAGGCTCGGATTGTTGACTCCCTCTTAGAGGTCCCCGAACTTGTTCACTCTGCTTCGGCCTGCAATAAAATGTTCCGGACGGCGATGTTCAAGGAGTTGGTCGGCGGCTTCCCGGAGGGAGTCCACTTCGAGGACGCCTGGGTGGTTGTTCCTCTCATGCTGGAAGCTCGTTCCATCGCCATCGTCCAAGGAACGGTCTATCTGTACCGGAAGCGCGAAGTGCAGGGGTCTATCATGGATTCACTGTTCACGCGCGAGCAAAACTATTGGGATTACTTGCGGCTAGTGGAGCACCTTGCGGATCACGCGCGAAATTGCATGCCGGGCGAGCGGATGCTCATTCATGCGTTCATCATTCGCGGGTTTCAAGGATTTGTATCGCGGTCTGCAGAGGTTATCGAGGAAGAGCGCCTTTTGGAGTTCCGAAGTAGGGCTCGCGCGGTTTTGCGTGACGTGAGCCCCCGCATCATTCAAAAGCATTCAGCCAACGTTTCGATGAAGACCGCGATCGGCAGATTGATTGTTGCTGAAGATCTGGCCGCTTCGAACCGACTGGAGATCGTTGGTCACCGTCCTCATCTCGGAACGGTAGTTTCGGGACCTTTGGACGAATTGTTGACGTCGGCAGGCTTCACAGCGTCCGTGGAAAGTGTCCTCCCCAGACGGGGCAAGATCGTTATAGAGGGACGCGTCACCGCTCGTGGAATTGCCATCACTGAGAAGCCGCGTATCAATCTTTCGTTGATGCTCGGTCGGCGTCGCTTTCACGCTGAATGGGTGAGGCGCTTTGATCGACCGGCGACGGAGGGTGAATGGTCGGCCTTCCGTGCGGTCGTGCCTGCAGATAAGTGGCCCATGGGCGAGTACTTTCCCCGACTCCAGTTCCGCGGGCCGCTTGGCGAGGTTTGCCCCAGAGTCTTTAAGACCGCCGCTCTCTTTCGCAATAGTAGGGCATTCACGATCGGGAGTGGAAGGTTTACAATTGCTGCAAATCACAAGAACCAAGCAAGCATTACGAAGCAGCTCGCTGAGCGTACAGTGTTTGAGAGTGCAAGGCGCCTGCGGCGTGAGGTGGCACTATTTAGAGACTTTGGGGGTTGGAGACTCATTGGCCGAGTCATGCGGCGTATGACGAAGCGTACAACGTGGCTGATCGGCGAGCGGTGGGACGGCGCTCAAGATAATGGCGCTCATCTGTTTGAATCATTGGCCGCCCAACCGGAACCTGGCATACGGCCCGTCTACGTAGTTGATCGTTCTGCTCCGGCTTACCGTCGTTTGAAGAGATTCGGTAAGGTGGCTGCGCATGGAAGCTGGCGGCACAAGTTTGAGCTCTGCCGTGCCGGTGTCTTGATCTCTCCCTACGACGTGGATTCCTACCTCAAACCGCGGTCGTGGGATAAGAGCGCGTTTCTCGAGAAAATCGTGAATCCGCTGGGTATACGAAGAGTATTCCTCCAGCATGGCGTCGCCTATAGGACGAATACGATGCGAAGCTTGCATCGTCTCGCTATGGGGTACGACTTGGTTGTGACATCGTCGGAGTCCGAACGGAGCTTCTTCTCTAGGGAGCTCGGCTACGGGAGACGAGCGGTGTGTTCTGGGCTACCGAGGTTTGATGCTCTGCATCGGATCCATTCGCAAGATCGCAAGATTGTGCTGTTTGCGCCTACGTGGCGAGCGGGCCTCGTGACGCCATCCTATCGTTCGGAAGGTGCTGCCGAAATTAATGACTCCTTTGAGTCGTCGCGCTATTTTGCGATGCTGCGTGAGATCCTTGAGTCGCCTGAGCTTGGGGAAACGCTGAAGGGGATGGGCGCGGAACTGAGGTTCCTTCCGCACTACGAGGCAGCCGAGTTTCTATCCAAAGCGATCGATTTTTCCGAGAGTGTTAGAATGGCGGACCTCTCGGAGAGGTCTTTCCAGGAGTGGCTGAGGGTGGCGGATATTTTCGTCACTGATTATTCTTCTACGATGTTCGACGCGGCACTCATGGGGACCCCAGTGATCTACTACAACGACCCACTCGAACCGCTATCGCCCGAGCGTTCCGGTGCGTTCTTTGACATCGATAGAGACGGGTTCGGCCCAGTAGTTGCGGGCGTTGAGGAACTGGTGACGCAACTCAAGGCGGTCGCAGCATCGGACTTCCGAAACGAGAGTGAGTATCAAGAACGGGCGACTCGTTTTTTTGGGGATGTGACCGTTGGGGTTTGCACAGAGAAGGTTAGGCGCGCAATCTCCGGGCTTGTCGCGTAGTCGTCGAAGGGTTGCGTGTGTCTGACGTTTGCCTTGAATCGCTGTATTTTGCTAGGCCAATTAGATCTCTCGGTAACGAATAATCTTGCCGTTCGACTTGATGAAGAGTAGGCGAGAGCCGTCGTGGTGGAATTGAATCTGATTGCGCAAGCCAGGGTTGGCGCGAGGTGCATTCCGAGTCTTTTTCAGTCCTTGTTCTGGTGGTTGCTTCCACTTGTCCTTGAGTAGGAGTGTGCCGACTGCCCGGTGGGCCAGTGTCCAGGACGGGCGACCGGGCAGCATTGCGTCTCACCCCATGACCCTCCCGCCCGCATGGCGGACAGCGGTCTAGGCTGTCCCCGTACCCGTCGCTCTCGAGGAGGCGTGCGACGACCGCCATCCGCACCGGAGGAGATTCCGTGACGCGTCCCGTCGTGCTCATCGCAGAGGAGCTGTCGCCCGCGACCCTCGAGGTCCTGGGGTCCGACGTCGAGATCCAGACCGTGGACGGCACCGACCGTCCCTCGCTGCTGTCGGCCGTCAAGGACGCCGACGCGATCCTGGTGCGCTCCGCCACCCAGGTCGATGCCGAGGTGTTCGCCGCCGCCGACCACCTGAAGGTCGTCGCCCGTGCGGGTGTGGGCCTGGACAACGTGGACGTGCCCGCCGCGACCGCCGCCGGCGTCATGGTCATCAACGCCCCCACCTCGAACATCGTCTCCGCCGCCGAGCTCGCGATCACTTTGATCCTCGCCTCGCTGCGCAACCTCGGCCGCGCCGACGCGTCCGTGAAGGCCGGTAGGTGGGAGCGCAAGCAGCTCACCGGCGTCGAGCTCCTCGAGAAGACCGTGGGCATCGTCGGCTTCGGCCGCATCGGCCAACTCGTCGCCGAGCGCCTGCGCCCCTTTGGCGTGAACCTGCTCGCCTACGACCCCTACATCAACCACGCGCGCGCCGCAGACCTCGGCGCCCGCGTCGTCGAGCTCGACGAGCTCATGCGCACCGCGGACGTCCTCACCGTGCACATGCCGCGCACCCCGGAGACCGTCGGCCTCATCGGCGCCGAGCAGTTCGCGATCGCCAAGCCCAACCTCCACGTCGTCAACGCCGCCCGCGGCGGCCTCATCGACGAGGAGGCCCTCTTCGATGCCCTCAGCACCGGGAAGATCGCCGGCGCCGGCCTCGACGTCTACTCGAGCGAGCCCCCGGCCAAGTCCGAGACCGCCGCGCAGCTGCTCGAGCTCCCGAACATCACGCTCACCCCGCACCTGGGCGCCTCGACCGCCGAGGCCCAGGAGAAGGCCGGCGTCGCCGTCGCCCGCTCCGTGCGCCTCGCGCTCGCGGGCGAGCTCGTCCCCGATGCCGTGAACGTCGCCGGCGGCGCGATCGACGACCTCGTGCGGCCCGGCATCGCCCTCGCCGACCGCCTCGGCCAGCTGTTCACCGCGATCGCCGCCGAGGGCCCCGAGCTGCTCGAGGTCGTGGTGCGCGGGGAGATCGCCACCCGCGACGTCACCGCTCTCAAGCTCTCCGCCCTGCGCGGCGTGTTCCGCCAGGTCGTCACCGAGCAGGTGAGCTACGTCAACGCCCCCGTCCTCGCGGAGGAGCGCGGCATCCGCGTCGACCTCGTGACCAGCGAGGACTCCGAGCGCTTCCGCAACGTCGTCCAGATCCGCGGCACCCTGCGCGACGGCCGCGTCGTCTCCGTCTCCGGCACCCTCTCGGGCACCGAGCAGGCGCAGAAGCTCACCGAGGTCGACGGGCTCGAGCTCGACGTCCAGCTCAGCGACCACCTCCTGCTCATCACCTACCAGGACCGCCCGGGCCTCGTGGGCGCCTACGGCGCCCTCCTCGGCGACGCCGACGTGAACATCGCCGGCATGCAGGTCTCCCGCCGCGGCGAGGAGCGCGGGGGAGAGGTCCTCGTGGTCCTCAACCTCGACCAGGGCGTCGACCAGCCCCTCGCCGACCGCATCGGAGAGGCCGTCGGCGCGAGCACCTCGCTCGCGGTCGACATCACCTACTGAACCCACCCGGTGGGGCGTCGAGCGCCGACGCCCCACCGGCACCACCGCAGATCCGACGAAGGAGAACGCACCAGCCATGAGCAGCACGAAGAGCATCCGACTCGCCGTCATCGAGGGCGACGGGATCGGCCATGAGGTCGTCCCCGAGGGGCTCAAGGTGCTGCGCGCCGCCCTCGCGCCCGAGGGCGTCGAGGTCGAGACCACCGACTTCGACCTCGGCGCGGGCCGCTGGCATCGCACCGGGGAGGCCCTCACCGACGAGGACATGGAGCAGCTCGCCCAGCACGACGCGATCCTGCTGGGCGCGGTCGGCGATCCCGACATCCCCTCGGGCATCCTCGAACGCGGCATGCTCCTCAAGCTCCGCTTCGGCTTCGACCACTTCGTGAACCTGCGCCCCACGCGCCTCGCCCCCGGCGTCACCTCGCCGCTCGCCGACCCCGGCGACGTCGATTTCGTCGTCGTGCGCGAGGGCACCGAGGGCCCGTACGTCGGCAACGGCGGCACCATGCGCGAGGGCACCGACCTCGAGGTCGCCACCGAGGTGTCGCTGAACACCGCCGTGGGCGTCGAGCGCGTGGTCCGCTTCGCCTTCGACCAGGCCGAGGCGCGCCGGCAGAAGCTCACCCTGGTCCACAAGCACAACGTGCTCGTGAACGCCGGGCACCTGTGGCGCCGGATCGTCGAGAAGGTCGGCGCCGAGCACCCGGACGTCGCCGTCGACTACCTGCACGTGGACGCCGCGACCATCTTCATGGTCACCGACCCCGCGCGCTTCGACGTGATCGTCACCGACAACCTCTTCGGCGACATCCTCACCGACCTCGCCGGCGCCATCAGCGGCGGCATCGGCCTCGCCGCGAGCGGCAACATCAACCCCACCGGCGCCTTCCCCTCGATGTTCGAGCCCGTGCACGGCTCCGCCCCGGACATCGCCGGCCAGCAGAAGGCCGACCCCACCGCGACGGTGCTCTCCGTCGCCCTCCTGCTCGAGCAGCAGGGATACGCCGACGCCGCCGCCCGCGTGCGCACCGCCGTCGACGAGGACCTCTCCCGCCGCGCCGAGCTCGGCGCGCGCACGACCACGCAGATCGGCGACGCCCTGGCCGCAGGCGTCTCCGGCGCCGCGGCCGTACGCGAGGGCTGACGAGGGCACCCGCCCCCGCCCGCCCCGTCGGCCGCACCCGCGCCTCCGGCCCGTCGGCCCGCTTCGCGCCGACCGGCCCTCGCATCGCCGTATCCTGCACACGTCGCCCCGAAGGAGCCCTCCCATGTCCTCACTCGATTTCCCGCTCACCGAGACCACCCGCCAGCAGTCCGACGCCGAGCGCGCCGCGGTGCTGGAGAAGCCCGGATTCGGCGAGCACTTCACCGACTTCATGACCCGCGCCCGCTGGAGCGCCGGGAGCGGCTGGACGGGCAGTGAGGTCGTCCCGTTCGCGCCGCTCTCGCTGAGCCCCGCCGCGGCCGTCTTCCACTACGCCCAGGAGATCTTCGAGGGCCTCAAGGCCTTCCGCCACGCCGACGGCAGCGTGTGGACCTTCCGGCCCGAGAAGAACGCCGAGCGCTTCCAGCGCTCCGCCCGGCGCCTGGCCCTGCCCGAGCTGCCCACCGAGGACTTCCTGGCCTCTCTGAAGGCCCAGGTCTCGGCCGACGAGCCGTGGGTCCCCGCCGCCGGCGGCGAGGACTCGCTGTACATCCGCCCGTTCATGTTCGCCTCCGAGACGTTCCTGGGCGTGCGCGCCGCCCAGCAGGTCGACTACTTCGTGATCACCTCGCCGGCCGGCGCCTACTTCCCGCGCGGCGTGCAGCCGCTCGTGGTCTGGATCTCCGACACCTATGCGCGCGCAGGCGCCGGCGGGACCGGCGACGCCAAGTGCGGCGGCAACTACGCCTCCTCGCTGCTGGGGAAGAACGAGGCCGCCGAGCACGGGGCCGACGAGGTCCTGTTCCTGGACTCCGAGACCCACACGAGCATCGACGAGCTCTCCGGCATGAACGTCATGGCGATCACCCGGGACGGGCGCATCCTCACTCCCGAGCTCACCGGCTCGATCCTCGAGGGCGTCACCCGCGACTCGATCCTGCAGCTCGCGCGCGACCGCGGCCTCGAGCCCGCCGAGCAGAAGATGAGCATGGACTGGGTGACCGAGAGCATCACCAGCGGCGAGATCGTCGAGATGTTCGCCTGCGGCACCGCGGCCGTCATCAACCCGATCGGCGAGTTCCGCTCCCCGAAGGGGTCCTGGACCATCGGCGACGGCGGTTCCGGCGAGATCACGCTGTCCCTGCGCGAGGAGCTCACCGGCATCCAGACGGGCACCGTCGAGGACCGCCACGAGTGGCTGTACCGCCTCGCCTGAGAGGAGTGCGCAGCGCACGGGAGAGGATGGCGGCATGAAGATCATGGTCACCGGCGGGACGGGATTCGTCGGCGCCGAAGTGGTGCGCGAGCTGCACGAGGCCGGGCATCACGTGCTCGCCCTCGCCCGTTCCCAGCGCTCGGCCGACGCCCTCGAGTCGGCCGGTGCGGAGCCCGTGCGAGGCAGCCTCGAGGACGCGGACGCGCTGCGCTCGGCCGTCGCGCGGGCCGACGCCGCGATCCACACGGCCTTCGACAACGCGAGCGTGCTGCGCATGCGCCGTGCGGCCCGCATCGAGCGGGCGGCGCTCGAAGCGATCGCGGACGCGTTCTCCGGGAGCCAGCGTCCCCTGGTCGCGGCGGGCGGCTTCGCTCCCGTGCGGGCCGACGGCCCTCTCCTCACCGAGCGCGACCGCGCCTCCGACCGCGCGGGCCTGCTGGGACGCAACGTCGAACGGACGCTCATGCGCCTCGCCGCGGCGGGGACGAACGCCTCCGTGGTGCGTCTGCCGTGCGTGCACGGCGCGGGTGACCGGTTCACGCTGCCCCGCCTCATCGCCCTCGCCCGCCGCAGTGGGCGCTCGGCCTTCGCGGGGGACGGGGCGAACCGGATCCCCGCCGTGCACCACGCCGATGCCGCGCGCGTCTTCGTCGGCGCCGTCGAGCGGGCCGTCCCCGGCGCGCGCTACGACGCGGTCGCCGAGGAGGGCGTGCCCTACCGGGCGATCGCCGAGGCCATCGGCGCCGGGCTCGGCGTGCCGACCGTGAGCACACGCGGCCTCGCGACGCTGCGCGCCTTCGGCACGTACACGCCGTACGCGACGTCTGATCGTCCCGCCTCCAGCGCAATCACCCGGGAGCAGCTGGCCTGGGAGCCGGCGGGACCGGGCGTGCTCGAGGACCTGCAGCGGGCGGAGTACTTCGAGGACTGACGAGCCAGGGCGCGGGCGAAGCAGCCGGTGCCGACAGAGGCCACGAAGAAATCACCAAGGGGAGCCAAGGCCGGGCGCTTGTGGATCGTCACGGTCACATCTTCTGCTCGGGCGATGCGCCGGGCGGCGGCTCGGGCGAGGTGTCCGGCGGGATGTCGGGCGGAGGGAGCGGCCGGGTCCACTCGGCGCGGACCTCGGCCGCGCGATCGGCGAGGGCCTCGCCGGCGCCCGCGTAGAGGTGGACGACGGTCGACAGGCCCGCGCGTTCGAACTCGTCGACGTCCTCCGTGTACTTCGCGATCGCCGCGATCACGCGGCCCGGACGCTCGCCGCCCACCAGGCGCAGCTCGCCGAGCGCCCCGAGGTTCGCGGTCTGTGTGGGCATCGCGAGGACCACCACGACCACACCGGCGTCCTCCCGCACCCGCAGCCAGAAGTCACGGTCGGTGGCATCGCCCTCGACGACGCGGAAGCCCTGGGAGCGCAGGGTGCTCACGAGCGCCGCGTCGTGCTCGACGCCGAGCACCCGATACCCGTGCACGTCGCGCAGCTGCAGGTAGGCCATCCTGCCCACGCGGCCCATGCCGAGCACCACGGCCTCCGCGTTGGCCAGATCGATGGGACGGTCGTCCCGGTGGAGCCGCTCGGGGGCATGCTTGGGCAGTCGCATCGCCAGGCGCGTGCCGAACGTGGTGGCCAGCGGGTTGCTCAGCGAGGAGAGGATGAAGCCGCCGGTGACCGCGACCACCAGAGCGTTGAGCCACTGCGTGGAGAGCCACCCGGCCTGCACGCCGACCGCGGCGAGGATCAGCGCGAACTCGGAGTAGTTCGCCAGCAGCAGCGATGCGAGGACGCTCGTGCGATTGCGCAGCCCCAGCAGCCACAGCAGCAGCCAGTACATGGCCGCCTGCACGGGCAGCAGGAGCAGCAGGGAGAGCCCGTCGATCACGTCCCGCAGCGTCGGCACGCCCTCGAAGCCGACCTCCACGAAGAAGCAGACCAGCAGCAGCTCCTTGAGAGTGAACATGGTGCGGGCGAGCTTGTCGGCACCCGTGTGCTTGGAGAGGATCACGCCCATCAGCAGCGATCCCAGCCCGCCGGAGAGGCCCAGGTACTCGAAGAGCGCATACCCGGGCACGAGCGCCATGGCGAGCCCGAACAGCGCCCCCAGATCGCCGTCGCCCAGACGGTGCCAGCGCCTGGTGAGAACCACCAGCACCGGCACGATGACGAGCAGTCCGAGCGACCACGGGCTCGGCGCGCTGCCGGTGGAGACGGCGATCAGCACCACGGCGAACACGTCCTGCATGATCAGCACGCCGATGCAGATGCGCCCGTACAGCGACTGCTCGTCGTCGCGGTCGGCGAGGACCTTCAGCACCATGATCGTGGAGGAGAAGGAGAGCACCAGTGCGAGCTCGAGCAGCTTGTGCAGGGGCTCCGGGCTGGCGAGGCCGACGAGCCCCAGGACGGCGAGGAACACGGCGCCGATCACGGTCATGGCGAGCATGTGGGCGCCCGCCGTCAGCCACACCTCGACGCGCAGCAGCACGCGCAGGTCCAGATGGAGCCCGATCGCGAACAGCATGAGGGCCACGCCCAGGTCCGCGAGCATCGGCAGGGCGGAGAGCTCGGCGACGCCCATCGCGTGGAGCAGGAAGCCCGCGCCGAGGTAGCCGATGAGCGGCGGGAGCCGCAGCAGGCGCGCCAGCAGGCCGAGTCCGAAGACCACGACCAGGTAGGTCACCAGCAGCTCGCCCATGCCCCCATCCTCCCTTACGCGAGCGCTCGGCAGGGGAGGAGCCCCACCCGGATCTCTGGGCGCCCGCCCGGTCGCACGGTCGCGAAGTGCTGGGGATGCGGCGGAGGCCCCCACCCGGCGTGCTGAAGCCCCGTCCGCTGACGGGCGGTCGGGCGGAGAGAGCTCGGGTGCCACCGGATGCTCCTCCGGATCGGCGGCGGCTCCGACGTGGGGCGCGGCCGACGCTGGGTGCACCGACTGGGGCTCGAGCTCAGGGCTCCTGGACGCTGCCGAGCGTCTTCGGCTCGGCGACGTCGTAGTGCAGTCCGAGCAGCCGCCCCTCGGCGGTGAGGCTGACGCGGACCATGGCGTCGGCCCGCTCCCGGTGCTCCCGGGCACTGACCAGAGTGACCTGCGCGATCACGCGCGCCTCGGGGGCCTCGCGCGCGAGGCAGGCGCCGAAGATCGGCTCCACGCCGGCCAGCACGGGGGCGGCGCCGTCCTCGCCCAGCGCGCGTCGCATGCGGGGGCTCGCGATGGCATCGAGGAGCTCCGCGTCCCCCGCGGCCGCGTGCTCCATCACCTCCACGGCGCGCGAGACCAACGCCGGGTCCGGGACCGCCGTCTCGGCGAGCACCCGCTGCGGCGGGGAGGAGAAGCGCTTCTGCGCGGCCTGCCGGGAGATCCCCAGGACGCTCCCGATCTGCGCCCACGAGGTGCCCTGGTCCCGGGCCGCGGCGACGAAGCGGTGCAGGGTGCGGTCGGCCGCGGCGACCAGATGCGCGGCCGCGGCGAGCGGCTCCTCGCCCGCCGTGTCCGGGCTCTCCAGGGCGCTCGTGCACAGGGACGCGGAGAAGCGCAGCTCCTCGAGGAGCTGCGCTTCCGCGTCGGCCCGTCGGCCCGGACTCTCGGTGCTCACACGTCGATCCTGCCCGATCCCGGAGCTGACGGGGTACTGCCGGTCGGGGACTCGGCCACCGAGTCGACTCCCTGAGCTGCGGGGGACGAGGGCCAACCCCGCAGGATCGGGCGCCGAGCGCGCCACGGGACGATGATCGCGGCGGCCACGATCAGCAGGACGACTCCGACGATGCCGGCGTGGGTGTCGATGAGCGGGTTCAGGGCCGCGCCCGTCGCCGTGGTCGCGAAGACGCCCAGGATCGTGCTGCCCAGCGAGTTCACCGCCGAGTGCGCCCACGCCGAAGGGATCGGGCTGCCGCCCGCGCGGTCCGCGAGTCCGCAGAACAGCAGCGACATGGCGATGCACGGGAGGATGAAGAACGGGATCGCGATCCAGCGCGCGACGCCCGGATAGTTGTATCCGATCGCCATCACCGGGGTGTGCCAGAGCGCCCAGATCGCGCCCATCACCAGGGCCCCGCGCACGCGGCCGAGCGGCCGCAGGGCGGGCCACAGCCAGCCCCGCCAGCCGATCTCCTCGCCGAGCGTCGCGAAGAGCGTGACCACCAGGCCGAAGGCCAGGTTGAACGCCGTGATCAGGACGAAGGCGATCGGCGGGATGTCGGTTCCGGTGAGATCGGAGATCTGCTGGGAGCCGATGGCCAGCCAGGTGCGCCCGGTGAGATCACCGGGGACGCCGCGCAGCACCATGATCACCGCGGCCAGGACCGCCACGGCGGCGATCGCGACGACGCCCACCACGGACCACACCAGGATCCCGCGCCAGCGGCCGCGGAAGCGCAGCCCCACCCGGGTGCGCCAGTTCGTCCGCTCCACACCCTTTGCCATGACGATCGAGGCGAGCGCGGGCGCCCACATGCCCACCGCGATCACCGGGGTGAACAGCGGATGCGTGATGCCGCCCTGCAGGAACCAGAAGGGCGCGGCGAACACGGCGAAGATCGCATAGGCGAGGACCACGAACAGGCCCACCCGCTTCCACGGCACGCGGTCGAAGACGACGGGCGGGACGACCGGGGGCGCCGAGCGGGCAGGAGGAGGGGCCGGGGCCGACGCCGACGGCGCTGCGGGTGCGGGATCGGGGGCTGGGTGCTGGGCTGCGGTGCTCATGCCTCCGAGACTCCGCTCCGGCCGACAGAGTGTCAACGTTTCGTGGACACCTCTGGCGGATGGTTGGCGAGGTCGCGACCAAAGGCGGAGGGAGAGTCGACAGAGGTCGTGGGCGGGGTGCGCAGGTGATCAGCGGTCGAGCGGAAACCCATGGCGCCCGCGCCCCGTCGGTCCTAGCGTTGCCCCATGACCGCATCGTTCGGCGAGCTGCTGCGCATCGGCGCGGAGGCCGACGTCTCCGGCTGGGACTTCTCGTGGCTCGACGGTCGCGCCACCGAGGAGCGCCCGCCCTGGGGGTATGCGCGTCTGCTCGGCGAGCGCCTGGCGGGGGCCTCGGCCTCGCTCGACATCCAGACCGGCGGGGGAGAGGTCCTCGCCGAGGCGCCGACCTTCCCCGCCCTCGCCGTCGCCACCGAGTCCTGGCCGCCGAACATCGCGCGCGCCACCGAGCTGCTGCACCCGCGCGGGGTCGCCGTGGTCGCCGACCCCGACGAGCCGCCCCTGCCCTTCGCCGACTCGGCCTTCGACCTCGTGACCAGCCGTCACCCGGCCACGATCCACTGGGACGAGATCGCCCGCGTGCTGCGACCGGGCGGCACCTACTTCGCCCAGCACGTCGGCCCCGCGAGCGCCTTCGAGCTCATCGAGTTCTTCCTCGGCCCGCTGCCCGAGCAGAGGCTCGGCCGCGATCCCGAGCGGGAGGCGGAGCAGGCGCGGGCGGCCGGGCTCGAGATCGTCGACCTGCGCACCGCACGGCTGCGCATCGAGATCTTCGACGTCGCCGCCGTGGTCTATCTGCTGCGCAAGGTGATCTGGTGGGTCCCCGGTTTCACCATCGAGGCGCATCGCGAGCGCCTCCGCGATCTGCACGAGCAGATCCTGTCCGAGGGCCCGTTCATCGCCCACTCCAGTCGCCAGCTCATCGAGGCCCGTCGGCCCGAGTGAGGCACGAACCGATCACATCGTACGAGGAGACCCGCCATGACCGAGTACCTGCTGCTCAAGCACTACCGCGGCGCCCCGAAGGGCGTCAACGACCACCCCATGGACACGTGGACCGCCGAGGAGGTCCGGGCGCACGTGGCGTACATGGACGACTTCGCCGACCGCCTGCGCGACTCCGGTGAGTTCGTCACCAGCTTCGCCCTCGCCGACGAGGGCCTCTGGGTGCGCTGCGGCGGAGAGGGCCAGGCCCCGGTCACTGACACCTTCAGCGAGACCAAGGACCTGGTCGCCGGCGGCATGGTGATCGACGTCGAGAGCCGTGAGCGGGCCGTCGAGCTCGCCGCCGAGCTCTCGGCCGAGCCGGGCAAGGGCGGCGACCCGATCCACGAATGGCTCGAGGTGCGTCCCTTCCTCGGCGAGGAGTGAGGGAGGGGAGGACGTCGTCTAGGCTCGGCCCCATGACGCAACTCGTGCTGACCGCGATCGGTGAGGATCGCGAAGGACTGGTCTCCGCCCTGGCCCGCGTGGTCGAGACGCAGGGAGGCAACTGGCTGGACAGCCAGTTCGCCCGTCTCGCCGGCACCTTCGCCGGCATCGTCCTCGTCGAGATCGACGAGTCCCGCGCCACCGCCCTCGAAGCGGCAGTCGCGGACCTGCTCGCCGAGGTGGGCTGGAGCATCGAGGTGACCAGGGCCCCCGAGAGTCCGGCCGCTGCGGCCGGCGACGAGGGGCCGACCGGAGACAGTGCCGCGACGGGCACGGGCGGGGCCGCGGGGCACCGTGCGGCGGCTCCGCTCCGCGTGCACCTGCTGGGGCAGGACCGACCCGGGATGGTCCACCAGGTCTCTCGCGCGCTCGCCGAGCAGGGCGTGAGCATCGAGTCCTTCCGCTCCTGGACCCTGGACGCGCCGGAGGGAGGGGGAGTGCTGTTCGAGGCCGAGGCGCTTGTGCGTCTGCCCCGTTCGGAGGCGGGGGTGGCCGCCGGCGACGTGGTGCGCAGCGTCCTCGAGCCGATCGCGAACGATCTCATGGTCGATCTGGACCTCGACGACGCCGCGGTCGCCGGCGCCTGACCGAAACGGCTCGCGCCCGACCCCAGCGAACTCTCAGCCGCCCGCGAAGGGCGGCAGCACGTCCACGCGATCGCCCCCGACGGGGCCGTCGTCCCGTCGGACCACTCCGTCCACGAGGAACGAGCCGGTGGTGAGGACCCGGCGCATGGGGTCCCCGTAGCGCTCGACCAATTGGGAGCGCAGTGCGCCGAGGGTCGGTTCCCCGCCCAGGTCCCAGGCCTCCTGCTCGGTGCCGGCGGCGTCGGCCGCGGCGGCGAAGTAGCGGACGCTCAGCGTGGACATGCGCCCAGTCTAGGAGCCGTCGACGGGCGGAGCGGAGGGCAGCTCGGCGGGCGGATCCGCACGGCGCCGCCGGGGTCCGCGCACCTACGATGGAGCAATGGACACCGCCGCCGACCCGCGCCCGGAACCCCTGGTCGCGCCCGGTCCCGCGCTCACTGACGAGCAGAGGGAGCGCGCACGCCGGCAGCTCTCCCTGCCCGGCTTCGACGAGATCGCACAGAGACGCCTCGCCGGCGCGAGGGTGCTCGTGATCGGGGCCGGGGGACTGGGGACCGCGAGCGTCCCCTACCTCGTGGGGGCGGGAGTCGGCACGATCGGCATCGTCGACGACGACACCGTGGACCTCGTGAACCTGCACCGGCAGGTCGCCCACCGCACGGCCGACATCGGCCGCCCCAAGACCTCGTCCCTCGCAGACGCTGCGCGGGCTCTCGACCCGTCCGTGACGATCCACGAGCACCGGCTGCGCCTGACATCGGCCAATGCGCTCGACGTGCTCTCCGGCTACGACCTCGTCCTCGACGGCAGCGACAACTACCCCACGCGCTACCTCGTGAACGACGCCGCACAGCTGGTCGGCATACCGCTCGTCTGGGGCGCGATCCTGCAGCACCACGGGCAGGTGTCCGTCGCCTGGCACGAGCACGGCCCCGGGTACCGCGACCTCTTCCCCGCGCCGCCCGCTCCCGAGGAGGTCGTCAGCTGCAGCACGGGCGGCGTGCTGCCCGGCCTGTGCGGCACCATCGGATCGCTCATGGCGACCGAGGCGCTGAAACTGATCTGCGGTATCGGCCGCCCGCTGCTCGGGCGTGTCCTCGTCTACGACGCGCTCAGCGCCCGGACCCGCGAGATCCCCTTCGCGCGCGATCCGCAGGCGCAGCCGGTCACCGGTCTCGTCGACTACGAGCTGTTCTGCGCCGGGCCCGACGCGCCGCCGTCGATCGGGGCCGACGAGCTCGCCGACCTGCTGCGCGCTTCTCGTGAGCAGGGGGCCGACGGGGAGGGCCCGCGGATCCTCGACGTCCGCGACCCCGAGGAGGCGGCGCGTCTGCGAATCCCCGGCGCCCGACTGCTGCCGCTCCCCGAGCTCGAGGCCCTCGCCGAGGATCCGACGCGCGACGATCTGGTGGAGGCGGCCATATCCTCGCAACCAGCGGACGCACCCCGTCCGCTGATCGTGCACTGCGAGCGAGACCCGCGCTCCGTACGCGCGGCGCGGCTCCTCGCCGCGCGCGGAGCCGACGAGGTCCGCTACCTCCGCGGCGGCATCCAGGAGCTGCATCGCCTCGCGCCGGATCTGCTCGAGGGAGACCGCGCACCCGCCGCGGAGGAACGCGGATGACCGCGACCACCGCACTGATCGTGCTGGGCGGCGGAGAAGGCCGACGCCTGGGCGGAGTCTCCAAGCCCGACCTGGTGGTGGGCGGACGGCGCCTGGTCGACCGCGTGCTCGACGCGGGAGCGGGCTGCGCACCGCGCGTCGTGGTCGCCCCGGAGAGCGTCGCGGTGCCGGACGGAGTGCTGCGCACCCTCGAGGACCCGCCCGCGGGCGGCCCCGTCGCCGGGATCGCCGCGGGCCTCGCCCGTCTCCGCGAGCTCGAGGACGGGTGCGCAGCGGGCCGCGTGGGCGGCGGCATCGGCGAAGGACGACGGACCACGCGAGGTGCAGGGACCGACGTCCTCATCCTCGCCTGCGATCTGCCTGGGGCCGAGGGCTTCATCAGCGCGCTCCGGGCCGCCCGTGACGGACAGCGCGGAAGGACTCCCTCGGCCGCATCCCGGCTCGAAGCGGGCTCGGGCAGTGTCCCCGACGGTGTCATCGCCGCCCATTCCGACGGCCGCCGCGAACTGCTCGCGGTCCTCGCGGGGCGCGGCGCCCTCGAGGCCTCGATCAAGGACGGCGGCGCGCGCGACCGCTCCGTGCGCTCCCTGCTCGCACCTCTGGTCCTCGAGCCGGTGACGGTCCCCGAGGTGTCCATGGAGGATGTCGACACCTGGGACCAGCACGCAGCCTGGGAGCGCCGCACCTCCTCGTGATCCGACCCGCCCCACGCGGGCACGCCCACGGTCACCTGGGCTCAAGCAGCCACGGCCACGGCCACGCGCACGGTGACGTGGGCTCAAGCGACCACGCGCACGGACCCGTGGGCTCAAGCGACCACGCGCACGGACACGTGGGCTGATGCGGTCTCGCGCGGTCTCACGCACGGGCTCGGACCGGTGGATCTTACGTTTGCGTTGGAATCGGGCACGAATTCCAACGCAAACGTAAGAACGACCCGGCTGGCCGGCCCTGTGCGCGGGCGCGGCCGGCCCTGTACGCGGGCGGCCGGCCCTGTGCGCGGGGGCGGCCGGCCCTGTTCGTGGGTGCGGCCGGATGGGCGAGCGCGCCGCTCGGCTCAGTCCCCGAATGCCCCGAACGCGCCGACGTGGGTGATCTCGAGGACGGGCTCGCCGGCCTCGTCGGTCGCCTCGAGGTCGAGCTGGGCCTCGATGCCCCAGTCGTGGTTGCCGTCGGGGTCGTCGATGACCTGGCGGATGATCCAGCGCTTGGACTCCTCGCGGATCTGCAGGAGCTGCGGGGAGCGCGCCGCGCCGTCGATGCCCACGTGGTCGTAGGCGTCGTAGTACTCGTCCATCGCTGCGGCCCAGGCCTTCCGGTCCCAGCCGGAGGCGCCGTCGAGCTCGCCCAGGCGCTCCTCGCGCTCGAAGGCGAAGTGCTCCACGCGCTGCCACATGGCCGCGCAGACCATCTGGCGCAGCACCTTGGTCTGGGCGGAGAGCCCCCGCGGGGACGTCGGTCGCACCTCGCTCGCGGCGTCGGCCTCGTCCTCGGGATGCGTGAGGGCCTCCCACTCGTCGAGCAGAGAGGAGTCGATGCCGCGCACCAGCACCCCCAGCCACTCGATGACGTCCTCGAGCTCGTCGGTGCGCAGATCCTGGGGGATTGTGCGGCTGAGCGCCCGGAAGGCGTCGGAGAGGTAGCGCAGCACGATGCCCTCGGATCGCTGCAGGCCATATCGCTGCACGAACTCGCTGAAGGTCTGGCCGGTCTCGTACATCTCGCGCACGATCGACTTCGGCGAGAGATCGCCCTCGCGCACCCACGGGCGGCTCTTCCGGTAGATCTCGAGGGCCGCCTCGAGATCCTCCTCGAGGGGCTTGGGCCAGGTGACCTCGTCCAGCAGGGCCATGCGCTCGGTGTACTCCACGCCGTCGGCCTTGAGCTCGGCCAGCAGCTCCCCGCGGGCCGCGTTCTGCTGGGCCAGCAGGATCTGCATCGGTTCCTCCAGGATCGCCTCGATGATCGAGACGGTGTCCATCGTGAGGGACTCGGAGTCCTCGTCGAGCGAGTCGATGACGGCGATCGCGAAGGGCGCGAGCGGCTGGGTCATCGTGAAGTCCAGCTGCAGGTCCTCGACCAGCGCGATGCGCCGTCCCAGGTGGTCGTCCTTCTCGAGCGTCTCGATGATCTCCGCCTCGCGCAGGCCGCGGAAGATGTCGGCCGCCTGCTTGACCAGGCGCAGCTTCTGGTTGCGCGTCTGGTGGGACTCCATGATCAGGTGCCGTGCCGAGGCGACGGCGCTGCCGGGCCGGGCGATGAGCGCGAGCTCCATCGACGGGGTGATCTGCAGGTGCGGGCGCAGCGTCTCCGGCGGGGACTCGATCAGCTTGGTCATGTTCTGCTCGGTCCAGTTCACGGCGCCGTCGGGGATGCGGGGCTTGGGCTCCTTCTTGCGCTTCTTCGCGCTGTTGGGCGCCTTGCCGGCCTCCTCCCGTGCCTTCACCCGTGCCTGCTCCTTGGCGAACTCGACGGCCCATTCGGGTGCCTGCACCACGACATGGCCGACGGTGTCGTACCCGGCGCGGCCGGCGCGCCCGGCAATCTGGTGGAACTCGCGGGCGTTGAGCAGGCGCATGCGCTTGCCGTCGAACTTCGCGAGGCCCGTGAGCAGCACGGTGCGGATCGGCACGTTGATGCCCACGCCCAGGGTGTCGGTGCCGCAGATGATCTTCAGCAGGCCGGACTGGGCGAGGCGCTCGACGAGCCGCCGGTACTTCGGGAGCATGCCGGCGTGGTGGACGCCGATGCCCTGGCGCACGAGCTTCGAGAGGGTCTGCCCGAATCCCTTGGAGAAGCGGAAGTCGCCGATGAGCTCGCGGATCCGGTCCTTCTCCTCGGTGGTGAGGATCTTGGTGCCCATGAGCGCGGTCGCTTGGTCCAGGGCGTCCTTCTGGGTGAAGTTCACGATGTACACCGGGGCGTCGCGGTCATCGAGGACGGTCTGGATCGTCTCCGGCAGCGGATCGAGCGACCAGCGGAAGTCCAGCGGCACGGGCCGCGGGGCGTCGTCGACGACGGTGACCTCGCGGGCAGTGCGCGCCTCGAGGTCCTCGACGAAGAGGGCGACGTCCCCGAGGGTCGCGCTCATCAGCACGAACTGGCACGCGGGCAGCTCGATGAGCGGCACCTGCCAGGCCCAGCCGCGCTGGGAGTCCCCGTAGTAGTGGAACTCGTCCATGACGGCCACGCGCACATCGGACGTCGGCCCATCGCGCAGCGCATGGTTCGCGAGGATCTCGGCGGTGCACACGATGATCGGGGCATCGTGGTTGACCGAGGAATCGCCGGTCATCATGCCCACGTTCTCGGCGCCGAACATCGCGACGAGATCGAAGAACTTCTCCGAGACGAGCGCTTTGATGGGCGCCGTGTAATACGCCTTCTCGCCGCGGGCCATCGCCGCGAAGATCGCCGCATACGCGATGGTCGTCTTGCCCGATCCCGTGGGCGTCGCCGCGATCACGTGATCTCCGGCGGCGATCGCCAGCAGCGCCTCCTCCTGGTGCGGGTACAGAGAGCGGCCCGAGGCCTCCTGGGAGGCGATGAAGCCGTCGACGACCTGATCCTGATCGGCGGGCACAGGGGGGAGGAAGGGGGTCAGCGAGGGCATGGGGACAGTCTGCCAGGGGAGGAGGACGCACCGGTGCCTGGGTGAGGCCCGACGAGAGGAATGCGCTCCCTTCCTCCGCTGCGCTGTGCACGGAGGCGTATCGTCCCCAACCCACCGGCATACCGGCCCGCCGGCCATCTGCCCACGGGCGAGCGCACCGGCCGGCCAGGCGACCGACGAGAGGACTCCCATGGCACCGAAGCGATCCGACGACCCCGGCGCCCGCGAGCGCGAGGAGGGCGCGCCGCCGCCCTCCGAGTACTGGGACGAGGAGCGCAGAGCCGGCGCGATCCCCGCCGAGATCCGGCTCGATCCGCCCCGTCGGCCGACGATTTCCGAAGATTCTGGGACCGACTGCGACGGCGGTGAGGAATCTCCCGTCGCACCCAGCGAGAATGCCGATACCGGTGCCGGGGAATCGCATTGAGGAAACGGGTTTCGGCACCCGGCGAAGCGTCCCGCCTTGTCCGGATCGGACCGGTTGGCGTGATTTCTGTGTGACGCATCACATGGTCTACCGTGGCCGCCGCGGCCTTCCCGGGCCCATCCCGATCCCACCGAAAGGACCTCCGGTGACCACTTCTCGCACCGCTCCCGAATCCTCCTCGCCGCGCAGCACCTCACGTCTGCGCCGCTGCGTCCACCTCGCCGGCGGCGGACTCTTCGCCGCCGGGCTCGTGATGGGCAGCGCCTCCTTCGCCGGAGCCGACCCGGGCGACAACGACTGGGGCGGCGAGAGCCACGCACCGTCGGTCACCGAGCAGAAGGCCGCCGCGGACTACTGGACCCCGGAGCGCATGGAGAATGCGAAGTCCGCCGATTCCCTGGTCTCCGACAAGGACGCACCCAGCGGCGACGTCGCCTCCTCCGAGCCCAGCACTGTCCCCTCGCAGACGGCGGACCCGGCCGTCCAGAAGTCCGTCAAGAAGCAGGCCGCGACCGACGCGACCGAGACCGCCGCCGCGGGCGGCACCGACCACATCGGCAAGGTGTTCTTCACCCAGGGCGGCACGGACTACGTGTGCTCCGGCAATGCGGTCTCCTCGGGAAACAAGTCCACCGTCGCGACCGCCGGCCACTGCACCAACGAGGACGGCACCTGGGCCACGAACTGGACCTTCGTGCCCGGCTACGACCACGGCGACGCCCCCTACGGCAAGTGGACGGCCTCCGACCTCTACTCCACGCAGCAGTGGATCAGCAGCGAGGACATGAACTACGACGCCGCCTTCGCGGTCGTCTCGCCCGAGAGCGGCTCGGCGTCGCTCACCGACACCGTCGGCGGGTCGGCCGTCGCGTTCAACGCGGAGCGCGGCCAGCAGTACACCTCCTACGGCTACCCGGCCGCCGCCCCGTTCGACGGCGAGAGCCTCGAGAACTGCCAGGGCACCGCGTTCGACGACACCCTCGGCGACACCGACGACCAGGGCATCGACTGCGACATGACCGGCGGGTCGTCCGGCGGCCCCTGGTTCCTGGGCGGCGACGCCTCGGGCGCCCAGAACTCGGTGAACAGCTTCGGCTACACCAATCAGGCGAATGTGATGTACGGGCCGTACTTCGGCGACGTCATCCAGTCCACCTACCAGGAGGCCGCGAACTCCTGATCCAGGTCTTCGCGCACTTCCGCACGGACGGGTCGGCACCTGCGGGTGCCGGCCCGTCCTGTGCACGGCGGCCGGGAGTGCAGCGATGCAGGCGCTCGACGTCCTCGGTGCGCGGCCCTCGCGCGCCGCTTCCTCGCGGGTGCGGTCAATCGCCGGCGGGCAGCAGTGCGGCGAGCGGCTCGACGTGGGCGAGGATCCGCTCGCGCAGCCCGTCGGCCCGCGCCGCGAGCTCCCGCTGACGCCGCTGGTACTCGGCCTTCCCGTCGGCTGTCTCGATCGGGACGACCCCGTACCCGAGGGGACGCACGTCGTACGGACTCGCCTCCATGTCCAGCACTCGCGTCGCCCGGGCGTGCTCGAAGCAGTCGAGCACCAGGTCGGAGGGCACGAGCGGCACGAGCTTCATCGCCCACTTGTACAGGTCCATGCCCACGTGCAGGCAGGCGGGATTGTCGCGCCGCACCTGCGTGCCGCGCGTGGGCGTCATCGAGTTGCGCGGCACGGCGTCCTTCGTGAAGAAGCGGAACGCGTCCACGTGCGAGCACACCAGGCGCTCGCGCTCCACGACCTCGTCCGTCTCCTCCCGTCCCAGCCGCAGCGGCAGGTCCTCGTGGCGCTGCGCTCCCTCGGGAAGTCGGTAGACCATGGCCCACTCGTGCAGCCCGAAGCATGCGAAGTTCGGACGGCGCTCGCGCAGCGAGGAGGAGCGGAGCAGGCGCGTCATGAACCCGAGGGCGTCCGCGCGCTCATCCAGATACCGGCCCACATCCGCCCGGCGCAGGACCGGCGCGCCGAGGTCGTGATCGCCGTACCGGTCGGCGCGCTGGTCCGCGTACCAGGATCGTGCCCCGTCGTGGACGTCGCCGACCGTCCCCTCGTCGGCCCCCGGATCGGCCCGGGCGTCGTAGGCGACCTCCCATCCCGGATGCCAGCGCCGCAGACGAGCGGGGGAGAAGGGGTAATAGGTGAACAGGAAGTCCTCGACCGGGTGCTTCTCCCCGCGTCGGCGGCGCGCCCTGTGCCCGGCGGTCAGGGCGTCGGCCCGCTCCTGGTGCGCCCGTCGCTGCGCACATGCCTGGTCGGCCGTCAGCACCTCGCGCGGTGCGGGGACCCTCACCGCCCCGGCTGCATCGGCGATCTCGTGCGCGCGATCGTCGGCGGAGCCGTGGCGCGCGGCGGGGGAGTCGGACGACGGAGGGGGCACGCTCCCAGTGTGGCAGGCGCCCCGGGGCGCGGGATCCGCCGTGCGCCCGGGAGCGCGGCGGACCCGCCCGTTCCGTCGGCCCTAGACTGGGAGCCATGCGCATCGCCCGATACACCACCGGTGACGACCCCAGCTTCGGCATCGTCCAGGAGAAGGACGGCACGGAGTACGTCTACGGCATCACCGGAGACCCCCTGTACACCGAGATCCGGCCCAGCGGGAAGCGGCATCCGCTCGCCGACGTGCGCCTGCTGGCACCGGTGATCCCGCGCTCGAAGGTGGTGTGCGTCGGCAAGAACTACGCCGCGCACGCCGCGGAGATGGGCACCGAGGTCCCCGAGCAGGCGCTCTACTTCCTCAAGCCCAACACCGCCGTCATCGGCCCAGACGAGCCCATCGTCCTGCCCGCCTACAGCACCGAGGTCAGCCTCGAGGCCGAGCTAGCCGTCGTCATCCAGCGCATGGCCAAGGACATCGACGCCGAGCAGGCCTCCGACGTGATCCTGGGATACACCTGCGCGAACGACCTCACCGCCCGCGACGCCCAGCGCGCCGAGAACCAGTGGTTCCGCGCCAAGGCCTTCGACACCTCCTGCCCGCTCGGACCCTGGATCGAGACCGACGTCGACCCCGCGGCCCTCGCGATCGGCTCGACGGTCGACGGGGACCTCGCGCAGGACGGCACCACCGCCGACATGCTCCGCAGCGTGCCCGAGCTGGTCGCGGAGATCTCCCGCGTGACCACCCTGCTGCCCGGCGACGTCATCCTCACCGGCACGCCCGCGGGCGTGCGCTCGGTGGGCGCGGGGAGCGTCATCGACGTGACCATCGAGGGAGTCGGCACGCTCACCAACCCCGTCGTCCGCCGCTGATCGGGCGGCGGGCAGCGCCCGTCCCGCCCCGTCGGCCCGCTTACGCCCTCGCACCCGCACCCGCCCGACCCCACCCGTCCGCCGCCCCGCGGCATCCCGAAGGAGACCATCCGCGTGACCCACGCCCCCGCCACCGCACCGACCACAGAGGCCACCGGCGCCGACATCCGCGTGCGCTTCTGCCCGAGCCCCACCGGCACGCCGCACGTGGGCATGGTCCGCACCGCCCTGTACAACTGGGCGCACGCGCGCCGCCACGGCGGCTCGCTCATCTTCCGCATCGAGGACACGGACGCCGCGCGCGACAGCGAGGAGTCCTACCACCAGCTGCTCGACGCGATGCGCTGGCTCGGCATCGACTGGGACGAGGGCGTCGAGGTGGGCGGGCCCGACGGCCCCTACCGCCAGTCCCAGCGCGGCGAGATCTACGAGGGTGTGATCGCCAAGCTCAAGGACGCCGGCGTCATCTACGAGTCCTACTCGAGCGCCGAGGAGACCAAGGCGCGCCACCTCGCCGCCGGGCGCGACCCGCAGCTGGGCTACGACGGCTTCGACCGCGACCTCACCGAGGAGCAGAAGGCCGCCTACCGCGCCGAGGGCCGCCAGCCGGTGTGGCGCCTGCGCATGCCCGACGAGGACATCACCTTCGAGGACATGGTGCGCGGCGAGATCACCTTCAAGGCAGGGTCGACCCCGGACTTCGTGGTGGTGCGCGGGAACGGCCAGCCGCTGTACACGCTGGTCAATCCCGTGGACGACGCCCTCATGGGCGTCACCCACGTGCTGCGGGGCGAGGACCTGCTGTCCTCGACGCCCCGCCAGATCGCCCTGTACCGCGCGCTCATCGAGGTGGGCGTCGCGACCGCGATCCCGCGCTTCGGACACCTCCCGTACGTGCTCGGCGAGGGCAACAAGAAGCTCTCCAAGCGCGACCCCGAGTCCAACCTCTTCAACTACCGCGACCAGGGATTCCTGCCCGAGGGCATGGTGAACTACCTGGCGCTCCTCGGCTGGGGCTTCAGCGCCGACCAGGACGTCTTCACGCGCGAGCAGATGGTCGAGCGCTTCGACGCGAGCGACGTGAACCCGAACCCCGCGCACGTGGACTTCAAGAAGGCCACTGCCATCAACGCGGACCACATGCGCCTGCTGGATCCGGTCGAGTTCACCGAGCGCATGGTCCCGTACCTGCAGAAGGCCGGCGTCGTCTCGGACCCGATCACCGAGCACGAGCACGAGCTGCTCGCCGCGGCGACCCCGCTGGTCCAGCCGCGCATGAACCTGCTCGGCGAGGCCCCGGACATGCTCCGCTTCCTCTTCCTCGACGACGCGGACCTCACCATCGCCGAGGACGCCCTGAAGAAGATGGGCGAGGATCCCGCCGCGGTCGTGGACCGTGCGATCACGGAGGTCGAGGCGATCTCCGAGGAGGACTTCACCGCCGCCCGCCTCGAGGAGGCGCTGCGCGCCGCGATCGTGGAGGACATGGGCATCAAGCCGCGTCTCGCCTTCGGGCCGCTGCGCTCCGCGATCTCCGGCCGACGCATCTCGCCGCCGCTGTTCGAGTCCATGGAGCTGCTGGGTCGCGACTCCTCCCTCGCCCGGCTGCGCGCGGGCCGCGAGGTCTTCGCCGGGCTCGCCTGAGCGTCAGGTTCCGTGGGCGTCGGGGGCAGATGCGGAGTGAGTGGTGAGGGTGAGAGCTCGGCGGGCGCGGAGGAGCGGAGTGCGTCGGCCGACGGGCCGGCTCCCGCTCCGACGCATCTCTCCGAGCACCTGGCAGGGGTCGAGGCCGTGCTCCTGGACATCGACCACACGCTCGTCGACACGGCCTCCGCCTTCGCCCGCGCCCTCGGCCGGTCTCTGATCCCGATGCTGAGGGCGCGGCACGGCGCGTCCACGCGGGCTCGGGGCTCGGAGCTCGCCTCGGGCTCCGACGATCACGCGACGGGCTCCGACGATCACGCGACGGGCTCCGACGATCACGCGACGGGCGTCGACGACCGGGCGGCGTGCATCGACGACCGGGCCATCATCGCGCGCTGGTCGGCCGATCCGGGGGACCACTACCGCTCCTACACGCGGGGCGAGGTCCCCTACGCCGTCCAGCGCCACGCCCGGATCGACGAGATCGCGCACTGGCTGGGCCTCGCCTCCTTCTCGGACACCGAGTACGAGGCGTTCGCCCGCGCCTTCGACGCGGACTTGATCCCCGCGTGCACGGCCTTCGAGGATGCCCGACCCGCCGTGCTCGCACTGCGCGAGGCCGGGGTGGCGGTGGGAGCGGTGTCGAACGCGTCCCGCTCCCTGCAGGAGCGCAAGCTCGAGTCCGCGGGGCTCGCGGACGTCGTCCCGCTGCTCGTGACCGTAGAGACCTTCGGCGTCGGCAAGCCCGATCCGCGCGTATTCCGCGAGGGCGCCCGCCTGCTCGACGTCGATCCCGCACGCGCCGCGTACGTGGGCGACGAGCCCGACGTGGACGCGCAGGCCGCAGCACTCGCAGGCCTTCGTGGCGTGCTTCTCAGGCGCCCCGGCGACGAACGGTGCCTCGGGCACCGAGAACCAGGCGTTGACCAGCGCAGATACTGCGAGGTGGGAGACCTCACAGGGGTCGCGGCCGCGATCGCTTTGCCGACGGGCACGCGGACCGGGTAATGTTCTATCTCGTTGCGGCACCCGCACCGCGGACCCCGGTCCTCGGAAAGGTGCTCTGACCTTGGGGTATGGTGTAATCGGCAACACGACGGTTTCTGGTACCGTTATTCTAGGTTCGAGTCCTGGTACCCCAGCGCTTCACCCTCGTTCAGGCGAGGAGTTCGAAGTCCGCGCCCCGTTCGTCTAGCGGCCCAGGACGTCGCCCTCTCACGGCGGTAACACCGGTTCAAATCCGGTACGGGGTACCAGCAGATCCTCTGATCTGCGGCAGGTCCAGCACCTGCCTCGCGGTCCTCGGGATCGCACCTCGGAATCATGGTCTGCACGTCGGGCCATCGCTCCGGACCGTCGATCCTCGGATCGGCAGCCGGTCTCCGGATCGGCGCAGGCCCCGTTCGTCTAGCGGCCCAGGACGTCGCCCTCTCACGGCGGTAACACCGGTTCAAATCCGGTACGGGGTACCAGCAGGACAGAAGGAGCCGGCATCCACGCGGATGTCGGCTCCTTCTGCGTGGGGTGGGTGCGCCCGGCGGGCCGGTCTTCCAGCTCCTGCTCGCGCCCCAGCTGCTGCTCGCGCTTCCGCTGCTGCTTGCGCTTCCGCTGCTGCTCGCGCCCCCGCGTCACGCGACGGCCCCCAGCGGACACGTACGTCATATATTGCGCGGATGTCGCGCATAGGCCGCTCCGTGACGCGGGCGCTCCGGAACGGACCTCCGGAGGCGGCCCCGGCCCGGGCCCGGGCCCGCCGCCGGCGTCAGCCGCCCGCGCGGCGCAGGACCTCACTGAGGTGGTTGGCGGAGCTGATCACCGCGGCGGCGTGCAGGCGGCCGGGCTGCCGGGTGATGCGCTCGAGCGGGCCCGAGACGCTCAGGGCCGCGATCACGCGACCGCCCGGTCCGCGCACCGGCGCCGAGACGGAGCCGACGCCCGCTTCGCGCTCACCGATGGACTGCGCCCAGCCCCGGCGCCTGACCGCGGAGAGCATGGTCGCGGTGAAGCGGGCGCCGTGCAGGCCCCTGTGCAGGCGGTCCGGCTCCTCCCAGGCCAGCAGGATCTGGGCGGCCGACCCGGCCTTCATCGTCAGGGTGGACCCGAGCGGTACGGAGTCGCGCAGGCCGATGGGCGGCTCGGCGCTCGCCACGCAGATGCGGTGGTCGCCCTGGCGGCGGTAGAGCTGGGCGGACTCGCCCGTGTGGTCGCGCAGCGCGGTGAGCACGGGGCCCGCGGCGGCGAGCAGACGGTCCTCGCCCGCGGCGGCGGAGAGCTCCCCGAGGCGGGGCCCCAGGATGAAACGACCCTGCATGTCGCGCGCCACCAGGCGATGATGCTCCAGTGCCACCGCGAGGCGATGGGCCGTGGGGCGGGCCAGTCCCGTGGACTGGACGAGCTGGGCGAGGGTCGCAGGGCCTGCTTCGAGGGCGCCGAGGACGGTCGCGGCCTTGTCGAGCACGCCGACGCCGCTCCCGCCCTCCTCCGTGGTGGTGTCCATGCTCCGATATTGCCGTCTTATTTGTTGAGACGCAAGTGCGCAGCACCAATTCCCTCGCGACGATTGCTGTGTTCCGGCCGAGCACCGGTGCGCGCGACGCCCCCGTCGGCCCTGGCCGTCGGGCCCGTCGGCCCCGCACCGAGCCCGCACCAGAGGCCGACCCGGCATCGCGCCGGACCTCATCCGGCGCGGACGCCGGATGATCACGAGGGAAGGAAGAGGAGCCATGGCGAGCACGCTCGCGGAGAAGGTGTGGAAGGACCATGTGGTGCGCCGGGGAGAGAACGGCGAGCCCGACCTGCTCTACATCGACCTCCAGCTCCTCCATGAGGTGACTAGCCCCCAGGCCTTCGACGGACTGCGCCAGGAGGGCCGCGAGCTGCGCCGCGTGGACCAGACGATCGCGACCGAGGACCACAACACCCCCACGGTCGATATCGACAAGCCGATCGCGGACATCACCTCCCGCACCCAGATCGACACCCTGCGCCGCAACGCCGAGGAGTTCGGCGTGCGCATCCACTCCCTGGGCGACAAGGAGCAGGGGATCGTGCACGTCGTCGGCCCGCAGCTGGGCCTGACGATGCCGGGCATCACCGTCGTCTGCGGCGACTCGCACACCTCCACGCACGGCGCCTTCGGGGCCCTGGCCTTCGGCATCGGCACCAGCGAGGTCGAGCACGTGATGGCGACCCAGACGCTGCCTCTGGCCCCGTTCAAGACCATGGCGATCACCGTCGAGGGCACGCTCAAGCCCGGCGTGAGCGCCAAGGACATCATCCTGGCGGTCATCGCGAAGATCGGCACCGGCGGCGGCGCCGGCTATGTGCTCGAGTATCGTGGCGAGGCCATCCGCTCGCTCTCGATGGAGGGCCGGATGACGATCTGCAACATGTCGATCGAGGCCGGCGCCCGCGCGGGCATGGTGGCCCCGGACGAGACCACTTTCGAGTACGTCAAGGGCCGTCCCCATGCCCCGGAGGGCGAGCTGTGGGACGAGGCCGTCGAGTACTGGAGGTCGCTGCGCACCGACGAGGGCGCGGCCTTCGACGCGGAGGTCGTCATCGACGCCGACGAGCTCGAGCCGTTCGTCACCTGGGGCACCAACCCCGGGCAGGGTCTGCCGCTGTCCGCGGCGGTGCCCGCGCCCGAGGACTTCACCGACGACACCTCGCGCGCGAGCGCCGAGAGCGCCCTGCAGTACATGGATCTGGTCCCCGGCACGCCGCTCAAGGACATCCGCGTGGACACCGTGTTCATGGGCTCGTGCACGAACTCGCGCATCGAGGACCTGCGGGCCTTCGTCGACGTCATCCGCGGTCGCAGCAAGGACCCGGACGTGCGCGTGATGGTGGTTCCCGGCTCGGCCCGCGTGAAGCTGCAGGCCGAGCAGGAGGGTCTGGACCGGGAGATCCTGGCCTTCGGCGCCGAGTGGCGCCAGGCCGGCTGCTCCATGTGCCTGGGCATGAACCCCGACCAGCTCGCGCCGGGGGAGCGCTGCGCCTCGACCTCCAACCGCAACTTCGAGGGCAGGCAGGGCAAGGGCGGACGCACCCACCTGGTCTCCCCGGTGGTCGCCGCCGCGACCGCCGTGCGCGGGACCCTGAGCTCCCCGTCGGATCTCGATCCCGTCGACCCCGCGGCCGAGCCGCCCCGCGCCGAGCGGATCCCGCTCCCGGGCGGGCTCCGCATCGCCTGAGCGCGAGCAGGAGCCCCCTCGGCCGACGGCGCACGAGCGATCACGCACATCTTTCAGGGAGAACAACCATGGAGAAGTTCACCACCCACACGGGCGTCGGCGTCCCGCTGCGCCGCAGCAACGTCGACACCGACCAGATCATCCCCGCCGTCTACCTCAAGCGGGTCACCAAGACCGGCTTCGACGACGGCCTCTTCGTCAACTGGCGCAAGGACCCCGACTTCATCCTGAACCAGGAGCCCTATGCCCACGGCTCGGTGCTCGTGGCCGGCTCCGACTTCGGCACCGGGTCCTCCCGCGAGCACGCCGTCTGGGCGCTGCGGGACTACGGCTTCAAGGCCGTGCTCTCGAGCCGGTTCGCCGAGATCTTCCGCGGCAACGCGGGCAAGCAGGGCCTGGTCGCGGCCAAGCTCTCGCAGGACGACATCGAGCAGATCTGGAAGATCCTCGAGGAGGCGCCCGGCACGCAGATCACCGTCGACCTCGAGAACCAGCAGGTCCATGCGGCCGACGCGACGTTCCGCTTCGAGGTCGACGACTACACCCGCTGGCGCCTCATGGAGGGCCTGGACGACGTGGGCCTGACCCTGCGCCACGAGGCGGACATCTCCGCGTTCGAGGCGGAGCGCCCGCGCTGGATGCCCAAGACGCTGCCCGCGCGCAGCGTCGACTGACCTCCGGAGCCCTCGCCCTCCGGGGGTGAAGAGGACCATTCCGGCCGCTCGGACGGCGGGTGCGGCATCCCGCGCCCCCGGGCCGACGTCCAGCCCCGCCACATCGCCCTCCGGTACTCTGTGGGAATCGGAGGACGGACCCCGCCCGGGGGTCCCCGGAACGCTTCAAGGACGATATGACCTCGACATTCCACGTGCGCGGAGGGCGCCCGCTGACCGGTGACATCACCGTGCGCGGCGCCAAGAACCTCGTCTCCAAGGCGATGGTGGCGGCGCTGCTGGGCGAGGAGCCCAGCCTGCTGCGCTCCGTGCCCGACATCCGCGACGTGCAGATCGTCGCGGAGCTGCTCAAGGTCCACGGCGTGAAGCTCGAGCGGGACGTCGAGGCGGGCCTGATCCGCATGGACCCCTCGAACGTCGAGCGCGCGCACGCCACCGAGATCGACGCGCACGCGGGCAGCTCGCGGATCCCGATCCTGTTCTGCGGTCCGCTGCTGCACCGCCTGGGCGAGGCGATCATCCCCGACCTGGGCGGCTGCCGCATCGGCGACCGGCCCATCAACTACCACCTCGACGTGCTGCGCGAGTTCGGCGCGCACGTCGACAAGCGCGAGCTGGGCATCCACATCACCGCGCCGAACGGGCTCAAGGGCACGAAGATCCACCTCGAGTACCCGAGCGTCGGCGCGACCGAGCAGGTGCTTCTCACGGCCGTGCGAGCCGAGGGCCTCACCGAGCTCACCAACGCCGCCGTGGAGCCGGAGATCGAGGACCTCATCGCCGTCCTGCAGAAGATGGGCGCGCTCATCACGCTGCAGACCGACCGCACGATCACCATCGAGGGCGTCGAGCGCCTCGGCGGCTACGAGCACGTGGCGATCCCGGACCGCATCGAGGCGGCCAGCTGGGCGTGCGCGGCGCTCGTGACCAAGGGCGACGTCTTCGTGCGCAACGCCCAGCAGAAGCCGATGTCCACGTTCCTCAACGTGTTCCGCCGGATCGGCGGCGGGCTCGACATCACCGAGGAGGGCATCCGCTTCTTCCGGCCCGACGAGCCGCTGCGCTCGATCGCCATGGAGACGGACGTCCACCCCGGGTTCATGACGGACTGGCAGCAGCCGCTCGTCGTCGCGCTCACCCAGGCCGAGGGCATCTCGATCGTCCACGAGACGGTCTATGAGAACCGCCTCGGGTTCACCCGGGCGCTGAACGACATGGGTGCGCGCATCCAGGTCTATCGCGAGTGCCTGGGCGGCTCGAGCTGCCGCTTCGGCTGGCGCAACTTCAACCACTCGGCCGTGATCTCCGGGCCCAAGAAGCTGCACGGGGCCGACATCACCGTGCCCGACCTGCGCGGCGGGTTCTCGTACCTCATCGCCGCGCTCGGCGCCGAGGGAGTCAGCTCGATCCACGGCATCGACCTCATCGACCGCGGCTACGAGGCCTTCCGCGACAAGCTCACGGCGCTGGGCGCCGAGTACTGGGAGGACTGAGAGGACGCATGAGCGAGCAGCACGACGACATCCTCGAGGGCACGACCGTGGACCGCGCGTCCGCGGATCGGGCGACAGCGGATCGCTCGACCGCGGACCGCGCGTCCGAGGATCGCGGCGACGGGGTGACGAGCGCGGCGGCGAGCTCGCTCGCGCTGCGTGACATCCCCGTGCCCGACTACTGCGATGTGGTGATCGTCCCCACCCGCGGGGTCGATGTCGAGGACCCGCGCGTGTGGGCGGAGGCGATCTTCTCCCACGAGAACACTCCGCTGGGCACGCGCGGCCTGCGCGCCCTGCGCGACGAGGCCGTGCGCCTGTTCGACATGGTTCCGCCGCCCGAGAAGCAGTACGTGACCGACGAGGTCCGCGGCAGCGAGGCGCTCATCAAGGACGACGACCAGAACCTCTCGGTGCGGATCGGGGTGGCGCTCCTGCCCGGCGGTGAGCTGCTGCAGGTCACCACAGCCGTGAAGTACCGCTCGGTCCGAGGCCGCATCGCCTTCGCACCGCGGCGCATGATGCACGCGGCCGCCGTGAACGCGCTGGCGCGCCGTGCACCGGCGACCGTGCGCCGCCGTGCGCTCGGCCCGCGCACCACCGGCCCCCGCACCGTCACCGACCGTGCGCCCCGTCGGGCCCTGGGCCGCGGCAGGTTCCTGGGCCGATGACCCGCATCGCCGTGCTCGGCGCCGGCAGCTGGGGCAGCACCTTCTCGCTGGTCCTGGCCGACGCCGGCTGCGAAGTCGTCCTCTGGGCGCGGCGCGAGGAGACCGCCCGCGGGATCCGCGATCACGGGACCAACCCCGCGTATCTCGGCGACGTCCGCCTGCCCGGCGCCGTCACCGCCACCTCCGCGATCGGCGAGTCGCTCGACGGGGTCGACGGGGTGGTCCTGGCCCTGCCCGCTCAGAGCCTCCGCGAGAACCTCTCCGCCTGGCGCGCGGGAGGCGGCGCGCTGCCCGCAGTGCCCGTGCTCTCCCTCGCCAAGGGCATCGAGCGCGGCACCGACCTGCGCATGAGCCAGGTGATCGCCGAGGCCGGAGGCGTCGATCCGCAGCGCATCGCTGTGCTCTCCGGTCCGAACCTCGCCGTGGAGATCGCCCGGCGCCAGCCGTGCGCGAGCGTCATCGCCGCGCACGACGAGCAGCTCGCGCGCACGGTCGCGACCTGGTGCGCCGCACCCTCCTTCCGCCCGTACACCTCGCAGGACGTCATCGGCGTCGAGGTCGCCGGAGCGGTCAAGAACGTCATCGCGATCGCCGTCGGCGCCGCCGCGGGGCTCGGCTACGGCGACAACGCCCGGGCGAGCCTCATCACGCGCGGGCTCGCCGAGATCACCCGCCTCGGCGTCGCCGTGGGCGGGCAGGCGGGCACCTTCGCGGGGCTCGCGGGGATGGGCGATCTCGTCGCCACCTGCGCGTCCCCGCTCTCGCGGAACCACCGCCTGGGCCATGCGCTGGGCCGTGGGCTGGACGTCGACGCGGCGGCGCTCGAGGTGGGCCAGACCGCCGAGGGCGTGGCCACCGCGCGCGCCGTGGACGAGACCGCCCGCAGGCTCGGGATCGACATGCCGATCACCCGCGGCGTCGTCGACGTCGTCGATCACGGGGTCCCGATCGAGCAGGTCACCACGGCGTTGCTCGCACGCTCCGTGCGACCCGAGTGACTACTCTCGACCCCATGACCTCCACCATCGCGCTCCTGTTCGGCGGCCGCTCCGGCGAGCACGGCATCTCCTGCGTGACCGCGGGCGGCATCCTCGGCGCGATCGACCGCGAGCGGTACGACGTCGTCGCGATCGGCATCACCCGCCAGGGGCGCTGGCTGCACGTCAGCGACGACCCCGCCGACTGGCAGCTGCACGGGGCGACCCCGCCCGAGGTCCCGGCCGACGGGGACGAGGTGCTCCTGCCCGCTGTCACGAAGACCCCCGGCGCACCGCTGCCGCTGCGCGTGGTCCGCGACGGCCGCGTGGAGCCTCTCGCGGAGGTCGACGCGGTGCTCCCCCTGCTGCACGGCCCCTACGGCGAGGACGGCACGGTCCAGGGCGCCCTCGACCTGCTCGACATCCCCTACGTGGGCAGCGGCGTCCTCGCCTCTGCCACCTGCATGGACAAGACGGCCACGAAGGCCGCCCTCGACGCCGCGGGCATCGCGTCGGCCCCGTCCATCAGCGTCCACGAGGACGAGTGGGCGCAGCGGGCCGGGGAGGTCACCGAGAGCGTGCGCGAGCGCCTCGCCGCCCCGTGGTTCGTCAAGCCCGCCCGCGCCGGCTCGAGCCTCGGCGTCTCCAAGGTGAGCGACCCCGCGCAGCTCGAGCACGCCGTGAAGACCGCCTTCGCCGAAGACCCGCTGATCCTCATCGAGGAGGGCGTGACCGGCCGGGAGGTCGAGTGCGGAGTGCTCCAGGGCCGCGGCGGCGACGCTCCGCGCACCACCGCGCCCGGCGAGGTCATCGTGGGCGACGACCTGGACTTCTACGACTACGAGTCGAAGTACTTCGGCAAGGGGACCGTGAGCATCCAGGTGCCCGCGGCCCTTCCGGAGGGCGCCGCAGACCGCGTGCGCGAGGTCGCCGCGCGCGCCTTCACCGCACTGCGCCTCGAGGGCCTGGGCCGCGTGGACGTCTTCGTGACCGGGACCGGCGAGGTCGTGGTCAACGAGGTCAACACGATGCCCGGCTTCACGCCGTCCTCGATGTTCCCCGTGCTCTGGGAGAACATGGGCATGGACTACACGAGCCTCATCAGCGACCTGCTCGAGCAGGCGCGGACCCGCCGCATCGGTCTGCGCTGAGGTGCCGCGAAGCCGAAGGGACCGAGGGCCGGAGGGAGCCCGGGGACCGTGGGGCGGAGAAGACCGAGGGGACTACTGGACGTCGTCGGCGCCGAGGCAGTGGCGCTCGGCGGGAATCGACGTCACCAGGTCGGTGAGGTCCAATGCCGCGGCCGAGGCCTGGTCGCCGACGACCTCGCGCGGCACCGTGAGGTCGATCGCCGGGGTGCGTCCGTAGGTCGTGAACCGCACGATCCCGTCCGACGAGCCGTCCTCGTCGATGATCCAGTCGACGTCGGTGCCGTCGGCGTCGGTGAGGGTCGTGCACATCTGCGTGGTCGGTCCCGGGGGAGTGACGCCGCAGCGCAGCACGATCGCCTCGTCGCCGCTGCCCCAGGCGAGAGTGCCCTGGCTGCTGGTCGCGTGGCGCGACTGCCCTTCGAGCTGCTCCGGCGCGTCCTGCACGATCTGCGCGCACGCCGGATCCGCGGCGTCCTCGCCCGCGGGCACGCGCACCGTGGCGCACGCCGAGCAGCCGAGCACCAGCGCACCGGCGAGCAGGGCGGGGAGCGCGGGGAGGCGGGGCAGAGCGCGACGCATCCCCCGAGGATATCGGGCCTGACCTCGGGCAGACTGGGGGCATGACGCACATCGAGCACCTCACCGAGTCCGGCCTGCTGGAGCGGATCACGCCTGGACTCGCCCAGGGCTCCGACGTCGAGCTGGGTCCCGGGGACGACGCGGCCGTGGTGCGTCTGGCCTCCCCGCGGCTGGTCATCACGACCGACACCCTCACCGAGGGGCACGACTTCCTGCTGCCCGCGACCCGGCCGGAATGGATCGGTCACAAGGCCGCGGTGCAGAACCTCGCCGACGTGGCCGCGATGGGCGCGCGCCCGCAGGCCGTCGTCGTCTCGGTCTCCGCTCCGCGCGAGACGCCCGCGGAGCTGCTCGAGGGCATCAGCCGCGGTCTCGCCGAGCGGTGCGCACGCGAGGGCGTGAGCGTCGTGGGCGGTGACCTCGGCGCGGCCGACGCGCTCTCGATCACCGTCACCGCGGTCGGGGCGCTCCCGGAGGGGCAGGCGCCGGTCCGTCGGGACGGAGCCCGGCCCGACCAGGTGCTCGCGCTCGGCAGCCCTCTGATCGGCCGCTCCGCCGCCGGCCTCGCACTGGTCCTCGCGGGCATGGGGGAGGCGCTGGCCGGAGATCGTGGGGCCGACGGGGACGACGGCGCCGACGGCGCCCGGAGCCCCGACGTGACCCCTGCCGCCCTCGTGGCCTGGCACGACGCACCCGACCCCGAGATCTCCCTGGGCTGGACGGCATGCCCCGGGCGCGCTCGGGCCATGCTCGACGTGTCCGACGGACTCGCCCGCGACGGCGGCCGCATCGCACGGGCGAGCGGCGTCGTCCTCGACCTGGACGGCTCCGTGCTGGCGACCGATGCCGACGCTCTCGCACCGGCCGCGGGTCTCCTCACCGATCGCGCCGACCCGTGGCAGTGGGTGCTGGGCGGCGGGGAGGAGCATGCCCTCCTCGCGACCTTCGAGCAGGGCGAGGTCCCCCCGGGGTTCCGGCGGATCGGCCGCGTGCGCGCCCTCGCGCCGGGGGAGGAGAGCGGAGTGGTGCTCGACGGCACAGTGCTCGCGGATCTCGGCTTCGATCACTTCGGATAGGCTCACCTCACCACGGACCGATCGTCGGCCCGAAGAACCGAGGAGGCCACCGCCCATGGCGTTCACCGACGCCCGCCGCTTCCGCGGGCACCATCTCGCGCGCGTGGCACGCACCGCGCAGGTCAGCCCGCACATGATCCGCGTGACCCTCGAGGGCGAGGACATCACCACGATCCCCGCCCACGGCTTCGACCAGTGGGTGCGGCTCTTCCTGCCGCACCCCGAGCGCGGGACCGACTATTCGCGCGTGCCCGAGGGCTTCGGCCTCGCCGGGGCGCTGAAGTACCTCACCACGAGCTCGGGGAAGCGTCCGCCCGTGCGCAGCTACACGATCCGGGAGCTGCGCGCCGAGGACGGAGAGCTCGACATCGACTTCGTCTCCCACGGCGACGAGGGGATCGCCGGTCCCTGGGCGCGCCGAGCGCGCGAGGGCGAACAGGTGATGATGATCGACCAGGGACGCGGATTCGACATCCTGGCCGACGCCGCCTCCGTGCTGCTCGTCGGCGAGGAGTCCGCGCTGCCCGCGATCCTCGGCATCCTGCGCGACCTTCCGCGCAGCACGAGCGGCACCGCGATCCTCGAGACCCCCGAGGCGGCCGACGAGCAGCCCCACGAGGCCCCGGAGAACATGGAGGTGCGCTGGATCCCGCGCCCCCACCCGCACGACCGTCCCGGCGTGCTCGCCCTCGAGGCGCTGCGCGAGCTGCGACCGGCGCGCGGCGCCGAGCTGCAGGCATACCTCGCCGGAGAGCAGGCGCTCGTGGCCGAGGGACGCCGCCACCTGGTCGCGCACGACGTGCCCAAGAAGCGCATCGAGTTCACCGGCTACTGGCGGTTCGGCAAGGCCGCCCTCTGACCCGTCGGCGGCCCGAGCCTCTCACACCTGGGCTTCGGCGCCCATCACCACGGTGCGCTCCGGCGGCAGGTGCAGGGCATGGGTCTTGTTCGCGGAGAACTTCTCGAGCAGACGGAACAGGCCCTTCTGCCAGCGAGGCATGCAGCGGTCCTCGCCGGGCTCGATGCGGAACACGGACAGGAAGTAGATCGCCTTCCTCGGATCCACCCGCAGCTCGGGGGAGCGGCCCACGGCCTCCGTGAGCGCCGCGGGCAGATCCTGGGAGTCGTTGAAGCCGACCTTGTAGGTGACGTGCACGATGCCGTCGTGCGGGTCGCCCAGGTCGCTGACCTCCACGCGGGCATCGTGCAGCACGTGCGGGACCCCCACGTTGCGGATCGTGATGATGACGACGTGGCGATGCACCATCCGGTTGAAACGGAGGTTCGAGCGCAGCGCGAGCGGGACGGTCGACGGATCGCCGTGCGGGTAGACCGCGAGGCCCGGGACCCGTCGGACATGCTTCTCCCGGATCTCCCGGACGAACTCGTCGATCGGCCCCTCGAGGGCGTGACGGCGCCCGAAGTACTCGCGCGCCCCGCGCCGCCACGTCAGCATGACCACGAGCAGCACGGCCGCGATGACCAGGGGCAGCCAGCCGCCCGAGGCGACCTTGATGACGTTGCCCGCGAACAGGGCGAGCTCGAGCCCGCCGACGATCACGGCCATGAGCACCACGCGCCACAGCGGCCACCCCCACACGCGCAGGGCGAGCAGGAGGAACAGGGACAGCTCGAGCAGCAGCGTGCCCGTCACCGAGAGCCCGTACGCGGAGGCCAGGGACTCCGAGGAGCGGAAGGCGAGCACGAGCGTGAGCACGCCCAGGAAGAGGAAGAGGTTCACCACCGGCAGGTAGATCTGTCCGCCGTGGACCTTCGAGGTCTGCAGGACCTTCAGCCGCGGCAGCAGGCCCAGCCGGGTCGCCTGCCGGGAGACGGAGAACGCACCGGAGATGACCGCCTGGGAGGCGATCACCGTCGCCATCGCCGCGAGCACCACCAGCGGGATCCGCGCCCACGACGGGGCGAGACGGAAGAAGGGGCTGGCGATCGCCGTGGGGTCGGAGAGGATCAGCGCGCCCTGCCCGAAGTAGCAGATGAGCAGGGAGGGCAGGATCAGGCACAGCCACGCGAGCGCGATGGGGCGCCGGCCGAAGTGGCCCATGTCGGCGTAGAGCGCCTCCGCGCCCGTGATCGCGAGGACCACGGCCCCCATCGCGATGAACGCGACGACGGGCCGGTCCAGCGCGAAGACGATCGCATAGCTGGGGGAGATGGCGCGGAGGATCGAGAGGTCCGAGAGCAGGTGCGGCAGGCCCAGCGCGGCGATCGCGAGGAACCAGCACACCATGATCGGCCCGAAGGCCTTCCCGATCGCGCCCGTGCCCCACCGCTGCACGAGGAAGAGCCCGGTGAGGACCACGACCGCCGCGGGCACCACCCAGGCGCCCAGCGCCGGGTTCGCCACCTCCAGGCCCTCGAAGGCGCTGAGCACGGAGATCGCCGGGGTGATCACGGAGTCGCCGTAGAAGAGGGTCGCCCCGACGATCGCGAGGATCAGGGCGATCGACGCCTGCGCGGAGCGCCTGCCGAGCTTGCGCTGGATGAGATTCGCGAGGGACAGGATGCCGCCCTCGCCCTGGTTGTCGGCCCGCAGGATCACGCCCACATAGGTGACCGTGACGATGAGGATCAGGCACCACACGATCATCGAGATCACACCGAGCACGTCCTGCTCGGTGGGGGCCACGGAGTTGTGGTGCGTGCTGAAGACGGTCTGCAGGGAGTACAGGGGGCTCGTGCCGATGTCGCCGAACACGACGCCCGCGGCGCCGAGCATGAGCGTCGCGACGCCCTGGCGGCGGCGGGGCCGGCCGTCGGGATCGAGCACGGCCCGACGCGAGCGTCGCGGACCGCCCGGCGGGGGAGTCGAGGGGGTCCCGGGGGACATGTGCGGAGCAGGGCCCAAGGAGGGATCCGCGTCCGATGAGGCCGCGCGCGGGGCGTCTGCGCCGGGCGCCTCGGTGCTCGGGGCGTCTGCCGTGGAAGGGGACTCGGCCGACGGAGCGGCTGCGGGGGTGATGCTCCCGCGAGAATGCGGGGCACGGCCTGGTTCAGTGACCACGAGCGGACATCCTGCCACTGCCGGGGTCCGATGCACAGAGCCCGCCCGCGGCGCGCGCGATCCGTGCGTCACATGGGGGATCCGAGCACCGGGCGCGCGCCGCGCGGGCGGCGCGGCACCCGCACCCCGCCGCGGCCGACGCTCGGAGTCGCCGAGGATTCCCGAGTGTCTGGAGAATCTCGTCGGCCGATAGGGCGGGGACCTGCGGGACTACGCTTGAGAGGTCGCCCGCCGCAGGGTGCGTCCTCGAGATCGCACCCGTCGCCGGAGCATCGCTCCGGACGGCCCGGCGGGCATCCATCCGCACCCGAGCTCCGAGGAGACGACCGTGCCCTTCACCGTCAAGGCCCTGCAGAAGACCGGGCCCGATCAGCCGTACAAGGTCGCCGAGATCCAGCGTCGCGACCCCCGACCCACCGATGTCGTCATCGACATCAAGGCCGCGGGCATCTGCCACAGCGACATCCACACCATCCGCAACGAGTGGGGCGAGGCGCACTTCCCGCTCACCGTCGGCCACGAGATCGCGGGCGTCGTCTCCGCTGTCGGCGACCAGGTCACGAAGTACTCCGTGGGCGACCGCGTCGGCGTGGGCTGCATGGTCGACTCCTGCGGCGAGTGCGAGCAGTGCCTCAACGGCCAGGAGCAGGACTGCCTGAACGGCAGCGTCGGCACCTACAACGTCAAGGACGTCGACGGCACCATCACCCAGGGCGGCTACTCGCAGAAGGTCGTCGTCGACGAGCGCTTCGTGTGCCGCATCCCCGACGGCCTCGACTTCGACGTCGCCGCCCCGCTGCTGTGCGCCGGCATCACGACCTACGCCCCGCTCGCCCGCTGGGGCGCCGGCGAGGGCAAGAAGGTCGCCGTGCTGGGCCTCGGCGGCCTCGGCCACATGGGCGTCCAGATCGCGGCCGCCATGGGCGCCGAGGTCACCGTGCTCTCGCGCTCGCGCAAGAAGGAGCAGCTCGCGATCGACCTGGGAGCGACCCAGATGCTCGCGACCACCGAGGACGGCTTCTACGAGGCCCACCGCGGCGAGTTCGACCTGATCCTCAACACGATCAGCGCCGACATCCCGGTCGACAGCTACCTGCGCCTGCTCAAGCCGCACGGCGTGATGGCCGTCGTCGGACTGCCGCCGGCCGCCCAGCCGCTGCACTTCGGCGCGCTCATCGGCGGCGGCAAGGTGCTCGCGGGCTCCAACATCGGCGGCATCGCCGAGACCCAGGAGATGCTCGACTTCTGCGCCGAGCACGGCATCGGCGCCCAGATCGAGGTGGTCGGCGTCGACGAGGTCGACGCCGCGTACGACCGCGTGGTCAACGGCGAGGTCTACTTCCGCGCCGTGATCGACACCGCGACCTTCGAGGACGCCCCGGTCGGCGTCTGAGATCCCGCGATGGGCGGTCGCCGAGCGGCCGCCCATGCACGCTGAGCGACGGGCCCGGCGGCATCCACGTGGATGCCGCCGGGCCCGTCCGTCGTCCGTGGTGCCGTCCGCTGTTCGTCCGTCCTCGCGCGTCCGTCGTCAGGCGGATCCGGAAGGGAGGGCCCCCTCGAGCAGGCGCACGGGCAGGTCCTCCTCGATGAGCCCGCCCGCGGCATCGTCGCGACGCAGCCTGCGGACCCGTGCACCCTCCTTCTCACTCACAGTCTCTGCCAACTGTTCGAACCGGTACAGCAATCCTGTGCTGTCGTCGGTGCAGAGCGTCTCGCCAAGCGTGCCCTCGGCCACGAGCCGGCGCAGCAGCGGCATCCGCGCCTCCTCGGTGTCGCAGTGCACGCCGTTGGCGAAGGGGAGCAGGCCGAGCCCGTCGGTCACCGGGGCGAGCTCGGGGCCGAACGAATCGGTGACCCCGCCCGTGTGCCAGCAGATCGAGCCCGCGGAGACGCCCGCGAGCACGACGCCCTCCTCCCACAGCTCCCGCATCACGCGGTCCAGGCCGTGGGCCCGCCACACTGCGAGCAGGTTCACCACGGATCCCCCGTTCACCCAGATCACGTCGAAGGACCGCAGGTATGCGGGGATGTCCGCGACGTTCGGCGTGGAGAACAGCGAGAGGTGGTGCAGCGCGTACCCGGCCTCGCGGGCGGCCTCCTCCATGTCCCTCTGGAAGCGCGCGTCATCGCCGGAGGCCGTCGAGACGTTGCAGATGCGCGGCGGGCCGGACGGGTCGTGCCATCCGTCCTCGGCGGCGAGCTCCGTCGCCAGGCGCATCATCGGCCCGAAGGCGAAGCGCAGGCGCGGATGGGGGACGCAGCCGGCGCTGGTCGCGAGGATGGTCGGTGCCGAGGCGGTCATGGGCCCAGCATGCACGACCCGTGCGACGCGCGGGCCGGGTCAGGCCGCAGTGAGCACGGCGGCGTCGGCCGCCTCGAGGGCCGCGGTGAGCACATCGCGGGAGGCGTGGGAGCCGAAGACGGCGCCATCGGGCTCGAGGTGGCGGGCCTGGCCCAGTCCGTCCACGAGCACCGCGTCGTATCCCAGACGGTCCAGGAGCGACGCGACCCGGGCGGCCGCGAACTCGTCGTCGGAGGCGATCGCGAGGGCGCGGCGATCGCTCGCCCCGGCCGGCCGAGGATGGTCCTCGACGTCGTGGTAGCCGATGTGGTTCAGGGCCTTGGCGACGCGGCTCGCGGACAGGTGCGCCGCCACCAGCTCGCTGCTCGAGAGGTCGGCGCCGAAGCGCCCTCGCGCCTGCTCGATCGCCGCGAGGTCCTCGGGTCCCCAGGGGTTGGTCGCGTCGACGACGACCGCCCCTCGCAGGCGCTCGGGATCGAGGTCGAAGACGGCGTGGAACGGCATGGTCAGCACGACGACCTCCCCGGCCGACGGCGTGCGCAGGCCCGCTACGGCGCCGGGGATGCGCGCGCTCAGCGAGCGGGCGTCGCGGGAGGTCTCGACGTGCACGTGCAGCCCGCTGCGCACTGCCTGGCGCGCGATCGCGGTGCCGATCTTGCCGGCGCCCACGATGCCGATGTCGTGCGCGGGGTGGCCGGCATCGGTGCTCGGGCCACCGGCGGCGACGGCCTCCGCCTCGGCGAGCAGGGTGCGGGCGAGGGCGTCGTTGCGACGGAAGACGGGGGCATCGGTGCGGGGACGGGCGAAGGCGCCGAGCGGGAACTCGGAGGTCGCGGGGCCGACGGCCCACAGACCCGGGACCGCCTCGCCCTCGGCGTCGAGCACCCGGCCCGCGCCGTCGGTGCGCAGTCGGCCCGGCGCATGGGGATCGTTCGCCCCGATGTCCGTGCCGAGGCGGCGCAGGAAGGAGTTCGAGGAGCCCTCGAGCGTGGGCGCCGGGAGGAACGCGTCCACGAGCGCGCGGGTCCGCACCCGCGCGCCGCCCGCGCCCTCGGCGACGAACTCGCCCGTCTCCTCGTCGGACGTGACCTGCAGCCGCGGCCCGAGGAAATGGAGGAGGCCGGCGCGCTCGAGGGCGAGGATCTGCTGCAGTCGACGCGGCGGCGGGCCCGAGCAGACGAAGCTGAACAGGGAGTGCCACAGCCCCGGGTAGCTGCCGCGCGAGGCGGGGGAGAGTCGCTCGGCGGGAAGCAGCCGGGCGAGGGCCCCCGTGATGCGCAGCAGCACCTGGAAGAGCGCGCGGGCCTGCGTCGGATCCTCCCCGGTGCGCTCGCGCAGGTCGCTCTCGATGTGGCCGACGAGCACGTCGCGCGTGCGGCGCAGCGCCTCGGCGGCGTCGTCGGGGGCCGCGCCATCGCTCGCGAAGAGCCCGACCAGCGGGTCGTCGAGCGCGGTGAGCAGGTCCCAGCCCTCGCTGTCCGTGCGGCCGAGCGCGACGCCGGGGACGGCATGGCGGATCTCGGCGGCGACCAGGGGCAGCACGGAGCGCTCGAAGTCGACGTGCCCCTCGGCGTCCTCGGCGGCGTCGAGCGCCTCCGGCGTCAGGTGGGCGAGCTGGGAGGGGCCGGCGGGGACGTCCTCCCCGCGCACCTTCGAGTGGAAGGGCGTGCCGCGGCGTGAGCCGAGCCAGAGCACGGGCTCCTTGCCGGAGGGCTCGTACGAGAGCCGGTCCGGGTCGCCCGCGAGCGGCGCGGCGGAGAAGCTGCCGCCGCGGCCCTCGGCGAGCAGGGCGATGAGGTCCACTGCGCCGAGGCCCATCCCTCGCAGGATCACGTCCTGGCCCGCGGCCAGCGAGGCGAGGTCGACGCCGTCGGCGTGCGAGGGGGAGGCGTAGACGCAGCCGTGGCGGGCGGCGAAGTCATGGAGGTCCCGCTGCGCCGGGGTGGGGCGGGCATCGGTGTGGCCGACGGTCACGAGCACGAGATCCGCCGCGAGCGAGGTGCCGTCGTCGAGCGTGACGCGCCAAGAGGGACCGGACGGCGCGGCGCCCGCCGGTCCGCCGCGCTGCTCGATGCCGGTCGCGAGCCGACGGTGGATACGCACCTCGATGCTCTCCGGCAGGTCGGCGAGGACGCGGCCGAAGACCCACTCGAGGTAGAGCGCCTGCACGCGGCGGCTCGGGAAGGACGCGGGAGTGAGGGCCTCGATCTCCGCGAGGCGCTCGGTGCCGGCCGTCGGGGCCGCGATGCCGCCCTCGCGGATGCCCTCGGCCCACTGCGCGAGGGAGGGGCCGGGGCGGACGGGGCCGTCGATGCTGGATGCCTCGTCCGTGAACATCGTCACGTCCATCGCGCGGGAGTTCATGAGCAGGAGCGGGCTCTCGTGCGCGTCCCAGATGCGTCCCGCACCCGGCGTGCTGGGGTCGACGAGGTCGATCCGCACGTGGGCGCCGACGAACTCCGCGGCGTTCGCGCCGAGGCGTTCCAGGAGGCCAGAGGGCCGCGGACCGGCGCCCACGACGACGATCCGTGCGCTGCTCGTGCTCATCGGCGCTCCCTTCTGTGTCGTGATGTGTCCGGTCGAGACGTCTCCGCTTGCCACAACTAAAGACTCGCTTATACGGTCCATAACTGCAACAGGGGTGTTACGTGCGTTCACACAGATCCACGCCATCCCACGGCCGACGACCGTCGGCCCCGCCCCTCGACCGGAAGGCACAGCCGTGACCGTCACTGCACGCGACGCCGCATCCCGCACGCTCCGCACGAGCGGCGAGGAGTCCTGTGCCTCGGACATGCCCGGCCCGCGCGAGGACGACGGTGCCGAGGGCGGCTCCTCGGGTCGCGGCACCGTCGGCGCTGCGGCCGCTCGCGGCACCGCGCCCGCAGTCCGCACGCTCGACGAGCTGGGCGCGGAGCAGATCGAACAGCTGCGAGTCGCGCCCGACCGGCGACCCGTGCGCCGCGCCGTCGTGACGATCGTGGGCGTCCTCGTTCTCGCCGCGCTCCTCGCCATCGCCCTGAACCCGCGGTGGGAGTGGGGCGTGGTGGGCAGCTGGTTCTTCGCCATCTCCATCATCCGCGGACTCGGCGAGACCCTGAAGCTCACCGTGCTCTCCGGCGTGCTCGGCTTCGGACTGGGCCTCGTGCTCGCGCTCATGCGCCTCTCGAGATCGCGCCTCGCCTCCGGCCTGTCCTGGACGTTCTCCTGGATCTTCCGCTCCACGCCGCTGCTGGTGCAGATGCTCATCTGGTTCAACCTCGGCTACCTCTACGACCGCATCACCGTGGGCGTCCCGTTCACGGGCATCAGCCTGGTCGACGCGCGCACGAGCGACCTCATGACGCCTCTCGTCGCCGCTGTGCTGGGCCTGGGCCTGCACCAGGCGGCCTACGCCTCCGAGCTCATCCGCGGAGGCATCCTCTCGGTCGACGCCGGGCAGGTCGAGGCCGCGAGCGCGCTCGGAATCCCCGCCCGCGACCGCAACCTGAGGATCGTGCTCCCGCAGGCCATGCGGGCGATCCTGCCCTCGGCGTTCAACGAGGTGATCGGCCTGGTCAAGGGCACGGCGATCGTCTACGTGATCGCCCACGCCGAGCTGTTCTTCACCGTGCAGCTGATCTACGGCCGCACCCAGCAGGTGCTGCCGATGCTCATGGTCGCGACACTCTGGTACATCGTCATCACCTCCCTGCTGTCCATCGCCCAGTACTACATCGAGCGCCACTTCTCGAAGGGAGCCGTGCGCACGCTGCCGCCCACCCCGCTGCAGCGCCTGCGCGCGCACCTCACGGGCCTGCGCCGAAAGACCACGGAGGTGCGCGCATGACCGCGCTCGAGACCACCGCCGGCGCCGACGCCGCGGCGACCACTGCTCCCGACAGGACACCCTCGAACACCGGGATCGCCGCACCGCGCGGAGGACGCGTCGAGGTCCGCGCAGCCCACAAGGCCTACGGCGACCTCGAGGTGTTGCGAGGGGTCGACCTCACCGTCGCGCCCGGCACGGTCACCGCGATCCTCGGACCCAGCGGCTCGGGCAAGTCGACCCTGCTGCGCACCCTCGACCACCTCGAGGCCCTGGACCGCGGCGTCGTCGCGATCGACGGCGAGATCATGGGCTACCGCCGCCGCGGCGACCTGCTGCTCGAGCTCTCCGAGAAGGAGGTTCTGCGCCAGCGCACCGAGGTGGGCATGGTGTTCCAGCAGTTCCACCTCTTCGGCCACATGACCGCGCTCCAGAACGTCGCCGAGGCGCCGCGACGGGCGCTCGGCGTCCCCAAGCGCGAGGCCCTCGAGCGCGGCCGCGAGCTCCTGGAGACCGTGGGTCTGGGCGCGAAGGCGGGCGTCTACCCGCGTCAGCTCTCCGGCGGCCAGCAGCAGCGCGTCGCGATCGCCCGCGCCCTCGCCCTGCGCCCCAAGGTGCTGCTCTTCGACGAGCCCACCTCGGCGCTCGACCCCGAGCTCGTCGAGGAGGTGCTCGCCGTCATCCGGGACCTGGCGAGCGCCGGCACCACGCTGCTGATCGTCACCCACGAGATCGCGTTCGCGCGCGACGTCGCCGATCACGTCGTCTTCATGGACGGCGGGCGCATCGTCGAGCAGGGGCCGCCCGAGCAGGTCATCGGCGCGCCCCGGCACGAGCGCACGCGCGGCTTCCTGCAGCGCATCCACGCCGCATGAACGCCCCGCACGAGCCGCGCCCGGTCGGCTCTGCGAGCCCCCACGCCGCCCACGCCTTCCACACCGCCCTCGCCCCCAGCGGAGAATCCATGACCCAGCATCCCGCCGGCCCCCGTCGGCCCCGGCTCCCGCGCCGCCGCGTCCTCGCCGGCGCTGCCTCCCTGCCCGTGCTCGCAGCGCTCGCTGCCTGCGCCGATCCGACCACGGTGAGCAGCGCCGCGGGCTCGGGCGGGTCCGACGGAGGCGCTTCCGACGGCGGGTCGGGCGGCTCCTCGCCGATCGACACCTCCGGGACGCAGAAGCGGATCCGCACCGGCGTCGACGAGGACCTCGCGAAGGCCGTGCCCGAGTCCTTCCGCGAGGACGGCACGCTCACCGTCGCGACCACCGTGGTGGGCGGGCCGCCGCTGTGCTTCATGGCCGACGACAACACGACCCCCATCGGCTCGGAGCCGGACATCGCCCAGCTCGCCGCCGACAAGCTCGGGCTCGACCTCGACCTCGTCATCACGAGCTGGGACAACTGGCCGCTCAAGCTCAAGGCCGGCGAGTTCGAGGTCGTCCACTCCAATGTCGGCATCAACGACGAGCGCCTGCAGACCTTCGACTTCGCGTCCTACCGGCGCGCGTTCATGACCTTCCTCGTGAAGAAGGGCGCGGGCCTGGGCCTCGGCGAGCCCGACTCCGTGAGCGGCCGCGTGATCGCCGTGGGCAACGGGACCAATCAGGAGGCCCTGCTCATGCGGTGGAACGAGGAGCTCCAGAAGGACGGCAAGGACCCGGCCGAGCTCAAGAACTTCTCCGGCGACGCCGACGTCCTGCTCGCCCTCGGCGCGGGGCGGGTCGACGCCTATTTCGCCCCCTACGAGACCATGAGCTATGTGGCCTCCACCCGCGACGACGTCGAGACGCAGGGCAAGATCGACGAGCTCTCGCCCGGGAAGACCCTGGTCGCGGCGACTTTCACGCGCGGCACCGGCATCGCCGAGGTCTACGCGAAGGCCCTGCAGGCCACGATCGAGGAGGGCAGCTACGCGAAGGTCCTGGACCGCTGGGGACTGAGCGAAGAAGCCGTGAAGACCAGCCGCGCACACACCAAGGAGAATCCGTGACGACCACACCCCCTGTCCTGACCGTCGACCTGCCGAGCACCCCCGCTCGCCTGGCGGTCGTGCGCGACCTCGCCCGGGCGCTCGACGCTGCCGGACTCGGCGCCCTGAGCATCAGCGGCGACGCCGAGCGCGGCGACCTCCACCCGATCCACGTCGCCTCCCACCTCGCCCCGCTGACGCGCGCGCTGTCCCTCGTGGTCCGCACCGACGCCGTGGACGTCGAGCCCTTCCACCTGGCCACCCAGCTGATGAGCCTCGACCACATCAGCGGCGGCCGCGCCGGCTGGCTCGTCGAGACCCGCACCGACGACGAGGCCGCCCACGTCGTCGGACGCGAGGCCCTGGACCCCGAGGCGGCGCGCCGCGAGACCACGGACGTCGTCACCGTCGCCCGGCTGGTCTGGGACTCCTGGAGCGACGACGCCGTGGTGCGCGACGCCGAGACCGGCGTCTACGTCGATGCCGCGAAGCTGCAGTACGTCGACTTCGAGGGGGAGACCTTCTCCGTGCGCGGGCCCTCCATCACCCCGCGCTCCCCGCAGGGCCTGCTGCCGGTGCTCGTGGCGGACGCCGACCGCGCCGCGGTCGGCGACGTGGTCGCCGAGCAGCTGGCCGACGGCCGCGCCGTCGACGTCGTGCTCGACGCGGACGCGACCGCGCAGGAGATCGCGGGCGCGGTCCGCGAGGCGCTCGGCGCGGCCGGGATCGTCGGCGCCGGTCTCGACCCGACGTCCGCGGACGCGGCCGCAGAGGGCGCCGCCCCGACTGCGCCGCGCCTCGTGCGGCTCGTCGGTCTACTCGGCCAGGAGGATCCCGCGGACGACGTCGCGGAGTCGTACCAGACCGAGGCGGACGAGGACGCGTTCCGACCCGCCGAGCTCGCCTCGCGCGTGGCCGACGCCGCCGCTCAGCTGCGCGCCGACGGGCTCGTCGCCCCGGCCCCGAGCGCCGGCGCCACCCTGCGCGAGCAGTTCGCACTCCCGCGCCCCGACGTCACCATCGACCCCGCGCGCCGTTCGGACCGCGCGCGCACTGCCCAGAAGGAGACCGCTCGATGAGCACCACCGCCGAGCAGACCACCGCCGGAGCCGCAGCCTCTCCCGCCGACTCCGTCCACCCCATCCACGCCGCGCACACCCCGAGCGGGACCATCCGCCTGGGCGTCTTCTTCCAGGGCGTGAACTCCTCGACCGCCTGGCGCGCTCCGGGCGCCGGCGACCAGGTCGCCTGGGAGTCCTTCGAGCGCCTCGTGACGACCGCCGAGCGCGGCGTGTTCTCCGCCTTCTTCCTGGGGGAGGGGCTGCGCCTGCGCGAGCACCAGGGCGTGCCCCTCGAGTTCGACGTCGCCGGTCGACCCGACGCGCAGACCCTGCTCGCCGCGCTCGCCTCGATCACGACGCACATCGGCCTGGTCGCCACCCAGAACACCACGTACAACGACCCGGTGGATCTCGCCCGGCGCCTGCAGAGCCTCGACCTGCTCAGCGACGGCCGCGCCGCCTGGAACATCGTCACCACCGACAACGCCTGGACCGGCGAGAACTTCCGCCGCGGCGGGTACATCGACCACGCCGAGCGCTACGAGCACGCCGAGGCCTTCGTCGACGTGGCCCGCCGGATCTGGCGCGGCGAGGACGTGGACCACGACGGCAACCACTACCACGTGCGTGCGAGCGGGAAGCTGCCGCGATCCCGCCAGGGGGAGCCGGTGCTCTTCCAGGCCGGCGTCTCCCCGCAGGGACGCGACTTCGCCGCCCGCACGGCCGACGTCATCTTCTCTCCGTTCGGCGATCTGGAACGGGCGATCGTCTTCCGCCGCGACATCGTCGAGCGCACGCTCGCCGCGGGCCGCTCGGCCGAGTCGGTTCAGATCTTCCCCGGCGCCGAGTTCATCCTCGCCGCGACCGACGCCGAGGCCGAGGACAAGCTGCGCTGGGTGCGCGAGCAGCAGGTGGGCCCGCAGCAGGCGATCGCGCTGCTCGAGCAGTACTGGGGCCGCGACCTCACCGCCTACGACCCCGACGGGCCGCTGCCCGACGCGGACCCCCTGGTCGTCGAGTCCGGGGTCACCCGCGGTGCCGGCTTCCAGTTCGAGAAGGCCCAGGAGCTCACGCGCGCCTGGCGCGAGGAAGCGGCCGACAAGGGCCTGTCCATCCTCGAGTTCGCGCGCTCCCGCCAGGGCTCTCGCGGCAGCAGCTTCACCGGCTCCTACGACACCGTCGCCGAGCAGCTCGCCGAGTACGCCCGCTGGGGCGCGATCGACGGACTGAACATCACCCCGTGGGTGATCCCCGGCGGCATCGACGACATCGTCGACGAGCTCGTGCCCCGCCTCCAGGAGCGCGGCGTCTACCCGACCGAGTACTCGGGGACGACCCTCCGCGAGAACCTGGGGCTGCCCGGGCTCGCGTGAGGCGGCGCGGGACGGCCGGCGGGATCCGGGCCCAGAGCCCGGATCCCGGGGCGTCGGGTCAGGATCGACACAGCGTCACGGCGCGCCAGCCGAACCGGAGGGCGGCGTCCGTGTGGTGCGGGCTGTCGTCGAGGAAGGCGACGGCCTCTCGCGGCACGTCCCGGCCGAGCACGCTCTCGATGCGCCCGTGGGCTGCGGCGAAGGCAGCGCCGTCGGGCTTCGCCTCGCCGAGCTCCGCCGTGTTCAGGACCCTCTCGCCCCGCGGGTCCACGAGGTCGCGGAATCGGCTCGCCGCGGCACCGACGGCACGAGAGGGGCGATCGCTCCGGGCGGCAGCATCGTGCGCGGACAGGTCCTCCAGCTCCTCGCGGACCCGGTCGGTGCCGTTGGTGAAGACGAAGACCTCGATCCCGCTGCGCTGCGCGTCCAGCAGCAGATCGAGCACGTCCGTGTCGAGGTGCCCCCGGTCGTCGGCCCAGGCGGCGACGGCGGCACGGGCCCGGTCCGCCGGGACGCCCTGCGCACGGAGCGTGGAGCGGATGGACGCCCGCCATGCCGCATGCGTGGCGCGGCCCCGTGCGACCGCCTCGAGCAGGGGATCGCGTAGCACCGCGCGGAAGGCCGAGCCGTGGGGCAGGCCGAGCTGATCGTCCAGCGCCTCCCAGGACATGGTGTCGAACAGTCGCAGGACGCCGTCGAGATCGCTCACGGCGACGCGGACACCGCCCTCGGCGAGGAGGGCGCGGAACCCTGCGAGTGCGTCGGCCATCGGATCAGAGTACGTGGCGAAGGGCGACGGGCGACGGGCCCCGGACGCACGGAAGCCCCCACCGGATGGTGGGGGCTTCGACGGGGAAACCCGGGGATGGCCTGGCCGCGAGGGCCGAGCGCGTCCTGCTCAGGCGCCGACCTTCTGCACCTTGCCGGCCTTGAGGCAGGAGGTGCAGACGCTGAGGCGCGTGGGGGTGCCGTTGATCACGGTGCGCACGGTCTGGATGTTCGGGTTCCAGCGGCGCGAGGTGCGGCGGTGCGAGTGGGACACGCTCTTGCCGAAGCTCGGGCCCTTGGCGCAGATGTCACACGTGGAAGCCACTGTCGTCTCCTGAAGATCGAATCGTTGCGGGTGCCTCGCCCGCCGGACGCGCCCCGGCCGACGCTCGATCGTCGGAGGGTTCGCATACCGTGGTCGACCACAGGACAGCGGCCGCGCAAGGCAACTCCGACAGCATAGCCCACGCCCGTCGGGCGCCGGAAGCGCGGAGGCCGGTGCGCGCTGTGGATTCAGACACAGGGCCACGCGCAGGTGGCACCATTGTCCCGCACGCATCCCTGCAGGCGAAGGCCGGTAACGGGACCCAGGGCAGGGAACGGGGAGGAGGACGGCGCACCATGGACACTGACGCGAGCGGCACGGGCCGCGCGGCGCGCGCACCGCGGCGCTCCTCCGGCGTGCCCGAGCTCTCCGAGCTCCTCACGGCCGGCGAGCTGAGGGCCGTCCGCGCGCAGGGCGCGGAGGACCTCGACGACATGCTGCGCCTGACCCCGCTGCGCTACATCGTCCCCGGCGAGCTGCGCGACCTGGGCGCTCTGCGCGAGGGGGACGACGCCACGGTGATCGTTCGCGTCGTCGGCTCGCAGGCCCGCCGCATGAAGCGCAGGCCCGGCTCGATCCTCGAGGTCCGCGTGGCAGACGAGAACGCGCAGCTCACCCTTACGTTCTTCCTGCCCAAGGACCACATCGTGCGCTGGCACCAGGAGCACCTCGCTCCCGGCACCCGCATCGTCGTCTTCGGCACGGTCCACTTCGACGCCCGCTTCCACCAGGGCCTCCCGCAGATCACGAACCCCCGCTATGAGCCGTACGACGGCAGCGCGGAGGCGCGGGCGCGGCTGATGAGGCCGCTCCCCGTCTACCGGCTGCGCAAGAAGGCCAAGCAGGCCACGCTGCGTTCGGCCTACGGCAAGGCCGTGGAGTTCGCCGACCAGCTCACCACGATCCTCCCGCCCACCGTGCGCGCCGCCGAGCACCTGCCCAGCCTCCCCGAGGCGATGCGCCTGATCCACACCCCGCAGGACATGGTCGGGACCGAGCGCGGCAGGAGGCACCTCGTCTTCGAGGAGGCCTTCATCCTGCAGACGATCTTCGCGCAGCGCCGCGCCTTCGACGCACGCACGCCCGCGCCGGCCCTCCGCGCGAGCGGCCCGCTGCAGCCGCTGCTCGACGAGCGCCTGCCCTTCACGCTCACCGCGAGCCAGGCCGAGGTCGGGGAGGCGATCCACCACGAGCTCGCGCGCTCGCGGCCCACCAACGTGCTGCTCCAGGGCGACGTCGGCTCCGGGAAGACCGTGGTCGCGCTGCGCGCGATGCTCCAGGCCGTGGACTCCGGCCACCAGGCGGTACTGCTCGCCCCCACCGAGGTCCTCGCCGAGCAGCACCACCGCACCATCCTCAACCTCCTCGGCGACCTCGGGCGCGCCGACCACATGCACGCCCATCCCGATGCCACGCGCGTGCGCCTGCTGACGGGCTCGCAGTCCGTCGCCGACCGCCGGCGCACCCTCCTCGACATCACCAGCGGCGAGGCCGGCATCATCGTCGGCACCCATGCGCTGCTCACGGAGTCCGTCGAGTACGCGGCGCTCGGCCTCGTCGTGATCGACGAGCAGCACCGCTTCGGCGTGGACCACCGCAGGCGGCTGCGCACGAAGGGGGCCGACGGCAAGAACCCCCACGTCATCGTCATGACCGCGACCCCCATCCCGCGCACCGCCGCGCTCGCGACCGCCGGGGACCTCGACGTCCTCAGCCTCACCCAGAGCCCCGGCGGGCGCCCCGGCATCACCACCCATGTCGTTCACGAGGAGGACCCGGCGTGGGAGTCCCGCATGTGGGCGCGGACCGCCGAGGAGATCGGCGCCGGCCGCCAGGCGTTCGTGGTCTGCGCTCGGATCGACGAGCGCGAGGAGACGGCCGACGTGGAGATCATGGGCGAGGTCTTCGAGGACCTCCCCAGCGGGACCGACCCGGGCCTCGAGCCGCGCGGCGTCACCCAGACGGCCGAGCGCCTGGCCCGTCGGCCCCAGCTGCGCGGCGCGCGCATCGGCGTCATGCACGGCCGGCTCTCCGCGCAGGAGAAGCAGGAGGTCATGGACGCCATGGTCGCGGGTGAGCTGGACCTCCTGGTCGCGACCACCGTCATCGAGGTGGGGGTGGACCTGCCCAATGCGTCCGTGATGGTCGTGATGGACGCCGAGCGCTTCGGCATCTCCCAGCTGCACCAGCTGCGCGGGCGCATCGGCCGCGGCGAGCATCCCGGCATCGCCTTCTTCGACACCCGCGCGCCGCACGGCTCGGAGACCTCCGAGCTGCTCGCGAAGATCGCCGCGACGACCGACGGCTTCGAGCTCGCGGAGATCGACATGCGCCGGCGCGGGACGGGCGATCTGGTGGGGGAGGAGCAGTCCGGTCTGCACCGCACCCTGGAGCACCTGGACGTGCTGCGCGACGAGAAGATCATCGCGCGGGCCCGCGGCATCGCCTTCGACCTGGTCGCCGGCGACGTCGACCTCGAGGACCATCCGCAGCTCGCGGCGGCCGTCGAGCGCCGCCTGCGCGACGCGGACCCGAACGTGGAGAGGAGCTGAGATGCCGCGCATCATCGCCGGCGAGCTGGGCGGGCGCACTATCCCGGGGCCCCCGGGGAAGGGCACGCGCCCCACCTCCGACAGGGTCCGCGAGGCTCTCTTCTCCCGGCTCGAGGGGTGGGACGCCCTGCGCGGCGCGCGCGTGCTCGACCTGTTCGCCGGCACCGGGACGCTCGCCTTCGAAGCGCTCTCCCGCGGCGCGGAGTCGGCGCTGCTGGTCGAGATGCACGGGCCGACGGCGCGACAGCTCGGCACGACCGCCGGTCGGCTCGGCCTCTCCGCGCGCTGCACGGTGCGCACCGGGAAGGCCGAACAGGTCGCGGCGCATCTCGCGGAGACCGGCGCACCGGCCGACGGGCGATTCTCGCTCGTGATGCTCGACCCGCCCTACGACCTGCCCACCGAGGCGCTCGAGGAGCTGCTCATCACGCTGCGCCCCGCGCTCACGGACGATGCGCTCGTGGTGATCGAGCGCTCGAGCCGCTCCCGACCGCTCGCCTGGCCCGAGGGCTGGGCCGACGACGGCACCAAGACCTACGGTGAGACCGTCCTGCAGTACGGCGGGCCCGCGACCGACTGACGGGAAGCGCCCGCTCAGCGGGACATGCGGATCTCCCGGAGGTCGTCCAGAGCGGGATCGACCTTCGTGCCGCCGTCGGCCCGGAAGCCCACCTTCTCGTAGAAGCGGCGGGCGCGCGGATTGTCCTCGACCACCCACAGGTAGGCGGACCGATCGCCCAGCAGCTCCGCGACCAGCGCCTGCGCCAGGCCGGTGCCGTGGAACTCCCGGCCCACGTTCAGCGCCTGCAGCTCGAGCGGGAGCGGAGCATCCTCGTCGCGGGCGGTGCCGATCCTCAGGAATCCGACGGGCGCGCCGTCGGCGTCACGGCCGATCCGCAGGTGCTCGCGCGTGGTCCGCTCGCGCTCGGGATCGAGCATCCGGCGCCACATGATGCGGCGCCTGCCGAGCGCGGCGTCGTCGTAGGCGAAGGAGGGCACGATCCCCGTGTACGCCTCGCGCCACACGCGCGTGTGCAGCGCCGCGAGGGCGTCGGCATCGGCGAGGACCGGCACGTCGATCGTGAACGCGGACCGTGCGGGCGGATTCGGGGAATCGGGCATGTGCGCCAGTATGGCGCGCCCCTCTCCCGTCGTCGGCCCCGATCGCTCTGGGCCCTCGGTCGGCTCCCGGCCCCGGTTCGAGCTCAGCCCCAGTTCTTCTCATCGGTCAGGCAGAAGAAGTGCCCGGCCGGGTCCTGCAGCACGATCCAGGTCTCCCCGGGCTGGGGGTCGACGCGGGTGGCGCCGAGCTCGACGCATCGGTCCGCGGCGGCCTGCGGGTCGGAGGCGGCGAGGTCGAAGTGGAACTGCTTGCGGCCGTCATCCGGCCAGCTCGAGCGCACGTGGTCGGGGATGCGGCCGATGCCGAGCGCCCCCGAGGGGCCGGTCAGCATCGCGTAGTCCTCGGTCAGTGCGGCGATCGGCCACCCGAGCACCTCGGACCAGAAGCGTGCCTCCGGTTCGGTGTCGGAGGCGTCGAGTGTCGTCATGGCAAGGCGTGCAACGGCGGTAGCGTCCATGGGTGGAAGACTGCCGTCATGGGCACGGACGCCGATAGGACGAAGGCGACACCTTCGCACATGTACGGCCATGTGCTGCGCCCCGAGGAGCTCCTGGACCGTGCGCGCTACGACTTCGCCCGGCCGTGCGCCGCGCTGCGGCCCTGGGTGGAACGGTACTGGTCGGTACGCTGGGACCTGGAGGACGGGGAGACCTTCCCGGTCGCGACCCTCGACGATCCGTCGATCAACCTCACCGTCGAACGCGGCGGCGTGCAGCGGGACGGCACGGATGCCGCGGACGCCACGAGGGGAGCGGGCGTCTGGATCACCGGCCCCGTGACCCGCGGACGCTTCGACGTCCGCCTGACCGGCAGCGGCAGCGTGGTGGGCGTGAAGTTCGCGCTTGGCGGGACGCGCGCGTTCACGACGCAGGATCTCCGTCCACTGCGCGATCGCACCGTCCCCGCCGTGCAGTGGTTCGGCGGAGCCACGCTGCACCTGGTCGCCGATGAGCGGGCGGGCGCCCTGCCAGAGGACGCGGTGTCCGCGGCGCCGCGGCTGGACGACTGGCTCCTCGAGCGCGGGCCGACGGAGCCGTCCGAGGCTCCGGCGCTGCGTCGCCTCCTGCAGATCATCGAGGAGTCGCCGACGCACTCGCTCGCTGATCTGGAACGTCGCAGCGGTGTCTCGGCGCGCACGCTCCAGCGGCTCTTCGACCGAGGGCTCGGAGTCGGGGTGAAGAGGATGCTCGTGAGGGCCCGGGTGATCGACGCGACGGCCGCGCTCGATCGCGGGGACCCGCGCTCGCTGAGCGACATCGCCTCCGCGCTGGGCTGGTTCGACCAGTCGCACTTCATCCGCGACTTCCGGGCCGTCACCGGCGAGACCCCGGCCCGCTACGCCCGGAGGGCCTCCGGCTGATCCGGCGCGCCGCGCCCGCCGGGGAGCGCCCGGCCCGTGCCTGCGCTCTGCTCCTCCGCGACCGGCTCGAGCACCCTCTCCGGCCGCGAGTAGACGTTCAGCCGCGGACCGCGCACGAATCCCGCGAGGGTCAGTCCGGACTCGACGGCGAGCTCGACCGCGAGGGACGAGGGAGCGGAGACCGCGGAGAGCACGGGGATCCCGGCCATCACGGCCTTCTGGACCAGTTCGAAGCTCGCCCGGCCCGAGACCTGCAGGATCGTGCCGCGCGCGGGCAGGCGGCCGTTCTGCGCGGCCCAGCCCACGACCTTGTCGACGGCGTTGTGCCGCCCGACGTCCTCGCGCAGCACGAGCAGCTCACCGCTCGCGGCGTCGAACAGCCCCGCCGCGTGCAGCCCGCCGGTCTTGTCGAAGACGTCCTGGTGCTCGCGCAGCGTGTCGGGCAGGGAGGCGATGAGCTCGGGGGCGATGCGGAGGTCGTCGTCGGTGACGCCGAAGGCGGAGACGGTGCGGACGGCGTCGATGCTCGCCTTCCCGCACACCCCGCACGAGCTGGTCGTATAGAAGTTCCGCTCGGTCGCCTCCGAGGCCGGCGGCACGTGCGGGGCGAGCGTCACGCCCAGCACGTTGTACGTGTTGACCTCGCCGCCCGTGCCCGGGCCGCCGCAGTGGATCGCCTGCACGACGTCACGCGCACCGCGGATGATCCCCTCGGAGAGGAAGAAGCCGGTGGCGAGCTCGACATCGTGGCCGGGTGTGCGCATCGTGACCGCGACCGGGCGTCCGTTCGCGCGGATCTCGAGGGGCTCCTCGACCGCGAGCGTGTCGGGCCTGCGAGTGCTGCCGTACCCGAGGCGGATGCGGGTGATCGGACGGCTGGCGGTGATGCGACCCATGCCGCTCAGGGTACGCCGGGCCCTTCGTCGAGGCAGGAGCGGCCGAGCTCAGCGGGCGGGCTCGTCCTGGCGGCAGTCCTGCACGAGGCGCAGGGCGCGCGGGGCGAAGCGGAGCCGGCAGCCGACGACCGGCCGGCCGCTGCCGGTGGCCTGTGCGGCGGCGTCGGGGGACACCTGCGCGACCAGGCCGTTGTCGGCCTCGACGCGGACGCGCCCAGCGCTCGCCTGCACCCCGATGACCTGGCCGACCACACCCGACGGGCCCCGGCGGTCGTCGCCGACGCCCGCCGCGGCCCCGACGTCGAGCGGCAGCAGATCGACGTCCTCCGGGGCGGCGATGCCCAGGGCGCTCTCGCCCCGACGCGGAGGGGCGTCGGGATCGGGCGCGCCGGCCAGCAGCGCGCCGCCCACACGGAGGGCCGCGCCCGCCGCACCGCCCTCCCCGGCCGCGCACGTGCCCTCGATGACGCCGAAGCCTGCGAGGCGGGCGCCGAAGCGGCTGCGCGGGGACGTCGCGATCTGCTCGGGGGCGGTGCGCTCGCGGATCGTGCCGGACTCGAGCACCACGCAGCGGTCGGCCAGGTCCCAGGCGTCGCTGAGCTGGTGGGTGACCAGCAGCGCCGTGGTGCCGGTGCGGGCGAGCTCGCGCGTGAGGAGCCCGCGCACGCGCGGGGTGGACTCCGCGTCGAGGGCCGCGAAAGGCTCGTCGAGCAGGATCACCGAGGGGCCGGCGGCGAAAGCCCGGGCGAGGGCCACGCGCTGCTGCTGACCCCCCGAGAGTCGGTGCGGGCGCTGGGCGGCGCGGTCGGCGAGCCCCACCCGGTCGAGCCAGTCCAGGGCGAGCGCGCGGGCCGGGCGCCGGCCCGTGCCGCGCGCCCGCGGACCGAAGGCAACGTTCGCGACCAGGTCCAGGTGGGGGAACAGCAGCGGACGCTGCTCGAGCAGGGTGATGCCGCGCAGATGCGTGGGGACGCTGCGGCGACCGGGGGCGTCGAGCACGCGCTCCCGCACCTGCTCGCCACTGCTCTCGGTGACGGCGACGCGTCCGTCGGCGAGCGGGACGGCGCCGGCGAGGGCGCCGAGGATCGTGGACTTCCCGGCCCCGTTCGGACCGAGGAGAGCCAGGCGGCCGCCCGGGGGCACCTCGAGGCGGGCGCGCACGTCGAAGCTCTCGCGGCGGACCACGAGATCGGCGGCGAGGCCCGCGCCCGTCGGACGCTCCGATCCCGCGCTCACCGCACGGCCTCCTCGCGCCAGGAGCGCAGGCCGGCGACGATGACCACGGCGCTCACCAGAAGCAGCAGCGACAGTGCGAGGGCGGAGTCCTGGCTCACGCCGACCCCGTTGTACGCCGTGTAGATCGCGAGGGGCATCGTGCGGGTGACGCCCTCGGAGTTGCCCGCGAACAGGGCGGTCGCCCCGAACTCGCCCATGGCACGCGCGAAGGCGAGCACCGTCCCCGCGACCAGGCCGGGCGTCACCAGCGGCAGGGTGACGCGGGTGAGCACGCGCCAGCGGCTCGCGCCGAGCGAGGCGGCGACGCGCTCATGGCCCTGCCCGGAGGTGCGCAGCACGCCCTCGAGGGTGATGACGAGGAACGGCATGGCGACGAAGGTCTGGGCGACGACCACGCCCGCCGTCATGTACGGCAGGGAGAAGCCGGTGGCCTCGAAGATCGGCCTCCCGATCACGCCCGAACGGCCGAGAAGGGACAGCAGGGCGAGGCCACCCACCATCGGCGGCAGGACGAGCGGGACCATCACGGCGGCGCGCAGCACCGCGGCCGTGCGCGAGGACGCGCGGGCGATGAGGAACGCGAGCGGGAAGCCCAGGACCAGGCACGCGATCGTCGAGCAGAGGGCGGTGAGCAGCGAGAGCCAGAGCGCCGTCATCGTCGAGGGGGCGACCAGGTCCTCGCCGAGAGTGGACCAGTGCACCCGGGTGAGCATCCCGGCGAGCGGCAGCACCAGCACGGCGAGGCCCACCAGGGCGATGGTCCGCAGCCAGACGGGAGGTCTCACGGCGCGCCGAAGCCCGCCTCGTCGAGCACCTTCTGGCCGTCGTCGGAGAGCAGGTAGTCCTCGAAGGCCTGGGCGCCCTCGGGATCCTTGGCCTTGGTGCTCACCGCCACCGGGTACTTGTTCACGGCCTCGTCGGACTCGGGGAAGTCGACGCCCTCGAGCGTGTCGGCCGCGGCGGTGACATCGGTGGTGTAGACCAGGCCCGCGTCCGCCTCGCCCTCGGAGACGCGGTTGACGACGCTGGTCACGTTGGTCTCCTCGCTCACCGGCTTCAGCGTCACGCCGGTGGCCTCCTCGACCTTGTCGGTGGCCTGGCCGCAGGGGACCTCGGAGGCGCAGGTGACGACGGAGACGCCGGACGTCGTGAGGTCCTTGAAGGTCTTGATGCCCTTGGGGTTCCCGGGTGCCACGGCGATCTCCAGCGTGTTGGTCGCGAAGATCTTCGAGTCGTCGGTGATGCCGGCCTCGGTGACGGGCTCGAGGCTCTTCTCGGAGGCGAAGGCGAGCACGTCGACGTCCGCCCCGTCGATCGCCTGCGTGGCGAGAGCCTGCGAGCCGTCGTACACGATCGGCTTCACCTCGTACTCGGGGTGCGCCTTCGTGAAGTCCTCGGCGACGGTGTCCAAGGGCCCCTGGAGCGAGGCGGCCGCGAAGATCGTGATCGTCTTCGTGGAGCCGTCGCCGGAGTCCGAGGCCGCAGAGTTGCTCGAGCCCGAGCCCGAGCACCCGGCGAGAGCGAAGGCGGTGACGGCGAGGAGCGCACCGGCGGCGCGCAGGCGGGCGGTGGTCGACAGGGACATGGGGTGATCCTTCGTATCGGAGGGGAGCGACGGTCTGGGGAGCGCACGACGAGGAGCGGGAGCGGGCGAGCGCGGTCTCCGGTTCAGGGCGTCTCGATGATGACCGTGGTCGCCTTGACGACGGCAGTGGCCAGGGAACCGACCTCGAGCTCGAGCTCGCGGACGGCCTCCGTGGACATCAGCGAGACCACCCGGTGGGGACCGCACTGCATCTGCACCTGGGACATCACCTGATCGCTGACGATGCCCGTCACCAGGCCCACGAAGCGGTTGCGGGCGCTGGACCCTCGCCGCACCGGGTCGTCGGGTCCGCCGGCGGCGGCCTCGAGGCGTGCGGCGAGCTCCCGGCCCTCCAGCACGGTCCTCCCCGAGGCATCCGACGAGGAGGTGAGGGCCCCGTTGTCGATCCAGCGGCGCACGGTGTCATCGCTGACGCCGAGCAGCGCGGCGGCCTCGCTCACGCGGAAGGTGGTCATGACCTCAAGTAGACCACGAACCCGCAATTGCGGAGGAATCATGGCATTGTGTCCGTGGGTGCGGATGCAGCGGAGCCGAGGGGGTGCCGCGGGCGTCGCCGCCGGATGGTGGGGTCGGGCGGTGAGGACGGGCCGGGACCGACCGGGTCCGCGCTCCTCGCCGCCGCCGTCGAGGAGCACCGGGCGAGCAGGCCGCACGACTAGCATGGTGAGCATGCTGACCTCGCTGACGACGCTCCGCATGCGACGCGCAGGGGAGAGGTCATGATCCCCTGGCAGGACCATCGCGCCCGCCTCATGGAGTCGGTCCGCGCACTCGATCCGGTGGAGCTGCCGCTCGCCCGGGCCGGCGGTGCCGTCCTCGCGGAGGACGTCCGCACGATGCATCCGGTGCCGCTGTTCGACAACTCCGCCATGGACGGATTCGCCGTCCGACGCTCCGACGCGGGTCCCGGCGCACAGCTGCGCGTGGTGGGAGACGTCCCGGCCGGCGCCGCCGACGACCCGCCCTTCGGCCCGGGCGAGACGCTGAGGATCATGACCGGTGCGCCGGTGCCGTCGGCCGCCGACGCGATCGTCCCGATCGAGAAGGTCCGGATCTCCCCGGCGGAGAAGGGAGCGCCGGAGAGCGGGCCGACGGGGGCCGACGAGCTCCCCGCCTGGATCGAGATCCTCGAGGAGCCGAAGCCCGGCGCGCACATCCGACGGCTCGGCGAGGACACTCCCGGCGGAGAGATCGCCGTCCCGGCCGGCGTCGAGCTCACCCCCTGGCGCCTGGCCGCCGCGGCATCGGCCGGTCACGGCCGTGTGCGCGTGGTCGGGCGACCGCGGGTCGCGGTCGTCTCCACCGGGTCCGAGCTCGTCCCCGCGGGGCAGGAGCTGCGCCGCGGTCAGATCCCCGAGTCCAACTCCGTGCTGCTCGCCGCGGCGCTCGACGCCGACGCGTTCGAGGTCGTGGACGTCTCCTGGTTCCGCGACGAGGCCGGCGAGGACCTCGCCCGCCACGTCCGCGCACTCGTGGCCGAGGGCCTCGCCGACGCCGTGGTGGTCAGCGGCGGCGCGAGCGTCGGCGCCTTCGACGTCGCCAAGCACGCGCTCGCACCGCTCGGTGTGCGTTTCGAGAAGGTCGCGATCCAGCCCGGCAAGCCCCAGGGCTTCGGCCTCGTGGACGACCGCCTCCCCGTGTTCTGCCTGCCCGGCAACCCGGTCGCGGTCGCCGTCTGCTACGAGCTGTTCGTCCGGCCTGCGCTGCGCACGATCGCGGGACACAGCGCCCTCTTCCGCCCCACCGTCCAGCGTCGGGCGCGCGTGGCATGGAACTGCCCCCCGGGCCGCGCCCAGGCGCTGCCGGCGGTCATGGACGAGCGGACCGTCGCGCCCGCGAGCGCGGGCGGCAGCGGCTCCCACCTCGTGGTCTCCCTCGCCCAGGCGCACGACCTCGCGATCGTCCCCGCGGACGCGGACCGGGTCCAGGAGGGCGACGAGATCGAGGTGATGGTGCTGTCATGAGCGAGAGCTCCCAGCCCTTCACCCACCTCGATGCCGACGGCCGGGCACGCATGGTCGACGTCACCGAGAAGACGCCCACGGTGCGCAGCGCGACGGCCCGCGGCAGGGTGCTGTGCACCCCGGAGATCGTCGCCGCGCTGCGCGATCGCACGGTCCCCAAGGGCGATGTGCTCGCCGTGGCGCGCATCGCCGGCATCCAGGGCGCCAAGCGCACGCCCGAGCTGCTGCCCCTCGCACACGTGATCGGGGTGCACGGCGCCGTGCTCGACGCCGAGATCGAGGACGACGGCGTGGAGCTGCGCGCGACCGTGCGCACCGCCGACCGCACGGGCGTGGAGATGGAGGCCCTCACGGCTGTCTCCGTCGCCGCCCTCGCAGTGGTGGACATGGTCAAGGGCATGGACAAGTCCGTGGCGATCGAGCGCATCGAGCTGATCGAGAAGACCGGCGGCAAGAGCGGCGCCTGGCATCGTCCCTGATCCCAGCGGAAGACCGTCGGGCCCCGCCACCGACCCACCGCACCCACCGCGCCGACCGCACCGACCGCACTGACCGCACCCACCGCACCGACCGCACCGAGGAGAACACATGCCGCGCAGCGTCCCGCCCGAGCTCGAGCCCTGGATCGAGCAGCTCGCCCCCGCCCTCGGCCTCGCCGCGGAGGACGTCCCCACGCACCTGCTCCTGGGCCTCACCGGTCAGGTCGCCCACGGGGTCACCCGTCCGGCCGCGCCCGTGACCACCTACCTCATGGGCCTCGCGGTCGCCGCCGGCAGCAGCCCGCAGGAGGCGACACGCGTGGTCAAGGCGCAGCTCGCCGACTGGGAGGCCGAGCATCCGCAGGAGGACGAGGCCTGAGCGATCCGCCGGATCGTCCATCCTGATCCCGCCCGGGAGCGATCCGCACCGGGAACCGTCCGGCCCGGTCAGCCGCCGATGGCGGACATCGGGCGGTCGGGCTGCAGGAAGCCGGGATCGTCGATCCCGTGACCGGGGCGCTTGGCGCCGATGCTCGCGCGGATCATCCGGGCCACGTCCTCGTCGGACCCGCCCGAGCGCAGCAGGGAGAGCAGATCCGACTCCTCCCGTGCGAACAGGCAGTTGCGCAGCTGCCCGTCGGCCGTCAGCCGCACTCGGTCGCACGCCCCGCAGAACGGCGCGGTGACCGAGGCGATGACGCCCACGGTCGCGTCGGTGCCGCGCACGCGGAACACCTCGGCGGGGCTCGAGCCGCGATCGCCGACGGGCTCGAGGTCGAACTCGGCGGAGAGCTTCTCGAGGATCTCGGCGCCGTCGACCATCGTGTGGCGCGACCAGACGTGGCCCGCGTCCAGCGGCATCTGCTCGATGAAGCGCAGCTGGGCCTGGTGGTCGATCGCGAAGCGCAGCAGGTCGCAGAACTCGTCGTCGTTCACGCCTCGCATGGCGACCGCGTTGATCTTCAGCGGCCGCAGACCCGACTCGCGGGCGGCGGCGATGCCGGCCTGCACGGCGGAGAAGCGCTCGCGACGGGTCAGCTCCTTGAAACGCTCGGGGTCCACGGTGTCCAAGCTGATGTTCAGACGCGAGAGTCCGGCGGTCTCCAGATCGCCCATGACGCGGTCCAGGCGGATCGCGTTGGTGGTCATGGAGATGTCGAGCGGTCCCTCGGGCCCCTCGATCGCGTGCAGGCGCCGCACCACGTCGACGATGTCCGGACGCAGCAGCGGCTCGCCCCCGGTCAGCCGCACCACGACGATGCCGAGGCGGGCGAGGACGTGCGCGACGCGCTCAATCTCGTCCGTGGTCAGCACGTTCTCCTTCGCGAGCCACGGCAGGCCCTCGGCGGGCATGCAGTAGGTGCAGCGCAGATTGCACTTGTCCGTGAGCGAGATGCGCAGGTCGCGGTGGACGCGTCCGAAGCTGTCGACGAGCGGTCCGTCCCAGACGTCCCCGGGGGACGCCTCCGGGGTCGACGCAGGAGCCTCGGCGGAGCGCACGCGGACGGTCGGCGTCGGCAGGGCGACGGCGGTGGGCGTCGGCGCGGGGTGGTACGCGGTGCTCATGCGCTCATCCCGGTCTCGGCGAGGCGGCCCAGCCCCACCCATTCGGCGGTGCCGTCGGCCTCGACCTGGCGCTTCCACACCGGCAGCTCGGCCTTCACGCGCTCGACGACCTCACGGGCCACGTCGAAGGCGTCGGCGCGGTGCACGCTCGAGACGGCGGCGACGATCGCGATCCCGCCCACCTGGAGGGACCCGGTGCGGTGGGAGACGGCGATGCGCACGTCCTCGTCGTCGCAGCGGGCCGCGATCTCGGCGAGCAGGCGCTCGGCCTCCGGGTGCGCGGAGTAGTCCAGGCGCACCACTGTCCCGGCGGCTTCCGGGTCGTTGTCGCGGACGGTGCCGATGAAGGCGGCGGTCGCTCCGACCTCCGGGTGCGCCACGGCATCCAGGTGCGCGGCGACGTCGAGGGGCGCGGAGGTCACGGCGGTCATCACGATCATGCGTGGTCACTCCCGCGCACCTGGTCGGCCACGTGGGAGGCGACCGAGAGGATCACGGGCATGCCGTCCTCCACGGCGCCGGGGGACCCGGCGAGGTTCACCACGAGCGTGCGTCCGCGCAGTCCGGCGAGTCCGCGCGAGAGCATCGAGGCCGGCAGACGGTCGGCGACGATCGCGCGCAGGCGCTCGGCGATGCCGGGGATCGGGCGGTCCAGGAGCGGTCCGGTCGCCTCGGGGGTGACGTCGCGCGGGCCGAGCCCGGTGCCGCCCGTGGTCACCACGAGCGCCGCGCCGCCATCGACCGCCGTGAGGATAGCCCCGGCGATCGCATCCCGGTCATCGGGGACGACGACGCCCGTGACCTCCCATCCGGCCGCTTCGAGCAGGCGGACGCCGAGAGGGCCGGAGACGTCCTCCCTGGTGCCCTCCGCCGAGCGGTCGGACACGGTGATCATCGTGGCTGACCTGTCCGGATTCTCCATGCGTCCACTGTAGTCGCGCACCGTGCGCCGGGGCAGGACGAGAGGGGTTGAGGTGCGGTGCGGCGCCGAGTGGAGCGGTGTCGGGGCCGGTCGCCCCGGGGCGGGTCAGGCGGGTCAGCCCGAGGCGGATCAGCGCGCGGCGGATCAGCCGACGGTGGATCAGCCGACGACGGAGAAGCGCCCGTCGGCCCCTTCGAGACGCGAGGCTCGAGGGCATGACACAGAGAACAGCCCCGCGTACGGACCCCGTCGGCCCCCGCATCGGCATCCACCGGTCGATCGACGCGCGGGCCGCTGCAGACGATCCCGACCAGAACGCCTCGACCCCGCCCCCAGCACTCTCCGACCGCACTGCGACCGGGCTCCTGCACCAGCGCATCCTGCTGCTGGACCGTGAGCTGGAGCAGGACAACGGCGCCCAGCTGTGCGCGCAGCTGGTGCTCCTCGCCGCCGAGGATCCGAGCCGCGACATCACCCTGCTCATCAACTCGCCCGGCGGCCTGGTGCCTGCGATGCTCGCGATCGGCGACCTCATGGACGTGATCCCGTGCGATGTGCGCACAGTGGCCCTCGGCATGGCCTACAGCGCCGGGCAGTACCTGCTCACCCACGGCACCCCCGGCAAGCGCTTCATCCTCCCGCACGGCCGCGTGCTCATGCACCAGGGCTCCGCCGGCTTCGGCGGCAGCGCAGCGGACATCGAGCTCCAGGCCGAGGACCTGCGCCGCGGACGCGACCTGCTCATCGACATCACGGCGGAGCGCACCGGCCGCTCCCGCGAGCAGATCGCCCGCGATTCGGAGCGCGACCGCATCTGGGAGGCGCCCGACGCCGTCGCCTACGGCTTCTGCGATCACGTGGTCGACTCCCTCGACCAGATCCTGCCGTTCGGCGAGCGACGCGTGGCCGGCGCCCGTGCGGGGATCCGGGCGGGAGGCGCGGCATGAGCAGCTACACGATCCCCTCGGTCATCGAGCACACCTCCCACGGCGCCGAGCGCAGTGCGGATGTCTTCTCCCGCCTGCTCAGCGACCGCATCGTGTACCTGGGCACGCCCGTGGACGACGGCGTCGCCAACACGGTGATCGCGCAGATCCTGCACCTGGAGAACGACGCCCCGGACCGCCCGATCCAGCTCTACCTGAACTCCGAGGGCGGGGACGCACAGGCGGTCCTGGCGATCCATGACGCCCTCGAGTACGTGCGCAGCGACGTCGCCGTCACCTGCGTGGGACAGGTCGTCGCCGCGCCTGTGGTGCTGCTCGCCGCCGGGACTCCCGGCATGCGCGCGGTGCTCCCGCACGCCCGGGTGGTGCTGCACCCGCTCGAGGCGAGCGGCCGCGGCGCCGTGCCCGACCTGATCCTGGCGACGCAGGAGATCGAGCGGGTGCGCCGCGAGCTCGAGTCCGTGATCGCCGAGCACAGCGCCAACGACCTCTCGACCGTCCGCGCCGATCTCGAGCGCGAACGGGTGCTGGATGCGCAGGCCGCCGTGGACTACGGGCTCGCGGACCGGGTGCTACGACGGCGGTGAGGGCCGGCTGCTCCGCCCGTTCCGGTGCGCCGACGATCTGTGACTGCTGCGCAATGGTCGTGATGAGACCTCATCACGACCATTGCGCAGCACTGCCGGCGTCGTGACGACGATTTCCCCGTGCGGTCGGCGTCGTCTCGGCGGGTGCACCGGGCCGGCCCGCCCTGCGCTGCGATCACTGAGGCCGCTGCTGAACCCGGAGACCTCACCGGGATCGGACTCATGGAGCCGATGTGACGTTCCCGCGGGAACGTTTGCGACGAACGCTGGGCCCAAGACTGGGTGCTCGGCACGGAGCTGGGAACACGGGCCGGGAGTACCTCGACACCGAGCTTGGAGGTCGAAGTACAGGCAGTCGCAGAGGCCTCCGCGCTCAGTGAGGACGCCGGCGATGAGAGGTGCCTGCGGCCGGACGGGCTCCGTCAGGCAGCGCTGAGCATCGCCTCGCGTGCTGCGGAAGACGAGAGACCGTGGCTGACCGGGAGCCCAGGGCTCTCCGGGAGAACCTCATCCCGCCCGCGGGCGGTCAGGTCCAGAACGACTCCCTGGCGCGCGGCCCCCGGATGCGCGGCCGGCAGACGCGTGTCGCGCTGATCCGCATCGTTGCGCGGGACGGCTGACAGGTGGACCCGTCGGCCGATGTCGAAGACGCTGATCCCGAGCGCGCCGGTGATCGCCGCGAGCACTTCGCTCGAGGGATCCTTGCGGCCGCGTTCGACGTCCGAGACGTGCTGCATGCTCACGCCGCTCGCCTCGGCGAGGCGCGCGAGGGTCAGTCCCTGTCGGCGCCGCTCCTCGCGCAGCGCCGCACCGACGAGCTCACGCAGCAGAGGTTCGGTGCCATCCATGCTCGGAGCCTACGGCGCGGAGCGTCTGGGCGCGCATGCCTCTGCTGTGAGCGGAAGAGATCGGAGCCGCTGCGACACCCGGTGATGGCGTTCTGCCACGCGGACCTGGTCGACGAGGCGGAGGCTCGCGCCCGCTTCGCACGCGTCTACGTGTGCCGGCGATTCAGCAGGCCCGTCGTGCCCGCCGCACCTACCCTGCAGGGGTGAGCGAGCAGGGGACACGGGAGGCGTATGCCGCGCGCGCCGAGGAGTACGCACAGGTGCTCGGGTCGGTCGAGCAGATGGCGGGCGCGGACCGTCGGCACATCGAGGCCTGGGCGCGGCGGACGCGCGCGGACGGCACGGCCGACGAGGCAGGTGTCGTCGATGATGACGGGGACGGACTGATCCTCGACCTGGGCTGCGGACCCGGCCATTGGACCGCGCACCTCGCCGCGCAGGGACATCACGTGCTCGGCATCGACCCGGTGCCGGACTTCGTCGATCGCGCGCGCACCATGCACCCCGGCGTCGAGTACCTGCTGGGCGACGTGCTCGCCCCGGGTGTCGAGGACGACTCGTGCGCGGGAGTTCTCGCCTGGTACTGCCTGATCCATCTCCCGCCCGAGCGGATGCAGGAGGCCCTTGCGTCCATCGGCCGGGTGCTGCGCCCCGGCGGTGCCCTGCTGCTCGGCTTCTTCGACGGGCTTCGGGTCGAACCCTTCGACCACGCGATCACGACTGCGCATTTCTGGCCCGTGGCCGAGCTCGGGAGGGTTCTGAGGGACGTCGGATTCGCGGTGTCCGCGGTCGAGCAGCGCACCGATCCCGGCGCGAGGCCGCACGGGTCGATCGAGGCGCGGTGGGGACTCCAGGCATGACGACGTTGCACGCGCGAGATGCGGACATCCTCGATGCCGAACGGAGTTGTGCGGATCCGGCCGATCTGCTTCCCGAGCGCGGCGTGCTCGCGCTCGGCGAGCCGACGCATGGCAGCGGCAACGCGTTTGCTTGGAAGTGGCAGGTCATCCTCGATCTGGCGAAGCGCGGGCTGATCTCGACCCTGGCTTTCGAGGAATCCTTCGCAGTCGGGCTCGCCGTCGACGCCTCGCTGCGTCAAGAGCCCGATGCCGGTGTACTTGCGGCGGAGTCCGCATCGAGATCGGCCCTGGACGACGCCTGGGATCGGGCGTCATCGATCTGGGACACCCGCGACGTGCGCGCCGGACTGCACGCCCTGCAAACCCTGAATCGGAGCCTCCCGCCTGAACGGAGGATCCGCTTCCTGGGGATTGACGTCCGCAAGCCTCATGAGGCGGCGCGGCAACTGCTGTCACGTGGATACGACGATGCAGTGCTCGTCAACGTGGCCGAGCGAAGGTGCCTCGGGGAGGACGCGCCAGAGCAGATGCTCGCCGCGGCAGGGCGCATCAGTTCGCAGGCAAAGTCTTCTTCATCTGCCCGCTTCCCGGACGACGAGGGGGCAACGGGCCTTCTCCTCGCCCGGCAGATTACCCGTTACGTCGAGACCTATCTTCTGCAGCCGGATTTCGCTGGTCTGCATCTGCGCGAGAGGTGCATGGCCGACACCCTCCTTGAGAATCTGCCCGCCGTAGGCGGCACCGTGCTCTGGGCCCACAACGAGCACGTGGGCCGTGCCGAGGACGCGTTCGGTGAGGCCGCGAGCGCAGGATCATCATTTTCGACAGCGACTCCGTCGATGGGCTGGTTCCTGGCCGAGCACCTGGGTCCGCGTTACGCGCCCGTCGGCGTCCTGTGCACGACAGGGGAGTGCCGCGCTGTGGACCCTGCGACAGGTGAAGCGGGCTTCAGGTCCGTCAGCCTTCCACCGATCCGTCCCGGGACCACTGAGCACGCCTTCGCGGAATTGCCGCGAGGATTCCACCGGACGCGGGATCTGCCGAGCCATCCCGGACCTCGGCGCTTCGTTGGTTGGCAGCTCGATAGTAACCTCGCCTCGTCAGACCCCGGAGCGTTCGAGATCCAGCGCCCGACGAGTGATTTCGACGCTTTGGAACTCTTGGGACCGAGCATCGCGGCGACATGAGCGTGCATGTGCTGCGCCTCAGGTGCGCTGCGTCCCCAGCACCGCCAGCAGCTCGAGCTTGCTCGCGTCCTCCGTGTGCGGGGGAGCGGTGAGCACCAGCAGGACCTGGGTCTCGTCCTCCGTGAACAGCGCCTGGCAGTCCACCTCGATCTCGCCGACCTCCGGGTGGACCACGACCTTGTGGTCCTCGAAGCGCCGCGCCACGATCTGAGCGTCCCAGAGCTGGGCGAACTCCTCGCTGCGGGCCTGCAGGAGCCGCGCCAGCTCACCGGCCCGAGAGCGCGGACCCATCGCGCCGTAGGCGGCGCGGAGGGTCGCGACCTGCGCGCGGCTCTGCCGGGCGTGATCGGACGGCGGGTACATGCCTCGACAGTTCTCGGGGTGTGCGAACCACTGGAAGATCGCGCTGCGCTCCCATCCCTCCAGGAGCGAGGCGTCCCCGAACAGAGCGCGCGCGGGCTCGTTCTGCACGAGAGGCTCGGCGAGGTTCGAGATGATCATCGCCGGCACGTCTTGGATCCGGTCGAGCACCCGCAGCAGCCCCGGCGCGACATGGGCGTGCGCGATCGACCGGTCCGGGGCGCTGTGCCCGGCGACCCGGAACAGGTAGTCCCGCTCGTCGGCCGTGAGCCGCAGGGCGCGGGCGAGCGAGGCCAGCATCGCGGTCGACGGCTGGGGTCCGCGTTTCTGCTCGAGCCGGGTCACGTAGTCGACGGACATCGTCGCCAGCTGTGCGACCTCCTCCCGTCGGAGCCCCGGTGTGCGCCGACGCGTGCCGGCGGGCAGGCCCACGTCGGTCGGCGAGATGGCCTCACGGCGGGCGACGAGGAAGCCCGCGAGCGCTTCCCGGTCCATGCCCGTCCGCGCCTCGCCGGTCCGCGCCTCGCCCGTGCGCTCCACGCGCGTGCGCGCCTCGTGTGCGGCGGGTGCCTCGTCGGCCCCTGTGCTCGCTGGATCCATGCCCCGAGTATCCCGTCAGCGCGCTCGCGCATCCAGGGATCGCGGATCCCCCGATACACCGGCCCTGGTGCGCTGCCCGGACGCGGCGAAGACTGCCTGCCATGGAACTCACCGGACACACGATCTTCGTCCCCGGCGCGACCAGCGGCATCGGTCTCGCCCTCGCCCTGCGCCTCCAGGAGCGCGGCAGCACCGTCATCATCGGCGGCCGACGCACCGAGCGGCTCGCCGAGCTCGCTGCCCATCACCCCGGACTCGGCACCGTCACTCTGGACGTGACCGACCCGCGCAGCATCGAGGCGGCCGCCCGCACCGTGCTCGCCGAGCACCCGGATCTCGACACCCTCATCGCGATGGCAGGGATCATGCGCGCCGAGGACTGGACGACATCCGAGGGTCTGCTCGAGACCGCCGAGGCCACCGTCACCACCAACGTGCTGGGGCCCATCCGTCTCATCTCCGCCTTCCTGGACCACTTCGTCTCCCGGGGGGACGCGACGATCATGACGGTCTCCTCCGGACTCGCCTTCACCCCGCTCGCCGCGACCCCGACCTACAACGCGACCAAGGCCGCGATCCACATGCTCAGCGAGTCGATCCGCCTGCAGCTCGCGGGGACCGGCGTGCGCGTGCTCGAGCTCGAGCCGCCGGCCGTGCGCACGGACCTCATGCCCGGGCACGCCGAGAACGCGATGGCGATGCCGCTCGACGCCTTCGCCGACGAGGTCATGGAGATCCTCGAGGCGGGGGACGCCTCCGCCCTGCGGGAGATCCAGGTGGAGGCCGTGAAGGTGCTGCGCTATGCCGAGGTGCGCGGGGACTATCCGCAGGTGGTCGAGATGCTCAACGCGCGCGAGCCGCACGGGAGGGGCTGAGCCGCCGCGAATCCGCTCGTCGGCCCGGCCGCACCTGCGTACCCTGGCGCGATGACCACCACGCTCGCCGATCTCGACTGGCCGATCAGCACGGAGCGCCTCGTCCTGCGCCGCGCCCGCGCCGAGGACGCAGAGGCGATCTGGCCCTGGTACGGCCGGCCGGACGTCCACGAATGGACCTATGGCGTGCCGGCCTCCCGCGCGGCGCACGTCGAGACCTGGGGGCAGTCGCTCGCGGCCCGGATCGTCGGCGAGCTCGACGGGCGGATCGTGGCCGTGGGCGGTGTGATGGTCCAGGACGCCTGGTCCCAGCGCCAGGCGATCGCCGCCGCCCACCATCGCCAGGGCGAGCTGTCCTGGGTGCTCGACCCCGACGTGCACGGCCGGGGGCTGGGTACCGAGTACGCGACCGCGCTGCTGCGCATCGCGATCCTGGGCCTGGGCCTGCACCGGGTGGAGGCGAGCTGCTTCGCCGCGAACGCGCCGTCGGCCCGGATCATGGAGAAGATCGGGATGCGCTGCGAGGGCATCTTCCGCGGCGAATCCCTCCACGCCAGCCATGGCTGGCTGGACGGGATGACGTGGGCGATCCTCGACGAGGAATGGCATGCGCAGCACCCGGACGAGTGCCCCGCGACCGAGGCCCGAGCCTCCGTCGACCGCGACCCGTCGGCCGCCGGGGCCGATTAGGCTTCCTCCATGAGCACGATCGTCCTGCCGGGGTCCTTCGACCCGTTCACCCTCGGCCACCTGGACCTCGCCCGCCGGGCCGCGATGCTGTGCAGCCGGCTGATCATCGCGATCTCCCACAATCCCAACAAGAAGGGGATGCTGAGCCTCGAAGCGCGCCAGCAGGCGATCGACGAGACCATCCGGGCCGAGGGCCTGGACCCCAAGGTCACGAGCGCCGTGCTGCCGCGCGGGCTGCTGGTCGACTTCTGCCGCGAGCACGGCGCCCGGGCCGTGGTGCGCGGCATGCGCGGCCAGATCGACCTCGCCTACGAGGAGCCGATGGCGCGCATGAACCAGCACCTCGCGCATGTCGACACCGTCTTCCTGCTCACCGACGTCCGGTACTCCCACATCTCCTCGAGCCTCGTGCGCGAGGTCTCCCAGCTCGGCGGCCCGATCGACGACATGCTCCCCGAGGCCTCCCGCCGCGCCCTCGAGGCGGCGCTCGCCGAGCGCGGACCTGCACCCGAATGATCCTCATCCGTGATGGATCCTCGTTCGTGAACGATCCTGACCAAGTTCTCCGACCTCCTCCCGCCCGGAGCGTCATAGATCCTGGTCACCATCGTGGTCCGGGTCGGGTTCCGCAGAACGCTCCCGCTCGTATCCTGGAGCCGTGAACATTCGAGCCAGCATCCCCGCGCCCGACGATCTCGACCTGCGCTTCGACGTCGTCGACCTCATCGGCCGCCCGGGAGCCCACCGGCACGTGGACCGCACCGTGGTGGTCGCCGACCAGAAGGTCGGCAACCTCGCCCTGACCGTCCCCGCGGGCGAGTCGATCAGCGTCGACGCGGAGCTCGAGTCCGTGGTCGAGGGCATCTTCGTCAGCGGCACCGTCGAGGCCCGCGTCGCCGGCGAGTGCTCACGCTGCCTGGACCCGCTCGAGCGCGAGGTCGACGCCCGCATCGACGAGCTCTTCAGCTACCCCGAGAAGATCAAGGCCGACGAGGAGGATGACGTCCCCGCGCTCAGCGGCGACGACGTGGACCTCGGCCCCCTCGTGCACGACGTCATCTCGCTCGAGGCCGAGGAGCGGCCCCTGTGCAAGCCGTCCTGCATGGGCCTGTGCGCCCAGTGCGGAGCGCGTCTCGAGGACGACCCCGACCATCACCACGACGTCATCGACCCGCGCTGGGCGGCCCTGAGCGGGCTGCTCGGCGGCGAGGGCGCGTCCCCCGAGACCGACGGGGCCGACGCGGGCGATGAAGCCGACGGGGCCGATGAGTCCGACGGCGGCCGTCAGGACAGCGGCGCGCCCGTCGACGAGGAGCGCTGATGGCCCGCTCGCGGCGGTCCACCGAGGCGAAGGACCCCCAGGAGCTGCTCGCGACGCTGCCCCTGTTCCCCGACCAGGCGCGCCGGGTCACGGAGTCCGGGCTGCTCGACCTCGCGCTCACGCACCGCTCGTACTCCTACGAGCACGAGCAGATCCCGCACAACGAGCGCCTCGAGTTCCTGGGCGACGCCGTGCTGCAGCTCGCGACCACGGAGGAGCTGTACACCGTCCATCCGACGCTCCCCGAGGGGGACCTCGCCAAGCGCCGCGCGGCCACGGTGAACACGCGCGCCCTCGCCCTCATCGGCCGCCGCATCGAGCTGGGCCAGTACGTGAAGCTGGGCCGCGGCGAGGACCTCTCGGGCGGCCGCGACAAGGCCTCGATCCTCGCCGACACCATGGAAGCGCTGATCGGCGCCGTGCACCTCTCGTGCGGACAGGACGTCTCCCGCCGGTACGTGCTCGAGCTGCTGCGCCCGCTCCTGGAGAGCGACGAGATCCTCGAGGCCGGCTACGACTTCAAGACCCGTCTGCAGGAGATCGCCGCCGAGACCGGCACGGTGCCCGTCTACGAGATCACCGGCACCGGCCCCGAGCACGCGAAGACCTACACCGCGACCGCGACCATCGCCGGCATCGTCACCGCGAGCGGCGAGGGCGCCTCGAAGAAGGACGCCGAGCTCGCCGCCGCCCAGCACGCCGTGCGCAGCCTCCTGGAGGCCCGCGGCGAGTCCGTGCTCCCGCGCGGCTGAACCGGAGCCCGCCCATGCCCGAGCTGCCCGAGGTCGAGGTGGTCCGCCGCGGCCTCGCGCCGCATGTGGACGGCCGCGTCATCACGCGCGTCGACGTCCACGAGCCGCGGTCCCTGCGCCGCCAGATCGGCGGGCCCGAGGCGTTCGTGCAGGCCGTCACCGGTGCCCGCGTCGCCCGGCTCGAGCGGCGCGGGAAGTTCCTGTGGTGGCGCCTGAAGGACGAGCGCGGCGACGAGCTCGGCGAGGCGCTCATGACGCACCTGGGCATGAGCGGCCAGATGCGCGTGCGCGGCGGAGCGGCCGACGCGGAGGTCGGCGCGGAGGGTGACGCGGGGACCGTCGCGCCGTCGGCCCCCGCCCCGCGCGGCGAGGGCCCCGCGAGCGATCCCCACAGGCATCGCCGCATCGTCCTGCATCTGGATGACGGCGCGCAGGTCGACTTCGTGGACCAGCGCATCTTCGGCGGCCTGTGGACGAGTGCGCTCGAGCACGACGCCGACGGTCTCCCCGCCACCCCGGACTCGATCGACGACCTGCTGCCGGCCGACGTGGTCGGCATCGGCCGCGACCTGCTCGACCCCGCCCAGGACCGCGAGGCCGTGATCGCGGTGATGCGCGCGCGGCGCGCCCCCATCAAGGCCCTGCTGCTGGACCAGTCCCTGGTCAGCGGGATCGGGAACATCTACGCCGACGAGGGGCTGTGGGCGGCCCGTACCCGCTTCGACGCCCCCGGCGAGTCGCTCACCCGAGGCCGTGCCCGGCGGGTCCTGGACGGCGCCGAGGCCGTCATGCGCCGGGCGCTCGACGTGGGCGGCACCAGCTTCGACGACCTCTACGTGAACGTCGACGGCCGGTCGGGCTACTTCGCACGCTCCCTCGCCGCCTACGGCAGGGCAGGCGAGCCGTGCCCGCGCTGCGGCGCGATCATCCGCCGCTCCGTGCTGCAGCAGCGCTCGTGCTTCTTCTGCCCGAACTGCCAGCGCAGGGCGTGACGCCTGACGCCTGACGACTGACGCCTGACGAGGCCCACGGCGCGGTCGGCGATCCCGACCCGCATCAACCCAGCAGCGAGCCGATCGAGGCGATGAAGCCGCCGAGCAGGAAGGCGCTGATGCCGATCAGCAGCGGCCGGTTGTTCATCGCCGCATCCTCGCCCAGCGCATGGTGCGTGACGGCGTGCCCCCTGCCGCGGCGCAGCAGCGCGCGATTGACGGGCCAGGCGGCGAAGAACGCGATCGTCAGGGAGATGGCCATCGAGACCCAGAAGAGCGGGTCGAGCAGCGTCGCCCCCATGGCCCCGGGGATCACCAGCATGACGAGATTGTCCACGACCTCCATGGTCGCGATCGACAGGGTGTCCGCCACGAGCACCAGACGCAGCGCATCGCCCAGGGCGATCCCGCCGCGGACCAGCGGCAGCGCCGACAGCGAGTACCCGAAGACGAAGGCCAGGAGGATCGAGAGGATCGTGGTGGGAAGGTTCGTCCACCCCGCGGCGGTGCCGACCAGCATCCCGATGATCTCGCCGATGGAGCACCCCGTGAGGCAGTGCAGGGTCGCGCCGACGGCCATCCCGGACATGTCATGAGGATGAGCGTGGGCTCCGTCATGCGGGTCCGTCGCGCCCGTGGTGTGCTCTTGGTGCGCGTGCTCATCGGGCATGTGGTCCACCGCGGTCCTCCTCGTCGTCGCTCCGCGCCGGCCGGGGCTCGGGGCCGGGCCGACGGGACCCGACGATCGTACGACCTGGGAGGACCCGCGTTGCGGGAGGGCCGGCGCCGGTCTAGCGTCGGCCATGCGTCCGGACGGGCGCTCCCGACGGCAGAAGGAGACTCCCATGGCACTTCAGGACCAGCCCGGCTACGTCATCCAGATGCGCGCGAAGCCCGGCATGGGGGACCGGCTGTTCGAGCTCGCGACCGAGGGGATGTTCACGTCCGGCGCCTCTGACCGCTTCATCATGCTGCGCGAGGACGCCGACCCCGACGTGCTGTGGAACATCGAGATCTTCCGCTCGGAGGAGGACAAGGCCCGCTACGAGGACAGCCCGCTCGCGGACGAGCTGCGCGACGAGATCCTCGAGACCCTGGACGGCCCTCCGCTGCGTCGCGTCGAGGTGCACCCGTACGCCGCGATCCCGGAGCTTCCCGGCGACAAGGCCTGAGTCCCGCGGATGCTGCGGGCGCCCGTCGGTCCGCACCTCTCCCGCCGCCCCCAGGAACGCGGTGACCTGCTGGGGTAGCGTGTCGAGCGTCGGATCCCACCACCAGCACCGACCACCCGCGGAGGACTCTGCCATGGACGACGCCCCGATCGGCGTGATGCTCGTCGACGACTTCGAGGTGGTCCGACGGGGGATCGCGACGGTGGTCGCCGCCGATGCGCGCCTGCGCGTCGTGGGGGAGTCCTCGAGCGTCGCGGAGACCGCGCGCCGTCTGCCCGCGATCCGGCCGGACGTGCTCGTGGTGGACCTCCAGTTGCCCGACGGCACGGGCATCGACGTCATGCGCGCGGCACGGGCGGTCGACCCCGACATGCGGATGCTGGTGCTCACCAGCTTCGACGACGACCCGGCCGTCCACGAGTCGCGGGCCGCGGGCGCCGCGGGGCTGGTGCTGAAGTCGGCGCGGGCCGCGGACATCGTCGGCGCGATCCTCGCGGTGCACCGCGGCGAGTCGATCTGGCCCGAGGACCGCGTCGCGGACGGGCCGGAGCTGTCCGCCTCCGATCAGCGCATCGTCGAGCTCATCGGCGACGGGCACTCGAACCGGGAGATCGCCGAGGAGGTGGGGATCGCGGAGAAGACGGTGAAGAACCGGGTCACCGTGATCCTGCAGGCCCTGGGGCTGCAGCGGCGCACCCAGGTCGCGGCGATGGTGGCGGCGCGTCGTCGAGCCGGCTGGAAGCCCTGAGCAGCGAGTCCGCGGCCCGGGGTGCCCGGGCCGCGCCGGGACTCCGCCTCAGGCGGGCGGGAGCGTCACCCGCCAGTTGATCATCGTGCCCGGCTCGAGCGAGATCGCATCGACCCAGCCCTGATGGCGGCGCGCCCGGCTCGACATGTTGGCCAGGCCGCTGCGGCGGCTCACGCTGGGGTCGATGCCGCGACCGTTGTCGGAGACCGCCACCTGCACGACACGGTCCACGCCCTCGCTGAACAGCGTGACCGAGACGGCCACGGCGCTCGCGTGCGCGTGCCGGGCGGCGTTGGCGAGCGCCTCGCGGACCACCGCGACGACGTCCTCGGCGATCTCCTCGGGCACCTCCGCGTCCATCGCCGCGGCGTTCCTGGGCAGGCGCAGGGCGGGGGCGAAGCCGAGCCCGGCGGTCGCGAGCCCCGTCTCGTGGCGCAGGCGCTCGCTGAGCGTCGCCTCGCTGCGCTCACGGCGCAGCGACTGGACGATCTGCCGGATCTGGGCGACCGCGTTCTCGACGCCCAGCAGGGAGGTCTCGACGCTGCGGCGGATCGTGGCGTTGGAGACGGCGCCCGCCGCCTCGTCGAGCGCGGAGGTGAGGCCCTCGAGCTCCATCCCCACGGCGAACAGCTCCTGGATCGCGAGGTCGTGCAGGTCCCGGGCGATGCGGCGGCGCTCGTCGTCCAGGTCCTGCTCGGCGGTGCCGCGACGGTCGTCGAGCGCGAGGGACACCAGCAGCGCGAGGGGTTCGAGGGCGCGCTGCGCGGCCTCTCGCGACGTCTCCGCGCCGACGGCGAGCAGAGCGCCCGGGCCCTGATCGCCCGCCTCGACGATCTCCGCGCTCGCGCTCCACGTCCTGCCCTCGAGCGCGAGCTCGGCGACAGCGCCCACCGCTTCCGGATCGCCGCTGACCAGAGCGGCGTGCAGCGCGGATCCCGGGTCGGGGGCGGCGCCCAGCAGGAGCGCGGCCTCGCGGCCCTCGGCGACCTCGACGCTCCACTCGCCCCGGCGCTGCGGAAGCACCAGCGCCGCGCCGGCGGCACCGGTGCGGGGAGGCACCGCGCGGACCAGCAGGTCCAGGAGGTCCTCGACGTCCCCGCCCGCCCCGACGGCGGCCGCGAGCTCGTGCAGGCTCGCCTCGGCCGGTCGTGGGGAGGTGGGGGTCTGGCTGGTCATGGCGTGTTCCCGTGCTCGTCGGTGCGGGGCTCGGCGCGCTTCAGCTCGTGCCCGCCACCGGGCAGGATATGCAGGACCGTGGTGCCCGCGGGGATCGCCTCCACCCTGTGGGTCACGACGAGGGCGCTCGCGCCGACGGGCAGCAGGGAGCCGTCGGCGGGATCCAGGAGCCGGCGCAGCAGGTCGTCGCCGCGCGCCGCATCGAGATGCTCCGTGGGCTCGTCGAGGAGCGTGATCGGCGCGGCGCGCACCACGGCGCGGGCCAGCAGCAGCCGCCTCCGCTCGCCTCCGGAGACCGTGGTGCCGTCGGGCCCGAGCATCGTGTCCAGACCGCGAGGCAGCGAGTCCACCCAGTCCTCGAGTCCGACGGCGCGCAGCGCGTCGGCGCACTCCGGCGCGCTCACGTCGCCGCGGGCCACCCGCAGGTTCTCGTGCACCGTGGTGGCGAAGACGTGCGCGTCCTCGAGCAGGGCGATCGCCTGGGCGCGGACCGCGTCCTCGGACAGGTCGCCGAGCGCGGCGCCGCCCAGGCGCACGGTGCCGGCGACGGGCTCCAGGAGGCCCGCCAGGGTCTGCACGAGCGTGGTCTTGCCGGTGCCGGACCCGCCGGTCACGGCGATCCGCTCCCCGGGGGCGACGTCGAGGTCGAGATCGTGGACCCGTACGGCGTCCTGTCCGTAGCCCGCGGCCAGTGCGTGGGCGGACAGATGCAGCGCCGTGGGGCGGCCGGCGCTCCCGGCGCCCGCACCGGAGCCGACGGTTCCGCCGGTCCCCGGACGAGCCCCCGCGTCGGACGTGATCCCGTGTCCTCGTCCGCCATCGTCGGCGGGCCGCTCGGGTGCCGGAGCGCCGGGACCGACGGCGTCTTCGAGGCGAGCGGCGGCGGCGCGGGTGCGGGCCAGCTGGGAGGCCGCCGCGGGCAGCGCCGTGACGGCCTCGAAGCTGCTCAGTGGGAGCAGGACGAGCATGCCGATAGCGCCCGCCCCCGCACCGCCGTCACGCCAGGCGCCGCCCGCGGCGAGCACGGAGCCGAGGACGGCGAGGATCATCACCGCCGGGACCGACGCCGCCGCCAGGGCCGAGGGGAGCGCCGCGCGGTCGATCGCGGCGTCGTGGGCGGTCTGCGCCCGCGCGAGCTCCTCCATGCGCTCGTTCAACCGTCCCTGCACCCGCAGTGCGGTCGCATCGTCCAGGACCCCCAGGCCGCTCGCCGTCAGCTCGGAGCGGGTCTCGACGACGGCCGCCTCGGTGAACCGCGCCTCCCGGTGGGCCGCCAGGGGCGCGAACACCCCGGCGAGCACGAGCGCGAGCAGCATGCACGCGGCCGCAGGCAGGCTGAGCGGAGCGATCGTCAGCACGACCACGACCGTCATCACGACAGCCACCAGCCCGGGCACGATCGCCCGGATCACGAGATCACCGAGCTCCTGCGCGTCATCGCCCAGGCGGGCGAGCAGGTCGCCCCGGCGGACCCGACTGAGGGCGTCCCCGCGACGGCGGGCGAGGGCCGAGTACAGGTTGGTGCGCAGGGAGACCACGCCCCGCAGGGCCACGTCATGGGTGAGCACGCGGTCCAGCCAGCGGAAGACGCCGCGGGAGATCCCGAGCGCGCGCACCCCGACCACGGCGACCGTGAGGTCCAGGACGTTCGGCATCGTCCATGCTGTCGTCACCAACCAGGCGGCGAGCGCCGCGAGGGCGAACGAGGAGGCGAGGGTCGCGATCGCCGCGAGGACGGCCGCGAGCATGCGGGAGCGGGGGATCTCCAGGAGCCCCACCAGCCGGCGCAGGGCGGACTGCCCCGAGTCGGTGTCGTCGGTGCTGCTGCGGCTGGTGCTCCGGACCGCGCTCATCGCCCTGCTCCTTCCTCTGCCGCATCCGGGCCGACGTGCGCGGCGCGCAGCCGCGTGACCTCGTCGGCCACGTCGAGCAGTCGGGAGCGGTGCGCGACGAGCACGACGGTGCGCCCCTCGGCCCGCAGCGTGCGCACGAGGTCGAGGACCAGATCCTCGGTGGCGCCGTCGAGGTGCGCCGTGGGCTCGTCGAGGACCACGAGCGGCGCCGGGGCGAGCAGTGCGCGGGCGAGCGCGAGTCGCTGGCGTTCGCCCAGCGAGAGTCCGCTGCCGCCGCGCCCGACGGGGGCGGCCCACCCGCGCGCGGCGATCACGCCCTCCAGTCCCGCGGCGCGCGCGGCGCGGTCCAGCCGGTCCTGGTCGGCGCTCCCGTGCGGCGCGGCCTCCGCGAGGACCTCGCGCAGGCTGCCGGTGGGGAGGACGGGCCGCTGGGGGAGCAGCATCGTCTGGGTCCAGAGCGACTCCCGGCGCAGGTCCTGGATCGCGGTGGCGGTGCCGTCGGCGGCGACCACCCGGGCCGAGCCCTCGTCTGGCGCGAGCAGCCCGAGCATGACCTGCACGGCGGTGGTCTTGCCGCTGCCGCTCGGGCCCGCGATCGCATGGACCGTGCCGGGCCGGACGACGAGGCTCGCGCCGTGCGGGGCGAGGCCGTCGCGCGAGCGCACGCCGACGCCGTCCAGGCGCAGCATCGCGGTGCGCAGGTCGGGGCACGCGGCGGTGCCGTCGGCCGGGGCGCTCTCGCCGAGCACGTCGAAGGCGGCGGAGACTGCGGCGACGCCGTCGGCCGAGGCGTGGAACTGGGCTCCCACCTGGCGCAGCGGCAGGTACACCTCGGGGATCAGCACGAGCACCGCGAGGGCGGGGGCGAGCTCCATGTCGCCGTAGACCAGGCGCAGGCCGATCGCGACCGCGACGAGCGCGACGCAGAGGGTGCCCAGCAGCTCGAGCACCATCGAGGAGAGGAACGCGAAGCGCAGGGAGCCCACCGTCGAGCGGCGATGCCGATCGCCCAGGTCGCGCACCATCTTCTCGGGCCCCCGCTCGCGACCGAGCGCGCGCAGCGTGGGCAGTCCGTCGACGAGGTCGAGCATCTGCGACCAGAGCGTGCGGGTGTCGGCGAGGAGGGCCTCTGAGCGCCCCACGGTGAGCCTGCCGATGAGGATCATGAACAGCGGGACGAGCGGCAGCGTGATGACGGCGATGCCGGCGCTCGTGGGATCCAGCAGCAGGATCGTCAGCAGCGTGAGCGGGGTGACGGTGGCCGAGAGCACGAGCTGGGGCACATAGCCGACGAGGTAGGGGCGCAGCTTCTCCAGACCCGTCGTCGCCAGGGTCGTCAGGTCCGCCCCGCGGCCCGCACCCGCCCGCGGGCCCAGGCGCGCCGCGTGGCCGATGAGCCGGGAGCGGAGGTCGGCGATGGCGGCCGTGGCCGCCCGATGGGCCGTGCGCTGCTCGACGAGGACCGCGAGGGCGCGGACCCCGAGCGCGACCACGAGCCCCGCGAGCAGACCGGGGGTCTCCAGGGGGGAGCGGTGGTCCACGAGCAGGTCGGCGCCGATTCGTGCCAGGAGCAGGGCCGACGCGATCACGGCCCCCGCCTGCACGAGGCCGAGCGCCGTGGTCCGCACGACGTGCCGGCGGGCGGCCGCGACTTCGCGCAGCAGCCGGGGATCCAGCGGCGGACGGCGCTCGCGCGAGCGCCGTCCGGTCCCCGGCGACGCGGCATCCGCGACCCCGGGAGCCGTGGTCCCTGTCGATGCGGCCGCGGTCGGTGCGTCCGCGCTCTGGGCTGCCTGGTCCATGGCTGCGGGGCTCACTCCTGCTCGAAGGCCTGCCGATAGCCGCGGCGGGCGCGCGCCAGCAGGGACTCGGGGGCGTCCGAGCCGTCGCCGGTCACCGGATGGCGGAACACCCAGTACGCCCAGATCGTGTAGGCGATCACGCACGGCAGCAGCACGCACGCGGCGATCAGCATCACCGTCAGCGTGTGCGGCGAGGAGGAGGCGTTCGCGACCGTCAGCGAATGGGCCGCCTCGTTCGCGGCGGGCATGACGAAGGGGAAGAGGCCCGAGAACAGCTGGACGCCGGCGGCGGCGATCGCGATCGCGCTCGCGATGAAGGCGAGCCGGTCCCGGCGTGCACGGTTCGCCGCGATCACGCCCACCAGGGCGAGCGCGGTGATCACGAGCGGGATCCAGGTGAGCCGGGTGTGAGAGACGCTCATCTGCGCCCAGATCAGGTAGACGGCGCCCAGCACGGTCGTGGGCCAGATCGTGCGCCCCGCGAGGGTGCGGGCGTCCGCGCGCAGCGGGTCGCCGGTGCGCAGCACCAGGTACAGGGAGCCGTGGGTCCAGAACAGCATCACGAACACGAGCCCGCCCAGCACGGCGAACGGGGTGAGCAGGCCCAGCACGGAGGTCGTCACCCACTTGTTCTCGTCGATCGCGACGCCCGCGACGATGTTCGAGAAGGCGACGCCCCACAGGAACGAGGGGAGCAGCGCGGTGATCGTGTGGACGACGTCCCAGCCGGTGCGCCAGCGACGGCCCTCGAGCTTGTCCCGCCACTTGAAGGCGCACACGCGCAGGATCAGCGAGAGCAGGATGACCAGCAGCGGGATGTAGAACCCGGAGAACAGCGTCGCGTACCACTCGGGGAAGGCCGCGAACAGGGAGGCGCCGGCGGTGATCAGCCAGACCTGGTTGCCGTCCCAGATAGGGCCGATGGTCGAGAGCATCGTGCCGCGGCGCTCGCTGTCGCCGCGACCCAGGACGCCCAGGTTCATCTCGACGCCGAAGTCGAAGCCCTCGAGCACGAAGTAGACGGCGAACATGAAGGCGATGAGGCAGAACCACGCGGTCTGCACGGCGGTGGGGTCGGTGAGGACGGGATCCATGGCTCCGTGTCTCCCTCAGTACTCGAAGGACAGGGTGGGGGTGTCCAGCTGCTGCGTCTCGGGGTCGCGCCGGGGCAGGGGTATGCCCTTGAGCGCGGCCTTGCGCATGAGGTGGAACCAGATCACGGCGAGCACCGTGTAGAGCAGGGCGAAGGAGGTCAGCGAGGTGATCACCATCCACGCGGGGTTGCCCGACACCCCCTGCATCGTCATCAGGAACACCGTGGGGTCGTCCGGATTGGGGACGACCACCCAGGGCTGTCGGCCCATCTCGGTGAAGACCCAGCCGGCGGCGTTCGCGAAGAACGGCATCGGGATCGACAGCACCGCGAACCACTTGAAGACCTGCGAGCCCGAGGTGCGTGCCTTCTCGCCCCGCCCGCGGGTGATCCACAGCGCCCAGAACGCGAGGACCGCGCTGAACACGGCCAGGCCGATCATCAGGCGGAACGACCAGAAGGTGACGAACAGGTTGGGTCGGTAGTCGGCCGCGTGCTGCTCGCCGTGCACGTCGGTGACGGTGGTCCCGTAGGTCTCGAGGTCCTTCGCCTGCAGCTCGTCGACGCCCTGGAGGGTCGCGTCGAAGGTGTGCGTGGCCAGGAACGAGGTCACGTAGGGGACCTGGATGACGTGGGTGACGTCACCGCAGTCCTGATGGAACGCCTGGGGCCCGCCGACGGTGAGGATCGAGAACGACGCCCCGGTCTCCGTCTCGCAGAGCGCCTCCGCGGAGGCCATCTTCATCGGCTGCTGCTTGAACATGATCTGGCCCTGCTGGTCGCCCGTGACGAACAGGCCCAGGCCCGCGATGAACAGGGCGATCACGCCGAAGCGGACGGCGGGGCGGAAGATCGTGCGCGCCTGCTGGTCGTGCGCACGTCCCTCGTCGCTGGTCAGACCCGCGGTGCGGGCGCGGTTGTGGTGGGTGACCATGTGCCACGAGGCGACGCCGGTGACGAAGGCGGCGGCGACCAGCAGGGCGCCGAAGATGATGTGCGGGAAGGCCACGAGGGTGGTGATGTTCGTGAGGATCGCCCACAGCCCGCCCTTGTCGGGATCGAGCTCCGCGCGGCCCGTCTCGGGGTTGATCGAGGCTCCCACCGGGTGCTGCATGAAGGAGTTCGCGGCCACGATGAAGTAGGCGGAGGCCATGGTGCCGAAGGAGACGCACCAGATGGTCAGCAGGTGCACCTTCTCGGGCAGGCGGCCCCAGCCGAAGATCCACAGTCCCAGGAACACCGACTCCATGAAGAAGGCGACGAGGCCCTCGAGGGCCAGCGGCGCACCGAACACGTCGCCCACGAAACGCGAGTACTCCGACCAGTTCATGCCGAACTGGAACTCCTGGAGGATGCCGGTGGCGATGCCGATGCCGAAGTTCACGATGAGCATCGAGCCGAAGAACTTCGTCAGGCGAGTCCAGGCGTCCTTGGCGATCGGGCTGCGCGCGCGCATGGAGATCGTCTGCATGACGGCGACCAGGAAGGACAGGCCGATCGTGAGCGGGACGAAGAGGAAGTGGTAGACGGTCATCGAACCGAACTGCCACCGAGCGATGTCGAGGGCTTCCATGGGACCTGTCCTCCGTGGGGCGAGGGGACGGCGCGGCACGCGAGTGCGCCGCGTTCACGCTCAGCGTAGGACCCGGGGGAGCGGCCGCAGAGGGACGATGGTCCTGCCGCCAGCGGGAATCCTCCGCACCGTCATGCGCCGTCCCGAGCCTGCCCGAGCGCCTCGAGTCCCCTCGCGCGGGCCCCGTCTCCCTCGCGGGCCCCGTCGCACGCGTCTCACGGGTGCGCACGTCCCCGGGAGGAGCGCTCGCCTGTGCCATACTGCCGGGAGCGCTCTTCCTCCGCGTACCCGGAGGGGGAACCTCCTCGGGGTCGACCAGCCATGCACCGATACCGCGCGCAGCGCGATCGAGATGCTTCGAGCGGCCGACATCGCAGCGCTCCTGACCTGGAGCCGCGCGCCGGAGAGGGCGAACGACTTCCGTCCGCATGGACGATGACCGAAGGGCCCGGGGTGCGTCGGTCCCTCTATGAGGAGCAGCCCCATGGCTGAGGACATCAGCACCCCCGAGACGTCGGCGTCGCAGGAGACGCCCAGCACCACGAGCGGAACGGGGAGGGCGAAGCGTCCGCGCCGCCGCGCCGGATCCCCGGTCGGCGCCCCGCAGCATCAGGAGACGGCGCCCGAGGTCGACGCTCCCCAGCGGCACACCACTGTCGCCGCCCAGCAGACGCCCCCGAGCGAGCCGGCCCCCGCAGCGGCCGAGAAACCCGCGACCAGGCGTCGGCGCCGTGCCGCTGGTGCTCCCGCCGGCCCGCCCGTCGCACCGGTCGCCCCCGCAGAGCCCGTCGAGGCCGCCGCCGAGCCCTCCGCGCCCGAGCCCGCCGCGACCGAGACCGTCGCCGAGCCGGCGCCCGAGACGGATCCTGCGGCGGATGCCGCGGAGGAGACTGTCGCCGCCCAGAGCGCGGAGACCGCCCCCGTGGATTCCGAGGACGACGCCGAGACCGCGGCCGACGCCTCGGCCGAGGCGGAATCCGAGCAGCCCAGCGGTGTCGCCGCGGACCTGCAGGCTCTCGCCGAGAACCGCCCGCACGAGCCGAAGCGGGCAGTGCGCGAGCAGACCCAGATCGATTTCGCCTCGCTCATCTTCCAGGCGCCCACGCCCGAGAAGCGCACCACGGTGCCCGAGCAGCGCGCCGGCCACGACGACGAGGACCACCAGTCCGGCAGTGCGGAGCTCTCCTTCGGCACCGCCTCCCGCGGTTCGCGCCGCCGCCGCGCCACCCGGCCCCAGAGCGAGGCCGTGCTCCCCGAGCAGGAGCAGACGCCCGCCGACGGCGAGGACGCTCCGGAGGTCGAGGAGACCGAGGTCAGCGCGGACGAGCAGGCGCAGGAGGAGCAGGGCGGCCGCGGCCGCGGCTCCCGCGGGCGCCGCTCCTCGAGCCGTCGCCGCCGCGGCTCCTCCCGGGGCGAGTCCTCCGAGGACGAGTCGGGCGAGGAGAACGGTCAGGACGCAGGCGAGGACCGCCGCCGGCGCGACGGCGCCCAGGACGATGCCGACGCGGATGCGAGCGGCGCGGACGAGGAGAACGAGGGCACCGGCGAGGAGGAGGACGGCCAGTCCTCCGGCTCCTCCCGTCGACGTCGTCGCCGGGGCGGTCGCGGTCGCCGCGGTCGCGGTCGCGGCGAGGACTCCGCCGATCGCGAGGACGAGGACTCGCGCGAGGACGAGGAGCGTTCGGAGGACTCCTCCGACGACGCCTCCGAGCGCGCGAAGAAGGACGGCAAGAAGTCCTCGGCGGACGGCTCCGAGGACCGCGACTCCCAGGACGGCGAGGACCAGGGCAAGGACGAGGACGGCTCCTCGGGCGGCTCGAGCTCGCGCCGCCGTCGTCGGCGCCGCCGCTCCGGCTCGTCCTCGAACTCGGAGAACGGCCCGTCGGCCGATGATCCGCCGAACACCGTCGTCAAGGTCCGCGAGGCCCGTGACGAGGTCAAGGCCGTCAAGGGCTCGACCCGCCTGGAGGCCAAGAAGCAGCGCCGCCGCGAGGGGCGCGACCAAGGCCGCCGCCGCAACGTGATCACCGAGGCCGAGTTCCTCGCGCGCCGTGAGTCCGTCAAGCGGTCCATGGTGGTGCGCGAGCGCAAGGGCAGCACCCAGATCGCGGTGCTCGAGGACGACATCCTCGTCGAGCACTACGTGGCCCAGAAGTCGCACACCTCGATGGTCGGCAACGTGTACCTGGGCAAGGTCCAGAACGTGCTGCCCTCCATGGAGGCCGCCTTCGTCGACATCGGCAAGGGCCGCAACGCCGTGCTGTATGCGGGCGAGGTGAACTGGGACGCGGCCGGCCTCGAGGGCCAGCCCCGCCGCATCGAGCTCGCGCTCTCCAGCGGGGACCCGGTGCTGGTGCAGGTCACCAAGGACCCGATCGGCCACAAGGGTGCGCGGCTGACCAGCCAGATCTCCCTTCCCGGCCGCTACGTGGTCTTCGTGCCGGGCGGCTCGATGACCGGGATCTCCCGCAAGCTGCCCGACGCCGAGCGCTCGCGGCTGAAGAAGATCATGAAACAGGTCATCCCCGAGGACGCGGGCGTCATCGTGCGCACGGCCTCCGAGGGCGCGAGCGAGGAGGAGCTCACCCGCGACGTCGAGCGCCTGCGCAAGCAGTGGGACCGGATCCAGAAGGCGCAGAAGTCGAAGTCCGCTCCCGCCTCCCTCTCGCAGGAGCCCGACCTCGCCATCAAGGTCGTCCGCGACGTCTTCAACGAGGACTTCACCTCGCTGATCGTCGAGGGCGAGGGCGTCCACTCGGACGTGCACGAGTACGTCTCCGACGTCGCCCCCGACCTGCTCGAGCGCGTGACCAAGCACGTGGGCGAGAAGGACGTCTTCGCCAAGCACCGCATCGACGAGCAGCTGCTGAAGGCCATGGACCGCAAGGTCTACCTGCCCTCGGGCGGCTCCCTGGTCATCGACCGCACCGAGGCGATGACCGTGATCGACGTGAACACCGGCAAGTTCACCGGCGCCGGCGGCTCCCTCGAGGAGACCGTCACCAAGAACAACATCGAGGCCGCCGAGGAGATCGTCCGCCAGCTGCGCCTGCGCGACATCGGCGGGATCATCGTCATCGACTTCATCGACATGGTCCTCGAGGCCAACCGCGACCTCGTGCTGCGCCGCCTCGTGGAGTGCCTGGGCCGGGACCGCACCAAGCACCAGGTCGCCGAGGTCACCTCGCTGGGCCTCGTGCAGATGACCCGCAAGCGCGTGGGCGCGGGCCTCGTCGAGACCTTCTCGACGACCTGCGAGGCCTGCGCGGGCCGCGGCATGATCGTCGACCTCGACGGCGTGGACACCGGCCATCAGCACCACGGCAGCCAGGGTTCCCAGGACGACGACTCCTCGAAGGGCGGCCGCCGCCGCAAGGGCAAGTCCAAGGGCGGCAGCGGGAGCAGCGGGAACGGGAACGGCAGCAACGGCGGCGGGAACAGCGGGAACGGGAGCAGCGGCAACGGCTCCGACGGCGGGAACGGCGGCCCGGGCCGCGGATCCCGGAGCGCCCAGGAGGCCGTCGAGGAGCTCACCGCCTCCACCGACGTGCACCGCCTCGAGTCGGACAGCGCCTCGCGCGCCCTCGCCCGCGCGACCATCGCCTCGATCGCGGCGGCCACGGGCGCCAAGGAGGAGCACCCCGAGGTCGTCGTCGACGGCGAGGCCGTGACGGTGGAGGCCGAGGCCCCGCAGGCCGACAGTGACACGCCGCAGCAGGCGACCGAGGTCACCCCCGATGCCGCGGACGGGCCCGCGAGCGCCGAGGCGCGCGACGACAGCGCCGCCGACGCGTGATGAGTTCCACAGGCCCTCAGCGATGAAATCGCAGGTCGGACCGGTCATGAGCCTTGACCGGTCCGGCCGGGCCTCGTAGGCTGTCCCTCGGCGCAGAACGCGTCGATCGTCGTTCCCGGCCGCTCGGTCGGCGGAGCTGCGACCCTCGCGGGTCGCGCACCCGGCCCGGACGTCACCCGCCCAGCTCTCCGCCCCGGAGCGCCGGAGGCGGTGCGGCGGGAGACGACGACCCAGTACGAACCAAGATGGAGCAGTGACGTGGTGTACGCAATCGTCCGCGCAGGCGGTCGTCAGGAGAAGGTGTCGGTCGGCGACACCATCGTGATCAACCGCGTCGCCGGCGAGCCGGGCCAGAGCGTCGACTTCACGCCCGTGCTGCTCGTCGACGGCGACTCGGTGACCTCGGCCAAGGGCGACCTCGACAAGGTCACCGTCTCGGCGGAGAAGGTCGAGGACCTCCGCGGTCCGAAGATCCGCATCCTCAAGTACAAGAACAAGACGGGCTACAAGAAGCGCCAGGGCCACCGCCAGGAGCTGACCCGTCTGAAGATCACGGGCATCGCCTGAGCGTCGCCCTTCCAGGCTGAACGAGAGAAGGTTCTTCCCATGGCACACAAGAAGGGCGCGAGCTCCTCGAAGAACGGCCGCGACTCGAACGCGCAGCGCCTCGGCGTCAAGCGCTTCGGCGGCCAGCAGGTCGGCGCGGGCGAGATCATCCTGCGCCAGCGCGGCACCCACATCCACCCCGGTGCGGGCGTGGGCCGCGGCAACGACGACACGCTGTTCGCGCTCAGCGCGGGCACCGTGGAGTTCGGCCGCAAGCGCGACCGCAACGTCGTCAACGTGATCGCCGGCGCCTGAGACCTCGGTCCCGGCGCGGCGCGCTCAGCGCGACGCAGCACATACCCTCGTGAAGGGGCGGAGCACCTGCTCCGCCCCTTCACGCTTTTCCCCGCAGCACCATCCCGCCGTCCGCAGGAGAGACCCATGGCCACCTTCGTCGATCGCGTCGTCCTGCACGTCACCGGCGGTGACGGCGGGCACGGCTCCGCCTCCATCCGCCGCGAGAAGTTCAAGCCGCTCGCCGGGCCCGACGGGGCCAACGGCGGCCGCGGCGGCGACGTGGTCCTCGAGGTCGACCCGTCGACGACGACGCTGCTGAGCTACCACCACAAGCCCCACCAGCGCGCGAGCTCGGGCGACTTCGGCAAGGGCGACATGCGCCACGGCTCCCGCGGCGAGGACCTGATCCTCCCCGTGCCCGACGGCACCGTCGTCGCCGACAAGGACGGGAACGTGCTCGTCGACATGGTCGGCACCGGCACCCGCTTCGTCGCCGCCCGCGGAGGGCAGGGCGGCCTGGGCAACGCGGCGCTCGCCTCGCCGAAGCGCAAGGCGCCCGGCTTCGCCCTCCTCGGCGAGCCCGGTCAGGAGCGGAGCCTGGTCCTCGAGCTCAAGAGCGTCGCGGACGTCGCCCTCGTGGGCTACCCCAGCGCCGGCAAGAGCTCCCTGATCGCCGCGATGAGCGCCGCACGGCCCAAGATCGCCGACTACCCCTTCACGACCCTGGTGCCGAACCTGGGCGTCGTCGAGGCGGGGGAGCACCGCTTCACCGTCGCCGACGTGCCCGGGCTGATCCCGGGCGCGAGCAGCGGCAAGGGCCTCGGGCTGGACTTCCTGCGCCACATCGAGCGCTGCCACGTGATCGTCCACGTGCTCGACGCCGCGGCGCTCGAGTCCGACCGCGACCCCGTCAAGGACCTCGAGACCATCGAGGGCGAGCTCGCCGCCTACGCGGGCCGCCTCGACGAGGAGGCCGAGGACCGCACTCCGCTCATGGAGCGCCCCACCGTGGTCGTCCTGAACAAGACCGACGTGCCCGACGGCGCCGACATGGCCGACCTCGTGCGCGACCGCCTCGCCGAGCGCGGCGTGCCCGTGTTCGAGGTCAGCGCCGTCTCCCGCAGCGGACTGCGAGAGCTCGGCTTCGCCCTCGCCGAGCTCGTCGAGCAGGCCCGCGCCCGGCTTCCCGAGCCGGAGGCCGCACCCATCGTCCTCACCCCGCGCGCCGTCGGCGCCAAGGAGTTCGAGGTCGTCACCGAGCAGTACGACGGCGACAAGGCGTACCGGGTCGTCGGCGACAAGCCCGAGCGCTGGGTGCGTCAGACCGACTTCTCCAACGACGAGGCCGTCGGCTACCTCGCGGACCGCCTCGCCACCCTCGGCGTCGAGGACCAGCTCTACAAGGTCGGCGCCGTCGCCGGCAGCACCGTGGTCATCGGCCCTGGACAGGATGCCGTGGTCTTCGACTGGGAGCCCACAATGGTGGGCGGGGCCGAGATGCTCGGCCGCCGCGGCACGGACCGACGTGTCGAGGACAACCACCGACCGACTCGCGACGAGAAGCGCGAGGACCAGAAGGCCCGCGTCGCCGCCCGCATGGATCGCTTGGCAGCGATGGAGGAGGAGCGCCGCGCCGGGCACTGGGCCGATCCCGCGATCGACGACCAGGAGGACTGACCATGGCCACCGTGACCGACGAACCGCATCAGCCGGCGCGACTGCAGGCGCGCACCGACATCCCCGGACCCCGTCGGGCGGTGGTGAAGATCGGCTCCTCGAGCCTCACCCGCGACGACGGGCACCTCGACGAGACCGGGCTGCGGATCATCGCCGACCGGATCGCCGGACTGCTCGAGGACGGCTGGGACGTCGTCATCATCTCCTCGGGCGCGATCGCCGCGTCGCTGCGCCCCCTGAACCTCGGCGCGCGGCCGACCGACGTGCCCTCCCAGCAGGCCGCCGCGAGCGTCGGCCAGGCGCTGCTGGCCACGGCCTGGTCCGCGGCCTTCGGCGCACACGGCCGGATCACCGGGCAGGTGCTGCTCACCGAGGCCGACGTCATCCGGCGCGAGACCTACGGCAGCGTCCGCACCGCCCTCGAGGCGATGCTGGGTCTCGGCATCATCCCGATCATCAACGAGAACGACACCACCGCCACCCACGAGATCCGCTTCGGGGACAATGACCGCCTCGCCGCGCTCGTCTCCCAGCTGCTGGGCGCTGACCTGCTGGTGCTTCTCACCGACGTCGACGGGCTCTACACGAAGAACCCGGCCGAGCCGGATGCCGAGCGCCTCAGCGTGGTCGAGGACTTCGCGGCGCTGACCGACGTGAAGGTCGGCTCGGTGGGCTCCTCCGTCGGGACCGGAGGCATGGTCACCAAGCTCGACGCCGCCCACCATGCCGCGAGCACCGGCACCGCGACCCTGCTGACCGCCGCCGAGAACTTCGGGCGCGGCGTCTCGGGCGAGGACGTGGGCACGTTCTTCCCCGCCCAGCAGGGCCGTCGCCGCTCCCGCCTGGTGTGGCTGCGGTACGCGACCCGCGGTGCGGGGACCCTCGTCGTCGACAAGGGTGCGGCCGATGCGCTGCGCTCCCGCCGCCGCTCCCTGCTCGCCGTGGGCATCGCCGAGGTCGACGGCGCGTTCCCTGCGGGCGTGCCGGTGGACATCGCAGCGCCCGACGGCGAGGTGATCGCCCGCGGACTGGTCGCCTACTCGAGCGAGGACCTGCGCGCGATGGCGGGGCTGACCACCAAGGAGCTGCGCGCTCGCATGGGCGACCGCTACGGCCGCTCCGTGGTGCACCGCGACGACATGGTCCTGATCACCTCTCCCGTCGCAGAGGCCACCGGCTCCGCCGAGTGAGCGGGGCCGACGGACGTCGGCCCCTGCGGTTCGCGGGCGAGGAGTCGGCGCCATCCGCCATGGCGTCCGCCCTGCCGTGCGGATTTCTGCCGTACCGGCGCAGATGTCCCCGCCCCTCGGATAAGCCCGTCCATGCGGTCACTGCTGCGCAATGGTCGTTTTGAGCGCTCATAACGACCGTTGCGCAGCACCCTCGGGCGCCGGGGAGGATCGGGTGCCAGGGAGGATCGGGTGCCGGGGAGGATCGGGTTCCGGGAAGTGCGCACCACTCCCGGTCGGCGGGAAGCGCAGAGCACCCTCAGCCGCCGGGGGTGCGCAGCGCTCTCAGCCGCCGGGCAGCTCCTCGCCCTCGCGCGGGTAGCTGGTCTGCGCCCCCTCCCGCGTCACCGATGCGGCTGAGACCCGTGTGGCGAAGCGGGCGGCGTCGACGAGGGACGCGCCCTCTGCCAGGCGCACCGCGAGGGAGCCGACGAAGGCGTCCCCGGCGCCGGTGGTGTCCACCGCGCGCACCGACACGGCGGGCACCCGCACGAGCGACCGGGCACCGTCGGACCGCGGCTCGCCGTCGGCTCCTGAGGCTCCGACCAGGGCGCCCTCGGCTCCGAGCGTGATCACGAGGCTGTTGATGCCGGCGGTGTGCAGGGCGTGGGCGAGATCCTCCGGAGCGGGGGAGGAGCCTGCGTGCTCTTCCAGCAGATCGAGGACGAGGGACGCCTCGTGCTCGTTGACCACGAGCGGGTCCGCACGCAGCAGCACCTCGCGGTCGAGCTCGAGCACGGGGGCTGGGTTCAGGATCAGGCGTCCCCGCGTGCGTCGGGCGGCCTCCTCGATCCCGTCGCGCGGGATCTCGCCCTGGAGGACGACGACCCCGGCGCCCGCGATGAGGTCGCCGCTCTGGCGCACCCGCGCGGCGTTCATGCTCGCGTTCGCGCCGGGCACCACGACGATCGTGTTCTCGCCGTCGTCGGAGACGGTGACGACGGCGAGGCCCGTCGGCCCCTCCTCGGTGCGCACCGCGGAGAGGTCCGCGCCGCTCGAGGAGAGCACGGAGAGGGCATCGGACGCCATGGCGTCATCGCCGACCGCACCCACCATCGCGACCGCTCCGCCCTGGAGCGCGGCGGCTGCCGCCTGGTTGGCGCCCTTGCCGCCCGGGCGCACCTCACCGCCCGTGCCGTGCAGCGTCTCGCCGGGCTGCGGATGGCGGGCGACGCGCGTGGAGAGGTCGGCGTTGATCGAGCCGACCACCACGATCCGCGCTCCCGAAGGCTCCGGCACGCTGTCCGCGGATGCAGAGGAGGAGAGCCGGGACGCGGAGTGCACGGACGGGCGGGGTCCGGACGACGCGGGTGCGGGCGCAGTCGACGGGCGCGCAGGGGAGGGCGAGTGGGAGTGCATGCTCCGATTCTGTCTCATCCGCGCTGCCCGCTCCGCAGCGCTCGGCAGCCCGAGCCCGGGCCCCCTGGTGGGTGCCCCGCAGGCCCGGCCTCAGGACCCCTGGCCCGTGCGCTCCTCCTCGAGCACGTCCTTCAGCACGGTCGCCTCACTGATGTCGTCGCGCTTCGACGCGGTGAGGAGCGTGAGGTCCCCCTCCGCCGCGAGGCCGCGCAGCTCGTCGAGGGCCTCCGTGCGCTCGGACTCGTCGAGCTCCGCGCGGTAGCGGTCGGCGAACTCCTCCCACTTCTCCGGGTCGTGCTGGTACCACTTCCGCAGCTCGGTCGACGGAGCGACGCCCTTGCACCAGCTCGTGAGGTCCGCCCGCTCCTTGCTCACGCCGCGCGGCCAGATCCGGTCCACCAGCACCCGCGCGCCGTCGGACCGCTCGGGGTCCTCGTAGACGCGTCGGACGCGGATCGTGCTCATCGCGGACTCCTTCCGAACGGGCCGTGCCGACGGTGCTCGGTCGACGGCGCTGTGCCGACGGATCTGCGCCGGTGCTCGTGACCGTAGCACCGCAGAACGTGACTCCGCGCACGCCTCCCCGCGTCCAGAAGGGGGACGGGCCTGCCTGCGGGAGGGGGCTCGCGCCTACTGTGGAGGGATGGACGAGACGACTTCGACGCCCACGCCCACCTCCGCTCCCGCTCACGGCACACCCGCCGCCAGCACACCCGCGGGCACGCCCGCCCCCGGCGCGATCGCCGACGTCGAGGAGGCGGTGCTCGTCGCCGCCCGGCGCGCCAAGGATGCCCAGCCCGCGCTCGCCACCCTCACCCGTGAGCGCAAGGACCAGGTGCTGCGCGCGATGGCGGACGCCCTCGTCGCGCGCGCCGCCGAGATCGTGCAGGCCAACGCCCAGGACATTTCCGAGGCCGACGCCGCCGGCATCGAGGCGGGCCTGCGGGACCGCCTCCTCCTGGACGAGGACCGCGTCGCGACCATCGCCCAGCAGCTGCGCGACGCGGCCGCCCTGCCCGACCCGATCGGGGAGGTGGTCCGCGGCGGACTGCTCGCCAACGGGCTCGAGCTGCGCGAGACCCGCGTGCCCCTCGGCGTGATCGGCATGATCTACGAGGCCCGCCCGAACGTGACCGTCGACGCCGCCGGGCTCTCGCTCAAGGCCGGCAGCGCCGTCGTGCTGCGCGGAGGGTCCGCCGCGCTGCACTCGAACACCGCCCTGATCGCCGTGCTGCGCGACGTGCTGGAGGAGCAGGGGCTCCCGCGGGATCTCGTCGTCGGCATCGACGAGCACGGGCGCGCCGGGGCCGACGTCCTCATGCGCGCACGCGGCCTGGTCGACGTGCTCATCCCGCGCGGCGGCGCCGGCCTCATCCGGCGCGTCGTGGAGAACGCGAAGGTCCCGGTGATCGAGACCGGCACCGGCACCACGCACGTGTTCATCGACGCGAGCGCCGACCTCGCCAAGGCCGCTGCGATCGTCGAGAATGCGAAGACCCAGCGCATCGGCGTGTGCAACGCCCTGGAGACGCTGCTCGTCCACCGCGACGTCGCCGAGGAGGCTCTCGCCGCGATCACGGAGGTCCTCGCCCCGCATGGCGTCACGCTCCATGCGGACGACGACGCCCGCGCGATCCTCACCCGCGACGACGCCGGCGACGCCCCGGCGGTGCTGCCCGTGGTCCCCGCGACCGAGGAGGACTGGGCCGCCGAGTACCTCTCGCTCGACCTCGCCGTCCGCGTCGTCGACGACGTCGAGGAGGCGATCGCCCATATCCGCCGCTGGTCCTCCGGGCACACGGAGTCGATCATCACGTCGGACCTCGCCTCGCAGCGGCTGTTCACGACGGCCGTCGACTCCGCCGTGGTGATGGTGAACTCCTCGACCCGCTTCTCCGACGGCGCCGAGTTCGGCTTCGGCGCGGAGATCGGCATCTCCACGCAGAAGCTCCACGCCCGCGGGCCGATGGGTCTGCAGGAGATCACCTCCACCAAGTGGATCGTCATCGGCGACGGGCACGTGAAGCCCTGAGGACCTGCTTGAGAAACCGCGCACGACCCGGCCGCGCCCGGGTCCGGGGAGCGCTCGGCTATGGGATGATGTGAGGGTTCACGTCATCGAAAGGTGCACACATGCTCGACCACGTCCTGATCCTCGCCGAGGGCGGCTCGCACGCCTCGGAGGGCGGCGTCCCCCCGATCCTCGTCGGCGGCGCCATGTTCCTCGGCCTGCTCATCCTTCTGGGCATCACCTACCTGTTCAGCGGCCAGAACCAGCGCCCCGCGAAGACCCGCACCGGTGCTCGCGCGCACACGGCGCAGGAGAGCGCCTCGACGGACGCGCGTCGGCACTGACACATGGAGGGGCAGCCTCGCCGGATCGGCGTGATGGGTGGGACGTTCGACCCGATCCATCACGGCCACCTGGTCGCCGCGAGCGAGGTGCAGAGCGTCTTCGGGCTCGACGAGGTGATCTTCGTGCCCACCGGCCGGCCCTGGCAGAAGTCGGACAAGGTCATCTCCGACCCTGAGCACCGGTACCTGATGACGGTCGTCGCGACGGCCGCGAACCCGGTGTTCACCGTGTCCCGCGTGGACATCGACCGTCCGGGCGCGACCTACACGATCGACACCCTGCGGGATCTGCAGCGCATGCATCCCGATGCGGACCTGTTCTTCATCACCGGTGCGGACGCCCTGCAGTCCATCCTCACCTGGAAGGACACCCGGGAGATCTTCGAGCTCGCCCATTTCGTGGGTGTCACGAGGCCCGGCCACGAGCTCGAGACCGAGGGCCTGCCCGCGGACCGGGTGACGCTGATCGAGGTCCCCGCGATGGCGATCAGCTCGACCGACTGCCGCATCCGCGTCGCCGCCGACCAGCCCGTGTGGTACCTGGTCCCGGACGGCGTGGTCCAGTACATCAACAAGTACGCCCTGTACACAGGAGGTGAGGGCGGTGAGTGAGAACGACGCCCCGCAGGCGCCGAGGCGCCACGGTCGACGTGCCCGCCAGCTGACCCCCGAGGAGACCGCCGAGCAGCGGGCCCTCGCCGCCCAGCACACCGGCGAGCTCCCGGCCACCGGCGACGGCCCGAGTCCCGCTCCTGGTGACGACGACGCCGCGGCGGCCTCGGGCCCGGAGACCGACGGGCCCGCCTCCGGCGGCTCGTCAGGCGCGGCATCCGGTGATGCCTCGGCCCCGAGCACCGAGGCGCGCGGGCGCACGCCCGGAGCCGCCCATCACGCGGCTTCCAGCGGCGGCGCGGGGACGTCCGGTGCCTTCGCATCGTCGGAGGCCCTGCCGTCGGGTCGGCCCTCCTCTCGCGGCGCGGTCGCCTCCCCGACGGCCGACGCCCCCGTCCCGAAGCTCCGCAAGTTCGGCAAGCGCGCCCGGATCATCGAGGTCGAGCCGGAGGAGCCGACCCCGTCGGCCGACTCCGCGACGACCGCAGAGGCGCCGAGCCGCGACCGGGACTCCGAGCACACGGCCGAGTCCGAGCCCGTCGACCCCTCGACGAAGACCTTGACGTCGGAGCCCTCGAGCGCTGCCGGGGAGAGCCCGGTCGGCGGGGACGCCGGCGACGCCGACGCGGACGCTGCGCACGAGTCGTCCTCGGACGGCTCGGCCCAGCCGACGGGGTCCGGTGCTGTGATCGGCTCCGCCTCCGCGGGTGCGCAGACCGCCGGCACCTCGACAGCCGCGATCGAGCGGGACGCCGACGGCGTCGAGCTCGGTGAGATGGGCGTCGGCGAGGCGCCGGGCCCCAAGCCAGCGCCGCGCTTCGACGGCCGCGTGCTGAACCGTCCCGAGCAGGGGCGCGGGAAGCCGCTGCTGTGGGTCGTGTGGGTGCTCATCGCCCTCGCGATCATCGCGCTCGTGGTCCTGCTGGCCACGGGCGTCCTCGGCCCCGGGTCCGACCAGGCCCTGGCCGCTCCGCTGCGCGATGCCCTGCACTCCGTTGCCCCTGTGATGACTGCTGTTCCCACCGACCTGGAGGTCACCTCCGCGTGAGCGCTTCGCCCGAATCCCTCGACCTCGCCCGTGCCGCCGCGCACGCGGCCGCCGACAAGCTCGCAGAGGAGATCATCGGCCTGGACGTGTCCGAGCAGGTCGTGATCACCGACGTGTTCGTGGTCTGCAGCGGCTCCTCGGAGCGCCAGGTCAGCGCCATCGTGGGCGGCATCGAGGGTGACCTCATCAAGGAGCACCGCCGCAAGCCCCTGCGCCGCGAGGGCGAGCGGGACGCCCGCTGGGTCCTGCTCGACTACGGCGACGTCGTCGTGCACGTCCAGCACGCCGAGGACCGTGCCTTCTACGCGCTCGAGCGCCTGTGGCGGGACGCGCCCGTCGTCGACCTGCAGGTCGAGGGCGCCGGCGCATGAGCGATCCCCGCAGCCGCCTGCTGCTGGTGCGGCACGGGCAGACCGACCACAACGTCCAGGGGCGCCTGCAGGGACAGGTCGACATCCCGCTGAACGAGACCGGGCGCGAGCAGGCCCGAGCGGTCGCGCATGCGCTGTCCCGCCACAGCTTCGATCTCGTGATCAGCTCGCCGCTGAGCCGCGCCCGCGACACCGCCCGCGCGATCGCAGACGCGGTCGGCGCGGCGCAGGTGGAGACCGAGGCCGCCTTCATCGAGCAGAGCTTCGGGAGGTGGGAGGGCCTCACAGGGGAGGAGATCCGCGAGGGCTGGCCCGAGCTGCACGCCCAGTGGCGCGCCGGCACGACCGTCCCGGGCGTCGGCATCGAGGACCGCGAGAACGTGGGGGAGCGGTTCGCCGTCGCCGCCCGCGCGCTGATGGCGGAGAACCCCGGGGCGACGATCCTCGTGGTCTCCCACGGCGCCGCGATCCGCGCCGGGATCACCACCCTGATCGGCCTGGACGCGGGCGCTTTCCACGGCATCGGCGGCATGGGCAATTGCCACCGCAGCCTGCTCGAACCGCTGCACTCCGACCCCACGGGGAGGGCGATGAGGTTGCTGTCACACAACGTCCCGGCCGATTTCGCATGAGCTGGCCGAGGTTGTAGACTCGTCGCGTCGCAAGGCCGGATCGAGAGGTCAGAGCCGGAACGGCACCCAGTACGGGGCTATGGCGCAGTTGGTAGCGCGCTTCCATGGCATGGAAGAGGTCAGGGGTTCGAATCCCCTTAGCTCCACTCGAGAAACCGTGAGACAGTGACTCGTCACGAAGGCCCCCACCGGATGGTGGGGGCCTTCGTCGTGTCCGGGACGCTCGTGGAGCCGTCGGACCGGACGACGAGCGTCGGCCTGCGGCCCTGTCACTGCTCGAGATCGAGCTCCCGCAGCACGTCGGCCGGCACCAGGGACTCCGGCTCGTCGGCCTCGAAGCCGTGCTCGCGCATCCACGCGTCGTCGAAGATCTTCCCGAGGTACCCGCGTCCGTGATCGGGGAGCAGGGCGACCACGACCGCGTCGGCCGGAAGCTCCTGAGCCTCGCGCAGGGCGGCGACCACGGCCATGCCGCTCGAGCCGCCCACCAGCAGACCCTCCTCCCGCGCGAGGCGACGTGCCATGGAGAAGGACTCCGCGTCGGAGATCCGCTGGAGGCGGTCGACGACCTCGGGATCGAAGGTCTCGGGGACGAAGGTGACGCCCACGCCCTCGATGAGGTTCGCGTGGATCTGCTCGGGATCGTCGGGGTCCGCCGAGTAGATCGACCCCTCCGGATCCGCGCCGATCACCTGCACCCTGTCGCCGGAGGCCTCCTTGAGGAAGCGTCCCGCGCCGCTGATCGTCCCGCCCGTGCCGATGCCGGCGACGAAATGCGTGACTGCGCCGTCGGTGTCGCGCCAGACCTCCGGCCCCGTGGTCTGGAAATGCGCGAGCGGGCCGTTCCGGTTCACGAACTGGTTGGGCTGGAAGGCGCCGGGGATCTCGCGCGTCAGCCGATCGGCGACGCTGTAGTAGGAGCGCGGATCCTCCTTCGCCACAGCGGCCGGCGTCACCACGACCTCGGCGCCGTAGGCCGTGAGCACGGCGCGCCGGTCGGGGCCCACCTTGTCCGGCACCACGAAGACCGTCCGGTAACCGCGCTGCTGTGCGACCAGGGCGAGGCCCACACCGGTGTTGCCGCTCGTGGGCTCGACGATCACACCGCCCGGGCGCAGACGGCCCTCCCGTTCGGCGGCGTCGATGATGGTGCGGGCGATGCGGTCCTTCGAGGAGCCGCCGGGGTTGACGTACTCGACCTTGACCAGGACGGTCGCGTCGATCCCTTCGGTGACGCGCTGCAGGCGGAGGAGGGGAGTGGAGCCGATCAGATCGGCTGCGGACTGGGCATAGTGCACGAGTGGTGTCCTCTGGACGGGGTGCGGCGGACGGTGTCGACGTCGCACGGTGGTCGATGGATCGTCGGGCGCGCTCAGCCGCACTCAGCGGGGAGCGCGGGCGCGCTCGGGCCGAGCGCAGGCGCTCAGGGACGACAACGACAGGTCAGCACGGCGTCACGGTAGCCCGCTGCGGGTGCGAGGGGCAATCGCAGCGCTCAACCCTCACCGCCACGCCCCGCCCTGCTCCCTGCGGAGCACCGGGGCATGCTCCCGGGGGAGGACGACCCGGCGCGTGGTCCGGCGTAGCCTTCGAGCATGCGCGCGAGAGACGGGGAGGCTCCCGGGCCCCGCCCCCGGGACCGACGGGGCCCGGGGCGCATGGTCGCCCTGGTGCCCGCCCTCGTCGCGCTCCTCGTCCAGGTCCCGCCGACGCTCGCCGTCGGCGTGTGGACGCAGACGGCTCCCGCACTGATCGCGGTGCGGACCTCGGCGGCGGTGCTCTCGGCGCTCGCCCTGCTCGCGGTCTGGAAGCGCCCCGGGCCGACGGTGATCGTGATCGCGCCGCTCGCGCTCGTGCTGCTGTTCCTGCCGCCGCCCTTCGGCCCTCCGCCGGTCGCTCTCGGCATCGCGCTGGTGATCGCGCTGGTGCGCGCCGCCCCCGTGTGGGCGCTCGCGACCGCGTGCAGCACGTGGGTGCTGGGAGTCGTGCTCGCCGAGCTGCTGTGGCCCACGGGCGCCCCCCAGCGGATCATCGCCGGCACCGTGATGCTGGCCGTCTGCCTCGGCCTCGGCATGGGCATCCGCTCGCGCTCCGAGCGGATGCGGAGGCGGGAGGCCCTGCTCGAGCAGCGGCGCCGGGAGGCCGAGCAGGCCGAGCGCGACCAGATCGCCCGCGAGCTGCACGACGTCCTCTCCCACTCCCTCTCCCAGATCTCCGTGCAGGCGGGGATGGGACTCCACCTGTTCGACAGGGATCCTGCGAAGGCCCGCGAATCCCTCGGGAACGTCCGCCGCCTCGCGGGCGGCGGCCTCGAGGAGGCCCGCGGGGTGCTCGCGACCCTGCGCGGCGAGGAGGCGCCGCTGACCCCGGAGCCCCAGCTCGCGGACCTCACCGCGCTCCTCGACCAGCATCGGGGCCTCGGGCTCGCGATCACGCTGGACTGCGACCTCGAGGGCACTGGGCGCCGCGCCGCGGGCCCTCTCGATGCGGACGCCCCTGCGGGCCGCACCCAGGCCACCGCCGTCCGCATCGTCCGCGAGGCGCTCACGAACGTGGTGCGCCATTCCGGGGCGGAGACCGCCTCCGTCGGACTGCACCGGGAGGGCGATGCGCTGCGGATCGACGTCGCCGACGACGGCGTGGGGACCATGCTCACCCGCCCGGGCGCGGGGATCCGCAGCATGCGGGATCGCGCCGAACTCCTCGGTGGGACCCTCTCCCTCGGTCCCGGTCCGCGGGGGCGCGGGACGATCGTCACCGCACGCCTTCCCTGGAGGCAGACATGATCCGCGTCGCGATCGCCGACGACCACCAGCTCGTGCGCGGCGGGTTCCGTGCCCTGCTCGATGCCGAGGAGGACATCGAGGTGGTCCTCGAGGCCGCCGGCGGCCGGGAGCTGCTCGCGGCGCTGCGCAGTACCCCGGTGGACGTCGCCCTCGTGGACATCCGGATGCCCGAGGGCGACGGGCTCTGGGCCACCGAGCAGATCGCCGCCGATCCCGCGCTCCGCGCGCTGCGGGTCGTGATCGTGACGACCTTCGAACTCGACGAGTACGTGGTGCGGGCCATCCGGGCAGGCGCCGCGGGCTTCCTGGTCAAGGACACCGAACCCGCCGATCTGATCCGCGCCGTGCGAGTCGTGCACGACGGCGGCGCACTGCTCTCCCCCGGCATCACCCGACTGCTCCTGGACCGCGCCGCCGGAGGTCTGCGCGAGCGCCCGGAGCCAAGCGCGCTCGGCGAGCTCACCGAGCGCGAACGGGAGGTGCTGCGCCTGGTCGGCGAGGGACTGAGCAATGAGGAGATCGCCGCCAGGCTCGTGCTCTCCCCGCTCACCGCGAAGACGCACGTCTCGCGGATCATGCAGAAGGTCGGTGCCCGTGATCGCGCGAGGCTGGTGGTCCTGGCCTATGAGACAGGGGTCGTGCGACCCGGCTGGAGCTGACGGGGCCCGGCTGGGGCCGACGGGGCCCGCATCTCTCGTCTGCTCCCGGGGGAGCACGCGGAGTGACTCCCGACGCGGGATGTGCGAGGAGCCCGTGCCCGGTTCGCTGGAGGCATCGGGTCGCCGCACGTGCGGCCCCTGTCGGAAGGACACGCCATGCACACCGCGATCACCACCGCTCTCACCTCGACGCACTCTGCTCCTCTGCTCGCCGACGGCGGAGCAGGCCCATGGGGCCCCCACCCCGTCGGCCCGTTCTTCCTGCTCGCGCCCCTGTTCTGGCTCGTGGTCCTCGTGGTCGCGATCGTGCTGCTGACCCGAGGACGCCGGCGCTGGTCCGCCGAGCGCCGCGAGGAGCGCGAGCAGCACCGGGTCGAGGAGCGAGCACGTCGGGCCGACGAGGCCCTCGCGCCGCTGCGCCGCGCCGAGCTGACCCTCGCCGAGCGCTTCGCCCGGGGCGACCTCGAGGAGGTCGAGTACCGCCAGCGGCTCGAGGTGCTGCGCGCGAGCGCCGCCCTGACGGATCGGAGCTGAGCGAGGACCCGTGTACTCGGCGAGTGGCGAGTGGGGAGTGAGGCGCCGGGGCCTGCGGAGTCCGTGACCTCGGCGTCCCCACGTCGGCCACGGTGTGTGACCCACGGCATCCGCAGCAGGCCGCGGGGATCCGTACGCTGGAGGCACGCCCCACGAGGAACGGAACTCCGTCTGCCCTGGAGGCGATCGCCACGACCAGCTGGACCACCACCGTCGGACACCACGACACCATCGGCTCGCGCGCGCAGCCCGTGCTCCACGTGCTGTACGCGTCCGAGACCGGGAACGGCGAGGAGCTCGCCGAACGCGTCGCGCCGCCCGCAGCCCGCGCCGCCGGCATCGCCGTGCGCGTGCGCGAGATCGACGCCGTGCCCCTCGAGGAGCTCGCGCAGATGCGCTGGACGCTGTTCATCGTCTCCACCACCGGGCAGGGCGATGTCCCCTACGACGTCGAGGAGCTGTGGGATGCGCTGATCGCCTCGGACGCGCCGGATCTCGACGAGCTGCGCTTCGGGGTGCTCGCCCTCGGCGACCGGGTCTACGCGGACTTCTGCCAGGCGGGCATCGAGTTCGACGACCGCCTCGCCGAGCTCGGCGCGCAGCGTCTCGTCGATCTCGGCACCTGCGACTACGACTACGAGACCCCCGCCTCGCGCTGGCTGCGCGAGGGGATCGACACGGTCGCCCGCGACATGGCCGAGGCCACCGGGGGAGCGGACGCCCGGCAGCCGGTGAGCGCGGAACCGGGCCCGAGCGGTCCCGGGTCCGCGCCGGGCGGGCCCCAGGACATGGAGCCCGAACCGCTGCGCATCCCCGACCCCGCCGCCCGGAGCGACGGGACCGCGATCGTCGAGGACGTGCAGGTGCTCACCGACACGGATCCCGATCGCGAGATCCTGCACTGCACGCTCGCGCTGCCGCCCGCGCTCACCTCGGCTGGGCCCGATGGACCGCCCTGGCAGGTCGGCGACTCGGTCGATCTGCTCGAGCCCAACGACCCGCGCCTCGTCGCCGCCGTGCTCGACCGGCTGCGGATCGACCCGGACCAGATCGTGGAGGACGCGATGACGAGCATCTCCGCCGCGCGTCTGCTCGCCGAGCGGCTCGAGCTGCGCCAGCTGCCGCGATCGCTGGTGGAGGCGATCCAGGAGCGCACCGGTGATGTCGAGCTCGGGCGGCTGCTCGCCTCGCGCGCCGCGGACTTCGAGCGCTGGCGATGGGGACGCGACCTCCTCTCCGTCCTCGAGGAGGTCCCGAAGCTGCAGGCCGGCGCCGAGGACCTGGCACGGTGGCTGCGCCCCCTGCAGACGCGCGCCTACTCGATCGCTTCGAGCCCGCGGACGGACGCGGGCCGCGTGGACCTCACCGTGCGGACCCTCCGGTACGAGCGGGCCGGCAGGACCCTGGAGGGCACCGCGAGCGGCGCCCTGTCCCGCCTCGCCCGGAGCGCGGGCGAGGCGCCCGACGGGCACCCGTCCCGGGAGGTCCTCGTGCGGCACCGACCTGCACCGGGATTCCGCCTTCCCGACGACCCGTCGGCCGATCTGGTGATGATCGGACCCGGCGTGGGGGTCGCGCCGTTCCGCGGCTACCTCCAGGAGCGGAGCACCCGCGGCGACACGGGCCGCAGCTGGCTGCTGTGCGGCATCCGCGAGCGCACGACGGACCTGCTGTACGCACGGGAGCTCGAGGCATGGCGTGAGGACGGGGTGCTCACGCGTCTGGACGTCGCCGAGTCGCGTGCGGCGGACGGTGCCGAGTACGTCCAACACACGATCGATCGCCTCGGTCCCGAGCTCTTCGCGTGGATCGATGGGGGAGCGCACCTGCACGTGTGCGGCGATGCCCGCGAGATGGCGCCCGCCGTGCGACTCGCCCTGCGCGCCGTCGCCTCCCGGCAGCTCGGCTCCCCGGAGCGGGGCACGGCCTGGGTGGCGCGGCTCCAGGTCGAGCACAGGTACCGGGAGGACGTGTATTGAGCCCGGTGTGCGGGGCCTCAGGGCCGCGGAGCGGTGAGGACGCTGCAGATCGTCATGTCCTTGGCCGGGCCCACGACCTCCCAGGTCACGTGCCACCGACCCGTGTCCGTGATCTCCACGAGGCCGTCGTAGCGATCCTCGCCGCAGGGATGCACCACGGCGCGTCCGGGCGTCCAGGGATGGAAGTCCCGGCCGTCGGCGAACAGGACCATCCATTCCCCGCCGGGGGATTCCGTGCGCTGCTCCCCGTCCTGGAAGCACTCGCGGCGCTCGATGAGGAGTTCGCGGCGCACGGGGATCGGCGGCGCATCCGCCGCGGCGCCGCGGGTGAGCTCGCCGCTCTCGCGCCAGGCGATGCGTCCGTCCTCGCGCATCGAGACCTCGGTCGTCCCGGTGACGTGCAGGGTCTCGCGGGCCCGACGGTCCTCGATGCGGCGGCTCAGCAGCCAGCTGCCGACGAGCTCCCGCGGGCTCGCACCCGGCGACACCCGAGGGCCGGGTCGGTCGGGGGAAGGCTGGTCGGGGGAGGAGGCGTCTCTCACCCGTCGAGGCTATCGAGGGCGCCATGGAGGCGACAACAGCCCTCCGGCACCCTCGCAGCGGCGTGCGCGGCCTCCGTCGGACGATCCCTCGGAAAACCCCCGTGACGCGAGCGGCCCCGGACGGCGATACTCGAGGGCGTGACCGTCGGCTCCCGCGGTGCGGACCACGGGAATACCTCCCGATCCGCCGACGTTCCCCTCAGTGCCGCTCGCGTCGACGCCAGGCGCCCGTCCACGGCGTCCGCCGTCGGTCTCGGCGCTCCCGCCCTTCCCGCAGGGCCGCCGGCTCCGCCGCTCCGGCCGCGGGCCCTCGACGACCCACCGGCGCCTCTCTCCCGCGAGCGCGCCGCCGCCCTGACCCAGGAGTCCCATGTCCTCGCACGAGACCGCGCCCTCCCCGCAGCCCGCCGCCCCGCCGGCCACGGGCATCGATCCCCAGGGCATGCGCGTCATCTGGCTGCTGCTGGTCGCCGCCTTCGTGGCGATCCTCAACGAGACCACGATGGCGATCGCGATCCCTCACCTGAACAACGACCTGGGCATCGCCCCGGAGAACGGGCAGTGGCTCACCAGCGGCTTCATGCTCGTGATGGCCGTGGTCATCCCCACCACCGGCTTCCTCCTGCAGCGCTTCACGACGCGCCAGGTGTACCTCTTCGCCATCAGCGCGTTCTCCCTGGGCACCCTGGTGTGCCTGCTCGCGCTCGGCTTCCCGATGCTGCTGCTGGGACGCGTCGTGCAGGCGATCGGCACCGGCATCATGATGCCGCTGCTGATGACCACGATCATGAACGTCGTGCCCGCGCACTCGCGCGGCCGCATGATGGGCCGCGTGGGCCTCGTGATCTCGCTCGCCCCCGCCATCGGCCCGACCCTCTCGGGCGCTGTCCTGGACACCCTGGGCTGGCGCTGGCTGTTCGGGATCGTGCTGCCGATCGCCCTCGTCGCCCTGCTGCTCGGCGCACGCTGGATGACGAACCTCGGAGAGACGCTCCGCGCCCCGCTCGACGTGCTCTCCGTGATCCTCTCCGCCCTCGCCTTCGGCGGCCTCGTCTACGGGCTGAGCCTGCTGGGCTCGGCGCACGAATCCGCGGGCGGCGGCGGAGCGAGCGCGACCGTCCCGGGCCTGGGCACCCAGGGCACGGCGGCCCTCCTGATCGTCGTCGCCCTCGTGATCCTGGCCCTGTTCTGCCTGCGCCAGATCTCCCTGCAGCGCGCCGACGACGCCCTGCTGGACCTGCGGGTCTTCCGCTCGCGCACGTTCACCCTGGCCGTGATCATCATGGGCGTCGTCGCGATGGCCATGTTCGGCACGCTCACCCTGCTTCCGCTGTACCTGCAGAACGTCGCGGGCCTGGACGCGCTCATGTCCGGGCTGATCCTCATGCCCGGCTCGATCCTCATGGGACTGCTGGGACCCGTGATGGGCCGCGTCTACGACGCCAAGGGGCCGCGGGTCCTCCTCGTGCCCGGCACGATCGTGGTCGCCGCCGCCCTGCTGTTCTACTCGACGGTGGGCGAGGACACCGCCTGGCCTGTGCTGATGATCGTCCAGACCCTCATGTCCGTGGGCCTCGCGATGACCTTCACGCCGCTGTTCTCCGCCTCGCTCGGCTCGCTCCAGCGCCGTCTGTACTCCCACGGGTCGGCTGCGCTGAACACGCTCCAGCAGGTGGGCGGCGCGGTCGGCGTCGCCGTCCTCATCGGCCTGTACTCCTCGATCCTGCATCAGGGGGAGGCCGACGGCCTCTCGACCGCGGCGGCCGGCGCCCCGGGTGCCCGGGCGGCGTTCCTTGTCGCCGGTCTGATCGCCCTGGTGCCCGTGGTGCTCGCCTGGTTCATCCGCGCGCCCGAGGAGGCCGAGGAGGAGCCCCAGCAGATCCCGGTCGAGTCGGCCGCCTGAGCGGCATGACGTCGCAGACCGCAGAATGGACGGTATGACCAGCGCTGCCGCCGCACCGCCCGAGCGATCCGCGCCCGGCGTCGGGACCCTCGGCCTCGATCTGGACGCGACGCTCATCCACGGGCCGCTGGGGACCGTGATCGCGGACCTCGATGCGCAGGTCGCGCGCGAGCAGGGCATCGTCGGCCTCCACGACCAGGTGATGGCCGAGGCGCAGGTCCTCTTCGCGGAGGACCCGGCCGCGGCCTACGACTGGCAGGCGACCCTCGCCCGGGTGGCCCGCGAGCGCGGTGCGCGACTGCCCTTCGACATCGTCGAGCGCCTCGAGGAGGTCGCCCCGGCGCGCACCCGCCTCCTCGAGGACGACGCCCCGGACGTGCTGCGCGCGGTGAGGGCCGAGGGCTGGCGGCTCGTGGTGATCACCAACGGCTGGCGCCGCTATCAGGTGCCGGCCCTGCGAGCGGTCGGTCTGCTCGACCTCGTCGATGACCTCGTCACCGCCGACTCCGCCGGCGTGCCGAAGCCCGACGCGGTGATGTTCGCGAGCGCCCGGAGCGGCGAGGGTCCCCTCGTGCACCTGGGTGACCGGCTCGACGACGACGTGCTCGGCGCCCACGGAGCGGGCGGCGCCGCGATCCTCTACTGCCCCTCGGCCCCTGCCGAGCTGCAGGGCCCGGCCGAGCCCGCTCCTGCGACCTCGACAGGCACGCCGTCCGCCGGCGACGAGCCCTTCTCGGACTTCCTCCGTGATCTCGCCGGGCGCCAGCAGGCGCGCGTCGACCCCGACGATCCGCTCGCACGCCCCGATGCGGTGATCTCCACGATCACGGATCTCCCCGGCGCGCTCCGAGCGCTCGCGTGCCCATGAACCAGCCGCCTCTCCCGCCCGACCGGTCCGTCCCGTCCGACCGGCCCGGTCCCTCCGACGGGCCCTCCCTGCGCGAGGCGGACGTGGTGGTCATCGGTGGGGGACAGGCGGGCCTCAGCGCCGGCCACCACCTGCTGCGCCGCGGGTCCGACGTCATCATGCTCGACGCCGAGGACGGTCCGGGCGGCGCCTGGCGACATCGCTGGGACTCGCTGACCATGGCGACGGTCAACCACATCGCCGACCTCCCCGGCATGCCGCAGGACGACGTCCCCGAGACGGAGAGCGCGAATGCGGCGGTCCCCGACTACTTCGCCGAGTTCGAGCGCCGCCGTGCCCTTCCCATCGAACGGCCCGTCCAGGTGACGGCCGTGCGCTCCGAGGACCCCGGCGCGGGAGTCGCCTCGCCGCTGCGCGTCGAGAGCGTCGACGCGGAGGGGAGAGCGCTCCCGCCGATCCGCACGCGTGCGATCGTGAACGCGACCGGCACCTGGGGCAATCCGTTCGTCCCCTTCGTGCCGGGGATCGGCACGTTCCTCGGCCGCATGCTGCGCACCGTCGACTACCCGGGCTCCGAGGCCCTCTCCGGGCAGAGGATCGGGATCGTCGGCGGCGGGATCAGTGCCACCGGATTCCTCGCCGAGCTCAGCGAGGTCGCGACGACCTTCTGGTACACGCGCCGGGAGCCGGTCTTCCGCGAGGGCGCGTTCACCCCCGAGATCGAGGGCCGCGCGGCCGTCGCGATGGTCGAGGAGCGCGTGGCGCAGGGACTCGCCCCTCTCAGCGTGGTCTCCGTGACCGGCCTGCCCTGGAGTCCGGCCCTCGCCGCCGCCGACGCCCGGGGTGCTCTCGAGCGGCGACCGATGTTTCCGCGGATCGTGCCCGACGGCGTGATCGAGGCAGACGGCACCACGACGCCGCTGGACGTGCTGCTGTGGGCGACCGGCTTCCGCGCGGCCCTGCACCACCTCGCCCCTCTGCACCTGCGCGCCCCGGGCGGCGGCATCCGCATGGACGGCACCCAGGTCGCCGGCGATCCCCGCATCCACCTCGTCGGCTACGGACCCAGCTCCTCGACCATCGGCGCCAACCGCGCCGGCCGCGCCGCCGCCCGGCGCCTCCTGCGCCGTTGACGGCCGGCCGGGACCGGCCCCGATTTAACGCAAGGGTCGTGTGGCGATAATCCCTCGGCCCTGCAGGGGGGCGTCGGTCTCCCGTACTGTCGGAGGCATGAGCGACGCCACAGGATCCGGGACCGCAGCACCGACGCCCAAGGACCGCGCGAAGCGGCCCCCGCGGCCCCAGGCGGTCCTCGAGGTCATCGGCAAGCAGCGGATCACCCCGAACCTGCTGCGTGTGATCGTCGGCGGGGACCAGGTCGGCGTCCTCAACGACAACGACTCGACGGACAAGTACCTCAAGCTCCTGCTCCCGCAGCCGGGGAGCGGACTGCAGCCGCCCTACGACATGGAGGGGCTGCGCGAGACCGCGCCCGAGTCCATGCCCTCCCGCCGCACCTACACGGTGCGCTCCTGGGACCGTGAGAAGCAGCTGCTGGCGCTGGACTTCGTGCTCCACGGCGAGGGCACGGTGGACGGGATCGCCGCCGCCTGGGCGGACGCCGTCCTGCCCGGCGACGTGGTCGCCGCGAACGGCGCCGGCGGCGGCTACGCCCCCGACCCGGAGACCGGCTTCCACGTGCTGATCGGCGACCACTCGGCGCTGCCCGCGATCGCCTCGGCCCTCGAGGCCATGGGGCCCGACGCCCGGGGCCTCGCCCTCATCCAGCTCGACCACGCCGAGGACCAGCAGGACCTCGAGCACCCCGAGGGCGTCGAGCTGCGCTGGCTGATCGGCGAGCGCGAGCAGCTCGTCGCCGAGACCCAGGGGCTCGAGCTCCCCGCAGACGGCCTGCAGGTCTTCGCCCATGGCGAGCGCGGCATCATCAAGCAGATCCGCCGCGATCTGGTGAAGGAGCGCGGCATCGACCGCTCCCGGATCTCGATCTCCGCCTACTGGGCGGCCGGACGCGTCGAGGACCAGTTCCAGGCCGAGAAGCGCGAGCCCGTCGGCCGCATCGACGAGGACTGAGACCCCGCGCCATGAGCGAACCGAGCGAGGACCTCGTCGTCGGCGTGGACGGCCTGGCCCGCCCCCTCTGGGCGAGCCGTCACGAGGACCTGCGCGAGTACTACGACACCGAGTGGGGGATGCCGCGGTGCACCGAGGCCGAGGTGTTCGAGCGCCTCGCGCTCGAGGGCTTCCAGTCCGGTCTCTCCTGGGCCACGATCCTGCGGCGCCGCCCCGGCTTCCGCCGCGCGTTCGCGGGCTTCGACCCGGAGGCGGTGGCCCGCTTCGGGGAGGCCGACGTCGAGCGCCTGCTCGCCGACGAGGGCATCATCCGCCACCGCGGGAAGATCGAGGCGACCATCGCCAACGCCCGCGCGACCCTCGCCCTGCGCGAGGCCGAGGGGATCGGCGCCCGCAGTGACCTGCCGCGCGGCTCGACCCTGGCCGACCTGGTCTGGAGCTATCGCCCCGCCGCGAGTCCCGTGCCGCGCACGGCCGCCGAGGTGCCGACGGCCTCCGCCGAGTCCCGGGCTCTTGCCAAGGAGCTGAAGTCCCGCGGATTCCGCTTCGTGGGGCCGACGACGATGTTCGCGCTCATGGAGGCGCTCGGCGTGGTCGACACCCACCTGCTGGGCTCCCACCGCCGCGGCAGCTCCGGCCTCTGGGACGAGACCGGCACGCCCCTCGCCTGAACAGTGCGCTCCGCGCCCGACCCGCGCGCCCCGGCCTGAGCAGCACGCTCCGAGCCCGTCCCGCACCTCCGATGGCACGCGTCGCACGCGCGGTCATACGTGGTCACACTCCTGGGCCCTGGGCCCGCGTGCGCGCGAGAGTGGCCGGGAGCGGCGCCCTGGACCCCGTCGGCCGCTCGGGAGGAGAGGTCATGTCCACGACGTCGGTGCACGCCGGCTGGGACGCGCGCGACGCCCATGGCTCGCTCGTCCCCCCGATCTACGCGACCAGCGCCTACGCCCACAGCAGCCATGCCTCCCTCAAGGCGCTCTTCGCCCGCGAGAGCGAAGGGTTCGCCTACTCCCGCTCCGGGAACCCCACCACGGCCGTCCTCGAAGAGCGCATCGCCGCGCTCGAGGGCGGGATCGGAGCGATCGCCGTGGCGAGCGGGCAGGCCGCGACCACCATCGCCCTGTGCTCCCTGCTCGAGCCGGGCACCCACGTCGTGGCCTCCTCCCGGCTCTACGGCGGGACCACCGAGTTCCTCGACGACACCCTCGCCGACCTGCAGGTGAGCTGGAGCGCCGTCGACCCCTGGGACCTCGACGGGTGGCGCGCCGCGATCCGCCCGGAGACCCGCGTCGTCCTCCTCGAGTCGATCGCGAATCCGGGCGCGGAGCTGGCCGACCTCGATGCCATCAGCACCATCGCCCACGAGCACGGCGCGGTGGTCGTCGTCGACTCGACCCTCGCGAGCCCCGCCCTCTACCGGCCCGGGGAGCACGGAGCCGACGTGGTCGTGCACTCGGCCACCAAGTACCTCGCCGGGCACGGCACCACCATCGCCGGGCTCATCGTCGACATCGGCTCCTTCGACCCGCGCCGATGTCCCGAGCGCTGGCCGCGCCTGACCACCCCCAACGAGCGCTTCCACGTGACGTTCGCCGACGAGTACGAGGACGGCGGCTCCGGGCTGCTGGGCCTCGCCCGCGCCAAGTACGTCACGGATTTCGGCGCCACCCTTCCCGCCCAGAGCGCGCGCGACGTGCTCGTGGGCATCGAGACCCTCGACCTGCGCCTGGAGCGCATCAGCGCGCACGCCGAGCAGATCGCTCGCAGCCTGCAGGGCGCGGACGGCCTCGCCCGTGTGAACCACCCGTCGGCCCCCGGGCGCAGCGACGCGCATCTCGCCGCGCGGGACTTCCCCCGCGGCACCTCGGGAGTGTTCTCGATCGACCTCGAGGGTGGGGAGGCGGCTGCGGCCGCGTTCTGCGACGCCCTGAGCGTCTTCACCCTCGCGGTGAACATCGGCGACGTCCGCTCGCTGGTCTGCCATCCGGCGACGACGACCCACTCGCACCTCAGTCCCGAGCAGCGGGCCGCCTGCGGCGTGGGCGAGGGCACGGTGCGGCTCAGCATCGGCCTCGAGAACCTGGACGACCTGCTCGCCGACCTGCGGCGGGGTCTCGCCGCCGCGCGGACGGCGCGCGACGCGGCACAGGGGCTCGCGGTGCAGAGCGCCGCGTCGAGCCGCGCCTCGGTGTTCAGCGGCGCGGGCGCTTCCCGCTCGCGAACTGCTTGACCCGGCCGAACCAGCCGCCGCCGCTCACGGCATGCCCGACCCCGCCGCCCACGGCGTGCCCTGCGGAGGCGCCGAGGATCCGGTCGTTGCAGCGCTCGCAGAGCACGCGCCCCGTGAACGACCTCCGGGCGCGGCCCCGGATCACTCTCCTGCACTGTTCGCATCGCTGAGCCATGCCTCGAGTCTGCCCCAGCGGGGCAGATCCGTCGAACGGGCCGCACGCCCCGACCGGTCGGCTCCCTGGGTGTGCGCAGACTCCTCGCGCTCTCACGCGCCGGGACCGAGGTCGGGGGCCCGGCGGATCCCGAAGCGCTCGCGCAGGACGCGCCGCGCAGCGAAATGGCCGCCGAGCCCGTGGACCCCCGGCCCCGGGGGCGTCGCGGACGAGCACAGGAAATGGCCGTCGTCCGAGAGCCGGTAGGGATCCCAGACCGCGCGGGGCCGCGCGATCATGCGGAACATGGTGACCGTCCCCATCGCGATGTCGCCGCCCACGATGGCCCGGTCGTGCTCGCCCATGCGCGCGGCGGGGATGCCGCGCGCGGCGACGATGGTGTCGCGGAATCCAGGCGCGCTCGCCTCGATCTGCGCGATCACGGCCTCGGTGGGATCCTCCATGCCACCCACGGGCACGTGCGCGTACGCCCAGATCGGCCGCAGCCCGCCGACCTCGCGGGAGGGATCGGCGACCGCCGGATCGCTCACGAGCACCACGGGATGCTCCGGGAAGCGGCCCGCGAGCACCTGGTTCTCGGCCGCGGCGACCTGCTCGCGGGTGCCGCCCAGATGCACGGTCCCCGCGCGGCCCACGTCCGGGTGCGCCCAGGGGATCGGCCCGCTGGTGACCAGATCGACCTTCGCCGCGGCGCCCGCGTGCCCGAGGCCCCGCAGTCCGCGGGCGGTGCGGCGGGGGATCGAGCGGCCGAGGATCCGGGCGGCGTCGTCGGCGCTCGTGTCCAGGAGCACGGCGCGCGCCGGCGGAAGATCCGCGAGCGATCGGACGGGACGGTCCACGATCACGCTGCCGCCGTGGGCGCGCAGGTCCTCGAGGAGGGCATCGGCGATGGCCTGGCTGCCGCCGACGGGGATCGGCCAGCCGCCCGCGTGCGCGAGCGAGGCCAGGAGCAGCGAGACCCCGGCGCCGGCGAGCGAGGGCAGGGGGCTGATGCCGTGCGCGGCGACCCCGGTGAGCAGGGCGCGTGCCCTCTCCGTGCGCAGGGGCGAGTCCCAGGCCCGGGTGCCCTGCTGCAGCACCCGCAGCCCGAACCGGGCGCCGGCCGTGAGACCGGCGGGGGAGAGCACCTCCGAAGGGATCGAGCGCTTGTCGCCCAGCGCGAGCGCTGTGACCGCGTCGGCATGGCGGGCGAGGGGCTCGAGCATGCGACGCCAGGTGGGGCCGTCGGGACCGAGCCCCTCGACCGTGCGGTCGAGGTCGTGCCAGGCGATGCCCGCGTCGCCGCCCGGCAGCGGCTGGGCATAGGAGACCTCGGGCACGACGGTGCGCACGCCGCGCGCGGCGAGGTCGAACTCGCGCAGGAACGGGCTCGCGAGCGCCATCGGGTGCACGGCCGAGCAGATGTCGTGGACGATCCCGGGGCCGAGGCCCAGGTCGAGCGTGCGGGCGCCGCCGCCCAGGGTCTCCTCGGCCTCGAGGACCTGGACGCTCAGGCCTGCACGGGCGAGGGTGACCGCCGCCGCGAGCCCGTTGGGCCCGGAGCCCACGATCACTGCGTCCAGGGAGGGGGAAGCCATTCTCGAAGCCTAGTGGTCGGGCCGGGCCATCGCGCACGGAACCCGGAGCTCCAGGCCGCGGGGCATGGTCGGCGTGGGCTTCGGCCCGGGCGGCTCCGCGTTCCCTATCGTGGGCGCAATGACCGAAGATCCCGCGCCCCCTCGCGATCGACCCAGCGTGCACGGCCCCGAGCAGGCCCATGATCACGGGGGCGGCCCCTCGACGGGAGAGACCGCGGGAGGCCCCGGCGCCGCGGTGCCGGGCGTGCGACGGATGGGTCCCGTCGGCCTCGCCTGGCGGGTCCTCGCCATGGTCGCGGGACTGGCCGTGCTGACGGCCGCGCAGATCGGCCACACCGACGACTTCTTCCCGTTCAGCGCCATGGCCATGTTCGCCCAGCCCCGCGACCCGGACGGCATCATCGACGACACCTGCCTCGAGGGCACCCGCGAGGGCAGCGACGAGATCGTCCCGCTCGGCTTCCCCGACGCCGAGATCGCGCGCTCCGACGTCGAGGGGAACCTCCGCAACATCCGCAAGGACCCCCAGCAGCTCGCGCCGCTCGCTCGCGCCGTCGACGCCCACCATCCCGACGCGCCGCGGCTGACGAGCCTCACCGTCTGCAGCGACCGCTATCACCTGCGCTCGGGCGCGCCCGACGGTCCGCCCGAGCACGTCGCCCTGGTCACCTGGGAGGCGCGATGAGCCCCGCGATCTCCACGGACACGAGCACCGCGCCCCCGGCGAGGCGAGCGAGGGGACGGCTGCTCGATGTCCTCGCCCCGGCGCTCCCTCTCGCGCGTCTCGCGGTGATGCGCCGGCTGATCAGCGCGTTCGTGGTCTTCGACGTGCTGCTGGTCTCGAACGACGTGATCGGCCACGCCGCGAACCCCGAGTACTTCCGGCCGACGGCGCTCATGCGGCTCCTGCACCTGCCCGCGGTGACGCCGGTGCTGGGCTGGGGGCTGCTGGTGGTCGTCCTGGCCTCCGGGGCGCTGGGAGCCCTGGGGCGCGCGCCGCGTGCGAGCGGCGGGGTCCTCGCCGTGAGCTTCTGGACCTGGATGCTCTACTCCCAGGGCTACGGCTACATCAGCCACGACCACGTGGCGCTCATGGTCGCCGTGGCCGTGCTGCCCACCGCCGGCATCGCGAGGACCCGGGCCGACGGGCTGGACGCGACCGACGGGCTGGACGCGACCGACGGGCTGGACGGGGCCGACGGGGCCGGCCGCGCCGACCGGGCCGACGCGGCCGGCGCGGGCGTGCTCTCCCGCCAGGCGGGCTGGGCGCTGCGCTGCATCCAGATCGCCGTGGTGCTCACCTACTTCTACTCCGTGCTCGAGAAGTCGGTGATCTCCGGATCCCCGGCGACCTGGGCGAACAGCGCCGTGTTCGCCTTCGCCTTCATCCGCCGCGGCGCCCCGTGGGTGCAGTGGATGCTGGACGCGCCCTGGCTGTTCCGGCCGGCCCAATGGGCGCTCATCGTCCTCGAGACCATCTCGCCGCTCGCCCTGTTCCTGCGCGGCCGGAAGCTCTACGCGCTGATCGGCGTCTTCCTCGCCTTCCACCTCGCGACCTTCGTGGCGCTCGGGATCCACTTCCTGCCCACGGTGGTGTGCTGGGCGGCGTTCCTGCCGCTCGAGAGGATCGCCGCGCGATGGCGCGGGCGCGTCCGGCACCGGCGTGCTGCGCGCACGGGCGCCGCGCACCCCTCCCGCGCGGAGGCCGGCGCCGAGTAGCCTCGGAGACCGGGCGGCCCGAGGAGGGGCCGCCCTCCGACCGAGGGGAGTCCTCATGCCCAGCCACCAGGCCGCCCGCGCCCTGCCGACGCTCCCGGACCAGGACGTGCGCCGCGTCCTGTGCGTGGTCGCGCACCCCGATGACATGGAGTACGGGGCGTCCGCCGCGGTGCACCGCTGGACCGCGCGCGGCGTCGAGGTGACCTACCTCCTGCTCACCGCAGGGGAGGCGGGCATGGCGGAGCCCCCCGAGGTGGTCGGGCCGCTGCGGGCCCGCGAGCAGCGGGCCGCCTGCACGACGGTGGGCGTCGAGGACCTGCGGATCCTCGCCCATCCCGACGGCATGCTCGAGCCCGCGCTCGACCTGCGCCGCGACGTGGCCCGCACCGTCCGCGACGTGCGCCCGGATCTCGTGCTCACCCCGACCTACGAGGTCGAGGCCTACGGCTCCCTGAACCAGGCGGACCACCGCGCGGCCGGGATGGCGGCCGCCGACGGCACCCGCGACGCCGCGAACCCCTGGGTGTTCCGCGAGCTCGGGCACGACGGGTACCGGCCGTGGCAGGCCCGGGCACTGCTCGTCGTCGGCCACTCGCGTCCGACGCACGCGATCCCCGTCGGCCCCGACGACGCCGAGGCGTCGATCGCCTCCCTGCGCAGCCACGAGGCGTACCTCGCGCACGTCACCGGGCATCCCGCGCCCGAGGAGCTCATCCCGCGCGCCCTGCGGGAGGGCGGCGCGCAGGCCGAGGGCGGCGGGCTCGCCGTCACCGCGCGCGTCTTCGACCTCGGCGGGCTCGGCGGCACGACGGGGGAGTGACCCGCCTGCGGATCAGGCCTCGGGGTCGAGCCGCTCGAGCTCCTCATCGACGACCTTCGGGTCGAGCTTGGTGAAGATCGGCGAGGGCTTGGAGACCGGGCGCCCGGTCTCGACCTCGCGGTGGCCCCATGCGGGCACGTCCGTGTAGTCGCCCGTGATGATCGCGTAGGAGGGGCCGCCGTCCAGGTCATCGACCTCGCGGGCCTCGGGCAGCGGGGCGATCTGCCGGTGCCCGCCGAGCGCCCGCTCGACCGCGTTCGCGGAGAACGGGAGGAACGGCGCGAGGATGGTGTTGAGGTCGGTGACGGCCTGCGCGAGCACGTGGAGCACCGTGTGCAGGCGCTCCTGCTGCTCGGGCGCCTTGAGCTTGAAGGGCTCGGTCTCCGAGACGTAGCGGTTCGCCTCGCCCACCAGGCGCATGGCCTCGGCGATCGCGGCGCGCTGCCGGTGGGCCTCGATGAGGGAGCCGACGGCCTCGAAGCCCGCCTCGATCTGGGACAGCAGTGCCCGGTCGACGTCCTGGAGCTCACCGGCTGCGGGGATCTCTCCGAGGTTCTTCGCGATCATCGCGGCCGTGCGGTTCACGAGGTTGCCCCACCCGGCGACGAGCTCGTTGTTCGTGCGGGAGACGAACTCGGACCAGGTGAAGTCCGCGTCCTGGTTCTCCGGGCCCGCAGCGGAGATGAAGTAGCGCACCGCGTCGGGCTGGTAGCGCTCGAGCATGTCGCGCACGTAGATGACGATGCGCTTGGAGGAGGAGAACTTCCTGCCCTCCATGGTGAGGAACTCGCTCGAGACCACCTCGGTGGGCAGGTTCAGCTCGCCGAAGCGGCCGGGCTCGCCGCCCTTGTCACCCTCGCCGTTCTGGGCGATGAGCTCCGCCGGCCAGATCTGCGAGTGGAAGACGATGTTGTCCTTGCCCATGAAGTAGTAGGTGAGGGCCTCGGGATCGTTCCACCAGCGGCGCCACGCCTCCGGATCGCCCTGGCGGCGCGCCCACTCGATGGAGGCGGAGAGGTAGCCGATCACGGCGTCGAACCAGACGTAGAGGCGCTTGGTGGGCTGGTCCTCCCAGCCCGGCACGGGGATGCCCCAGTCGATGTCGCGGGTCATCGCGCGCGGCTTGATGTCCTGGAGGATGTTCTGGCTGAAGCGGATCACGTTGGGACGCCACAGGCCCGTGGCCTCGCGCTCGTCGAGCCAGCGCCCGAGCTCCGCCGCGAGCGCCGGCAGGTCCAGGAAGTAGTGGGTGGTCTCGATGAACTCCGGGGTCTCGCCGTTGATGCGGGAGACCGGGTCGATGAGGTCCGTCGGATCCAGCTGGTTGCCGCAGGTGTCGCACTGGTCGCCGCGCGCGCCCGGCGCGCCGCAGATCGGACAGGTGCCCTCGATGTAGCGGTCGGGCAGGGTCCGGCCGGTCGACGGCGAGATCGCCCCCGAGGTGTTCTGCTCGAGCATGTAGCCGTTGTCGCGCACCACCTCGAACATCTCCTGCACCACCGCGTAGTGGTTGCGCGTCGTGGTGCGCGTGAACAGGTCGTAGCTGAGGCCCAGCGCGACGAGGTCGTCGACGATGATCCGGTTGTTGCGGTCGGCGAGCTCGCGGGCGGTCACGCCCTCCTTGTCGGCCTCGACCAGGATCGGGGTGCCGTGCTCGTCGGTGCCGGAGACCATGAGCACGTCGTGGCCCGCCATGCGCATGAAGCGCGAGAAGACGTCGGAGGGGACGCCGAAGCCGGCGACATGACCGATGTGGCGGGGACCGTTGGCGTACGGCCAGGCGACCGCGGACAGGACAGTGCTCATGGGACGCAAGTCTACGGACACCGCGCCCGAACGCGGACCGCGAACGCGCCGCCGTGACCGATACCCTGGCCACATGAGCACCCATGGTCTTTCCGCAGCCCAGCAGAAGATGCGAGACGCCGGCGTCGCCCAGACGGCGATCGACGTGTTCTCCCGCTACTACCAGCAGCTCGAGGAGGGCGTCACCGGGTCGATCCCGGAGGACACCATCTCCCCGTACCTCGACCCGCCCCGGCTCGAGGACGTCACGATCGACCCGTTCCAGGCCAAGGAGGCCTTCGACCGCCTCGCGATCATCAACCTCAACGGGGGCCTGGGCACCTCGATGGGCATGGACCGCGCGAAGTCGCTGCTGCCCGTGCGCGACGGCAGGTCCTTCCTGCAGATCATCGTCGAGCAGGTCCTCGCCGCCCGGAAGGCGACGGGCTCCCCGCTGCCCCTGCTGTTCATGGACTCTTTCCGCACGCGCGAGGACACCCTCGCGGTGCTCGAGCAGTACCCGGACCTGCCCGTCGGCGACCTCCCGCTGGACTTCCTGCAGAACAAGGAGCCCAAGCTGCGGGCCGACGACCTCGAGCCCGTCACCTGGGAGGCGGATCCGGACCTCGAGTGGTGCCCGCCCGGCCACGGCGATCTCTACACGGCGCTGCAGACCTCCGGTGTCCTCCAGAAGCTCCTGGACGCCGGCTTCAAGTACGCGTCCGTGTCGAACTCCGACAACCTCGGCACGCTGCCGAACCCCGTGCTGGCCGGCTGGTTCGCCGCGTCCGGCGCGCCCTACGCGGCGGAGCTGTGCCCGCGCACGCCCGCGGACCGCAAGGGCGGGCACCTCGCGGTGAGGAAGTCCGACGGCCGGCTCATCCTGCGCGACACCGCGCAGACGCCGGAGGACGAGATGGACTTCTTCACCGACGAGCACCGCCACCCCTTCTTCCACACGAACAACCTGTGGATGGACCTCGAGAAGCTCGACGCGGTGCTGCGCGAGAACGACGGCGTGATGCCGCTGCCGATGATCCGCAACGCCAAGACCGTCGACCCCTCGGACAAGACCAGCACGCCCGTTTACCAGATCGAGTCCGCGATGGGCGCCGCGATCGAGGTGTTCGAGGGAGCGAGCGCGATCGTCGTCGGCCGCGACCGCTTCCTGCCCGTGAAGGCCACGAGCGACCTGCTGCTGGTGCGCTCGGACGTCTATGAGCTCGACCCCAAGCGTGCGCTCGTCCGGCAGGTGCCGTCGGCGCCGACCGTCTCCCTCGACGGCGACCACTTCAAGCTGATCGGCGACTTCGACGCCCGCTTCCCGCACGGCGTGCCGTCCCTGCGCGAGGCCGCCTCGCTGCGCGTCGAGGGCGACCACACCTTCGGGCGTGACGTCGTCGCTCGCGGCGACGCGGTCGTCGGCCCCGAGGATCCCGCGCAGATCCCCGACGGGACCGTGCTCGGGGGCTGATCTTGGCGCAGCGCCCCGTCGAGGTCAGCCGAAGCGGGGCGCGGCGCCGGCGGGTCCTCGCGCCGCGCGTCGTCGGGGCCTGTCTGGGCCCGTCGATTCTCGCGCGGCGCCCCGTCGGGGACTGTGCGGGCTCATCGACCCCGTGTGTCGCCCCGGTGATGCCGGCTGAATGGGGGTGCGTTCTCCCGTCGGGCCTGCTGCGGCGAGGGAGCTGTCCTGCAACGGCCTATGTCGGACATCCGTGCCGTATTTCGCACGGATGTCCGACATGCGCCGTTCGAAGACACTCGACGGGTACGGGCGACCGACGGGGCGACGTCAAACGGGTACGGGCGACCGACGGGGCGATGCCGGGCAGACGCGGACGACCGCCAGGGCATGGCCAGGCGGGCACCGGCGACCAGCCGGGCGTCAGCAGGTGGACGTGCCGGCTGCCGGTGGGACGACACCTGGCGCGCGCGGCGCCGCCGACGCGAACCGTGTCAGCGCGCTCCTGAGCCCGCAGCGGCCCGGGGCTGCGGCTCCTCCTTCACCAGCCAGCGGCCGACGGGCGGCGAGGTGATCCACGACAGCACCTTGACGATCGGGGGCCGCGAGAGGATCAGCACCAGGAGCAGCGCCCCGACCACGAGCATCACCGCGTCGAGGTTGGAGGTCATCGTGTCGAACCAGCCCAGGTTCCGGGGCACCTGGAGCAGCAGCGGGTGGATCAGGTAGATCGTCAGGGACTCCACGCCCAGCGCCGTGAACCAGTGGTGGCGGCGCGGGGCGACCATGACCAGCGCGATGGTGAGGATCGTGCCGCAGATCAGCACGAGCACGCGCGTGACGATGCCGTAGATGTTGCCCATGTCGTTCTCGGAGAAGCTGCGGGACATGGTGAAGATGTCGTTGGAGAACTTGTCGTGGGTGAGCACCGCGACCACGAAGGCGCAGGCGAAGGCCGCCGCTCCGATCGCCCGTCCCCAGCGCACATCGCGGATCCTGGCGAGCATCTCCGGCGTGCACATCAGCCCCATCACGAAGAACGGCAGGAAGCTCAGCACGCGCCCCCAGGTGAGGACCGTGTCCAGGTCCGCCTCGAGGGGCGCGAGCACCGAGATCGCGACCGCGAACACGAGCGGGTAGCGCAGGGAGCGCAGGACCGGCGAGAACACTCGCCAGAAGGTCAGTGCGAGCAGGAACCACAGCGTCCACGCCGGGTGCCAGAGGGTCACGGTGATCGGATCGCCGTCGAGCAGGTCGCTCTCGACCGAATGGATGACCTGGAAGATCAGGTACGGCAGGAGCATCCCGGTGAGCAGGCGGGAGATCTGGCGCGGCTCGTTGCGGTAGGAGCGGCAGAGGAACCCGGAGATCGCGACGAAGGCCGGCATGTGGAACGAGTAGATCCACGTGTAGAGGATGTCGAGATTCGCGTTGTCGTTGCTCTCGATCGTGTGGCCCACGACCACCAGCGCGATGAGGATCGCGCGCGCATTGTCGAGCAGCGGATCACGGGGCTTCTTCGCGGGTTTCGCGGAGCTCGCGGGTGTCGCGGGGGCCGCGGGTCGCGAGGGGGCCGCGGGTCGCGCGGGATCGGCCGGCGCCGGATCGGATGACGCTGCGGTGGTGTCGAGCGCGCCGGGAGCGGATGTCCCGCGGCCGTCGCCGTGGGCGCGGTGCGTGGGCGGACGCCGCGGCGTGTGCGTCGGCCGGGACGGCGCGCCACCACCGGCCGGTCCCGTGCCGGCTGTGCCTGCGGGGGCTGGCTCCGCGCTCGGATCCTGCTGGCCGGCCATGCGCATGCGCCTCTCGTCGGGGTGAACGGAACGTGACGAGGCTAGGACCGGAAGGTGGCGCGCTCAAGCGGCCGCGCCGCGAATGGGATGCATCGCGCTCCGGTCCGAGGGCGCACATGATCGGGTCGACGGGCCGGAGCGCCGGCGCATCGGACGAGTCCGACCGGCCGGCGCGCGCCCCGTCCTCCCCGTCAGTCGCGACCGCGGATGTACCCCGTGCCCCCGGTGACGTCGAGGGTCTCGGGGATGATGTTCCCGTAGCGGTGGTCGGTCGCGCTGATGGCCTGCTCGTGCAGGAAGCTCAGCAGCTCGATCCGCCCGCTCGCGGTCACCGGACCGCGGAACAGGGCCACTTCGACGCGGCGCGAGATCGCGCCCAGCAGGGTGTCGTCGGCCTCTCCGACCAGCCGGATCCGCAGGCGGGACTGGCCGGCGATCGCCGCGGCGAACGTGTCGGCGTCCTCCATCCGCACGGTGGTTCCCGCCGGCAGCTCCTGGGCGGCCGCGGCGCGCAGGGCGCCGGTCGCCACGGAGACCTCGATGTCGGCGCCCACGGTCGCCGCGGCGTGCAGCACACGACGCAGCTCGACCTCTCGCGCGCCCTCGGCGGCGCGCACCACCGTGGGGATCGGCACGTAGCGCAGCACGTTGATCTCCCCGTGCAGGTCCTGCGGGTCCCGGGCGGCGAAGGTGCTCGTCCAGTGGGCGGCGTCCGAGTGCTTCGCCGTGGTCAGCCACGTGGCCTCGTCGCGGATGGCTCCCGAGGCCGTGCGCCGGCCCTCGACGTCGGCCGCATCCATGAGGTGGATGAGGTAGTTCGGGCCGCCGGCCTTCGAGGTCTCCCCGATCGCGGAGCGCTTCCAGCCGCCGAAGGCCTGGCGCTCCACGATCGCGCCCGTGATCCCGCGGTTGACGTACAGGTTCCCGGCCTCCACGTGCTGGGTCCACCAGGCGATCTCGCCGAGGTCCAGGGAGTGCAGGCCGGCGGTGAGCCCGTACGAGGTGCCGTTCTGGATCTCGGTCGCCTCCTCGAGGGTGTCGGCGTGGATGATGCCCAGGATCGGTCCGAAGTACTCGGTGAGGTGGTACTCGGAGCCCGGCTGCACGCCCTCGCGCACGCCCGGGCTCCACAGGCGGCCGGACTCGTCGAGCTGCTGCGGCTCGGCGAGCCAGCGCTCCCCGGCGCCGAGGCCGCCCAGTCCGTCGGCGAGCTTGCCGGCGGGCTCCTCGATGATCGGTCCCATCTGGGAGATCGGATCCGTCGGGTAGCCGACGTGCAGGCTCATCACCGCGTCGGCGAGCTGGGAGGAGAAGCGGCGGGAGCGGGCGACGGAGCCCACCGTGATCACCAGGCTCGCGGCCGAGCACTTCTGGCCGGCATGGCCGAAGGCGCTCGCGGCGACGTCCTTCGCCGCGAGGTCGAGGTCCGCGTGGGGAGTGACGATGACGGCGTTCTTGCCGCTCGTCTCCGCCTTGATCGGCAGCTCGGGCCTCCAGGAGGCGAAGAGCGACGCCGTGTCGTAGGCGCCCGTGAGGACGAGCTGATCCACGCGCGGATCGGTGATCAGGGCGCGCCCGACCTCGTCCTCGGGGACGTCGACGATCTGGACGAGGTCCTGGTCGATCCCGGCCTCGTGGACGAGGGCGCCGATGATCGCACCGCAGCGACGGGCCTGAGGGGCGGGCTTCATGACGACCGCGCTGCCGGTGACGAGCGCGGAGAGCAGGCCACCGGTGGGGATCGCGACCGGGAAGTTCCAGGGCGGGGTGACCAGGGTCAGTCGACGGGGCGTGAGGACGGCGTCGTCGAGCTCCTCGAGCAGCTCGGCCTGCTCGGCGTAGTAGAGGGCGAAGTCCATGGCCTCGCTGACCTCGGGGTCGCCCTGCTCGAGGACCTTGCCGGTCTCCGCGGCCATCACCTCGAGGAGGTCGGCGCGGTGCGCCGCGAAGACGCGGGCGACCTCGCGGACCGCCTGCGCCCTCTCGCTCGCGCCCTTCTTCGCCCAGGCCTCCTGGGCCGCGAGGGCGCGGCGGTAGACGTCGTCGACGCCCTCGCGGGTGGTCACCCGTGCCGCCTCGATCTCCTCGATGCCGAGGCGGGAGCCGCGCACGCGGTGGATGATCCCGGCCGCCCACTCCTGGTTCGCGGCCGTGGACATGTCGGTGTCGGGCGTGTTGCGGAAGGCGCCGGGGCGCGCCGGGATCACGGCCGACCCGAGCGTCGGCCTCTCCCCGTGCTCCTCCGCCGCGCGGTCCTGGTCGCGGTGGGTGGCCACCGCCGGTCCCTCGACGGCGCGCGCGAGCGACGCCTCGAAGCGCGCCTGCTCGCGCGCGAAGAGCTCCTCGCTGTCCTCGAGCTCGAAGACGGCCGACATGAAGTTCTCGCTCGAGGCGTTCTCCTCGAGGCGCCGCACCAGGTAGGAGACGGCCACGTCGAACTCGCGAGGCGAGACCACCGGCACGTACAGCCGCATCGAGCCGACGGTCTCGCGCACCACCTGCTGCTGGCCCGGGGCCATGCCGGCGAGCATCTCGAACTCGACCGCGCCGTCGGCCCCGTCGATGCCGCGTTCGCCCATCAGCAGGTGCGCGAAGGCGACGTCGAAGAGGTTGTGCCCGGCGATGCCCAGGTGCACGGCCTCCAGGTGGGAGGGCTCGAGGGAGTCCAGGAGGATCCGCTTGTACTGGGCGTCGGACTCCTCCTTGGTGTGGAAGGGCGCCTGGTCCAGGCCGTGCAGCGAAGCGTCGACCGTCTCCAGGGCGAGGTTCGCTCCCTTGACCACGCGCACCTTGATGGGGGCACCGCCGCGTGCCACGCGATCCTCCGCGAAGGCCCGCAGACGCTGCATCGCGGCGAAGGAGTCGGGCAGGTAGGCCTGCAGCACGATCCCCGCCCGCAGGTGCATGAGCTCGGGGCGGTCCAGGAGCTTCTCGAACACGTCGAGGGTCAGCTCGAGATCCCGGTACTCCTCCATGTCCATGTTGAGGAAGGTGGGGGAGTCCTGGCGGGAGGCGTCGAGGTAGAGGGGCAGCAGGGTCTCCACGACGTGGTCGACCGTCTCCTCCGCGCCCCACAGCGAGAGGTGGTCGATGATCGAGGAGATCTTGATCGACACGTAGTCGACGTCGTCGCGGCCGGCCATCCCGCGCACGGAGGCCAGGCGCCGGCCGGCCTCGCGGGCGCCCAGGACGGCCTCGCCGAGCACGTTGATGTTCAGGTCGGTGCCCTCGGCGCGCAGCCTGCGCACGGAGCGCGCGAGGTGCGGGTCGCGCGAGTCGAGGATGAGGTGGGAGACCATGCGCCGCATGACGGCCTGCGCGGTCGGGATGACGGCGTGGGGCAGGGTGGGCGCGGTGGCGCCGCCGAAGGAGATCACGCGGCGCAGCGGAGCCGGCAGGAACGACGGCGGGTCGGCCGCGAGCCGCTTCAGCTCGGAGGCGGCCGCGCGGGGATCCTCGGTGCGGATCACGCGGTCCACGAAGGCGACGGTGAAGTCGAGGCCCTTGGGGTCCTTGAGGAGATCGGCCAGCAGCTGGGCGGAGCGGGGGACGGGCCGCGCTGCGGCTTCGTGGACCCAGTCCCTGACCTGCGATGCGACCTGCTCGGGCGCGATGGACGTGGTGCGGGTCCCCGTGGTCGTGGGCAACGCTGTTCTCCTGATCTGTCGACGGGACGAGAAGTCTCGCGGTCGCCGGCCGCGGCCGGCAGTGCTTGTCTGCGGGGTGCGGCCCGCGCCGTCCCGAGGAGCGGCGGGGAGGACGGCGGCGCGGGGCCCGCGACGGGTGCGCCGCGGTGGATGGAGGGCGACGATGTCCTCCTGCCGTCCTCGGGTCCGTGCGCGCGCCCGAGGGACTCCCATCGTACGTCCGGGGATCGGGTGCCTGTGCCACGATGGGGCACATGCGGCAGTGTCCGAAGCTGCCCCGACGGAAGGCAGAACACCATGAAGAAGGTCATCTTCCTGCTCGGCCTCGTGCTCGGCTTCTTCGCGGGCTCCCGCATGGGCCGCGGCCCCTACGAGTCCCTCGAGTCCACCGCCCGCCAGATCGCCGACGACCCGACGGTCCAGAAGAAGGCGTCCGATGCGAAGGAATCCGCGGAAGGCCTGGCCCAGCGCGCGAAGGACCGCGCGCCCGAGGTCGCCGACTCGGTGAAGGGCGCCGCCGCGGGCGCCGCCACCGCGGTCAAGGACCGCGCCACCCATCGCGCCGATGATGCCTCGGGGGACGACGAGGGCGGCGAGAGCGCGAAGGCCGGCTCCGGCGCCTCGTCCTCGGCCGGCGGCGCCGGATCGACGTCCGCGACTCCGGACGGCCCCGCGGGCAGCACGCCCGACACCACCTCGGGCGGCGACGGCGAGGTCGGCGACAAGCCCCTCAGCGCCTGAGTCCCGGCGCCGGCGAGGCCGTCGGCCCCGTCGCCGGCGCATCTGCCGGCTGCACGACGAGATGAGCGTGGCGAGCCACGATCCGCGGATCGTGGCTCGCCACGCTCATCTCTCTGTTCGGCGGCCGGTGTCCCGTTGCCCGTGGCGCAGGCACGCGGGCCGACGTCGCCGGGCGCGCGGTCAGCCGATGACGCGGACGCCCGCGCGCTCCTGCTCCTCCATGAAGCAGGCGCCGCACAGGGACTCGTAGCGCACCTCGGCGCGGTCCTCGATCTCGACCTGGTCGCCCGCGAAGACCGGACGGCCGTCGACGGTGCGGCAGTTGAACTCCGCCTGTGAGCCGCAGCGGCACATCGTGGGCAGCTTCTCGAAGTTGTCGGCGAGCTCGAAGAGGCGGCGGCTGCCGGGGAACTCGCGGGCCGTGAAGTCCGTGCGCAGCCCGTAGCAGATGACGGAGATGCCGTCGGCCTTCGCGACCAGGAACAGCTGGTCGATCTGCGCGGGCGTGAGGAACTGGCACTCGTCCACGAGCACGCAGTGCAGGGGGCGCAGGCCCTCGGCGTCCGCGGTCTCGGCGATCCGCGCGCGCAGGTCGTCCGCGGGGGAGCACAGCACGTCGACCCGGCGCCTGGCGCCGCCGCGGGCGACCACCCAGTCCTCGCCCTTGGTGTCGATCGCGGGCTTCACGGTGAGCGTCGCGAGACCGCGCTCGGCGTAGTTGAAGGCGGTCTTGATGAGGGTGTCGGACTTCCCGGAGTTCATCGCTCCGTACTTGAAGTGCAGCTTGGACATGAGGTGGTGGCTCCGGGACGGTCGGGGAGAGGCGGGACGGCGGGGCGGGTGCGTCAGAACGCGTCGAGGACGCTCGGGCGCGGACCGCGGAGCAGGGTATCGAGGAATGCCTCCCCAGCGGCGTCGGCCTCTGCCCCCAGGCCCGCCCGCCGGGCATCGGCGAGGCTGCGGCCGCCTGTGAGCAGGAGCGCGGCGGCGTGCACGTCGAGGCGGGCCCAGGCCGTCGGAGCCCCGTGCCCGCCCGGTTGCAGGGCCGGCTCGCCCGCGGTGATCCCCTCGACGTGCACGAGGCCGTCCTGCGCACGCACGTCCCAGCGCCCGTCCGCGCGACAGGCCGCCGCCGACGGCGTCCCATCCCGGACCTCCAGGCGCACGCTCCCTGTGAGCCCTGCCGGTGCGGGGCGGTCCGCGAGGGCGCGGGCGGTGTCCACGAGGCGCATCATCACCAGCGGCACGATGTCGGGGGTGGTGCGCAGTCCTCCGCCGGGCAGCACGTCCAGGATCGGGTCCTCGGTGCGCAGGCGGATCCGCGCCGCCGTGGTCACGGTCGACCACGTGCCCAGGTGCTGCAGGAGCGCGAGCAGGTCGTCACGGTCCCGGCCGAGGATCTCGTGGACCTCGAGCCCGGCGCCGTCGGATCCCGGCTCCATCCGGGAGAAGGAGAGATAGCCGCGATCCTCTCCCTCCTCGTCCTCCAGCAGCACGGCGCCCCACGGCGGAGAGGGGAGCCCGGCGGAGAACAGCGGCGGCTCACGCCGCAGCATCGCGTTGTCCTCGGAGGTGAGATCGGTGTACAGGCGTCGCAGCCGCGGCATGGTCGCCGCGGTCACGGGCGCCAGGCGCCGACCGGGCACGCTGCGCAGGCGCTGCAGCTCTCCGAGCGGGACGACGATGCGCTCGGTCCGCGCGACCACCTGGCAGCCATGGCGGCGGTAGATCGCGGGGTTCGAGGGGTAGAGCATCGAGAAGGCCATCTCCTCGGCGCCGCAGCGGGCGAGGACTCCCTCGAGCAGCTCGCCGAACAGACCGCCGCCGCGGTGCGCCGGGTGCACGGCCAGTCCGCCGATGCCTCCGCACGTCGTGATCCCGCCGCCCAGCGCGATCGTGTCGCGACGGATCCTGGCGCCTGCGGCGAGCACGCCCTCCTCCCCGCCGGGCCGAGCGATCGAGTCGATGCCCAGCGGGATCTGGCCCTCCGGGAAGGGGCCGGGGACCTCCTCGACAGCCCCGCCGCCGAAGGCCTGGGCGGTCAGCCGCCGGTAGGCGGGCCGGTCATCGCTGGTCAGCTCTCGCACGGGCATGCACAGCAGTCTAGAGGCGGCGGACCCAGCCGACGCACGGCGCGGGGGGCTTACAGTGAGGCGGTTCCCGGCATCGAGGAGCGAGGGCCCGCACGGACCCGGACGCGGCGTCCCTTCAGCCATGGACCCGCTGCGCCGGCCCGTCGAATCCCGCCCGTCGGCCGGCCCCACGACGCCGCAGCACAGAAGGAGACATCGTGCCCCAGCGCTCCCGGCCTTCGACACGGCACTCGACCCTGCACCAGCGCGCCCCGCGCAAGCCGATCACGCGCTCCAACCGGGCGCGCGACGGGGCGAGGGACGACCTCACCCGGCGGCTCAGCGCGGGCGCCCCGCTCAGCGAGCAGGAGCCCCAGCGCAGGATCCCCGTCGGCCTCTCGACCTCCTCCGTCTTCCCCCTCGGCGTGGAGGACTGCTTCCGCCTCGCCTCCCACATCGGCTACGACGGGGTCGAGGTCATGGTCTCGGTCGACAGGGCCAGCCGTGACGCCGCGCTGCTGCGCGACTTCGCCCGCGAGTACGACCAGCCGATCCTCTCCCTGCACGCCCCCACGCTGTTCTTCCTGCAGTTCGTCTGGGGGAGGGACCCGTGGGTCAAGCTCGAGCGCACCGTGCAGATGGCGGTGGACGTGGACTGCCCGACGGTCGTCGCGCACCCGCCGTTCCGCTGGCAGGGCTCCTACGCCCGCGAGTTCGTCGAGGGCGTGAAGAACCTCGAGGCCGAGTACGGGATCGCGATCGCCGTGGAGAACATGTACCCGTGGCGCCTGGGCGTGCGGGAGGCCATGGTCTACCTGCCCGATCACGACCCGACCGACGAGGAGTACGACCACGTCACCGTGGACCTCTCCCATGCGGCGACCGCCGGGGACGACGCCCTGGCGATGGTGGACAGGCTCGGGGACCGCCTCGCCCATCTGCACCTGGCCGACGGCACCGGCCGCACCACCAAGGACGAGCACCTGCCGCCCGGAGAGGGCAACCAGCCCTGCGCCGAGGTGCTGCGGCGCCTTGCCAACCGCGGCTGGGAGGGCTCCGTGCTGCTGGAGATCTCCACCCGCGGCGGCCACGGACGCCCCACCCACCGCGAGGACCTGCTGCGCCAGAGCCTGCTGTTCGCCCGCTACCACCTGGGCCACCACCTCGACGAGAGGCTGCTGCGCAGCGGCCGCGGGCACCTGGGCGTCGAGCCGGACGCCCCGAACCGGCTGCAGGACCACGACACGGGCGCCGCTGGGCCGGGGGCCGACGGACCGGGTGAGGGCTCGGGCGCCGACGGGTCGGGCTCCCGACGCCCCTGATCCGGGCCCCGGGGCGGCGACCGGGTGGCGTCGGACACGGCTCCCGAGCGGCCCCAGGATCAGGGTGGAAGAATGCCGCGAGCGCTCTCTGCACGCCCCCGGGCGCGCAGGCGGCGCAGAGGGCGGCGCAGAGACTGCGACGAGACGACGACTGCGAAGGTGACCGGTGTGAGCGACAACTCGGGATTCGTGCATAGGAACACGGCGCTGCTGGCCGTCGAGGCCACCGAAGCCCAGGTCCCCGTGTCCTCCGACGAGATCGACGAGATGCTCGCGCCCGCGCGCCGCCGCCTGCGCCTTCCGCGCGGCGTCCTCCAGCGCGTCGCCGGCGTCCAGGAGCGCCGCTGGTGGCGCGACACCGAGTCCGGGTGGAAGCAGGGCATCGTGCTCGCCGCCGAGCGGGCGATGTCCAAGGCCGGCATCACGCGCGACCAGGTGGGCGTGCTGATCAACGCCTCCGTGTGCCGTCAGCATCTCGAGCCGGCGGTCTCCGCGTCCGTGCACGACGCCCTCGGCATGCCCCGCAGCTGCCTGAACTTCGACATCACCAATGCGTGCCTGGGCTTCGTCAACGCGATGACGGTCGCGGCCGGCATGATCGACTCCGGCCAGATCCAGTACGCGCTGATCGTCGGCGCCGAGGACGTCGAGCAGGTCCAGCGCGACACCATCGCCCGGTTGAACTCCAAGGGCGCAGTGCGCGCCGACTTCAACAACCAGTTCGCCGCGCTGACCCTCGGCTCGGGCGCCGCCGCCGCCGTGCTGGGCCGGGCCGACGAGCACCCCGAGGGGCACCGGGTGACGGTCACGCAGGCCCGCGCCGGCACCGAGCACCATGAGCTGTGCATCGGCGACATGGACGACATGCGCACCGACAGCGAGGGTCTGCTGGAGAACGGGATCGAGCTGATCCTGGACACCTGGAAGGACGCCAACGCGCAGGGCCTGGACTTCGGGAGCATCGAGCACGTGATCCCGCACCAGGTCTCCATGGTCTACACCCGGAACTTCTCGAAGATCACCGGGGTCGGCATGGAGCGCATCCCCATCACCTTCCCCGAATGGGGCAACGTCGCCGCCGAGGCGGTCCCGATGACCCTCGCCCACCACCAGGAGAACATCGCTCGCGGCGAGCGCGTGCTGCTGATGGGCGTCGGCTCCGGACTGAACACCGCGATGATGGAGGTCACGTGGTGAGCATCGAGCGTCCCCGCGGTTCCCGGGCCGTGGCCGCCCCCGAGCTGCCCGGCGTGGATCCCCGCGCCCACCGGCTCGTCGAGGCCCGCGACCACACCGGCGAGCTGCGCTCCTGGCATCTCCTGGACTCCGCCCCGCTGCTGGCGGAGCGCGGCGTCGCCCCGCGCGGCACGCTGCTCGCCGTCCACGGGAACCCGACGTACTCGTTCCTGTACCGCTCGCTGATCCGCGAGGACATCCCCTGGCGCGTGATCGCGGTGGACCAGCTCGAGATGGGGTACTCCGAGCGCACCGGGGAGACGAGGGGCCTGCAGGACCGCATCACCGATCTCTCCCTGCTCACCGACGCACTCGGCGTGCGCGGCCCCGTGGTGACCGTCGGCCACGACTGGGGCGGCATCGTCTCGGTGGGGTGGGCGCTGGACAACCGCCACGACGTCGCCGGAATGATCCTCACCAACACGGGGATCCACCAGGAGCTCGGCGAGTCCCTGCCGAAGGCGCTGCAGCTCGCGACCGCCCCGGCGATGCTGCCGCTGAGCACCTCGGTCACCGATGCGTTCCTGCGCACCACGGTCGCCCTCTCCAAGCCGGCCCTGCCCCGGGAGGTGCAGGAGGCCTATCTCGCCCCCTACCGCGGCCGCTCGCGGCGCCTGGGCATCGAGCAGTTCGTCGCCGACATCCCCGCGAGCGCGAACCACCCCAGCCGTGCGACCCTCGAGCGCCTCGCCGGCGGCATCACCGGCATGGACGTGCCCACGCTGATGGCCTGGGGTCCGCGCGACGTGACCTTCTCGGACCGCTACCTGCGCGACCTGGTCGAGCGCGTCCCCCATGCCGACGTCCACCGCTTCGAGGGCGCCTCCCACCTCGTGTGGGAGGACGCCGACGTCGCCGGCCTCGTCGCCACCTGGCTCCGGGACACCTTCGGCGACGCCGAGCACCCGCGCGATGCGGTCGGCGCGGGCGAGGCGCTGCGCCCCGTCTCGTCATTCGCCGAGCAGGCTCCCGAGATCCACCTCGGCGAGGCGATCACGCGCCGTGCCCAGGACCCCGCGACCGCCGACCTCCCCGCCGTCGTCGAACTCGGCGCGCGAGCCGGCGAGAGCCGCCGCATCAACTGGTCCCTGCTCTCCGAGCGCACCGAGGACCTGGCCGCCGGCATGCGCGCCCACGGGATCATGCCCGGGGACCGCGTGAGCGTGCTGGTCACGCCCGGGGCGGACCTCACCGCCGTGCTGTACGCCTGCCTGCGCCTGGGCGCGGTCGCCGTGATCGCCGACGCCGGCCTGGGCACCGACGGACTCACCCGTGCCGTGATCGGATCGCACCCGGACTGGATCATCGGCATCGAGAAGGCACTCGTCGGCGCCCGTGCGCTCGGCTGGCCCGGCCGCCGCATCAGCGTCCCGCAGCTGCCCACGGTCGACCGCGCCGCCCTCGACGTCGAGACCTCCGTGGCCGAGCTCGCCGAGGAGGGCCGCCAGATGCGCGCCCTCGGCGCCGGCATCGACGCCCCCTGGCCGGACCAGGACGCCGACGCCGCCGTGCTGTTCACCTCCGGCTCCACGGGCCCCGCCAAGGGTGCCGTGCTCACCCACCGGCAGATGGGCGCCATGTTCGCGGCCGTCGGCGACACCCTCGCCCTCGAGGCCGATCGCGGGCTGGTCGCGGGCTTCGCGCCCTTCGCGCTGCTGGGCCCTGCGCTCGGCGCGCCATCGGTCGTCCCGGACATGGACATCACCCGTCCGGGCGATCTCACGGCGCCCGCCCTCGCGGCAGCCGTCGAGGCGCTCGGGGCGCCCGCCGTGTTCACCGCGCCCGCCGCGCTGCGCAACATCATCGACACCGCCGACCAGCTCGACGAGACCGGGCGGGCCGCCCTCGCGCGCGTGCCCAGCTTCTTCTCGGCCGGCGCGCCGATCCCCGCCCCGCTGCTGCGCGAGCTGCGCGGCGTGATGCCGAGCGCACGGGCGCTCACGCCGTACGGGATGACCGAGTGCCTGGCCGTGGCCGCCATCGACCTCGAGGGCATCGAGGAGGCCGGCGACGGTCCCGGCGTGTGCGTGGGTACCGCCGTGCCGCGCACCGAGATCGCGATCGCCGTCATGGACGGGGAGGGCGGGACCACCGGTGAGATCAGCACGGAGCCGGACCGCACGGGCGAGATCCTCGTGCGCGCCCCGCACGTGCGCGACCGCTACCTCATGCTCTGGGGGACCACCGCGCGCGCGAGCCGCTTCGAGGGCTGGCATGCCACCGGCGACGTCGGCCATCTCGACCAGGCAGGCCGACTGTGGGTCGAGGGCCGCTCCGCCCACGTGCTCGCCACGGCCCAGGGCCTGGTCACGCCCGTGCGCGTCGAGTCCGCCGCCGAGTCCGTGCCGACCGTGCGCCGCGCCGGCGCCGCGGCCGTCGGACCCCGCGGCACCCAGCAGGTCGTGGTGATCCTCGAGACCGAGGACGGCTACCGGCCGGGGAGGGCACGGACCCCGCACCCGGCGGAGACCGCCCTGCAGGAGGCCGTGCGCCAGGCCGTGGCGCAGGCGACGGGCGTCGAGGTCGCGACCGTGTTCACGACCGCGTCGCTGCCCACCGACATCCGCCACAACTCGAAGATCGACCGGGCAGCGCTCTCGGCATGGTCCGAGGCGACGCTCCAGGGGCGGAAGGCGCCCGCGCTGTGAGCCGCCGCGTCCTGGTCACCGGCGCCTCCGGCATGCTCGGCGGCGCCGTCGCGACCGCCCTGCGCGACCGCGGCGACGACGTCCGCGCCTTCCAGCGCCGGCCCGCCGGGCTGCCCGGCGTGCGGGACGTCCAGGGATCCCTCACCGACGCCGACGACGTGCGCCGCGCGGCCGACGGGGTCGACGCGATCGTCCACCTCGCCGCGAAGGTCTCCTTCGCGGGCCCCGAGGAGGAGTTCCGCGCCGTGAACATCGGCGGCACCCGTCACGTGCTGGATGCGCTGCGCGCGCACGGCGGCGGGCGCCTCGTGAACATCTCCTCGCCCTCGGTCGCGCACCTCGGCACCTCGATCGTCGGCCTCGACGCGACACCGGCGGATCCCGAGCGCGCGCGCGGCAGCTATGCGCGCACCAAGGCCGCCGCCGAGCTCGAGGCCATGGCGGCAGACGGCAAGGACGACCTCCTGGTCACCTCGCTGCGCCCGCACATCGTCTGGGGCCCGGGGGACACGCAGCTCGTGGGCCGGATCGTGGACCGCGGACGCCGCGGCACCCTGCCGATCCTCGACGACGGCATGGCCCTCATCGACACCACGTACGTGGACAACGCCGCCTCGGCGATCGTCGCCGGCCTCGACGCCATCGAGGACGTGCACGGCGAGAGCTTCGTGATCACCAACGGCGAGCCCCGGACCGTGCGCGACGTCCTCGGCGGCTTCTGCGGGGCCGCGGGGGTGCCCCGGCCCAGCCGTCGGATCCCCGGCTCGCTCGCGCGGCTCGCCGGGCGCGCCGTCGAGAAGGTCTGGGAGATCAGGCCCGGCGAGGACGAGCCGCCGATGACGGAGTTCCTGGCCGAGCAGATGTCCACCGCCCACTGGTTCGACCAGCGCCGCACCCGCGAGCGCCTGCGCTGGACCCCCGCGGTGAGCTTCGACGAGGGCCTCGAGCGCCTCTCGCGATGGTTCGCCGCCCACCCCGTGGTCGGCAGCGCCTGAGGAGGGCCCGATGAACGCACGATCTCGCTCCGAACACACGCACCGCGGTGCGGAACCGCACGACGACGAGGCCGCGCTGCGCGCCGAGGTCGAGGCCGAGCTCGCCGCCGAGCGCGCCTCCCGCCGCCGCGCCCCGGACCTGGTGGTGGGGATCGTGCTGCTGATCGGCGGAGCGCTCGGCTGGATCGCCGCGCTCGCGCTGTTCATGGACAAGATCTTCCTCAGCGCGAATCCCGACGCGCAGCTCGGCTGCGACATCAACCCCTTCATCTCGTGCGGCACCGTGATGATGACCTGGCAGGCGAGCGCCCTGGGCATCCCCAACATGGCGATCGGCCTGGGCGGCTTCGCGATCATGGGCGCGATCGGCTCCCTGCTGGTCTCCCGGGCCCCGGTGCCCCGCTGGTTCCGCTGGGCGACGCTCGGCGGGATGATCTTCGCGTTCGCGATGGTGCACTTCCTCGCGATCTCCGCGATCTTCGTCATCCACGCCCTGTGCCCGTGGTGCCTGGTGGTCTGGGTCGTCACGGCGCCGATGTTCTTCGCCGTGCTCGCCCACACGGTCGAGACCGGCACGCTGACGGTGCGCGGGGCCCTGGCCCCGCTGCTGCGCCGCTGGGTCGTGCTGACGCTGCTCTGGTACGCCCTGGTCGCCGTGGTCATCGTGATCGCGTTCTGGTCCCAGTGGATGGCGACCTTCGGCCTGAACTGAGTGCCCGGGGCCTGGGACCTGGTAAGCAGTCCGCCGTTCCTCCCCAGTGCCCGGTTGTCCCCATCGGGGCATCCGACGCTGACCCGCGCCCCGCCGTGCACCTAGCCTCACCGGCATGTCGCACGCATCCCGCTCCGCCCGGACCATCGGCCGGGCACGCTCCCAGGCATCCCGCTCCCGGCGGCGCGGAGAGCACTCGGCCCCCGCGCGCCCGCGGGCGGGGCGGCATCGGCGCAGGGATCAGGGCCGGCGGCGCGAGGACGACGGCACGCAGGACCCGACCACCCTGGAGGGCTTCGGGTGGGAGTCCGAGGACGACCTCGTCGAGGTCCGCGAGCATCGCGGCACCGAGCGCGCGCCCTGGTGGCGGAGGATCCCGCGGCCCTCTCCGGCCGCTCTCGCAGGCATCGCCGTGCTCGTCCTCATCGCCGGCGCGTCGATCCACCTCACGGGCCGCGGCAGCGCGGTGGCCGGGTCCGTGCCGACGACGCCGGCCGCGTCGTCCTCCGCGGCCCCCGTGCCCTCGGACCCGTCGGCCGCCGAGGATGACGGCACCGGGGGCGAGGGGTCCGACGGCGAGGTCGCATCCCCCTCGGCATCCGGCTCCGCCACGCCGTCCACGGATGCGCCCGGAGAAGCCGGCGGCGCCCCCGGGGGCGCGGGGGAGGGCACGGTGGTCGTGTACGTCTCGGGAGCCGTCGAGGACCCCGGGGTGGTGGAGCTCCCGGCGGGCTCCCGCGTCGCCGACGCCCTCGAGGAGGCGGGCGGGCAGACGAAGGCGGCGGATCTGACCTCCGTGAACCTCGCGCGCGTCCTGGTCGACGCCGAGCAGATCCAGGTCCCCGAGGAAGGGGAGGAGCCCGCCGACGTGGCGGCGCCCGGGAGCACCGGGGGAGCGGGCACGTCCGGGAGTTCGGCCGACACGGGACAGGGCAGCGGCGGCGCGACATCCGCTGACGGCTCCGGGTCGGCTGCCATCGACATCAACACGGCCGACGCCGACCAGCTCGACGAGCTCCCCGGAGTCGGCCCTGCCATCGCCCAGCGCATCATCGACCACAGGGAGCAGAACGGCCCCTTCGCGAGCGTCGACGACCTCGCCGAGGTCTCGGGCATCGGCCCGACGACCCTCGAGAAGATCCGTCCGCAGGCGACGGTCTGAGCGTGCTCACCCGCGCCGATCTGCGCACCGTGCCCGCCGCGGCCGTGCTCTGGACCCTCGCTGTGCTCGGCATCGCCTGCGGCATCAGGGCCGCACTCCTGCTGCTGGTCGCCCTCGCCGTGCTCTCCCTGTGCATCGCCGCCTGCCTGCGCCGACCCGGCGCGATCGCCGCCGTCGGCGCGCACCTCGTGCTCATCGGACTCGGGGCCGCGCTGCTGGTCCCCGGGATCGACCGCCACGAGACCACGGTCCTCGCCCTCGAGGACGCGTCCGCCACCGGTCGCATGGTCGAGCTCGAGGCGGTCGCGACCGGAGACAGCGAGGAGCCCTCGAGCACGTTCCCCGGCGCCGAGGACCGCCGCCAGGTGATGGTCCGCCTGCGTCCCGGACCCGCGCGGATCGGCTCCGACGAGTCGGCGCTGCCCGCCTCCACGCGCATGCTCGTCACCGGCGGGAAGGACCTCCTCGACCCCGTGCACGACCACGACGTGATCCGGGTGCGGGCCCGCGTCGCCCAGACCGACGGCATCGTCATCCTCGCCGCCGCACGCGTGGAGGTCCTCGAGGGGGCGCACGGTCCCGGACAGCACGTCCGCGAGGTCGCCCGCGACCTCACCGCGACGCTGCCGGACGACGAGGCGGCGCTCTCACGCGGGATGACCACCGGCGACACCAGCGGCATGTCGACCGACACCGAGGAGATCATGCGCCGGGCCGGCATCTCGCACCTCGTCGCGGTCTCCGGAGCGAACATCGCGCTCGTCCTCGGCGCCGTGCTCATCCCGGCCCTCCTGCTCGGCGTCCCGCGGCGTCCACGCGTGGCGGCCGCGGCGGTCGCCGGCGCCGCGTACGTCGCCCTCGTCGGGGACGAGCCGTCGGTGCTGCGGGCGGCGACCATGGCCGCACCGCTGCTCGCGGCCCGCTTCATGGGCGTGCGCGCCTCCCCGGTCGCCTCGCTCGGAGCGGCGATCGCCCTGTGGTCCTGCCTCGACCCGGCGACCGCGGCCTCCGCCGGCTTCCTGCTCTCCGCCCTCGCGACCGCCGCGATCCTCGTGCTCGCCCCCGCCATGGCGAGCGCGGCCGTGAGCATGAGCGGGGGGAGGATCCGCCGCCCGTGGGCGCTCCTGATCACCGTTCCCCTCGCCGCGCAGCTCGCGTGCACGCCCGTGCTCGTGCTGCTCACCCCCGAGGTGTCGGTGTGGGCAGTGCCGGTCAACATGGCGGTCGCCCCGATCGTCGGCCCCGCCACGGTGATCGGGATGATCGCGACGCTCATCGGCCCCGTCGCCCCTGCTCTGGCGACCCCGCTGTGGCACCTCACCGCCGGCGGCGCGCACCTGGTCGTCCTCGTGGCGCGCACGGCCGACGCCCTGCCGGGCTCCCGCATCGCCGTGCCCGAGGGGGCATCGGGAGCGGTGCTCGCCCTGCTCGCGATCGCTCTCGTCGTCGCCGGGGTGCTGGGCCACCGTTCGCGGATCGTCCGGTTCGTCCTCGCGGCGGTGCTCGTCGCCGTGCTCGCCCCGCCGCTCGCCCAGCGCCTTCCGGTCCCCGGTGCCGGGGCCGACGACTGGCGCGTCGCCGCCTGCGCCGTCGGCCAGGGCGACGCGGTCCTGCTGCGCGAACGGCGCGAGGACGCGGGCTCCTCCGAGGACAGCCCGGGCAGCGCCGAGCCCGCGACCGTGCTCGTGGACACCGGTCCCGACCCCGATGCCCTGCGCTCATGCCTCGACCGATTGCACGTCACCCGCATCGATCTGCTCGTCCTCACGCATCCCCACGCCGACCACGTGGGCGGGATCGACGCCCTCACGGGAGAGCGGACGCCGAGGGCGCAGTGGGTGTGCCCTCTGCCCGAGGCGACGGCGAAGACGGTCCCCGCCGTACCGATCACCGCCGTCACCACCGGCACAGCCCAGGCAGAGGGCACCCTGGGCCTGGACGTCCTGTGGCCGCCGTCGGCCGACGGCGCCCGCCAGGCATCCCATCTCGAGACCGGGGGCGAGGGGGACGACTTCAACGACTGCTCGGTCGTCGTGCGTGCCACGTGGCCGGACGGCGTGAGCTACGTGGGACTCGGGGATCTCGAGCCCGTCGGCCAAGCGCGCCTGCTCGCCGCACGGCCCGCCCCGGCGACCATCGTGAAGACCGCCCATCACGGCTCCAAGCGACAGACCTCCGGCCTCTACGATGCGCTGTCGCCGCAGCTCATGCTGTTCACCGTGGGCAAGGACAACACATTCGGCCATCCCTCGCCGCAGACCCTCTCGATCGCCGACGGGCTCGGGGCGCGCTCCGCGCGCACGGACGTCGACGGCACCGTCCTGCTCCCCGCCGAGGACCCGCTGAGTCCCCGGGCCGTCGGACTGGCCCGATAGGATCGAGCGGGCCTCCCGGCGCGCGCCCCGAGGGGATCGTCGCGCGTCCGTCGCGGCGTGTCCGCCGCCTCCAGCCACCGCCCGAAGCCACCCACCATCCGACCCGCCGATCCCGAAGGAGCTGCCGATGGCCGACGTCGCCTGGCACAGCGTCGACCTCGCGCCCGTGGTGCTCGTCCACGGGACGGAGCCGCTGATCGCTGCGCGCGCCCTCGAGCGGCTGAAGGCCCTCGCGCGCGAGAGGGATCCGGAGGTCGCGATCCACGAGATCGGCGGCGAGAGTGCCGTCGCGGGCGCACTCGCCCAGGTCACGAGCCCGTCCCTGTTCGGCGAGGGCCGCTTCGTGCTCGTGCCCGACCTGCAGTCCGCACCCGAGTCGCTCGTGGGTGAGGTCAGCAGCTACATCCAGGCCCCGGAGGACGACGTCACCCTGGTGCTCGTCCACCGCGGCGGGAACCGCGGCAAGAAGCTCCTGGACGCCCTGAAGAAGGCCGGGGTCCAGCGCGTCGCTGCCGATCCGATCAAGCGCGCCGGCGACAAGCAGACCTTCGTCACCGCCGAGTTTACCCGGGCCGGACGCCGCATCCAGCCCGACGCGGCAGCCGCGCTCGTCGACGCCTTCGGCACCGACCTCTCGGAGCTCGCCGCCATCAGCCGTCAGCTCATCGAGGACACCACCCCGGAGGGCGGCGAGCAGGCGGCGCCCGTCACCCTCGAGCACGTGCGCGGGGTGACGGCCGGGCGCGTGGAGACCACAGCCTTCGCCGTCGCCGATGCCACCATCGCCGGACGTGAGGCCGAGGCCCTCGTGCTGCTGCAGCAGGCCCGCCTGGCCGGCGCCGACCCGGTGCCCCTCGTGGCCGCGATGGCCTCGAAGATGCGGGGCCTCGCGAAGGTCTCCACGCCCGGCGCCTCCGCACGCAGCCTCGGCATGCCCGAGTGGATGGTCAAGAACCTCTCCCGCGATGCGCGCGGGTGGAGCGACCGCTCGCTCGCCCGCGCACTGAACGCCGTCGCCCAGGCGGATCACGAGGTCAAGGGCGCGGGCCGGGACCCGCAGTGGTCCGTGCAGCGCATGATCATCGAGATCTCGCGCGCCCGGCGCACCCGCTGACCCCGCCCCGCATGCACGAGGGCCCCGCACCGAACGGTGCGGGGCCCTCGTGGAAGGCGTGGAGCCGTCTCAGGCGGCGACGCCGGCGACGAGCTTCGCGAGACCGGACTTGCGGTTCGCGGCCTGGTTCTTGTGGATGACACCCTTCGAGGCGGCCTTGTCGAGCTTGCGCCCGGCGACCTGCAGGGCCGACTGCGCGGCGTCCGCGTCGCCCGCGGCGACGGCGGTGCGCACCTTGCGCACGTAGGTCTTCAGCTCGCTCTTGTACGCACGGTTGCGCAGACGGGCCTTCTCGTTGGTCTTGTTGCGCTTGATCTGCGACTTGATGTTTGCCACGGGACTCTTCTCTTGCTCTGGGATGTGGTGGAACGTCCGCAGCTGCAGAGGAACGGCCACGACGGGGACGGGCGGTGGGGATCGCCTGGAGACGTCGGTGCCGGGTCGCTGCCGCGGTCACGCACCCGAGACGCTCACTCCGATCGGCCCTGACACGGCGGGCGACCGGGTGTGCGCACACCGGGCGGTATGTCACACATACAGCACACGAGGTTACCAGCAACGGCCCCGGAATCCCGCGACCATGTGACGTGTCGCGCCCGGGTCGCGCAGGGGCCTCGGTCAGTCCGACCAGCCGTGCACCCGGCGCGCCTCGGCGACGACCGCGTCGAACCGGTCGCGGTCCACGCGTGCGCCCTCCCGGCGCACCGCGGAGGCGGGGATCCTCAGGAGACGGTCCACCCGCACCTCGGAGGGTCGGTGCTGGGAGTCCCACGGCCCGGTGCCGATGTCGACCCAGGTCGCGCCGCGGGTGTCGGTGTGGGTGCCCTGCCCGCGATCGCGCGAGGTGAGCATGAGGGCGACGACCGCCTGCCCCGAGCCGTCGGCGCCGCCCGCCGACGCGTCCTCGAGGGCGAGGACGAGCACGGGGCGGTCCTTGCCCTGATGGACGTCCTCCTCGAAATGGACCCACGCCCAGACGATCTCGCCGGGATCGGCGTCCCCGTCGGCGCTCGGCGCATAGGTGATGGCCGGGGCGGGGGAGGAGGAGCGGTCGCGCAGCACCGCGTGCTCGCCGGTGGAGCCGTCCGCCCGATCGCGGGTGCGCCCGCGTGGGCTGTGCCCGCCCTCGCGGGACCCGTTCCCCTCGCCGTTGCGCAGCGCGTCCGCGGCGCTGCGTCCGAGATCGCGCGCGGCCCGGCGCACGGTGCGGGAGCGGGCGGCGCGGGTGAGGATCGAGCCGAGTCGGGAGCCGAGGGACATGCGGGTCCTCCTGTGCGGTCGGTGCGAGCGCGTGCGGATCGCGCCCATCGTAGACAGGCTCCCGGTGGCGGACGGCGGGGAGCGCGGTCGTCGTCGCCGCCTCGCGCACGACGGGGACCCGGGTGATGTGCGCCCCCAAGCGGCCCCTCGGCCTCGCGATCAGCGCGCGCCATGAGACCATGGTGGGTGCTGCCAGCGCGCGCCCCGGGATGTGCCCGTCGGCGCCACGATGAGAGGACAGATGCCGGTGACCCCGAGGATCCCCGCCGATGCCGCGAGCGACATCCAGCCCGCCTCGACGCCCTCGGAGCGCATCCGGAACTTCTGCATCATCGCCCACATCGACCATGGCAAGTCGACGCTGGCCGACCGCATGCTCCAGCTCACCGGCGTGGTCGACGAACGGGCGATGCGCGCCCAGTACCTCGACCGGATGGACATCGAGCGCGAGCGCGGCATCACCGTGAAGAGCCAGGCCGTGCGCATGCCCTGGCAGGTCGACGGGACGAACTTCGCGCTGAACATGATCGACACCCCCGGGCACGTCGACTTCACCTACGAGGTCTCCCGCTCGCTCGCCGCCTGCGAGGGCGCGATCCTGCTGGTCGACGCCGCCCAGGGCATCGAGGCGCAGACTCTCGCGAACCTCTACCTGGCGATGGAGAACGACCTCACCATCATCCCGGTGCTCAACAAGATCGATCTCCCCGGCGCCGAGCCCGAGAAGTACGCGGCCGAGATCGGCCAGCTCGTCGGCGTCGATCCCGACGAGGTGCTGCGCGTCTCGGGGAAGACCGGGGTGGGCGTGCCCGAGCTGCTCGACCACGTGGTCCGCACCCTGCCCGCCCCGACGGGCGACGCCGACGGCCCCTGCCGCGCGATGATCTTCGACTCCGTGTACGACACCTACCGGGGCGTCGTCACCTACGTGCGCGTCTTCGACGGCCGGCTCTCGGCGCGCGAGCGCATCGAGATGCTCTCCACGCGCGCCGAGCACGACCTGCTCGAGCTCGGCGTGATCTCCCCGGAGCCGATCCCCACCAAGGGCCTGGGCCCGGGCGAGGTCGGCTACCTCATCACCGGCGTGAAGGACGTGCGCCAGTCGAAGGTCGGCGACACCGTCACCTCCGCGCGCCGCGGCGCCACCGAGCCCCTCGCGGGTTATTCGGATCCCAAGCCGATGGTGTTCTCGGGCCTGTTCCCGATCGACGGCTCGGACTACCCCAACCTGCGCGACGCGCTGGACAAGCTCAAGCTCAACGACGCGGCCCTGAACTACGAGCCGGAGACGTCCACGGCCCTGGGCTTCGGTTTCCGCGTGGGCTTCCTGGGGCTGCTGCATCTCGAGATCATCCGCGAGCGCCTCGAGCGCGAGTTCGACCTCGATCTGATCGCCACCGCGCCCTCGGTGATCTACCACGTGACCATGGAGGACGGCACCGAGGTCGACGTCCTCAACCCCTCGGACTTCCCCGAGGGCAAGGTGCGCGAGATCCGCGAGCCGATCACCCGGGCCACGCTGCTGGCTCCGAGCGAGTTCATCGGCGCGATCATGGACCTGTGCCAGTCCAAGCGCGGCAGCCTGCTGGGCATGGACTACCTCTCGGAGGACCGCGTCGAGCTGCGCTACACGCTGCCGCTCGCGGAGATCGTCTTCGACTTCTTCGACCAGCTGAAGTCCCGCACCAAGGGCTACGCCTCCCTCGACTACGACGTCGAGGGGGAGCAGGCGGCCGACCTCGTCAAGGTCGACATGCTGCTGCAGGGCGAGCCGGTCGACGCCTTCAGCGCCGTCGTGCACCGCGAGCAGGCCTACCACTACGGCGTCGAGATGGCCGGCAAGCTCAAGAACCTCATCCCGCGCCAGCAGTTCGAGGTGCCCATCCAGGCCGCCATCGGCTCCCGCATCATCGCCCGCGAGAACATCCGCGCCATGCGCAAGGACGTGCTGTCCAAGTGCTACGGCGGCGACATCTCGCGCAAGCGCAAGCTGCTGGAGAAGCAGAAGGAGGGCAAGAAGCGCATGAAGAACATCGGCTCCGTCGAAGTGCCGCAGGAGGCCTTCATCGCCGCGCTCTCCTCCGACGGCGGCGGCGACAGCGGCAGCAAGGACGCGAAGAAGAAGTGATGGCCGCGGCCCCGCAGTCCCCGGGCCGGTCCACGCCAGCGTGCCCGGTCGCGGGGTACTGGACGCTCACGGGCGCGACGGACGCCGCCCTGCTCGGCGTCGGCCAGGAGGGCCACGGCCCCGCTCTCGCGCGTGGCTGGGTGTACGAGGACCCCTCGGCGCCCCCGACGGCGTTCGCCACGGCCTCGGGCGTGCGGCTCGAGATCTCCCCGGACGGCGCCTTCACCGAGACCGTCGACGGCACGACGCCGACCGCATGGTGGGAGCTCGACGGCACCCTGCTCGACACGCCGGCACCGAGCGAGGGCCGCGTCCTCGCCGAGGGCGCCTCGCTGCACCTGGTGCCCCGGAGCGGGATCGGCCGGGTCTCCTACGAGGTCGACGGAGTCCACCACGGCGCCGACACGTCCATGGTCTCCGACCGCCTCGTCCTCCGCGACGACGGCACCCTCCTGCGCATGGTCTCCGTGTCGCAGGATGCGGGGGACGTGCTGGGGCGCTCGTGGTTCAGATACGAACGGGCGACGGGCGGACCGCACCCGGTGACCACGGCCGCAGCAGCGGGCCGCGAGCACGAACCGGCGCCCGCGCCGAGGGAGCAGCGCGACGTCCCCGGTCTCGAGGACGGCCTGCGGCTCGAGGTCCCGACCGCTCTGGCCGCCGCGATCCTCGCGGACCACGCGCGGGCCTCGCGGCTGGACCAGGAGAACACCGACGCGTGGGCCCAGGGGGCCTCCGGAGCCGCGGCATGGTCGCCGGGCGACGGGATCGTGGACCTGCGCCTGCTCTTCCTGGACGCCCTCGCGCCGCAGTCGGTGGGGCAGATCGGCGGCGGCTCGGTGCGCATGAGCGACGGGAAGGTTCTGCGCAGCCCTGCCCCGTCGGCCGACGGCACGGACGACCTCAGGCCCGCTCCGGATCGGAGCATGCTGCCGGTGCTCAGGGATCGACTCGCCCCGCTGCTGGCCGGATGCCTGCCCCGTCCCGGTCGGCCGCGCGCAGAGATCGGATCGCTCCTGGTCGCCGATCCGGCGCGCCAGGAGGTCCGCTGGGTGCTCTTCATGGGCAGGGCGGCGGCGCTGTGGAACGAGGCGATCCGGGACGGCTTCCCGTATCGTCGCTGCCTCGACGTCGCCCGAGAGCTGCGCGACGTGGACGAGGAGCGGCTGCGCCAACGCGTCCCGGCGCTGCCCGCCGTGCTGCTCGATGAGACCGTCTCCCGCGCCCACCCGGACGTCATGCTCGAGCTCGCCACCGCGCTCACCGCGCCGACGGACGTGAGCCGTCTTCGGGACCTGCACGCCACGTACGAGCAGGAGCTGTCCGACGGGGCAGACGCGCCTGCGGCGCCCTCGTTGTGGAACGCCGTCCGGCTGGCCCTCCCCGCCGATCGCGCCGCGATCATCCGCGACCAGCAGCGCGAGGCGCTGCGCGTGGACGCCGAGCACACGCTGCAGACGCATGTGGAGCTCGGAGCCCGGTTCACGTCCCCGGAGAAGCAGGGCGTCGCGAACATCCAGACGATCTCCCTCGGGCGCAGGAACGGCGAGGCCCGCGTGGGCACGCGCACGGGTCTCGTCCATCGGCTGCGGGACGGCCGCGGCGTTGCCCGGCCCGGGCGTCGCGGGTTCGGACGCCACGTGCCCCGCGGGTGGCCACGCCCGGGGGAGTTCGCCGACTTCGTCCTCGAGTTCGAGGTGGTGCCGGCCCTCGCCGAGATGGCCCTGGACCCCGCCGAGGGGGCGGCCGCCGCCGTCGGTTCGCTGCAGGTGCTGGACCTGCGCACGGGCGAGGTGCGATGGGTGCTGTTCCTGGGCGAAGCGGCCGAGGGCTGGGAGCGCGCCGTCCGCGCAGCCATCCTCGAGGACACGGCCATCGAGCTCGGCAGGGAGCTGCAGGCCATGAGCGCGGAGGAGTTCGCCCGCCGGATCCCGCCGCTCCCGATCACACTGCACGACGCCCTGACGGGTCTCGAGCCCCTGCCCGGCATCGAGATCCCCGGCCGCAGCGAGGAGAACCCCGGATGAGCACCACGACAGCCCCCGCGCCCGAGGCGGACCAGGCCGGGGGATCACGCGACCTCTCGGTCTACATCCACGTGCCGTTCTGCGCGGTGCGCTGCGGATACTGCGACTTCAACACCTACACCGCGACAGAGCTGGGCGGCGGCGGGTCCCAGCGAGAATACCCCGCCAACGCCATGCGCGAGATGGATCTGACCCTCGCGGACGACGCGGCCCACGGCATCGACTACGACCGGGTGTCCACGGTGTTCTTCGGCGGCGGCACGCCCACCCTGCTGCCTGCCGACGATCTCGTCGCGATGCTCTCCCATCTGCGCTCCCTCGTGCCCTTCGCGCCGGACGTCGAGGTCACGACCGAGGCGAACCCGGACTCCGTCACCCCCGAATCGCTGCGCACCCTCGTCGAGGGCGGCATCACCCGCGTCTCCTTCGGCATGCAGTCCGCGGTGCGCAGCGTGCTCGCGACGCTGGACCGCACGCATGATCCCGAGCGGGTCCCGCAGGCCGTCGCCTGGGCGAAGGAGGCGGGGCTCTCGGTGAGCCTCGATCTGATCTACGGGACGCCGGGGGAGACCGTCGCCGACGTCGAGACGTCGGTGCGTGCGGCCCTGGCCTGCGACGTCGACCATCTCTCCGCCTACTCGCTGATCATCGAGGGGAACACGGCGATGGCCCGTCGGCTGCGCCACGGCGAGATCGCCGAGCCCGATCCGGACGACATGGCCGACAAGTACGAGCTCATCGACGACCTCACCAGGGCACACGGTCTGCAGTGGTACGAGGTCTCGAACTTCGCGCGCACCATCGCCGAGCGCTGCCGGCACAACCTCGCCTACTGGCGCGGTGCGGACTGGTGGGGGATCGGGCCCGGCGCGCACCGGCATCGCCGCGGCATGCGGGCCTGGAACGTCAAGCACCCCAGCCGCTACGCGGGGCTCCTGGCCCAGGGAGTCCTTCCCGTCCAGGAGGCGGAACAGCTGAGCGAGCAGGATCGCCTCCTGGAGCGGATCATGCTCGAGCTGCGCATCGCCGACGGGCTCCCGGTCCAGGAGGTTCCCGCGCAGACCCGCGGGATGCTCGCCGTCCACCGCGATCGCGGCCACCTCGATCCGGACGCCCTCACCGAGGGCAGGGCGGTGCTCACGCGCGAGGGCCGCCTCCTGGCCGACGCCGTCATCCGCGATCTCGTACCCTGACGCCAGGGGCCTCCAGCGCTGCGTCCTCCGAGTGCGGATGCACGGGATCCCGTGCACGGGCGCAGGGCCGGTGCCAGACTGCTGGCATGACCGCGCGCACCGGGAAGCCGAAGACCGTCGACGAGTACTTCGCCGGGCTGGACGGCCCCGCCCTCGAGCTCGTCCAGCAGCTGCGCGAGCTCGCGCGCGAGGTCGTCCCCGAGGCGAGCGAGCAGCTGAAGTGGGGCAACATCGCCTGGGTGCATCCGCAGGGCATGATCCTGTTCGTGGTCAGCACCCACGCGAAGCACGCGAACGCGGCCTTCACGCCCAGCACCCGCGATGCCTTCGATGCGCAGCTGGAGGACTTCGAGACCGGCAAGGGCACCGTGAAGCTCCCGTACGGGCGGCCGGCCCCGGAGAAGCTGCTGGGCGAGATGATGCGCTTCCGCCTCGAGGAGTACGAGGAGCGCGGCGTCACGTGGAGGTGAGGCGCGGCCGCTGCGCATAGACGGGGCCCCGGGATCCTCGGATCCCGGGGCCTGCTCGCGGGATGGGGCTTCGACCGCTTCTCGTCCCGATCGCCTCAGCGCGTTCGCCGCGTCGGCGTCACTTCACGAACCGGATGTTCAGCGGGTAGTTCCACCACGTCCGATCGTTCGCCTTCACCGCACCGATGATCGCGAAGATGATGTGGAGGAGGGCCGGGATGAAGACGATCGGGACGATGATCCCGCCGATCCCGAGGGTGATGACCGTGAAGATCCCCACCACGATCCACAGGACGATCTCCGCGATGACGACGGCGATCGCTGCGTTGAGCGCCTCCGCGGCGTTGTAGCGGATGAAGCGGTTGCGATCCTTGTAGACCAGGAAGATGATCAGCGGCCCCAGCCAGCCCAGGAACCCCGCGCCGACGAAGTTCCCGAGGATCGAGGCGAGTTGGGCGAAGATCGCCCACAGCTTCGTGTCGGACTCCGAGGTCGGCTGGCCCGTCATCGGCGCCGTCGAGACGCCCTTGATGTGCGGCGGGGGAGTGTTGGACCAGTCGCCCGCCGGTGCCGCGCCTGGTGCCTGCTGGTACCCGCCCTGCTGCTGATACCCGCCGGCCTGCTGCTGGTACGCGCCCTGCTGCTGGTAGCCCGCGCCCTGCTGCTGATCCCCACCCTGCTGCGTGGCGCCGTATGGGGAGCTCTGAGCCTGCGCACCCGCCTGCGCGGAGGTGTCCGCCTGGCCGGGGCCGAACTGCTGGCCGCCGGCCTGCGTCGCGGGCGAGCCCTGTCCGTACGGGGCCGGGTTCTCGTAGGGGGAGGCCTGGCCGTAGGGCGACGCGTGCGCGTCGTCGGCGGGACGCGGCGCGGAGAACTCGTTCTCGATCGGAGCCGAGCCCGTATCCGCGGCGGAGGACCCCGCGGCATCCGCGGGCGCCTGGTCGACGGACGCCTGCTCGGCGGCAGTCTGGGTCCCGTCGGGCTGGGGAACGCTCCCGTCCTGGGTGGCCTCGGGGTCCTGCGGGACCGCGCTCGAGCCGCCCTCGCCGACAGACCAGGGGTTCCGGTCGTCGGGCCGGGGGCCGTAGGGGTCGACGGGGCCGGTGTTCTCGCTCATCAGGTCGCTCCTCGTCAGCATCGTCCGCTCGCCCGCGGAGTTCCGCGGCGCCTGCGGCTGGTCGTACGGCACGAGCCTATCGGCAAGGCTGCGCGAGCGCGCGGGGGTGGGCCGAGGGGGCAGCAGGGGGATAACCCCCGCGCTCGACCGGAGAGGGCGGCGAACTGCTCGGGACCGGACCTACGACTCGGTGGTCACCCAGTCGATGAGCTCCTCGATGCGCCCGGAGAGGGTCGGCTCGACGTCGGCGTAGGAGCGGACCGTGGAGAGGATCCGCTGCCAGCCCTGGGCGATGTCGGCCTGCTCGGCGTGCGGCCAGCCGAGCGCCCGCAGCGTCCCCACCTTGATGTCGGTGCCGCGGGGCACGTGGGGCCATGCCTGGAGTCCGACGCGCGCGGGGCGCACGGCCTGCCAGACGTCGACGTACGGGTGGCCCAGGATCAGCACGTTCCCGCGCGCCCCGGGAAGCCGCATGGTCTCCTCCGCGAGGCGCGTCTCCTTCGAGCCCTTGACGAGGTGGTCGACGAGCACGCCCAGGCGCCGGCCCGGGCCGGGGGCGAAATCGCGCACGCGTTCGGCGAGGTTGTCGGCCCCGTCGAGCATCTCGACGACCACGCCCTCGATGCGCAGGTCGTGGCCCCACACCTTCTGCACCAGCTCGGCGTCGTGCTTGCCCTCGACCCAGATCCGCGAGGCGCGGGCCGTGCGGGCCTTCGCACCCCGCACGTAGACGGAGCCGGAGGCCGAGCGCTGGCGGGCGGGGGCGGCGGCCGCGGCGCGCTGCGGCGGGACCAGGCGCACCGGCCTGCCGTCGATCATGAAGCCGGGGCCCATGGGGAAGCCGCGGCGTCGACCGCGTCCGTCCTCGAGCTCGACGACGAGGTCGCCGGCGATCTTCTCGAGGCGCACGATCGCGCCGGTGAATCCCGTGGACGCCTCCTCGACGACGAGGTCCCGCTGCGCGGGAACATCGGCGGCCTGCGGGGCGCGGCGGTGGTGGGAGGGCGCGGGCGAGGAGAGGACGTCCTGGCCGTAGCGGTCGGGGAAGGATCGCGGTGACACGGCCGACACCGTACACCGGTGGCGAACGCCTCTCGTGGAGCGGCGTCGGCGACGCGTAGCATTGGCACTCGGAAGCGAACAGTGCCAGCGCATGGGAGGTGAGCACGTGGAGGAGCGCAGGCTGCAGATCCTGGGCGCGATCGTCGAGGACTATGTCGCCACCCGCGAGCCCGTGGGCTCCAAGTCCCTGCTGGACCGCCACGATCTGGGGGTCTCGGCGGCGACGGTCCGCAACGACATGTCGCTGCTCGAGGAGGAGGGGCTGATCACCCAGCCCCACACCTCGGCCGGCCGCGTGCCCACCGACAAGGGCTACCGCGCCTTCGTCGACCACGTCGCCGCGATCAAGCCGCTGTCCTCGCCGGAGAAGCGGGCGATCCGCTCGTTCCTCGACGATGCCGGCGATCTCGACGAGCTGCTGACCCGCACGGTCCGCCTGCTCGCCCAGCTCACCCACCAGGTCGCCCTCGTGCAGTACCCGGCGGTGCGGCAGGCCCGTGTGCGCCACGTCGAGCTCGTGAAGGTGGCCGACGCGCTCCTGCTCGTCGTGCTCATCACCGAGTCCGGTCAGGTCGACCAGCGCACCATCCCGCTGCTCGCGGGACGCTCCGCCGAGTTCGACACGGACTTCTACGCGGACCTGCGCGTGCGCATGAACCAGGCGGTCGTCGGCCGCGAGGTCACCGACCTCCACGGGCCGCTCGCCGACCTCGTCACCCGCAGCCCCGCCGCGGTGCAGGAGGCATGCCGCGAGGTCGTCGACGCCCTGCTGGGGCTCGCCGACAGCCGCACCGAGGACCGCATCATCATGGCCGGTGCGGCGAACCTCGCGCGCTCGGCCGGGGACTTCACCACGCAGGTCGAGCCGCTCCTGGACGTGCTCGAGGAGCAGCTCGTGCTGCTGCGCCTGCTGGGCTCGATGCGCGCCGAGCCCGGAGCCGTCGAGGTCCGCATCGGCCAGGAGATCCCCGAGCACGCGCTCACCCAGGCGTCCCTCGTGGGCGCCGGGTACCGTGACGGCTCTCACCTGGCGATCCTAGGCCCCACCAGGATGGACTACGTGACCGGCATCTCGACCGTCCAGGCCCTCGCGCGCTACGTCTCCCGCTTCCTGGGCTGATGCTCGACCCCGAGACGAGGCACCCGACGCTTCCGCCCGCGCCCCACCGAACCACCGCCACAGCAAGGACCCCTTCGTGAACGACGACTACTACGAGCTGCTCGGCGTCAGCCGCGAGGCCTCGACCGACGAGATCAAGAAGGCCTACCGCAAGCTCGCCCGCACCCTGCACCCGGACGTCAACCCCGACCCCGAGGCGCAGGAGACGTTCAAGCGGGTCTCCCAGGCCTACGAGACCCTCTCGAACCCCGACCGCCGTCGCCAGTACGACATGGGCGGCGGCCCCGGCATGGGCGGGTTCCCCGGTGGGGCGTCCTTCGACTTCTCGGACATCTTCGACATGTTCGCCGGCGCATCGGGCATGCGCGGCCGCGGACAGGGCCCCACCCCGCGCCAGCGCCGCGGTGGCGACGTGCTGCGCCGCACGGAGGTGAGCCTGCGGGACGTCGTCTTCGGCACCGAGCAGGAGGTCGCCTTCCGCACCGCCGTCGCCTGCGATCGCTGCCAGGGCTCCTGCTGCGAGCCCGGCACGAGCCCCACCCGCTGCACCAACTGCAGCGGCAGCGGCCACGTCCAGCGCGTCGCCCAGTCGCTGCTCGGCCAGATGGTGACCATGGCGCCCTGCCCCGTCTGCGGCGGCCACGGCGACGTCATCGAGTCCCCCTGCACCCAGTGCTCCGGCCACGGCCGCACCCCCAGCGAGCGCACCGTGACCGTGCGCATCCCCGCGGGAGTGGAGGACGGCACCCGCATCCAGCTGCGCGGAGAGGGTGAGGTCGGCGAGGCCGGCGGACCCGCGGGCGACCTCTTCGTCGAGCTCTCCGTCGCCGAGCACGACGTCTTCGTGCGCGAGGGCTCGGATCTGGTCACCCGTCTGCGGATCCCGATGACAGCCGCCGCCCTCGGCGCGAGCATCCCCCTGGAGACCTTCGACGGGGAGCGCACCGTGGAGATCCAGGCGGGCAGCCAGCCCGACGAGGAGATCGTCCTCAAGGGCCTCGGCGTCACCCCGCTGCGCCGCAGCACCCGCGGCGACATCCGCGTCGAGCTCGACGTGCAGATCCCCACCCGGCTCGACGACGAGCAGCGCGACCTGCTCGAGAGGCTCGCCAGCGTCCGCGACGAGGAGAAGCCCGCCGCCACCTCCGGGCGGCGCGGATCCCACGGCGTGTTCGGCAAGCTGCGCGATCGCCTCCGCGAGCGCTGAGAACCGATCCGCCGAGGAGCCCCGCCGTGCCCGACACCCCCGCCGCCTTCCTGGTCCTGGACGACGCCCTCGCCGCTCTCGGCGGGGGCTCGCCCTATGAGCTGACGGGCGAGGAGGGGCGGCACGCGGCCAAGGTCGCCCGCATCCGTGCGGGGGAGCGGGTCCTGCTCAGCGATGCGGACGGGCGCCAGGTCGGGGCCGAGGTCACCGAGGCGCGCAAGGAGGAGCTCTCCCTGCGCCTTCTCGAGGATCCCTCGGATCCGGTGCTCCGCATCCCGCGTCTCTCCCTCGTCCAGGCGCTCGCCACCGGCGGCCGGGACGAGCAGGCGATCGAGTCGGCGACCGAGCTGGGCGTGGACCGGGTGACGCCCTGGATCGCGCAGCGCTCGGTCTCCGTGTGGAAGGGCGAGAAGCTGCGCAAGGGCCGCGCGCGGTGGGAGAACACGGTGCGCGCCGCCGTCAAGCAGTGCCGTCGGCGCGGCATCCCCGCGGTCGACGAGGCGCGGACCAGCGCCCGGCTCGTCGAGGATCTGCGTGCGCGCTCCGCGGCGGGGGCCATGGTCCTCGTGCTGCACGAGCAGGAGTCGGTGGGGCTCATGGGGCTCGCCGAGCAGCTGCGCGGCCTGCGGGACGACGAGGTGCCTGCCGCTGTGCCCGAGATCGTGGTGGTCGTCGGCCCCGAGGGCGGGATATCCCCGGAGGAGCTCGCGCAGTTGAAGGAGGCCGGTGCGCGATCCGTGCTGCTGGGCCCCGAGGTTCTGCGCTCCTCGACCGCCGGCCCCGCGGCCCTCGCCGTGATCAGCGCACTCATCGGCCGCTGGGGCTGAGAGCGGTCCTCTGAGCGGACCGGCCCCGGACGCAGGCGGGCCCGGGACCCCTCGGGGATCCCGGGCCCGCCCGGTGGTCGATGCCGCTGCTCGCGGCTGCGCGCATTCCTGCGCGCGCCCTGCGGTTCAGGCGGCCGGCTGCAGCGCCTTCTCCTCGAGGGAGACGAGGTCCGCGGCGAGGCGCTCGACCTTCTCCTGGGCGACGAACAGCTCGCCCTCGAGCGAGAGGTCCTCGCGGAAGCCCAGACCGATCGAGTCGATGACCTCGGCCCCGACGCGGGTCATGAGGGTCTCCAGGAGGGGCAGCACCTCGTTGGCGGCGTTCCAGCCGTAGCCGATCAGCAGCAGCGGCAGACCGCTCCACTCGCCGTAGAGGAAGTCGACGGCGTTCTTGAGGGCGCCGGGGTAGGAGCCGTTGTACTGGGGGGTGAGGATCACGGCGGCGTCGAGGGAGGCGATGCGCTCGCCCCAGCTGCGCCCGTGGTCGGTGGTCTTGTCCGCCCCGGACTTCGGGGACTGCGGCTCGTCGAAGGCGGGCAGCGCGATCTCGCGCAGATCGATCAGATCCACCTCGAAGCGGTCGTCGACCGCCTCGGAGACCCAGCGCGCCACGTGATCGGCGACGCGGTTCGGGCGGGCGCTGGAGAGGATGATTCCGAGCTTGGGCATTCCGAGGACCTCTTGAAAGTAGTTGACAACTGAACCAGTCGTGGACAGTCAACTCCTTGGGACCCTCGAAAGCCAGGAACATGAACCAGCTGTGGCCGACCCCACGCGCGTCCGGCTCCCGCAGACGAGTGCTCGCCCCCTCCGGCGGGGGAGCGCGATTCCGCTCGGCCCCGCCGGCCCGCGGCCCGTAGAATCGGACGCATGATGAGCACCGAGCCCAGCAGCGCCCCGTCGCCCGGGCCCTCGGCCTCGATCCGCGTCGACCCCGAGTGCGTCTTCTGCAGGATCGTGGCGGGGGAGATCCCCTCCGAGCGCGTCCACGAGGACGAGTCGGTGATCGCCTTCCAGGACCTCTCGCCGAAGGCCCCCGTCCACGTCCTCGTCGTGCCGCGCACCCACCTGCGCGACGTCCGCGAGCTCGCGACCGAGCCGTCCCTGCTGGCCCACGTGGCCTCCGTGGCCGGCGACCTCGCCGCCGATCTCGCGGACGGCGACTTCCGCCTCGTCTTCAACACCGGCGCACAGGCCGGCCAGACCGTCTTCCACGTGCATGCGCACGTGCTCGCGGGCGGAGAGCTCGCAGAAGGAGAGATGTGAGCGACCCCGCCACTCCCGCACCGGGCCCCGAGCCCGCCCTCACCGAGAGGCACCTCTCGATCCCCGATCATCTCAGCCCCCTGCAGGTGCTCGGCGAGTCCGACAGCGCCCTGGACGCCCTCGAAGGGGCAGTCCCCGAGGCGGACATCGTGGTGCGCGGTCACCGGGTCACGCTGCGCGGCACCGCCGACGCGGTGCGCCGCGGCGAGCACATCGTGCGCTCGCTCATCCAGATCGCGCAGCAGGGCCAGACCGTCACCCCCGAGGCCGTCGGCCGCGCGGCCGCCCTCTACGGCGACGAGCGCGCCGCCGGCGAGCGCATCGACACCGTGCTCTCGCAGGCCGTGCTGTCCTCGCGCGGGCGCACGATCCGCCCCAAGACCCTGGGCCAGAAGCAGTACATCGATGCGATCGAGAACTCGACGGTCACCTTCGGCATCGGCCCCGCCGGCACCGGCAAGACCTACCTCGCCGTCGCCGTCGCGGTGCGCATGCTGCTGAGCAAGCAGGTCGAGCGGATCATCCTCACCCGACCCGCGGTCGAGGCGGGGGAGCGGCTCGGATTCCTCCCGGGCGGGCTCAACGAGAAGATCGACCCCTACCTGCGCCCGCTCTACGACGCGCTCCACGACATGCTCGACCCCGAGTCGATCCCGCGGCTGATGGGCGCCGGCACCATCGAGGTGGCGCCGCTGGCGTACATGCGCGGGCGCACCCTGAACGACGCCTTCATCATCCTCGACGAGGCCCAGAACACGAGCCCCGAGCAGATGAAGATGTTCCTCACGCGCCTCGGCTTCAACTCGACGATGGTCGTCACCGGCGATGTCACCCAGGTCGATCTGCCCGGCGGCCAGCCCAGCGGGCTCAAGGTCGTCGAGCAGGTCCTGCAGGGGATCGACGACATCTCCTTCTGCCGGCTCACGCCGCAGGACGTCGTGCGCCACCGGCTGGTCTCCGAGATCGTCGAGGCCTACGGCCGCTGGGAGATCGGCGGCCGCGATGCCCGCGGCGGCCCCGGCGGCGCGGGCGGACGCACGAACAGGGGCTCCTCCGAGGATCGCGGAGGATCCGGCCAGCGCCGGCACGAGAGCAGGAGCACCGGCCGATGAGCATCGAGGTCCGCAACGAGACCACCACCCGCATCGATGAGCGCGAGTTCGTCGACCTCGCGCGCTTCGTGCTCGAGAAGATGCGTATGCATCCGCTCACCGAGCTCTCGATCCTCTTCGTGGACGAGTCGGCCATGGAGCAGCTGCACATCCAGTGGATGGACGAGCCGGGGCCCACGGACGTGCTCAGCTTCCCCATGGACGAGCTCACGCCGGGCACCGAGGACCAGGCCGCCCCCGAGGGCCTCCTCGGCGACATCGCGATCTGCCCGAGCGTCGCCGCCACGCAGGCCGCCTCGTCCGGGCACAGCGCGGTCGAGGAGATGCTGCTCCTGGCCACCCACGGCATGCTCCACCTCATGGGCTACGACCACGCCGAGGAGGACGAGAAGAAGGTCATGTTCGACCTCCAGCGCCGTCTGCTGCTGACCTTCCTCTCCACGCGCGGCCAGGACTCCGAGTGACGGCGCTGCTCCTCGTCCTCATCCCGCTGGCCGTGCTCGGCATGGTCTGCGGCGGTCTGCTCTCCGCGGCCGACGCCGCGCTGCTGGGCACCTCCCGCGCGGCGCTCGAGCGCCACCTCGAGGAGGCCGAGGCCCCCGAGCGCGTGCGCCGCCGCGTGCTCCACCAGCACGAGGACGCCCCGCACACCCTCGCCGCGATCGGCCTGGGCCGCGTGATCTCGGAATCCATCATGGCCGTCGCGATCACCGCGATCGTGTTCGAGACCATGGAAGGCTGGGTGCTGCCCACCCTGATCTCCGTGGCGATCGCGGTCGTCGGCTCGTTCCTCGTGGTCTCCGTGTCCCCGCGCACCGTGGGGCGTCGCCGGCCCGAGCGGTTCTCGACGCTGCTGTCCGGGCTGATCGGCGTGGTGCGCAGCCTCCTCGGACCGCTCGCGCGCCTCATGATCCACGTGGGCTCCGCCTTCACGCCCGGCGGCAAGATCTCCGGCGGCCCGTACGCGACCGAGGCCGAGCTGCGCCAGTACGTCGACCGCGCGATGGAGAACGAGGAGCTCGAGGACTCCGAGCGCGACATGATCCAGGGCGTCTTCGACCTCGGCGACACACTGGTGCGCGAGATCATGGTCCCGCGCACCGACATCGTCACGGTCACCGCGGACACGACCGCGGAGAAGGCCATGCGCCTGTTCGTGCGCTCCGGCTACTCCCGGATCCCCGTGGTCGGGGAGACGGTCGACGACCTCCAGGGCGTCCTCTACGTCAAGGACGTCATGCGCACGATCCACTCCCCGTGGGATCCCCGCCCCGAGCGGCCCGTCGCCGAGATCATGCGCGCGCCCATGGTGCTGCCCGAGTTCCTCGGGGCCGACGAGGTGCTGCACGCCATGCAGACCCGCCGCGTGCACATCGCGATCCTCGTCGACGAGTACGGCGGGGTCTCCGGCATGGTCACGATCGAGGACGTCCTCGAGGAGATCGTCGGAGAGATCGCGGACGAGCACGACCGCGCCGAGCTGCGCATCGAGGACCTCGGCGACGGCGTGTTCCGGGTGCCCGCCCGCGAGAGCATCGGAACGGCCGGCGAGCTCTTCGGCCTGGACATCGAGGACGAGGACGTCGACACCGTCGGCGGTCTGCTGACCAAGGCGCTCGGGCGGATCCCGATCCTCGGAGCGGAGGCCGACGCGCTGGGCCTCCACGTGGAGGCCGACCGCACCGGCGGGCGCCGCAAGCAGCTCGCGACCGTGCTCGTCAGCCGCACACCCAAGGACGAGCGCGAGGACACCCGCACCGGCGCGGTGCCCGTGATCGCTGCTCACGAGGACGAGAACGGCGACGCCGTCTCCGAGGAGGAGCACCATGCCTGAGAGCAGCATCGGGAGCGGCGAGGCCGGCGGTCCTCTCGAGCACCGCGCGGGCTTCGTCGCGCTCGTCGGCCGGCCCAACGTCGGCAAGTCGACCCTGACGAACGCCTTGGTGGGGGAGAAGGTCGCGATCACCTCCTCCAAGCCGCAGACCACGCGGCGCGCGATCCGCGGCATCCTCACCCGCGAGGACGCCCAGATCATCCTCGTGGACACCCCCGGTGTGCACCGCCCGCGCACGCTGCTGGGGGAGCGCCTGAACGACCTCGTGCGCGAGACGCTGACCGAGGTCGACGTGGTGGGATTCTGCCTGCCCGCCGATCAGAAGATCGGGCCGGGGGACCGCTTCATCGCCGAGGACCTCGCCGAGATGCGTCAGGGCCGACGCGGGCCGAAGGTGGTCGCGATCGTCACCAAGTGCGACCTCGTGCGGCCCGAGCGGATCGCCGAGCACCTCATGGACGTCGACCAGCTGCTCGACGTCGACGCGATCGTCCCGATCAGCGCCGTCACCGGACGCCAGATCGACGACCTCGTGGGCGTGATCGCGGGCCTTCTGCCCGAGAGCCCGCAGCTGTACCCCGACGGGCAGCTCACCGAGGAGAGCGACGAGGACCGCATCGCCGAGCTCATCCGCGAGGCCGCCCTCGAGGGCGTGCGCGACGAGCTCCCGCACTCGATCGCCGTGGTGGTCGAGGAGATCGCCGAGACCGATCCCGACGGCGACCCCTTCGCCGAGGTCGCCCCCGGGGAGGGGCGCCTCGTGGTGCGGGCGAGCCTCTTCGTCGAGCGCGACAGCCAGAAGGGCATCATCATCGGCCGCGGCGGCTCCCGGCTGAAGGAGGTCGGCGCGCATGCCCGCGAAGGCATCAATGCGCTGCTGGGCCGGCGGGTCCACCTCGACCTGCGCGTCAAGGTCGCCAAGGACTGGCAGCGCGACCCCCGCCAGCTCGGGCGGCTCGGATTCTGAGACGGGGATCGGGTGCGCCGCGCCGGGTGTACGGTGTCTCACGTGCTGGGAACGATCCTCCTGCTTAGCCGCCGCGTCGAGGCCTGATACGCCGGGACCTCGCCGCGGCTGCTCCTCTGCCCACCCGGCGACCCGCATCAGCAGACGAAGGATCTTCCGTGAACACCACTGCGACCAGCACCTCTCAGCCCTCCGCCTCCGGCGCGAGCGCCCCGTCGGCCCCCGCTGATCCCCGCACCGACGCGCACACCGGCGAGGTTCCCCCGGTACCGGCCCGCGCCGCGATCGCGGACCCGTCGCTGCCCGTCGTCGGCTCCGACGGCGAGGCGCCCCAGCAGCCCTCGGGCATGCCGATCCACAAGTACCTGCCCTTCCACGAGCAGATCCGCGCGGAGCTGCCCGATCGCACCTGGCCCGACGTGCGCATCACCCGCGCCCCGCGCTGGTGCGCGGTCGACCTGCGCGACGGCAACCAGGCCCTCATCGACCCCATGAACGCCGAGCGCAAGCTGCGGATGTTCGAGCTCCTGGTGCGCATGGGGTACAAGGAGATCGAGGTCGGCTTCCCGGCCGCGAGCCAGACCGACTTCGACTTCGTGCGCCAGCTGATCGAGGAGGACCGGATCCCGGAGGACGTCTCCATCCAGGTCCTCACCCAGTCCCGCGAGCACCTCATCGAGCGCACCTACGAGGCGATCTCCGGCGCCAGCAGGGCCGTCGTCCACCTCTACAACTCGACCTCGATCGTGCAGCGGGACGTCGTCTTCCGCTCCGACGAGGACGGTGTGCTCGACATCGCCGTGCAGGGCGCGCTGCTGTGCAAGAAGTACGAGGAGACCGTCCCGGACACGCAGGTCACCTACCAGTACTCGCCGGAGTCCTTCACGGGCACCGAGCTCGAGTACGCCGTGCGCGTGTGCAACGCGGTCGCGGAGATCATCAAGCCCACCCCTGAGCGCAAGATGATCGTGAACCTGCCCGCGACGGTCGAGATGGCGACTCCGAACGTCTACGCCGACTCGATCGAGTGGATGAGCCGCCACCTGGAGCCCCGCGAGGCCATCGTGCTGTCCCTGCACCCCCACAACGACCGCGGGACGGGCGTGGCCGCCGCCGAGCTGGGGTACATGGCCGGCGCCGACCGCATCGAGGGCTGCCTGTTCGGCAACGGCGAGCGCACCGGCAACGTGGACCTGGTGACGCTGGGCCTGAACCTGTTCAGCCAGGGCGTCGACCCGCAGATCGACTTCAGCGACCTCGACGAGGTGCGCCGCACCGTCGAGCACTGCAACCAGATGCGCGTGCCCGAGCGCGTTCCCTACGGCGGAGACCTCGTGTTCACGGCCTTCTCCGGCTCCCACCAGGACGCCATCAAGAAGGGCCTGGATCGGATGGGCGCGGATGCCGAGGCTGCGGGCAAGGGCATCGACGACATCGTGTGGCGGGTGCCCTACCTGCCGATCGACCCCAAGGACATCGGCCGCTCCTATGAGGCCGTGATCCGCGTGAACTCGCAGTCCGGCAAGGGCGGCATGGCCTATCTGCTGCGCACCGAGCACGGACTGGATCTCCCGCGCCGCCTGCAGATCGAGTTCTCCGGCATCGTCCAGAACATCACCGACTCCGAGGGCGGGGAGGTCTCCGCGGCCTCCTTGTGGGACTGCTTCACCGACGAGTACCTGCCCTCGCAGGACCCCGCCCGTACCTGGGGTCGCTTCGGCTTCCACGGTGTCCACCAGGAGTCCGCGGGCGAGGGCTCGGACCGCATCACCGTCGAGCTGCGCGTGGACGACCACGAGGAGACCGTCGAGGGGTACGGCAACGGCCCGCTCGACGGCTTCGTCAAGGCCCTGGCCGGCCAGGGCGTGCAGCTGCGCATCCTCGACTACGCCGAGCACGCGCTGACCGAGGGCGACGACTCCCTGGCCGCCTCCTACATCGAGTGCGAGATCGGGGACCGGATCTTCTGGGGCGTCGGCATCGACGGCTCGATCACCCGCGCCTCGCTGCAGGCGATCGTCTCGGCGCTGAACCGGGCCGAGCGCGCGAAGGGCTGATCCGGCGCGGCATGGTGCCTTGGTAGGGGCCGACGGGCAGCATCCCCGTCGGCCCCTTCATGCCCTCTCGAGAGGGCCTTCCCGGCCCCACGCGGCCTCCGCGGGCCGCTGGTGGAAGCCGTGCCATATACGCCATGGCTCCCCACCAACGGCCCTTCCACGACACCTCGCAGCCGGCGCACGGGGGGCGACCTCTGGCAGGCCGCCGCTCTCCGCGTGCCCTCCAGCTCCTGGAGCCTGAGTAAGCTCGCGCCATGGCCCACTAGGTGAAGACGAAGCCTACGCAGGAGGACCCCCTCGCCTATTGCGCCGCTCTGCCGACTTCTCGGCGGCGCGACGAGGGCGCCCGTCTGCTCGACCTGTTCGGCGAGGTGACCGGGGCGCCGCCCGTCATGTGGGGACCGAGCATGATCGGCTACGGCGAGAGCGAGTATCACGGCCGCACCTCGCACGGCACCTGGTTCCGGGTCGGCTTCAGTCCCCGGAAGGCCGCGATCTCCCTGTACGGCCTGCAGGACCATGCACAGTCGGCGCCGCTGCTCGAGACGCTCGGCAGGCACCGACGCGGCGCGGGCTGCGTGTACGTCAACGGCCTGAAGGACGTCGACGAGGACGTGCTGCGGGAGCTCATCGCACTGGGCTGGAGCAGCGCCACCGCGGGCTGCTGACTCGGCGCGGACCGGACCCGGCGGCCGTCAGGGACGGTCGGACGGCCCGCGATCCTCGCCGGCCTCGTGCTCCTGCGGGTCCAGGACCGGGAACTGGCCGGTGACGGCCTCCGGCTCGGCGATCGCCTGCACGGACAGCGCGGCGGGGTACTCGTCGGCCGGGAGCGGCTCGAGCTCGCCGTCGCCGGGTGCGGGGCGTGCCGCCCGGTCCGCAGCGTCCGCGCCGCGGGCCCGGGCGCGCCGGGCGGTGATCGTGGTCCCGGCGCTCGCGGCGACGACGAGCACCACGGCGAACAGTCCGTAGACGGTGGGCACCTGGGCGAGCAGGAGGAGTCCGGCGATCGTGGCGATCGCCGGCTCGAGGCTGAGCAGGATCCCGAACACGTGCCGGGGCAGGCGCCGCAGCGCCGCGAGCTCGAGGGTGTACGGGATGACCGAGGCGAGCAGGGCGGTGGCCACGGCGAGCAGCAGCAGCCCCGGGCGCGTGACAGCGGTGAGGGCACCGCCCGCACCGAGCGGGAGCAGGGCGAGGGCCCCGATCGCGAGTGCGACCGCGAGACCGCCCTGACCGGGGACGTGCCGACCCACGTGCGCGCTCGCGAGCACGTAGAACCCCCAGAACACCGCGGCGATCAGCGCGAACAGGACGCCCACGGGATCGAGCGCCCCGGCACCCGCGAGGCTCTCGAGCCCGAACATCCCGATCCCCGCCAGGGCGAGCACCACGCAGGCCAGATCGGCGACGCGGCGCGAGAGGATCGCCGAGAGCACGAGCGGGCCCAGGAACTCGATCGCGACCGCCGTGCCCAGCGGGATCCGCTCGATCGCCGCGTAGAAGCTGCCGTTCATGGCGCCCAGTGCGAGGCCGAAGGCGAGCACTGCACGCCACTGCCCGCCGTTCCAGCCGCGCACCGCCGGGCGCACGAGGGCCAGCAGGACGATCGCCGCGATCCCCAGGCGCAGGCACGTCACGCCCCACGAGCCGAGCGCGGGGAACAGCTGGGCGGCGAGCGCCGCCCCGAACTGCAGCGAGGTGCACGAGCCCAGGATCATGAGCACCGCGGGGGCGACGGGGGACGCGGGGGAGGGCTGCGCGAATGCGGTCGAGCCGGCGACGGGCTGCGCGGCTGCGGTGGAGGGCGCGGACGAGGAGGTCACGCATCGATTCTCCACGCGATCACCGGCACGTGGAAGATCAGCAGCGCGAGGATTCGTGCGCGATACCGTGAAGCATTGCTGAATGGTCGCTCGAAGGCCCCCAGGAGGTCCGATGCTCCACCTCTCCCGGCTGCGCACTCTGCACGAGCTCGCGCGCCTCGGGACCGTCGGCGCGGTCGCACGCAGCCTCGCGTACTCGCCGTCCGCCGTCTCCCAGCAGCTCGCCCAGCTCGAGAAGGAGACCGGTGCGCACCTCACCGAGCACGTGGGCAGACGCCTGGTCCTCACCGACGCGGGACGTCTGCTCGCCGAGCACGCAGCCGTGCTGCTGGAGGGCGTCGAGCGCGCCGAGTCGGACCTCGCGGCGACCCGGCCCGCACTCTCGGGAGTGCTGCGGGTGGCCTCGTTCCAGTCGGTCATGCTCTCGCTCATCCCTCCCGCGCTCACGGTGCTCTCGGCCGCGCATCCCGACCTGCAGATCGAGGTCCACCAGCGCGAGGTCGAGCCCGCCTACGAGGGTCTGCTCGCCCACGAGTTCGACCTCGTGCTCGGCGAGGAGTACCCCGGGCTCGACGAGCCGCACCGGCCGGGCGTCCAGCGCGAGCCCCTGCTGGAGGATCCGCTCCTGCTGGCCGTCCCGTCGTCGGGGCCCTGGTGCGACCCGGCGCGGATCGAGGATCTCGCCGACGCCAGCTGGACGGCGGACCCGGAGACCGTCATGCCCGGCGTCTGGGTGCGCAGCCATCTGCGCCGACGGGGCCTCGAGCCGCGTGTCCGCTTCGAGACCATCGACCTGCTCCTGCAGGCCCACCTGGTGCGCTCAGGGCATGCGGTCGCGATCCTCCCCGGGCTCGTGGCGCGCGAGCACCTGGGACCCGCACGGCTCCTCGAGCTCGCCGGCGCGCCCCACCGTCGGCTCCACACGGCGGTGCACAGCGGCCGCCGCGATCATCCGGCCACGCGCGCGCTGCGCACGGCCCTCGCCGAGGCCGCCGCCACTCTGGATTCGGCGGTTCCGCCGAAACTCTCTTGATATCAAGATATAGTGAGCCCGCGCCGTGCCGCGCCTCGCCGTACCGGCCGCACCAGCCCGGCACCGCACGGTCCGGCGCCCCACCGAACCCACAGATGGAGTCCGCCGATGACGCCCCCTGCGCCCGTCCCGCCGCACACCTGGAACCCCTCGCAGTACCTCGCCTTCGGCGATGAGCGCGGCCGGCCGTTCCTCGACCTCACCTCGCGCATCGGCGCGCAGGCACCGGGCCTCGTCGTCGACCTCGGCGCCGGGCCCGCGACGCTCACCACCCTGCTCGCCCGGCGCTGGCCCGAGGCGGAGGTGATCGCCGTGGACTCGAGCCCCGCGATGATCGAGCGCGCCGCGACGGTCGACGCAGTGCGCGCCGAGCTCGCGGACCTCAGCACCTGGCGCGCGCCGCGCCCGGTCGATGTCCTGGTGACCAACGCCGCCCTGCAGTGGGTCCCGGGCCACCTCGAACTGCTGCCGCAGCTGATCGACCAGGTCGCGTCCGGGGGCTGGTTCGCGATGCAGGTGCCCGGCAACTTCGGCGAGCCCAGCCACACGATCCGTCGCGAGCTCGCGTCGCAGGATCCCTTCGCCGAGCACGTCGAGGGCATCGCGAGCCCCGCGTCCCACGACGCCGCGACCTATCTGCGCACGCTGCAGGACGCCGGCTGCGAGGTCGACGCCTGGGAGACCACCTACCTGCACGTCCTGCACGGCGAGGACCCCGTCTTCGAATGGGTGAGCGGCACGGGTGCCCGACCCACGCTGCAGGCCCTGCCGACGTGGCTGCGGGAACGCTTCACCGCGGAGTTCAAGGAGCGCCTGCGCGAGGCCTATCCGGATGACGGCCACGGCATCGTCCTCCCGTTCCGCCGGATCTTCGCCGTCGCCCATCGGGTGTGATCCCGGCGCCGCCCCTGCGAACCGGCGCGCGCAGCCCGCCGGCCGTCGGCCCCCGGCGGTAGATTCGACCCATCATGCAGAAGCTCTACCGGGACGACGCGATCGTCCTGCGCACCCACCCGCTCGGCGAGGCCGACCGCATCATCACGCTGCTCACGCGCCGCCACGGAAAGGTGCGCGCCGTCGCCAAGGGCGTGCGGCGCACGGGCAGCCGCTTCGGGGCGCGCCTGGAGCCGTTCACCCTGGTGGACCTGCAGCTGCACGCCGGCAGGAACCTGCACACCGTCACCCAGGCCGTGACCATCGAGGGGTTCGCGGGCGCCATCGCCGCGGACTACTCGCGCTTCACCGCGGCCACCGCGATGCTCGAGACCACCGACCGCCTCACCGACGACGTCGTGGATCCCTCGCAGCGCGGATTCCTGCTGCTCGTGGGGGCCATGCGCACCGTCGCCGCGGGAGAGATCCCCGCCTCGCTCGTGCTCGACTCGTTCCTGCTGCGCACCCTGGCCCTCGCCGGCTGGTCGCCCGAGTTGCGCGCGTGCGCGACCTGCGGGGCCGACGGCCCCCACCACGCCTTCGACGTCTCCGCGGGCGGCCTGGTCTGCAGCGCATGCCGCCGCCCCGGGGCCGTCGCCGTCCGTCAGGCGGCGATCGAGCACATGATCTTCCTCATGGCGGGCGACTGGGAGAACGTCCTGGACTCCGCGCAGACCACCCGCGAGGAGGCCAGCCGCCTGATCGCCGATACGATCACCTGGCACCTGGAGCGATCGGTCCGCTCCCTGGGGTACGTCGAGCGCTGAGGAGCAGTCGTGGCACGCAGGAGCACGCAGCGGAGGGAACGGCGCGGCGCGGCGGGCGCCGGTGACGACGGACGCCGCAGCGTCGATGCCCCGCACCGTCCCGTCGAGCCCTTCGCGCATCCCAGCGGAGCCCGGCCCCCGCAGCTGCCGCCGCAGACGATCCCCGGGCACGTCGCGGTCGTCATGGACGGCAACGGCCGCTGGGCGAACCAGCGCGGCCTGCCCCGCACGGCGGGGCACGAAGCGGGGGAGGCGGCCCTGCTCGACGTGGTCGCGGGCGCTCTGCAGATCGGCGTCACCCACCTCTCGGCCTACGCCTTCTCCACCGAGAACTGGAAGCGCTCCCCGGAGGAGGTCCGCTTCCTCATGGGGTTCTCCCGCGACGTGCTGCGCCGTCAGCGCGACACCCTGCACTCCTGGGGGGTGCGCATCCGCTGGATCGGCCGTGAGCAGCGACTGTGGAGCTCCGTCATCAAGGAGCTCAAGGAGGCCGAGCGCCTCACCGCCGGCAACACCCGGATGACCCTGTACATGTGCGTGAACCACGGCGGCCGCGCCGAGATCGTCGACGGCATCCGCGAGGTCGCGGCGCTGGCCAGGGAAGGCCGACTGAGCCCGCGCGCGATCACCGAGTCCTCGTTCCGCCGGTACCTCGACGACCCCGAGATGCCCGACGTCGATCTCTTCCTGCGCACGAGCGGGGAGCAGCGCACCTCGAACTTCCTGCTCTGGGAGGCCGCCTACGCCGAGCTCGTGTTCGTGCCCGAGCTGTGGCCGGACGTGGACCGCCGGGTGCTGTGGCGGGCGATCACCGAGTACGCGCGGAGGGACCGTCGGTACGGGGGAGCGGTGGATGCTCCGACCCCTGAGGCTCCGGTGGCAGGGACTCCCGAGGCTCCGGCGGAAGCATCTCCCGACGCCCCGGCACCGGAGTCTCCCGCGCCCGACGCTCGCGCGACCGGCGGCGTCTGAGCACGAGCACGGCCACCAGCGCGATGGCCAGGGCGAGCACCAGGAACGCGACCCAGGGGCTCAGCAGGAACAGCTCGATCCAGGTGATCACGACGGCCAGTCCTATCGTCGCGTAGATGACGGCCCAGGCGAGGCCGCCGATGAGCAGTGCAGGGACGTAGCGCACGGCCGGCATGCGGGTGAGCCCGGCCGAGAGGTTCGCGGCGGTCTGGAAGCCGACGGTGAGGAAGCTCAGCGCCACGACGGGCGCGCCCCAGCGGTTCACGATCGTGATCGCCCGATCGACCGACGGGCTCTCGATCATCCGTGCGAGCCGGCCCCGGTGCGCGAGCCGATGCGCACCGCGGCCCACGAGGTAGGTGCCGCCCGCGCGGCACAGCACGATCACCCAGAGCAGGCCGACGGCCGGCAGCAGCGGGAGCGAGCCGATCCAGTCGAGCACCCCGTCACGCCCCGGAGGCGGGGGAGGCGACGGATGCGGTGCCCGACGAGTGCTCGGGGCACAGCCCGAAGATCTCCATGGTGTGGTCGACGTCGGTGAAGCCGTGCTCGCGGGCCACGCGGCGCGCCCAGTCCTCGACCTGCGGCGCCTGGAACTCGACGGTGCGACCGCACTCGCGGCACACCAGATGGTGATGATGGCCGCTCTCGGCGCATTGGCGGTAGATGGACTCGCCGTCGTCGGTCACGAGCACGTCGACCTGACCGCCGTGGGCCATGGTCTGCAGGTTCCGGTACACGGTGGCCAGGCCCACGGTCTCGCCGTCGGCCCGCATCTGCTCGTGGATCTGCTGCGCGCTGCGGAAGTCGTCCTGACGGCCGAGCGCGTCGAGGATCGCGGTGCGCTGCCTCGTGTTTCGCTGCATGCCCACCATCATCCCAGGACTCAGCCGTCCGCGGGCATCGGTTCGCTCACGCCGGAACGGCTCTCGACCGCGGCCCGTCGGCCGCGCACGCGCTGCACGATCGGCCGCAGGATCAGGCCCACCGCGTAGCAGGCGATGGTCAGCAGCACGATCACGCCTCCGGGCGGCAGGTCCACGTAGGCGGTGAGCACGAGGCCGCCCAGCGCGCAGACCACCGCGATGCCCATCGCGGTGCGCATGGTGCGGGTGAAGCCCACGACCACGCTCTGGGCGGCGGCGACCGGGACGATCATGAGAGCGGAGACCATGAGCGCGCCGACGATCCGCATCGCGAGCGTCACGGTGAGCGCCGCGATCACGGCGATGAGGATGTTCATCGCCCGCACGGGCAGGCCCGAGGCGCGCGCGAACTCCTCGTCGCCCGTGACCGTGTAGAGCACGCGACTGAGCCCGATCCCGATGACCATCACGATCACGGCGAGGACCACCGCGATGACGAGGTCGGTCGCGGTGACCGTCGCGAGCGACCCGAAGAGGTAGCCGACGAGGCTCTGCGAGCCGCCGCCCGCGAGCTGGATGATGACCACGCCGCCCGCGATGCCGCCGTAGAACAGGATCGCGAGGGCGACGTCCCGGCTGGTGTGCCCGACCTCGCGCACGATCTCGATGACGACCGCTCCGATCACGGAGGCGACGAGCGCTCCGGGGATCGCGAGCAGGTCCTGCGGGGAGGCGCTGATCCAGGCGCCGACGAGCCAGCCGACGGCCACCCCCGTGAGCGCGACGTGCCCGAGGCCGTCGCCGAGCAGCGAGAGGTTCTTCTGGACCAGGTAGGTGCCCACGATCGGCGCGGTGAGGCCGATGAGCACGGCGATGATCAGCGGATAGCGCATGATGTCGCTGGTCAGCAGGTCCCAGGGAGCGATGGTCATGGGTGGATCTCCTGTCCCAGGCACTCCTCGTGCAGCGCCTGGTGGTCGTGCCCGGGATCGAACAGCGGGCGATCCTCGGGCGCTCCGTCGTGGACGACGCGGCCGCGGTCCAGGACCACGGCGCGGCGCACGTCCTCGCTGAGCGGACCGAGCTCGTGCAGCACCACGACGACCGTGGTGCCGCGCTGGGAGAGACGGCGGAAGATCGCGGCGATCGCGTCCTGCGTCGCGACGTCGACGCCGGAGAAGGGCTCGTCGAGCACGAGCAGCTGCGGGGAGCGCACCAGGGCGCGCGCGATCATCACGCGCTGGCGCTGGCCGCCGGACATCTGGGTGATCGGACGGTCGGCCATCGCCGAGAGGCCGACGTCGGAGAGCAGCGAGTCCACACGGGGATCGTGGAGCCGGGAGAACCAGCGGCCCGGCCCGAGCAGCCCGGTGGCGACGGTCTCCCGGGCGGTCGCCGGGATCGATCCGCCCCCGGCGGCGAACTGCGGGACGTAGCCGACCTTCCCATGGATCCTGCGGTCCTTCACGGGACGGCCGAAGAGGCTGATCGTGCCGGCGCTCGCGGCCTGGACGCCCACCATCGCGCGCAGGAGCGTCGACTTGCCGGAGCCGTTCGCCCCGAGCAGGCCCACGAGCTCGCCGGGCGCGACCTCGAGGGAGACGTCGTGCAGCACGGGGGCGCCGCCGAGGTCCACGTCGAGGTGCTCGACGGAGACCGCGGGCGTCGCGGGCGGGGAGGAGGACGCCGAGGGGGCCGGCGTCATGACCAGCTCGCCACGAGCTTCTTGCAGTTCTCGCGCATGACGGCAGGGTAGTCCGTGTCCTCGGAGAGCTGGGTCTCGAGGTTGTCGAGCTCCTCGGCCTTCGCCCCCACGTTGTCCGCGAGGGTCTCGGCGACCTTCGGTGACGCGGTGGTCTCGAAGAAGACCGTCGTCACGTGCTGGTCCTCGATCACCTTCTGCAGCTGCAGCAGGCGCTTGGGGGAGGGCTCGACCTCAGGATCGATCCCGGTGATGCCGATCTGCTCGAGGCCGTAGCGGTCGGCGAGGTAGGCGAAGGCGGTGTGGCTGGTGACGAAGGGCTTGTCGCCCTTCACGGCGTCGAACTCCTTCTTCAGCTCGGCGTCGAGATCCTCGAGGGCCCTGCGGGCGCTCGCACCGTTCTCCCGGAACGTCGAGGCGTTGTCCGGATCGGCCGTCGCCAGGTGCTCGCCGATGGCCTCGGCGACCTTCCCGAGGCGCACGGGGTCGTTCCAGAAATGCGGATCGAGGGCGCCGTGGTCGTGGCCCTCGTGCCCGCCCTCGTCGGATGCCCCGCCCTCGTCGGATGCCCCGCCCTCGTCCTCCGCGCCGCCGTGGTCGTGCTCGTCCTCCTCGCCGCTGCCCGAGAGCATGGTGACGACGGTGGACACGTCCAGCGTCGAGTCAGAGAGGTCCTTCGAGGAGATCGCGTCGTCGAGGGAGGCCTGGAAGTCGGGGATCTGCAGGATCAGCGTCGCCTCCTGGACCTGCGCGACCTGGGCGACGGAGAGCTCGAGGTCGTGCGGGTCGACGCCCGGCTGGGCGAGGCTCACGACCTCGGCGAGGTCGCCGGCGACCTGCTGCGCGGCGAAGGTGAGGCCGTAGCAGCCCGTGATGATGACGGGCTTCCCCGAGGAGCCGGACGTCCCTCCGCATGCGCTCAGCGCGAGGCCGGCCGCGCCGATGCCCGCGAGGCCCAGCAGCGATCGCCGCGTGGTCGTCGACCGCGCGAGGACGGGCGCCGCGGCGGTGCCCGACGGGTGGGCGGACGAGGAGCGGCGGGGGGAGCGAGGCGTGGCGAACATGAGAGTGATTATCAGAGTTGAGGTGGCCCGGGTGCAAGCTCGCGGTGCGCGAGGAGCCGCGGGATGTGGCGCGCATCGCGCCCCGTCGGCCGTCCGAGGAGCGGACCTCACGGCGGCGCGCCCGAGTGCTCCGCTCGCGCGGCGACGCCGGACCCGTTCGTCGATATGCTGGACGCTCGTCCTGGCGCTCCGCCCGCCGTCGCGGCCCACGCCGCACCTGGATCCGTCGCACCCCTCCGCGTCCTCGCGAGGGGCCGGCGCCAGCGGCCACCGCGGAGCGCCCCACCGCCGCATCGCAGGAGTCACACCGTGGCCAAGGCCCCCGCCAGCACCCTGGACAACGTCATCGCCCTCGCCAAGAAGCGCGGGTTCGTGTTCCCCTCGGGCGACATCTACGGCGGCACCCGCTCCGCCTGGGACTACGGTCCCCTCGGCGTCGAGCTGAAGGAGAACATCCGCAAGCAGTGGTGGCGCACCTTCGTGCAGGGCCGTGAGGACATGGTCGGACTGGACTCGGCCATCATCCTGCCCACGCGCGTGTGGGAGGCCTCCGAGCACGTCAAGACCTTCACCGATCCGCTCGTGGAGTGCCGCAGCTGCCACAGCCGGTTCCGCGAGGACCACCTCCTCGAGGCCTTCGAGGAGAAGAAGGGCCGTGCCCCCGAGGGCGGGCTGGCCGAGGTGCCCTGCCCGAACTGCGGCACGCGCGGCGAGTACACCGAGCCGCAGCAGTTCTCGGGGCTCATGAAGACCTACCTGGGTGCCGTCGACAACGAGTCCGGGCTGCACTACCTGCGGCCCGAGACCGCGCAGGGCATCTTCGTGAACTTCCTGAACGTGGTGACCGCCGCGCGCCAGAAGCCGCCCTTCGGCATCGGCCAGGTCGGCAAGGCGTTCCGCAACGAGATCACCCCCGGCAACTTCATCTTCCGCACTCGCGAGTTCGAGCAGATGGAGATCGAATTCTTCACCCCGCCCGAGCAGGCCCAGGAGTGGTTCGACCGGTGGGTCGAGGACTGCTGGAACTGGTTCGTGGATCTGGGCATCGACCCCGACCACATGCGCCGCTTCGACGTCCCCGAGGAGGACCGCGCCCACTACTCGGACGGCACCATCGACATCGAGTACAGCTTCGGCTTCCAGGGCGGGCAATGGGGCGAGCTCATGGGCATCGCCAACCGCACGGACTTCGACCTGGGACGCCACACGGAGGTCTCCGGCACGAAGATGCAGTACTTCGACCAGGCCTCGGGCGAGCGGTACACCCCGTACGTCATCGAGCCCAGCTTCGGTCTCACGCGCTCGATGATGGCCTTCCTCGTCGACGCCTATCGCGAGGACGAGGCCCCCAACACCAAGGGCGGCGTCGACACCCGCACCGTGCTGGGCCTCGACCCGCGCCTCGCGCCCGTCAAGGTCGCCGTGCTGCCGCTGTCCAAGAGCGAGGACCTGGTGCCGCGCGCCCGCGCCCTGGCCGACGAGCTGCGCCCGCTGTGGAACGTCGAGATGGACGTCTCCCAGGCGATCGGCCGCCGCTACCGCCGCCAGGACGAGATCGGCACGCCCTTCTGCATCACGGTCGACTTCGACACCGCCGAGGACCAGGCCGTGACCATCCGCGAGCGCGACTCGATGGAGCAGACGCGCGTGGCCCTCACCGAGGTGAAGGGCTACCTGGCGCAGCGGCTCATCGGCGCCTGAGGGCGGCCCCGTCGTCGTCCGCCTGCGCAGTGACGCCCCCGCCGAGGGAACGGGCAGCCTCCTCGGGCGGGGCGGCGACGGCCCGTCCGAACGCCGCGGGCCGTCCGCCGAACAGGGCGGTGCCCTCGCGCACGGCGCGCTGCCGCTCCCGGTCGCCCGCGATGCCCGTGTGGGCGACGAAGGCCAGGAAGCCGAGGCTCCGCGACCGACGGGCCCGCCCCGCTCGGCCTGCGGTCCGACCGGCACCGTCCAGGGCGGACGGGGCCCCGCGCCGTCCCTCCCCATACCCGCTCGATGCACATCACCCTGCGCAGACCTCCCGGTGCGGCACAGGGGATGGGACAATCGGCGGTGATGACCACCCTCGACGCCCCCACCGCACCGAGCTCCCCGGCGTCTCCGGCCGCGGAGCCGCAGCGGCGCACCCTCACCATCGGCCCGCACACCGTCGACACGCCCGTCGTGCTCGCGCCGATGGCCGGCATCACCAACATGGCCTTCCGGCTGCTGTGCCGCGAGTTCGGCGCGCTGCACTCGGAGGACGACGGCGGGCTGTTCGTCTCCGAGATGGTGACCTCCCGCGCGCTCGTGGAGGACCACGCGGAGTCATGGCGCCTGGTGACGATGGGGGAGCGCGAGACACCGCGCTCGGTCCAGCTCTACGGCGTGGATCCGACCACCGTGCGCCGCGCGGTCGAGATGCTCGTCGAGCGCGACCGCGCCGACCACATCGACCTGAACTTCGGCTGCCCCGTCCCCAAGGTCACGCGCCGCGGCGGTGGCGGCATCCTGCCCTGGAAGACCGAGCTGTTCACGCGCATCGTCCGCGGGGCCGTCGAGGCCGCCGGGGACGTCCCGGTCACCGTGAAGACCCGCATGGGCATCGACGAGGACCATCTGACGTACCGCGACGCCGGCCTGATCGCCCAGGAGGTCGGCGCGTCCGCGATCGCGCTGCACGGCCGCACCGTCGTCCAGCACTACAGCGGGCAGGCGCACTGGGAGGCGATCGCGGACCTCAAGCAGCTGGTCACCGACATCCCCGTCCTCGGCAACGGCGACATCTGGTCGGCCGAGGACGCCCTGCGCATGGTCGAGGAGACCGGCGCGGACGGCGTCGTCGTCGGGCGCGGCTGCCAGGGCCGCCCGTGGCTGTTCGCCGACCTCGCCGCCGGCTTCGCGGGCCGCCCCGAGCGCATACGTCCGACCCTCGGTGACGTCGCCCGCACCATGCGCCGCCACGGCGAGCTCCTCGCGGAGTTCTTCGAGGACGAGGGCCGCGGCATGCGCGACCTGCGCAAGCACGTCGCCTGGTACTTCAAGGGCTACCCCGTCGGCGGCGAGATGCGGCACCGGCTGGCGACCATGGAGTCGCTCGCCGATCTCGACGCGAAGCTCGCCGAGCTTGACCTCGACTCGCCCTACCCCGGGGCCGACGCCGAGGGGCCGCGCGGCCGCGCCGGCACACCCAAGCGAGCGGTCTGCCCCGAGGGGTGGATGGATTCCCGGGAGCTGAGCGACGCGCACCGGGCCCGCCTCCACGAGGCCGAGCTGGACACTTCGGGAGGATGAGCGCCCGCATGGAGCACCTCACGCCGCGCGGGAGGTCCGCGGACTCCCCGCCGGCCGCCCTCCCGCCGGGGTACACGGCCTCCGACCAGGAGCGGTGGGGCGAGGAGCCCCCGAAGTCGCACACCCGCACGCCCTTCCAGAGGGACCGCGCGCGCGTCCTGCACTCCTCGGCGCTGCGTCGCCTCGGCGCGAAGACCCAGGTGCTGGGCGCCGGCGCCAACGACTTCGTGCGCACCCGCCTCACGCACTCCCTCGAGGTCGCCCAGGTGGGCCGCGACATCGGCGCGGCCCTGGGCTGCGATCCCGATGTGGTCGACGCCGCCTGCCTCTCGCACGACCTCGGCCATCCGCCGTTCGGCCACAACGGCGAGAAGGTGCTCGACCAGCTCGCGGCGGGCATCGGAGGCTTCGAGGGCAACGCGCAGACCCTGCGTCTGCTCACGCGGCTCGAGCCCAAGCTCATCGGGGCCGACCGCCCCTTCGGACTGAACCTCACCCGCGCCACGGTCGACGCCGCGATCAAGTACCCGTGGCGCCGCGGCGAAGGGCCGGACCCCGCCTCCTCGAAGTTCGGCGTCTACCCCGATGACCAGGGCGTCTTCGATTGGGCGCGCGACGGCGCTCCGGGCATCCGCAAGTGCTCCGAGGCGCAGGTCATGGACATCAGCGACGACATCGCCTACTCGGTGCACGACATCGAGGACTCGGTCACCGGCGGCGCTCTCGACCTCGCGCTCCTGGCCGACCCGATGGAGCGGGCCGCCGCGCTGTACGTCGTCCAGGACTGGTACACGCCGACCGACCCGATCGACGTGCTCGACGCGGCCCTCGCCCGGCTCGAGGACCAGCCCTGGTGGGTGCTGCGCTACACCGGCTCGATGCGGGACGCCGCCGCGCTCAAGGACATGGCCAGCCAGCTCATCGGCCGCTTCACCCACGCCGTCGTCGAGGCGACGCGCGAGCGCCACGGCGAGGGCCCGATCGCGCGCTTCGCCGGGGAGGTCGTCGTCCCCGAGGAGACGCGGCTGGAGATCTCGGTGCTCAAGGGGCTCGCCGCCGCCTACGTCATGAGCTCCGCGGCCCAGCGCCCGGTCTACGCGCAGCAGGAGCAGATCCTGCGCGACCTCTACGCCCACCTCTGGAACACCGGCAGCGTGCATCTCAGCCCGATCTTCTCCGAGCTCTGGGAGGATGCCCAGGACGACGCCGGGAGAGCGCGCGTGGTCATCGACCAGATCGCCTCGTTCACCGACGTCACCGCGCGTCGCCTGCACGAGACGCTCTACCGCGGCGGCACCACGCACGTGACCGCCGCGGACACGCCGCTCCCGGGCCTCGGCTCGGACCTGTAGCGGCGGGACCGCCCGCAGCACCACGAGAAGGACCGGAGGAGGGGACGAGGAGCCGATGAGCCAGGGCAGGATCCGCCGCGAGGACGTCGAGAAGGTCCGGGGCACCGCGCGCCTGGACGAGGTCATCGGCGAGCACGTCACCCTGCGCAGCGGCGGCATCGGATCGATGAAGGGCCTGTGCCCCTTCCACGACGAGAAGACGCCCAGCTTCAATGTGCGTCCGCAGCTGGGCCACTGGCACTGCTTCGGCTGCGGGGAGGGCGGCGACGTCATCTCCTTCGTGCAGAAGATCGACAACCTCAGCTTCGTCGAGGCCGTCGAGATGCTCGCCGGCCGCTACGGCGTCGAGCTGCACTACGAGGACGTCGGCCGCGGCGGCGGCGACCGTCCCGACTTCGGCACCCGGCAGCGCCTGCTGGATGCCCATGCGATCGCCGAGGAGTACTTCCGCGAGCAGCTCGCGACCGCGAGCGCGCAGGTGGGCAGGCGCTTCCTCGCCGAGCGCGGCTTCGACCGCGAGGCCGCCGAGCGCTTCGGCGTGGGCTTCGCCCCCGAGGGCTGGGACAGCCTGCTGGGACACCTGCGCGGTCGCGGCTTCACCGAGCCCGAGCTCACCGCGAGCGGCCTCGTCTCCCAGGGCCAGCGCGGGGTCTACGACCGCTTCCGCGGCCGGCTCGTCTGGCCGATCCGCGACGTCACCGGCAAGACCATCGGCTTCGGTGCCCGCCGGCTGTTCGAGAACGACCAGGGCCCCAAGTACCTCAACACGCCCGAGTCCCCGATCTACCACAAGTCCCAGGTGCTCTACGGGCTCGACCTCGCCCGCAAGGAGATCTCCTCCCAGCACCGCGTGGTCGTCGTCGAGGGGTACACCGACGTGATGGCCGCGCACCTCGCGGGCGTGACCACGGCCGTCGCGAGCTGCGGCACCGCCTTCGGCGCCGACCACGTGAAGGTGGTGCGCCGCATCATGGGGGACACGAACCCCTCGGCGGGACTGCGCTTGAACGCCGACGGCCGCGGGCTCGGCGGCGAGGTCATCTTCACCTTCGACGGCGACGCCGCGGGTCAGAAGGCGGCGCTGCGCGCCTTCGAGGAGGACCAGCGCTTCGTCGCCCAGACCTTCGTGGCGGTCGAGCCCGGTGGCATGGACCCCTGCGAGCTGCGGATCGCCCAGGGCGATGCGGCGGTGCGCGATCTGGTGGACTCCCGCAAGCCGCTCTTCGAGTTCGCCATCCGCTCCGTCCTCGCCCAGGTCGACCTGGACACCGTCGAGGGCCAGGTCTCCGGGCTGCGGATGGCCGCTCCGGTGATCGCCCGCATCCGCGACCGCGCCATGCGGCCCGAGTACGCGCGGCGCCTGGCCGGCTGGCTCGGGATGGACGAGCGCACGGTGCTGCGCGCCGTCCACGACGCCGCCCGCACCGCCCCCCAGCAGGGCCGGCACGCCGAGCGCCCCGGGGAATCGGCCCCGCATGGCGGGACCGGACAGGGCACCGGGGGTCAGGGCTCCTCGGCCGTCGGGGCCCGCACGGGCGCCGACGATGCCGCGGCCGGCATCCCGATCATGCGCCTCGCGGACGTCGTCAACCGCCGCGATCCCGTGGGCCAGGTCGAGCTGCAGTCCCTCGCCGTGATGCTGCAGGTGCCGCGGATGCTCGACGTCGAGCGCGTCGGCTCCCTGCCCGACGACTCGTTCCACGTCCCGGCCCTGCAGGGGGTCTGGGACGTGATCCTGGCGACCGGCACGCTGCTCGACGCGGTCGAGGGCACCCTCGAGGCGGCCCGCTTCATCGATCAGGTGCTCGAGATCGCGGGGGAGACGGTGCGCCCGCTCATCATCGAGATCGCCAACGTCGAGCTCCCCGCGCGCGACGAGCAGGATCTCCAGCGCCTCGCCACCTCGCTGCTGGACAGGCTCACCGAGCTCTCGATCACGCGCGAGTTCTCCGTGCTGCGCCAGCGTCTGCAGCGCACCGATGCCGGTGCGGATCCCGAGGAGTACCAGCGCATCCTCGGCCAGCTCACCGCCGCCCAGGAGCGCCGACGGGCCCTGCACTCGCGCGACGAGTGAGAGCCCGAGGGGCGGGAGCCGATCAGATGACGGGCGAGGCCGTCTGCACCTCCCGCACGCTCGGCTGCCGGGCGTAGTCGACGCCGGGGAAGCGCCCGAACTGGTCGGTGCGGCCGGAGGCGTGCTGCGCCTCGGCCCGCTCCAGCAGGGAGAGAGCCTGGTCGGGCGTCGGGTAGCGGTCGCTGAACGAGCTCCCCGCGGGCAGGACCGGCGGGAACCAGGCGCCCGCGCCGGCACCGAACAGCCCGGGCCGGAACCACAGATGGCCCGGTCGGGTGCGGTCGCGCAGCGCGTGCGCGCGCCAGGTGTTGATGGGGTGGCTCGCCTGCCAGTTGGCGATGTGCAGCCAGAGTCCCTTCTCGGTCGCGGCGCGGTCGGCGAGCTCGTTGACGTTGACGTCGGCATTGAGATACTTGCCGGCGCCCAGCACGGCCATCACGCCCGGGGCGCCCTGCGGGCAGAAGGCGTAGCCGAAGTTGTCCGCCGTGTACTCCTGAGTCCGCGAGTAGGCGGTGCCCAGGAGCGGGATCTGCGCCAGGAGATTGCTGAACAGCAGACGGAAGTAGGACACGTGGCCCGCGGCCAGGTGGCCCACCTCGTGCCCGATCACGAACCGCAGGGCCTCCGGGTCGCGCACGGCGCCGCCGACCTCGAACATGTCCGAGTAGACGACCACGAAGCGGCGGAATCCGTGGCCGGAGGCGAAGGCGTTGATCAGACCGTTGCCCAGGACCACGTAGGCATCGGGTACGCGCCGCATCCCGTGGTGGGCGGCCGCCTCTGCCACCATGCGGTAGCCCTCGGGGAACTGGGTGGGCGACATCCGGATGCCCGAGGCTCGCTGCTGCGCGTACAGGAGCGCACGGGAGATCCAGAGGATGAGCGGAAGCAGCATCACGATCGCGAACAGCTGGATCACGAGGGAGCCGAAGGGGCCGGTCTGCAGGTCCAGGAGCGTCGGGCCCTCCCCGCGGATCGCGTTGACGATGCTCATCACCACGAGGATCGTCCACACCAGGTAGGCGCTGAGGGTCACGACGATGCCCACGATCAGCAGCGGGATCTCCCACGGGTGGCGGATGCCCCGCTGGCCGAGGATCCCGTGCGTCGTCGCGCCGTTGACGAGGTTCGGCGCGGACGGTCCGCCGGGCGATGCGCCGCCACCGGGACCGAACCCTCCGCCCGGCGGGGGGCCACTGGGCGCGCCAGGACCACCGGGCGTTCCCGGGCCGCCCGGCGCACCGGGGCCGCCGGGGTACCCGTGGCCGTCAGGGTACCCGGGACCGCCGGGGTACCCGGGCGCGTCCGGGGAGCCGGAACCGCCTGCGAAGGACTGCTCACCGGCGGAGGCGGGGTCGCCGGCGGACGGCTGCCCCAGCGGAGAGGACGGGGGATACGTCATGGAGGGCTCCTCGGAGGTCGACGGTGCGATCACACGGTAGCGCTCGGAGCGTTCCATGCGACATCGACCTCGGTCGATGACTGGTCTGCCCTCGTCGGAAGTCGAGCGGCCCTGGAGGGGGTCGCCGTCACAGGTGGGTCGCGAAGTGCTCCGCGATCGCGTGCTGAAGGCGGATCCGGTTCTCCGGGTTGCCGAACCCGTGCCCCTCGTCGTCGGCCAGCAGATAGCGCACCGCGACGCCGCGTTCGCGCAGCGAGGCGACGATCGTGTCGGACTCGGTGCGCTGGACCCGGGCGTCGTTCGCGCCGTGGGCGATCAGCAGGGGCGTGCTGATCCGGTCGACGTGGGTGAGCGGCGAGCGGGCGCGCATCTCCGCCTCCTGCGCCGCGTCCTCGGGGTCGCCGACGTAGGTGAGCCAGTTGCTGCGCAGGTAGGGGCGGCTCACCGGCGGCAGGCTCCGCAGGAAGCTCGCGAGGTCGGCGATGCCGACGATGTCCACGGCCGCGGCGAAGCGCTCCGGGGTGAAGGCGGCACCGACCAGTGCTGCATAGCCGCCGTAGGAGCCACCGAGGATGCCCAGGCGGTCGGGATCCGCGATCCCCTGGGCGACCGCCCAGTCCACCGCGTCGAGGAGGTCGTCGTGCATCGCCCCGGCGAACTCGCCGACCGCGGCGAGGGTGTGGCGCCTGCCATACCCGGAGGAGCCGCGGAAGTTCACCTGCAGCACCGCATACCCGCGGCTCGCCAGGAACTGCGACTGCGGGTTGAAGCCCCAGCTGTCGTGCACCCACGGTCCGCCGTGCACCTCGAGCACGAGGGGCAGGTCCCGCGGCGGCCGTCCGGGCGGCAGGGTGAGGAAGCCGTGCAGAGGCAGACCGTCGCGGGCGGTGAGCGAAACGGGCTCCATGGGGGCGAGATCCTGCGGATCCAGGTGCGGGGAGGAAGGGGAGAGTCGGCGGCTCTCGCCGGTCGTGCGGTCGTGGAACCAGGCCACGTCCGGCTCCCGGTCGTGGAGGAAGGTCGCCACCCAGCGCTGGCCCGAGAGATCCGAGGACAGCGCGCCCAGGACCCCGTCGGACAGCGCGGACAGCGCCGCATGCACCTCGGCGAAGCCGGGATCGATCACCACGATCCGGGGCCTGGGACCCGTGAAGCGGGCCGCGAGGATCTCGCCGCTGCGGCGGTCGGTGTACAGCGTCGGCGGCAGCACCCCGGGAGCCAGCACGCTGAGGATGTCGAGGCTCCAGCCCTCCACGGCGGCGAGCACGCGGATCTCCCCGGTTGCGCGGTCCACGCGCACCAGCTGGAGGTCGTCGCCCTCGAGGTAGCTGCCGAGCACGAGCCCGGTGCCGTCGGGCGTCGACTGCTGGATCTCGACCCCCATCGGATGGTCCGCGCCCCCGACCCGCAGCAGAGCACGGTGCTCCCCGGAGACCGGATCGATCGCGGAGAACTGCGTGTCGCCCTCGTCGGTGACGCGGGCGAGGAACGCCGGGGTGCCCTCGCCGTCCAGGAGCAGGTCCTGCCCGGGGCCGGGCTGCTCGTTGCGGAGGGTGGTCTCGCCGGACGCCACATCGATCAGGAACGTGTCCAGCGCGGCGGGACGGCGGTTCATCGTGGCGAGCACCGTGGCGGAACGGGACCGCAGCGGCTCCGCGGCGAAGACTCGCGATCCCGCGGGCAGCGGGGTGAGGTCGACGGCCGGGGTGCTGGGGGAGCGCAGATCGACCCGGAACAGGTGCCAGTCCTCGTTCCCGTCGGTGTCCTGGAGGTACAGCAGCCAGCGCGGGTCCTCGCAGAAGAAGAACGCGGAGATGCCGCGCCGTTCATCATGGGTCACGCAGCGGGCGTCCTCATGGCCCTCGTCGATCCCGCGCACCCAGATGTTGCGCCGTCCGTGCGCGGGGGCGAGATAGGCGAGCAGGGCGCCGTCCGGAGAGATCATCGGGCTCGAGAACTCCGGATCGGCGAAGAGCTCCTCGGCCTCGAGCGGGCGCGGTCGGTGCGGAATGCTGGTCATACGGGCTTCTCCTCCGGGTGGCGGGCTCGGACGGACCATCAGAAACCGTGCCCTCAGGGCACGGTCAAGCCGTGTCTTCCCCATCGCTGCCCGGTCCGTCAGGATGGGGAATGGTCGCGTCGACGAGGAACTCCCGATGACCTGGAGCACGCGCGGGCTCGCGGAACTGGCCGGCACCACGGTGAAGAGCGTGCGCCACTACCATTCCGTGGGTCTGCTCGAGGAGCCCGGCAGGGCGGCGAACGGGTACAAGCACTACGGCACGCCCCACCTCGTGCGCCTGCTGCAGATCACTCTGCTGCGGAACCTGGGGATGTCCCTCGCCGACATCGCGGAGGCCGGGGAGGCCGACGAGGACTTCAACGCGCTCGCGCCCGATGCGGACGACGACACCGTGAGCGCCGTGGCGGCGCCATCGACGCGCACGGCCATCGCCTCGATCCCGTCGATCCGTCATCCTCGGCGCCATGCGCGAAGGAGACGCTTCTCCCGCCCACCCGCCCGCCTCGGCGAGCTTCCGACACCGAGTGCGGAGATCGACCGGAAAGCAGTCATCGCTGTTCAGGTTGGAGGTCGTACGGCTGCTCGGCAGGCCAGCGAGGTGGGGTGGGCGTCAACCCGTGCGGTCAGACTCTAGGACTGGCTTCCTCGGCCCGGAGACCGGCATCGCCTGGGGTGAAGCTCTTCCCCGATACCTGTCGGCGATTCTCTCCAGGGTCCGCGGGAGTGCGGAGGCAACGATGCGTGAGCACCGCGGCGAGCACGTAGAGACCGGCGTAGACAAGGACGACTCCCGCGTAGCCGAGAGCGGTCCCCAGCAGTGAGTACGTGACGGGGCCGATGAACACGCACAATCCGGCGGCGAGGCTGTAGGTCGCCATGGCATTGCCCTTCTCCGGAAGCGGGACCATCGAGGTCATCATCGCGGTGAGCGGAATGAATCCGGCCAGGGTGATGCCGTAGACGCCGGCGAGGACGAGGGGCACCCACAGCACCCCCGGTGTGAGCTGGGGGATCCAGTAGAGCGCGATGACGGCGACCGCACTGCCGACGGACCCGATCCAGGTCACCGTGCGTCTCCACCCGAAGACGTCTCCGAGGCGCCCGAGGAACGGGTCTGCCAGCAGACCGAACAGTCCCATGGCCGTGACGACGAGCAGGTACTGCGACGTGGTGAGGCCGATGCGCTCCGTGAAGTAGAACGGGAAGAAGACGAAGAAGCCGAAGTAGGGGGCCATGTTGATGACACGGACGACCGCGGCCACCGCGAGACGGGGGTACCGGCGCATCACGGTGACACCGCGGCCGAGCTCGTGTGCCACGGAGAAGTCCGTGGCCGTGCGATCGGCCAACGGCCTCCAGCCGTGGACTTCGCGGACACCCCAGGCGCCGATCACGCCGCCCGCGGCCACGATCACAAAGGCGACCCAGAGCGTGGCGTACGACCCGATCTGGGGGATGGTGACGGCGGCCAGTGCCGAGCCGAGCGTGGGCAGGCCCGCTGTGTAGGCGAACCAGAACCAGCCGCTCGCGCCTCCTGCGTGCTCCGGGCGGACTGCGACCTGGATCCACAGCAGGAATGCGTAGGCGAACAGTGGGTATGCGACACCGCGAAGGCCGTAGAGGGCGAAGATCAGTGGTTCGTTGCCGGCGGGGACGGCGAGGAGCAGGAAGGCGGCTTCGAGGATGATCCAGGCGATCGCGCCGATGCGCATGACGGTGACCGGCGACCAGATGTTCGACAGCGTTCCGGAGAACCAGGCCCCGACGGAGGTGAAGACGCCGTACACGGTGATGACGGCGGCCGCGGTGTGCTCGGTGAGGCCGGTATCGACGAGGAACGGGGTGATGAAGTTCGACTCGACGCCGTCCCCGATCATGAACAGCAGCACCGCGATGTACCCGAAGAGCAGGGGACGGGGAAGTCCGATCCTGTCCCAGAGGGAGCTGGCTGCCGGCGCGGTCACTGGTCGTCCCCGCGGACGATCGCGACCTTGCCGCCGATTCCGGAATCTGCGGTGCGGTACGCGTCGTCGACCGCTGTGAGCGGGAAGGTGTGGGTGACGACGCTGCCGGGGTGCAGACCCCACCGGTCGAGGTTCTCGAGCAGCTCGCGCATGTGGTGCACGCTCGTCACCCAGGAGCCGAAGAGGGTGATCTGCCGGTGGATGAGCTCCTCGGACACGTCCGTGGTGAGGGTGCCGCCTTCCCCGACGAGGACCGTGCGGCCCCAGCGCCGCGTGCTGCGCAGGGCGGTGGACTGCCCTGCCCCGCTGCCCGAGCAGTCGACCGCCACGTGCGCTCCGTCTCCCAGGATCCCTGGAAGTGCGTCAGCGTCGACGGCACGGTCGACGGCTCCGAGGGCGAGGGCCTGCTCGCGTCGAGAGCCGGAGGGGTCGGTGCCGACGACGAGCGGGGAGCCGAGCGCCTTGGCGAGGAGTCCGGCTGCGAGTCCGACGGGACCCAGGCCGGTGACGAGCACGGTGTCCGCTCCTGAGACGTCCGCGCGGCGGAGCGCCTCGTAGGCGGTGCCGAATCCGCAGGCGACGCACGCGCCGTCGAGGTAGGTGAGGGAGTCGGGGAGGGGCAGGAGATCCTTCTCCTCGGCGAGGAGATACTCGGCGTGGCCGCCGTCGCGCTGCCATCCGTAGGCGGCGCGATGGGGAGAGAGGCATCCGATCGGGTACCCGCGGCGGCACTCGTCGCACAGGCCGCAGCCGGAGATGTGGTAGACGACCCGGCGGTCGCCCACCTCCGTTGCAGTGCAGCCCTCACCGACGGCGACGACCCGGCCGCAGGGCTCGTGGCCTCCGACGACCCCTTGGTACGCCTCGGGGCCGGAGCCCAGATGCTCGCGGTAGATGGCGCGCAGGTCGCTGCCGCAGATCGTGCTCGCACGCATCTCGAGCAGCACCTGTCGGCGGCCGGGAGTGGGGATGGGAACCTCGTGCAGCTCGGTCTTCGACCCACCGGGGAGGTAGGCGGCCTGCATGGTGGCTCGGGCCTCGTCCGTCCTGGAGCGGGTGGGGACGGTATCGGTCATCGCGTGTCTCCTTCGACATGGTGGCGCGCTCGCGGCGCTGGGACTCGTTCGAGATTCAGCGGTGTGATCGGGAGAGGTCAATGCGAGCGGACGGATCCGTCGACGGCGGTGCTCATGCGAGCGCGCGGCATATGGTCTGCTCCCCGGACGGGCGGAACATCTTGCGCCGTGGCGCGTGGCCTGATAGCGGTGTCGCCTGACCCGCGAGGCAGTCGCGAGCGGCCGCGGGTGGAAAGCTCGCACATGGAGGTGGAGTGGATGGACAGCTGGGATGCATATCAGGCTGCGGAGGCAGCGCGGCTCCACCTCGAGGACGGCCTCTCGTACACGCAGATCGGGGAGATGCTCGGCGCGAGCAGATTCCGAGTGGCACGACTGGTCTCCGCGGCCCGCGATGCCGGCTGGGTGCAGGTCAGCGTCGTCTCGCCGCCGGGGGTGGACGTCGGACTCACGCGTGAGTTCGGACAGCTCTGCAGCGAGCGGGGGATTCGACGGGCCCTCGTGACGCCGGAGAAGGGAGGTCGCCCCGCACTCGAGAGGGCTGCGGCGGACGCCGTCCAAGGCGCGACGGAGAAGGGCGACGTGGTGGGGTTCGCGTGCGGGATGACCGTCAATCGCGTCGTCGCGGCGATCCGCCGACTCCCTGAATGCGAGGTCGTCCAGCTCACGGGCCTGACCCATCCAGGGCAGTACGCAGACAGTTCTGTCGAGACCATTCGGCGAGCAGCCCGATTGACCGGCACCCACGTGCGGCCGGTGTTCGAGCCGATGGTGCAGGCCTCGCAAGCACTTGCCCGCGAGCGAGGCCGGCACCCCAGTCTCGTGCGGGCCTTCGCCCGCTGGGAGAGGATCACCACGGCTCTGTTGACCGTCGGCGCCTGGATGCCGGGCGAGTCGAACGTCTACGACGCCGAGGCGCTGGAGGACGCGGCGCGTCAGCGGGCGACCCACGCGGGCGCGGTCGCCGAGTTCTGCGGACACCTCATCGACGCCGAAGGGCGCGTGGTGGCCGAGGACATCACGGCGCGCTGCCTCACGGTGCCGCTGGAGCGCCTCCTCGGGGCACGGGAGGTGGTGGCGGTGGCGGCCCGCCCCGAACGATCCGCGGCGGTGCGGGCCGCGATGCGCACCGACCTCATCGACACTCTCGTCGCGATCGAGGGCGTTGCGCGGTCGCTGCTTTCCGAGAGGTGAATCCTCGGAAGGCGAGACCTTCGCCGGCGTGTCAGTCGGTGATGACCAGCTCGGGCTCCTCACGGGTGACGTGCAGGTTCCAATAGTCGTCCGCGATCTGCGCCGGGGTCCTGAAGGGGTAGCCCGGGGCCGGCGCGGTCTCCCCGATGCCGACGCCGATCGCGACGTGTGCGACGTAGACGCCGCTGTCCGCGAGCGTGTGGTGAAGGTTGAGCGTCCAGTTGCGGGTCGCGGCCTGGGCGGCGTTGAGCGTTCCGAAGATCGGCACGGGGTCGATGGATCCGGTGCCCGCCGTCAGCAGCACGGTGCCGGTTCCCTTCTCGCGCATAGCGGGCAAGACGGCCTGCACGGCGGCGACCGCTCCGAAGAGCATGGTGTCGACGGCGGGGCGGAGATTCTCGGGGGACACGTCGAGCGGGTCGACCATGGACTCGGCGTTGCCGGCGTGAGGCGAGAACTCGAGGGCGTCGATCGAGCCGAAGCGCTCCCGGGCCGCTTCTAGCGCCGTCATGATCGACGCCGGGTTCGCGGCGTCGGCCACGAAGCCCGCAGCCTCGAGGCCTTCCCCGGCGAGCTCGCTGACGAGCGCGTCGAGCTTCTCTCGGTTGCGGGAGATCAGCGCTGCGCTGTACCCGTTCTGGCTGAACCTGCGAGCGATGGCGAGACCGAGGCCGGGACCTGCTCCGATGATGGCGATGGTGGGCATAAGACTCTCCTGAGGAGCGATGTGCGTGTTCTGGAGGGCCGTCCGGGACGCGAGGGTGTTCTCGGGACGGAAGAGATTCATGACGCGGGTGGTGATGAAGCGAGGTCGAGGACCGCACCGTCGCTCGGCGACGCATCGGCCCACGGTTACTGTTTGTAACAAGCTGCATCATGGAATACTTTCGGCGGCCGTACAAAAGGCACATCCGTGTGCCTTCGTGACACGGGAGGAACGATGACCGAGAGCAGTGGGATCAGCGCCGTCGTGCTCGAGTCCCTCGAAGGCGACGAGGCTGCATGCCTGGAGACCGGGATCGGCCGGGCCGTCCGGGACCTCATGGACCGGGTGGGGGACAAGTGGTCCCTGCTCCTCATCGGGGTGCTCCGTACAGGGCGACTCCGATTCAGCGAGTTGCAGCGTCGGATCCCCGGCATCTCGCAGCGGATGCTGACCCTGAAGCTGCGCAGCCTCGAGCGCGACGGGCTGATCACTCGCACGGTCCACGCCGAGGTGCCGCCCCGGGTCGACTACGAGCTCACCGCGATGGGTCGGACGCTGATCGAGCCCGCACTCGGACTCGCGCTGTGGGCCGTGAAGAACCAGCCCGCGATCACGGCGGCGAGGGATGCCTTCGACGGGAGCTGACGCGGCCGACCGGCGTGGATGAACATTCCGCACGCCGCACACGCTTGCTCGGCCCCGAGGGATCCAGGGGAGATGAGTCCGCTGGTGAAGTAGGCCAGGCGGGGCTTGAACCCGCGACCGACGGATTATGAGTCCGCTGCTCTGACCGGCTGAGCTACTGGCCCCTGACAACGGGAGCGAGCATATCGTCTCCGCGCCGCGCGCCCGTCCAGCGTCCCATCGCCCCGATTCCTGGAATGCCGCTCCGCGCGCGGTGCGAGTAGGGTGCCTGGCGGCCACCGCCTCCCAGGGATCGGACCCTCATGCACGTCCTCGTCGGCATCGCCGGACTCGTCGTCTTCCTCGCGCTCGCCTTCCTGCCCTCCCGCGACGTGGGGATGCTGAAGAAGAAGGCCCCCTACATCGGGATCATGCTCGCGCTGCAGTTCGTGCTCGGTCTGCTCATGCTCCGCACCGGGGTGGGCCAGGCCGTCATCTCCGTCATCGCCTCCGTGTTCGAGACGCTGCTGGGATACGCGCGCGAGGGCGTGAGCTTCGTGTTCGGCGGGCTCGTCGACGTCGAGGCCGACGGCAGCGGCCCCTTCATCTTCACCTCGCTCATGCCCATCATCGTGATCTCCGCGCTCATCGGCATCCTGCAGTACCTGCGGATCCTGCCCCTGGTGATCCGGGGCGTCGGCCTGGTCCTGTCGAAGGTGACGGGCCTGGGGAAGCTCGAGTCGTTCAACGCGGTCTCCTCGGCGATGATCGGGCAGTCGGAGAACCTGATCGCGATCAAGCGCATCCTGCCCACGCTGCCCGAGCACCGGCTCTACACGATCGCGGCCTCGGCGATGTCCACGGTGTCCATGTCGATCGTCGGCGCGTATATGACGATGATCGAGCCCCGGTACGTGGTCGCCGCGATCGTGCTGAACCTCTTCGGGGCCTTCATCATCGTCTCGCTCCTGAACCCCTACACGCTCACCGAGGAGGAGGACGTCATCGTCGAGCCCGAGCACTCGAAGCAGTCCTTCTTCCAGGTGCTGGGCGAGTACATCACCGACGGCGGCAAGGTCGTGCTGTCGGTCGTCGCGATGCTCGTGGGCTTCGTGGCGCTCATGGCGATCCTCAACGGGATCTTCGACTCCGTCCTGGGCATCAGCTTCCAGCAGCTGCTCGGCTACGTGTTCGCGCCCCTGGCCGTGCTCACGGGCGTGCCCGTCTCGGAATCGGTCGACGTCGGCCGGCTGATGGCCACCAAGCTCATCTCCAACGAGTTCGTGGCCATGCTCTCCTTCACCGATGCGAACCCCGGCGGGAAGCTCGAGCTGTCCGCCCGGGCCACGGCCATCGCCCAGACCTTCCTCGTCTCCTTCGCGAACTTCAGCTCGATCGGGATCATCGCCGGCGCTGCGAAGTCCCTCGCCCCCGAGCAGGGCGAGACCATCGCCCGCTTCGGTCTGCGTCTCCTGTACGGCGCGACCCTGGTGTCCTTCGTGAGCGCCACGGTGGTCGGGATCATCGTCTGATCACGACCGCCGCGGCGCCCGCGTCTCGGGCTCAGGAGCCGGCGGCCGCCTTCCGCAGCCGACCGTGGGCGAGCGAGGCGAGCGCCGCCGCCTGATCTGCCAGCACCGAGTCGTCGAAGAGCACCTCGGCCGAGTGGTTGACCGCGCGCTCCCCCTCGGGCAGGTCGTCGGGGGAGCACAGCAGGAACACGAAGCAGCCGGGCACCTCCTGCAGCACGTAGGAGAAGTCCTCGGAGCCCATCAGCGGCTGGGGCGACTCGTGCACGCGCTCCTGACCGAAGGCCTCGCGGAGCTCGGAGACCGCGAAGGCCTCCTCGGCGTCGTCGTTGACGGTCGCCGGGTAGAGGATCTCCCAGTCGACCTCGGCGCGCGCTCCGTGGGCGCGGGCGATGTTCTCCGCGAACCGCCGCACCAGCTCACCGAAGCGGTCGGCGGACTCCGCCGTCATCGTGCGCACCGTCGCGCCGAGGGCGGCGGAGTCCGGGATGACGTTGATGGCGCTGGACGCCTCGAGCATGGTCACCGACGCCACCACGGGATCCGCGGAGGAGAAGCGTCGCGAGATCATCGTCTGCAGGGAGCCCGCGATCTCGACCAGCGGCGCGACCGGGTCGATCGCCCGCATGGGCCGGGACCCGTGGCCTCCGGCGCCGTGCACGCGCACGCGCAGGTTCGCGGCGCCCGCCATGACGGTGCCCGCGCGCGTGATGAAGGTGCCCCGGGGCCCGGGACCCACGTGGATCCCGTAGGCGGCGATCGGTCGCTCGCCCGCGGCGTCGAGCACGCCCTCGCGGATCATCGGCTCGGCCCCGCCGGGCCCTTCCTCGCCGGGCTGGAACATGAACACGATGCGGCCGGGGAGCTCCTCGCGATGGGCCGCGAGGAGGCGGGCGGCGCCGACGAGCGCCGAGGTGTGCAGGTCGTGCCCGCAGGCGTGCATGCGGTCCGTGCGGGACGCATAGGGGAGCCCGGTCCGCTCCCGCAGGGGGAGCGCGTCCATGTCCGCGCGCAGCAGCACGACGGGGCCCGGGCGGCCTCCCTCGAGGACGGCCACGATGCTGCTGAGGGACTCGCCGGTGGTGATGCGCAGGCCCAGGTCCTGCAGGGCCGCGAGCACGCGCTCCTGGGTGCGGGGGAGGTCCAGGCCCAGCTCGGGGTCCTGATGGAGGGCGCGCCGCAGGGCGACGAGGTCGTCGAGGTGCTCGATCCCCTCCTGCGCGTAGGAGGGGATCGGTGCGGGGGTGTTCTCCGAAGTGGTCACCGCCGCACGCTACGCCCGCGATCTCTCGCCGTGCACACCGCCTCGGCATGGTCGCCCCGACCGCCGCGGAGCGAACGTGGACTGCGTCATAATCCCCGCCTGGAGGCCGTTTCCGGGGTGCGCGCCCGAGCGCGCTTTGCTAGAGTCGTGCAGGTCGCGATCCCGCGTAGCTCAATCGGCAGAGCATTCGACTGTTAATCGAACGGTTACTGGTTCAAGTCCAGTCGCGGGAGCCAGAAGGAACAGGTCAGCCCCGGTCACGACCGGGGCTGACCTGTTCCTGCGCGCGGCGGGGACGGACCTCGGCGCAGAGGCGGTCACCCACCGCCGGCAGACCGGAGGCGATCATGACCAGCGTTCCCGAGGCGACGTTCCCGCTCCCCGACGAGTTCGGCGAGGGCAGCGTGTGGGTGGACCGCGTGGGCGAGCGCTCGCTCGTCGGGCGCAACCGCCGCGGGGTCGAGATCCCCATCGGCAAGGGCGAGGGGCAGGTCGACCCTGGGGAGCTGCTCAAGATCGCATTGATCGGCTGCGCAGGGATGAGCATGGACATCCCCACCTCGCGTCGCCTGGGGGAGGACTTCGCTGTGCGGCTGTGGGCCCATGGCACCTCCGACGAGACGTCCAACCGCTACGAGGCGATCCACGAGCAGATCCAGCTGCATCTCGACGGACTCTCCGCCGACGAGCTCCGCCGGCTCCGCGCGGTCATCGACCGCTCCATCGAGGCCTCCTGCACGGTGCAGCGCACCGTGGTCCCGGGGGCCGCGGTCGACCACGAGATCCTCGGCCTGGGCTCCGCGCTCGAGAACGAGGAGCAGCAGCGATGACGATCCGTCCCATCCGCGTGATCGGGGACCCCGTGCTGCGCACGGTCTGCGATCCCGTCCGCGAGATCACCCAGGGGGTGCGCACCCTTGTCGCCGATCTCCTGGACACCGTGGACGACGAGGGCCGCGCCGGCGTCGCCGCCAACCAGATCGGCGTCGCCCTGCGCGCCTTCTCCTGGCGCCTCGAGGACGAGGACGGCACCAGCGCCCTCGGCTACGTCCTGAACCCTGAGATCACCGAGCTCTCCGAGGAGCTCCAGGAGGACGGCGACGAGGGCTGCCTCTCGGTGCCCGGCCTGTGGTACCCCCGCACCCGCGCGGCCTTCGCGCGGTGCGAGGGCACGGATCTCGAGGGACGCACCGTCGTCCTCGAGGGCGAGGACCTCGTCGCGCGCCTCATCCAGCACGAGGTCGGGCACCTCGACGGGCACCTCTTCATCGACGGCCTCGAGCGTCCTGTGAAGAAGCGGGCATTGCGCGACATCCGCGAGAGGCTCTAGGCTCTACCCTGCACGACCAGGGAGAGCACACCTTCTGCTGAGCGCCGATTCGTTGGGGAAGACGCATCGGACATCGGAAGGGGCGTCATGACCCAGGGTGTGCTCTTCATCCACTCCGCTCCGCGAGCCCTCGCACCGCATATCGAATGGGCCGCGCAGGGGGTACTCGGCGTGCCCGCACGCCTGCATTGGGAGGATCAGCCCGCGCATCGCGGCCTCGTGCGCGCCGAGCTCGGCTGGCGCGGCCGGGAGGACACCGGCGCGCGCCTCGTGAGCGCTCTGCGCAGCATGGGCGACGTGCGCTTCGAGGTCACCCAGGAGGCGACCACCCAGGCGGACGGCGCCCGCTGGAGCTTCACCCCGGACCTCGGCGCCCACCACGCCGTCACCGACCGCGCCGGCAACACCGTGCTCACCGAGGACCATCTGCGCGGGTGCATGGAGCGCGCGGGCATGGACCCGCAGCGCATGCGCCACGAGATCGGCGTCGCTCTCGGCGAGCCCTGGGACGAGGATCTCGAGATCTACCGGTACGGCGGCGAGGGAGTGCCCATGCGCTGGCTCCACCGCGTGAGCTGACCCCGCCACGGCCGTCGCCCCGTCCGCCCGCACCGACGTGCACCGGGGCGGCATCCGGACACGGCGCCGCTCTCCGATGCAGGAAGGGCCCCGCACCACCTCGGGTGGTGCGGGGCCCTTCCTCGTGCGTTCCGCGGAGCCAGCACCCGCGCGCTCGCGCTCCGGGGCGCGAACCCGCGGGCTCGTCGGCTCAGGAGTTCGTGAACACCAGCGCGGCGTCGTGGCCGCCGAAGCCGAAGGCGTTGTTCAGCACGGCGATGTCCCCCTCGGGGAGGGCGACCGGGGTGTTCTGGGCGATCTCCATCGGGGTCTCGGGGTCGAGATTCTCGATGTTGATCGTCGGCGGGGCGAGGCGCTCGCGCAGCGCGAGCACGCTGAACAGCGACTCGAGCGCGCCGGCGCCGCCCAGCAGATGACCGGTCATCGACTTCGTCGAGCTCACGACGATCTGGTCGGTCTCGTCCTTCAGCGCCTGGCGCACGGCCTGCAGCTCGCCGATATCGCCGAGCGGGGTCGAGGTGCCGTGGGAGTTCACGTGGCGGATGTCTGCGGCGGCGACCCCCGCGTCCTCCACGGCCTCGCTGATCGCGTGCGCCTGTCCGTCCTGCAGGGGAGCGGAGATGTGGTGCGCGTCCGAGGCCATGCCGCGGCCGGCCACGTAGGCGTGGACCTTCGCGCCGCGCGCCTTGGCGTGCTCCTCGGACTCGAGGACCAGTATCGCGGCGCCCTCGCCGAGGACGAAGCCGTCGCGGTCCACGTCGTAGGGACGCGAGGCGTGCTCGGGATCGTCGGTGCGGGTGGACAGCGCGCGGATGTTCGCGAAGCCGGCGAGGGGCAGCGGGTGCACGCAGGCCTCGGTGCCGCCGCAGACGACCACGTCGGCCCGGCCGGAGCGGATCATGTCGAAGGCCTGGGCCACGGCCTCGGAGCCCGAGGCGCACGCGGAGACCGGCGTGTGGGCGCCGGCACGGGCGCCCAGGTCCATCTCGATGTGCGCGCTCGACGAGTTCGCCATCAGCATCGGGACGGTGAAGGGGTTCACGCGGCGCGCGCCGCGCTCCTTGACGACGTCCCACTGGTCCAGGATCGTCCAGACGCCGCCGATGCCGGTGCCGACGACCACGCCGAGGCGGTAGGGGTCGACGTCGGGCGTGCCCGCGTCGGCCCACGCCTCGCGGGCCGCGATCATGGCGTACTGCCCGGAGGGGTCGAGCTTCTTGGCCTCGGGGCGCGAGAGGACCGTGAGGGGGTCGATCGCGACCTGGCAGGCGAAGTCGACGGAGAGGCCGTAGCGCTCTTTCCAGTCGTTGTCGAGGGTGTGCGCCGTCGAGGTGCCCGCGAGTGCGGCCTCCCAGGTCGAGGCGACGTCCCCGCCCAGCGGGTTGACGGTGCCCAGACCGGTGATGGCGACGCGGGTGCGATCAGCTGACATGCGGGATGTCCTCCGGGAAGGTGGGGATGACGAGGGACGCCCGGAGCAGCTGCTCCGGGCGTCCGAGGTGGGTCAGGCCTGGGCGCCGGCGATGTACTTCACGGCGTCGCCGACGGTGACGAGGTTCTTGACCTCCTCGTCGGGGATGCGCACCTCGAACTTCTCCTCGGCGTTCACCACGATGGTCATCATCGAGATCGAGTCGATGTCGAGGTCGTCCGTGAACGACTTCTCGGGCTGGACGTCCGAGGTCTCGACACCGGTCTCCTCGTTGACGATCTCAGCGAGGCCCGCGAGGATCTCGTCTTCGGTGTGAGCCATGGGGTTCTCCTTCGGTCTGGGTACTGCTGGCAGGGAAAGACTACCCGGGACGGCGTCCGTGCACGCGCACCTGCGTGACGCGACGCGCAGGGCATGACCACCGGCACACGGCGCATGCCCGAGAGGGCGCGGCGCAGGGCGGTGGCCGCCCCTGGCGACGCGGTCAGGGCAGGACGAGCACCTGCCCGGCGAAGGCGAGGCCCGCGCCGAAGCCGAACTGCACGAGGACGTCCCCGCTGCGGGCCGCGCCCTCCTGGATCAGGCGATGGGTCGCCAGCGGGATCGAGGCGGCCGAGGTGTTGCCGGTCTCGGCGATGTCGCGTCCGATGACCACGCGATCGGGCAGCTTGAGCTGCTTGGCGAGCTCGTCGATGATGCGCATGTTCGCCTGGTGGGGGACGAACACGTCGACGTCGTCGATCGTGAGCCCCGCGTCGGCGAGCATCTGCCGGATCCTCTCGGCCGTGTGCCACACGGCCCAGCGGAAGACGGTCCGGCCGTCCTGCTCCATCGTCGGCCATGGGGTCTTCCCGTCGCGGAAGTCCGTGAGCGATCCGGTCATGCGGATCGTGCTCCAGTTCTCGCCGTCGCTGCCCCACACGGTGGGGCCGACGAGGGGCACGTCCGAGGCGCCGAGCACCGCAGCCCCGGCGCCGTCCCCGAGCAGGAACGAGATCGAGCGGTCGGCGGGGTCGACGAAGTCGGAGAGCTTCTCCGCGCCGATCACCAGGACGTGACGGGCGCTGCCGGAGCGGATGAGGGCGTCGGCCTGGCCGATGCCGTAGCAGAAGCCGGCGCAGGCGGCGGAGATGTCGTAGGCGATCGCGGCCGGGGCGCCGAGCTTCGCGCCGAGGAGCGTCGCCAGCGAGGGCGTCGCGTAGGGGAAGCTGATCGTCGAGACGATGATCGCGTCGATCTCGGAGGCCTCGACCCCGCTGGCCCCGATCGCCTCGCGGCCGGCCTGCTCGGCGAGATCGGCGACGCCGACCTCGGCGCTCGCGCGGCGACGGGTGACGATGCCCGTGCGCTGGCGGATCCACTCGTCGGAGGAGTCGATCGGGCCGACGAGCTCGTCGTTGGGCACCGTGCGGTCGCCGCGCGCGGCGCCGTACGCGAGCACCTTCGAGCCTGCGACGGTGGGGTGCGGGCGCAGGGAGATCGTCACGTCAGCGCTCCGTGCCGTCGGACGCACTGTCGTCGGATGCGGCGGCGCCGGACGCGACGCCCGCATGCTCCTCGACGAACGCCTGCGCGGCCTCGAGGTCCTCGGGGGAGTTGAGGTTCTGCAGACCCACGCCCTTCAGCTCGCGCTTGGCGAGACCCGTGAGGGTGCCGGCGGGATTGACCTCGAGGATGCCGGTGACGCCGCGCTCGGCGAAGGACGCCATGCACGCCTGCCAGTCCACGGGGGAGGCGACCTGCTGGACGATGAGCTCGAGGTAGCGGGCACCGTCGGTGGTGCTCTCGCCGCCGGCGTTGCTCACCAGCGGCACGGACGGGGCCGCGGGGGAGAGCTGCGGGGCGAAGGCTGCGAGCTCCTCGCGCGCGCCCGCCATGTACGGGGTGTGGAAGGCGCCGGCGACCTGCAGCGGGATCACCCGGGCGCGGGCGGGCGGATTCTCGCCGAGCGCGGCCACGCCTGCGGCGCTGCCCGCCGCGACGACCTGGGCGGCCGAGTTGATGTTCGCCGGGGTGAGGCCCGCGGCGTCGATCGCCGCCAGCACCTCCTCGCGCATGCCGCCGACGACCGCTGCCATCGAGGTCTCCTCCGCGGCGGCCGCCGTCGCCATCGCGCGCGAGCGCACGGCGACCAGGCGCATGGCGTCGGCCGCGGAGAGCACGCCCGCAAGGGCGCTCGCGGTGACCTCGCCGACGCTGTGCCCGGCCAGCAGATCTGCGGGCGACGCCGCGGCGAAGGCACCCGGGACGACGCTTCCCGCGGCGGCCCCGTCGGCGGCCTGCGCCGCGAGGGCGTCGGCCGCGAGGATGCCGGCGCCGACCAGCAGCGGCTGGGCGACCGCGGTGTCGCGGATGGTCTCGGCGTCGGAGACGGTGCCGTGGGTCCCGAGGTCGACCTCGCCGGCCTCGCTGAGAGCGCCGAGCGCCTCGCGGGCGCCGGGCAGCTCGAGCCACGGGCTGAGGAATCCGGGTTTCTGGGCGCCCTGGCCGGGGCAGACGATGGCGAGCACGGAAGGACCTCCAGGGTGCGGATGAGGGGGGCGGTGGATGCGCGGGATGCGGGCGGGCGATGCGTGCGGGCGGCGCCCGGGGGCGACTAGTCGCGGCCGACGGCCGAGGCGGTCTCGGCGAACACGGCGGCGAGCAGCTTCACGGCGGCCTCGGCGTCGTATCCGAGCTCGGAGACCGCTGCGGCGTACTCGCGGGCGGCCCGCTCGGCCCGGGAGCCCGCGGTGTCCAGCGGCGCGACGACGGTGCCGGCACGGCCACGGGTGATCACGAGCCCCGCCTCGCCGAGCCGGCGGAAGGCCTTGGCGACCGTGTTGACCGCGACCTCGACGTCGGCCGCGAGGGCGCGCACGGTGGGCAGGCGCGTGCCGGGGACGAGCCGCCCGTCCTGGATGGCGCGCGCGATGCACTGGTAGATCTGCTGGGCGGGGGAGTCGAGCGAGGTCCGGTCGACGCGGACGATCCCGGTCAGGACCGTCCGCGTCGACGCGCCCCCGACGCCGCCGCCGGCCGGGCCGGTGGCTCCCGCCGGGGGCGTTGCGGCGGCGTCGGACAGGGTGTCGGACACGGTGTCTGCGGCGGAGATCAGGACTCGCCCCCGAACGAGCCGGACTCGCCGGCGTTGGTGTTCAGCAGGTCGTACTTGGCGATGGCCTCGGACACGACGGCCGGGTCGATCTTGCCGTCCTTGGCGAGCAGCTGGAGGGCCTTGACGACCATCGAGTGCGCGTCGATCTTCAGGAAGCGGCGGGCGGCCGGGCGGGTGTCCGAGAAGCCGAAGCCGTCGGCACCGAGCACGCCGTAGCGGCCCGGGATCCACTCCCGGATCATGTCGGGCACGAGGTAGTCGTAGTCGCTCGTGGCGACGAACGGGCCCTCGGTCCCCTCCAGGCGCTGCGAGATCCACGGGACACGCGGCTCCTGATCGGGGTGGAGGAAGTTGTGGTCGTCCGCCTCGATGGCGTCCTTGCGCATCTCCGTCCACGAGGTCACCGACCAGACCGCGGCGCGCACGCCCCAGTCCTCGGCCAGGATCTCGCGGGCATGGCGGGCCCACGGCACGCCGACGCCGGAGGCGAGCAGCTGGACCGTGGGCCCGTCGCCGTCGGAGACCGGCTCGAGCTCGTACATGCCCTTCAGCAGGCCCTCGACGTCGAGCCCCTCGGGCTCGGCCGGCTGCACGATCGGCTCGTTGTAGACGGTGATGTAGTAGAAGACCTCCTGGAGGCGGTCGTCCTCGCCGTACATGCGCTTGAGGCCGTCGCGGATGATGTGCCCGATCTCGTACCCGTAGGCCGGGTCGTAGATGACGGTGCCGGGGTTCGTGTACGCGAGGATCGGCGAGTGGCCGTCCATGTGCTGCAGGCCCTCACCGGCCAGCGTCGTCTTGCCGGCGGTCGCGCCGATCACGAAGCCCTTGGCCATCTGGTCGCCCGCGGCCCAGAAGAAGTCGCCCGTGCGCTGGAACCCGAACATCGAATAGAAGATGTAGAACGGGATCATCGGCAGGTCGTGCGTGGAGTACGAGGTGCCCGCGGCGGTGAAGGCCGAGGTCGAGCTGATCTCGTTGATGCCCATGTGCTTGATCTGCCCCTGGGCCGACTCCTTGTACGCGAGCAGCAGGTCGCGGTCCACGGAGATGTAGTTCTGGCCGTCGGGGTTGTAGATCTTCGCCGTCGGGAACAGCGAGTCCATACCGAAGGTGCGGGCCTCGTCGGGGATGATCGGGACCCAGCGCTTGCCGGTCTCCTTGTCCCGCATGAGGTCCTTCAGCAGCCGCACGAGCGCCATCGTGGTGGCGATCTCCTGCTTTCCGGAGCCCCGCTTGACGACCTCGTAGGCCTTGTCGCCCGGGAGGTCCATGGCCTTGTGGACGTTGTTGCGCTCGGGGACCCCGCCGCCCATGACGTCGCGGCGCTTCTCCAGGTAGCGCATGGCGGGGGAGTCCGCCGGCGGCATGTAGAAGGGGGCGTCGTAGACGCTGCCCGACTCGAGCTGCTCGTCGTCGATCGGGATCTGCAGGGTGTCGCGCAGCGCCTTGAGGTCCTCGAGGGTGAACTTCTTCATCTGGTGGGTCGCGTTGCGGCCCGCGAAGCTCTTGCCCAGGCGGTAGCCCTTGATGGTCTGGGCGAGGATCACGGTGGGCTGGCCCTTGTGCGCCAGCGCCTCCTGGAAGGCGGCGAAGATCTTCTCCGGGTCGTGGCCGCCGCGGTTGAGCTTCCACCAGATGTCGTCGTCGCTCATCGACTCCACGAGCGCCTTCGTGCGCGGGTCGCGGCCGAAGAAGTTGTCCCGGATGAAGCCGCCGTTCTCGGCGCGGTAGGTCTGGAAGTCGCCGTCGGGAGTGGCGTTCATGAGGTCCACGAGCGCGCCGTCGTCGTCGGCCGAGAACAGCGGGTCCCAGCCGGAGCCCCACACGACCTTGATGACGTTCCAGCCGGCGCCGCGGAACTGCGCCTCGAGCTCCTGGATGATCTTGCCGTTGCCGCGCACCGGCCCGTCCAGGCGCTGCAGATTGCAGTTGACCACGAAGGTGAGGTTGTCCAGGTGCTCCTTGGCCGCGATGTGCAGCGCGCCGCGGGACTCGACCTCGTCCATCTCGCCGTCGCCGAGGAACGCCCAGGTGTGCTGCTGGGAGGTGTCCTTGAGTCCGCGGTTCTGGAGGTACCTGTCGAAGGACGCCTGCTCGATCGCGTTGACCGGACCGATGCCCATGGACACCGTCGGGAACTCCCAGAAGTCCGGCATCGCGCGCGGGTGCGGGTAGGAGGGCATGCCGTGCGCGCTGGACTTCTCCTGGCGGAAGCCGTCGAGCTGCTCCTCGGACAGGCGGCCCTCGAGGAACGCGCGGGCGTAGATGCCGGGGGAGGCGTGGCCCTGGAAGAAGACGTGGTCGCCGCCGCCCTCGTGCTGGCGGCCGCGGAAGAAGTGGTTGAAGCCGACCTCGTACATCGAGGCGATCGACGCGTAGGAGGAGAGGTGCCCGCCGACGCCCACGCCCGGACGCTGCGCGCGGTGCACGATCATCGCCGCGTTCCAGCGGATGATGTTGCGGATCTCCTTCTCGAGCGCGAGGTCACCGGGGTACTCCGGCTGGTCCTCGACCTCGATCGTGTTGACGTAGTCCGTCATCAGCGAGTCGGGAAGATGGAGATCGGCCTGGCGCGCGTGCTGGATTACGTGCTGGAGGACGTCGGTCGCCCGGTCGTCGCCGCGATGCTCGATGAGCTCGTCGACCGAGTCGAGCCACTCCCTGGTCTCCTCGGGATCCGGATCCTCCGCGTGCGCGGGGAGGTTGATGCCGATGGGACGCGGGGTGTCGTTCGTGGTCACGCTGTCCTTCTCTCTTCCGAAGCAGGGCGTGGATCCGGGGGTCGCGCCGATGCGAATCGCGAATCGGGGAACAGACCCCGGACCTCGTCTTCCGACAGCGTACCCGCGGGGTGCGGGCCGGAAGGCCCCGTCGGGACCGGTGTGGTTGATGACTCGCTCACGTCACGGGAGAGGCAGCGTCGTGGTCGCGGCGCGGTCCGGATCGTCCGATGTGACCGCGGATCGCCCCTGATCGGGCGTTCTCTGCGCCGACGATGTGACCGGCGCGATGTCCTGGCATAGACTCGGCGCGAGCAGGAGGGGGCCCACGTCCTCCTCCCATCGTTGTCCCCAGCTGAGAAGGAGCATTTCGTTGTCACCGTCGGCAGACGCCACCGCGTCCGGTCCCACCGCAGAGGGCCTCGGGCTGAGCAAGGGCCAGGTGGTCCAGGAGTTCGGCTACGACGACGACGTCGACCTCGAGCTGCGTGATGCGATCGAGGACCTCATCGACGCGGACCTCGAGGACGAGGACAGCCAGGAGATGGTCGACGCGGTCGTGCTGTGGTGGCGCGAGGGCGACGGCGATCTCACCGATGCCCTCGTGGACTGCCTCGGGATGCTGTCCCCCGGCGGCCCGATCTGGGTGATCACCCCGAAGGCCGGCCGCGACGGACACGTGCTGCCCGCGGAGATCGACGAGGCGGCGAGCACCTCGGGCCTGCGCACCATGGGCAACCAGAACCTCGCCCCCGAGTGGTCGGGCACGCGGCTCGCGAGCCGCCAGGCCTGAACGGGTGACGGGTCTCCGGGGCCGTACCGGCGGCTCCCGCGTCCGCACCGACGGGCCTGCGGGCCCGTCCTCGGGTCAATAGCTCAGCTGGTCAGAGCGCCACGTTTACACCGTGGATGTCGGGGGTTCGAGTCCCTCTTGACCCACATGCAGAAGAAAGCCCCCGGCCGGCGCGGATGCGCGGGTCGGGGGCCTTCTCGGTCGATCGCTCAGACCAGCTCGGGCTGGGGCTCCGGGCGATGCTCGGAGGAGAGGTCCACCTCGATGACGGGGTAGACCTTGCCGTCCTTCCACGTGGTGGAGAGGTCGGTGGAACGGTCCGAGAGGCTCAGGTAGCGCAGGCCGGCGCTCTGGTCGCGCAGGACGACGGGGCGCTGGGCGCCGCGGGGCATGCGGCGCATGGTGGTCGTGGTGTGCATCTGTTCTCCTTCGGCGTCGGCAGGGCCGACGCATGACGGCGTCGGCAGGGCCGACGCGAGGTTCGGTGCGCCGCCGGGGGTGCCCGGCGGCGGGTGGCGGGTGCGCGACGCGATCTGCGCGTCAGCTGCACGTGTGGGCGGTGCGTGTTCTCCGTGGTCTCCTCCACGAGAGGCGGAGCTCGCACATCTGCCCGTCGCCGCAGCGCCTCATGCCGGTCCCGCCCGCTCGCCGCGGACGGCTCGCTGCGTGACGGCCCCGTGGGAACGGTCCATCGGGCGGCGCTGCGCCACCACGATCCCTCACAACGCCCCGAAGTGCACGCCTATTCCCTCTCAGGGCGTGTCCACGCAGGTGGCGGGGTGACCTCGCACACCGCGGTGCGGTCGTCGGCCCCGAGATGCACCCGCAGGACCGACGTGGCCTCTCTGCCGGTCTCCGCCGTGCCCGCCGCCCCCGCCGTCCCGGTCGTCGCGCGCTCCCGTGCCAGCGTCCGCGCCTGGTCCACGTGCATCTCCAGCAGGATCCGCCCTCCCTGCGCGAGCCACGCCGGACCCTGCACGAGGATCCTGCGGGCCACATCCAGTCCGTCGGCCCCGCCGCGCAGGGCACGTGGCGGCTCGTGCTCGCGCGCCTCGCGGGGCAGCAGCGCGAGCGCGCGGTCCGGGACGTAGGGAGGGACGGCCGCGATCACGTCGATCGTGCCGCGCATGGCGAGGGGCATCGCCGCGAAGAGATCCCCGACGTGCAGCTGCGCGCTCGAAGGGAGGTTCGCCCGCGCGCACTCGAGCGGGAGCGGGTCGACGTCCGCGACATGCAGGCGGATCCCGGGCACGCGCGCGGCGCTCACGCTCGCGATCGGCGCGACTCCCGCGCACAGCTCGACCAGCAGCGGATCGTGCCCCGACCGCCGTGCGGCCGCGCAGGCTGCGGCCACGGCGAGGCGCGCGAGCAGGCGGCTGCGCCGACGCGGCACGAAGGCCCCTGGGCGCACCTGCAGCCGGAGCCCGCAGAAGTCGACCTCTCCGAGCACGTGCTCGAGCATCTCGCCGGCGATGCGCCGGGCTGCCGTCTCCTCGAGATGGTCGGAATCCTGCGCGTGCGCGCGCAGGAGAGCGGCCTCCTCCTCGGCGAAGACGCTCCCGGCCGCGCGCAGCCGCACGACGAGCTCGTCGACCTCGGCCAGCTCGTCCATCGACGGCTCAGCTGGGCAGGCGCGTGAGCGCGTAGGCCGCGAGGAGCACGGCGACCAGCACCACGAGCACCACGACCCAGATGACGGCCGTGCGGGCGTCGTGCTGCTTCTCGGCCGGAGTGCGAGGCCGGTGCGGAGCGGCGGCGTCGGACCGCAGTCGCTGGACCATGCGGATGATCGCGGCGACGAGCGCGCCGAGGACGACGACGCCGAAGACCAGGAACATGAACGTGGGCACGGCCACACCCTCTCACGGGTCGACCCTGCCGCGGCGCACCCCGCGTTCCTATACTGAAGGGCCAGGCAGCGGGTCGCGCCCATGCTCCTCTCGGATGCTCGTCCTGTCTCGGATGCTCGTCCTGCGAGGTCCTCCGACTCCGGGGCATTGCGACGCCCCGAGGTCGAGAGCACCGGCATCGTCCTCTGCTGCTCCTCTCGCGTCGGAAGGCTCCGTATGCCCGCGCCCCAGGCGCCCACCGCTGTTGCACCGCTCGACGTCGCCGCGATCCGCGGGGACTTCCCGATCCTCGACCGGATGCTCGACGGGACGACCCCGCTGGTCTACCTCGACTCGGGAGCGACCTCCCAGCGCCCCCGGCAGGTCATCGACGCCGAGGTCGACTTCCTCACCCGTGACAATGCCGCCGTCAAGCGCGGCGCGCACCGCCTCGCCGAGGCCGCGACCGACGCCTACGAGGGCGCCCGCGACCGGATCGCCGCGTTCGTCGGCGTCCCCCGTCCCGAGCAGATCGCCTTCACGAAGAACGCCACCGAGGCGCTGAACGTGCTCGCCCTCGCGCTCGGCGACCCCACAGCCCCCGAGCACCTGCGAGTGCGCGAGGGCGACGAGATCCTCGTGACCGAGATGGAGCACCACGCGAACCTCGTCCCCTGGCAGGAGCTCGCCCGCCGCACCGGCGCCACCCTGCGCTGGATCCCGCTGGGCGAGGACTTCCGCCTGGACCTCTCCGGCCTCGAGTCCCTGCTCACCGAGCGCACGAAGGTGCTGGCGCTCGCCCACCAGTCGAACGTGCTGGGCACGGTGAACCCCGTCGCCGAACTCGCGGCGAGGGCGCACGCCGTCGGAGCGCTCGTGGTGCTGGACGCCTGCCAGTCAGTGCCCCACATGCCGACCGACCTGCCCGCGCTGGGTGTGGACGCGGCGGCCTTCTCCGGGCACAAGATGCTGGGGCCGACGGGGATCGGCGTGCTCTGGGGCGCGGGCGAGCTGCTCGAGCAGCTGCCCCCGGTGCTCACGGGCGGCTCGATGATCGAGACCGTCACGATGGAGCGCACCACCTTCGCCGAGCCGCCTGCGCGCTTCGAGGCCGGCACGCCGCCGATCAGCCAGGCCGTCGGCCTCGCCGCCGCCTGCGACTACCTCGACGCCCTGGGCATGGAGGCCGTCGCGGCCCATGAGCGCGATCTGACCCGCCGCGCGATCGAGGGCCTCGAGCAGCTGCCCGGCGTGCGCATCATCGGGCCCTCGCTCGACGTCGAGCGCGCCGGAGCCGTCTCCTTCGACCTCGCGGGTCGCCACCCGCACGACGTCGGCCAGGTGCTCGACGCCCGCGGCGTCGAGGTGCGCGTGGGACACCACTGCGCCTGGCCCCTGCACCGCAGGTACGGCCTCGCCGGGACCACCCGCGCGACCTTCTCCGTGTACACGACGCCCGCGGAGGTCGACGCCCTGGTCGAGGGCATGGGCGCCGTCATCGACTTCTTCGCCCGCTTCGAGTGAGAGGAGCTCCCATGGACCTCACCTCCCTGTACACCGACATCGTCTTCGAGCACGACAAGCGGCCCCTCCACGCGGGCCTGCGCGAGCCCTACGAGGCGGAGGTGCATCACGTGAACCCCACCTGCGGGGACGAGATCACCCTGCGCGTGCACCTCGCGGGCGATCCCGAGGACCCGCGCATCGAGGACGTCTCGTACGACGCGACCGGCTGCGCGATGAGCCGCGCCTCGGCCTCGACGATGAGCGATCTCGTGATCGGCCGAACCCTGCGGGAGATCGAGCCCGTCTCCGCGCACATGGACGCCGTCATGCACGCCCGCGGACGCGAGGAGGGGGACGAGGACCTGCTGGGCGATGCGGTCGCCCTGGTCGGTGCCTCTAAGTTCCCCAATCGCGTGAAGTGCGTCCTCATGTCCTGGAAGGCGCTGCACGCCGCGGTCATCGAGGCCGGCGGACCCGTCGACGGGGCCACCGCATGAACGGCGGTGCCTCCGCCCGCCGCCTCGCCGAGGTGCTCGAGGTCCTCGAGGGCGCCTATCCGCTGCGCTGGGCGGAGGACTGGGACCGTCCCGGGCTCGTCGTCGGCGACCGCCGGGACCCGGCCCCCGCCGTGGATCGCGTGCACCTGGCCGTCGACCCGACCCTCGCCGTCGTGCGCGAGGCGCGCACGGCGGGAGCGCAGCTGCTGGTGACCCATCACCCGCTGCTGCTGCGCGGTGCGTCCTTCCTGCCGGCCGACACCGGCAAGGGCGCGGCCGTCACCGAGCTCGTCCGCGCCGGGATGTCCCTGTGGTGCGGGCACACGAACGTGGACCGCTCCAGCCTCGGCACCGTCGGCGCCTGGATCCGCGCGCTCGGTCTCGAGGACGTACGGCCCCTCGCCGCAGGGCCGACGGACGGCGAGGCCGCGCAGGCCGCGCACGGCTCGGAGCTCATCGGCCTCGGCGTCGTCGGCTCGCTGGGGGAGGCGGGGACGGAGGGTGCGACCACCGTCGGCTCCCTGGCCGATCGCATCGCCGCCCTGGTCCCGGCGACCGCTCAGGGCGTGCGCTTCACCGGCGATCCCGAGCGGCCCGTGCGCCGGGCGGCCGTCTGCCCGGGCGCCGGCGACTCCCTGCTGGAGACGGTGGCCGCGAGCGACGCCGACGTCTTCATCACGTCCGACCTGCGCCATCACCCGGCGCTCGAGCACCTCGAGTCCGCGGCCGACGAACGGGCGGTGCCCGCCCTCATCGACGTCGCCCATGCGGCGAGCGAGGCGCTGTGGCTTCCGCTCGCCCGCGAGCTGCTCACCGCCGCGATGCCGGGGATCGCCGTGAGCATCTCCGAGCTGTCCACCGACCCGTGGGCCGGCCGCGCCGCCCCCGCCTTCCCCGGTGCGCCCGGCGGCCGCGGCGCCTCCACCGGCCGCGCACACTGAGCCCATGCCTCCCGCCGCGCCCGGCCGCACGCCCCGCCTCGTCCTGCTCAACGGAGCGCCCGGGGTCGGCAAGTCGACGCTCGCGAGGCTCCTCGCCGAGGACCGTCCGCTGACCCTCGCCCTGGACGTCGACCAGCTCAAGCACGCGCTCGGCGGATGGGAGCAGAACACTGCGGTCTCCGGTCTCCGTGCCCGGGAGCTCGCGCTCGCCCTCATCGACGTCCAGCTCGCCGCGGGGCAGGACGTGGTCCTCGGCCAGTACCTCGCCCGTACCGCCTTCGCCGAGCAGCTCGAGGCCGCGGCCGCCCGCGCGGGCGCCGAGTTCCGGGAGTTCCTCCTGGAGGTGGACGCTCGCACGCTCGCCGCGCGCCTCGCAGCCCGCGCCGCGGACCCCGAGAGGCCGGAGCAGGCGGTCAACGCCCGCCTCGTCGGCCCGGAGGACGCCGAGCGCCTGCTCGCATCCCTCGACGCGATGCGCAGCGCCCGACCGCAGATGCGGAGCGTCGACGCGCGCGGCGACCTCGAAGAGACCGCCGATGCCGTGCGCGCACTCCTCGGAGGGGACACCGAGCGGCGCTGAGCGATCAGCCCCGATCGAGCCGCCCGGATCGCTCGCCGGGACCGAGCCGCTGCGGCCTCCGCTGCTCCTGCCCGCGGTCCACGAGCACCAGACGACCGCCCTCGATCTCGACCCCGAGCCGTCCGGCGAAGGTCTCTTCGAGGAGCGCCATGAGCGCATCCTCGTCGGGCAGGGGCCGCGGATCCTCGAGCAGGGCGCGGGTCAGCAGGCCGCGGAAGCGCTTGGCGTCGTGCGAGATCACCGTGCGCTTCCCGCCCGCCTCCTTCACGGGCGCGACCTCGAGGACGTGCACCCCTGCACGGGCCTTCACCGGCATCATCGTGCGATAGGAGCCGGACCGGCAGTCCAGCACAAAGGGCGAGGGCGAGGCCGCGACCTCCTCGAGGATCCCGGGAACGAGGGGCGAGAGATGCGCACGCCACCACGAGGCCGCCTTCCCGAGCCGGTGCACGCGCGAACCGGCGGAGAGCCGGTAGGCCGGGATCCGATCGGCTCCCGCGTCGACGAGTCCCAGCAGGGCGCTCTGCACGAGCACGCGGCGGTCGGGGCCGGGACGGGCGTCGCCGAGCTGGTCGAAGAGGACTCCGGAGTAGACGCTGAGCGGGGCGGCCGCGGGCTCCTCGTCGATCGCTGCCATCCGCGCGACGAGCTCCGGGGCGCTCGCGGGGACGCCGAGGTCCTCGGCGGCCGTGCGGCCCTGCGCCGTCGCGCGCGCAGCACGCAGCATGCGCTCGCGCGGGGTGCGGAGGGAGGCGTGGCCCAGCTCCTCGAGGACCAGGGGAGGGGCGGATGCTTCCGGTCGGGTCTTGGTCTCCGACGGCGGCAGCAGGATGAGCAACGGGGTTCCTTCCGAGTGGGCGGGTGCGGGGGTGTGAGGCGCGGCCCGTGGTGCGGGACAGGGCCCTCGGGGGACTAGGATCGTGGGCGGACCAGTCGGCCGGGCAGTCGCGTCTCCGTGCGCATCCTGCGGGATGCGCCGCGGAGCCGAGGAAAGTCCGGGCTCCTTCCGGCACGGTGGTGGGCAACACCCACCCGGAGCGATCCGCGGGACAGTGCCACAGAGAGCAGACCGCCTGCCCGCAGCCTCGTGCTGCGGGCCGGTAAGGGTGAAAGGGTGGTGCAAGAGACCACCGCGGTCCTGGTGACAGGGCCGGCACGGCAAACCCCACCGGGAGCAAGGCCAGACAGGGGACGCACGCAGGTCGCCGGACCGAGTCCCCGGGTAGGCCGCTGGAGGTCGTCGGCAACGGCGATCCGAGAGGGATGACTGCCGATCACAGAACCCGGCTTACAGGCCGGCTGGTCCGCCCCGGCGCCCCGGGGCACGGAAGCCCCGTCCGGCTGCTGCCCTTCCTCATGCGGTCAGTCCTTCTTCTTCTCCTTCTTGGCCTTCTTGCGCTCCTTGCGGGCGAGCACGGCCGCGCCGATGATCCCGGCCTCGTTGCGCAGCCCCGCGGGGACGATGGGGGCCTTCAGGTCCAGCAGCGGCAGGAACTTCTCGTGCTTCTTCGAGACCCCGCCGCCGACGATGATCAGATCCGGCGTGAACAGGAACTCGAGCAGCTCGTAGTAGCCCTGCAGCCGCTCGGCCCACTCCGCCCAGCTCAGGTGGCCGCGCTCGCGCGCCGAGTCGGCCATGTGCTTCTCGTAGCTCTCGCCCTTGTACAGGATGTGGCCGAGCTCGGTGTTCGGCACGAGCTCGCCGTCGTTGAACAGCGCACTGCCCACGCCCGTGCCGAGCGTCGTCATGAGGACGACGCCCTTCTGCCCGGCCCCCGCCCCGAACTCCATCTCGGCGATGCCCGCGGCGTCCGCATCGTTGACGACGAACACGTCGTGGCCGGTGCGCTCGGTCAGCAGCGCGTCCACGTCCGTGCCGATCCAGGAGGCGTCGACGTTCGCCGCGGTCTTCGCGACGCCGTGCTGGATGACTGCGGGGAAGGTCACGCCCACCGGCATGTCCTCGTCGATGTCGAAGGAGCCGATGAGCTGCGCGACGGTGTCGGCGACAGCATCGGGCACCGAGGGCTGCGGGGTCGGGATGCGCAGTCGGTCGTCGGCGAGCCTGCCCTTCTTCAGGTTCACCGGGGCGCCCTTGATGCCGCTGCCGCCGATATCGATGCCGAATGCTTCCTTGCTCATCGTCTCTCCTCGCACGGGCCGCGAGCCGGGCGTCGCGGGCCTTCCGAATGCGCTCCGTCCGGGCCAGTGCCCGTGAGCTGAGGACAGTGTGACAGAGCGGAGGGGATCATCCGGACATCGCCCGCGCGCGGGATCGTCAGACGACGGTCAGCAGCTCGTAGCCGTCCTCGGTGATCACGAGGGTGTGCTCGAACTGGGCGGTGAAGGAGCGGTCCCTCGTGACCACCGTCCAGCCGTCGTCCCACTGCTCCCAGTCCTGGGAGCCGAGGGTGACCATCGGCTCGACGGTGAAGGTCATGCGCTGCTCGATCACGTCGTCGAACATCGGCGCGGAATCATAGTGGGGGATCACCAGGCCGTTGTGGAAGCCCTCGGCGACGCCGTGGCCGGTGTAGTCGTGCACGGACTCGTAGCCGAAGCGGCCCACGTACTTCTCGATGACCCGGCCGATCACGTTGACCTGCCGGCCGGGGCGGCCGGCGCGGATGCCGCGCATCATGGCCTCCTCGCTGCGCTCGACGAGCTCGGCGACGCGCGGATCGACCTCTCCGATCAGGAAGGTCGCGTTGGTGTCGCCGTGCACGCCGTTCGTGAAGGCGGTGACGTCGACGTTGAGGATGTCGCCCTCCTGCATCACCGTGGAGTCCGGGATGCCGTGGCAGATGACCTCGTTGAGGCTGGTGCACACGGACTTCGGGAATCCCAGGTAGCCGAGCGGCGAGGGGTACGCGCCGTGGGAGACGATCACGTCATGGACGACGGCGTCGATGTCGTCGGTCGTGGCGCCCGGGACGGCGGCCTCGCCCGCCGCCTGCAGCGCGAGAGCGGCGATGCGGGACGGCTCGCGCATGCGCTCGATGATCTCCGGGGTCTGCACGTGGGGACCGGAGTCGGAGACCGCCTCGTCCTTGCCCACGTACTCCGGACGCTCGATCGAGGCCGGCACCACCCGTGAGGGGCCGACCGTCCCGGGAACCAGGACCTCACGGCCCTCCGGGCGGATCCATCGCTGCTCTACAGTCATGGGGGCAGTCTCTCACCGCAGACGTCAGGAGCAGTCGATGAGCCCGAGCGAGTTCTACTACAACATGGACACCGGCGAGGTCGAGGAGGGCAAGCAGTCCTCGGGCAGCGAGCTCATGGGTCCCTACCCGACCCGCGAGAAGGCGGCGTCCGCGCTGAGGACCGCCGCCCAGCGCAACGAGGCCTGGGAGGGCGAGGACCAGGACTGGGACGAGGAGTGAGGCGTCCCCGCGGCCGTCACCCGAGCGAGGAGCTCACTCGAAGGAGTGCTCGGCCGTGGGGTACTCCCGGCTCTCGACGGCGGTGCGGTACTCGCCCGCGGCGCGCAGCAGCTCGCCGCGCAGATCGGCGAAGCGCCGCACGAAGCGGCCCTCGAAGCCGGAGAGACCCGCCATGTCCTGCCACACGAGCACCTGCCCGTCGCAGTCGGGGCCGGCGCCGATCCCGATCGTGGGGATCTCGAGGAACTCGGTGATGCGTCCGGCGACCTCGCTGGGCACGAGCTCGAGGACGACGGCGAAGGCGCCCGCCTCCTGCAGCGCCTGGGCATCCTCGGCGAGACTGTCCGCGGCAGCGTGATCGCGACCCTGCACGCGGTGCCCGGAGAGCGCGTTGACCGACTGGGGCGTGAAGCCCAGGTGGCCCATGACCGGGATCCCGGCGTCGACCAGAGCGCGGACGGTGTCGGCGCGCGCGGCGCCGCCCTCGAGCTTCACGGCCTCGGCGCCCGCGCGCAGGAGCTCGACGCCGTGGCGCACGGCCTCGGCGGCGTCGACCTGGTAGGTGCCGAAGGCGAGGTCCGCGACCACCAGGGGACGGCGCACGGCGCGGGAGACGGCGCCGGTGAACGTCAGCATGTCCTGGTGGGTGGTGTGCACGGTCGAGTCATAGCCGAGCACGGTGGTTCCGGCGGAGTCGCCCACCAGCAGCACGTCGATCCCGGCCTCCTCGAAGACCTGCGCGCTGAGCGCGTCGTACGAGGTGAGCATCGAGAAGGTGCGTCCGGCGTCCTTCGCCTCCTGGAGGTGGCGCAGGCGCACCTTCGCGGGGCGGTGGGACCGCTCGGAGGGCATCGGGACGGCGGACGTGTTCACGGGGATCCTCCACGGGGCAACGGATGCGGAGCCCGGCCGACCCGGCCAGGGCCGTCCCAGCCTAGCCGCCGCAGGGCGCCGTCGGCCGCCCGGAGCGGGCAGTCGGCTCGGCGGAGGGATCGCGGCCCTCGCTCCCAGCAGTCCGACCACCGGGGTCGCTGCCCGGATCGGTCCCATGGGCAGTTCTCCCCATGGCGGGCTCCCAGGGTCCATGCAAGTATTCAGTCACTCGGCGGTCACAACCGTGGCCGGCACTCACCGAATCACGAGGGGTAGAACGATGAAGACCAGGATCCGAGGAATCGCGAAGGGCCTCGCCGTGGGGACCGGCTCGCTCGCGCTGGCGCTCTCGCTCGCCGCGTGCGGCGGCAGCAGCTCCGATGACGCGTCGGGCGATGACGGCGGCAAGATCAACGCAGGGGATTCCTCCGACTCCGACGCCAGCGGCGACGACGCCTCGGCCGCCGACGACACGAGCTCGGACGAGGCCAGCGACGACTCTTCGTCCTCCGACGACGCGTCGGCCTCCGGCGACAGCTCGGACGACTCCTCGAGCGATGATTCGAGCGCCTCGGACGACTCCTCCTCGGATGACTCCTCCTCCGACGACTCCTCCGGCAAGGAGATCACGAAGAACGACGAGAAGGCCGCCGTCAAGAACCTCAAGAGCTTCTACGTCGCCATGGACGACGACGACTACGAGAAGGCGTGCAAGTACGTCAAGAAGGAAGACTCGATGGGGCTCACCGACGAGACCTGCGCGAGCACCCTCGAGCAGGCGTCGGGCAGCTACCCGGACGACATCGCCAAGTACATCGACCAGGTCGACTTCAAGACCAAGCCCAAGGGAAGCGACACGATCGTCGTGACCGTCAGCGGCGCGGGGGACCAGAAGCTCTACATGGCCCGTGACGACGACGGCGAGTTCCGCATCGATCTCCTGCAGACGGGGATGGATTCCTGAGGCTGAGCCTCGAGCACCTCACCACGGCGAGAGGGGCGGGCACCGCGCGGTGCCCGCCCCTCTCGCCGTCTGCGCGCCCGCACGGCTCCACTGCCACGTGCGACGGTCCGCCGGAGCGCACCCATGCGGCACACTGGACCCATGGAACGCCACCACGATGCTGTCCTGCGCACGGTCGCCGAGAAGGACGTGCGGTTCATCCGCCTCTGGTTCTGCGACGTGGTGGGGACGCTGAAGTCCATCGCGATCTCGCCGGAGGACCTCGAGACAGCGTTCGACGAGGGCATCGGCATCGACGGCTCCACGATCGAGGGCTTCACCCGGGCCTATGAGTCAGACATGCTGCTGCGTCCGGACCCCGCGACCTTCCAGATGCTGCCGTGGCGCGGCGAGGTCGAGGGCACCGGCAGGATGATGTGCGACGTCCTCACGCCCGACGGCGAGCCCGCCGCCTCCGACCCTCGCCGCGTGCTGCGCCAGGTCGCCGACCGCGCCGCCGACCAGGGCCTCGACCTCTACGCGCACCCCGAGATCGAGTTCTACCTGTTCAAGGAGCCGTGGGCGCCGGGGCGCCCGCTGCAGCCCGTCGACAACGCCGGCTACTTCGACCATGTCCACAAGGGGCAGGGCCAGGACTTCCGCCGCACGGTCATCAAGTACCTCGAGCAGATGAACATCCAGGTCGAGTTCTCGCACCACGAGAACGGGCCCGGGCAGAACGAGATCGATCTGCGCTACGCCGATGCGCTCACCACGGCCGACAACATCCTGAGCTTCCGCACCGTGGTCAAGGAGGTCGCCCTGGGCATGGATCAGGTCGCGACCTTCATGCCCAAGCCGATGATCGAGCATCCCGGCTCGGGCATGCACACCCATCTCTCGATGTTCCAGGGCGGCCGCAACGCCTTCCACGAGCCCGGTGCCGAATACGGACTCTCGCGCACGGGCCGCCAGTTCATCGCCGGCCTGCTGCGCCACGCCTCCGAGTACTGCGCCGTCACCAACCAGTTCGTGAACTCCTACAAGCGCCTGTGGGGCGCGCAGGAGGCGCCGAGCTTCATCACCTGGGGGCACAACAACCGGTCGGCGCTGGTCCGCGTGCCCTTCCACAAGCCCACCAAGGGCACAAGCTCGCGCGTCGAGTTCCGCGGCACCGACTCCTCGTGCAATCCCTACCTGGCCTTCGCCGTGCTCTTCGCCGCCGGCCTGAAGGGCGTCGAGGAGGAGTACGAGCTGCCCGAGGGCGCGGAGGACACCGTCTGGGAGCTCACCGACCGCGAGCGCCGCACCATGGGCATCGAGCCGCTGCCCACCGACCTCTACCGCGCGCTCGAGGTCTTCGAGAGCAGCGAGCTGATGGCCGAGACCCTCGGTGAGCAGGTCTTCGAGTTCTTCCTGCGCAACAAGCACGACGAGTGGCGGCGCTACCGCGAGCAGGTCACCTCGCGCGAGCTCGAGACGTCCTTCTTCGCAGGATGACCCCGCGGCCCCCGTCCCCCTCGCCCTCGACCGCGTCCTCGTCGGCCGAGCCGCCGAGCACGACCGGCGCCCTGGCGCGCCTCGGCTTCACCCGCACCGACCGTGTCCAGCGCTTCCTGGCCGAGCCCGCCCTCGCGGGCCTCGGCCCGCGGGCGGCGGAGGCCATCGGCCGCGTACCGGACCCCGACGAGGCCGTCCTCGGCCTGCTCCGCTTCGCAGAGGCCTCCCTCGAGGCGGGCCACGAGCGCGAGCTCGGCGAGCTGCTCGGCAGCGTCGGGGAGCGAGGCGGCCCGGGGGAGCGGCTGATCCGGGTGCTGGGCACCTCGGTGGCCCTCGGCGACTTCCTGACCCGCCACCCGGATCGGGCCGTCGCCCTGCACAGCGACGAGGACACGCTGACACTCGACGCGGCGGACGTCCGCGCGCGCATGCTCGGCGCGGTCGGCGCCGTCGCGGGCGCCGAGATCCCGCTCGCCTCGCTCAGCGGCCGCGAGGGCCGCGACGCCCTGCGCATCGCCTACCACGAGCGGCTCCTGCAGATCGCCGCGGCCGATGTCACCGCTCCCGATCCCGTCGCCATCCAGCCCTATGTCTCCGCGTCCCTCGCCGACCTCGCGGGCGCGTCCCTCGAGGCCGCGCTCGCGATCGCCCGCACGGCCGTCGACGACCAGGAGACCGTGCGCCTCGCCGTCCTCGCGATGGGCAAGACCGGGGCCCGCGAGCTGAACTTCATCTCCGACGTGGACGTCGTCTACGTCGCGGCTCCCGCCGCCGAGGACGTCGACGAGCGCACCATGACCGCTGTCGGCTCCGCCCTCTGCCGCGAGCTCGCCCGGGTGTGCGCGGACCGCACCGGCGAGGGGTCCCTGTGGCAGGTCGATGCGAACCTGCGGCCGGAGGGCAAGGACGGCGAGCTGGTGCGCTCCCTGGACTCCTACCGCCGCTACTACCAGCGCTGGGCGGAGTCCTGGGAGTTCCAGGCCCTGCTGAAGGCCCGCTTCGTCGCGGGCGACGCGGAGCTCGGCCGCGCCTTCGAGGAGATGGTCGAGCCCTGGATCTGGCAGGCCTCGACCCGCGACGGCTTCGTCGAGGACAGCCGCGCCATGCGCCGACGCGTCATCGCCCACATCCCGCACGCGGAGGCCGACCGCAACATCAAGCTCGGCCCGGGCGGACTGCGCGACGTCGAGTTCACCGTGCAGCTGCTGCAGATGGTCCACGGGCGCACCGACGAGTCCCTGCATGTGCGAGGCACCCTGCCGGCCCTCGAGCGCCTGGGTGCGGGCGGCTACATCTCCCGTCGCCACGTCGTCGAGCTCGACGGCGCGTACCGCTTCCTGCGCACCGTCGAGCACCGGCTGCAGCTGCATCGCATGCGACGCACCCAGGTGCTGCCCACGGCGGAGGCAGACCTGCGACGCCTCGCACGCAGCGTCCACATCGCGCCGCAGGACTTCCGGGGGGTCTACGAGCGCACCCGGCGCCGCGTGCGCCAGCTGCACGAGGAGATCTTCTACCGACCGCTGCTGCTGACCGCCTCGCAGCTCAGCGACGACGAGGTGCGGCTCTCGGCCGAGTCCGCGCGGGCCCGGCTCGCGGCGATCGGCTACCGGGACCCGCGCCGGGCCGTGGACCACATCCGGGCGCTCACCGAAGGCATCTCCCGGCGCGCCGCGATCCAGCGCCAGCTGCTGCCGGCGCTGCTCGAATGGTTCGCCGACGGGATCGATCCCGACCTGGGTCTGCTCGCGTTCCGCCGGCTCTCGGACACCATCGGCTCGGCGCACTGGTACCTTGCCCTGCTGCGCGACAGCGGCGTCGCCGCCCGGCGCCTGACCCGCGTGCTCTCGAGCTCCCGGTTCGTCGGTGAGCAGCTCGAGAAGATCCCCGAAGCCGTGCGCTGGCTGGGCCGCGACGACACCCTGCGCCCGCTCAGCCGGGAGAAGCTGCACGAGGAGTTCCTCGCCGTCATCCGCCGCGTCGATTCCATCGAATCCGCACAGGACCTGCTGCGACGCGCCCGCCTGCGCGAGCTGCTGCGGATCTCCATGGCCCACCTGCTGGGGCTGCTCGACGCGCGCGCCGCCGCCCGCGGCCTCACCGACCTCGCCGAGGCCGTCCTCGAGGCGGGCCTCCTGGTCGCCTACCACGCGGTCGCGCGCGAGCGCGGGGCGATCGGCGAGGACGTCGCCCCGGTGCGCGACGACCTCGAGCTCAGCGCCCGCGACCTGCGCGAGAGGCGCTCGGACCCCTCGCGGGCGCTCGGCGTGGAGATGGCCCTCGTGGCGATGGGCAGCTTCGGGGCCCGCGAGATGGGCTACGCCTCCGACGCCGACGTCCAGTTCGTCTTCGCCGACCGCGGCGCGGGGGAGCAGGCCGGCACGATCGCCGTCGCGATCGCGACCCAGGTGCAGCGGATCCTCAACGCGCCCTCGGCCGGTGCGGACATGAAGGTCAACGCCGATCTGCGGCCCGAGGGGCGCAACGGGCTGCTCGCCCGCAGCCTCGACGCCTGGCGCGACTACTACCGGCGCGACGCCCTGACCTGGGAGAAGCAGGCCCTCGTGCGCGCACGCGTCGTGGTCGCCTCGCGAGATCTGCAGGAGCAGATCGAGGCCGCCATGGACCTCCACCGCTATCCCCGCGGCGGCCTCGGGGCGTCGGCCCGACGGGAGATCGCGACCATGAAGGCGCGCGTGGAGTCCGAGCGCCTGCCCCGCGGCACGGATCCGGCCCGTCATCTCAAGCTCGGCCGCGGCAGCATGACCGACGTCGAGTGGGTGGCCCAGCTGCTCGTGCTCGAGCACGGGCACGAGGTCCCCGAGCTGCGCAGCCCCACGACCCTGCGGATCCTCGAGGAGGCCCGACGCGCGGAACTGCTCACGCCGCGGCAGCAGGAGGACCTCACGGGGGCCTGGACCCTCGCCTGGCAGATGCGCCGCGCGATCTTCCTGTGGCGCGGCCGCGAGGGCGACGTGCTCCCCGCCGACCGCATCGATCTCTACGCGGTCGCGGTGCTCGTGGACGGCGATGAGGGCAGCGCCTCCGAGCTCGAGGAGAACTATCTGCGCGCCACCCGCCACGCGCGCACCGTCGCCGAGGAGATCATCTTCGGCGACGGCGACTGATCGGCCCCGGTTCGTCGGGCATCGCGAGCGGCCGGCGGGGCTGTGGTCGGATGAGGACGTGGACGGACGGAACCCCGAGGGATGAGGACGCCGACGGGAGAGCGAGCACACATCCGTCGCCCGCCCGTCCACAGCGTCCCGCCCGGGGGCGGCCGATCGCCGTACCCTGAGCAGGGCCGTCCCGTCCGTCGTCCCTCCGAGGAGCCATGACCACACCCAAGCTGAGCGAGCAGACCGCGCGCGGGCGCATGTACCGCATCGAGCCGGACGGCAAGCCGGTCTATCCCTCGATCACCACGGTCGCCGGGATGCGCGCGAAGGACCACCTGCAGGGCTGGTACGCGACGATGGCCTCCAAGCGGGCACTGGACATGTACGCCTGGCTGGACCGCAATCCCGATCGCGCCGCCTCGGAGATCACCCGCGTCTCGCGCGATCGCTGGGGGACGCAGAAGCGCATCGCCGCGGCGGCCGAGGAGCACACCCGGATCGCCTCCGAGTTCGGCACCCTCGTGCACGCCGCCTGCGAGGACTGGGGGCGCAGCGGTGAGCGGCCGACGCCCGACCAGGTCTCCGCGATCGCCGAGGACATGCGCCGTGAGGGCGGCGCCTTCGCGCGGGAGCCGAGCGCCGAGGATCTCCTCGCACGCGCCGCGGTGCGCCTGGACGGGTACGGGAGGTTCCTCGAGGAGTTCCAGCCCGAGTTCGTCGAGGTCGAGCAGACCGTCGTGAACCACACCGTGGGCTATGCGGGTACCACGGACTGCATCGTCCGGATCGGCGGCGCGCTGCTGAGCGGCGACATCAAGACCTCGAAGAAGGTGCGCGGCGACTACGCGCTGCAGGGCGTCGCGGTGGTCAACGCCGAGGCGCTGCTCGACGAGGACGGCACCGTCCGCGAGATGCCCGAGCTCACGGGCGCCTTCATCATCCATCTCCCCGAGGCCGGCGGGTACTCCGTGGTCCCGCTGAAGACGGGCCCCGAGGAGTTCGAGGCATTCACCGCGCTGCGCCGCATCTGGGCCTTCGAGGCCGACGACTGCGTGCTCGAGACCTGCAGCCAGCCCCAGCAGCTACTGGTCTCGCTGCTGAAGTCCAAGGGCGGGCTCGGCGGGATCGACGCGCTCGGCTGATCCGCCCGGTCTCCGGCCGACGGGGCCCTGCACTCCTGCACCGGGCTCAGGCGTCGGGCCTGAGGATCCCGCGTGCCCGCGCCCGGGCGACCGCGTCGGTGCGGCTGCCGGCGCCGAGTTTGTCGAAGACGTGCACGAGGTGCGTCTTGACCGTGGCCTGGGAGAGGAAGAGCTCGGCGGCGATCTGCGCGTTCGTGCGACCGGCGGCCACCATCAGCAGCACCTCCCGCTCCCTCTCGCTGAGCGCCTCGGGACCCGTGGGGTCCAGGCGCGAGCGCACCCGGGCGTCGACGACCCGGGATCCGAGCGCGGCGCGCCGCACGGCGGCCACCAGCTCCTCGGGAGCGGAGTCCTTGAGCAGGTAGCCCGAGGCGCCCGCCTCCATCGCCTCGAGCACGTCCTGGTCGTTGTCGTAGGTGGTGAGCACGACGACGGCCGGTGGGTCCTCCGCTGCGCGCAGGTCGGGGATCACGGCGCTGCCCCGCAGGCTGCTCGTCGTGAACTGGAGGTCCAGGAGCACCACGTCGACGTCTCCGCGCCGGGCACGGTCGCGGGCGGCCTCGGGGGAGTCGGCCTCGGCGACCACCTGCAGGTCCTCCTGGGCGTCGAGCACCCAGACCAGACCGCGGCGCACGATCGCATGGTCGTCGACCACCAGGATCCGGATCATCGCTGCTCTCCCTCCTCGTCCGTCGTCCTCGTCTCCTCCCCGGCGGGCGGAGGTGCGCCGAGCGGCACGCGGACCTGCACCGCCGTCGCCTGACCCGGGGAGCTCTCGATCGCCATGCCGCCTCCGAGCGCCCGGGCGCGCGCCCTCACCGTGCGCAGCCCGAAGCCCTCGGCGGCGCCCTCGGGGCTCTCCGGTGCCATCCCCACGCCGTCGTCGACCACGTCGAGGATCAGGTCGCCGTCCTGCACGGAGAGCGTCGCGACGGCGCGGGCGGCGTCCGCGTGCTGGAGGACGTTGCCCAGCAGCGAGCCCAGGATCCGCTCGAGGCCGCTCGCGGTCCGCGTCGGCACGAGCGCCGCCGCTCCGGGGTCGAGCTCGCTGCGGAGGGAGACGACGGGTGCGACATCTGCCGCGGGCGCCATCTCCTCGACCACGGCGCGCAGGCGCTCCTCGAGGCCCATTCCCTCGCGTTCGTCGGCCGCGTCCTGGTCGACGAAGGAGCGGGTCTGCCGGCTCGTGAGCGCGGCCGTCCTCCGGGCCTCGCCCAGGTGTCCGAGCGCAGTGGGGGAGTCCCCTGCCTCGAGGGCCGTGCGTGAGGCGTCCAGCAGCATCTGGATGGACAGTGCCGACTGCGCCACGGTGTCGTGCAGCTCGCGGGCGATGCGCGTGCGCTCCTCGGCGCGGGCCGCCTCGCGCTGGCTGCGCGCGAGATCCTCCTGCGCGGCGAGGAGGTCGCGCGCGAGGCGGGTCCGCTCGTCGATCTCCTCCTGGAGGGCGCGCACCGCGAGCACCACCGCGAGTGCCACGAGGGCGCCGATCGCCGGGCCCACGACGCCGGCGACCGGAAGTGCGCCCTGCCAGGCGGCGAAGCCCGCGATGGCGATGCCCGTGACCAGGACGAGACCCACGATGCCGCCGGCGAGCGGCAGCGCGTAGAGGACGGCGAAGTCGAGCCCGAAGGCGATCCACGTCGCATCGGGGGTGAGGGCGAGGCACGCGGCCCAGGCGAGGATCGCGGGCAGGAGATGGCCGAGCGCGCGCCACGATCCGCGGTGGTCGGCGCCGCGGCCGGCCATCCGGCGGGCCCCGATCGAGTAGACGCTCACGAGCACGATCAGCAGCACGAGGCGGGCCAGAGCGCTCGCGGAGGGCAGATCGCCCAGGGTGCGCAGGGCGACGACCACCACGAGCAGGTAGAGCAGCCCGTGCACGAGCCAGCGCAGGGCGAGCGCGTACGGGGTGCGAGAGGGGAGGACGCGCTCGGGCATAGAGCGATCGTATCGAGTGCACGCCCCGCCCATCGTGCCCGACTGCGACGAACCGGCCCTCGACGCGCGTCGCCGCAGGTCGAGGGCCGGTTCGTCAGATCACCGCAGGGATCGGCTCAGATGTCGTAGTAGAGCTCGAACTCGAAGGGGTGGGGGCGGAAGCGGAACGGGTCGATCTCGTTCTCGCGCTTGTAGCTGATCCAGGTCTCGATGAGGTCCTGGGGGAACACGTCGCCCTCGGTGAGGTACTCGTGATCCGCCTCGAGGGCGTCCAGGGCGGCGCCGAGGGACTCGGGCAGCTGCTTGATCTGCGCGTGCTCCTCCGGGGGCAGCTCGTAGAGGTCCTTGTCGATCGGCTCCGGCGGCTCGATGCGGTTGCGGATGCCGTCCAGGCCCGCCATCAGCTGCGCGGCGAAGGACAGGTACGGGTTCGCCGACGGGTCGGGGGCGCGGAACTCCAGGCGCTTGGCCTTCGGGGAGGTGCCGGTCACCGGGATGCGGATCGCGGCGGAGCGGTTGCGCGCCGAGTAGACCATGTTCACGGGCGCCTCGAAGCCGGGCACCAGGCGCTTGAAGGAGTTCACCGTGGGGTTGGTGAAGGCCACCAGCGAGGGGGCGTGCTCGATGAGGCCGCCGATGTACCAGCGGGCGAGGTCCGAGAGGCCGCCGTAGCCGCGCTCGTCGTAGAACAGCGGCTCGCCGTCCTTCCAGAGCGACTGGTGGGTGTGCATGCCCGAGCCGTTGTCGCCGAACAGGGGCTTGGGCATGAAGGTGGCGGTCTTGCCGTTCTCCCAGGCCGAGTTCTTGATGACGTACTTGAACTTCATGACGTCGTCGGCGGCCTTGCGCAGCGTGTCGAAGGTGTAGTTGACCTCCTGCTGGCCGGCGGTGCCCACCTCGTGGTGCGCGCGCTCGACGTTCAGGCCGACCTCGTGCAGGCGCACGACCATCTCGTCGCGCAGGTCCGCCATCTGGTCGTTGGGGGAGACCGGGAAGTACCCGCCCTTGACACGGGTCTTGTAGCCCTGGTTGCCGCCGAAGTCCGACTCGTCGCGGTCGGAGTTCCAGGACGCCTCGTCGGAGTCGATGTGGTAGCTCGCGCCCTGCATCTCCGTCTTGAAGCGGATGTCGTCGAAGATGTAGAACTCCGCCTCGGCCGCGAAGAACGCGGTGTCGGCGATGCCCGTGGAGCGCATGTACTCCTCGGCCTTGGTGGCGACGGTGCGCGGGTCGCGCGAGTACGGCTCATCGGTGAACGGGTCGACGATCGAGAAGTTGATGACGAGCGTCTTGCGCTCGCGGAAGGGATCCACGTACGCGGTGTCGAGATCCGGCACGAGCTTCATGTCCGACTCGTGGATCGCCTGGAAGCCGCGGATCGACGAGCCGTCGAAGAGCTGGCCGGTCGCGATGGCGTCCTCGTCGAAGGTGCTCGCCGGCACGTTGAAGTGCTGCATCACACCGGGGAGGTCGCAGAAGCGGATGTCGACGAACTCGACGCCCTCCTCCTCGATGAACTTGATGGCCTCACTGGGATTGCTGAACACGTCTCCTCCATCCGCATGCTCCCGCATGCGCTGCTGAACCCCTGGGGGCGGTCACCGGACGACGCGCGCGGTGCTGACCGCCGTCCTGGATCGCGGCGGACCGCGACCCTGCTCCCCGAAGTCTAGGACGCGCGCCCGAGAGGTCCCCGCGCCCGCCGGAGGCCCCGGCGGCGCCGCGGAACGGCGTCGGCACGGCGGCCGGCGGGCCCTGCAGACGGGTCGACCCGCTCTCGCAGCGGTCCCCGTGGCCGCTCTCACGGCCTCGCGAGCGCATGCGAGCGCCGCCGACGGAGAGGGGTTCAGTAGGCTGGGGCGGTGATCGAACGCAAGGATCTGGGCGCCTGGCTCGAGGGCCCGCCGGTGGATGCCGAGTACGTCCCCGGCTCCCGTCTGGGGCTTCCGGCCGAGGGCTCGGGATCGGTCGCGCCGTTCGGTCGCCGCGTGCTCTCCCTGCTGATCGACTGGGGGCTGTGCCTGCTGGTCTCGCAGTTCACCGCGAAGGGCGCGCCGATGGCCACGCTCACCCTCTTCGCTGCGGAGAACATCCTGCTCATCAGCCTGTTCGGCCTCACCGTCGGACAGCTCGTCATGCGCGTGCGCGTCACACCCGTCGCGGGCCGGATGCCGATCCTCGTGCGCTCCCTCCTGCGGACCGCGCTGCTGCTCCTGGTGGTCCCGGGGATCATCTGGAACCGCGATCGCCAGCCCCTGCACGACGTGGCCGCAGCGACGGCCGTCGTCCGCGCCTGAGAGACCCTTCGGCCCCGGGTGCCGCCCCGGGGGCGCGACCGCGATGCCGCGGAACCGGCGTGGATGCCCGCGTGTCCGTCACGGCACCGGCGGGGACGGGGGAGGGCGCAACCTTCCTCCGCACGGCCTGCCCTCACGCGCTCGGCGCGGTCCTCCCGACACTCGCGACCCGGCCCCCTCGCTGCCCACCAGCCGTTGGAATCAACGTTCTGACCTGCATTTCCATTCACATCACGTTTGGATAACGAATATCACGGAACGGTAACGGCCTGGGCCCGAACCGATCACGACCGGCTCCGCGGACGACGCGGCACGGCGTGCGCGGCCCCGCGCTCCCTCATGGCACGCGAACGCCCCCGCCGTCCGTGCCGTCGTGGACGGCAGGGCGGCGGGGGCGCCGGGTGGTCGCGGGACGCGCTCGGACGTGAGCGCTGGGGAGGGAGGCCTCAGCGCCCTCCGCGCATCATGGCCTTCTTGCTCACGCCGCGGGTGCGCGTGGGATCGATGCCCTTGGGGACCGCGGTGCGCAGCGAGGGCGTGAGAGCCGCGAGACGCTTGCCCACGGCCGCCGACTCATCCTTGGTGAGCGTCTTCTTCATGCGCGTCATGTACGAGGGGAGCTTGTGCAGCGGGGTCTGGTCCTCGCCGTCGCCCACGACGATCCGGTGGATCGGGATCGGCTCGTTGTTCAGCACGCGCTTGACCCGTCGGGTCTCCTTGTCGAGCATCCTCATCGAGGGGCCCGAGCCGTCCTCGGCGACGATCGCGACGCCCGCGCGGCCGGAGGCGCGGAAGATCATCTTCTGCGAGCGCGGGTCCATCTGCACGGGCTCCTCCTCGACGTTCCAGCCGCGGCGGATGGACTGCATGGCCGCGAGCGGGGCGCCGGACTGGCCCTTGATCCGGTTGAACGCGGCGGACTCCGCCTTGCGCGCGAGGATGAACATCGCGGCGAGCAGGCCCACGGCGATGCCCAGGAAGATCCCGTACCAGATCATGCCCAGAATGAGCTTGCTGAGGATCGTCAGTACGAGGATCGAGGCGACCAGCGCGCCGATCATCCAGGGCAGGGTCGTGCGGTCGGCCTCCTGGGTGACCTTGAAGACCTCCACCATCTGCTTGATGCGGCCCTGCTTCTTGGGCTTCGTCGCGGTGGCGTCCGTGTCCTTGGTGCGTGCCATGGTTCTTCCTAATCGAGATGTCAGCCCGCCTGCGCGGCGGACATGCGAGCGACCACGCTCGCCGCCTCCTGCCGGGCGGGGGTGTCCTGGTCGAGGTGCCGGAGGTTCTCGGGGATCTCGCGGCCGAGCTTCTTCATCGCCTGCGCCCACAGACGGCCCGAGCGGTACGAGGAGCGCACCATCGGGCCCGCCATGACACCGAGGAAGCCCATGTCCTCGGCCAACTCGGAGAGCTCGACGAACTCCTGGGGCTTGAGCCAGCGGTCGATGGGGTGGTGCAGCTTCGAGGGGCGCAGGTACTGCGTGATCGTGATGATGTCGCAGCCGGCGTCGTGCAGGCTCTGCAGCGAGTCGACGACCTCGTCGGGCGTCTCGCCCATGCCGAGGATCAGGTTCGACTTCGTGATCATGCCGGCCGACTTCGCCATCGAGAGCACCGAGAGGCTGCGCTCGTAGCGGAAGGCGGGGCGGATCTGCTTGAAGATCCGCGGCACGGTCTCGAGGTTGTGCGCGAAGACCTCGGGGCGCGCGTCGAAGACCTTCTGCAGGGCCGTGTCCGAGCCCTTGATGTCGTCGATCAGCAACTCGACCCCGCAGCCGGGGTTCAGCGCGTGCACCTGCGTGCAGGTCTCGGCGAACAGCCCGGCGGCGCCGTCGGCAAGGTCATCGCGTGCCACGCCCGTGATGGTCGAATAGCGCAGGCCCATCTCCTTGACCGACTCGGCGACCTTGAACGGCTCCATCGGATCCAGCGGATCGGGCTTGCCCGTCGCGATGTCGCAGAAGTCGCAGCGCCTCGTGCAGCGATCACCCCCGATGAGGAACGAGGCCTCGCGGTCCTCCCAGCACTCGAAGATGTTGGGGCAGCCCGCCTCCTCGCACACGGTGTGCAGGCCGCGGCCGTGCACCCGCTTCTTCATGGCGGTGTACTCCGGGCCCATCACGGCGCGGGTCTTGATCCACTCGGGCTTGCGCTCGATGGGGGTCTCGGCGTTGCGCGCCTCGACGCGGAGCAGACGGCGTCCCTCGGGAGCGATCGTCACGCGTTCCTCCTCCGTTCGCGGTGTCGTTCCAGTCTAGTGGCGCACACGCCGGGCGGCCGCGTCAGCGTGAGCGCGGCGACGTGCGCTCCGCCACGAGCTCGCCCATGGCGGCCTCGGCGACGTCGATGACCTCGGCCACCGGGACCCTCCGGCCGAGCTCCGCGCTCAGGCTCGTCACCCCGGCGTCCTCGATCCCGCAGGGGATGACGTTCTCGGCCCAGGCGAGATCGTTCGCGCAGTTCAGGGCGAAGCCGTGCATCGTCGTCCGCTTGGAGACGCGCATGCCGATCGCGGCCAGCTTGCGGTCCTCCTCGCCCTCGCGCACCACCCAGACGCCGCTGCGGCCCTCGACCGGCACCGTCTCGAGCGAGAACGCGGCGGCCACGCCGATGAGCGCCTGCTCGAGCGCCCTCACGAACCCGACGACGTCGATCGGCGCGGGGAGGGTGACGATCGGGTATCCGACGAGCTGCTGGGGACCGTGCCAGGTGATCTTGCCGCCGCGGTCGATGTCGACCACGGGGGCGCCGTCCCGGGGGCGCTCGTTCTCGGACGTGAGCTTGCCGGCGGTGAAGACGCTCTGGTGCTCGAGCAGGATCAGCGAGTTGGGCCGACGGCCGGCGACGACATCGGCGTGCACCTGCCTCTGCACGTCCCAGGCGGCGTGGTACTCGACGGGGCCCGGCGGGAGCCCGAACTCCTCGTGCTGGTCCCCTCCGGGGAGATCTTCGCTGAAACCGAGGCGGATGACGTCGAGCACGCCCTCCAGCGTACCGCCGAGGTGCCCGGCCGACGGACGCGTCCAGCACCCGCCCTGCGCGGCTCCGACGGATCGCGCCCTCGCCCCGCTGCCTGCGGATTGTGGATGACGGGGTGGGGCAGGCCGCGCGCAGGTGTTCACTGTGCGCATGACTGCGCATGAGGAGCCCGCGACCGGAGGAGACGAGCCGGCCGAGTCCGTGCTCGCCGTCGTCTCCTCGCACGGCGACCAGGAGGTGCTGCTGGTCGAGCGGGACGGGCGGCGCATGTGCCGGGTGCGCGCCACGACTCGCGAGGAGAGGGTGCATCTGCGGGACGTCGCACGCCTTCTGGACGCCCTCGGCGATGACGGGGTGAGGGCGGCGCCGCGGCTGCGGGGCGGGGACTCGGCCGGGCTGCTCCTGGAGCCGCATGCTCCGCTGCGCCTGGGCGGCGGCAGGCGCCGGGCCCAGCCGGAGGAGGCGACACCGCCCACGCTCGAACGGCATGCGCTGCACGATGCCCGCGAGGACCTCGAAGCACTCGTGAGCGCACTGCATGCGCGCGGGTGGGTGGTCGGGCTGGCGCCCGGCGCGGGGCTGGGGGCGAGGCCCGACGGCACGGTGGTGATCTCGGACCTGCGCGCGCTGCGGCGCGAGGGATCGGTGGGCGCGCGCATGCAGGACCAGCACTGGCTCGATTCCGTGCTCGAGGATCAGGGTCGCACGCTGCGCAGGCGGCTCGACACGCTCCCAGGAGACTCGACGGCCCTCGCCGCGGAGGAGACCGCCTCTCCTGCGCCGGCGCACACCGCATCGTCTCCTCCCGTCGTGTCCGCTGCTTCCTCTCCTGAGTCACCGGCCGCTCCGCCCCTTCCCGTCCCCGCCCCGCCCCCGGCGTGGTCCGAGGGGTGGCGCGCGCGTCTCGCACGCGGCACGGACCCGACGCAGGCCTTCGTGTCCGACGAGGGGATCCTCGGCCCCGAGGCCCCCGATGCCGCACCACGGAGCCTCTCGCCGGGATCCGCACACGGGCGGCGCCCGGCGCGCGGACGGGGCGATCTCCTCCGCCGTCGGCGCCCGCGCCGGTGGGTTCCGCGGCGCGGCATGGTGCTCGTGGCCGCTGCCGCCGTGCTCGTGCTCGGGGGCGGCGCGACAGCAGTCGGCGCCGCACTGGTCCACCGCGACGCTCCGGCACCCATCGCGTCCCCGGTCCCATCCGGGACTCCGATGGCGACTGAGACCACGGCGTCCTCCGGTGCCGCCTCCTCCGCCGACGCGCCCGTGGCAGGGGCGACCGGGATCGAGGACCCCCGTGCGCTCGTGCAGGAGCTCGCACTCGGCCGCCACCGCTACGTGACGGGACGGGCGGAGACGACCGTGTGCGCCCAGGGCGGTCCCGCCGCCGCGCAGGACGAGGCGCTGCGCGACGCCTACCACGACGTCGAGGTGGAGGGGGAGGGGCCGACGGTGACGAGCGCGCAGATCGAGCAGCTCGACGAGCAGGAAGGGACTGCGCGTGTCCGGGCCACGCTCGACCAGGGCGAGCTGCGGCTCACCACGAGCGACGGCGCGGTCGTGGTGCGGCCCGCAGCCGGCGAGCAGGAGGTCGTCCTCGACCTCGTCCGCGAGGACGGCAGCTGGCGTGTGCGCGCCGCAGGCCCCGTCGAGGCCTAGTCCGCGAGCGCCCGGCAGGAACGCCCCGAGACGCGCGAGAGCCCGGCACCGATCACGGTGCCGGGCTCTCGCGGTGCGGTCCGCCGCGGCGGATCAGCCGCAGCGGATCAGACCGTCACAGGCCGAGCTCGGACCCGAAGGCCCCGCCCTCGAGGCGCTGCTTCATGAAGGACAGGAAGCGCGCTGCGTCCCCGCCGTCGACCAGGCGGTGGTCGTAGGAGAGGAACAGGTACATCATCGAGCGGACGGCGATCACCTCGTCGCCCTCCTCGGTGGTGATCACCGCGGGACGCTTGACGATGGTGCCGCAGCCCAGGATGCCGACCTGCGGGTTCGGCACGATCGGAGTGTCGAACAGGGCGCCGCCGGAGCCCGTGTTCGTGATCGTGAAGGTCGCGCCCTGGAGGTCGTCCGGACCGAGCTTGTTGCCCTTGGCCTTCGACCCCAGCTCGCCGATCTGGCGCGCGAGGCCCGCCAGGTTCAGGTCGCCGGCGTTCTTGATGACCGGGACCACGAGCCCGCGATCGGTGTCCGCGGCCATACCGATGTTCTCGGATCCGTGGTACCTGATGACGTCGCCGTCGATCTCCGCGTTCAGCTTCGGGTACGTTTTCAGCGCCTCGACGGCCGCCTGCATGATGAACGGCAGGAAGGTCAGCTTGGCGCCCTCGCGCTGGGCGAAGGAGTCCTTGGCCTGCGTGCGCAGCTTCGCGATGCGGGTCATGTCGACCTCGACCGCCGTGGTCAGCTGCGCCTGCGTCTGCAGGGACTCGACCATCCTCGAGGCGACGATCTTGCGCAGACGCGACATCTTCTCCTCGGTGCCGCGCAGCGGGGAGACCTCGACCTTGGGCGCCTGGCCCGACGGGGCCGCCGATGCCGGAGCGGCGGCGGGCGCCGCGGCCGGGGCGGACGCCGCCTTCTGCTCGTCGATCGCCTTCTGGACGTCCTGCTTGCGGATCCGGCCGCCGAGACCGGAGCCGGTCACCGTGGACAGGTCGACGCCCGCATCGGCCGCCATCTTCCGCACGAGGGGCGTCACGTACCCGGAGGCCTCGGCGCCGGAGACGGCATCGGCGGCCTTCGGAGCCGGGCTCGACGGCGCGGCGGGCGCGGCAGCGGGTGCCGGGGCGGGCTCGGGAGCCTTCTCAGCGGGCTTCGACTCCGCCTTCTCCTCGGGCTTCGGCTCGGCCTTCTCCGCGGGCTCCTCCTCCGCCTTCTGCGCGGGCTCCTCCTGGGGAGCGGCCGCCGGGGCGGCCGGGGCGGAGGAGGCGCCTGAGGCGTCGCCGATGACGGCGATCACGGAGCCGACCTCGGCGTCCTCGTCCTCCTGGACCCGGATCTCGAGGAGCGTGCCGCCGACGGGCGAGGGGATCTCGGTGTCGACCTTGTCGGTCGAGACCTCGAGCAGCGGCTCGTCCTCGTCGACGCTGTCGCCGACCGACTTGAGCCACCGGGTGACGGTGCCCTCGGTGACGGACTCGCCGAGCGCGGGCATGGACACCTCGGTGCCGCTCGCGGAGCCGCCGGCCGGGGCCTGATCCGCCGAGCCCTCGTCCTGCGGGGTCTCGGAGTCGCCGGAGGTGGCGGGCTGCTCGGAGGCGGACTGCTCGGTCGAGGGGGCTGCGGTCTCGTCGGAGGCGAGGTCCTCGCCGCCGTTCTCCGACGCCTCCTCGCTCGCACCCGAGTCGCCGGAGTCGGAGTCCCCGGAGCCCGAGCCGTCGCCGATCAGGACGAGATCGGCGCCGACCTCGGCGTCCTCGTCCTCCTCGACCAGGATCTTCTCGATCGTCCCGGCGACGGGGGAGGGGATCTCGGTGTCCACCTTGTCGGTCGAGACCTCGAGCAGCGGCTCGTCGACCTCGACGGTGTCACCGACGGACTTGAGCCACCGGGTGACGGTGCCCTCGGTGACGGACTCGCCGAGTGCCGGCATCTTCACGGTTTCGGACATGTTCTTCTCCTCCTGGGGGCGGCTCAGGCGTGGGCGTGCAGAGGCTTGCCGGCGAGCGCCAGATGCGCCTCGCCCAGGGCCTCGTTCTGCGTGGGATGGGCGTGGATGAGGGAGGCGACGTCCTCGGGGTAGGCCTCCCAGTTGACGATGAGCTGCGCCTCACCGATCTGCTCGGACATGTTGGTGCCGATCATGTGGACGCCCACGACCGGGCCGTCCTTCTCCCGGACGAGCTTGACGAAGCCCGTCGTTCCCAGGATCTGGGACTTGCCGTTGCCGCCGAGGCCGTATTCGTAGGTCTCGACGCCCTCGTCGCCGAACTCCTCCTTGGCCTGCTTCTCGGAGAGGCCGACGGACCCCAGCTGCGGCTCGCAGTAGGTCACGCGGGGGATGCCGGACTCGATGATCGGGGCGGGGTTCAGGCCGGCGATGCGCTCGGCCACGAAGATGCCCTGCTGGAAGCCGCGGTGGGCGAGCTGGAGGCCGGGCACGATGTCGCCGACGGCGTAGACGCCGGGGACGTTCGTCTCGAGGGTCTCCTTGTTCGCGAGCACGAATCCGCGGTCCATCTCGATGCCCTGATCCTCGTAGCCGAGGTCCTTGGTGCTGGGCCCGCGGCCGACGGCCACCAGGAGGTAGTCGCCCTCGTAGACGGTGCCGTCCGCCAGGCTGACCTTCACACCGGTGTCGGTCTGCTCGCACTTCTCGAAGAAGATGCCGAGCGAGAAGGCGATCCCGCGCTTCTTGAAGGCGCGCTCGAGGGCCTTGGAGAGCGACTCGTCCTCGTTCGCCGCGAGGTGGGGGAGGCCCTCCACGATCGTCACGGACTCGGCCCCGAGGGACTTCCACACCGAGGCGAACTCGACGCCGATCACGCCGCCGCCCAGGATGATCGGGTTCTTCGGGATCTCGGTCAGCTGCAGCGCCGCCTCCGAGTCGAGCACGCGGCCGCCGAGCTCGAGGCCGGGCAGCGACTTCGAGTAGGAGCCCGAGGCGAGCACGACGTTCTCGCCGGTCAGGGTGCGGGTGCCGTTCTCGGTCTCGACCGTGACGGTCTTGGGGCCGGTGAGGCGGCCGAAGCCCTCGACGTACTCGACCTTGCGGCTCTTCACGAGGCCCTGGAGGCCCTTGTACAGGCGTCCGATGACCTTGTCCTTGAAACCGAGCATCTGCGGGACGTCCACGCCCTTGACGTCGATGGCGAGACCGAAGGTGCCGCCCTCCTTCGCGTTGTCGGCGACCTCGCCGACGTGCAGGAGGGCCTTGGTGGGCACGCAGCCGCGGTGCAGGCAGGTGCCGCCGAGCTTGTCCTTCTCGACGAGCGCGACGCTCTTGCCGAGCTCCGCGCCGCGCAGCGCGGCCGCGTAGCCGCCGCTGCCGCCTCCGAGGATGACGATGTCGAACTGGTCAGTGGGTGATTCCGTCACCGGTGAGCTCCCTCGGGTCGTCCGAACCGGCACGGGCCGTGGCGGCCGTGCCCATACCCCACCATGCTAGGCCACCTCCCTGCCCGGGGTGGGCAGGATTCGGGGGCCGAGCACGGTGGGGTCGGGCACGTCTCACCGGCGGCGGGGCCGCCCGGCGCCGGATGCGCCGGGGCGGGGATCAGCGGGCGCGCGACTCGAGCACCGCGAGCACGGTCCGCACGCTCATGCCGGTCGCGCCCTTGCCCATGTACCCCTGCGGGGAGTCGGCGAAGCCGGGGCCGGCGATGTCCAGATGGGCCCACGGCGTGCCGCCCACGAACTCGCGCAGGAAGATGCCTGCGGTGAGCGCGCCGCCGGAGCGGCCCGCGCCGATGTTCCGCAGGTCCGCGACCCGGCCGTCGATGCCCGCCCGCAGCTCCTCGGGGAAGGGCAGCGGCCAGAAGGGTTCGCCGGCGACGTCGGCGGCGGCGAGCACCTCCGTGCGCGCCTCGTCCGTGCCCATCACGGCGGCCGTGCGGTCTCCGAGCGCGACCACGGCCGCGCCCGTGAGGGTCGCGACGTCCATCACCAGGTCGGGCTCCTCGGCGACGGCGTCGACGAGGGCGTCGGCCATCACCATGCGGCCCTCGGCGTCGGTGTTCAGCACCTCGACGGTGCGGCCGTTGCGCATGGTGACCACGTCGCCCGGACGCTGGGCGCCGCCGCCGGGCATGTTCTCGGCGATGGCGAGGAAGGCCGTGACCTTCACGGGGAGTCCGAGGCGGGCGGCGCCGACGGTCGCGGCGAGGACGGTCGCGGCGCCGGTCATGTCGGACGTCATGTCGTCCATGCCGGGGCCGGGCTTCAGCGAGATGCCGCCGGTGTCGAAGGTGATGCCCTTGCCCACGAGCGCGACGTGCTCGCCCGCGCCCTCGGGCGCGTACCGCACGCGCACGAGGCGCGGCGGGCGCGCCGATCCCTGGCCGACGCCGACGATGCCGCCGTAGCCGCCCGCAGCGAGCTGCTCCTCGTCCAGCACGCTGACCTCGAGCGGGAGGTCGGCCGCGATCTCGGCGGTGCGCTGCGCGAAGGACTCCGGGTAGAGCAGGTTCGGCGGAGTGTTGACGAGGTCGCGGGTCACGTTGACGACCTCGGCGAGGATGCCGGCGCGCTCGGCGGCCGCTGCCGCGCCGTCGTCCGCCGTCCCCTCGTCCGCGACGAGCACGATCTGCTGCAGGGGCGCGGACGACGAGGACGCATCCGACTTGTGCGCGGTGAAGGAGTAGGCGCCGAGCGCCGAGCCCTCGGCCGCGGCGGCGAGCTGCTCGCCCGTCCCGCCCGGCACGGCCACGGCCGCGCTGCCCACGCCGCCCAGCGAGCGGGTCGCACCGCCGAAGGCGCGGCGCAGGACGACCGCGTCGGCGTCGGCGAGGCTGCGCGCGCCCAGGCCCACGAGCAGCACCGTGGACGCGGCGACGCCCTCGGGCGAGGGCAGGCGCGTGAGTTCGTCCTGCGCGCCGGATCCGCCGACGGCGACGAGGACGGGGGAGAGCTCGGGAAGGCCGACGACGGCGGGGCCCGCGCCCTCCTCGCCCGTGAGGACCGGGAGGACCAGGACGTCGGCCGTGACGGACTGAACTGTGCTGGGGGATGTGGTGATGGAGACCATTCCTCTATCGTATGCGGAGGTCCGCGGCCCTTCGACCGGTCGGCGCCCGGACCTCGGATCCGTCGGCGGCAGGCGATCGCGCACCATGCGATCGCGGAACAGGAGTGGGCGTGGGCGTGCTCGCCGTCGCGGTGTACGCGCTGTCCGGCCTCACCGCCGCGCTGGCCCTCCTGTACGTCGCCAAGTCGCTCGCCGCGGACTTCCTGCTGCTCGCCGGCCCGGCCGCGATCATGCTCGTCTGGCTGCTCGAGGGACTGGTGTGGGCCTATCGGGACATGACGGCAGGTCCCGCGCCGGATCGGATCACCCTGTACGGCTACCTGCTGACCGGTCTCGTGATGCCGCTGGGGGCCGCCTGGCTGGGAGCGACCGAGCGCACCCGCTGGGGCAGTGCCGGGATCGCCCTGGCCGCGATCACCCAGCTCGTCCTGCAGATGCGTCTGCCCCAGATCTGGCCCGGAGGCCCCGCATGAGTACCGATCCCACGTCCACAGGTCCCGCATCCGCCGGACCTGCGCCCGCCGACGGCCCGGACCGCCGCGACCCGTCCCGCCGGGGCGCCGTCGACCCCACGGGGTCGGTGCGCCGGCGGGAGCGGGGATTCGCGACGCTGCTCATCGTCGTCTACGGCATCCTCGCCCTCGCGGCGACGGGCCGCGCGACCTACGAGCTCGCCGCGAAGTTCACCGAGGCCCCGCTGCCATACACCCTCTCGCTGGTCTCGGCCCTCACATATGTCGTGGTGACGGTCCTGCTGGTCCGACGGGGCGCACGCTCGCGTGCAGCGCTCTGGGTGTGCGGGATCGAGCTGGTCGGCATCCTCGTGGTCGGCTCGCTGACGACCTTCGCGCCGGGCCTCTTCGAGGTCTCGACGGTCTGGTCGCACTTCGGCTCGGGCTACGGCTTCGTGCCGCTGCTGCTGCCGATCGTCGCGATCGTCTACCTGCTCGTGCACCGCCGTGCAGCCGCGCGCGGGACGTCCGACGCAGGACGTACGGTGAGCGCGTGACCTCCTCGACCCCGGACCCCCGCTCCCGCACGTCGGCCCGCCCGGTCCCGGCCGGCGCCCCGCCCCGCGCCCTGCGGCCCTACGCGGTGCTCTTCGACCACGTGCTGACCCGCCTGGACCCCGAGCGCGCGCACCGCCTCACGGTGCAGGCGCTGCGCCTCGCCCAGGCGGTCCCCGGCGGGCATCTCGCGCTGCGCACCCTGTTCGGCACCCCGCGCCCCCTGGGTCGCGGGCATGCACCCGTGCACGCGCTCGGGCACGAGCACCCGACGCCCTTCGGCCTCGCCGCCGGCTTCGACAAGGACGCCGAGGTCCCGCTCGGCCTGCTGGACCTCGGCTTCGGGCACGTCGAGGTCGGGACCGTCACGGCGAAGCCGCAGCCGGGCAATCCGCGCCCGCGCTCCTTCCGCCTGCTCGCCGACCGTGCACTGGTCAACCGCATGGGCTTCAACAACCACGGAGCGGCGGCGGCGGCCGAGCGGCTCGCCCTGGTGCGCCGCACCGAGCGCGGGCAGCGCGCCGTGATCGGCGTGAACATCGGCAAGACCAAGGCGACGCTGCTCGCCGACGCGGCCGAGGACTACCGCTTCAGCGCACGCACGCTCGCGCCCTACGCCTCGTACCTCGCGATCAACGTGTCCAGCCCCAACACGCCGGGGCTGCGCGACCTGCAGTCGACCGACGCGCTGCGCCCGATCCTCGCCGCGGTCCTCGAGGAGGCCGGAGCCGTGGGCTCGCGGCTGGGCCGCGAGGTGCCGGTGCTCGTGAAGATCGCGCCCGACCTGCACGACGAGGACGTGCGCGCGGTCGCCGCCCTCGCGCGGGACCTGGGACTCGCGGGCGTGATCGCGACCAACACGACCATCGACCGGCCTCGGGACCTGCGCACGGCACGTCACCGGATCGAGCGCATCGGCGCCGGCGGGCTCTCGGGGCCCGTCCTCGCCCACCGCTCGCGGGAGGTCCTCGCGATCCTCCGCGAGCAGCTGCCCGCGGAGATGACGATCATCAGCTGCGGAGGCGTCGTCACCGCCGAGGACGTGCAGGAGCGCCTCGTCGCCGGCGCCGACCTCGTCCAGGGCTACACGTCCCTCATCTACGAGGGCCCGGCCTGGCCCGGACGGATCGGCCGCGCCCTCGGGCGGGGGCGGCGGGGCCGCCGCGACTGAGCCCGCGGGCGCCGACGGCCCGGGCGCGACGGCGCGGGCGCGACGGCGCGGAGCAGACCAGCATCCTGGAGAGGAGGGAGCGCAGCGATGGAGGAGGATCTCTTCACGCTCGCGGGCGATGCGCCCGCGCCGCGCACGCTCTCCGAGGGCAACCGGGACCATCGCGCGCCGCTGGCCGTGCGCATGCGGCCGCGCAGCCTCGAGGAGGTCGTCGGCCAGCACAAGGTGCTCGATCCCGGGAGTCCGCTGCGGCGGCTCGTCGCGGCCGACGACGCCCGCACCGCCCCCGCCTCGGTGATCCTCTGGGGTCCGCCAGGCACCGGCAAGACCACCCTCGCCTATGTCGTCGCGACCTCCGGTGACCGCGAGTTCGTGGAGGTGAGCGCCGTGCTCGCGGGCGTCAAGGATCTGCGCGAGGTGATCGACCGGGCGCGCTCGCGCCTGCGCACCACGGGACGCGAGACCGTCCTGTTCGTCGACGAGGTGCACCGCTTCTCGAAGTCCCAGCAGGACGCGCTGCTGCCGAGCGTCGAGAACCGCTGGGTCACCCTGATCGCCGCGACCACGGAGAACCCCTTCTTCTCGGTGATCTCTCCGCTGCTGTCCCGCTCGATCGTGCTGACGCTCGAGTCGCTGGCGACCGAGGACCTCGAGGAGCTCGTCGAGCGGGCCCTCACCGACGAGCGCGGGCTCGGCGGCGAGATCACGCTGACCGACGACGCCCGCTCCTCCCTGCTGCGCCTCGGCGGGGGAGACGCCCGCAAGATCCTGACCTCCCTGGAGGCGGCGGCCGGCGCGGCCCTCATGAAGGGCGCCCACGAGGTCGACGCCGACACCCTCGCCCAGGCCGTCGATCGCGCGGCCCTGCGCTACGACCGCGACGGCGACCAGCACTACGACGTCACCAGCGCCTTCATCAAGTCCATGCGCGGCTCGGATCCCGACGCCGCCCTGCACTACCTGGCACGGATGATCGAGGCCGGGGAGGACCCGCGCTTCATCGCCCGGCGCGTGGTGATCGCCGCGAGCGAGGAGGTCGGCATGGCCGACCCCCAGGCCCTGCAGGTCGCCGTCGCGGCGATGCAGGCGGTGCAGATGCTCGGCATGCCCGAGGGCCGCATCCCCCTCGCCCAGGCCGTCGTCCACATCGCGACCGCCCCGAAGTCCAACCGCTCCTACCAGGCGCTCGACGCCGCGATCGCCGACGTGCGGGCGGGCAAGGGTGCCTCGGTCCCCGCGCACCTGCGCGATGCCCACTACGGGGGAGCGGAATCCCTGGGCCACGGCGAGGGCTACCGGTACGCGCACGACGCCCCGCACGGCGTGGCGCGACAGCAGTACCTTCCCGACGACCTCGCAGACTCCCACTACTACGAGCCGACCGCGCGCGGGGCGGAGGGCCCGATCGCCCGCAGCCTCCCCGAGCTGCGGCGCATCGTCCGCGGGGAGGACCCCTCCTCGTGACCGACTCCACAGCCCTCAGGGCGTGACATCGGCGCAGGTGAGTTGAGGGCGGGTCGGGGCCCGGATAGACTCGGCTGCTGAATCCGCGGCTGCCTTACTGGATTCACACCACGCGAACAGAGGTATACCTCGTGACCAACGTCACCCGCGCGCGTCGCCAGGCGCGCCTGTCCCGAGCCCTCGGGCTCCCGCTCACCCCGAAGTCCGTCAAGTACTTCGAGAAGCGCCCCTACCCCCCGGGCGAGCACGGCCGTGCCCGCCGCCGCACCGAGTCCGACTACGCGGTGCGTCTGAAGGAGAAGCAGCGTCTGCGCGCTCAGTACGCGCTGCGCGAGAAGCAGCTGCACCGCATCTACCTCGATGCGCGCAAGGAGGCCGGCCTGACCGGTGAGAGCATGGTCGAGCTGCTCGAGATGCGCCTGGACGCGCTCGTCCTGCGCTCCGGCTTCGCCCGCACCACCCTGCAGGCCCGCCAGGCCGTCTCCCACCGCCACATCCTCGTGGACGGCAAGATCGTGGACCGCCCCTCCTACCGCGTGAAGGTCGGGCAGACCATCCAGGTCAAGCCGCGCTCGCAGGCCGTCGAGGGCTTCCAGATCGCCGCAGAGGGGGGCAACAGCGACGTCCTCGCCGCCACGCCCTCCTACCTGTCGGTGGAGCTGGACCAGCTCAAGTCGAAGCTCGTGGCGCGCCCCAAGCGCTCCGAGGTCCCCGTGACCTGCGAGGTCCAGATGGTCGTCGAGTACTACGCTCGCTGACCCTTCGCGACGACGTCGTCCCGGGCGGGCCCTGACCCGTCCGGAACGTGCCCCGGCAGGTGTGCTTCACGTACCCTGACCGGGGCTTCGTCGTCCTCGGGCAGGCTCCCGTCGATCCGGCCCGCACGACATCCCGCGCCCCACGCCCACTCCGCCCCCGCGGCGGCCCAGGAAGGACCCCGACCTCCATGCGCACCTCCGAGATCCATCGCCGCTGGCTCGACTTCTTCGCGAAGAAGCAGCACGAGGTCGTGCCCAGCGCATCGCTGGTCTCCTCCGACCCGTCGATCCTCTTCACGATCGCCGGCATGGTCCCGTTCATCCCGTACATCGTCGGGACCGAGAAGGCCCCGTACACGCGGGCCGTGAGCGTGCAGAAGTGCATCCGCACCAATGACATCGAGAACGTCGGGCGCACCACCCGCCACGGCACCTTCTTCCAGATGGCCGGGAACTTCTCCTTCGGCGACTACTTCAAGAAGGGCGCCATCGACTTCTCCTGGGAGCTGCTGACCGGCTCGCAGGACGAGGGCGGGTACGGGCTGGATCCCGAGCGCCTGTGGATCACCCTGTGGGAGCAGGACCAGGAGTCCTTCGATCACCTGGTGGAGGTCGTCGGCTTCCCCGCCGAGCGCATCGTGCGCCTGCCCTGGGAGGAGAGCTGCTGGGACACCGGCCAGCCCGGCCCGGCGGGGTCGACGGGGGAGTGGCACTACGACCGCGGCCCGGAGTTCGGGCCCGATGCGCCGCGCGGCGTCCTTCCCGAGTGGCCCGGGTCCCCGGAGGCCGAGGACCGCTACATCGAGATCTGGAACCTGGTGTTCGACCAGTTCCTGCGCGGCGAGGGCAAGGGCAAGGACTACCCGCTGCTGGGCGAGCTCGACCAGAAGTCGATCGACACCGGCCTCGGCGTCGAGCGTCTCGCGTACATCCTGCAGGGCAGGAACAACATGTACGAGATCGACCAGGTGTTCCCGGTCATCGAGAAGGCGCAGGAGCTCTCCGGACGCGTCTACGGCGCCGACGGCGAGGACGACGTGCGCCTGCGCGTGGTCGCCGATCACGTGCGCAGCGCCCTGATGCTCGTGGCCGACGGCGTGAAGCCCGGCAACGAGGGCCGCGGCTACGTGCTGCGCCGCCTCATCCGCCGCGCGGTGCGCTCGATGCGCCTGCTCGGCTACGACGATCCCTCCATGCCCGCGCTGCTGCCGGTCTCCAAGGACGTCATGAAGGAGTCCTACCCGCAGCTGGAGAGCGACTTCTCGCGCATCAGCGACGTCGTCTACGCGGAGGAGGAGGCGTTCCGGCGCACCCTGGCCTCGGGCACCACGATCTTCGACCAGCTCGTGGGCGGGGTCCGCGAGCAGGGCGGCCGCAGCATCGCGGGCGAGGACGCCTTCCGCCTGCATGACACCTTCGGCTTCCCGATCGACCTGACCCTGGAGATGGCGCAGGAGGTGGGCCTCAGCGTCGACGAGGACGGCTTCCGCGCGGCCATGTCCGAGCAGCGCGAGCGCGCCCGCGCCGACGCCGCGGCGAAGAAGACCGGCCACACCGACACCGCGCTCTACAACCGGCTGCTCGGCCAGCGCGGGGAGGCCGTGCCCTTCCTCGGCTACACCGAGTCCTCGGTCGCCACGACGCTCGAGTCCGTCCTGGTCGACGGGGCGCTCGTCGACACCGTCCGGGCCCCGGCCGACCTCGAGGTCGTGCTCGCCTCCACCCCGTTCTACGCGGAGATGGGCGGCCAGCTCGCCGACCAGGGCCGCATCGCCCTGACCGGCGGCGGGATCATCGAGGTCGACGACGTCCAGGCGCCCGTCAAGGGACTGCCCGTGCATCGCGGCCGCCTCGTCGAGGGGGAGGCTCACCCCGGGGAGAGCGCGATCGCGACGATCGATCTCGAGCGCCGCGGGGCGATCGCCCGCGCGCACACCGCGACGCACATGGTCCACCAGGCGCTGCGCGAGGAGCTCGGCGAGGGCGCGACCCAGGCCGGCTCCGAGAACTCGCCGGGGCGCATGCGCTTCGACTTCCGCTTCGGCCAGGCCGTCCCGAAGTCCAGCCTCGAGGAGGTCGAGGGCCGCGTGAACACCCTGCTGCAGCAGGAGCTCGAGGTCACCGACGCCCAGATGCCCATCGACGAGGCGAAGGCGCTGGGCGCCCAGGCACTGTTCGGCGAGAAGTACGGCGATATCGTGCGCGTGGTCTCGATCGGCGGGGACTGGTCGCGAGAGCTCTGCGGCGGCACGCACGTGCCCACCACCGGTGCTCTGGGCTCCGTCAACCTGGTCGGGGAGTCCTCGATCGGGTCGGGCGTGCGCCGCGTCGACGCCCTCGTGGGTCTGAACGCCTACCGCCACCAGGCCAAGGAGAAGGCGCTGGTCTCCCAGCTCTCGGAGATCATGAACGTCGGCGCCGACGCTCTGCCCGAGCGGGTCCGCTCGCTGACCCAGCGCCTGCGGGACACCGAGAAGCAGCTCGCCGCCATGCGCGGCGCCCAGCTGCAGGCCGAGGCCGGGCGACTCGTGGAGAGCGCCCGCACGATCAGCGGCACCCGCCTGCTCCTGCACGATGCGGGCGAGGGCATCGCCGCGGGCGACCTGCGCACCCTGGTCCAGGATCTGCGCAACCGGCTCGGCGAGGACTCCCCGGCCGTGGTCGCCGTCGTCGGGGCCGACGGGTCGAAGGCGGCTCTCGTGGTCGCGACGAACGCGGCCGCCCGCGAGGCCGGCCGTCGCGCCGGTGCCCTGCTGAGGGCCGGTGCGGAGGCGATGGGCGGCCGCGGCGGCGGCAAGGACGACATGGCCCAGGGCGGCGGCGGCGATCCGCAGCGCACCTCGCAGGCCCTGGACGCGATCGCCGCCGCGCTGGGCGCCGACGCCTGATGCCCGAGGATCCGCAGGAGGCCCCCCGTCGCTTCGTGCGGCTCGGGGTCGACGTCGGGGACGTGCGGGTGGGCCTCGCCCGGAGCGATCTGGACGCCCTGCTCGCCACGCCTGTCGAGACCCTGCCGCGGGACGGGGCGGTCGCGGGCGTCGTGTCGCAGGCCCGCGAGCTCGAGGCCCGTGCCATCATGGTCGGGCTTCCGCGCTCGCTGAGCGGGCAGGAGGGGCCGGCCGCCGCGAAGGCGCGTGCTTTCGCGGACGAGCTCGCCGACGCCCTGCGCGCGCAGGGCATCGTGGCCGAGATCCGCTTCGTCGACGAGCGTCTGACCACGGTCACGGCGCACCAGGCCCTCCATCGCTCCGGGCGGAAGGGCCGCCGGCACAGGTCCGTCGTGGACCAGGTGGCGGCGGTGATGATCCTGCAGCAGGCGCTGGAGGTCGAGCGCAGCACGGGGCGCGCCCCCGGCGAGCTGCTCGAGGCCGCGCCGGACACCGAGGGAGAGGGCCGATGAGCGAGGACGACCGCGAGTCGCCGGAGCATCCCGCGGGCTCGCGCCATGTGCGTCGGCCGCGTCCCCATGGCCGACGCGCCCGCCGGATCGATCCCGCCGCCGAGCCGGGTGCGGATCCCGCCGCCGAGCCCGGCGCGCCGACCGCCGGCGCCGCCCCGGGCCGCTCGGACGAGCAGCGGCGCGCGCTCGAGGAGGCCCGTCACGCGCTGCGCGTGCGCCGGGGCGAGGACGGCGCCCCGGCGCCCGACCACGAGCCCGCCGACCACGAGGCAGGGCCGGACGACGACGAAGCGGCACCCGCGTCCGCACTCGCCGCCGACGCCCGTCGCGAGGACGTCGAGCAGCACGACGACCACGACGTCCACGACGTCCACGACGTCCACGACGACCACGACGACCACGAGACCGTCGACCCCCACCACGAGGACGACGAGTCCGATGAGGAGGTCGAGGACCACGAGGGCGATGCCCACCCCTTCGACGGCTTCGCTCACGAGCAGAAGCGCCGCTCGCCCCTGCACATCCTGCCCGTCCTGCTGGTGCTCGTGGTCGTCCTGGCCGTGGGGGCCGGTGCGGTGTACGGCTACTCCTGGCTGCGCGGGAACGTGAGCGTGGGCCAGGCGCAGGACGACGACTACACGGGCACCGGCAGCGACGAGGAGGTCGTCATCGAGATCTCCGAGGGCGACACCGGGTCCGACATCGCCAGGACCCTCACGGACAAGGGCGTCATCAAGTCCGCGCCCCCCTTCGTGCGCCTGTTCGGCACCAGCCAGGAGGCCAGCAAGATCCAGCCCGGCTCGTACCGGGTGAACACGAAGATGTCCTCTGCCTCGGCGCTCGAGGCGCTCCTGGATCCCTCCAGCCAGACGGGTCTGCGCGTCACCATCCCCGAGGGCATGCGCATGAAGGACATCTTCGAGCGCGTCTCCAAGACCACCGGGATCCCGGAGAAGGACTTCGAGAAGGCCGCGAAGGACTACACCGACTACGGCATCCCGAAGAACAAGGCGGACAGCCCCGAGGGGTACCTGTGGCCGGGGCGCTACGACATCCCCGAGGATGCCTCCGCGGGCGACGTCCTCACCATGATGTGGGAGCGGATGGAGACCGAGCTCGACGACCTCGGCGTCGCCCCCGAGGACCGCGTGAAGGTGCTCACCCTCGCGTCGATCGCGGAGAAGGAGGCGCGCGACCCCGACGACTACGGCCGTGTGGTGCGCACTCTGGAGAACCGCCTCGAGGGGGCGGGCGATGCCCACGGCAAGCCCATGAAGCTGCAGCTCGACTCCACGGTCGCCTACTTCTCGGGCAGCGACTCGATCTCCACCACGCCGAAGCAGCGCGAGACCGACAGCCCGTACAACACCTATCTGCACGAGGGCCTGCCGGTCGGCCCGATCTCGAACCCCGGGAAGGCGACCCTCGAGGCAGCGGCCGATCCGCCCCGGGGCAAGTGGCTGTACTGGGTGACCGTGGACACCAGCACGGGCGAGACGAAGTTCGCCGACACCTACGCCGAGCACGAGAAGAACGTGGCCGAGTGGAAGCAGCGGGCGGCGTCGAAGGACGCGGACGGATGAGCGGGTCCGGGCACGGACCGCGGCTCTTCGCCGTGGTCGGCTCGCCGATCGCTCACTCTCTCTCGCCGGTGCTCCACACGGCCGCCTACCGCGCGCTGGGCATCGCGGACGCGCAGTACGGTCGCTTCGACGTCCCCTCCGGACAGCTGCGCGATTTCCTCACCACGGGGGAGGGCGCGCATCTGCAGGGGCTGAGCGTGACGATGCCCGGCAAGGTCGAGGCGCATGATCTCGCGTCCTCCCGCGACACGACAGCGCGGATGCTGGGGATCGCGAACACCCTGGTGCGCACGCCGTCCGGCGACTGGCGGGCGGAGAACCACGACGTGCACGGCATCGTCGCGGCCCTCGGCGACCACTCCCTGAGCACCTGCCGCACGGTGGGCGTCCTGGGCTCGGGGGCGACGGCGGTCTCGGCGCTCGCGGCGGCCTCACGCCTCGGTGCCTCCGAGGTGCTGCTGACGGCCCGCAGCCCCGAGAAGCTCGTGCCCCTGCGCACCCTCGCCCGCGACCTCGGCATGGGCAGCCGCGAGGTGCCCTTCCCCCGCAGCCGAGAGCTGCTCGGCGCCGACGCGGTGATCAGCGCCCTCGCGATCGACGGCGCCCGGCGCGTCGCCGAGGACTGGCAGAGGCAGGGCATCGGCGCCGTCCCGCCGGTGTTCCTCGACGCTCTCTACGATCCCTGGCCGGCTCCGCTCGCGGCGGTCGTCGCAGGGCACGGGGGAGAGGTCGCCAGCGGCCTCGAGATGCTCGTGCACCAAGCGGACATGCAGCTGCGCTCGATGCTGGGGATATCCAGGGCACCGCTGGAGCCGATGCGCGAGGCCGCACGGAGCGCGCTCGCGCAGGGGGCCGATCCTGCGCAGTCCTGATCCGACGCACGGCGGTGCGGGCGCTCGTCTGTACGGCTCCTCGCACGGCGAAGGCCCCCGATCTGCAGTGCAGATCGGGGGCCTTCGAGCTGGTGTCCGAGGGGGGACTTGAACCCCCACGACCTAATACGGCCACTAGCACCTCAAGCTAGCGCGTCTACCAATTCCGCCACCCGGACAGGCGGTCACCGTGTCGGCGACATAGAGACTCTAGCACGGGGAAAGGGCCGTGCCACCTCCGCATACGGTCATTCGGCCGGTTCGTGAACAGAGTCACTCGGCAGTCGTGCCGATGCCCTGGAGAAGGCCGAGCGCACGGTCGATCTCGCCGAGCGCCCGAGCCGCCGACAGGTCCTCGCGCTGCTGGTCGAGCTGGTGCCGGAGGTCCTCGAGCGCCGCCGCGGCAAGGCAGGGGAGCGGAGCGCGTGGAGGTGCCTCCCCGGACTCGCGGGCGACATGGATCTCGGCCAGCACCTCGCGCAGCTCGTGCAGGCTCGTCGCCTCGAGATCCGTGATCGCGTCGACGCGCGCACGAGCCGCGAGGGACGCGCAGCGGCGCAGCAGCTCGTCCGCCCGCGCGGGGCGCGGCCGGGCGACGATCGGGGAGGGGGTCTCGCGGACCGCGGCGAGCTCAGGGGCCTCGATGGTCGACTCCCCGGGCAGCAGAGCACCGTCGTCGAGCACATCGTGCTCAGCGGGGGCAGGGGCGACGGGTCGGAACGAGCCCTCGTGGGTCGTCGCGATCGCGGACATGTCCACCTCCATGTGGGTCCTCGGTGTGCCTGCTGTCCGCCGGCCCCTCTCCGGGGCGCTGCGGTGGACGTCGGGCATCGCCACCAGGACAGAACTTTACTCATCCTTTACTGGGAAGTCCATGAGTGGGAGGCCTCGCGGCTCGCTGCACGGGCGCGTGTCGGTGACGGGTGCGCAGGGGTGGAAGGATCCTTCCCATGGTCCACGTCTTCTTCCACGAGCCGCGCATCGCGGGCAACACGGGCAGTGCGATCCGGCTCTCCGCGGTCACCGGCGCCCCTCTGCACCTCATCGAGCCCCTCGGCTTCGACCTCGAGGACTCCAAGCTGCGTCGCGCGGGACTCGACTACCACGATCTCGCCACGACGACCGTGCACCCGGACATCGAGGAGGCCCTCGCGGCGCTCCCGGAGTCGCGCGTCTTCGCCTTCACCTCCCACACCGACCGCTCCTTCGCGGACGTCGAGTACCGCGACGAGGACGTGCTGCTGTTCGGTGCTGAGCCGACGGGCCTGCCCGACGAGGTCCTGGCCCATCCGCGCATCACCGCCCAGGTGCGCATCCCCATGCTCCCCGCCCGGCGCTCGCTCAACCTCGCGGCCGCCGCGTCGATCGCGGTCTACGAGGCGTGGCGACAGCAGGGGTATCCCGGCGGCGCCTGACCCTGACCCTCGCCGGCGGCTCACATCCCGAGCGCGGACCGCACGAGCGGCGCGCCCAGGAGCCCCAGGAAGGGACCCGCGAGCAGCACCGGGCCGAAGGCGAAGCGCGATCCGCCCGAGCCGGTCGCGATCATCACGCCGACACCGATGACCCCGCCCAGCAGGGCGGTGCCGAGAGCGCCCGCGATGAGCACCTCGGGTCCCAGCGCCGTGCTCATGAGCACGACGGCCGGTGCCGTCTTCGCATCCCCCATGCCGATCAGCTGCGGGGCGAGCAGCGCGGTCCCGATCCCCGCCGCGGCCACCACGAGCGCGAGGACCCCGGCAGTGCCGAGCAGGGGACGCAGCGCCGGTTCGAGGAGCGCGAGCACGCCCAGGACGAGAGCGAGCAGGAGCGTGAGCGAGGCGACCCAGCGGTTGGGAAGGCGATGCTGGGCACCGTCGATCGCGCTGAGCACGATGGCGTGGGGGAGGTACACCGCGAGCAGCGGCACCAGGAGGATCTCGGGGACGGGGCTCACGCGCTCATTCCAGCAGATGCGAGGCCTCTGGGCACCGGCGACCCCTCGCGCTGTGGACGACGCCCCGATGGGGAGGGTCCATCGGCCCTTCCGCGGACCCTGTCACCGCACGGGGTCAGGGAGTGTCGAGGAGACGCGGATGATGCGGCGACGCATCCACACCCGCTTCTCGCCGCCGTAGTAGTGGCGAGTGCGCACGTGGTCCCAGCGCCCGTACTCGGACTCGGCCGCGAGCGCCGCGCGCACGCTGCGGATCGAGGTCCCCCTCGGGACGGCGAGGACCTGGAACTCGTAGTCCTCGGCGGAGCGGCCCTTCTCGACGGGAAGATCGCGGCCCCCGAGCGGGGAGGCAACGGGCAGGCGGCGGAACGGCGGGGGACCCTGCGGACGGGGCACGAGCACTCTCCTCACAGGAGCGGATCGGCGCGGCGCCGAGCGGCAGGGCGCGAGGCGCGTCCGGACGCCGTCCGGTGTCGACGGGGACTGTCCATTCTGCCCGGCGACGGGGTACGGTCCAACCATGAACACGGACCCGCGTTCGGCCCTCGCCGCACTCATCGCCGCTCTGGAACGACACTACGAGGCCGCCGCCTCCTCGCGCGGCGACGACGACCCCGCCCTCGAGGCGGCGACGGAGGGCCTGACCACGGCCTTCGACGCGTACGACGATGCCCTGTTCGACGCCTACGACGTGGCGACGCCGCTCATCGTCTTCGACGGCGATGACGAGGACGACGACTACGAGGACGACGACGACTACGACGACCTCGATGACGACGACCTGGACGACGACGGCTTCGAGGACGACGAGGAGGGTCCCGACGGTGAGGGCGAGTTCGACGGCGCCCAGGATCTCGAGCGCTGAGAGCACCTTCCCGACCGGCTGACGGGGAGACCTTCCCTACTCCTCCGGCCTGCACGGCGCGCGGCGCCCGCCCCACGGGCGGGCGCCGCGTACTGTGTGCGGGGCGCTGAGCGCCCGGTCCCCGTCCCAGAGCACTGCAGGAGAACGCGTGTCCATCCTCGATGCGATCATCCTCGGCATCGTCCAGGGGCTCACCGAGTTCCTGCCCGTCTCCTCGAGCGCGCATCTGCGCGTGGTCGGCGAGCTGCTCATGCCCGGCCAGGACCCCGGTGCGGCCTTCACGGCGATCGTGCAGCTGGGCACCGAGACCGCGGTACTGCTGTACTTCTGGAAGGACATCACGCGGATCATCGGTCGCTGGTTCCGGGCTCTGGTCGGCAGGGTCCCGCAGTCCGACCCCGACGTGCGCATGGGGTGGCTGGTGATCATCGGCTCGATCCCGATCGGCGTGCTCGGCCTGGCCTTCGAGGAGCAGATCGACAGCGGCCTGCGGAACCTGTACATCACCGCCGCGATGCTCATCCTGTTCGGCGTGCTCCTCGCCGCCGCGGACCGCCTCGGTCCCCAGCGCAAGCAGCTCACCGAGCTCAGCTGGAGGGACGGCATCCTGTTCGGCCTCGCCCAGGCCCTCGCGCTGATCCCCGGCGTCTCCCGCTCGGGCGGCACCATCACCGCGGGCCTCGCCATGGGGTACACACGCAAGGCCTCCGCGCGCTACGCCTTCCTGCTCGCGGTGCCCGCGGTCTTCGCCTCGGGCCTCTACAAGGCGGCCAAGGAGGTGCCGCCGCTGCTGAGCGCCGACGGCCGCGCCGCGGCGGCGGCCGCGGGGCAGCCCTCGCTGCTCGCGATCATCATCGCGACCGTGGTCGCCTTCGGCATCGGCTACGCGGTCATCGTCTGGTTCATGAAACTCATCGAGAACCGCTCCTACCTGCCCTTCGTGGCCTACCGCATCGCCGCCGGCGCGCTGCTGCTGGTGCTGCTGACCACGGGCGTGCTCGACCCGCTCGCGGGCTCGACCGCCTGACGCACGGCGGCTCCCGCCGTCGGCGGCCCGGGCCTCGGACGCGCCGTGTGGGCCATCCCTCCCGCCCCACCGGCGGCCCGCCGGGGTCCGTATGATCATCGGGTGCGCTCCTGGAACTCGCCCCTGATCAGCCCGCTTCCCGCTTCCGGGCTCCCGCCGCGGCTGCACGACTCCCGCACCGGCCGCATCGAGCCCGTGCCCGTGCTGACGCCGGGGCGTGCGCGCCTGTACGTCTGCGGCATCACCCCGTACGACGCGACCCACCTGGGCCATGCCGCGACCTACCACGCGGCCGACCTCATGCGCCGTGCCTTCCTCGATCAGGGACTCGAGGTCGAGCTCGCCCAGAACGTCACCGACGTCGACGACCCGCTGCTCGAGCGCGCCGACCGCGACGGCATCGACTGGCGCGACCTCGCCCAGCGGGAGACCGACCTCTTCCGCGAGGACATGGCGCACCTGCGCATCCTCGCCCCGCAGACCTACCGCGCGGTGAGCGAGTCGATGGACGGGATCATCGGCCTCGTCGACGAGATCCGCCGTGCCGGTCGCGCATACCAGGTGCCCACCCCCGACGCCGAGGGCGAGGACTGGTACCTCGACCTCGCGATGGACGGCTCCCTCGGGGCGGTCTGCGGCTGGAGCGAGGAGCAGATGCTCGAGGTCTTCGCCGACCGCGGGGGAGACCCCGAGCGGCCCGGCAAGCGGGGCATCTTCGACCCTCTGCTGTGGCGCGCGGAGCGCGAGGGCGAGCCCGCCTGGGACGCCGGCGAGCTGGGACGCGGCCGCCCGGGCTGGCACGTGGAGTGCGTGTGCATCTCCCGCGACGCCCTGGGGCTGCCCGTCGATGTGCAGACCGGAGGGCGCGATCTCGTCTTCCCCCATCACGACATGTGCGCCGCGCACGCCACGGCACTCGGCCGGCCCTTCGCGGGCGTCTATCCGCACACCGGGATGGTGGCCTACGAGGGCGAGAAGATGAGCAAGTCGCTGGGAAACCTCGTCTTCGTCTCCAAGCTCGTCGAGGCGGGAACGGACCCGATGGCGATCCGCCTGGTCCTCATGGCCCACCACTACCGCTCCGACTGGGAGTGGACCGACGCCGAGCTGGCCGCGGCCGAGGAGCGCCTGGCCGCCTATCGCGCCGCCGCCGCCCGCGACGCCGAGGGCAGCGGATCCGCGGCGGACGGGGCGGCCGGGTCGACCCGCACGGAGATCGTCGCCGCGCTGCGCCACGCCCTGCGCGAGGACCTCGACACCCCGACCGCGCTCGCAGTGCTCGACGACTGGGCCGCCGGCCGCCCGCTCGATGCCCGCCTGGCCGCGCCGGCCGACGACGCCGAGGCCGCCCCGCCGCGCTCGGCGGACCAGGGCGATCGGGCTTCCGAGCAGCCGTCCGACGTCCCCGCGGCGCTCGACGCGCTCTTCGGGATCGTCCTGGACTGACTGCCGCCGAGGGCTCGGAGGGAGCATCCCGGTCGATCCTGCGGGGTTGCGCGCCTCCGGGTGCTCCCGGGGCCCTCAGTCCTCGCCCTCGCGGCGGCGCAGGAAGCGCTCGAACTCCTTCGCGATCGCATCGCCCGAGGCCTCCGGGAGGTCCTCGGCGTCCTGCGCCTCCTCGAGCCGCGCGACGTACTCGGAGATGTCCGGGTCGTTGCGCGAGAGCTCCTCGACCCCGCGCTCCCAGGCCTCGGCGTCCTCCTCGAGCTCCTGCATCGGCAGCGGCGCGCTGACATGGTCCTGGAGCGCTCGCACCAGGGCGAGCACGGCCTTGGGCGAGGCGTTCTGCGAGACGTAGTGGGGGACCTGCACCCAGATGCTCGAGGTCCGCACGCCCAGGCTGACGGCGGCGCGCGCGAGCACCGTGGGGATGCCGATCGGCCCCTCATAGGACTCGGCGTCGGCCTGCTCGGCGGTCCCCGGCTCGATCTGGTCGCTCACCGGGAGCGGCCGCGTGTGCGGGGCGTCGGCCAGGAGCGCGCCCAGGGAGATCAGCCGGGTGGCGTCGGCCCCCAGCAGACGGTCCAGCACCTGACGGCAGAACGCGCCCCAGCGCAGGGACGGCTCGGCGCCGTGGACGAGCAGCAGCTCGGGTCCGCGGGGAGGGGTCACCAGCTCGATCCGGGTGTCCGGCCAGTCGAGGACCTTGCGGCCGTCGGCGTCCAGACGCAGCTCGGGGCGGTGCACCTGGAAGTCCACGTACTCCTCGGCCGGGATCCGGGCGATGGTGCGGGAGGGCCAGGCCGACAGCAGGTGCTCGATGGCCCCGGTCGCCGCTTCGCCGGCGTCGTTCCAGCCGCTGAAGGCACAGATCGCGATGCGGGTCATCCCCGCAGTCTAGGACCCTCCAGGTCGCCCGCGTAGGGTGCGGTGACGTGGCCGTCACCTGCGACGCCACCCGGATGCCGACCGCCCGCGCGGTCCGTCCGCCGCCCGCCTGCGACCACGCCGGAGGATCGATGCCCGCGCCCAGCCTGCGCCTGCCCGGACTGCCGCCGATCCGGATCTCCGGCGCGACCCTGGTGATGGTCGCCGTGATCACCCTGCTCGTCGCCCCGGGCTTCCGCATCTTCCCCGGCATGACCTCGGCCGCGGTGCTGCTGCTCTCCCTCGCCGTCGGCGTCTCGCTCGTCGTCTCCGTGGCCCTGCACGAGATCGGCCACGCCCTCGTCGCGCGGGCCTCCGGCGCGCACGTGGACTACATCGCGCTCACCCTGTGGGGAGGCCACACCACCTACCGGGCCCGACGGGTGGGATCCCTGCCCTCGGTCCTGATCTCCCTCGCCGGTCCCGCCGTGAACCTCGTCATCGCCGTCGCGGCGGCTCTGGCCGAGCGCGCGGCGCCCGGTGCCGGCAGTTCCCACCTGCTCACGATGATCTCGAGCCTGAACTGGGCGCTCGCGGTGTTCAACGTGCTGCCCGGGCTGCCGATGGACGGCGGCCGGGCACTCGAGGCCCTGCTCGGCGCGCTCCTGCGCAGCCCCCGCACGGCGACCCGCATCACCGCGTGGATCGGGCGGATCATCGCGGTCGTGGTCGTCGCCGGTCCGCTGCTCGCAGCGCTCCGGTTCCCCGGCAGCACGAGCCTGATCCTCGTGCTGTGGGGCGTGATGATCGGGATGATGCTCTGGCGCGGCGCCGGCGACGCCCTGCGCGAGGCCGGTCTGCGCGAGCGCGTGCTCGCCCTGCGGGCGGGGGACCTCATGGTCCGCATCCCCCTCGTGCAGGCACACGCACCGCTGACCTCGCTGCCCTCGGGAGCCGCGGACCCGCGCGGAGCCGCGCCCGCGGACGCCCCCGACCGCAGGGTCCCGCGCCTTCTCGTGCTGGACCCGTCCCACGGCGTCGGCGTCCTCGACGAGGAGGCTCTGGCCTCCGTGCCCGAGACGCAGCGCGCGGCCGTCCCCATGGGCGCCGTGACCACATGGCTCGGCGCCCCCGGCCGCCTGTCGGAGGATCTCTCGGGGGAGGACCTCGTGGACGCGGTGCAGGCCCAGCGCCGGGCCGTGCACCTCGTGATCGAGGACAGCCGGGAGATCGTCGGCGTCGTCACCACGGCGATGATCGATCGCGCCCTCCAGCAGGGCTGACGCCTAGACTGGTGTGCATGACCTCAGCCGCCGATGAGACCCCCCTGCACGGGGCTCCGCAGGAGACTCCGCAGAGCACCCCGAGGCCGCAGTCGCCCCAGCCCGCCCCGCGGGCGGAGCGGCCGGGACTGGACCGCACGGGGCCCTTCGTCCTCGGCGACAAGGTCCAGCTGGCCGACTCCAAGAACCGTCTGCACACGATCACCCTGCGCGAGGGCGGCGAGTTCCACAGCCACCGCGGCGTGCTGCGCCACGCCGATCTGATCGGCGCCGAGGACGGCGTGATCGTCGAGGACTCCCAGGGCAATCCGTTCCAGGCCCTGCGACCCCTCTACGCGGACTACATGCTCTCGATGCCGCGCGGCGCCGCGATCATCTACCCCAAGGACTCCGCCCAGATCCTCATGTGGGGGGACATCTTCCCCGGTGCGCGCGTGCTCGAGGCGGGCGTGGGCTCGGGCGGTCTCACCACCGCGCTGCTGCGCGCCATCGGCGAGCACGGGAGCCTGCGCTCGATCGAGCGCCGCGAGGAGTTCGCGCAGGTCGCCCGCGAGAACGTCGAGACCTTCTTCGGCGGCACCCCCGAGACCTGGGACCTGCAGATCGGGGACTTCCAGGACGTCGCCGCGCAGATGGCCCGCGAGGGCGAGAGCGCGGACCGCGTGGTCCTGGACATGCTCGCGCCCTGGGAGTGCGTGGGCGCCGCGGCCGACGTCCTCGTCTCCGGCGGCGTGTACCTCGCCTACGTCGCGACCGTCACCCAGCTCTCGCGCACCGCGGAGGCGCTGCGGGACCACGGCGAGTTCACCGAGCCCTCCGCCTGGGAGAGCTTCGTGAGGCCCTGGCACCTCGAGGGCCTCGCCGTGCGTCCCGAGCACCGCATGAACGCCCACACGGGCTTCCTGCTCACCGCGCGCCGCACGGCGCACGGCACGCAGGCGCTGCGGCGCGCGCGCCGGCCTGCACCGGGCTCGCAGGACGAGGCCGAGGTGAACCATCCGGACAATGAGGGCTTCGGCGGCTCCACCACCGAGTGGGGCGGCGAGGACCTGGGGGAGCGCGGCGTCGCACCCCGCAAGATCAAGCGAGCCCTGCGGGACATCCGCCAGGGCAGGGACCGGTGAGGATGAAGACCTACCAGGAGATGACCGAGGAGCTCGAGCGCTTCGCGGCACAGAACGACCGTCTGGTGACGAGCCTGCGCTCCGCGCGCGCCCAGATCATCGATCTCAAGGCCGATCTCGAGCGCGTGGGCGATCCGCCGAACTCGTACGCGACCTTCCTGCGCCGTGCCGAGGGCACCACCGTCGACGTCCTGCACAACGGCCGCCGGCTGCGCGTGGCCACGAGCGCCGAGATCGACCTCGAGGCGCTGCGGCCCGGCGCCGAGCTGCGGCTGAACGAGGGCCTCGCCGTCGTCGACGTCGTGCCCGCCCAGGAGACCGGCAGCGTGATCGTCGTCGAGGAGGCCCTCGCCGACGGCCGCGTGCTCGTGCAGGTGGGTCCCGACGACCTGCGCGCCTTCCGCCGCTCCGGCGCGGTCGCCGAGGTCTCCCTGGACGCGGGCGACCATGTCCTGGCGGACCTGCGCGCCCAGCTCGTGCTCGAGCGCATCGACCGCGCCGAGATCACCGACCTCGTCCTCGAGCAGGTCCCCGACACGTCCTTCTCCCGCATCGGCGGGCTCGGCGAGCAGATCGAGGCGATCCGCGACGCCGTCGAGCTGCCCTTCCTGCAGCAGGACCTCTACCGCGAGTACGGGCTGCGCCCGCCCAAGGGCGTGCTCCTGTACGGCCCTCCCGGCTGCGGCAAGACCATGATCGCCAAGGCCGTCGCCCATGAGCTCGCCGTGCGCTCGGCCGAGGCCCGCGGGGTGAGCGTCCAGGAGGCTCTGCAGCGCTCCTTCTTCCTCAACGTCAAGGGCCCGGAGCTGCTGAACAAGTACGTCGGCGAGACCGAGCGCTCGATCCGGCTGGTCTTCGAGCGGGCTCGCGAGCACGCCGAGTCCGGGCACCCCGTGGTGGTCTTCTTCGACGAGATGGAGTCCCTCTTCCGCACCCGCGGCACGGGGCTCTCGAGCGATGTCGAGACCACGATCGTGCCCCAGCTGCTCGCCGAGATCGACGGCGTCGAGTCCCTCGAGAACGTCATCGTCATCGGCGCCTCCAACCGCGAGGACATGATCGACCCGGCCATCCTGCGCCCCGGCCGCCTGGACGTGAAGATCCGCATCCGCCGCCCGGACGCGGCGGCCGCCCGCGAGATCCTCGGCCTCTACCTCGACGCCGGCGTCCCGCTCCGCGAGGACCGCGACCAGCTGCTGGACCTCGCGGTCTCCGAGATCTACGCCGAGGGCGAGCACACCGCCTTCGTGCGCCTGGAGTACTCCGACGCCACCTCCGAGACCCTCCACTTCCGCGACTTCGTCTCGGGCGCGACCCTGCGCAACATCGTGGACCGCGCGAAGAAGTACGCCGTCAAGGACTACCTGGAGACGGGCGTGCCCGGGATCGCCGGCGCGCACCTGAGCGCCGCCGTCGCGCAGGAGTTCGCGGAGAACGAGGACCTCCCCTCCGGCGCCCACCCCGACGACTGGGCCCGCATCTCCGGCCGCCGCGGCCGCCGCGTCGAGCACGTGGTGCCGCTGCGCGCGGGCGGGGTGCCCGCCGCGCAGGACGAGGCCGACGGGCCGACGGGGGAGGACACGCACGATGCATGAGCGCACGGATCCCACAGGAGCCTCCCGCCCGATCGTCACCGAGCGCGTGATGGGCATCGAGACCGAGTTCGGCATCCTGCATGCGGACCTCGGTGCACGCAGCGGCGAGGCCTCGAGCTCCATCGCGCTCAGCCACCTCGTGGTCGGCGCCTACGCCCTCCTGCACCCCGACCAGGGAACGCGGGGCAGGCGAGTGCGCTGGGACTACGGCGACGAATCACCGCTCCAGGACGCCCGCGGCTTCGAGATCCGCCGCGCCGCCGCGCACCCCAGCCAGCTCACCGACCAGGTCCACGACGCCCACCTGCCCAGCATCGACCTCGACATGCCGCTGCCGGCCCCGGAGATCGCGCCCGAGGGATCGGACGCCGACGTCCTCGCGTGGGCGGGGCGGCGCTCGATCGGCAACAGCGTGCTCGTCAACGCCGCCCGCCTCTACGTCGATCACGCCCACCCCGAGTACTCCTCTCCCGAGGTGACCACGGCGCGCGAGGCCGTGGTCTGGGACCGGGCCGGGGAGGTCGTCGCCCAGCGCGCCATGGACGTGCTGCGCGCCGCCGACGACGTCCCGGACGTCGCCCTGTACAAGAACAACACCGACGGCAAGGGCGCGTCCTACGGCACCCACGAGAACTACCTCCTGGAGAGGTCCGTGCCCTTCGACCGCGTGGTCGAGGCCCTGCTGCCGTTCTTCGCGACCCGCCAGATCCTCGTCGGCGCCGGACGCGTGGGCCTGGGCACGCGCGGCAGCGAGCCGGGTTTCCAGATCTCCTCGCGCGCCGACTTCTTCGAGGAGGAGGTCGGCCTCGAGACCACGCTGGACCGTCCGATCGTCAACACGCGCGACGAGCCCCATGCGGACGCATCGCGCCATCGGCGGCTGCACGTCATCATCGGCGACGCGAACCTGCTCGAGGTCTCCACCTTCCTGAAGATGGGCATGACGAGCCTCGTGCTCGCGGCGCTCGAGGCCGAGCATGCGGGCGGCGAGCGGTTCCTGCCCCGGATCGCGCTCGCGGATCCGGTGCAGGCCCTGCGCTCCATCAGCCACGACCCCACCCTGCGCACCACGGTGCTGACGGCGGACGGGGACGAGGTCACGGCGCTGCAGATCCAGCGCGCGTATCTCGAGGCGATCTCGGCGCACTCCGACCGCGCGGACCGCGAGACCGCCGAGATCCTCGACCTGTGGCGCGATCTCCTGGACGCCCTGGAGACCGATCCCGCCCGGGCGGCGGACCGCATCGAATGGGTCGCCAAGCACCAGCTCCTCGAGAGCTACCGCGCCCGTGGGGGACTCGGATGGGACGACGCGCGCCTGCGCGCGATCGACCTCCAGTTCACGGACCTGCGCCCCGAGCGCGGACTCTTCGCGAAGCTGCGGGCGGCCGGCCGCGTGCGCACTCTCGTCGGCGAGCAGGAGGTGCTGGACGCCGTGCTCGCCCCGCCCGCCACCACCCGCGCCCATCTGCGCGGCGCCCTGGTGCGCCACCACCAGGCGCAGGTGCCGTCGGCGGGATGGGACGTCATCACCCTCGCGGGCGAGGTGTCCGGCGGCGACGCGGCGACGACCTCGCGCGTGCGGCTCGCCGATCCGCGCGCCGGATCCCGCGCCTGGTGCGAGGCCCGCCGGCTCGACCCCGCTGCCCCGCTGCCCGAGGTGCTCGCGGCCCTCGCGCGCGCCGCCGACGCCCCGTCGGACGCGAGCCCAGCACGCACCGCCCCACCACCCACCTCAGCACCGAGCCCAGCGGACACCCCATCGGAGGAGACGAGATGACACAGCAGAGCCTCAGCGGATCCGGCCCGTCGGACGACGAGCAGAGCGGCGACGAGACCCTGGCCGGCGGCCAGGTCTTCGCCTCCGCGCAGGGAGCCGACGACCTCCTGGACGAGATCGACTCCGTTCTCGAGTCGAACTCCGAGGAGTTCGTGCGCTCCTTCGTCCAGAAGGGCGGTCAGTGAGCTGATGGAGCGCCGCATCGGGGGACTGGAGACCGAGTTCGGGCTCGTGTGCGTCCGGGCCGACGGCACGCGCGCCCTCGAGCCGGAGGCGGCCGCGCGCGAGCTGTTCCGTCCCGTGGTCGCCCAGGGCCGCTCCTCGAACGTGTTCCTGCGCAACGCCGCCCGCCTGTACCTCGACGTCGGCTCGCATCCCGAGTACGCGACGGCCGAGTGCGACGACTGGTGGGAGCTCGTGGCGCAGGACAAGGCGGGGGAGCGGATCCTCGCCGACCTCATGGCCCGCGCGAACGCGGCCCTCGCCGAGCGCGGGGAGGACGCCCGCATCCACCTGTTCAAGAACAACGTGGACCACGAGGGCAACTCCTTCGGAAGCCACGAGAACTACCTCGTGGACCGTCGCGGCGAGTTCACCCGCCTGCCGCGGATCCTGCTGCCCTTCCTCGCCACGCGCCAGATCGTCACCGGTGCGGGCGGGGTGGTCAGCGAGGAGGACGGCGCCTCCCGCTTCGTCTTCTCCCGGCGCAGCGACCACATGTGGGAGGCCGTGTCCTCGGCGACCACCCGCACCCGGCCGCTGATCAACACCCGCGACGAGCCGCACGGCGACCCCACGCGCTTCCGCCGTCTGCACGTGATCGTGGGCGATTCGACCATGTCCGAGGTCTCCACGTGGCTGCGCTTCGCGACCACCGACCTCGTCCTGCGCCTCATCGAGTCCGGCCGCGCGGTCGACGTCCCCGAGCTCGAGGACACGATCTCCGCGATCCGCGTCGTCGCCCGCGACCTCCCCGGCACCGAGCCGCTGCCGCTCGCGAGCGGCAGCACCGCGAGCGCCCTGCAGATCCAGCAGCGCTACCTCGACCTCGTCGCGCCTCTCGCCCGCGAGGACGAGCTCGACGTCCTGGAGGCCTGGCAGCGCGCCCTGGACGCCGTCCTCACCGGCGACCGCTCCTGGGCCGCGCAGACCCTGGACTGGGCGGTCAAGGAGAGGCTGTTCACCCAGGTCGCCGCCCGCCACGGGCTGGACCTGGGCGACCCGCGCATCGAGCGCCTCGACCTCGCGTATCACGACATCGACCCGGAGCAGGGCCTGGCGGCCTCGCTGCGCCGCCGCGGGCAGGCGCCCGCCGTGCTGTCCGATGCGGCGGTCGCGGCCGCACGGGACACCGCACCCGCGAGCACCCGGGCTCATCTGCGAGGACGCTTCGTCACGGCCGCCGAGGAGGCGCACGTGGACCACGTCGCCGACTGGACCACGATGCGGCTCGTGCGCCAGGGCGCGATGCCCGTGAGCGTCATGGACCCGTTCCAGACGGAGTCGGAGCAGGTGGACTCGCTCATCGCCCAGGTGAGGGCGCTCGGCTCCGCGGACGCGGCACCGCCCGCCTGAGCCCCTCCGCGGCCGCCTCCTTCCGGGCCCGTCGGCCCGTTCCCCTTCCAGCCCGGCCCCACCTCGACCCCGTACCCTGAGGGCATGGGCCGCCGCCGCGGCCTCCCCGACACGAAAGGCCCCCCTGGTGATCTCTCGCCGCTCCCTGTTCAGCTCCGCCCTCGCGGCGTCCGCCGCGATCGGTCTCGCCGCCTGCTCCGACGACCAGGACGGCACGGGCTCCTCGGACGGCGGCGGCGCGTCCGACAGCGCGACGCCCGCGCTCGACGGCGTCACGATCAGCAAGGACCTGAAGAAGGCGCCGAAGGTCGAGTTCACGACCCCGCTGAGCATCGACCAGCCGGACGCCCGCACGATCGTCGCCGGCAAGGGCGCGCAGATCGCCGAGGGCGACACGATCATCTGGCGCCCCCTCTACGTGGACGCGAGCAGCGGCAAGACCAAGCAGTCCTGGTGGAAGGACGGCCCCGCCGGCAGCGTCACCGTCTCCACCGACCAGATCGGCCAGAAGGCCGCGGACTTCCTGGTCACAGCGACCGTGGGCTCGCGCGTCGCCCTCGCCGGCTGGCAGCAGGACGCGAGCGGCTCGATGATCTCGCTCATCCAGGTGGCCGACATCGACCGCGTCGTCTCCCCGCTGCGCGCGAAGGGCACGGAGAAGAAGCCCTCGGGCGACCTGCCCGCCGTCAAGCTCGGCAAGGACGGCGCCCCGTCCCTCGAGGGCAAGCCCGAGGGGGATCCGCCGTCGAAGACCACCCGCGAGGTGCTCATCGAGGGCGAGGGCGACAAGACCCGGAAGGGCGACCACCTGGTGATGCAGTACACCGGGTGGACCTGGGACGACGGCAAGCAGTTCGACTCCTCGTGGGAGCGGAAGGTTCCCTTCGGCTTCACCCAGGGCCAGGGCGACGTCATCGCCGGCTGGGACGAGCACCTCACCGGGCTGCCCATCGGCAGCCAGGTGATGCTCGTGATCCCGCCGAAGGACGCCTACGGCACCGACGAGCAGTCGGGCGGCGAGCTCGCCGGCAAGACCCTCGTGTTCGTCATCGACGTCCTCGACGCGGCGCCCACGCAGAAGAACTCCTGAGCCCGCGCCTCACCTCGCGCCGCTCTTCCGACACCCCGAGCGCATCCCCATCGCGCCGTTCCCACCGACCAGGAGGACACCATGGACCGCAGCAAGCCCGAGATCGAGTTCCCCGGCACCGAGGCGCCCACCGAGCTGACGATCGTCGACGAGATCGAGGGCGAGGGCCCGGAGGCGAAGGCCGGCGACGTCGTGGACGTGCACTACGTGGGCGTCTCCCACGGGACCGGCGACGAGTTCGACGCCTCCTGGAACCGCGGCGAGCCGCTGCGCTTCCAGCTGGGCGTGGGCCAGGTCATCAGCGGCTGGGACCAGGGCGTGCAGGGCATGCGCACGGGCGGTCGCCGCCGCCTCGAGATCCCCGCCTCCCTCGCCTACGGCGACCGCGGCGCCCCGCCCGTGATCGCGCCCGGCGAGGCGCTGATCTTCGTGTGCGACCTGGTGGCCGTCCACTCGCGCTGACGCCCTCGTGACCCGTGACGCGCAGGAGGGTCTGTTCGAGGCGCCTGCCCCCGCCGCCGATCCCGCCCCCGCGCAGACCTCCCGACCGCGCACCACGGCCGGGTTCGCGGTCGCCGCGCACGATCCCGTCGCCTCCGTGCGGCTGATCGGCGTGCTGCCCCACCTGGACCGTCCCTTCGACTACGCGGTGCCGGCGACCCTGGACGCGGCGGGCCCCGGCATGCGTGTGAAGGTCCGCTTCTCGGGGCGGGAGCACGACGGCATCGTGCTCGCACGCGGTGCGCGGGCGAGCACGGACCGGCCGCTCGCGCCCCTGGCCCGCCTCGTCTCCGAGGACGTGGTGATCTCCCCGGACATGCTGCGCGTGTGCGAGGAGGTCGCCGAGAGGAGCGCGGGGAGCGTCGGGGACGTGCTGCGGCTCGCGATCCCGCCGCGGCACGCCCGCGCCGAGAAGTCCGATCGCGCGGCGGAGGAGAAGGAGAGCACGGGGACGCCCGCGCCCCCGGAGGATCCCGCCCCCGCCGATGAGACCGGCCTGGGGGAGGAGTCGTCGGCCGCTCCCGCCGACGACCTCCTCACCGCCTACGCGGGACTTCCCGCGCTGGTCTCCCGCGCCGGCGACCCGCAGGGTCCGGTGCCCCGCGCCGCCGTCGTCCTGGAACCCGCCCATTCCTGGGACGAGCTGACCGCCCGCGCGATCCAGGCGCTTCCGGAAGGAGCCGGGGCCCTCGTCATCGCGCCCGATCAGCGTGATGTGCAGCGTCTGCACCGCTGCCTCGATGCCCACGGGATCGCCCACGAGGTGCTCGCGAGCGCCGACGGCCCCGAGAAGCGCTATCGGGCCTTCCGCCGGATCCTGCGCGGCGCCTCGCGGGTGGTGATCGGGAACCGCTCGGCCGCCTTCGCCCCCGTCGCGGACCTCGCCCTGGCGATCTGCCTCGATCCGGCCGACGACCTCCTCGTCGAACCCCGTGCGCCGTACCCGCACCTGCGCACGATCCTGCAGTCCCGCTCCGCCCAGGAGCGCTGCGCCCTGCTGCTGGTCAGCCGGTCCCTGGACCCGCAGACCCTGTTCCTCGCCGAGAACGGCTACCTGCACCTGCTGCCGCCCGTGCCCGCGCCGCTCACGGCGGTGCGCCCGCACATCGAGGCCATGGACGAGTACCTGCGCGAGAGGGAGGGGCCCAGCGGCCGCTCCCGCATGCCCCAGCAGGCCATGCGCGTGCTGCGCGAGGGGATGGCCCACGGTCCTGTGCTCGTGCAGGTGCCGCGCTCCGGCTACGTCCCCGCGGTCGCCTGCACCTTCTGCGGCACCCGCTGCCGCTGTCCCCAGTGCGCCGCGCCGCTCGTGCTGCGCGGGCGCGGCGGCGGTCTCCAGTGCACCGTGTGCGGGCGCCGCGAGGACGCCTACCGCTGCCCGGAGTGCTCGCGCACGCAGGTGAGGGCCCTCGTCATCGGCTCCGCCCGCACCGCCGAGGAGCTGCGGCGGGCCTTCCCCGACGCCCCCTTCCGCGTCGCCGGCGGAGCCCAGGGCCCGGTCCCCGACGACGACGTGCCCGACGGGGCGATCGTCGTCGCGACCCCGGGCGCCGAGCCCGCGCCGCCCGCAGGGTTCGCGGCCGCCCTTCTTCTCGACGCCGACGCGATGCTCGCCCGCGCCGCCTTTGACGCCGACGTCGAGGCCGTGCGCCGCTGGTCCAACGCGATCGCCCTCGTGCGGCCCCAGGCCGAGGGAGGGCGCGTGCTGATCGTCGGCACCTCGACGCTCCCCGCGATCCGTGATCTCGTCGCCCACCGCTCGCGCGTCTTCCTCGACCGGGTCATGGAGGACCGCCGCGCCCTGGATCTCCCCCCGATCTCGAAGGTCGCCGAGGTCGTCGGCGACCGGCCCGCCGTGCGCTCCTTCCTGGCCCAGACCGCCCTGCCCGACGGCACGGACGACTTCGGGCCCGTCGACGTCCCCGAGGAGGACGACCGCATCCGCTCGCGCGCCGTGCTGCGCCTGCCCGTCGAGCGCTCGCGCGAGCTCGCCGACGCCCTCCGCGCCGGCATCGCGGCCCGCAGCGCGCACAAGGACCCCGGCTCCCTGCGCGTGCGCCTCGATCCGCCCGACGTGTTCTGAGCCCCCGCCCGTAGAATGGCTGATCATGCGCATCCTCTTCGCCGGCACCCCTGAGGTCGCCGTCCCCTCGCTCCGCGCGCTGCTCGACTCGCCCCACGAGGTCGTCGCGGTGCTCACCCGCCCCGATGCCCCCTCGGGCCGCGGCCGGACCCTGCGGCCGAGTCCCGTCCGCGTCCTCGCCGAGGAGGCGGGTGTCCCCGTGCTCACCCCGGGCTCGCTGCGCGGGGAGGACGTGCTCTCGCAGCTGCGCGACCTGGACGTCGAGGCGGCGGCCGTCGTGGCCTACGGGAACCTGGTCCCTCCGGCTGCGCTCGCGATCCCCCCGCGCGGCTGGGTGAACCTGCACTTCTCGCTGCTGCCCGCCTGGCGCGGCGCCGCCCCCGCCCAGCGCGCGGTGCTCGCCGGGCAGGAGAGCACCGGCATGACCACCTTCCTGCTCGAGAAGGGCATGGACACCGGCCCCGTGCTCGCGACCCGCACGGTCGCCATCGACCCCTTCGAGACCGCCGGCTCCCTCCTGGACCGGATGGCGGTCGACGGCGCTCCGCTCCTGGTCGAGACGCTCGACGCCCTCGCGGACGGCACCGCGCGCGCGGTGCCGCAGAGCGAGGAGGGCGTGACCCGGGCAGCCAAGCTCACGCCCGCCGAGGCCGAGCTCGACCTCAGCCTTCCCTCCCACGAGGTCTCCGCCCGCATCCGCGGCATGAGCCCGCACCCCGGCGCGTGGACCACCTGGGAGGGCGAGCGGATGAAGGTGCTGGGCATCGAGCCCGTGCGCAGCGAGGCCCCGCAGCTGGCGCCCGGCCGCCTGCACGCCACGCGCAGGCAGCTGCTGATCGGCACCGGCAGCGAGCCCCTCGCCCTCGCCCAGCTCGCCCCTGCCGGGCGTCGCGCCATGCGCGCGGCGGACTGGGCCCGCGGCGCGGGCCTCGCCGAGGGCGCCGCGTTCGGGGCCGCGGACCACTCCGCTGACGACCCCGCCGACCGTCCCGCCGACGAGCAGGAGAGCACCCGATGAACGCGCACCATGACCAGGGACGGGACCGGCCCGACCACCGGGACCGGCGTGACCACGGCGGTCGCCGGGAGGATCGGCGCGACGGCCACCACGGTGCCGGCCGCGACGCCAAGGGCCGCGAGCGCTCCGGGTCCCGCGGGCGGGGAGGCCCCCGCCGCGGCTGGTCCCAGGAGCGACCGTCCGAGCGCCGCCGCAGCACGACGGGCTCCCGCACGGTCGCCTATGACGCCCTGCGCGCGGTCCATGAGGACGACGCCTACGCGAACCTCACCCTTCCGCACCAGCTGCGCCGCGCCCGCCTGCACGGCCGCGACGCCGCGTTCACGACCGAGCTGTTCTACGGCACGCTGCGCGCCCAGGGTCGCCTGGACGCGATCCTCTCGCTGTGCATCGACCGTCCCCTCGACGACGTCGAGGAGGCGGTGCGCGACGTGCTGCGGCTCGGCGCGTACCAGCTGCTGGACATGAGCGTCGCCCCGCACGCCGCGACCTCCGAGACCGTGGCCCTCGCCCGCTCCCGGGTGGGTGCGGGCGCAGCGAGCTTCGTCAACGCCGTGCTGCGCCGGGTCGGTGAGAAGGACCTGCCGAGCTGGGTCGCCGAGGCCGCCCCGGACCGCGCGCAGGACGAGATCGGGCACCTGGCCGTCGCCCACTCGCATCCCGCGTGGATGGTGCGCGCCCTCTCCGACGCCCTGGCCGCCCACGGCCGCGACCGCTCCGAGATCGACGACCTGCTGGCAGCGCAGAACGCCGCGCCCTCGGTCTCCCTGGTCATGCGCCCCGGCCTCAGCGACCCCGAGGAGCTCGCCGCCGCCGGCGCCGAGCCCGGTCGCCTCAGCGTCTTCGCCGCCTCCTGGCCCGGCGGCGATCCGGGCGGGGCCGCCCCCGTCGCCGAGGGGCGCGCCGCCGTGCAGGACGAGGGCTCCCAGCTGATGGCCCTCGCCCTGGGCCTCGGCGCCGACGACCTCGTGGAGGGTCCGGACCATCACTGGCTCGACCTCTGCTCGGGCCCGGGCGGCAAGACCGCGCTTCTGACCGGCCTCGCCCTCGAGCGCGATGCCGATCTGCTCGCGATCGAGCTGCAGCCCCACCGCGTCGACCTCGTGCGCCGCGCCGTCGCGACGCTCGTCGAGGCCGGCGCCGAGACCGAGGTCCGCGAGGGCGACGGCACGAAGATCGGCGACGAGATGCCGGGCCGCTTCTCGCGCGTGCTGGCCGACGTGCCGTGCACCGGCATGGGAGCGCTGCGGCGCCGGCCGGAGTCGCGCTGGCGCCGCAGCCCCGGGGACGTCGGCTCTATGGGCCGCGTGCAGCGGGACCTGCTGGCCAGCGCCCTGGACGCAGCCGGCCCCGGGGGACTGATCGCCTACGTGACCTGCTCCCCGCACGTCGCCGAGACCCTGCTCGTGGTCAAGGACGTGCTGCGTCGCCGCGACGACGTCGAGCAGCTCGACGCCCGCCCCGCCGTCCGCGCGGGGCTGCTCCCCGAGGCGCTCGAGGGGACGGAACTCGGCGAGGGCCCGAGCGTGCAGCTGTGGCCGCACGTGCACGGCACCGACGCGATGTTCCTGGCCCTCCTGCGCCGCCTGCCCGAGACCCCCGAGCCCGCAGACACCTCCGAGGAGAGGACGCACCCGTGACCTACTCGACCGATTCCGCCTTCATCCATCCCAGCATCCTCAACGCCGACTTCATGCGCATCGGCGAGGAGCTCGATCGCATCGCCGGCGCCGACAGCGTCCACGTCGACATCATGGACGGCCGCTTCGTCCCGAACATCACCTTCGGCGTGGACATGGTCTCCCAGATCGTCCGCCACGGCCCGATCCCGGTGGACGCCCACCTCATGATCGAGGACGCCGACCGCGAGGCCCCCGCCTACGCCGAGGCCGGCGCCGATTCGGTGACCTTCCACCTCGAGGCCGCGAGCGCCCCCGTCCGCCTGGCCCGCGAGCTGCGTGCGAAGAGCGCCCGCGCCGGGGTCGCCCTGCGCCCGGCGACGCCCGTCGAGCCGCTGCTGGACATCATCGGCGAATTCGACATGCTCCTGCTGATGACCGTCGAGCCCGGCTTCGGCGGCCAGAGCTTCCTGCAGACCATGCTCCCGAAGATCCGCCGCGCGCGGCAGGCGATCAGCGACGCGCACCTGGAGGTCTCGATCCAGGTCGACGGGGGAGTGAACCGCGAGACCATCGAGCGCTGCGCCGAGGCGGGCGCCAACGTGTTCGTCGCCGGCTCCGCCATCTACCGCGCGCAGGACGCGGCCTCCGAGATCGACGCCCTGCGCACCCTCGCGAGCAGCCACGGCCACTGAGCGCGCAAGCCCGCCCCGCCCCCGGGGGACACCCGGGGATCGGACCCCGCAGCGTGAACGCGGATGTCCTCCGGGACACACCGGAACCCGCCGTGACCTGGGAACGGGCTAGAGTCTCCTCGTCACCACGGTGACGTGCTCCGGGGTCGGTGGAAATCCGAGCCGGCGGTCATAGTCCGCGACCCGTCCTGCCCGCGCAGGCCGGTGGAGCCGGTGGAACTCCGGCACCGACAGTCACAGCCTGGATGAGAGGCGCACGTCCTGCATGCTGCGGCCCGGCACGTCCGGGCGCGCTCGTGCGCAGGATCCCGCTCCCGGCGTCCGTCGCCCCGAGCGGAAGGCAGTGGTCATGGGAGTCATCGAGTGGCTCTTCAACGCGAAGATCGAATTCGCCGGAGGGCAGTTCCTGCTCTGGCGCGAGGTCGTGGGCAACGTGTTCGGGCTCCTCAGCGCCCTCGGCGGCATGCGCCGGAAGGTCTGGGCGTGGCCCATCGGCATCATCGGCAACCTGCTTCTGCTCACCGTGTTCCTCGGCAGCGTGTTCGGCACCCCGAATCCCGTCGACCTCCTGGGCCAGGCCGGCCGTCAGGTGATGTTCATCGTCACCAGCATCTACGGCTGGTGGCGCTGGCACTCCGCGCGCACCGGCGGGGGCACCGCCGTCGAGCCCCGATGGGCCGGAGGGGGCACGCGGGCCCTGCTCGTCGTGGTCCTCGTCGGCGGCACCGCCGCGCTCACCCCGCTGTTCCGCGCGCTCGGCTCCTACGAACCGGTCTGGGCCGACGCCTGGATCTTCATGGGCAGCCTCCTGGCGACCTTCGGCATGGCCAAGGGCTGGGTCGAGTTCTGGCTCATCTGGGTCGCGGTCGACGTGGTGGGCGTGCCCCTCCTGTTCTCCGCCGGCTACTACGCGAGCGGTCTCATGTATGTCTTCTACGGGCTGTTCACCCTCACCGGGTTCTTCGTCTGGTGGCGCGTGCGGACCCGGGAGGACCGCGCGGTCACCGTCGAGACCGCTCATCTGGATCCCACCGTCGGCCGGCGCCGGCGTCCGTGACCGAGCGCCGCGGCCGGGGCTGAGATGGCGGACCCCGACACCGCCGACGACCGATACCCTGGTGCCGTGAAGGATTTCGAGTCGCTGCACGCCGAGCTGACCCAGAAGGCCGCCGACCGCCCCGAGGGGTCCGGCACGGTCGCCGAGCTGGACGCCGGCGTGCATGCCATCGGCAAGAAGATCGTCGAGGAGGCCGCCGAGGTCTGGATGGCCTGCGAGCACGAGTCGCACGAGGCCGCCGCCGAGGAGATCTCCCAGCTCCTCTACCACCTCCAGGTGATGATGATCGCCAAGGACATCACGCTCGAGGACGTCTACCGACATCTGTGACGGGCCGCCCCGCATCTCCGTCCCGCAGACCGCCCCGTCCTCCCGCCGCCCCTCCGCCGAAGGGAATCCCGTGCTCCGCATCGCCGTGCCCAACAAGGGCGCTCTGTCCGAACCCGCCGCCGCCCTGCTCTCCGAGGCGGGCTACCGCCGCCGCGGCACCGCCAAGGAGCTCGTCCTGGTCGACGAGCCCAACAACGTCGAGCTGTTCTTCCTGCGCCCCCGTGACATCGCGGTCTACGTGGGATCGGGGACCGTGGACGTCGGCATCACCGGGCAGGACATGCTCGCCGACTCCCGCACCGCCGCCGAGGTGATCCTGCCCCTGGGCTTCGCGCACTCCACCTTCCGCTTCGCCGCCGAGGCGGGCGAGGAGCGCGACCTCGGCGCACTCGCGGGCGCGCGCATCGCGACCTCGTACGAGAACCTCGTCGAGGACCACCTCGCCGAGCACGGTGTGGAGGCGACGGTCGTCCACCTCGACGGCGCCGTGGAGAGCTCGATCCGCCTGGGCGTCGCCGACGTCATCGCGGACGTGGTGGAGACCGGGACCACCCTGCGCCAGGCCGGGCTCTCCGTCTTCGGTGACCCCATCATGACCAGCCAGGCCGTGCTCTTCTCCCGGCCCGAGCTCACGCTGGACGACGACGCCGCGCACACCCTCGAGGTGCTCGTGCGCCGGGTCCGCGGCGTCCTCGTCGCGCGGGAGTACGTGCTGATCGACTACGACATCCCCACCGAGAAGCTCGAGGGCGCGGTCGCGGTCACTCCGGGCTTCGAGGCGCCCACCGTCTCCGAGCTGCACCGCAGCGGATGGTCCGCCGTGCGCTCGATGGTCGCGGTCTCCGAGACCAACCAGGTCATGGACGCGCTGTACGAGGCGGGCGCACGCGCGATCCTCGTCACCGCGATCCAGGCCTGCCGGATGTGAGCGCATGAGCATCAGCGCGCCCGACGGGCCCGACGGCACGGTCGTCCTGCGGCCGCGGGTGACGCGCGTCGTCGCCTACGTGATCGGCTCCGTGGTGCTGCTCGCCGCGATCGTCCTGTCGCTCCTCACCCACTTCGGGTTCGCGGACACCGTCGGCTTCCTCGCCTTCGGCCTGGCGGTGCTCTGGTTCTGCCACCGGGAGGGCTCCGTGCGCGCGACCGCGCACGCCGACCGGCTCGTGGTGCGGAACCTCATGGCGACCCGCGAGCTCGAGTGGGCGGAGATCATCGGCGTGGTCTTCCCGCCCGGGGACCCGTGGGCGAAGCTCGATCTGGCCGACGGCGACACGCTCTCGGTGATGGCCGTGCAGCGCACCGACGGCGAGAGGGGCATGACGGCGGCGCGCCGCCTCGCCGGCATGGTCGCCGAGCGCTCGGGGGCCGAGGGCTCCGCCAACGCCTGATCCTCCTGAGGGGCGCAGCGGCGCCGTCTCAGCGTTCAGCGGGGTCCGCGAGCCCGGCCGCGTGGCGGCCGGCCGCGGCCGCGAAGAGGAACGGCCACGGGTCGTCCTCCATGGCGCGACCCATCGTGCGCAGGCCGACGGGGGAGCCGTCGAGCGCTTCGCGCAGCCCCGCCCGCGGCACGTCGATGATCCGGTGCTCGACCCCTCGCGTGAGGGCAGGTTCAATAACAGCGCTTTCAAGCTGTTGCGTGACGTACTGCGTGAAAGCACTGTCCTCGGAGTCGGGATCGGGTTCCGCGGCGAGCACGGGCACGTCGGCCGCGGCCAGCGCGGCCCGCCCCAGGAGGGTGAGGCTGTGGTGGGACGCGCCGCGGTGACGGGAGCGGGCGTCCGCCCCCGAGACCCGGAGCGCGGCGACGGGCCGCCCGCCCAGCACCGCCGTGGCATGGAGCCCCTCGGCGGCCTGGATCCCCGAGAAGCCCCAGTCGGTGCCGGTGCCGAGGTTCCCCGGTCCCTGCGCGAGCACCACCACGTCGGCCCCGCAGACGGCCTTCGCGCCGAGCAGCGCCGTGTGCACGGTCACGGCCTCGAGGTCCCCGCCGAACGCCTGGCCGGCGCTGATGCAGGCGACGAGGTCCCCAGTCTCCCGCAGGCGCGCGACCGTGCGCGAATAGGCGGCGGGGAGCGCCGCGCCGTCGCTCATCACGTAGGCGATCCGTGCTTCCGGCGCCTGGGCGCGCACACCGGCGACGACCGCGGGCAGGGCGGAGTGGAGGTCGGCGAGCACCACGGGCATGCCGTCCAGGTCCTGCGTCGCCTCGAGAGCCGCGCGGTGCGGGGATCCGGGATCGTCGAGCGCGTCGACGAGGGTCTGCATCGGGGTGTAGCGCGCCTTGACCATGTGGCCCGTCGGCTGCTGCGTCTCCGGGAGCTCCCCGGCGCGGGCGACGACGAGCGCCTGCCCGCCGGTGCCGAGTCCGCGCCGCAGCGCGTTGGCGTTCAGCAGCACGTCCTCGCCCTCGGCGATCTCCCCCACGAGCTCGGGATAGGAGAGCGCCGGCACGGTGCTCGGGCGGTCCGTCGACGCCTCTCCCTCCGGTTCCTCCGGCCCATCGGTCCGGGCGACCCGGAGCATCTGGACGCCCCGCCAGGGCGCGCTCACCTCGAGGACACGCCCTCGCTCCCACTGCAGCATGCGGCAAGCGTAGCGAGTGGGCGGATACGGTGGTGCGGTGGCTGCTCGAGGTGTGGAACGACTGCTCAACGTCATCATGACCATCGGGTCACGGTCCCGGATCGACCGTGCCCAGCTGTTCGACGTCATCCCCGACTACGCGAACGCCGAGAGCGCGGACGCGGCGGAGAAGATGTTCGAGCGCGACAAGGCCGCGATCCTCGAGCTCGGACTGCCCCTGGTCTCGGAGCGGGACCCGTGGGACGAGTCGCGCGTGCTCTACCGGATCGCGGGCGGCGAGGGCGGCGCCCTGGACGTGACGCCCGAGGAGTACACGGTCCTCCTCGCCGCGAGCCGCGCCTGGGACGACGCCGCCGCCGGTGGTGCGGCGCGCCGGGTGCGCGCGAAGCTGCTGAGCCTGGGCATCGAGGCCGATCCCGATCTGCTGCGCCGCACCCCGCGCGGCGCGCTCGAGTCGCTGCCCGTGCTCACGCCGCTGCTCGAGGCCGTCACCCAGCGCCGACGGGTCGTCTTCTCCTACCGCACGGCCGACGGGCGCCCGGCCGAGCGCACGGTCGAGCCCTGGGTCGTCGCCGTCCACGAGGGTCGCTGGTACCTGTGGGGGCACGACACGGACCGCGATGCCCCTCGGCTGTTCCGCGCCTCCCGCATCGAGACCTATCCGCGGGTGAAGGGCAGGGCGAGCGCCGAGCGGCCCGCGCACACCTCGATCGAGGAGGCCCTGCACCGCTCCGACTCCGCGAGCGAGCAGTCCGCGGCCCGCCTCGCGGTCGAGCCCTTCAAGGCTCTCGCGCTGCGCGACCGCCTCGGCGCCCCGCTCGACGCGCCTGAGCTCGTGCTGACCGAGGCAGCCCGCACCCAGGTGCGGCGCCTCGTCCTCGCCGAGTCCCGCTGGATCGCGCTGCGCGAGCCCGCGCCCTGGCGCCGCGAGATCGCAGGCATCTTCGAGCAGATCGCCCGCGGCCACGAGGGAGAGCCCGATCTGGACGCCCTGGAGCGCGCGGCGGTGCGCCCCGGTCCGCGCATCCGGGTGAGCCCCAGCGGCACGGACCATCTCTCGCGCCTGGTCGGGGAGGCCTCGTTCGTGCTCAGCCGCGGCGAGGTCGAGCTCGATCGGGTCGCCGAGGAGTTCGCCGTCTCCACCGAGCAGGTCATCGAGGATCTCCAGGTGCTGTTCGTGTGCGGGGACCTCGGCACCGGCTGGGAGGACCTCATCGAGGCCGAATGGGACTCGGGCCTCGTGCGGGTGCGCAATGCCGACGCCCTGCGGCGGCCTCTGCAGCTCAGTGCGCCCGAGACCACCGCCCTGCTCGCGGGCCTGGCGACGCTCGATCCGGCCGCCGGTTCGGAGGCGGCGCTCGTCGAGTCCGCGCGCCGCAAGCTCTCGGCCCACCTGGGGGAGGGCGACGGGACCGCGGACGACGCCTCCGTCGGGCCCGCCGCCCCCGCCGGTCCGCAGGATCCCTCCGGCCCAGGGGTCGACCGCCGCACAGCGGTGCTCGACGCCGCGCAGAACGCGATCGGCGCGCAGGAACCCCTGGTCATCCGCTACTCGCCCCCCACGGCACCCGGCACGACCGTGCGCCGCATCCATCCCCTCGAGCTGCTCACCGTGGGCTCCCGCACCTACGTGCGCGCTCACTGCGAGCTCGCGGGGGAGGAGCGCCGCTTCCGCCTCGATCGCATCGTGGAGATCCTCGACGAGGATGCGCCGCTCTCCCGCCCCCGGGCCGCGAGCACGGGCCAGGACCCGGCCTCGTCGGCCTCTCCCTCCCATCCCGCCACCGGTGCCGGCCGGGTCGACGGAGAGGTCTGGCTGCGCGTGGAGGCCGGCGGCCTGTGGATCGCGGAGGCCTTCGAGGCCGACGAGATCCGCGACCTCGAAGGGGGCAGCGTCTACGCCCGGCTCGGGCGCCCCGTGCGGGCGGCTCTCGTGGACGCGGTCATCGAGGCGGCCGGAGCGGCCGAGGTGCTCGCGCCGCGCGAGGTGAGAGATGAGATCGTGACCATTTCCTGGGGCGGTGCTGAGCGTCACGCCGTCGGGCAGTCGGTAGGCTGAGCCCTCGAGCGTGCGCAGCGCCCCGGCGGCGTCGCCGCGGACTGCGCGTCCCCGCTCCACGGACTCCATACAGTCCCGCTGTGGGACGATACTGAGGCCGCCTCCCGCCGCGGCCCCGACGAAAGGACAGACCATGGGTGCGATCAAGCCCTGGCACATCATCATCCTCGTCCTGGTGGTGCTGCTTCTCTTCGGTGCGGGCAAGCTCCCGAGCCTGGCCCGCAACGTGGGCAAGTCGATGCGCATCTTCAAGAGCGAGGTCGACGAGCTGCGCGGGGACGAGGCCGAGGACGAGGACGACGAGGAGCCCCGCGACCGTCGCGACCGCTCGAGCCGCGAGCGCCGGGACGAGCGGGACGCGCGCGGCTCCGCCGACGCTCGGGACGAGCGCTCCGGGCGCGATGACCGCGCCTACGATCCGCGCGACGAGCGCGACCGCGACACGGTGCGCGCACAGGACCGGCCCGAGGACGACTACCGTCGCGACTGAGCCCCTGCTCTCCTCGCTTTCTCCCGCGGCTCCCGCGCCCAGCGCGCGCGACCGCATGATCTGACGGGTCCGGGCGTCCCAGGCGCCCGGACCCTCGATGCCGGAAGGACGAATCGCCCGTGGCGCAGAACCAGACCTCCGACGAGGCCGCCGAGCCCGCGAAGGCTCGCCGGGGCCGGGGCTCGTCGAAGTCGTCGGCGAAGTCGACCAAGAAGAGGCGCCGCCGCGATCCCGAGGGCCGCATGGCCCTCAACGAGCACCTCATCGAGCTGCGCAACCGCCTGGTCATCTGCGCGGTCGCGATCCTCCTCCTCTCCGTCGTCGGCTGGTTCGCCTTCGATTTCGTGTACTCCTTCCTGCAGCGGCCGTTCAGCGCGGCGAAGGTGCTGAACCCGAACCTCGACGCCCGGATCAGCTACACGAAGGCCGGGGACTTCCTGAGCACGAAGCTCCAGATCTCGGCGTACATCGGCCTGATCCTCTCCGCGCCCGTGGTGATCTACGAGATCTGGATGTTCCTCGTCCCGGGTCTGCACAAGACCGAGCGCCGCTACGCCATCGGCTTCTTCGGCTCCGCGATCCCGCTGTTCTTCATCGGCTGCGTGGCCGGCTTCTGGATCATGGACAAGGCGATCCCGATCCTGCTGAGCTTCGCCCCGAACAGCGAGGCCGTCACCGCCAACCTGAACTTTGGCGACTACCTCAAGCTGTTCATCAAGACGATGCTGGCCTTCGGCGTCGCCTTCGACCTGCCGGTCGTCCTCGTGCTGCTGAACTTCCTGGGGATCCTCTCGGGTCGCAGCATGCTCAAGGCCTGGCGCTGGGTGGTCTTCCTCTGCTTCGCCTTCACGGCGGTCATGGTGCCCACGCCGGATCCGTTCACGATGATCGGTATGACCCTGCCGATGGTGGCCCTCTACTTCGCCGCCGTGCTCGTCAGCTTCTGGAACGACAGACGCCGCCGCAGGGCCGAGGGCGCCGAGCTCGACGACGAGCAGGCGAGCACCATCGACGACGCCCCCGAGGCGATCGACGGACCGTCCTCCCTCGACGAGGACGACGAACGGTGAGCCGCCTGCGGATCGGATTGCTGACGAATCCGTCCGCCGCCCACGGCGCCGCCCAGCGCACGGGGCGCCAGGTCGCCCACCTCCTGCGGATCGCCGGCATCTCCGTCGTCGAGCTCACCGCCTCCAGCGCGGCCGTCGCCCGCGCCCGCGCCATGGAGATCCGCGAGACCCTCACGGCGCTCGTCGTCGTGGGAGGAGACGGCACCGTGGCGCTCGGCGCCGAGATCGTCGCGAACACCGCGGTGCGCCTCGGCGTCGTCCCCGCGGGGAGCGGCAACGACTTCGCGCGCGCCCTGGGCCTGGACGGGACCGACGTCGAGACGTCCGTGCGCGACCTCCTGCACGCCCTCTCGCGCCCCGTGGTGGCGATCGACGCCATCGAGCTGCGGGCAGACGTCGAGGACGGGCATCCGGCCGGCGCCCCGACGATCGCCGTGGGCAACGTGTCGCTCGGCTTCGACGCCCTCGTCAATGCGCGCGCGAACTCCTCGCGGCTGTCGCCGCGCCTGCGCTACACGGGCGGGGTGATGCGCGAACTGGCCTCCTTCCGCCCCTTCCCGTACTGGATCGAGGTCGACGGAGGCCCTCGCGAGGAGATCGATGCGAGCCTGATGACGCTGTGCAGCACGGGGACTTTCGGCGGCGGGATGCGCCTGGTGCCCGACGCCCGCGTCGACGACGGCCTGCTCGACCTCGCGATCGTCTCCGGCCTCGGTCGCGCCGGGCTCGTGCGCTTCTTCCCCAGGGTTTTCCGCGGCACCCACACGGACCTCTCCGTCTTCTCCGTGCGGCAGGTCCGCGAGATCCGGCTGGGACTGCGGGAGCCGACGCTGCTGCGCGCCTTCGCCGACGGCGAGCCGCGCAGCCAGCTCCCCGTGCGGGCCCGGGTCCTCCCGGGGGCGGTGCGCATCCTCGCCGACCTCCCCCGCGCGGAAGGGAGGTCCTGATGTCCTCGCCCTCGGAGGCCTACGCCCGCTTCCGCGCCGAGCAGCGCCGGGAGAGGACGCAGCTGGCCGTCTTCCGCGAGCGCTTCGGCTTCGCCCTCGACCCCTTCCAGGTCGACGGCTGCGAGGCCCTCGAGCACGGGGAGTCCGTGCTCGTGGCCGCTCCCACCGGCGCCGGGAAGACCATCGTCGGCGAGTTCGCCGTCCATCTCGCCCTCTCGCAGGGACGCAAGGTCTTCTACACGACGCCCATCAAGGCGCTGTCGAACCAGAAGCACGACGAGCTGCGCGCGTGGCTCGGCCACGAGAGGGTCGGCCTGCTCACCGGCGACGTGAGCCTGCACCCCGAGGCCGACGTGGTCGTGATGACCACCGAGGTGCTGCGCAACATGCTCTATGCCGGCTCGCCGCTGCTCGAGGGGCTCGGCTTCGTGGTCATGGACGAGGTCCATTACCTCGCCGACCGTCTGCGCGGACCGGTCTGGGAGGAGGTCATCATCCACCTCGACCGCTCCGTGCAGCTCGTCGCCCTCTCGGCCACGGTCTCGAACGCCGAGGAGTTCGGGACCTGGCTGCAGGAGGTGCGCGGGAGCACCGCGATCATCGTCTCCGAGACCCGCCCGGTGCCGCTGTGGCAGCACGTGCTCGTGGGGACCGAGCTCATGGACCTCTTCGTCGACGAGGACGGCGAGAGGGCCGTCTCCCACGGGCCGGGAGCCCGCGGTCGCAGCGGGATCAACCCGGACCTCGAGCAGGTCTCCTCCGTCTCGGCCCCGGTCGACGGTCGCCGCGGGGGAGCGCGCGACGGCTCGGGCGGTCACGGAGGCCGCCCCGGCAGGGGCCACGGAGGCCGCGGGCGCAGCGACCGCCGGGGCACCGGCGGACGCCACCGCCCGCGCGGCCACGACCGACACGGCGGCGACGGTCGTCATGGCGGGGACAGGCACCGCGGCAGCAGCCGCGGCGAGACCGGCCGCGCGCCGCACCGGCCCCGACCGCCCCGGCAGTCGGAGATCGTCGCGATCCTGGACGACGAGGGCCTGCTGCCCGCGATCTTTTTCATCTTCTCGCGCGCCGGCTGCGACGCCTCCGTGCGTCGTCTCGATCAGTCGCGCGTGCGATTGACCACGGACTCCGAGCGCGCCCGGATCCGCGCGGTCCTCGACGAGCGCCTCTCCGTGATCGGCGTCGAGGACGAGCAGGTCCTGCACCTGGCCCAGTTCCGCCGCGCCGCCGAGAACGGCTTCGCCGCCCACCACGCCGGCATGCTCCCGCTGCTCAAGGCGTGCGTCGAGGACCTCTTCGAGGAAGCCCTGATCAAGGTCGTCTTCGCTACCGAGACCCTCGCGCTCGGCATCAACATGCCCGCGCGCTCGGTCGTCCTGGACAAGCTCACGAAGTTCAACGGCGTCGAGCACGCCGACCTCACGCCGGGGGAGTTCACGCAGCTCACCGGGAGGGCGGGCCGCCGCGGCATCGACGTCGAGGGCCACGCGATCGTCGTCGCCGCCCCCGGGTTCGACGCCTCGGCGGTGGCCTCCCTCGCCTCCCGGCGGACCTTCCCGCTGCGCTCCGCCTTCCACCCGACGGCGAACATGGCCGTCAACCTGCTGAGCCGCTTCGATCTCGAGCAGGCCCGCGAGACCCTCGAGATGAGCTTCGCCCAGTTCCAGAGCGACCGCAGCGTCGTGGGTCTGGCCCGTCGCGCCCGCGAGCTCGAGGACACCGCCGCCTCCTACCGCGAGGCGGCGGTCTGCGAGCGCGGCGACCTGGGCGAGTACGCGGAGATCCGGCGCCGCATCACCGAGCGCGAGAAGACCCTCTCCCGGCGCCGCTCCGCGGGCGACCGCGATCGCACCCTGAAGGCGCTGCGCGCCCTGCGCCGCGGAGAGGTGATCGCCCTCCCGGGCGGTCGGCGCCAGGGGTACGCGGTCGTGCTCGACGTGGACCGCGAGGTCCTGGGCGGCCCGCAGGTCGACGTGCTCACGACGGAGGGCCGCGCGCGCAGCCTCCGCCCCGGGGACGTGCCCAGCCCTCCCGCGGTCATCGACACCCTGCGTCTGCCGCGGCCCGACCGCATGGGGTCGGCGAAGGTCCGCAAGGACACCGCGGCCGCCCTGCGCGAGCGCCTGGCCGGACACGACCACGACGCGCGCGCCGAGGTGCGCCGCCTCGCCGGGCGCACCCCGTCGACCGCCGCCGAGGATCCCGAGCTCATCGAGCTCCGCGAGCGGATGCGCGCCCACCCCTGCCACACGTGCCCCGAGCTCGAGGCCCATGAACGGTGGCTGCAGCGCCTCGGGCGCGCCGAGAAGGACCTCGCCTCCGTGCAGCGGCGCATCGAGGGCCGCACCTCGTCGCTGGCCCGCCAGTTCGATCGCGTGATCGCCCTGCTCACCGAGCTCGGGCACCTCGCCGAGGCTCCGGGCGGCGGCCTGCGGCCGACGGAGCGCGGCCTCCGCCTGCGCCGACTGTTCTCGGATCGCGACCTGCTGGTCGCCGAGTGCCTCGAGCGCGGCGCCTGGGACGAACTGCGCCCGGCGGAGCTCGCCGCGATGGTCTCCGCCTGCACCTACGAGGCCCGGCGCGACTCCCCGCAGGCGCCCGAGCTGCCGCCCGGCGCCCGCTTCGACACCGCCCTGCTCGCGACAGAGCGCGTCGCGAAGGATCTGCGCTCGGCCGAGGAGCGCCACGGCGTCGACCCGACAGCGGCGCCCGATCCTGCGATCAGCGCGATCATGCACCGCTGGGCGAGCGGCGAGCATCTCGCCGCCGCCCTCCAGGACGCGGATCTCACCCCGGGGGACTTCGTCCGCCACTGCCGGCAGGTGGTCGACCTGCTCGAGCAGCTCACCGACTCACCGCACGTCTCCCTCTCAGCCAGGGATGCCATAGTCGGCGTGCGCCGCGGACTCGTCGCCCAGGAGATGGAGCGATGACCCCGCGCCGCGTCCGCCCCGCCAGCCCGCCGCCTCCGCCACGAGCCCGCCCGCTCCCACCACGTCCGCAAGGAGTACCCCGGTCATGACCGCGCACGGCACCGATGCCCCGTCGACCTCCGCGCAGGACGAGGTGCTCTTCACCGGCGTCGTCGTCTACTCCACACAGGATCCGGAGGCCTCCGCCGTCCTCGTCTCCGGGGGAGTGGTGGCATGGATCGGGCCGACGGAGACCGCCGAGGGCCTCCACCCCCGCGCGCGCCGCGTCGACGCGACCGGCTGCCTGCTCACCCCGGGATTCGTCGACTGCCTGCCCACGCCCGACGGCGCCGCCGTGGACGACGACTGGCGCGCCGCCGCGGCCTCCCGCGGCATCACCGGAGCCGTCCCCGGGAGCGCGGGGACGCGCGAGGGCATGCGCGTGCTGAGCCCCCTCGCCGAGCCGCTGCCGCTCAAGGACCTCAGTGCGCAGGGCGTCCCGCTGGCCTTCGGCTCGCTCGGGGCCGAGGACGCCCTGGACCCGTGGAGCTGGGTGCGCGCCGCCGCCCACGGCGGGGATCCCGCCCAGCGCATCAGCGACCGCGCGGCGTTCCTCGCCTCCACGCGCGCGGGTCTGCGGCTGCTGGACGTGCCCCATCCCGGGGCCCTGAACCTCGGCGTCGAGGCGACGCTCGTGGTGTGGGAGCCCTGGGACTTCACCGTCCACTCCTCGGACATCCGCACCAACGCCTGGTCCGTCGACCCCCGTTCGCGCACCCCTATGCTCCCCGACCTCACCGAGGGCGCGCCGCGGGCGCTGCGCACGCTCGTGCGCGGGGAGATCGTCCACGACGTGCCGGGGGCCCTCGGCTGATGACACGGACCACGAGCGGGGCCCGCGGCGCCCACCCGGCGGTGCGGCGCGGCGTGCGCACCCCGCGCGACCAGGTGGCGCCCACGCCCGCGCTCGCGGCGCTCGTGCTCGGGGTGCTCGGCGGCCTCGGGGCCCTCGCCGCCTTCCCGCCCTACGACCTGTGGATGCTGCTGCCCTTCGCGATCGCCGCCCTCAACGCGTGCGTGCTCACGCGGCGCTGGCACGTCGCGGCCCTGGCCTCCCTGCTCTGGGGGCTGGCCTTCTTCGTCCCCCTGACCATCTGGGCGAAGACCTACGCGGGCCCCGCCCCGTGGCTCGCCCTCGGCGCCTTCGAGGCCCTCTACATCGTCCTCTACGGGCTCGCCGCGCGCGCCGTGCTGGTGCGCCGCGGCATCGGGCTGGGCTCCGGGATCGTGCTGGCCGCGCTCTGGGTGGCCGTCGAGACCCTGCGCTCGACCTTCCCCTGGGGCGGGCTGTCCTGGGGCTCGGTGGCCTTCGCCCTCAGCGATTCGCCGCTGCTGAACCTGGGCCCGTGGATCGGCACCGCCGGTCTGTCCTTCGTGGTCGCCCTGCTGGCGCAGTTCCTGTGCGGGGGAGCGCTCGCCCTGCTGGGCCGGCGCCATCGCGGCGTCAGGGGGCTCAGCGGGGTGTGGCCGATGGCGACGGTCGTCGGCGTCGTCATCGGCACCATGGTGGTCCCGCTGCCCAAGAACCCCGCCCCGTCGGACGACGGCTCGATGACCATCGCGGGCGTCCAGGGCAACGTGCCGCCCATCGACCCGGAGAGCCTCGCCATGCCCTCCGAGATCTTCCCGAACCAGCTCACGGCCACGGCCGACGCCGTCACGCAGGTGCGCGAGGACGGCGGGCAGCTGGATCTGGTGGTCTGGCCCGAGGACTCCACCGGCTGGGACCCGCGCGCGGACGCCTCCCGGGGCCAGGCGATCACCGCCGCCGCGCAGGACGCGCAGGCGCCGATCATGGTCGGCACCCAGACCCCCACGGACGACGGCGGCAGGTACAACAACTCGCTGCTGTGGACGACGGACGGCACCGTCGCCGGCGTCTACGCCAAGCGCCACCCGGTGCCCTTCGGCGAGTACATCCCCTACCGCTCGTTCTTCCGCACGCTGAGCGACAAGGTCGACCTCGTCTCCTCCGACATGAAGGCGGGCACGCAGCCGGGCGTCTTCGACGTCGACGGCCACGGCGTGGGCGTGCTCATCTGCTTCGAGATCGCCTACCAGGACCTCGTGGACGACGTCGTGGACGACGGCGCCCAGGTGATCGTGGTGCAGTCCAACAACGCCCTGTTCGGCGACTCCAACGAGGCGATCCAGCAGGTCGCGGAGTCGAAGGTGTTCGCGGTCGTCAGCGGCCGCAGCGTCGTGCACGTCTCGACCGTCGGCCAGAGCGCGATCTTCACCCCCGAGGGCCGCACCCTCGACTACCAGGACCACTGGACGCAGGGATCCGTGATCGGCGAGGTGCCCCTGCGCACCGGGACCACGCCCGCCGTCGCGGCCGGCCGCTGGCCGGAGATCGTGCTCTCCGCCCTCGCGATCGCGGGCGTCCTGTTCGCGGGCGCCGGCGGACGCCGGGCGGTCGCCCCCGCGATGCGCCGGCGCGAGCGCGCCGCCGCGCGCGGCGGGAGCGCCCGGTGAGCGCCCGGGTCCTCGTCGTCATCCCCACCTACGACGAGCGCGAGACCCTGTCCTCGACCCTGGCGCGCCTGCGGGCGGCCGTGCCGGACGCCCGCGTGCTCGTGGTCGACGACGCCTCCCCGGACGGCACCGGCGAGCTCGCCGAGGCCCTCGCGCAGGACGACCCGCAGGTCGACGTCCTCCACCGCACGGGCAAGGAGGGCCTCGGCCCCGCCTACCTCGCGGGCTTCCGCTGGGGGCTCGAGCGCGGCACCGAGGTGCTCGTGGAGATGGACGCCGACGCCTCCCACCGGCCCGAGCAGCTCCCGCGCCTCCTCGACGCGGTCGAGGGCGGCGCGGACCTCGCCATCGGCTCGCGATGGGTTCCGGGCGGACGCGTCCACGACTGGCCGCTGCGCCGCCTGCTGCTCTCCCGCGCCGCGAACGTCTACGCGCGCCTCGCCCTGGGGCTGCGGGTGCACGACGCCACCGCGGGCTTCCGCGCCTACCGCGCCCCGCTCGCGCGGATCCTGGTCGAGTCCGGACCCGCGTCCCAGGGCTACTGCTTCCAGGTCGACATGACGCGGCGCTCCGCGGCGCACGGCGCCGTCGTCCGCGAGGTCCCCATCGACTTCGACGAGCGCACCGAGGGCGCCAGCAAGATGAGCTCGGCGATCGTGCGCGAAGCCCTCGTGAAGGTCACCTGGTGGGGGGCGCAGCGCCGCTCCCAGCAGCTCCTCACCCTGCTCCGATACGCTGGTCGCCACGCATCACGTGAGAGTTCGTTCCCATCCGGCAGGTGATCCCATGAGCTCCACCTTCTCGTCTCCCAGCAGTTCCTCGTCCGGCAGTTCCTCGTCCGGCGGCCGCTCGACCAGCGGCTCCTCGCCCGCAGGCGCGTCGGTCGGCGCGTCGCACGGCCGCGCGCCGTCGGGCCGACCCTCCCGGCTCGCCGCCCTGCTGCCCTACGCGGCGCTCGTGCTGGGCATCGTCGAGATCGCGCTGCTGATCCTCATCGGCGTGAAGACCTCGCTGTGGTGGTCGCTGCTCATCATCGTCGTGGGCTGGATCGTGGGCGTCGCCCTGCTGATCGCCGCGGGCCAGCAGTCCCTCTCCCGCGCGCGCTCCCTCTGGCGGGCCCTGCGCGGCACGGGGGACGTGCAGAAGCACCTCAGCCGCCCCGCGTTCACGGTGCTGGCCGCCGCGTGCTTCTTCTTCCCGGGCGTCCTCACCGACATCGTCGGGATCATCCTGCTGCTCACGCCCGTCCAGCGCCGCACGGTCGAGGGGCTCGGCCTGTCCGGCGGCGGCGACGCCGCGCACCGCGTCCTCTTCCGGCGCAGCTCGGGAGGCGTGATCGACGGCGAGATCGTGGTGACGCCGCAGAAGCCCTCCGGCGGCGCCTCGTCCGGACAGTCACCGGACGGCCCGCCGCTGATCACCCAGGACTGAGGCGTCGCACCGCCGCATCCATGAGAAGAGCCCCGCAGCCGTCGATGGCGGTCGCGGGGCCCTTCTCATGGATGCGGCGCACAGCCGCCGGGCGCACGGCCCGTGGTTCAGAGGTTCCGGCGCTGATGCAGCTTGCCGGCGTGCAGGAGGTCGAGGCGCTGATCGAGGAGCACCTGCAGATCCTCCTCGCTGCGGCGCTCGAGGAGCATGTCCCAGTGGGTGCGCTGGGGCTTGCCCGGCTTCGCCTCGGGCTTCTCGTGGTCGCGCAGGACGGCGGTGTTGCCGCAGCGGCACTCCCAGATCGCCGGGACATCGGCCTCGACGGAGAAGGGGAGGATGATCGTGTGGCCGTTGGGGCAGTCGTAGACGGCCTCCTGGCGCGGGGCGGCGAGGACGTTCTCGTCGGTCTCCATGCTGAAGGATCCGAGGCGGGTTCCTCGCAGGCTGCGGCTGTTCATCCGATGGTGCCTTCCTGACGGTTCCGGGGGCGGCGGTCGCACGCGCACTGCGGCGCGACAGTGACCAGAACGTTCCGTGCGCACGGAACATTCCCGGGCCGCGGCGTGGGTCACATCACGTCGCCGGTGGGCGGCTCCGTCCCGTCGAGCAGGGCGCTCAGGCGATCGACGCGATTGGTGATGATGCCGTCGACGCCGATCGCCAGGAGGTCCCTCATCCGCGCGGTCTCGTCGATCGTCCACACCTGCACCTCGCAGCCGGCGCGATGGGCGGCGGCGACGTTCGCGGGCGTGACGATGCGCAGCACCGACTGGGAGACGGGCACCTGCAGGGCGCCGTAGGGGTGCAGCAGCGCGCGCAGCGCGGGGTCGGGCAGCTCGAGCGCCCGCGCGAGGACGAAGCCCGCGATCACCTCCCGCGACGGGCTGCGCACGGGTGCCACGCCGGTCGCCTCCCGCACCGCCCGCACGGCTCGCGAGGCGACGGCGCCGCGGAAGCTCGTCACGCACACGCGCCCCGCGGCACCGGTGCGGGCGATCGCCGCGACCGCCGGGCCGACGGCCGCCTCGTCCTTGACGTCGATGTTCACGGGGATGTCCGGAAAGCTCCCGAGCACGTCCTCGAGGCGGGCGAGGGGCTCGCGCCCGGCGACCCGGATGCCCTCGAGGTCACTCTCGTGCAGCGCTCCGATGCTCCGGGGGTCCCCCGCGATGCGGGTGAGGTCGGGGTCGTGCACGGCGAGGGCGACCCCGTCTGCCGTGGCCCGAGTGTCGGTCTCGAGCATGTCGGCGCCGGCGCCGAGCGCGTCGGAGAACGCGCGCATCGTGTTCTCGGCGCCGTCGAGCGCGAGTCCGCGATGGGCGATGCGGCGGGGCCGCGGCCCGGGCAGGAACCGTCCGTGCTCAGCGTCGTCCGTGGTCCAGGAGCTCATCCTCTTCCTCCTCGTCCTGCGTGCGCGGGCGCGCCCTGCGCAGCTCGGCGGAGGCCGCCCGCGGCGCGGTGGGCGCGGCCTCCCGTGTCGTCTCCGCCGGTCCGCTCCGGGTCCCGTCCTCGCCGCCGCCGTCGTCGGCGTCCTCACCCTCCTCGTCGAGGATCTGGCGGCGCGTGCGCACCACCAGGGCGATGGGGAAGAAGGCCGCGAACAGCCACCACTGCACGGCGTAGGAGAGGTGGGGGCCGAGGCTCGTGTCGGGCTCCTCGAGGACGTGGGGCATGGGGCTGACCGACGGGTCCTCCGAGACCAGCTCCCCGAAGGCCCCCGTGTAGACGCTGCCGCCGAGATCGGGGAGCTCGGGGGCGATCGCACTGGGGGTGACGGTCTGGACCTGGCCCGGGGGGTTCCGCCGGTTCTCCAGGGTCGGCTCGACCACGCGCATGCGCACCACGATGGTGGTGCGGCCCTCGGGCACGGGCGGTTCGCTCGCCGGCGTGGACGAGGTCTCGGCGCCGTCCACCCACCCGCGCACGACGAGGAGCGTGCCCTGGTCGGTCGTGAAGGGGACGAGCTGCCAGAAGCCCACCGAGTCCGAGAGCGGACGGTTGCGCACCCACAGCAGGCAGTCGGGCTCGGTGCAGTACTCGCCGGTCAGCTCGACCTGCTTCCAGCGGTCGGAGGACGCCAGCGGCGTGCCGGGGGAGGGGAGCACCTGGTCCAGGCCGACGGGCGCGGCGCTGTAGTTGGTCTCGATGACGTCAGCGTTCTCGCGCTTGCCCTCGAAACGGTGCCACTGCCAGAAGCCGAGGCCGATGCAGACGGCGGCGGCGAGGAAGACGCCGAGGACGGCGCCCAGGGCGTCGCGGGTGCAGAGGCGACGCAGGATCTTCAGGGCCGTTCTCATGCGGCGGTCGTGACCTCGGCGAGGGACGTCGGGGCCGTGGGGGCGGCCGGCGCGGCGGGCTGGGAAGCTGTGGACAGGGACGACGCGGGCAGCGACGTCGCGGGCAGGGAATCGCTGGCGTAGTGCATGAGCTGCACGAAGAGCACCGCGGTGCCGGCGGCGATCAGCAGTCCGACCGCGGTCGCCACGATCGTCATGCCCAGGCGCAGTCGGGGCCGCGCGCGGCGCTCGGCCGGCTCCGGGAAGCCGTAGTCCTCGTGCTCGAGCTGGTTCTCCGACCAGATCCCGGGGTTCATGACCGTCACGGGATAGCTGGGGACGCGGCGGCGCACGCGGGCACCGCTCGCGGGGACGTCCTCGGAGAGGAGCAGAGGGCCGTCCTCGGCGCCTCCTGCCCGCGTGCGGTCCATCCAGACCCGCCATCCGGCGGGCACCCGACCCCATCCGGGGTCGGGGCGCCACCCCTCCGGCGGGAGCCAGCCGTCCTCGGGCGGCTCCGGCCAGTGGGGTGGCGGATTGAAGGACGAGGTCACTTCTCGATGTCCCAGCTGTAGGTGTCGCTTCCGGAGTCCATGACGAGCTTGTTGCCGCCCGCGCGCTTCACCGCGAAGAGCATCGTCATGGAGTACTCGTCGCCCTCGGAGAACTCATAGGGGCTGTTGCCCTCGATCCCGGAGTTCTTCAGCGCGTAGGTGTTCGTGTCGGACTGGACCGTGCCGCCGTACGGGGTCTCCACGGAGTAGTCCCAGTTCGCCCAGTCCATCGTGCCCTCGGTGACCTCGAGGTGCGTGGTCACCACGAGGTAGGGGCCGTACTTCGCGTCATCGATCTCATACTGCGTGTCCAGATCCTCGGCGTTCTTCCATTCCATGGACACCTGGACCTTCCCCTTGCCCTCGGGACCGACGACGTCGATCTCCTTCGCCGACGGGTCGACGGTGGGAAGCACGGACGGGGTGACGGTGGGCTCGGCATCCTCGCTCGCGGACTCGGACTGCGAGGGATCCTCGGAGGCTGCGTCCTGACTGGTGGTCGCCCCGGCAGAGGGGCTCGGGTCGTCCGAGCCTCCGAGCGCGCGGACCGCGAAGATGCCGAGGACGACGAGGACGATCGCGAGAACGAGCAGCACGATGCAGCCGATCCACCAGAACCGCGCGATGACGCCCTTCTTCGCGGGCTCCGCCGCGTTCGGCACCGTCGACCACTGGGCCTGCGGATCGCTCGCGGGGCCGGGATCGGGCGATCCGTAGGCCTCGGCCGACGAGGGCCCATAGGCCGGGGCCCCCTGGCCCGGGGCCGCCCCGCCCTGGTCGTACGCCGGTGCGCCCTGGGCGCCGTAAACCTGCGCGCCGTATCCCTGACCCTGCTGGTCGCCGGCGCCGTATCCCTGCGCGGGCGATCCCTGGCCGTACCCCTGTTCCGCCTGGTCCTGGGAGCCGTAGCCCTGCGCCGGCTGGGAGGCCGCGCCGTCCTCGGCGGCAGCCCCGTACGCGGGGGCGGCCGGGGGCTGCTGGCCGTACGCGGACACCGGCTCCTCGGCAGCGGGATCAGCAGCACCAGCAGCACCAGCAGCACCAGCAGGAGCCTGCTGGCTCGCGGCGGGCGCGCCGTCCGACCGCTCGTCCTGCGCGGCCTCGGCCGCGGCCCGACCGGCCTCGTCGTTCTCGGGCTCGGCGCTCTCGTACGGCGCCGAGCCGGCGAGCGCCGCGGAGGTCTCCTCGTCGCTCGGGCCCGTGTACACGGCGGTCTCGGGAGACGACGTCGCCTCGGGATCGGTGCCCGCTCCGCTGTCGGCCCCCTGCTCCGCAGCGGCGCCCTGCTCCGAGGACATGTCCTGTGCGGACGCGGCGCCGGCGACCCGCGTCGCCTCGTCATCGGGGCCGGGCTGCACGTGCGCATCCTCGCCCGCCTGCTCGGTCGGGGCCTGCGGCGCCTCGTCGGCGACCCAGAAGTTCCATCCCTCGGGGGCCGGCCCCCAGGCGGGGTCGGGCTGCCATCCCGGCGGCGGCGTCCAGCCCTCCTCGTCGATCGGCCAGTTCGGCGGGGGGTTGAAGCGGTAAGCCATCAGGGAGGAACCTTCCGGAAGGGATGCTGTACGTCCTGCCGGGACCGCGTGTGGCGGATCCCCGTGCACTGGTCCCTACGTATGCTAGAGCACCGGCCGTCCCCGGCCGCCCTCGCGCGCGCCCCGCGTCACCCACAGCATCCGCATCATCCCGCACAGCAAGGAGCACCACGCATGTCCCTCGAGAGCACGGAACCCCGCAGCGTCCTCATCACCGGCGGGAACCGCGGCATCGGCCGCGCGATCGCCGAGGAGTTCGTGCGCCGCGGAGACCGCGTGGCGATCACCTCGCGCTCGGGCCACGAGGGCCCCGCGGGCACCCTCACCGTGACCGCGGACATCACCGACGGCGACTCGCTCGACGCCGCGGTGAAGCAGGCCGAGGCCGAGCACGGCCCCATCGAGGTGCTCGTCGCCAACGCCGGCATGACCGACGACCAGCTCCTGCTGCGCATGAGCGACGAGTCCTTCGAGAAGGTCGTCGACACGAACCTCACGGGCTCCTTCCGCACCGTGAAGCGGGTGATCAAGTCGATGATGCGCAAGAAGAAGGGCCGCATCGTCCTCATCAGCTCCGTGGTCGCCCAGCTGGGCTCGCCGGGGCAGGTGAACTACGCGGCGTCCAAGGCCGGCCTCCTGGGCATCGCGCGCTCCATCACGCGCGAGCTCGGTTCGCGCGGGATCACGGCGAACGTCGTCGCCCCCGGATACATCGCGACCGACATGACCGACTCGCTGCCGGAGGACCTGCAGAAGAACTACCTCTCGCAGATCCCCGCCGGTCGCTTCGCCGAGCCCGCCGAGGTCGCCCGCGTGACGGCCTTCCTCGCGAGCGACGACGCGTCCTACATCTCCGGCGCCGTCGTGCCTGTCGACGGCGGCCTGGGCATGGGACACTGAGTCCCGCAGCGACCGCGCGTCCGGCGCACCTGCGACCCCTGCCACCGGACACTCCAGACAGAAGGCGTGACTCGACCCGATGCCCTCCGACCCCGACAGTCGCCTGCTCCTGCTCATGCGCCATGGCAAGGCGGACAGCGCGCAGGATCCGGATCATGAGCGGGAGCTGACAGACCGCGGCCGCACGCAGGCCCGGATGACCGGCGAGTACCTCGAGTCGCAGGGCGTGCGGCCCACGCGCGTCCTCGTCTCCGACGCGGTCCGCACGCGGGAGACCTGGGAGAGCGTGCTCGCCTCGATGCCCGGGTTCGACGGCACCGTGGAATTCCTCCCGGAGATCTACGAGGGGGGACCCGCGGAGGTGCTGGACCTCGTCCGCGCCACCGACGACGCCGAGCACGTGGTGATGGTCATCGGCCATGAGCCGACCATGGCCTCGCTCACGCACGGCCTGGCCGCGGAGGACTCCGACCCCGGTTCCGTCGCCCAGACCCGGATCGGTCTGCCGACCGGCGCGCTCTGCGTGCTCTCGGGCAGCGTCCAGCACTGGTCCGATCTGGGGGAGGAGTCCCTCACGCTGCACACCGTCGTCCGCAGCTGAAGGGCCGGATCCCTCAGTCGCGCTCGAGGATCCTCTCGAGGTGCGGCCACACGTCGAGCAGGCTCTCACCCTCCAGGTGCACGTCGGAGACCTCGACGAGCGCGGGCTTGCCGCGGAAGGCGATGCCGATGCCGGCGGCGCGCACCATGGGCGCGTCGTTCGCGCCGTCGCCGACGGCGACCGTCCGCTCGATCGGGACGCCGTGGCGGGCCGCGAGCTCCTCGAGGGTGCGGCGCTTGGTCTGCGCGTCGACGATCGGCCCGCTCACCCGCCCGGTGAGGCGGCCGTCCCGGATCTCGAAGCGGTTCGCGAGCACGTGGTCGATCCCGGCCGACGCGGCGAGCTCGTCGATCGCCTCGTGGAATCCGCCGGAGACCAGCGCCGTCACCACGCCGGCCGCACGCGCACGCTCCACCAGCTCGAGCGCGCCGGGGGTGGGCACGAGCGCGGCGCGCACCTCGGCGAGCACGCTCACGGGGAGCCCCGCGAGCGTCGCGACCCGCGCGTGCAGGGACTGCGTGAAGTCCATCTCGCCGCGCATCGCGCGCGTGGTGACCTCCTCGACCTGCTCGCGGGTGCCCGCATGCTCTGCCACCAGCTCGATGACCTCCTGGGTGAGGAAGGTCGAGTCGACGTCGCTGACCAGCAGCCCCCGCGCGGGGGCGTGGTGAACAGGACCGTGGTCAGCGGGGGCCGACGGGGTCGCGGGGATCTCGGGGGACTGGTGCAACGCTCTCCTCGGTCTCGTCGGACTCGGTCCCGTCGGCCGCCCGATGCCTCCCCGACAGCTGCTCAGCGCGACCGGCCGGGGATCACGACGGGGTGATGACGACTCCCTTGCCGATCACGGTGAGACCGGACTCGGTGACGTGGAAGCCGCGGGCGCGGTCCTTCTCGGCGTCCAGCCCGATCTGCGTGCGGGGCGGGATCACCACATTCTTGTCGATGATCGCCCGGTGCACCTGGCAGTGCCTGCCCACCGAGACGCCGTCCATGAGCACGGAGTCCGAAACGCTCGACCACGAGTGCAGGCGCACCCCGGGGGAGAGCACCGAGTTCGAGACCTGCGCACCGGAGACCACCACCCCGGGCGAGACGATCGAGTCGACGGCCGAGCCCACGCGGCCCGGCCCGGCGTGCACGAACTTGGCCGGCGGCACGTTGCGCGTGCCCGCGAAGGTCGCCCACTTCTCGTTGTAGAGGTTGAAGACGGGGTGGATCGAGATGAGGTCCATGTGGGCCTCGTAGAAGGCGTCGAGCGTGCCGACATCGCGCCAGTAGTCGCGATCGCGGTCGGTCGAGCCGGGCACGTCGTTGCGGATGAAGTCGTAGACCCCCGCCTCGCCCTGGTCGACGAAGTAGGGGACGATGTCCCCGCCCATGTCATGGGCCGAATCGGGGTTCTCCGCGTCCTCGGTCACGGCCTCGACGAGGGCGTCGGCCGAGAAGACGTAGTTGCCCATGGAGGCCAGGACCTGGCTGGGGTCGTCGGCGAGCCCCGCGGTCTCCTTCGGCTTCTCGACGAAGCGGGAGATCACCTCGGGCGAGGCGGGATCGGTCTCGATCACCCCGAACTGGTCCGACTCCTCGAGGGGCTGGCGGATCGCGGCAACGGTGCAGGCCTTCCCGGAGGCGATGTGGGCATCGACCATCTGCGAGAAGTCCATGCGGTACACGTGGTCCGCGCCGACGACCACCACATAGTCCGGCTTCTCCTCCTCGATGAGGTTCAGGGACTGGTAGATCGCGTCGGCGCTGCCGCGGTACCAGTGCTTGCCCATGCGCTGCTGGGCGGGCACCGGCGCCACGTAGTTCCCCAGCAGGGAGCTCATCCGCCAGGTCGAGGCGATGTGCTTGTCGAGCGAATGCGACTTGTACTGGGTGAGCACGACGATGCGCAGGTACCCGGAGTTGACGATGTTGGACAGGGCGAAATCGATGAGCCGGTAGATGCCCCCGAACGGGACGGCCGGCTTCGCACGATCGAGGGTCAGCGGCATCAGCCGCTTGCCCTCGCCCCCGGCAAGAACGATGGCGAGCACGGTAGACATGAACCGAGCATAATGCCCATGTGGGGGCACTCACACACCGGACCGCAGATCGTCCCGTCGTCCCCGGGCGACACGCCCCACGGACCACCACGCCCCGCAGCCCACCCCGCCCCGCAGACCAGGAGGAGCCCATGCGCGTCGACCTGTTGACCAAGGAGTACCCGCCGGAGATCTACGGGGGAGCGGGCGTGCACGCCGCCGAGCTGACCCGGGTGCTGCGCGAGCACGTCGAGGTCCAGGTGCGCTGCTTCGGCGCGCCCCGCGAGGAGGCGGACACCACGGCCTACGAGGCTCCCGCGGGCCTCGAGGGCGCGAACTCGGCGCTGCGCACCATGGGCACGGACCTGCCCATGGCCGCTGACTGCGCGGGCACCGACCTCGTGCACTCCCACACCTGGTACGCGAACTTCGCGGGGCACCTCGCCTCCCTGCTCCACGGCGTGCCGCACGTGCTGAGCGCCCACTCGTTGGAGCCGCTGCGCCCGTGGAAGGCCGAGCAGCTGGGCGGCGGCTACGCGCTGAGCTCCTTCGTCGAGCGCACCGCCTACGAGGGCGCCGCCGGCGTCATCGCAGTCTCCGCCGGCATGCGCGCCGACATCCTGCGCTCCTACCCGAGCGTCGATCCCGCGAAGGTGCACGTCGTGCACAACGGGATCGACATCGACACCTGGCAGCCGAACCCCTCGACCGACGCCCTGACCTCCCGGGGGATCGACCCCGACGCCCCGATGATCGTGTTCGTGGGCCGGATCACCCGTCAGAAGGGACTGCCCTATTTCCTGCGCGCGGTGCGGGAGCTGCCGCCGGAGGCCCAGGTCGTGCTGTGCGCGGGCGCTCCCGACACCCCGGAGATCGCCGCCGAGGTCGACTCCCTGGTCTCCGAGCTGCAGTCCACGCGCGAGGGCGTGCACCTGATCTCGGAGATGCTCCCGCGCGGCGAGCTCACCCAGATCCTCAGCCACGCGACCACCTTCGTGTGCCCGAGCATCTACGAGCCGCTGGGCATCGTGAACCTCGAGGCGATGGCGTGCGGTATCCCGGTGGTCGCGAGCGCGACGGGCGGCATCCCCGAGGTCGTTCTCGACGGGGAGACCGGGTACCTGGTGCCCCTCGAGCAGGCGCAGGACGGCACCGGGACCCCGCTCGACCCCGAGCGCTTCGTCGCGGATCTGGCGGGCGCCCTCACCCGCATGGTCGGCGACCCCGAGCGCGCCCGGCAGATGGGTGCGGCCTCGCGTCGCCGCGCCGCCGAGCACTTCTCCTGGACGGCGATCGCCGAGCGCACGCTCGAGGTCTACGAGACGGTGCGGCAGGAGCACGCGGCACGGAGCTGACCCGCCGCGCCCACCGGCCTGCGCGTCAGCCGAGCTCGTCGGCGATCACGAGGCCGACGGTCTCGGTGAGCGCCTCGCGCGCCCCGTCGCGCAGATCGCGCAGCACCTCGCGGCGCTCGGTCTCCTCGCCGAGGCCGCGGGTGAGCGCGGATCCGGTGTCGAGCTCCTGGTCGGCCAGCAGCAGGGTGCGCGCGGCGAGCGTCAGCAGATGCTCCGCCGCGGGGCCGACGTGCCGCGGCAGGGGCACGGAGGTCCAGGTCGCCGGCAGCGCCTGCAGCCCGATCGCCTCCTCGGGGACGAGGTCGAGCTCGACGGTGCCCGAGGCCGCGCGCTGCAGTGACCGCAGGAACTGGTCCCGGGCCCCTCCGCTGCTGGGCACCGGTGCGGGGGCGCCGCCGCGCGCGGGAATCCGCCGCCAGGAGACGAGGGTCCCGCTGGTGCCGTCCGGTCCGAGCGCATCGGTGAGCGGGACGAGCGTGTGGTCGGCCATCCCGGCCGCGCTCACGACGATCGCCTGCTCGGCCTCGAGAGCGGAGGCGACGGCCTCGGGCGGGCCGACGAGCCCCGCGATGCGTCCCGCGACCGGGAGCACGAGGTGGACCTGCGCGAGCGGCAGGCGGCGCAGAGACGTCATCCAGTCGAAGAGGTCCTCGCCGCCCCCGGTCGTCTGCCGGTGCCCGCTGCCCTGGGACAGCACCGCCGCGTCGTCGGGGCCGATGTCCCCGCGCAGATAGGCGGCGGTCCACAGCACGAGCGCCGCGGCGCGGGGCAGGGCGAGGGCGTCGGGATCGGGGCGTGCGCCGGTCTCGTCGTGCTCGGGCAGGGAGCTCATGACGCGGACTCCTCGTCGGGCCCGGCCCCGACGGGCACGAACCGCGCGCCCGCTCCTGCCACGTCGACCGCCTCGAGCCGGACGCGCAGCGCGCCGCCGAGCTCGCCGTCGGCCTCGACCCAGGCCGTGACGGGCGGATCCAGCAGCTGCACCTCGACGCGGACCGGGGACGCCCCGTCGTCCCTCTTCGCGTCGTCCTTCTTCTCGCCCCCGCGACGGTCGATGATCGTCCCCTCGAAGGTCTCGCCGACGAGCCCGGCGAGCGCGGTGCGCTCGACGAGGTCCAGGGCACGGCGCTCGAGGCTGCCTGCGACCGACCCCGTGTTCTGCATGATCTCGGGGATCAGGGGGAGCGCCTCCGCGAGCGCGGGCGGCACGTCCTCGCCGCGCGCGTGATGCAGGCAGGTCAGCAGCACGAAGCGGTCGACGAGCCGACGCAGGGGCGCGGTCGCGTGGGCGTAGGGCGCGCCGAGCGCCGCCTGCTCGACGTCCTCCGGGAGCTCATCGGCGTGGGTGAAGGCCGCGTAGGCGGCGCCCCGGAACAGCGACGCGGCCTGGTTGAGCAGGGCGAGATGGCGGGGATCGTGCCAGTCCAGGGTGCGCAGGAAGGCGCCGTAGTCGAGGTCCTCGGACCAGGGGACACCGAGGGCCGTGGCCTGCCGGCGGAAGCGCTCGACGTTCTCCTCGGCGGCGGGCGGCATCGTGCGCAGGATGCCTGCGCCCCCGCGGATCATGAGATCGGCCGCGGCCATGCCGGTCATGAGCGAGATCTGCGCGTTCGCGTCCTCGATGGGGAGAATGCTGCGCCAGGTCAGGCGCACGCGGTCCCCGTCGGCCTCGACGTCCTGCTCGGGGATGTTGAGGCTCGCGCCGCCGCGCTCGGCCTCCTTCCGGGTGCGCAGGGCGCCGATCTCCTGGAGCAGGAGCATCATCGGGTGGCCGTCCCCGGCGTCGATCCCGTCCTGCACGGCGTCGTAGGCGAGCTTCTCGCGCGAGCGGACGACCGCCCGGCCCAGCGACGTCGCCGTGACCGTGCCGCGCCCATCCAGGCGCAGGTCCCACACGAACGCGGGGGCCGGCTGGCCCGGCAGCAGCGAGGCCGCGCCCTCGGAGATCGCCGTGGGATGCAGGGGGATCCTGCGGTCGGGGAGGTAGACGGTCTCGCCGCGACGGCGGGCCTCGGCGTCGAGCACGGAGCCCAGGGGGACGAACAGGGGCACGTCGGCGATCGCGTAGCGCACCCGATAGCCGTCCTCCGTGCGCTCGAGGTGCATGGCCTGGTCGAGATCGGTCGAGGTCACCGGGTCGAGCGTCACGAAGGGGACGTCGGTCGCGTCCTCGTGGGCGTCGGCGCCCTCGCGCCAGGCGCCGGCCGCCGCCTCGACGGCCGCGAGCACCTCGGCGGGGAACTCGGCGCTCGGCGCGCCGTCGGCCGCGGCGTCGGCGAGCAGCGCGTCGATCGCGGCGGCGATCTCCGAGGCGGCGACGGAGCCCTTCGGGGCGCGCAGGGACACGGGACGGTGGGGCACGGCGGCCTCCTGTTTCGCAGGGCCGGGATCGGGCCCGGCCAGTCTACGAGCGACCGCCCTCCTCGGCGACGACGTGCTGGGCGTCCTCCAGCTCGATCTCGTCGGCCGAGACGAAGGGGGCCCGGCCCGAGAGCACCTCGGTGACGCGCTCGCGGTCGATCGTCCTGGTGAGCGTGCCGATCACGACGGTCGCGATCGCGTTGCCCGCGAAGTTCGTGATCGCACGCGCCTCGGACATGAAGCGGTCGATGCCCACGATCACCGCGACGCCCGGCACGAGGTCCGCCCGGTGCGCCGCGAGCCCGCCTGCGAGCGTCGCGAGGCCCGCCCCGGAGACGCCCGCGGCACCCTTCGAGGCGATGATCATGAACACCAGCAGACCGATCTGCTGGGGGATCGTCATCGGCATCTTCATGGCGTCGGCCACGAAGATCGACGCCATGGTCAGGTAGATCGCGGTGCCGTCGAGGTTGAAGGAGTAGCCGGTGGGCACCACGATGCCGACGGTCGACTTCTTCACGCCCAGGTGCTCCATCTTCGCCATCAGCGTGGGCAGCGCGGACTCCGAGGAGCTCGTGGCGACGATGAGGATGAACTCCTGGACCAGGTACTTCAGCAGCGAGAACACGTTCACGCGCGCCACGGCGAACAGCACCAGGCCGAGGATGCCGACCACGAAGATGATGCACGTGATGTAGAAGCCGATCATGAGCTTCACGAGCTCCCAGACGGCGCCGACGCCCGAGGAGCCCACCACGGCGGACATCGCCCCGAACGCACCGATCGGGGCGAGCCAGAGGATCATCATCAGCACGCGGAAGATGACGCGTCGCGCGATCTCGACGGCCTCGAGGGCCACCTCGGCGGTGCGCCCGCCCACGCCCTGGACGCCGAAGCCCACGAGCAGCGCCACGAGCAGCGCCTGCAGCACGGAGCCCTCGGTGAGGGAGCTCGCGAGGGTCTCGGGGATGATCGAGGCGACGAAATCGGCGAGCCCGCCGGCCTCCTCCGCGTCCTTCACGTACTTGCTGACGTCGCCGTCCGTGGGGATCGTGAGCCCCTGCCCGGGCTGCAGGATGTTGCCGACGACCAGTCCGATCGCGAGGGCGAACGTCGACATGACGAGAAAGTAGACGAGGGCGAGGACGCCGATGCGGCCGACCGTCGCCGCACTGCGCACCGAGCCGATCCCCAGCACGATCGTGCAGAAGATGATCGGCGCGATCATCATCTTGATCAGGGAGACGAAGAGGTCGCCGAGGATCTTGAACGAGGCGGCCGTCTCCGGCGCGACGAGACCGAACCCGATGCCCGCGAGCACCGCGACGATCACGGCGATGTAGAGGAAGTGCGGGCTGATCCGTCGGCGCTTCGGAGCCGACGACTCCTGGCGCGGCATCGGGGCCGACGGGTCGGCGGCCGGGTCGGGATGTGCCATGGTGGCGCTCCTTCGCGTCGAGGGGGTGGGAGGGGAGAAGATCGAGGGGATCGGCGTCGCACGCGGCGTCCGCGACCCCGGGCACCCTACCGTCCCCCTCACCGGGGCGAGCGGGTTCTCCGGAGATCGGGCAGGCGGTCGGGCTCGCGTGCGGGCCGGGTCGGGTCGCTGCACGGGAGTCGACTCCGGAGCCGATAGGCTTTCAGCCATGTCCGAGGCAGCTGCACTCACCGATGTCGTCGTCCGCCGTGGCGGAAGGAACCTGCTGGACGGGCTCACCGTCAGCATCGGGGAGGGCGAGCGCTGGGTGGTGCTGGGCCCCAACGGGGCCGGCAAGTCGACGATGATCCGCCTGCTCGCCTCCCGCATGCACCCCACCTCCGGCACGGTCGAACTGCTCGCCGAGCGCCTGGGCAGGATCGACGTCTTCGAACTGCGCCCCCTCATCGGCCTCGCGAGCCAGGAGCTCGCCGACACCGTCCCCGGGCACGAGAAGGTGCTCGACGTGGTGGTCACCGCCGGCTACGGGGTCGTCGGCCGCTGGCGCGAGGAGTACGAGGACCTCGACCTCGACCGCGCACGCATGCTGCTCCACGCCTTCGGCGTCCTCGACCTCCAGGGCCGCGCCTTCGGCACCCTCTCCACGGGGGAGCGCAAGCGCGTGCTCTCGGCGCGCGCTCTCATGACCGACCCCGAGCTGCTGCTCCTGGACGAGCCCGCCTCGGGTCTGGACCTGGGCGGCCGCGAGGAGCTCGTGCGGAACCTCGCGCGCCTCGCGAAGGATCCGGCGACCCCCGTGACCGTGCTGGTCACCCATCATGTCGAGGAGATCCCGCCCGGGTACACGCACGCCCTGCTGCTGCGCGACGGGAAGGCGGTCGCCGCCGGCCCGATCGACGAGACCCTCACCTCGCAGAACCTCACGCGCACCTTCGGGCTGCCGCTGGTGGTCGAGCGCCACGGCGAGCGCTTCAGCGCCCGCTCCGTGCAGCTGGACTGAGATGGGAGCACCGGCACCGGAGGGCCCCGGGACCACTGAGGCCCCCGGCCCGCAGATCGTCCCGATCACGACGCTCACGGACCCGCGGCTCGACGACTACCTGCGCATGACCGACGTGCGGCTGCGCACGAGCATGGAGGTCGAGCGCGGACTGTTCATGGCGGAGAGCTTCCACGTGATCGAGCGCGCGATGGACGCCGGCTGCGTCCCGCGCTCCTTCCTCATGTCCTCCCGCTGGGTGGACCAGTTCGCGCCCCTGTTCACGCGCTTCCCCGAGGTGCCCGTGTTCGTGGGCGAGGAGTCCCTCCTCGAGTCCCTCACGGGGTTCCACCTGCATCGCGGAGCGCTCGCGGCCATGCAGCGGCCCGTGCTGCCGACCGCCGCGGAGCTGCTGCGCACGGCGCACACGGTCGCGGTGCTCGAGAACATCGTGGACCACACGAACGTGGGCGCCATGTTCCGCTCGGCCGCCGCGCTCGACGTCGACGCCGTGCTCGTCACCCCGCGGTGCGCGGATCCCCTGTACCGCCGCTCCCTCCGCGTCTCGATGGGCACCGTCTTCCAGGTGCCGTGGACGCGGCTCGGCGCCTGGCCGCACGCGCCGCATCCTCCGGGCGAGGACACGGCGCACGACGGCGTGGACCTGCTGCACGACGCCGGCTTCGACGTGCTCGCCCTCGCTCTCACCGAGCAGGCCACGGCGCTCGACGAGGTGGACCTGGGGGCGGGCCGCAAGGTCGCGCTCGTCCTCGGCGCCGAGGGCCACGGTCTCGAGCCGTCCACCCTGCAGGCGGTCGACGAGCACGTGGTCATCCCCATGAGCGGCGCGGTCGACTCCCTCAACGTCGCCGCCGCGAGCGCCGTGGTGTTCTGGCAGCGACGGGCGGCCGTCAGGGCGGGCTGAGGCCCTCGTTCGACCCGCTTCCCGCTGTTCAGCTCCCGCGGCGCGCGAGCAGGCTGAAGCTGTTGGGGAGGCGACCGTCCCAGGCCGCCGCGGGCTCCGCGTCGTCGGGTCGCCAGAACGGCTCCGGATGCTCCTCGAGCTGCTCGAGGACGAAGCCCGCACGCACGATCGCCATCACGGTCCCGGCGAGCGTGCGCTGATGCTCGGTGGCCCCGCGAGCGGGGAAGGTGTCGTTGACGTGGCGGGACGCGAAATAGCCGCGGTCCTCCCTCACGCGCGGCGCATCGGCGTCCCACGTCCACAGCGGCACGAGCGGGTGCGCCTCGTGGACGAAGAGGTGGCCGCCGGGCCGCAGCAGCCGGTGCATCTCCGTCGCCCACGCCTCGAGGTCCTCGTTCCAGATCAGCGCGCCCTTGCCCGTGTAGACGAGGTCGGCGGACGCGGGATCGAGGCCCGTGTCCGGGAGCTCCGCGACGGTGTAGCGCGCGGCGACGCCCAGCTCATCGGCCCGGCGCTGCGCCGCCGTCACCGCTGTCGGCGAGTAGTCGACGCCCAGCACCGAGGCGGCGCCGAGGCGCAGCAGCGCGTGGTCGTCGATGCCGTGCCCGCTCTGCGGGTGGATCACCTCGGCATGCTCGACGACCCCGCTGAGGAGACGCTCCTCGCACGGCAGCAGACGTGCCGTGCGCGCCTCGACGAGCAGGCTCTCGTACTCGCGCACATGCTTGTAGGAGGCGGCGTCCCATGCGCGCCGGGTCTCGTCGTAGGTGTCCATGGCTTCGCGGGTGTCCATCGAAGGAGGCAAGCACTCGTCGAGCGCGCTGTCCAGGCGATTCGGCAGGTGCCGCGCGTCCTGTCGATTCAGAACAACGGCCTCGCCCCGGTGCGCTGGGGGATCTCGACGCCGTGCAGCCCGAGCGCCTCCTGCGCGCGCTCGGGCCCGTCGCACACACGAGCACCAGGGGAGTAGGCGGCGCGCTCGAGGGCGAGGAAGTCCCGCGCCTCTCCTCCGGTCCCGCTTCTGAGGGGTCCGCCCGTCCCCACGTCGTCGCGCTCCTCCCGGGCGAGGAACGGGGGCAGCACGTCCGGGTGCGGGTGCTGCTCGCCGGGCGCGGCGCCCGAACGGCGGTCGGGGAGGATCCTGTGCTGCACGAGGTCGAAGGCGTTGATGTCGAGCGATGCGGCGAGCTCCGCGAGGTCGTCCCGTGCGATCTCGGCGCCCAGTCCGGTGAGGTTCGCATGGAATGCCTGGCCCGCGGCGCACGCCTCGACGTCGGTGTACTTCCAGATGGGGATGCCCTGCCCGCCGCCCGCGGCATCACCGCACTCGTCGCCCTCGTCGCCCTCGTCGAGGGGATATCGCCGCAGCGCCTCCCGCACGAAGGCGGCGATCCGAGGCACCGGCGGCACCGCCGTGCCGGTCTCGCCCCAGGCGTGATCGGCGGCGAAGATGTGCTGGTTGAGGGCGGCGCAGGCGTCGATGGGATCAGAAGGGGCGGGGCCGAGCCAGAATCCGAGTCGATAGAGCATGCGGCAAGCATGGCCTCGCGCTCCCCGCGCCCCTCCCGGTCATCCACACCACCGTTCCTCCACAAGGATCGGCGCTGGTCGGAGCGATTCCGGTCAGAACGCGATCTGCAGCTTCACGTCCGTCGGCCTCCCCTCGAGGAAGCGCTCGAAGGCCTTCTCCGAGTCCTCGAACGCGAACGTCTCGGTGACGAAGCGGCCCAGATCCACGGCGTCGCTCACGGCGAGATCGATGGCCTTCTGGTGGACGTTGGCGTAGCGGAAGATCGTCTCGATCGAGATCCCGCGGCTCTGCGCCGTGGAGACGTCGAAGGCCACGGGCTCGACGGGCATGCCTACGAGCACCACGCGCCCGCCCGGTGCGGGGACCGTCCACAGTCCCTTGTACGCGGGGGCGGCGCCCGAGGCCTCTAACACGACCTGCGGGCCCCATCCCGAGGTCTCCGCGCGCACCCGCTCGCCGAGGTCCTCCTTCGTGGCATCGACCGGGATGATGCCCGTGAGGCCGTCGAGCAGTCCGAGCTTCGCGCTCTGCACGTCGCTGATGTACACCCGGCTCGCCCCGCCGGCGCGCGCGGCCAGCGCGGTCATGATGCCGATCGTCCCGCTGCCGATGATGGCGACGACGTCCCCGGGGCTGATCTGCGCCTTCGTCGCGGCGAACATGCCGACGGCGAAGGGCTCGATGAGCGCGCCCTCGGCGAAGCTCAGGGCATCGGGCAGGCGGTAGGTGAAGGCGGCGGGGTGGACGACCTCCTCGGCGAGGCAGCCGTCGACCGGCGGGGTCGCCCAGAACCGCACGGCCGGGTCGACGTTGTAGCGGCCCTCGAGCGTCGCCCGCGAGGCGGGGTCGGGGACGCCCGGCTCCATCGCGACACGATCGCCGACGGACAGGCCGGTGACGCCCGCGCCGACCTCGGTCACGGTGCCCGCGCCCTCATGCCCGAGGATCATCGGCGCCTCGACGACGAAGGGACCGATGCGGCCTTCGGTCCAGTAGTGGACGTCGGAGGCGCAGATCCCGACCGTGTGCATCGCGATCCGGACCTCCCCGGGTCCCGGGGCGCCGGGGGAGGGGACGTCCTCGATCCCCATCCGGCCCTTCTCCTGCAGCACCAGTGCGCGCATGTCTCGCTCCTCCTCGGAATGGTTTCGGCCAGGCTACGGGGCGGGTGGGCATGGCGACAGGGCCGTTCACGCGGCGGATCCGGGCGCTTCGGGAGCGCGCGTCCGTGCGCGGGCTGCTCACGCACTGCGTGCGCCGGGCCGCCGCTCCTCGTCGCGGATCCCCGCGGCGCGTCGACGGTCGCGCTCCCAGCGCAGGTCCTCGATCCGGTGGATCGGCGGGAGCAGGGCCGGTTCCCCGTCGGACGCGTCGTCCTCGGGTGTGGTCATGCCGGGTGGTGCGGCCTCGACGGCAGGACCGCCCGGTGGCGCCCCTGCCAGCGGGCTCGGGGACACCGTGGCGGTGCGTCCGAGCTTCGATCTCCAGTGCACGCGGTGCGGATCCGTCTCCTCACCGACCCTCTCGGCCGTCCCGAGGAGCTCCTTGGTGCTGTTGCAGTAGGCGCACAGACCCTGCCCGTCGTCGACGCTGGTCGCACCGCCCTGCGCGTGGGGCTGGATGTGGTCGATCTGGCGGATCGAGGACGCGCAGTAGGGCCCCGCGCAGCGGAAGTCCCGGAGCCGGACGAGGTACCCGAGCCTGGCGGGGAACGCGCGTGCGCGCGATTCCATGACGATCAGCTCGCCGGAAGCGGGATGGGTGAACAGACGCCGGAGCGTCAGCCGGGACTCCTCGTCGAAGAGGCCCGGCGCGGTGGGCTTCGCGGGCTCCTGCGGCGGCAGCAGGTCGTCGCCGGTGAGCGTTCGGCGGTCCTCCGGCGTCGCGTCGGCCGTGACGGGCATGTCCTGTGCGGGTGTGCTCTTTGTGGGTGCGCTCTCTGCGGGTGCGCTCTGCGGGGCGTCGCGCGCGGCGCGCGGGATCCGCTGGACGATCTCGTCGCGCACGGCGCGCGGCGGCACCACTCCGTAGCCCTCGATCATCGCCGGGTCGCCGTGATCCGGCGCGATCAGAGTGCGCTCCGTGATGACGACGCCGACCTCCAGATGCACGGGGTCCATGTGCTCATCGCGCCCCAGCAGGGTGTCGGAGAAGAGATCCGCCATGATCTGCCCGTGGGCGCGCGTGTCCCCTTGGGCCTTGAGCGATTGCGCCTCGATGGTCAGCTTGCGCTGGATCGCGGCGCAGTCGAGCGCCGGGAGGTGTGCGTGGACGTGCCCCATGCCGTGCGGCCCCGGCGTGACCGTCACGCCGCGCTGCATGCGCGCCCGCACGTGGCGCCCGTCCTCGCCCCGGGGGTCGAGCTGCTGGGCGAGGGCCGAGACCTCCCGGCTCCACTGAGTCGGCGAGGCGCCGTCGAGATCAGGCTCACGCGAGGCGATGATCCGATCTACCTCACGCCGCTGCTCCGGCTGGAGCGGGCCGCTGCTGCGCCCGATCGCGTGGGCGGCGTCGAGCCCGATGCGCCCATCGGCCAGGGCCTCGAACATGCGCGGCATGTCCCGCACGAGACGCTTGCCGGAGTTCAGGCGCGCGGAGGCGATGGCGGGGGAGACCCGGGAGGCCATCCGGATCTCCCCGGCGGTGCGGCGCCCGTGATCGCGCTCGGCGACGCCCTGTGCTGATTCCTCCTCGCGCAGACGCTCGTCCAGGGCCGTGGTCACCCGGATCTCGAGCGCGCCGAGGGCTGAGCGCAGCTGCTCGAAGGCGGCGAGGGTGTCGGAGAGCTCGAAGGCCGTGAGGTCGGCGTCCGCGGCGCCGAAGGGGCCGTCCGGACCCTTCGCGAGCTCTCCCAGCGCGTGGGCGATGTCGAGGAGCTCCAGCCCGTTCCCGGGCGCCGCATCCGCCGCGACCATCTCGCACACGTGCTCGGCCTCCGTGGGCGCATCGCGCAGCACGAGCTGACGGGCACGACCAGGGGTGCGGCGGGGGTCGTCCCCGCCGTCCCTCATCGGCATGCACCGCATCGTGCCCGAAATGTCCATACCTCTATGCAACACCATCACCCGTCCGAGCGCCAGTGCTCGAACGCATGTTCTAGTGTGATATGGGTCACTGGACAGAGGGATCACTCCAGTTCAGATGTCGGTCCGGTGATCAAGACTCCTCGACGACCCTGCAGCGCGAGGCTCGCGCGACCACCGCGCCCGCCCCGGCGCGTCGGGGCGGGCGTAGAATTCGAACGCGTGTTCGATCTTGGATGACGGCCGGACAGGAGGAGGTGGAGCATGAGCACGCATCTGCAGATGCACGAGGCGCCGACGCAGGGGAAGGCATCGGCGCCGCACGAGGAGAGGACGCCGCCGAGGACGGCGGGAAGAGGCACTCAGGAGGAGCGGCTCGCCCGCGCCCGCGCCGCGCTCGGCGCCGCCGAGCGCACCACCGCGCGCCTCGGAGGGAGGATCGACCGCACCGCGTTCTCCGTCGGGGAGACGTCGGGTCCCGGCGCGTCGTCGCGGCTGGACGGGCCGACGGGGATCGTCGGCTCCGTCGGCCCCGGGGGAGCGTCCCGTCGGACCTCGACGGCCGATGCAGACGCGGGAGCCTCCCCGGCGCGCACGACCGCCGAGCACGCCCGTGTGCCCCTGCCCCCGCCGCTCGCCCCGCTCGCTCCCTACGGATCCCTGCGCGCGGGAAGCACGGTCGCGGTCGACGGCTCCTGCTCGGTCTCCCTGATGCTCGCGATGGCCGCCGCGGCGGCGGGGGAGGACGGCTGGTGCGCGCTCGCGGGCATGCCTGACCTCGGCCTGCGCGCCGCGCGCGACGCCGGACTCGATCTCGAGCGCCTCGCGATCGCCCCGGCCACCGGCGTCGAGGAGATGCCGCAGCTGCCGCAGGTGCTGTCCGCGCTCGTGGACGGGGTCGGCGTGCTCGCGCTCGGCCCGCGGCTGCGCCTGACGGCATCCCTGTGGCGCAGCCTCACCGACCGCGCGCGGGCGCACGACACCCTGGTCCTCGCCGCCACCCCCGTCGCCCGCGCGGACCTGCACCTGCGCGCCGAGGCCGAGTCCTGGGAGGGGCTGGGGCGGGGCACCGGTCGTCTGCGCCGGCGCACCCTGCGGGTGAGCGCCGCCGGGCGCGGGATCCCCGAGGGCCGCGCCGTGGACGTGGTGCTGCCCGAGGTCCACGGGCTCCTCGCCGAGGTCGCCGTGCCCGATCAGGCCGTGCCCGGCCGGGTCGTGCCCGACCAGGCCGCTCCCGCCCCGCTGCGCGTGATCCGGAGGGCGGGATGAGCGGGAGCGAGCTCCTGCTGCCCGGGGTCCTGCCCGCGGGCGAGGAGGATCAGGTCGACGAGACGGATCACGGCGACGAGGCGGAGCACGGCGGCACCCCGCCCGCGACGCGCATCGCGGCCGTCGTCGTCCCCGCCTGGCCGCTCCTCGCCGCACGCGAGAAGCTCGCCCGGGCGGGGAGCGGGGCCGCGGAGGAGGGGGCGCCGGCTCCCCTCGTGGTCATGGAACGCCACCGGGTCTCCCATGCCGATGCCGCCGCCCTCGAGGTGGGCGTCGGAATCGGGATGCGCCGCCGCGCCGCGCAGGCCGCGTGTCCCGAGGCCGTCGTGGTCGAGGCCGACATCGAGCACGAGAGCGCCCTGTTCGAGCTGGTCGCGGCCGCCGTGGACACCGTCGCCGCAGGCGTGGACGTGCTGCGCCCGGGGGTGCTGCTGATGTCCGCACGCGGACCCGCCCGCCACCGCGGCGGGGAGGATGCCCTCGCCGAGGCGATCGTCGACGCGGTCGCCGAGCTCACCGGCTGGGACGCCGTCGTCGGCATCGCCGACGGCCCCTTCGCCGCGCTCCTGGCCGCGCGCTCGGGCAGGATCGTGCGCCCCGGCCGCAGTCGGGACTACCTGGGCCCGCATGCGATCGCCGCCCTGCGCGACGCGCCCGTCGGCCCCGGATGGGGGCACCGCGACCAGCCCGCGGCCGATGCCGACCGCACCCGCCGCGTGGACCTCGCCGAGGTCATCGACCTGCTCGAGCGCCTGGGAATCCGCACCCTCGGGGACTTCGCGGACCTGCCCGCGACCTCCGTCGCCGCACGTTTCGGGCCCGACGTGGCCCAGCTGCACCTGCTCGCGCGCGGGGGCGAGCCCACCCCGCCCCAGGCGCACCACCCCACGCAGCCCCTCGAGGTCGCGCGCACCCTGGACCCGCCGCTCGTGCGCGTGGACCAGGCGGCCTTCGCGGCGCGGCCGATGGCCGAGGAGCTGCACGGCATGCTCGTCGCGCGCGGGCTGATCTGCACGCGCCTGCGGATCCTCGCGCTCACCGCCTCGGGCGAGGAGATGGAGCGCACCTGGCGCCACGACGGCGCCCTGTCCCCGGCCGACGTCGTGGACCGCATCCGCTGGCAGTGCGACGGCTGGATCACCCGGGCGCGACTGCGCGGCGAGCAGACCGGGCAGATCACGCGGCTCGCCCTCCAGCCCGTGCAGCTGCTCCCCGCGGGCGAGGGCGCGCCGGCGCTGTGGGGGAGCGCGGGGGAGGCCGCGCAGCGGGCCGGCCGCGCCTTCGCCCGCGCCCAGGGCCTCGCGGGGGAGGAGGCGGTGCTCGTGCCCGTCGAGGTCGGGGGCCGTCTGCTCGCCGAGCAGGTGGCGCTGGTGCCCTGGCGCAGCGAGCGGCCGACGGCGCGGCCCGGGCCGTGGCCGGGGTCGATGCCGCGCCCGCTGCCCTCGGTCGTGCTGCGCAGCCCGGCGCCCGTGGTGCTGCGGGACGCGCAGGGGGCGGCGGTCGTGGTCACCGCCCGTGCCCTGCTGAGCGCCCCGCCCGCGGTCCTCGAGGTGCCGCGGGCGGGAGCCGACGGGATCGAGGCGCTCGTGCGCCACGGCGTCGCCGCGGGCAGGTCCCACCGCGTGCTCGCCCACGGGGCGCCGACGGTCCTCGACGAGCGCTGGTGGCGGCCCGACGGTCGGCGCGCCGGCCGCCTCGCCGTCGTCATCGAGCCCGGCCGCGCCCTCGTGCTGCTCAGCCGCGAGGGTGCCTGGAGCGTGGAGGGGATCCATGACTAGGGGATCCATGACGAGGGGATCTATGAGGAACGAGCCCCGATGAGCCGCTGGTTCCTGGGCCCGCCCTCCTGGAACGATCTCGAGGCTCTGCTCTCGGACCGCCCCGTGCCGTCCGAGCGCGCGCTGCCGCCGCAGCATGCGCCGGCGGGGGAGCCGCGGGAGGGGGAGCCCGACCGGACGAGATCCGGCCCGTCGGCCCCGTCGTCCGACGGGCGCCCCGGCACCGACATCGCCTATGCCGAGCTGCACGCGCACTCGCACTTCAGCTTCCTCGACGGCGCCTCGAGCCCCGAGGACATGGTCTCCGAGGCCGCGCGGCTGGGGCTGCGCGCGCTCGCCCTCGTCGACCACGACGGCCTGCCCGGCGCGGTCCGCTTCTCGCGCGCCGCGCGCGAGGCGGGCCTCGCGACCGTGCTCGGCGCCGAGCTCACCCTGGGCAGCGAGCCCGGCAGCGAGCATGCGAGCAGCACCCCCGTGCTCTCGCCCGAGCGCACCGGCATCCCCGACCCGGAGGGCGAGCACCTGCTGGTCCTGGTGCGCGACGAGCAGGGCTACCGCGCGCTGTCGGCCGCGATCGCGCGCGCCCACCTGGACAGCAGGCAGAAGGCCACGCCCCGCTACCGCCTCGCCGAGCTCTCCCGGATCGCCCGCGAGGGGCACTGGCTCGTGCTCACCGGCTGCCGCAAGGGGGCGGTGCTGCGGGCGGTGCGCCCGCTCGTGGCCGACGGCGACCGCGAGGGAGCGGCCCGCGCGGCGCAGCGCGAGATCGCCCGGCTGCTCGAGCTGTACGGGCAGGGGAACGTCGCCGTCGAGCTCATGGTCGGGGGCGACGAGCTCGACGACGAGATCCACGACGCCCTCGCCCAGGGCGCGCGCCTCGTGCGCGAGGAGACCGGTCTGGACGAGCTCACCCTGCCGCTCGTGGCGACCACGAACGCGCACTGCGCCCGCCCCGCGGACACGCGCCTCGTGGACGTCCACGCCGCCCTGCGCGCGGGCGCGTCCCTCGCCGAGGCCGATCCGCACCTGCCCTCGCGGCCCGGGCACCTGCGCAGCGGCGAGGAGATGGCGCAGCTGCTCCCGCGCCATCCCGGCGCGATCGCGGCAGCGGCGCGGATGGCCGAGGAGTGCGCGCTGGACCTGCAGCTGCTCGCCCCCGACCTGCCGCCCTTCCCCGTGCCCGCGGGGCACACCGAGGACAGCTGGCTGCGCGAGCTCGTCGAGCAGGGCGGGCGCGAGCGCTACGGTCCGCGCCCCGGCACCGGCGGGGACGACGAGGAGCGGGTCCCCGGGGCGTGGGCGCAGATCGACCGGGAGCTGCAGGTCATCTCCGACCTGCACTTCCCGGGGTACTTCCTCATCGTCCGCGAGATCGTCGCCTTCTGCGAGAAGGAGGAGATCCTGTGCCAGGGCCGGGGGTCGGCCGCGAACAGCGCCGTCTGCTACGCGCTCGGGATCACGGCCGTCGAGCCCGTCGGCCATCACCTGCTCTTCGAGCGCTTCCTCGCGCCCGAGCGGGACGGACCGCCGGACATCGACCTCGACATCGCCTCCGACCGCCGCGAGGAGGTCATCCAGCACGTCTACGAGCGCTACGGCCGCGAGTGCGCCGCCCAGGTCGCCAACGTCATCAGCTATCGGGCGAAGCTCGCGGTGCGCGATGCGGCGCGGGCGCTCGGCTACGACGTCGGCACGCAGGACGCCTGGTCCAAGCGGATCGAGCGCTCCTTCCGCTCCCTCGAGGACGCCGACATCCCCGCCGACGTCGTCGAGCTCGCCCACCGCCTGCGCGACGCCCCGCGCCACCTGGGCATCCACTCCGGCGGCATGGTGCTCGCCGACCGCCCCGTGATCGAGATCTGCCCCGTGCAGTGGGCGGCGATGGAGGACCGCAGCGTGCTGCAGTGGGACAAGGACGACTGCGCCGACGCGGGCCTGGTGAAGTTCGACCTGCTGGGCCTCGGGATGCTCACCGCGATCGACCACTGTCTGCGTCTCGTGGCCGAGCACCACGGGGAGCACCACGGCCTGCGCACCCTCCCGCAGGAGGACCCGGCGGTCTACGACATGCTGTGCACCGGGGACAGCGTGGGCGTCTTCCAGGTCGAGTCGCGCGCGCAGATCGCGACCCTGCCGCGGCTGCGGCCCGAGTGCTTCTACGACCTCGTGGTCGAGGTCGCCCTGATCCGCCCCGGCCCCATCCAGGGCGGCTCCGTGCACCCCTACATCCGCCGTCGGACGGGGGAGGAGGAGACCACCTACCTGCATCCGCTGCTCGAGAAGTCCCTGGGCCGCACCTACGGGGTGCCGCTGTTCCAGGAGCAGCTCATGCAGATGGCGGTCGACGTCGCCGACTTCACCCCGGCGCTCGCGGACCAGCTGCGCCGCGCCATGGGCTCCAAGCGGTCCACGGAGAAGATGCTCGCGCTCTCGGACCAGCTGTTCGAGGGCATGGCCCGCCACGGGATCACCGGTGAGGACGCCGAGGCGATCCAGCGCAAGCTGCTCGCCTTCGCCAACTACGGCTTCCCCGAGTCCCATGCCTACTCCTTCGCCTACATCGTGTACGCGAGCGCCTACCTCAAGTGCCACTACCCGGCCGCGTTCACCGCGGCGCTGCTGCGCTCCCAGCCGATGGGCTTCTACTCCCCGCAGTCGCTCGTGGCCGACGCCCGCCGCCACGGCGTCCTCACCCGCGGGGTCGACGTCACCGTCTCCGAGGTGCAGACCGGGCTCGAGACCGATCCCGAGCACCGGGCGTACACGCTGCCCGGCAACGAGGACGTGCTCGGCTCGGCCGCGCGGCACCGGGGCCCGGAGGGCTGGACGGATCCGGAGAAGGACGCCCTGCGCGCCGCCCGCCCGCAGGTCACGGGGGAGGCGGCGCAGCAGGGACCGGTGATCCGCCTGGGGCTCGAGCAGGTGCGCGGGATCGGGGAGGAGAAGGCCGAGGAGATCGTGGCCGCCCGCGAGAAGGAAGGACCGTTCGCCTCCATTAGCGACCTCGCGCGGCGGGTGCGCCTCAGCGCCCGTCAGCTCGAGGCGCTCGCGACCGCCGGGGCGCTCGACGCCCTCGCGCCCTCGCGCCGGCAGGCCCTGTGGGCCGCGGGCGCGGCCGCGCAGGAGTCGCCGGACGTGCTGCCGCACCTGGCCATCGGGGCCGACGCGCCGATGCTGCCCGGGCTCAGCGACGCCGAGCTCGCCGCCGCCGACTCCTGGTCCACGGGCATCACGCTCGCCGACCACCCGATGGTGCTCGTGCGCGAGGAGATGGAGGAGGCGGGCGTGCTGTCCATCCGCGGGGCGCGCGAGGCCGAGGACTCCACGCGCATCCGCGTGGGCGGGGTGATCACGCACCGCCAGCGGCCCGCGACGGCCAGCGGCATCACCTTCCTCAGCCTCGAGGACGAGACCGGGATCCTCAACGTGGTCTGCTCGAAGGGGTTCTGGTCACGGCACCGGGCGGTGCTGCGCACCTCGCGCTCGGTGGTGGTCCGCGGGATCGTCGAGAACCTCACCGGGGCGGTGAACCTCGTGGCCGACGGGGTCGAGGTGCTCGAGCTCGCCGGCGCTGGGAGGTCCCGGGACTTCCACTGAGGGCGGGAGGTCCCGGGACCGGCGGGCTCAGGCCGCCGCGTGGGCGCCGCCGCGCGCGTGCTTCGGCGGTTTCGCGGGCTTCACCGTGCGCGCGTTCCGGGAGGCCACCAGGGTGACGAGCACCGAGACCGCGAACCAGGCGACGATCGAGAGCAGCGTCGCCGTCGTCGAGGTGAGGGACCCGCCGAGCGAGGCGTGCACGAGGCCGCGGCTGACGATCGTGATCGGCATCAGCCCGCTGACCGATTGCAGCAGCTCCGGGGCCGTCTGCAGCGGCAAGATGCCCACGAGCACCACCACCTGCAGCACCATCAGCACGATCGAGAGGATCCTGCCGATCCGGTCCCCGAGCAGGGCCAGCAGCGCCTGGTGGAAGGCCGCGAACATCACCGCCCCCGCCAGGCACACGAGTCCCACGGCGAGCGGCGAGACCGGCGAGATGCCGATCGCCGTGATCACCGCGAGCACCGCGACGGTCTGCACGACCGCCAGCAGCAGACCGGGCACGAGCGAGCGCAGCACGACCTTCCACATGGGCACCGCGCCGTCCAGCAGGCGCTTGGAGAGCGCGGGCATCAGCAGGAAGGCGCCGAAGGCGCCCAGCCACAGGGCCAGCGCCGCCACGAACGGGAACGTCGCTGTGGCCGCGCCCGAGGCCTCGTTCGCCCGCGAGGAGAACGTCGAGATCGGCTGGGCGCCCATCGTCGACATCTTCTCGCGCTCGCCCTTGGTGTAGCTCGGGATCTGGTCGGCGCCCTTCGCGAGGCCGTCCGAGAGCTTCCCGGTGCCGTCGGAGAGCTGGTCCGCGCCGTCGGCGAGCTCGTCGTTGCCGTCGGCGAGCTTCTCGGTGCCGTCGGCCAGCCCGGAGGCGCCGTCAGCGAGGCCCTGGGTGCCCGTGACCAGCTGGTCGGTGCCGTCGGCCAGCTTCGAGGAGCCGTCCGCGAGGGTGTCCGCGCCGTCCGCGCTCGAGCGCGCGCCGTCCGAGAGGTCCGAGGCCCCGTCCGCGAGGGAATGCGCGCCCTTCGCGCTCTTGCTGGTGCCGTCGGCGAGCTCCGTCGCTCCGTCGGAGAGGTCCGACGCGCCCTCGGCGCTCGACGCCGTGCCGTCGGCGACCTTGGTCGCGCCGTCGGAGAGGTCGTCGACGCCGCCGGCGAAGCCGTGCAGGCCCTTGTCGAACTCCTGCAGGCCGTCGACGAGATCGGGCACCTGGGTGCTGAAGGTGTCCGCACCGTCGGCGACCTGCTTCGCGCCCGCCGCCAGGCCCGGGTTCTTCGCGGTGCCATCGCCCTCGAAGACCTGGGAGACGCCCGAGGTGTACTGGTCGATGCCGTCGGCGACGCCCTGGGAGCCGGCGACGAGGCCCGGATTCTCGTCCGATCCGTCGCCCGCGAGGGCGTCGTCGACCGAATCCGAGTACTTGACGAGCAGCTTCGCCTGCTTGCAGAGGCCCGCGAGATCTTCGTCGTCCGGCTGAGCCTCTGCCATCTTGCAGACAGCGTCGCGATTGCTCGACGCCGCATCGTCCATGCTCGGTGCGCCCTGGGACGAGTCCCCCTTCAGCCCCGTCTGGAGCTGCGAGAGGCCGTCGGCCACGTCCTGGGATCCCTTGCCCAGTCCGTCGCCCGCGTTCTTCAGCCCGGGGTTCTGCTCCGTGCCGTCCCCGTTCCAGGCCGTGTCCGCGCCGTCGCCGACCTGCTCGGCGCCGTCCGCGAGCTGCTTCGCGCCCTCGGCGAGACCGGGGTTCTCCTTCGTGCCGTCGCCGGCGATGCCCTGGGTGATCGCGTCGGCGGCGGGCACCAGGCCGGGATTCTTCGTCGTGCCGTCGCCGCGCAGCCCGGTCTTCAGGGCGCCCACGCCGTCGGCCACGCCCTGCGAGCCGTCGGAGAGGTCGTCAAGGCCGCCGGAGAGCTTCTGGGTGCCGTCCGCGAGCCCGTCGGCACCGTCGGAGAGGTCGTCGAGGCCGTCGGCCAGATCGCTCGTGCCGCTCGCCAGGGAGTCCGTGCCATCGGCCAGGGTGCCGAGCCCCGTCGCGAGGCTCTTGTTGCCGTCGGCGACGCCGTGCGCGCCTTGGGCGAGCTCGGGCGTGGAGTCGGCGAGCTCCTGGGATCCGTCCGAGAGGTCGCCCGCGCCGTCGGCGAGGTCGTGGGTGCCGTCGGCGGACTTCTTCACGCCGGTGTCCAGCTGGTCGGCGCCGTCGGCGAGGTCCGCCGAACTGTCGGCCACGTCCTTGAAGTTGTCGTGCATGTCGTTGAAGCCGACGTACAGCTGATCGAGGTACTGCTCGGTGAACTGGCTGCCCATCGACTGCGAGGCGGCCGTGGCGACCGCGTTGCCGATGAGACCGTCGAGCATCCCGGAGGAGTCGTCGGTGAGCACCTGGACCTGCGCCTTCGCCGCGTCCGTCGAGCCGATCGAGGCGAGGTTCTTCGAGAAGTCCTTCGGGATCACGATGATCGCCGAGTAGGAGCCGTCCTTCAGCCCGTCCTTCGCGTCGTCCTGCGAGGTCAGCTGCCAGTCGAAGCCGGTCTGCTGATCCGAGTCCTTCGCGGTCGAGGGCTGGGTGAGGGCACCCGCGAGAGTGCGGCCGAGCGGCACCTCCTGGTCCTTGCCGTCGACCTTCATGGTGGCGCCCTCGTCGAGGTTCACCACGGCGGCCGGCACCCGGTCGATGTTGTCCACGCGGCCGGTCAGGGCCCACATGCCGATGCCGGCGACCAGCAGGGGCAGCAGCAGGACGATGATCAGGGAGGGGATGTGGCGGGAGAGCGTTCTCATGCGTGGGCTCCTTCCACGACGGAGGTGGAATCGGAATGCGAGGGCGTGGCGGCGACGGAGGTGCGGGGGGCGCTGCGGTGCACGCGCAGGGCGACGTGCCGGGAGGGATCCTCGAGGGCGTCGACGACGGTCTGCTCGGGCTGGGAGGTCTCGAGGCCCAGATCCACACGGGATCCCGTGACCACGGCGATGCCCTGGCGCATGAGCTCCTCGAGCGTGCGCACCGCACGCCCCTGGGTGATCACGCTCGCGTGGGCGAGGTCGGTGACGAGATCGATGACCACGATCTCCCGCGCGGCGCGGCGCGGGCTGATCTGCGCGATCCGCCCGGCGACGTCCTCGCCGGGGCCGATGCGGTGCACGCGCGCCTGGATCGCGCCGGTGTCCGCGGGGGAGAGGCGATCGTGCACGGCGAAGACGCCCGAGGTCGGCGCGATGCGCCCGGAGACGAGGTCGAGGAAGGTCTCGCGGGCGGCGTCGTCCGCGCTGCGCGCCACCAGCAGCGCACCCGGGTCGACCGCTCCGGTGAGCGGGCCGAGCACACCGGGCTCGCCGACGAGCGGGACGATCGTGTCCTCCATGCGCAGCGCCATGTCGCCGTGCTCCTCGGTCCATCGCCTGTGCTCGAGCACCGCGCCCAGGCCCTCGCCCTCGGTGTCGACCACGGGCAGCAGGCGCTCCAGCCATTTCGGCAGCCACCAGGCGTAGCGGCCCAGCAGGGCGAGCACGGCGGGCACGAGCGTCATCCGCACCACGAAGGCGTCCACGAGCACGCCGACGGCGAGCGCGACCGCGATCGGCTGCAGCATGTACGCGCCGCCGGGGACGAAGGACGCGAAGACGGAGAACATGATGAGGGCCGCGGCGATCACCACGGGTGCGCTCGCGGAGAAGCCCCGCTCGATCGCCCCGTGGGCGTCGCCCGTGCGCACGTACTCCTCGCGCATGCGGGAGACGAGGAAGACCTCGTAGTCCATGGCGAGACCGAACAGGACGCCCATGCACATGATCGGCATGAACGCGATCACCGGGCCCACCACGTGGATGTCGAGCGCCTCGTTGCCCCATCCGTACTCGAAGACCATCGAGACCACGCCGAAGGCCGCGCCGACGCTCAGCAGGTAGCCGAGCGAAGCCTTGATCGGCACCCAGATCGAGCGGAAGACGACCATCAGAAGGATCAGGGAGAGCCCCACGACGAACACGGCGAAGGGCAGCAGCGCCTCGGAGAGGCGGTCGGTGATGTCGATCGCGACGGCCGTCTGCCCGGTGACGCGGACGTCGGAGATGTCCAGGTCCTTCTCCCAGGTCGAGGAGTCGGAGCGCAGGGTCCGCACGAGGTCGGAGGTCGACTCGTCGGTCTGGGAGCCCTCGGGGATCACGACGACCACGGCCATGTCCGCGCCCTCGTTCGGGGTCGCGAGCTGGATCTCCTCGACATCCGGCAGGTCGCCGATGCGCTTCTCGAGGTCGTCGACGACGCCGAGGGGGTCGTCGGAGTTGATGATGTCGGCGGTGACCAGCAGCGGGCCGTTGTAGCCGGCGCCGAACTCGTCCGCGACCAGGTCGTAGGTCTGCCGGGCCTGGGTATCGGGCTTCTCCGTACCCAGGTCCGGCAGGCCCAGGCGCAGATCCTTGATCGGGATCGCGAGGGAGCCGACCACGAGGATCACCAGGATGATCGTGAGCGCCGGGACCTTGGTGACGATGCGGACCCAACGGCTGCCGCCGGCGCGCTTCGCGGAGGAGCGCGCGCCCGCGCCCTCACCCTCCCCACCCTCCTCGGGCTCCGGCAGCGCGCCGCCGTTCTCCGCCATCAGGCGGCGCACGCGGCGGGGGCGCAGGTTCTCGCCCAGCAGGCCCATGATCGCCGGCAGCAGGGTGAGTGCCACGACCACGGAGAGCGCGACGGTCGCCGCCGCGGCGATGCCCATGATGGTGAGGAAGGGGATGCGGGTGACGAAGAGCCCCACCAGCGCGATGACCACGGTGAGGCCCGCGAAGATCACGGCGCTGCCGGAGGTCGCGATCGCCTCGCCGATCGATTCGACGACGTCCATGCCGCGTTTCAGCTGCCCGCGGTGACGGGAGAGGATGAACAGGGCGTAGTCGATGCCCACCGCCAGGCCCAGCATCGCGCCGAGCGAGATGGTGACCGAGGGGATCTCCATCCCGGCCGAGAGCGCCATCACCGCGAGCATCGAGACCCCGACGCCCACCACGGCGCTCACGATGGGCACGAAGGCGGGCACCACGGAGTGGAAGGTCACCGCGAGGATGATGAGCGCGGCGAGCAGGCCGATGATCTCGCTGGAGCCCATCGGGATGTCCGAGCTCTGCAGGATCTGCCCGCCGAGCTCGACGCGCAGGCCGCCGGAGTTCCCGTCGTCGGAGATCTCCTGGAGCTCCTCCAGGGCGCCGTCGGCGAAGCCTCCCGGACTGCCCGAGAGCTGCACGGTGCCGATGATCGCGGTGTCGTCGTCGTTGCGGGTGCCGGGGCTGTTCTCGTCGAAGGGGGAGGGGGCCGCCTCGACCCCGTCGACGTCGGCCGCCTTGTCCATCACCCGGTCGATCTGCTTCTCGTGGCCGTCGATGCTCGACCCGTCCTCGCTGAGGAAGACGAGCTGGCCGCTCGTGCCGCTCATCTGCGGGAAGCGGTCGGCGAGCTCGTCGAGCCCCTCCTGTCCCTGCGTGCCGGGGATCTCGAACTGGCTGGAGAAGGAGCCGCCGAGGCCGACGGCGAGCCCGCCGAGGACCACCAGCAGCAGGGCCCAGACGCCCACGGCCTTCCAGCGGGCGTGGGCCATCGCGCGTCCGAGGCGGTACAGGGTGGAGGACACGGAGGGATCTCCTGACGTTCGGCGGCGGGGAGAGGATGGGCGGGACCGACGGATCCGGCCGGCAGGGAGTGTCGACGGGCGGTGTCGATGGGCAGGGCCGACCGGCCGCGACCGTGAGGTGCGCAGAGAGTCCGCTCGATACACGAATGTATCGGTAGGATGCTACCCATGGAAGCTGGACATCCGGAAGTGGTCGACCCCGTGCCGAGCCTTCTGGGGAGCGCGCCTGCCGGGGACGAGACCCGCCGCAAGGAGAACACCCGGTCGCGGCTGGTGCACGCCTCCGTGCAGGTGTTCGCGGAGAAGGGCCTGGACGGGGCGACGATCGACGACCTCGTGCGCGCCGCCGGATTCACGCGCGGGGCCTTCTACTCGAACTTCTCGAGCAAGGACGAGGTGTTCCGGGCCGCCTTCGCTCTCGCGACCCAGCAGGTGATCCAGATCATGCGCGAGCGCGTGGACGAGGCGCACGCCGAGCACGGCCCGCTCGGATCCGTGGTCCCGGGCGGCGTCTCCGGCGACGGGGCCGACGAGGGCGCACGGACCGAGGAGGCCGCGCTGATGCTCGACCTGTTCGAGGCGATGCGCCCCTTCGGCCGGCAGTGGTGCCTGCTGCACACCGAGGCCGTCACCCACTCCCTGCGCTCCCAGGCCGATCGCGACGAGCTGGTCTCCCAGCGCCGCCTGCTGCGCTCGACGGTCGCCGGGGTCCTCGCCTCGACCGCCCCTGGCGTCGGCCCGCGCGAGGGGCTGGGCTTCGAGGACCTCGCCCAGCTGCTGATCGGCGTGTTCATCGACCTCATCACACGCGAGCAGCTCGAGGGCGAGGACGTCTCCGCCCTCGCCTCGACGACGATCCTGGGCACGCTGCGCGCGTTCCTGCAGCCGGGCGAGGAGGGCATGGCGGGCGCTGTCCGCGCCGGGGCCGCCGACGGGGGAGAATGCCGGACGGCCGACTGATCCGTCGGCTCCGCACCGACCCCCGGAGGGACCGCATGAGCACCGCCCCGACCCCGCGCGCCGAGAGCGCGCAGACCCCGCAGCGTCCCGAGCGGTCTGGACGCCCGGCCGGCGTGGCCTACGCCGACCGGGGCTCCTCGCACTACGACATCCTCGCCATGATCATGTGCGCGGTGGTGATCCTCTCGGGGATCGGCGCCGCGAAGGGCGTCTTCTTCGGGACGATCCCGGGCATCGGCTTCGACATCATCACCGACGGCCGCTTCTTCCTCTTCCCCCTGGCGTACATCGTCGGCGACATCATCACGGAGCTCTACGGGGTGCGCGCGGCGCGGCGCGCGATCATCATGGGCTTCGTCGTGAACATCCTCGCCGCGATCTGCTACCAGGTGATCATCGCCCTGCCGCCGTTCCCCGACGACTACGGGCTGGCCAAGCAGGAGGCCATCGAGACGGCCCTCGGCCCGGTGTGGATCGTGGTCCTCGCGGGCCTCGTGGGCTTCGCCGCCGGGCAGAGCGTGAACTCCCTGATCATGAGCCGCATGAAGCGACGAGCGGGGGAGCGGGGCCTCATCGGCCGCCTGTTCTCCGCGAGCGGCGCCGGCGAGCTCGTGGACACCATCCTCTTCTGCACGATCGCGGCCGCCGCGATCGGCATCACCGGCGTGGGCGACTGGGCCGAGTACACGGTGCTCGGCTTCGTCTACAAGGTGGCCGTGCAGTACGCGGTCATCCCGATCACCGCCGCGGTCATCCGCTTCCTCAAGCGCGTGGACCCGACCTACCAGGCGGCGCTGGCAGCCGCCTCATGACCTCGGCCGCCACCGCTCCCGTCCCGTCCGCCCCGTATCCGCAGGGATCTCCCGGCTACCGCCGCGTGGTGGGCGCCGTGTTCCTCGCGGGCTTCGCGGTCTTCCTCGTCATGTACGACACGCAGGGCCTGCTGCCGCAGATCGGCGCGGGCTTCGGCGCGGGGGAGGCGGCGACCGGCTGGAGCGTCGCCGCCACGACGCTCGGCATGGCGCTCGGGATGATCCCGCTGAGCACGGTCGGCCTGCGCCGCGGGCTGTTCCACCGCATGCTCGTGTTCCTCGTCCTCTCCGGCGTGATCGGCCTGGCCTGCGCGCTCATGCCCTCGCTGTGGTCGCTGGTGGCGGCGCGGCTCCTGCAGGGCGTCGCCGTGTCCCTGGTGCCGGCGAGCGCGCTCGCCCTGATCGGCGAGAGGATCGCCCCCGAGGCCATCACCGCCGCGACCGGCATCTACCTCGCCGGCAACACCGTGGGCGGGCTCTGCTCGCGTCTGATCCCCGGCGCCGTCGCCGAGTTCGCGTCCTGGCGCTGGGCGATGGGCGTGATGGCCGTGCTGTGCCTCGCGTGCGGGCTGGGCGTCGCGCTGCTGCGTCCCCGCGGGGCGGCGGCGGGCGCGGGCTCGACGGCGGCCGGGTCGCGGGGGCGGCCGGCGACGGGGGAGCAGGCAGCAGGGGAGCAGGCGACGGGGGAGCGGGCCGTCGCGCGCACGCTCCGCGCCGCCCGGGAGTCGCTCTCGATCCCCGGGGTGCTCGCGGCGTGCGTGATCGGGGCCGCGCTGATGGCGGCGTTCAACAGCGCGTACACCGTCGTCGGCTTCCGGCTCCAGGGGCCCGAGCTCGGACTGGGCCCCGCCGCGGCGAACGCCGTGTTCCTGCTCTATCTGCTCGGGACGCTCACCTCGGCCCGGGCCGGCGGGATCGTCGGCCGGATCGGGCTGGTGCCCGCCCTGCTGCTCTCCGCGGTCGCGGTGGCCGCCGGCTACTGGATCGCCCTGCCCTCCCAGCTGCTGTGGGTCGTCGTCGGCCTCGGCCTGATGACGGCACTCTTCTTCCTCGGCCACTCGAGCGCCTCGGCGACGGTCGCCCGTCTCGCCCCGGCCTCGGCCCGCTCGACCGCGTCGGCCCTCTACCTCACCGCCTACTACGTGGGGGCGACGGCCGGATCGGCGCTGGGCTCCGTCGGCTACGAGCACAGCGGATGGCTCGCGGCGGCGGGGCTCGGGAGCCTGTACGCGGCGATCGCAGCCCTCGCCGCGCTGCTCGGTGCTCGAGCGATGAGACGGCGCCGCGCGGAGGATGCGCGCGGGGAACGGCGCGACTAGGCTTCTCGGACACTCCCACGTGGGATGAGCGGTCGCAGACTCCTTCCCCTCCCCGTCTCCGCATGCCCCTCGAAAGGCCCTCCGTGTCCTCGCGCCCCGGCGACCCCGAATTCACGTGCACCGCCACCGGCGGCCTGCCCACGCTCACCGGCGACGTGCCGACCATCACCGGCGCGGTCCCCACCATCACCTCCGGCATCCCCGTCCTCGAGGACGCGGCGGACCGCGAGCTCGCCCACCTGCCCAGCTCCCAGGAGCTCGCCGGGAGCCGCGGCCGCGTGACCGCGCTCGTGATCCTCGTGCTGACCACGCTGAGCGCCATCGGCCCCCTCGCGACCGACATGTACATCCCCGCCTTCCCCGAGGTCACGGGCGACCTGGGGACGACGGCCTCGCGGATGCAGCTGACGATCACCGCGTTCTTCCTGGGCACCGCGAGCGGGCAGATCATCGCCGGGCCGCTCTCGGACCGCGTGGGGCGGCGGATCCCCCTGCTCCTCGGCATCTCCCTGTGCCTGGCGGCGTCGATCGTCTGCGCGCTGGCCCCGAACGTCGGCGTGCTGCTGGCCTTCCGCGTGCTCCAGGGCTTCGGGGGCGGCTTCGGCATGGTGCTCGGGCGCGCGGTGCTCATCGACCTCACCGACGGGCCGGAGCTGTTCCGGGTCATGAACATCATGCAGGGCGTGGGCGGCATCGCCCCGATCGTCGCGCCGCTGCTGGGCGGGATCATCCTGCTGTTCGGGCAGTGGCGCGAGGTGTTCTGGGTGATCGCCGCGATGTCGCTGCTCTCGCTCGTGGGGACGCTGCTGCTGATCCCGGAGTCGCTCCCGGTCTCGCGGCGCCACAGCGGAGGGCTGCGGACCTTCGCACGGAACTGCGCGATGCTGCTGCGGCGACGTCAGTTCGTCGCCTACATGCTGGTCAACGCGTTCTCGGCGTTCGCGCTCATGGCCTACGTGTCCGCCTCCTCCTTCGTCGTGCAGAACATGCTGGGCTTCTCCTCGTCCGCGTACTCGGTGAGCTTCGCGATCAACTCGATGGGGATGATGGCCATGTCCTTCCTCTCGGCGCGCCTGACCCGCAGCATCCATCCGCGCCCTCTGATCCGGATCGGCCTCGGCGTGGTCGTGTGCGCGTCGTTCGCCCTGCTCATCGGCAGCCTCTTCCTCGACACGCCCGCATGGATCGTGCTCCCCGCGTTCTTCCTCACCGTCGCCCCGCAGGGCATGATCTTCGGCAACGGCGGCGCGCTCGCCTCCCGCGCCGCCCTCGAGGTCGCCGGCACGGGCTCGGCGATGCTGGGGCTGGGCTTCTCGATCGCCGCCTCCCTCGCCGCGCCCCTCGTGGGACTGGGCGGCACCGAGTCCTCCCTGCCGATGGCAGTCGTCATGGTGATCGGCTCGCTGATCTCCGTGACGTGCTTCGTGATCGCGGGACGGGGGAGCGGGCGCGGCCAGACGAGCTGAGTCGCCGCTCGGCCCAGGGGCCGTGCGACGAAAGTCGCGGCCGTGCCCCGGCACCGGTCGCGATCGGCCGACGTCCCCTGGCCGAGAGGCGGATGCCGCAGTGGCAGGGCTCCGCAAGGGTGGAGCCATGACCTCCTCCGATGCCCCGCAGACTCCTCCCTCGACGGACCGGACGCCCGGCCCGCCCGTCGGGCCGACCCCGCCCGCACCGCATGCAGAAGCCCGGGCGTCGGTGCTCCACGATCGGCCGTTCGGGGCGCATGTCCGCACGCGCTGGTGGGCGCCGATCGCCGTTCTGGTCGCGCTCATGGCGATCATGTTCTCTTCGCAGATCGCCGCCGGCATCCTCTGGCTGATCGCGACGATGGCCCTGCACGGGGCGGCGCCGGCGGGGAGCGGACTGTCCCCGTCCCTGATGCTGCTGACGAACCTCTGCCTCGCGCTGCTGATCCCCGTCTCGCTGCTCGCCCTGCGCTGGATCGCGGGCGTGCCGTGGCGGGCGGCCCTGGCCGTCGCGCGGCCCTTCTCCTGGGGGCGGGCGCTGCGCGGCGTCGTGATCGTGCTGCTCGTGATCGCCCTCGCCCTGGGCGCCGCCCTGCTCGCGAGCCCCGACCTGCGCGCCGAGAGCGCCGTGCAGGTCGGCGCCTCGACCCTGCCGCTGGTGCTCATCACCCTGCTGACCACGCCGCTGCAGGCGGCCGGCGAGGAGATCATGTTCCGGGGGACGCTGCTCCCGCTGCTGGGCTCCTGGATCCGACATCGCCCGCTGGGGGCGATCATCCTGGGCACCGCGCTGTCGACCGTGCTGTTCGGCCTGGTCCACGGCGCCACCGATCCCTGGCTCGCGCTCTACTACACGGGCTTCGGGCTGTGCGGGGCGCTGCTGGCGATCGCCACGGGAGGCATCGAGGCCTCCATCGCCTTCCACGTGGGCAACAACATGGTGTTCATGCTCTTCGCAGCGCTCACGGTGGGCGACGGCGGGATCGTCATCGACCGCTCCGCGGCGGGCGGCGCCGGCGGGCCATGGGTGCTCGGGATGCTGGGGCTCGACCTCCTCGTGGTCGCGGTCCTCGCGATGCTCGGTCGTCGTCGCACGCGGCGTGAACGGCGTGAACGGGCGGCCGAACAGCGCGTGACGGCGGCCCGGGATCGAGGTCCCGAGGTTCCGGCGAATCCGGCGACACGGGCGCCGGGGGAGTGACCTGGGACTCCAAGGCCGCTACGGTGACCGGGCGCGGCTCGCTCCGCAGTCGCGACTTCCCCCACCTCAGGAGCATCCCCGTGACCCGCTATCTTCCCCGGCACGCGCGTGCCGCCGGCGCCACAGGCCCCTCCCGTCCCCTCCCGACCTCCGACTCCCGGCACCCCGCCTCCCGCCGCGCCCTGCTGCGCGGGGGAGCGGTCGGCGTCTCCGCGCTGACCGTCGGCGGACTCGCGACAGCACCGGCGCTCGCCGCCTCGATCCCCGCCGGCATCCCCGGCCAGGACGTCTCCACCTACCAGGGCAGCGTCGACTGGAAGGCGCAGATGTCCAAGGGCTCGCGCTACGCCTTCATCAAGGCGACCGAGGGCAACACCTGGCACTCGAGCACCTTCAGCCAGCAGTACAGCTCGGCGACGAAGGCCGGGATCATCCGCGGCGCCTACCACTTCGCGCGCCCCGACTCCGGCGGTCCGGAGAAGCAGGTCGACGCCTTCCTGAACGGCGGCGGCGGCTGGTCGGCCGACGGTCGGACGCTGCCCGGCATGCTCGATCTCGAGTCCGTCTCCGGCGTGCCCGCGGACTTCGGGCTCAGCCAGAAGGAGCTGCAGACGTGGATCGCCGGCTTCATCTCGGCGTACAGGAGCGCCGTGGGCCGTCGGCCGATGATCTACACCAACGCCAACTGGTGGGACAAGTACGTCGGGGACTTCGCTCCCGCGCACACGCCCATGCAGATCGCGTACTACAGCTCGAAGAAGCCGACGAACCTGCCCGGCCGCTGGTGGGACTGGGACATGTGGCAGTTCTCCGACTCCGCGCCGTTCGCGGGCGACTCGAGCGTCTTCCAGGGCACGGAGAGCGCGTTCACCTCGTTCGTCTCCGACAAGGACTACGCGCCGCGCGGCATCTGACCGGAACCGCGCTCCGGGTGCCCGAGGGGTGCCCGATCCTGATCCGCCCAGGCGGCCGCGAGGCTCAGCCCAGGCGGATCAGCGCGTGCAGGGGAGCATGGTCCGAGGGCGCGGGCCGTCCGGCGGGGACTGCGCCGATGCCGATCTTCTCCGCGTGGACGTCCGGGGAGGCGAGCATCCAGTCGATCCGCTCCGCGCCCTCGACCGGAGGACCGTAGTCGGGGAAGGACCCCCACGCGGGCGTGATCCGGCGGTCTGCGGTCTCCCAGAGGTCGACGAGCGGGCCGCGGGCGACGAGCGCCTGCCACGCGGGGGAGAGCGCAGGGGAGTTGAAGTCCCCCGTCACCAGGATCGGCAGCTCGGCGAGCTCGGGGCTCGTCACGAGACCCGCCAGCAGCCCCGCACTGCGCACGCGCGCATGCTCCACCTCGTGGTCGAAATGCGTGTTGACGTGCGCGAACACGGTTCCTGTGACGGCGTCGCGGAAGCGCGCCCAGGTGAGGATCCGGGTGACCTGGTTGCCCCAGGTGCGCGAGCCGACGAGGCGCGGCGTGTCCGAGAGCCAGAGCTGGTCCCAGGCCTCGAGGTGCAGGCGCTCGGCATCGAAGAAGATCGCCGCGTGCTCTCCGGCGCTGCCGCCCTCGCGCCCGGAGCCGACCATCCGGTGGCCGGGCAGCGCGCGCCGGATCACGGGCAGCTGCGGGAAGGTCCCTTCCTGGATGCCCAGGAGCGTCGGCTGCTCGGTGCGCAGCAGTGCGTCCAGGAGCGGCGCGCGGTCCGGCCAGTGGTCGCTGTCGCCCGGACGCGTCTCGTCGGACGCCATGCGGATGTTGAAGGACATCAGATGCAGGTGCTTCGGGTCGGCCGGGCCGAACAGCATGCGGAGTCTCCTCGTCGAGGTCAGCGGGTTCTGCAGTGGGTTCCCGTGCACGGGCGTGCGGGAAAGCCTACGTGGCGAGCACTCTGCGCAACGCCGATAATGCACGTTATGTAAAGTAGAGCGGAAGAGCCGGGACGGGCCGCCGCTCAGTCGCCGTCGTACGCGGCGATCACCCCGCTGTCCTCTCCCCAGTCGGCGACGAGGCGGACCACGCCGTCGAGTCCGCCGATGCTCTGGGCGATCGTGAACGACGCGCCGTCGTCCTCGAGCTGCCCGAGGCGCGGCGCGTGCGCGCCCGCGTCGATCTCGAGCCGCAGCTCGACGGACTGGCTGCGACGCTCGACGAGTTGGTCGCCCTCGTAGACATCGAGCTCCGCCTGCTGCTGCTCGTCGCACAGCGCGCGCCAGAACGCGTCCAGCGCCACCTCGTCGTCGAGGGCGTCGTAGACGAAGCGCGTGCCGAGCACCGAGTGCTCCATGGTCGTCACGAGCTCGACGGGACCGGCGTCGGCGCCGTCACGGCCGGGCTCGATCGGCGCGCTGCGATACGTCAGCGGCAGGTGGTAGACCGTCTCCCCCGTGCGCACCAGATGGCACTCGATACCCACCTGACCTGCAGGATCATCGAAACGATAGGCGCCGATGACCGTGAGGTCGTCCGCTTCGAGCCAGCCGCGCGAGGCGAGCAGACCGCGCAGGATCTCGGGCTTCGTGGGCGCCAGCTGCGCCTTGTGGATGATCGCCATCTATACAGCCTCTTTCTGCAGATCTTTACTATACAGAGTGAATTGCTTGTCCCTCACGAAGCCGAGTCGCTCGTAGAGCCGCGTCGCTCCGGTGAGGCTCTCGCCGTCGACCTCGAGCTGGACCTCGTCGAACTCCCCCGACGCCGCGGCGAGGCGCAGGGTGCGGGCGAGCACGGCGGTGCCGATCCCGCGCCCGCGGGCCTCGGGCCGAGTGCCGACCAGCGCGATGTAGAGGCGGCGGTCCTCCCACACATCGGTCATCACATAGGCGAGGACGCGACCCGACCCGTCCACCGCGACCGAGGAGAACTCGGGGCGACGGGTCGAGGCGCTCCACAGGTGCGCCCAGCGCTCCGGGGACGACGGCGCCGATCCCCAGTGGTCGGCGAAGGCCGCGACATGCGCGGCGTGCACGGACTCGGAGTCCGCGTCACCGGGAGTGCGCAGATCGATGCCCGCGATCGGCGGCGCGGGCGGCGGCACCTGCTCCCCCGGCAGCTCGCGGAGCATCTCCAGGAAGGAGCGCACGGGCGCGAAACCGCGGGCGGTCAGCAGCGAGCGCACGTCCGCGCCCTCGAGCCCTCCGCCCACGTGCATGTGACCGGCTCGGCCCGGGTGCTCCGACGCCGCCAGGCGCTCGGCGATCTCCTGCTGGGCATCGAGGATCCGGCCGCCGATCCCCCGGCGCCGGCGGGAAGGATGCACCCCTCCCGGCAGACGGCACCGCGCACGTCCCTCGCGATCGGGCTGCGCCGCGACGTCGACGCAGCCGTAGCCGACCAGTCGGTCGCCTTCGCGCACGGCGATCGACTCGCGGGCCAGATCCGTGCCCGGAGTCCCGAGGAACTCGCGCGTCGACTCGAGGGAGATGATCTCGCCGGTGTCGTCGGCCTCGCCGATGTCATTCATCAGCGAGCACAGCTGCTCGGCGTCGTCGGGGCGCAGCGTGTCCCAGGTGAGGTGTGCGGGCCGGGAGGTCGCGGTCATGGATTCCTTCCGTTCTCGGAGTCGAGGATCCGCCGGAGCCGCGCGTGCTCCTCGGGGCCGATCTCGCCGAGCGCGAGGCGCCGGTCGAGGATCGCCCGGGGGTCCTCCGATGCGGGATCGCGCTCGGGAGCCCGGCTCCCGTGCTGCGGGGGCGACCACGGCTCCTGCGGCGGGGTCGACGGGGCGGAGCGGGAACGTCTCACGAGGACGAGCACGAGTGCGACGACGGCCGCGATCACCAGCAGGGGCAGGATCACGAAGACGACGAGGACGATGAGATGCCATGGCTTGATCGCGCCCACGGTGCGACTCCTCTCCCCCGGGTCGACGCCCGCTGCGGACGCCTCACCCAGCCTATCGGCGCGCGGTGAGCGGCGACACGTCGAGCAGCTGTGCGAGGCGGGTGATCCGCGGGGCGGAGCCCGCCGGCAGATGGATTCCCGGGGTCTCGAGGAGGACGGCGGGGACGCCGGCGGCGCGGGCGGCCTCGACGTCCGCGCTCCGGTCCCCCACCGCGAGCACCCGTGCGGGATCCAGGCGGTGGCGCGCGACGAGCGCCTGCAGCATCTGCGGGTCGGGCTTGCGGGCGAAGCCGTCGGGCGCGCACACGAGGTCCTCGACCTCGAGCCTCGCCGCGTCCAGGAGCATGCGTGCGCTGACCGCGTCGCGATGCGTGGCCACCAGGTTCGCTCCCCCGCCCTCCCGCACGGCATCCATGACCTCACGGGCACCGGGCATCGCGGGCGCGGGATGCTCGCGCCAGTGCTCTTTCACCTGGTCGTACGCCTCCTGGAGCTCACGGCGAGGCACGCCGTGGCGTGCGCTCAGCTCGTCGATCGCGCGGGCGCTCGAGATCCGCGTCAGCCGCGCGACCTCGGCGATCCGCCCCGGCGCGGGGCCCGACGGGTCGTCGCCGAAGACCGCGCGGGCGAGCGCCCGGTCCACGTCCGGGTAGGTGTCCAGGAGCGTCCCGCCGAGGTCCCAGATGATGCTCGCCCCGTCGCCGTCGCCGTCGCCTTCCCGATCCCGCATGCCCCGATGCTCCCACGCGCGCGGTCGGCTCAGGCGCTGCGCTTGAGGCTCCCCTTGAGGTCGGGGACGTCCGAGAGCAGTCTCTTGGTGTAGTCGCCATGGGGGTCGAAGATGACCTCCTCCGTGGTGCCGCGCTCGACCACCCGGCCGTGCTCCATCACCGCGACGCGATCCGCGAGGTAGCAGGCCTGACCGATGTCGTGGGTGATGAACAGGACCGTCAGGCCCAGATCGTGCTTGAGGTCGTGCAGCACGTTCAGGACGTTGACGCGCAGGGTGGCGTCCAGCATGCTCGTCGCCTCGTCGGCCAGCAGCACCGTCGGCTTCATCATCAGCGCGCGGGCGATCATCACGCGCTGGCGCTGGCCGCCGGAGAGCTGGTGCGGGAACTTCCCCATCGCCTCGTCGGGCGTGAGGTCGACGTACCCCAGGCACTGCTCGATGAGGTCGTCGGCCTCGTCCTTGGGGACCTCCGTCAGGTGCAGGCTGCGCCGCAGCAGCGAGCCGACGGTGAAGAACTGGTTGAAGGAGGCGAAGGGGTCCTGGAACACGGCCTGCACCTCGCGCCAGTACCCGCGCAGCTGACGACCGTGCAGTCGCGTGACGTCCTGATCGCGGAAGGTGATGCTGCCCGAGGTGACGGGCATCAGCCGCAGCAGCATGCGGGCGAGCGTCGACTTGCCCGACCCGGACTCCCCCACCACCGCGAGCACGCTGCCGGCGGGGAACTGCAGGGAGACGTCGTCGACCGCGACGACCTTCCCGCCCGCCACGCTGAACTCCTTGGTGACGTTCTCGCAGGCGAGCACCGCCTCCCCCGTCACCACGCTGTGGCTGAACATGTCATCGGTCCGGTCGCCGGTCGCCTCGGCCGTCGTGATCTGCTCCATGGCGCTCACTCCTCTCGCTCAGGGGTCGGGGCCGGCACCGCGGACGGCGTCGTCCCGCGCGCCCGGGCCTGGCCGCGCTGCCGGGTCTCCTCGGTCGGGTCGAGCACCGAGGAGAGCAGCTTCTTGGTGTAGGGGTGCTGCGGGTCGTGGACGAGCTGCTCCGTCGGCCCGGTCTCGACGATCCGTCCCGCGTTCATGATCGCGAGCCTGTCCGAGACCTGGGAGAGCACCGGGAGGTCGTGCGTCACGAAGACGACCCCGGACATGATGCCCTCCTCGACCATCGCGAGCAGCATCTCCACGAGCATGCGCTGGCTGGAGACGTCGAGTGCGGAGGTCGGCTCGTCGGCGATCAGCAGGCGCGGGTTCAGCAGCGTCGAGATCACGGTGATCACGCGCTGCTTCATGCCGCCGGAGAGCTGATGGGCGTAGGAGTCGAGCACCCGCACGGGCAGCTCGAGCATCTTCAGCCTGTCGCGCGCGAGGTCGAGCGCCTGGTCCTTGGTGACCGACCGGTCGTGCGCGCGCATCACGTCGTGCACGAGCGAGCGGATCCGCACCGTCGGGCTGATGGCGTTCATCGCGCCCTGCGGGAGCATCGAGACGGTGCCGCCGCGGTAGGGCCGCTGGCGCTTGACGTCGGCCGCGCCGTGGACGGTGGTGAGGTCGATGTCCTGACCGTCGATCTCGAGCCTCCCGCCGAGGACGTACAGCGGTGGGGTCGCGATCATCGCGAGCGAGTTGCCGAGAGTCGTCTTCCCGCAGCCGGACTCCCCGGCCAGACCCAGGATCTGCCCCTCCCCCAGCTCGAGGGAGACGGCGTCCACGGCGGTGAAGTCCTTCTCGCCGCCTCCGTAGACGGCGGTGACGTCGACGGCGCGGGCGAGCATCCCCTCGCGGCGGGAGGGGGTCTGGGGAGCCGGTGCGGCGAGGCTCATGCCACGCCTCCTTCCTGGACGCCGCGGCCGGCGGCCGGGACAGCCGCGCTCGCGGGATCCTGTGCGTCGTCCCCGCCCTGCTCGCTGCGCGAGGCGGCGAGCGCACGGGCGTCCTCGGCACGGCGGGCGGCGGACTGCTTCATCTGCCGACGCTTGCCGCGTCGCAGGCGCGGGTTGAAGACCTCGTCGAGGCTCGCCTGCAGCAGGAGGAAGCCGAAGGACACGAGCGTGAGGATGATGGTCGGCGGCAGGAACGCCCACCAGGCGCCGCTCGCGACGGCCTGGAAGGCCAGCGCCCAGTGCAGCTGAGTGCCCAGGGAGTTCGCACCGGAAGGTCCGAGCCCCAGCATCGACAGCGCGGCCTCGGCGAGGATCGCGCCGGAGACCTGCAGCACGAAGGCCATCACCGTGTACGACAGGATGTAGGGCAGCACGTCCCGCAGCAGGATCGAGGGCAGTCGCGAGCCGGAGAGCCGGGCGACGTCGATGTGCTCACGGGTCGCGACGCTGCTGGCCTGCGCGCGCACAGCGCGCGCCGTCCAGGGCCACGAGGTGATGCCGATGACGATCGCGAGCGACCAGATGGTGCTCTGGGGCAGCGAGATCGAGATCAGGATCAGCACGATGATCGAAGGGATCGCGAGCACCACGTTGGTGACGCCCATCAGCAGCTCCTCGAGCCAGCCGCCCACGAAGCCGGAGACCAGCCCGACGGCCACGCCGATCGTGGTGGCGACCACGCCGGCCACGAGCCCGATGATCAGCGAGGTGCGGGTGCCCGCCATGAGCACGGAGACCACGTCGTGCCCGAAGTTGTCGGTGCCGAAGAGCAGCCCGTTGCCGGGCGGGTCGTAGAGGGACCCGACCTTCTCGCCCGGGCCCGTCGGGTAGACCCAGCCGGCCATGCCCAGGACCACCACGAAGGCGACCAGGACCAGGGCGATCCAGAACCGGGTGGAGAGGTTGATGCTGCGGAACGGGTTGGACCGCGGTGCGGCCTTCTCGTCGGTGAGGGGAGCGTTCGGAGCGGACATGTCACTTCTCCCCTGTGGCCGCCGCGCGGATGCGCGGGTCGACGATGCCGTAGACGATCTCGACGCAGAAGTTCGCCACCAGCACGGCGACCGTGATGATCAGGGTGATCGCCTGGATCACCGGGTAGTCGTTGTTGGAGATCGCCGTGAACAGCAGCGTCCCCACGCCCGGATAGTTGAAGACCAGCTCGGTGATCAGGGCGCCGCCCACGAGCGTGCCGATCGACAGGGCGAGACCCGTGATCTGCGGGAGCATCGCGTTGCGGAAGATGTACTGGGTGATCTTGTTGTCGCCGATGCCCATCGCACGGGCGTAGTTCACGTAGTCCCCGCCCAGCTCGTAGATCGCCATCGAGCGCATGCCCACCGCCTGCCCGCCGATGAAGACGACGACGAGCGAGAGGAACGGGAGCCAGTAGTAGCTGAGGGCGTCCATGAGGAAGGACGGACTGAGCGAGGGCGTCTCGCCGAGCGAGTACGCGCCGCCCACGGGAAACACGCCCGCGACCACGGCGAGGCCGTAGAGCAGCAGGATCGACAGGCAGTAGTAGGGCATGGCCGAGAGGAACAGCGAGGAGGTGAACACGCTGCGGTCCCAGTTGCCGCCGCGGAAGGCCGCGACGGCGCCGACCAGGTTGCCCAGCAGCCAGCCGATGATGATCGCGGGCAGCTGCACGGCGATCGACCAGGGCAGGGCGTCGCCGATCAGCGTGTTCACCGAGGTCGGGTACGAGCCGAAGGACGTGCCCAGGTCCCCCGTGAACACCTTGCCGAGGTAGGTGAGGAACTGCTGCCACAGGGGCTGGTCCAGACCGAACTCGGCGACGAAGCTGTCGTAGATCTGCTTCTGCTGATCACCCGTGATGGAGCCGCCGCGGGTGAGGTTGGAGACGATGACGTCGACGGGGTTGCCCGGGACGAGCCGGGGCAGCAGGAAGTTCAGGGACACTGCTGCCACCAGCGCGACCAGGTACCACATCGTCTTGCGCGCGATGTAGCGTCCGAGCTTCACGGCGGTGCCTCAGCCGCCGATCTTCTGGATCTTGAAGATCCACTGGTTGCCGGCGCCGCGGAACATCGGCGGGGCGTAGTCGTTCTTCTCGGTGGGCCAGTTCGACCAGTTGCTCGCGTTGAACTCGAAGAACTCGTCGGGCCGGTACATGAGCGGGAACGCCGGGACCTCCTTGCGGAAGAGGTCGTCGAGGGCCGTCAGAGCCTTCTTCTTGGAGTCGTCGTCCGCGGCTGCGGCGGCGGCCTCGAGCAGGTCGTTGACCTCGTCGTTCTCCCAGCGACCATAGTTGCGGTAGGCGGTCTTCCCGAGCGCGACCATCTCGACGTTGCTCATCACGTCGCTGAACCGCTGCCAGGGCGTGGCCGGATTCGAGCCCGCCACGGACCAGCAGGCGAGATCGAAGTCGCCGTTCTGGATGGAGGTCGTCACCTGCGCCTGCTGCGGGAAGTTCGTGGCCGCGGAGATGCCGACGGCCGTGAAGCTCTTGGCCACGATCTCGAGCGCCGCGTTCCAGTCGGTCCATCCCTGCGGGGTGATGAGCTTCCAGGGACCCAGCTTCACGCCGTCCTTGGCGAAGATGCCGTCCGAGCCCTTCGCGTAGCCGGCATCGGTGAGGATCTGCTCGGCCTTCTTCGGGTCGTAGCTCCAGCCGTCGGCCTTCGCCTTGTCCTTGTCCAGCCACTGGTCCTCGGCGCCGCCGGGGACGATGAGCGAGGCCAGCACGTCCGCCGAGTAGCCCGACATGGCGGTCTCGGCGATGGAGGCGTAGTCCACGGCATGGGCCATGGCGCGGCGCACCTCGGGATCCTTGAGGCCGTCCTTGGTGGTGTTGATGACGAACATCGGCATCGACCCGGGCACGAAGTAGGGCTCCTCCTGGAGGTAGGTGCCCACGGGCTTGCCGGAGTCCCACATCTTCGAGATCTGCGGGATGAACTGCTGCATCACATCGAGCTCGCCGTTCTGGAACTTCAGGTTGCCGTCCTCGTTGGACTTGAAGATCGGGTGGATGACCTTCGTCGGCGCGGGCAGGCCGCCGTAGAAGTCCTTGCCCCAGTACTTCTCGTTGCGCGCGAGGATGATCTGGGTCTGGTCGGCCTTCTCGAGGGTGTACGGACCCGTGCCCATGCACTCCTTGGTCTCCCAGGAGGCGAGCTTGTTGCCGGTCTCCTTCGCGGCCTTCTCGAAGACGGCCTTGGGCACGACGAACTGCTGGGCGAGGGTCGCCAGCACCATTCCCACGTTCTTGCGGTCCTTGTTGATCGCGATGCTGATCGTGCTGCCGTCGGCGGTCACCTCGTCGACCTCGACCCAGAAGGAGGCGACGCCCAGGCTCTCGTCGATCTTGCCGAGCTCGAAGGTGTACAGGACATCGTCCGCCGTGAACTCGGTGCCATCGTGCCAGGTGATGCCGTCCTGGAGGGTGAGTGTGATCGAGGACGTGCCATCGACCTCGTACTTCGCGGCGAGACCCGGCAGCAGGTCGCCGGACACGATGTCGTAGCGCAGCAGGGTCTCGTAGACGTACTGGGCCACGTTGTTCGAGGCGGGCCATGCGGGAGCCGCGGCGAAGGTGTTGAAGTTCGTGGGCGGGCTCCACTGGAAGCCGGCGATGAACAGCTGGTCCGCGGCGTCGCCGCTGCGGCCCTTGCCGGCCATGCCGTTGTTGCCGACCCCCACGAGCTCGTCGGAGCCGCCGCCGGAGCCGCCGCTGCTCTTGCCGCCGCACGCGGCCAGGGCGAGGGCGCCGCCCGCGGCCCCGGAGGCGGCGAGGAAGCCGCGACGGGTCGAGCCGGAAAGGGTGCGCTGGGATGAATCGAGGTGGGACATGGTGACCGTGGCCTCTCAAGGATCGGCCCCGCCGTTGGAGCCGCGGATCCGCCTTGATCCGATGGCTCCAGAATCTAGGCCGTGCCGTCGGTCACCGCACCGAATCCGGGGTCACGAACTAATAACGATCGCAACCGGTTTCCGTGACCTGCGCGACTCTGCGCGTTCGGCCGCTTGCGAGCGCACGGGCGCTCAGTCGATCGGCTCAGCTGCTTCCTCGCTCGACGACCGCTCCCGGATCCGCGACGACGACGCCCGCCGGGCCCTGCTCGGCGAGCTCCACGAGCAGGCGCGCCAGCTGCCTGCCGTTCTCGCCCACGTCCCTCCCGAGAGCCGTGAGCGGCGGATCGGTGACCGTGCACAGGATCGAGTCCTCGAGCGCGGTGACCGCGAGATCGCGCGGCACGGCGAGTTCGGCCCCGCGGAGCTGGGCGAGCAGCTGCGCGGCCAGCAGCTCGTTGTCCACGATCACGGCGCGACACCCCTCGTCCTCGTGCAGGGCGAGGATCTCGCGCCCCCAGCGCGCGACGGATGCGCGCCGATAGTCCGAGGTGAGCACGCTCGCCCCTATCCCCCGGGCCGTGCAGATCTCCTCGAAGGCGCGACGGCGCCGGGCCACGTGCAGGAACTCCGGCGGGCCCGCGATGTAGGCGATGTGCTCATGGCCTCCCCCGGCACGGGAGGCGAGGTGCTCGAGCATCGTGCGCATCCGCTCCTCCTCGTCCACGAGCAGCATGGCGATGCCCGCGCCCAGGTCCTCGCAGGCCATCGCGGCGGTCGGCACTCCCGCGGCCGCGACGACCGGGATCCGGGGGTCGTCCACGCGCGCGTCCATGAGCACGATCCCGTCCACACGCCGCTCGGCCGCCCAGCGCTCGAGCAGCGCAGCCTCGGCGACCACGTCGGGCACGATCTGCATGAGGAGCGCCCGGTCGGTGTGGGAGAGCTCCTCCTCCATCCCGGCGACGAAGGCCATGAAGAAGTTCTCCGCGCCCACGGTCTCACTCGAGCGCGCGATCGCGAGGCCGAACACTCCGGTCGCCGAGCGCGAGAGCGCCCGCGCGGCGTACGACGGCTTCCACCCCAGATCCTCCGCGGCGGCGACCACGCGCTCCCGGGTGGCCGCGGATACCCCCGACCGGCCGTTGAGCGCCTTGGAGGCCGTCCCCTTGGAGACTCCCGCCTCCCGCGCCACATCGCTCAGCGTCGAGCTCATCGAGATCGCCTCCTCCCCGTCCCCTCGTCCGCGGCGCCGAGGGGGCACCGCTCGGGGGTTACCGTATGCGCTCGCGCGCCGGGAAGGGGTGCGGATCCCTCAGGAGACCGGGGCCCCGGCCATCGGGGCACCGCCGACGGGGGCACCGCCGGTGCCCCCGTCGGACGGGACTCGCTCCGCGCGGGGCACTCCGTATCGTTCGGAGAGTGCCCCGCCTTCTGATCCCCGCCTCCGCCCTCGTCGGCGGACTGCAGCTCGCCCTGCTGAACCCCGTGATCGCGCTCCTGCTCGCCGCGCTGTTCGACGCGGACCCCGGGCAGGTGGGCCTCGTGCTCGCGATCATGAACGCGAGCGGCTTCCTCGCCGCGCTCGTGATCCCCGCCTGGGCGGATCGTCGGCGCGACTACGCGGGCCCGATGATCCTGTGCGCGGCGCTCACGCTCGCCACCGTGCTCAGCCTCGCCGCGACCACGAGCCTCACCGTGGCGGGCATCGTGCTCGTGGTGCTCGCCGGACCCGCCGGCGTGTGGTCGGGGATGCTCTTCGCGCTGCAGCGCTCCGAGGGCTCGAGCGCCGAGCAGGTGGTGCGCACCCGTGCCGTGTTCTCGGTGGCATGGGTCGCCGGTCCGCCGCTCGCGACGGGTGTGATGACGGGCTTCGGCGATCGGGCGGTGCTGCTGCTGATCGCCGCCGTCGCGCTGGGATCGCTCGCCCTCAGCGTCGCGATCCGACGGAGCGTGATGCGCGGGTCCGCACGCAGGGACCCGACGGCGAGCGACGACACGCAGTCCGATGACGCGCGGACCGGCAGGCCGGGCGGTGACGCCGCGGCCGACGCCGGGATCGACGCCGGTGCCGGGGCCGGGGCCGGGGCCGGGCACGGCGCGGCGAGCACCTCCACCGGGCGCCTCGAGATCGTGGTCGTGGTCCTCGCGATCACCGCCCTGCAGGCGGGGAACGCCGGATCCGTCACCGCGATGCCCCTGCTCGTGACGGAGCACCTGCGCCTGCCGACGGTCTGGGCCGGCGTCGCGCTCGGCGTCTGCGCGGCCCTCGAGGCCCCGGCCCTCCTGCTGCTCGGTCGCCTCACGCGCACCGTCCGGGCGACCACCCTCCTGGCATCCGGCGCCCTGCTCGCCTCCCTCTACTACGCTCTCGTGCCTCTGCTCGCGTCGCCCGTGGCCCTCGTGGCGCTGCAGATCCCCAATGCGCTGGGGATCGCGGCGCTCACCGGCGTCGGACTCGCGTGGATGCAGGAAGCGATCGACCGGCCCGGCCTCGCCTCGGGCGTCTACCTCAACTCGCGTCGCGCGGGCGCGATCCTCACCGGTCCCCTGCTCGCCCTGGCCGCGCTCGGCGCGAGCGGGTACGGCCTGACGTTCTGGGCCTTCGCACTGCTCGCGGCGCTCGCCGCGCTCGCGATCAGGCTCGTGGGCGGCCGCGAGGAGGCGCCGTCGGCCCGATGACTCCCGTCTCACACCCTGCGCGCCCCGGGACCGGAATACCGGGTCCGCCCGTGACGTTGACCCGGACATCCGCATCGACCGCGTCGGCATCGACCGAGCGGCAGGACCAGGAGGCGCACCATGGACCCGACAGCACTGTTCAGCTACGAACGCCATGTCGACTCGCGCGCGCTGCGCGGCCGCACGCTCGTGGTCACCCTCGGCGCCTTCGGCGACGCCGGCCACGCCCAGCGGCTGGTCGACGACCAACTGCTGAACACCCTGGAGAACAGGGTGGTCGGCCGCCTCGACATGGACCAGGTCCACGACTACACGGGCCGCCGCCCCTCGATCACGCTCGAGCGCGACGAGTTCGCCGAGTACGAGAGGCCGGAGATCCTGCTGCACGAGGTCACGGACCCCAGTGGCGAGACGTTCTTCCTGCTCACCGGGCCCGAGCCGTCGTTCCAGTGGGAGCGGGTCGCCTCCTCCCTGCGGATCGTCGTCGAGCAGCTCGGCGTCGAGCGCACCCTGGTCGCCCAGAGCTTCCCCGCACCCGTGCCCCATACCCGCGCCCTGCAGGTCAGCCGCTTCGCCGGTGACCGCGCCGACATCGCCCGCCCGCATCCCGTGCCCGCGACCTTCCGCCTGCGCGCCCCGTTCACGGCGCTGCTGACGATGCGCCTGCACGAGGCGGGGCACACGGTCGTCGGGATCGCCGTGCAGGTCCCCCAGTACCTGCACGAGCTCGAGTACCCCGATGCCGCGATCTCCCTGCTGCGCGCCGTCGGCGAGGAGGGCGGGCCGCTGCTGCCGGCCGGCGCCCTCGAGCCCATGGCCGAGAGCGTGCGCGAGTCGATCGCCCAGCAGGTCGAGGCCTCCCCGCAGCTCCAGGAGATGGTCTCCTCCCTCGAGGAGAACGTGGACCGCATGGGGATCTCGGGAGCGCTGGACGACACCGACGTCCCCGACGCCGAGGAGATCGCCGCCGAGGTCGAGAAGTTCCTGCAGCGGCTCGACGGCGAGGGCGACGACGCCACCGACGAGGGGCCCGCGGACGGCGACGCCGGGCACGACGCGCCCGAGTCCTGAGGGACCGCGGGCCGAGCGCCCGTTGTGGCGCGCGCCCTCGACCTCGTAGGCTGGTGACGCGGCGCACAGGAAACCGGTTGCTGCCGCGTCACCGCACCGCGTCGAAGGAGCCCCCGTGCAGATCTCCGTCCAGCTCTACAGCGTGCGCGAGGCCCTCGCCGCCGATCCGGCCGGCACGCTCGCCCGTCTCCGCGACCTGGGCCTGACCCGTGTCGAGCCCTTCGGCCTCGCCGAGCACGCGGACATGCTGCGGGAGCATCTCGGAGCCCTGGGCCTCAGCGCGCCCACGACGCACGCCGATGTCCTCGGCGCCGAGGACCAGCGGGCGCTGTTCGCGACCGCGGCCGAGCTCGGCATCGGCACCGTCATCCAGCCGCACCGCGATCCCGCGCTGTGGACGCAGGAGGCCGACATCCGGCGCACGGCCGAGCTGCTCGACGCCGCCGCCGAGGTCGGGCGCTCCGAGGGCGTGGCCGTCGGCTATCACAACCACGGCTTCGAGGCCGAACCCGTCTTCGCGGGCCGCACGGGCCTCGAGGTCCTCGACGAGGCGCTCGGCGCGGACGTCGTCCTCGAGGTCGACACGTACTGGGCGGCCGTCGGCGGATCGGATCCCGTCGCGCTGCTCGCCGCGCTCGGCGACCGCGTGCGCGCCGTCCACCTCAAGGACGGCCCGCGCGACGGGCGCAAGGACGCCCAGCAGCCGCTGGGCGGCGGCGAGATCGACGTCGACGCGATCATCGCCGCCTCGCAGGAGGCCGGGCACCTGGGCGTCATCGAGTTCGACGACTACGCGGGCGACATCTTCGAGGGCATCGCCGCCTCGCTCGCGCATCTGGACGAAGGGCGCTGAGCCTGCCCGCAGCCCTCGCAGGGCCCGCAGCAGCTTCAGCACCCGCAGCACCCGCAGCACCCACAGGCCTTACCACCCATCAGCACGGCCGACCGGCCGGCAGAACCGAGGAGAGAACGAGCATGAGCGGAAACGGACGCGTCGGAGTCGGGATCATCGGAGCGGGCACCATCTCCGCCCAGTACCTCGAGCACCTGGGATCCTTCCCCGACCTGGACGTGCGGGCGATCGGGGACATCGTCCCCGAGGCCGCCGCGCAGCGCGCCGAGGAGTTCGGCGTCCCCGCCTTCGGCGGACCCGACGTCGTCCTGGACGATACGGAGATCGAGATCGTCGTGAACCTGACGATCCCCGCCGCCCACTTCGAGGTCTCCGAGCAGATCCTCGCCGCCGGCAAGCACGTGTGGAGCGAGAAGCCCCTGACCACCGACCGGCAGAGCGCCGCCGCACTGCTCGCGAGCGCGCAGGAGAAGGGGCTGCGCGTGGGCGGCGCGCCGGACACGGTGCTCGGCGCCGGCATCCAGTCGACCCTGCGGCAGATCGCCGACGGCGCGATCGGCGAGCCCCGCTTCGGCCTCGCGCTCTTCCGGGTGCCCGGCCCCGAGTCCTGGCACCCGAACCCCGCCTTCCTCTTCGCCCTCGGCGCGGGCCCGCTGTTCGACATCGGCCCCTACTACCTCACCTCCCTCGTGCTCGCCCAAGGCCCCGTCGCCTCGGTGACGGCCGTCGGCACGCAGGCCGTCACCGCCCGCACCATCGGCTCGGGCCCGAAGGCCGGCCAGGACTTCCCCGTCGAGGTCCCCACGCAGGTCAGTGCCCTTCTCTCCTTCGAGAACGGGACCACTGCCACCGTCATGCTCACCTTCGACTCGGGCGCCGCCTACCCGGCCGAGCTCGACCTCACGGGCTCGCTCGGGACCATCGCCGCTCCCGACCCGAACGTCTTCGACGGCGCGAGCATGCTCTCGCTGCGCGAGGAGGCGGGCGCGGGCGGCGACACCTGGCAGCCGCGCGCCGAGAGCGGCCCGGCCACCGGGCGGGGCCTCGGCACCCTCGAGATGGCGCGCGCGATCCGCGCGGGCGTCCCCCACCGCCTCACCGGCGAGCTCGCCGCGCACGTGCTGGACGTGATGGTGTCGATCGACGAGGCCGTGGCCACGGCGCAGCCCGTCGCCGTCGCCTCCACCACCGTCGTCCCCGACCCGCTGCCCGCCGACTTCGACCCGAGCGCGTCCACGCTCTGAGCGGACCCGGGAAGGTCGCTGCAGAGCACGCCTGGGCACGGCTGGGCACGGCAGCGCAACGACGAGCATCAGCGGAGGAGAGCACGCATGACCACCCCTGACCAGCAACCTCGAGAGGGCGAGGAGCGCCCGCTGGGCATCGCCCTCATCGGCTACGAGTTCATGGGACGCGCCCACTCGCAGGCCTGGCGCACCCTGGGGGCCGCCTTCGACGGCCCTCCCGTCGCCCGCCGGGTGATCGTGGGGCGCGACGAGCAGAAGGTCTCCGAGGCGGCGCGCCGCCTGGACTGGGAGGAGCACGAGACCGACTGGCGGCGCGCGATCGCGCGGGACGACATCGACATCGTCGACATCTGCACGCCCGGTTTCCTGCACGCCGAGATCGCGATCGCCGCGCTCGAGGCGGGCAAGCACGTGCTCTGCGAGAAGCCCATCGCGAACGACACCGCCGAGGCCGAGCGGATGGTCGCCGCGGCCGACGCCGCCCAGCAGCGCGGCCAGGTCGCGGCGCTCGGCCACACCTACCGCCGGGTGGCCGCTCTCGCACAGGCGCGCCGACTCGTCGCGGACGGGCGCCTGGGCAGGATCCTGCAGGCCCGCGCGAGCTACCTGCAGGACTGGCTCGTGGACGAGAGCGCCCCGATGAGCTGGCGGCTGCGCCGCGACACGGCCGGGTCGGGGGCCCTCGGGGACATCGGCTCCCACGCGATCGACCAGATCCAGTTCCTCACCGGGCTGCGCGCGACCTCGGTGCGGGGTCGCCTCACCACCGCGGTCCCCGAGCGGCCCGGGGAGGGCGGAGCCCTCGAACCGGTGACGGTCGACGACGCGGCATGGGCGACCCTCGAGCTCGAGGGCGGGGCGATCGCCTCGATCGAGGCCAGCCGCCTCGCGACCGGCCGCAAGAACGAGCTGGTCGTGGAGCTCTTCGGGACCGAGGGTGCGCTGCGCTTCGACCTCGAGGTGCTCAACGAGCTCTGGTTCCTGGATCGGACCGTCCCCGTCGCCGAGCAGGGCTTCACGCGCATCCTCGTCACCGAGCCCGAGCACCCCTACCTCGAGGGCTGGTGGCCGCAGGGACACGCGCTGGGCTGGGAGAACGCCTTCACCAACCAGGCGCACGACCTGCTGGTCGCGATCACCGGCGGCGAACCCTTCTCCCCCGACTTCGCCGAGGGCCTCGCCCTGCAGCGCGTGCTCGACGCCGTCATCGCCTCCGACGCGGCCGACGGGGCGAGCACGCCCGTCGGCTGAACCCCGTCAGCTGATGCCGCTCGGTCGAGCATGATCGGCCCGCGGCACGACCTCTCCATCCACCGAAGTACGCACCGTCCGATCCGAAGGAGCATCAGACATGCCTCAGCCGCACACCCTGTTCACCGGCCAGTGGGTCGACCTCACGCTCGAGGAGGTCGCGCGACTCGCCTCGGGCTGGGGCTACGACGGCCTGGAGATCGCGATCTCCGGCGAGCACCTCGACGCCTCCCGATGGGACGACGAGGAGTACATCGCCGAGCGCAGGGAGATCCTCGACCGCTACGGCCTGAAGGTCTGGACGATCTCCCACCACCTGGTGGGACAGGCGGTCTGCGACGACCCGATCGACTTCCGCCACCAGGGGATCGTGCCCTCGCGCGTGTGGGGCGACGGCGAGCCCGAGGGCGTGCGCCAGCGCGCCGCCGAGGACATGAAGGACGCCGCGCGCCTCGCCCGGGCGCTCGGCGCGAGAACGGTGACGGGCTTCACCGGCTCGAGCATCTGGAAGTACGTGGCGATGTTCCCGCCGGTCGGCGCGGACGTCATCGAGAAGGGCTACGAGGACTTCGCCGAGCGCTGGAACCCGATCCTCGACGTCTTCGAGGAGTGCGGTGTGCGCTTCGCCCTCGAGGTCCACCCCTCCGAGATCGCCTACGACCACTGGACCACGCAGCGCACCCTCGAGGCGATCGGCCGCAGGGAGTCCTTCGGCCTGAACTGGGACCCCTCGCACATGATGTGGCAGGAGATCGATCCGGTCTCCTTCATCACCGATTTCGGTGACCGGATCTACCACGCGCACTGCAAGGACGTGCGCGTGCGCATCACCGGGCGCAACACCCGGCTGTCCTCCCATCTGCCCTGGGGCGACCCGCGCCGCGGCTGGGACTTCGTCTCCTTCGGGCGCGGAGACGTGCCCTTCGACGCGTGCCTGCGGGCGCTGCGGTCGGTCGGCTACGACGGGCCGCTCTCGGTCGAGTGGGAGGACGCGGGCATGGACCGCCTGCACGGCGCCGCCGAGGCCATCGAGCACCTGAAGTCACTGGACTACCCGGTCTCCGACGCCGCCTTCGACGCCGCCTTCAGCAACCAGGAGTGAGGCCCCGCGCGGGATCGGCGGACACACAGGGAGCACCCGGCGTCCGCCGATCCGCCGCGCCTATCATGGCGCCATGTCCCCCCACTCCGAGCCCCTGGCCCGCCACGAGCGCGCAGCCCTGGCCGACGACCTCGTGTCCTTCGGGCCCGACGCCCCCACCGTGATCGACGAGTGGGACGCGTCCGCGCTCCTCGAGCACCTGATCCTGCGCGAGCAGCGCCAGGACCTCATGATCGGACCCAAGCTCCCCGTCGGCCCGATCGCGGACCGCTCGTACGCCGCCCTGCGCCGGCTCCAGGAGCGCACCTGGTCCGATCGCGTCGAGATGCTGCGCAGCGGTCCGCCGCGCTTCTCCCCGTTCCGCCTCGTCGATTCGCTCGCCAACACGGTCGAGTACCTCGTCCATCACGAGGACCTGCTGCGCGCGCGTCCCGGGTGGGAGCCGCGGGCGCTCTCCGCGGCCCATGACCAGGAGCTGTGGACGCACCTGAAGCGCATGGCGCGCCCGCTCGTGCGCACCGACGTCGACGTCACCCTGGTCTCCCCGCTCGGCGGCGCGCGCGTGCCCTCGAAGGATCCCATCGGTTCCGTGCGCGTGCACGGGAACCCGACCGAGCTGACGCTGTGGGCCTTCGGCCGCGATCGCGTCTCACGGGTGCGCCTCGAGGGCGACCCCGAGGCACTGCTCGTGCTCCGTCGCGGCGACCGCGGGTTCTGAGCCGGGCTCGGGCCCCTCGGGGCCGTGCGCGCCCGCGCGGCTCAGCCCCGTGCGAGCAGGAACAGTCGGGGATGGTGTCCCTTCTGGAAGAACCGGTGCTCGTCCACGAGGTGCCAGTCCGCGCGTCCTTCGAGGGCCGCGTGCATGCGCCGGATCTCGTGGGTGAGGATCCCGAGGCGCGCCCGGGGCGCCGCGAGCTCCGCGGCCCGTGACATGAGGTCCCCGAGCAGCTGCTCGTTGCTCTCGTGCTCCCCGTGCAGGGTGCCCCAGGGCGGGTTCGTCACGAGGCGCGTGAAGCCGCCCTCGAGGGGCGTCTCGAGGACGTCCCCGTGCACCCAGTCGATGCGGCCGCGGCGCCTCGCCGCCCGCTGATGACCGCGCGCGAGCTCGAGCGCCTGCGCGGAGAGGTCGACGCCCACGGCCCGGCGGGGCACGGGCCCGTGCAGCTGCTCGATGAGGAACGTGCCGGAGCCGCAGGTCATGTCCAGCAGTTCGTCCTGAGGGCCGACCTCGAGCAGGTCGAGGCAGCTCGCGGCGATCGTCGCGTTCACGGCGCCGGGATAGTCGCCCGTGCGCCAGGCCCGGGTGGAGAGCGGTCGCGGGGTGAGGCGCACGAGCAGCTCCCACTCCCCCGCCGTCGGCGCCCGGCGGACCCGGATCACGAGGTCGCCGTCGTCCGCGACGGGGAGCCCTGCGCGCTCGGCGATCGCTGCGGACAGGCGCCGCATGTCGGGGCTGTCGGCGCCGGCCGCGCGCAGACGCAGCGCACCGAAGCGCTGGCGCGGCTTCGCGCGGCGCACCTGCTCGATCAGCTCGCCGATGCGCTGCTGTGCGGAGGTCTCCAGGAGCTCGCGCGGTCGCCGTGCGGGCACGGAGAGCACCGCGGAGGCGGCGACGACCCGGCGCCATGATCGTGCGAGGGGGATCGCAGCCGTCAGATCCGGGACCGCGACCCGGAGCTCCGTCGGCTCCTCGGAGACCACGGAGCCGACCTTCTCCGCCTCGCTGCGGGCGAACTGTCCGCACCCCTCGAGGACCTCGAGGACCAGCTCTGCGGGGTCCGGGCGATCGGCTGTCATGGGCCCCTCCTGGTGCGGGTGAGACGGTGTGGGCGGCGCGGCGTGGTGACGGGCGGCCACTCACGGTAACCCGAGGCACATCGTCGGTGCGCCGGTGCGGGCCGAGCGGCCCGGGATCGGTAGACTCGCCGTGTGTTCACTGTGAGCGTCTGTTCCCTCAAGGGTGGCGTCGGCAAGACGTCCGTGACCCTGGGCCTCGCGTCCGCGGCCCTCCATCAGGGGGTGAACGCGCTCGTCATCGACCTGGACCCGCAGGCGGACGCGACCCTGGGCCTGCTCGGCGAGCCGGGCACCACCACCGACGTCGCCGAGGTGCTGTCCTCGCCGCGCACCGAGACCGTGGACCGCGCGATCATCCCGGCCCCGTGGTCGAAGGACTCCTCCTCGCACCTGGACATCATCCCCGGCAGCCACCGCTCGGTGCTCGTCGACTCCCCCGCCCCCAAGGGCCGGGAGGTGCGGCGCCTGCGCGACGCCCTGGACCGCCGCACCCACCGCTACGACCTCGTCATCGTGGACTGCCCGCCCTCCCTCAACGGGCTCACGCAGATGGCTCTGTCCGCCTCCGACCGCTCGCTCGTGGTCTGCGAGCCGGGCTTCTTCGCGGTCACCGCGGCCGACCGTGCGCTCAAGCTCGCCCAGGAGATGCGCGAGGGGGATCTCGCGCCGCGCCTGCAGCCGCTGGGCCTCGTCGTGAACCGCTATCGCCCGCGCTCCGTCGAGCACCAGTACCGCCTGGCGGAGCTGCGCGAGCTGTTCGGAGACCTCGTGCTCGACCCCATCATCGAGGAGCGCGTGGGCCTGCAGCAGGCACAGGGCGGCGCGGTCCCCCTGCACGAGTACCACGGCGCGAGCGGCGCGCGGCTCACCGAGGATTTCGACGCCCTGCTGAAGCGCGTCATGGATTCCCGCCAGGACAGCTGAGCAGCGCCTCCCGGCGCGCGATCCGCTCCACGCATCGCACGAGGGCGGGCACCCTTCCCGGGTGCCCGCCCTCTGCGTGCGAGTCTGCTGCGGCGGCGCCGCTCGTGGAGCGCTCAGCCCGCGTGGCGCGTGCGCCGGCGCGCGGCGAGCTCGTCGTGCAGGGCGATCTCGGCGTCATCGGCCGGATCGACGCTCGGCAGCACCGAGAGCTCGCTCTCGACCTCGCGCCACACGCGCCCCACGGCGATGCCGAAGACGCCCTGGCCGCCCTGGACCAGGTCGAAGACGTCCTGCGCGGACGTGCACTCGTAGACCGACGCGCCGTCGCTCATCAGGGTGATCTGGGCGAGGTCCTCGACGCCGCGCTCGCGCAGCGCGCTGACCGCCACGCGGATCTGCTGGAGGGAGACGCCGGTGTCGAGGAGCCGCTTGACGACCTTGAGGACGAGCACGTCGCGGAAGCCGTAGAGGCGCTGGCTGCCCGAGCCGCTCGCGGCGCGCACGCCGGGCTCGACGAGGCCGGTGCGGGCCCAGTAGTCGAGCTGGCGGTAGGTGATGCCGGCGGCCTTGCAGGCTGCGGGGCCGCGGTAGCCGAACTCGCCGGGCGCATCCACGAGCTCGTCGAAGAGCACGCCCTGCGCGTCCTCGGCGGGCACTGTCGACTGCGTCGTGCGGTCCGCGCGCTGATCGCTGTTCACATTCGCCTCCGGTAGCGGCTCTCCTATGGGGAAGGGTGAGAGCACGCTGACAGCCTAGCGTCTCCTCGCGCGGGCGTCCTCCCCGTCCCGCGCGTGTCGCCGACGAATCCGGGCGCGCGCGGAGGATCCGGACACGGCCGCGCGGGCGCGCCATCGGGAGGGGGGAGGTCCGGCAGAGTCACCCGCCGCGGTGGATCTGCTTCCTGAGCAGGGCGTTGTGCAGGGAGTTCAGGGACTCGCCGAGCTCCTCGGCGAGGCTCTGGGCCTGTCCGCGCGCGGCGGCGTCCGTCGGCCGCGAATGGGGCTGGGCGACCGAGCGCAGCATGTGCGCCTGCCGCTCGACCGACGTGCGGACCATCACGAGGTGCCGCGGGTGCAGCCCCTCGTCGGCGAGGACGCGGGCGGCGCGGACGATCTCGAGCTCCGAGGCCCCGTAGAAGACGAGGCCCTCCTCGAGCATGCCGTAGCTCTCGAGCTCCTCGAGCAGCTCCTCGTCGACCTGCGTCTCGCGCAGGAGGCCGCGCCGGTCCAGACGGACGGGCTGGATCTGGGAGGTGGGCCCGGGGCGCGAGGCGATCGACGTGACGTCGTCGTCGACGCCGTGCTCGAGCAGGTGCTCCTTGATGACCTTGAGGGGCCAGAAGCGATCGCGCTGGGCCCGCAGGACGAACAGCAGCCGGTCCACGTCGGCGCGCGAGTACTTGCGGTAGCCGCTCGCGGTGCGCTCGGGGGAGATCAGCTCCTCCGCCTCGAGGTAGTGGAGCTTGGAGTGGCTGAGGTCGGGGAACTCCTCCTGCAGGAGGTCCAGGACCTGCCCGATGCTCAGGCGCGCACTGCCGGACGGGGTCGGCCTGCGCGAGGCCGATGCCGCCACGAGTTCAGTCCTTCCCGGGCTTGAGGTGGAAGGTCAGCCGGTACTTGCCGATCTGGACCTCCTGGCCGTTGCGCAGGACGGCCTCGTCCACGCGCTCCATGCCGACATAGGTGCCGTTGAGCGAGCCGAGATCGCGGATCACGAAGTCCGCGCCCTGCTGCAGGAAGGCGGCGTGCTTGCGGGAGACGGTGACGTCGTCCAGGAAGATCTCGCTGTTGGGATGGCGGCCGGCGACCGTCTTCTCCGAGTCGAGGAGGAAGCGCGCGCCGAGGTTCGGGCCCTTGCGGACGATCAGCAGGGCGCTGCCGTCGGGGAGGTTCTCGATCGCCGCACGGTCCTGCTGGTTGAGGCCGTGCTCCGGCTCCTCGAGCGCATCCTGCGTGGGGATGGCGTGCAGCGTCGAGGTCTTGTCGAGGCTGTCGTAGGTGCCGTCGGCGTTCTCGGTCACTGAAGCTCCCCTTCCCTAGGTCGCACCATCCTCCCATGTGGATCAGCGCTCCCGGGAGGTGCAAGAACAATGCTGTGGAGATTTGACGAACACTTGACCGAGACGGGTTGTGCGCCCGGTCCGCGAACTCGGGCATCGCGGACACGCGCGCCATCACGTGCGGTCAGACCCGGGGGCGCGTCAGACGCGGGGGACGTCGAGGGGGTCCTCGAGCATCTCGGCGAAGTCCGTGCGCGCCGGAGCAGGCCGGCTGGGTCGACGCGCCTGGACCAGGTACCGGGAGAGCGTGATCCGCAGCGGCAGGGCCCCGGGGTCGCCGGTCGGCGGGAGTGCGAGGCCCTCCCCCTCGCGCAGGGCACGCAGACCCTCGCGCGTCTCGACCCGCCCTTCGCCGTGGAAGGTGTCCGAGTGCTCGGTCTCGAGCCCCGCCTCGGTGACGCGGCGCAGGTGCTCGGCGAGCGTGTCCGGGGAGTCCCCGGAGCCCAGCTCTGCGAGATCGCCGGGACCCCGCTGCTGGGCGAGCAGCATCCCCTCGGGCGCGAGGACGCGATGGACCTCGCGAGGGTCGTAGGGAGCGTCGAGCACGATGACCAGGTCGAAGCGCTCGGGCGGGAACGGCAGCGTCGCGCCGAGGTCCGACGGATCGTGGTCGAGGACCTCCAGACCCAGTGAGCCCAGGTGCTCACGGGTCCGGGAGTGGGCGGGACCGACGGGCAGTGCGGCGACGCCCTCCTCGGCGAGCGTGCCCCGCAGGCGGGCGAGGAGGCGCGCGGCGCGCGGCCCGATCGCGAGCACGTGATGGGAGAGCTGGGCGAGCGCGCTCGCGGTCTGCGCGACGCGCCAGGGCAGCTCGGGCAGGTCGAGGCCGGGGCTCTGCTCGAGCAGGTCGGGCACGGGCGCGCCGGGGATCTCCTCGCGCGGCGCCGACGGGTGCTCGCTGTGCTGCTGATCCATCCTCGGACCTCCTGCCGACGGGGCTGGCCTCACTATCGCATGCACGCCCGCGACACGCGCAGCAGCGAGGCATCGACCGGGGTGCCGCAGGTCACGCGCTCGCGGATTCGCTCTGGACGCATCTTCCGGGGTAGCATCGATCCCGGTCCTCCCGCCGTGGAGGTTCCGGGCTGTGGCGCAGCTTGGTAGCGCACTTGACTGGGGGTCAAGGGGTCGCAGGTTCAAATCCTGTCAGCCCGACCGATAGCCCCGATGAGAACCGCGTTCTCATCGGGGCTTCGTCATGTCCGGGGTCGCTCGGGCTCGCGAGGGAGGCCGCAGATCACGCCCCGGACTCGTCCTCGGAGGCCTCGAGGCGGCGCCCGCAGCGCCAGCAGGTCGCGCCGGGCTGCTCGGTGAGCGCCCCGCAGTCCTGGCACACGCGCTGCAGCCAGCAGGCGGGCTCCCCGCTCTCGATGCGCACCGGCTCGTCCTCCCTCATCGCGCCTCCCTCGTCGCCGGGACCTTCGTCGGCTCGAGGGTACTGCGCCGCGCGTAGGGTGCGGTCATACCGCCACCCGCCCACTCGGAGAAGGAGTCCCCCGTGCCCTCCCCGTCGACCGATCCGCGCTCCACGCCCACCCCGCAGCCCGCGATCCTGGACGTGCGCGCGGTGCCGAAGTCCCAGCGTCACGGACGGATCTTCGCGCGCTTCGAGGCGCTCGGGGTCGGCGAGTCGTTCGTGCTCGTCACCGACCACGATCCTCTGCATCTGCGAGACGACTTCGAGCGGGACCAGCCCGGGAGCTTCGGCTGGGAGCACGAGGGCACGGAGGACGGCGACCGGCGCGTGCGGATCTCGCGGCACGCCTCCACCGCGCTCCCCCGCGTGCTCGTGGACACCGCCGCGGTCGAGCTCCCCGAGGGGTCGGCCGGCGGAGCCGCCTGGTCGATCGGCGTGCAGCCGCGCGACCTCGACTCGAACCTCGTGATCCTCCCCGCGGGAGCCGGCATCGGCGAGCACGTCGGACCCGATCACGACGTGCTGGTCGTGGTCCTCGCCGGCAGCGGCACGATCACCACGGAGCGCGGCGAGCTCGCGCTCGCGCCGGGCGAGCTGGTGCTGCTGCCCCGCCGCTCGCGCCGTGCCTTCACCGCGGGCCCGGAGGGGCTGCGGCACCTCACCGTGCACCGTCGTCGGCCGACGCTGCAGATCACCGACGCCCCGCGCTGAAGGACGGGATCAGCTCTCGTCCTCCCAGGGCAGCGTGAGGTCCTCGCCGTGGGCGGCGAGCGGCACCACGACCACGGGCCGCTCCTGGTGGTGGGCGAGGTGCACGGCGACGGAGCCGCTGAGGAACTCCCGCAGGGAGGCGCGGAGGCCCGACTCACGGGTGCCCACCACGATCATCGCCGCGTCCAGCTGGTCGGCGAGGCGCATGAGCTCCTGCGCCGGCGGGCCCGCGAGGGCCACCGTGGACCAGTGCACGCCGCGGTCGGCGAGCGTCTCGGCGATCGCCCGGTGCAGGGCGGGGTCGAAGACCTCGACGATCTCCTCGAAGGCGTCCGGGTCGACGGGGAGCGCGGTGACGGTGCCGTCGGGCCGCCTCTCCAGGGTGTAGCTCGAGGCGTCGACGCTCGCGCACACGAGCTCGGCGCCGAAGCGCTCGGCGAAGGTCGCCGCCTCGGCGACGACCCGGGAGTGCTGTCCGGGGATCACACCCACCACGACGGTGGGGGTCGCGTCCATCATCACTGGCCTCCCTCCCCGACCGCGCGCGATCGCGCGGTGCACGGATACCGTGATCGTCCTCCGCCCTCGGGGAGAAGTCCAGCCCCTCGACCAGCCCATCCCGCGGTCCGAGCCACCGGGGCGGCCCCGCTCTTCCCTAGACTCCTCCCATGCCCGAGTCCCCCGCCGAGAAGCCCGCCGCACCCGTCGGCCCCACGACCGCTTCCCAGACCCCCGCGGAGCCGAGCACCGCGCCGACCACCTGGGTGCTCACCCTCGCGTGCGAGGACCGGCCCGGGATCGTGCACGCCGTCAGCGGCGCCGTCGTCGCCGCGCGCGGGAACATCACCGAGTCCCAGCAGTTCGCCTCCCCCGACACGGGGCGCTTCTTCATGCGCCTGCAGATCGCCTCGGACACGGGGCGCGACGCGCTCGAGGGCGCGCTCGCCCCGGTGATCGAGCGCTTCGGGCTCGAGGCTTCCCTCGATGTCGCGGGCAGGCCCCGACGCACCCTGATCCTCGCCTCGAAGGCCGCGCACTGCGTGAGCGACCTGCTGTTCCACCAGCGCTCCGGGCACCTGCCGATCGAGGTGCCGCTCGTGATGGCGAACCACGACACCCTGCGGGATCTCGTCCAATTCCACGGGGTCCCCTTCCGCTCCCTGCCCGTCGCGGGGCCCGAGCAGAAGGAGGCCTTCGAGAGCGCCGTGCTCGAGGCGGTCGACGCGCACGACATCGAGCTCGTGGTCCTCGCCCGGTACATGCAGATCCTCTCCCCCGAGCTGTGCGAGGCCCTCGCCGGTCGCTGCATCAACATCCACCACTCGTTCCTCCCCGGCTTCAAGGGCGCGAACCCCTATCGACAGGCGCACGAGCGCGGCGTGAAGCTCATCGGCTCGACCGCCCACTTCGTCACCTCGGACCTCGACGAGGGCCCGATCATCGAGCAGAACGTGACGCGCGTGGAGCACTCGCACTCGGTCGCGCAGCTGCGGGAGATCGGCCAGGACCAGGAGTGCCTCGCGCTGCGGCGGGCGGTCACCTGGTTCGCGCAGTCACGCGTGCTGCTCGACGGGATGCGCACGGTCATCTTCCGCTGACGTCCCTCCCCGGGCGCTCGGCACCGGGCATGCGGCCCCGGGCGCACGGCCCGCGTCGCACAGCGTCGGCACAGGCGGGACCTGCCTCCGGCACGGGCTCGCCCCGCAGGATCGTTCTCGCCCCAGAAGAACGACCGAAGGACCTGCGATGACCACGCACAGCCCGCAGACCCCGCAGCCGCAGCCGGAGCAGAACCCGCAGCCGGACGAGGCCCGCCGCCATCCCTCGCACGCCGAGGACTCCCGCGTGGAGGTGGCCGGCGACGGCCGCGTGAGCTACCAGGGACGCGACCTCTCCCACCCCGAGGAGCCGCTGGCCGACCAGGGCCTGGGCTTCGACCTCGCCACGCTGCTCTCACGCCGTCGGACCCTCGCTGGCCTCGGGGTCGGGGCCGCGGCCGTGGGCCTCGCGGCCTGCACGTCCGACGCCTCCGACGACGCTGCCTCGTCCTCCGCCTCGGACGGGGGCGGCTCGGGCACGAGCGACGGCGAGATCCCCGAGGAGACCAACGGCCCCTATCCGGCCGACGGCACCAACGGCGCGAACGTGCTCACCGAGTCCGGGATCGTGCGCTCGGACATCACCTCGAGCTTCGGCGACGCGAGCGCGAGGGCCGACGGCGTCCCGATGACGCTCACGCTCACCCTCACGAACCTCGAGGCGGACAACGAGCCCTACGAGGGCGTCGCCGTCTACGTGTGGCACTGCGACGCCGCCGGGGAGTACTCGCTGTACTCCGAGGGCCTCGAGGACGAGAACTACCTGCGCGGCGTCCAGGTGGCCGACGAGAAGGGGCAGGTGACCTTCACGAGCATCTTCCCCGCCTGCTACACCGGTCGCTGGCCCCACATCCACTTCGAGGTCTACCCCGACGCGGACTCCATCACCAGCACCGACAACCTGCTGGCCACCTCGCAGGTCGCCCTCCCCCAGGACGTCTGCGAGACCGTCTACGCGCTCGACGAGTACGACGGCTCGGCCGAGAACCTCGCGCAGGTCACCCTGGACTCCGACAACGTCTTCGGGGACGACGGCGGGGAGCTGCAGCTCGCCGACGTCGACGGCGACGCCGACAGCGGCTTCACGGTGACGCTGTCCGTCGCGATCGACCCGAGCACCGAGCCCGGGCAGTCCACCGATGCCTTCGGAGCGGGCGGCGGACAGGGAGGCACGCCTCCGTCCGACGGCGGGGGTGCGCCTCCGTCCGACGGCGGCGGTCAGGACGGCATGCCTCCCGGCGGCGCGTCCGACGGCGGAGGATCCGACGGCGGCAGCGCGAGCGGGACGCAGAACAGCTCCTCGACCTCCTCGTCCGGCAGCTCGGGGAGCGCCGCCGCGGAGGCCTCCCTCGTGGGCGGCGTCCTTGTCGCCTCACGCTGAGACGACCGCAAGGCGACGACGCCGGGAGCAGGGGCTCGTCGGAGCTAGACGAGCCCCTGCTCCCACGCCGTCCGCACGGCCGAGGCCCTGTCCCCGACGCCGAGCTTCTCGTACACGTGCGCGAGGTGCGTCTTGACCGTCGCCTCGCCGATGCGCAGGCGCCGCGCCACCGCCCGGTTGGTGCACCCCTCGGCCACCAGGCGCAGCACCTCCGCCTCGCGGGCGCTCAGTGCGGGGCGCTGCCCGCGCGCCCCGCGCTGCGCGGTGAGGACCGAGAGCGCCGCCGGGACGAGCACGGGCCGCCCGGCGGCGAGGTCGTGGACCGCCCGGATGAGGTCATCGCTCCGAGCATCCTTGAGCAGGTAGCCGTCGGCCCCCGCCTCGAGCGCACCCAGGATGTCGCGGTCCGTGTCATAGGTGGTGAGGACGAGCAGCCGCGGCTGCGCTCCCCCGCGCCGACGCTGCTCGCGGATGGCCTCGACACCGCCCATGCCCGGCATGCGCAGGTCCATGAGCACGACCTCGGGCTCCTCGCGGGCGATCAGGGCGAGCGCCCCGGCGCCGTCCTGCGCCGCGCCGATCACGTCGATCCCGGGATCGGCGCCGAGCATCGCGACCAGTCCGTCGCGGACCACCGGGTGGTCGTCGACCACGAGCACCCGCACAGCGGGGCCCACCGCGGGACGCGCAGCGGCGCTCACCGCGGGATCCTGGCTGTCAGGAGGGTTCCCTCGCCGGGCGCCGAGTCCACGACGAGAGCCCCGCCGATCTCCCGGATCCGCGAGCGCATGCCCGTGATCCCGTGTCCGCGGCCGCGGGCTGCGGCCTCCTCCGGGTCGAAGCCGCGGCCGTCGTCGCGGATCCGCAGCACCAGCGCGTCGGGCTCCCCCGCGAGCACGATCTCGATCGCGCCCGCCCGGGAATGGCGAGCCGCGTTCGCCATCGCCTCCTGCGTCACGCGCACCACGGCGTGGGGATGAGGAAGGGGGCTCGGCGCCGCATCGGCGTCGAAGGTCGCGACGATCCGGTGGGTCCGCGACCAGCGGGCCACGAGCTCCGCGAGGCCCTCCAGGGGGTCCTCGCCCTCCAGCTGCTGCGGGGCCAGGGCCTCCACCGCACGGCGCGCGTCCACGAGGCTCTCCCGCGCCGCCTCCTCCGCCGTCCGCATCCGCCGACGCGCGGAATCGTCCAGGCCCTCCTGCGGCACGGCCTCGAGCTGACGGATCACACCGACCAGGCCCTGGGCCACCGTGTCGTGGATCTCCCGTGCCAGGCGCGTGCGCTCCTCGGCCACGCCGCGCTCACGGGCGCGGCGCACCAGCTCCTCGTGCAGTTCTGAGTTCTCCCGATACGCCTCGGTGAGTTCCCGGGCGGCCGCCTCGCGCGCGAGCATCTCCCGCTCGCGCTCGTTGTCCAGGTGCATCATGCCCAGGCTGAGCAGGACGTTGACCAGCACGAGCATCACGAACAGCGCAGGCGCAGCGGCCACTCCCGCCGTCCCGCCCGTCTGGCCGAAGGCACAGATCAGCGCCGTCACCCCGACCGAGACCGGGATCGCCCGGCCGGCCAGGAAGCGGGGCGCGTCGAGGTAGCCGACGAAGGCATAGATGCAGGCGAGAGGGTTCAGGGCGACCGCGAGCACGAGAAGAGCCTGGTGGACGGCGAACAGGGCGACGAGACCCGACTCCCCCGCCCCCTGCACGCGCGCCCTGCGCGTGAGTCCGACGCGCAGGAGCAGCGTGGCGAGAGCGGGCACGAGGGCCCAGAGGATCAGGTGCCGGAACCCGAGGACGTCGGAGGCGAGCAGACCCACGATCCAGGAGACCGCGGCGAGCACGGGCGGCAGCCACACGGTCAGCAGCCGCCCGAGAGGACCGGTCGGGATCGACCCCTCGCCGTCTGTTCCGCGGACGGGGATCGGCAACGGGGCCGCGAGCCCCGTCGGGCGCGCGACCGCCGACGGACGCGGAATCGCCACAGGCATGCGCCCCAGTCTCCCCCGCGCATGCACCGGGCGCCAGCGTCGCGCCATCCCCCGATCGGCGGAGGGGGCGGACGCCGGTGAGGGGATCCGCCCCTCCCCGTCCCTGCCTAGCGTCGTGGTCATGGCCTCCTCCGCGCATCCGTCCACGTCCCCCTCGCCGGCGACCGAGACCGCACGCAGGGCACCGTCCGCGCGTCTGCACCATCTGGACGCCCTCCGCGCCGGCGCCCTGCTGCTGGGGGTCGTGCTGCACACCGTGCTCGGGTTCGTCCCCGGCGCCGCCTGGCTCTTCCAGGACACCCGGACCGCATCGTGGGCGCTTCCCGTGATGGTCGTGATCCATCTGTTCCGGATGATCCTGTTCATGATGCTGGCCGGCTACTTCGGCCGCATGGTGCTCATGCGCCGCGGGACCGGGTCGTACGTGCGCGACCGCCTGCTGCGCATCGGGGCCCCGCTGATCGCCTTCTGGCCCCTCGCGGTGCTCTCGCTGCCCGTGGTCATCGTCGCGGGCAGCGCTGCGCTGGGCCGCCCGCTGCCCGGGGCCGTGCAGGGCGGGGCCGAGGACACGGGCGGAGCGCAGGGCGGCGCCGACGAGGGCGGACCGGGGCTGCTGGACCTGCTCACGCCGGGCCAGCTGTGGTTCCTGCTGCTGCTGGTCGAGATCATCCTCGTGGTCGTCCTCGTCCGGGCGCTGCTCGTGAGGCTCCTCGGGGCCGATCGCGCGGGCCGCGCCGCCCGCGCGATCGGCCGCGTGCTCTCGAGCCCTGCGGGACTGCTGCTGGCCGCGCTCCCCTACGCGGCGGGCCTCGTCGCCCAGGGGACGAACATCGGCGGCATCCAGGAGCCCACCACGCTGATCCCGGTGCCGGGGGCGTCGCTCGCCTACGGAGGCGCATTCCTGGTCGGCTGGTTCCTCCAGGTCGAGACCCGCGCCCTGGGGCGGATGGCACGGGGGTGGCCCCTCTGCCTCGCCCTCGCCGGCCTGCTCACGGCGCCGCTCCTGGTGGGCGGGTCGGGGACCCCCGAGTCCCCCGTCCTCACCCTCGTGCTCGTCCCGCTGGCCGGGTGGACATGGGTGCGCGGGCTCCTCGGACTCGCCGCACGCGCCATGGACCGCGAGATCTTCGCGGTCCGCTATCTCGCCGACGCCTCGTACTGGATCTACCTGCTGCACCTGCCGCTCGTCGTCGCCCTGGGCCTGGCGATGGCGGAGCTGCCGCTGCCCCCGCTCGTGAAGGTCGCGCTGAACCTGCTCCTCACCACCGGGATCCTCCTGCTCGCCTACGACCTGATGGTGCGCAGCACCTGGATCGGGCGATGGCTGAACGGGCACCGCAGGCCGCGGGCGCTGCTGCCCGCGACGCGGCGCACGGCCCGCCGGCCGATCACCCCTTGACGCCGCCGGCGGCCGCGAAGCCCGTGCCCAGGCTCCGGCCCATGATCAGGTACAGGGCGACCACGGGCAGGGAGTAGAAGATCGAGAAGGCCGCGAGCTGGCCGTAGGCCACCTGCCCGTACTGCGAGGAGAACGTGTACAGGGTGACCGCCGCCGGCAGGTGGTCGGGGCTCAGCAGCAGCATGAAGGGGACGAAGAAGTTGCCCCACATGCCGACGAAGGTGAAGATCGTCGCCACGGAGAGCCCCGAGCGCATGAGCGGCAGCACCACGGACCACAGGGTGCGGAGCACGCCCGCACCCTCCGTCCACGCCGACTCCTCGATCTCCACGGGGACCGAGTCCATGAACCCCTTGGTGAGGAAGATGGCGTACGGGAGGGACGAGGCGCCCAGGAAGAGGATCGCCCCGAACATCGAGTCGATGAGGTTGACCTGCACGAACAGCGAGTAGACGGGGATCATGATCGCGGTGATCGGCAGTCCGGTCGCGAAGATCACGGTCAGCAGCAGCGGACGCTTGGCCGCGAAGCGGTACCGGGAGAACGGGTAGGCGCACAGGACCGCGGCGACCATGGTCACGATCGTCGCCCCGCCGCACAGCAGCAGCGAGTTCCCGAGCGGGCGGAACGTGGTCTCGGTGTTCCAGATCGCCCGGAAGTTGCCCAGGCTCCACTTCTCGGGCCAGCTGACCGAGAGCGTGGCGCTCTCGTTGAAGGAGGCCAGCACGACCCACAGCAGCGGGATCAGGAACGCCACGCCGATGACGATCATCGCGAGGCTCGAGGCGAGCTCGGCGGTGCGCTCGCGCGGCCCCTTGCCGCCCTTGTGGCCGCGGCGGGGGCGCGCGGTCGCGGAGCCGGGGCCGGACGTCCCGGACGGAGCGGCGGATGCGGAGGCGGCCTGGGCCGCTGCGGTGGAGGTCATCGCTTCTCCTCCTCGGGGAGCAGGCGGAGGTAGACGAGGGAGGCGGCCGCTCCGATCAGGAGCAGGAGCAGGGCGACCGCCGTGCCGTAGCCGAGCTGGCCGTAGGAGAACGCCTGCTCGTACATGTACAGCGGCAGGGTCTGGCTCTTCCGGTCGGGCCCGCCGCCGGTCATGATGAAGATCAGCCCGAAGACGGAGAGGGTCTGCAGGGTGATGAGCATGAGGTTCGTGGCGAGCGCCGGGCGCAGCAGCGGAAGCGTGATCGAGGTGAAGCGGCGCATCGGCCCGGCCCCGTCCATCGCGGCCGACTCCTGGACGTCGCCGGGGATCGCGCCGAGCGCCGCCGAGTACACGAGCATCGAGAAGGCGGTGCCGCGCCAGACGTTCGCGAAGCTCACCGCCACGATCGGCGCGCTGAACAGCAGGGTCTGCGGCGGGATGCCCACCAGGCCGAGGATGCCGTCGAGGCTGCCGCCCTCGGCGAAGAAGGTGTAGAGCAGGTACCCGGCGACCACCTCGGGCAGGATCCAGGCGGCGATCACGATGGACGTGATCGCGAAGCTGATCACCCGGTTCGCCCGCTCCATGAGCAGCGCGAGCAGCAGTCCCAGCAGGTTCTGCCCGATCACGGCGGAGATGAGCGTGAACAGGATCGTGAGCACGACCGAGTTCCAGAAGTCGCCGTCGGTGAGGGCGTCGGTGAAGTTCGAGACGCCCACGAAGGAGGTCTTCGAGGCGCCGTCCCCGCGGATCGCCTTGTCGGTGAAGGCGAGATAGAGCGAGTAGAGGATGGGGCCGGCCATGAACAGCACCAGGAGCACGGCGGCGGGGATCATGGGCGCCGCGCGCCGCAGGGTGAGGCGGTCGCCGATGCCGGCGGGGCGCCGACGGCGCGGCCGCACGGACCTGGTCGCGGGGCGCTCGGGGGCGAGGGTGCTCATCGGGACTCCTCCTGCACGTTCTCGGCGCCGACGATGTCCGTGACCGCGGCGTCGTAGTCGGCCGCGGCCTCCTTCGGATCCGTGGCGTCGGACATCACCGCCTCCATGGCCTCCTGGATCGCGGCCGAGACCTCGGGGTAGGCGGGCAGGGCCGGCCGGTAGTAGGCGGTCGCGAGGAGGTCGGTGAAGAACTCGACGCTGGGCGCGTACTCCTGGTAGTCCTTCTTCGCGGCGACGTCCTTGCGGACGGTGATGTGGTTGTCCGCGATCGCGAAGGCCAGCGAGTTCTCCGTCGACGTCGCCGCCTCGATGAACGCCCAGGCGGCGTCCTCGTCCCGGCAGTGCTGGGGAATCGTGAGGCCCCAGCCTCCGGCGAGGGTGAGAGTGCCCGGGTCCTGGCCGTCCTTCGTGGGCATCTTCGCCAGGCCGACCTTCTCGGTCCACTCCGGCCACTCCCCCGGCGACCCCTCGGCCCAGTTCCGGGTGATCCACGAGCCGTCCAGCAGGATGCCGAGCTTCCCCTCGGGGATCATCGTGGAGTAGATGCTCTCGCTGATGTTCGGGTCCAGGTGCTGGGAGACCGGGAGGGTCAGCTCCTCCTCGAACATGGTGCGCAGCAGGGAGAGCGCGTCCACGAAGCCCTGCGAGCCCAGGACCCACTTCTTCGTGTCCTCGTCGTAGAGACGGGAGGTCGTCCCGTAGAGCAGCATCTCGAAGCCCTGCATCGAGGCCTTCTCGCCCTGCGCCTTCCCGCTGAAGATGAACAGCGGCGCGGCCTCGGAATCGGAGTCCTTGATCGCGCGTGCGGCCTCGAGGATGTCGTCCCAGGAGGTCGGCTCCCAGGTGCTGGACAGCCCGGCCTCCTCGAAGACGTCGCGATGATAGAAGAGGGCGCGGGTGTCGGTGGTCTGCGGGGCGCCGTAGACGTGCCCGTCCTCCGCGGTGAAGGCCTCGCGGGACGCCTTCACGACGTCGTCCCAGTGGTCCCAGGTCCCGATGTGCGCATCGAGCGGCCGCAGGTATCCGGCGCCGACGTCGGAGAGCATGATGAAGGAGTCCTCGTAGACGACGTCGGCCGAGGTCCGCGGCGAGGACATGAGCAGCTCGTTCTTCGTGAAGTAGTCGTTCTCCGCCGCGACGATCGGCACCAGCTCGACGCTGAAGCCGGGATGGGCGGCGGTGAACGTCTTCGCGCTCGCGCTCAGCCAGTCCTTGAGGTTCGTGCCCGAGCCGAACTGCTGGTAGGCGATCCTCACGGTGTCCGCCCCCGCGTCCGAGGAGCAGGCGGCGAGCGGCAGGACGACGGCGGCGCCGGCGGTGATCCTGAGGAAGGTGCGTCTGTCGGGGCGGGTGGGTCCCGGGGTGACCATGGGGAAGGCTCCTCCGCATCGAGGGGCGGCAGCCGCGGGGCGCGTGGTCCTCCCGCGGGCGGCGCGTGGCTGTGAGCCAGCCTACCGGCGCGGCGCCGCAGGCCGCGGAGGCCGGGCACTGGCGTGTCCGGCGGTCAGTCGCGGGCGGCGGCGAGCAGGCGCGCGGCCTCGACGCCCTGCCCCGCGGCGGCGTCGGCGTAGCGGGTGCCGGGCGGGACCTGCGCGATCTCGAACCACCAGGAGGCGTGCGGGACCAGGCGCACGTCGCGCCAGGGCACGTCGAAGCCGGGGTCCTGCCAGAGCGTCAGCGCGATCTCGGCGCGGCGACCGGCCGCGTGCAGGGCGAGGCGGCGCAGCTCCGGGAGGGAGTGGGGCCCGGGCCTGCACGAGGACGGGATCGCGACGGTCGCGTCCAGGGGCAGCGGCCAGCGGGTCTCGCCCCAGGCCAGGGAGGTCTGCCCGGTGCCGCCGACCACGGCGGCGGGCAGCCGCAGGTCCTCCTCGCGCACCGGCTCGCGCTCCCCCGTCGGCCGCAGGTCGAGCACGCTGCGCTCGACCCAGACGCCCGGCAGCGCGAGGCGCTCGCCCACCCGCACCTCGACCAGCACGCCGTCGCCGAAGGCGGCCAGGCGCTCCGCGGCGTCCGGCACGCGGTCGGCCAGCGTGCGCTGATCCAGCAGCAGCCGCACGCGGGCCTCGTCGCCGGCGCTCTGCGTGAGGGCGAGGGCGAGGGCGAGCACGTCGCCGGGACACGCGGAACGGGAGAAGCCGCTCATGCCCGGAACACCGCCTCGGGACGGTCCTCGAGGGCGAGTGCGATCTGCTCGCGGAACCGGCCGGGCATCGGCGGGAGGTCGTCGAGGTCCGCCCAGCGCGCCTCGGTGTTCTCGCCGTCCGCCGGACGGGGATCCCCGTCGACGTGCTCGAGGACGAAGCACAGGTCGAGGTACTGGGCGCGATCGCCGTTGGGGTAGGTGATCTCGGGCAGGGTGCGCACCTCGATCAGGCGCAGCGGGCGCACCGTGAGCGCGGCCTCCTCGGCGACCTCGCGGACCGCCGCGCGGGCGGGCTGCTCGCCGGGGTCGATGATCCCCGTGACCGGGGTCCAGGCTCCCGTGTCGGCGCGCTGGACCACGAGGGTGCGGCGGCGCTCGGCGTCCAGCACGATCGCGGTGACGCCGGACATCCACAGCGACGCGTGGCCGATGTGCTCGCGCAGCGCGTGGACGAACTCGGGGGTGGCCATCGGTGCGCTCAGCCCCCCGCGGACGCGCCGACGGCGATGAAGGTGATCACGAGCGGCAGGACGACGCTCGCTGCGACGATGACGACGATCAGCGCGGCGATGATGATCAGCGAGATCCACCCCCACTTCACGAGGGCGCGCGCCGTGGTGGGCTCGTCGAGCTTCACGAGCGCGATGATGCCGAGGATCGACGGGATCAGCGCCCCGCACACGGCACCGATCACGATCTGCACGATCGCCTGCGTCTGCAGGGACTGCCGCTCCGGGTACTGCACCGGGGGCGTGGGGCCCGGAGCGCCCTGGCCCGGGGGCTGGGGCGGAGGCACCTGCTGCCAGGACTGGCTCATGGTCTGCTCCTCGGGACGGGACGGGACGCGGGTCGGGGGCGGCGGTCGGAACGGGAACGTGGCGTGACGGGACCGGCTCGGGCCGCGGGGCGCCCGCTCGGGTCAGCGGAAGCGCTTCTCGCGGATGCGCACGCCGATCTCGATCGGGGAGCCCGTGAACCCGAAGTCCTCGCGCAGGCGGCGCTCGATGAAGCGCCGGTAGCCGTGCTCGAGGAATCCGGTCGCGAAGATGACGATCCGCGGCGGCCGGGTGCGGGCCTGCGTCGCGAAGAGGATGCGCGACTGCTTGCCGCCGCGCAGCGGGTGCGGATGCGCGGCGACGAGGGTGCCCAGGAAGGCGTTCAGGCGCGCGGTGGGGATGCGCGTGTCCCACGAGTCCAGGGCGGTGCGCAGGGCCGGCACGAGCTTCTCCGCGTGGCGTCCGGTGAGGGCCGAGATGTTCACCCGCGGCGCCCACGCGACGTGCGCGAGGTCCTTCTCGATCTCCCACTCGAGCTGGCGGCGCCGGTCCTCGTCGATGAGGTCCCACTTGTTGAAGGCGAGCACGAGGGCGCGCCCGGACTCGAGCACCATGTCGATGATCTTGAGGTCCTGGGTGGAGATCGGCTCGGAGGCCTCGAGCAGCACCACGGCGACCTCCGCCCGGTCGAGCGCCGAGCGGGTGCGCAGGGAGGCGTAGAAGTCTGCGCCCTGGGACTGCAGCACGCGGCGGCGGATGCCCGCCGTGTCCACGAAGGTCCAGACCTGTCCGCCCAGCTCGATCTTCTCGTCGACCGGGTCGCGGGTGGTGCCCGCGAGATCGTCGACCACCACGCGATTCTCCCCTGCCAGGCGATTGAGCAGGGAGGACTTGCCGACGTTCGGGCGGCCCAGCAGCGCGACGCGGCGGGGGCCGTCGTCGGGGGCCGCGCCGCGGCCCTCCTCCGGGAGCGCCGCGAGGACGGCGTCGAGCAGGTCGCCCGAGCCGCGGCCGTGGATCGCGGAGACCGGATGCGGCTCCCCCAGGCCCAGGTTCCACAGGGCCGCGGCCTCGAGCTCGCCGCGCTCGTCGTCGACCTTGTTCGCCGCCAGGATCACGGGGCGGTCCGAGCGGCGCAGCACCTTGAGCAGCTGCTCGTCCGTGGTGGTGATGCCGACGGTCGCGTCGACCACGAAGAGGACGGCGTCGGCGAGCTCCATCGCGACCTCGGCCTGCTCGGCGACCCGGTAGGCGATGCCCTGGACCCTGTCCTCCCAGCCGCCGGTGTCCACGAGCCAGAAGTCGGTGCCCGCCCACTCGGCCGCGTAGAAGACGCGGTCGCGGGTCACGCCCGGGACGTCCTCGACGACGGCCTCGCGGCGGCCGAGGATGCGGTTGACGAGGGTCGACTTGCCGACGTTCGGGCGGCCGACCACGGCCAGGACCGGCAGGTTCTTCGCCGCGCGGCCGACGGGCGCCTCCTCCCCCTCGGTCAGGAGGGCGAGGTCCTCGTCGTCCAGCGCGTAGTCCTCGAGCCCGGCGCGCCAGGCCTCGGCGATCTCCTCGTCGGTGGGCTCGTCCCCGGGGGCGGCGGCGAGGTCCGGGCCGCCCGTCCAGTGCACCTCGGGATCGTCCTGCGCGTCGGCCTCCTGCTCGTGGCGCGCGCGGGCCTCGTCCACGAGGGCCAGGACGCGCTCGATGACCTGCTCGATCGTGAGGTCGGTGGTGTCGATCGGGGTGACGCCCTCGGCGGCGGTCAGGAACTCGGAAACCGCGGAGTCGTCGCGGTCGCGGCGCAGCACCTGGTCGCGCATGCGCTCGCGGCTCTCCTCGGAGTCGTCGAGGCCGAGCTCGGCGGCGCGGCGGGCCATGCGGGCCTCGTCGCTCGCGGTGAGCAGGACGCGCACGTCGGCGTCGGGCGCGACGACGGTGGTGACGTCGCGGCCCTCGGCGGCGCACAGGCCGCGGCGATCGGCGGTCTCCCGCAGCATCTCGCGCTGGCGGCGCTGGAGGATCGGGCGCACGGCCGTGTTCGTGGCGATCGCGGAGACCTGGCTGCTGATGCCCTGGGTGCGGATCTCGGCGGTCACGTCCTGGCCGCCGACCGCGACGGTGGCCCCGCCGGGGTCGGTCCCGAGGTCCAGGTCGAGGGTCTCGGCGACATGCGCGACCGCCTCGCGGTCCTCGAGGTCGATGCCGCCGCGGAGGCACTGCCAGGTCACCGCCCGGTACATCGCGCCGGTGTCGAGGAAACCGCCGCCGGTGACCTCGGCGACGCGGCGTGCCACGGTCGACTTCCCCGAGCCCGCGGGGCCGTCGATCGCGACGGTCACGCCGCGGGGCGCGCCGGCGGCCGCGGCGTCCGACGTGACGGCGTGCTCGGATGCGGGCAGGGCTGCGGAGGACTCCATCCGATCAGGATACGGGCGCTCAGCCCTCGAGCACGCCCCATCCGCGCCGGGAGAGCTCCCTCGTGAGCAGATCCTCATGGCTCGGGATCACCGCGATGTGGGCGACGCCCACCCGCTGGCCGAGCGAGTGCTCGAGATGGAGGTCCTCGAGGTTGACGCCGATCTGACCGGTCTCGGTGAGCAGGCGCGCGAGCTCGCCGGGGCTGTCGGGCACCATCACCGAGACCGTCGCGAAGGCGTCGGTGCCGCTGCCGTGCTTACCGGGGATGCGGGCGACCCCGCGGTTGCCCTCGGCGATGAGGCGCGCGAGCTCGCGGCGCGAGCCGACGGACGGGTCCGGATCGCCCTGCATGGTGGACAGGGCGTCGGCGACGCCCGCGAGCCGCTCCTGCATGTCGCCGAGCACCGGGAGCAGGGCGCGGGCGTTCGCGCCCAGGATCTCGACCCACAGCCGCGGGTCCGAGGCGGCGATGCGCGTGGTGTCGCGCAGACCCTGGCCGGAGAGCTCGAGCGCCTGCTCCTCGGCGTCGAGCAGCCCGGTCGCGAGCAGGCTCGCGAGCACCTGCGGGGCATGGGAGACGCGGGCGACGGCCTCGTCGTGGCGGGCCGCCTCCATCACCACGGGCAGGGATCCGAGCTCGGTCGCGATCTGGCGAAGCCGGGCGACCGCGCCGCGGCGCGTGCCCTCGTGCGGGCAGATCACGAAGGGGCGGCCCAGGAACAGGTCGGCGCGGGCGGCGATCACGCCGGAGACCTCGCGCCCGGCCATGGGGTGGGTGCCGAGGTAGCGGGAGAGGTCGTCGGCGGTGAGCTCCCCGGCCGCGGCGCGAGCGCGCAGGTCCTCGAGGACCACGCGCTTGACGCTCGCGACGTCGACGACGAGGGCCTCGGGGTAGGCGTCGAGCGCCCGGGCGACGAGGGCGGCGGCGACGTCGGGCGGGGCGGCCACGACGACGAGCGCGGGGTCGCCGTCGTCCGCACGCCGGACGCGTCCGACGCCGAGCTCGACCGCGAGCGAGGTGGTGCCCGGGGAGACGTCCTGCACGTGGACCTCGACGCCGGAGGCGCCCAGGGCGAGTCCGAGGGATCCGCCGATCAGGCCGGTGCCGATGACGAGGACCGGGCTCGGCAGCAGGGGCGCGTCGTGAGCGGCGGCGCCCTCGCTCACAGGCCGACCTCCGCCATCAGCGTGCCGAGCTCCTTGGCGTCGAGCTCCCGGGTCTGGCCGGGTGCGAGGTCCGCGAGCAGGATCGGGCCGATCCGGGTGCGCACGAGCGCCGTGAGCTCATGGCCCTGGGAGGCGAACATGCGGCGCACGATGCGGTTGCGGCCCTCGTGGAGCGTGACCTCGACGACCGCCTCGCGGCCGTCGTGGGCGACGAGTCGCGCACGGTCGGCGCGGGCGGGGCCGTCCTCGAGCTCGACGCCCTCGCGCAGCGCCTTGAGCAGGCCGCGCGGGAAGGCACCGGTGAGCGGGAAGCGGCACACGTACGTCTTCTCGACGTCGAAGCTCGGGTGGGTGAGGCGGTGGGCGAGCTCGCCGTCGTTGGTGAGCAGGAGCAGGCCCTCGGTCTCGAAGTCGAGGCGGCCCACGTGGTAGAGCCGCTCCGGGAAGCGCTCCGCGAACTCGGTGAGGTCGCGGCGGCCCTCCGGATCGGACATGGCGCTGACCACGTGCCGTGGCTTGTTCAGGGCGACGGTGCGCTTGCCCCCGTCGAGCTGGAGGCGGCGGCCGTCCACGTGCACGACCTGGTGGACCGGGTCGATGCGCACGCCCTGCTCGAGCACGGTCTCGCCGTCGACGCTCACGCGGCCCTGGGCGATGATCGCCTCGCAGGCGCGCCGGGAGCCGAATCCCGCGCGGGCGAGGACCTTCTGCAGGCGCTCGCCGGCGGCCGGGGCGGACTCGGGGGCGGGCACCGGGCGTCCGTCGCTGTCGCGCAGACGGACGCTGCGCGGTGGGGTGAAGGCGCTCCGGCGGCGCTCGGCCATCAGGCGGCGCAGCCGCGCGCGACGAGCTCCCGCGCGAGCTGCCGGTAGGACTCCGCGCCCTTGGTGGAGGAGGCGAAGGAGGTGATCGGCTCCGCCGCCACGGAGGCGTCGGGGAACTTCACCGTGCGATTGATGGTGGTGCGGAAGACCCGGTCAGGGAAGGCCTCGACGACCCTCTGGCTGACCTCGCGGGCGTGCAGGGTGCGCGGATCGAACATCGTGATGAGGATGCCGTCGATGTCGAGGCGGGGGTTGATGCGGTCCTGCACCTTCTCGATGGTCTCCACGAGAAGGGCGACGCCGCGCAGGGCGAAGTACTCGGCCTCGAGGGGGATGATCACGCCGTGGCTGGCCGCGAGCGCGTTGACGGTGAGCAGGCCCAGCGAGGGCTGGCAGTCGATGATGATGACGTCGTACTCGTCCATCACCGGACGCAGCACCCGGGCGAGCGCCATCTCGCGCGCGACCTCGTTGACCAGCTGGACCTCGGCCGCGGAGAGGTCGATGTTCGCCGGGAGCACGTCGAGGTCGTCGGTGCTCGTGGACTGGATGACGTCGTGGACGTCGTGGCTGCGGTCCATGAGCAGGTTGTAGACGGTGATGTCGAGCTCGTAGGGGTTCACGCCGGTGCCGGCGGAGAGCGCGCCCTGCGGGTCGAGGTCCACGAGGAGCACCTTGCGGCCCATCTCCGCGAGCGCCGCACCGAGGTTGATGACGCTCGTGGTCTTCCCGACGCCGCCCTTCTGGTTGACCATCGAGATCACGCGCGCGGGGCCGTGGCTCTCCAGCGCCGGGGGCTCGGGGAAATCGGGCCGCGGGAGACCCGTGGGTCCCAGGTCGATGTCCAGGGTCAACTTGGAGGAGTCGCTCACGTGGTGTTCCTGTCGTCTGCTCGTCCGGGCGTCGTACTGCTGCGCTGCTGCGCCGATCCTGCCGATCGGGACCCGCTGCTCGGGTCCCGCCGCGGTGCGCGCGGCGGACGCGGGGCGGCTCCGCCGCACGTGGCGGGGCCGCGGATCGCCCCGCAAGTCTAAGCCCCATGGGTTCCTCGGGCCCGCCGGTCCCGCCCGCGGAGCCCGCGGCGCCGCCGCCGCGGGCGTTCGGCCCCGGCTCAGCCGCGGTCGCGGGAGCGCGGATGGGCGGCCGCGTGGGCCTCGCGCAGGGAGTCGACGGTCACCTGGGTGTAGCTGGGTGGTGGTGACCGAGGCGTGCCCCAGCAGCTCCTGGACCGCGCGGACGTCGGCGCCGCCGTGCAGGAGATGGGTCGCGAAGGAGTGGCGCAGGGTGTGCGGGCCGATCGCGCCCTCGAGGTCCGCGTCGGCGGCGGCGCGCTGCACGATCTGCCACGCCGCCTGCCGGGTCAGCCGCGTGCCGCGCGACCCCAGGAAGATCGCCGGAGTGCCCCGTCCCCGGGAGGCGAGAGAGGGCCGCGCCCGGGTGAGATACGCCTCCAGCGCCTCGAGGGCGAAGCGTCCGACGGGCACCGCGCGGTGCTTGTCGCCCTTGCCCCGCAGCACCGCGGCGCGCTCCAGCGGATCGACGTCGTCCACGTCCAGCCCGATCGCCTCGGAGATCCGTGCGCCGAGCCCGTAGAGCACCTCGAGCAGGGCCCGGTCCCGCAGGGCGCGCTCGGCGGACAGCGCGCCGGTGCCGGGCCGGCCCGCGGCCTCGACGAGCCGCGCGGCCTCGTCGATCGTGATCGGGTGCGGCAGGGTGCGCGGTCGGCTCGGGGCGGGCAGCAGCCGTGTCGGGTCGCCGGTGCTCGAGGTGCGCTCGGCGTCGAGGAAGGCGTGCAGGCCGCGGACCGCGGCCAGCGCCCGGGCGGCGCTCGAGGCCGCGAGCGCCGATCCCCCGTCGGCCCCCGAGCGGACCGTCCGCAGCCAGGCCGAGACGTCCTCCGGGGTCATCGCGTGCAGCGCGCGGTCCTCGCGGGCGAGGTGGCGCAGGTAGCGGGTGAGGTCGCGCCGGTAGGCGGCCAGCGTGTTCCCCGCCAGGCCGCGCTCGACGCGCAGATGGCTCAGGTACTGCTCGAGATCGCGGGCGTCGCCCGTGCGCACCTCGGCGGGGTCGGCGTCGGCGGCGACCACGGGCACGTTCCTCAGAAGCGGACGAACGGGTCGATCGCGAGCGCCACGAACAGCAGCGTCAGGTAGGTGATCGAGCCGTGGAAGACGACCATCGGGCCGAGCTTCTTGCCCGTCAGCCCCTTGTGCGTGCGCACCGCGTAGCGGATGACGAGGAAGAGGAACCACGCGCCCGAGGCCACGGCGGCGACCGCGTAGACCCAGCCGGTGTGCCCCAGCGGGATGATCGCGAGGCTCGAGGCGACCATGAGCACGCTGTGCAGCACCATCTGGTGGGCGACGTTCGTGCGGGAGCTGACCACGGGGAGCATGGGCACGCCCGCGGTCTCGTAGTCCTTGGTGAACTTCTCGGCGAGCGGCCAGTAGTGCGGCGGGGTCCAGAAGAAGATGACGAGGAACAGCAGGAACGCCGTCCAGGAGACGGTGCCGGTGACGGCCGACCAGCCGATCAGGACCGGCATGCAGCCCGCGATCCCGCCCCACACGATGTTCTGCGAGGTCCGGCGCTTGAGGAACATCGTGTAGAAGAGGACGTACAGGAGGATCGCGGCGATCGCGAGCACGGCGGAGGCCCAGTTCACGAGCAGGCCCAGCCAGAGGGCGGAGACGATCGACAGCACCACGCCGAACACGACGGCGGCCCGCGGGGAGACCTCGCCGGTGACGATCGGACGGTTCTTCGTCCGCTTCATCTTCGCGTCGATGTCGCGGTCCAGGTACATGTTCAGCGTGTTCGCGCCGCCGGCGGCGAGGTAGCCGCCGATCATCGTCGCGAGGATCAGCAGCGGGTGCGGGAAGCCCCCCGCCGCGAGGAACATGGTGGGGATCGTCGTGATCAGCAGCAGCTCGATGATCCGCGGCTTGGTGAGCGCGACGTAGGCGCGCACGGTGCGGCCGATGCCGCGGCGGCCCTGGGGGCCCGACGGGGCCGGGGCCATGGAGGCGGACGGGGCCGACTCCGACCGGGGAGCCTGAGACGTCTGCGAGGTGCGCCGGGCGGTCCCGGGAGCGGGGGTGCCGTGGGGAGCGGTCACCGTCCACCGTCCTTCCTGCTGCGACCGACGCGTCTGCGCCGAGGGGGCGAACGGGCCCGATACTACCCGGCGGCCGGCCCCGCGGACCGCCGCCGCGGTGCTCGACGCGCCACACCGCGTGCCTCTCGTCACCTCCGGACATCGTCGCGGCCGCCCGATCCGTTGCTCGGGGCGTGAGAGTCCCTGACCTCGCATGACATGGCTCACCGGATGCGCGTCCCACGAGAAGTCGCGGCAACCCCTGGCCACGGGGCGGGGCGATAGGATCGAATGGTCGCTGAGCGGCGCGCCCCGGGACCCGGGCGACGCGAGCCGCTCCTGCAGCTCCTGACGGAAGGAAGAACAACTCGTGAGCGAATCGTTCAAGGGAATCGACGGCTGGACCGACGTGGACAAGCGCGCGATCGACACGGTGCGCACCCTCGCGGCGGACGCCGTCCAGAAGGTCGGGAACGGCCACCCGGGGACGGCGATCAGCCTCGCCCCGGCGGCCTACCTGCTGTACCAGGACATCATGCGCCACGACCCCTCGGACACCGGGTGGCTGGGCCGCGATCGCTTCGTCCTCTCCGCAGGCCACTCGAGCCTCACCCAGTACATCCAGCTCTACCTCGGCGGATTCGGCCTCGAGCTCGAGGACATCGAGTCCCTGCGCACCTGGGGCTCGAAGACCCCGGGCCACCCCGAGGTCGGCCACACCAAGGGCGTGGAGACCACCACCGGCCCGCTCGGCCAGGGCCTGGCGACCGCCGTCGGCATGGCCATGGCGCAGCGCCGCGAGCGCGGCCTGTTCGACCCCGAGGCCCCCGCGGGCGAGAGCCTCTTCGACCGCTTCACCTACGCGATCGCCTCCGACGGCGACATGCAGGAGGGCGTGACCAACGAGGCCTCCTCGATCGCCGGCACCCAGGAGCTGGGCAACCTCATCGTCCTGTGGGACGACAACGACATCTCGATCGAGGGCCACACCGACATCGCCTTCACCGAGGACACGGCCGCCCGCTACGAGGCGCTGGGCTGGGACGTCCACCACGTGGACTGGACCCACGGCGGCACCGAGTACGTCGAGGACGTCGCCGCCCTCAAGACCGCCATCGAGGACGCCAAGAAGGTCACCGACAAGCCGTCCTTCATCGCCCTGCGCACCGTGATCGCCTGGCCCGCTCCCACCAAGCAGGGCACCGGCGCCGCCCACGGATCCGCCCTCGGCGACGAGGAGGTCGCGGGCCTCAAGAAGGCGCTCGGCCTGGATCCCGAGAAGACCTTCGACGTCCCCGCCGAGGTCCTCGACCGCACCCGCGAGCTCGTGCAGCGCGGCAAGGAGGCGCACGCCGCCTGGGACGAGAAGCTCGCGAGCTGGCGCGAGGCCAACGCCGACCGCGCCGCGCTGCTGGACCGGCTCGTCGCCGGGAAGCTCCCCGACGGCTGGGCCGACGCCCTGCCGACCTTCGAGGCCGACGCCAAGGGCCTGGCCACCCGCGCCGCATCCGGCAAGGTGCTCAACGCCCTCGCCCCGGTGCTGCCCGAGCTCTGGGGCGGCTCGGCCGACCTCGCCGGCTCGAACAACACCACCATGGACGGCGAGCCCTCCTTCATTCCGAAGGACCGCTCGACCAAGGAGTTCTCGGGCGACGAGTACGGCCGCACGCTGCACTTCGGCATCCGCGAGCACGCCATGGGCGCGATCCTCTCCGGGATCAACCTCGACGAGCTCACCCGTGCTTACGGCGGCACGTTCCTGCAGTTCTCGGACTACATGCGCGGCGCCGTGCGCCTCTCGGCCCTGATGGGCGTGGACAACATCTACGTGTGGACCCACGACTCCATCGGCCTGGGCGAGGACGGCCCCACCCACCAGCCGGTCGAGCACCTCGCCGCGCTGCGCGCCATCCCGGGCCTGGACGTCGTCCGCCCTGCCGACGCCAACGAGACGGCCGCCGCCTGGAAGGCGACGATCGAGCGCCGCGAGCGCCCGATCGGCCTGATCCTCTCCCGCCAGGCCCTGCCGACGCTGGACCGCAGCGAGTACGCGAGCACCGACGGCGTCGCCCGGGGCGGGTACGTCCTCAAGGACGCCGCGGACGGCGAGCCCGAGGTCATCCTCATCGCCACCGGCTCCGAGGTGCAGTACGCCGTCGAGGCGCAGAAGCAGCTCGAGGAGGCCGGCACGCCGACCCGCGTGGTCTCCATGCCGTCCGTCGAGTGGTTCGAGGACGAGGACGAGGCCTACCGCGAGTCGGTCCTCCCCCGCGGCGTCCGCGCCCGGGTGAGCGTCGAGGCGGGCATCGCCCAGTCCTGGTTTAAGTACCTGGGCGACGCGGGCCGCGCCGTCAGCCTCGAGCACTACGGCGCCTCCGCGGACGCTGCCACGCTCTTCCGCGAGTACGGCTTCACGGCCGACGCGGTGGTGGCCGCCGCGAAGGAGTCCATCGAGGCCGCGCAGAGCTGATCCGCCGACGGGGGCGGGACCCACGGGTCCCGCCCCCCCTCTTCTCGCCGTGCCCGCGCGGGAGCCCGCCGTCGGCCCTCGGGCCCCGAACCCGCCCCGCGCATCCACGGCGACCATCCGTCTCCGACTCCCCATGATCTGATCGGCGCCGCGCGCGCCGAGGAAGGATTCCCCTCATGACCCAGAACACCCGCACCCAGGCCCTCTCCGACGCCGGCGTGTCGATCTGGCTGGACGACCTCTCCCGCGGCCGCCTGACCTCCGGCAACCTCCAGGAGCTCGTGGACACGAAGAACATCGTGGGCGTCACCACCAACCCCTCGATCTTCCAGGCCGCCATCTCCGGCGCCCAGGACTACGACGCCGACATCGCCGAGCTCGCGAAGGCCGGCAAGGACGTCGACGCGGTCGTCGAGAAGCTCACGACCGACGACGTGCGCTCCGCCGCCGACCTCTTCGCCCCGGTCGCCGAGGCCACCGAGGGCCAGGACGGCCGCGTCTCCATCGAGGTCGACCCGCGCCTGGCGCACGAGACCGAGAAGACGATCGCGCAGGCCCACCGCCTCAGCGAGATCGTGGACCGCAGCAACGTGATGATCAAGATCCCCGCGACCAAGGAGGGCCTGCCGGCCATCACCGAGGTGATCGGCGCGGGCATCAGCGTCAACGTGACCCTCATCTTCTCCGTGGACCGCTACCGCGAGGTCATCGACGCCTACCTGGCGGGCCTGGAGAAGGCCGACGCCGCCGGCATCGACCTCTCGACCATCCGCTCGGTCGGCTCGTTCTTCGTCTCGCGCTTCGACACCGAGATCGATGCCCGCCTGGAGAAGCTGGGCGGCGACGCCCTGGAGCTGCGCGGCAAGGCAGGCGTGGCGAACGCCCGCGTGGCCTTCGGCGTGTACCTCGAGAAGTTCTCCTCGGAGCGCTTCGAGAAGCTGGCCGCGAAGGGTGCCCGCGTGCAGCGCGCGCTGTGGGCCTCGACCGGGGTGAAGAACCCCGAGTACGCCGACACCATGTACGTCGACCAGCTGGTCGCCTCCCCCACCGTGAACACGATGCCGGAGAAGACGCTCGACGCGGTCGCCGACCACTCCGAGCCCGGGAAGGCGCTGGACGCGGAGGCCGCGCAGGCCTCGGCCGCGGACCTCGAGAAGATCTCCGCCGCGGGCGTCGACCTCGACGACGTCTACGCCGTCCTCGAGCGCGAGGGCGTCGAGAAGTTCGAGAAGGCCTGGAACGAGCTGCTCGAGACCGTCGCGGCGCAGATCGCCTCGGCCTGATCCCACCCCGCCGCCTCCCCTCCCCCGTCCGCTCCTGAGCGCCGCCCGCGGCGCCGCGCGGAGAGGAGGGCCGGCGGTCCTCACTCCATCGAGCACACGGCGGAGCCGCCCCGACGGGTCGGCTCCGCCACGTGCCGGAAGGATGATCGTGAACACGACCCCCACTCCGCGCAATCCGCTGCGCGATCCCCGTGATCGGCGCCTGCCGCTGATCGCGGGTCCGAGCTCGATGGTGATGTTCGGCGTCACCGGAGACCTCGCCCGCAAGAAGCTCCTCCCCGCGATCTACGACCTGGCCCACCGGGGTCTGCTGCCCCCGAGCTTCGGCCTGGTCGGCTACGGGCGCCGCGACTGGAGCCATGACGACTTCGCCGACTACGTGCGCACGTCCGTCACCGAGCACGCCCGCACCGAGTTCGACGAGTCGACCTTCGAGCAGCTGCGCGGCGGCCTGCGCTTCGTCACCGGCACCTTCGACGACACGGCCGCCTTCCAGAAGCTCACCGAGGTCGTCGAGGAGCTCGACCGCACCCGCGGCACGGGCGGCAACCACGCCTTCTACCTCTCGATCCCGCCGGACGCGTTCCCGCAGGTCTGCTCGCAGCTGGCGAACTCCGGCCTGAACACCCCGCGCGACGGCTCGTGGCGCCGCGTGGTCATCGAGAAGCCCTTCGGCCACGACCTGGCCTCCGCCAAGGAGCTCAACGACGTCGTGGAGAAGGTGTTCCGTCCCGAGGACGTCTTCCGCATCGATCACTACCTGGGCAAGGAGACGGTCCAGAACATCCTCGCGTTCCGCTTCGCGAACCAGATGTTCGAGCCGATCTGGAACGCGAACTACGTCGACCACGTGCAGGTCACGATGGCCGAGGACATCGGCATCGGCTCGCGCGCAGGCTACTACGACGGCATCGGCACCGCGCGCGACGTCATCCAGAACCACCTCCTGCAGCTGCTCGCGCTGACCGCGATGGAGGAGCCCATCTCCTTCGACGCCAAGGAGCTGCGCACGGAGAAGGAGAAGGTCCTCGAGGCCATCTCCCTGCCCGATGACCTCTCCCTGCACACCGCCCGCGGGCAGTACGTCGCGGGCCTGCAGGGCGGCGAGGAGGTGGGCGGCTACCTCGAGGAGGACGGCATCCCCGCCGACTCCACGACCGAGACGTTCGCCGCGATGCGCCTGGACGTGAACACCCGCCGCTGGGCCGGGGTCCCGTTCTACCTGCGCGCGGGCAAGCGCCTGGGCCGCCGCGTCACCGAGATCGCCGTGGTCTTCAAGTCCGCCCCGTTCCTGCCGTTCTCCTCCACGGACACCGCGGACCTGGGCCAGAACGCGATCGTCATCCGCGTCCAGCCCGACGAGGGCGTGACCATGCGGTTCGGCTCCAAGGTCCCCGGCACCCAGATGGAGGTGCGGGACGTGAACATGGACTTCCAGTACGGGTCCTCGTTCACCGAGGAATCGCCCGAGGCCTACGAGCGGCTGATCCTCGACATGCTCCTGGGCGACCCGCCGCTGTTCCCGCGCCAGCGGGAGGTCGAGCTGTCCTGGGAGATCCTCGACCCGATCACCGACTACTGGGCGAAGAACCTTCCGCCCGCTCCGTACCGCCCCGGCACCTGGGGCCCGGAGACCGCCAACGAGATGCTCACGCGCGACGGACGCGCCTGGAGGCGACCGTGATCACCACCCTGAACGACACCACCGCATCCGCCGTCGACAAGAAGATGACGCAGATGCGCGAGACCTTCGGCGCGACCACCGTGGGCAGCGTGCTCACGCTGATCATCGTCGCGACCGGCGAGGACATCGATCAGCCCCTGCAGGCCGCCGTGCAGGCCAGCCACGAGCACCCCTCGCGGGTCATCGTGGTCGATGCCGACACCGACGCCGAGACCGGACTGGACGCGGAGATCCGGGTGGGCCGCGACGCGGGAGCCGGCGAGATCGTCATCCTCCGCGCCCGGGGCGACGTCATGTCCAGCCTGGACACCCTCATCACCCCGCTGCTGCTGCCCGACGCCCCGATCGTCACCTGGTGGCCCGAGGACGCCCCGTCCTCGCCGGTCCACGACGTCCTGGGGTCGATCTCCCAGCGCCGCATCACCGACGCCGCCTCCTCGAGCGACCCCGACGCGACCCTCAAGCGCCTGCGCCGCGGCTACTCCAGCGGCGACTCCGATCTCTCCTGGGCCCGCATCACCCGCTGGCGCGGGCTGGCCGCCACGGCCTACGAGACCCCGCCGATCTCCCTCCCGCGCAGCGTGAGCGTGGCCGGCCCCGCGGGCGATCCCTCGGTGCGCCTGCTGGCCGCCTGGCTCGCCCTCGAGCTCGGCCTCGAGGTCGACATCGAGACCGTCGACGGCTGCCCCGCCGGCCCCCAGTCCCTCGTCTTCGAGCGCGAGGACGGTACCGTGGCCCTGCGCCGCGGCGAGGGCGACAGCGTCATCATCTCCCTGCCCGGCGACCAGGAGGACCAGCGCGTCCCCGTGCCCGCGAGCTCCCTCTACGAGCTGCTGGCCGAGGAGCTGCGGCGCCTCGACCCCGACGAGGTCTACGGCGAGGTCCTCGCCCATGCCTTCTCCAAGGTGGAGGACGCCTCGACCTTCGCGAAGGGCAAGCCGGAGCCGACGGACGCCGTCTCGGAGTCCCTCGAGGCCGCCGCCGTGCGCGCCGCCGACGACGTGGCCTCCCGCCTCGCCGAGGCGATCTCCGCGCGCGGAGAGGCGCACCTCGTGGTCACCGGAGGCACCATCGGCACCGCCACCGCCGACGCCCTCCCCGTCGCCTTCGTCGAGCACGAGGTCGACCCGGCAGCCGTGCACGTGTGGTGGGGCGATGAGCGCTTCGTCGACGCCGACTCGGAGGACCGCAACGACCAGTCGGTGCGCGTCGGCTTCCTCGAGAAGATCGCCTTCGCGCCCGGCAAGGTGCATCCGGTCCCCTCGACCTCGAGCGGCATGTCCCTGGACGAGGCCGCCGCCTGGTACGGCCAGGAGCTGGATCGCGCGGGCGGCGACCGTCCGTTCCGCACCCGCGGCGAGGCGTTCTTCGACGTGCTGCTGCTGGGCGTCGGGCCCGACGGCCACGTGGCCTCGCTGTTCCCGCGCCACCCCGCGCAGCAGCTCGACGGCGCGAGCGCCGTGGCCGTGGTCGACTCCCCCAAGCCGCCGCCGCTGCGGGTGTCGCTGACCTGGCCCGTGCTGAACTCCGCGCGCCACGTGGGCCTGCTGGCCGCCGGCGCGGAGAAGGCCGACGCGGTCGCGCGCGCCCACCGGGGCATCGACCCGTGGGAGGTCCCGGCCTCCTCGGTGCGCGGGCTCGAGTCCACCACCTGGTACCTCGACGAGTCCTCGGCGACGGGCCTGCGGAAGGGCTGACGGGCTGACCGCACTCCCGGGACCGACCGGAGCACCGAGAGGGCCCGGCCGCGCACATGGCGTGGTCGGGCCCTCTGGGTGCGCTGTCCCACTGTGCGACGCGCTCTGCGACGGCGCGCCGCCTCGCCTCGTCGGGCGCCGTCCCCTCCGGGAATGCGAGAGGCCGGGAGGATCGGATCCTCCCGGCCTCTCGGACGGCTGTCGCACGCGCTGCGCGTCGGATGATCACATGAAGCGCTCGATCACTCCCAGACCCACGGCCGCGGCGCCGAACACGACGGCGAGGGTGACCGTGAGGCGGTCGAGGTTGCGCTCGGCGACGCCGGAGGCGCTCGCGGAGGAGGACACGCCGCCGCCGAACATGTCGGACAGGCCGCCGCCCTTGCCGCGGTGCAGCAGCACCAGCAGGATCACTGCGACGCCGGTGATCGCCAGCACGATCTGCAGGATCAGCTTGAGCAGGTTGAGGTCCACGGACTCTCCTCACGGGACGTTGGAACTGCGCCAGGATACGACACGGGGCGGATCCGTCGCCGGACCCGCCCCGCCGGATGTGAGCCGTTCGGCTCCTCGTCCGATCGCGCCGCTCAGGCGTCCTGGTAGCGGACGATCTTCGCGAACTCGTCGGCCTTCAGCGAGGCCCCGCCCACCAGGGCGCCGTCGACATCGGGCTTCGTCATCAGCTCGGCGACGTTCGAGGACTTCACGGAGCCGCCGTAGAGGACGCGCACGGCATCCGCCGCGGCCTCGCCGTGGGCGGTGCGCACCCAGTCGCGGATCGCGCCGCACACCTCCTGGGCGTCGTCCGGGGTCGCGACCTCGCCGGTGCCGATCGCCCAGACCGGCTCGTAGGCGACGACGAGGGAACCGACCTGTGCGGCGTCGACGCCCTCGAGCCCGCCCTCGAGCTGGGCGAGGGTGTACTCGACCTGCGTGCCGGCCTTCCGCTCCTCGAGCGGCTCGCCGACGCACAGGATGGGGGTCAGACCGCCGCCGAGGGCGGCCTTCACCTTGGCGTTCGTGACCTGCTCGGTCTCACCGTGGTACTGGCGGCGCTCGGAGTGGCCGATGGTCGCGTAGGTCGCGCCGAGTGCCGTGAGCATGGAGGCGGAGACCTCTCCGGTGAACGCACCGGACTCGTGCTCGGACACGTCCTGGGACCCGTACGAGATCGGCAGCTTCCCGGCGTCCACGGCCGTCTGCACGGTGCGCAGGTCCACGAACGGAGGCAGCACGGCCGCCTCGACCGCGGAGGTGTCCAGGCCCTTGAGGGCGTCGCCCAGGTCCTCGACGAGGGACAGGCCCTGCTTCCAGTCGAGGTTCATCTTCCAGTTGCCCGCCATCAGCGGGGTGCGGGTGGTGCTCATGCGTGGTCCTCCTCCAGGACGGCGATGCCCGGCAGCTCCTTGCCCTCGATCAGCTCGAGGCTCGCACCGCCGCCGGTCGAGATGTGCGAGAACGCGGACTCGTCGAAGCCCAGGGTGCGCACGGCGGCCGCGGAGTCGCCGCCGCCGATCACGGTGAAGCCGTCGGCTCCGGCGAGGGCCGTGGCGACGTCCTTCGTGCCGCGCGCGAAGGTCTCGAACTCGAAGACCCCCATCGGACCGTTCCAGAAGATGGTGCGCGCATCGGCGATCTTCTCCGCGAACAGCTCCGCGGTCCGCGGGCCGATGTCCATGCCCTCCTGGTCGGCGGGGATCTGGTCGGCGGGGACCGTCGTCGGCTCCGCGTCGGCCGAGAACTCCTGGGCGACGACCGTGTCCACGGGCAGCACGAGCTCCACGCCGTTGCGCTGCGCCGTCTCGAGGTACCCGCGCACGGTGTCGACGCGCTCGGCGTCCAGCAGGGACTTCCCGATCTCGTGGCCCTGGGCCTTGAGGAAGGTATACGCCATGCCGCCGCCGATGAGGATCCGATCGGCCTTGGTCAGCAGGTTCTCGATGACGCCGAGCTTGTCGGCGATCTTGGCACCGCCGAGGATCACCACGAAGGGGCGCCCCGGGTCGTCGGTCACCTTGCGCAGCGCCTCGACCTCGCTGGTCACGAGCTCGCCGGCGGCCGAGGGCAGCAGCTGCGCGAGCTCGTACACGGAGGCCTGCTTGCGGTGGACGACGCCGAAGCCGTCGGAGACGAAGGCGTCGCCGAGCGCGGCGATCTGCTCGGCGAAGGCGCGGCGCTCGCCCTCGTCCTTCGCGGTCTCCCCCGGGTTGAAGCGCAGGTTCTCGAGGATCGCGACCCGGCCGTCGGCGAGGGCGTCCACGGTGCCCCGGGCGCTGTCGCCCACGGTGTCGGTCGCGAAGGCGACGTCGGCGCCGAGGAGCTCGGACAGCCGCCCCACGACGGGGTGCAGCGAGTACTTCTCCTCGGGCGCGCCCTTGGGTCGGCCGAGGTGGGAGATCACGACGACGCGCGCACCGGCGCCCGTGAGCGTCGAGATCGTGGGCAGGGCGGCGCGGATGCGGCCGTCGTCGGTGATCGTGGTGCCGTCCAGCGGCACGTTGAGGTCGGCGCGGACGATGACCCGCTTGCCGCGCAGGTCGCCGAGCGACGCGATGGTCTTCAGCACGGGGTGGCTCCTAGGTTCGATGGGTGCAGCGACGGAGCCCGCCCGGGCCGCGCCCCGCAGGGTGCGGCGCCGGACGGGCTCCGTCGGATCTCAGCTCGGTGAGGAGGCGAGGATCAGAGGCTCTTGCCGACGAGCTGGCTGAGCTCGACGAGACGGTTGGAGAAGCCCCACTCGTTGTCGTACCAGGTGAAGACCTTGACGAGGTTGCCGTTCACCTTGGTCAGCTGCGCGTCGAAGATCGAGGAGTGCGGGTCGTGCTCGATGTCCTTGGAGACGATCGGGTCCTCGGTGTAGCGCAGGATGCCCTTGAGCGGGCCCTCGGCGGCCTTCTTCACCGCGGCGTTGATCTCCTCGGCGGTGACCTCGCGGGAGGCCTCGAAGGTGAGGTCCGTGATCGAGCCGGTGGGGACCGGCACGCGCAGCGAGTAGCCGTCGAGCTTGCCCTTGAGCTCGGGCAGCACGAGCGCGACGGCCTTGGCGGCGCCGGTCGTGGTGGGCACGATGTTCAGGGCGGCGGCGCGGGCGCGGCGCGGATCCTTGTGCGGGCCGTCCTGCAGGACCTGGTCCGAGGTGTAGGCGTGGACCGTGGTCATGAGGCCCTTGACGATGCCGAACTCGTCGTTCAGCACCTTCGCCACGGGCGCGAGGCTGTTCGTGGTGCACGAGGCGTTCGAGACGATGTCGTGCTTCGCCGGGTCGTAGTCGCCCTCGTTCACGCCGATGACGAAGGTCGCGTCCTCGTTCTTCGCGGGAGCGGAGATGATGACCTTCTTCGCCCCGCCCTCGAGGTGGGCCTTGGCCTTCTCGGCGTCGGTGAAGATGCCGGTGGACTCGATGACGACGTCCGCGCCGATCTCGCCCCACGGGATGTTCTTCGGGTCGCGCTCGGCGAAGGCCTTGAAGGTGAGGTCGCCGACGGTGATGGAGTCGTCGTCGTGGCTGACCTCGTGGGGCAGCACGCCGCCGATGGAGTCGTACTTGATGAGGTTGGCGAGCGTCGCGTTGTCCGTCAGATCGTTGACGCCCACGACCTCGATGTCGGCACCCTGCTCGAGGGCGGCGCGCAGGAAGTTGCGCCCGATGCGACCGAATCCGTTGATTCCGACCTTAGTGGTCACGGTTCCTCCTTGGATCGCAGCCCAGGAGGCTGCGGGGATGTGTGTCGCGCACGCCCTCGTACGCTCGGACGACCGCGGCGCCTCCCGGGAACCCGAGACGACGATCACGACCGCGCAGCAGTCTATCAATGCACTGGGTCACGTCGGAACGGGTCCGCTCCCTGGACCGCGGAGCGGCTCCCGGCTCAGGAGCGCGCGCCCTCCCCGCCCTCGCCGACCTCGTCGGTGCCGGGGACGCCGAGCTCCTCGGCGCGCTTGTCCGCCATCGCGAGCAGGCGACGGATGCGCCCCGCGACCGCGTCCTTGGTCATCGGCGGATCGGCGTGGCGGCCCAGCTCCTCGAGGCTCGCCTGGCGGTGCTCGACGCGCAGGCGGCCGGCCTCGCGCAGGTGCTCGGGGACCTCGTCCCCCAGGATCTCCAGCGCCCGCTCCACACGCTGCCCCGCGGCGACCGCGGCCCGCGCCGAGCGGCGCAGGTTGGCGTCGTCGAAGTTCGCCAGGCGGTGGGCGGTCGCGCGGACCTCGCGGCGCGTGCGCCGCTCCTCCCAGACGAGCACGGTCTGGTGGGCGCCCATGCGCGTGAGCAGCGCGGCGATCGCATCGCCGTCGCGCAGCACCACGCGGTCGCCGCCGCGGACCTCGCGGGCCTTCGAGGCGATGCCCAGGCGCCGGGCGGCCCCCACCATCGCGAGCGCGACCTCGGGCCCCGGGCAGCCGAGCTCGAGGGCAGAGCTGCGGCCCGGCTCGGTGAGCGAGCCGCGGGCGAGGAAGGCGCCGCGCCAGGCGGCCTCGGCGTCCACCGCGGCCCCGCCGACCACGGCGGGCGGCATCCCGCGCACGGGACGCCCGCGGGCGTCCAGCAGGCCCGTCTGGCGGGCGAGCACCGCGCCGTCGCCGTGCACCCGCACGATGTACGTCGTCGAGCGGCGGATCCCCGACGGCGCGAGCACCGCGATCTCGCTGCCGTGCCCGTAGACGTCGGCGATGATCGCGCGCAGCCGCCGCGCGGTCGCCGCGCTGTCCAGCTCGGCCTCGATCACCACGCGCCCGCCCTGCAGATGCAGGCCGCCCGCGAAGCGCAGCATCGCCGCGGCCTCCGCCTTGCGGGCCGACGGGCGCGCCACGTCGATCCGGGACAGCTCCTCCTTGGCGTCAGCGGTCAGTGCCATCCTGAGTCCCCTCCTCCTCGTCGTGCGTCCCCTCGACATCCCCGTACACGCCGTCGAACACGTCGCGGTAGGCGGCGGCGAGCCGCACCGGGTCGTGGACCGGCACCCCGCCGCCCACGCTCACCTGCCTCAGCAGGGTACGTATTCCTCGTGTGCGCGCGAACTCCGCGAGCTCGACCGCGTCCTCGAGGGCCGTCGGATCGGCGATCACGGTGTCGAAGCTCGTCTCGGGCGCGCTGTCCAGCAGCACGCGCAGCAGGTCCGTGCTGCGCATCCCCTCGATCTCCTCTCCCCCGGAGGAGAGGTTCATGACCACGCAGCGGTGGGCACGGGTGGTGCGCAGGGCCTCCGCGATCTCGGGGATCTGCAGGTGCGGCAGCACCGACGTGTACCAGGAGCCGGGGCCGACGATCACCCAGTCGGCCTCGGCGATCGCGCGCAGCACCTCCTGGGGCACCCGCGGTCGCTCGGGGATCAGCCGCATCGACTCGACCCGTCCGGGGACCTTCGCGACGTGCGCCTGGCCGCGCACCGTGCCGCGGGTGCCGTCCGCGAAGGCCACCTGCGCCTCGATGTCCAGCGGGTCCAGGGCCATGGGCAGGACCCGTCCGCGGGCGCCGAGCAGCTCGCCGATCCGGTCCAGACCCGCGATCGGGTCCTCGAGGATCTGCCACATGGCCACGATCATGAGGTTGCCGAGGGCATGGCCGTCGAGGTCGCCGTCGGTGACGAAGCGGTGCTGGACGGCGTCGTGCCAGAACGCGCCCCAGTCGGAGTCCTCGCACAGCGCCGCGAGCGCCATCCGCAGGTCCCCGGGGGGCAGCACGGGCAGCTCGGCGCGGATGCGTCCCGAGGAGCCGCCGTCGTCGGCGACCGTGACCACGGCGGTGATGTCGTCGACCAGCAGCCGCAGGGAGCGCAGGTTCGCGGCGAGCCCGTGGCCGCCGCCGAGGGCGACCGCCCGGCGCGGCGCGGACAGGGCGCGGCGCGGGCCGCGGCGCAGGTGCGGGGGCAGTCCGGCGGCGGTCACTCGCGCCCCAGATCCCGGTGGCGCACGCGCACGGCGAAGCCCGCCTGGCGCAGGTCCTCGCCGATCTTCTCCGCCATCGCCACCGAGCGGTGCTTGCCGCCCGTGCAGCCGATCGCGATCGTCGTGAAGTGCTTGTTCTCCGCCGAGTAGCCGCGCAGCACGGGACGGATCATGTCGAGGTAGCGGGCGGCGAACTCGGCGCCGTTGGGGTCGGCGAGCACGAACTCGGCGACCGCCGGGTCCGTGCCGCGCTGGGAGCGCAGCTCGGGCACCCAGTACGGGTTGGGGATGAAGCGGACATCGCTGACGTGGTCGGCCTCGATCGGGATCCCGTACTTGAAGCCGAAGGACATGACGTTCACGGTGAGCGCCTGCTCGCTGTGGGAGCCGAAGGTGGTGCGCATCTTCATCGTCAGCTGGTGCACGTTCAGCGGGGAGGTGTCGATCGCGACGTCGGCCAGGCGCCGGTAGGGCGCGAGCATCTCGCGCTCGCGGCGGATGCCCTCGAGCACGCCCTCCTCCCCCTGCAGCGGGTGGGGACGGCGCACGGAGTCGAAGCGGCGCACGAGGGTGTGCTCGTCGGCGGTGAGGAAGACCAGCCGCACCCGCATCTCGGAGGCGCGCATCTGCTCGATCACCTGGGACAGCTCGGAGAAGAACGGGCCCGAGCGGGGGTCGACGACCACGGCGAAGCGGGTCTCGCGGCCCTCGGCCTGCTGCTGGAGCTCGTAGAGGCGCGGGATCAGCTGCGGCGCGATGTTGTAGACGACGTACCAGCCCAGGTCCTCGAGCGCATGGGCGGCCGTCTCCCGACCGGCGCCCGCGAGGCCCGTGATGATCACGACGTCGCCGGGCGGCGCGGCCCGATCGGGCTCCGGCTCCGCTGCGCCCTCGGCGGGCGCGGACTCCGGGACGCTGCGGTCCTGCGACATGGATGCTGCTCCTTCGTCAGGGTCGTGGGTCGGGGGTCGTCGTCTTCGTCCTCGTGCTGGTGAAGGGTACCGCTCGCGGATGGACGCCGAGGGATCCGGGGTGAGGATCGCGCGGGCCCCGCGCGCGGATCACTCGAGGATCTCGCCCGTCGCCATGTCGACGGCCGGGCCGGGCTCGTCCCCGCGCAGGGTCGCGAGGACCTGCGCGGCGAGCTGCGGCCCGATGCCCTGGACCTCCTGGAGGGTCTCCTCGTCGGCCTCGCGGATGTTCGCGACCGTCGTGAAGCGATCGAGCAGCGCCCGCCGGCGGGCCGGTCCCAGGCCCGGCACGCCGTCCAGAGCGCTCGCCTGCATCGCGCGGCCGCGCTTGGAGCGGTGGTAGGAGATCGCGAAGCGGTGGGCCTCGTCGCGCAGGCGCTGGACGAGGAACAGCGCCTCGCTGGTGCGCGGGAGGATCACCGGGTAGTCGTCGCCGGGCAGCCAGATCTCCTCGAGCCGCTTGGCGATGCCGGCGAGGGCGATGTCGGTGACGCCGAGGTCCTCGAAGGCCCGCTGCGCGGCCGCGACCTGCGGCTGCCCGCCGTCGACGAGGATCAGCGCGGGCGGGTAGGCGAAGCGGCGGGAGTCCTCGTCGTCCGCGGGGGCGGGATCGAGGTGGCGCTGGAGACGGCGGCGGATCACGTCGTACATGGAGGCGGTGTCGTCGCGCGCGGCCTCGCCCGTCACCGAGTAGCGGCGGTACTCGCTCTTCTTGGGCAGCCCGTCCTCGAAGACCACCTGGGAGCCGACGACATTCGTCCCCTGGGAGTGCGAGATGTCGAAGCACTCGATCCGCAGCGGGGGCTCCGCGAGGTCGAGCGCCTCCCCGAGGTCCTCGAGGGCCTTGGTGCGGGCGGTGAGGTCGCCCGTGCGGCGCAGCCGATGCAGGCGCAGGGCATCCTCCGCATTGGCGCCGACGGTCTCCAGCAGCTCCTTCTTCTCCCCGCGGCGGGGCACGCGCAGGTCCACGCGCCGGCCGACGAGCTCCCGCACCTGGTCAGCATTGGTCGGCATCTCGCTCACGAGCACCTCGGCGGGGGCCTCCCCGTCGGTGTACAGGGTTGCCAGCGCGCGCTCCATGAGGTCGCCGGGACCGGACTCGTCGAGGATCTCGGCGGTCCAGCCGCGCTGGCCGCGGATCCTGCCGCCGCGCACGTGGAACACCTGGATGGAGGCCTCGAGCTCGTCCTGGACGAGGGCGACGAGGTCCGCGTCGGTCGCGTCGGAGAGCACCACGGAGTTCTTCTCCATGACCTTCTCGAGCGCCTGCAGGTCGTCGCGCAGCCCGGCGGCGGTCTCGTAGTCCTGGGCGGCGGCGGCCTCGCGCATGCGCTTCTCGATGCGCCGCAGGTAGGCGCCGGTGTTGCCGGCCATGAAGTCGCTGAACTGCTCGGCCAGGCGGCGGTGGTCCTCCACCGAGATGTCGCCCACGCACGGCGCCGAGCACTTGCCGATGAAGCCGAGCAGGCAGGGCCGCCCGGACCTCTCGGCGCGGCGGTAGACGCCCGGGGTGCACGAGCGCACGGGGAAGACGCGGAGCATCAGGTCGAGGGTCTCGCGGATCGCCCACACCTGCGTGTAGGGGCCGAAGACGCGGTCGCCCTTGGTGCGCGGCCGGCGCGTGATGTGCACGCGCGGCACCTCCTCCCCCATCGTCACGGCGAGGTAGGGGTAGGACTTGTCGTCGCGGAACTTCACGTTGAACCGCGGATCGAACTCCTTGATCCACGTGTACTCGAGGGTCAGCGCCTCGACCTCGGTGCGCACCACCGTCCACTCGACGCCGGTCGCCGTGGTGACCATCCGCCGGGTGCGCTCGTGGAGGGCCGAGAGGTCCTGGAAGTAGTTCGACAGCCGCGCCCGCAGATTCTTCGCCTTGCCGACGTAGATCACCCGGGAGTCGGCGTCGCGGAAGCGGTAGACGCCCGGGGAGGTCGGGATGGTCCCGGTCGCGGGACGGTAGGTCGACGGATCAGCCATGGAGGGCGGTCACTGCCTCCCCGCCTCGAGGATCGGCAGCAGGAACCGACCGGTGTGGGAGGCGCCCACGCGCGCGACGTCCTCCGGGGTGCCGGTGGCGACCACGCGGCCGCCGCCGTCCCCGCCCTCGGGACCGAGGTCGATGACGTGGTCGGCGCTCTTGATGACGTCGAGGTTGTGCTCGATGACGATCACCGTGTTGCCCTTGTCGACGAGGCCGCCCAGGACCTCGAGGAGCTTGCGGACGTCCTCGAAGTGGAGCCCGGTGGTGGGCTCGTCGAGCACGTAGATCGTGCGTCCGTTGGAGCGCTTGTGCAGCTCGGAGGCGAGCTTCACGCGCTGGGCCTCGCCGCCGGAGAGCGTGGTCGCGCTCTGGCCGAGGCGGACGTAGCCCAGGCCCACGTCGTCGAGCGTCTGCAGCTGGCGACGGATCGCCGGCACCGCGTCGAAGAACTCGACGGCCTCCTCGATCGGCATGTCGAGGACCTCCGCGACGTTCTTGCCCTTGAAGTCTACCTCGAGGGTCTCGCGGTTGTACCGCGCCCCGTGGCAGACCTCGCAGGTCACGTAGACGTCGGGCAGGAAGTTCATCTCGATCTTGATGGTGCCGTCGCCCGAGCACGTCTCGCAGCGCCCGCCCTTGACGTTGAAGGAGAAGCGCCCGGCCTTGTAGCCGCGCACCTTCGCCTCGGAGGTCTGGGCGAACAGGGTGCGCACCCGGTCCCACACGCCCGTGTAGGTCGCCGGGTTCGAGCGCGGGGTGCGCCCGATGGGCGACTGATCGACGTGCACGACCTTGTCGAGGCTCTCGAGCCCCGTCACCCGCTTGTGCCGTCCGGCGACCGTGCGCGCGCCGTTGAGCTCGCGGGCGAGCACCGAGTACAGGATGTCGTTCACGAGCGTGGACTTGCCCGAGCCGGAGACGCCGGTGACGGCGGTGAAGGTGCCCAGCGGGAAGGAGACGTCGACGTTCTTGAGGTTGTTCTCGCGGGCCCCGTGCACCGTGACCCGGCGCTCCGTGTCGACGGGCCGGCGGACGGGCGGCACGGGGATCGAGAGCTTCCCGCTGAGGTACTGGCCGGTGAGGGACTCGGGGTTGGACTTGAGGCCCGCGAGGTCGCCCGAGTGGATGACGTGGCCGCCGCGCTCCCCGGCGAGGGGGCCGATGTCCACGATCCAGTCGGCGGCGTTGAGGGTGTCCTCGTCGTGCTCGACGACGATCAGGGTGTTGCCGAGGTCCCGCAGGCGCGTGAGGGTCCCGATGAGGCGCTCGTTGTCCCGCTGGTGCAGCCCGATCGACGGCTCGTCGAGCACGTAGAGCACGCCCACCAGGCCCGAGCCGATCTGGGTGGCCAGGCGGATGCGCTGCGCCTCCCCGCCCGAGAGGGTGCCGGCCGCGCGGGCGAGCGTCAGGTAGTCCAGGCCGACGTCGAGCAGGAAGCCCAGGCGGGCCTCGATCTCGCGCAGCACCTCGGAGGCGATCTGCGCCTCCTTGACGCCCAGCTCGAGGCCGCCGAGGAAGGCGTGCGCTTCGCGGATCGAGAGGTCGCAGACCTCGGCGATCGAGCGGTCCCCCACGGTGACCGCGAGCACCTCGGGCCGCAGGCGGGCGCCGCCGCAGGCGGGGCAGGGCACCTCGCGCATGAACTGCTCGTAGCGGTCCTTGGCCCAGTCGGACTCCGTGTCCTCGTGGCGGCGCTCGAGGTAGTGGATGACGCCCTCGAAGCCCGTCGAGTACGTGCGCTCGCGGCCGAAGCGGTTGCGGTAGCGCACGTGGACCTTGAAGTCGTTGCCGTGCAGCAGCGCCTCCTTCGCGCGCTCGGGCAGAGCCCGCCACGGGGTGTCGAGGGAGAACGCGAGCTCTTCGGCGAGGCCCGCCATCACCTGCTGGTGGTGGTCGGCGTGTCCCATCGTCCAGGGGGCGATCGCGCCCTCCGCGAGGCTCAGGTCCTCGTCGGGGATCACGAGCTCCGGGTCGACCTCGAGGCGCATCCCCAGGCCGGTGCACTCGGGGCACGCTCCGTAGGGCGCGTTGAACGAGAAGGAGCGCGGCTCGATGTCGTCCAGGGTGAGCGGGTGGTCGTTGGGGCACGCGCGCTTCTCGGAGAAGCGGCGGGAGCGGTCCTCGGCGTCGGCCTCGCGGTCCACGAAGTCCACGACGAGCAGGCCGTCGGCCAGGCGCAGCGCGGTCTCCACGGAGTCGGTGAGGCGGCGGCGCGCGTCGGGCTTCGCGGCCAGGCGGTCGACGACCACCTCGATCGTGTGCTTGTACTTCTTGTCGAGGGAGATCTCCTCGTCCAGGCGGCGCACCTCGCCGTCGACGCGGGCGCGCGCGTAGCCCTCCGAGCGCAGGGAGCTCAGCAGATCCGCGTGCTCGCCCTTGCGCCCGCGCACCACGGGTGCGAGCAGCTGGAAGCGGGTCCCGGACTCCTCCCCCAGCAGCACGTCCACGATCTGCTCCGCGCTCGAGCTGGTCACGCGCGCCCCGCACACGGGGCAGTGCTGGACGCCGGTGCGGGAGAACAGCAGGCGCAGGTAGTCGTACACCTCGGTGATCGTGCCGACCGTCGAGCGCGGGTTGCGGTTGGTGGACTTCTGGTCGATCGAGACCGCCGGGGAGAGGCCCTCGATGAGGTCCACGCGCGGCTTGTCCATCTGCCCCAGGAACTGGCGGGCATAGGCCGAGAGCGATTCCACGTAGCGGCGCTGCCCCTCGGCGAAGATCGTGTCGAAGGCCAGGGAGCTCTTGCCGGACCCCGAGAGGCCGGAGAAGACGATCAGGTGCTCGCGCGGGATCTCGATGTCGACGTTCTTGAGGTTGTGCTCGCGTGCGCCGCGGACCAGGAGGGTGTCACTCACACGCCCCATCCTACGAGCGGGGACCGACGCGCGAGCGCGCGGTGAGTCCGCTGCCACCCCGATTCCGCGCTCCGCGGACACGCGCATGTCCGCTGACGCCGTCGGCCGATTCTCGCGTGGCGAGGCGCGCGATGGGAGAGATCAGCGCGGCGCGCCATACTGAGGAGCATGAGCGAGCACCCCGCGCCCAAGAACCGCACCCCGACCCAGGACGAGGACGTCGTCTCCGCGACCGGGGGCCACGCCGGCAGCACCTACGACGGCCACGTCGAGGTCGACGGCCCGACGGCGACCCGTCGCATGACGACCCTCGTGATCCGCAAGTCGTCCGTGGGCCCCATGGACAACAACAGCTACCTGCTGACCTGCCGGGTGTCCGGCGCGCAGCTCCTCGTGGACGCCGCGGCCGACCTCCCGCGGCTGCTGCGCCTGGTGCGCGAGGGCTCCCCCTCGAGCCGCCTCGACTCGATCGTCACCACCCACAGCCACCACGACCACGTGGGAGCCCTCGCCCAGCTCGTGGCGGCCACGGGCGCGCGCACCTTCGCGGGTGCCGCCGACGCGCCGGACATCCCGACGCCGACGGACGAGCCCCTCGAGGACGGCGCGCTGATCCGCGTGGGCGTGAACGACCTGCACGTGATCGGTCTGCGCGGCCACACCCCCGGCTCGATCGCGCTGCTGTGGCGCGGCGGCGAGGACGGCGACCACCTGTTCACGGGCGACTCCCTGTTCCCCGGCGGCGTCGGCGCGACCCAGGGCGATGCGCAGCGCTTCACCGCCCTGCTCGACGACGTCGAGCACCGCCTCTTCGACGCGCTCCCGGACAGCACCTGGGTCTACCCCGGCCACGGGGACGACACCACCCTGGGCGCGGAGCGCCCGCAGCTCGGCGACTGGCGCGAGCGGGGCTGGTGACCGCGCCGGATCCCGAGGGACCGGCGCGGGGAGCTCCGCCGGCGTCGATCGTCGTCGCCCGGGCGGCCGACGGGCGGATCGCGCTCGTCGCGCTCGACGCCGAGGGCCGGAGGATCGGTCTCGAGGAGGTCGCCGCCGAGGCCTGGCCCGACCGGGCCCGCGAGATCGAGAGCGGCGAAGGCGGGGACGGCGACGCCGCCCTGGGTCCGCCGTCGTCCCCGCGCTGGGTGCTGCCGGACGCCGCGACCTGGTGCCCCGCGCTGCTGCGCGCCGGGGTGCGCCTGCGCCGCTGCCACGACCTGCGCCTCGCCCACACGATCCTCTCGCGCTCGGCGCTCGTACGCGAGGCGGACGCGGCGCCGCTGATCGAGGCGCGTGCCTGGGAGACTCCCGAGGACCTCGTCGAGGCGGAGCGGGAGGGCCGCGGCCCCGGGGCGACCCTGTTCGATCTCGATGCGGCGGGCCGCACGGGAGGCGTCCCCCAGGGAGTGGACGAGGTGCTCGCCGAGCACGGCCGCCAGCGCGCGGCGGTCGCCGGGAGCACCGAGCCCTCGCGGCTGCGGCTCCTGCTCGCCTCCGAGTCCGCGGGTGCGCTCGTGGCCGCGGAGATGCACGCCGCGGGCATCCCCTGGGACGTCGTCGAGCACGACCGCATCCTCGCCGAGGCCCTGGGACCGCGCCCGCGCCGCGACCAGGTGCCCGCCCGGATGGCGGAGGCCGCCGCCGAGGTCCGCACCGCGCTGGGCGATCCGCTGCTGGGCATCGACTCCCCGCCGCGCCTGCTGCGCGCGCTGCGGCGCGCGGGACTCGACGTCTCCTCGACCTCGCAGTGGGAGCTCCAGGAGATCGAGCATCCCGTGATCGAGCCGCTGCTGCGCTACAAGAAGATGTCGCGGCTGCTCACGGCGAACGGCTGGCACTGGCTCGAGGAGTGGGTGCACGAGGGCCGCTACCGGCCCGTGTACGTGCCCGGCGGCGTGGTCACCGGGCGCTGGGCGAGCAGCGGCGGCGGGGCCCTGCAGATCCCGCGGCGCCTGCGCCCGTCCCTCCGAGCCGACCCGGGGTGGCGGCTGGTCAGCGCCGACGTCTCCCAGCTCGAGCCGCGCGTGCTCGCCGCCATGTCCGACGACCGGGCGATGACCGCGGCCGGTGCGGGGAAGGACCTCTACTCGGGCATCGTCGACGCCGGGATCGTCGCCACGCGCCAGGAGGCGAAGATCGGCGTGCTCGGCGCCCTGTACGGCGGCACCACCGGGGACAGCGCCCGGGTGGTGCCGCGGCTGCGCGAGCGCTTCCCGCGCGCCATGCGGCTGGTCGACGATGCCGCCGCGACCGGGGAGCGCGGCGGCACAGTCACCACCTGGCTGGGGCGCTCCTCTCCCCCTCCCGACCCGGCCTGGTCCGAGGCCCAGCTCCGGGCCAACTCGCCCGATGCGCAGGAGGGCGAGCAGGAGCGCTCGCGCCGCGCTGCCCGCGACCGCGGACGGTTCACCCGGAACTTCGTCGTGCAGGGCACGGCGGCCGAGTGGGCGCTCGCGTGGATGGCGGGGCTGCGGCTCGCCCTCGCGGCGTTCGACTCGGTGGACGCTGAGCAGGCAGCGACGCCCTCCGGACCGGCCTTCTCGCGTCGGGCGCACCTCGCCTACTTCCTGCACGACGAGGTCATCGTCCACGCCCCCGCCGCGCAGGCAGAAGCCGCCGCCCGGGCCGTGCAGGAGGCGGCCGACGCGGCGGGCCGTCTGCTCTTCCCCGCGAGCGACGTCGACTTCCTGCTGGACCTGCAGATCGTGGAGCGCTCCGCGGAGAAGTGACGCGCGTGGTGCACGACCTCAGGACGCGCTGCGCTGGACCTGCTTGAGCTCCTTCTTGAGCTCCTGGACCTCGTCGCGCATGCGTGCCGCGACCTCGAACTGCAGGGTCTCCGCGGCCTGGTGCATCTGGGCCGTCATCTCGTCGATCATCTCGCTGAGCGCGCCCACCGGGTCGTCGCCGAGGTCCACCGAGCGCGAGGAGACCGCGTCCACGACGTTCGCCCGGGCGCGGTCGCGGCTGACGCGCTCCTTGCCCGAGCGGTAGTCGGTCGCGAGCAGGGTGTCGGTGTCGATGTCCTCGCGGGCGAGCATGTCCGTGACGTCCGCGATTTTCTTGCGCAGCGGGGTCGGGTCGATGCCGTGCTCGGTGTTGTACGCGATCTGCTTCTCGCGGCGGCGGTTGGTCTCGTCGATCGCCTCGCGCATGGAGTCCGTGACGGTGTCGGCGTACATGTGCACCTGGCCGGAGACGTTGCGGGCCGCGCGGCCGATGGTCTGGATGAGGGAGGTGCGCGAGCGCAGGAACCCCTCCTTGTCGGCATCGAGGATCGAGACCAGGGAGACCTCGGGGAGGTCGAGGCCCTCGCGCAGCAGGTTGATGCCCACCAGCACGTCGTACTCGCCCTGGCGCAGGGAGCGCAGCAGCTCGACGCGCCGCAGGGTGTCGACGTCGGAGTGCAGGTACTGCACGCGCACCCCGTTCTCCAGCAGGTAGTCGGTGAGGTCCTCGGCCATGCGCTTGGTGAGCGTGGTGACGAGCACGCGCTCGTCGCGCTCGACGCGCTTCTCGATCTCGGCGCGCAGGTCGTCGATCTGCCCCTTGACGGGCTTGACGACGACCTCGGGGTCGATGAGGCCCGTCGGCCGGATGATCTGCTCGACCACCCCGTCGCTGCGGCCCAGCTCGTAGTCGGCGGGCGTCGCCGAGAGGTAGACCGTCTGGCCGGTGCGCTCGGTGAACTCGCCGAAGGTCAGGGGGCGGTTGTCGAGGGCGCTGGGCAGGCGGAAGCCGAAGTCCACGAGGGTGCGCTTGCGGGAGCGGTCCCCCTCGTACATCGCCCCGATCTGCGGCACGGTCACGTGGGACTCGTCGATGACCAGCAGGAAGTCCTCGGGGAAGTAGTCCATGAGGGTGTTCGGCGGGGTGCCGGGCCCGCGGCCGTCGAGGTGGCGCGAGTAGTTCTCGACGCCGTTGGTGGTGCCCACCTGGCGCAGCATCTCGAGGTCGTGGGCGGTGCGCATGCGCAGGCGCTGCGCCTCGAGCAGCTTGTTCTGCCCCTCGAGCTCCGTGAGCCGCTCCCCCAGCTCCGACTCGATCGAGTCGATCGCCCTCGCGAGCCGCTCGGGACCGGCGACGTAGTGCGAGGCCGGGAAGATGTGGATGTCCTCCTCCTCGCGGATCACCTCGCCGGTGACCGGATGGAGGGTGTAGATCGCGTCGATCTCGTCGCCGAAGAACTCGATGCGGATCGCGAGCTCCTCGTACATCGGGATGATCTCGACGGTGTCCCCGCGCACCCGGAAGGTGCCGCGCACGAACTCGACGTCGTTGCGGTCGTACTGCATGTCGACGAAGCGACGCAGCAGGTCATCGCGGTCCACCTCGTCGCCGCGCTTGAGCCGCACCATGCGGTCCACGTACTCCTGCGGTGTGCCCAGGCCGTAGATGCAGGACACGGAGGAGACCACGACGACGTCCCGTCTGGTCAGCAGCGAGTTCGTGGCGCTGTGGCGCAGGCGCTCGACCTCCGCGTTGATCGAGGAGTCCTTCTCGATGTACGTGTCCGACTGCGGGACGTAGGCCTCCGGCTGGTAGTAGTCGTAGTAGGAGACGAAGTACTCGACGGCGTTGTGCGGCAGCAGATCGCGGAACTCGCTCGCGAGCTGCGCGGCCAGGGTCTTGTTGTGCGCCATCACGAGGGTCGGCCGCTGCAGCTTCTCGATCAGCCAGGCCGTGGTCGCGCTCTTGCCGGTGCCGGTCGCGCCCAGCAGCACGACGTCCTGCTCGCCCCCGTTGATCCGGCGCGCGAGCTCGTCGATCGCCTGCGGCTGGTCGCCCGACGGCCGGTACTCGGAGACCACCTCGAAGGGGCTGACGGAGCGGGTGAGGTCGGTGACGGGGCGCATGGCTCGAGCCTACGTCCCGGGCCGGACATCCTGCGTGTGAGAGCGGACGCGTGCTGTCCGCGAAGCGGGGCCGACGGGCGGGACGACGGGTCCGTCGAGCAGCTCCCGGCGCAGGTCCTCGAGGAGGGTGAGCGAGCGCGTGCGCAGGGTGCCCGCGTCGGCGTTGTTCAGCAGCAGGCGGTCCGCGCGCCGGATCCGCTCGAGGTCCGTGGCCTGCGCCGCCATCACGGACTCGACGTAGGCGCGGTCGCGGCCGCGGTCGCGCACGACGCGGGCGATCCGCTCCTCTCGGGGGGCGAGCACCGCAACCACGCGCGCGTACACGTCCTCGTGGTGCTTCTCGAGCAGCAGCGGGCTGTCGTGGACGACGAGCCGCTCCCCCGCCGCGGCGGCCTCCTGCTCCGCCTCCTCGACGGCGGCATCGACCCTCGTCAGCACGATCTCCTCGAGATCCGCGCGGGCCGCCGCGTCGGCGAAGACGAGACGGGCGAGGGCCGACCGGTCGATCGTGCCCGAGGGCGCGCGGTACTCCTCGCCGAAGCGGGCCACGGCCTCCTCGACGCCCTCGCCGGGGAGATCCAGCACCGCGCGGGAGTGCGCATCGAGATCGATCACCGGGGCCCCGGCCTCCCGCCAGATCGCTGCGACGCTCGACTTGCCGGCGCCGATGCCGCCGGTCAGGCCGAGGCGGACGAGCCCAGGAGCCGCATCGCGGCCGGCATCGCGGGCGGCGCGGCGGCCGTCGTCGCCGGCGTCGGCGGCGGCGTGCGCGGGGGCCGCGCCGGTGGTCGGGCTGTGCATGCTCCCGATCGTACGGGGCGCGGGGGACGCCGGTCATCGCCGTCACATCCCGTCCGGGACCCATCGCCCCGAGGGCCGGCGCATACTACGGTCGTGTCCGTGGATCCCCTCGAACTGCTGGTCACCAACGACCTCCTCCGCGGTCTGGACCTGGCCGGCGTGTTCATCATGGGTGTCGCGGCGGGTGCGCTCGCCTCCCGATTGAACTTCGACGCGGTGGGCTTCGCGATCATCGGCATCGTCGCCGGGCTCGGCGGAGGCATCGTCCGCGACCTCATCATCGGCGTCGACCCGCCCGCCGCGTTCGACGGACCCCTCTATCTCGCGTGTGCCCTCGCCGGCTCCGCCTTCTCCTACCTCATCGCGGCCGAGGCCACCTGGTGGCGCCGCGCCGTCACCGGCCTGGACATCCTGGCGATGGCGCTGTGGGCGGCGACCGGCACCGCGAAGTCGATCGGCTACGGTCTCGAGCCGCTGCCGGCGATCCTGCTGGGCGTCACCAGCGCCGTGGGCGGCGGAGTGATCCGCGACGTGCTCGTGGGGCGTGTCCCCGCGGTCTTCGGCGGCGGCCCGCTGTACGCGACGGGCGCGCTGGTCACGGCCGTCGCGACCTGGGGCGTCGTGGCGCTGGGGCTGCCCTCCGCCTGGGTGCTCGCGGCGGTCGCGCTGGGTGCTCTGCTCGCGGGCCTCGCGGCCTGGCGCCGCTGGCACCTGCCCTCCCACGGCGAGTGGCAGGTGACGCTCTCGGCCTCGCAGATGAAGTCGCTCGTGCGCCGGGTGCGCAAGGACGAGCGGCACCGCGTGGCCCTGGAGACGGGCGCCATCCCGGTGGTGGACGAGTCGGTCGACGACTTCGCGGACGACTCCACGATCCCGGACGACGACGCCGCGGAGTTCGAGCGCCGCGCGCTCGGCGACGGGGAGAGCGTCGGAACCGCCCTCCCGCCGGAGGACCCGGTGGACCCGGTGGACCATCCGACCGACCTCGCGGACGGCGAGCCGGCACCGGCGTCCGAGGACGACCCGTCGACCGGGTCGCCGGGATCCCCGGCGGAAGAGGAGCGGGCGCCCGGCGCGTCCGCGGACGACGAGCGCCGCTGAGCGTCCTCAGGGGCGCAGCGCCCCGAGCATGCGGGAGACCTCGTCGGCCCCGAGCTGACCGGGCGCGGAGGCCTCGCCCGCCGTCGCGAAGGTCGCGCAGGATCCGAACACCTCGGCCGCGACGCGGCTGACCGCTCCCAGGGATCCCATCGAGATCGCCAGATGGGGTCCAGCCCCGTCCCGCGCGGCCTCGAGGCTCGCCGCGAGCAGGACGAGCACGTCGTCCGCGGTGCGCGGGGTGACGGCGATCTTGGCGACGTCGGCGCCGAGGGCCCGCTGCGCGCGCAGCCTCGCCAGGATCTCCTCGCGCGGGGGCGTCGCGGCGAAATCGTGGAAGGAGCCGACCGCGGCGACGCCCACCTCATGGGCTGCGCCGATCACGGCGCCGACGGCCTCCGGCGCGCGCGCGGTCTCCACGTCGACCAGGTCGACGAGCGGACTGCCGTCCGCGCCCCGCAGGGCGATCCCGGCGCGCAGCAGCGCGGAGAGGTCCGCGTCCGTGAGGGCCCGTCCTCCGCCCTCGGCGGCGGTGCGCACGGTGAGCAGGAGCGCCTGCTCGGGCGCGAGGGCCTCGCGCAGCGCGGGCAGGGCGCCGAGCACGCGCTCGCGATGCTCGGCCGCGGGCGCCGACGGGGCGAGGAGATCGGCGCGCCACTCGACGATCCGGGCCGGCGCCGTGCGCGCACGCTCGGCCTGGGCGAGCACGCTGCGCTCGTCCGCACCGGTGAGCGGGACGATGATCTCGGGGACGCCGGCGCCGAGCTCGATCCCGCGCACGCGCACGACCCCGCCGGCCCCGTCGCCGCCGTGCGCGGCGCGCTCCGTCGCCCCCATCGCTCTCAGTCCTCGGCGATCGCGGAGTAGGCGGAGAGCAGCAGCGCCGGGTCGGGCCCCTCGAGGCGGGAGACCCTGCCGATGCGGTCCAGGACGACGAAGCGCAGCAGGCCGGCGCGGGACTTCTTGTCGCGCTTCATGGCCTCCTCGAGCTTGGGCCACTGGCGGCCGCGGTAGGTCGTGGGCAGCCCCAGGGAGACGAGGAGGTCGCGATGACGGTCCACGTCGGCCTCCGAGAGCTTGCCGGCGAGGTGCGCGAGCTCGGCCGCGAACATCATGCCCACGGACACCGCGGCGCCGTGGCGCCACTGGTAGCGCTCGTTGTGCTCGATGGCGTGTCCCAGGGTGTGTCCGTAGTTGAGGATCTCGCGCTCCCCGGTCTCCGTGAGGTCGGCGGAGACCACGCGGGCCTTCACGCGGATCGCGCGCTCCATGATCTCGCGGAAGGCGGGGGTGGAGATGTCGAGCACGGCGGCGGGGTCGGCCTCGACGACTTCGAGGATGCGCGTGTCCTCGATGAAGCCGGCCTTGACGACCTCGGCGAGGCCGGCGGCGACGTCGTGCGCGCCGAGCCCGGCGAGCACGTCGAGGTCCTCGATCACGGCGATCGGCGGGTGGAAGGAGCCCACGAGGTTCTTGCCCTCGGCGGTGTTGATGCCGGTCTTCCCGCCGACCGCCGCATCCACCATGGCGGCGACCGTGGTAGGCACCTGCAGCACGTCGATGCCTCGCAGCCAGGTCGCCGCGACGAAGCCGGCGACGTCGGTCGCGGCACCGCCGCCGAGTCCGATCACGAGGTCGCTCCGGGAGATCTCCGCCTGTCCGCACACCTGCCAGAGGAAGCCCGCGACCTGCGCGGTCTTCGCCTCCTCGCCGTCGGGGATCTCGGCGAGGAAGGCGGAGCGGTCGGTCGCGGAGACGGCCTCGAGCAGCTCCTCGGCGACGGTGCGCAGGCTGGGCTGGTGGACGATGACGACCCGGCGGGCGCGCGCGGGGAGGCGCTGCGGCAGGTCCGCGAGCAGGCCGCGGCCCACGACGACGTCGTAGCCGCCCGTGGGCGTGGACACGGGGATGACGGTGGTGTCGGCGGCATCGGCGCCGCTGGTGGCGGTGTCGGTGCCGGCGGGGTTCTCGGGGCTCATGCGTGCTCCTTCGGTGCGGGCGGCTCGGCGCCCAGGGTCTCGATGATGCGGCGGGCGATCTGGTCGATCCCGCCGTCGGTCGCGTCGATGCTCCAGCGCGCGGCCTCGCGGTAGAGCGGCATGCGCGTGTCGGTGAGGGTGCGCCAGCGGCCCAGCGGGTCCTCGCCGCCGAGCATCGGGCGGCCCCGGCCCCGTCCCACGCGGGAGCGGGCCGTCTCCTCGTCGATCTCGAGCAGCACGGCGGGCCTGGCGGCGACGAGGGCGCGCGAGTCGTCGGCGACGACGGCGCCGCCGCCCAGGGCGAGCACTCCCGTGTGCGCCTCGAGCGCGAGGGCGAGCACCTGCGCCTCGAGGTCGCGGAAGGCGCTCTCGCCCTGGGCTGCGAAGATCTCCGGGATGCTGCGGCCCGCGGCCTCGATGATCAGCTCGTCGAGGTCGGCGAAGGGCACGCCGAGCCGGCGCGCGACCTCCCTGCCGATGGTGGTCTTCCCCGCGCCCATGGGGCCGATGAGCACCAGGCGCGGACCGCGCGGCGCCGTGGGGACGGGATCCTCTCCGCCGGGCGCGGCCGCCGCCGGGGTCGGGTCGGTGGGCACCGTGCTCACGCCGACGGGGCGCCGCCGAGGCGCGACTGCTGGGCGACGGTCTCGGCGAGGTGGGCGCGGATCTCCTCGACGCTGTCGCCGCCGGTCTTCTCGAGCAGGGCGTCGGCGAGGACGAGCGCGACCATGGCCTCGGCGATCACGGCGGCGGGCGCGACGGCGCAGACGTCGGACCGCTGGTGGTTCGCGGTGGCCTCGCCGCCGGTCGTGACGTCCACGGTGCGCAGGGCGCGCGGCACCGTCGAGATCGGCTTGAGGGCGCCGCGCACGCGGATGACCTGACCGTTGCTCATGCCGCCCTCGAGGCCGCCGGCGCGGTTGGTCACGCGCGGGTACTCGCGATCCTCCCCTGCGTCCTGCGCGGGCAGGATCTCGTCGTGGGCGCGGGAGCCCCGACGCGCGGCCGTTGTGAAGCCGTCGCCGATCTCGACGCCCTTCATGGCCTGGATCGACATGATCGCCTGTGCGAGCCGGCCGTCGAGCTTGCGGTCCCACTGGGTGTGGGACCCCAGACCCACGGGCACCCCGTAGGCGAGGACCTCGACGACGCCGCCCAGGGTGTCGCCGTCGGCCTTCGCGGCGTCGACCTCGGTGACCATGGCCTCCGAGGTCGCGGGATCGAAGCAGCGCAGGGGGTCCTCGTCCAGGCGCGAGGAGTCGGCCGGCTGGGGGAGCTCGGCGTCCTCCGGGACGCGCACCGTGCCCACGGCCAGCGTGTGGGAGACCAGGCGCATGCCGGCGGCCTGCTCGAGCAGGGCCGCGGCGACGCGTCCGGCGGCGACCCGGGCGGCGGTCTCCCGGGCGCTCGCGCGCTCGAGCACGGGGCGGGCGTCCTCGAAGCCGTACTTGAGCATGCCGGAGAGGTCGGCGTGGCCCGGGCGGGGCCGCGTGAGGGGACGGTTGCGCGCGATCTCGCGCTCGTCGCCCGTGCCCGCGTCGATCAGCAGGTCCCCGCGCGGCACGGGGTCGGCCGACATGACCTTCTCCCACTTGGGCCATTCGGAGTTCGCGATCTCGATCGCGAGCGGAGAGCCCAGGGTGAGGCCGTGACGGAGGCCGCTGTGGATCGCGACCACGTCCTGCTCGAACTTCTGGCGGCTGCCGCGGCCGTGGCCGAGGCGGCGGCGCGCGAGAGCGGAGCGCAGATCGTCACTGGTCAGCTCGATCCCGGCGGGGACGCCGTCGAGCAGGGAGATGAGGGAGGGGCCGTGGGATTCCCCGGCCGTGAGCCAGCGCAGCATGACCCCGATCCTCTCACGTGCAGGTGGGCGCGAGTCGCGCCGTCCCAGCCGGGAGGCGCCGGGGCGCCCGCTCCCTCAGTCCTCGTCGAGCTCGACGGCCTCGTGCGGGGTGAGCTGCTCGATGAGCGGGACCAGGTCGGAGATGCCGGGCAGCACGGTCGTCGGCCGGAACGGGTACTTCTCGATGTCCCGCTGCGCCGTCGAGCCCGTGAGCACGAGCACGGAGCGCATGCCCGCCTCGAGGCCGGACTTCACATCGGTGTCCATCCGGTCGCCGATCATCACGGAGGTCTCCGAGTGGGCGCCGATGCGGTTCAGGGCCGTGCGCATCATGAGCGGGTTGGGCTTGCCCACGTAGTACGGGTGGATGCCCGTGGCGGCGGTGATCATCGCGGCGACCGAGCCGGTGGCCGGCAGCGGACCCTCGGCGCTCGGGCCGGACACGTCCGGGTTGGTGGCGATGAACTTCGCGCCCTTGTCGATGAGGCGGATCGCCCGGGTGATCGACTCGAAGGAGTACGTGCGGGTCTCCCCCAGGACCACGAACTCGACGTCCGTGTCGGCGAGGATGAAGCCCTCCTCGTGCATGGCGCTCGTGAGACCGGCCTCCCCGATCACGTAGGCGGAGGATCCGGGAGCCTGCTCGGCGAGGAAGCGGGCGGTGGCCAGCGCACTCGTCCAGATCGCCTGCTCGGGGATGTCGATGCCGCTGCGCGAGAGCCGTGCTCGCAGGTCCCGGGGCGTGAAGATCGAGTTGTTCGTGAGCACCAGGAAGGGGCGGTCGAACTGCTGGAGGGCGGCGATGAAGTCCGCGGCGCCCGGCAGGGCCGACTGCTCGTGGACGAGGACACCGTCCATGTCGGTGAGCCAGGTGTGGACGGGGTGGTCTTCGAGAGCGGTGGTCATGCCCCTAGTGTGCCCTGTCCTGCGGCTCGTCCGCAGGTGCGCCGTCCACCTCCCGCTCCCCCGCATGCGACGACGGGCGCCACCCTCAGGGGTGACGCCCGTCGTGGGCTCCGGGCCCCGAAGCGGCGGGGGTGCTCCCCGCCGGCCCGGGCCGGTGATCAGCCGATCAGTTGCCGGTGAGCTTCGCGCGCAGGGCTGCCAGAGCCTCGTCGGAGGCCAGCGTGCCCTCGTCGGAGGAGGCGGACTGGTACGAGGACTGCGGGGCGGACTCCTGCGAGGACGAGCTGCTGCTCGTCGATGCGGTGGAAGTGCTGGCCGGCTGGTTCGCGGACTCCTCGTCGGCCTTGATGGCCTCGGCGACCTGGGCCTTGTGGGCGGTCCAGCGCTCGTAGGCGGCCGCGTACTGGCCCTCCCACTCCTCGCGCTGGGTCTCGTAGCCCTCGAGCCACTCGTTGGTCTCCGGGTCGAAGCCCTCGGGGTACTTGTACTCGCCGTTCTCGTCGTAGTCGGCGGCCATGCCGTACAGCGCCGGATCGAAGGTGGTGTCGTCACCCTCGGGGTCGACGCCCTCGTTGGCCTGCTTGAGCGACAGCGAGATGCGGCGACGCTCGAGGTCGATGTCGATGACCTTGACGAACACGTCCTGGTCGACCGACACGACCTGCTCGGGCAGGTCGACGTGGCGCTGCGCCAGCTCGGAGATGTGGACGAGGCCCTCGATGCCGTCCTCGACGCGGACGAACGCGCCGAAGGGGACGAGCTTGGTGACCTTGCCCGGCACGACCTCGCCGATGGCGTGGGTGCGGGCGAAGAGCTGCCACGGGTCCTCCTGGGTCGCCTTCAGCGACAGGGAGACGCGCTCGCGGTCCATGTCGACGTCCAGGACCTCGACCTTGACCTTCTGACCGACCTCGACGACCTCGCTCGGGTGGTCGATGTGCTTCCAGGACAGCTCGGAGACGTGCACGAGGCCGTCCACGCCGCCCAGGTCGACGAATGCGCCGAAGTTGACGATCGAGGAGACGACGCCCTCGCGGACCTGGCCCTTCTGCAGGGTCTGCAGGAAGTCCGAGCGGACCGCGGACTGGGTCTCCTCGAGGTAGGCGCGACGGGAGAGGACCACGTTGTTGCGGTTCTTGTCGAGCTCGATGATCTTCGCCTCGATCTCCTGGCCGACGTACGGCTGCAGGTCGCGCACGCGGCGCATCTCGACGAGGGAGGCCGGGAGGAAGCCGCGCAGACCGATGTCGACGATGAGACCGCCCTTGACGACCTCGATGACGTGACCGGTGACGACGCCCTCGTCCTCCTTGATCTGCTCGATCGTGCCCCAGGCGCGCTCGTACTGGGCGCGCTTCTTGGACAGGATCAGGCGACCCTCCTTGTCCTCCTTCTGGAGGACGAGCGCCTCGATCTCGTCGCCGACCTCGACCACCTCGCCGGGGTCGACGTCGTGCTTGATCGAGAGCTCGCGCGAGGGGATGACGCCCTCGGTCTTGTAGCCGATGTCGAGCAGGACCTCGTCGTGATCGACCTTCACCACGGTGCCCTCGACGATGTCGCCATCGTTGAAGTACTTGATGGTCGAGTCGATGGCGGCCATGAGCTCATCGGCATCGCCGATGTCGTTGATGGCGATCTGGGGGGTCGTGGTGTCGGTCATGTAGGTCGGAACTCCGTAGGGACAGATATGAGTGGGTGGACGATCTGGTGCCCGGGCGCAGGTGCGCACAGACCCGTCCAGAGTACCAGCACGCGGCCTCGGGCGCGACCCGCGATCCGGGCCGACGGGAGTGGTCTGCGCGACGCCCGGCGGGTTCGCGACGAGCCGGATCGGGCCGGATCGAGACCGGCCCCGCCGGATCGAGCCGGATCGCGCCGGATCCAGCCGGGCGTCGGCTCAGTGCGCGGCGTCGAGCCAGGTGCGTCCGACGCCGACGCCGACCTCCAGGGGCACCGAGATCTCGTAGGCGTCGCCCATCCCGGTGACGACGAGGTCCCGCACCTGCTCGAGCTCGCCCGGGGCGATCTCGAGGACGAGCTCGTCGTGGACCTGGAGCAGGACCCGGCTGCGCAGCCCGGCCTCCTGCAGGTCCGCCGCGACGCGCAGCATGGCGAGCTTGATGATGTCTGCCGCGCTCCCCTGGATCGGGGAGTTCAGGGCGACGCGCTCGGCGTTCTCGCGCCGCTGGCGGTTGTCGCTGGTGAGATCCGGGAGGTAGCGCCGACGCCCCAGGATGGTCTCGGTGTACCCGGTGCTCCTCGCCTGCTCGACGCTCTCGCGCAGGAAGTCGCGCACGCCGCCGAAGCGCTCGAAGTACCCGTCGCGCAGACCGGTGGCCTCCGACTGGGAGATGTGCAGCTGGCGAGCGAGGCCGAAGGCGCTGAGCCCGTAGGCGAGCCCGTAGCTGACGGCCTTGGTCTTCGAGCGCATCGCCGCGCTCACGTCCTCGGGGGCGACGTCGAAGACGCGGGAGGCGACGAAGCGGTGCAGGTCCTCGCCCGAGCGGAAGGCCTCGATGAGGCCCTCGTCCTCGGAGAGGTGCGCCATGATCCGCATCTCGATCTGCGAGTAGTCGGCGGTGAGCAGCTGCTCGTATCCCTCGGAGACCACGAAGGCGCTGCGGATCCGCCGCCCCTCCTCGGTGCGCATGGGGATGTTCTGCAGGTTCGGGTTGTTCGAGGAGAGCCGGCCGGTCGCGGCGATGTTCTGGTGGAAGGTCGTGTGGATGCGGCCGTCCTCGGCGATGAACCGCCGCAGGGTCTCGATGATCTGCCGCATCTTGGTGACGTCGCGGTGGGCGAGCAGATGCGCGAGGAAGGGGTGCTGGGTCTTCTCGAAGAGGTCCGTGAGGGTCTCGGCGTTGGTGCTGTAGCCCGTCTTCGTGCGGCGGCCCTTGGGCATGCCCAGCTTCTCGTAGAGGACCTCCTGGAGCTGCTTGGGCGAGCCCAGGTTGATGCGCTCCCCGTCGATCTCGGAGAACGCGGCCTCGGCGACCTCGGTCTGCCGGCGCTCGTGTTCGGCGTCGAGATCCGCGAGCACCTCGTCCTCGACCTGGATGCCCACGGCCTCCATCTCCCCGAGGACGGTCGCGAGCGGCAGCTCGAGATCGTCGTGGAGGGCGCTCGCCTCATGCTCCTCGAGGTCCTTGCGCAGCAGCGGGACGAGCCGGCGCACGGCGTCGGCCGCGCGGGCGAGGCTCTCGTCCGCGGCGCCGTCGTCCCCCTCGAGGTCGAGGGTCTGCTGGGGCGCTGCCTGCTCGGCCTCGAGCTCCTCCTGCAGGTGCCGCATGACCAGGCCCGCGAGGTCCGTCGGCCGCTGGTCGGGCCGGCACAGGAACTCGGCGAGGGAGAGATCGGTGCCCCAGCCCTCGACGTCGAGCCCGCGGGCGGACAGCTCGTGCACGGCGAGCTTCGCGTCGTGCGCGTCCTTGCGGATCGAGGGGTCGGAGAGCCAGGCCGCGAGGGCCTGCTCGCCGTCCGCGTCGAGCCGCTCGAGATCGATGACGGCCAGATCGGACTCGGTCGACAGGGCGAGGCGGCGGGCCTCCCCCAGCCCGAGCTCCCAGGTGCCGTCGATCCCGAGGGCCGCACCGCCCGCGAACGGCCCGCCGAGCGCCGCCGCGAGCTCCGTCCCCTCGGGGCGGGTGATCTCGGGCAGCTCGGCCGCCTGCTCGTCGGTCGTCGGGGCGGCCCCGTCCTCCCCCTCGGGGAGGAAGACGGCGGGGAGGTCGCGGCGGATGGTCGCTCCGAAGGCGAGGTCGTCGAAGACCGCGTGGACGGCGGCGCGGTCGCCGCGGCCCAGCGTGTAGGCCACCTCGTCGTCCGGCAGCTCGAGATCGGTGACGGCGGCGTTCATCACCCGGTTGCGGCGCACATCCTCGACGTGGTCGCGCAGGGACTGGCCGGCCTTGCCCGTGATGTCCTCCGCGTGCTCCAGGAGGCTCTCGAGGTCGCCGTACTTCCCGATCCACTTGGCGGCGGTCTTGGGGCCGACGCCGGGCACGCCCGGGAGGTTGTCGGCGCTCTCGCCCACGAGCGCCGCGAGGTCCGGATAGTGCTCGGGGGCGACCTGGTACTTCTCCTCGACGGCGGCGGGGTCCATGCGCCGCATCTCGGTGACGCCCTTGACGGGCTGGAGCAGGGTGACCCCGGGGCCGACGAGCTGGATCGCGTCGCGATCGCTGGAGACGATCAGCGCCTCCTGCGTGCGACTGCGCATGCGGGTCGCGAGGGTCGCGATGATGTCGTCGGCCTCGAAGTCGGGCACCTCGAGCCAGGTCACGCCGAGGGCGTCGAGCGTCTTCTGGATCAGAGCGATCTGCCCGATGAACTGCGCGGGGGTCTCGTCGCGACCGGCCTTGTACTGGTCGTAGATGCGATCGCGGAAGGTGCCGCCGGCCATGTCGAAGGCGACGGCGACATGGGTGGGCCGCTCGGAGGCGACCACGTTGAACAGCATCCGCGCGAAGCCGTAGACGGCGTTCGTGGACTGGCCGCGTCCGTCGGTGAAGCCGTCCGCGGGCAGCGCGAAGAAGGCGCGGAACGCCATCGCGTGGCCGTCGATGAGGAGGAGGCGGACGGGGGCCTGGTCGCTGCCGGGATGCTCGCTCGAGGTCATGGGTCAAGTCTCGCACGGGGCGCCCCCGGACGCGCGCGGCGCTGTGGCACTCTGGCTCCATGACCTCCACGGATCCCCACGAGACACCCGCCGCCGATCAGTCCGCCGCCGCGCTCGCCGCGGGGGCGCTGCGCGGCACGCTCAGCGAGAGCATGGGCATGCGCTGCGTGCGTCTGGGGCCCGAGGGCGGGGAGATGACGATGCCCGTCGAGGGAAACCTGCAGCCCGCCGGTCTCCTCCACGGCGGCGCGACGATCGCCCTGGCCGAGACCATCGGCTCGATGGCCGCGCTGCTGCAGGCGCGCGCCGTCCACGGCGACGATGCTCTGGCGGTGGGCACCTCGATCTCCGCCACGCATCACCGCTCGGGACGCAGCGGGGTCGTCACCGCGCACTGCCGGGCACAGCACCTGGGTCGGCAGGTCGCCTCGTACCTCGTCGAGGTCGTCGACGAGCAGGAGCGCCTGCTGTCCACGATCCAGGTCTCGACCATGCTCCTGCCGCCCCGGGGCTGAGCTCCGACGGCGGGCCCGGCCCCGTCTGCTCGGATCCTCGCCTACCCGGAGAGGTCGAAGGTCGCGGGGTCGGGCGCGGAGATCGCGCCGTCCTCGTCGAAGGTGAAGGTGCGCAGCGCGCCGGACACGGGGTCGCCGTCCTTGCCGAGGGCGAGATCTCCGGTCGCGAGCGCATAGGCGATCGAGGCGGTCTCGTCGTACTGCAGGCTCGAGCGCAGCTGGTCGACGCACTCGCCGACGTCGGCGCACTCCGTCTTCCCGACGAGCAGATCCGGGATGGCGCCGGCGATCGTCGTCCCCTCCAGGGAGAGCGCCTGCTCGGCTGCGAGGCAGAGGAGCGCCACCGCGTCGTAGGACTGCGTGGCCGCACCCATGGCGGGCGGGCCGAGCTCGACCAGGTCCGAGTCGGCGTTGAGCATCATCAGGCGGAAGGTCTCGGACACCGCTCCCCCGGCCTGGATCGCCTGGGCGCCCTTCAGCGTCTCCTGCGGCAGATGCTCGCCGGCGTGATCGCGAGCACCGAGGCCGGGGAGCCGCACGGCGATGTCGAAGCGGGGCCGGCCGTCGTCGTCGGCGAGCTCGTCGTGGAGGGCGCCCAGCAGGGTCCCGGTCTCCTCGCCGCCCGTCAGCACCAGCATCGCGGGCTTCGCCTTCGCGATCCTCTTCGCCCATGCCTTCGCGTCCCCGAGCTTCCCGAAGGGGTAGGTCTCCTCGAGCACGAGCTTCGCGCCGTGGGGCCGCCCCTGGGTGGTGAGCTGGTCACGGAGGTTCTCCGACGCCTCGTCCTCCGTGCCGAGGAAGGCGATCGTCCCCGGTGCGCCGCCCTTCTGGGGATGGAGGCCCACGGACTCCTCCACGAGGTGGCGCGCGATCGCCTCCTGCGTCGGCGCCAGCCGGGTCAGCAGACCGGACCCGGCGGCGCCCGAGCGCACGCGCGTGGAGGTGGAGGTCGGCGAGACGAGCGCCATCCCGGTGTCGGCGATCGCCTCGAGGTGCTCGACGAGCTGGGCGTCGTCCACCGAGAGGACGAGGGCGGAGGCCCTGTCCGCGGCGAGCTCCTCGGCGATCGCACCGAGGTCGTCGTCGGCGGATTCGACGATGCGCGGCTCGAGCAGCTCGACCTCACGCCCGAAGACGCCGCCGTCGTAGTTGATCTCGCGCATGGCCTGACTGATCGCGGCGATGACCTGCGGATGCGCCTGGCCGACGGGGCCGGCGGTGGTGAGGATCGCGCCGATGCGCAGGGGCTCGTCCGGCACGGACTCCGAGAGCTCGCCCGCGGCGGGCGTCGTCGGGTCGTCCCGCCCCAGGGGTCCGATCCTGCAGCCCGCGAGCGCGCTGGTGCCGAGGGCGCCGGCGACGAGCGAGCGCGCGAGAGCGCGCCGGGAGATGCTCATGCGGCGGCCTCTCTCGCGACTCGGGCTGCGGGGTCGTGGGCGAGCGGAGGGTCCACGGTCCGCCGCGGACGGCGGGCCGTGGGGTCCTCGTCAGTCCTTTCCGCGCCCGCCGAGCTGATCGACGACCGCGTCGGCCACCTCGCGCATGGTCAGACGACGGTCCATGGACGTCTTCTGGATCCAGCGGAAGGCCTCGGGCTCGCTCAGTCCCATGTTGGTCTGCAGGAGGCCCTTCGCGCGGTCCACGCGCTTGCGGGTCTCGAAGCGCTCGCCGAGGTCCTCGATCTCGTTCTCGAGCTCGACGATCTGGGCGTGGCGGGAGATCGCGATCTCGATCGCCGGCAGCAGATCGGCCGCGGTGAAGGGCTTGACGACGTACGCCATGGCGCCCGCGTCGCGGGCCCGCTCGACGAGCTCGCCCTGCGAGAAGGCGGTGAGCATGACGACCGGCGCGAGGCTGTCCTCGCCGATCTTCTCGGCGGCGGTGACGCCGTCGGCCTTGGGCATCTTCACGTCGAGCACGACGATGTCGGGGCGCAGCTCGCGGGTCTTCTCGACGGCGCTCACACCGTCGCCCACGGCGGCGACGACGTCGAAGCCGGCCTCGGTGAGGGTCTCGACGATGTCCATCCGGATCAGGCTCTCGTCCTCCGCGACGACGGCGGTGCGACGGCCCTTCGCAGGGGCCTCCTCCTCGGGAGCCTTGGCATCGAGATCGAGGGGGACCTCGTCGGGGGTGACATCGTTCATGGGGTACGCGCTCACTTCCTGTGGCTCGCTCCGGTGCTGGCCGGGGCGCTGATGCATGAGGTCGCGACGCCCGCTCGGCGCGCGTCGCACACGCGTTATCCTAGACCAGCTGTCCCGCGAGGGCCCGTCGTGAGCGATCACGCGGGTCCGCACGGCGAGCAGGGTCACGGGAGCTCCCGCACCCCTCTCCCCCGCGGACGCGCCGGGTTGGCGGAATGGTAGACGCGGCGCACTCAAAATGCGCTGTCCGCAAGGGCGTGCGGGTTCGAGTCCCGCACCCGGTACACGAGGACGCACGAAGGGCCCCGCCCCGGATCCGATGCTCGGATCCGGAACGGGGCCCTTCGTGCAGCGCGACGGATGCGCCTCCGGGGCTCCGGGCAGGGGCTCAGGACTCCTGGGTGCCGGCGGCGATGCGGTCGGCCTCGATCCGCGCGGACTCGGTGCCGTCGAGGTCGCCGATGCGGTGCACGCGCAGGGTGTTCGTCGAGCCGTGGACACCGGGGGGCGAACCGGCGGCGACGATCACCAGGTCGTTCTTCTGCAGGCCCTTGTGCTCGCGCAGCAGCTCGTCGACGACGAGGACCATCTCGTCCGTGTTCTTCTGCATCGGCACGAGGTGCGCCTCGATGCCCCACGAGAGCGCGAGCTGGTGACGCACGTGCTCGTACGGGGTGAGGGCGAGCAGGGGGATCGACGGGCGCAGGCGCGCGAGGCGGCGCGCGGTGTCCCCCGACTCGGTGAAGGTCACCAGGTACTGGGCGGAGAGCTGGCCGCCGATCTCCGCCGCCGCGCGGGTGATGGCGCCGCCGCGGGTGTGCGGGATGGTGCCCAGCGGGAGGATGCGGTCCGCACCGTTCTCCTCCGTGTTGGTGACGATGCGCGCCATGGTGCGCACGGCCTCGAAGGGGTACTTGCCCACGCTGGTCTCGCCCGAGAGCATGACCGCGTCGGCGCCGTCGAGGATGGCGTTGGCGCAGTCGGAGGCCTCGGCGCGGGTGGGGCGCGGGCTCTCGATCATCGACTCGAGCACCTGGGTGGCCACGATGACGGGCTTGGCGTTGCGGCGGGCCAGCTCGATCGCGCGCTTCTGCACGAGCGGGACCTGCTCGAGAGGCAGCTCGACGCCGAGGTCGCCGCGGGCGACCATGATGCCGTCGAAGGCGCCGACGATCGCGCGCAGGGCGCGCACGGCCTGGGGCTTCTCGATCTTGGCGATGACCGGGACGCGGCGCCCCTCCTCCTGCATGATCCGCAGGACGTCGTCCATGTCGTGCGCGTCGCGCACGAAGGACAGGGCGATCAGATCGGCGCCGAGGTTCAGACCCCAGCGCAGGTCGTCGATGTCCTTCTCGCTCATGGCGGGAACCGAGACCGCGACACCGGGCAGATTGATGCCCTTGTGGTTCGAGACGGGCCCGGGGACCTCGACGACGGTGCGCACCTCGGTGTCGGACACGTCGGTCACGCGCACCGACACCTTGCCGTCGTCGATCAGGAGCACGTCGCCGGGACGGCAGTCGCCGGGCAGGCCCTTGAAGGTCGTGGAGACGCGCTCCTTGGTGCCCTCGACGTCCTCGGTGGTGATGGTGAACTCGTCGCCCACCTCGAGACGATGAGGGCCGTCCGCGAAGTTCCCGAGCCGGATCTTGGGTCCCTGGAGGTCGACGAGGACCGCGACGTTGCGCCCCAGGTCATCGGCCGCGCGGCGGATGTTCGCGTAGACCTTCTCGTGGTCGTCGTGGGTGCCGTGGCTCAGGTTCATCCTGGCCACGTTCATCCCGGCGTCGATCAGCGTGCGGATCTGCTCATACGAGCTCGTCGCCGGGCCCAGTGTGCAGACGATCTTGGCTTTTCGCATGTCAACCCATCTATCGGAGGTAAGTGGGGGCGCGCATCCCCGTCGCAGCGGGGTGCATCCGGGCAACGCGCTGCCACGGGTCGCACCGCTGTGATCCGTCGCCGTCCAGTGTACTGTCCGCGCGGCGGAGTCGGGCGGTGCGACCGGCCAGCGGTCGGAGCGTGGACGAACGACCCGGCTGAGCGCGACCGCCGACCGCCTCCGGGTCAGACGGACAGGGCCCGGGCGTGGGGCTCGACCGGCTGCGGGAGGGCCGTGGATCCCATCAGGTGGGCGTCGACGGCGGCCGCGCACGAGCGCCCCTCGGCGATCGCCCAGACGATGAGGCTCTGCCCGCGGGCGCAGTCGCCCGCGGTGAACACGCCCTCGGCGCTCGTGCGCCAGGACTCGTCGTGCACGATGCTGCCGCGCTCGTCGAGGGCGACGTCGGCCTCCTCGAGCGCGCCCTCGCGGCGCGGCCCGGTGAAGCCCATCGCGATCAGCACGAGCTGGGCGGGCAGCACCTTCTCGGTGCCCGGCGTGGGGACGCGGCGGCCGTCCTCGACGCTCGTGCGCGCCACCCGGATGCCGGTGACCGCGCCGTCCTCGCCGACCTCGAAGCCGGTCGTCGAGGCGAGGTAGCTGCGCTCGCCCCCCTCCTCGTGGGAGCCGGTGACCTCGAAGAGCACGGGATGCGTGGGCCAGGGATGGGCCTCGTCGCGCTCGGTGGGCGGCTGGTAGCCGATCGCGAGCGTGGTGACGGAGCGGGCGCCCTGGCGCAGGGCGGTGCCCAGGCAGTCGGCGCCGGTGTCGCCGCCGCCGATGACGATGACGTCCTTGCCCTCGGCGCTGATCTGGTCGGCGACCTCGTCGCCCTCGACCCGGCGGTTCGCCTGGGTGAGGTACTCCATGGCGGGGTGGATGCCGGCGGCCTCGCGCCCGGGAACGGGCAGCTCGCGCGGGATCTGCGAACCGGTCGCGAGCACCACGGCGTCGAAGCGGCGGCGCAGCTGCTCCATGCTGATCGCGCCCTCGCCGTCGCCGCCCACGTCCACTCCGGTGCGGAAGCGGGTGCCCTCGGCGCGCATCTGCTCGAGACGGCGGTCCACGTGGCGCTTCTCGAGCTTGAACTCGGGGATGCCGTAGCGCAGCAGTCCGCCGATGCGGTCGTCGCGCTCGAGGACGACCACGGAGTGGCCGGCGCGCGTGAGCTGCTGGGCGGCGGCGAGCCCCGCGGGCCCGGAGCCGACGACGGCGACCGAGCGGCCGGTCTGGCGCTCGGGCTCCTGGGGCGTCACCCAGCCCTCGTCGAAGGCGCGATCGATGATCGAGACCTCGATGTTCTTGATGGTCACGGGCGGCTGGTTGATGCCGAGCACGCAGCTGGACTCGCAGGGGGCGGGGCAGGCGCGTCCGGTGAACTCGGGGAAGTTGTTGGTCGCGTGCAGGCGCTCGGAGGCGTCCCGCCAGTCCTCGCGGTAGACCAGCTCGTTCCACTCGGGGATCAGGTTGCCCAGCGGGCAGCCCTGATGGCAGAAGGCGATGCCGCAGTCCATGCAGCGGCCCGCCTGGCGGGAGACGACGCCGAGTCGTCCCTGCTCGCGGGACTCGTAGACCTCGCGCCAGTCCATGAGGCGCAGGGGCACGGGACGACGCGTGGGCAGCTCGCGGTCGCGGGTCTTCAGGAAGCCGCGGGGATCAGCCATGGGAACCCTCCAGGATCTCGTTCCACACCTCGTGGGAATCGGGGTCGATGCCGGCCTCCTGGGCGCGGTCTCGGATCTCGGTGACGCGCAGGAACGCGCGGGGGGCGATCTCGACGAGGCGCGAGATCAGGTCGTCCTCGTCCGCCAGCAGCGCGTGGGCCCGGTCGGAGCCGGTGCGCCGGGCGTGCTCGCGCACGGCCTCGAGCACGAACTCGCGGTGGTCCTCGCGCACGGGCGTGGTCTCGAAGGTCGCGGCGTCGGCGGGGTTGAGGTCGCTCTCGTCGAGGTCGAGGACGAACAGGGTGCCGCCGCTCATGCCGGCGCCGAGGTTCCTGCCGGTCGCACCGAGGATGACCACGGCGCCGCCGGTCATGTACTCCGCGCCGTGGTCGCCGATGCCCTCGACGACCATCGTCGCGCCGGAGTTGCGCACGCCGAAGCGCTCCCCCGCGGCGCCGGCGAGGAACAGCTTGCCGCTGGTGGCGCCGTAGCCGCAGGTGTTGCCGGCGATGGTCGCGGAGGTCAGGGACGACGGGGTGCCCTCGCCGTGGCCGATCGCGACCACGCCGCCGGAGAGGCCCTTGGCGACGTAGTCGTTGGCGTCGCCCGTGAGCTCCATCGTGATCCCGCGCGGCAGGAAGGCGCCGAGCGACTGGCCGCCGGTGCCCTCGAGCTCGAGGCGGATGGTGTCCTCGGGCAGCCCCTCGGCACGGTGGCGCCGGGTGACCTCGTGGCCCAGCCGGGTGCCGACGGTGCGCTGGACGTTGCGGACGCGATCGCGGATGACGACGGCCTCCCCGCGCTCGAGCGCGGGCTCGGCGGCGGCGATCCAGGGGACGTCGGCCGCCTTCTCCAGGGAGTGGTCCTGACCGCGCATGCGGCGCACGTGGTCGCCCGCGAAGACCTCGGGGGCGGCGAGCACCGGCGCGAGGTCGAGGCCCTGCTGCTTGAAGTGGCGGCGGGCGTCCTCGACGTCGAGCAGGTCGATGCGGCCGACGGCCTCGTCGAGCGAGCGCAGTCCGAGGGAGGCGAGGTGCTCGCGGACCTGCTCGGCGATGTACTCGAAGAAGGTGACCACGAAGTCGGCCTGGCCGGTGAAGCGGGCGCGCAGCTCGGGGTTCTGGGTGGCCACGCCCACGGGGCAGGTGTCCAGGTGGCACACGCGCATCATGATGCAGCCGGAGACCACGAGCGGGGCGGTCGCGAAGCCGAACTCCTCGGCGCCCAGGAGCGCGCCGATGATGACGTCGCGCCCGGTCTTCATCTGCCCGTCGACCTGCACGGTGATGCGGTCCCGCAGGCCGTTGAGCAGCAGGGTCTGCTGGGTCTCGGCGAGGCCGAGCTCCCAGGGGGTGCCCGCGTGCTTGAGGGAGTTCAGGGGGCTCGCGCCGGTCCCGCCGTCGTGCCCGGAGACCAGGACGACGTCGGCGTGGGCCTTGGAGACGCCCGCGGCGACCGTGCCCACGCCGAAGCGGGACACGAGCTTCACGTGCACGCGGGCCGCGGGGTTCGCGGACTTCGCGTCGTGGATGAGCTGGGCGAGGTCCTCGATCGAGTAGATGTCGTGGTGCGGCGGCGGGGAGATGAGGCCGATGCCGGGCGTGGAGTGCCGGGTGCGGGCGATCCACGGGTAGACCTTCTCCGGCGGGAGCTGGCCGCCCTCGCCGGGCTTCGCACCCTGCGCCATCTTGATCTGGATGTCACGCGCGAAGGTCAGGTACTCGCTGGTCACGCCGAAGCGGCCCGAGGCGATCTGCTTGATGGCGCTGTTGCGCTCGGGATCGTGGAGGCGGTCGGGCTCCTCGCCGCCCTCCCCCGAGTTCGACATGCCGCCCAGGCGGTTCATGGCGATCGCGAGGGTCTCGTGGGCCTCCCGGGAGATCGAGCCGTAGCTCATCGCTCCGGTCATGAACCGCTTCACGATCGAGGAGACCGGCTCGACCTCCTCCAGCGGCACCGGGGAGGCCTCGTCCGTGCGCAGGCGCATGAGGCCCCGCAGGGTCATCAGCTGCGTGGACTGGTCGTCGACGAGCTCGGTGTAGCGGCGGAACTCCTCGTACTGCCGCGAGCGCGTGGAGTGCTGGAGCCGGAACACCGTCTCGGGGGTGAACAGGTGCGGCGGTCCCTCGCGGCGCCACTGGTACTCGCCGCCGACGTCGAGGCGGCGGTGGGCGTTGCGCAGGCCGTCGCGCGGGTAGGCGAGGGCGTGGCGGGAGGCGTTCTCCTCGGCGATGACGTCGAGCCCGATGCCGTCGATGCGGCTGGTGGTGCCCGGGAAGAACCGCTCGACGAGCTCGCGCGAGAGGCCCACGGCCTCGAAGAGCTGGCTGCCGCGGTAGGACGCGACGGTCGAGATGCCCATCTTCGACATGATCTTCAGGACGCCCTTGGCGAGGGCCTGCAGGAGGTTCGCGACCGCCTGCTCGCCGCTGATGTCGCCGACCACCCCGCGGCTGACGAGGTCCTCGGCGCTCTCCATGGCGAGATAGGGGTTCACGGCGCTCGCGCCGTAGGCGATGAGCAGCGCGACGTGGTGGACCTCGCGCACGTCTCCCGCCTCGACCAGGAGGGCGGCGCGGGTGCGTCGGCCGGTGCGGATGAGGTGGTGCTGGACGGCGCTCGTGAGCAGCAGCGAGGGGACCGGGGCGAGCTCGGCGTTGGAGTCGCGGTCCGAGAGCACGAGGAAGGTCGCGCCGTCGTCGATCGCGCGCACCGCCTCCTCGCAGATCTCCTGGATGCGCTCCTCGAGGGCGGAGGCTCCCCCGCTCACGCGGTAGAGGCCGCGCAGGCGGGTGGTGTGGAAGTCCGCGGTCCCGGGATCGGAGTCGATGGTGAGGATCCGGGCGAGCTGCTCGTTGTCGATGACGGGCGCGGGCAGGGACAGCTGCCGCGCGTGCAGCGCGGTCGCGTCCAGCAGGTTGCGCGACTCGCCGATCGCGACGCCCAGGCTGGTGACCACGGCTTCGCGGATCGAGTCGAGCGGCGGGTTCGTGACCTGCGCGAACTGCTGGGTGAAGTAGTCGAAGAGCAGGCGCGGGCGGTCGGAGAGTACGGCCGTGGGCGTATCGGTGCCCATCGCCCCGATGGGCTCGGCGCCCTTGGCCGCCATCGGGCCGAGCAGGATGCGCAGCTCCTCCTCGGAGTAGCCGAAGGTCTGCTGGCGGCGCACCACGGAGGAGCGCGAGTGCCAAATGGGCTCGCGCTGCGGGAGATCGGCGATGTCGACCTTCTGCTCGGCCAGCCAGCGTCGCCAGGGCCTGCTCGCGACGACCTCGTCCTTGACCTCGTGGGAGGTGAGCACACGGCCGCCGACCAGGTCGACGGCGAACATCTCGCCGGGGGCGACGCGACCCTTGCGGGCGACGTGCTCGGGCTCCATCTCGATCATGCCGGCCTCGGAGCCGAGGACCACCAGCCCCTCGTCGCTCACCCAGTAGCGCAGGGGCCGCAGGCCGTTGCGGTCGAGCTTCGCGCCAACAATGTCGCCGTCGGTGAAGACGAGCGCGGCGGGCCCGTCCCAGGGCTCCTGGAGCATCGCGTGGAACTCGTAGAAAGCCCGCAGGTCGGGGTCCATCGAGGTGTCGTTCTCCCAGGGCTCCGGGACCAGCATCATCATCGCGTGGGGCACGGAGCGGCCCGCGAGGTTCAGCAGCTCGAGGGCCTCGTCGAGGCTCGCGGAGTCCGAGGCGCCGGCCGAGTTCACGGGCAGCAGGCGGCCCAGGTCCTCGCCGAACAGAGGCGAGGCCAGGCGCCCCTCCGCCGCGCGCAGGCGGTTGCGGTTGCCGACCACGGTGTTGATCTCGCCGTTGTGGGCGAGCATCCGGAAGGGGTGCGCGAGCGGCCAGGCGGGGAAGGTGTTGGTCGAGAAGCGCGAGTGGACGATCGCGACGCTCGACTCGAGGCGCGGATCGCGCAGGTCGGGGTAGAACTCGCCGAGCTGCGTGGTGGTGAGCATGCCCTTGTAGACGAGGGTGCGCGTGGACAGGCTCGCGAAGTAGGCGCCCGTGGAGTGCTCGACACGGCGGCGCACGGCGAAGGAGGCGCGCTCGAGGGCGAGCCCCGTGCGCTCGTGCGCGGCGTCCTCGAGGATCACCTGTGCGAAGTGCGGCTGCGCGGCGCGGGCGCTGGGGCCGACGAGGCCGTCGACCACGGGCACGTCGCGCCAGAAGATCACGCGCAGGCCCTCGTCCTCGGCGATGCGCTCGACGCGCTCCACCTCGAGGGCGCGCGCATCGGGATCCTGGGCGAGGAAGGCCTGGCCGACGGCGAAGGTGCCCGGCGAAGGCAGCTCCGCCCCGGCCTCGGCCGCCACGTCGGAGAGGAAGCGGTGGGGCACCTGCAGGAGGATCCCGGCGCCGTCGCCCGTGGTCTCCTCGGCGCCCACGGCGCCGCGGTGGTCGAGGTTCTCGAGCGCCGTGAGCGCGTGCTCGATGATGTCGTGACCGGGGGTGCGGCGCGTGGTGGCGATCATGGCGACGCCGCACGCGTCGTGCTCGTCCTCGGGGCTGTACAGGCCGGTGGCCGGGGGCTGCGCGGAGAACCGCGAACGCAGGGGGATCATGGGCGTTCCTTCCGGGGCCGGTGCTGTGGACCGTGGCCCGCAGAGGGGCCGTGACGGGGGTCCCGGAGGGCAGGGGGCCGCCCGGGGCCCCGATTGCCGTCGGGACAGCGTACTGCCTGCGTCCGTCGTGCGGAATCTCAGCAGTCGCATGGTGAGACGCCCGTCCGCCGGTCGTGCGTCCGCGCCGGGCGTGCGCCCTCGCGGGGTGCCGGGTCAGCCGCGGCGTCTGCGGCGGCCGCGGCGCGCGTCGGGGGCGACGGTCGGGTCCGCACGGTCTGCGCCCTCAGCGGCCGACGGCCCCTCAGGGGCCGACGCGTCCGCGGAGGCCGACGGCCCCGCCGGCGACGCGACGGGCAGGGTCCACGAGCCGTCGGCCGCGAGGACCTCTCCCCCGCGCCGCCGCCTGCGCCCGGTGAGCACTACGAGCACGACGACCGCGACCACCAGGACCACGAGGGCCAGCACCGTGTGGATGCGCAGCGGTCCGATCATCGCGACGGGCTCGGTGCGCATGGCGTCGATCCAGGCGCGGCCGGCCGAGTAGATCGCGGCGTAGAGCCAGAACACGCGGCCCCCGCCCACCTGCAGGCGCTTCGCGACCGCGAGCAGCACGACCACGCCGACGAGGTTCCACAGCAGCTCGTAGAGGAACGTCGGGTGGTAGGTGCCGGGCACGCAGCCGGGGATGGTGCCGCCGTTCTGGACGCAGGAGATGTCCAGTCCCCACGGCAGGGTCGTCGGCGGGCCGTAGAGCTCCTGGTTGAACCAGTTGCCCAGACGGCCGATCGCCTGGGCAACCATGAGGGTCGGCGCGATCGTGTCCGCGAGCGCCACGAAGGAGATGCCCTTGCGGCGGGCCATGAACCACACGGCCACGGCCCCGCCGGCGACGGCGCCGTAGATCGCGAGGCCGCCCTGCCAGATCTTGAGGATGTCCAGGAGGTTCCCGTCGGCCCCGAAGTAGGGGGCGGGCGAGGAGAGCACGTGCCAGATGCGCGCGCCGATGATGCCGGCGACGACGGCGGCGAACACGATGTCGAACATGTCCTCGCCCCTGCCGCCGCGCACCTCCCAGCGCTTGGTGGCCCACCAGAGGGCGACGCCGATGCCGGCGAGGATGCACAGGGCGTAGAAGTGGATCTCCAGCGGGCCCAGGTGGATCGCGGAGATCGTGGGGCTGGGGATGTCGGCGAGGATCATGCGCGCGCTCCGCTCCGGGCGCTCTCGACGCCCTCGCGCAGCTCCCGCGCCTTCGCCGCGAGCCGCGGCATGGGCACAGCGGCATCATGGGAGGGATCCTCCCCGGGGTCCGCTCCGTCGGCTCCCGCCGCGTCGGCTCCCGCCGCGGCGGCTCCCGCCGCGGCGAGATCCTCCATGAGCGCCTTGACGAAGGCCGAGCCGACAATGACGCCGTCGGCGTATGCACCGACCTCCGCCGCCTGGGTCCCGGTGGAGACGCCCAGGCCGACGCAGACGTTGCGGGCGCCCGCGGCGCGGGTGCGCTCGACGAGCCCCCGGGTGGCCTCGCCGACGGAGTCGCGGGTGCCGGTCACGCCCATGGTCGAGGCGGCGTACACGAAGCCGGAGGCATGGGAGACGACGTGCGAGAGGCGTTCGCGCGGGGAGCTCGGGGCCACGAGGAAGACGCGGTCCAGCCCCTCCTCCTCGCTCGCGGCGAGCCAGTCCCCTGCCTCGTCGGGGATGAGGTCGGGGGTGATGAGCCCGGCGCCGCCCGCGGCGCCGAGGCGATGCGCGAAGGAGGCGACGCCCTGCGCGAGGACGGGGTTCCAGTAGGTCATCACGAGGACGGCGGCGCCGCTCCCTCGCAGCGCCTCGACGGCCTCGAGGACGTGGTGGGTGCGGGTGCCGCCGGCCAGCGCCGCGGTCGCGGCCTGCTGGATGACGGGCCCGTCCATCACGGGGTCGGAGTAGGGCAGGCCCAGCTCGAGCACGTCCACGCCGTTGTCCACCAGGGTGCGCGCCGCCTGGATGCAGAGCTCCTGATCGGGGAAGCCGACGGGCAGGTAGCCGACGAGGGCGGGGCGGCCCTCCTCGCGCGTGCGCTCGAGGACGTCTCCGGCCCGCAGCCGCGCTGTGGTGCTCATCGGTTCTCCTCCTCGGTGAGGGGCGTCGCCGCAGCGGCCCCGGCGGGGGCCGTCGGGTCGGCGGCGCGGTCGGTGGGCAGGGTGCTGCGGGCGAGGTCGCGCAGGGCGGCCAGGTCACCGCGCGCGCCGGCGGCGCCCTCGGACCCGTCGGACCCGTCGGACCCGTCGGACCCGTCGGACGGATCGTCCAGGAGTCCGAACCAGCGGGAGGCGGTGTCCACGTCCTTGTCTCCGCGCCCCGAGAGGCTCACCAGGAGGGTGGCGCCCTCGCCGAGCTCACGGCCCAGCGCGAGCGCCCCGGCCAGGGCGTGCGCGGACTCGAGCGCGGGCATGATGCCCTCGGTCATCGAGAGAAGGGCGAAGGCCTCCATGGCCGCGTCGTCGTCGATCGCGCGGTACTCGGCGCGGCCGATCTCGGCGAGCCAGGCGTGCTCGGGGCCCACGCTCGGATAGTCCAGGCCCGCGCTCACCGAGTGGGAGGGGATGGTCTGGCCGTCGCCGTCCTGCATGACGAAGCTCCGGGCGCCGTGGAGGACGCCCGGGCTGCCGCCGCCGATGGTCGCGCTGTGGCGGCCGGTGTCGACGCCGTCCCCACCGGCCTCGCAGCCGATCAGCCGGACGTCGGCGTCGTCGAGGAAGGCGTGGAAGATGCCCATCGCGTTGGAGCCGCCGCCCACGCAGGCGACGACGGCGTCGGGCAGGGTGCCCGTGCGCTCGAGGACCTGCTCGCGGGCCTCCTCGCCGATCACCCGGTGGAAGTCGCGGACCATCACGGGGAACGGGTGGGGGCCGGCCACGGTGCCCAGCAGGTAGTGGGTGGTCTCGACGTTCGTGACCCAGTCGCGGAAGGCCTCGTTGATCGCGTCCTTGAGGGTGCGCGAGCCGTGGGTCACGGGGACGACCTCGGCCCCCAGCAGGCGCATGCGGGCCACGTTCAGCGCCTGGCGCTCGGTGTCCTCCTCGCCCATGTAGATCGTGCAGTCCAGGCCGAAAAGGGCCGCGGCCGTGGCGGTCGCGACGCCGTGCTGGCCGGCGCCGGTCTCGGCGATCACTCGGGTCTTGCCCATGCGCCGGGTGAGCAGGGCCTGGCCCAGCACATTGTTGATCTTGTGGCTGCCGGTGTGGTTGAGGTCCTCGCGCTTGAGCAGCACGCGGGCGCCGCCGGCGAGGGCCGAGAACCGCGGCGCCTCGCTGAGCAGGGACGGGCGTCCCGTGTACTCGTGGGAGAGGCGCCGGAGCTCGGCGACGAAATCGGGGTCGACGATCGCCTTCTCGTAGGCCTCGCGGATCTCGTCGAGTGCGGGCACCAGCGCCTCGGGCAGGAAGCGCCCGCCGAAGTCGCCGAAGTAGGGGCCGGCCTCGCTGCGCAGCGGGGTGTCCGGGCGCGGGAACAGGCTCTGGCTCATGCGTCGCCTCCGGGGGTCGTGGTGCTGGTGCCGGTCGTGCCCGCACCGTCCCCGCCCAAGCGGGCGCGGCGGCGGACGGATCGGAACTCCTCGACGCTCCGGCGGGGGTCGGGTCCCGTCACGAGGGCCTCGCCCACGAGCACGGCGTCGGCTCCGGAGCGGGCGTAGGACTCGACGTCGGCCACCGAGGCGACCGCGGACTCCCCGATCGCGAGGACCCCTGCCGGGATGTCGCCGAGCAGCGCGGTCGCCCGGTCCAGGTGCACGTCGAGGGTGGTGAGGTCGCGGGCGTTCACGCCCACGATGGCGGGGTCCAGGGCGAGGGCGCGCTCGAGCTCCGCGGCGGTGTGGGTCTCCACGAGCGCCTGCATGCCGAGCTCGAGGGTGAGGTCGTGCAGATCCTTCAGGAGGGCGTCGTCGAGGGCTGCGACGATGAGCAGCACGAGGTCCGCCCCGTGGGCGCGGGCCTCGAGCACCTGGTAGTCCTCGACGGTGAAGTCCTTGCGCAGCACGGGGACGTCGACGGATTCGCGGACCGCGTCGAGGTCGGCGAGGCTGCCGCCGAAGCGCCGCTGCTCGGTGAGGACGCTGATCGCGCTCGCGCCGGCGTCCGCGTAGATGCGGGCGAGCGCGGCGGGATCGGCGATCTCGGCGAGGTCGCCCTTCGAGGGGCTGCGTCGCTTGACCTCGGCGATCAGGCCCAGCGTGCTGCCGTCGCCCTCCAGGCTCGCGCGGGCGTCGCGGGCGGGGGCGGTCTGCGCGGCGAGGCGCTCGAGGGCGGGGCGCGGGAGCTGCGCGCGGCGCGTCTCGAGGTCCTCGCGGACCCCCTCGATGATGCTGTCGAGGACGGTGCCTGTCGCTGTCACGGACCCTCCTGGTCCCGGCTCGTGGAGCCTGGTCTGCGCGGACGATGCGGATGCGGCGCCGACGGGCCGCGTGCCCGTTCGGCGCCGGTGCTGCGTGCCGGCCTCGCGGGGCTCAGGCCCCGGGGACCAGCGAGGGCGCGGAGAGGAACTCCAGGCCCGGGAGGTTGCGGGCGACCGTGAAGACGGCCACCAGGGCGACCAGCCCGAGGAGCGTGCCCTGGGGCGGATCGATGATGCGACCGCGCCCGCGGACGCGGTCGACGATCCAGCGCACGTAGAGGGCGAGCACGACGGGCATGGCCAGCACGATCAGCGCGTTGCTGTGCAGGGCCAGCAGCGGATCGCCCGCGAGCAGCGCGTGCACGGCGCGGGTGGCGCCGCAGCCCGGGCAGTCCAGGCCGGTGAGCGCGTGCAGGGGGCACAGCGGCACGTCCTGGGTGAAGGGGTCGAAGACCGCCTGCACCCCGATCGCCGCCGCAGCTGCGGCCGCCGCCAGGGCGAGCGGCAGCACCGCTCCCCGGGCGCCGGCCCGCTGGGTCACTGCGCCGAGGCCCGGGTGCGCTTCTGGCCGAAGCCCGCGAGGCGCAGGACGAAGCTCACGATCATCGTGATCACCACGACGGCCGCGCCGCCGATGATGATCGGCATGTCGCCGAGCACGATGCCGAGCGCCGCGACGATCGCCCCGAGGACGCAGCCGACGGTGTTCACCCAAGCGGCGACGGTGCTGCCCTCGTTGTGCGGGGGCGGCGGCGGGACGGCGTACGTGCGGGGCATGGGTGACCTCTCGTGTGCAGGGGGCGGATGGCCCTATTCTGCCACGCGCCCGGAGTCGCCCGGCGGCTCGGTCCGTGTGTCGTCGGACGGGTGATCGACCTCCGCGTCGGACGGATCCTCGCCGCGGCTCAGCGCGTCCCAGGCCGCCGCCGGGTCGTCGGACGGGTCGAGCCGGGCGGGCGCGACCTCGCGGGAGGCGTCGCGCTGGTAGCGGGAGCGGCGCCGGGGCCAGCGCCCGCCGACGGCCAGCACGAGCACGCCGACGACCACGAGCAGCACCGCCGGCACGAGGGCCACGAGCGGCCAGATGCTCGCCTCGGCGTCGATCGAGCCGCCGACCACTCCGGTGGCCTCGGCGACCGCGGAGGTCGAGGCGCCCACGGCATCGGCGCGCACGCTGATCGAGGAGACGGCGGCGCCGATGCCCACGAGCATCAGCACGGGCCCGGTGATGAAGCGCACCCAGCGCGAGGCGAGGGTCGTCGCGACCGCGGCGGCACCGCCCACGAGGGCGAGGGCGAGCACCGCGGGGGCGGCGTCCTGCCCGGTGACGTCGACGCTCTGCTTCGCGCCCGTGAAGCCGGCGGCGAGAGCCGTCGTCCAGGTCGCGCGGGTCATCCCCGCGAGCGCGAGGGACATGACGAGGGCGGCGAGCACGAGGCTGCGCCGGGTCAGCAGCGCCCTCATGCGTCGCGCACCGTCTGCGCGGAGGCGACCGCCCGCAGGGCGGCGGCGGCCTTGGTCTGGGACTCGCGGTGCTCCGCCACGGGATCGGAGTCGGCGACGATCCCGCCCCCGGACTGGACGTGCGCGGTGCCGTCCTTGATGACTGCGGTGCGGATCGCGATGGCCATGTCCATGTCCCCGGCGAAGTCGATGTACCCCACGGTGCCCCCGTAGACCCCGCGGCGCACCGGCTCGAGACGGTCGATGATCTGCATGGCGCGCGGCTTCGGCGCGCCGGAGAGGGTGCCGGCCGGGAACGTCGCGCGCAGGGCGTCGCAGGCGCTCGCGTCGGACCGCAGGGTGCCGGTGACGTCGCTCGAGATGTGCTGGATGTGGCTGAAGCGCTCGATGTGCATCAGGTCGCGCACGGTCACGCTGCCGGGCTCGCAGACCTTCTGCAGGTCGTTGCGGGCGAGGTCGACGAGCATGAGGTGCTCGCTGCGCTCCTTGGGGTCCGCCAGCAGCTCCTCCGCGAGGCGCGAATCCTCCTCGGGGGTCGCCCCGCGCGGCCGAGAGCCGGCGATCGGGTGCGTGCCGGCGGTGCGTCCGCGCACGGTGACGAGTGCCTCGGGGCTCGCGCCGACCACGTCGATGGGGGCGCCATCGCCGTCCACGGTCCGCAGCAGGTACATGTACGGGCTGGGGTTCATGCGCCGCAGCACCCGGTAGACGTCCAGCGGATCCGCGGCGGTGGGCAGGGAGAAGCGCTGCGAGGGCACGACCTGGAAGATCTCTCCGTCGACGATGTCGCGGACGGCCGCGCGCACGGACTCCTGGTACTCCAGCTCGGCCGTGCGGGCCTTCGGCTCGACCTCCCGGACCGTGTCGTAGACGGCGGGGCGGGCCGGCAGGGGGCGGTGCAGCGCGCCGCGCAGGGCGTCCAACCGCGCGAGGGCGTCGTCGTAGGCCTGGTCGACGCGCTCGTCGGTGCCGTCGAGGTTCAGGGCGTTGGCGACCAGCAGCACAGTGCCGTCGTGCGCATCGTGCACGGCGACGTCCTGGGCGAGCATCATCGAGAGGTCGGGGACGCCGATCTCGTCGGGCGGTGCGTCGGGCAGCTTCTCCCAGTGGCGCACGGCGTCGTAGGCGACGACGCCGACCAGTCCGCCGGTGAAGGGCGGCAGCTGCGGGAGGCGCGCGGACCGGAACGCGTCGGCGACGGAGGCGAGGGCCCGCATCGGGTCGCCGTCCTCGGGGACGCCCGCGGGCACGTCGCCGATCCAGTGGGCCTGGCCGCCCTTCTCGGTGAGGACGGCGCGGGCGCGGGCTCCGATGATCGACCAGCGGGAGGCCTCGCCCTCCCCCGCGCTCTCGAGCAGGAAGGTGCCGCGGGGGTCCTCCTGGTCGACGATGCGGCGGTACAGCGTGAGCGGGGTGTCCTCGTCGGCGAGGACCCGGAGGGTCACGGGGACGATCCGCTGCCGGGCGGCCAGCGCCCGGAAGGTCTCGCGATCGGGCTGGATCACCCCGAGGGCATCGCCCTCGATCCCGCCGACGAGCTCCGGGTAGGACGCTCCGGCGCTCGCGCCCTCTGGGGCGGGGGCGAGGTCCTCGGGAACCGCTGCCGGGTCCTCGGGGGCCGACGGACGGGTGCGATCCGGGCGCGGCTGATCGGTCGTGGTCATCCCTCGGTGTCCTCCTCGGGGCGGTTCTCGGTGGCGGTCCCGGCGCTGGGCGCGCTGGACGCGGCGGCCTCGGCAGCAGGGACGCGCTCGGCCGGCGCGAGCACCCGGACCGGGAGCTCTCCGCCCACGAAGCAGGTGTCGGTGCCGCGGTGGCAGGCCGGTCCGATCTGATCGACCTGGACGAGCAGCGTGTCGCCGTCGCAGTCGAGGGCGGCCGAGCGCACGTACTGCACGTTCCCGCTGGTGTCGCCCTTGCGCCAGTACTCCTGGCGCGAGCGGGACCAGAACGTCACGCGGCCCTCGGTCAGGGTGCGGCGCAGGGCCTCGTCGTCCATCCAGCCGACCATGAGGACGCGGCCGTCCCCGTGGTCCTGGATGACGGCGGGCACGAGGCCCGCGGCGTCGTGGGCGAGGCGCTGAGCGATCGCCGGGTCGAGCGCCGGGGCGTCGTTCACAGCGCCCTCGCGAGCTCGTCGGCCCGGTCCGTGCGCTCCCAGGTGAACTCGGGCAGCTCGCGGCCGAAGTGGCCGTGGGCCGAGGTCAGCGTGAAGATGGGGCGCAGCAGGTCCAGGGCGTCGATGATCGCGGCCGGACGCAGGTCGAAGACCTTCTCGATGGCGCGGGCGATCTGGTGGTCGGGCACGGTGCCGGTCCCGAAGGTCTCGACGTACAGGCCCACGGGCGCGGCCACGCCGATCGCGTAGGCGACCTGGACCTCGCAGCGCTGCGCGAGCCCTGCGGCGACGACGTTCTTGGCGACCCAGCGCATGGCGTAGGCGCCCGAGCGGTCGACCTTGCTGGGGTCCTTGCCGCTGAAGGCGCCGCCGCCGTGGCGGGCCATCCCGCCGTAGGTGTCGACGATGATCTTGCGACCCGTGAGGCCGGCGTCGCCCTTGGGGCCGCCGACGACGAAGCGGCCGGAGGGGTTGATGTGGAAGCGCGCCTCGGAGGTGTCCAGGCCGATGCCCTCGAGCTCGTCCAGGACGGGTGCGATGACGACCTGACGGATCCCGGGGTCGAGCTGCGCGGCGATGTCGACGTCCTCGTCGTGCTGGGTGGAGACCACGACCGCCTCGACGCTGCGGGCGACGTCGTGCTCGTCGTACCCGATGGTGACCTGGGTCTTCCCATCGGGTCGCAGGTAGGGCAGGACCCCGCTGCGGCGCGCCTCGGAGAGGTTCGAGGAGAGGCGATGGGCGGCATGGATCGGCAGCGGCATGAGGCTCGGCGTGTCCGAGCACGCGTAGCCGAACATGAGCCCCTGATCGCCCGCGCCGAGGTCGCCGAAGCGCTCGGCGGAGCCGCCGTCGCGCCGCTCCCAGGAGGTGTCGACGCCTGCGGCGATGTCGGGGCTCTGCGAGCCGATGGAGACCTCGATGCCGCAGCTGTCGGCGTCGAAGCCCTTCGCCGAGGAGTCGTAGCCGATCTCCCGGATGACGTCGCGCACGATCCGCTGGACATCGGTGTACCCCGACGTGCGCACCTCACCGGCGACGTGGACGAGCCCGGTGGTGACCATGGTCTCGACGGCGACGCGCGCGCCGGTGTCCTGGCCGAGCATGTCGTCGAGGATGGCGTCGGAGATCTGATCGCAGATCTTGTCGGGGTGCCCCTCGGTGACCGACTCGGAGGTGAAGCTGCGCAGGTCGTGCGATGTCATGGGGTCCAGCGTACGTTGCCCAGCCTGCTCGCGACCTGCGTGAGCACAGCGTGGGCGACGGCCGTCTTGGACCCCTCGGCGCGGGCCACCTCCGCGCCCTCGGCGTCCAGGATCTCGATCGCCGTGTCCTCGGCGCCGAAGACCCCGCGGCTGACGTCGTTGAACACCAGCAGATCGGCCTGCTTGCGGCGCGCCTTCTCCTGCGCGAGCTCGAGGGAGGTGCGACCCTCTCCCCCGGTCTCCGCGGCGAACCCGACGATGACATGCGGGTTCACGCGGGTTCCCGCGGGAGCTCCGGCCTCGCCGCGGCGCTGCCCGCGGTCCCTCACGCTCGCGGCGAGCACGTCCTCGGTGCGGCGCAGCGCGAGGACGGGGACGTCGTCCTCACCGGTCTTCTTGATCTTCTCCTCGGCCCGCTCGGCGGGGGTGAAATCTGCCACGGCGGCGGCCATCACGAGCGCATCGGCGCCCTCGCGCTCGGCGGCGACGGCCTCCGCGAGGTCGGCGGCGCTGGTGACGCCGATGCGGCGGGCGCCGGGCGGCGTCTCGAGGTCGACGTTCGCAGCGATCAGGGTGACCTCCGCGCCGCGCGCGAGGGCCGCGTGGGCGAGCGCGAAGCCCTGCTTGCCGGACGAGTGGTTGGCGAGGAAGCGGACGGGGTCGATCTCCTCGCGGGTGCCGCCGGCAGTGATCAGCACGCGCGCGCCGGCGAGGTCCTGGAGGGCGGCGCCGTGCTCGTCGCGCGGGGCGGTGAGCTGCGCGCGGGCGGCGTCGAGGATCGCCTCCGGCTCGGGAAGACGGCCGGGGCCGCTGTCGGGGCCGGTGAGCCGGCCGACGGCGGGCTCGAGAACCCGCACGCCGCGCTCGCGCAGCACCGCCACGTTCTCGCGGGTCGCCGGGTTCTCCCACATCTCGGTGTGCATGGCGGGCGCGAGGAGAGCCCGCGGGCCGGCCATCAGCAGGGTCGCGCTCAGCAGGTCGTCGGCCCGTCCGCCGCGGATCCGGGCCAGCAGGTCGGCCGTCGCGGGGACGACGAGGACGAGGTCGGCCTCCTGGCCGAGCCGCACGTGGGCGACCTCGTCGACGTCCTCGAAGACGCTCGTGGTGACCGGGTGGTGGCTGAGGGCCTCCCAGGTCGCGGCGCCCACGAACTCGAGGGAGGAGGCGGTGGGGACCACGCGGACGTCGGCCCCGGACGCGACAAGGCCGCGCACCACGTGCGCGGCCTTGTAGGCGGCGATGCCGCCGCTCACGCCCAGCAGGACGCGGGCTCCGCGGATCCCATCGGCGATCTGGGTCATCTCAGCAGGATCCTCGCGGTGCTCGGCGGATCTCGAGGGGACTCCCCCGAGTGTGCTCAGAAGGAGAAGTCGGTGGACGGCGGCTCGGGCGCGTCCTCGCCGAGCTGCAGCGGAGCCAGCGAGGACTCCGACTCGGCCTGCTTCTTGGCCTCGAGCTCGGCCTCGTCGATCTCGCGGGCGACCAGCAGGCCCTCGTCGATCTCGCGCAGGGCGATGGAGAGCGGCTTCTCCTGGTTCTCGACGTCCACGAGGGGGCCGACGTACTCGAGCAGACCCTCGGAGAGCTGGGAGTAGTAGGCGTTGATCTGGCGGGCGCGCTGCGAGGAGTAGAGCACGAGCGCGTACTTCGAGTCGACGTCCTCGAGGAGGCGGTCGATCGGCGGGTTCGTGATGCCCTCGGGCTGGGCGACGGTTCCGAACACGGAAGGTCCCTTCGATTGACGATGTGCACGGCGCTGCCGGTCCTGCAGTGAGCTGAGCTCGCGGAGCGCGCCGCATGCGACCACCCAGGATACGCCCCGATCCGCGCGCTGGCGAGCGAGGGGCGGGCGGGCTGCGTCACGCCCGCCCGCAGGAGCCGCTCCCGGGCCTGCGCGGAGTGCGTTCAGCGGGGTGCTCCCGGCCGGATGCGTTCAGCCGTGCTGCGGGGCGACGCCGATGAGGGCGGCCAGACGATCGGTGGCGTCGGCGACCGTGTCGTTGACGATGGTGACGTCGAACTCGCTCTCGGCGGCGAGCTCGACGCGCGCGGTGGCCAGGCGCCTCTCGCGCTCCTCGGCGTCCTCGGTGCCGCGGCCGACGAGCCGCTCGACGAGCGTCTCCCAGTCCGGCGGGGCGAGAAAGACGAAGAGCGCCTCGGGCATGGTCTCGCGGACCTGCCGGGCTCCGGCGAGGTCGATCTCCAGGAGCACGGGGCGGCCGTCGGCGACGCGCTGCTCCACCGCGCCGCGGGGCGTTCCGTAGCGGTTGCGCCCGTGGACGATCGCCCATTCGAGCATCTGCCCGGTCTCGACCAGGCGGGTGAACTCCTCGTCGCTGACGAAGGAGTAGTGCACGCCGTCGACCTCACCGGGCCGCGGAGCGCGCGTGGTGGCCGAGACGGACAGCCACACGTCGGGATAGCGCTCGCGCATCGCCGCCGAGACCGTGCCCTTGCCGACGGCCGTCGGGCCGGCGAGCACGGTGACAGGGACGCGGCCGGAGCGCGGGGCTCCGGCCGCGACGCTCTCCGTCACTCGGAGAAATGGGCGATGAGCTTCTCCGCCTGGTGGGAGCCGAGGCCCCGCACCTTGCGCGAGGGCGAGATGCCGATCTCCTCCATGATCTGCTGCGCCTTGACCTTGCCGACGCCCGGGAGGGCCTCGAGGAGAGCGGCGACGCGGAGGCGCCCGATCACCTCGTTGTCCTCGGCCTCCTTGAGCACCTTGGCGATCTCCTCGCCGCGGCGGCCGGTGGACTCCTTCAGGCGGGACTTGATGGCTGCGCGCTCACGTCGGGCCTCGGCGGCCTTCTTGAGGGCTTCGGCGCGCTGTTCCGGGGAGAGAGGAGGGAGAGCCACTGTCGTACCTCAGTTCTTGGTTCGGTGACGGGTGTCCTGATGCCAGGGTCCCGGGGACCGGGTCCCACCGCGCCCTCCGACCATCCGGGTCCTGATCACCAGGGATCCTCGTGGACCTGCACGTCTCGGGCGGGTGCGGTGGCACGACTGTAACCCGATGATCGGTGGATTTCGCCCCTTCTCGGCGCGTCGCTCCAGTTCGGACGGCCTTCGCCCTCTTGTTCTGACGCAGACACGTGCAGGTGTGGTGAAAAGTGAGGGCCCGCGACGACGTCGGTCTCCGGCGCCGCGTTGGGTCTCCAGCGCCGAGTGGGGACCCGGAGGCATGCAGGCCGGACGCAGCGCACCGCGCCGCCGGGTCCCGAGGTCCGGCCCCGCTCGCGTCAGAGCGCGTACGCGGCGGCGAGCTCCTCGGCCCTGCGGCGCAGCGACTGCGCATCGGGCCCCGCGGAGAGCACTCCGCGCGAGAGCGAGACCAGCACGCGGCCGGCGGCGTCGCCGAAGACCGCGGTGCGGTCCTCGGGTCCGGCGCCCTGCGCTCCGTACCCGGGGGCGAGCACCGGAGCGCGGGTCGCCGCGACGTCGATGCCGAGGTCGCGCAGGGCATCGCCCACGGTCGCCCCGATCACGAGTCCCGTGCTGCCCCATGCCTGCTCGGCGTCGAGCCCCGCCCCAGCGATCTCGGCGAGGTTCGCCGTGCGGGCGTGCTCGGCCATCGTCCGCGCGACCGACGCGTCGGATCCGCCCGCTGCTGCAGCAGAGCCCCCCGCACCGGCGACGTCGGCCGCCGGAGCCTGTGCCCCGCCCGCGTGCTGGACCTCGGGCCCGTCCGGGTTGGAGGTCAGGGCGAGCACGAACACGCCCTTGCCGTGCTGTGAGGCGAGCTCGAGCGCCGGGCCGAGCGACCCGAAGCCCAGGTAGGGGTTCACGGTGATCGCGTCGGACTCGAGCGGGGCGCCCGGGCGCAGGTAGGCGTCGGCGTACCCGCCCATGGTCGATCCGATGTCGCCGCGCTTGACATCGAGGATCGTGAGCACGCCGCGCTCGCGGGCGGCGCCCAGCAGCTCCTCGAGCACCGCGATGCCGCGGGAGCCGTGGCGCTCGAAGAAGGCGGACTGCGGCTTGAGCGCGCAGGCGTGCTCCGCACAGGCGTCGAGCACGGTGCGCGAGAAGACCCGCAGGCCGTCCGCGTCGTCCGCGAGGCCCCACTGCGCGAGCAGGGAGGCGTGCGGGTCGACGCCTACGACGAGGGGGCCGCGCTCCGCGACGGCCGCGCGCAGCCGCTCGCCGAAGGTCGGGAACGTGCCCGGCCCGGGGCCCGCCCCTCCCCCGCTCACGCGCGCACCGCCTCGCCGCGGTGGCGCGAGAGGAAGGCGATGTGCTCCTGCAGGCTCTCGACGTCGAAGGCACCGCTGGGCAGCGCCTCGATCGCCTGCACGGCCGCCTGGAACTCCTGCAGCGTGGTGATCATCGGGACGTCCATCGAGGTCGCCGCCGCGCGGATCTCGTAGCCGTCGGCGCGCGCATCGGAGCCCGAGGGCGTGTTCAGCACGAGCACGACCTCTCCGCCCTCGATGAGCTCGATGACGCTGCCGGAGGCGTCGTCCTCGGAGGCCTTGGCGATGGTGCGGCACGGGACCCCGGAGCGGCGCAGCACCGAGGCGGTGCCGACGGTCGCGAGGATGTCGAAGCCGAGCGCCGCCAGACGCGCCACCGGGAGCACGACACCGCGCTTGTCGCGATCCGAGACCGAGACGAAGACGCAGCCCGAGGTGGGCAGGCCCTGCCCGGAGATCGCCAGCTGCGACTTCGCGAAGGCCAGCGGGAAGGTCGCGTCCATGCCCATGACCTCGCCCGTCGACCGCATCTCCGGGCCGAGCAGCGCGTCGACGCTGCGGCCCTCGTGGGTGCGGAAGCGCTTGAAGGGCAGCACGGCCTCCTTGACGCTGATCGGGGTGTCCGCGGGGAGGTCGCCGCCGTCGCCCTCGCGGGGCAGCGCGCCCTGGGCGCGCAGCTCGGCGATCGAGCGGCCCGCCATGATCAGCGAGGCCGCCTGGGCCAGGTGGACGCCCGTCGCCTTGGAGACGAAGGGGACGGTGCGGGAGGCGCGGGGGTTGGCCTCGAGCACGTAGAGCACGCCGTGGGCGAGCGCGTACTGGACGTTGAGCAGGCCGCGCACGCCCACGCCCTCGGCGATCGCCTCGGTCGAGCGGCGGATCTGCTCGAGGACGCCGGCGCCCAGGGTCACCGGGGGCAGGGTGCACGCGGAGTCGCCCGAGTGGATCCCGGCCTCCTCGATGTGCTCCATGATCCCGCCGAGGTACATCTCCTCGCCGTCGTACAGCGCGTCGACGTCGATCTCGGTCGCGGTGTCCAGGAAGGAGTCGATGAGGATCGGCGCCTCGGCGCGGCCTCCTTCGGGGATGTTGCGGCCCACGTAGTCCACGAGCCCGGCCTCGTCGTAGACGATCTCCATGCCGCGTCCGCCCAGCACGTAGCTGGGGCGCACGAGCACGGGGTAGCCGACCTCGCGGGCGGTCTCGATCGCGTCGGCCAGCGCCCAGGCGGTGCCGTAGGGCGGGGCGGGCAGCTCGGCCCGGGCGAGGACGCCGCCGAAGGCGCCGCGGTCCTCGGCCATGTCGATCGCGCCGGGCGAGGTGCCGATGATCGGCAGTCCCGCATCCTCCAGGCGCCGCGCGAGCGAGAGCGGGGTCTGCCCGCCCAGCTGCACGATGACGCCCGCGACGGGTCCGGCGGCGCGCTCGGCCTCGTAGACCTCGACGACGTCCTCGAAGGTGAGGGGCTCGAAGTAGAGCCGGTCGGCGACGTCGTAGTCCGTCGAGACGGTCTCGGGGTTGCAGTTGACCATGACGGTCTCGAAACCGCCCCCGCCCTCGGCGAGGTCGCGGCCCAGCACCATCGCGGCGTGCACGCAGGAGTAGTCGAACTCGATGCCCTGGCCGATGCGGTTGGGGCCGGAGCCGAGGATCAGCACCGCGGGCTTCGTGCGGGGCTCGACCTCGCTCTCCTGGTCGTAGCTCGAGTAGTGGTACGGGGTGCGGGAGGCGAACTCCGCCGCGCAGGTGTCCACGGTCTTGTACACCGGGTTCACGCCGAGCGCCTCGCGCACGCCCTTGACGACGTCGCCGGAGACGCTGCGCAGCTGCCCGATCTGGTCGTCGGAGATGCCGTGCCGCTTGGCCAGGGCCAGCAGGCCGGCGTCGAGCACCTCGGCCGCGCGGACCTCCTCGGCGATCTCCGCGACGAGCAGGAACTGGTCGAGGAACCAGCGGTCGATGGCGGTGGTCTCGTAGAGGCGCTCGATCGTCTCGGCGGGGTCGACGACGCCCGCGGCGGCCGCGCGCAGGATGCGGGCGATCGCGACCATGCGGGTGTCGGAGGGGATGCGCACGGCCTCGACGAGCTCGGCGACCTCGGAGGCGTCCGGCGCCGGTCCCGTGTAGTCGACGTTCGCCGCCTTCACGTCCAGGGAGCGCTGGGCCTTGCCATAGGCCTCGGTGAAGCTGCGGCCCAGGGCCATCGCCTCGCCCACGCTCTTCATGGTGGTGGTGAGGGTCGGGTCGGCGGCCGGGAACTTCTCGAAGGCGAAGCGCGGGATCTTCACGACCACGTAGTCCAGCGTCGGCTCGAAGCTCGCCGGGGTGGTGCCGGTGATGTCGTTGCGGATCTCGTCGAGCGTGTAGCCCAGCGCGAGGCGGGCGGCGATCTTGGCGATCGGGAAGCCCGTGGCCTTCGAGGCGAGCGCCGAGGAGCGTGAGACGCGCGGGTTCATCTCGATGACCACGATGCGGCCGGTGGTCGGGTGGATCGCGAACTGCACGTTGCAGCCGCCGGTGTCCACGCCCACCTCGCGGATGATGCCGATGCCGAGGTCGCGCAGCCTCTGCTGCTCGACGTCGGTGAGGGTGAGGGCGGGGGCCACGGTCACGGAGTCGCCCGTGTGCACGCCGACGGGGTCGACGTTCTCGATCGTGCAGACGACCACGCAGTTGTCCTTGCGGTCGCGCATGAGCTCGAGCTCGAACTCCTTCCACCCCAGGATCGACTCCTCCAGGAGCACCTCGGTGGTCGGCGAGTAGTGCAGGCCGTCGCCGCCGATGCGGCGCAGATCCGCCTCGTCGTAGGCCATGCCGGAGCCGAGGCCGCCCATGGTGAAGCTCGGGCGCACGACCATCGGGTAGCCGAGGTCCTCGGCCGCCTCGAGCAGGTCGTCCATGGTGTGGCAGATGCGCGAGCGGGCGGACTCGCCGCCCACGCGCTCGACGACGCCCTTGAAGCGCTGGCGGTCCTCGGCCTTCTGGATCGCCTCGATCGAGGCGCCGATCATCTCGACCCCGAACTCGGCGAGGATGCCGCGCTCCTCGAGGGCGATCGCGGCGTTCAGCGCGGTCTGGCCGCCCAGGGTCGGCAGTACCGCGTCGGGACGCTCCTCGGCGATGATCGAGCGGATGACGTCGGGGTCGATCGGCTCGATGTAGGTCGCGTCGGCGATGTCCGGGTCGGTCATGATCGTCGCCGGGTTCGAGTTCACGAGGATGACGCGCAGGCCCTCCTCGCGCAGCACGCGGCAGGCCTGGGTGCCGGAGTAGTCGAACTCGGCGGCCTGGCCGATGACGATCGGCCCGGAGCCGATCACGAGCACGGAGGCGATGTCGTCGCGGCGGGGCATCAGGAGTCCTTCTTCTCGGAGGCGGCGGGGGTGTGGTCGGCCGCCCCGGTGCGGTGCGCGCGCACGAGGTCGACGAGGCGGTCGAACAGGTAGGAGGCGTCGTGCGGGCCCGAGGCGGCCTCGGGGTGGTGCTGCACGGAGTAGGCGGGCAGGTCGAGGCAGCGGATGCCCTCGACCACGTCGTCGTTCAGGCCCACGTGGGAGACGACGACCCGGCCGAAGCGGCCGCCGTCGTGCGGAGCGGTGTGCTCGCCCTCGAGGGGGACGTCGACGGCGAAGCCGTGGTTCTGGGCGGTGATCTCGACCTTGCCGGTCTCGCGGTCCAGCACGGGCTGGTTGATCCCGCGGTGGCCGTACTTGAGCTTGTACGTGCCGAAGCCGAGCGCGCGGCCCAGCAGCTGGTTGCCGAAGCAGATGCCGAAGAAGGGCAGGCCCTCGTCCAGGACGCCGCGCAGCAGCTCGACCTGGGCCTCGGCGCTCGCGGGGTCCCCGGGTCCGTTGGAGAAGAAGACGGCGTCGGGCTCGGTCGCGAGCAGCTCCTCGAGGGAGGTGGTCGCGGGCAGCAGGTGCACGCGCAGGCCGCGGGCGACCATGTTGCGCGGCGTCGCGCCCTTGATGCCGAGGTCGACGGCGGCGACCGTGCCGATCGCCTCGCCCTCGGGCTCGAGGACCACGGGCTGCGGGATGGTGACCTCGCTCACGAAGCTCGCGCCCTCCATGGCGGGCTCGGCCTGGATGCGCTCGAGCAGCTGCTGCTCGCTCGCGTCCGCCAGCGCGCTGCCGGAGAAGATGCCACCGCGCATGGACCCGTGCTCGCGCAGGATGCGCGTGAGCATGCGGGTGTCGATCCCGGAGATGCCGACGACCTCGCTGCCCACCAGCAGGTCGTCCAGGCTCTGCTCGCTGCGCCAGTTCGAGGCGACGCGGCTGGCCTCGCGCACGGCGTAGCCGCGCACCCAGACCGTCCGCGACTCCATGTCCTCGGCGTTGGCGCCGGTGTTGCCGATGTGCGGGGCCGTCTGCACGACGATCTGGCCCGCGTAGGAGGGGTCGGTGAGGGTCTCCTGGTACCCGGTCATGCCGGTCGCGAAGACGACCTCGCCCAGACGCGCACCGCGCGCGCCGTAGGCCTCGCCGCGCAGGACGGTGCCGTCCTCGAGGACGAGGAGGGCGGGGTCGGGGGTGCGGCGCGCGCGGCCGACGCGGGCGTCGGGGGCGGTGGTGGTCATGGGAGCTCCTTCCGGGGCTGCGGGTCGGTGGATGGGAGTGCGGGGTCCGACGGGGACGGGCCCGACGGGGACGGGTCCGACGGATCGGCGGGCAGGCGCTCGGAGGCGAGGGCGAGGAACCGGTCCTGGTCTGCGCGCCCATCGAGGCGGAAGCCGGTGTCGAGCAGGACCTCCCCCAGCTGCCAGCGGACGACGAGGAGGCCATCGCCGCCGACCCACTTGCCGACCATGCCGGGGGCGGTGTGGACGGAGCGGACGTCGGCCCAGGGGATGAGGAAGCTCGCAGCGCCCTGGCGCTCCACGTCCAGGACGGGCCGTCCGCCGTCGTCCGCGTCGGAGACCGACGCGCGGCTGCGAGGGCCGAGGCCGCGCGCGGTCACGCGCTCGAGGGGCCGGCCGGCCAGGGTGGTGGCGACGTAGACGCCCGTCGCGGAGCCGGGCTCGCTCCGCCAGCTGAGCGCCTTGCCGCCGGCGACGGGCTGCGGGAGCTCAGGCAGATCGCCCTGGCGGGCGGCGCGCCGGCGCCAGCCCCACCAGGCCAGCAGCACGCACAGCGCGAGCACGACGACCAGGGCGAGAACGGGCGGGAGGTACCGGGTGAGGTCCATGCTCGCCCGCTCAGTGCTCCGCGAGGCGGGAGTCCCGCACCGTGGGGCGGCCGGCGAGCAGGGTGAGCCGGTTGCGTCCGGGCAGGGTGCGGCCAGCCACGGGCGAGTTCCTTCCGCGGGAGGCGTGCTCCCCGGGGTCCACCTCGGCGGCCGACCGCGGATCCCAGACCAGCACGTGGGCGACCTCACCGACTGCGAGCGGGCGGCCCTGGTCGACGTCACGGGCGATCCGGGCGGGAGTCTCCGAGAGCACCCGGGCGACGTCCCGCCAGCTCAGGGCCCCGGTGTCCACCATCGTCTGCTGGACGATCCCGAGGGCGGTCTCCAGGCCCGTCATGCCGAACGCGGCGGTGTCCCACTCGCGGTCCTTGGCATCGGCCGGGTGCGGAGCGTGGTCCGTCGCGACGATGTCGATCGTGCCGTCGGCCAGTCCCTCGCGCACGGCCTCGACGTCGGCCTGCGTGCGCAGCGGCGGGTTCACCTTGTACACCGCGTCGTAGCCGCGCGCCTCCTCGTCGGTGAGCAGCAGGTGGTGCGGGGTGACCTCGGCGGTCACGTCCACACCGCGCTGCTTGGCCCAGCGCACGATCTCGACGCTGCCGGCGGTCGAGAGATGGCAGACGTGCAGTCGCGAGCCCACGTGCTCGGCCAGCAGCACGTCGCGGGCGATGATCGACTCCTCGGCGACGCTGGGCCAGCCGGTGAGGCCGATCTCTGCGGAGACGCGGCCCTCGTGCATCTGCGCGCCCTCGGTCAGGCGCGGGTCCTGCGCGTGCTGGGCGATCACGCCGTCGAAGGTCTTCACGTACTCCAGGGCGCGGCGCATGAGCACCGGGTCGGAGACGCACTTGCCGTCGTCGCTGAACACGCGGACGCGGGCGCGGGAGCCCGCCATCGCGTCGAGCTCGGCGAGGCGCTCACCGGCCAGCCCCACGGTGACGGCGCCGATGGGGTGGACGGCGCACCAGGCGGCGTCCTCCCCGCGCTGGAGGACCTGCTCGACGACTCCCGCGGTGTCCGCGACGGGCGTCGTGTTGGCCATCGCGTGCACGGCGGTGAAGCCGCCGCGGGCGGCGGCGCGGGTTCCGGTCTCGACGGTCTCGGCCTCCTCGCCGCCGGGCTCGCGCAGGTGGGTGTGCAGGTCGACGAGGCCCGGCAGGACGACGCAGCCCTCGGCGTCGATGACCTCGGCGCCCTCGGGCGCCTCGAGGTCGGCGCCGACGGCGGCGATCGTCCCGTCCTGGACCAGGACGTCGGCCACGTCCTCGCCATAGGGGCGGCCGCCGCGGATCAGCAGGGCGGCGGGGGCCGCGGCGGCACCGGCGGCCGCGGACTCGGCGGAAGCTGTGGTGGGGGTCATGATTCCTCCCTCGCGTTGGAGGCCAGCAGGTGGAAGAGCACGGCCATGCGGACGCTCACGCCCGCCGCGACCTGCTCGACGATCACGCTGCGGGGGCCGTCGGCCACTCCCCCGGCGATCTCGAAGCCGCGGTTCATCGGGCCCGGGTGCATGACGATCGCGTGCGCGGGCAGACGGTCGGCGCGCGCCTGGGTGAGCTGGAGGCGCCGCGTGTACTCGGCCGCGCTCGGGAAGTAGCCGCCGCCGAGCATGCGCTCGCGCTGGACGCGCAGCATCATCACGGCGTCGGGCGCCAGGGCGATCGCCTCATCGAGGTCGTAGAGCACGTCGCAGGGCCAGACGTCGGCCCCGACGGGGACCAGCGAGGGCGGCGCGACCAGCGTGACACGAGCGCCGAGCAGCGTCATCAGCTGCACGTTCGAGCGGGCGACGCGCGAGTGCATGATGTCGCCGACGACCACCACGTGCAGACCGTCCAGGCCCAGACCGTCGACGCTCCCGTCGCGCTCCCCGGCCCGCTGCTCGCCGCCGAGGTGGCGGCGCAGGGTGAAGGAGTCCAGGAGCGCCTGGGTGGGATGCTGGTGGGTGCCGTCGCCCGCGTTGACGATCGGGACGTCGATCCAGCCCGAATGGGCGAGCTTGTGCGCCGCACCGGAGGCGGGGGCGCGCACCACCACGGCGTCCGCTCCCATCGCGCGCAGGGTCAGCGCGGTGTCCTTGAGCGACTCCCCCTTGGAGATGCTCGAGCCCTTGGCGGAGAAGTTGATGACGTCGGCGGAGAGCCGCTTGGCGGCGGCCTCGAAGCTGATGCGGGTGCGGGTGGAGTCCTCCATGAAGAGGTTCACCACGGTGGTGCCGACGAGGGTGGGCAGCTTGCGCATCTGCCGCTCCTGCGTGGCGACCATGCGGGTCGAGGTGTCCAGCAGCTCGATCGCGGAGGCGCGGTCGAGGTCGCCGATCCCGGTCAGGTGCTTCATCGACGTGCCCCCTCGTTCTCGGGAGACGCGGGGTGGGAGATCTTCACCGCGTCCTCGCCGTCGGTCTCCGTGAGCAGCACGCCCACGCGCTCGCTGCGCGAGGTGGGCAGGTTCTTGCCGACGTGGTCGGCGCGGATCGGCAGCTCGCGGTGACCGCGGTCCACGAGGACCGCGAGGCGCACGACGGCGGGACGACCGATCGCGGAGAGCGCGTCGAGGGCGGCGCGCACGGTGCGGCCGGAGTAGAGGACGTCGTCGACGAGGACGACGACCTTCCCGTCGATCCCGCCGGAGGGGATGTGCGTGGGGTGCGGCAGCCGTGCGGGGCTGCGGCGCAGGTCGTCCCGGTACAGGGTGATGTCCAGGGCGCCGGCCAGGGAATCCGGGTCGCGCCCGGCACCCTCGGCCTCGGCGATGATGGCGGCGATGCGCAGCGCGAGGGGGACGCCGCGATGCGGGATGCCCAGCAGCACGAGGTCGTCGGCCCCGTGGCCGGTCTCGATGATCTCGTGGGCGATGCGCGTGAGGGAGCGGGAGATGTCGTCCTGGTCCAGGACGGTCTTCTCGCTCCCGGGCGCAGTGGGGCCCGGTCGATCTGCGGTCATGATCTTCTCCCTTCCGCGTCTCACGGGACGCGAGGTTAAAGGGTGGTGGATCGGTGCGATCGCTGTTGATCGTAGCGCGCGGTGCGCGCGCTCCCGCGCGCCGTCTCAGGTGGTGGCGGGAGCTGTAGCGGAGGTCTCAGAGCAGCGGGCGGGCGCGCGGCGCTCAGCCCAGCAGATCGCGCATCTCGCCGATGCGCTGCAGCAGGCCGTTGACGAAGCGCGGGGAGTCCTCGGTGGACAGCTCGCGCGCGATCGTCGCGTACTCGCCGATCACGGGGCCCACGCCGTCGGCCGGGGTGTCGTGGAGGATCTCGGCGGCTCCGGTGCGCAGGATCGCGCGATCCACGGCGGGCATGCGGTGCAGTGGCCAGTCGCGGCTGTGGGTCGAGAGCTGCTCGTCGATCTCCTCGCGGTGCGCGGCCACGAGCTCCACCAGGTGCGCGGAGCGCTCGGGAAGCGCGGTCTGGGCCGCCGTGCGCAGTCGCCGCTCGGCGAGGACCTCGCGCAGGTCGCGCTCACGGGCGTCGGCCTCGAAGACGACGTCGATCGCCCGCACCCGCTCGCGGGAGCGGGAGGTCAGGCGCTTGGGGTTCGCAGGATGCGTCTCCAGCAGCTCGACCTCCTCGCCCTCGCGACCGGGCAGGGGAAGGCTCAGCGGGTCCTGCACGTCAGGCGCGCCCGAGGTAGTCGCCGGAGCGGGTGTCGACCTTGACCCTGGTGCCCTGCTCGAGGAACAGCGGCACCTGGATCTCGCGGCCGGTCTCGAGGGTGGCGGGCTTGGTCCCGCCGGACGAGCGGTCGCCCTGCAGGCCCGGCTCGGTGTGCGTGATCTCCAGCACGACGCTCGCGGGCAGCTCGACGTAGAGCACCTTCTCGTCGTGGAAGGCGACGACGACGTCGGCGCCCTCGAGCAGGAAGTCCTTGGCATCGCCGACGATGTCGCCGGGGACGTTGGTCTGCTCCCAGGTGGTGGTGTCCATGAAGACGTAGAGGTCGCCGTCGAGGTAGGAGTACTGCATGTCGCGCTTGTCGACCGTCGCGGTCTCCACCTTCACGCCGGCGTTGAAGGTCTTGTCGACCGTCTTGCCCGACAGCACGTTCTTGATCTTGGTGCGCACGAAGGCGGGGCCCTTGCCCGGCTTCACGTGCTGGAACTCGACGACCTGCCAGAGCTGGTTGTCCAGGTTCAGCACGATGCCGTTCTTGAGGTCGTTGGTCGTCGCCATGGGTCTCCTCGGGAGTCGACGGGCGTCTCGCCCGGTGTGCGCTCTCGCGCCTTGCGGTGCGCGTGCGGCGCGATCGAGGTCACGCCGCAGGCTCATCCACTTTACCGCCTGGACCCGCATCCTCCGCTCCCCCGAGCGCCTCGCGGACGCCCCGACGTAGCGAAGCTCGCATCGCTCGGCCCAGCGCCGCCCTCTCAGGCGACCATGCGCAGCAGGGCGAGACCGATCGCGCCGATCGCGACCGCCCACAGCAGGGAGGCGAAGGTGCCCACGAGGAACCGCTCGGAGGCGCCCTCGTGGGACCGCAGCTCGGGATACCGTCCGAGGCCCTTGAGGGCGACGACGACCGCGATCATCTCGGGGTGATCGGCGAGCACGCAGGCGGTCACGGCGACCCTCTCGAGCAGTCCGATCCAGAGTCCTCCGCGCAGCAGCTCCGGGGTGGTCCACTCCTTCGCCGGATGCGCGGGCGCCTCGAGGACGGGGACCTCGCCCGGACGCTGCGCGGCCGGACGGGCGCGCCGGGGCGAGCGCGACAGGCGCAGCACGAGAGAGGACAGCGGCCAGCCGCCGAGCGAGGCGAGCAGCAGGGCGAGCACGATCACCGCGAGCTCGGGCAGGTGGGTGAGCATGTCCTGGATCATGGCAGATGGCCCGGACGGTCCATCGAGCGGTCCGAGGTGAGGTCGAGCATCGCGAGCAGGCGCCGCACCAGCGGGTGCACGGCCTGTTCCTCGCGCCAGCCGCTCGTGGTGTAGGCGCGGGAGACGGTCTGCTGGGTCACCTCGAGGCGCTCCGCGATCTGCGCCTGCGTGGCCGAGGGGTCCTCGCGCATCGCGTGGACCACGCGCCACTGCCCGGGCTTGCGGGAGGCGACCTCGCGTCCGACCAGGCGCAGCAGCGCCTGCAGCTCCTCGGTCTGCTCCCGCTGACGGGGATCGGCGGTGCGCACGCTCACGGGGATCGAGCTGGTGCGCCGGGCGCTCTCGACGGCGCGGCGCGCGGCGATGAAGGCGTCCCCGCGTCCCTCGCGCACGGAGGCCGGCAGCGGGAGCTCGACCGGTCCGATGCCGACTCCCACGCTCCAGCCGCCGAGCTCGAGCATGCGCAGCACGCAGGCGAGCACCGCGTCGGCCGAGTCGGCGAGCATCTGCACCTCGTCGCCTGCCGTCCGCTCGGGACGCAGGCGGAAGGGCACGTCGTGCAGGGCCGCGATCAGCTCGGGCACGCGATCGGTGGTGCGCCGGCTGTCGTGCTGGTCGACGGTGAGGACGAACATGGCCGCGAGTCTAGCCGCATCACGCACGAAAGACGCGATGTCGCGAGATACAGCCGTGTTCTGCTGTCAGGCGAGCTCGATGAGCTCCTCGTAGCTCTGGTTCCACAGGTCCTCGACCGCGTCGGGCATCACCAGCACGCGCTCGGGCGAGAGCGCGCGGACGGCGCCCGGATCGTGGGAGACCAGGATGACGGCGCCCTCGAAGGCCGCGAGCGCACCGAGGATCTCCTCGCGGCTCGCGGGGTCGAGGTTGTTCGTCGGCTCGTCCAGGAGCAGCACGTTCGCGCTCGAGACCACGAGCGTGGCCAGGGCGAGCCTGGTCTTCTCCCCGCCCGAGAGCACGCCCGCGGGCTTGTGCACGTCGTCCCCGCTGAACAGGAAGGAGCCGAGGATCTTGCGGGCCTCGACCTCGGGCAGCTCGATGGCGGCCGTCATCATGTTCTCGAGCACCGTGCGGTCCGGGTCGAGCGTCTCGTGCTCCTGCGCGTAGTAGCCGACGCGCAGGCCGTGGCCGGGGATGATGCGTCCGGTGTCGGACGCGTCGACGCCGGCGAGCACCCGCAGCAGCGTGGTCTTGCCGGCGCCGTTCAGCCCCAGGACGACGACGCGGCTGCCGCGGTCGATCGCGAGATCGACCCCGGTGAAGATCTCCAGGCTCCCGTAGGACTTGGAGAGGTCCTCCGCCATCAGCGGGGTCTTCCCGCAGGGGGCCGGCTTGGGGAAGCGCAGGGAGGCGACGCGGTCCTGCTGCCGTTCGCCCTCGACGCCGTCGAGCATGCGCTCGGCGCGGCGGAGCATGTTCTGGGCGGCGACGGCCTTGGTGGCCTTCGCGCGCATCTTCTCCGCCTGCGCGGTGAGCTGGGTGGCCTTCTTCTCCGCGTTCTGCCGCTCGCGCTTGCGACGCTTCTCGTCGTCCTCGCGCTGGCGCAGGTAGAGCTTCCAGCCCATGTTGTAGATGTCGATCGCGCCGCGGTTGGCGTCGAGGTAGAACACCTTGTTCACGACCTGCTCGACGAGCTGCACGTCGTGGCTGATGACGATCAGCCCGCCCTTGTAGGTCATGAGGTAGTCGCGCAGCCAGATGATCGAGTCGGCGTCGAGGTGGTTCGTCGGCTCGTCGAGGATCATCGTGTCCGCCTGGGAGAACAGGATCCTCGCGAGCTCGACGCGACGGCGCTGGCCGCCCGAGAGCGTGCCGAGGCCCTGCTCGAGCAGACGGTCCGGGAGGCCCAGGTTCGCCGCCATCCGGCGGGCCTCGGACTCCGCGGCGTAACCGCCTCGAGAGGTGAGCTCGGCGTCGATCCGCACGTAGCGGTCCATCGCCTTCTCGCGCTTGGCGTCGGAGATGGTCATGTCGGCCATGTCGAGCTCGGCCCGGCGGAGGCGCTGCATGATGTCGTCGAGGCCGCGGGCGGAGAGGATGCGGGCGATCACCAGCTGATCGGGATCGCCGGTGTGGGTGTCCTGCGGCAGGTACCCGAGCTCCCCGCTCACCTCGACGCGCCCCTCGGTGGGCTGCAGGGTGCCGGAGAGGACCTTGGTGAGGGTGGTCTTGCCGGCGCCGTTGCGGCCGACGAGACCGATGCGGTCGCCCGCGGTCACCTGGAAGGACACTCCGCTCATGAGCAGCCGCGCTCCCATGCGGATCTCGAGGTCGGAGACGGTGATCACGGAAGGGCTCCTCGCGCAGTGGACGGGACCCCGCTCCGGGGCCCGGTCCACCCTAGATCCTCCCCTGCCGAGGACGCCCCCGAACACCGCTCCCGTGTGCTGTGATGTGGTGAGGAGGACATCGAGGTCCTCCGGCCGGCGGGGCGCGCCGCAGGCCGCAGATCGCGTCGTCGAAGGAGCGAGCATGATCATCGGGGTCCCCCGCGAGATCAAGAACAACGAGTACCGGGTGGGTCTGACCGCCGCCGGCGTGCACGAGCTCACCCACGCCGGGCACGAGGTGCTCGTGGAGGCCTCGGCGGGCCTCGGGGCGGGCGTGCGCGACGAGGACTTCGCGGAGGCAGGAGCGAGGATCGTGCCCGACGCCGTCGACGTGTGGGGCGGCGCCGAGATGATCGTCAAGGTCAAGGAGCCCCTGCCGAGCGAGCAGGCGCTGCTGCGCGAGGGACAGATCCTGTTCACCTATCTCCACCTCGCGGCCGACGCGTCACTCACCCGCGCGGTCCTCGACTCCGGGGCCACGGCCATCGCCTACGAGACGGTGCAGAGGGCAGACCGCTCCCTGCCGCTGCTCGCGCCGATGAGCGCGATCGCCGGGCGGCTCGCCACCCAGGTCGCGGCCTACCACCTCATGAAGCCCCTCGGCGGTTCGGGTGTGCTGATGGGCGGCGTGCCCGGCACGAGCGAGGCGAAGGTGCTCGTGATCGGCGGCGGGGTCGTGGGCGAGCAGGCCGCGATGATGGCGAACGGCCTCCATGCCGACGTCACCGTGATGGACGTGAACATCGCGCGGCTCCAGGAGATCGCGACCGTCCACTCCGGCGCCATCCTCACCCGCTACTCCACGCGCCTGGACCTCTCCGAGATGATCCGTCAGGCCGACGTGGTGATCGGCTCCGTGCTGATCCCCGGCAGGCGCGCCCCCAAGCTCGTGACCGACGAGATGGTGAGCACGATGAAGCCCGGCTCGGTGCTCGTGGACGTCGCGATCGACCAGGGCGGCTGCTTCGAGGGCTCCCATGCCACCACGCACGACGCGCCCACGTTCCGCGTGCATGACACGAACTTCTACTGCGTCGCGAACATGCCCGGGAGCGTTCCGGTCACGGCGACCGCAGCGCTCACGCACGCGACGCTCCCCTACGTGATGCGCATCGCCGGCTCCGGGTGGCGCGATGCCCTGCGCGCGGACGCCGCGCTCGCCAAGGGGCTCAACGCCCACGCCGGGACGCTCACCAACACCGGCGTCGGCGAGGCCCACGGGATCGACGCGGTCGAGCCCGCCGTCGTGCTGCGCTGAGGACGGGGCGACCGCGCGGCGGTCGCGAACGCGGTCACCGGGGGCGGCGCAATGCCGACATGCTCCGAGACGTGCCCGGACCGGTCACGGCCCGCTCACCGACCCCGGAACCACGAACAGTGCTGCGCAATGGTCGTTATGAGGCTCCATAACAACGATTGCGCAGCACTGTCCGGTGCATTGTCCTCACCGGGACCACTCACGTGCGGTCGCGCGGGTGGTCTCAGCGAGAGGCCGGCCAGGAACGGGCGCCTGCCACGGGGTACCCGAGGGCCCGCCGTGGCACGGGGCGGACGCCCGGGCCTCGGCCGTCAGAGGTTGAAGCCGATGGCCCTCAGCTGCTCGCGGCCGTCCTCGGTGATCATCTCCATGCCCCACGGCGGCATCCACACCCAGTTGATGCGGTGCGTCTCGCAGATGGGGTCCAGCGCCGCGAAGGTCTGCTCCTCGAGCACATCGGTGAGCGGGCACGCGGCGGAGGTCAGCGTCATGTCGACCACGGCGTTGCCCTGGTCCACGGTGATGCCGTAGACGAGGCCGAGGTCCACGACGTTGATCCCGAGCTCGGGGTCGATGACGTCCTTGAGGGACTCGCGCACCTCCTCCTCGCTCACGAAGGTCGAGGGCTCACCCTCCATCGCGGCGGCGCCGTCCGACGCGGGCGCGCCGACGGCCGGAGCTGGGCCGTCAGCCGAGACCGCGACGTCAGCCGGCACCGCGCCCTCGGCCGGGGCCTGGGCGTCCGCTCCGTCGTTCGCCGGGGCGGTCACTTGGCACCCGTGAGGAAGCGCTCGTAGCCCTCGGCCTCGAGGCGCTCGGCGAGCTCGGGGCCGCCCTGCTCGGCGACCCGGCCGTTCACGAACACGTGCACGAAGTCGGGCTTGATGTAGTTGAGGATGCGCGTGTAGTGGGTGATCAGCATGATGCCCACGTCGGTCGTGTCCTTGGCGCGGTTCACGCCCTCCGAGACCACGCGCAGCGCGTCGACGTCGAGGCCGGAGTCGGTCTCGTCGAGGATCGCCATGGACGGCTTCAGCAGCTCCATCTGGAGGATCTCGTGGCGCTTCTTCTCACCGCCGGAGAAGCCCTCGTTGACGTTGCGCTCGGCGAAGACGGGATCCATCTTCAGGTTGTCCATCGCGCCGCGCACGTCCTTGACCCAGGTGCGCAGGGCCGGTGCCTCGCCGTCGATCGCGGTCTTGGCGGTGCGCAGGAAGTTCGAGACCGTGACGCCGGGGACCTCGACCGGGTACTGCATGGCCAGGAACAGGCCGGCGCGGGCGCGCTCGTCGACGCTCATCGCGAGGACGTCCTCGCCGTCGAGCGTCACGGTGCCCGAGGTGATCTCGTACTTGGGGTGACCGGCGATGGAGTAGGCGAGCGTGGACTTGCCGGAGCCGTTGGGGCCCATGATCGCGTGGGTCTCGCCGCTGCGGATGGTGAGGTCGACGCCCTTGAGGATCTCCTTGGTGCCCTCAGGGGTCTCGACGGTGGCGTGCAGATCGCGGATCTCGAGGATCGACATGGTGGGTGGTCTCCTTCGGAAGTGACAGGACGTTCGGTGCGCCGGGAGGACGGCCGCTCAGCCCGCGGACCCGGTGAGCGCATGCTCGGGGTCGACGGCGATCTGGCCGTCCGCGTCGACGCGGACGGGATAGACGGGGACGGGACGGACGGCGGGCAGCTGGAGGGGGCGTCCGGTCACCAGGTCGAACTGGCTCCCGTGCTTCCAGCACTCCAGCGTGCATCCCTCGACGTCGCCGTCGGACAGCGCGACGTCGTCGTGGGAGCAGATGTCCGCGAGGGCGTGCACTCCCCCGTCCTCGTCGCGCACCAGAGCGATCTCGAGGCCGGAGACCTCGAGACCCAGGGCCTCGCCGGGGGCGAGGTCCGTCAGGCGCGCGACGGGGACGAAGGAGTCGCTCATCAGTTCATGCTCCGCTGCAGCTCCGCCTCGATCGAGTCGGTGAGGGCCTCGCGGATCTCGGGGACGTCGATCTGCTGGATCAGCTCGGCGAAGAAGCCGCGGACGACGAGTCTGCGGGCCTCGAGCTCCGGGATGCCGCGGGCGCGCAGGTAGAACAGCTGCTCGTCGTCGAAGCGACCGGTGGCGGCGGCGTGGCCGGCGCCCTCGATCTCCCCGGTCTCGATCTCGAGGTTCGGCACCGAATCGGCGCGGGCGCCCTCGGTGAGCACGAGGTTGCGGTTCAGCTCGTAGGTGCTGGTGCCCTCGGCCTCCTTGCGGATGAGCACGTCGCCCACCCAGACCGACCGCGCGCCCTTGCCCTGCAGCGCGCCCTTGTAGGCCGAGTTCGAGGTGCACTTCGGGGCCGCGTGGTCCACGAAGATGCGGTGCTCGAGGAACTGACCCTCGTCGGAGAAGTACAGGCCCAGCTTCTCGAGCTCCGAGCCGGGGGCGCTGAACTCGCCGATCGCGTTGATGCGCACCGCCCGGCCGCCGAGGGTCACCACGATGTGCTTCAGCCGCGCATCGCGTCCCAGGCGCGAGTGGTGGGCCGAGATGTGCAGGGCGTCGTCGTCCCAGTTCTGCAGGGAGATCACGGTCATCTGCGAGTTGTCGCCGACGATCATCTCGACGTTCTCGGCGAACCGCGCGCTGCCCGTGTGGTCCAGCACGAAGGTCGCGACGGACGACTCCTCGGTCTCCAGCACCACGTGGGCGTTGCCGCGGCGCTCCGCGCCGCGTCCGGAGATCGCCACGCGGAACGGATCGGAGAGCTCGGCGCCGCGGGGAGCCCGCAGGTGCAGCGCCTGCTCGGTGCGGGCCGAGGCCACCGCGGAGACGATGTCCTCGGGCACGAGCGCGCTGCCCCGCGGGCTCTGGCCCGGGGCGAGCGTCGAGCACTCGGGGGCGCCCTCGGGGACCGTCACCTCGTAGCCGACGGCCGGATCGCCCTCGAGGTCCTCGGTGGGCAGGTCCTCGAACAGCGGGGAGAGCACGCGCAGCGGCGTGAAGCGCCACTCCTCGTCCTTGGACGTCGGCCGGGAGAAGTCCGCGACCTCGAAGGAGCGCACCCGGTTCGCGCGGGTGGCGTGCGAATCCTCTCCGGAGGCCGGGGAGCCGGGCAGCGCGATGCCCTCGTCCTCGAGCTCCGCCCGGACGGTGCGCCCGGCCTCTCCGCGGTCCTCGTCCTCGACGAGCACGTCCTGAGCGGCGACGGGGGCGGCGCCCGCGGCGCCGCCGACCGCCTCGTTGGCCTGCTCGTCCCCCGTGCTCTCGGGACCCTTCACATCGGTCGTCGTCATCAGCCGACGGCTCCTTCCATCTGCAGTTCGATCAGGCGGTTCAGCTCGAGCGCGTACTCCATGGGCAGCTCGCGCGCGATGGGCTCGATGAACCCGCGCACGATCATCGCCATCGCCTCCGTCTCCTCCATGCCGCGGCTCATCAGGTAGAAGAGCTGCTCCTCGGAGACCTTGGAGACGGTGGCCTCATGGCCCATCTGCACGTCGTCGACGCGCACGTCGACATAGGGGTAGGTGTCGGTGCGGGAGATCGTGTCCACCAGCAGGGCGTCGCACAGCACGGTCGAGGCGCTGTGCTCGGCGCCCGGCATCACCTGCACGAGCCCGCGGTAGCTCGAGCGGCCACCGCCGCGCGAGACCGACTTCGAGACGATCGAGCTCGAGGTGTGGGGCGCCATGTGCACCATCTTCGAGCCGGTGTCCTGATGCTGGTTCTCGCCCGCGAAGGCGATCGACAGGGTCTCGCCGCGGGCGTGCTCGCCCATCAGCCACACCGCCGGGTACTTCATGGTGACCTTGGAGCCGATGTTGCCGTCGACCCACTCCATGGTGCCACCCTCTTCGACGGTGGTGCGCTTGGTGACGAGGTTGTACACGTTGTTCGACCAGTTCTGGATGGTCGTGTAGCGCACGCGGGCGTTCTTCTTCACGACGATCTCGACGACGGCGCTGTGCAGCGAGTCGGTCTGGTAGATCGGCGCGGTGCAGCCCTCGACGTAGTGCACGTAGGAGCCCTCGTCGGCGATGATCAGGGTGCGCTCGAACTGGCCCATGTTCTCGGTGTTGATCCGGAAGTAGGCCTGGAGCGGGATCTCCACGTGCACGCCCGGCGGGACGTAGACGAAGGAGCCGCCGGACCACACCGCGGTGTTCAGGGCGGAGAACTTGTTGTCACCGGCCGGGATGACGGTGCCGAAGTACTCCTCGAACAGCTCCGGGTGCTCCTTCAGGCCGGTGTCGGTGTCCATGAAGATGACGCCCTGGGCCTCGAGGTCCTCGCGGATCTGGTGGTAGACGACCTCGGACTCGTACTGGGCGGCGACGCCGGCCACGAGACGCTGCTTCTCGGCCTCGGGGATGCCCAGGCGGTCGTAGGTCTCCTTGATGTCGTCCGGGAGGTCGTCCCAGCTCGCGGCCTGCTTCTCCGTCGAGCGGACGAAGTACTTGATGTTCTCGAAGTCGATCCCGGAGAGGTCGGCGCCCCACTGGGGCATCGGCTTCTTGTCAAACAGGCGCAGGCCCTTCAGGCGGCGCTCGAGCATCCACTCGGGCTCGCTCTTCTTCGCGGAGATGTCGCGCACGACCTCCTCGTCCAGCCCGCGGCGGGCCGAGGCGCCGGCGGCGTCCTCGTCGTGCCAGCCGAAGGCGTAGTTGCCGATGGACGAGATGATCTCGTCCTGGCTCATCTGCTGCTCGGGTGCACTCGTCATCGTGGTGTGTTTCCCTCCGTGAGCGGAATGTGGGTCGTGCAGGCGTGGGCGCCGCCTGCCAGTGTCGCGAGCCTCTGGACGGGCGCTCCCGCCATCCGGCCGATGGCCGTGGTCTCCGCCTCGCACAGCTCGGGGTGGCGAGCGGCGACGTCCTGGATCGGGCAGTGGCCCTGGACCAGCTGGGCAGTCTCCACCGTACGCGGCCTGCCGGACGTCCCGGAGGCCGGGATGGTCACGGTCACGGGGCGCACCGTGGCGGCGTAGCCGCGCTCGGTGAGGATGCCGGCGAGGATCTCGACGCGACGCGCGCGGGAGACCTCCTCGCCCGCCTCCTCGAGCTCGTCGACGCGGGCGGAGAGGTCCTCCTCCCAGGGGGCGACGCGTGCGCAGGCGAGATGCGTGAGCGCCTCTCCCCCGCCGCGTCGGGCGAGCTCGTCGAGCGCGAGCATCGCCAGGTCGTCGTACTCGCTCCCGAGGTCCTCGTGAGCGGAGGCAGAGAGCACGAAGCTCTTGGAGGGGCGTCCGCGCCCGCGCTGGTGCACGGGGACGTCGTGCTCCTCGATCACGCCGTCGGCCTCGAGGGCGGAGAGGTGCCGACGGACGGCGGCGCTGGTGAGGCCGAACATCTCGGCGAGGGCTCGGGCCGAGATCGGGCCGTGGGCGGAGATCGCATCGATGAGCCGCTCGCGGGTGTCCCTGTGCTCGGTCCGATCGTGCTGCTCGGTGCCGTCCGGGTGGCCGGTCCGGTCCTGGCGCTCGGCCCGGTCCTGCTGGTCGGGCTGTTCTCGAATGCCGTGCGGCGCGGCGGAGTCGCGCTGCTGCGGCGCTGCGTGCGCTGCCATCGGATGCCCTCCTTCCCTTGCGGGGTCGACGCGGGCGACGCCGACATGACCGATTTTACAACCCGGACGTTGCGAAAAGGCAGGGGGAATCGAGGGCCCGACGTGCGTCTGCCCACGTAAGGCAAGGCTCACCGCAGGTCGGCGACGCGACAGCGGTCGACGCGACGGCGCACCGAGAGCACACCGGCGACCCGGCGATCGGCGCCGCTCCCCCTGGTCGTCATCGCGCAGGCGTGCACATAGTTCATCCTTCAACTATCATGGTCGGTGTCCGGGAGATGCCCTGGACCGTCACGGAGGAGGAGACATGGAGATGGAGAAGGACCCGAACGACCAGACCGGCTCGTACGTCCACGCGGGCGAGGCCTTCGATCGCGACATGAACTACATCCCCGACCGCATCACGTCCGACGGGTCGAGCCCGTGGCCCGTCGAGGCGGGTCGCTACCGCCTCGCCGTCTCGCGCGCCTGCCCCTGGGCGAACCGCACGATCATCTCGCGCCGCCTGCTGGGCCTCGAGGACGCGATCTCGATGGCGATCGCCGGCCCCACGCACGACAAGCGCTCGTGGACCTTCGACCTCGACCCGGGCGGCAAGGATCCGGTGCTCGGCATCGAGCGCCTCCAGCAGGCCTACTTCGCGCGCTACCCCGACTACCCGCGCGGCATCACCGTGCCCGCGATGGTGGACGTCCCCACCGGCGGCGTGGTCACCAACGACTTCAACCAGATCACGCTCGACTTCGCGACCCAGTGGACGCAGTTCCACCGCGAGGGCGCGCCCGACCTCTACCCCGAGGCGCAGCGCGCGGAGATCGACGAGCTCAATCACTGGGTGCTCCACCACGTGAACAACGGCGTGTACAAGACCGGGTTCGCCGGCTCTCAGGAGACCTACGAGGATGCCTACACGGACCTCTGGGAGAGCCTCGACGCGCTCGAGGACCGCCTCTCCCGCTCCCGTTATCTCATGGGCCCCGCGATCACCGAGGCCGACGTGCGCCTGTTCCCGACCCTGGTGCGCTTCGATCCCGTCTACCACTCGCACTTCAAGGCGAACCGTCAGCCGCTCGCGAGCATGCCCAACCTCTGGAACTACACGAAGGACCTGTTCCAGACGCCGGGCTTCGGCGACACGGTCGACTTCCAGCACATCAAGGAGCACTACTACGTGGTGCAGACCGACCTGAACCCCACGCGGATCGTGCCGCTGGGACCGGACACCTCGATCTTCCTCGAGGCCCACGACCGCGACCGCTTCGAGACCGACACCTGGGGCCCCGGCGGCACCGCGCCGCTGCCTCCGAAGGCCGACGAGGTCGTCGATCCCGCGCACACTCCCCTGCATCCGACGGGCCGCTGAGGCTCCCTGCCGTCCCGGAGGACCGAGGTCCGGCCCGATGGATGAGGTCCGGCCCGATGGATGGAGCCGGGTCACAGGTGCAGGGACCTCCCGGGAGCGGGGGCCTAGCATGGTCGGCGTCATGAACGACCACTCCCCCGCTCTCGAGGCCCAGGGCCTCACGCGCAGCTTCGGCTCCGTGCGCGCCCTGGACGGCGTCGAGTTCCGCGCGCATCGCGGCGAGGTCACCGCACTGCTGGGTCCCAACGGCGCCGGCAAGACCACCACCATCGGCTGCGCGACCGGTCTCCTGCATCCCGACGCCGGCACCGTGCGCGTGCTGGGCGAGGACCCGTGGCGCGCGAGCGCCGAGCTGCGGGCGCGGGTGGGCGTGATGATCCAGGACGGCGGGCTCGCCTCCGGTGCGACCGCCCTGCAGCTGCTGCGCTACGGCGCCGAGCTCTACGCCGACCCGCTCGCGGTCGACGAGGTCGCCGAGCACCTGGGGATCACCGAGTTCGCCGGCACGCTCGTGCGCCGCCTCTCGGGCGGGCAGCGTCAGCGCCTGGCCCTGGCTCTCGCGATCGTCGGCCGCCCTGAGCTGGTGTTCCTCGACGAGCCGACGGCCGGCATGGACCCGGCGATCCGCCGCACCGTGCGCGACCTGATCAGGGCGCTCGCCCGCACCGGCACCGCCGTCGTCCTCACCACGCACCTCATGGACGACGTCGAGGGGCTCGCCGACCAGGTCGTCGTCATCTCCGGCGGACGCACCGTCGCCGCCGGGACCGTCGACGAGGTGATCGCCGCCCACCGCGCCCCCGACGCGACGCTCACGCTCAGCGCCCGCGCCCGCGGCGTCGACCCCTCCGTGGCGGGCGTCCTCGCGAAGGACCTGCGCGAGACGGCCGCACGCCACGGCGCCGAGCTCGAGATCACGACCGGCGGCGCCGCCGACCTCGAGAACGTCCTGCTGGACCTCATCGACGAGCGAGAAGCGCAGGAGCACGCCCGATGACCACGCTCCCCGCCGCCGAGCACCGCGCAGCGCCCGCGCCGAGGGCTCGCCGCATCCTCGCCCACGCCGCGCTAGAGGCCCGCATCCTGCTGACCAACGGCGAGCAGCTCATGGTCGCGATCCTCATGCCCGCGCTCGTGCTGCTCGCGCTGCGCTTCGTGCCCGTCGGCCGCGTCGACGGCCTCGCCTCGATCGACACCGCGGTCGCCGCGACCGCCGCGACCGCCCTGATCTCCACGTCCTTCACCTCGCAGGCCATCCAGACCGGCTTCGACCGCCGCGGCGGGGTGCTGCGCTGGATCGCGACCACACCGCTGGGCCGGGACGGCTACCTCGCCGGGAAGATCCTCGCGACGCTCTGCGTGCACGTGCTGCAGGTCGTGGTGCTGGGCGTTATCGCGCTGATCCTGGGGTGGAGGCCCCATCCGGTCGGGCTGATCGAGGCCGTCCCGATCTGGCTCGTGGGCACCATCGCCTTCGGGGCCCTCGGTCTGCTGGTCGCCGGCACGCTGCGCACCGAGGCCGTCCTCGCCGTCTCCAACGTGCTGTTCGTGCTGTTCGTGGCCGTCGGCGGCGTCGCGATCCCCTCGGCCGCCTATCCGCGCATGCTCGGCGGCCTCGTCGACCTGCTGCCCTCCGGGGCGCTCGGCGAGCTGCTGCGCGCCGTCCTGGCGGGCGCACATTTCCCCGTCGGCTCGCTCGTGGTGCTCGTCCTCTGGGCGGTCGCGGCGTCGCTCGCCGTGGCCCGCTGGTTCCGCTGGACCTCCGCGTGAGCACGCACGTGAGCACCCCTGACCAGGTGCCGATCGCACCTGCGATCACCGCCCCCTCATCGCCCCGTCGTCCCTTCCCACTCGCGAGGACCGCCCCATGACCACCGCCCCCGTCGCGTCCGGCTCCGCCCGCCCCGGCACCGCCTCCGCCTCCCTCGCTGCGCTCGCCCCGTGGAAGCGCCGACTCGTGCAGGTGGTCTTCTGGGGGAACCTCATCTGCCAGATGGGCATCATAGTCACCGGCGGCGTGGTGCGGCTGACGAAGTCCGGACTGGGGTGCACCACGTGGCCCAGCTGCGAGCCCGGCCAGTTCACGCCCCGCTACTCGCCGGACATGGGCATCCGCCCGTTCATCGAGTTCGGCAACCGCACGCTCACCGGGGTGCTCGGCATCTTCGCGATCGCGCTGCTCGTCGTCGCGCTGCTGTGGCTGCGCAGGAAGGGCACCTCCTTCCTCGTGCTCTCGATCCTCCCGCTCGTCGGCACCGCGGCGCAGGCGATCGTCGGGATGGCGGTCGTGAAGCTGGACCTGCACCCGATCGCCGTCGCCCCGCACTTCCTGATCTCTATCGCCCTCGTCGTGGTCTCGGCGATCCTCGTGGTGCGGGTCCACGACGGCGACGGACGTCTCCGGCGCGTGGTGCCGACCCCGCTCGTCGCGCTCTCCGCGGTGATGGCGGTCGTCGCCGCCGCAGTCCTGTTCCTGGGCACCCTCACCACGAACTCCGGGCCGCACTCGGGCGACATCGACGCCACGCTGCGCCTGGGCCTGGACCCGCGCACCGTGTCCTGGCTGCACGCGGACTCGGTGATGCTGTTCTGCGGCCTGCTCGTCGGGCTGATGCTGTGCCTCTACCTGATGAAGGCCCCGCGCCGCACCCGCCGCACCGCCTGGCTCGTCGTCGCGGTCACGCTGCTGCAGGCCGTCATCGGCTACACGCAGTACTTCACCGGACTGCCCGAGGTGCTCGTCGGCCTCCACATGACCGGCGCCGCGCTGTTCACCGCGGCCGTCACCGCGATCGTCTCGACGTGCTTCTCGTGGACCGACCTCGCCCCGTCCGCTGCCGACGCGCGCGTGGTCGCCGGCGCCACGAGCCCGGCGCCGTCGGCCGACGAGGAGGCACGCCGCCGATGATCCTGCGCCGTCGCCGCCAGCGCCCCGCACCGCAGCGGCCCACGACCTCCGAGGCAGTCCCCGCAGGGCGGTTCGTCGCGAGCGTGCTCTCGCACCTGCGCGAGACCGTGTCCGTCGGCGACTCCCTGCTCGACATCGACGCCGAGGCCCACCGGATGATCCGCGAGGCCGGGGCGACCAGCTGCTACCTCGACTACCACCCGCGCTTCGGGGCCTACCCCTTCGGCCGCGTCATGTGCACCTCGGTCAACGACACCGTGCTGCACGGCAGGCCGTACGAGCGAGTGCTCGAAGCCGGTGACCTGCTCTCCCTGGACTTCGCCGTGGAGCTCGAGGGGTGGGTCGCGGATGCGGCGCTGTCCTTCGTGGTGGGGCCGCAGAGCGCCGCCGACCCGGCGGACCTCGCCCTCATCGCCGACGTCGAGACGACCATGTGGGCCGGCATCGCGGAGGTCCGCGCGGGCGCGCACGTGGGCGACATCGGCCATGCCGTCGAGGACGCTGCCAGGCGCCTGGGCCACGTGATCAACCACGAGTTCGGCGGGCACGGCGTGGGGCGCACCATGCACGAGGCGCCCTTCGTCCCGAACCACGGCGCGGCCGGGACGGGACCGGTGCTCGAGGCGGGCATGCTGCTCACGGTCGAGCCGTTCCTCATGCACTCGACCGACGCCGTGCACATCACCGACCGGGACGGGTGGTCGGTCATGTCCGACGACGGCTCGCGCGGCGCGCACGCCGAGCACACCCTGCAGGTCACCGACGGCGAGCCGATCGTGCTCACCGCCCGCGAGGGCGAGGACCTTCCCGTGGGGGTCGCGCCGCCGCGGTGACGTCCGCGCGTGCGGCACGGCCGCGCATGCTGTGAGCGGGGATCGTCCCGCCCGGCACCCGGCGTCCCGGTCACACCCGGAGCGGCCGTGCCACCTCCAGCTCGCCCTGCTCGATCAGCCAGCGGACGGACTCCAGGATCGCCTGCTCCGGCTCCTACGCCGGGGCGTAGTCGAGTGGGCTCCTCGCCTTCTCGATGCGGAACACCTGGCTGCGGTGCAGATGGCCCCAGCTCTCGATCGCGAACTGCTCGCTGGTCGACGCCCGGTACTCGTCCCACGTGATCGGCTCGATGCTCGCCTGCTGCCCGAACCAGCCCGACGCGATCTCGACGTCTCCGCGCACCGACAGCGCGGTCGGCGCGACCGCGGTGAAGTCCTCCCCGGCAGAGGCCATGCGGTTCCCCACGGCGAGCTCGAAGAGCTGGGCGACGTCATCCGCGTGGAGGTGGTGCATCGCCTCCATGCCGCTGCCGGGCAGTCGCAGGACGTCTCCGGAGGACTGGACCCGCCAGGACTCGGGATCGGTGTTGCCGAGAGGACCGGTGGGGTTCCAGCCCGGGCCGACGATGCGGCCCGGGCTCGACCCCGCCGTTGTCGGGATCGACGAGCACGGGGCCGCGCTCTGCGAAGACGAGGTTGGAGGCTTTGAAGTCCGAGCTCACACCGCATCGCGGCAGCTCCTCGTCGCGATCCTTCAGGAGGGGCCACGACCGTGACCACCATCGTTCGGCGAGGGCGGTGACGGCGGAACGGGCCTGGCGCGCGGCGTCCGGGGCGAGCTTCGCGTCGAACACCTCGCGCAGCCCAGTGAGGTCGTTGTCGACCTCTGCTCGACGGGTCCCGGGGTGCCCGTACTCCCCCAGCCCAGCGGTGGGTGCGTCGCTCGCATGCAGCCTGCCCAGCAGATCGCCCGCACTGCGGATCTGTCCGGAGCGACCTGCGTAGACCTCGCCCTCGATGTACGGGTAGACGACCCAGTGCTCCCCCGCGTGCTCGAGGGGCCCGCGGACCGGGCTGACGACGGGTATGCCCCGCGTCGCGAGGGCACGTGTCCACTGAGCCATCGCCTCGGCTCGGCGATCGGTGACCTTGACGACGACGGACTCGCCGCCGGCCGTTCGCCCCCTGTGCACGCGGGCGAATCGCGTCAGGCTGACCGGCTCCAGTTCTGCGAGGTCGAAGAGCTCTCGGAGCGCCTCGGGTGAGCCTGCCGCATGCGACCGGGCTCCTGCGGTGTCCGTCTCGTCTGCCATCGGCCCAGCATGACCGGACCTGTGCGGCCTCGCAACGGGAATCCTGGGCGAGGGCGGAGCCCCGTCGCCCTCGGAATGCACGATGGCCAGGATCTATGACGTTCTGGGCATCAGAACGACATGGATCCTGGCCATCGTGGCACCGGCGGGTCGGCGGGTCGGCGGGTCGGCGGGCCGGCGACCCGGCCCGCCGACGATCCTGCGGGCCGACACACGAGACGGGCGCGGTGCCCGGGCCACGAGCCCGGGCACCGCGCCCGTCGGGTGCGTCGTCGGCGGATCAGGCCTCGACGAGGGAGCGCAGCACGTACTGCAGGATGCCGCCGTTGCGGAAGTAGTCCGCCTCGCCGGGGGTGTCGATGCGCACGACCGCGTCGAACTCGATCGGGTCGGCGCCCTCGCGGGTCGCGGTGACCTTCACGGTCTTCGGGGTCGCGCCGTCGTTGATGGCGGTGATCCCGGCGATGTCGAAGGTCTCCTCCCCGGTGAGGCCGAGGGACTCGGCGGTCTCGCCGGCGGGGAACTGCAGGGGAAGCACGCCCATGCCGATGAGGTTCGAGCGGTGGATGCGCTCGTAGCTCTCGGCGATGACGGCCTGGACGCCCAGGAGCTTCGTGCCCTTGGCGGCCCAGTCGCGCGAGGAGCCGGTGCCGTACTCCTTCCCGGCCAGGACGACCAGCGGGATGTCCTGCTCGGCGTACGCCTGCGCCGCGTCGTAGATGAACTCCTGCTCACCGGTCAGGAAGTTCTTCGTGTACCCGCCCTCGACGCCGTCGAGCAGCTGGTTCTTGATGCGGATGTTCGCGAAGGTGCCGCGGATCATCACCTCGTGGTTGCCGCGGCGGGAGCCGTAGGAGTTGAAGTCCTTGCGCTCCACGCCGTGCTCGCGCAGGTAGCGGCCGGCCGGGGAATCGGCCTTGATCGCGCCCGCGGGAGAGATGTGGTCCGTGGTCGTCGAATCGCCGAGCTTGGCGAGCACGCGGGCGCCCGCGATGTCCTCGACCGGCTCCGGGTCCTTGCCCATGCCCTCGAAGTACGGGGGCTTGCGCACGTACGTGGAGTCACCCTCCCAGTCGAAGGTCGCGCCCTCGGGGGTGTCCAGCGAGCGCCAGCGCTCGTCGCCCGTGAAGACGTCGGCGTAGTCGTCCTTGAACATCTCCTGGGTGATGTTCTCGGCGATGGTCTGCTCGACCTCGGTGGGCGAGGGCCAGATGTCGCGCAGGAACACGTCGTTCCCGTCCTTGTCCCGGCCCAGCGCGTCGTTCTCGAAGTCGAAGTCCATCGTGCCCGCGAGCGCGTAGGCGATGACCAGCGGCGGGGACGCCAGGTAGTTCATCTTCACGTCGGGGTTGATGCGGCCCTCGAAGTTGCGGTTGCCCGAGAGCACCGAGGTGACGGCGAGATCGGCCTCGTTGATCGCGTCGGAGATCTCCGGCGCGAGCGGACCCGAGTTGCCGATGCAGGTGGTGCAGCCGTAGCCGACGAGCTGGAAGCCCAGCGCGTCGAGGTACTCGGTGAGACCGGACTTCTCGTAGTAGCCGGTGACGACCTGCGACCCGGGGGCCAGGGAGGTCTTCACCCATGGCTTCGAGACCAGGCCCTTCTCGACGGCGTTCTTTGCGAGGATGCCGGCGGCCATCATCACCGAGGGGTTGGAGGTGTTGGTGCAGGACGTGATCGAGGCGATCGAGACGATGCCGTGGTCGATCGAGAAGTCCTTGCCCTCGACGGCGGTGGGCTTCGAGGCGCGGTCGTGGACCTTGAGGTCCAGCTCGGGGGCGCGGCCGCCGGCCTCGTTGTCCGAGTCCGGGGTCGAGGGGTCCGAGGCGGGGAACGAGCCGTCGCCGCCGTCGGCGTTCGGGCTCGAGACGGCGCCGTCGGCCGCATAGCTCGGGAGCACCTCGCGGAAGCTCTCCTTGGCCTGCGTGAGGATGATGCGGTCCTGCGGGCGCTTCGGGCCGGCGATCGAGGGGACGACGGTCGAAAGGTCCAGCTCGAGGTACTCGGAGTACTGGGCCTCGGTCGACGGGTCGTGCCACAGGCCCTGGCGCTTGGCGTAGGCCTCGACGAGCGCGAGCTGCTCCTCTGAGCGGCCGGTCAGGCGCAGGTAGTCGAGCGTGACGTCGTCGATCGGGAAGATCGCGCAGGTGGAGCCGAACTCGGGGCTCATGTTGCCGATGGTCGCGCGGTTGGCGAGCGGCACCTGGCCGACGCCCTCGCCGTAGAACTCGACGAACTTGCCGACCACGCCGTGCTGGCGCAGCATCTCGGTGATCGTGAGGACGACGTCCGTCGCGGTGGCCGCGGCCGGGATCTCGCCGGTCAGCTTGAAGCCGACCACGCGCGGGATCAGCATCGACACGGGCTGGCCGAGCATCGCGGCCTCGGCCTCGATGCCGCCGACGCCCCAGCCCAGCACGCCCAGGCCGTTGACCATGGTGGTGTGCGAGTCGGTGCCGACGCACGAGTCGGGGTAGGCGCGCAGCACGCCGTCCACCTCGCGGGTCATGACGGTGCGGGCCAGGTACTCGATGTTGACCTGGTGGACGATGCCGGTGCCCGGGGGGACGACCTTGAAGTCGTCGAAGGCGGTCTGGCCCCAGCGCAGGAACTGGTAGCGCTCGCGGTTGCGCTCGTACTCGAGCTCCATGTTCTTCTCGAGCGCGTCGAGGCGACCCGCGACGTCGATCATCACGGAGTGGTCGATGACCATCTCGGCGGGGGCGAGCGGGTTGATGCGCTCCGGGTCGCCGCCGAGGTCGGAGACGGCCTCGCGCATCGTGGCGAGGTCGACGATGCAGGGGACGCCGGTGAAGTCCTGCATGATCACGCGGGCGGGCGTGAACTGGATCTCGGTGTCCGGCTCGGCGCTGGGGTCCCAGGACCCGAGGGCGCGCACGTGATCGGCGGTGATGTTCGCACCGTCCTCGGTGCGCAGCAGGTTCTCCAGCAGGATCTTCAGGCTGTAGGGGAGCTTCTCGTGGCCGTCGACGGTGTCGATGCCATAGATCTCGTACTCGGTGTCGCCGACGGCGAGGTTCTCCCTCGCGCCGAACGAGTTCACGGTGCTCACGGAGCGCAACTCCTTCGATTGTGGGGCGTGGTGCCATCGTAATCCGCAGGGGCGTGCGTGATCCGACGGCTCGCAGTGCTGGTCCGACCCCCGATCAGGGAGTGCGCGGCGGCCGACGCCGGCCGTCCGCCCGGACGCTATCTCTTGACGTCAAGATAAATATATCATGAGGCGCGAGTCAGGACCGCCACCGACTCGATGTGATGCGTGTGGGGGAACAGGTCGAAGGCGCGCAGGTCCTCGACCCTCCAGCCGGCCTCCTCGGCGGCCTTCAGGTCGCGCGCGAGCGTCGAGGGCTCGCAGGAGACGTAGACGATCCGCTCCCGGGTGCGGGCGCACAGCATCGCCATCAGCTCGGGGCCGAGGCCCGCGCGCGGCGGGTCGACGACCACGCGATCGGGGTCCTTCTCCTGCGCGCGCACCCACGGGGCGACGTCGGCCGTCTCGGCGCTCGCCTGCGGGAGGGCCGAGAGGTTCTCCTCGGCCAGCGCCCCGGCGCGACGGTCGCCCTCCACGCTGAGCACGCGGCCCGCGGACCCGACCTCGTCGGCCAGCGCGGCCGCGAACAGCCCGACGCCGCCGAACAGGTCCCAGACGGTGTCGCCCTCGCGGGCCTCCGTGTCGCGCAGCACCACGGAGGTGAGCACCTCGGGGGCCTGGCGGTGGACCTGCCAGAAGCCCGTCGCACCCACGCGGAAGCGCCGTCCCAGGACCTCCTCGGCGACCATCCCGTCGCCCGAGAGCGCGGTGAGGCCGTTCGGCCCCTGGACGGCGAGATCGGCGTCCACGAGGCCTGCGGGCACCTCGAATCCGCCGGAGCCGTCGGCCCTTCCGGCCGAGAGGCCCCGACCGATCAGGACGACGGCGGGGCGGCCGACGGACGGCGCGACCGCATCGACGGCCTCCACCCCCTCGGGCAGCGCGAGATCGGGCAGGCCCAGGGTGCGGATCTCCTCCGCCGCCAGAGGGTTCTCCCCCACCGGGTGGACCTCGTGGGAGCGCCAGCCGCGCATGCCGAGCAGCCCGTCGGCCCCACGGGTGAGGCGCACCCGGGTGCGCCAGCCCAGGCCGTCGGTGTCGTGGGGCGCGGGCTCGACCTGCGCCTCCTCGGTCGTGAGGGTCGAGACGCCCGCACGGCGCAGCAGGTCCTGGAGGACCTCGGTGGCCAGGCGGCGCTGCGCGTGCAGGCCGATGTGCGCCCACTCGGCCCCGCCGACGCCGTCGGTCCCCGCCTCGGGCCAGACGCTGGGCACGCGGTCGGGGCTGGGGTCGAGGATCTCGAGCGTCTCCGCGCGCCAGAAGCGCGCCTTCGCGGAGTTCTTCGCGTCCTCGAGCAGGCGCGCGACGACGGTCTCACCGGGGACTGCGCCGCGCACGAACACGACGCGGCCCTCATGGCGGGCCACGAAGGTGCCGCCGGCGGCCGGGGCGCCGACCGTGAGCGTGAGCAGCCGTCCCAGCGCGGTCCGCTCGGGCTCGGCGCTCGCAGCGCGCCGCATGTCCCGTGCCATCGTCCTCACCTTCCCAGGAGCCGTGCGCTCCTCGCCTCCTCGCGCGCCCGGCGGGCGCGGCGATGGTCCTGTGCGGTGGCCGTGCCCGCGCTCGCCAAGATATCGGTCTGCTGCGGGCGGTCCGGTCCGCCGTCCCGCCCGAGCTGCCACGGCACGCTCGCGACGACCACGCGCGGCAGGTGCGCGAGACGGTCGCCGAGACGGCGCACGGAGTGGTTGTGCAGGGGCGAGAGCCACCAGTGTCCCACCAGGAACAGAGGGAGGTAGACGATCACCACGTCGCGCGGGTTGCGCCTCAGCAGACTGCGCACGTGGGCGAGGACCGGACCGTTGACGTCCCGGTAGGGAGAGTAGAGCACGCGCAGGGGCACCTGGATCCCCAGGGAGCGCCAGCGCTCGACGGCGCGGCGCGCATCGGCGTCCTCGTCGTGCACGGCGACGGCCTCGAGGGTCGAGTGCCGCGCGGCGGAGGCGACCGACAGCGCGCGCATCGTGGGCCGGTCCAGTCCCGAGACCAGCACGATCGCATGCGAGCGGGAGGGCAGGGCGGTCGGGTCGTCCACACCCTGGCCGGGCAGGCGGGGACCGATGAGCGTCCCCTCCCCCGCAGCCGACGGGACGGTGTCGGCGGCGCCTCCCGCCACGGCGTCGGACCGGTCCGCGCCGTCCGCGTCCGCGCTCTCGTCCTCGGCCCCTTCGACGTCGGCCCCGTCGTCGGCGGCCCCGTCGTCGGCGAGCGCGGGGATCGCGAGCTGCGCGCGCACGGAGGCGTAGTGGCGCTCGATCAGGCTCATGAGCACCCACAGCGCGCCCATGATCACGACCGCCGCCCAGGCGCCGTGCGTGAACTTCGTGGTGACCACGATGAGGAGCACGGCGGTGACGACGACGAAGCCGATGACGTTGACGACGCGGCGCAGCCGCAGGGTGCGGCGCATGCCGCCGCGGATCTCGAGGCGGATGGCGCGCGTGAAGTGGCGGACCATCCCCAGCTGACCCAGGCTGAAGGAGACGAACACGCCCACGATGTACATCTGGATGAGCACGCTCACGCGGGCACCGGTCCACCACACCAGGAGCCCGGCGGCGACCGCGAGCAGGATGATGCCGTTGGAGTAGGCCAGGCGGTCTCCGCGCACGCGCATCTGCTTGGGGAAGCTGCCGGCCGCGGCGAGCACGCTCGCGAGGTTGGGGAAGCCGTTGAAGGCGGTGTTCGCGGCGATGAACAGGACGATGCCGGTCACGGCGGTCACCGCGTAGAAGAGCAGGGACCCCGGGCCGGAGAGCGCCTGGGCGATCTGCCCGATCACCGGCAGCTGCTGGTAGTCGGGGATCGGTGCGCCGTCCCGCACCAGCTCGCTCGAGGGGTCCTCGACGTAGCGCACGCCCGTGCGGGCGGCCAGCGCGATGATCCCCAGGATCATCGCTGAGGAGATCGCGCCGAGCGCGAGCAGCACGATCCCGGCGTTGCGCGCCTTGGGCGGTCGGAAGGACGGCACGCCGTTGCCGATCGCCTCGACGCCGGTGAGCGCGGCGCTGCCGCTCGAGAAGGCGCGCAGAACGAGGAGTGCGCCGCCGAGGGCCGTGAGCCCCTGCGCGTAGCCGGGCTCGGCGACCAGATCGAGGTCAGCGCTCGGTGCGCGCCCGATGCCGCCGGTGAACGACTCGACCGCGCCGAGGACGACCATCAGGCCGATCGCGGCGATGAACAGGTAGACCGGGATCGCGAGCAGCGCGCTGGACTGGCGCACCCCGCGCAGGTTCACGAGCGCGATGAGGGCGATGAGGACGAGTGCGACCCACATCTCGTGGCCGTGCAGGAAGGGCAGGATGCCCGAGGTGTAGTTGGCCGCCTGGGCGACGGAGACCGCGACGGTGAGCGCGTAGTCGACGAGCAGCGCGGAGCCGACCAGCCGTCCCGCTCCCCTGTTGAGATTCGTGCGCACGACCTCGTAGTCGCCGCCACCGCCGGGATACTCGCGCACCGTGTTGAGTCCGGTGAGGACCACGACGGCCATCAGCAGCACGACGGCGACGGCGACCCACCAGCTGATGACGTAGCCGGTGACGCCGGCCAGGGCGAGGGTCAGCAGGATCTGGTCGGGGGCATAGGCGACGGAGCTCAGCGCGTCCGAGGAGAAGGTCGGAAGCGCGAGCCGCTTGGGCAGGCGCTCCCGGGACAGTCGATCCGTCGCGAAGGCGCGCCCGAGGACGAGGCGCTTGAACGCGCCGGAGGGGCCAGGCACGACGGCCATTCTACGTGCCCCTTCCACGTGCCCCTTCACGTCGCCCCCGGGCCGCAGACTCCCCTGTCAGGGGTACACCTGGACCTCGCCGCCGTCGACGAACAGCTCACTTCCCGTGACAAAGCTGGACTGATCCGAGGCGAGGAACAGCACGGCGTCGGCGATCTCCGCCGGATCGGCGGCTCGCCCCAGAACCGTACCGCCGGCCAACTGTCCGACCAATGCGTCCGCCTGCTCCGCGTCCTCGGCGAGGCCGCGGAGCCCCGGGGTGTCGGTGGGGCCGGGCACCACCGTGTTCACGCGCATTCCGCGGGACGCGAGCTCAGCGGCCCATACCCGACCGAACTGGCGGATCGCCGCCTTCGTGGCGGAGTAGACGCCGAACCCGACCGTGCCGCGGCGCGCCGAGCTGGAGCCGGTGAGCACGATGCTCGCCCCGTCGCTCAGCAGCGGGAGCGCCCGCTGCACCGTGAAGACGGTGCCCCGCACGTTGACCTCGAAGGCGCGGTCGAAGGCCTCCGGTGTGAGGGACTCGAGAGGCTGGTCCGTCTCTCCTCCGCCGGCATTGGCGAACACGATGTCGAGGCGATCCCCTTCGGCGCCGATGCGTGCGAACAGCGCGTCGAGGTCGTCCAGATCGGAGACGTCGCTCCGGATGGTGATCGCGCGGTCCCCCAATGCGCCAGCGGCGGCCTCGAGCGCCTCCTCTCGGCGTCCGGTGACGTAAACACGCGCCCCCTCGGCGATGAAGCGCTGTGCAGCTGCGAGCCCGATACCCGTGCTGCCTCCGGTGATCAGGGCTGTCTTGCCTGCGAGCTGACCCATGGCGGTCGTCCTCTCCTGTGGTGTCGGTGAGATGTCCCAGCGGCCGAGGACGTCGGCGCCACGAGGATGCACCAAGCGTTCTTGACCGCTCGGTCCACCATATGGGTGCTGGACCGGACGGTCAAGAACGATTAGGGTGCGGCACATGGCGAGACCACGACAATTCGACGAGGACGCGGTGCTGCACGCCGTCTGCGAGCAGTTCTGGGACGCCGGGTACGCGGCGACCTCGCTGCAGGACCTCATGCGGGTCAGCGGCCTGGGAAAGGGCAGTCTCTACGCCGCCTTCGGGGACAAGCACGAGCTCTTCCTGCGGGTTCTGGGCCGCTACGCCGATTCGCTCGTCCTCGCGGTGCGCAGGTCCATCGGTGCGGCGCCGCGAGCGGTCAACGCACTGCGCGCGTTCGTGATGACGCCGGTGGCCGGCAACCCCACGTGCCGCTCCGCCCGACGCGGATGCCTCCTGGCCAACAGCACCACCGAACTCGCCTTCGCCGATCCTGCCGTCCTCGCCTTGGCGCGGCGCACCTACGAAGGGCTCACCGATGTGCTGTCCGAGGGCGTGGCACGGGCCCGGGTCGAAGGCGACCTGAGCAGCTCCGGTGCCCCGGTAGAACTCGCCCGGGCGCTCCTGGCCGCTCAGCAGGGCCTGACCTTCATGGGGCGCACAGGGATGCAGATCGAGGAACTGACGACGACGGCCCGCTCGCTCGCGGATCGGCTCCTGCCCACGTCCACTCCCGGTGACGGGATTGTGGACGCACTGCGCGAGCCGCGCTCCGAGCGGACATCGGCGTGACGCGCGGGGTTCGCGCCGACACAGCGCGCCTTCTCCTCGGCTCGTCGAAGCACATCGCTCCCTCGCCGACGACGCAGCGTTCGTCTGCGCGCCGAGGATGTGCGCGGACTATCGTGGCCCTGTGCACTTCGTGATCATGGGCTGCGGACGCGTGGGGGCGATGCTCGCCCACAAGACCCTCCGCATCGGGCACGAGGTCACGGTGATCGATCGCGATCCCGTGGCCTTCCAGCGTCTGGGGCGGGACTTCCCCGGGCGCTGCGTGACCGGCATCGGATTCGACCGCGAGACCCTCGAGGAGGCCGAGATCCGCTCCGCCGCGGGCTTCGCCGCCGTCTCCAGCGGCGACAACTCCAACATCATCGCCGCACGGGTGGTGCGCGAGGAGTACGGGCTGCGCAACGTCGTCGCCCGCATCTACGATCCCCGCCGGGCCGAGGTCTACGAGCGCCTGGGCGTCGCGACCGTGGCGACCGTGCGCTGGACGAGCGCCCAGATGCTGGGCCGACTGATCCCGGGCGCCGCGAGCCGCGAATACCAGGACATCTCCGGGAAGGTCACGATGATCGCCGTGGTGCCCGACGAGTCGTGGATGGCCGCGCCGCTGGCGAAGATCGAGCAGGAGACCGGCGCCCGCGTGGCGCTGCTCACCCGTCTCGGCGAGGGCGTGCTCCCCGGCCCCGGGACCCGGCTGCAGGAGGGCGACGTGCTGCACCTGATGGTGCCGACCCCGCGCCTGCCGGAGATCGAGAGCACCCTCGCCCATGCGCGCGGCAGCGCCGTGGACGGCACCCCAGGGGGCGCCGGCAGCAACGGCACGGAGGAGGCGCGATGAGGGTCGTCATCATCGGGGCCGGCAGCGTGGGCCGCTCGATCGCCCGCGAGCTGCTGACCAAGGGCCGCTCGGTCACCCTCGTGGACCGCTTCGTCTCGCCCGAGAAGCGCGCCTCGGTCACCGGCGTGCAGTGGGTGGAGGGGGATGCGGCCGAGCTCGCCGTGCTCTCGGAGGCCGACGTCGCCTCGGCCGACGTGGTCGTCGCCGCGACGGGCGACGACAAGGTGAACCTCGTCGCCTCGATGCTCTCGAAGACGGAGTTCCTGGTCCCGCGCACCGTCGCGCGCGTCTCCCACCCCTCGAACGAGTGGATGTTCGGGGACATGTGGGGCGTGGACGTGGCGGTCTCCACGCCGCGCACGATGACGGCCCTCGTCGAGGAGGCCGTCAGCGTGGGACGGATCGTGAAGATCTTCAGCTTCTCCGGCTCGCGCACCGACATGGTCGAGATCACGATCCCCCGCCGCAGCCCGATCGTCGGGCGCCTGGTGGGCTCGATGCGATGGCCCGCCTCGTGCGTGCTGGTGGGCATCATCCGCGACGGGCAGCCGATCGCCCCGTCGGCCCATGATGCGCTCGAGGCGCACGACGAGCTGATGTTCCTCGCCGAGTCGGAGCACCTGCAGGCCCTCGAGGAGCTGCTGGCCCCGCCGAGCGCGCCGCAGGATCCCGAGGAGCTGCCGAGCATCCGCACCGAGGAGATGCCCGGCGTGCGCCCCGAGGAGCGCTGAGCGAGGGCTCAGACCATCGTGTCCGGCGCGCTCTCCGCCTCCGCCTCGAGGCGGGAGCGCACCGAGCGGTGCAGCATCCACACCAGCCACACCACGAGCGCGAACAGCGGCAGCCCCATGACGAGCTTCGCGACGCCGAGCGCGGCGACCTGCCCGCTCAGATAGAGCGGGAGCTGCACGGCGAGCTTGAGCACGTAGAGGCCGACGAACAACCAGGTCGCCTGCGTGTAGGCGCGTCGGGCGAGGGGCGATCCGCGCCAGGCGGCGACGCGCGGGTCCAGGAGGCCGACGACGACGCCGACCAGCGGGTGGCGCGCCAGGATAGAGACCACGAGCACGGCGGCGGCCACCGCGTTCGTGATCAGCCCGGGCACGTAGAAGTCGGTGCCCTGTCCCGAGCGCAGTGCCCAGATCGCGCCGACGGCCACCCCGATCAGCCCGCCGAGCACCTGCGAGGGGTTCTGACGCTGCACGAGCCGCACCACGAGCGCGACCAGGACGACGGCCACGGCCGCCCCGCCCGCGATCGGGATCGACCGGGTGATCACGAACAGCACCACGAACAGCGCCGTGGGCAGGACGGATTCGAGGATCCCGCGCGGGCCGCCGAGGGCGTCGCCGACGGAGAACTCCTCGCCCGCGAGGACAGCGCCCATTCCCGAGCGCGGCGCGGCATGGCCCGGCCGCCCAGCGGTCGCGTCCTCGGCGCGCTGAGCGGCCCTCTCCTCCGGTCGCTGTGCAGAGCTCACGCGTCCTCCTCCTCGCCCGGCAGGCCGGTGATCTCGTAGCGCGGGTTGTACATGACCTTGTGGTGGCCGCGGCGGGCGGCCACGCCCTCGAGGACGAGACGGGTGCCGGGTCCGACGCCGGGGATCCGCGACTGGCCGAGCCAGATCGCCGTGACGGTGCCGGTGCCGTCGAACACGTCGATCTCGAAGGACTGCGGGGCGCTCGTCGGCGGGATCACCATCGAGCTCACGAAACCGGTGACGCGGACCTCCCGTCGGCGCTCGATGTCCTGTGCGCAGTCGAAGCCGTCCTCCCGGGCGCGCCGGCCCGCCTCACGGGCGTCGAGCACCTCGCTGTCCACGAAGTGGCCGCGCAGCCGCTCGGCGAGCTGCTCGGCGCGGCCGTGGCGCTCTCCCGCGCGGGGCGGCGCCTCCGCGGCACGCGGATCCTGGTTCCGTGCTCCCCTGGCTTCCCTGGCTTCCCTGGTCCTCATCGGGCCCCCTCAGCCGATCTCCGTGATCTCGGGCCCGCGCTCGAGCGGGTTCAGCGCGGTGTCCTCGGCGGGGACCAGACCGGGTCGCTGGCCGGGGAGGTTCAGCGGGATGAGCTCCTGGGGAGCCATGGCATCGCCGCCCCGCACCACCACGATGCGAGAGATCAGGGTCTCGAAGCCGCGCGAGGCCTCGGCGTCGCCGAGGGCCGGGCCGGAGAGGATCGCCCGCAGCAGCCAGCGCGGGCCGTCGACCCCGATGAAGCGCGCGGGCCGGTATCCCACGCGGCCGTCGGACCGCTTGACGGGCAGGCGCGCGATGAGCTCGGTGCCGAAGGGGCCCGGCCGGGTCTCCGCGGTGCCGCCCTGCTCGACGACGGAGCCGCGCAGCGAGGTGCGCACCTCGTCCCACAGCGCGCGCGACTTCGGGGCCGCGAAAGCCTGGACCTGCAGCGAGGACCCCTCGATGACGAGGTTCGCGCCGGTGACGGCTCGGGTGCGCTGGTCCATCTCCATGCGCAGCTCCATGCCCTCGACCATGGGCACGAGGAGTCCGCCCAGGTCGATGCGGTCCTCCTCGGGGGCATCGGCCGCGTCGAAGGGGCCGTCCTCGAGGTGGTCGCCGCCGAGCGCCTCGTCCGCGGCGGCGGGCTCCTGGGCCTCCGAGGTCGCCTGCTCGGGATCGCTCGCGCCCTCGTCGGACGTCGTCGACGCCGATGCGTCGTCCTTCGCGTCCGTCGACCGCGCGTGCTCGGCGGTGGCCTCGGCGTCCGTGTCCTCGGCCCCTTCCCTGCCCGGGTCCTCGCCCCTGCCTGCGTCCTTGTCCTTGCGGGAGAACAGTCCCATGCTCACTCCTTCCCGTCGGCGCCGGCCGCGGTCGCGGCGGCTCCCTCGGTCGAGATCACGGTCGCGCCCGGATCCCCGGCGCCCTGCAGGCCGCCGCTCGAGCCGAAGCCGCGGTCGGCGCGTTCGCTCTCCTCGAGGTCGGCGACCACCTCGAGGCGCGGGGCGACGAAGGGCACCACCACGAGCTGCGCGATGCGGTCCCCGCGGCGGACCACGAACTCCTGCTCGCCATCGAGGTTCACCAGGGGCACCCTGACCTCGCCGCGGTAGCCGGCGTCCACGACGCCGGGTCCGTTGAGGACCGTCACGCCATGGCGGACGGCGAGCCCGGAACGCGGGCACACCAGGCCCACGGTCCCCTCCGGCAGGGCGAGGCTCACACCCGTCCCCACCAGGGCCCTGCCCAGGGCGGGGATCACGAGGTCCTCGGAGCTGATGAGGTCGAAGCCGGCATCGTGCGCATGCGCGCGGTAGGGGAGCACGGCCTCCTCCGCGAGCACGACCGGCATGCGGGGCGCTCCCCCGGGCTCGGCCGCGGGCTGTTCGTCGATGGTCATGACTCCAGACTAGGCGCACCCGGGGGCCGCAGAATGCTCTCCGGTGCGCGTGAGACGATTGGCGCATGCCCGACGCCTCCGCCGATTCCGCCCGTCCCCGCGCGCTCTCCGATGCCGCTGCCCTGCATCGCGAGAGGCTCCTGCCCAGCATCGGCGTCTGGCTGGTGGGGATCGCGTTCGGCAGCGTCCTGGGAGTCATCCTGGTGCCGCTGTCCCACGCGCTGTCGCTGGCCGTGGGGATCATCGGCGTGGTGGGCGTGTGCGTGATGCTCGCGATGGCGAGCCCGGTCCTCGAGGTCTCGGACGGCACGCTCAGGGCGGGCCGCGCGAGGATCCCGGCGGACCTGCTGGGCGAGCCCGAGGTCCTCGACAAGGACGGCTGGTCCGTCGCGATGTCCGTGGGCTTCGAGCCGCTCGCCTTCCATCTCACGCGCGGGTGGGTGCACACGGGCGTGCGCGTGCCCGTGCTCGACGAGGCGGATCCCACCCCGGCGTGGGTCCTCTCCACGCGTCGGCCCGAGGATCTCGCCCTGGCGCTGCGCAGCGCGCGCTCCCAGCGCTCCTGACAGGCGGCGCTCCCGACCCCGACTGCGGGCCCGGTCCTCCGATCGGTCCCGTGATCACGACGGGACGAGGAACGGGGTGGCACACCGCATGGTGTGCCACCCCGTTCTCATGCGCGCCGGCGCCGCAGGGCGCGGGATGCGTCCCCTCAGGCGCATTCCTTGCAGATGATGACCGTGCCCTCGACATGGTCGATCTGGCTGCGGTGCTTCACCAGGAAGCAGCTCCCGCAGGTGAACTCGTCCGCCTGGCGCGGGAGCACACGCACCGACAGCTCCTCGCCGGAGAGGTCGGCCCCCGGGAGCTCGTAGCCGTCGGCGACCTCGGCCTCGTCCTCGTCGACCGCGGGAGTCGCGGCCTCGTTCCGGCGGCCCTTCAGCTCCTCGATCGAGTCCTCGGAGGACTCGTCGTCGTTCTTGCGCGGTGCGTCGTAATCAGTGGCCATCGGAAGTCAATACCTCGATCAGGAGAAGAGTCGGGAGTCCGGGCACAAAAGGAGTGTCTGGCCTGCATGGCTGTCAGCTCCCCCGGCGTGCCCCTCGGTGTTGTCCACGCCGGATGCGGCGCGATTATTGCAGAGCGGGTGCCATATCACAACACGGAGGATCCGAACGGGTCCGACGGGCGCGTCCGCCGAGGTCGCGGGGCGGGCGCGATCTATGATCTGATCACGTCGCGGACCATGCTGCGACGGGAGAGGACCACGATGCGAGAGCTCGAGCTCGACGGGATCCATGACGACGGCGAGCACATCGTCCTGCGCGATCTCGACGGCGAGCAGTACACGCTGAGGATCGACGAGGCGCTGCGCGCGGCCGTGCGCCGCGACCGACCGGCCCTGGGACTGATCCAGTCCTCGGAGGCGACTGCGCTGCGCCCGCGCGAGATCCAGGCGCTGCTGCGCGGAGGCCGCACGGCCGACGAGATCTCGGAGATGGCCTCGATCGACGTGGAGCACGTGCGCCGCTACGAGGGGCCCGTCCTCGCCGAGCGCGGCTTCACCGCCGAGCGCGCCCGCACCTTCAAGGTCGACCGCTCCGGCGGCCCGGTCCTCGACGACATCGTCACCGAGAGGCTCGCAGCCCGGCAGGCCCTCGAGGGCCTGCGCTGGGACGCCTGGCGCCTGCCGGACGGCACCTGGAACCTCGAGCTGGTCTTCCGCTCCGGCGGCCGGGATCGCGAGGCGCACTGGATCGCCGACATGACCCGCCAGGTCGTGGTCGCGGAGGACGACGAGGCGCGCTGGCTGAGCCTCGACGACGACGCGCTCGACCAGCCCGTCGCGGGTCGCGCGCGCCTCACCTCGCTCAAGAGCTCCGTCTACGACCAGGAGTCCGACGCCGACGGCGCCTCCGCCCGTCCTCGTCGCAGCGCCCCGCGCAGCCTCGGCCGCCAGGCCCCTGCCCACGAGGACCACCCCTCTCGCGGCGCGACCGGCGCCGGAGCATCATCCGGCCCCTCCGCGCGCGGAGGGCGGGGCGACGCCATCGACGAGGACGCCCTGGACGCGCTCAACGCCCGCCGCGGCCTGCGGTCCGTCCCTGCCTCCCTGGACGATGAGCCGACCTGGTCCACCCTCGAGGAGGACGAGGAGCGCAGCACCCGCTCGGCCGACGAGGACGCGCTGCGCGAATACTCCAACTCCCCCCGTGAGGACCTTCCGGAGGACGTCGACGAGGACGACGTCGACGGCGGCGCCCCGGCCGATGACGAGGACCTCGAGGTCACAGGCGGCCCCGAGGGCGACGCGGACGCCGAGCCGGAGCCCCTCGTGGTCCCGGGGCGCACGCTCGAGGAGTCCGTCGCCACCGGTGATCGCGGAGCGGAGGACGAGCCGCCCGCGGCCTCGGGCTCCGTCGGGAAGGACCTCGGCTCCGGCTTCGCCCCTGCGGCGAACGACACCGTCGACCTCACGCCCCTTCCGGGCTTCGACGACGTCGCCCACTCCCCCGAGGAGGACGGCGACGCGCAGGCTCCGAAGGACGGCGACGGCCGCCAGGGCGAGGTGACGGGCCAGCGCTCCGGGGGCAAGGAGGCGAAGAGGTCCGGCAAGGGCGAGAAGAAGTCCTCGTCCTCGCGGGCGAAGCGCTCGAGCATCCCCAGCTGGGACGAGATCGTCTTCGGCTCGAAGCACGACTGACGTCGGGCCCGGTTCCCGGGCTCCGTCGCTCCGAGGTGCGCTCACACCTCCACGGTGAGCAGCGGCACCAGGGACTCGGCACTGGTGAGCGAGCCGTGCACGCCGGTCTCCGGCCGGCGCGAGGATGCATGACGACGCGAGTCGTCGACGACCCATCGCCCGCGCGCCAGCACGATCGCATCGCCCACTCGGCCAAGGAGGTGCGGGGGGATCGAGGGGGACGTCTCAGGTCCCAGCAGCCCCGCACCGAGCATCTCCTCGCGCGAGAGCACGACCGCGTGCTCCCCCACCGCCTCCCGCGTCGCCTCGACCAGGGCCGGGGCGTCCTCGGGACGACGGGCGAAGAGCACGAGCGCACGCGGCTCCCCCGCGACCATCGCGAGGCCGCGGCGCACCTGGGGCACGCGGGCGAGGTCGATCGTGCGCTCGGGGGCGGTGTCGACCATGCCGTGGTCGGCGGTCACGTGGACGCGCGTTCCCGTGGGCGCGCGCCGCAGAAGCGTCCCGATCAGGGAGTCCGCGCCGACCAGCGCGTCGCGCCAGGCGTCCGAGTCCACCCCGTGCCTGTGGCCGGCGTGGTCGACGTCGTCCACGTGCAGATGCACGAGCGCGTCGTCGCCGCCCGCACGCAGGGCTGCGAGGGCCGCTCCTGTCCGGTCACCGCGCTCGGCCTGCGCGAAGAACTCCCAGCCGCGGAAGGCGCTCCCGGTGAGCAGGCTGCCGGCGTGCTTCGCGGGGGCGACCTGGAGGGCGCGCCGCCGTGTCCTCTCGGCGGGCACGGGGCACGGCATCCACTGCGCAGGATCGATGCCCGCGGCGCCCGTGAGCTGATTGACGGCCCGGCCGCTGCGCGGGTCCCGTGTGAGGTACCCGAGGACTCCGTGCTCGAGCGGTGCGAGGCCCGTGATCAGGGAGGTCATCGCGGTCGCGGTCGTCGACGGGGCGACGCTGCGCACGGTGCGCACCTCGTCGCGCAGGCGGCGCAGGGTCGGGGTGAGAGCGAGGTGCTCCTCGAGCAGCTCGCTGCCCATCCCGTCCACGAGGACCACGAGGTCGCGCCCGCCGTCGTCCCGCGCGAGCAGGGGCGGGACGATGTCGAGCTGGCCCGGGCGGACGCCGCCCGCGAACGGGGCGGCCAGCAGGTCGGGGGCCGACGGGAGGGTCGCCCGGGCCCGGTCGCCGCGGCGGGAGGCGGAGGCGTCGCCTGCCGGGGTCATCCGGCGGCGTCGATCGCGTCCAGCAGGCGGTCGTGGAAGCGCACGGCCGCGTCGACGGCGTCCTGGCCGTCGGCGAGCGCGCTCACGCGCAGGGCGAGATCGGCGGGCGCGAGGGTGCCGCTCCAGCCGTGCTCCGCCTGGCACTCGGGGTCGTCGCACCAGGCGCGCTCGACGTCCAGGCGCCGACTGCCGCCCCAGGTGACCGCGAGGGTGACCTCGGCCTCGCTGCCGCGCACCCGCGTGCCGTCGGAGTCGAACACCTGGGACATGCCCGTGGTGTGCACGCGGTCCAGGCGCACGCGTTCGGTCGTGGAGACCACCTGGCTGGGGTTGAGCTCGTCGGCCGGATCGTCGTCGAGGTGGGTGACCACCAGGTGGCGGTCGGTGATCACGAGGACCGTGAGGTGGCGCCGCACCTCGGGCCCGTCGAAGGTGGTCTCGGGCCGCACCAGGTGGGCGCGCACCGGCGCCGCGCGCAGGGCGCGCTGCACGCAGGCGGCGGCGGTCTGCGGGAAGTACCCGGCGCTCTCGAGCTCGCCGAGGAGATCCGTGGGAAGTGCCGTGGACATGGGGTCCATCCTTCCACGCGTGCACGCGGTCCGTGACCGCGCCCGTGACCGCTCGTGCACGCCCGGCCGGGCACTCAGGCGCTCGCGGGCCCGCTCAGGGTGCGGCGCAGGCTGTCGGTGCGGTTGGGTGCCTGGGCGACCTCGGCGCGGGCGCCGATGATCGTGCACCCTCCGCGGCCGACGACCACGGGGTGCAGCACGAGGGAGTGCAGCTCGGGCAGGTCCTCCGCCATGAGTCCCACGCGGATCACGAGGTCCTCGAGCCGGGCGCGGTCCGCGGCGGGCAGTCCCAGGTGGCCGCGGAGCTTCACGGAGGTCGCGGGGCCGTCGATGAGCCGCGTCACCGATTCGTCGTCGAGCGGCGGGATCGCGTAGGCGACGTCGTCGAGCAGGTCGGTCGCGTCCCCCGCCAGAGAGAAGGCGAGCACGGGACCCAGCGACGGGTCCTCCACGCTGCGCACCACGACCGGGATGCCGGGGGGCGCCATCGCCTGGACGGCGAGGTCGGCGCTCGAGAAGGCGAGGTCGCGGCGCATGGCGGCGAAGGCGTGGCGCAGCTGCACGGCGTCGGGGATGTCCAGGCGCACCCCGCCGAGGTCGCTGCGGTGGCTGAGCACGGGGTCGGTGCTCTTGAGGGCGATGGGATAGCCGATCTCCGAGGCGGCGCGCACGGCGTCGTCGGCATCGGCGACGGTTCGGGAGGGCAGCAGGTGCAGGCCGTAGGTCTCGAGCAGGGCCGAGGTGCGCTCCTGGTCGAGCGCGCGCGGCGCCATCCCCGGGGCTCCGGGCGCGGAGATCTCCGTCTGGACGATGCGGCGGGCCGCCTCCCGGTCGATGCCCTCGCGCGAGGCGGGCTCGTCCCCGCCGACGGCGCCGCGCCGGGCGGCGAGCATGCCCGCGGCCGCGCGCACGGCGAGCACCGGCGTGGGGTGCAGCGGCGGCATCTCGTCATCGGCGCGGGTGGCCCGCTCGAGGGACTCGAAGCGGTCGAGGTCGGTCACCACGCACACCACCAGGCGCACGTCGGCCCCGCGGGCGGTGCGCGCCATCTGCGCGAGGGAGGCGGAGAGATCCTCGCCCAGGGCGTCGAGGACGGCGAGGACCACCACGTCCACCTCGCCGAGTGCCGCGAGCGAGGTGAAGGCGCGCTCGACGAAGCGGGGGTCCGTGCTCAGCAGGGCGCGGCGCTCGTCGCGCACGACGCGCAGCCCGGCCGCGTCGGCCGCGCCCCGCAGCGACTCCCCGAGCGCCGCCGTGTTCGCGAGCAGCCCGACGCGGTCGCCGGGCGGCACGCCCTGGCGGTCGAGGGCGTCGACGACGTCCGTGAGCTGGTCGACGCTGAGGGTGGGCACGACCCCGGCGGAGAGCAGGACCTGGTCCAGCGCCCGTCGAGGCAGCTGGGAGGAGCGCACGTCGTGCCCGGGAGGGGCCGCTGTCGTGGTCCCCGGCGGGCGCAGCACCACGAGCGGCCTCTTCCGCGTGATGCGCCGCGCGATGCGTGTGAACTTGCGGGGGTTGCCCATGGACTCGAGCGAGAGCGCGATGACGCGCACGTCCTCGTCATCCTGCCAGTGCTGGAGGGTGTCGTTGAGGGAGACGTCTGCGCGGTTGCCCACGGACACGAACTCGTGCACGCCGATGCCGCGGGACTCGACGCCGCCCAGCAGCATGGCCGAGAGCGCCCCGGACTGGCCGGCGAGCGCGACGCCTCCGGCGCGCGGGAGGTGCGGGACGAGGGAGGCGTTCAGGGAGTGGTCCCCGGTGCGCAGGAACCCGAGGGAGCCGGGCCCCAGGACGCGCACGCCCTCGCGGCGCGCGGCGCCGACCAGGCGGCGCTGCAGGGAGGGCCTCCCGCCCGCGCCCGACGGATCGGCCCCGCGACCGTCGGCCGACCCGCTCCCCGTGGTCTCGGCGAACGCCTCGGTGGGCAGCAGCACGGCGCGCACCCCGGCGCGCCCGCACTCCTCGACCGCGGCGATGCAGTCCTCGGCGCGCGCGAGCGCGATGACGGCGAGATCGACGGACCCGGGGACGTCGGCGATCCGGGAATAGGTGCTGCGGCCCTGCAGCTCGAGGGCGTCCCTGGCGACCACGTGCAGCTCGCCGTCGTAGCCGGCCTGCTCGATGTGCCGCAGGATCCTCCCGCCCATCGAGTCGCGATGGGAGGAGACCCCGAGCACGGCGAGGGAGGCGGGGTGCAGCATGCGCTCCATCGCGCGGGCCTCCGCACGGTGCTCGCGCTCGGCGATCACGGCGCGGGAGCGCTCGGTGGGGTCGATGCTGAACTCGACGACGACCACGCCGTCGTCGTAGGTGCGGCGCACGTCGAAGCCCGCGTCGGTGAACACGTTGATCATCCGGCTGTTCTGCGGGAGCACGTCCGCCACGAAGGTGGCGACCCCGCGCTCGCGCGCGGCAGCGGCGAGGTGCTCCAGGAGCACGGATCCCAGACCCTTGCCCTGCTGGGAATCGGCCACGTTGAAGGCGACCTCGGCCTCGGGGGTGCCCTCGAGGCGGTCGAAGCGGCCGACGGCCACGATGTCCTCGCCGATCAGCACGATCAGGGCGACGCGGTCGCGGTGGTCCACGACCGTGAAGCGCGTGAGGTCCCGCGGGGAGAGCTCCGGCATCGGGGCGAAGAAGCGCAGGTACCGGGAATGCTCGGACTGCGCGGTGTGGAAGCGCTGGAGGGCGTCGGCGTCGCTCGGCAGGATGGGCCGCAGGTGGGCGGCGCTGCCGTCGCTGAGCGCGATGTCCGCCTCCCAATGGGCGGGGTAGGCGGCGGAGGCCGCGGTCGCCCCGGCGCCCGCGCCGGAGTCCGCGTCGCGTCGTGCTCCCATGCCCCGATCATACTGAGCGCCCGCCGCCCCGGGTGCGGGTCCATCGTCCCGACGGTCCTCGGCGGGAGGTCCCGCCGGCCGCGCGAGCGGGCCCGCGGCCGCGGCGTCGGCGACATCACCGCCCCCGCCTGCCCGGTTCCCGGGCACGGATACGGCAGGATGATCGTCATGGCACGACGCAGCAGCACCGCAGGCAGCGATGAGGACGAGAACCTCGACGGCGTCGTCGTCGATGTCGACGTCACCAGCGAGATGGAGACCTCGTACCTCGAGTACGCGTACTCCGTCATCTACGCGCGCGCCCTGCCCGATGCCCGCGACGGCCTGAAGCCCGTCCAGCGCCGGATCCTGTACATGATGGACGACATGGGGCTGCGCCCCGATCGCGGGCACGTCAAGAGCCAGCGCGTGGTCGGCGAGGTGATGGGCAAGCTCCACCCCCATGGCGACAGCGCGATCTACGACGCGCTGGTGCGCATGGCGCAGAGCTTCTCGATGCGCATGCCGCTCGTGGACGGCCACGGCAACTTCGGCTCGCTCGACAACGGCCCGGCCGCCGCCCGCTACACCGAGGCGCGCATGGCGAAGGCTGCGCAGCTCATGACGGCCTCGCTCGACGAGAACGTCGTCGAGATGATCCCGAACTACGACAACCAGCTGCTGCAGCCCTCCGTGCTCCCTGCGCAGTATCCGAACCTGCTGGTCAACGGCGCTTCGGGGATCGCCGTCGGCATGGCCACGAACATGGCGCCCCACAACCTGGTGGAGGTCGTCGCGGCGGCCCGCCACCTGATCACCCACCCCGACGCCGACCTCGAGGACCTCATGCGCCTGGTCCCCGGCCCGGACCTGCCCACGGGCGGGCGGATCGTGGGCCTGGACGGAGTGCGCGACGCCTATCGCACTGGACGCGGCTCCTTCAAGATGCGCGCGACCACCAAGGTCGAGAACATCACCAGCCGCAAGAAGGGCATCATCGTCACCGAGCTGCCCTACCAGGTGGGGCCCGAGCGCTTCGCCGAGAAGCTGCGCGACGCGGTGCAGTCGAAGAAGGTCCAGGGCATCAGCAACTACCAGGATCTCACCGACCGCCGCCACGGGCTGCGCCTCGAGCTCACGGTGAAGTCCGGCTTCAACCCGGACGCGGTGCTGCAGCAGCTCTACCGCTTCACGCCGATGGAGGAGTCCTTCGGCATCAACAACGTGACGCTCGTGGAGGGGCAGCCGCGCACGCTCGGCCTCAAGCAGCTGCTCGAGGTGTTCATCGCGCACCGGCTGGACGTGGTGCGCCGCCGCACCGCCCACCGCCTGGGCAAGCGCAAGGAGCGCCTGCACCTCGTCGAGGGTCTGCTCATCGCGATCCTCGACATCGACGAGGTCATTCAGATCATCCGCGCGGCCGATGACGGCGAGCGCGCCCGCACCGCCCTGATGGCCGCCTTCGACCTCTCCGAGGCGCAGGCCGAGTACATCCTCGAGCTGCGCCTGCGCCGCCTCACGAAGTTCTCCCGCATCGAGCTCGAGACCGAGCGCGACGAGCTGCGCGCCGAGATCGAGCGGCTCGAGGAGATCCTCGCCTCCGAGGAGCTGCTGCGACAGGTGGTCTCGGACGAGCTCGCGCACGTCGCCGCCGAGCACGGGACCCCGCGCCGCACGGTGCTCCTGGAGGCGGGCTCGCAGCAGGCGACCTCGCAGGCCGCCCCGCTCGAGGTCGCCGACGAGCCCTGCCGCGTGCTGCTCTCCGGCAGCGGGCTCATCGCCCGCACGAGCGACGCCGAGGACGTGGTCCGCGAGGGCGGCCGCTCCTCGCACGACGCAGTGGTCGCCGACGTCCTCACCACCGCCCGCTCGCAGGTGGGCGCGGTGACCAACCTCGGACGCCTGCTGCACGTGGGCGTCGTGGAGCTGCCCGCGCTCGCCCCGACGGCGGGCCCGCCGAGCCTCGCGGGAGGCACGAAGCTCTCCGACCTGCTGACCCTGGAGAAGGGCGAGAGGGTGATCGGACTCGTGCGCGCGGCCGGCCCGGATCTCGAGCGCGGCGGCAGCCTCGCGCTCGGCACGCGCCAGGGCGTCGTCAAGCGGGTGACGCTCGACTTCCCGCGCGGCGACGGCTTCGAGATCATCTCGCTCAAGGATCGCGACGAGGTCGTGGGCGTCGTGGACCTGCCCGAGGACTCCGCGGCGGGCGACACCGACCTGGTCCTCATCACCTCCGACGCCCACCTGCTGCACTTCCCCGCCGCGGGCGTGCGGCCGCAGGGACGCGGCGCGGGCGGCGTCGCCGGCATCAAGCTCGCCGAGGGCGCGCACGTGGTCTCCTTCGGGGCGGTCGACGTCACCCGCGAGGCGGAGGTCGTGACGATCTCCGGCACCTCGGGCGCCCTGCCGATGACCCAGACGGGTTCCCTGAAGGTCAGCGCCTTCACCGAGTACCCGGCCAAGGGCCGTGCGACCGGCGGCGTGCGCTGCCACCGCTTCCTGCGGGGCGAGGACGCGCTGATCGGCGCCTGGGCAGTCAACTCCCCCGCCCGCGCCTGCTCGGAGGCCGGCCAGCCCGTGGACCTGCCTGGCCCCGTCGGTCGGCGCGACGGCTCGGGCTCGCCGGTCGCGGTCCCGATCGCCGCCGTCGGCTGACGGAGCCCTCGAGGCGTTCCTCCACGAGTGATCCCGCCACGAGTGATCCCGCCGTGCGCGATCGGTCCCGGGGACGCCGGACGCTCCGGACGGATTCGTCCCCACCCCTGCACCCACGGGCCGAAACGGTGCGACCATAGGGGCATGAGCACCACGACCAGCCCCGAAGACCTGCCCCAGGGAGTCACCCTCGAGGACCTGCACGGCACGCCCGCGCTCGTGGTGGACATCCCGGCCTGCTCCGCAGTCATCCACCTGGACGGCGCCCACCTGACCTCCTGGGTGCCCGACGGTGAGGACGACGTGCTGTGGACCAGCCCCGACGCGGTCTACGCGGAGGGCGAGCCGATCCGCGGCGGCATCCCGCTGATCGGCCCCTGGTTCGGGCCCGGCCGAGACGGGCGCACCACGCCCTCCCACGGCTGGCTGCGCAACCACCGCTGGGAGGTCGTCGCGGGCGAGCACTTCCACGGCTGGGCCGACGAGGACGCGGACGTGGTGCATTCGGACTCCGTCGCGATCACCCTGGGCCTCGAGGGGGCGGATCCCTCCGGGCAGGGCGTCGCCGCGCAGGTGCAGTTCGTGATCGGCGCGGACCATCTCCAGGTGCGCCTCGACGTGACCGCCGGCGACGAGCCCCTCGAGCTTGAGGCCGCGCTGCACACCTATCTCGCCGTGGGCGACGTCGAGGCGGCGCGCTTCACCGGCCTCGCCGGCGCCTCCTACCTCGACAACCTGCGCGACCTCACGCCGGCCGTGCAGGAGGGCGAGCCCGAGATCGACGGCCCCGTGGACCGGGTGTACGAGGTCTCCGGTCCCGTCACCGTGCACGACCCGGTGCTCGAGCGCGACATCGTGGTGAGCCCGCACGGCTCGAGCCGCACCGTGCTGTGGAACCCGTTCAGCGACGGCGCCGCGCACCTCGACGACATGCCGCTCGATGCGTGGAAGCAGTTCGTGTGCGTGGAGACCGCCGTCGCCAAGGACGGCTTCGTCTCCCTCGCCCCCGGCGCGACCCACTGCCTCAAGGCGCGCTACGAGGTCGCCCGGAGCTGAGCCCGAAGGCTCACGCTTCCTGCCCGACGGGCGGCGTCAGCGGACGGGCAGACCGTCCGCTGCGAGGGCGTCCTTCGCCTGGCCGATGGTGAGGGTGCGGAAGTGGAAGACGCTCGCGGCGAGCACGGCGTCGGCGCCCGCCCGCACCGCCGGCGGGAAGTCCTCCGCGCGACCCGCACCGCCCGAGGCGATGAGAGGCACGTCCGCCGCCGCACGGGCGGCGCGGATCAGCTCGAGGTCGAAGCCGCTGGTGGTGCCGTCGGCGTCCATCGAGTTCAGCAGGATCTCGCCGGCGCCGCGCTCGGCCGCCTCCGCGATCCAGGCGATCGCGTCGATGCCGGTGCCGCGGCGTCCGCCGTGGGTGGTCACCTCGAAGCCCGAGTCCGCGCGCGCCGACCCGTCGGGCGTCTCGTCGCTGACGCGGCGGACGTCGGCCGAGAGCACGAGCACCTGATTGCCGAAGCGCTCGGCGATCTCGGTGATGACCTCGGGCCGTGCGATCGCGGCGGTGTTCACACCGACCTTGTCGGCCCCGGCGCGCAGCAGCTGGTCGACGTCCGAGGCCGTGCGCACTCCCCCGCCCACGGTGAGCGGGATCAGCACCTGCTCGGCGGTCCGCCGGACCACGTCGAGCATGGTGCCGCGGCCGCTCGAGGACGCGCTGACGTCGAGGAAGGTGAGCTCGTCGGCCCCCTCCTCGCCGTAGCGGCGGGCGAGCTCGACAGGATCGCCCGCATCGCGCAGGCCCTGGAAGTTCACACCCTTGACCACCCGGCCGTCATCGACGTCCAGGCAGGGGATGACGCGCACGGCGAGGCTCATGCGTCGATCCTCTCGCGGTCCAGCTCCTCGGCGCCCTCGATGATGAACTGCTTGCGCGGGGCGACGTCGCTGCCCATCAGCAGGTCGAACATCGAGGCGGCGGCCTCCGCGTCCTCGATGCGCACGCGGCGCAGGGTGCGGTGGCGCGGGTCCATGGTGGTGTCGGCGAGCTGGTCGTCGTCCATCTCGCCCAGGCCCTTGTAGCGCTGGATCGGCTCCTTGTACCGCTTGCCGCGCTTGTCCAGGCTCTTCAGAAGACGGTTCAGCTCGTTCTCCGAGTACGTGTAGACGTACTCGTTCTTCTTCTTGCCGCCGTGGATGATCTCCACGCGGTGCAGAGGGGGCACGGCGGCGAAGATCCGCCCGGCCTCGAGCATGGGCCGCATGTAGCGGTGGAAGAGCGTCAGCAGCAGGGTGCGGATGTGGGCGCCGTCGACGTCGGCGTCGCTCATCATGATGATCTTCCCGTAGCGCGCCTGCTCGAGGTCGAAGGTGCGCCCGGATCCCGCGCCGAGCACCTGGATGATCGCGGCGCACTCGGTGTTCTTGAGCATGTCGGTGATCGAGGCCTTCTGGACGTTCAGGATCTTGCCGCGGATCGGCAGCAGCGCCTGGAACTCGGAGTTGCGCGCGTTCTTCGCGGTGCCCAGCGCGCTGTCGCCCTCGACGATGAACAGCTCGGACCGCTCGACGTCGGTCGAGCGGCAGTCGGCGAGCTTGGTGGGCATCGTCGAGGACTCCAGGGCGTTCTTGCGGCGGGAGACCTCCTTGTGCATGCGCGCGGCGATGCGGGCGCGCATCTCGGAGACCACCTTGTCGACGACGAGCGCTCCCTGCTCCTTCTCCTCCTTCTTGGTGGAGGTGAGGAAGGCGGTGAGCTGCTGCTCGACGACCTTGGAGACGATCTGGCGCACCGCGGGGGTGCCCAGCACCTCCTTGGTCTGTCCCTCGAACTGCGGCTCCTCGAGGCGCACGGTGACCACGGCGGTCATCCCGGCGAGCGCGTCGTCCTTCTCGATCTTCTCGTTCTTCGCGTTGAACTTCACGCGGCGCGCCTGGTTCTCGACCTGCTTGCGCAGGGTCCTCAGCATCGCCTGCTCGAAGCCCGCGGTGTGGGTGCCGCCCTTGGGGGTCGCCACGATGTTCACGAAGGATCGCAGGGTGGTGTCGTAGTCGGCGCCCCAGCGCAGCGCCACGTCGACCTCGCAGGTGCGGTCGACGTCCTTGGAGACCATGTGGCCCTTGGAATCGAGCACGGGGATCGTCTCGGTGTACTCGCCGCTGCCCTGCAGGCGGATCACGTCGGTGATCTTCTGGTCCTGGGCGAGGTAGTCGACGAACTCGGAGATGCCGCCGTCGTAGCGGAAGGAGCGCTCCTCGTCCTGGTCGGGGCTGCGCTCGGGCCGACGGTCCGAGATGGTGATGCCCAGCCCGGGGACCAGGAAGGCGGTCTGCCGCGCGCGGCGCACGAGCTCCTCGGTCGAGAAGTGCGAGCCCTTGATGAAGATCTGCGGATCGGCCCAGTAGCGCACGCGGGTGCCGGAGACGCCGCGCTTGACCTTGGCGACCTTCCGCAGCTCGGCGGGGCCGTCGGCGGCGGTGAAGGCGGCATCGGGCGAGGGTCCGTCGGACCCGTCGGCGAAGACGCCCGGGACGCCGCGCTGGAAGCTCATGGCATAGGTGACACCGGCGCGGTCGACCTCGACGTCGAGGCGGGCCGACAGGGCATTGACGACGCTCGCGCCCACGCCGTGAAGACCGCCCGAGGCGGCGTAGGAGCCGCCGCCGAACTTCCCGCCCGCGTGCAGCTTCGTGTAGACGACCTCGACGCCGGTGAGGCCCGTGCGGGGCTCGGTGTCCACGGGCACGCCGCGGCCGGAGTCGCGGACCTCGACGGAGGCGTCCTCGTGGAGGATGACCTCGATGCTCTCGCCGTTGCCGCCCAGGGCCTCGTCCACGGAGTTGTCGAGGATCTCCCACAGGCAGTGCATCAGGCCGCGCGAGTCCGTCGACCCGATGTACATGCCCGGGCGCTTGCGGACGGCCTCGAGGCCCTCGAGCACCTGCAGATGGCGGGCGTCGTAGGCGGCCTGCTTCGAGGCGGTCTTCGCGGGGGCATTCGTCGATCTCTTCGCGGCGGGCTTCGCGGAGGACGACGCGGAGCGCCCCTGGGGCGTGGACTCGGCGGCCGGGGACTCGGAGGACGCGGTGGTGTCTGACACGCGCGTCATTCTACGGCTGCGAGCCATACGACCAGGGCCGACGGGCGTCCCCGGCGTGGCGGGGCGCACGGGCGTTGCGCGGTGAGCGAACCGGAGGCCCGGATCACGCCGCTGACGCCCGCGCGGTGCTTGAATGTGGGGCATGAACACGACCGTCGAAGCCCCGCGACTGACCGCGCACGACCGCTGCGACCGCTGCGGCGCCCAGGCCTACGTCAAGGTCTCCCTCTCCGCCGGTGGCGAGCTGCTGTTCTGCGGGCACCATGCCCGCGCGCACGAGGACGCCTTCCGTCCGCTCGCCTCGGAGGTCATCGACGAGACCGAGCGCCTGCACGCCCGTCCGGTGCCGGTCGAGGACTGATCCCGCACACGACCTGACTCCCGAGGGCCCCGCATCCGCCGAGGATGCGGGGCCCTCGCGCGTCCCGTGGGCCCGATCAGCGCGTGCTGCCGGCGCGCAGCGGGATCGGGACGCCGATCTCGGGCAGGACCGTCCGCACGCCCTCGACCTCGAGGCGCTCGGGGTGGAAGCCGTGCAGGGCGATCACGCGGGCCGGGCCGATCCGCTCGACGATCTCGCGCAGCGCGAGCGGACCGGCATGCCCCGAGGAGCCCGCCGGGACCGTCGTGAGCCCGAGGCGCCCGAGCCAGTCCTGCCACACGTCCCAGTCACGCATGAACGGTCCCAGCGGCTCTCCCTGCGAATGGATCCAGGCGCTCGCGGGCCCCAGCGGGAGGTCGAGCAGGGAGGTGAAATCCTCGGGGTCGATCTGGACGAGGAAGCGCTCGGGGGCTGCCAGCACCGCGTCGATGCCGATCGCGCGTGCTGCGTTCCGCCCGCGACCGGCGGCGAGCTCCCCCGCCCGGCGCTGACCCGGGGACTGGGCCCGTGTCCCGTCCCAGGTGACGACTCCCCCGATGCCCATCGCGGTGAGCACGGCGGCGTGGCGTCCCGGCCATACGAGCGTGCGCCCGGCCTCGGCGGCGGCGTGGATGAGCAGCGCGGCGCGATCGACGTCCCGCTCGTACGCGCTGAGCAGCATGAGGTCCTCGCTCCCGGTCAGCGCCTCGGTGACGACGCGCGCGATCTCCTCCTCGCTGCGGGGCTCGGGAGGCAGCGGGTCGAAGCTCAGCATCGTCGTCTCGCAGACCAGCACGTCGGCCCCGCGTGCGGCCTCGAGGAAGGCGCGCGTGTGCACCCCGTTCTCGCGGTGCAGGTTCACGTCCCCGGTGTAGGCGAGGACGCCGTCGGGGGCGCGCACGACGGTGCCGATCGCACCGCGCACGTCGTGGTCCACCCGGTGCACGGTGACCGTGAGGTCCTCCGCAGCGACCTCATGCCCCTCCGCGATCGGCGTGAGGCGAGCGGCGGTGCCCGGCGTGGTGGCACCCGCCTCCTCGAGAGCGCGGTGCAGGGCGATGGTGTCGGGATGGGCGAGGACCCGGACCTCGGGCCGCAGGTGCGCCAGCAGTCCGTCGTGGTCGATGTGGGCGTGGGAGAGGACGACGACGAGCGGTCGGCGATCCGCGACCGCGAGCGCGTGCACCTCCTGCGCCCCGGGGCCGACGGCGCGCAGCTCCTCCGGCGCGAACAGCCCCGTGATACGCGGCGCCGCGCCCAGACGCAGGCGATCGGCGAGGCCGTGGCCCTCGCGCGCACGGGTGCTGTCGCGCAGCAGGTCCGCCTCGCCCGGGATGTCCTCGCCGATGTCCAGCAGCACCCGGGCGCGCGCGGTGCTGATCAGCACCTTGGTGCCGCCGATGACGCGCACCCCGCCGTGGATCTCGATGCTGGTGCCCGTCGGATCGTCCATCCGCCCGCTCCTCGTCGTTCCCGTCGACCGGCTCCCCCACACGCTCTCCCGCCCGCTCATCCGCGCACCGCCCCGTCGGTCGAGAAGGCGCCGCGCACGAAGTACTTCTGGAGGAACAGGAAGAGCAGGATCACGGGGATCGTCGTGAAGACCACCGCGGCGCTCATCCCGGTCCAGTCGTTGCCGTTCTCGGACTGGAAGGTCTGCAGTCCCACCTCGATGGGGCGCAGCTGATCGGACTTCGTCATGAAGTAGGGCCAGACGAAGGAGTTCCAGGACCCCATGAAGGCGTTCAGGCCCACCAGGATCATCGTGGGCACGGCGAGGGGCCCGGCGACCTGCGCGAGCATGCGCACCGGTCCCGCACCGTCGAGCTCCGCGGCCTCGAAGATCTCGGCGGGCAGGGTCTGGAAGAACTGCCGCAGCAGGAAGATCCCGAACACGGACGCGCCCCACGGGAGGATCTGGATGGCATACGTGTCATAGAGGCCCATCTTCTGGGCGAGCAGGAAGTTCGGGACCAGCAGCACGGTCTGCGGAACCATCATCACGCTCATCACCAGCAGGAACATCACCCCGCGGCCGCGGAACCGCATGCGTGCGAAGGCGAAGGCCGCGAGCAGTCCCGTGAGCAGCGTCAGGGCGACGACGCACACCGCGATGAGGACGGTGTTGCCGAAGTAGCGCGGCCACGGAGCGGCCGCCCACGCCCGCGCGTAGTTCTGCGCGGCGGCCTCGACGTAGTGGCCCCACTCGGCGGGGGGCCGGATCCGCGGCGGGAGGGTGTACACGTCCTCGGGCGAGGAGATCGAGGTGTACAGCGTCCACAGCAGGGGGAAGAGGAAGGCGAGCGCCGCGAGCACGGCGAGGACCGACAGCACCCGCTGGGCGGGGCGGGGCCGGCGGCGTCTGCGCGGGAGCTCCTCCCCCGTGCTGCTGCGCGGCGTGGTGCTCGTGCTGGTCATCGGCTCGCTCGCCTCCTCGTCCCTCGTGTCACCCGTGGTCCTCGTGGTCCCTGCCCGCGCCGCGTCAGCCCAGCGCCTCGGCCTTCTTCTGCGCGTCGGCGAGGGCGTCGGCCGGCTTCGCCTTGCCCTGCAGGGCGTCCTGCAGGGCGACCGAGAGCAGGCCCGAGGCCTCGGTGACGCTCGTGACCGGCGGCAGGGCACGGGCGGTGTCGAGCTGCTTCACGGCGTCGGTGATCCACGGGCGCTCCTCGACGACCTTCTTCATGGCGTCCTGCTCGAGGGAGGCGGAGCTGACGGGCAGGTACCCGGTGGCGGCCGCCCAGGAGGCCTGCTGCTCCGGCGTGGTGATGAACTGCATGAACTCCCAGGCGGCGGCGCGCTCCTGCTCGCTCGCATCGGCGAACAGGACGATGTTCGTGCCGGCCAGCTGGTTCGCCGCCCCGGAGGGGCCCTCCGGGAGGGCGCTCACGCCCATCTCGAACTTCCCGCCGACGGCCTGCTCGTTGAACGGGAACGAGGCCACGGAGGAGACGTCGAAGGCACCCTTCTCGGCGCCCAGGGCCTCCTGGCCGGGGTACCCCGAGGCGATCGCGAGGGCGCCCGCGTCCTTGAGGTCCACGAGGTACTCGAGGGCCTTCACGCAGCCGTCCTCGGCGAACTGCGGCGTGCCGTCGTCGGCGAAGACCGTGCTGCCCATGGACTCGGCGAGGATCTCAAAGAGGGCCGTGCCGCCGGCCGGCCCCTTGGCGCTGCCGGGGTCGATGGACAGGGCGACCACGCCGTCCTTCGAGACGTCCTTGCTGACCTTCGCGAAGTCGTCCCAGCTCTTCGGCTCCTCCTTCACCATCTCGGCGTTGCGGTAGACCACCACGACGGACTTGTTGAAGGGCCACATCCAGATCTTGCCGTCGGTGAGCTGCATGTCCTTCTTCACGCCCTCGGCGAAGTCCGCATAGTCCTCGTTGGCCTTCGCGAAGGCGTCCAGCGGCACGATGACCTTCGAGTCGGCGTACTCGCTCGCCCAGTTGCCGTAGGCCTGGGCGATCGTGGGCGCGCTGCCGGCGCCGACCTGCGCCTTGGTCTTGGTCTGCAGGGTGCCGTAGTCGGGCTGGTCCTGCAGCTCGATCGTGACGTTCGGATGGTCCTTCCCGAAGTCGGAGACGATCTTCTCGAGCGCGGTCTTCTGGTCGCCCGAGGCCATGGCATGCATGAACGTGATGGTGGTCTTCGCGTCGGGGTCGAAGGAGGGCACGGCGTCGCTGCCGGAGTCGTCGCCGTCGCCGGAGCCGGAGGATCCGGAGGAGCAGGCGGCGAGGGCCAGTGCGCTCGCCGAGGCGGCGGCGCCGGCGAGGACGGTGCGGCGCGTGGGCGCCGATGCGACGCGCGACGAGATGCTGTGCGCGGTGCGGACGGAGGTGCGGCGGATGGCGGTCATCGGGTTCTCCTGGGTGAGAGTGGGGCGGGCACGGCCGGGCGATGGGTGGCAGGGGTCGTCGGGCGCGGGGTGGTCGAGGGCGGGCCGGTCAGTCGAGGGCGGCCGATCACCGCGAGAGCCTCGCGGAGACACGCAGCTGGATGATCGAGAGCACGAGGGTGATGAGGAACAGGACCACCGCGAGGGCCGCCCCGTACCCGGTGTTCCCGAGCACGAACGCCTGCTGGTAGAGCTGGAATCCGATCGTGGAGGTCGAGTAGCCGGGGCCGCCTCCGGTGAGCACGAAGAACTGGGTGAAGGCCTGCAGGGACGAGATCGAGGAGATGATCACGACGAACGCCACGTAAGGGATGAGCTGCGGAAGGGTGACCCGGCTGAACTCCTGCCAGGGGTTCGCGCCGTCGACCTTCGCCGCCTCGGCGAGCTCCCCGCTCGTGGTCATCAGTCCGCCGACGAACACGAGGACCAGGAATCCGACCTCGTGCCAGACCGAGTAGACGATGATCGAGAGCATCGCGTAGCGGGAGTCGCCCAGCCAGTCGATCACCGGAAGGTGCACGAGCGAGAGGATCCCGTTGGCGAGTCCGAAGCGCGGGTTGAAGATCCACAGCCAGATCAGGGCCGTGGCGACCCCCGGGGCGATGTACGCGAGGAAGAAGCTGGTGCGGGCGGCCGCCATGACCTTCGAGCCGCGACGCACCAGCAGTGCGAGCAGCAGGGCGAGGATCGTGCCGACGACGACGTTGGCGATCACGAAGTAGCAGGAGACGCCGAAGGTCTGCCAGAACGACGGGTTGGTGCTTCCCGAGAGCATGTCCCGGTAGTTGCCCAGTCCGATGAACTCGCTCATCGCGGGGTTCAGCTGATTCCAGTCGAAGGCCGAGACCCGGAAGGTGTACAGCGTCGGGAAGATCGTCCAGATCCCGAAGATCGCGATCGCCGGAGCCACGAAGAGGTAGGCGATCGGCGAGGTCAGGGCGCGGCGGGCACGGCTGCGGCGGCGGGCCGCACCTGCGCGGGACCGAGAGTCCCCTGACCGGCCGGCGCCGCTCAGCGGGAGCGCCTTCGGGAGGGGGCTCTCACTCGTCGACATGGCCGCTCACCACCTCGAGGATCCTGTCCTGGACGGCTCCCGCGCCCTCGCCGAGCCGGCGCTCGAGGGCGCCTCCGAGCGCCTCGACGAGGGCGTGCTGCGCCAGCCGCGAGGGGCTGTGGAACTCGTCCTGGTAGTGACGGTGCGGGAGCGGCGTGATGTGGGTGCGGCCGACGGCCTGCTCCAGCGGCGTGCCCAGGAAGGCGGTCAGCGCGATGGTGCGCGCACCCGCACCCGCGGCCGCGCGCACGCAGCGCAGGGTCTGGGCGTTCACTCCGGAGGCGGAGATCGCCATGCAGAGATCCTCGGGCCCCAGCGCGGCCGCGGCGATCTCCGCGTCCAAGGGGTCGGACGGCGAGATCACGGTGACGCCCAGGCGCAGCAGGCGAGCGCTGAGTGCCCCGCCCACGGAGGCGCTCAGCCCGCCGGCGACCACGAGCACCCGGCGGGCGGTGGCGAGATCGGCGACGGTGCCCTGCAGCGGCTCCTCCTCGAGCATGTCGGTGGCCTGCACCGTCTGCTCGGCGAGGGCTCGGGCCGCGCCGATCACCGTGTCCGGGGCCGACTGTGCGCCGCTGCGCTCACCGGCCGCGTCGCGCACGGCGAGCACCCGCAGCTGCTGGAAACCGGTGTATCCGAGGCGCTGGCAGGTCCGCACGACGCTCGCCCGTGAGGTGCCCGAGAGCTCGGCGACCTGCGCGGTGGACAGCTCCGGCAGCTCCTGGGCGTGGGAGAGGAGGACGCGTGCGACCTGCTCCTCGGCTGGACCCAGGGTGGGCGCGGCGGCCGCGAGTCGAGAGGCGAGCGCGGGGGCGAGCGCGGTGGTGCTCGCGCGGGTCGAGGAACGCGGTGCGCTCATCGGGCGAGGTCCCGGCTGGGGGCGAAGGTCTCGGCGTCGGCGGCGAAGCGACGCAGGGCCGGCAGCAGCTCGGACAGCTGGTGGCCCCGTTGGACGGCGAGGGCCTGAGGAGGCAGCGCGCTGTCCCCCCACGCACCGGTGATCAGCATGCCCACGGCGCCGAGGTCGACGGCGGGGGCGACGTCGTTGCGCCAGTTGTCCCCGATCGAGACGAGGTGGTGCGCGGGCTCGTCGCCGAGCACGGCGCGCAGGTGCTCGCGCATGCGGGAGGGTTTCTTCGCGCCGATGACGATCTGGTCGAAGCGGCCGCGCACGTCCAGGTGGACGAGGGTCTCGTCCATGCCGACGGCGGGAGAATTCGTCAGCAGGGCGCGGCGCACTCCGGCCTCGGAGAGCTCGTCCAGGAGGTCCAGCAGGCCCTCCGGGGGACGCACGCCCAGGTCGTCGTGGACGAGACGGCGGCGGGAGTCAAGGTAGGCCTCGGAGAGCTCGGCACCGAGGATCGGTCGGGCGAGCGCGGCGAGGGCGACGTAGGCGTCGGCGTGATGGTCGGGCGAGCGGCCCGCCATCCAGTCCTCGAAGCGGGAGCGGACGCTGCGCGCGTCGGCCGCCTGCATGCGGTCGCAGGCCGCCTCGGCGTAGGCGAGGACTGGACCGTCACCCAGGCACACGGTGCCGTCGAAGTCGAAGACCACGACGGGCCCTCCGGCGGGATGCAGGGAGGTCGACAGAGGCGGGGTGTCCGGGATCACGGTGCGAGCCTAGGCCGCACTGGAACGGATGACCAGACTTTCCGGAACATCCGGAACGGATGTTCGTCGGGCGTTCACGCACCGTCCGCGGTGCAGTGCCCGCGATGCGCACGACGGCCCGGCACCTGCGGGAGGTGCCGGGCCGTCGACCGATGAGGAGGGGGTCTCCTCAGTCGAGGTAGTCGCGCAGGACCTGCGAGCGCGAGGGGTGGCGGAGCTTGCTCATGGTCTTCGACTCGATCTGGCGGATCCGCTCTCGGGTCACGCCGTAGACCTTGCCGATCTCGTCGAGCGTCTTGGGCTGGCCGTCCTCGAGGCCGAAGCGCATGGAGACCACACCGGCCTCGCGCTCGGAGAGGGTGTCCAGCACCGAGTGGAGCTGCTCCTGGAGGAGGGTGAAGCTCACCGCGTCCGCGGGCACGATCGCCTCGGAGTCCTCGATCAGGTCCCCGAACTCGCTGTCGCCGTCCTCGCCGAGCGGGGTGTGCAGCGAGATGGGCTCGCGCCCGTACTTCTGGACCTCGACGACCTTCTCGGGGGTCATGTCGAGCTCCTTGGCGAGCTCCTCCGGGGTGGGCTCGCGACCGAGGTCCTGGAGCATCTGGCGCTGCACGCGGGCGAGCTTGTTGATGACCTCGACCATGTGCACGGGGATGCGGATCGTGCGCGCCTGGTCGGCCATGGCGCGGGTGATCGCCTGACGGATCCACCAGGTCGCGTAGGTCGAGAACTTGTAGCCCTTGGTGTAGTCGAACTTCTCGACCGCACGGATGAGGCCCAGGTTGCCCTCCTGGATGAGGTCCAGGAAGAGCATGCCGCGGCCGGTGTAGCGCTTGGCGAGGGACACCACCAGTCGCAGGTTCGCCTCGAGCAGGTGGTCCTTGGCGGCGCGGCCGTCCTCGACGATCATGCCGAGTTCGCGGCCCTTCTTGGTGCGCACGATGCTCTCGTCGCGCTTGAGGAGCTGCTCGGCGAAGAGGCCGGCCTCGATGCGCTCGGCCAGCTCGACCTCCTGGGCGGCGTTCAGCAGTGCGACCTTGCCGATCTGCTTGAGGTAGTCCTTGACCGGGTCCGCGGTGGCCCCGGCGGTGACGACCTGCTGGGCCGGGGAGTCGTCCTCGGAGGAGTCGATGACCAGGCCGCCGGACTCCTCGTCCGACTTCTGGTTCGCCTTGTGGACGCCCTTGGGGTCCTTCTCCTCGGCCTCCTCGCCCTCCTCGGGCGCCTGCTCGTCCTCCGCGGTCGCCTCGAGGTCCTCCTCGACCACGGCCTCCTTCGCCTTCGAGGCCGCCTTCTTCTTGCCGGCGGTGGTGCCGGCGGCGCTCTTGGCGGCCGTCTTCTTCGCGGTCGTCTTCTTGGCGGGGGCCTTCTTGGTGGACTTCGCGGACGAGGTCGTCGCCTTCTCCTTCACGGGCGCGGCGTCCTTCGCGTCATCGGTCACGGCGGTCTTGTCGTCGACGGTGGTGTGCGAAGCAGTCACTGAGTTCCTTCTTCCGCCGGTCCTTCGCAGGGCCGGACCGGTGTTTCGCGGGCGAACGATGGTGCACGGGCCGATGCACCACCCGACCCGAAGAATACCTGCGTGAGGGCGCACGAAGGGGCGGTGCCGTCAAGCCTCGGGGAGTGCAACGACTCCCCCTCGGGATCTATTCCCGTGTGACGGAGGTCTCCGCCCCGGGGTGCGTTCCGCGGAGCCCGGGGGCTCCGTGTCTCAGGCGGCGATCGCGTCGGCGTGCTTCACGGCGAGCACGGGGCACGGGCTCTCGAGGACCACGCGCCGCGCGGACGCCCCGAGATTGAGCTTCCCGATGCGGGACTTCCTCCGCAGCCCGATCACGATCATCCGGGAGCCGGACTCCTGGACGACCTGCAGCAGGAAGTCGCCCACGTCGAGATCCTCGCCCGTGCGCACCTCGACCTCCGGCGGCTCGGCGATGCCCAGGGCGTCGATCGCGGCCTCGACGGTCGCCGCGTCGGCGACGGCCCGTCCCGCCTCGGGGTCGTGGTACGCATGGGAGGCGACGACGAGGGTGTCACCGCACCGCTTCGCCTCCCGGGCCGCGGCGGCGAGCGCCGCATCCCCCTGGGCTGACGGGGAGTATCCGACGACGACGCTCATGGAGCACCCGGACCCTTCTGTCGGGACGTCCTGGCCGGTGGGCCCGCCTCTGCGGTCCTGCCTGCCGGCCGCGGGACGCCGATGGCGTGGCTGGCACTGGAGCCTAACCCTCCAGGAGGTCGCCGATCCACTCGCGCAGCGAGGGGTGGGGCAGCAGGAACCCGTCGTGGCCCTGCGGGCTGTCGATCACGTGGTGGTGCACGTCGGGGATCTCCTGGGCGGCCTCGGCCACGAGCTCCGGCGGGAAGAGGCGATCGCTCGAGATCGCGACCAGGAGGGTCCGCGCCTGCACGCGGTGCAGGGCGGCGGCGGTGCCACCCCGACCGCGGCCCACGTCGTGCGTGCTCATGGATTCGGCGAGGCGCACGTAGGAGTTCGCGTCGAAGCGGCGGGCGAGCTTGTCCGCGTGGTGGTCGAGGTAGCTCGTCACCTGATGGCGGCCCCCGTCGAGCACGTCCTCCTCCCCCTGGGACCGGTTGGAGAAGCGCTCCTCGAACTCGGTGCCGGTGCGATAGGTGATGTGGGCGATGCGGCGTGCTGCGCCCAGTCCCTGATGGGGGCCCTCGCCGTCGGAGCAGTCGTAGTAGTCGCCGTCGTGGAAGCCGGCGTCGGCGCGGATCGCGGCGATCTGGGCGCTGTTCCAGGCGATCTGATCGGCGCTCGCCCTGGCCGAGGAGGCGATCACGGCCAGACGCTCCACCTGCTCGGGCGCGCTCACCGCCCACTCGAGAGCGCGCATGCCGCCCATGGAGCCGCCGATCACGAGCGCCCACTTCTCGATGCCGAGCTGCGTGGCCAGGAGCTTCTCCGCGGAGACCTGGTCGCGCATGGTGACCCGCGGGAAGCGGGCGCCCCAGGGGCGCCCGTCGGGGGCGGCGGTGCTGGGGCCCGTGGTGCCCTGGCAGCCGCCCAGGGCGTTGGGAGCGACGACGTAGAAGCGGTCGGTGTCCAGGGCGCGGCCGGGACCCACGAGATCGCTCCACCAGCCGGCCGTCGCGTGGGAGGGCCCGGCCTCGCCGATCACGTGGGAGTCGCCGGTGAGCGCGTGGAGCACGAGCACCGCGTTGGAACCGTCGGGGGCGAGCTCGCCCCAGGTCTCGAAGGCCAGCTCGACGTGGTCGAGGCGCTCGCCGGATTCGAGCTCGAGCGCGCCGACCCGGGCGAAGCGACGGTGCCCCGGTCCGTGCTCGGGCCGCCAGGCGCCGGACGCCGGGACCTCGGGACCGGAGCCATGGGCCCGCGCTCGTGCCGGAGCGGCCGACGTGCTCGGGACGGTCGAGGCGGTCATGCGATGAGCCCTCCAGGGGTCTGGGTGGTCGGGTTCCGCGCTCTCGCCCGCCGTCGTCCGCCCGGTGACGGACCCGGAACCGCCTCAGGCGGTCGCGGGTCTCCAGGCGGGGCGGACCCTGGCGCGGGCGATCTGCAGTAGGAAGAGTGCCAGAACCTCGTCCTCTCCGCGCATCTCGATCTCCTGGGCGAGATCGTCAGCGGTCGCGAAGCGGTGGTTCCACCAGGACAGGACGACGAGCGTCGTCCCCAGTGCGACCCAGGCCTCGGCACTCGCCCCGACCATCGGCGCCCTCCCGGTCCCCTCGCATGCCATTCGCATCTCATGCAGCACCTCGAACCATTCCCCACCTGCACAGATGCGGGATTCGGGTCGAAGCGAGGGGTCGGCGGCGAGCCGCGCGACGAGCCGCACCAGCCCGTCGATCCCGCCGTCGCCCCCGTCCTCCTCGAGGCCCGCGAGGACGTGCAGGAGCGAGAGCGCGGCGTCGGGCGCGGCGAGCAGGTCGCGCATCCCGGCGAGCGGTTCACAGTGCGACATCGAGAGGTCGGCGGCCGTGCCCCGCGGGCGCGCCCGCCGCAGCGCCGCCGGCAGCGAATGCCAGCGCGCGGAGGTCTCGAAAGCCCCGGGGCGGCCCCCGGGCACGCCCTCCTCGGAGTCGAGGCCCCGCAGGACGTCCCCGAGCTGCCGCAGCCCGCGCTCGGCGGCGGGGTCGTCCTCGGGAACCCGACGCCCGGCGTGGATCTCCTGGACGCCCACGAGGGTGTCGCGAGGGGGCGTCAGCGGTGCGGGCCACTGCTGGAGGCGCAGGGAGAAGGTGCCGTCCTCCTCCGGCGCGAGGGAGAAGGAGTCCGCGCATCCGCCCGAGACCACCCAGGCCTCGGGCACGTCGAACCCGTCCGGCCCGCACAGCGCCGCCGCGCGCACCACCTCCAGGGCGACCCTCCGGGCGTCATCGGCACGGGACTGCTCGACGGCCTCCCACCCGTCCCCCGCGAGCACGAGCACGAAGGCGCCGTCGCAGCCCGCCCGGTCCAGGAGCGCGAGATGGCGCGGCAGGTCCACGCCTCCCGGGCCGTCGCCCACGTCGCGCAGGGCGACACGGGTGGCCAGGGGCGAGAGACGGCGGCCGCTGTGCCCGATCATCACCAGGCAGTCGCGCGGCACGCAGCCGAGCGTCACGCGCGCCTCGGCGAGGAGCTCGGAGGGATCGTCCGCCCGCAGGGTGCGCGGGGCAGATTCCCGAGGGGGCGATTCCCGCCCGACCGGACGGGACCGCGGGGCCGCCCGTTCCCGCGGAAACGGTCCGTCCGTCGCGCACGGCGAGGGAGGCGTCCTCAAGCCCTCCGCAGGCGAGCCTGACGAGGAGTCGGAGGGGAGGCCGTGCGCGGGGGATGTGCTCATGTCTCCGAGGCTCCCTCTCCGCCGCCTCCACGACCACGCCCCGGAACGGATTGGGGACAAGTGGGCGCTGGGGAGGACCGATGTGCGACACCCGGGAGGCCCAGCGCCGGCTCGAGGCGGCTCGGCGCCGGAGGGAGCGCGGTCCTCCCGCCTGCGGACATGGGAGGATCAGGACGTCCCGCCGAAGGAGCAGCCCCTGATGACCAGTTCCGATCTTCCGTCCGCCCCGAGCGAGCTCGACGCGCGCTTCCATGAGGTGCTGCAGCAGGTGCTGACCGGTGAGCTCGATGCGCGACGCGCCCAGCTCGCGGCGATCGCCCCGGAGGCCTCCGGGCTCGTGGACTCGCTGCGCGCCTTCCTCGTCGGAGGCAAGCTGCTGCGCCCGCGCCTGTGCTTCGGCGCGGCGCGCGCGTGCTCGACGTCGGCCGAGGACCCGGACGAGCTGCTCGCCCTGGCTCGCCTCGGCGGCGCGATCGAGCTGCTGCAGGCTGCCGCCCTGCTGCACGACGACCTCATCGACCGCTCCCCCACCCGGCGCGGCCGACCCGCCGTGCACGTGGAGATGGCGGAGCTGCATCGCGCCGAGGGACTGCGCGGCGAGGCCGACCGCTTCGGGGGTGCCGTCGCGATCATCCTCGGTGATCTCGCGCTCAGCTGGGCGCGCGACCTGGCCGATGCCGACGCCCTCCCCGGGGCCCAGGCGCGCATGCGGGACGCCCGCGCCCAGTTCTCCTCGCTCGCGACAGAGGTCATGACAGGCCAGTTCCTCGACGTCCTGCACCAGGAGGGCGGGTTCCGCTCCCCCGGTGACGACGAGGCTGCGGCCCTCGCCGTGATCCGCTGGAAGACGGTCTCCTACTCCGTGCGGCGCCCGGTGCTCATGGGAGCCGCGCAGCAGGGGGCGGACGATGCGGTGCGCGAGCAGCTCGATGCCTGGTCGGAGGCGATCGGCACGGCCTTCCAGCTGCGCGACGACCTGCTCAGCGTGGTCGGGGACGAGCATTCGACGGGAAAGCCCACCGGCGGCGACGTCCGCGAGGGCAAGCGCACAGTCCTCCTGGCGCGCACGCGCGCGAACGCGGCGGCCCGCGAGGATGCGCGGGGGCTCGACCTGCTGGACAGGGCGGTGGGCCGTGAGGATGCCGACGACGACGCGATCGACGCCGTCCGCGACCTCATGCACGCCACCGGCGCGGTCTCCTCCGTCGCCGCGGACATCCGCACGCTCTCGGCGCGGGCCGAGGCCGTGCTCGCCGGCGCTCCCGGCCTCGAGGCGGAGGGGCGCGAGGGCCTCGCACGGCTCGGCCGCGCGGCGACCGACCTCAGCGGTCTCGACGTCGACCGCTAGGCGGGAGCGCGGGCCGACGCGCTGGGCATATCCGCGCCGCGCACATCCGCGCCCCGCACTGCGGGCCCCGGGCACCCACGGCTGGGCGCATCACCGACGGATCAGAACCCGAGCGCCTGGGCGCGGCGGCGGACCTCTCCGCGCCGCCCCGCGCGCAGCTCGTCGATGGGCCGACCGGGCAGGGAGTCGTCCGGGGTGAAGAGCCAGCGCAGCAGCTCCTCGTCCTCGAAGCCGGCGTCGCGGAGAACGGTGATGGTGCCCGCGACGTACGGCGTGAGCTCACCGTCCTTGATGAGCTCGGAGGGCACGCAGCGGACCTTCGGCGTGCCACGGCGGATCTCCACGAGGGAGCCGTCGTCGACCATGCGCCGCACGGCCGACACCGCGACGCCGAGCTCCTCGGCAGCGTCGGGCAGCGGCAGCCAGCTGCCGATCAGATCATCCAGGGAGGTCTCGGGGGTCTCGTGCTGTGCGCTCACCCCTCAAGGGTGCCACGCCCCGCAGGTTCCCGCCGACAGCCTGAGCGGTTCCTGAGTGCTCGTGTCGTTGCGGGACGGCGCGCACGTGCGGCCGTACAGTGAGCCTCGTGAGCGCGCCTGCCACTTCCCCTGACACCGGCGTGCTCCTCGACGACCGCTATGCCGTCGAGGAGCTGATCGCCCGCGGCGGTATGGCCACGGTCTATCGCGGACATGACGAACGTCTGGACCGCACCGTGGCCCTCAAGATCATGCATCCGCACCTCGCCGTCGACGAGCAGTTCCGTCGCCGCTTCGCCCGCGAGGCCCGCAGTGCGGCCAGACTCGCCCATCCGCACGTGGTCGGGGTGTTCGACCAGGGTGAGGACGACGACCGCATCTACCTCTCGATGGAGCTCATCGAGGGCGGGACGCTGCGCAGCCGCATCACCGACGCCGGGCGGCTCACCGTCCGCGAGGCCCTCGAGGACACCGAGCAGATCCTCGAGGCCCTGGATGCCGCGCACACCGCGGGCATCGTGCACCGCGACATCAAGCCCGAGAACATCCTGCTCGCCCCCGGCGGCTCCGTGAAGGTCGCCGACTTCGGGCTGGCCCGCGCCATCGGCACCGCGAACTCGTCGGCCAGCAGCACGCTGCTGGGGACGGTCGCCTACATCAGCCCCGAGGTCGTCACCCGCGGGCACTGCGATGCGCGCAGCGACCTGTACTCGCTGGGCGTGGTCCTCTACGAGATGCTCACCGGGATCCAGCCGTACACCGGAGAGCAGGCGGTGCACGTCGCCTTCCAGCACGTGCACGAGGACATGCCCGCACCGTCGGCCCGCGTCTCGACCGTCCCCCGCGAGGTGGACTCCCTCGTGACCTGGGCGTGCGCCCGCGATCCACAGCACCGGCCCCGGGGGGCGGGCGATCTGCTCGCGGGCGTCCGCGACCTCCTGCGGACCCTGCCCGCCGCCGTGCTCGACGCCGCGCCCTCCGAGCTGCACGACGTCGACACCCAGGATGTGCCGCGCCTGACCGCGCACCTGGACGACGTCGACCTCGCCGGTGAGGCCGCCGCGCGCGCCTTCCCGCTCGCCGTCCGCCTCGGCGCCGACGACGCGCCGGATGACGGCGAGGACGACGAGAACGGGAGCGCCGAGAGCGGACCGGCCCGCATCGACGAGCCGGATGCCGCCGGAGCCGGGGGCGCCGCCCCCGCCGACACCGCCTCCCCCGCACAGGACGACGCGTCCTCCGCGGAGGACGCCGGAGCCTCGTCCCGCGAGGTGGCCCTGCCCGCGGTGCGCCCGCGACGCGGCCGGCATCTCGCCCGCCCGCTGCGCGGCACCTCGCGCGGCCTGCGCGCGGCGGCCGTGCTCGCCGTCGTCGGCTCGCTCGCTGCGGGCGGAGCGAGCGCAGGTCACTGGTACCTGCACGAGGGGCCCGGCGGCGATCGCACCGTCCCCGCCCTCGCGGGCACCGACCTCGATGCGGCAGACGCCTCCCTCACCTCGCAGGACCTCGAGACGGCGACGAGCGAGGCCTTCAGCGACTCCGTGCCCGCCGGGCACGTGATCTCCTCGACCCCCGCGGCGGGGACCCTCCTCAAGAGGGACGAGAGCGTGAAGCTCGTCGTCTCCAAGGGGGTCGAGACGTTCCCCGTCCCCACGGTCACCGGGAAGAGCCTCGAGGACGCGAAGAAGGCGGTCGAGGACCAGGGGCTCACTCTCGTCCAGGACGACGGCGAGTACTCCGAGAAGGTGCCCTCCGGCCAGGTGATCTCCCAGTCGGCGGCCCAGGACGCCCTCCCCGAGGGCGGCGAGGTGCACGTGGTCGTCTCCAAGGGCCGCGTGCCGATCTCGATCCCGGACCAGACCGGGCGCAGCGAGGACCAGGCGCGCAGCGCCCTCGAGGACGCAGGCTTCACCGTGACCACGTCCACGAAGCACTCGGACGTCGCCAAGGGCAAGGTCGCCTCCCAGTCGCCCGCCGACGGCAGCGGGCACCGCGGGGACACGGTGCAGCTCGTGATCTCCTCCGGGCCGGAGATGGTGAAGGTCCCGAACGTCTTCAACAAGAGCGAGAAGGACGCGAAGGCGGCCCTGACGAAGGCAGGCTTCACGCCCAAGGTCCAGTACGACCGCGGCGCGCCCGTGCTGGGCACCGTCTACGCGCAGTCGACCAACGGCGGCGAGAAGGCCGCGAAGGGCTCGACCATCACGATCTCGGTGTTCTGAGACGCCAGGAGGGCCGACGGTTCCCCGTCGGCCCTCCTGCCGCGTCGTTCAGCGACGCCCGTCGCGGTCCGTGGGCCTCAGCGGACGTCCTGGCCGAGCATCTCAGCGACGAGGAAGGCGAGCTCGAGGGACTGCTGGTGGTTCAGCCGCGGGTCGACGAGCGTCTCGTAGCGGCGCTCGAGGCCGGCCTCGTCGATGTGCCCGGTGCCGCCGAGCACCTCGGTGACGTCGTCGCCGGTGAGCTCCATGTGCAGGCCCGCCGGGACCGTGCCCAGCGCCCGGTGGACCTCGAAGAACCCGCGGACCTCCTCGAGGATGTCCTCGAAGCGCCGCGTCTTGTAGCCGTTGGACGAGGTGATCGTATTCCCGTGCATCGGATCGGTGACCCAGGCCGGGGTGGCGCCCGCGTCGCGCACGCCCTCGACGAGGCCGGGCAGCACGTCGCGGATCTTCCCCGCGCCCATCCGGGAGATGAACGTGATGCGCCCCGGTTCGCGCTCGGGGTCGAGGGTGTCGATGAGGCGCAGAGCGTCGTCCACGGTCGAGCTCGGGCCGAGCTTGACGCCGATGGGGTTGCGCAGGCGCGACATGAACTCGACGTGCGCGCCGTCGAGCTGACGGGTGCGCTCGCCGATCCACAGGAAGTGGCCCGAGCAGCCGTAGATCTCGCCGGTGCGGGAGTCGATGCGGCTCATCGCCTCCTCGTAGTCCAGCAGCAGCGCCTCGTGCGAGGCGTAGTACTCGACGCTCTGCAGGGCCTCGAAGTCGGCCCCGATGGCCTCCATGAAGCGCACGGCCTTGTCGATCTCGCGGGCGATCTGCTCGTAGCGGTCGTAGCCGGGGCCGCGGACGAAGCCCTGGTTCCAGCTGTGCACCTCGCGCAGGTCCGCGAAGCCGCCGGTGGTGAAGGCCCGCATGAGGTTCAGGCTCTGGGCGCTCGTGGTGTACATCTCCCACAGGCGCTGCGGATCGGGGCGGCGCGCCTCGGGGGTGAACTCGAAGCCGTTGACGGCGTCGCCGCGGTAGGTGGGCAGGGTGAGGCCGTCGCGGGTCTCCATGTCCGACGAACGGGGCTTGGCGAACTGGCCTGCCATCCGCCCCATCTTGATCACCGGCACGGACGCGCCGTAGGTCAGGACGGCCGCCATCTGCAGGATCGTGCGGATCTTGGCGCGGATGCGATCCGCCGTGGAGTCCGCGAAGGTCTCGGCGCAGTCACCGCCCTGCAGCAGGAACGCCTCCCCGCGCGCGGCGTCGGCCAGGCGGGAGCGGAGCACGTCGACCTCACCGGCGAAGACGAGCGGCGGGGCCGCGCGGAGCCGGTCGAAGACGGCTGCGCGCTCGCCCTCGTCGGGCCACGACGGCTGCTGCACCCGGGGATACTCGCGCCAGGTCCCGAGCGCGGCGAGCTCCTCGCTCGTCGAGGACAGGGAGAAGGCGTGGGCGCGGGCCGGGGTGTGGTGGGTCGTGGAGGTCACCGGGTCACCCTACCGAGAACCGTGACCACCGCGCGCGGGCGCCCGTGCGCGACGGTCCGTCGCGCCGATCGCACACCGGCGGTGCAGGAGCGGCGGGGCCGGTCGACCCCGTCCGATGCGGTCAGCGGGACGCGCGCGTCGTCCGCGGAGCGGCCTCCCCGCGCGCGAGCGCGGCCTTGACGTCTGCCGCATACGTGTCGACGTAGTCCTGTCCCGTCAGCTGCTGGACGTGCAGCATGAGCAGGTCGGTGAGGGTGCGCGCGGCCTGCGGGTCCGCGCGGGCCGCCTCGAGGTCGCCGAGCACCTGCGCAGGATCGATCGGAGCGCCGACGAGCACCTCGATGCGCGGGCGCCGGCGCGGGACGATCCGTCGGCCGCGCTGCGCCTCGAAGCTGCCGAGCATGCCGATCGGCACCAGCGGCGCACCGGTCGCGATCGCGAGGCGCGCCGCGCCCGTCTTCCCGCGGTGCAGTCGTCCGTCGGGACTGCGCGTCCCCTCGGGGTAGATGCCCAGCAGCCCGCCGGAGCGCAGGACGCGCAGGCCCGCCTCGATCGCGCCCTCCGAGGCGCTCCCCCCGGTGCGGTCCACGGGCATCACGCCGAGGGATCGCATGAGGCGCCCGAAGGCACGGGACGCCGGGGAGGTGCCGGAGAAGAAATCGGACTTCGCCAGGAAGTGCACGGTGCGCCGCACCTGGGCCGGCATGAAGACGGTGTCGGCGCCCGAGAGGTGGCTGCTGGCGAGGATCGCGGGGCCCTCGTCCGGGATGTGCTGGGTGCCCGAGATGCGCGGCGCGTAGACCACGCGCAGCACGGCGGCCACCACGGGCTTCGCGACCTCGTAGAGCATCGGCGGTGTCCTCGTCGATCGTTCTGTGCTGGGGCGGACCCCATCGGAGCGGGGCAGGTGGGACCATGGGCGCATGGCCTTCAGCGAGCTGTCCCTGCCGTGGCGGAGCGCGCCCCACTCTAACCCGGCGGGCGGTCTCCTCCTCTGCCACGGATTCACCGGGACCCCGCACGCCGTGCGCCCCTGGGCCGAGGACCACGCCGCCCACGGCTGGGATGTGCGCACTCCCCTGCTGCCCGGGCACGGCAGCACCTGGCAGGAGATGTCTGCCTCCTCCTGGGAGGACTGGTACGGGACCGTGCGGGAGAGCGCGCTCGAGCTGCAGCGCGAGCACGGCACGATCGCCGTGGGCGGCATCTCCATGGGCGGGACGCTCGCCGCCGCGCTCGCCGAGGACCCTGCCCTCGCCCCGCGGATCGGCGCACTGGTGCTGGTCAATGCCGCGATGGTCGACTCCCCCGTGTGGGCGCTCGCCCCCGCGCTGTCCCGCGTCGTCCCCTCGATCGGGGCGATCGCCGGGGACATCCGGCGCGAGGGCGTGATCGAGGAGGCCTATGACCGCACGCCTCTTCGCGCCGTCGGCCAGCTCCGCACCCTGGTGCGCCGCACCCGCGCGGGCCTGGGCACGATCACCACTCCGACCCTGGTCGCGGTGTCTCCGCAGGACCGCACCGTCCCCCCGCGCTCGAGCGACGTGATCGCATCCCGGATCGCGGGTCCCCTCGAGAGGATGACGCTGGGGGCGAGCGGACACCTCGCGACCCTTGACCATGATGCCCCGGAGCTGTTCGCGCGCTCCCGCGCCCACCTCGAGCGCTGCCTGTCGACGAGCCCGCAGGAGGACCGATGAGCACGCCGAGCACGCCGGCACCGGACCCCGAGGAGACGGGCGACGGGAGCGGTCGCCGCGACTTCGACGAGGAGTTCGCGCGGATCCTGGACGCCGAGGGGATCGCCCCGGAGGGCTCGGAGGCGCCGAAGGCCCCGGAGGCATCGGATCCCTCGGCGCCCTCCTCGTCGCAACCCGGCCCCGGGCCGGGGCCGGCCGGCGCCGACGCCGCCGAGGACGAGGTGCTGCTCGGGGACTTCGAGCCCCCGGATCCCGACCTGCCGCAGGCCTCGGACTCCGCCGTGTGGTCGTGGACCGCGCTCCTCGGAGGCGTGCTGCTCGCGCTGCTCGCCGCCGTGCTCGACTCGATCCCGACATGGGTGGGCGCGCTCGGCGGCATCGCCGCCGTCGGCGGCCTCGTGGCGCTGATCGCGCGCATCCCGCCGGACCGCTCCGACCCCACCGACGGCGCCCAGGTCTGAGAGCGCAGGAGCCGCCTCAGGCGTCCTGGCGGGCGAGGTCGGCGGCGCCGATCATCCCGGCATGATTCCCGGTGCGGGCGACGGCGAAGCGGGCGAGGGGCCGGTGCCCGCGGGCGACGAGCTCGGACGCGTAGGACTCCCGCGCGGGGTCCAGCAGCAGGTCCCCCGCGCTGCCGACCCCGCCTCCGACGACGAAGATCTCGGGATCGAGGACGGCGCTCAGGCTCGCCGCCCCGTAGCCCAGCCAGTGCCCGAGCTCGGACAGCAGCGCGACCGCCCCCTCGTCGCCCTCCTGGGCGGCATGGGTGACCATCGGACCGTCGATCGCGGACGCGTCCCCTCCCGCGCGCTCGAGCAGCGGGGCGTAGAGCGGCTCCGAGGAGACGGCGCGGGCCCGGGCGGCGCGCACGAGCGCCGTGCCCGAGGTGTACTGCTCGAGGCAGCCGCGGCGTCCGCAGCCGCACCACTGTCCCTCCGGCACGAGGTTCATGTGCGCGACCTCGCCCGCGAAGCCGCCGCTGCCGCGCACCAGGCGGCCGTCGAGGACCAGCGCCCCGCCGAGCCCCGTGCCCACGGTGAGCATGAGCATGTCGGAGGCCTCCTGGGCGGCTCCGAAGCGGAACTCCGCCCAGCCCGCGGCGTTGGCGTCGTTCTCGACGACGACGGGGAGGTCGATCCGCCCCTCGATGTCGTCGGCGATCGCGGCGTCGCGCCAGGCCAGGTTCGCGGCGAACACGATCGTGCGGCGGTCGGCGCCCACGAAGCCGGCCGCGCCGATGCCGACGCCGGCGACCTCGTGGTCCGCGCTCAGCTCGCGCACCGCGTCCACGACCGCGGACTGGATGAGGTCCTGGTCCGTGGCCGGGGTGTCGCGGCGGGTGCTCGCGACGATGCGTCCCTCCTCGTCCACGACGCCTGCGGCGATCTTGGTTCCGCCGATGTCGACGCCGATCGAGTGCATGGGACCCCTTCCGGTCTGTGCGCCGTGCGCGAGGAGCGCGATGCGCATCATGGTTGCTGCGCGTGTCGTCGGGGCGCCGCGGGAAGCGGCCCCGCGCTCCGCCGCGCGCGCCCATCGTACGGTCCCGTCTGCCGTAGGATGCAGGCCAGACCAGGTCCCGAGAGCGCCGGCGACGCGGCCGATGCGCAGATGGGTCCGCCGACGAGAACGTCCGGGACCGCCCCACGGGGTCCCGATCGAAGGAGCCTCCGTGAAGCAGTACGGCACCCCGGCCAATCACCGCAGCCGCGAGGACGAGAACACCACGGATCTGCTGCTGGAGCGCCACGCTCGCCACTCCGGCACCCCGATCTTCGAGCTGCGCGAGGGCGATGGGCCCTTCCGTCCGCTCTCCTCCACCGATTTCCTGCTGCAGGTGCAGGCACTGGCCAAGGGCTTCATCGCTGCGGGGGTGAAGCCGGGCGACGTCGTCGCGATCATGGCCCGCACGAGCTTCGACTGGGTGCTCGTGGATTGGGCGCTGTGGTTCTCCGGTGCCGTCTCCGTCGCGATCTACGAGACCTCCTCCCCCTCGCAGGTGCAGTGGATCGCGAGCGACTCCGGGGCGCGCTTCGCGGTCGTCGAGTCCTCCCGCCACCGCGAGGACCTCGAGTCGGTGCGGGGCGAGCTGCCGGACCTGGAGAAGATCTGGGTGATCGACGACGGCGACCTCACGACGATCGCCGACGGCGGCTCGGGAGTCAGCGACGCGGACCTCGAGGAGCGCAGGACATCGCGGCGCCTGGCCGACGTCGCGACGCTCATCTACACCTCGGGCACGACGGGACGTCCCAAGGGTGTCGAGCTCACGCACGGCAACTTCGTGGACACGGCGCGCAGCGCCGTCGACTTCCTGGGGGACGAGGTGCTGCCGTCGGCATCCCGAGCCCTCATGTTCCTCCCCCTCGCGCACGTCTTCGCGCGGCTCCTGCACGTCACCCAGACTCTCGCGGGGGCGACCACCGCCTTCACCCCGGACACCAAGAACCTGCTGCCGGACCTCGCCGCCTTCCGGCCCACCTTCCTGCTGGCCGTGCCTCGGGTCTTCGAGAAGGTCTACAACGGCGCCGAGCAGAAGGCGATCACAGGGGGCAAGGGGAAGATCTTCGCCGCTGGCGCCGACACCGCGGTGGCCTATTCGAAGGCGCTGAGCGCGGGCCGGGTGCCTCTCGCACTGCGCGCGAAGCACACGCTCTTCGACCTCGTGCTGTACCGGACGCTGCGGGGGGCCATGGGCGGACACGTGCGCTGGTCCGTCTCCGGCGGCGCACCGCTGGGCGACCGTCTCGCGCACTTCTTCCGCGGCATCGGCGTGACGATCCTCGAGGGGTACGGGCTCACCGAGACCACGGCGCCCGTGGCCGTGAACCTGCCCTGGGACGTCAAGCCGGGCACCGTCGGCCCGCCGCTGCCCGGAGGGACCGTCGCGATCGCCGACAACGGCGAGCTGCTCGTGAAGGGGGTCATGGTCTTCCGCGGCTACCACGGGAACCCCGAGGCGACCCGTGCCGCTTTCGAGGACGGCTGGTTCCGCACCGGCGACCTCGCCTCCCTGGACGACGACGGCTCGATCACGATCATCGGCCGCACCAAGGAGCTGCTGGTCACCGCCGGCGGGAAGAACGTCTCCCCCGCCCCGCTCGAGGACGCACTGCGCGCGCATCCGCTCATCAGCCAGTGCATCGTCGTGGGCGACCAGAAGCCGTTCGTCGCCGCGATCCTCACGCTCGACGAGGAGATGCTGCCCACCTGGCTGAAGAACCAGGGCCTGCCCGAGATGACGATCGCCGAGGCCGCGAAGGACGACACCGTCCGCGCGGCTCTGCAGGAGGCGGTCGACGCCGCGAACACCTCGGTGTCCCGCGCCGAGTCGATCCGCGTCTTCGAGGTGATCGACACCGACTTCACCGAGGAGAACGGCTACCTCACCCCGTCCCTCAAGCTCAAGCGCAACGTCGTCACCAAGGACTACGCGGACCTCATCGAGACCATCTACTCCCGCCCGAAGAAGAGCTGAGGCCAGGGATACGTCGGCCGTCAGCCGTCGGCCGACGGCCTTCGGCCGCCGTCCGGTCCCGGCCACGGCCCGGAGCAGGTCGGGGCGCGGGCCCCGCACCCCGCCGCTCCCCTGACGGAGGCGCCGCCCCGGATGTCCGCCCCTCGTCCTAGTCTTCGACCATGACCGCTCCCCTGCGCTCCGGCCGCCGCCGGCAGCTGAGCTTCGCCGATCTCGGCACTCCGCTCGAGGAGGCCGAGATGGTGGTCGTGGACCTCGAGACCACGGGCACCGATCCGTCGCAGGACGCGATCACGGAGATCGGCGCGGTCAAGGTGCGCGGCGGGGAGGTGCTCGGCGAGTTCCGCAGCTTCGTGGACCCCCAGCGCCCGATCCCCGCCTACATCGCCTCCCTCACCGGCATCTCGGACGCGACCGTGCGCGGGGCGCCGCGCATCGAGGCGGTGCTCCCGATGTTCCTGGACTTCGCGCACGACGCGGTGCTGGTCGCCCACAACGCCCGCTTCGACGTCGGCTTCCTGCGCTCCCAGGCGGCTCGGCTCGAGATCACCTGGCCCTCCCCTCCCGTCCTGGACACCCTGGCCCTCGCTCGCAGCGTCTTCAAGCGCGACGAGGTGCGCGACCACAAGCTCGGCACTCTCGCCGCGCACGTGGGAGCCCAGGTGACGCCGGACCACAGGGCCCTGTCCGACGCGCGCGCCACGGTCGACGTGCTGCACGCGATCATCGCCCGACTGGGCGATCGCGGAGCGCGCACGGTCGAGGACCTCGCCTCGGCCCATCGGAAGGTCTCTCCCGCCCAGGCCCGCAAGCGCCACCTCGCCGACACCGTGCCGCCGGTGCCGGGCGTCTACCAGTTCGTCGACCGCGAGGGCGGTGTGCTGTACGTCGGCACCTCGCACGACCTCCGCTCGCGGGTGCGCACCTACTTCAGCGCCTCGGAGACCCGCCGCCGCGTCCTCGACGTGCTGCCGCGGCTCCACGAGATCCGCACCATCGAGTGCGCCTCCCGTCTGGAGGCGTCCGTGCGCGAGCTGCGGATCATCGCTCGCGAGCAGCCGCCCGCCAACCGCCAGGGCCTGAAGCCGGAGAAGGCGCTCTGGCTGCGCCTGGGCCCGGGGGCCGACGGTCTGCGCGCGGCCCGCATCGCACGGAGCGAGGACGACGGCTCGGCGCAGATCGGTCCGCTGCGCTCGCGCCATGACGTGGAGCCGCTGCGCGCCCTGCTCACGGACGCGGTGATGGGCCGCGGCGCCTCCCTCGAGGGCGCGGGCGGCTCCGGCGCGACCGGAGCGGGGCGTCGCCTGGATCCCGAGCCCCATGCACGGATCCGACGGGCGATGCTCGAGGACCCCGCACCGGTGATCCAGCACGCCGCGGCGCGGATGCGCGCGCACGTCGGAGCGCATCGCTTCGAGGACGCCGCGAGGATCAAGGGGCAGGCCGAGGCCTTCCTCGCCGCTGCCCGGCGCGCCCAGCAGCTGCGCGCGCTCGCGGCCTGCCCGATGCTCGTCGCCGCGCGACCCGCCGAGGCGCGCCGCCATCCCGCCGGCGCATGGGAGCTGCTGGCGGTGCGCGCGGGTCGCCATGCGGGCACCGCGATCGTGCCCCGCGGGGCGGATCCGGTGCCGGTTGCGCGCGAGCTCGCGCGGCGCGGCGCCGGGATCCCCCTCGACGAGCTCCCTTCGGGGCCGCTGTGCCACGGCCATCATCAGGAGTCCGAGCTGCTGCTCCACTGGCTCGAGGGCGAGGGGATGCGCATCGTCGCCGTCGAGGGGACCTGGGCGGTGCCCCTGCGCGCCCGGTTCGATCCGCAGACGCTGCAGGCGGCCTTCACGACCGCCGACTAGGCTGGGCACGCACCCGTGCAGAGACCCGGCCGACACCCTGGAGGACAGCATGATCACCGCGATCGTCTCGATCATCGCCCGCAGCGACCGCATCCCAGAGGCCGCCCAGGAGATCACCGCCGTCCCCGGCGTCGACCACGTCTACTCGGTCACGGGCGACGTGGATCTCATCGCGATCGTGCGCGTGCGCGAGCACGAGGACCTCGCCGGCGTCATCGCCGACCGCATCAGCAAGATCGACGGCGTCGTGGACACCTCCACGAACATCGCCTTCCGCACCTACTCCAGCCAGGACCTCGAGGTCGCCTTCGACCTCGGCTCCGACGGCTGAGGCCGCCCGCCGCCGGTCTGCGTCCCGAGCTGCGCTACCGCTTCTCGCCGACCAGGCGCTGCGTGGTCTGCGCCCAGGCCTCGAGCAGTCGGGCAGGAGCTCCGGAGTCGAGCACGGCGCTGGCCTCCTCGAAGGCCCGTCCGAAGCGGTCCTCGAAGGTCGCGTGCTCACCCGCGGTCGCGGATCCCGCGCCAATGCCGTCGTGCGCGAGCAGTCCGGCGGCGGCGTTGAGGAGCACCGCGTCCCGCACGGCTGCAGTCCCCTCCCCCGCGTAGAGGTCGCGAGCCACCTGAGCGTTCTCCTCGGCGGAGCCGCCGCGCAGGGCCTCGGCCCCATGACGGGGGATGCCGAGCAGCGCCTCCGGATCCAGCACGTGCTCGTGAACGCCCCCGCCTCGCACCTCCCAGACGTCCGAGGGCGCCCCCACGGTCAGCTCGTCGAGGCCGTCCTGGCCGCGGAACACCAGTGCGCTCGTGCCGCGCCCTGCGAAGACCCCGGCCACGACCGGCGCCATCACGGAGCTCGCGACGCCGACCGCGCTCGCCAGGGGCTTCCCGGGGTTCGTGATCGGGCCGAGCACGTTGAACACCGTCGGGATGCCGAGTCCCTTGCGCGCCTCCGCACCGAACCGCATCGAGGGGTGGAAGACCTGCGCGAAGAGGAACGCGATCCCGAGCTCGTCGAGCAGCTGCGCGGAGCGCTCGGCCGGCAGGTCGAGCCGGACGCCGAGGGCGTCGAGCACGTCGGCCGATCCCGATCGGGAGGTCGAGGCGCGGTTGCCGTGCTTGACCACGCGCCGCCCGCTCGCGGCGATGATCACGGAGGCCATCGTGGAGATGTTCACCGTATGGGCGAGGTCCCCTCCGGTGCCGACGATGTCGACCGCCCGACGGTCCACGTCGAGCTCCCGCGCGTGCGCGACCATCGTGTCCGCCAGCGCCCCGAGCTCGACGCTCGTCACGCCCTTCGACTCGAGCGCGACCAGGAAGCCGGCGAGCTGGACCGCGGACGCGTTGCCGGACATGACCTCGTCCATCGCCCAGGCCGCCTGCGCGGCGTCGAGATCCTCGTGGCGGACCAGTCGGGCGGTCAGGGACGCCCAGGTCGGGGAGGGCGCGGATGCGGTGGCGGACATGTGCCGATCATCCCATCCCGGGCGCGCTCGTGCGCATGCGCCCGGATGTCAGGATCCCCAGCTGAGAGGCCCTCGCCACAGAGCGTGTCCAGGTTCGTGACAGCGTGTCGTGAGGGTTATGCTGGCGGGGTCCGTCAGGGCCTCGCGCCCCAGCGGTTCCCCAGGTCGGCCGTGTACCCGGGGCATCGAATCTGACGACACGGCATAATGGTGACGTGACTACTGCGACTCTGCCCCAGCGCACAGGCCCTGCCCCCGCAGTCGGCCGCCCGAACTCCACGCAGATCGGCACGCTCGTCTGGCTCTCCAGCGAGCTGATGTTCTTCGCCGGCCTCTTCGCGATGTACTTCACTCTGCACGCGATGGTCCCGGAGACGTTCGTCGCGGGCGAGGAGCACTTCACCCACGACTTCGCGATCGCCAACACGATCATCCTGGTGCTGAGCTCCGTGACCTGCCAGATCGGCGTCATGGCCGCCGAGGGCGTGCTGCCGTGGGCCAAGGGCGAGTCCCGCAAGGGGCGCACCGGCTCGATCTTCAACATCGCCGGGTGGGGCGTCATCGAGTGGTACACCCTGACCTTCCTCATGGGCGCGATCTTCGTATCCGGGCAGGCCTTCGAGTACACCGAGCTGGCCGAGGCCGGCGTCTCCCTCAGCAGCTCGCCCTTCGGCTCCGTCTTCTACCTCGCCACCGGCTTCCACGGCCTCCACGTGATCGGCGGCCTCATCGCGTTCCTGTTCGTCCTCGCCCGGGCGTTCTCCGCGAACGAGTTCACCCAGCACGAGAAGATCAGCGCCATCTGCATCTCCTACTACTGGCACTTCGTGGACGTGGTCTGGATCGGACTGTTCTTCGTCGTGTACCTGATGGACCCGCTGCTCAACGGCACGGTCCCGTGGAACTTCGAGTTCTTCTCCTCCCTCTTCTGATCCTCCGGATCCCCCGGCCCCGGGGGTCCCTTCCCGCCCGCCCCGCACACCGAAACGAGGTCCTCATCGTGAAGGCACTCGCAGCGCGTCGACACCATCCGCTGGCGTTCGTCGCGATCCTGCTGCTCGCGCTCGTCGCGACCGGCGGCCTGTACGCCGCGTTCCAGCCGCGCAGCGCCCAGGCCGAGTCGTACACCCAGGACGACGTCGACAAAGGCGAAGATCTGTTCCTGGCCAACTGCGCCAGCTGCCACGGCACCAACGCGCAGGGCATGCAGGACGACTCGGGCAACACGCTCGGCCCGTCGCTGATCGGCGTCGGCGCCGCCGCGGTCGACTTCCAGGTCGGCACCGGCCGCATGCCGATGCAGAACTCCGGTGCGCAGGCATGGCGCAAGCCCCCGCAGATGAACGACGAGCAGACTCGTCAGCTCGCGGCCTACGTCGCCTCCCTCGGCCCCGGCCCGTCGGTCCCCGACGAGGAGGCTCTCGACTCGAAGGACGCCGACCTCGAGAACGGCGGCAACATCTTCCGCGTGAACTGCGCCATGTGCCACAACGCGGCCGGCGCCGGCGGCGCCCTGACCCGCGGCAAGTTCGCGCCGTCGCTCAGCGGCGTCGAGTCGAAGCACATCTACGAGGCCATGGAGACCGGCCCGCAGAACATGCCCGTCTTCAACGACGACAACATCTCCGCCTCCGACAAGCGCGACGTCGTCGCCTACCTCAAGGCACTCGATGAGCAGGGCTCCCCCGGCGGCATCTCGCTGGGCTCCTTCGGTCCCGTGACCGAGGGCCTGTACGCCTGGACCATCGTGCTCTCCCTCCTCGTCGGCTGCGCCGTGTGGCTGGGGGCGAAGGCGAAGTGAGCGACCACGTGAACGAGAACCGCGAGTCGGAGGCACGGTCCTCCTCGGTGAGCACGATCGCCCCCAAGGAGGGCGGCGGCTTCCCCAACCCCGGGCTGCCTCCCCACGTCCACCGCCAGGCCGACGAGAACCCGCGGGCCGCGAAGCGCGCCGAGCGCATGGTCGCCGCGATGTTCGTGCTCTCCGTCCTGGGCACCGTCCTGTTCGTCGCCAGCTACTTCATCTTCACGCCGCTGGGGACGAACCTGCTGGGCACGCCGGGCACGCTGCACGCGGTGCACTGGTCCAACCTGTTCACCGGCCTCGGCCTCGCGATCGCCGTGTTCTTCATCGGCGCGGCCGCAGTGCACTGGGCCAAGACCCTCATGCCCGATGAGGAATGGGTCGAGGAGCGTCACCACATCGAGGGCTCGGACGAGACCCGCGAGGTCGCGGCGTCCATCATCACCGACGGCCTCGAGGAGTCCGGCGTCGGCCGTCGCCCCGTGATCGTGACGGCCATGGTCGCCGCGCTCACCGCCCTGCCGATCGCGGTGCTCGCGCCGCTGTCGACCTTCGGCCCCCTCCCGGGCAACAAGCTGCACCACACGTTCTGGAAGAAGGGTCTGCGGATCACCCGCGACACCGACGGGACGCCGGTGAAGGCCTCCGAGGTCGCCATGAACTCGATCTTCCACGTCATGCCCGAGGGCCTGACCGAGGACATGGAGGACTACCTCGAGCAGCGCGCGAAGGCGGCTGCCGTGCTCATCCGCATCGACCCTGCGCTGGGCCAGAACCAGGACAGCCTGGACCACGGGTACCAGGGCATCCTCGCCTTCTCGAAGATCTGCACCCATGTGGGCTGCCCGGTCGCGCTGTACGAGCAGCAGACGCATCACATGCTGTGCCCGTGCCACCAGTCGACGTTCGACGTCACCGACGGCGCGAAGGTGATCTTCGGCCCCGCGCACCGCCCGCTCCCGCAGCTCCCCATCGAAGTCGACGCCGAGGGCTACCTCGTCGCCGGCGGCGACTTCCCCGAGCCCATCGGTCCCAGCTTCTGGAACCTGCACAAGGACAAGTGATCTGATGGCGACCACGACTCCCACCCGTCCTCGCACGGAGGCCCCCGCGGACTCCGGCTCCGAGGGCCGCATGCTCAAGCTCGGCGCCGTCGGCGGCGACTGGCTGGACCGCCGCGTCTCCGGCGCGGGCCTGGTCCGGTTCCTCGGGCGCAAGGTCTTCCCGGACCACTGGTCCTTCATGTTCGGCGAGGTCGCGCTCTACAGCTTCGTGATCCTGCTGATCTCGGGCACCTACCTCACGATGTTCTTCGTCCCCTCGATGGACGAGGTCGTCTACAACGGCATCTACGCGCCCCTGCAGGGTGCCCACGTGTCGAAGGCCTACGAGTCCACGCTGCACATCTCGTTCGAGGTCAAGGGCGGGCTGCTGTTCCGGCAGATGCACCACTGGTCCTGCCTCGTGTTCATGGTCGCGATCTTCGTGCACATGTTCCGCGTGTTCTTCACCGGCGCGTTCCGCAAGCCCCGCGAGCTCAACTGGCTCGTCGGCTTCGCCCTCATGGTCCTGGGCATGGTCGCCGGCTTCACCGGCTACTCCCTCCCGGACGACGTCCTCTCGGGCAACGGCCTGCGCGTGGTCGACGGCCTCATGAAGGGCATCCCGATCGTCGGCACCTACATCTCGATGCTGCTGTTCGGCGGGGAGTTCCCCGGGCACGACATCATCCCGAGGTTCTTCACGATCCACATCCTGCTGGTCCCCGCGGCCATCCTGGGTCTGATCGCGATCCATATGGTGATGCTGGTGCTGCACAAGCACACGCAGTACCCCGGCCCGGGCCGCACCGAGCGCAACGTCGTCGGCTTCCCGGTGTTCCCGGTGTATGCGGCGAAGGCCGGCGGCTTCTTCTTCCTGGTGTTCGGCATCATCACGCTGATCTCGGCCACCACGGCGATCAACTCGATCTGGGTCTACGGGCCGTACGACCCCTCCCCCGTCTCGGCCGGCTCGCAGCCCGACTGGTACATGCTCTGGACGGACGGCGGTCTGCGCCTCATCCCGGGCTGGGAGTTCACCGTCTTCGGCTACACGGTGTCGCTGAACATCCTGCTTCCGATGGTGGTCTACGGCGGTCTGCTGGCGTTCCTCGCCCTCTACCCGTTCATCGAGTCGTGGGTGACGGGCGACGACCGCGAGCACCACCTCCTGGATCTGCCGTACAACGCCCCGGTCCGCACCGGCATCGGCGTCGCCTGGATCACCGAGTACCTGATCCTCGCGATGGCCGCCACGAACGACCTCATCGCGGTGAAGCTCCACCTCTCGATCAACGACCTGACGTGGACGTTCCGCATCGCGTTCTTCCTGGCACCGGTGATCGTCTTCTACATCACCAAGCGCCTGTGCCTGGCGATGCAGCGCCAGAAGCGGGACCTCGCCCTGCACGGCGAGGAGACCTCCAAGGTGGTCCGCATGGAGAACGGCGAGATGATCGAGATCCACGAGCCGCTCAACGAGTTCGACCGCTGGGTCCTGGTCCAGCACGACGACTACCGTCCGCTCAAGGCGGGCAAGGGCGTCTCGTCCCTGCGCGCCGCGGCCACCTCGTTCTTCTTCAAGGACCAGCTGGCCCCGGTCACCCCGACCGAGCTCCGGGAGGCCCTCGAGCACGCCGGCCACGAGCGCCACAAGATCGACGAGCTCACCGGCGGCGACTACCGCACTCCGGACGTGCGTTCCCACTGACGCATGAGCTCCCCGACGTGAGAGGGCCCGGACGGCATCGCCGTCCGGGCCCTTTCGCGTCCCGGCTGCGCCGCTCCCCCAGGGCCCGTCGCTTCCCTGGACCCTGTCCGCTTCCCGGGCCCTGCCGCTCCCCGGCGTGATCATCGGGCCCCTCGGCCGGGCCGCGCACGCAGTCCCCCACGTCGGACGTCGACCCGACCGCCGACTTCGCGTGCCGTCCCCGGCGCCCATGGCGTTCCGGGCCCGTCCTCGTCCCGGCGTCGCCCCGCGTCCGCGCGCTGCGCGGTGCGCGCTCGCGCAGCGCTGCGCAGACGGCCTCGCGACATGCAGGGGTGCACAGCCGACGGCGTGGCGACGGGCACCGCCCGGCGCCGCCCCCACCGAACGCTTCCACTCCTCGCTCCGCGCCCCTGCAGGAGCACGACAAGGGCCCCATCCGTCTCCCTGCCGGAGCAGGGAGGCGGACGGGGCCCTGGGGACATGATCCCGCTGTCGGGCCGGCGCACCGCCGAGGGGGCTCGCGCCGACGACGCTCAGGGAGCGGGGACGGGGGCGCCCTCCCCCATCGTGCCGGGGCCGCCGGTGGCGGTCGCCGGCCCCTCGTCGACCCTGGTCCTCGTGGACGAGGCCGCCGAGCGCAGCGCCAGGAGCAGGTCCACGTGGCGAGGCGCTGCGCCGAGCACGGTGGCGACGTCATCGGCGAGCAGCCGGCGCGCGCCTGCGACGACCCATGCCGTCTCAGCGTCCTGGCTCGTGCTCACCGAAGCCTGCACCCACGGCGCCGACGTCGCGCCGGTCACCTGGACGGATGCGTCGAGGACGCCGGGGATGCCCTCGACGTGCTCCGCGAGCGCCCGCTCGAGCACGGACGGCGCGAGGGTCCCCAGGGGCCTGCTGCCCTCGGCGGTGATCCTCAGCGGGACGGCGGGAGCCCTCCGAGGCACCTGGAGCACGAGCAGCCAGATCCCGACGATCACGGCGAGCACCGCGAGGACGCAGGCGAGGGGGAGGATCCACGTGTGGTGGGCCTCCGCGAGAGTGGCAGGCGTGGAATCCCCGTGCGGGAGCACGGCGTCGGCACCCGGCCAGCGCCCGGCCAGGTGCAGACGACCGGCAGCGAGCCAGAGGCCCGCGAGAAGGGCGATGATGCCCGCAAGGACGAGCAGGAGCCTGTTGCGGACTCCGGAGACGGAACGCATGCGTCCTCCTCTCAGTCGATCCGACGCATCCGCACGCGGATGCTCGGCATGGTGTCGGGGCGGAGCTCGGCGACGGCGGCCTGCGCGGCGTCGCGCACGCCGGACTCGACGGGTCCGACCTCGTCGACGACGGTGCGGGCGCGGACCGTGACCGTGCGCCGGCCGACGTCGACCTGGGTGCTCTGCACGCCGTCGACCTTCTCGGTGCGGGCGCGCACCCGGTTCGCCAGGTCACGGCGGGAGATCACGGTGCTGCCGGGGACGTCGTCCTCGAGCAGGTGCATGCGTGATCGGCCACCGGGGAGGATCGCGGCGAGGACCATGAGCAGGCCCAGGACCGCGAGCACGCAGCCGGTGACGAGGACCGGGGTCGAGTCGAGTCGCAGGGCTCCGAGGTCGGCGACCGCGGAGGATGCCGATGAGGGCCACGCGCCGTCGATCACGAGAGCGCCGAGCGTCCAGACACCGAACCCTCCCAGGACGAGCAGGACCACGGCGAGGAGCACGACGGGGGTCGTGCGGGAGGGCCGACGGTCGAGGCGGCGAGGTGTCGTCATCATCGCAGGGCCCTCCTCGTGGTCTCAGGATTCAGCCAGGAGATCTCGACGTCCATGCGCCCGACCTCGAGGCCCGTCAGGGTGCTCACCGTGCGCTCCACGTGGGAGCGCAGCTGCGCGAGCACGTCGCCCAGCGGAGCGGGGAAGGCGACGCCGACGTCGAGGCGCAGCACGGCAGTGCGGCCGTACAGATCGCAGTGGACGGAGGGCCTGGTGCCGAAGTCACGGCGGGCGCCCACGCCCAGCACTCCCCCGGCCGATGAGCCGATGTGCGGGACCTCGCTCGCGGCCTGCTCCGCGATCCGCGCGACGACGCGTGCGGGCACCGTGGTGGTGCCGCGGGACTCCACGGGTCGTCCGGCGGCGCCGGAGGCCGCCCCGGGTGCGATCGGCGGATCACCCGCCCGTCCGTCCTGCGACCAGAGGTCCGTTCCCGATGTGGTCGCCTCCTGCACGGACGCCACGGTCACCGCCTCCAGCGGTCGGTGAGCCCGCGGATCTCGATCCGTCCGTCGATGACCATGCCCACGGCGAGGCCGATGGCACCGAACACGAGGACGAGGAAGAACTGGCCGAACGATCCGAAGGCGAGTGCGGCGCCGAGCAGGAGCCCGACGAGCACCGCGAATTGTGATGTCTTCATGTGTGCTCCTCGATCTGGGGCGGGCCGGACGTCACGCCCGGCCCGCCGAGGTTCTGCGCCCGGCGCAGGTCAGCGCCCGGCGCGGAGGCGCGTTCAGCGCAGGTCGCTGCTGCGCTGCTCGCTGCCGGACTGCTCATCGTCCTCGTCCGGGAGGTGGACGTCGACGACGTTGACGTTGACCTCGATGACCTCGAGCCCGGTCGCCTTCTCGACCTGCTCGATGACGTTGCGACGGATCGCGTTGCCGACCTCGACCACGGAGGCGCCGTACTCCACGACGACGGTGACGTCGATCGCGGCCTGGGTCTCGCCCTTCTCGACGCCGATGCCGCCGGTGACGTTGGTCTGCGAGTTCGGGATGCGGTCGGTGACGGCCGAGAACGCGCGGCGCACGGCATTGCCCATGTCGTGGACGCCGGGAACCTCGCGGGCGGCCATGCCGGCGATCTTCGCGACGACCGTCTCCTCGACGGTGGTCACGCCGCGGTCGGTCTGCAGGGGCCCACGGGGAGCAGCGGTCTGCTCCTGGTCCTGCCGCTTCTCATCGGCGTCCTGGGCGCGTGCGACGGCGCGCTCGCGCTGCTGGCCGGTCTGAGGGATGGATGCGTTGCTCGCCATGAGCTCTCCTCGGTTCGGGCCCGGATCGACCGGGCCGTTCTCAGTGGACACCTGGAGGACGTCACCGTCCGCCGGTCCCTCACGACGAAGCCTATGTGATCCCGCTCACCCATGGGTGCGCGGGCTCAGCGCAGCCGTCCCGATCGCGACCCCCGTTCCGGAGCCCCGCCTGGGTCCTCCTCGAGGTGGGCGACCAGCCAGCGCGCGGCAGCGAGCGTGAGGCGGGGATCCTCCGCTCGCAGCGCCCGGCTGGCGCGCAGCGGTGACGTCTCGGCGTCGAGACGTCGTCGCGCGAGGACGTCCCGCGCCCACGCGCGGGCCCGGTCGAGCGCCCCGTCGTCCGCGAAGACGCCCAGGGCCACGAGCCCCGCGTCCCGGACGTCCCGCGGCAGGCCGCCGATCATGCGTCTGCGCAGCGCCATCCTGTGCCCCCGTTCCCCGGGCTCGCCGCACCGCTCTCCGGTGCGCCCGGATCGTGCGGCCATGATCCCACGCGCACAGCACGACGGCCCGCCCACCGTGCGGTGGGCGGGCCGTCGAGGAGTGCGCCCCCTCCGGAGGGCAGCGCCGGGTGATCAGTGGGCGTGCTGGCCGCGGGAGAACTCCATGACCCAGCCGACGACGCCGACGATCACGAAGACCGAGCCGATCGCGAGGATCCACCAGCCGGCCGCGACGCCCAGGAAGGCGAGACCGCAGCCGATCCCGGCCCAGAGGGGCCACCAGCTGTACGGGGCGAAGCTGCCCTGCACGCCGGCCTCGTCCGAGACCTCGGCCTCGAGGTTCTCCTCGGCCCGGTCCGGGAACCGCTTGGAGGCCCAGGTGAGGGTCGTGGCGATCATCGCCGCGAGCAGGGTCGCCATGAGGAGGGCCGGGAAGCCGGCGGTCTCGATGCCCAGCGGGGCGTACCCGCCGGTCCAGACGCCGTAGACCACGCCGACGATGAGGAAGAACGCGGCGAGGATCCAGAAGATCAATGCAGTGGTGCGCATGTGTCAGTTGCTCCTCGGGTTCTTGATCGGCTCCTCCGCGAGCAGATGCGACTGGGCGCCGACCTCCGGGTGGTGCAGATCGAAAGCGGGTCGCTCGGAGCGCACGCGCGGCAGCGAGTGGAAGTTGTGGCGCGGGGGCGGGCACGAGGTCGCCCACTCGAGCGAGGCGCCGTAGCCCCAGGGGTCGTCCACCTCGATCTTCTTCTTCTGGACGTGCGTGATGACGACGTTCAGGAGGAACGGCAGCGTCGAGGCGCCGAGGATGAAGGCGCCCACGGTGGAGAGCTTGTTCATCCAGTCGAACTGGTCCTCGGCGAGGTAGTTCACGTAACGGCGGGGAGCCCCCTCCACGCCCAGCCAGTGCTGGATGAGGAAGGTCATGTGGAAGCCGATCATGAACATCCAGAAGTGGAACTTGCCGAGCTTCTCGTTCAGCTTGTACCCGAACATCTTGGGCCACCAGAAGTAGAAGCCCGCGAACATCTCGAAGGCGACCGTCCCGAACACCACGTAGTGGAAGTGGGCGACCACGAAGTAGGTGTCGGAGAGGTGGAAGTCCAGCGCCGGGCTGGAGAGGATCACGCCGGTCAGACCGCCGAAGAGGAAGGTCGTGAGGAAGCCGAGCGAGAACAGCATCGGTGTCTCGAAGGTCAACGACCCTCGGAACATCGTGCCCACCCAGTTGAAGAACTTCACGCCCGTCGGCACCGCGATCAGCATGGTCATGAAGCTGAAGAAGTTCAGCATGACGGCGCCGGTCGTGTACATGTGGTGCGCCCACACCGTGACCGAGAGGGCGGCGATGGAGATCGTCGCGTACACGAGGGTCTTGTAGCCGAACACGGGCTTGCGGCTGAACACCGGGAAGATCTCGGTCGCGATGCCGAAGAACGGCAGGGCGATGATGTAGACCTCGGGGTGCCCGAAGAACCAGAACAGGTGCTGCCAGAGCACCGCTCCGCCGTTCTCCGGGTCGAAGATGTGCGCCCCGAACTTCCTGTCCGCCCCGAGGGCGAACAGTGCGGAGGCCAGCGGCGGGAAGGCCATCAGCACGAGGAGGGCCGTGATCAGCACGTTCCAGGTGAAGATCGGCATCCGGAACATGGTCATGCCGGGCATGCGCATGCAGATGACCGTGGTGATGAAGTTGACCGACCCCAGGATGGTGCCGAAGCCCTGGAGTCCCAGGCCGAAGACCCACAGGTCGCCGCCGAGTCCCGGTGTGAACGTGGTGTCCGACAGCGGGGCGTAGGCGAACCATCCGAAGGAGGCTGCGCCCTGGGGGGTGAGGAAGCCTGCGAGCACGATGAGCGAGCCGAACAGGGTGATCCAGAAGGCGAACATGTTCAGGCGCGGGAACGCCATGTCGACGGCACCGATCTGGAGCGGCATGAAGTAGTTCGCGAAGCCGTTGAACAGCGGGGTCGCGAACATCAGCAGCATGATCGTGCCGTGCATCGTGAACAGCTGGTTGTACTGGTCCTTGGAGACGACGACCTGCAGGCCGGGCTCCCAGAGCTCGGCGCGGATCATCAGGGCCAGCACGCCGCCGATGCAGAAGAAGCTGAACGCCATGGCCAGGTACATCAGGCCGATCACCTTGTGATCGGTCGAGGTGATGATCCGGACGAAGTTCCTGCCCAGAGACGTCTCACGGACGGGCTGGTGAACGGCCGTCGCGCGCGCCGGCGCGGCGGGGACCTGGGTGCTCATTTCTGGACCTCATCTCCCGTGCGGCCGTTGGCCGCGTCGTCCTTCTCGCGCATGTTCCAGTCCTCGAGGTTCCTCGAGAGGTCCACGGAGAGCTGACCGGTGTTGCCCTCGTCGCGCAGGTCCTTCATGTGCTGGTCGTACTCCTCCTGGGAGACGACCTTCACGTTGAAGAGCATGTCCGAGTGGTACTCGCCGCAGAGCTCGGCGCACTTGCCGGCGTAGGTGCCCTCACGCGTGGGGGTCACCTGGAACGTGTTGGTGTGCCCCGGGAACATGTCCTTCTTGTAGAGGAAGTCCGGGATCCAGAACGAGTGCACGACGTCGCGCGAGTCCAGGTCGAAGCGCACCGTCTGGTTCACCGGCAGGTAGAGCACGGGCAGGGACTCCGCGGCGCCCGGGGTGCCGGTCTCGAAGGACTGCACTCCCGCGTCCTCGTGGACATCGGCGTCCACGTAGTTGAAGTCCCAGCTCCACTGCTTGGCGACCACGTTCACCGTGACGTCGGGCTTCGCCGAGGTGTCCTCGATCTCGCCCACGTCGCGCTGGGTGAAGTAGAACAGCGTCATGATCATGACGACCGGGACGAGCGTGAAGATCATCTCGATCGGCATGTGGTAGCGCAGCTGCACGGGGTAGCCCGTGTCGTCCTTCCGGCGCCGGTACGCGATCGCGCACCAGATCGCCAGGCCCCACACGATCAGGCCGACGAGCACGAGAGCGGTCCAGGAACCGGTCCACAGCTGCGTGATGCGCTCGGTCTTGTCGGTGATCTGGACGCCGTCGTCGGCACCGGGGAGGAAGCCGCGCTTCTGCTCCGCGGTGCAGCCGGACAGCGCGAGCATCGCCGGCGCGAGTACGGCCGCCACGCGGCGCAGGCGCCGGCGGCGTTGTGTGGCCTGGGGGATCACAGGATGACCTTCCACTCGTCGGCCCTCCGGGAGGAGGCGCGGCGTGCTGCCTGCTGGGGGCAGCGCGTCGCACGCGCGGGGAGGGCGGGTGCTTCGCGGGTCGGGGCAGACCCGGGGACGTGCGTCGTGAGCGGCCCGAGCGCGGCGGCGTCGAGCGGGCCGGCGGGGGCAGGACCCTCACCGTCGGCGACAGCTGATCGCATCACGCGGGACGAACATGACGGCACAGCGTCATCATACGTGTTTCCCGGACTCGGTTCAGCATTCAGGTTCCGGTGTCGTCGGGGGTGACGACGTGCACAGACGCCGACGGGCCCGCTCTCTCTCACATGCGGAGCGAGGGCGGGCCCGTCGCGCTGCTGCGCTCTCGCGCAGGGCGCCGACGCGGACGTCAGCTGAAGGAGTCCCCGCAGGCGCACGAGCTGCCCGCGTTGGGGTTGTCGATCGTGAAGCCCTGCTTCTCGATCGTGTCGGCGAAGTCGATCGTCGCTCCCGCGAGGTACGGCGAGCTCATGCGGTCGACGACGACCTCGACGCCGTCGAAGCCGACGGTCGAGTCACCGTCCATCAGCCGCTCGTCGAAGTAGAGCTGGTAGATCAGGCCGGAGCATCCGCCCGGCTGCACCGCGATGCGCAGTCGCAGGTCGTCGCGCCCCTCCTGCTCGAGCAGGGACGTGACCTTCGCCGCGGCCTCGCCGGTGAGCGTCACGCCGTGCGCGGGGGCCTCGGTGTCGATGGTGGTGGTCATCTGGGTTCCTCCTCACTGCAGGTGCCCCCAGGCTACGCCTCGCCGGGCGCGACCGGGGACGGCGTCCGTCACGTCACAGGGTCCGCGTCCGCTCAGCCGCGTCGCCTCTCGAGCCCCGCCGCGCCGCGCAGCAGCAGCGCCTCGGCGAGGCACACCCTGGCGAACTCCCCCAGGTGCAGGGACTCGTCGACGCCGTGGGCGCGGGAGTCGGGGTCCTCGACACCTGTGACCAGCACCTCCGCTCCGGGGAACACCTCCAGCAGGTCGGCGATGAACGGGATCGACCCGCCGAGGCCGGTGTCCACGGGCTCCGTGCCCCAGGCCTCGCGGAAGGCCGAGCGCGCGAGCCGCATGGCAGGGGTGTCCGAGGGGGCGAGGAAGGGGCGCCCCTGCTCGCCCCGGGCGATCTCGAGGACGGCACCGCGCGGGGCGTGGGACTCGAGGTGCGCGACGAGCGTGTCCATGGCGGCCTGCGGATCCTGGCCCGGCGGGATGCGCAGCGAGATCTTGGCGCGCGCCGCGGGCACGAGCGTGTTGGAGGCATCGCGCACCGACGGGGCGTCGATGCCGATCACCGAGAGGGCGGGTGCGGACCACAGGCGCGAGGTGATCGACCCGGTGCCCGCGAGGGGCTGGCCCTCGAGGATGCCGGCATCGCGCCGGTAGTCGGCCTCGGGCATCTCGACCTCGGGGGTCCCAGCGCGCACGAGGCCCTCGACGGCGACGTCGCCGTTCTCGTCGTGCAGCGTCGCCACCAGACGTCCCATCTGGGTGAGCGCGTCCAGCACCGGCCCTCCGAACATGCCCGAGTGGACGGCGCGCTCGAGCACGCGCACGGTGACCGTGAGGTCGACCACGCCGCGCAGGCTCGTGGTGAGCGCGGGCGTGCCGACGGCCCAGTTCGCGGAGTCGGCGACGACGATCGCGTCGGCCTCGAGCTGGTCCCGGTGGGCCTCGATGAAGCGCCGGAAGGTCGGGGATCCGGCCTCCTCCTCGCCCTCGACGAACACCGTCACCCCGACGCCGAGCTCGGAGAGCTCCTCCCCCACCAGACGCAGCGCGGTGACGTGGGCCATCACGCCGGCCTTGTCGTCGGCCGCGCCCCGGCCGAACAGCCGGTCGCCCTCGCGCGCGGGCGTGAAGGGATCGGTCGTCCAGGCCTGCGGGTCGCCGGTCGGCTGGACGTCGTGGTGGGCGTAGAGCAGCACGGTGGGAAGGCCGTCCCGGGCCGGCCGGCGGGCGATGACGGCAGGGGCGCCCTCGTCGACGTGGGTGATGGTCACCTCGGGCATCCCGGCGTCGCGCAGCAGCGCGGCGACGGCCTCGGCGCTCTCGTGCACGGGGGTGCGGTCGTACCCGGGGAACGCGATGGACGGGATCCTCACCAGGGCCGAGAGGTCCTCGATCGAGCGCGGGAGGATGCTCTCGAGACGGGCACGCAGGCCCTCGACCTCCTCCCGCGGCGCGGCGGGGGCGGGGCCGACGGCGGGCTCGGGTTCCGCGGGGAGATCGGACGGGCGGGGGATGTCGCCCTCGGGGGCGGGTTCATGGGACATGGCTCCCACGCTATCGCCGCGCAGGCGGCCGCGGGCGCCCCGCCGTGCGGCGTGCGCCGCTGCGGATGGTCGGGGCGGCGCCGCGCTCCGCCTAGACTGGAGGGGTGAGTCCCCGCAACACGTCCGATGCCGACACGTCCCCCTCGCCGCGCCGCCGCGGCCGCAGCCACGGGGAGGTGCCCGGCGTGACCTCGTCCCCCGAGGGCGCCCCCACCGGCTCCGCCGGGAAGGGCCGCCCCACCCGCACGCGGAAGGAGGCCGAGGCCGCCCGTCGGCGCCCCATCGTCCAGACCGACCGCAAGGAGGCCCGGCGCCGGGATCGTCAGGCGGCCGCGCAGGAGCGCCAGCGCTCCCAGCAGGCCCTGATGTCGGGCGATGAGGCGAACATGCCCGCCCAGCACCGCGGCCGGGACCGCAGCTTCGTGCGCGATCTCGTGGACGCGCGGCGCAACATCGCGGAGTTCTTCTTCCCGGTCGCCCTGGTCCTGATGATCGTGGCGCTCGTGCTCCCGCTGGTCATGCCCGGCCTCTACACGTCCATGAGTGTGATCATGCTCGTCGTGCTGTGGGGCGGGATCCTGCTGTGCGTGGTCGACTCGCTCATCCTGCGTCGCAGGATCCGCGCGCGCCTGACCGAGCGCTTCGGCGAGGTCCGCCGGGGGCTCGTGGGGTACGGCATCATGCGTTCGCTGCAGATCCGCCGGTGGCGCCTGCCGCGGGCGCAGGTGCGCCACGGCGAGGACCCGCGCTGATCGTTCCCGCTCCCCCGCCCCCGGCGGGCGGATGACGCACAGGGCGCCGGCACCCCGAGGGGTGCCGGCGCCCTGTGCGTTCCGCAGGCCGAGCGGGCCGCTCCGGGATCAGGCCCGCTGGGAGGGGGCGCTCCCGTCGTCCTCGGCGGCGCCGTCCTTCGGCTCGGCTCCGTCCTTCGCCCCGTCGCTGCGGGGCTTCGCGTCGACCCCCGCCTCCTTGCGCTGCTGCGCGGTGATCGGAGCGGGCGCCTGGGTCAGCGGATCGTAGCCGCCGCCGGACTTCGGGAAGGCGATGACGTCGCGGATCGAATCGGTGCCGGCCAGCAGCGCCGCGATGCGGTCCCAGCCGAAGGCGATGCCGCCGTGGGGCGGGGCGCCGAAGGCGAAGGCGTCGAGCAGGAAGCCGAACTTCTCGCGCGCCTGCTCCTCGTCGATCCCCATCACGCGGAACACGCGCTCCTGCACCTCCTGCTGATGGATGCGGATGGAGCCCCCGCCGATCTCGTTGCCGTTGCAGACGATGTCGTAGGCGTAGGCCAGCGCGCTGCCCGGATCCGTGTCGAAGGTGTCCATGAACTCGGGCTTGGGCGAGGTGAAGGCGTGGTGCACGGCCGTCCAGGCGCCCGAGCCGACGGCGACGTCGCCCGCGGCGACCGCCTCGCTCGCGGGCTCGAACATGGGTGCGTCCACGACCCAGACGAAGGCGAAGGCATCGTGGTCGATGAGCCCCAGGCGCTCGGCGATCTCGCTGCGCGCGGCGCCCAGCAGTGCGCGCGAGGACTTCGGCTCGCCGGCGGCGAAGAACACGCAGTCGCCCGGCTTCGCGCCGACCTGTTTCGCCAGACCCGCCTTCTCCTCCTCGGAGATGTTCTTGGAGACGGGGCCGGTGAGGGAGCCGTCCTCCTGGACGAGCACGTACGCGAGGCCCTTGGCGCCGCGCTGCTTGGCCCACTCCTGCCAGGCGTCGAGCTGGCGGCGGGGCTGGGAGGCGCCGCCGGCCATGACGACCGCGCCGACGTACGGCGACTGGAACACCCGGAAGGGGGTGTCCGCGAAGTACTCGGTCATCTCCGTGATCTCGAGGTCGAAGCGCAGGTCCGGCTTGTCCGACCCGTAGCGGCGCATCGACTCCTCGTAGGTGATCCGCGGGATCGGCGTGGTGATGTCGTGCCCGGCCACCTTCCAGACGTTCGCGAGCAGCTCCTCGGCCAGCGCGATCACGTCCTCCTGCTCCGCGAAGCTCAGCTCGACGTCGAGCTGGGTGAACTCCGGCTGTCGGTCGGCGCGGAAGTCCTCGTCGCGGTAGCAGCGGGCGATCTGGAAGTACTTCTCCATCCCCGAGACCATGAGCAGCTGCTTGAACAGCTGCGGGGACTGCGGCAGCGCGTACCAGGAGCCCGGGGCGAGTCGCGCGGGCACCAGGAAGTCGCGCGCGCCCTCCGGGGTCGAGCGCGTGAGCGTGGGCGTCTCGATCTCGACGAAGCCGTCGTCCAGGAGGGTCTCGCGAGCGGCCCGATTGATGTCGGAGCGCAGGCGCAGCGCGCGCGCCGGACCCGAGCGGCGCAGGTCGAGGTAGCGGTAGCGCAGGCGCGCCTCCTCCCCCACCTCGGCGTGGTCGTCGAGCTGGAACGGGAGGGGAGCCGAGGGGTTCAGCACCTCGACGTCGCTCGCGGTGACCTCGATCTCGCCCGTCGGCAGGGCGGGGTTCTCATTGCCCTCGGGACGACGGTCCACGGCGCCGGTGACCTTCAGCACGTACTCGTTGCGCAGGTGCATGGCCTCGTCCTCGCGGACGACGACCTGGGCGACGCCGCTGGCGTCGCGGAGATCCAGGAACGTCACGCCTCCATGGTCGCGGCGGCGGGCGATCCAGCCGGTGAGGGTGACGGTCTGGCCGATGTGCTCGCTTCGGAGCTCACCGGCATGATGGGTGCGCAGCACGGAAGAAGTCCTTCGTCTCAGGGATGCGGTCGCCCCGATGCTATCGCGGGGTGAGCGATCTCGCCCCCTGCGCCCCTGTGCCCGGGCACGCCCGCTCCGTATCCTGGATATCTGTCCCGACCTGCACCGCTGGCGGGTCCACCCCGCCCCGCAGTCGAAGGACACCATGAACGACGCACGCCCCTCCGCCGCAGATCCCACACCCGAGACCCCCTCGACCGACGAGCCGAACGGCCCGGTCGCGGAGTCCGTGACCGAGGCGCCGTCGGCCCCTGCGGCCCCTGCCGCCCCCGCGGAGCCGACCTTCGCGGACCTCGACCTCCCGCGGGTGCTGCAGAGTGCGGTGGACCGGCTCGGCTTCACGAGCCCCTCCCCCATCCAGAGCGAGGCGATCCCGCAGCTGCTGGCGGGGCGCGACGTCATCGGCGTGGCCCAGACCGGCACGGGCAAGACGGCCGCCTTCGGCCTGCCGATGCTCACCGCGGTCGATCCCTCGGAGCGCGCGGCCCAGGCGCTCGTGCTCGCCCCCACCCGCGAGCTCGCCATGCAGGTCGCCGAGGCGATCAGCACGTTCGCCCAGGACGTCGACGGTCTCTCCGTGACCTCCGTGTACGGCGGCTCGCCCTACGGACCCCAGGAGCGCGCGCTCTCGCGCGGCACCCAGGTCGTCGTGGGCACCCCGGGACGCGTGATCGACCATCTCAAGCGCGGCAACCTGCACCTGGAGACCCTGAGGTACCTGGTGCTCGACGAGGCCGACGAGATGCTGCGCATGGGCTTCGCCGAGGACGTCGACGAGATCCTCTCCCACGCCCCGCAGTCCAAGCAGGTCGCACTCTTCTCCGCGACCATGCCGCCCGCGATCCAGCGGGTCGCCGAGGAGCACATGAGCGACCCGGTGCGGGTCTCCGTGTCGCGTCAGGCGAGTACCACGACCAACGTCTCCCAGCGCTTCGCGGTCGTGCCGTTCCGCCACAAGACCGGCGCGCTCGCCCGCGTGCTCGCGACCTCCGACGCCGAGGCGGCGATCGTCTTCGTGCGCACCCGTTCGGCCGCCGAGGAGGTCGGCACCGCCCTCGTCTCGCGGGGCGTCGTCGCCGCGACCATCAGCGGCGACGTGCCGCAGAAGGAGCGCGAGAAGATCGTCGAGCGCCTGCGCGAGGGCTCGCTGCAGGTCCTCGTCGCGACCGACGTCGCCGCTCGCGGCCTCGACGTCGACAAGATCGGCCTGGTCGTGAACTTCGACGTCCCCGGCGAGCCCGAGGCCTACGTCCACCGCATCGGCCGCACCGGCCGTGCGGGCCGCACCGGCGAGGCGCTCACGTTCGTCGCCCCGCACGAGCGCCGCAAGCTGCGCGCGATCGAGAAGACCACGCGCCAGACCCTGCAGGAGATCTCGATCCCGTCCCCGCGGGACGTCTCCGCCCACCGCACCGAGAAGCTGCTGGCCTCCGTGCCCGATCGCGCCGAGCGCGGGCGGCTCGATCTCTACCTCGAGAAGGTCGACGCGTTCCTGGAGAGCAGCGGCATGGAGCCGCGGATGCTCGCCGCGGTGCTCGCCGCGACGGCCGTCGGGGACGACGGGCCGGGTGCTGAGGCCGAGGGCGACGAGGAGTTCACCGGCGCCCACCTCAAGGGCTCCGACCGTGATCGGGAGTCGGACGGCAAGGGCCGTCCTGCGCCCGGCCAGCCCGAGAAGGGCTTCACGAGCTACCGCGTGTCCGTGGGCCACTCCCACGGGGCGAAGCCCGCGGCGATCGTCGGTGCGATCACGGGCGAGGGCGGCCTGAACGGGAAGTCGATCGGCAAGATCGACATCTTCGGCTCGTTCTCCCTGGTCCAGATCCGTGGGTCTCTCAAGGACGACCAGATCGACCGCATCGGCCACGCGAAGATCGCCGGGCGCACCCTGCGCATCAGCGAGGACCGCGGCCCGCGCGCCGGCGGCCGCCGCGAGCACGGCTCGCGTCGTCCCGACTCCCGTGAGGGGGGACGCCACGAGGGTGGTCGGCGCTTCGGCGGACCGCGTCGTGAGGGCGGTCCCCGCCGCGACAGCCGCGGGCACGGCGGCCGCTGAGCGCGCGGCGCGACGCGCACGCCGGTCCGGGTGACGCGTCGCGCCCCCGAACGGACGCAGAACGGCCCCGCACCCGATGGGTGCGGGGCCGTTCCGCGTGGTGGGACCGCCGGCCGCCTGCCGGCGGGAGGGTCAGGACTGCTGGGCCTGCGCCTCGGCGTAGGCCTTGCGGACCTCATCCATGTCCAGGCCCTGGACCTGGGAGATGAGGTCCTCGAGCGCCGCCTGCGGGAGCGCACCGGCCTGCTGGAACACGGGCACGCCGTCGCGGTAGGCCACGAGGGTCGGGATCGAGGTCACGCCGTAGCGCATGGCCAGCTCCTGCTGGTCCTCGGTGTCGAGCTTCGCGAAGGTGACATCGCCGTGGTCCTCCGAGGACTGCTCGAAGATCGGCGCGAAGCGCTGGCAGGGGACGCACCATCCTGCCCAGAAGTCGATGAGGACGACGCCGTCCTTGACGGTCTCGTCGTGGTTCTCGGACGTCAGCGTGACTGTAGCCATGCCCCCCACAACGCACCGGGCGGTTCGCGCATTCCCGTGCGGAGGGCCGGTGACCCATGTCTCCCGGGACCGGGGCGTCCGGCGGTGCTGCGCGAGCGGGTCAGCCCTCGCCGCCGGGGCCCGCGAGGACCTGCACGTGCAGGTCCTCGTGCGGGGGCTGCCAGGAGTCGGCGCGGGCCTCGACCTGCTCGCCCGCACGGATGTCGCGCACCTCGTCCGCCTCGTCCTCGTGCGGGAACCACACGAAGGGGATGCCGCGGCGGTCGGCGTGCCGGATCTGCTTGCCGAGCTTCGCCGAGGTCGGCGAGACCTCGGTGGGGATGCCTCGGGAGCGCAGGTCGCGGGCGACGGCCTCGCTGCGCCGCCGGGTCTCCTCGCTCTCCACGACGACCAGGACGCACGTGGGGACCGCGCGGCTGGGGCGCGCGAGGTCGGACGAGAGCATCCGCGAGACCAGGCGCGAGAGCCCGATCGAGAGGCCCACACCGGGGTAGGTGTGGCGGTTGTCCGCGGCGAGCCGGTCGTAGCGACCGCCGGAGCAGATCGAGCCCAGCGCCTCGCTGCCCTCGAGGAAGGTCTCGAAGACCCCTGCCGTGTAGTAGTCGAGCCCGCGGGCGATGGAGAGATCGGCCATCATCACTCCGGGCACGGCCGCCTCGACCTGCGCGAGGACGGCGGCGAGCTCGGCGATTCCCTCCTCGAGCAGCTCGCCCTCGCCGCCCAGATCGCGCACCTGCTGGGCGAACGAGTCGTCGCGGGTGCGGATCGAGGCGAAGGCCAGGCAGGTGCGCGCCTGCTCCTCGCTCGCGCCGGCGTCCTCGACGAGCAGGCGCGCGGTGGCCTCGTCACCGATCTTGGGGAGCTTGTCGATGGTGCGCAGCACGCCCTCGAAGTCCTCGAGGCCGATCGACCGGAAGAAGCCCTCGGAGAGCTTCCGGTTGTTCGCACGGATCGTGAAGGCGGGGAGCGGGAGACGCGAGAGGATCTCCGCCATCACCACGGCGACCTCGGCCTCCTGGTGGGAGGGCAGGGAGTCCTGGCCGATGATGTCGAGATCGGCCTGGTAGAACTCGCGATAGCGGCCATCCTGCGGACGCTCCCCGCGCCAGACCTTCTGGATCTGGAAACGGCGGAACGGGAAGGCGAGCCTGCCGGCGTTCTCGAGCACGTAGCGCGCGAGCGGCACGGTGAGATCGAAGTGCAGGCCCAGCTGACGATCGGGATCGGCGTCGGACCCGTCCTCCTCCTCGGCGTGCAGGCGCCGCAGGACGTAGACCTCCTTGTCGATCTCGCCCTTGCGCAGCAGCTGGCTCATCGGCTCGACCGCGCGGGTCTCGATGCCGGAGAAACCGTGGAGCTCGGCGACCTGGCGGAACACGTCGATGACGTGCTGCTCGACGAGACGCTGCTCGGGCAGGTGCTCGGGGAATCCGGACAGGGCGCTGATCTTCGCCACGGGTGTGCTCCTTGCGTGCTGTGCGTGCGGCGGACCGCGCGTGCTGGCGCGACCGGTGCGGAGTGCGAGGGCGGTGGGTGCCCGCGCACCGAGGACCCATTATCGACCCACGTGCGCCGTCTCCGGGACCGCGCCCGCGTGGCGGGCCGGCGGGCGGGGTCCGCAGCGGGGAGGCCGAGGGGCCCCGAGGGATGCGGGCCCTGGGACGCGCGCGGATGCGTGCACGATCGGCGGTAGAGTTCCCTGGCGTGGTGTCCCGCACCACGACCATGACGCCGTCCCGGCGACGGCAGTGACCCGCGATCCAGCGGAACGAGAGAAGGAGCTCCCCCGTGAGCGAGTCCGAGACTCCCGATGCCACCGCGCCCGACGGCGCGACCCCCGACACCTCGACCACCGAGGGTGCGGCGTCCGACGGCGCGACGACACAGGCGCCGACGTCGGATGCCGCGACCGAGGGGCCGACGCCCGGCACCGCGCCCGGGGCCTCGACGTCGGACGCCGACGACGAGGCGACGACGCCCGAGGTCGCGACCGAGAGCCAGAGCGAGGCGTCGGGGGCCACGGTGCCCGAGGCGGCGACTCCCGCCGCCCCGACTCCGCGCCCGGCGCCTCGGCCGACCCCTCGTCCCGGCACCCCGAGCCCGGCCGCACTCGCCGGCCGGCGCCCGTCTGCCCCGCTGATCCCCGTCGCGCCTCCCGTGCAGGAGTACGACGACGCGGCGATCCAGGAGGCCCTGGCCTTCGGCACGCTCGAGGAGGACGGCACGGTCAGCGTGCAGGACGGCACGCAGAAGCGCTCGCTGGGGGCCGCGGCCTCCGCGGACCGCGAGGAGGCGCTGGCGCCCTTCGCGCGCGCCTACCTCGATCTCGTGGCCTTCCTCGACGTCACCCAGCAGCGGCTGGCGGCACCGCAGCTCACGCAGGCCGATCTGAACCGACTGCTCGAGAACCTTCGCAAGAACATGAAGGAGCCGCAGGTCGTCGGCGACATCCCGGCGCTGCGCGCGCGGGCGTCGGAGCTGCGGGAGAACGCCAAGGAGAAGATCCACGCCCTCGAGGAGGAGCGCCTGCGGGCCCGCGACGCGGCGACCGCCGAGCGCACCGCGTTCGTGGAGTCGATCGAGCAGCTCGTGGAGACCGAGCCGGAGCGGATGAGCTGGAAGAGCGCCGGCGAGACCATGCGCGGCATGGTCGGCACCTGGAAGTCGATGCAGAAGGAGGGGCCCTCCCTCGAGCGCTCCGCCGAGGACGCGCTGTGGAAGAGGCTCTCGACGGCACGCAGCGCCTTCGACCGCAAGCGCCGGCAGTTCTTCTCCCACCTCGACGAGCAGCACGCGGAGGCGGAGAAGGTCCGCGAGGACATCATCCGCCGCGCCGAGGAGATGAAGGACTCGACGGACTGGGGCCCGACGGTCCGCGCCTACCGCTCCCTCATGGACGAGTGGCGCGCGGCCCCGCGCGGCAACCGCAAGAAGGACGACGCCCAGTGGGCCCGCTTCAAGGCGGCCCAGGACACCTTCTTCGCGGCGCGCAACGAGGACCTCGCCGCCTCCGACGCGGAGCAGAAGGAGAACCTCAAGGTCAAGGAGGCCCTTCTCGCAGAGGCCGAGGCCGTCGACCCGGCCGAGGATCTCGACGGCGCCCGGGCGGCGCTGCACAGGATCCAGGACCGCTGGGACGAGGCCGGCAAGGTGCCCCGCGGCGACATGCGGCGCATCGAGGATCGCCTGCGCGCCTTCGAGCGCTCGCTGAAGCAGGCGGAGGACGCCGAGTGGCGTCGCACCGATCCCCGTACCCGCGCCCGCGTCGAGGGCGCATCCTCGCAGCTCCAGGAGGCGATCTCCAGCTACGAGGACGATCTCGAGAAGGCACGCGCGACCGGCGACCCCGCGAAGATCGCGAAGGCCGAGGAGGCGCTGCGCGCACGGCGCGAGTGGCTCGAGGTCATCGAGCGCTCCGCGCGCGACCTGGGCTGATCCCGCGCGGCCTCCGCGCATCGCTCCCGCTCCTCCACAGCGCCCGCTCGTCCACAGGACGGGCGGGCGCCTTGATGCGCGGGCTCCCAGCCGGGATGCTCGGCGCATGCCTCCACCGCAGTCGCCCTCCCCTGCCGGCACCTCGCCTGCCTCGTCCGGCTCCGCCGACCCCTCCCCTGCGATCCCCGCCGACGAGTCCCCGCCCCCGCCGTGGGCCGATGCTCCCTGTGCCGCATGGTCGCAGCAGGCGGCAGAGCTCGCCGTCACCCTCGAGCAGGAGGTCGCCCGCTGGCCGGCGACGCTCTCCCACTACGACGACGTGCGCACGGGATCCCTGGTGCCCGTCGGCGAGGGGCGGCTGGTCCCCTTCTACTTCGCCGAGCACGCCTCGGACCGGGCTCTGCTGGTGGGATGCGCCGTCGGCGCGAGACTGCGCAGCGATCACGTGATCGCCCTCTGGTCGGCGCACTGGGTGCACACGGGCGCGGCGTTCCCCGACCCCATCGACCTGATGACCTTTTCCCACCGCAGCGTGATCCCCGGGGTGCGCGTCCGCCATTCCGGCGTCGCGGTGACCGACATCGAGCAGATCGCGGGCACGCCGGTGACGACCCCCGCGAAGACAGGCGCCGATCTGCTGCGCTTCGACGGAGAGGCCGCGCTCGAGGGCGTGGAAGCGCTCGTGCGCACCGGGCTGTGCACGGGAGAGCAGATCGGTGAGCGGCTCGCAGCGGTGCGAGGGGGCTCCGGGAGCAGGGTCGCCCGCAGGCTCCTCGAGCAGATCGTGCGGCGCTGCGCGTCAGCTCCCGCGGGGGCGGAGGACGCCGACACGCGCGAGCGCGCCGTGCTGCGGGTGCGGGAGGCGGAGCGCTGGGCGCGCCGAGGACACAGGGCTCAGGCCTCGGCCATCCCCCTGCCCTCGACCACCTTGCCGTCCGCCGTGACCCGGTAGGCGTCGTAGACGCCCTCGACCTTGCGGACCTGCGCGAGGACGGCCTGCAGGTGCGAGGGGTCGGCGAGCTCGAAGGAGAAGTACGCCGTGGCCAGACGGTCCCGGTGCGACTGGCACGAGGCGGACTGCAGGCTCACCTGCTGGTCGGCGATCACCAGGGCGAGGTCCGTGAGCAGTCGGTCCCGATCCAGCGCCTCGACCTTGATGTGCACGAGGTAGACCGAGCCCATACGCCCGGACCAGCGGACGTCCACGATCCGATCGGGCTGCTCCTCCCGCAGCTGCGTGGCGTTGGAGCACTCGCGATGGTGCACCGAGATGCCCGAGCCACGGGTCACGAAGCCGATGATCGGATCGCCCGGCACGGGTGCGCAGCACTTGGCGAGCTTGACCCACAGATCCTTCTGTCCGTCGACGATGACGCCCTGATCGGTCTCACTGGTGTGGCGCTGCGCCTCGGAGGGGCGGGCGAGGACCTTCGAGGGCAGGGTCGTCTCGACCACGTCCTCCTCGGCCCCGGCGGTCCCGCCGAAGGTCGCCCGGAGCTTCTCGACGACGTTCTGGGCGCCGACGTGCCCCTCTCCGATCGCGGTGTAGAGGGCGTCCACGGAGTTCTGGTCGAGGTCCAGCGCGACCGACTGCAGGGTCTCGTGGGTGAGCAGGCGGCGCATCGGGAGGTCCTGGCGACGCAGCGCCTTGGACAGCTCGTCCTTGCCCTTCTCGAGCGCCTCCTCGCGACGCTCCTTGGAGAACCACTGGCGGATCTTCGTGCGGGCGCGCGGGGTCTTCACGAAACCCAGCCAGTCCTGGCTGGGCCCGGCCCCTTCGGCCTTCGAGGTGAACACCTCGACCACGTCGCCCGTGCTCAGCGCCGAGTCCAGCGGCACGAGCTTGCCGTTGACACGCGCCCCGATCGTGCGGTGGCCCACCTCGGTGTGCACCGTGTAGGCGAAGTCCACAGGGGTCGCCCCCTGGGGAAGAGCGATCACATCGCCCTTCGGGGTGAAGACGTAGACCTCCTGGCTGTTGATCTCGAAGCGCAGGGAGTCCAGGAAGTCGCCCGAGTCGGAGGTGTCCTTCTGCCAGTCCATGAGCTGGCGCAGCCAGGCCATCTCCCCCGACTTCGCCGTCGGCGCCGGGTCAGGACCCGCCATCGCCTTGTACTTCCAGTGCGCGGCGACGCCGTACTCGGCGCGGCGGTGCATCTCGCGGGTGCGGATCTGCACCTCGACGGGCTTGCCGGTGGGGCCGATGACCGTCGTGTGCAGCGACTGGTAGAGGTTGAACTTGGGCAGGGCGATGTAGTCCTTGAAGCGCCCGGGGATGGGCGACCATCGGGCGTGCAGGATGCCCAGCACTCCGTAGCAGTCGCGCACGGTGTCCACGAGCACGCGGATGCCCACCAGGTCGTAGATGTCCGCGAAGTCGCGGCCGCGCACGATCATCTTCTGATAGATCGAGTAGTAGTGCTTCGGGCGCCCGGTGACGGATGCCTTGATCTTCGCCTTGCGCAGGTCATCCTGGATCTGCCCGGACACGCTCGCGAGGTACTGCTCGCGCGCCGGCGCGTGCTGGGCGACCAGGGAGACGATCTCCGCGTACACCTTCGGGTAGAGCACCTGGAAGGAGCGGTCCTCGAGCTCCCACTTCATGGTGTTCAGACCGAGGCGGTGCGCGAGCGGGGCGTAGATCTCGAGGGTCTCGCGCGCCTTGCGCTCCGCCGACGCGGCCGGCACGTACCGCCAGGTGCGGGCGTTGTGCAGGCGATCGGCGAGCTTGATGAGCAGCACGCGGATGTCGCGGCTCATCGCCACGATCATCTTGCGCACGGTCTCGGCCTGGGCGGCGTCGCCGTAGGTGACCTTGTCGAGCTTGGTGACGCCGTCGACGAGAAGGGCGATCTCGTCGCCGAAGTCTCCCCGCAGCTGGTCCAGCGAGTAGTCGGTGTCCTCCACCGTGTCGTGGAGCAGGGCGGCGGCGAGGACCTCCTGCGGGCTGCCGAGCTCCGCGAGGATCATCGCGACCGAGACCGGGTGGGTGATGTACGGGTCGCCGCTCTTGCGGAACTGCCCCTGGTGGGCCCTCTCGGCGACGGCGAAGGCACGCTCCAGGAGCCCCAGGGCCTCCTTGGGATGGGCCGCGGTCACCGCCTGGACGAGCGGTTCGAAATAGGCCGACGAGGGGTTCGGACTGGTCGGCGACGTGCGTCCGACCAGGAACGAGAACGGAGACCGCGAGCGCCGATGGACGGGCGCCGGGCGCGACTCCGACCGGGGGGTGGTCCCGTGTTCACTCATCCGAACCTCCTGCGCAGTCACCCGAGTCTACGACCCCGTAGGGAGTGGTGGTGTCCGCCGTCCGCGGACGGCGGGGCCCTCCATATCCGGAGGGGTCCGAGCGCCGTGCCGCAGTGGGGGCGGAGCGGTCCGGCGCCTCAGTTCGGGACGGACTCCACGGTGACCACGGGGACGTCCGCGGGAAGGCGATCGCGTCCGCCCAGCCCCTCGAGCTCGAGGAGGAAGGAGACGCCCAGCAGCTCGACGTCGAAGCGGCGCACGAGCTCGATCGTCGCCGCGGCGGTGCCGCCCGTGGCCAGCAGGTCGTCGACCACCACCACGCGTGCGCCGCGCGGGAGCGCGCCCACCGCGATCTCGATCTGGGCGCTGCCGTACTCCAGGTCGTAGCTGATCGAGCGCGGGGCGCCGGGCAGCTTGCCCGCCTTGCGCGCAGGGACGAAGCCGGCGCCCATCTCGTAGGCCAGCGGCGCGCCCAGCACGAAGCCGCGCGCCTCGACGCCGACCACGAGGTCCACCTGCTCGGGCAGGATCGCGCTCCAGTGTCCGATCACGGCGTGGAAGGACTCGGGGTCGCGCAGCAGCGGGGTGATGTCGCGGAACAGCACCCCGGGCTCGGGGAAGTCCTGGTAGGTGTCGATGTGCGAGGCCATGAGCTCCCGGACCTGCCCGGGGCCGAGCCGGCCGGAGTGCCCGCCTCCGACACCGGCATCGGCGGGCGTGGGGCCGACGGGCGTCGAGCCTACTGTGCTCGCGAGGGCGGGGGTCATCGGCGTCTCCTGGTCGTGGTGGTCGTGGAGCCCCCGGCGGTCGCGAGGTCGCCGTCGGAGTCGTCGTCCTCGCCGCGTCCGTCAGTCCCGGCGCTGCGCGCCTCGAGGACCCTCCGGCTGTGGGAGATGATGCTCTTCTCGCGTCCGCGCAGGGTCACCACGAGGCCGGGAGCGAGGAACACCGAGGAGTAGGTGCCCACGAAGATGCCGATGAACAGGGCGAGGGAGATGTCCTTGAGGGTGCCGGCGCCGAGCACGAAGGCACCGATCGCGAGGATCGACCCCACCGGCAGCAGAGCGACGATCGAGGTGTTCAGCGAGCGCATGAGCGTCTGGTTCGCGGCGAGCTCGACGGACTCCGCGTAGGTCCTGCGGTTCTGCTCCGTCAGGTGCGCCGTGTTCTCGCGCATCTTGTCGAACACGACGATCGTGTCGTAGAGCGAGTACCCGAGGATCGTGAGGAAGCCGATCACGGTGGCCGGGGTGATCTCGAAGCCGACGACGCCGTACACCGCGGCGGTGAAGAGCATGTCGTGCACGAGCGTGATCATCGCGGCGAGCGAGGTCTTCACGTTGCGGAAGTAGAGCGCCATCACCGCGGCGACCAGGATGATGAACACGACCACGCCGCGCGCCATCTTCGTGGTGACGTCGCCGCCCCAGACCGGGCCGATGAAGGAGGTCGAGACGTCGGAGACGGGCACGCCGTAGGTGTCCGCGAGGTCCTGCGCGACCTGCTGGGTCTGCTGGGTGTCGAGCTGCGCGGTCTGCACGCGGAGCGTGCTCCCGCCGATCATCGTCACCTTCGGCTCGTTGTCGCTGACGACCTCGCGCACGACGTCGCGGGCCTGCGACTCCTGGGACGAGCTGACCCCGGAGACCTGGAACTCGGAGCCGCCGGTGAACTCGATGCCCAGGTTCACGCCGCGCACCAGCGCGATGCTGCCGAGGATGACGACGACGACGACGCTGAGGAGGTACCAGGTGCGCCGACGCCTCACGATGGGGACGGAGACCGCACCGGTGTGCAGGTCGTTGCCGAGATTCGCCGTGCTGAGCCTCATCGTGCGTCCCTCCCGTCCTCGTCGCCCTGCGATCCGCTGTCCTCGCCGCCGGGATCCGGGCCGGTGTCCGCGGCCGTCCCCTTCCGGGTCGTCTCCCCCGTTGCCGCCCCCTCCCGGGGCTCCTGGGCCTCCCGCGCCAGGCGCGCCTTGCGCTGGGCGAGGGTCTCGCGCACGGGGGCCCCGTCGTCGGCGCCGTCGACGGGGCCGCGATCGGCGGCCGAGCGGACGCGACCTCGGCCCGCGTAGGCGGGGACCTGGCGCCCGAGCTGGGCGGGATCGAGCCCGCTCATGGGGTGCCCCTTGCCGAAGAAGCGGGTGCGCACGAGGGTCTGCAGCAGGGGGTGGGTGAAGAGGAACACCACCACGAGATCCATGATCGTGGTCAGGCCCAGCGTGAACGCGAAGCCGCGCACGCTGCCCGTGGACAGGACGTACAGGACGATCGAGGCGATGAGGTTCACGGCGTCCGAGGCGAGGATGGTGCGCTTGGCACGGTTCCAGCCATGGTCCACAGCCGCGACGATGCCGCGGCCGTCGCGTATCTCGTCGCGTACGCGCTCGAAGTAGACGATGAACGAATCGGCCGTGAAGGCGATCGCGACGATCAGGCCGGTCACACCCGCGAGCGAGAGGCGGTAGCCGATCTCCGGGATGTGCGAGAGCACGGTGAGCGTGAGATAGGTGAGCACGCCGGTGACCACGAGGCTCGAAGTCGTCACGATGGAGAGCACGCGGTACTGCAGGGCCGCGTAGGCGACCACGAGGACCAGTCCGATGATGCCCGCGATGAGGCCCTTCTCGAGCTGGTCACCACCGAGCGTCGCGGAGATCTGCTGCTCCGACTGGATGTCGAACTGCAGCGGCAGGGCGCCGAACTTCAGCTGGTCGGCCAGCTGCTTCGCGGTGTCCTGATCGAAATTGCCGCTGATCGAGGCGCCGTTGGAGGAGGGCGTCTGCACGTAGGGAGCGGAGACGACCTGGCCGTCCAGGACGATCGCGAAGGAGTCGGTCGCGCCCTTCTTGTTGTAGAGCGCATCGGTCATGGTGCCGAAGGTCTTGCTGCCCTCGGAGGTGAACTGCATATTCACCAGGTAGGCACCGGTCGACTGACCAGAGGAGTTCGTGTCGCTGCCCACGCTGGCGTTGGTCACCACGGTCCCCGGCAGGACCTCCGGGCCCAGCAGGTACTTGGCGGAGCCGTCGTCGCTGCAGGCCACGACGGGCTGGGAGTTCGGCGCCGAGGATGCGATCTCCTGCTGCGCCTCGGGATGGGAGCAGTCCACGGCCGCGGCCTGCGACTGCAGCGCCGTGGTCGCCCAGTCCGAGGACCATGCGGCCGGCACGTCGGAGGACGAGCCGTCGCCGCCGCTGTCGGAGGCTCCGTCGGACGCATCGGAGGCGCCGGTCGCCTGCGCGGTCGAGTTCGGCGCATACGGGTCGTCCAGGGTGATAGCGCCGGAGAACACCTCATCGGAGGGATCCGATCCCCCGTCGTCGCTGGCCTTCGCGCTGCCCGTCCCCGAGGGATCGAGGGTGGCGAGCACGGGCCGGAACGACAGCGCGGCCGTCGCCCCGAGCGCCTCGCGCGTCTCCGAGTCGAGGTTCCCGGGGACGTCGACGACGATGTTTGTCCCGCCCTGGACGCTGATCTCCGTCTCCGCGACGCCCATCGCGTTCACGCGCTGGGAGATGATCTCGCGGGCCTGATCCATCGAGTCGGCATCGATCGCGGAGCCGTCGGTCGTGCTCGCCTGGAGGATGATCTGCGTGCCTCCCTCGAGATCGAGGGCGAGCTTCGGGGAGGCCTGCCAGCCGCCCTTCCAGACCCCGGCACCGACGATGCCGATCAGGACCACGATCAGGAGGACGAGCCCTCCCAGGGACGTGCGACGTGCGCTCATGCGATATGCGATTCCTCAGCGGGGCGACGTGTCAGGGCGTGTCAGCGTGCGGTGTGGGGCTCGTCGCCCCGGGTGGTGACGCCGGGGATCCCGCCCTCGCGGCCGGCATCGGCCGACGCCGGCGACTCGTCGTCGACGTCGGGGAGGGGCTCCGCACGGTCCTCGGTGCCGTCCGCGGTCGAGTCGAGCGCGGTGGCGTCCTGCGCGGTGCGCGAGGTCTCGGAGCGCTCCGCGCTCTCGACGGTCTCGCCCTCGAGGGCGGGGGCGTCGTTGTGGGCGGCGTTCGGGTCCGCCGCGCCGGCGATCGCCTGGCGGGCCCACTTGGTGTGCGCACCGGACTCTGTCTCGAGGATGACGACGTCGTCGTACTCCTCGACGATCAGTCCGAAGAAGCCGGAGTGGGTGCGGACCTCGTCCCCGACGCCGAGCGCCCGGACCTTCTCCTGCTGGGCGGCCTGGGCCTTGCGCTGACGGCTGGACATCCAGACCATCAGCAGGATCATCGCACCGAACATCACGATGAGGGGGATCATGGACTGCATGGGGGTCCTTTCGAGCGCCGCCTGGCACCGGAGGCGCGGGGCGCGAGCTGATCGACGGGTGCGGAGGAGCCGCACGGGCGGGCGCGGAGCGGCCCGGCCGCACGCGCACCCGCAACACTCTACCTGCCGTCCCCGAACGCCCCCTCGGAACATGGCCGCGGTGGCGCGAGGGCGGGCCGGGGCCCGCCGATCCTTCAGAACCGCCCGAGCGGCGGGGTCGTGCCGTGTGCCGGCTCGGGCGCCGCGAGCCCCAGGTGCGACCAGGCGAGCGGCGTCGCGATGCGGCCGCGCGGGGTGCGCGTGAGGAAGCCCTCGCGCACGAGGTACGGCTCGACGACCGTCTCGACGGTCTCCGTCTCCTCGCCCACGGACACCGCGAGGGTCGACAGCCCCACCGGTCCCCCGGCGAAGCGCTTGCACAGCGCCGAGATCACGGCGCGGTCGAGGCGGTCCAGGCCTCTCACGTCCACCTCGTAGACGTCCAGGGCACGGCGGGCGGCGTCGAGGTCGAGGCGTCCGTCGCCGCGCACCTGCGCCCAGTCGCGCACGCGCCGCAGGAGGCGGTTCGCGATGCGGGGGGTGCCGCGCGAGCGGGAGGAGATCTCGCCGGCGGCCTCGTCCTCGATCTCGACCGCGAGCTGCCCGGCCGAGCGCGTGACCACGCGGTGCAGCTCCTCGGCCCGGTAGTAGTCGAGGTGGCCGGTGAACCCGAAGCGGTCCCGCAGCGGCGCGGGAAGGAGACCCGCGCGCGTCGTCGCGCCGACGACGGTGAAGGGCGGCAGCTCGAGCGGGATCGAGGTCGCGCCGACGCCCTTGCCGACCACCACGTCGACGCGGAAGTCCTCCATGGCGATGTAGAGCATCTCCTCGGCGGGACGCGCGAGCCGGTGGATCTCGTCGATGAACAGCACCTCCCCCTCCTCGAGCGCGGAGAGGATCGCGGCGAGGTCCCCCGCGTGCTGCACGGCGGGTCCGGAGGTGATGCGCAGGGGGACGGACAGCTCGGTGGCGATGATCATCGCCAGGGTCGTCTTGCCGAGCCCCGGGGGGCCCGAGAGGAGCATGTGCTCGGGCGCGCGCCCGCGGCCCTTGGCGGCGTCGAGCACCAGGGAGAGCTGCTCGCGCACGACCTCCTGGCCGACGAAGTCCGCGAGGCTCTTCGGACGCAGAGCGGCCTCTGCTGCCCGCTCGAGCGCGCCCGACTCGGCGCTCGTAAGGGCGCGCCCGCCGTCGTCGGCCTCGTCGAAGTCCTCCGTCGACGCGCTCACCGGCTGCCTCCGAGACGGCGCAGCGCGGCGCGCAGCAGCCCGGCGGCATCCTGCGGGTCCTCGGGCTCCGCGTGGACGCCGGCGACGGCGTCGGCCGCGGCCTTGTCGGGCCAGCCGAGGCCGACGAGGGCCGTGACCACCTGGTCGTCCAGCGGGTTCGCGCCCGCCACGGGAGCACCGGCGGCGTCGACCTGCTGCTCGCCCTGCTCCTCGGCGGGAGCGGAGAGCCTGCCCCCGAGCTCGAGGATCATGCGGCTCGCGACCTTGGGCCCGATCCCGGGCGTGCGGGTGATGGCCTTGACGTCCTGCGCGGTGACCGCACGGCGCAGGTCCTCCGGGGACAGGACCGCGAGCACGGCGAGGGCGAGGCGCGGGCCGATGCCGCTCACCGACTGCACGATCCGGAAGGTCTCCGTGTCCTCCGCGGAGGGGAACCCGAACAGCGTCATCGAGTCCTCGCGCACGACGAGCTCGGTGTGCAGGGTCAGGGGGGCGCCGTGCCGGGTCTGGGCGAGAGCGGCGGGCGTGGTGCGGACGAGGTAGCCCACGCCGTGGACGTCGAGGACCAGGGAATCGAGGCCGATCGAGGCCACCGTTCCGGTGAGAGAAGCGATCACGGCACCACCCTAGAACACGTGTTCGATCAGAAGCGGGAGGTCGAGGACTCCCGGGCGCGCCGCGCGCTGCGCTCCGCCTCGGCCCAGACGGACTGCGCGCTCGTGCGGGCGCGTCCGCCGGCGTCCAGGCGCACGGGGCCGGGCCCGCGCCAGAGCTGGGTGAGGGCGATCGCGACGGCGTCGGCGGCGTCGGCCGGCTTCGGAGGCGCCTCGAGGTGCAGCAGCTTGACCAGCATGGTCTGGATCTGCTTCTTGTCGGCGCGCCCGCTGCCGGTGACAGCGGCCTTGACCTCGGAGGGCGTGTGCATGGCGATCCTGATGCCGCGCTGGGCGGCGAGCAGGATCGCGACCCCGGAGACCTGTGCGGTCCCCATCACGGTCGACGTGTTGTTCTGGCTGAACACGCGCTCGATGGCGACGACGTCCGGGGCGTGCTCCTCGATCTTCTCCTCGAGGCCCCGGGAGATCACGAGCAGGCGCTGGTCGATGCCCTCGTCCGGGCTGGAGCGCACCACGCCCACGTCGACGAGGGACGCCGAGCGGCCGCGCCCGGCGTCGAGGACGCCGTAGCCGCAGCGCGTGAGGCCGGGATCCACGCCGAGCACCCGGAGCGTCATCGCTGCGACGCTCCGGATGCGGACGGGGACTCCCGGCGCGGCGACAGCAGGATCAGTCCTCGTCCTCGAGCTGCGCGGCGACGTCCTCGGGGATGTCGAGGTTCGAGTAGACGTTCTGCACGTCGTCGCTGTCCTCGAGCGCGTCGATCAGGCGAAGCACCTTCTGGGCGCCGTCGAGGTCGACCTCGGTGCGGATGTTCGGCACGAACTGCGCCTCGGCGCTGTCGTAGTCGATGCCCGCCTCCTGGAGAGCCGTGCGCACGGCGACCACGTCGCCGGTCTCGGAGATGATCTCGAAGGTCTCGCCCTCGTCGTTGATCTCCTCGGCGCCCGCGTCGAGCACGACCTCGAGCAGGTCGTCCTCGGTGTTGCCCTCCTTGGGCACCGCGACGACGCCCTTGCGGTTGAACATGTAGGCCACCGACCCGGAGTCCGCCATGTTGCCGCCGCTGCGGGTGAAGGCCAGGCGCACCTCGGAGACGGCACGGTTCTTGTTGTCCGTGAGGCACTCGACGAGCAGGGCCACGCCCCCGGGCGCGTACCCCTCGTACATGAGCGTCTGGTAGTCGACGCCGCCGCCGTCGAGCCCGCCGCCGCGCTTGACGGCGCGGTCGATGTTGTCGTTGGGGACCGAGGTCTTCTTGGCCTTCTGGATCGCGTCGTACAGGGTCGGGTTCCCCGCGGGGTCCGGCCCGCCCGTACGCGCCGCCACCTCGATGTTCTTGATGAGCTTGGCGAACAGCTTGCCGCGCTTGGCGTCGATCGCGGCCTTCTTGTGCTTGGTCGTCGCCCACTTGGAGTGACCCGACATGTGTCTCCTCGGCTGGTCGATCCTTCGGTCTGGACCCCGACAGTCTACGGCCGACGCGGCCCTCGGCCGTCCGCGGCGGATGGGGCGGGGGCGACGGGCCGGCTGAGCGCGCCGATCAGCCGACGGTCCGCGGTGATCCGCTCGAGCAGCTCCCGCTCGCGCTCCCGGGTCTTGGCCGTCGGCTTCCCGTGGAGCACGCCGTGGCGGGTGATGGCGAGGTCCACCGAGGCGAGGATGAGGTCGTGCATCGCCATCCGCGGCACGGCCCCGTGCGCGGACGCCCACCTCTCGGCCCGGCGGCGGGCGCGGATCGAGACCAGCATGTCCACCTCGCGGGGAGCGAACCATCCGGCACGCCCGTAGGCGGAGAGCTGCGTGCGCACGATCCGCTTCTCCCGCAGCCTCAGGAAGGTCATGATGCCGGCGAGCAGGAGGAACAGCGGGAGCTGGATCGCGAGGTAGTAGCGCAGGAAGCCCGACATCGGCGCCGCCTGGTCGACCTCGATGAAGAAGGTGGACCCGTTCCACAGCGCGTGCAGGCACATGCCCAGCGACAGACCGCCCACGCCCAGTCCGAAGTAGAGCATGAGGGAGCGGCGCTCGGCGGCGATCCCCAGCCCCAGCCCGCACAGCGAGGTGAAGCTGGCATGGGCGAACGGGGAGAGCAGGCCGCGCAGCAGGAAGGTCTGCCAGAAGGCGTCGACGGTGCCCGAGGCCTGTGCCTGCTGGAAGGCGCGTCCGAAGTAGAGGACGTTCTCGGTGAAGGCGAAGCCGCCGGCGATGAGCATGGCGTAGACGACGCCGTCGATCGGCCCGCCGATGAAGCGGCGCCCCCAGATCAGCAGGGCGATGAGCCCGGAGGACTTCATCGATTCCTCGACCAGCGGCGCCTGGACCACGGCGGCGAGGAAGTTCGCGGTGTTCTCACCTGCGTCCTGCGGGGTGATCCACCAGGTCACGGCACCGCCGATGACGAAGGTCAGCGCGACCGATCCGGCCGCGCCCCACACGAAGGAGTAGACGAGGGTGATGCGCGGCTGAGGGGTGAAGCGGTCGAGCCACCACACGGCGGCGAGCACGAGGCTCACGGGCACGAGCGCGGCGGTGAACGCGACCAGGGCTGTGCCCGTGCCGAGCGGCCGGATCGTGAAGAACCACACGCCCGCGGCGACCAGGATCAGGGCCGCGATCGCACCGCCCCAGACGAGGAGCTGCACCCAGGGGCGCCGCCTTCGGGTGCGCCGTGCATCCCCCGGACGCAGGTGACCGGGCGACTGCGGGTCCGTGCGATCGACGTCGTACCCGTAGTCGGCGGCGGTCCCCGGGGCGCTCATGCGTGCTCGCCCTCCCCTGCTCCGGCGGGCCAGGCCGCGGCGTACTGGGCGCGGGTGTCGGCGAGCAGGATGGGCAGCGCCTTGGTGCGGCCGACGATCGGCAGGAAGTTCGCATCGCCGATCCAGCGCGGGACGACGTGCTGGTGCAGGTGCGCGGCGATGCCCGCTCCGCCGGCCTGGCCCTGGTTCATGCCCAGGTTGAAGCCGTCGGGCCGGGAGACCTCCCGCACCACCCGCATGGCGGTGCGGGTGAGCTCCGCGACCTCGAGCACCTCGCCCTGGGTGAGGTCGGTGTAGTCCGCGACGTGCCGGTACGGGCACACCATGAGGTGACCGCTGTTGTAGGGGAAGAGGTTGAGGATCACGAACGCGAGGGACCCGCGATGGACGATGAGCGCGTCCTCGTCGCTCTTCGCGGGCCCCGCGCAGAAGGGGCACTGCTCGCCGTCGTCGGGATCCTCGGGCTTGCCCTCGCCCTGGATGTACACCATCCGATGGGGCGTCCAGAGCCGGTCCATGCCGTCGTCCTCGCCCGCGAAGGCGCTCGGGGACTCGACGCGCACGGGCTCGTCGGCCTGCGGCTGATCGGACGTCGGCCCCGCGGGACCGTGCTGCTCGGGCGTGCCCATCGGACCTCCTCAGACCTGGGCGCGGGTGCGGATCGACTCGACGATGCGCTCGACGGCCTCGTCCACGGGGATGCCGTTGTCCTGGCTGCCGTTGCGGAAGCGGAAGGAGACCGCCCCGTTCTCCTGGTCCTCGCCGCCGGCGATGAGCAGGTAGGGCACTTTCTCCTTGGTGTGGGTGCGGATCTTCTTCTGCATCCGGTCGTCCGAGGCGTCGACCTCCACGCGCACTCCCCGTTCGCGCAGCCGCTGCGCGACCTGGTCGAGGTAGGGCGCGTACTCGGCGGCCACCGGGATGCCGACGACCTGCACGGGGGCGAGCCAGACCGGGAAGGCGCCCGCGTAGTGCTCGAGCAGCACGCCGAAGAAGCGCTCGATCGATCCGAAGAGCGCGCGGTGGATCATCACCGGGCGCTGGCGGGAGCCGTCGGACGCGGTGTACTCGAGCTCGAAGAGCTCGGGCTCGAAGAAGTCGAGCTGGATGGTCGAGAGCTGCCAGGTGCGGCCGATCGCGTCCTTGGCCTGGACCGAGATCTTCGGGCCGTAGAAGGCGGCGCCGCCCGGATCCGGCACCAGGTCGAGCCCCGACTCCCGCGCGACCTCCTCGAGGGTGCGGGTCGCCTCCTCCCAGGTCGCCTCGTCGCCCACGGACTTCTCGGGGTCGCGGGTGGACAGCTCGAGGTAGAAGTCGTCGAGCCCGTAGTCGCGCAGCAGGTCGAGCACGAAGGTCAGCAGGCTCGCGAGCTCGTCGCGCATCTGCTCGCGGGTGGTGTAGATGTGGGCGTCGTCCTGGGTGAAGCCGCGGGCGCGGGTGAGGCCGTGGACCACGCCGGACTTCTCGTAGCGGTAGACGCTGCCGAACTCGAACAGCCGCAGCGGGAGCTCGCGGTAGGAGCGCCCGCGGGACCGGAAGACGAGGTTGTGCATCGGGCAGTTCATGGGCTTGAGGTAGTAGTCCTGGCCCTGCTTGGTGACGTTGCCCTCGGCGTCGTGCTCCTCGTCCAGGTGCATGGGCGGATACATGCCGTCGGCGTACCACTCGAGGTGGCGGGAGGTCTCGAAGAGGTTCTTCTTGGTGATGTGCGGGGTGGAGACGAAGGAGTAGCCGGCCTCGATGTGACGACGGCGGGAGTACTCCTCCATCTCCATCTTGATCATCGCGCCCTTGGGGTGGAACACGGGCAGCCCGGAGCCGATCTCGTCGGGGAACGAGAACAGGTCCAGCTCGGAGCCCAGGCGGCGGTGGTCGCGGCGCTCGGCCTCGGCGATGCGCTCCTGGTAGGCCTTGAGCTCGTCCTTGGTGGGCCAGGCGGTGCCGTAGACGCGCTGCAGCATCGGGTTCTTCTCGCTCCCGCGCCAGTACGCGGCGGCGGAGCGGGTGAGGGCGAAGCCGTTGCCGATGTGCTTGGTCGAGGGCAGGTGGGGGCCGCGGCAGAGGTCGGTCCAGACCACCTCGCCCTTCTTGGAGACGTTGTCGTACATGGTCAGTCCGCCCGCGCCGACCTCCACGCTCGCGCCCTCGGCGGCGTCGTCGGCGGTGGACTTGAGGCCGATCAGCTCGAGCTTGAAGGGCTCGCCGGACTCCTCGGCGCGGGCCTCGTCATCGCTGACCTCGCGGCGCACGAACCGCTGGTTCTCCTTGACGATGCGCCCCATCTGCTTCTCGAGGTTCTTGAGGTCCTCGGGGGTGAAGGGGGTCTCGACGTCGAAGTCGTAGTAGAAGCCGTCGGTGATGGGCGGTCCGATCCCCAGCTTCGCCTCGGGGTTCACGCGCTGCACCGCCTGGGCGAGCACGTGCGCGGTCGAGTGGCGCAGGATGGCGAGGCCGTCCTCGCTGCCGAGCTCGACGCCCTCGATCTCCTGGCCGTCGGCCACGGCGGTCGCGAGGTCCCGCAGCTCGCCGTCGACCCGCAGGGCGATGATCGTGCCCTGGCCCTCGAACAGCTCGGCGCCCGTGGTCCCCTCCTCGATCTGCTGGGGGGATCCGTCGAGGGTGATGGCGATCTGGGCCACGGGGTGCTCCTTGCTGGTCGGTTCGAGCCGGCCGACGATGTCGGCTCCGCGGACGATCGTATCGGGCCGCCGCCTCCCCCGAGAACCGCATTCGACCGGCGCGAGACGCGCGCGACGCGGGACCGGAGAGGGCGCGGCGCCGGATGGCTCGGGGCGCGGGACCGGTCTGCGCGGGCTCAGCCGGTGAACAGTCCGACGGCGGTGATGAGCGTCTTGACGACGCCGTAGGCCAGCGCCGCGACCACGATGAGTGCGAGCACGCCGGCCGCGGCGGCGTGCGCGCCGCCCGCGGACGCCGCCCCGTCGGCTCCGTGCCATGCGTCCGACGCCTTCGCCGCGGCCTCGCGGTCATGCTCGGCCTTCTTCGCGACGACCTCCGGGTCCTCGAAGTGGCGCGGGTCGAGCCGGCGGATCAGGAGGTTCGAGACGAAGCCGACGGCGAGGATGCCGATCATGATGATCAGCGCCAGACGATAGAGGCCGAAGCCCTCCTGGCCCGCGCTCTTCTGGTGCTCGACCACGGAGTTCACGATCAGCGGGCCCACGATGCCTGCGGCGGACCACGCCGTGAGCAGTCGGCCGTGGATCGCGCCCACCTGGTACACGCCGAACAGGTCCTTGAGGTAGGCGGGCGCCGTGGCGAAGCCGCCCCCGTAGAAGGAGATGATCACGAGCGCCGAGAGCACGAAGATCGCGAGCGCCTGGGAGCCGACGGTCACCAGCAGCAGGTACAGGAGGATCCCGCCGCCGAGGAACACCAGGTACGTGGTCTTCCGGCCCAGGTAGTCCGAGGCCGTGGACCACACGAAGCGGCCGCCCATGTTGAAGATCGAGAGCAGCCCCACGAAGCCGCCGGCGGCGACCGCGGTGATGCCGGCGAAGGATCCCTGGATCATGGGCGAGGCGGACTCGAGGATGCCGATGCCGGCGGTGACGTTGGTGAACAGCGCGATCCACAGCAGCCAGAACTGCGGGGTGCGCATCGCTCCCCGGACGGAGACGTTGCCCGCGGACTGCATGGGCTTGGCCGTGGCTCGCGAGGCGTCGAAGCCGGTCGGCGTCCAGTCCGGATGCGGGAGGCGGATGACGTACGCGCCGAGCGCGATGACGATCAGGTAGATCACCGCGAGGGTGAGGAAGGTGCCGGTGATGCCGTCGCCGAGACGATCGGCGCCGCCGCCGTACAGGGCCATCAGCGCGTTGGAGGTGGGGCTCGCGATGAGCGCGCCGCCCCCGAATCCCATGATCGCCAGCCCCGTGGAGAGGCCCGGACGATCCGGGAACCACTTCATGAGCGTGGACACCGGGGAGATGTAGCCGATCCCGAGCCCGATGCCGCCGATGACTCCGTAGCCGACGTACACGAGCCAGAGCTGGCTGGTCGCGACGCCCAGCGTGGCCACGAGGAAGCCCGCCACCCAGAAGGCGCCGGAGACCACCATCGACGCGCGCGGGCCGACCTTCTCGACCCAGGCGCCCGCGATCGCCGAGGAGATGCCGAGCATCGCGATCGCGAGGGAGAAGATCCAGCCGGTCGCGACCTCGCCGCTGCCCTCGTCGAAGCCGAAGTGGTCGATGAGTGGGGCCTTGAACACGGAGAACGCGTAGACCTGGCCGATGCTCAGGTGGATGGCGAGGGCCGCGGGCGGGATCAGCCAGCGGTTGAACTTCACGGGCGCGACGATCGCGTCGCGTTCGAGCACGGACATGGGGGCTCCTCAGCAGCGAGGTCGGGGCACGGGGCGGGGCGGCACCGGTCTCCGGCACGACGTCGTGGGGACCGGACGAGCAGACGCTACACGGTCCGCGGCGGCGCAGTGGGCACGAGGGCCGGCGTCGCGGCGGCGTGGTCCCGGACCGCCCCGGAGCGGCGGGGAACGGTCGGGGCATGACGAAGGCCCTGACCGGATGCGCCGGTCAGGGCCTTCAGGGGTGGGCGATACTGGGATCGAACCAGTGACCTCTTTCGTGTCAGGAAAGCGCGCTACCACTGCGCCAATCGCCCTGGTCGTCCTCCGCCCGGAGGCGGAAGCGGAGGTGGGTACGGGATTCGAACCCGTGTACACGGCTTTGCAGGCCGTTGCCTCGCCTCTCGGCCAACCCACCGGACGAGCGGCCGACGCGAGGACGGCCCCTCATGAGGAACGGCGCTCCCGACAGTGTCGGGCGCGCCGCCTCCCGGAGCGGACGACGGGACTCGAACCCGCGACCCTCACCTTGGCAAGGTGATGCTCTACCAACTGAGCCACGTCCGCGTGACGAGGATCCGAGGATCCTGTCGTGGGCGATACTGGGATCGAACCAGTGACCTCTTCCGTGTGAAGGAAGCGCGCTACCACTACGCCAATCGCCCGTCGGGCCGCCCGCGAGCGAGCCCTTCGCTGTCCTGGGCGGGAGCCGGGCTCCCGATCGGACCTGGACGAGATTACACCACCGGCGGCGCAGATCCGAACGTCAGAGACCACTTCTCGCTGTGGCGTGAGCCACCCCGGCCGACGCCCCGCAGGGCTGGTGCCGCGCATCACGTGCATTTGCACGGGGCGTGCACACACCCGTAATGTGTCTCCTCGTCAGCGGGAACCACCTGCGCCGGGGCGACCCGGGGCGATGGATCCGGCAGATGCGCGGACGTGGCTCAGTTGGTAGAGCATCACCTTGCCAAGGTGAGGGTCGCGGGTTCGAGTCCCGTCGTCCGCTCCGTCCCCTCGCAGCTCGGCTGCATGGGCGATTGGCGCAGTGGTAGCGCGCTTTCCTGACACGAAAGAGGTCACTGGTTCGATCCCAGTATCGCCCACGCTGAAGGCCCCGGTCATCGACCGGGGCCTTTCTCGTGTCCGGGCCCCGCCTCTGGNCTGAAGGCCCCGGTCATCGACCGGGGCCTTTCTCGTGTCCGGGCCCCGCCTCTGGCCAGGTCCCCGCGCACGTCCCACAATGGCCCCATGAGCGATGACGCGAAGAAGCGGATCCTGCTGACCGGGGCGACGGGGGGCGTGGGCACGGCGCTGCTCGCCCGGCTCGACGACGAGTACGACATCGTCCCGCAGGGTCGGCACGCCCGCACCGAAGGCCTGCGCGACCGGCTGCGCATCGCCGACGTGACCGACTACGACCAGGTCCGCGCGCTGATGGACGGGATCGACGCGGTCGTGCACCTCGCCGGATCGGCCTCCCCCGAGTCCGACTGGGAGGCGGTGCTGGGCCCGAACATCGTGGGCCAGCGCAATGTGCTGGAGGCGGCGCGGGACGCCGGCGTGCGCCGGGTCGTGCTCGCCTCGTCGAACCATGCGATGGGCGGCTACGACCGCCACGAGCAGTGGCCCGTGCACAGTGACATGCCGCCCTGGCCGGACTCCCTCTACGGAGTCTCCAAGGTGTTCGGCGAGGCCCTGGGGCGCCACTACCACGACGCCTTCGGCCTCGAGGTGATCGCCCTGCGCATCGGGTGGATGAGCGAGGACCCGCTGTCCACGGACGTGGACCTGCTGCGCGCCATGTGGCTCTCCCCGGACGATGCGGCCCGGGCCGTCCGCAGCGCGCTCGAGGCCGACGTCCCCTTCGGCATCTACTACGCGATCTCCGCGAACCCCAATCGCCGCTGGGACATCACCGACACCATGCTCGAGCTGGGCTACCGCCCGCAGGACGACTGGACCGCCTTCCCCGGAGCGCACGAGGAGGTCGTCGAGGGCGGGGCCGACAGCCCGGGCAACTGGCCCGAGGGGTCCTGAGAGCGCCGTCGACCGGCGCTGCGCCCCGTCCGGCCCCAGGTGGGCCCGGGTACTGTGCACACATGCAGATCTGGACGGGACAGCCGTACCCCCTCGGCGCGACCTTCGACGGCGGCGGCACGAACTTCGCCCTGTTCTCCGAGGCGGCAGAGCGGGTCGAGCTGTGCCTGTTCGACGAGGAGGGCACCGAGACCCGCGTGCAGGTCACCGAGGTCGACGCGTTCGTCTGGCACGTCTACCTTCCGGCGGTCCAGCCCGGGCAGCGCTACGGCTACCGCGTCCACGGCCCCTACGATCCCGCCGCCGGCCAGCGCTGCGATCCGTCCAAGCTGCTGCTGGACCCGTACGCGAAGGCGATCAGCGGGATGGCCACGAACCATCCCTCGCTCTTCTCCTACGACTTCGAGGATCCCGAGCAGCGCAACGAGGAGGACTCTGCGCCGCACACGATGCTGGGCATCGTGGTCTCCCCCTACTTCGACTGGGGCAGCGACCACTCCCCCGGCCACGAGTACCACGACACCGTCATCTACGAGGCGCATGTCAAGGGCCTGACGATGCAGCACCCGGGGATCGACGAGTCCATCCGCGGCACCTACGTGGCGATGGGCCACCCCGAGATCATCCGCCATCTGCAGTCGCTCGGCGTGACCGCCGTGGAGCTGATGCCCGTGCACCAGTTCGTCCAGGACGGCCACCTCGTCGAGAAGGGGCTGCGCAACTACTGGGGCTACAACACGATCGGGTTCTTCGCCCCGCACAACGAGTACTCCTATGCGGGGGACGCCGGCCAGCAGGTCCAGGAGTTCAAGACCATGGTCAAGAACCTCCACGCCGCCGGCATCGAGGTGATCCTCGACGTCGTCTACAACCACACCGCCGAGGGCAACGACAAGGGGCCCACCCTCTCCTTCCGCGGCATCGACAACGCCTCCTACTACCGGCTCGTCGAGGACGACAGGGCCCACTACTACGACACCACGGGCACGGGGAACTCCCTGCTCATGCGCACCCCACACGTGCTGCAGCTGATCATGGACTCGCTGCGCTACTGGGTCAGCGAGATGCACGTGGACGGCTTCCGCTTCGACCTCGCCTCGACGCTCGCCCGCGAGCTGCACGAGGTGGATCGGCTCTCCGCCTTCTTCGACATCATCCAGCAGGACCCGATCATCTCCCAGGTCAAGCTCATCGCCGAGCCCTGGGACCTCGGCGAGGGCGGCTACCAGGTGGGAGGCTTCCCGCCCCTGTGGTCGGAATGGAACGGCCGCTACCGCGACACCGTGCGCGACGCGGGCCGCAGCGAGCCGGGCGTGCTGCCGGACTTCTCCTCGCGCCTCGCGGGCTCCTCCGACCTCTACCAGCACACGGGCCGCACCCCGATCGCCTCCGTCAACTTCGTCACCGCGCACGACGGCTTCACCCTGCGCGACCTCGTCTCCTTCAACGAGCGCCACAACGAGGCCAACGGGGAGGGCGGCAACGACGGCGAGAGCCACAACCGCTCCTGGAACTCGGGGGCCGAGGGCCCGACGGAGGACCTCGCCATCACCTCGCTGCGACTGCGCCGCGCCAAGAACTTCATGGCGACCCTGCTGGTCAGCCAGGGCGTGCCGATGATCCTCCACGGCGATGAGATGGGCCGCACCCAGCAGGGCAACAACAACACCTACTGCCAGGACGACGAGATCTCGTGGGTCGACTGGGACCTCGACGAGGACCAGCAGGACATGCTCGATTTCACCCGGCACATGATCGCCCTGCGCCGGGCGCACCCGATCTTCCGGCGACGGCGCTTCCTGGGCGGCCAGAACCCCTGCGAGGGCGACGAGTCGCTGCCGGACGTGGTCTGGCTCGCGACCGACGGCACCGAGATGACGCAGGACCAGTGGGACGACCCGCAGAACAAGTGCGTGGACGTGTTCCTCAACGGCTCCGCGATCCCCGAGCCGGACACCCGCGGCGAGCGCATCATCGACGACTCCGCGCTGCTCATGTTCAACTGGGCGGGCAACGACGTGGACTTCCGCGTCCCGCCCGAGGAGTTCGGCGCCGCCTGGTACGTCGCCTCGGGCACGGCCCACCAGTTCGATCTGGGCGAGAGGCTCGAGCCCGGGCAGACGATCACGCGCCCCGCCCACTCCGTGCTGATCCTGGGACGACACCCCGCCGAGCCCGTCTTGGACGAGACCGGCGGTGCGCACGCCGAGGAGCAGGACGGGTCCTCGGAGGCCGCCCTGCCGCCGCGCGCCCCGGTGTACACCAGCGCGTCCTCGCAGTCCCCCGGCCCGCTCGCCGCGCCGCGGATCACGAGCGCCTCGCATCCGCGGCGCTGACCCCTTCGGCCCACCGCGGTCCCGCCCGGCCCCGACCGGTCCCGACCCGCGAAGGAGCATGCAGCACATGGTCACCCTCCCCGCCCCCTCCCGGATCGTCCCCACCAGCACGTACCGGCTGCAGCTGCACGCGGGCTTCACGTGCGACGACGCCGCCGCGATCGTGCCCTACCTCGCCGACCTCGGGGTGGGTCACGTGTTCTGCTCCCCCGTGCTCCAGGCCGCCCCCGGCTCCGCCCACGGCTACGACGTCGTGGACCACACGCGGATCGGCGAGGAGATCGGCGGGATCGGCGCCCTGCGCAGACTGGCCGCCGCCGTCCACGCCCACGGCATGGGCCTGATCGTCGACGTCGTCCCCAACCACATGGCGATCCCCACGCCCGTCTGGCACAACCGCGCCCTGTGGTCGGTGCTGCGCGAGGGCCCCGCCTCGCCCTTCGCCGACTGGTTCGACGTGGACATCACCGCGCAGAACTCGATCCTCATGCCCGTGCTGGGGCGTCCCATCGGCGAGGTCCTCGCCGACGGCGAGATCGAGGTGTCCCGCGCCGACGTGCCCCAGCGCGACGGCGGCACGCGCGAGGAGAGCGTGGTGCGCTACTACGACCACGTGCTGCCGATCGCCCCGGGCACCGAGGACCTGGGGCTCGTCGACCTGCTCGAACGGCAGTGGTACCGCCTGGCCTACTGGAAGGTCGCCGACGACGAGCTGAACTATCGGCGCTTCTTCGACGTCGACACCCTCGCCGCGGTGCGGGTGGAGCTGCCCGAGGTGTTCACCGCTGCCCATGCCCTGCTCCTGCAGCTGCAGTCCGAGGGGGTCGTCGACGGCTACCGGATCGACCATCCCGACGGCCTCGCCGATCCGCGCGGCTATCTGCGGGACCTGCACGGTGCCTCCGGCGGCGCATGGACCGTGGTGGAGAAGATCCTGGAGGGCGATGAGCAGCTGCCCGGCGACTTCCCCTGCGACGGCACCACCGGGTACGACGCCCTCTGGCGCGTGGGCGGGCTCTTCCACGACCCCCGCGGGGCCCTGGGCCTCACGCACGTCTGGCAGCGCACCACGGGCGACCTGAGGCCGTTCGAGGAGATCGCCGCCGAGTCCACCGCGCTGATCATCTCCACGAGCCTGTGGGCCGAGGTCGAGCGCCTCACGGATCTCGTCCACCGCATCTGCGCCGAGGACATCCGCCTGCGCGACACCACGCGCCGCCAGATCCAGAAGGTGCTGGTCGCGCTGCTCTCGTCGATGGACCGCTATCGCGCCTACATCGTGCCCGGCGAGAGCGCGAGCGGCACCGAGCGCGCAGTGCTCGAGGCGGCCGCCGCCCGCGCCCGCGGACTCCTGGGCGAGGACGCGGATCTGCGGAGCGCCCTCGAGGTCGTCCTCGCGCTCGCGTGCGGCGACGAGGCGGGCAGCGCGGGGCGGACGGCGAGCGCGGACCGCGCCGAGCTGATCGTGCGGTTCGCCCAGACCTGCGGCCCCGTGCACGCCAAGGGGCTCGAGGACACCGCGTTCTACCGCTACCCGCGGTTCCTGCCCGTCACCGAGGTGGGCGCGGACCCCGACCGCATCGGCGTCGAGCCCGACGATCTCCACGACCACTGCGCGACGATGGTGCACACCCGTCCGGACTCCATGACCACCCTCTCCACGCACGACACCAAGCGCAGCGAGGACGTGCGTGCCCGCCTCGCCGTGCTCACCGAGATCCCCGACGAGTGGGCCCTGGCCGTGCTCGACCTCGAGCAGGCGGCGTCCGGGCACATCGGGGACAGGGTCGACGGGGCCCTGCGCCTGCTGCTGTGGCAGACGCTGCTGGCGACCTGGGACCTGCCGGGAGCGCCCATCTCCCGGATCGACGAGCACCGGCTGATCGGGTACCTCGAGAAGGCCATGCGCGAGGCGAAGACCCGCACCACCTGGACGGACCGGGACACCGAGTACGAGGACCAGGTGCGGGAGCTGGGGCGCGCGGCCCTCGCCTCACCCGACGTCGCCCGGATCCTCGAGGACCTCACCCGCAGGACGCTCGGCGCGCAGCGCGCGGCGATCCTGGGCCAGAAGCTCGTGCAGCTGACCATGCCGGGAGTGCCCGATGTCTACCAGGGCTGCGAGGCGATCGACCTCTCGCTGGTGGACCCGGACAACCGCCGCGAGGTCGACCACGCGGCCCGTGCGGCGCGCCTCGAGCGCATGCGCGAGGGCGCGCGACCGGACGGCGTGGCCGACGAGAAGCTCTGGCTCGCCCATCGCGCGCTGCGCCTGCGCCGCGAGCGTCCGGAGCTCTTCCGCGGGCGCTCCGCCGCCTACCGCCCGGTGCCGACCTCGACCGCGCACGCGGTGGCCTTCGGCCGCGCCCTCGAGGACGGGCCCCTCGAGGCGGTCACGGTGGTCACCCGTCTCGCGCACGGCCTCGCCCAGCGCGGAGGCTTCGGCGACGCCGTCCTCGTGCTGCCCGAGGGCCGTTGGCGCGATCTGCTGAGCGGCCGGGAGACGGACGGCGGCCAGGTGCGCCTGGCGGCTCTGCTCGAGGACTGGCCGACTGCGCTGCTGGTGGGGACCGATGGGACGTCCGGGCAGGACGACATCGAGGACGAGGACGAGGGGGACGTATGAACGAGCGCGCGAGCGACGCGACCAGGCTCGGGGGCACGCGCACGGCGTCGGCCCCCTCCACGACGGGGCCCCCGTCTGGCCCGGCTCCCCTGCCGGTGCGCGACAGCGACGGCGTCCTCGAGGTCTGGGCTCCGCGCGCACGGACGGTGCAGGTGCGCCTCGAGGCCCCGCTCGGCGGCAGGGCGGCCGGGGCCCTTCACGACCCGGCGCACACGCGCGTGGAGCAGGACGCGGACGTGCGCACGCTCGAGCCCGTCGGGGACGGCTGGCACCGGCTGGGCGGTGAGGAGGCCGCCGCGGAGGATCCGGCCGCCGCGGCCGGCACGGGCGCCCGCTACGCGTTCCGCCTGGACGGCGACGGCGACTGGCTGCCCGACCCGCGCAGCCTCGCCCAGCCGGACGGGGTCCACGGCCCGAGCGAGGTCGTGCACCCCGGGCTGTTCCCGCACGCGCCGTGGGAGGGGCGCTGCTTCCGCTGCGGCGTGGTCTACGAGCTGCACGTGGGCACCTTCGCGCCGCCCGCCGACGGCTCGACCGGCACCCTGGACACCGCGATCGAGCGCCTGGACCACCTGGTCGCGCTCGGGGTCGACGCCGTGGAGCTGATGCCGCTCGCGACCTTCCCCGGCGAGCGCGGCTGGGGGTACGACGGGGTAGACCTCATGGCCGTGCACCCGGCCTACGGCGGTCCCGCCGCCCTCGCCCGCTTCGTCGAGGCGGCCCATGCGCGCGGCCTCGCGGTGATCCTCGACGTGGTGCTGAACCATCTGGGTCCCGACGGCAATCACCTCAGCGCCTTCGGCCCCTACTTCACCGACCGCCACGAGACCCCGTGGGGCTGGGCCGTGAACCTCGACGACGCGGGCAGCGACCAGGTGCGCGCCTTCCTGCGCGGGGTCGCCCGGCACTGGCTCGTGGACATGCAGCTGGACGGACTGCGCCTGGACGCGGTGCACGAGCTGCAGGACGACTCGCCCCGGCACTTCCTCGCCGAGCTCGCCGACGCCGTCGCCGACTGGGAGCGGGAGACCGGCAGGCCGCTCGCCCTGATCGCGGAATCGGACCGCAACGACCCCGCGACCGTCACCCCCACCGCTCGCGGCGGTCTCGGCATGGACATGCAGTGGGCCGACGACGTCCACCACGCCGTCCACGCGTGGATCAGCGGCGAGCGCCAGGGCTATTACGTCGACTTCGGGAGCGCCGAGGTGCTCGCACGCACCCTCACCCGCGTCTTCGAGCACGCCGGGACCCGCTCCACCTTCCGCGGAAGGGTCTGGGGCGCGCCCGTCGATCCGGCGACCGACGCCTACGACGCGCACTCCTTCGTGGCCTTCCTCGAGGACCACGACCAGGTGGGCAACCGTGCCCGCGGGGACCGCGTCCACCAGCTCCTCTCCCCCGCCGAGCACGCCGCCGCGATCGCTCTGATCCTGCTGGGTGCCCCCACGCCCATGCTCTTCCAGGGCGAGGAGTGGGCGTGCAGCGCCCCGTTCCGGTACTTCACCGACCACGGCGAGCCGCTCGGGGCGATGGTCACCTCAGGGCGGCGCGAGGAGTTCGCGCAGATGGGCTGGGACTCATCGGACGTGCCCGACCCGCAGTCGCGCTCCACCTTCACCGACTCCTTCCTCGACTGGGAGGAGAGGGACGAGGGCGCGCACGGCACGATGCTCGAGTGGTACCGCACGCTCATCGGCCTGCGCCGCGCGCTGCCGGAGCTCACGGATCCCGACCTCCGCCGCGTCGAGGCCGATGTGCTGGACGAGGAGTCCCTCGTGCTGCGGCGCGGGGACGTGCACGTGCTCGTCAGCCGCGCGGACGGCGGGGCCGAGATGCCCGCGTCGGGCATCGCCGTCGACCGGGAGGTCCTCGCCTCCTTCGGCGCGCTGCGCCGCGATGCCCGGGAGCGGGTCGCCGGCCTCGCGGGCCCCGGCGCGCTCGTCGTCCGCGGGAGCGCCGCCGCCGCAGCTCAGTCGGCCGAAGCGTCCTGAGCAGCGCCCTCGAGGTCCTTCGCGCCGTCGCGCGCGAGCGAGGTCAGGCGCGAGAGAGAGCGGTAGTACTTCTTGCGGTAGCCGCTGCGCAGCAGCTCCTCGGTGAAGATGCCCGCCGCGTCCTGCCCGCTCGCGAGCACCGGGATCTCCCGGTCGTAGAGCCGGTCCACGAGCACCACGAAGCGCAGGCCGTTGTTGTGGTCGGCGATCGTGGACACCTCGGTGAGGTGGGCGAACGAGACCTCGTCGAGCATCGCCCCGTAGCGGGAGGGGTGCACGGTCTTGAGGTGCGCGAGGAGGGAGGGGAGATCGTCGAGCGTCGCACCCGGCGTGGCCTCGGCGTGCTCGCGCACGGTCTCCTCGGGCAGGGCGGGGGCCTCGGCGACGGCCTCGCGGCGCCGGTAGTCCTCGCCGTCGATCCGCAGCACGTCGAAGCGCTCGGACATCGACTGGATCTCGCGCAGGAAGTCCTGGGCGGCGAAGCGTCCCTCGCCGAGGGCCTCCGGCAGCGTGTTCGAGGTCGCGACGATCGCGACGCCGCGATCGGACAGCTCACGGATCAGCCGCGTCATCAGCAGGGTGTCCCCGGGGTCGTCGAGCTCGAACTCGTCGATGCACACGAGCGAGGAGCCGCCCAGCAGGTCCACGGCGCGGGTGAAGCCGAGAGCGCCCACGAGGTTCGTGTACTCGACGAAGGTGCCGTAGACGGGGTTCCCGCCGGTGATGTGGAACAGGGAGGTCAGCAGGTGGGTCTTGCCCACGCCGAAGCCGCCGTCGAGGTAGAGGCCGCGCGCCGCCTGCGGCCGCTTGCGGAACATGCCCAGCAGCCCCTTCGAGCCGCCGCTGCGGCCGATGCCGCGCGCGAACTCGGCGATCCGCTCCTTGGCCTCCTGCTGGGAGGGGTACTGCGGATCGGGCACGTAGTTGTCCAGCCGCGCCTTCGCGAAGCGCGGCGGCGGCACGAGGTCGGCGACCAGGCGCTCGAGGGAGGGGGCTGGGGTGCGCGCGGTGAGGGACTCGGTCACGGCCGCCAAGTCTAGGGGCACGGCCGATCTTGGCAGATCCCCTGTGGGCAGGTCCACGATCGCGCGTCGGCCCGGCCGTGCTCGGGTCCGGGGTGCTCGGGTCCTGGTGCGCGTCGGCTCGCGGGGCCGGCGCGGGTGCGGGATGATCCGGGGGCACGCAGTGCCCGCACGACGAGAGGATCGAGGCCATGCAGCTGCTCTGGGACGACGGGCGCGCGCTTGCCGCGCCGCGCGAGATCACCGAGGACGCCGCCGGCGCACGCGCGCTCGCCGAGGTCTACGCGTACCCCGCGGACCGCACGTGGGTGCGGGCGATGATGAACACGACGATCGACGGCGCGATCACCGGTTCCGACGAGACCAGCGGTCCCCTGCGCAATCCCACCGACTCCTTCGCCTTCGGCGTGCTGCGCGCCCTCACCGACGTGGTGCTCGTGGGCGCCGAGACAGTGCGGGTCGAGGACTACCGCCGCCCCCAGGGCCGCTCGGACCTGCTCGCCCCGTCGCTGCGGCCGGCCGGGGGCGAGCGCCCGGCCCTGGCGATCATGTCGCAGTCCGGTCGGCTGCCCGCGAGCATCGACCCCGCGTGGCCGACGTACCTCGTGACCGACGCCGCGCACGGCGAGCGGGCACTCGCCGCGAGTGGTCTGCCCGAGAGCAGTCTGATCCTCGCGGACGACCCGGAGGGCATCCGCCGCGCCCTCGCCGGCTTCGGGCACCGCGGGATCCAGCTCGAGGGCGGCCCGAGCGCTCTCGCGCGCTTCGCCGGTTCCGGGGAGCTCGACGAGCTGTGCTTCTCGGTGACCCATCGGACGGTCGGAGGGGACGCCTCCCGGGTGATGCGCGGCGTCGACGCGGAGGGCGAGTGGGAGCTGGGCTCCCTCACGGTCGGCGCGCACGCGACGCTCTCCCGCTACGTGCGCGACCGGACGGTGCGAGACCGGGCCTGATCCCGAGGATCGGCCCGAGCGCGGGGCCGGCCCCGCGCGCACGGGTCACACCCGTGCGCCGATCGACCCCTCGAAGGGCGCGGCCGCGGGGTCGCGCACGGGCAGCTCCATGGCCTCGACGTCGACGTCCAGGTCCAGCAGGTCCACGAGGTGGTCCGCGAGCAGACGCTCGTACTGGGCGGGATCGCGGTTCCACTCGCGCGTGTGGCTGGCGCCGGCGAAGGGCACGAACTCCACGAGGTCGGGGCGCAGCGCGGCCAGGCGGGCGCTCGGCGCGGGCGGCACCGTCGTGTCCTCGAGGGCGTGGATGAGCAGGGTGCGGTGACGCAGGTGCTGCGCGTAGTGCTCGGCGCGCATCTCGGCGAGCGCGAGCGGCTCGTGCAGGCGCACCAGGCGCGCCCCGAGCGGGCTCGTCATCATCCACAGGGCCAGGCGCCGCATGGGCGCGGGAGCGCGCAGCGCCGTCGCGTGGTAGGTGAGGATGTCCTGCCAGTCCACGGCCGGCGAGTCCAGGACGAGTCCGGCGATCGCCTCCGGGTGCGCGGTGTGCACGGAGGTGCGCAGCGTGATGCCGCCGCCCATCGACCAGCCCATGAGCACGATCCGGCGCGCGCCGTGGGCGAGGGCGTACTCGATGCCCGCCTCGGTGTCCTCCCATTCGTCCAGGCCCAGATGGTGCATCCGATCGGCCGACGCGGGCGATCCGAGATCGTTGCGGTAGGTCAGGGCGAGGCTGGTCAGGCCCAGCTCGTGCAGCAGCGACATGACGCGCAGGGCCTCCCCGCGCGTCGCGCCGTGACCGTGCGTGAGCACGGCCCAGGTGTCGCCCGTCGGCCCCGCTGCGCCGTCCTCCCGCGAGGCGGCGTCCCCGCTCGAGGCACCGGGACCCTCCTCCGAGGCGTCGGGCCGCCCCGGCACCAGCCACGCCGGCATGGGGCCGACGGGCGAGGAGACCTCGACCTCCCGGGTGGGCAGGCCCAGGGACGTCTCGGGCGTGCCGGGCCAGAAGAAGCCGTCGAGGCCGACGGGTCCGATCCCGATCGGCTCGTCGGTGTCGCGGGCGAGGATCGGGCGGGAGACGGTGGTGGGCGTCGGCTCGCCGTCGACCGGGCCGAGGCGCACGTGGACGGCGCCGCCGGAGCGGCGCAGGGCGATCACGCCTCCGCGGACGGCCTCCGCCGTCCGGTCGAGGTGCACACGGTCCGGATACGCGGCGCGCACCACCTGGTCGACCTTCCCCCGCTGCGACGTCTGCGGGGTCAGCGGGACCCTCGCGAGCAGCCGGGCCCCCGCCGCGAGCGCCCCTGCGCTGAGGGCGAACGCACCGAGCGCGCCGACGCCGCCGACGGCGAGTGCCCGGCCCCATCGCCCCAGTCCACGAGCCGCGTCGCGCCCGCCGGGCGCCTCCTCGGGGCTGGTCGCGCGGGAGCCGAGGGAGGTGAGGCGCATCATGACGCGCAGTCTACGTCCGCCGTAGGATCGCGGGTGACGCCGCGGGTCCGAGGCGATCCCCGCCCCACCCGTCGGCACCCGAACCCGGAGGTATGAGCCATGAGCACCAAGCCCATCGGAAGCGGTCACTACGCGATCGAGCTGGACGACGCCGCGTGGCGGGAGAGGCTCTCGCCGGAGGAGTACCAGGTGCTGCGCCAGGCGGGCACCGAGCGGCCGTTCAGCGGGGAGTACGAGGAGGTGCGCCCGGCCGGGACCTACGCGTGCCGAGCGTGCGGGGCAGTGCTGTTCCGCGCCGACGAGCAGTTCGACGCGCACTGCGGCTGGCCCGCCTTCTGGGCCCCGCAGGACAGCGACGCCGTGGAGCTGCTCGAGGACGCCTCGATGGGCATGGTCCGCACCGAGGTGCGCTGCGCGAACTGCGGCTCGCACCTGGGCCATGTCTTCGAGGGCGAGGGCTTCGCGACCCCCACCGACCAGCGCTACTGCATCAACTCCCTGAGCCTCGTCCACGAGGACTGAGGCCCGCGCGAGGAACCCTGCGGGGCCCTCCGCACGCCCGGCCGACGGGGCGACCGGAGGCCGGGCGGAGGTCGTCGGCGGGTCGACGGCGCGCCTCGGTCGCTGGTGACGGGTCGGGGGCTAGGCTCACGGCCGTGCCCGTCCACCAGTTCCCCGCCGCCGCCCGCGCCTTCAGCACGGCGATCGAGGAGATGACCCGTGCGCCCCTGCGTCCAGAGGTCCACTGGACCTCGATCCCCGCTCCCGGCCGGATGGCCCCGCACACGTGGGCGGCCAACGGCGAGGTGATCCTGCACGACGAGGAGGTCGCCAGCGGCCGCCTGGTGGTCCTGCACGATCCCGCGGGCGAGGAGGCGTGGAAGGGCGAGTACCGGATGGTGGTCCTCGTCCAGGCCCAGCTCGAGCCCGAGTTCGCGATCGAGGCGATGCTCGGCGACGTCGCCTGGTCGTGGGTCACCGAGTCGCTCGAGCTGTTCGATGCCGAGTCCCGCGAGCTCGGGTGCACCGCCACCCGCGTGGTGTCCCAGAGCTACGGCGCGCTCGCCGGGCGCCCCTCGACCGTCGACGTCGAGATGCGCGTGTCCTGGACGCCGACGAGCTCCGAACTGGCCCCGCACTTCGCCGCCTGGACGGCGATGCTCGCGGCGGCCGGCGGTCTGCCGCCCGCTCCCGCCCAGGTGGCGCCGCTCGTCCCCTCCCACCGCGCCCGCCCGCGGCAGGGCTCGGCGAACGAGGAGGACTGATCCCATGAGGACCCGCAACCGCTCCGCCGCCCGCGCCCGACGCACCGAGGACGGCGTCCCCGCGGACGGCGCGACCTCGCCGCGCACCGCGCCGACGACCGCCACCGGCACGACGGGCACGGGCAAGGCCGCCACGGGCGCGACCGGCGACGGCCTCGGCGCCGACTCCCCCGCGATAGAGCCGACCCCTCTGGGCGCCCCGCGCGACGGGCTGGTCCCCGTGATCGATCGCATCCAACCGCTGCTGGAGTGGTGCGAGCGCGCCGCGAGCGCGCCCGAGGAGCCGATCGCTGTCGACGCCGAGCGGGCCTCCTCCTACCGCTACAGCGCCAAGGCCTACCTCGTGCAGATCCGCACCGAGGCGGCGGGAACGGCCCTCATCGATCCCACGGCCTTCACCCTGCCCACCACGTTCGTGGAGCTCATGAACTCCCGCGAGTGGGTGCTGCACGCCGCCACCCAGGACCTCCCGAGCCTGGGCGAGCTGGGTCTGCGCCCCGCGTCGCTGTTCGACACGGAGCTCGCCGCGAGGCTGCTGGGCATGCCCCGTGTGGGCCTGGGCGCAGTCGTCGAGGACACGGTGCACCTGCGCCTGGCCAAAGAGCACTCCGCCGCGGACTGGTCCAAGCGCCCGCTGCCCGAGCCGTGGCTCGTGTACGCGGCCCTGGACGTCGAGGTCCTCGTCGAGGTGCGCGACATCCTCGCCGCACGTCTCGAGGAATCGGACAAGACCCGCTGGGCGCGCGAGGAGTTCGCGCACGAGGCCGCCCATCCCCTGCCCGCCGCGCGCGCGGAGCCCTGGCGGAAGCTGCACGGACTGGGCGCCCTGCGCACCCCTCGCCAGCTCGCGGCCGCCCGCGCCATGTGGGAGCGGCGCGACCGGATCGCCCGTGAGCAGGACCTCTCCCCGCACCGCGTGATCAAGGACCGCGCGATCGTCGACGCCGCGAAGGTCGCGACCGCCTCGCACACAGCCTTCCTCGCCGCCCTGCCCAAGCCCATGCACGGCAAGGAGACCTGGTGGCAGGCGGCGCGCGCGGGCGCGAACCTCCCCGAGGCGCACCTGCCCCCGCGCTCGGAGCCCAGCTACCCGCCGCCCCACAAGCTCTGGTCCAAGAAGTGGCCCGAGGTGTGGGAGCGCTACCTGCCGATCCGCGAGGCGGTGGCGGAGCGCGCGGAACAGCTGCACGTGCCCTCGGAGAACCTGCTCACCCCGGGCCTGCTGCGCCAGTGGGTCTGGGAGCACGAGACTCCCGGCGACGCCGAGGAGATCCGCGCCGAGCTCTCGGGGCTCGGCGCCCGCGAGTGGCAGGCGGAGATCGTCGCCCCCGTCCTCGCCGCCGCGCCCACGGCGTCGAACACGCCCACCGAGTAGGACCCCGGGGCCGGCTGCCGGCGCGCGGCCGGCACGCGCCCGAACGGTCTCAGACCCCGAGGGCCGCGACCGCGAGCACCGCGGCGACGAGGGCCGCGTTGGTCAGGCGGCCCGCGCGGATCGCATCGAGCACCTCGCCCAGGCGGACCCAGCGCAGCTCGATCTCCGACTCCTCGTCCTCGCGCACGAAGTCCGTGGCGGCCTCGCCGATGCCGGTCGCGAGGAAGATCCGGATGCGTTCGCTCGAGCTGCCGGCCGAGGGATGGATGTCCAGCAGGTGCCGGAGGTGCTCGGCCCGGTGGCCGGTCTCCTCGATGAGCTCGCGCCCCGCGGCCTGCATCGGGTCCTCGCCCTCGTGGTCGAGCAGGCCCGCGGGCAGCTCCCAGAAGGTGCGCCCCGCAGGATGGCGGTACTGGCGGATGAGCAGCACGCGCGCATCGCGCACGTCGCTCGCGCCCTCGTCGTCGAGCGCGAGCACGGCGGCGGCGCCGGTGTGGGCGATGTACTCGCGGGTGAAGCGGACACCGGGGGCGAAGTCGACCTCGTCGCGGAGCACGTCCCAGATCGCGCCGCGGTAGGCGGTGCTCCGGGAGAGGACCGGACGTGCGCCGTCCTCGTCCCGGAGCATCCCTGTCACTCCCCGGCCTCGTCGGCCCCGTCGGACTGCACGGCGGGGTCCGCGCCGGATCCCGTCTCGCCGGACTCCTCGGCCCCGCGCTCGGCGGGGACCTCGAGCAGGCGGGTGGCCTTCTGCAGGTCGACGGCGGCGCCGATCAGGCCCGCGAAGAGCGGGTGGGGCCGGGTGGGGCGCGACTTCAGCTCGGGGTGCGCCTGGGTGCCGATGTAGTACGGGTGCACCTCGGAAGGCAGCTCGACGAACTCGACGAGGGAGCGGTCCGCGGAGACGCCGGAGATCACCAGGCCCGCCGTCTCGAGGTCCTTGCGGTAGGCGTTGTTCACCTCGTAGCGGTGGCGGTGGCGCTCGGAGACCTTCGTGGTCCCGTAGGTGCGGGCGGCGAGGCTGCCGGGGGTGAGCTCGTGGTCGTAGGCGCCCAGGCGCATGGTGCCGCCCAGATCGCCCGCGCCCGAGACGATGTCGGCCTGCTCCGCCATGGTCGCGATCACAGGGTGCGCCGTGTCGGCCTCGAACTCGGTGGACTGCGCATCGGCCCAGCCCAGCTCGGTGCGGGCGTACTCGATCACCATGCACTGCATGCCCAGGCACAGGCCGAGGGCCGGGATGCCCTTCTCACGGGCGAAGCGCAGGGCGCCGACCTTCCCGTCGACGCCGCGGATGCCGAAGCCGCCGGGCACCACGATCGCGTCGAGGTCCTTGAGGGCCGCCTGGGCGCCCTCGGGGGTGGAGCAGGCATCCGACTCGACCCAGGAGATCTTCACGCGGGCGTCGTGGTGGAAGCCTCCGGCGCGCAGCGCCTCGGTGACCGAGAGGTAGGCGTCCGGCAGGTCGATGTACTTGCCCACGAGGCCCACGGCGACCTCGTACTCGGGGTGGTGGACGCGCTCGAGCAGCCCGTCCCACAGCGACCAGTCGACGTCGTGGCTGAGGAGGTCGAGGCGGCGGATCGCGTAGGCGTCCAGGCCCTCGTCGTGCAGCACGTGCGGGATGTCGTAGATCGAGGGCGCGTCCGGGCAGGTGACGACGGCGTCCAGGTCCACGTCGCACATGGAGGCGATCTTCGCCTTCACCGAGGCGGGCAGGGCGCGGTCGGCGCGCAGCACGATGGCGTCGGGCTGGATGCCGATCGAGCGCAGGGCCGCGATCGAGTGCTGCGTGGGCTTGGTCTTCAGCTCCTGGCTGGGGCCGATGAAGGGCACCAGGGAGACGTGGACGAAGAACACGTTGTCGCGGCCGACGTCCTGGCGGACCTGCCGGGCGGCCTCGAGGAACGGCTGGGACTCGATGTCGCCGACGGTGCCGCCGATCTCGGTGATGACCACGTCGACCTCATCGCTCGCCTGAGCGCGCATCGACTCCTTGATGGCGTTCGTGATGTGCGGGATGACCTGGACGGTGTCGCCGAGGTACTCGCCGCGGCGCTCCTTGGCGATGACGCCGGAGTAGACCTGGCCGGTGGTCACGTTGGAGTCGGCCGAGAGGTTCTCGTCGAGGAACCGCTCGTAGTGGCCGATGTCGAGGTCCGTCTCGGCGCCGTCCTCGGTCACGAAGACCTCGCCGTGCTGGAACGGATTCATGGTGCCCGGGTCCACGTTGAGGTACGGGTCCAGCTTCTGCATGGTCACCCGCAGGCCGCGGTTCTTCAGGAGCATCCCGAGCGAGGAGGCGGTCAGCCCCTTGCCGAGGCTCGAGACGACGCCGCCGGTGACGAAGATGTGCTTGGTGGTGCCGGGATTCCGGAAGGGCTTCGCTGCCGGGCCGGAGCCGGGGCGGGCGGTCGATGCGGACGGGGTTCGCGGGGGGTTCACGCTGCTGTCTGCCACGGAGTCCCAACCTAGCATCGAACACCCCCTCGGCGCGCCCGACACCCGCGGATGTGCGAGGTGTTCCATGCCGGTGGCGACGCGCGGCCCCGCCGCGAGCGCCGAGGAGGACGCTGGATGCGAGCGTCCGACGGCGCCGCCGGACGTGTCGCCGACGGCCGTGTCGGGGCGCCGAGGGCCGCGTCAGGGCAGGGAGATCCGCAGGACCTGCGTGAGCTGCGCGAGCAGGTCGTCGGGGCCGCTCAGCTCGCGGGAGCGCTCGCGGGAGGCCTGCTCGGCGCTCCCCCGCGTCTCCTCCTCGCGCAGGGACGTGATCGCCCGGGCGAGAGCGGCCGGATCTCCGACGGGGACGAGGTGCGCCGCCCGGCCCGTGACCAGGCGGGTGCCGCCGGCGTCGGTCGCGATGATCGCGCGACCGGCGCGCAGGGCCTCCTGCAGGAACACCGGCTGGCCCTCCCACAGCGCCGAGGAGACCACGAGGTCGCAGTCGGCGAGCAGGTCCGGCACGTCCTCGCGCCTGCCGAGCAGCTCGACGGGAAGGTGCTCGGCGCGGATGCGCCCGTTCAGGTGCGACGCGAGGGGCCCGTCCCCCGCGATCCGCACGCGGAGCCCGGGAGCGGCCGGGGAGGCCTCGGCGACGAGCAGGACCAGGGCGTCCAGGAGGTCGTCGAGCCCCTTCTGCGGGGCGAGACGGGCGACGACGAGCACGTCGAGCGCGTCGAGCACGCCGTGACCGCCAGGCTCGTCCCGGGCGGGACCTGCCGGCACGTCGGATGCGGCGCCCCGCGCGGCGGCGTGCGCCTCGGGCCCCGGCGTCGCGGGGATGAGGGCGTGCTCGACCTCCGGGACGCCCCGCACGAGCGGGTCGAGGTCCGGGGACACGGTGAGGACGGCGTCGGCTCGAGAGCGGATGACCCGCAGCAGCAGGCGTCCCATGGCGCGCACCGCACGCGGGCCGACGACGCGGTTGTGCAGCGTCACCACGAGGCGGGGTCCGCGGCCGCGCAGCCCGCGGGCGAGCGCGGCGAGCGCCCCGGCGCGGAGCCCGTGGGCATGGACCGCGTCGACCGCGGTTCGGGCTCCGGCCCCGCGCATGCGCGCGCGCAGGGTGCGCACGGTGCGGACGTCCGCCGGCGCGGGGCGCGAGGAGATCCTCACGTCCGTCTCGGGCAGCTCGACACCGGCCTGCGCGAGCACGGCGCGCTCCATCCGCACGTGGGCCGCCAGTCCCCCGCTCGCGGTGGGCTCGACGATCAGCACGCGGGGCGCGGGGCCGACGGAGGGCCGCTCGGTCTCCTGCGTGCGCCTCACGCCTGCTCCGTGCGCCCGCGGCGCAGGCGCGCCAGCAGCGAGGCCGCGGTCCGACGATCGGCGAGGGCCATGGCGGCGAGCGCGAGCACCATGCCGGTGCCGCCGGTGAGCACGCCGATCAGCACGCACAGCACCTCCGATGTCCCCTGGTCCACCATCGCGCGCCCCAGGAGCAGCCCTGGGATGGCCGCGGCCACGGAGACCACGGCGCCGATCGGCACGACGCGCACCAGGGGCGCACCGCCCTCGACGCCCTCGAGGAGATCCGCGACCCGGGCCAGGCCGGTGATGCCCGAGACCCACATGCCCGCGCTCAGGGCGAAGGCGAAGGCCGTCGCGGCCACGGCCGCGCTGCCGGAGTTCGAGAGCACCGCCACGACCACGATGAGTATCCCGCCCACGACCCAGCCGACGGAGCCCACGAGCAGCGCGTCCCGCGCCCGCATCGCCGCGGACAGCACGCGGGTGCACTGCATGGTGATCGCGTACGGCAGCAGCCCCACGGAGAGGGCGGCGACGACCGCGCCGACGCCGACCGCGCCCGCGCGGTCGATGTGGTGGAAGAAGGCCTCGAGGGCCGGGCCGGCGGCGAACAGTGTCGCCGCGCCCACGGTCCCGATCACCACGACCGAGCGCAGCGACGCGCGGGCGGTGACGGCGAAGCCCCGCAGATCCCCGACCAGGCGCTGCTCGGACAGGTGCGGGAACACGCTCGTGATCAGCGGGACCACGAGCACGGCGTAGGGCAGCAGGTAGATCGCCTGCCCGTACTGGAACACGGGCAGGGTGCCGGTGCCGCCCGTGCGCATGGCCAGCAGCAGCACGAGCGCGAGGGCGAGCTGCTGCGCGCCGACGGCGCCGAGCCCGGCTCCCGCGAGGCGCACGGCCCTGCTGCCCATCCCGGCGGGCATCCGCAGGGTGGGGCGCAGGCGCAGCCCGGCGCGTGCGGCCGGCACGAGCACCGACAGCGCCATCACGACGACCCCGGCGGTGGTGCCCCAGGCGAGCACCCCGTGCGCGAACGGGGAGATCGTCGAGGCCGTCGCCACGGCGGGCACCGCGGCCGCGTACACGCGGTAGGAGATGATCACGACGAGCGAGGACAGCAGCGGCACCAGGGCGGGCCACAGGAACCGCTTGCGGGCCTGCAGGTAGGCGCCCAGCACCACCGTCACCCCGTACATCGGCAGCTGCAGCGCGAAGATCCGCAGCATCGACGCGCCGAGCTCGACGACCGACTCGTCGGAGTCGCCGCTGGTGAGGACGAGCGAGGCGATCGGGCCGGCGAGCAGGCCGACGAGGAGGGCGAGCGGGATCGTGAGCAGGAGCATCCAGCTCAGCATCGCGGAGATGATGCCGTCGGCCCGTCGCCTGCCCTCCCCGGTCTCGTCGTTCTCGACCAGACCGGCCACGAGCGGGACCACGCTCGCGGCGAGCGCGCCGCCGGCGGCGACCTCGAACAGCAGGTTCGGGACGAGGTTCGCGCTCGAGTACGCGGTGCCGACGTCGCCGGCGCCCACGCTGGCGCCGAAGACGAGGTAGCGCAGGAAGCCGACGATGCGCGCGACGAGGGTGACCACGAGGATCACCGTCGCGCCGCGCACGATGACCCGTGCGGTCGAGGACGGGGCGCTCATGACGGACTGCTCCCCGCGTCCCCGGATCCCGTGGGATCGGGTGCGCGGCGCCCCCAGCGGTCGAGGCGGCGCAGCGCGGGCGTCGCGTCGATGACGGCGCTGAAGCTCACGCGCTCGCTCGCGAGGGTGAGGGCCCCGAGACCGCCGAGCACGAGGAGGCGGGGCCCGGTGGGGAGCCTGCGCGCGGCCGCCGCGCCCACGAGGGCGCCGAGGGCGTTGGCGCCCGTGTCGCCGAGCATGCCGCCCTCGGCGAGGTCGCCGGGCAGGGCCGCGAGCCCGGCGACCGCGGCGATCACGGCGAGGGTCCTCCCCTCCCGTGCGCGCGGACTGCGGGCGGGCGGGAGGGCGAGCACGAGCGCGCAGGCCGTGGTGGCCTTGAGCGCGCGCCCGGGGCGCAGGTCCAGGAGGTTCGCGAGGTTCGCGGCACCCGCGGCGACGCCCGCGTCGACCAGGGCGCCGGCCCCGGCGCCCGCCACGACGGGGAGGGCACGCGCGCCCGTCGGCGCTCCGGCGTCCGGACCGGGTACCCTCGCCGTGCGGACACGGGCCGCGGCGGCGTCGAGCAGGCAGACCACGGGGATGCCCAGCGCCTTCGCGGCACCCGTGGTCAGGCGTCCGCGGCGCAGGGCGCCGAGGTGGCCGCGCAGGCCCTTGGTCGGGGTGATCCCGCGGGAGCGCAGCCAGGGCTCGAGGACGTCGTCGGCGAGACCCAGTCCGCCGACGGCGGCGACGGCGAGCGCATCGCCGCGCAGACCGCGCGCGGCGAGAGCGGCCGCCGCTCCCCCGGCCACGGCGACGCCCTCCGCGAGGGTCACGCTGCGACCGGCGTGGTTCGTGCGGCGCAGGGCGCCGGAGATCCCGTCGGTCATCCCTCGCCTCCGTCGCTCGCGCCGGAGCCCGACGAATCCCCGGACCCGCCGCCGGACCCGCCGGGCACCTCCGGCACGCGGTCCTGGGCGTCGGCTGCGGTCCCGTAGCTCCCCTGCTCGCCGCGCACCTGCTCGGCGAGGGCGAGCACGGCGATCGTCGGCCCGTCGGGCTCCTGCAGGCGATCGCCGCTGGAGAGGTCGGTGAACCGCGAGTCCCCGCGCACCGTGCGCAGCAGGCCCGCACTGTCGTCGTTCGAGGGGGTCGAGCCCGAGACCACCGCGGGGACCTTCGCGGCGACCATGCGCTCGAGCAGTCCGGTCTGGGCCTCGAGCAGCATCTGGGCGCGCTCGGCGGCGGTCGAGGCGTCGTCCCCGCCCACGGTGAGGTCCGAGGGCGCGGCGCTCGCGAAGATCATCGAGTCCACGGGGGCGTCGGTGCTGCCGTCGACGTCGACGAGGCGGGCGTCCGTCAGCACGGCCCACAGCTGCTGGCGCTGCTCGTCGCCGATCGAGGTGTCGACGAGCAGGTGGCCGATGATCGTGGAGAGCGCACCGGAGCTGGAGTCGGTGTCGGACTCTGCCGCCGTGACGAGCGCGGCGTCCGCCTCGCGCAGGGAGTCGAGGGCCGTGGTGCGGGTGTCCTCCTGCTCGGGATCCCACAGGGAACTGTCCAGGCGCACGCTCAGCGGCGTGCCCGCGTCGGCCTCGTCCAGCAGGGAGTCGAGGGTGCTGACCTGGTTGCGCACCGAGTCGTCGTCGTAGACCACAGCGGTGCTGCGTCCGCTCAGGGTCCCCGCGACGAGGTCGGGCGAGGTCTGCGAGATGAACGCGCTGAGCTCGTCGTTCTGCGAGGTCAGCGAGTCGTTGGAGGTGCGCAGGTCGTCCTTCTCCTTGCGCAGCTGCTCGACCTGGCCGGTGAGCTGGGAGCCCAGGTTCTCGCGCAGCGGTCCGGCCCCGAGCACGATCCCCACCGCGAGGGCGAGGAACACGGAGATCAGGGAGACCAGGTGGTAGCGGAAGTCGATCACGGACCGAGGCTCCTAGGTTCCGGTGGCGGGTCGGGTCGCGAACAGGGAGGTGAACCATGAGATGGCGTCGTCCCATCGTGCACCGAGGATCTGGAAGAGCGCCTGTCCGCCGGGCGTGGCCCACATGGCCACGGAGAGGGCGAGCAGGCCGGCGACGGCCAGCAGCACGAGCTGCAGGGTGGAGATCCGCTGCCGGTAGAGCCGGGAGACGCCCTTGGCGTCCACGAGCTTGGAGCCCACGCGCAGCCGGGTGAGGAAGGTCGAGCTCATGCCGGCGCGTCCCTTGTCCAGGAACTCCTCGAGGGTGCCGTGGGTGCCGACGGCCACGATCACGCTCGCGCCCTTCTCATCGGCCAGGAGCATCGCGATGTCCTCGCTGGTGCCGGCGGCGGGGAACACCACGGCGTCCTCGGCGAGATCCAGTTCCGCCAGGCGCTCCATGCCCGGGGCGCGGCCGTCGCGATAGGCGTGGACGACGAGCTCGGCGCCCGATGCCAGTGCCCTGTCGGAGACGGAGTCCATGTCCCCGATGATCATGTCGGGCTTCCAGCCCGCCTCGAGGACCGCGTCGGCGCCGCCGTCGACGCCGATCACCACGGGGCGGTTCTCGCGCAGGAACGGGCCGAGCGTCGCGAGGTCCTCCTTGTAGTGGTAGCCGCGCACGACGATGAGGACGGGGCGGCGGTCCATGACGGTGCGCACCTCGGGCGCGCCGACGCCGTCCAGCAGCAGGTCCTTCTCCAGGAGCATGTACTCCAGGGTGTTGCGGGCGAACAGCTCGAGCTGCTCGGAGAGGCTCTCGCGGGAGGCCTCGAGGGAGGCGGCGATCGTGGCGGGGTCCTGGCGGGTGCCGCGCGCGAGCGTGCTCCCGCCTTCTCGGACGACGCCGTCGGCGACGGTGAGGCGGGCGCCCTCGCGGACCTTCTCGAACAGCTCGGGGCCGCAGTCGTCGACGAGCGCGATGCCGTGGTCCACGAGGATCTGCGGCCCGGCGTTCGGGTACCGGCCGGAGGTGGAGCGGGCGGCGTTGAGGACGGCAGCGGGCGCCTTCTCGACGAGTGCCTCGGCGGCGACGCGGTCGATGTCCTCGTGGTCGATGACCGCGATGTCGCCGGGCTCGAGGCGCTTGGTGAGGTCCTTCGTGCGCCGGCCGATGCGTGCGGTCCCCAGGACGGTGCCGACGGTCGTGCTCATCGCCCCTCCCCCGGCGCCTGTCCCCGTGCCGGCTCCTGCGCCGACGGGTCCGCCGAATCGTCGAGCAGCTCCCGGGCGTGGGCGAGGGCGAGCTCGCTGGTCTCCCCGGAGAGCATGCGGGCGAGCTCGCCGATGCGCCCCTCGCGGTCCAGTCTCTGCACGGTGGAGCTCGTGCCGCCGTCCTCGCTGTGCTTGACGATCTGCAGGTGGGTGGAGGCGTGGGAGGCGACCTGAGGGAGGTGTGTGACGACGATGACCTGCGCGTTCTCGGCGAGTCGCTGGAGGCGCTGGCCCACGGCGAGGGCAGCGCGGCCGCCGATGCCCGCGTCGATCTCGTCGAAGACGAACACGGGGGCGGCGGTGCGGTCATCGCGGGAGGAGCCGAGCGCGACCTCGAGGGCGAGCATGACGCGCGAGAGCTCGCCGCCGCTCGCGGCGGTCGCGACGGGCAGGTGGTCGGCGCCGGCGTGGGGCGCGAGGAGGAACGCCACGCGATCGCGGCCGTGCGGACGGGGCGAGTGCGGGGCGACCTCGACCTCGAGGCTCGCCTGCGGCATCTCGAGGTGGACGAGCTCGGACTCGACGGCGCGCGCGAGTCGCGAGGCGGCGTCGCCCCGGGCCCCGGTGAGCGCCTCCGCGGCCTCGTCGAGGGCGTTCTCGAGGCCCGTCATCTCCTCGCTGGCGGCGGACAGCTCGGTCTCGGCGCCGTCGAAGCGGTCGAGGTCGGCGGCGGCGGTGCGGGACCTCTCGAGCAGCTCGCCGATGGTCGCAGCGCCGCCGAGGACGGGCCCGAGGTCCCGCACCAGCGTGGTCACCTCGTGAAGGCGCTCGTTGGCCTGCTCGACGCTCCCGGGCGAGGCGTCGATGCCGTCCGCGTAGCGGGAGAGGTCGGCGGCGGCGTCGGAGAGCTCGAGGCGCAGGCTCTCGAGCCGGCCCAGGGTGCCCTCGAGCTCGGGGTCCGTGCCGGACGCGGTGCGCACCTGGTCGATCGCGAGGTCGAGGAGGGAGCCGGCCGCGGGGCCGTCGTCCTCTCCGAGCAGCAGCGTGGACGCCTGCTCGGCGGCGGCCCGGAGGTCCACGGCGTGGTTGAGCCTCTCGAGCTGGGCGCGCAGGCTCTCGTCCTCGCCGTCCTGCGGGTCGACCTCCTCGATGCGCTCGAGGGCCGTGCGCAGCTGGTCCCCTCGGCGGTCGCGCTCGGCGACGAGGTGCTCGAGCTCCTCGATGCGCCCGCGAAGCTCCTGGTGACGATCCCAGAGCTCGCGATGGCGCTGCAGCAGGGGGCCGACGGTCTCGCCGGCGAAGCGGTCGAGGGCCTCGCGCTGCTGGTCGGCCTCGCGCAGGCGGGCCTGGTCGGCCTGCCCATGGACGGTGACCGCGGAGCCCACGAGCCGGGCCAGCGTCCCGATCGGCACGGGCACTCCGCCGATCTGGGCCCGGGAGCGGCCGTCCTTGGTGACGCGGCGGACCACGAGCACCTCGCCGTCCTCGTCCTCGGCGCCGAGCTCGTCCAGGGCCGACTCCAGCTCGTCGTGACCCGTGAGCACGAGGGTGCCGTCGACGGTACCGGCGGTGCCCGCACGGCCGCGGTCCAGCCGCGCACCCAGCAGCATCGAGAGGCCGGTGACGATCATGGTCTTGCCCGCGCCGGTCTCGCCGGTCAGCGCGGTGAAGCCGGGGCCGAACTCGAGGGTGGCGTCGTCGATCACGCCGATGCGGCGGATGCGGAGGGTGGAGAGCACGGCGGCTCCCGCTCAGACGTCGCGGCCGACGCGTCCGCGCCAGCCCACGACCGGCAGCTGGAACTTCTCCACGAGGCGGTCGGCGAACGGAGTGGTGGTCAGGCGCACGAGCCGCACGGAGCGCGGGGAGAGCCGCCCCTCGACGCGCATGCCGGGGGTGATGTCGATGGTGCGGCGGCCGTCGAGGGTGAGCACTCCCTCGTCGCGGTTCTCGACGGTGAGCTCGATCGCCGCCTCGGAGGAGCGTCCCAGCACGAGGGGGCGCGAGAACAGGGCGTGGGCGGCGAGCGGGACGACGAGGAAGGCGTCCACCTCGGGCCAGATGATGGGGCCGCCGGCGCTGAAGCCGTAGGCGGTCGAGCCGGTGGGGCTGGTCAGCAGCACGCCGTCGCAGCCGAAGGAGGAGACGGGGCGGCCGTCGATCTCGATGACCACGTAGATCATCTTCTGGCGGTCGGCCTTCTCGAGGCTCGCGTCGTTCAGCGCCCAGTCGGTGTGGAGGATCTGGTCCTTGGGGCCGCGGATGACGATGTCGAGGGTCGAGCGCTCCTCGATGTCGTAGTCGCCGTCCAGCAGGCGCCGCACGGTCGTCGAGAGCTCCTCGACCTCGCTCTCGGCGAGGAAGCCGACGTGTCCGAGGTTCACGCCGTGCACGGGGATCTCGGCCTCGCGCACCACTTCGAGGGCGCGCAGGATGGTGCCGTCGCCTCCGAGCACGATGCCGAGCTCGACGAGGTCCGCCGCGGAGACGGCGTCCACGACGTCGACCTCCTCGGAGTCCAGGATGTCCAGGAGCCCCTCGGGCAGGCTCGCCGGCGGCGACATGCGGATCTGGTCGTACTGCTCGTCGGTGATGACGGCGCGCACTCCGCGGTTCCCGAGCTCGGCCAGGACTCTCATCAGCGCCTCGAGGGCGGCGGCGCGCCCCGAGTGCGCGTACAGCAGGAAGCGCCTCATGCTCGGCGGTCCCCTTCCCTCGTCCTCAGCTCGGTCCTGCGACCATCGGCCCGGCGCGGACCCTGGTCATGCTCCGTGACGTGCTCCGTGACCTGCCCGCGCCGACGTCCGGCGCGGGAGCCCGCGCGCGTACGCGGGAGCACCTGCTCGATCATGTCATAGGCGGCGCCCGGGATCCTGCGCGCCGCTCCGGCGGGCAGCGGATCCTCTGCACGCGTGTCCTCTGCGCGTGCGGGGACGTCGCGACGATGCAGGTGCAGGAAGTACTCGTGGTTCCCGTCCTGCCCCGGCAGGGGGCTCTCGGCGACGCCGCGCAGGTCGAGCCCGCGGGCGTCGGCCTCCTCGACGACGCCGAGCACGGCCTCGCGGCGCAGTGCGGGGTCCGCGACCACGCCCGAGCGCGGGAGCCTGCGGCGCCCGACCTCGAACTGGGGCTTGACCATGAGCAGCAGGTCGCCGCCGGGCGCGGTGAGGGCGGCGAGGTCCGCCATGAGGGTGACGAGGGAGATGAAGGAGAGATCGCCGACGACGAGCTGCGCCGGCCCGCCGACGTCCGCGGGGCGCAGTCCGCGGATCGACGTGCCCTCGTGCACTGCGACGCGCGGGTCCTCGCGCAGGCGCGGATGCAGCTGGTCGTGGCCGATGTCCACCGCACGCACCTCGCGCGCCCCACGCCGCAGCAGGACGTCGGTGAACCCGCCGGTGGACGCACCGGCATCCAGGCAGAGGAGTCCGCGAGGGTCGAGCCCCGCCGCGTCGAGCGCGCCCAGGAGCTTGTGGGCCGCCCGGGAGGCGTACTCGCCTCCCTCGGGGACATCGGTGACCTCGAGGAGGGCGTCCGCCGCGACGGCCGCGGAGGGCTTGCGGGCGGGTCGGCCGTCGACGCGGGCCCTGCCCTCCTCGACGATCCGGCGGGCGTGGGTGCGGGAGGACGCGAGGCCCGCGACGGCCAGTGCCACGTCGAGCCGCCGGGCTCCGCCGTCCGCGGTCACGAGTCCTGGATGCGCACCGCGCCGGGCAGGGCGCTCTCGGGCAGACGCGCCGCGAGCAGCCCGAGGGCCGCGGTGAGGGCCTGCGGGGTCCCCGTGCGTCCGGAGAGGACGAGGTCCTCGCCCTCGAGCCCGGCGGAGGCGGCTCCGCAGCGCGCCGTCGCGCCATCGACGACGGCCTCGGGCGCGGGGTCGGTGAGGGAGGAGAGGTCGGGCAGGATCCACGTCGGCCGACGGACGGGCTCGGCGCGCAGCGCGGTCTCGATGCTGTCGACGCCCGTGAGGACGAGAAGGGTGTCGATGCCGGCGCGGTTGCCGCCCTCGATGTCGGTGTCGAGGCGATCGCCGACGGCGAGGGGGCGCCGGGCTCCCAGCGCCTTCGCGGCGAGGGAGAACATGGCCGGCTCGGGCTTGCCCGCCACCAGCGGCGTGCGACCGGTGGCGTGCACGAGCGCCTGCACGAGCGCGCCGTTTCCCGGGGCGATGCCCCGTTCGGTGGGCAGGGTCGCATCCGTGTTGGTCGCGATCCAGGGGATGCCCCGTCGCAGCGCGTAGCCGCCCTCGGCGAGCTGGGCCCAGCCGAGGTCCGGGGAGAACCCCTGGACGACGGCCGCGACCTCGTCGCCGTCCTCGCGCACGGGGGTGAATCCCGCGGAGGCGACGGACTGCATCAGCCCGTCGGCGCCGAGCACGAGGATCGTGGAGCCGGCCGGCGCGTGCTCCGCGAGGAGCTGCACCGCGATCTGCGGGGAGGAGGCGATCTCCTCGGGTGCCGCCTCGACGTCGACAGTGGCGAGATGCGCCACGGCCTGCTCGGGCGTGCGGGAGGCGTTGTTGGTGACGAAGCCGATCTTCAGGCCCCGATCCCGCGCGGTCCGCACGGCCTCCGCGGCGTGCGGGATGGGACGTGTGCCGTGCATGAGGGTGCCGTCGAGGTCCAGGAGGAGGGCGTCGTACCGCTCGAGCATGGTGAGGTCGTGTGCGCGCGCGCTCATGCCTGCCGCTCCTCCTGCTGATCCGCCTGTTCGGTCACCGCAGCGTCGTCACGGGGATCCCTCGCCTCGTCCTGCGCGTCCGCCTCGGGCTTCTGCTCGTCGCCCTCGGGCTTCTGCTCGACGGCCTCGGGCTCGTGCTCCTGCTCGTCGGAGCCGTCGGCGTCCTCGAAGGCGTCGAGGACGCTGAGCTCCTCGGAGTCGTCCCAGGGCAGATCATCGCGCTCGGGCTCCGGCACGGGGCGGCCCAGGCGCTCGGCGGCGTCCGTCTCGTGGTCGGAGTCGGCATCGGCGGCCAGCGTGAGCCAGCGGTGCGCCTCGTCGCTGCGTCCGGCGCGCTCGAGGAGATCGGCGTAGGCGACCCACAGGCGCACCTGCCAGCGCCCGTCGACCTTGCTGCGCAGAGCGGGGATGTCGAGCGTGCCGAGGGCGGTCTCGATGTCCCCGGTGTCGGCGTACGCGCCGGCCACGACGATCATCAGCTCGATCGTCCCGGAGACGTCGAGCGTGGAGGCGTCCTCCGAGGCGGCGATCTCCAGCGCGCGCTCCGGACGGCCGATGCCGCGTTCGCAGTCGGCGAGCATCGGCAGCAGGTCCACGCGGCCGGATATGCGCATCGCGGTGCGGAACTCCCGAGCCGCAGTGCGGAACTCCTCGCTGCGGTAGGCGGCGATGCCGTAGATCTCCCGGGTGATGCCGACGCGTCCGCCGATGCTCGCGGCGAACTGGGCGTGAGCCAGCGCGAGAGGCAGGTCGTCCTCGTCGAGCGCGGCGATGGCGGCGACGAGGTGGCGGCTCGTGCGCTCCGCGGTCTCCTTGCGCAGAGAGCGGAGCTCGTCGGAGATGTCCCGGTCGAGCTCACGACCCGTGATCGCCTCGTCCAGAGCGGGCTCCGGCGGACGGGTGCTGCGCCGCGCTTCGCCCGGCCGCTGCGAGGAGGATTCCCTCGGGCCGCCGAACCGCCCGCCGCCGCGCTGGTCGCGATCGTGGCGAGGACCGCGCCGATCCTCGTCCCTGCGAGGGCTTCGCCGGTCGTCGTCCCTGCGGGGGCCTCGCCGAGCGTCATCGCGGCGCACGCGGCGGTCGCCGTCAGAGCGACCATCGCGGCGGCTTTCGTCACGACGGAAACTGCGCTTGTCGTCATCCCGGCGCGGACCGCGCCTGTCGTCGTCTCGACGTGAGGCGCGCGAGGGACCACCCTGGCGAGGGCCGCGCCGCTCGTCGTCGCGGGCGTAGCTCCGACGATCGCCGTCTCCGCGCTGTCCGGAACCAGTGCCCTCGCGACGGAACCCCCGCTGGTCGCCTTCACGACGAGGTCCGCGTCGGTCATCGCCGCTGCGGTATGAACCACCCTGCCGGTCCCCGCCCTGACCGCGGTATCCACCGCGACGGCCGGAATCCCGAGCAGGGCCCCGTCGGTCCTCCTGCCGGCGCTCATCAGAGCGATCGTTCGGACGCTGCGAACGCTGCCCGTCGCCCCGGCCGCCGTGGCGGGAACGGTCTGCTGCACGAGGCGGACGGCCCTGGTGCTCGGCGCGACCGGAGTGTCCACGGTCCTCGTGCGAGCCGCCCGATCGGCTCCCTGTGCTCTCGTCCGCCACGTTCTCCACCCTCGAAAGTCTCTATGAGTACTGCCTAGGGCTCACAGGCTAGGCGACGGCGGCACCAGCACCGAGGGTTCTCCCGTTCGCGGTGACTGACTCCACGGGTGGGAGAGCCCGCGGCGTGGCGCACGTCGCCTCAAGCCCTCACGGGACCTCCGACCGCCGGCCCACCGCGCGGTGGGCAGGGCCGTGGACGACAAGCACTTCCCGACCCGAGCGCCGTCGCAACACTGTCGAGTGGAGAGGCCCGGTCCGCGCAGGGCTGCAAGCTCATCGCCGAACGAATGACGACGAATGGACGAAGTTCCTGGTCGCCGCAGGGCAAGCACGGCCGTGCCAAGGGAAAGAGCGTATGGACGCAGAAAAGGCTTGTGGCTCGTCACCGCGCTCCACCCGGACCCGATCAAACGAGCCCGAGGAGCAGCTGGCAACGAGCCACAACCCTCATTCACAAAGAAGTCCGGC
>NZ_VIGP01000004.1 GCF_009299795.1 Brachybacterium subflavum
CTACCACCGAAACTGACTATTAGATTAACCGGAGCGCCCAACCCCATCCGAGAAACCCGAAACAGTGTTTCCGGTCCCCCGAACCTGTCGGCCGGGCACGAGGTAATAACTTACGCACCCCGAGCCCCCACGTCAACTCCACAGCCCCAGGTCAGAGCGTGTTCTGCACCACGTGCGTCTGGGTGGGCCCCGCTCCTCGACGCGGGAGATTCCCCTCTCACGCGGTCGGAGCCCTCGCGTCGTGCCTGTGTGTGTGTGGGCCACGAGCCTGCGGTGCCTGCCGGCGCATTGCCGTGCGCCCAGCGCTCTGAGGACCGAGTTTCAGGCGGACGGCACCAGGCCGCGGTGCAGGGCCACGATGCCGCCGGTGAGGTTGCGGAACTGGACCTGCTTCAGGCCCTCCTCGAGCATCCAGGTGCGCAGCTCCTCCTGGTCCGGCCAGTCGAGGATCGACTCCGAGAGGTAGTCGTACGCCTCCGGGCTCTGCGTCACCCGATGGGCGACCGCGGGGATCGCGCGCAGCAGGTACCTGCTGTAGACCGTGCGGAACACGGTGGAGGTGGGCGTCGAGAACTCGCAGATGACGACCCGCCCACCGGGCCGGACCACGCGCGCCATCTCGCCGATCGCGGTCCGGGGCCGCTGCACGTTGCGCAGACCGAAGGAGATGACTGCTGCGTCGAAGGAGTCATCGGCGAAGGGCAGCGCCTGTGCATCGGCGGCGACGAACGGGATGTGCGGCTGGCGCCGACGGCCCTCCTCCATCATGCCCAGGGAGAAGTCCGCGGCGACGGCGTCGGCGCCGGCGTCGACCAGCGCGGCCGTCGACGTGCCCGTGCCGGCGGCGATGTCCAGGACCTGCTGGCCGGGGGTGATGTCGAGCGAGTCCACCATCGCCCGGCGCCACGAGCGCACCTGACCCAGGGCGGCGAGGTCGTTCATGAGGTCGTACCTGCGCGCGATGCCGTCGAACATCCCGGCGACGTCGTAGGGGTTCTTGTCGAGATCCGCGCGGTTCATGCCTCCGATACTGCCAGAACTCGGGCCCTCGTCCGTCCCCTACGGGACCGTCCACACAGCGGAGCCGTGTCGCACGGAGTGGGGACCTCGTCGGACAATGGCATGGTCGGCGCCGACGCGGCGCTCTCCGGCGCCGCGGCCGCCGCGCCCTGTCCACCATCCTCACCTCTCAGGAGGCCCAGTGCCCGCGCTCGACCGCATCACCATCCCCGATGAGCTGCTCCCGACGGACGGGCGGTTCGGCTCCGGTCCCTCGCGGATCCGTCCCGAGCAGATGGCCGCTCTCTCGGCCGTCGGCTCGAGCGTCATGGGGACCTCCCACCGACAGGCGCCCGTCAAGGACCTCGTGCGCCGGGTCCGCGAGGGCCTCGCGGAACTCTTCTCCCTCCCCGAGGGGTACGAGGTCGTCCTGGGCAACGGCGGCTCGACCGCGTTCTGGGATGCGGCCGCCTTCGGTCTGATCCGCGAGCGCGCGCAACACCTGGTCCTCGGCGAATTCTCCTCGAAGTTCGCGGCGGAGATCGCTGGCGCGCCCCATCTCGCGGATCCCTCGGTGCTGCGCGCCGAGCCCGGGGCCGGCATCGCCCCCCGGGCGGATGACACGGTGGACGCCTACGCCTGGCCGCAGAACGAGACGTCGACCGGCGTGATGCTCCCCGTGGTCCGCCCCGAGGGAGCCGATGAGGACCAGCTGGTCCTCATCGACGCGACGAGCGCCGCAGGCGGGGTGGCCGTGGACCTCGCCCAGACCGATGCCTACTACTTCGCCCCGCAGAAGTCCTTCGCCTCCGACGGCGGGCTCTGGATCGCAGCCCTCTCCCCCGCCGCGATCGAGCGCGCCGAGCAGCTCGCCGACGGCGACCGCTGGATCCCCGAGTTCCTCTCGCTCACGGCCGCGATCAGCAACTCCCGCAAGAACCAGACGCTGAACACCCCGGCGATCGCGACCCTCGTGCTGCTCGCCGAGCAGATCGAGTGGATCCTCGCCCAGGGGGGCCTCGCCTGGGCCGACGCCCGCACCCGTGCCACCAGCGGCCTGCTGCAGGACTGGGCGGCCTCGCGCGAAGAGGTCACCCCCTTCGTCACGGACCCGTCGCTGCGCTCGCAGGTCGTGACGACGCTCGACCTGGCCGACGACGTCGACGCCGCGGGCATCGCCTCTCTGCTGCGCTCGCGCGGGATCGTGGACATCGAGCCGTACCGGAAGCTCGGCCGCAACCAGCTGCGGATCGCGACCTTCCCCGCGGTGCCGGAGTCCGATGTGCGCGCCCTGATCGCGGTCCTCGACCACGTCCTGGACGCCCTGCGGGAGGACTGAGCAGAAGGCCGGTCACGGGGACGGACCGGACCACCCGGGCCAAGGGCCTGGGCCGGATGGCCCCCGAGCCGTCGGCCCGGGCCCTTCCTTCGCACCGCTCCGGCGCGGCTACTCGCGGACGCTGTCGCGCGGAGCGTCCAGGAGGACGTCGCGCAGCATGCGGGCGGCTGTCTCCAGCTGCCCGAGCTGGGTGTCGTCGAGGCCGTCGACCCGCTCGCGCAGCCAGGCGCTGCGGGCCCGTCGGCCCTCCTCGACGATCGTCGCGCCCGCCTCGGTGAGGGCGAGCAGAACCTGTCTCCGGTCGCTCGGGTGCGGACGCCGGGCGACCCAGCCCGCCTCCTCGAGCCGGCCGATGATGCGGGTCATCACGGGCGGACTCACGCGCTCGAAGTCGGCGACGCGCCCCGGCGTCGCCTCGCCCTCCCGGTGGAGGTAGGCGAGGACGGAGAACTGGGCCACGGAGACCTGGTCGGAGGCGGCGCGCGAGCGCAGGCGCCGCGAGGACACCAGCAGCACGCGGTGGAGATCCGCGACGATGTCGTCGACGTGCGCCTCGCGAGCCGGGTCGCTCACGTCAGCAGGCTCTCGAGGGGGCCGCGCAGGAAGTAGAGCACGAACATGACGGCCACCACGTACATCAGCCAGTGGACCTCGCGGGCCTTGCCGCGCACGATCCGGATCACGACGAACATGAGGAACCCCGCGCCCATGCCCACCGTGATCGAGTACGTGAAGGGCATCAGCATGATGGTGAGGAAGGCGGGGATCGCCTTCTCGACGTCGGTGAAGTCGATCGAGGTCACCTGGGTCATCATGAGGAAGCCGACCATCACCAGCGCCGGGGTGGCCGCCTCGTAGGGCACCATCGCGACGAGCGGTGAGAGCAGGGTGCTGAGCAGGAACGCGAGGCCCGCGACGACTGCGGCCAGACCCGTGCGGGCGCCCTCGGCGACGCCCGATGCCGACTCGGCGTAGCTCGTGGCCGAGGAGACGCCGCCGACGCCGCCGGCGATCGCCGCGAGGGAGTCGACCACCAGGATGCGCTGGGAATGGGGGATGTCGCCGTCGTCGTCGAGCATGTCGCCCTCGGCGGCGACCGCGACCATGGTGCCCATGGTGTCGAAGAAGTCGGCCAGCAGCAGCGAGAACACGATCGTGGTCGCGCCCACGGCGCCGGCCGCGGTGATGCCGCCGATGGGGTCGACGGTGAACAGGGTCGAGAAGTCGGGCATCTGCAGGGGCGAGCCGCCGAGGCTCGGCACGTTCAGGCTCCAGCCGTGCGGGTTCGCGGCACCGCCGTCGGACCCGTCGGAGTATGCGCCCACGCCGACGACCTGCTCGATGACGATCGCGAGCACGGTGGCGGCGACGATCGCGATGAGGATGGCGCCGGGGATCCTGCGCACGTACAGCGCGAACATGAGGACCAGGCCCACGATGAAGACGAGGATCGGCCAGCCCGCCAGGGAGCCGTCCGCGCCCAGCTGGACCGGGGTGCCGTCGGCGGGGGTGATGAAGCGGGCGTTGAACAGGCCCACGAAGGCGATGAACAGGCCCAGGCCCACGCCGATCGCGGTCTTCATGAACGGCGGCACCGCGTTGAAGACGGCCCGGCGGAACCCGGTGAGCACGAGGATCAGCACGACGACGCCCTCGATCACCACGAGGCCCATCGCGCCGCCCCAGGTCATGCCCGGCAGCGGCGCGACCGAGTAGGCGATCACGGCGTTCAGGCCGAGGCCCGCGGCGAGAGCGAGGGGGAACTTCGCCCAGGCGCCCATGAGGATCGTGAGGAGGCCGGCGACGAGCGCCGTGCCGGCGGCGACCGCGGGCAGGTTGGGCTCGGTGCCGCCGCCCAGGTAGTGCCCGGTGGAGTCGGGGACCGTGCCGATGATCAGCGGGTTCAGCACCACGATGTAGCACATCGCGAAGAAGGTGACGATGCCGCCGCGCACCTCGCGGCCGATGCTGGAGCCCCGGGCGCTGATCCCGAAGAAGCGATCGAGGCCGGAGGGGGCGCCGGTGGGGGCGGGCGCGGTCGTGCCGGGGGGCGTCGTGTGCATGTCCAGATGCTATCGGCGCACGCGTGCGGGACGTTCCCCGGGCGGTTGCGCTGGACGCTCCGCGCGAGCCGGATCGGCGCTGAGGACGCCCGGCGGCGCGTGCGCTCGGCGGACAAGCGCCGAGCGCACGCGCTGCTCAGCTGTCCAGACGGTCCTTCTGCGACTGGATGAAGCGGTAGTAGTCGGCGTGCGTGAGATCACGCGCGGCCTCTTCGTCGACGACGACGGTGACCGCGGGGTGCATCTGCAGGATGCTCGCCGGGCAGGCGGCGCTCACGGGCCCCTCGACCATGTCCCGCACGGCCCGGGCCTTCCCCTCGCCGGTCGCGATGAGCACGATCCGGCGGGCCTCGCGGATGGTCTCGAGGCCCTGGGTGAGGACGTGGATCGGGACCTCGTCGGGGCTCGAGAAGAAGCGCGCATTGTCGCGCACGGTCTGCTCGGTGAGGGTCTTCACGCGGGTGCGGGAGCCGAAGGAGCTGCTGGGCTCGTTGAAGCCGATGTGGCCGTTGGCGCCGATGCCGAGGATCTGGATGTCCACACCGCCGGCCTCGCCGATCGAGGCGTCGTAGCGCACGGCCTCCGCACGCGGGTCGGGCGCCTCGCCGTCGGGCGAGAGCACGAGCTCATCGGGGATGTCCACGTGGCCGGTGAAGGTGTCGCGGATGAAGCGGTGGTAGCTCTGCTCGTGGTCGGCGCTGAGGCCGATGTACTCGTCGAGCAGGAAGGCGCGGGCGTGGGCGAAGCTCAGTCCCTGCTCGCGGTGGCGCGCGATCAGCTCGCGATAGGTCAGGACCGGGCTCGAGCCGGTCGCCAGGCCGAGCACGGCGCCGTCCTCGCCGCGCTCGTGCAGGACCTCCTCGAAGCGGTCGGCGACGAGGGCGGCCGCCTGCTCGGCGTCCTTCGCGATGATGATCTCCACGGGTCCTCCTGCAGTCCGCCGTCCGGCTCGGGCAGCACCCGACGGACGGCTCATCGATGATCGAGCATGACCGGTTCGAACGTCCGCCGCTCACGTACGGTCACATCATAGGGCACGCGGGACGGTCCGGAGCGCGCACGGCGGGGCCGCTGCGCGCGACCGATCATCGACCCGATGGTCCGGACAGCAGGACGCCGACGGGCCCCGGGGATGGTTCCCCGGGGCCCGTCGGCGTCCTGGCGCGTCAGCGCCTCGTGCGCATGGCGGTCAGCGCGTCACTTCTTCTTCGGACCGGCCGCGAGCTCGAAGGCGCCGCGGGGGTTGGTCGACTGCGGGATGCCGATGATGTCGCGGCGCGAGATCGCGGTGCTCACCCAGTCGGCGACGACGGCGGCCTTCCGGCCGATCGTCGGCATCGTGTACAGGTGGTAGGCGCGCGCTGCGGCCCAGGCCGGGAGGCCCTTGAGCTCGATGCGCTTGTCGCCGAGCAGCACGTAGCCCATGCCCTTGTACATGCCGAGGGTCGCCATGGTGCCCATGTTCTTGTGGTAGTAGTCCACGAGCGGGCGTCCCTGCACGGAGCGCGTGACGTTGTCCGCGATCCGCTTGCCCTGGCGCACGGCGTGCTGGGCGTTGGGCGGGCAGATCTTGTCCTCGCCGGAGGCCAGGTCCGGGACTGCCGCGCAGTCGCCGCCGGCGAACACGTCGTCCATCGCGCCGTCAGCGCCCTTGACGCGCAGGTCGGGGAGGCACTCGAGCTTGCCCATCTTCGGGCCGCGCTCGGAGAGCACGGGGATGTCGAAGGCCTCGGCCTCGCTCAGCAGCGGGTTCGGCTTCACGCCCGCGTTCCAGACGATCAGGTCGGTCTCGAACTCGTCGTCGTCGCTGGTCTTGATGACGTTGTTCTCGCAGGAGTTCACGAACGTCTCGAGCTTGACCTCGACGCCGCGCTCACGCAGCTGGTTGAGCGCGTAGGCGCGCTGCTCCTCGCTGACCTCGGGGAAGATGAAGGGCGCGGCGTCGATGAGCACGAAGCGCACGTCCGAGGAGTGCAGGTCGGGGTAGTAGCGCAGGGCGTCGCGGACCATGTCCTCGGCCTCCGCCACGGCCTCGCCGCCGGCGAAGCCGCCGCCGATGAAGGTGAAGGTGAGCAGGCGCTTGCGGGTGCGGGGATCCTTGGTCGACGCGGCCTCCGCGAGGTTCGCGAGGATGCGGTCGCGCACGGCCACGGCCTCCTCGACCCACTTGAAGCCGATCGCGTTCTCGGCGAGGCCGGGGATCGGCAGCAGGCGCGGCACGGAGCCCAGGCCCAGCACGAGGTAGTCGTAGGAGATCTCGAGGTCGTCGCCGTCCTCGGTCTCGACCGAGACGACCTTCTCGGAGCTCTTCACGCCGGTGACGGCACCGGTGACGACCTTGGTGCCCGAGAGCGCCTTGCGGAGCGGGGCCAGCGCGTTGCGCGGGTCGATCGAGCCGGAGCCCACCTCGGGGAGGAAGGGGGCGAAGGTCAGGTACGGGCGCGAGTCCACGACCGTGATCGCGATGTCGGAGCCGAGCGACTTGCGCAGCTCGCTGGCCGTGGTGAGCCCGACGGACCCGCCGCCGAGGATGAGGACATGGGGCTTTCCGCCGGTGATGGTGTTCATACCGACAGGATAGGGCCAAGCGGCTGTGCGAGGAAAAAACCTCCGCTCGGCAAGACATCGCCGCTTTCGGGGCGTTTCTGCGTCACTGCCCGCACGTTCGTGCAGGTCGCCGCTTTCCGCGCGGTGGTTCAGATCACAGCAGGGACAGCGCGATGCCGTCGAGGATGTCGTGCTCGGAGGAGCGCACCTCGAGGATCCCGGAGGCGTCCTGCACCCTGGCGAGCACGCGCTCCCAGATCAGCGCGCCGGCGCCGATCACGTCGATCCGTCCGGGATGGATGATCGGGCGGCGGCGGCGCTCGTCCGTGCTCATGGCGAGCACCTCGAGGCAGACCTCGCGCACGCGGGCGATGTCCAGGCGCGCGCCGTGGGTGGCATCGGGCGTGTAGACCTCGAGGCCCTGGGCGAGAGCGGTGAGCGTGGTGACTGTCCCGGCGACGCCGACGAGGGTGCGGGTGGGCGCCAGCGGCACGGTCTCCTCGGCGCGGTCGAGCAGGGAGTCGATGTCCGCGCGCGCGGCCTCGATCTCCGCGGTGCTCGGCGGGTCGGAGCGCAGGTGGCGCTCGGTGAGACGGACGGAGCCCATGTCCAGGCTGATCCGGTGCTCGGGCGCCTCGACGCCGGCGACGAGCTCGGTGGAGCCGCCCCCGATGTCCACGACCAGGCGCTGCCCCGGGACGAGTCCGTCGAGGGTGCTCACGGCTCCGCGGAAGGACAGCTCGGCCTCGGCATCCCCGGGGACGACCTCGGGAACGACCCCGAGGATCTCCCGGACGCCGTCGATGAACTCCTCGCGGTTGGCGGCGTCGCGCGTCGCGGAGGTGGCGACGAAGCGGATCCGCTCGGCGCCGTGCGCGGAGATCGCCGCGGCGTACTCGCGCGTCGCCGCGAGGGTGCGCTCGATCGCGGTGGGGTCGAAACGCCCGGTGCGGTCCACGCCGTAGCCCAGGCGCACGACCTCCATCCTGCGCTCGACGTCCACGAGCCCGCCGTCGGCCGAGCCGCGGACGATCAGAAGGCGGATCGAGTTCGTGCCGCAGTCGATCGCGGCGACGGGGGTCGCGGAGCTCTCGGCGGCGCTCATCGCTCGTCCTCCTCCTCGTCGGCCTGCTCGAAGCTCTCGCAGCGGCAGACGGAGATCTCGGTGTCGGGCGCGATCTCGGCGAGGACGAGGTCGGCCACGGGGTTGATCCCGGGCCCCTCGGCCAGTCCGTGGCCGATGATCGCGTGCAGGCACTTCACGCGGCCGGGCATGCCGCCCGCGCTGATGCCCTCGATCTCCTCGACGCTCCCGAGCTCGGCGCGGCGCTCGAGGTAGCGCTCGTGGGCGCGGCGATAGCCCGCGGCGAGCTCGGGATCCTCGCCGAGCTGCGCGGTGAGCTCGGTGAGGCGCCCCGCGGCCTCGAGGTGCGAGGCGGCCTGCACCATGCTGGGCAGGGTGAGATAGAACGAGGTCGGGAACGGCGTGCCGCCGGGGAGCCGGGGCAGGGTGCGCACCACGGCGGGGCGCCCGCAGGCGCAGCGGCGCGCGACAGAGTGGACGCCGCGCATCTCGCGGCCCACCTGGTCCCGCATCCGGGCGAGGTCGTCCTCGCTCGCGGGGGTCTCGTGCGGCAGCGGCGGAAGCGCGCCGGGGAACGGGGTGGGAACGGGTTGGGGAAGCGTGGTCACTCGTCGTCCTGGTCGCTGGGTGAGTCGGCGCCGCCGCCCGCGTCGGAGGCGCCGGATCCGTTGTTCCTGCCCGTGCCGGGGGCCTGCGGGTCGTCGGCCCTGCCGTCGGCCGGCGAGACCGACGTGGTGCCGGGGTCGGCGCGGCTCGCGCCCTCGACGCTGCTCCACAGGGTCGCGTACCAGGCGCCGGAGGAGGCCTCGGCCTGCTTCTGCTGCGCCTCCGTGAGCGGGACGTCGTTCCCCGAGGAGTCCATGAGCCGGTACTGCGTCTCCCCCGGCATCGCGTAGAGCAGGCGCTCGCGGGCCTGGGCGGCCACGTAGTTCGGGTCGTCCCAGCGGTCGACCTGCGTCTGGAGATCGGCGACCTCGTCCCGCTGGTCGGAGACCTGGTCCTGGAGGGAGGCGAGCTCCTGGCGCTGGGCGATGAAGGTGTTGAGCGTCGGCACGAGAGTGGCGAGGGCCACGACGATCACCGCGATGAGGATGAGCGCCCGACGCGTGATCGTGATGACCGGGCCGTCGGGCTCGTCGGCAGGATCCGTGCCGCGGGGCACGCTGCGCGGGCGGGAGGCGGAGGCGGGGCGCGAGGAGGCGCTGCCCGGTCGCCGATCGCCGGAGGCGCGGGCGCGGTCGCCGCGCCGGCCCCCGGACGCGGCGACCGGGCGTCCCGTGGATCGCGGGGCGCCCGGTCGTCGTGCAGTCATGCGCTCGAGAGTAGCGCGCTCAGGCGGAGAACCGCGGGAACGCCGAGGCGCCGGCGTAGGTCGCGGCCTCGCCCAGCTCCTCCTCGATGCGGATCAGCTGGTTGTACTTGTTCACGCGCTCGCCGCGGGCGGGGGCGCCGGACTTGATCTGGCCGCAGTTCACGGCGACCGCGAGGTCCGCGATCGTGGTGTCCTCGGTCTCGCCCGAGCGGTGCGACATCATGCAGCGGTAGCCGCTGCGGTGCGCGAGGTCGACCGCGTCGAGGGTCTCGGTGAGCGAGCCGATCTGGTTGACCTTGACCAGCAGCGCGTTGGCGGCACCGAGGTCGATGCCCTTGCCGAGCCGCTCAGGGTTGGTGACGAAGAGGTCGTCGCCCACGATCTGGACCTTGTCGCCCAGGGCGTCGGTGATGGCCTTCCAGCCGTCCCAGTCCTCCTCGTCCAGCGGGTCCTCGATGGAGACCAGCGGGTAGGCGTCCACGAGCTCGGTGTAGTAGTCGATGAGCTCCTGGCTGGACTTCTTGCCGCCCTCGAAGGCGTAGGAGCCGTCCTCGAAGAACTCGGAGGCGGCGACGTCGAGCGCGAGCGCCACGTCGGCGCCGGGGGCGTAGCCGGCGTTGCGGACCGCCTCGAGGATGAGATCGAGCGCCGCACGGTTGGACTCGAGGTTCGGCGCGAAGCCGCCCTCGTCGCCGAGGCCCGTGGCCAGTCCGCGCTCCTTGAGGACGGCCTTGAGCGCGTGGTACACCTCGGCGCCCATGCGGACGGCCTCCACGAAGCTGCTCGCACCGATCGGCGCGATCATGAACTCCTGGATGTCGACGTTGGAGTCCGCGTGGGACCCGCCGTTGAGGATGTTCATCATCGGGACGGGGAGCACGTGGGCGTTCGGGCCGCCGACGTACTGGTAGAGCGGGAGGGCCGAGGAGTCGGCGGCGGCGCGGGCGACCGCGAGGGAGACGCCGAGGATCGCGTTCGCGCCCAGGGTGCCCTTGTTGGCGGTGCCGTCGGCCTCGATCATGGCCTGGTCGATGGCGCGCTGCTCCTGCGCGTCCAGTCCCACGACCTCCGGGCCCAGGGAGTCGACGACGGCCTGGACGGCCTTGGTCACGCCCTTGCCGAGGTAGCGGCCCTTGTCGCCGTCGCGCAGCTCGACGGCCTCGAACTGGCCGGTGGAGGCGCCCGAGGGGACCTCGGCGCGGGCGAAGGTGCTGTCGTCCAGCAGCACCTCGACCTCGACGGTGGGGTTGCCCCGAGAATCGAGGATCTCGCGGGAGATGACGGCGTCGATGAGAGCCATGTGGGTTTCCTTCCTTCGGTGAGGTCAGGTCCGGCGCCGCACGGGCGGGCCGGTGTCGGGGCCAGTCTAGTCGTCGCGCAGGGGCGGACCCTGGGCCGCCCACGGCGGGCGCCGGCTCCTCAGCGCGGGAGCTCCCGCGTGCGCGTGAGAAGGGTGCGCAGCGCCGACTCGGGGTCGACGTCACGGGCCTCGGCACCGCGCACGACGGCCAGCAGCGCGAGCGCGATGTCCGCGCCCCACTCCTCGGCGTCGTCGGCCGCGGCGGCGGACTCCGCGGCCGCGGAGAGCTCTTCGAGCCGACCATCGGAGCGGGAGCGGTGGACGCTCTTGGCGGCGGCCTGGAGCGCGGGCAGCGCATGGGGGATGCCGTCGAACCAGGTATCGGGAAGGCGACCGGTCCGCAGAGCTGCGCGGTCCCCGTCCAGCTCCGCCCGCTCCTGCGCCTTCACGGCATGCCACTGGGCGATGATCTGCTCGACGTCGCCGCGGTCCCCGAGCGCGTCCCCGCGGTCCGCGCCGAAGACGTGCGGGTTGCGCCGCTCCATCTTCTCGACGAAGGCGCGGGCCACGTCGTCGACGTCCCAGGCGGGGTCCTCCTCCTGCCCGAGGCGCGCGTGGAAGAGGATCTGGAAGAGCAGGTCGCCGAGCTCGTCGGGCAGATGCCCCTCCCCCTCCTCGATCGCCTCGAGGACCTCGTGGGTCTCCTCGAGGAGGTAGCGGGCGAGCGAATGATGGGTCTGCAGGGCGCTCCAGGCGTCCCCGTCGGGGGCGCGCAGGGCCTCCATGACGGCGACGGCGCGCAGCAGCTCGGCCCCGCGCGGCGCCTGCGGGGTGTCGGGCCGCTCGGGGCTCACGCCGCGTCCTCCGCCTGCGCGGGCCGCAGCACGCCGAGCACCTTCCGGGCCCAGGCGAGCAGCTCATGGTCGCGCAGCTCCGTGCCGCCCACGCGGGAGGTCGTCGGCCGGGGGACGAGCACCTGGCGCACGGCGGGCTTGAGCATGGTGCCCGGGTACAGGCGCTTCATGCGCATGGCCACGGAGTCGGGCAGCTCGAGGTGGGCGAAGCGGATCATCTTGCCCTGCGCCTGCACCTCCTCGATGCCGGCGTCCCGGCACTCGAGGCGGAATCGGGCCACGTCCAGCAGCACCTCGACCGGGGCCGGCGGCGCGCCGTAGCGGTCCGCGAGCTCGGCGCGGACCTCCTCGATGGTCGCCGGATCGCTCGCACCGGAGAGCTTCGAGTAGGCCTCGAGGCGCAGGCGCTCGGAGGCGATGTAGTCGTGGGGCACATGGGCGTCCAGCGGCAGCTCGACCTTGACGTCCTTGGTGGGCGCGGTGGACTCGCCGCGGAAGGCCGCGACGGCCTCCCCCACCATCCGCACGTAGAGGTCGAAGCCGACGCCCGCGATGTGCCCGGACTGCTCGCCGCCCAGCAGGTTGCCGGCGCCGCGGATCTCGAGATCCTTCATGGCCACCTGCATGCCAGCGCCGAGGTCGGTGTTGGTGGCGAGCGTGGTCAGGCGGTCCGATGCGGTCTCGGTGAGCGGCTTCGAGCCGTCGTAGAGGAAGTAGGCGTAGGCGCGCTCGCTCGAGCGGCCCACGCGGCCGCGCAGCTGGTGCAGCTGGGAGAGGCCGAAGCGGTCGGCGTTCTCCACGATCAGCGTGTTGGCGTTGGCGATGTCCAGGCCGGTCTCGACGATCGTGGTGCACACGAGCACGTCGAACTCCTTCTCCCAGAAGTCGACGATCACCCGCTCGAGCTGGTTCTCGTTCATCTTGCCGTGGGCCACCTGGACGCGCGCGTCGGGCACGAGCTCGCGCAGCCGCTGGGCGGTGGCGTCGATGTCCTCGACGCGGTTGTGGATGAAGAAGACCTGGCCCTCCCGCAGCAGCTCGCGGCGGATCGCGGCGGTGATCTGCTTGTCGTCCTCCGCACCCACGTAGGTGAGCACGGGATGGCGCTCCTCGGGCGGGGTCGCGAGCGTGGACATCTCACGGATGCCGGTCACGGCCATCTCGAGGGTGCGCGGGATCGGCGTGGCGGACATGGACAGCACGTCCACGTTCGTGCGCATCGCCTTGAGGGTCTCCTTGTGCTCGACGCCGAAGCGCTGCTCCTCGTCGATGATCAGCAGGCCCAGGTCCTTGAATCGCACCTGTCCCGTGATCAGGCGGTGGGTGCCGATGACCACGTCGACGCTGCCGTCGCGCAGGCCCTCGATGGTGGCCTGCGAGTCGGCGTCGGACTGGAAGCGGGAGAGCCCGCGCACGGTGACGGGGAAGCCCGTGAAGCGCTCGGTGAAGGTGTCCAGGTGCTGCTGGGAGAGCAGGGTCGTGGGGGCGAGCACGGCGACCTGCTTGCCGTCCTGGACGGCCTTGAAGGCGGCGCGCACCGCGATCTCCGTCTTGCCGTAGCCGACGTCGCCGAGGATCAGGCGGTCCATCGGCACGGCCTTCTCCATGTCTCCCTTGACGTCGTCGATCGTGGAGAGCTGATCGGGGGTCTCGACGAACTCGAAGGAGTCCTCGAGCTCGCGCTGCCAGGGGGTGTCGGGGCCGAAGGAGTGGCCGGGGGCGCTCTGGCGCGCGGAGTACAGGCGCACGAGCTCGTCGGCGATCTCGCGGATCGCCTTGCGGGCCCGCGACTTGGTCTTCGCCCAGTCGGCGCCGCCCATGCGGTTGACCGTGGGGTCCTCGCCGCCGACGTACTTGGTGACCTGGTCGAGCTGATCGCTGGGGACGTAGAGCCGGTCCCCCGGCTGCCCCTTCTTCGAGGCCGCGTACTCGATGACGAGGTACTCGCGGGTGGTCGCCTTGGCGCCGGAGCCCACGGTGCGGCTGGTCATCTCGACGAAGCGGCCGACGCCGTGGTGGGCGTGGACGACGTGGTCGCCCGGCCGCAGCTGCAGGGGATCCACGACATTGCGGCGGCGCGAGGGGATGCGCCGCTCGCCCCCGGCGCGGCGCTGGCCCGTCTTGCCGGTGACATCGCGCTCGGAGATCACCATGAGCCGCAGCGACTCGTCGACGAGACCGTCGGCGAAGGGGCCGACCGTGACGATCGGCTCGCCCGGTGCGGGCGGCACGTCGAGCGGATGGACGTACCGCGCGGGCAGGCCCTGCTCCTGGAGCGACTCGGCGGCGTGGCGGGCACCGCCGCTGCCGGTCATGGTGACCACGATGCGCCAGCCCTCGGCGCGACGGGCGGTGAGGTCCTTCGCGATGTCCTCGCCGCGCCCGGAGTAGCCGGGGTGGTTCACGGCGCGCGCGGTGAGGTCGACGTCGGTCTCGAGGCCGAAGGGAGCCAGGGTGTGCCAGCGCTGGCCGCGGGAGCGGGCGTGCTCGCGCACGTCCGGGAGCGGCACGAAGCTCGCCTCGCCGACGTCGATGGGCAGGCCGCCGCCGGCGGCCGCGCTCGACCAGGCCGCGGCGAGGAACTCGTCGGTCGTGGAGACCAGCTCCGCCCCGCGGGCGCGCACGCGCTCGGGATCGATCACGAGGAAGCGGGAGTCCGCGGGGAGCACGTCGACGACCTGCTCCATCTCCCCCACCAGGACCGGGCTGAGGGACTCCATGCCGTCCACGGCGATGCCGGCGGCGATCCGCTCGAGCATGTCGCGCACGCCCGGGAGCTTCTCGGCCATGTCCCGCGCGCGCTCGCGCACGGTCTCGCTGAGCAGGATCTCGCGGCAGGGCGCGGCGTCCAGCCCGTGGGGCACGGACTCCAGGGAGCGCTGGTCGGCGATGGAGAAGTACCGGACCTCATCGACCTCGTCGCCGAAGAGGTCCACGCGCACGGGGTGGGGCTCGGTGGGCGGGAAGACGTCGAGGATCCCGCCGCGCACGGCGAACTCGCCGCGCTTCTCGACCATGTCGGTGCGCACGTAGGCGGCGTCGACGAGGTCCTGCTCGAGGCGCTCGAGCGAGTAGTCGTCACCCACGCGGGCGCGCACGGCGCGCAGGTCGCCGAGGCCCTTCGCGATCGGCTGCAGCAGGCTGCGCACCGGGAGCAGGAGCACGCTGACGCCCTGCTCGGTCTCGGGATGGGCGATGCGCCGCAGGGTCTGCAGGCGCCGGGCGACGGTGTCGGCGCGCGGGGACAGCCGCTCGTGCGGGAGGGTCTCCCAGGCGGGCAGCTCGGCCACGTGCGCGGTGCCGACCATCGCCTCGAGGGCGGCGCGCGCATCCTCGGCCGCACGGGTCGTGGCGGTGAGCACGACGAGGGGCGACTCGGGCGTGGCGCTGCGCGCGAGGTCGGCGACCGCGAAGGGCACCAGGGAGGTCGGGGCGACGGTCGCCGAGTCCTCGACGGGGACGTCGGATGCGGCCGGGTCGGGGGCGACGAGCTCGCGCAGACGCGTGAGGTCCTCACCGCTCGCGACGAGGTCGAGCAGCGGGGCGAGCGGGGCCGACGGAGCCGGCGGGGTCGAGGCGGTCATCGGGCCTCCCGGGAGTGGACGGTCTGCTGGGCGGCGGTGAGGCCCTCGAGGACGAGCAGCTCGAGCGCGTCGCCCGCCTCGTCGATCACGAGGTCGAGCTCCCTGCGCTCGGCGGGGCGGAAGGGCGCGAGCACGTGATCCGCGGTGTCCTGTCGTCCGGGCGGCCGGCCCACCCCGACGCGCACGCGCAGGTACTCCTTGGTGCCCAGCGCCTTGGTGATGTCCCGCAGCCCGTTGTGGCCGCCCTCTCCCCCGCCCCGTTTGAGGCGGAGGGTGCCGAAGGGCAGGTCGACCTCGTCGTGCACGACGATCACGTGCTCGGGATCGACGCCGTAGAAGGAGGCGAGGGCGGAGACGGGGCCGCCGGAGGTGTTCATGAACCCGGTGGACTTCGCGAGGATCGTGCGGGCGCCCGCCCCGGGCGGGCCCATCCGCCCCTCGATGACGACGGCGGGGGCGCGTCGCGCCGACTTGAAGCGACCGCCGGTCTGGGCGGCGACGTGGTCGAGCACCCTCTGGCCGATGTTGTGCCGGGTGGCCGCGTAGGAGGGGCCCGGGTTGCCGAGGCCGACGACGAGGAACGTCTCGTTCGCGGTGGTCATGGGGCATCCTCCAGGGGCGATGTGGGGCGGGGACCTGGGAGACGCTACCGGGGCGCCGCGCAGTGCGCGACGCCCCGGTGACGAGCTGTGAGCAAGCGATCGCAGGGCGACCGCGCGGGCTCACTCCTCCTTCTCGGACTCCTCCGAGGACTCCTCGGCGTCCTCCGAGGACTCCTCGCCCTCGGCGGTCTCCTCGCCCTCGGTCTCCTCCTCGGGCTCCTCCTCGACGCGCGGCAGCTGCACCGCGACGACGAGCAGCTCCGGATCGGTGATGAGCTCGGTGCCCTGGGGAAGGACGACGTCGCCGGCGAACAGCTGGTAGCCGTCCTCCTGCTCCTCGACGGAGATCTCGATGCTCTCGGGCACCGCGAGGGCATCCACGGAGAGCGTGAGCGACTGGGCGTCGACGACCGCGATCGCCGGGGAGACGGGCTCGCCGGTGACGTACACGGGGATGTCGACCTCGACCTTCTCGCCGCGGCGGACGAGGATCAGGTCGAGGTGGGTGATGTTGCGCGACAGCGGGTGGCGCTGGATCTCCTTGATGAGGCCCAGGTGCGACTCCCCGTCGGGGAGGGTGAGGTCCAGCAGCGCGTTGGCGTTGCGGGCCGCCAGTGCGGTCTCGTGGCCGGGCAGCACGAGGTGCACCGGATCGGTGCCGTGGCCGTACAGGACGGCGGGGATCTTGTTCTCGCGGCGGATGCGGCGGGCAGCGCCCTTGCCGAACTCCTCGCGCTTCTCGACGTTCAGCTTCTCAGCCATGGGGATGCTCCTTGCGGTTTCCGGGCGGCGAGCGCACGCCGCGGAACCGGGCGCCCTCGCCGAGGGAGCCGTCCCGCACCGCGTCGATCACGGAGAGCGGATGCTCTCCCTCGCCGAAGTGACCCGGGGAGATTACCACGGGCGGGCCCGACGCAGGACGGCCGGGCGAGGGGCCTCACAGCCCCGCGCCCGGCCGTCCGCCGCTGCGTCCGCCCGGGGTCAGACCTCGCCGTCGAAGAGGCTGGTGACGGAGCCGTCGTCGAAGACCGCACGGATCGCGCGGGCGAGCAGCGGGGCGATCGAGAGCTGGGTGAGCCCGTCGAACCACTTCTCCTCGGGGATCGGGAGGGTGTTTGTGCAGATCACCTCGCGCACGCTGCTGCTGCGCAGGCGCTCGGCGGCGGGGTCGGAGAGGATCGGGTGGGTGGTCGCCACGATGACGCTCGCGGCGCCGTTCGCCTTCAGCGCCTCGACGGCCTGCACGATGGTGCCGGCGGTGTCGATCATGTCGTCCACCAGCACGCAGGTCTTGCCCGCCACGTCGCCGATGACGCGCTTGGCGACGGCCTGGTTGGGCTTCTTGGGGTCGCGCGACTTGTGGATGAAGGCCAGGTTCACGCCGCCCAGGCGCTTAGCCCACTGCTCCGCCACCCGGATGCGGCCGGCGTCGGGCGAGACGACCGTGAGGTCCTCCTCGCCGTACTTCGAGCTCACGTAGTCCGCGAGGATCGGCAGCGCCATGAGGTGGTCGAGCGGGCTGTTGAAGTAGCCCTGGACCTGCGGGGCGTGCAGGTCCACGGAGATCATGCGGTCGATGCCGGCGGTCTCGTAGAGATCGGCCATCAGCCGCGCGGAGATCGGCTCGCGGCCGCGGTGCTTCTTGTCCTGGCGGGCGTAGGGGAAGGAGGGGGCGATCGCGGTGACGCGCTTGGCGGAGGCCCGCTTGAGCGCGTCGATCATGATCAGGTGCTCCATCACCCACTGGTTGATGGGGGCCGGGGTGGACTGGAGCACGAAGGCGTCGGCGCCGCGCACCGACTCGCCGTAGCGCACGTAGATCTCGCCGTTGGCGAAGTCCCAGGCGTCCATCGGGAGCACATCGACCCCGAGCTCCTCGGCGACCTCCTGGGCGAGCACGGGATGAGCCCTCCCGGAGACCAGGACCAGCCGCTTCTCGCCTGTCGCGGTGATACCGCTCATCAGTTCTCCTGTTCCTTCCCGTCCTCGGACGAAGACGCCTCCGTCTCGCCGGCGCCGGCCTGGGCGGCGCGCGCCGCCTCGTCGGCGACGGTGCCGGGCCGACGGCGCGAGGTCCATCCTTCCACGATCTTCATGGTGGTGTCGTTGACGGCCAGCGCCCCGGGCGGGACGTCCTGGAGGATCGTCGTGCCGCCGCCGGTCACCGCGCCGTCTCCGATCTCGACAGGGGCGATGATCACGTTGTCCGCGCCGACCTTCGCATGCCGGCCCACGCGCGAGCGGTGCTTGTCGACCCCGTCGTAGTTCGCGAAGATCGTGGCGGCCCCGATGTTGGTGCCCTCGCCGATCTCGGCGTCCCCCACGTAGCTGAGGTGGGGCACCTTCGCGCCGTCGCCGATCTGGGCGTTCTTCGTCTCGCAGAAGCCGCCGATCTTGCCGTCCGCGCCCAGCACGGTGCCCGGACGCAGATAGGTGAAGGGGCCGACGGACGCCCCGGGGCCGATCTCGGCCAGCAGCGCGTGGGTGCGCACCACGCTCGCGCCGTCGTCGACCTCGGTGTCCTGGAGGGTCGAGTCGGGGCCCAGGCGGACGTCCTCGCCGATCGTGGTCGCGCCCAGCAGCTGCACGCCGGGCTGGATCACGGTGTCCTGACCGATCGAGACCTCGGCGTCGACCCAGGTGGTCGCGGGGTCGACGATCGTGACGCCCGCGCGCATGTGGCGCTCGAGGAGGCGGCGGCGCATCTCGGAGCCGAGCTGGGCGAGCTGGACGCGGTCGTTGACGCCCTCGACGAGCATCGCATCCTCTGTGACCAGGGAGCGCACGGCGCCGCCCTCGGCGCGCGCGATCGCGAGCACGTCGGTGACGTACATCTCGCCCTGGGCGTTGTCGGTTGTGACCCGGCCGAGGGCACGGCGCAGCACGTCGACGTCGAAGGCGTAGATGCCGGAGTTGATCTCGTCGATCGCGCGCTGGTCCTCGTCGGCGTCCTTGTGCTCGACGATCGCGGCGACCTCGCCGGACTGCGGGTCGCGCAGGATGCGGCCGTAGCCGGTGGGATCCGCGACGCGGGCGGTGAGCACGGTGACGGCGCTTCCCGCGCCCTCGTGCGCGGCGACCAGCTCGGTGAGCGTCGCCGCGTCCAGCAGCGGCACGTCCCCATAGGTGACGAGCACGGTGCCGGAGTCCGAGCCGACCTGCTCGAGGCCGCACTGGACGGCGCGGCCCGTGCCGGGGACGGCGTCCTGGTCCGCGATGAGGACGTCCGGTGCGTGCTCGGCGAGATGGCCCGCGACCTTCTCGCGCTCGTGGCGGACCACGGCGATCAGCTGGGCGGGCGAGGTGCCGCGAGCGGCCTCGATCGCGTGCAGCAGCAGGGAGCGGCCGCACAGAGGATGCAGGACTTTGGGGATCCTGGATCTCATGCGGGTGCCGGCTCCTGCGGCGAGCACGATGACGGCGGCAGGTGCGGGGACGTTCACGCGGTTCTCCTCGGTGCGCTGGACGGGGCGCTGGCACGGTTCCGGATCCGGCGCCGACGCGAGCGCCGGCGGACCGTTCCGCCATCAGGACTCGAACCTGAAACTTCAGAACCAAAATCTGAGGTGTTGCCGATTACACCATGGCGGAGCACCCCTGGGCGGGGCCATCGGGATCCTATCGGCCGACGTCCGGCGGGCGAGCGGCGGGGCGAGGCGTGGGAGACTCGCCTCATGGCCACCGCTTCCGAGAAGCCGTCCGCCCGCGCCGGCGGCCCCCGCTCCGTCGGTCCCCGTGCCCGCGCGCCGCGGATGAGCGGGCGCGAGCGCCGGGAGCAGCTCGTGGTGATCGGCCGCTCGGTGTTCGCCGAGAAGGGGTACGACGCCACCAGCGTCGAGGAGATCGCCGCCCGCGCGCAGGTCTCCAAGCCGATCGTCTACGAGCACTTCGGCGGCAAGGAGGGGCTGTACGCGGTGATCGTGGACCGCGAGACCTCGACGCTGCTGGGCGCGCTCGAGGCGGCGCTCGACGATCATCGGGCCCACCCCCGCACGCTCATGGAGCGCGCGGCGCTCGCCTTCCTCACCTACATCGACGGGCGCGAGGACGGCTTCCGGATCCTGGTGCGGGACTCCCCCGCGACCCACCAGGGCGGCTCGTACTCGACGCTGCTCGGGGACGTCGCCGCGAAGGTCGAGTCGATCCTCACCGCGCAGCTGCGGCTGCGCCGCTACACCGCGGCCGACGCGGGGCTGTACGCGCAGATGCTCGTGGGCATGGTCGCGTTCACCGGTCAGTGGTGGCTCGAGACGCGCATCCCTTCGAAGGAGGACGTGGCGGCGCGGATGGTGAACCTCTCCTGGTTCGGCCTCGGCGCTCTGCAGAAGGACCCGCAGCTGCGCGGGAAGTGAGACCGGGAGCGGAGGCGGGGATCGGAGACGGGGATGGAGCGCCGCCCAGGTGCGCATCAGCTCCTCCCCGGCGATTCCGTAGACTCGCCCCCATGCCGCCTGCCGCCCCACGCACCGACGAGGTCGACCGGATCGTCGCCGGCTGGGCCCAGGCCCGGCCCGATCTGGACACCTCGCCCCTCGAGGTCTTCTCCCGCATCTCGCGCCTCGCCCGCCACCTGGAGTCCGCGCGCCGCGCCGCCTTCACCGCGACGGGCCTCGAGGGCTGGGAGTTCGACGTCCTCTCGGCCCTGCGCCGTGCGGGCGACGAGCCGCTGAGCCCCGGTGCTCTCATGCGGCAGACGCTCGTGACCAGCGGCACCATGTCCACCCGCCTCGAGAAGCTCGCCTCGCGCGGGCTCGTGCGGCGCGAGAAGGATCCCCACGACGGCCGCGCAGTGCGCGTGAGCCTCGAGCCCGCCGGCATCGAGAAGGTCGACGCCGCCATGGAGATCCTCCTGGAATCCGAGCGCGAGGTGCTCGGCGGGGGCCGGTCAGATACCGCGGGCGCCGAGTCGCAGCGGGCCCACTTGCAGGATCCCGCGGGCACGGCGGCCGATGGCGAGATGCTCGCCCGGGCGCTGCGCGAGCTGCTGCTGCCCTTCGAGACCGAGAACTGACGCGCCGGTGGACTGACGCACCGGCGGACTGACGCACCACAGAACCGACGCGCCGCCGGCGCATCAGAACCGCCGACGCGGGCCGTCCCACCGGGACGTGCTCGCGAGAAACGATTGGGGAGTCCCGAACGCATGGCCCATCTACTGGGAGCCGAGAAGATCCATGTCGCCCTGCCCGCCCGCGTCCTGCTGGACGCCGTCACCCTGGGCATCGAGGACGGCGACCGCATCGGCGTCGTCGGCCGCAACGGCGACGGCAAGTCCACGCTGCTGCGCGTGCTCGCGGGGGCGCAGACGCCCGACGACGGACGCGTGACCGTGCGCGGAGGCCTGCGCGTGGGTGCGCTGTCCCAGCAGGACGTGGCCGAGATCGGGGAGAGCGTCCGCTCGCGCGTGGTCGGCGACCGCCCTGAGCACGAGTGGGCCTCGGATCCCCGGATCCGCGACGTCCTCTCCGGTCTGCTGGGCGAGCTCGACCTCGACGCCGAGCTCACGAGCCTCTCCGGCGGCCAGCTGCGCCGCGTCCACCTCGCCGAGCTGCTGGTGCGCGACGTGGACGTGATGCTCCTGGACGAGCCCACGAACCATCTGGACGTCGAGGGCATCTCCTGGCTGGCGGGCCACCTGAAGCGGCGCTGGCCCTCGCGCAGCGGGGGCATCGTGGTGGTCACCCACGACCGCTGGTTCCTCGATGAGGTCTGCACGCGCATGTGGGAGGTGCACGACGGCGTGGTCGACCCCTTCGAGGGCGGGTACGCGGCCTACGTCCTGCAGCGCGTAGAGCGCGACCGCCAGGCCGCCGCGATCGAGGCCAAGCGCCAGAACCTCATGCGCAAGGAGCTCGCCTGGCTGCGACGCGGGGCCCCCGCACGCACCTCGAAGCCGAAGTTCCGCATCGACGCCGCGAACGAGCTGATCGCCGGCGAGCCGCCCCTGCGCGACACCGTCGAGCTCACCCAGCTCGCGACCTCGCGCCTGGGCCGCGACGTGATCGATCTGGAGGACGTGAGCGCCGGATACGAGGGGCGGGAGGTCATCCGCGATGTCACGGTGCATGTGGGGCCGGCGGACAGGATCGGCGTGCTGGGCCCGAACGGCGCCGGGAAGTCCACGCTGCTGGCCCTGGTCACAGGGGATCTGGAGCCGATGGCCGGACGCGTGAAGCGTGGGAAGACCGTCACGGTCCAGCAGGTCACCCAGAAGCTCGAGGGCCTCGCCGATCATCTGGACGAGCGGGTCAGCGATGTCGTCGGCCGTTACCGCACCACGTTCCGGGCGGGGAAGGACGAGGTCACCCCGGGCCAGCTGCTCGAGCGCCTCGGGTTCACCACCGCGCATCAGAAGGTGCGCGTGGGATCTCTCTCCGGCGGGCAGCAGCGGCGATTGGATCTGCTGCTGACGCTGCTGGACGAGCCCAACGTGCTGGTGCTCGACGAGCCGACGAACGACATGGACACCGACATGCTCGCGGCCATGGAGGATCTGCTGGACACCTGGCCCGGCCCGCTGATCGTCGTCTCGCACGACCGCTATCTGCTCGAGCGCGTGACGGACATCCAGTACGCGGTGCTCGACGGGCACGTGCGTCACCTGCCGGGCGGCGTGGAGCAGTACCTCGCGCTGCGTGCGGCGGGCGCGGGCGAGAGTGGTGCACGGACGTCGGCGGGGACGTCTGAGGCGTCGGCGCCGGCCCCCGATGCTCAGCCGACGACGGCCTCCCCCGCCACCGCACTCTCGGGCCGCGAGCTGAGGGAGGCGCAGAAGGCGCTGTCCGCTGTCGAGAGGCGGATGGAGAAGCTGACCCGTCGCGCCGAGGAGCTCACCGCGCAGATGACCTCGCACGATCCGGGGGACGTCTCCGGCCTCCAGGAGCTCGGCGCGACGCTCCAGAGTGTCCAGGGCGAGCTCGCCGAGACCGAGGAGCGCTGGCTGGAGCTGTCCGAGCAGGTGGGCTGAGCGCGCGCACCTGAGCGCTCGGCCTGGACCATCAGTCACGGACCCTGAGCTCCGCGGGACGCGGGCCGCGGGCCGCGTGCGCAGGGAGCACCGACGTCACCGCCAGCGGAAAGCCCGGACGGCCACGATGCCGATGCCCGCCGTCCAGGCGACGAGGACGAACACGAGCATCCAGTCGAGTCTCCCGTCGAGCCACGCGCTGGTGATCGCCTGCGACGCCGCCCCGAAGGGACTGAGCGCCGCCAAGGTCTGCGCCCACGGAGGCATCAGCGGGCCCGGGGTCCAGATGCCGCCCGCGAGCAGACACGTGAAGAGCGTCAGCACCCCGATCCCGTTGGCGGCGCGCGAGGTCGAGGCCAGACCTGCGATCACCGATCCGATGGCGAACATCGAACAGACCGCCAGCACGGCGACGACGGCGAGAGCTAGTGGCGAGGCCGGCATGCGCACTCCCAGCACGGCCACGGACAGGAGGAGCGCGAGACCGGCCCCGGCCACGATCGTCGCCGCGTTGACGAGGACCTGCGCCAGGAGCAGTTGGGTCGCCCCGGTCGGTGCGGCCCGCAGGCTCCGCAGGAATCCGGTCTCGCGGTACCCGGCGATGGCGACGGGAAAGCTAATCAGCGCGACGGAGGAGATGGTCACCAGCAGCGAAAGTGGGGAGAGCAGATCGATCCCCCGCAGACCTTCGCCGGTCGCACCGTTTTGCAGCGGCTCGCGCAGGCCTGGGACGACAAATCCCTGGACGAGCAGGAGGACCGAAGGGAGAAGAATTCCTGTGAACAGGGCCGACGGGCTGCGCAACAGCAGCAGTGCCTCGACACGGCTCAGGGCGGCCACCGGCGAGGTCATGACGCCCTGCGCTCGGCGGAACCCGAGACCAGGGCGAGGTACGCATCCTCCAGGTCTGTGGCTTCACCAGTGGGCGCGTCTGCCATGGCGGTGACCAGCGACTGCGGTGGGCCGGTGAAGGCGCCGACGCCTTCAACGATCACGCAGATGCGGTCACACAGTCGTGCGACCTCGTCGATCGCGTGGCTCACCAGGAGGATCCCCGTCCCGTTCTCGCGCATACGGTCGATGATCGTCCAGACCTCCCGACGGCCCACCGGGTCGAGCCCCGTGGTGATCTCGTCCAGCACGACGATCTGAGGCCGTCCGATCAGCGCGAGCGCGATCGCAAGGCGCTGACGCTGACCACCTGAGAGTGTGCCGAACGCTCGGGTTCTCACTTCGCGCAGGCCGACGAGCTCCAGCAGCTCGGTTCCGTCGGCCGGATCCCGGTGTAGAGCGGCGAACATGTCCACTGCCTCGCGCACCCGAAGCGCAGCGGGCAGCGCGGTGGACTGCATCTGGTACCCCAGGATCTCCCGTACCCGCCGAGGCGAGACCGCCGGGTCGAGACCTTGCACGCGCACGCGGCCGCCATCGGGATGCGTCATACCGCAGATGCACTCCAAGGTGGTCGTCTTCCCCGCGCCGTTGGGACCGAGGATGCCGAGGACTTCGCCGGCGTAGAGGTCGAGGTCGAGGCCGTCGACAGCCCGCGCGGACCCGAACGACTTGACCAGACCTCTGACCTCGAGCGCCTTCACCGGGGCTCCTCGGTCCCGGTGGGGCGAGGTCTCGGGACGAGCCCCACCAGGTGACAGACAGCCTGCACGAGAACCATCGAGAACGCCCCGAGGGCGGCCATCAAGACGAGCTCGGCGGACCATCGAGGACCGATCAGGATCATCGATGCGAACCACGTGACGACGAGGACTGCGGTGAGCATGACCGCCCGTGCACCCGCCGTCGCGCGGTCTGCCTTCGGCGGGAACGCGGTGTCCACGACCCCTCCGACCTGCAGGAGGGCGATGCCCACCCCTGTTCCGACGAGGAAGCCCGCCACGGGGATCTCGAGCGCCTGATCGGCGAGCCAGGTGACGAGGACGAGGACGCCGATCGCCAGGGCGAGCGCGTCGATGGCGACCGCCGCACATCCGCGCAGGGCACCGGGGCGTCGGTGGCGGTCCTGACGCCCGCGGGGGATGTAGTCCCAGGACCGGGCCCGGTAGATCCCGGCGATCAGTCGCCCGAGAATCATCATCGCGAGCGGCACGAGTAACGGGCTCACAGGATTGCCGCTGATCGCCCAGAGCACCGAGGCGAGAGCGAAGGCGACGCACAGAGAGGTTGCGCGCTCCAGCCACCACGACGTCAGGAAGAGTCGGCGTGCTGCGGACAGATCAACGGGGTGCAGGAGTCTCTTGACCTCGACGGGCGGCAGATCCACGGATTCACGCATCTCGTTCACGGTCTCCTCCAGGGTGTGGTTTCGATGTGGTGTGAGCCGAGCCCGCCCCGGGCGATCTGGTAGACCTTCTGGCGGGAGACGGCGAGCTCCGCCGCGACGCTGACCGCGCTGAAGTCCTCGAGCAGCGCTTCCACGGCGACCGCACGGATGCCGGCGGCACGGGACACCAGGTGCGACATCAGTGCACCGACCTCCGAGGCCAGCAGCGCGACGGCGTGCGCTCCACCGAAGGGCATGGCCCAGTCAGGGTCCCCTGAGGCCGCCGCCGCGTGGAGTGCGTCGCCGCCGTCCTCGAGATGGACGCGCACCTCGGCAGGCGTGAGGCCGACCGCGACGAAGCGGTGCACCGCCTCGGCGAGGAGTGCGGGGGATTCCGCATCGCGGTGGGCGAGAACCTCACGCCAGCGGTCGATGTCGGTCTCGGGCGACTGCATGTCACCCCTGGGGTTACGTTGCATGCATCGACCATGTCCCCACACACCCTCGGCTGTCAACCCTAGGGCGACAGCCATTCTCTCTCTGCTAGCACACCCGTGCTAGCGTGTGGACGATGGCACGCGTGGACCATGAGGCAAGACGCCGGATGCTAGCCGCGGCGGTATGGCACCTTCTCGCTGAAGGCGGCATCGAGGCGGCCTCCGTGCGCGGCGTGATGGCCGAGACAGGACTGTCCTCGGGGTCGATCCGCTTCTTCTTCTCCACCCAGGCCGAGCTCCACGAGTTCGCGATGTCCTCCCTCGCCGACCGTGTCCGCGAACGCATCCGACGTGTCGGCTCAGAAAGCGGTTCGGGCGCGCGCGCCGTGGCGATGGTGGCAGAGCTGCTTCCTCTGCGCGACGACACGGAACGGGAACTGGGCGTGTGGCTCGCCTTCGTGGGCCGGTCCCGCCACGAACCGGCACTCGCCCGCATCGTCGCCGAGCAGGCAGACGCCGTCCGGCAGTTCCTGGCAGGGATCCTCGAGGATCTCGCGACGCTCGGCCTCCGGGACGAGGTCGAGAACCCACGGGCTGAAGCTGCTCGGATCAACGCCCTCGTCGATGGCCTCACCCTCGAGCTGCTGACCGTCCCGGGCCTCCTCACGAGAGACGAGGCCGGGATCATGCTCCGGGAAGCACTGCTCCCCGGAAGCGCTTCGCGTCCAGGAGGTGACCAATGACAGACCCATCCCGCCACGACCCCTCCCATCGCGATGCTCGCGGGCCGGCGCCGAGCCGCCGATGGGCCCCATGGTGGCTGTACCTCGTGATCCTGCTGGGCGCCAACTACGCGCGAAACGGCCTTGTGTCGACGGACTCGCTTCCTGTGCCCATCGTCGTGGTGATTGCACTCGCACAGGCCGGGTTGCTGTTCCTCCTGATCACCGCAGTCTGGCGGTCTGTGCACCGCGGTCCCTCCTGAGTGCCCGGCCGGCCGAGGGCCACAGGGACCGGCCGGGCCCCATCCCCGTGCTAGATGTAGTTGGTCATGACGTTGTCGACGCTGGCGTGCACGGTCTCCCTTGACACGTCCGCATCGAGCGTCATGCGGGCGACGTGAAGAGCGAGATAGGAGACCTCGTCGGCCGAGAGCGCCTCCCCCAGACGCAGCTGGACGATCGTGGCGAGCTGCTCGGCGGTGCGCGTGGCCTCGGGATAGTTGTCGCGGATGCTGAGTCCGATGGTGGATTCCTGCCCGCCCAGCTGGCGGTGGGACTGGATGCGCACGAACAGGTAGCGCACGTGCGTGATGAAGCGGGCCGCGCTCATCGAGCGGCTGTCCAGGTCGAGGGCGAAGCGCTCGGAGACCACGGCGAGCATCTGCTGGATGACGCCGGTCATGGTGTAGGTGAAGGCGAGGTCACCGGAGGCGAAGCCGGCGTTGACCAGGTGGAGCGCGAGAGCCGTGGCCTCCTCGGCACCGAGAATCGGATCCACGTGCTCGTTGATCGCCGCGAGCAGGCTCTGCGCGCGCTCGTACTCCCGGCCGTACAGGGTCTGGACCTCTGCGCGCAGCGGGTATTCCACGGTCTGTCCGCGCCGCGCGCGCTCCAGCGCACCCGCGACGTGGTCGGCGACGGCGATCGCGAGGGTCGGGCGCGTGGACTCGCGGCCCTCGATGCCGGTGGTGCCCAGGGCGATGACCACCGCCCGGAGCACCTCCTCGTCGATCATCGAGAGGGCCTCGGCGAGATGGTCGGGGTCACGGCCGTCGACCGGGACGAAGACCCGCACGATCGCCTCGGCGTCGACCTCGTCGCCGGGTCGCGCCCGGAAGCCGATGCCGCGACCGGTGAGGATGACCTCCTGGCCCTCGCCGTCGCGCGAGAGGACCACGTTGTTGTTCAGGACGCGGAGCACCTTCACCGCGCTTCCTCCCTTCCTCGCTCGTCCTCGAGCTCCGGCATCGTCGTCGGCCGCCCGGCTCGCGCGCGGTGCGCAGTCATCCGCAGCGATCCGCCCTGCCCCATCCTGCCTGACGGGTTGCGCCGATGCCGACCGGGCCCGACGGCGCGCCCCCGCTGAGAGGAGCACGCCGTCGGCCCCGGAGCTCCGCCGCAGGTCAGCGGCGCACGCGCACCACGGTGTCGCCGGCGGCGACCTCGCCGCCCGCGACCGGCTCGACGCTCCCGAGGGACGCCGTGTTGGTGATCGTCATCAGGGTGACCGTCGGATGCCCGGCGGCGCGCACGGCGTCGAGGTCGACGGTGACCAGCAGGTCACCGCGCGTGACCTTCTGGCCCTGCGCGACCGCGACATCGAAGCCCTCGCCCTGCATCTGGACGGTGTCGATGCCGACATGGATGAGCACCTCCACCCCGTCGGACGTGAGCAGGCCGATCGCGTGGCCGGTCTGCGCGACCGACGCGACGGTGCCGTCGACCGGGGCGAGGATCCGCCCGTCGGCCGGGTCGATGCCCAGGCCCTCGCCGAGGGCGCGCGAGGCGAAGACCGGGTCCCCGGCCTCGTCGAGACCGACGATCATGCCGCCGACGGGGGCTCCGATCTCGCGCAGCGCCCCACCCGGACGGGCGGCGCCGCCAGCAGCAGCACCCGCAGCGGGAGCACCCGCAGCAGTGGCGCCCGCACCGGCGCCGGCCGCAGGGACCGCACCCCTGCCCACCGTACCCTCGGAGGCTCCGATGGCCGCACCGACCGGCACCGCGGCGGACTCCCCTTCCGCGGCGCGCTCCTCGGCGCTCGCCTCGACCGCGTCTCCGCCATCGGCGGCATCTGTGACATCGGCGGCACCGGCCGCGTCGCCGCGGTGGAAGGCCTCGAGCTCGTCGCGACGGGCATTGGCCTCGGCGCGCTCGGCAGGGTTCATGTAGTCCGAGAGGTAGACGAGGACCATGGCGATCACGAAGGCCGCGGCGATCGCGATGACGTAGACGCCCATGGGGTCGAAGACGGGGATGGTCAGCAGCGAAGTGAAGGCGAAGGCGCTGGTGTCGACGCCGCCCAGCAGGCCCACGATGAGGCCACCCGCGAGGCAGCCCACGAGCATGCGCGGGTAGATGCGCTTGAAGCGCAGGTGGATGCCGTAGAGCGAGGGCTCCGAGATGCCGCCGAACAGGCCCGCGAGCAGGGCGCCGGTCGCGGTCTGGCGCATCTCGGTCTCGCGGTGGCGCAGGGACAGCAGCAGCACGCCGGCGGTCGCGCCGAAGCAGGCGAAGTTCCACGTGCCCATGGGGCCCTGGATGAAGTCGTAGCCGAGGGCGTTGATGTTCTGCAGCATGAGCGCGTTCAGGGGCCAGTGCAGCCCCAGCGGGACCAGGAACGGGTAGAGCAGCGGGATGAGGATCGCGAAGACGATCGGCGCGTGGGTGTTGAGCCAGGAGAGGCCGACGCCCAGCCCGTTGCCCGCCCAGATGCCGATCGGGCCCAGGACGAAGGCTGTCACCGGGATCATGATGAGCATGGCGAAGAAGGGCACGAACACGAGCTGCACGTTCTGCGGGAACACCTTCTGCAGGCCCTTGTAGAGCAGGGCGAGCAGGGCGACCATGATCAGCGGCACGAAGACCTGGCCGCCGTAGTCGTTGAGCTGCATGGGCAGGCCGAACACGCTCGCCACGCACTGCTGGGTGCCGAGCGTCGCGTTGGTGGTGCAGGTGACGCCGGGGATCCCGGAGTCCGCGTTGAGCATCCCGGTGAAGTTCGGGGTCATCACGGCCGCCATCACGGCGGCACCGACCCACGGGTCGATCGCGAGCTTCTTCGCCGCGTTGTAGGCGACCATGACCGGCAGGAAGTACAGGACCGAGCGCCACATCGCGTCGACGAACACCCAGGTCGCGGACTTGTCCTCGGCGCGGAAGTCGACGACTCCGAGGGCGTCGAGCACCGAGGCGATGGCGATGATGAGCGAGGCGCCGAGCAGCACGCCCATGAGCGGGCGGAAGGAGTCCGAGAGGTACTCGAAGAAGCTGTCGAGCCACGCGAAGCGGCCGCGGCTCTCCGCACGGATCGCGGCCTTGACCTCGGCGTCCGACTGCGGGCGGGCCGAGCCGCTGCTCATCACCGGCAGGTTCATGATCTCGGAGTAGACGCCGGCGACGGCGCCGCCGATGACGACCTGGAAGCGGTCGCCGGACTGCGGGACCGTGCCCATCACGCCGGGCAGACCGTCCAGAGCGTCCCGGTCGACCTGCTGGCCGTCGCGGAGCTGGAAGCGCAGGCGCGTCGCGCAGTGCGTGAGGCTCTCGATGTTCTCGGGGCCGCCCACGCCGCGGACGATGTCCTCCGCGATCGTGCCGGTCCCGCTGGCGGGTGTGGTCATGGCTGCGTCCTCGCATCCTCGGGGTGCTGCATTCGGGCATGAAAAAAGACCTGGGATGCATCCCGATGGGATGCGTCCCAGGTCTTGCCTCCCCGTTCCCGGGAGCCTCGGGCCTGTGGCCGCGGGCTCCCCGCGGGGAGTCACAATCCTGCGAACGAGATCGTTCGGCGAGGACTATAGCACCCCGATCGGGCGACGGCTCACGACGCCTGCGAGGACTGGACCCAGGCCAGGTGCTCCTCGTCGATGTCACCGGTGACGTAGCGGCCGTCGAAGCAGCACATGTCGAGGTCGGTGAGCTCGGAGCCCTCGACGATCGCCGCGCGCAGGTCCTCGATCTCCTGGTAGACGAGATGGTCGGCGCCCAGCACCTCGGCGATCTCGGGGATCGTGCGGCCGTGGGCCACGAGCTCCTCGCGCGAGGGCATGTTGATCCCGTACACGTGGGGGTGGCGGATCGGCGGCGCGGCGGAGGCGAAGGTGACGGAGGCGGCGCCCGCGCGGCGGGCCATCTCGATGATCTGCTGGCTGGTGGTGCCGCGGACGATCGAGTCGTCGATCAGCAGCACGTGCTTGCCGCGGAACTCGAGGGACATCGCGTTGAGCTTCTGGCGCACGCTGCGTCGACGCACGGCCTGACCGGGCATGATGAAGGTGCGGCCGACGTAGTGGTTCTTGTAGAAGCCCTCGCGGTACTCGATGCCGAGCCTGCGGGCGACCTCCATCGCGGCGGGGCGCGAGGAGTCCGGGATCGGCATCACCACGTCGATCTCCTCGACGGGCACGTGGGCGGCGATGGTGGCGGCGAGCCTCTCCCCCATCCGCAGGCGCGACTCGTAGACGCTCACGCCGTTCATCACGGAGTCGGGGCGGGCGAGGTAGACGTACTCGAAGGCGCAGGGGGCGACGGCCTCCGACTCCGCGCACCGGCGCATGAACAGGGCTCCGTCGTGGCGGATGAAGACGGCCTCGCCAGGCTCCACGTCGCGGACGATCTCGTAGCCGCCGTTCTCCAGGACCAGGGACTCGCTGGCCACGGCCCACTCGTCGTGCCCCTCGCCGGTCGCTCCGGGGCGCCGCCCGAGGATCAGAGGCCGGATGCCGTGGGGGTCGCGGAAGGCGAGCAGCCCGTGGCCGGCGATCACGGAGATCACGGCGTAGGCGCCGCGGATGCGGGCGTGGGTGCGGCCGACGGCCTCGAAGATCGCCTCGGGCTCGAGGAGCTCCGAGGTCGTGGTCTCCTGCAGCTCCCCGGCCAGGACGTTCACGAGCAGCTCGGTGTCGCTCGTGGAGTTCACGTGGCGGCGATCGCGCCGGGCCATCTCCTCGGCGAGCTCACGGGTGTTGGTGAGGTTCCCGTTGTGGATGAGGACGATCCCGTAGGGCGCATTGACGTAGAACGGCTGCGCCTCCTCCTCGCGGGAGGCCTCGCCCTTGGTCGCGTAGCGCACGTGGCCCAGGCCCGTCTCGCCGCGCAGGGCGCGCATGTCCCGCGTGCGGAAGGCCTCGCGGACCATGCCCTGGCCCTTGGCGACGTGCATCATCCCGTCCGCCTCGGCGGTCGCGATCCCGGTCGCGTCCTTCCCGCGGTGCTGCAGCAGCAGGAGGGCGTCGTAGATGTCCTGGTTGACCGGCCCGTTGCCGACCATGCCGACGATTCCGCACATGGGGTCGCGTCCCGCTCCGTCCGAACCTGGCGCCCGCCCCTGCGGCGGACGGCACTCGTGCCACGCTACAGGCGGCGCGATCGGCGCGGGCAGGAGTCTCAGTCGGCGTCGATGCCCGCTCGGCTCCCCGCCCGCGCGATGGCGAGGAAGTCCTCGACCGCGAGCGTCTCCCCGCGGCGGGTGGGATCGATCCCGGCCGACGCGATGATGTCGCCCGCGCGGGCGGAGCTCCCGGCCCAGCCGGAGAGGGCCGCGCGCAGCATCTTGCGGCGCTGGGCGAAGGCCGCGTCGATCACGCGGAAGGTCAGGGCGCGCTCGTCCTCGGTGCCGAGCGGCTCGGTGCGCCGGGTGAGCAGCACGAGCGCGGAGTCGACGTTCGGGACGGGCCAGAACACGCGCCGGGAGATCCGTCCCGCGTGCTCGCGCTCCCCGTACCAGGCGGCCTTCGCGCTCGGTGCGCCGTAGACGCGGGATCCGGGCGCGGCTGCCAGGCGCTCGACGACCTCGGACTGCACCATGACCAGGCATCGCTCGATGCCTGGGAAGCGCTCGAGGACGGTCAGCAGGATCGGGGTCGCGACGTTGTACGGGAGGTTCGCGACCAGCGCCGTCGGCTCCCCCGCTCCCGGCAGCGCGGGAAGCTCGGTGACGGCGAGCGCGTCGGCGTGGACGAGGCGGAAGCGGTCCTCGCCGATGCCGCGCTCCGACAGGGTGCGCGGCAGCAGCTCGGCCAGACCCCGGTCGAGCTCGATCGCGGCGACGTCGGCACCCGCCTCGAGCAGCCCCAGGGTGAGGGAGCCGAGGCCCGGGCCCACCTCGAGGACCGCCTCCCCCGCGCGCACCCCGGCGCGCTCGACGATGAGACGGACCGTGTTGGGGTCCACCACGAAGTTCTGGCCGCGCTGCTTGCTGGGGCTCAGGCCCGCGCCCTCAGCGAGCGCGCGGATGTCGCGCCCGCTGAGCAGGATCGAGCCGCTCTCCTCCGCGCCGGCGCCCTCGCTCATGCCGCCGGCCATCCGTAGACCTCCCGCGTGGTGGCGGCGATCTGCTCGCAGGCGACGGCGAGGTCGGTGTCGGTGACCTCGGCGATCGTCGCCATGGTGTGCGGAATCAGGTACGAGGAGTTCGGGCGCCCGCGGTAGGGCATGGGGGTGAGGAAGGGGGCGTCCGTCTCCACCATCACGCGGCCCAGGCCCACGTCGGCGAGGGCGTCGCGCAGGTTCTGCGCGTTCTTGAAGGTCACGTTGCCGGCGAAGGAGAGGTAGAAGCCGCGCTCGACGCAGGCGCGGGCGAACTCGACGTCGCCGGAGAAGCAGTGCAGGACGGTCCGCTCGGGCGCGCCGTCGGCGTCGAGGATCTCCAGGACGTCGGCGTGGGCGTCGCGGTCGTGGATCTGCATCGGCAGGCCGGTCTCCTTGGCCAGCGCGATGTGGTGGCGGAAGGAGTCGATCTGCGCGGAGCGCGCCTGCTCGTCCTTCTTCGAGGTGCGGAACCAGTCCAGGCCCGTCTCGCCGACGACGACCATCCCGGGACCGCGCACCAAGGAGTCGATCTCCGCGAGCGCGTCGTCCAGGCCGATGAGCTCGCGGCCCTCGTGGTCGTGGCCGCGGGCGTGCAGCGCGGCCTCGTTGGGGTGGACGGCGACGCCGCCGCGCAGGCTGGGCGGGCAGTCCTCGGCGCCCACGAGGCGCGCGGTCCACAGGGCGGCCTCGCGGTCCGAGCCGATGGTGATCTGCGCGGCGATGCCGGCCTCGGCCGCGCGGGCGACGTGCTCGGCGATGCTCAGCCCCTCCTCGCCGTCGGCGAAGTCGAGGTGGCAGTGGTTGTCGATCACCGGCGCGGGCAGCGCCTCCGGGATCGGCGGCCAGGAGCGGTCGCGCGAGGAGCGGCGGGGATCGAGATCCTCCCGGTGGTGCACGGGCGCGGCGGGGTCGGGCGCTGCGGACCCTGCGGCGGTCGGGTCCTCGGGGGCGTTCGGCATGGGAACATCGTAGGCGGGGGCCCACCCGCGTCCGACGGAGCCCGCCGACGTCGGCGGCGAGGCCGGTGGTGCATCTCACCTGCCCTGCCCGGGCCGTGGCCAGGGGAATGTGGCAGAATGATCGACCGTTGCGTGTCCTTCCGCGCGCCCGGCGACCCCGTGTCGCCTCAGTCCTCCGGGACGGGCCAGCCCGCTGGGCGGACACCCTCGTCGACCATCATCCAGGACCGTCAAGGAGCGTTCCCATGGCAGTGCCCAAGTTCAAGATGTCCCGGGCTCGCACCCACTCGCGTCGATCGCAGTGGAAGGCCCAGAACGCCGACCTCGTGCAGGTGACGGTCCGCGGTCGCACCGCGTCCGTGCCGCGTCGCCTGGCGAAGGCCTACCAGCGTGGCCTGATCGAGATCGACGACTGATCTCCCGCAGCCGATACTCCCGAGAGGGCCCCGACCGCACGGTCGGGGCCCTCTCGCATGTCCGGGGCCGACGCCGCACCTCGGAGCGCGCTCGCTCCCCGAGCGCGCTCAGCCGCGCCGCTTCTGCGCGCCGTCGTAGAGCTCGCGAGCCCCCACGCCCGAGGCGCCGCGGGCGACGGCCTTCGCCGCGTCCTTCATCCGCTCTCCCGACTCGATGCGGCGCAGCACCTCAGCCACGAGGTCCTCCGGGTCGTCCTCGACGGTGTCCGCGCCCGCGACGACGATCGCGACCTCGCCGAGCACCTCGTGCTCGGCGGTGTGCGCGGCGAGCTCGGCCAGGGTGCCGCGCAGCACCTCCTCGTGGGTCTTGGTGAGCTCGCGGGCGAGCACGGCGCGGCGTCCGGGCCCGAAGCCGTCGCGCATCGCGGCGAGCGCGGAGGACGTGCGGCGCGGGGACTCGAAGAAGACGAGGGTGCGCCGGGCGTCGGCGAGCTGGGCGAAGAGGTTCTCGCGCTGCCCGGGGCCGCGCGGCACGAAGCCCTCGAAGGAGAAGCGGTCGGGTGCCAGCCCCGAGACGGCGAGCGCGGTGAGCACGGCCGACGGGCCGGGGATGATCTGCACCGGCAGCCCCGCCTCGGCCGCGGCCCGCACCGCCCGGTAGCCGGGGTCGGAGACGACGGGCATGCCGGCGTCGGTCACCAGCAGCACGCGCTGCCCCTCGCGCAGGGCGTCGAGCAGCCAGGGCGTCCGCTCGTCCTCGTTGTGCTCGTGGTAGGAGACGACCCGGCCGGTCGGCTCGACCTCGAGCTCGCGGGTCAGGCGCCGCAGCCGCCGCGTGTCCTCGGCGGCGATCAGATCGGCCTCCCCCAGGGCGCGCACGAGGCGCACCGAGGCGTCCAGCGGGTTGCCGATCGGGGTGGCGGCCAGGACCAGGACTCCGGGGGCGAGCATGCGCCCCATGATAGGGCGGTCGGATCGGGCCGACGCCCACCCCGCCCCATCCCGCCCCGGCCCCGTCGACCGAGGATCCGCAGGTGGCATGGCCTAGCATGACCGCGTGCAGCAGACCACGCCAGCGGACGCGGCCGAGGGGCCGGAGGGCCCCCGGAGCCCCGATCCCGGGACCGACCGCGCGGAGCCGCACAGCCACCTGCGCGATGCCCGGGAGGACGCCGTCGAGGCCGAGAGCGTGGGCACGCTCCTGGCGTCGCTGCGCACGCGCCTGCACTGCATGGATCTCACCGGGCGCACGAAGCCCTGGCTCGGGGCGCTGCTCGTGTGCGCCCTCGCCCTGGTGCTGCGGCTCTATCACCTGGGCTCGATCCACGAGCTGATCTTCGACGAGACCTACTACGTCAAGGACGGCTGGACGATCGCCCACCACGGCGTCGAGATGAGCTGGCCCGACGATCCCGACCCCGCCTTCACCTCGGGCGACGTGAACTCCTCCGAGGACCGTGGCGAGTACGTGGTGCATCCGCCGATCGGCAAATGGGTCATCGGCCTGGGGATGCTCGCCCTCGGCGGGGACTCCGCGTGGGGCTGGCGGATCTCCGTCGCGCTGCTGGGGGCGCTCTCGGTACTCATGCTCGCGCGGATCGGGCGGCGCCTGTTCCGCTCCACGGGCATCGGCCTGATCGCGGGCCTGCTGCTCGCCGTCGACGGCCTGCACCTGGTCATGTCCCGCACCTCGCTGCTGGACCTCGTGCTCATGTTCTTCGCCCTCGCCGCCTTCGGGGCTCTGCTCATCGACCGCGACCGCTTCCGCGAAGGGCTGGCGCGCTCGGTCGCCGCCACCCGCGCCCGCGGCGAGGAGCTGCCGCTGCTGGGCTACCGGGCCGGTTTCCGGCCCTGGCGCCTGAGCGCCGGCGTGCTGCTCGGGCTCGCCTGCTCGGTGAAGTGGTCGGGCATCTACTTCCTCGCGGTCTTCGGCATCATGACCGTGCTGTGGGACTGGTGGGCCCGGCGGCGGGTGGGCGAACGGCGCTGGTGGGAGAACGGCCTGTTCCGCGACGCGGTCCCCGCGTTCGTCGCGATGGTCGGCACCTCGCTCGTGGTCTACGTGGCCTCGTGGGCCGGCTGGTTCGCGTCCTCCAAGGGGTACATGCGCCACTGGGCCGAGGAGAACGGCCACGCGGGCGGCAATCCCGTGATCAACGCACTGCGCTCCCTGTGGCACTACCACGCGCAGGCCTACGACTTCCACATCCACCTGGACTCCCCGCACCCCTACCAGGCGAACCCGCTGGGCTGGCTCCTGCAGATCCGGCCCACGAACTTCTACTACCGCTCCTACGACTACGGGGAGATGGGCTGCGAGGTCGAGAAGTGCGCCTCCCAGGTGCTGTCCGTCGGCAATCCCCTGATCTGGTGGTTCGGCGCGCTCAGCATCCTGATCGTGCTCGTGGTCGCGATCTGGAAGCGGGACGGCCGGGCGTGGGCGGCGCTGACGGGCATCATCGGCGGCTACCTGCCGTGGCTGATGTACATGGACCGCACGATCTTCACCTTCTACTCCGTGGTCTACGAGCCCTGGATGATCCTGTGCTTCGCGTACGTCATAGGTCTGCTCGTCGGTTCCCGGTCGGCCGACGGCGAGCGCCGGCTCGCGGGGACCCTGCTCGCCGGCAGCCTGCTGACGCTGATCGTGCTGGTCTCCGCGTTCTTCTGGCCCATCTGGACCGGCCAGGTGATCGACGTCGATCAGTGGGAGTGGAGGATGTGGCTGCCCAGCTGGACCTGAGCGGAGCCGCGCGGACCTGATCGCGGAGCACGTGGCCGACGCCACTAGCATGAGGTCATGTCCCTGGATCCCGGAGCGCTGCGCTCCCTCGCCCGCGACCTTGGCGTCAGCACGGACTTCTGGGGGTGGGACGGCACCCGCAAGCAGGTGGCCGATACGACCCTGATGCGCGTGCTGGCCGCCCTCGGCCACGAGGTCGCCGACGACGCCGACGTGCGCCGCATCCGCGCCGACCGCGCCCGCGCCGCCTGGGCGGCGACGCTGCCGCCCGTGGTCGTCATGCGCGAGGACCGCGAGGAGTCGCTGGCCGTGCACGTCGTCGACGGCACCGCCGTCGAGGTCGAGGCGATCCTCGAGGACGGCTCCCGTCGGCCGCTGACGCAGATCGAGGACTTCACCGCGCCCTACGATCTCGACGGGACTCGGCGGGGCCAGGCCTCGTTCCGGATCCCGCGGGGCCTGCCCCTGGGGTGGCACACGCTCCGCGCGCACACGAGCGAGGGCGGGCACGAGTGCCCGCTCGTGGTGACCCCGGCGCGCATCACCGTGCAGGACGAGCTCGGCGATCGCCGGGCGATGGGCGTGCAGGCGCAGCTGTACTCGGTGCGCTCGCCCCGCTCCTGGGGCATCGGCGATCTGGCCGACGCCCGTGACCTCGCCGCGGTGCTGGGCGTGCGCCACGGCGCGGACTTCCTGCTCATCAACCCGCTGCACGCCTCCCGGCCCGTGCCGCCGATGCTTCCCTCCCCGTACCTGCCGGTGACGCGCCGGTTCACGAGCGCCCTGTACGTGCGGCCCGAGGACATCCCCGAGTTCCGGGATTTGCCGGAGCACGCCCGTCAGCGGATCGCGATGCTGCGCGGCGAGGTCGCCCCCGCTAACACGCGAGCCGATCGTCTCGAGCGCGACCCCGTGCTCGCGAAGAAGATGGAGGCGCTCGAGGAGATCTTCGCCGCGCCCCGCACCCCCGCACGCCAGGCTCTCTTCGACGCCTATCGGGCGCGCGAGGGCGAGGGCCTCGAGGACTTCGCCCTGTGGTGCGCGCTGGACGAGCACCGCGAGGAGCTCTCCGACCGGACGCGGGAGGAGCTCGCCTCGCCCGATTCACCCGCCGCGCAGCAGGCCCGGACCGAGCTCGCGGACCGCATCACCTTCCACGCCTGGGTGCAGTGGGTGCTCGACGAGCAGCTCGCCGCCGCCCAGGCGGGAGCGCGCGAGGGCGGCATGCGGATCGGACTCATGCACGACCTGGCGGTGGGCGTCACCGAGGTGGGCGCGGACGCCTGGCGGCTCGGGGACGTGCTCGCGCGGGGCGTGGGCGTGGGCGCCCCCGCCGACCAGTACAACCAGCAGGGGCAGAACTGGCATCAGCCGCCCTGGCATCCGGAGGCCCTCGCCGCGGCCGGGTACCGGCCCTGGCGCGACCAGCTGCGCACGCTGCTGCGCCATGCGGGCGCCCTCCGGATCGACCACGTGCTGGGCCTGTTCCGCCTCTGGTGGATCCCCGACGGCTCGCCCGCCTCCGAGGGCACCTACGTCACCTACGACCACGAGGCGATGATCGGCATCCTGGCCCTCGAGGCGCAGCGCGCCGGCGCGATCGTCGTGGGCGAGGACCTGGGGACCTTCGAGCCGTGGGTGCGGGACCACCTCACCGAGCGCGGGATCCTGGGCACCTCGATCCTGTGGTTCGAGAACGACGCCGCAGGGGACCCGCTGCCGCCCGAGGCCTACCGCCGCCTGTGCCTGGCCTCGGTGAACACGCACGACCTGCCGCCGACGGCCGGGTACCTCGCCGGTGACCACGTGCGCCTGCGCCACGAGTTGGGGCTTCTCGAGCGGGACCTCGACGAGGAGATCGCCGTGGACGCCGCCGCCCAGGAGAAGGTGCTGGACGCGGTGCGCGCGCAGGGGCTGCTCGCGCAGGACACCGATCCCCGCGCGAACGTGGAGGCGACCGTCATCGCGCTGCACCGCTATCTCGCGAGGACCCCGTCGCTGCTCGTCGGGGTCTCCCTCGTGGACTGCGTGGGCGAGCGCAGGATCCAGAACCAGCCGGGCACGGACTCGGAGTACCCGAACTGGCGGGTGCCGCTGGCCGATCAGGACGGCGAGGTCGTCACCGTCGACGACATCGCCGCCAGCGCCCGGACGACGCGCCTGCTCACCGCGGTGCGGGAGGCGATGGACGCGTGCTGAGGCGGGAGGGCGACGGGCCGCTCAGGCGCCGACGTCCTCCCACTCGTCGCGGCGGGCGAGGAACGCCTGCGCGGCGTCCTTCGCACCGGTGAGGGTGTGGTGGGCGCCCCAGCCGCACTGGACCTCGTTCGCGGCGGGGACCTCCTCGGCCTGCAGCAGGTCACGGAGGGTCGCCTCGAGCACGGGCGCGAAGTCGGCGACCTCGTGCTCGCCGGACAGCAGCGCATAGAAGCCCGTGCGGCAGCCCATCGGGGAGACGTCGATGACGTCGCCGGTGTGGTTGCGCATGTGCTCGGCCATGAGGTGCTCGAGCGAGTGCACGACCTCGGAGTCGAGGTGGGCGACGTTGGGCTGGGTGAAGCGCACATCGAACTTCGTGAGCACGTCGCCGTGGGGAAGCGTCTTGCGGTCGGCGATGCGGATGTAGGGCGCGCGCACGGCGCGATGGTCGAGATTGAAGCTCTCGACGTTCATGCGGGGCGTCTCGGTCACGGCGATCTCCTCGGGTGGCGTGCGGATGCCTCGACCCTAGCGCGAGGAGCGGGCGGTGCGCCCGCGCACGGTTCCCACGAACTCCTGGCGCGCGGCGTCGTCGGCGGCCCTCGGCCAGGCCAGCGCGATCCGGGTGGCCGTCGCATCCGCGAGCGGCCGGTGCACGACGTCCTTGCGGTGGTGCAGCCGGGCGAGGGACATGGGCAGGCGCACGTGGCCGATGCCCGTGGCAACCACGGCGACGCGGTCCGCGGCGTCGTCCGGGTGATCCGAGCGGATCTCGGGGTCCTCAGCGAGGTCGGCGGCGGTGAGCTCCTCGTGGAGGGAGAGGATGTTCTCCGTGCCGACGACGACCATCGGCCGCTCCTCCCAGAGCTCGACGAGGTGCAGGTCGTCCTCGGTCGCGAGCGGCAGGCGGACGAAGCACATGTCGATCTCGCCGGTCCCGAGCGCCTCGGACTGACGGGAGAGGGGCACGGGGACCAGCTCGAGCCGAGCGGGGCGCCGCCCGCTGCGCCAGCGCCGCGCGAAGCGGTCGGGCTCCACGCCGGGGACGTACCCGACGCGCAGCACGGGAACCTCGGCGGGAGCGTCCGGTGATGCCGGCGCGGCCGACGCCCCGCCGGAAGGAGCCGCGGCCGAGCGCGTGGCGGTCGAGCGGCCGGTGCGGCCCTTCTCCTTCGCCCCCTTCGCTCCGAAGCGGCCCGAGGTCTTGGAGGAGCGGCCGGAGCGCGCGGCGGAGGGGCGGGGCCGACGGTTCATGCGCTCAGACTACGGTCCGCTGCGGCTCTCACCGTGCGGCGATGCCGTCGAGCAGGACATCGATCATGCGCGATGCGTCGGCATCCGTGCCGTCGGCGGGACCCGCGTCGCTGAGCCGCCCGAGCGCGTGGATCATGTCCTCGGCGCGGATGTCGCGACGCATGGTCCCGTCGGCCGCTCCGAGGTCCAGGATCCGCTGGACCTCGGGAGCCAGCACGCCGAGGAACTGCGCGGGCAGGGGCGCGTAGGCGGGATCGCCCGAATGCAGGGCCGTCGCGAAGCCCCGCTTCGTCGCCAGGAACCGCGCCAGGCTGTCCGTCCAGAGCCGCAGCGCCTCGCGCGGAGGATGCTGATCGGCCAGGGTCCTCGCGTCCTGGGCGGTGGCCTCGAGCTCGTGCCGGAACACCGCGATGATGAGGTCCGAGCGCAGCGGATAGCTGCGGTACACCGTGCCGACGCCGACGCCGGCGCGTGCGGCGATCTCGCGCATCGGGGCGTCGATCCCGGACTCCGCGAACACCTGCTTCGCCGCCTCGCGCACGGCCTCGGCATTGCGCACGGCATCCGCACGCCGACGCCGCGGGGTGACGTCGCTCTCCGGGGTCTCGGGGGTCTCCGGCCTCTCTTGGCTCACGCGCACCCTCTCTCGGATCGGACGCGGGCGCACGGTCCCGCGGCAGGACATTGACAACCGGAACCATGTTCCGCATAGTTGTGGACGCAGGTTCCGTTTCTTCGGCCAGCCTACCCGGGTCCACCCGGGCCCGGCCCCGTCCCAGGAGGACTCAGATGAAGCACCGCTCGCTCGGCCGCACAGGGATCCAGGTCTCGCCCTTCGCCCTCGGCGCCATGATGTTCAGCTCGTTCGGCAACGGCGACCAGCAGGAGGTGGACGCGATGGTGGGGCGCGCGCTGGACGCGGGCATCAACCTCGTCGACACCGCCGACGCCTACGGCGAATCCGAGGAGATGCTCGGGCGCGCGCTGCGCGGCCGCCGCGACGAGGTGGTCCTCGCCTCGAAGTTCGGGCTCCCGCTCGACGAGGACCCCAACCACCGCGGCGGGTCCCGCCGCTGGATCATGACGGCGATCGAGAACTCGCTGCGCCGCCTGGGGACGGACCATCTCGACCTGCTGCAGCTGCACCGCCCTGACCCGGCCACCGACATCCAGGAGACCCTCTCCGCGCTCACCGATCTGGTGCGCAGCGGGAAGGTGCGGGCGATCGGGACCTCCGACATGCCGGCCTCCGAGATCGTCGAGGCGCAGTGGGTGGCCCGCGATCGCGGGCTCGAGCGCTTCCGCACCGAGCAGCCGCACTACTCCCTGCTGGACCGCACGGTGGAGCGCGAGGTGCTCCCCGTCGCCGAGCGGTACGGCATGGGCACGATCATCTGGAGCCCGCTGGCCAGCGGGATGCTCACCGGCAGAGTGCGCCGGGGGCAGCAGAGCGACCTGCGCCGCACGCAGATGTTCGCGGCGCTCCGGGACCCGCGGCGCATCGACGCCGTGGAGGATCTGCTCGCCCTCGCGCAGGACTCCGGGCTCACGCTCACGCACATGGCGCTCGCCTTCGTGATCGCCCACCCGGGCGTCAGCGCCGCGATCATCGGCCCCCGCACCATGGCGCACCTCGAGGACTCGCTCGCCGCCGCGGAGGTCGAGCTGACGGACGACGTCCTGGACCGCATCGACGAGATCGTCCCACCCGGGACGGGCGTGGGGCGCATGGACCAGGAGTACAGCACTCCCCCGATCCTGGATCCGACGCTGCGTCGCCGCTCGACCGGGAGCCGCGCCGCGGCCTGAGCCGCTCCGCGCACGCCCCTCCCCGAATCGGCTCGGGCTGGCCTCGGCAGGCTCGACCCGGGCATGCCGGGTCGGCTGTCCGCGCATTGCCGGGTATACCGGGGAGGGGTATCGTGCGAGGCCGGGCCGAAGGACGTGCGGCCGACGGGAGGAGCCCCATGAACGGGTACAGCGAGGACAAGGCGGCTCTCGAGCGCCGCATGAAGCGCATCGAGGGCCAGGTACGCGGCGTCGCCAAGATGATCGAGGACGACCGCTACTGCATCGACGTGCTGACCCAGATCTCCGCCGTCAGCCGAGCGCTCGAGAACGTCGCCCTCGAGCTGCTGGACGATCACCTGGGCCACTGCGTCGCCGACGCCGTCAAGGGCGGCGGGGCGAACGCGGACGAGAAGATCGAGGAGGCCACCGAGGCGATCCGTCGTCTCGTGCGGTCCTGATCCCCTCCCCCGCAGCGTGCGTCAGGCGGTCGCCGGGCCGGGCCCGGACGCCGGGTCGGGCCTGCCCGTCCCCGTGACGTCGTCGATCGTCGAGAGCGGCCCGCCGACCCGGTACTGCGCACCGCGATGGTTCGCGGGCAGGCGGTCCCCCGCCCCGAGCAGCTTGTGGCGCAGCGTCCCCGGCGCGTACTCCTGCGGGTAGACCCCGCGGCGCTGCAGCTCCGGCACCACCAGGTCCACGACGTCCTCGAAGGTCCCCGGCGTGGTCGCATAGGCGAGGTTGAAGCCGTCGACGTCGGTCTCCTCAACGATGTCCTGCAGCGTGTCGGCGATCTCCGAGGGAGAGCCGACGAAGACCTGCCCCAGCCCGCCGATGCCGCCGAGCCGCACGATGTCGCGCACGGTCCAGGTCTCCCCGCGCTCGTTGTCGCCCTGGAAGGCGGCGAGCGCGGACTGGATGGCGTTGGACTGCACGTCGCCCAGCGGCGCGTCCAGGTCGTAGGCGGCGAGGTCCACGCCGAGCCACCCGGAGAAGAACACCTCCGTGCCTTCGACGCTCGCGTAGGAGAGCAGGTCCGCGTGCTTCGCGCGGGCGCCGGCCGCCGTCTCGTCGGTGATGATCCTGCTCAGCAGATAGATCTTCGCGTCGTAGGGGCCGCGGCCCGCGTCTACGAGCGCCTTCCGGATGCGCTGGACGGTGCTGCGCGCGACCTCCTTCGTGGGGCCGCCGATGAAGATCGCCTCCGCGTTCTCCGCGGCGAAGCGGACGCCGCGCGGGGAGGCGCCCGCCTGGAAGACCACCGGGGTGCGCTGGGGCGACGGCTCGGAGAGATGGATGCCGGGGACGTCGAAGAAGGTGCCGTGGTGTCCGATGTGGTGCACCTTCTCCGGGATCGTGAACACACCGGACGCGGCATCGCGGACCACGGCATCGTCCTCCCAGGAGCCCTCGAGGAGCTTGTAGATCACCTCGAGGTACTCGTCGGCGTGGTCGTAGCGCGCGTCGTGCTCGACCAGATCGTGCTGGCCCAGGTTCCTGGCCGCCGAGGGCAGGTAGCCGGTGACGACGTTCCATCCCACCCGGCCCTTGGTGAGGTGGTCGAGGGTCGACAGGCGCCGGGCGAAGGGCACCGGGTGCTCGAAGGCGGTGCCCGCGGTGATCCCGAAGCCCACGTGCTCGGTGACGGCCGCGCCGACCGCGGCGAGCTGCACCGGGTCGTTCACGGGCACCTGCGCGCCCTGGCGGATCGCGGCCAGGTCGTTGCCGTCGAAGACGTCGTAGGTGCCCAGCACGTCGGCGATGAACACGGCGTCGAAGAGTCCGCGCTCGGCGACCCGCGCGATGTCCTGCCAGTACTCGATGTCCTTGTAGCGCCAGGACTGGTCCCCGGAACAGCGCCAGAGTCCCGGCGACTGGTGGGCGACGCAGTTCATGTCGAAGGCGTTGAAGCGGATCTGCTTGGTCATGCGCGGGCGACCGCCTCTCGGGTCTCAGCGGGGCGATGCTCCGGGGCGCGATCGTCCGCGGTCCCCTGCCCGTCCGCTGCGGTAGCCGTGCCGACGCCCCAGAGACGGAGGGGATCCGCGCCGTTGACCAGGTGGTCGCCGATGATGCGCTGCTTGTAGATCACCGGGTTGTGGGAGGAGACCGTGCGGGTGTTGCGCCAGTGGCGATCGAGGCCCAGGTCGGTGCTCGTGCCCGAGGCGCCGAGGGCGTTGAAGAGCCGGGTCACGGCCTCGGGGACGAGCTCGGCGAGCACGACCTGGCCCTCGGCGGTGGCGAGCTCGGCCTCGGCGAGGGCCGCCCGCTGCGCCTCGGAGCCGCGCTCGGGCTCGAGGTCGGAGGCGCGCTGGAGCGCTGCGGCGGCGCGGTCGACGACGGCTTCGGCGGCGAAGGCCGCGGAGCGGACCTGCCCGATCACGGCGAGGATCTGACCGTCGTCCCGTGCCCGGGAGGCGAGGCCATGGCTGTACACGCGGGTGCGGGCGCGGACGGCGTCGGCCGCGTCCTCGGCGGCCCGGCGTGCGATGCCCGCCTGCACCACGAGGAGGACGAGCTGGTAGAGCGCCGTCTGGTAGCTGAAGCGGTCCGTGAGCACGATGACGTTACCGGGATCGACGGGCACGTCGTCGAGCACGATCGTGCCCGTCCCCGTGAGCTGCTGCCCGAAGCCGTTCCAGTCGTCGCTCACGCTCACGCCGGGATCGTCCGTGGGCACGAGGACCGCGACGGTCTCGCCGGAGTCGTCGGCCGCGGTGGCATCGGTCCACTGGGCGAAGATGCTGCCGGTCGTGTAGTACTTCCGGCCGCGCAGACGCGGCCCCTGCGGCGTGGAGACCAGGCGGGTCGAGGGGCTCGCGGTCGTGGAGCCCGAGGCCTCGCTCCAGGAGTTGCCGACGATCTCGCCGTCGAGGAACCGGCGCAGCCAGTCCTCGCGCGAGTCGTCGCTCGTGTGCACGCGGTCCTCCACGATCGCGAACTGGCCGCGGAAGATCTGCGGCAGGCTCGAATCGGCCGCGGCGGCGTCCACCCAGATGCGGGCTGCCTGCGGGATGCTCAGGCCCGCGCCGCCGTCGGCGATCGGGATGCGCAGCGCGCCGAACCCGAGGGCCGCGAGCTCGGCGACCTCCTCGCGCGGCAGTCGATGCTCGCGCTCGCGCTCCACGGCGCCCGGGGCGATCCGTGCGAAGACCTCGCGGAACCTCTGCGCGATCTTCTCTGCTTCTTTCGGTGAGGTCACGGCGGTGGGCACCTTCCGGCTCGGGAGTCGTTCGTCCGATCACGGCCTCGGGGCCGTGACGTCTCCCGAACGTATGCGGCGCCCCGCGCCGCACGGAAGGGCCTCGTCACATGCGGAAATGAGGGTTCGCGCGGGCGCGCGGAATGACCCTCAGCAGAGCCCGCCGGGCAGTCGCGTGACGTGTCACGAGCGCGGCGACGCCGGCTCCCACAGCTCGATGCGGTTCCCCTCGGGATCGCGCACCCATCCGAAGCGTCCTACGCCCTCCATCTCCTGCACCGCGTCCTCCACGTCCGCTCCGGCCCTCCGGAGCCGCACGCGCAGGGCGTCCAGGTCGTCGACGCGCAGGTTGAGCATGGCCGTCTGCCCCGACTCGCCGAAGTAGTCGGTGTCCTGCGGGAAGGCAGCGAAGACCGTCGGCCCCGCCTGCTGGTGCCACAGTCCGTTCTCGTCGATGTCGAGTCCCAGCACCTCCCGATACCAGGTGGTGAGGCCCTGCGGATCCGTGGCGCACAGGAAGAAGCCGCCGATGCCGTGCACATGTCCCATGGCGGCGAGTGTAGGCGGACGCCGCGGACAGGCGGAGCGCGCCCCGGGCCGTCCCGCTCCCGCCCTCAGTCCAGCTCGATGGGCGCGATGAGCGAGGGATCGGTGCGATCGATCTTCCGGACGCTGTTGACCTGGCGGTCCACGGGGTGCGTGACCAGGGTCGTCGCGATCTCGTCGGAGGCCTCGCCGAGCTCGTGCTGCAGCGCGCCCTTCTCCTCGCCCTCCAGCTTCTCGGGTGCGAGCCAGCGCCCGAGCATGTCCTCCGGGAGGTAGGCGGGCATGCGGTCGTGGACGTCGCCCGCGGCGTCCTTCGCCTCGCGGGTGATGATCGTGAAGGAGACCTGCCAGGCCTCGCCGTCCTTCCTAGCGGAGGCGAGACCGGCGGCATGCAGCAGACCGCCGTGCTCGGCGTGCACGTAGAAGGGCTGCTTGGCGCCGTCGGCCTGCTCGACCCACTCGTAGTAGCCGTTCATCGGGACCACCACGCGGGCGCTCGCGAAGGGACCGCGGAACATGCCGTTGGTGGTCACCGTCTCGAAGCGCGCGTTGATGGGGCGGGGCCCCTTGTCCTTCGCCCAGGAGGGGTGCAGGCCCCAGCGCGCGGGTTCGAGGGTGCGGCGCAGTTCGCCGTCCTCGTCATAGTGCTCGCGGACGACGGGCGCGAGGGTCGACGGAGCGATCGAGTAGACCGGCGACCAGTCCGGGCCATCCTGGTCCGCCTTGGTGGCGACGTAGGCGCGCAGCAGCCCCGCCTCGTCGAAGTCGAGCACGAACCGTCCGCACATGAGGGCCTCCTCGTCGGCTGGTGCGATGGTAGCCCCACAGCCGCACAGGACTCTCCACTGCCCACGTCAGGCACCGCCCGTCGAGCGCAGATCCCGGCGCATGCCGCCCGCTGCTCGTCTCACCCGTCTCGACCCGGCCTGGAGGGCCTCCGTCCGTGCGCGGGTGGGCGACGTCCTCCGTTCCACCGCCCTGCTCCTTTGGCGGGTGCATGCACCCGCGAGCACGCAGATCAGGACCGCTCCGGATCCACCGCATCGCAGCGCCCAGGGCATCGCGGAAGCAGTAGAGGACTCACGGCATCAGATGAGGCAACTGGTCGCGGCTCACGGAGGCCGGAGTCTTCGTGCGTATAAGGGAGAGGAGGCACCCAGACGTCATATATGTGGAACAGCACTTTGCCGCAACCGCCCATGAACCGTGTGGTCGAAGCGAGGCTCGAAGCCCCTCCCCGGAAGTGCAGCCTCGGAAGTGCAGCCTCGGAAGTGCAGCCTCGCCGGTACCCCCGGTCGCTGAGCGCGCCTCGGTCGACCGAGACCCCGATCCTCGGGGCATCGCCCACCGCCTCTCGACGACCAATGAAGGCGCCCCCACCTCTTTCGGAGGTGGGGGCGCCTTCGCGACCTCTCGGGTCATTCACCGACGACGACCGGTGGCCAGACCGTAGACGACCATGACGATCAGCGCACCGATGACGGACAGGACGACCGTCCAGATGCTCCACGGGTCGGAGAAGACCCCGCTGACGCCCTTCGATCCGAACAGACCGCCGATGAAGCCGCCGACGAGCGCACCGACGACGCCGAGGACGATGGTCGTCCCGATGCCCATGCCCTGCTTGCCGGGCATGACTGCGCGGGCGATGAGCCCGACGATCGCGCCGATGATCAGCCACGAGATGAGAGCTCCGATGAAGCCCATGATGGACACTCCAATGCATGTTGGGAACGGGAGAGGGACATGGATGACCCTGCATGAAGACGGATCGAGGCACGCGCCCATCACGCCGAGGTGCTGTGGCTCACGCCACGAGGCCGAGAAGAAGTCCGCTCCGTCGCCGACGAGAGAGGAGGAGGTGCAGCGCTCTGGGTCCCGGTCCGATACCCACGATGGGGAATCGGAGGCTGAGAGCCGTTGATCCGGGAGCGGTTCGTCGTGGCCACCGAGTACTCCCGGCAACGACGTCGGGGACACCCGATCATCGCTGTCACCTCGTCGATCGGGGCACCGCCGCGCTCGAGCGAATTCGGCACTGGGTCGCGGACACGGCCAATGCCCGTGTCCGGACCGGGCCTTCCTGCAACGCGCTCCTCACTGCAGTCCGCACCCGGCGAATCGATGCCCGAGACCTTTCACGCCCTCTTCCCGGACGAACCCGTCCACCGACAACGCAGCCGGTCGACCGTGGCAGTGGTGGGGATCCCGGTCCTGGACTGCGCCGACTTGCGGTACACGAAGCGTCTGCGCGAATCACCGGCCCTCCGATTCCCGCCCGAGACCGAGATCGAGATCGGAGCATCCGGCGCTCACCTCAGGACGGCCGCGCCCGCGACGGTGGTGGGACGGAACGAGAGCCAGGGAGCTGCGCAGACGAGACCGACGAGCGACTCACGGGGCCCGTGGTTGCGGAGACCCCGGAGAACACGTCGTACTCCTCGAGCTTCACTCAACGGTCGGTGACGGCCGTCCGTATGGGTCGGCCATACGATCGACCCGCAGCTATTCATGGCCGCTGCGTTGCCGCCTCCTCGTCCCAGGAGCTCAGCCCACTGACGCCCCCACTCCGCACAGATCGGACGCAGGAAGACTCTGTAGCGTCGACCGAGTCGAGGAGTCCCTCGGCGAACTCGGCGTAGGTTCACGCGCCACTGCGAAGGTAGGCCTCCATGGTCACTCGCCCACTCGAGCAGAGCTCGACCCTTTCCACGACGCACCTGGATGCTGAGTCCTTCCCACCGCAGCTGCGAGCGTTCATGGAGGTCTCCAAGGACGTCAAAGCTGCTGGGCTACTCCATCGGGCGCGCTGGTACTACGCGCTGGTCGGCGCGGCCGTCCTCGTCCTGCTCGGGGTGTGCGTCGTCGCCTTCCTGCTCCTCGGAAGCAGCTGGTTCCAGCTCATCGTCGCTGGCGCCCTGGGCGTCGCCTTCACGCAGATCGCGTTCATCGGCCACGAGGCCGGGCACCGCCAGGTCCTGGCAGGAGGCACGGCCAACACGCATCTCGCCAGAGTGCTCGCGGGCATCGTGGGCCTCAGCTACACGTGGTGGGACTCCAAGCACTCGCGCCATCACGCCAACCCGAACAAGGTCGGCAAGGACCCCGACGTCGCCGTCGACACGATCTCGTTCCTTCCCGAAGACGCCGCCAGAGCCCGCGGTCTCCAACGATGGATCACCCGCCGCCAGGGATGGCTGTTCTTCCCTCTCCTCACGCTCGAAGGGCTGAACCTCCACCTCCACAGCTTCAGGCACCTGCTGTTCACCCCGAAGGTGAAGCACCGGCCCTCCGAGCTCGCCCTTCTCACTGCCCGCTTCGTCGCGATCGCAGCACCGGTCTTCCTGCTGCTGCCCCTCGGTATGGCGTTCGCGTTCCTGGGTGTGCAGTTCGCGGTGTTCGGCGTCTACATGGGGGCGTCCTTCGCGCCCAACCACAAGGGCATGCCCGTCATCGCCCGCGGTGCACGGCTGGACTTCTTCTCCAAACAGGTCCGCACCTCCAGGAACATCCAGGGCGGATGGTGGGCAACCGCTCTGCTCGGCGGCTTGAACTACCAGGTCGAGCACCACCTGTTCCCCTCCATGCCGCGCATCCACCTCTCGAAGGCACGCGAGATCGTGCGCGCGAAATGCGCGGCCCTGAACGTCCCCTACACCGAGGTACCACTGCATCGTTCGTACATGATCGTCGTGCGGTATCTCAACGACGTCGGCCTGGCAGCCCGCGATCCCTTCGAATGCCCGGTCCTCGCCCAGTACCGGACATGAGACCCCGCGACACGCGCGGCCCGTGCAGTGCAACGCCCCACCCTCGACCGAGAGGGTGGGGCGTTCGCGTACTGCGGGAGGGGCGTGCTCATGGGCCGCTCGTCGTCACGCCGAAGTCGCCGCGACGAATCATCTCCACGATCTCCATGACCACCGCATCGTTGGGAACGACCGCGGTCCCTCGCCCGAGCATGAGCCTCGATCTGACACGGCGCTCAAGGAACGGATCCTCAGGATCCATCCGGCTCAGATCGCGATGTAGCACATCAGCGCTCGTCGGGAACGACACCCGGAGCTCATGGAGGAGCGTGACGGCCGCGTGTGTCATCTTGGCGTTCATTCACCGAGCCTAGGCCCGCGTGATGCACGCGCCCTGACTTTCGGTTCGTATCACCCCGGGTTCGCCTGCAGCAACACCTGCACCCACCGCAGACCCGGGCGACGGCCGCAGTCCATCTCCATTCCCTCAAGGCGGATCCGCCCGAGCATAGTCTCGACCGGGGCCCCGATCGTGAGCCGGTACCCGATGAGGATCGACGAGACGATCTGCCCGCTGCGCTCCGACGCCCCGTACTGAGCCGTGTCCTCCATTCGACGCATTCTGCGCCTCGGGACCCGCACTTCCATTCAGTACACGGCACCCTGTATCGTCCGGCGGATGCAGGAGACCACCGCCATCGACCACACCGAAGCGTTAGCCCGCCTCGGACACGCGCTCTCCGACACCACGCGGGCCAGGATCCTGCTCGCGCTACGTGAAGCACCAGCATTCCCCTCTGACCTCGCAGAGTCTCTCGGCGTCAGCCGCCAGGTCATGTCCAACCAGCTCGCCTGCCTCCGGGGCTGCGGCCTTGTCGAAGGAATTCGCGACGGCCGTAACACCTGGTACCGCCTCACCAACGAACACCTCAGTCACGCTCTCGGCGATCTTCTGCAGCTCATGCTGTTCGTCGACCCTGACTGCTGCAGCGGAGAAGGGTGCACATGCAAATGACCACCCCAGCTACAGCCACCAACCTGACCCCCTCCCGTCGGGCCGTTCTGCAACGCCGCATCCGCTGGATCGTCGCCGCAACCATCAGCTACAACGTCGTCGAGGCGATCGTGGCGCTGGCTGCGGGCAACGTCGCATCCTCCGCTGCACTGGTGGGCTTCGGCCTCGACTCGATCGTCGAAGTGCTCTCGGCCGCTGCCGTCGCGTGGCAGTTCGCGGGCAGGGACCAGCACCGGCGCGAGCCAGTTGCACTACGCATCATCGCGGTCTCCTTCTTTGCCCTTGCCGCGTTTGTCACCGTGGATGCGCTCCGCACTCTCATCGGGTTCGCCGAACCCGAACACTCTCTGGTGGGGATCGTGCTCGCTGCCCTCAGCGTCGCGATCATGCCCGCGTTCTCCCTGTTCGAACGCCGCACCGGTCTCGAGCTCGGATCAGCCTCCGCTGTCTCAGACTCCAAACAGACCCTCATCTGCTCGTACCTGTCGGGCGCCGTCCTGATCGGCCTCCTCCTCAACAGTCTTCTCGGCTGGGGTTGGGCGGACTCGATCGCCGCACTCGTCATCGCCGCCTTCGCGATCCGCGAAGGAATCGAAGCCTGGCGAGGCGACGCCTGCAAGCAGCCCGTCTCTGCGCTGGTGACCGAGAACGACGACACCGACGACTGCTGCTGAACTAGGCCGCCTCCCAGTCGCCCGGATCCTGCGACTCCTCGCCACGTCGCGCCCACTCGTCGTCAGCCGCCGCGGCGGACGGCTCGAGCAGCGGGTACACCCGCTGCTCGATTCGCATCCGTACCTCGTGCGCCCACTCCGCGTCCCGCTCTCGCATGCTCCTCATGCGAGCAGTGTGCGCCCAGGGTGGGACAGAGGGGCTGTATCGGTGAGGACAGTGCGGGGAGGGGTGGGGGCGTCATCGTTGAGCATGAACACCCAATGAACACAATCGCCCCGCTTCCGATGATCCGGAAGCGGGGCGATGTTCTGTCTGACCTGCGTGGAGCTTAGGGGAATCGAACCCCTGACCTTTTCATTGCGAACGAAGAGGATTGCTACACTGAGAGACACGGAATCGGCCTTCTGCCTGCACAGTTAGTCGCCAGTCGTATGCTGGGCGTAGGCCAGACATGTGTATTTGAATGTGTACCCCGGGAGGACAGATGGCGCAGCGTCGACGACGGCAGTACGGGACCGGATCCGTCACACAGAGGAAAGACGGCAAGTGGGTCGGCCGGATTGACGCCGGCTTCACCTCGGAGGGCAAGCGCCGAGTGCGCTCCGTTGTCCGCTCGAGCGAGTCTGAGGCCAAGAACGCGCTCAAGCTCCTCGTCCGCGAGGTCCAGGACAATGGGGGCGAGACCGGAGACGCCCGCACCTCCGTCAAGCACTGGTGCACGCAGTGGCTCTCGATGCGCCACGACAAGGTGCGCCCCGCGACGTTCGCCTCCGACAAGTCCGCCGTGAACCACTGGATCATCCCCACGATCGGGAAGCGCCGCCTCGCCGACCTCTCCCCCGCCGACCTCCGCAAGATCGACAAGGCCGTCCGCGACGCCAACAGGTCGACCGCGACGTCGAAACGGGCCCGCGACGTCCTCACCCTCGCTCTCAAGGCGGCGATCCTCGAGGGCCACACGGTGCCGCAGCGCGTGCTGATGGTGGAGTCTCCTGCCGCGCACCGCTCCGACCGCACGTCGATCCCCGTCGAGGATGCGATCGCGCTCCTCAAGGCCTCCGAGGGCACCCCGGACCGGTCCCGCTGGGTCGCCGCTCTCCTGCAGGGCATGCGGCAGGGCGAGTGCCAGGGCCTCACGTGGGACCGCGTCGACCTCGAGGCGGGCGTCGTCGACATCGGCTGGCAGGCGCAAGAGCTCGTCGCCGAGCACGGCTGCGAGGGCACCTGCGGCCGCAGGCGCGGCGGTTCGTGCCCTGAGAGGCGGTTCCACATCCCCGATGGCTACGAGGCCGTCCAGATCCACGGGCGCTGGCACTGGACCCGGCCGAAGACCGAAGCGGGCGAGAGGCCTATCCCTCTGCTGCCGTGGATGGTGGTCGCCCTGCGCCAGTGGAAGGACGAAGCGCCGGCATCACCGCACGGGCTCGTCTGGCCTTCCGCCGACGGTGGCGTGCGTGAGGACGCCGAAGACCGTGACGCCTTCAAGGCCCTGCAGGAGACTGCCGGCGTGCAACACCCGAATGGGCGCGCCTACCACGTCCACGAGGCCCGCCACGCGACGGCGACCATGCTCCTCGCCCTCGGCGTCGACACGCAGATCATCATCGCCATCATGGGGCACAGCAGCGTCCTCAGCACCAGGCGGTACCAGCACGCCGACCTCAAGATGATGCGCACCGCCCTCGAAGGCGTCGCCCAGCGGCTCGAGCTCACCGCATGACAACGCCCCCGACACCATGGCGGTGCCGGGGGCGCTCCGTCGTGAGGTCAGGAGACCTTGGGGAAGACGGGGATCGCCCCGCCGCCGGTCTCGCCGCCCTGCATCTCCATGAAGGTGAACGTGCCGGAGAGGTCCGTCCCGTCATCGACGACGAGGTACTGGGTGTCCTTCGCGGTGGGCGCGATCTCACCGTAGGCGTCCTCGTGGGCCTCCCAGATCGCGTCGTAGGCGGGGTCGCCCAGCCCTGACCCCATCGCCTCGGAGACGTCGTAGAGGTACCCGCCGAGCGACTGCCACTCGTGCTGCTCCCCACCCTCGGTGACGGACGTTGCACCGTAGAGGGTCTCGCTCCCCGTGCCCTGAGTGTTGTCGATCTCGACCGGGATCACCTTGACCCCATCGGTGTCTCCCCCGGCCCCATTGACGATCTCGGCAAGGTCGGCCGGGAGATCCGTGGGCGTCCCGAGCGTGTACGTTGCACCGCCCTCTGAGAACCCGAACGCCCCTTCAATCTTCAAGGGATCGGCGACGCTCGGGTCCATGCACTGCCCCTCGATCTCGTCCCAGAGCTCCGGATCGCAGTCCTCTTCGCTGACCCCTGCCTGAACCGAGGGCTCTTCGTCGGTCACCCCATTCGTGTCCGCCAGATCATCGCCGCCATCGCTCACTCCCCCCGCGTCGCTCTGCTGGGTCTGGGCGGGCTTGGCAGCATCCTCTGTGCCCCCGCAGCCGGCGAGCATGAGGGCAGCGAGGACGGGGACCGCGAGGGTGAGCAGGGTGCGCTTCATGGGGTTCTCCTGGGGAGTAGGGCGGGATGAACTGAGAGTAGGCAGACGCGCCGACATTCCGGACGGTTCGTGATGGAACCGTGACTGTGACCTGCCCTATGAGGCCCAGTGGGCGTCGCGGAGCCGCTTGGTGAGGGCGGCGCGCTCGTGGTCGGTGAGGGCGTGGAGGCGGTCGACGACGGTCTCCGGCATGACGTCGAGTTCCTGCGCGATGACGATCGGGTGCGGGGACCATGCGGCTGCTTCGCCGAGCTCATCGACATGGATGAGACCGCAGGCGACTTCGCGGTCGATGCCGTGCTCGACGACGGCGAGGCAGTGGCCGGTGTGGCCGCGGGCGTAGTGGGTGAGCTCGTGCTCAAGGACGACGCGGCGGTCGACGGCGGTCAGGCGCTCATCGAGCCAGATCGTGGAGGTGCCGTCGGTGTAACCGAGCAGGCCCTCGGGCAACGGTGCGTCGAGGATCCGAGGTTCAAGCATGCCCGGACGGTAACCGGCCATGGCGACATCTCAGGACTCGGCGTCAGCGTCCTCGAACTCAATGGGTTCATCGGAATCCGCGGAGTCGAAGCGCAAACCATCCGACTGCCGCAGGATGGGGAGCGTGAAGCTGTCCAGCTCGAACCTGGAGGCCAGAGACGAGAAGCCCTCGCGGATGTAGGGGTACGCAGCGAACATCGAGACGCGCGCGCCGTACTCGTCCACCGCAGCCTTGGTCGGCCTGAGATTCGTCGGAATCTCGACCTTGACGACGACGTCGACGATGAGTTGGTACCCCTCGTATGCGACAGATGCTACGAACCGATGCTCGAACTGCCCTCGGCTCGCGCGGAAGTTGACCGACAGATCCAAGCTGTCCGTGTCGGTGACCGTGTCGGTGACTCGTATCGGCGGCAGCCCCTCGCCGTCCCACGGAACCCCCGCGATGGCGTAGAAGTACGGTGTCATGCCGTCCGCGGCAGCAACGAGAGCGTGGATGTCGGCGACCACGTCGCCGTCGGGCAGGTTCAGATCGTCGCTCACGCGACAGCCCAACCCTTCGCAGACTCACCGGACGCGCTCTCAGCGTAGGTGGGGCCCGACCATCCTCCACGGATGGACGCTGATGCCAGACGAACCGGCTCTTTGTGCAGTGTGCGGGTCTTGGTCCAGCCACCGTCGACCTTGATCTCGTCCCACACGCGATGCATGAAGGACTCCGTCTCCATGCGCGACGGATACGACGCGGCATCGTCCACGACTGTTCCGCGGGCACGGAGCCACTCGAGCACCTCTGACCACAGCCAGATCGGGTCGGGCGCGATGAAGTACGACGAGGGGAACTCGGCCCCCCGGTCGCCGCACACGTAGTTGCCCACGGCCTGCGTTGTCAGATTCGCTCGGCGCGCTATCTCGCTGCGGGTCACGAGCTCGGGGACGTAGCGACGGACTCGGATGCCAGCCTGCCCCATCGCACGGCGAGCGATTTGGAAGGCGTCCTGGGCTCCGTCCGCCTCGACGAAGGCGGTGATTGTCGGGGCTCCGTGCCCCTCGGCGGCGATCACATCGAACTGCGCATCGAGCTGATCAAGCTGGTCATCGGTGGCTGATGCAACCTCAAAGGTCAGGGCGTACAGCATGTGCGTCATCTTCTCCCCCATGCCGAGTGTTGTCTAGTCGAAACAGTACTACGTCACTGAATCAGGTCGTGCTTCAACGGGCAGTGCCTGGCTGAGCGCTCGACCTGCTGAGCGTGGACATCCGGGACGCGCGGCGTGCCATTCACCTTGATGGAACGCTGGTCGTGCTCGCACGGACAGAGGAGCCTGAACTTGTGACCTGCACGCACGACTGTCCACCCCTCCCCCATCAGCGCAATGACGATTGCCGCGACCGGCGGCTTGCACTCCTTGCGCACTACTTTCGCGGAGAGATGATCCCTGCTGGCCAGATTCACGCCCCGCCGTCCTCGGCGTCGCGGTCCTGCTGCTCCCGGGCCTCGCGGCCGCGGTTCCTGCCGTGCTTCGCGGCGAGGTCGAAGTCGCCGAGGTCGAAGTCGGCCGGCGGCCGCTGAGCGAGGTTCCCCTCACTCTCCTCGTCGCGGCCCCCCTGGGCTGGGCGCACGGACTCCGGCATCCACATCGCGTCGGCGGGCGGGGTTGTTGCGCCATCCTGCTGAGCGTCACGCGCCACAGGGTCCGCGGAGTCGGCGGTTCTGGGGCTAGATGCTGATCGGTCACGGCTGCTCCTGGTGCGGTCGAAGCGCCGTGCGATCTCCGCCAAGAGGGCGGCGTCGCTGTAGTCCTCGATCGAGGGGGTTTCGGCGCTCTGGATCAGACCATCGAGGACGGATGCGAGCCGCGCGGCGTATCGCTCAGAGAGGGTCTCGCCGCGTTCCCAGTTGCCGACGGTCCGCATCGTGACGCCGACGCGTTCGGCTAGCTGCTGCTGCGTGAGGCCTGCCCGCTGTCGCGCGGCACGGATCTCGTCTCCAGTGGTCATGGCAGGAGCCTCCGAGGCAAGTCGAGGAAAAGTCCAGCAAGCCGATTCGGCAGCCGGGTGCCGAGTCTAGGAAAACCACGGCTGTAATTCGACCCCGTGTGTGCAGGTCAGCGCCAATGTTCCACTCCTTTCCTTTCCCTGCTTGACATACTTTCCTGCTGTTGCCTATCGTGGTCTGCATGACACAGCGACTAGTCCTCGGCCCCGCGGTCAAGGCGCTCCGAGTGGCCTACGGGATCAAGCAGAGCGACCTCGCCGTCTCGTGCGACATCACTCCCGGATTCCTCTCCAACCTCGAAGCCGGCCGCAAGCAGCCCTCACCGACGAAGGCCCGCGAGATCGCCGAACGACTCGGCGTCCCACTCGACGCCATCACCTACGTGATCCCCAGCGAAGCCGCCGCGTGACATAGCGCGGCACACATCCCAGTAGCACCCAAGCCCGCGGGTTACCGCGGCCGCCTCTCAGGAGGCGACCTCGAAGGAGACACCCATGTCCATCTCCGAGGCGAAGGCCATCGTTGCCGCCGCCATCCCCGACATCAGCAACAAGCAGCTCAAGATCGCCGCCGCCGTCTACCTCAACTGGTGGAACGGCCATAGCGCCTCCATCGGGTACAGCGACCCCACCGGAGAGAAGGCCGTGCGCCGCATCCTCGGCTACTTCGACATCGAACCTGCCGCCGCCTGACCCCACACCCACCGAGCCCCTCGCCATCCGGCGGGGGGCTTCTTCGTACCCAAGGAGCCCCCGTGCATCGAGGCACACCTATCCCCCGCTACCAGGAACTGATCCGCGAGTACATGCGCACCGGCCTCCGCCGTCGCCCCACCCACAGGAAGGACCAACGATGACTGCCACATTCGCCCGCACCGCCGACCCGGTCACCTCGCACGAGGCCGTCCCTACCGCCAGCAAGCGCGCACTGCTCCGGCTGCGGATCCTCGACATCCTCGGCGAGCACGGCCCTCTGACGCACGACCAAATCTACGAGCGCTACATCGCCCGTCACGAGCCGCGCGCCGCCAGTCACACGACGCGGCAGAACGTCAGGTCTCGCACCTCCGAGCTCGAGCAGGCGTACATGATCCGCGCCGTCGACCGCGACGGCACGTCACCCACCGGCCGGCGTGCGACCCGCTGGGACGTCTGGAGGGATGAGAAGTGACCACCATCCCCCTGCCCACACCGAAGGAGGCGGCACCGCCGCGCGCTTGGGGACTCAACGACCACGACGCCGAAGCGCGCCGCCGAGTCGTCCTCGCGATCCTCCCCTACCAACGCGACCCCGACTCCGTCATCGAACTGGCCGACTACATCCTCGAGGGCCCCGAAGAGGAGGACGACTGATGCCCACCAAGCTCGCCGTCACTATCGACGAAGCCGCCGACCTCGTGCCCTTCTCCGCGGACTACCTGCGCAAGGCGATCCGCCGCACCGACGGGAACCCGCTGCCCGCGCGCCTCGCGGGTCGCAAGTACGTCATCCGGGTCGCGGACCTCGAGGAGTGGCTCACGCACGAGGGAGTCGCGGCATGACCGACTTTCTCCTCGCTGCAGGCCTGCTCGTCGCCTACGGGGCCGCATTCATCGCCGTGCCGCTGATGATCACCGCCGGCCTCTACCGGCTGGGGGTGCTCCGTGGCCGATGAGATCCGCCAGATCTGGGACGCCCTCGAGCACCGGCAGACCGAGCCGGAGCTGCCGCGCCGCCAGAACAACCCGTGGCTCCCGGAGTACCAGCGCGCCCCGCGCGCGAACGCCCACCGTGACCCCGTCGGCAACCGGGCCGCCGGGAACGTCGACAGGGAGAGGAAGTCCCGATGAGCACCGAACTCGAGCAACAGATCCGTGACGCCACGGACGCGGACCGGGCCAGGCCGCGCTCCCTCTACGACAGCCCGTTCGCGCCCACGTTCTACCCGCCCGTGCACTTCGTGCGGAAGATGACGATGGTCCGCCTCGACGAGGACGGCATCCCGGAGGTGATCCCGACATGACCACCCTCACCGAACACGAACACATCGCCGACTACTCGCGGGACGGCATGAACTCGCGAGAGCTGCTGCGGGACGTGAGCATCCCCGACGACGTCGCCGATGCCGCGTGGTCGACGCTCAAGAGGTACGGGGCGCTGGATCTCGCACCGATGCTGGGGGTGTCGCAGTGACCCTCACCTTCAAGGAGTCCTCCCACCGGTACCGCCTGGACGGAAAGGCCGTGACGGGTGCGACGACGATCATCGGCGGGGGCGTGCCAAAGCCGGCACTCACCTACTGGGCGGCGAACCAGGCCGCCGAGGCTGCCGCCGACTGGGCCGCTTCCTTCAAGGATCTGCCGCCGTCGGAGGCCGCCTGGAACCTCGCCAGTATTGACCGCGACTCTCTCTACGAGGAGTGGCGCAAGGCCCCGTGGAAGAAGCGTGACGAGGCCGCCGTGCGCGGCACCGCTGTCCATGCGCTAGCCGAGCGGGTCATCCATGGCGAGGACGTGGACGTGCACGACGAGCTCGTGCCGTACGTCGAGGGGTACGTGGACTTCCTCGACACCTGGGACGTGACACCGATCCTCACCGAGAAGTCGGTCGCCTCCCGCGAGCACTGGTACGCCGGCCGCTTCGACCTGATCGCCACCGTGCCCACCCTGCACGGCGGCGAGCCAATCGAGATCGACCTCAAGACCAGCCGAGGCGTCTACGCGGACACGGCCATCCAGACCGCCGCGTACGCCCGCGCCGAGTTCTACGTCGAGGACGACGACCCCGACACCGAGCACGCGATCCCCGACGTCGCCGCGACCTACGTCGCCCACGTCACCGCCGAGGGCACCACCCTCTACGAGCTGTCTCCCGACCGGGAGCACATCGACCAATCGTTCCGGACGTTCCTCGCCGCGCTCGCGGTGAAGGGCCGCTGGAACCCGAAGACCCTCCAGGAGGTCACCCGATGAGTGAAGTCGTCGTCCATCAACCCCAGCAGGCGCTGGACCTCGAGCAGCAGATGAACTACTCGAAGGCCCTCGCCGCGGCGTCCATCATCCCGAAGGACTACCGCAACTCCCCCGCGAACATCCTCGTCGCCATCGGCTACGCCCAGGCACTCGGCGAAGCCCCCATCGCGGCACTGACCGACGTGTACGTCGTCAACGGCCGACCCTCCATGTCGGCGAGCATGATGCACCGACGCGCGCTCGAGGCCGGGCATCGCGTCCGTGTCGTCGCCGACGACCAGCAGGCAACCGCCTCGATCTGGCGGCGCGACGATCCGCAGTACGAGCACAAGGTCACCTGGACCATGGATGCCGCGCAGAAGGCCGGGCTCACGAAGAACCCGACATGGAAGAGCTTCCCCGCGGCGATGCTCCGCTCTCGCGCGATCTCCGAGGCCTGCCGACTCGCATGCCCGGAGGTGCTCGGCCCCGCCAAGTACACCCCGGACGAGATCGGCGGCACGTTCGCTGACGCCCCGGAGGGCGCGCCGGCGGCTGCCCCGCAGTCGACCACCAAGGTCTCCCGCCGGAAGCGCGAGGAACCGAAGCAGGAGCCGGAGCCCACCCCCGCCGCCGATACCCACGGCCAGGACGATCTGCGCGCCGCGATCGCTGGAACCGGTGAGGTGATCACGGCGGACCAGATGAAGAAGCTCTGTGTCCTGCTCGGCGAGAACGACATCGACGAGAAGAACTACGAGGCCATGTCCCGCGTGATCGGACGCGAGATCTCCAGCAAGAAGGACCTCAGCAAGGACGAAGCGTCCCGGCTGATCGACTCCCTCGAGACCCGCATGCAGAACAGGAGCAACTGACATGGCGAACGACACGATCATCACGGTGGTCGGGAACCTGACGGCCGATCCCGAGCTGCGCTTCACGCAGTCCGGCGTCGCCGTGGCCTCCTTCACCATCGCCTCCACCCCCCGCACGTTCAACCGCCAGTCGAACCAGTGGGAGGACGGCGAGGCCCTGTTCCTGCGCTGCTCGCTGTGGCGCGACGCCGCCGAGAACGCGGCGGAGTCCCTCGAGAAGGGCACCCGCGTGGTCGCGCAGGGCCGCCTCAAGCAGCGCTCCTTCACCGACCGCGAGGGCAACAACCGCACCTCGATCGAGCTGGACGTCGACGAGATCGGCCCGTCCCTGCGCTACGCCACCGCGAAGGCCAACAAGGTCCAGCGCGGCGGATCGAGGGGCGGTAGCAACGAGTCCCAGGCCCCGCAGGGTGGGGGCTTCTCAGGCCAGCCCGCCGGCGACCCGTGGGCCGGCGGCAACCAGGGCGGGTACGACGACCCGTCGTTCTGACCCCCACCAGTAGCAGTACCCAAGGCTCCGTCATCCGGCGGGGCCTTTCGCATCTCACCAAGGAGAACCCCATGCAGACCAAGACCCTCGTCGAGGCTTCGGCCGACATCATCACGATCACCTCGCTCAAGGCGGGCGACGTCTACAAGCGCCTCGAGAAGTCCTACTCCGGCTACTCGGTCCTCTACGGCGTCGTCACCAGCGTCCTGCACAACGGCACCGACGCGGCGATCCTCACGATCGAGTGGAAGAGCAAGTTCGAGGGAGTCGAGTCTGAGGCCAAGGTCTTCGGCACCGACGACGACATCAAGATCTTCGCCGCCACCCCGGACGAGGTCACCGAGCACCTCGAGGACATCAAGCGCGCCGGTGAGCGGGCGATCCGCGAGGCCGAGAAGAAGAAGCAGAAGGCCGAGGAGGCCCTGGCCCGCGCGACCGAGGCCTACGAGATCGCCGCCCGCGACGGCCTCACCTCGCCGGCGTCCGTGAACGCCTGACCCTTCCCCGCATCCCCAAGCCCTCGCCGATCACGGCGGGGGCTTTCTCTATGGCCGCCCGGCGCTGGCAACGCGACGTTCGAGACGTCGGCCGGGCACTCCCAACCACAACACGAAGGAGCCCACCATGGCCTTCCGGAAGCTGCAGAAGCCTGCCCGTAGCGGTGGCTCGCCCCTCCCCCAGATCACGATCGGCGCGACCGGCTCGAACCGGCAATCGTTCCTCGCCCTCAACGCGGCCGCCCGCAAGGCACTCGGCCATCCCGCCGCGGTCTACCTCGAGTGGGACCCCGACGAATACCTGCTGCGGATCGTCGCCTCATCCCCGGAGGACCCGGCGGCGTACACGCTCACGAAGTCGACGGGCCGGATCTCCGTCACGGGGATCATGCGCGAGCTCGGCATCGACACCCGCACCACGCGGACCGTGCCCGTGAAGCCGCAGGGCCGCGTCGCCGTGATCGCCGACCTGTCCGAGCTGCCCGCCGCTGGCGCGGTGCGGCCCATTCGGGGGACGGCGGCGTGAGCGCCCTGGCCCGCATCCCGCTGCCGTTCAAACGGTTCGACCTGACCGTCCGCGAGCACAGCGAGCAGTTCCCGGTGTCTCCGACGTGGGCTCCCGGGATCGTGCACGTCGAGATCGACGGACACAGGCTCATCACGCGCATGACCGTGCAGTGCTCGGTGTGCCTCCGGACAGCGACCGGCAGATCTGCGACGGCCTGCGTGATCCTCGGCGGCTGGGACTTCCACCCCGACCCCGGCGAGCTCGGACACACCAATCACCGCCGCTGCCCCGACTGCCGGTCCGCGAGCCGCCACCCCGCCGAGCAGCTCGACCTGCTCGACCACCTCGAGGAGACCTCATGACTCCGATCCCTGACGTCGCCGACTACGTCGCTCTGGGCCTCATGGCACCCGACCCGCCGGCGGACGCGTGCCCGTACTGCGACCGCACCGGGGGCCACGAGCCCGACTGCTCCGAGTCCGGAGACTTCACCCCCTCCAGGTACACCCCGACCCGCTGGAAAGAGGAGCACCCGTGGTGACCGCCCTGGTCTACGCGTTCGGGATCTTCCCGATCGTCGGGGCCGTGATCGCGATGGCCATCGTGGCCGCTGTCGAGTTGCGTTCACTCGTGGTCCGCCGGTTGCGGGCACGAAGAAAGGGTGTTCACCCCGCCGACTGGGGGTCGAACCGCAGGAGACGAGCCGGCGGGGTGAACGAACGAGGCCCCGGGAGGGGCTCAGCTAGCCGCCAGGAGAGGGAGGGTGTCCGGCCCTCGACCTGTCTGCTGGGTGGGCGTAATGAACACGACGTCCACGAGGTGCTTTCGGCCGAACTCGATGCAGGTCGAGTCGATCTCGGCACGCAGTCGGCCGAGCGCTCTCGGGTCGATCTCGGCTGCGCGCGTGAGGTCGACGCGAACGGGTGCGCCGGGATCGAACGTCCTGGCTCGCTGGATGTGCTTGGCGAGGACGGGCGCGGTATCGGAATTGAGTGAGCCGGTAACGGACAGCTCAATAGCGTCCTTGCCGACGTCTGCCTTGACTAGCACAGAGATCTTTCCGGGCATTGCTGAGGTCTCCAATCAAGTCGCCGTAACGAGTTCCTGGATGGCACGGAGAATACACCTGGGTTCGGAGAGGTGCAACCCCCGTCACCAGGCACTTTGCTGACCCCTCTGCTCTGCGTGCATCCGAAACGGCCGATCCGTGGCACACCTCGCGCTACCTCCCAGATCAAGAATCCACCTTTAATGCAGTCAGTTATTTCGAATAGGAAGCGAAGAAATGAAAACTCGAATGGAAGCATTTGCCACTGCCCGCTTCGCCACGCACCCGGACGGGAGGATCGCCGCACGCGTCAGCCCGGAGAACATCGCCCCGTGGGCAGTGCCTTTCGAGCTCGGAGAGAAGCCCCTGTTCCACTCCGATTCGGTCATGTCCCTGGAAGGCTGGTCCCCGCTGGACGAGACCCGCCTCCCGCGCGTCGTGACCGACGAGTTCGTGGACTTCGTGCACGAGGATTACTTCTGGTCCACGAGTGACCGCGTGCGCCTGGAGAAGCCTGCGTTGCGCCACGCCCTCAACGATGCAGTGAAGCGCTCTACCGCCCCGACGACCGACGACACCTCGGTGGACTACCACGCGATGTGGCGGAAGGCCGAGCGTGAGCGCGAGCAGGCCGAGGCGACCGCCGAGCGTTATGGCCGGACCATCGACAAGCTCCAGGCCCGGATCAAAGAGCTGGAGGTCCGCGCGGAGAGGGCCGAGCAGGAGCGGGACTCCTGGCGCTCCCAGGTCCCGCTCGCGGAATGGGAGAAGGACCTGATCGAGAACCGGCCCCTGACCGCCCGCGAGCATCGCGACGCGATGTGGGCGCGCGGCCACCGCCCCGTGAACGGTGCCATCCCGGCGGGCACGCCCTACATGTTCCGCGACCCCGACGGCTTCATCGGCGTGGACCTCGCGGACCACGACGTGCCCGCGATCGACGGCCCGGAGTTCGTCGAGCGCCGCCTGATCGACCCGCCGACCCCGACCCGCCCCGAGGGAGCCGAGGCGCTGTCCCGTCTCATCGCGGACGCCGACGTGGACGAGTGGAACTGCGGAGACCTCGCCGACTACCTGGCCAAGCACGGCGTGCGTGTGACCGAGGACGGCACCCCATGAGGGCCGCCCGCGTCCGCGTCTGGCGCTCCGAGGTGTTCACCCACCACTGGTGGATCGACTACTACGACACCCACGGCTACCTCATCGACTCCCGCCACCGACCCACCCACGCCGCTGCTCTGGCGCACGCCCTGTCCGCTGTGGAACTCGCACCTGAGGAGGAGCGATGAGCGCTCCCGTCCGCATCGCGGAGACCTGCTCGTGCGGGGCTTCGATCGAGATCGTGGGCGGGAGTCTGCACCGCCGCGACGAGAACCCCGCGAACCCCCGCAGCGCCGAGGAGGTCGTGGAGCGCTGGCGCACCGACCACCATCACGCCCTGGCCGCTGTGGGACTCGCACCCGAGGGGGAGCGATGAGCGTCGATCCACCCCGCTACGGGCCCTGGCACCTCTGGTTCGCCTGGCATCCCGTCCGCACCGACCAGCACGGCTGGCGCTGGCTCCGCACCGTCGAACGCCAGCAGTGGGTCGGCGGGCGTTCCTGGCGCGGCTGGGACTACCGCCCCACCCCCGACAACCGCAAGGAGATCCGATGAGCATCACCGACCGCGCCCGAGAAGGAGAACGACCGATGAGTACCAAGCCCAACTACCATCACCTGACCGTCACGATCGCCCCGCTGGGCGACGTGCACTGGTCCATCGACTGCACCGCACCCGAGGGCGCATGGTGCCGCACCTGGTGTGACGAGGGATGCGAGAACTTCTCTGATCCCGAGCACGAGGGACACGCCATGAAGGACCAGGGCACGTGCGGTATCGCCCCGTGGTTCGACGACAGCTCCATGATCCCGGAGATGTACGAGGGCATCGAGCAGCCGCTCCGCTCCGGCCCCGTGTCCCTGCACGTCTCGGACGACGAGACGTCGTGGGAGTACGTCGAGGACGCGGCCCGATGAACATCACCGACCGAGCCCGAGCCGAAGCCGAGCGGCGACACTTCCCAATCGACCGCCCGCCCATGACCACCGAGCGATGCGCCGTGCAGGGCTTCATCGACGGGGCAGAGTGGCAGGCGTCCCTCCCGCCGACCGACGAGGAGGTGCTCGCCGCCCTCAACGCCTACACGGGCGAGGACGATTTGGGCATCGAGTCGTGGGGCAGCTACGCCGACGACATGCGTGCCGCCTTGGTCGCCGCGAGGGAGGTCCAGCGATGACCATCATGTTCGGCCCCACCGGCGGCGACCCGGCCGACTTCCAGCCCCTCGGATGGATCGACAGCCTCACGGAGCCGGTCGAGGATCCCGAGGCGCACGTGATGCCGGAGCCGACCGCGGCCACGTTCACCGCGCGCCTCAAGGGCCCGAAGGCGCGGCAGCCATGGCGGCTGTTCGCGGATCACTACACGCACCCACGGCAGGCGCTCCACAACGGGAGGAAGCCGCGATGACCACCGACCCGACCGACCTGCGCGAGAGGATCGCGCGGGCAATCTGCGATGCCGACGACGCGGGCGGGGACAACTGGACCGAGGACCGCGACTGGTATCTCGCACAGGCCGATGCTGTCCTGCCCATCGTGCGGGAGGCGCAGGCCGAGGCGTGGGAACGAGGTCGCCGGGCCGCATACGCGGAGGGGGTTGACCGCCGTTACCCGATCTGGGAGCGATCCCCCAACCCCTACCGGCAGGAGACCCAGCGATGACCCCGGCGGAGCGTGAGCGGCTGCGCGGCCTTGCCTCCGAGCACGCCGCCCTCGGCGACTACGCGGGCATGGACGCGGCCATCGCCGCCGCGGGCCACATCGCCCAGCTCGAGGCCCAGGTGCAGCGCATCCGCGCCCTCCATGAGCACCGCGCCCCCGAACCCCCGTACGTCGAGTACTGCGAGCACTGCGGGGCCGACTGGCCGTGTCAGACCGTGCGGGTGCTCGACGGCACCGAGTAGGAGAGGATGCAGGCATGAACGACCGGATCCGCATATCAAGCCCCGACGGGGATGATCGTCAGCACCTCGAGAAGCAGCTCGACGACGGTTCCTGGCAGAGGATCGAACCTGCGCCCGATCTGCAGCTGCAACTGGGGCAGATCCGGAACCTCCACCGCGACGCTCTCGAGGGGATCGCTGACGACTACGAACATCACCAGAGGGCTCTAGCGCAGGACGCCCTGGATACAGCCGACGCCTTCATCCAGGGCGCGATGAACCCAGGCAACGCGGCGGCCGAAGCCCTTAGCAAGCGGTTCCGTGGGCCAGTGGAGAAGGCTTCCGGGATCACGGCCGCCGGGAAGGAACAAGCCGAGGCCCTCGCGAACCGAACCGCACGCCCGTCGATCAAGACGCCGACCATCGAGCAGGAGCTCGCCGAGAACCCCGTCTATCAGGTCGTCGAGAGGCTCGACGAACAGAATCAGATCCTCCAGGACCAGCGAGACCAGGCTCGAGGGGAAGCGAAAGCGTCGGCGCGGCACAGCAGATGGGCACTCATCGCTGCCTGGGCTGGCGTCGCCGCCGCGGTTATCGTCCCGATCATCTTCCGGTAGCCATCACCCGAAGTACCGCGCCACCGCAATCCGCGCATCGTCTGGGACGACCAGAACCTCGAACATGTCCCACGCGAGCGCCACGTAGTCGGACGCCAGCTGCTCCGAGTCCAGCCCCTGCGGTAGATCAGCCCGCATCTGCTGGACGATCGCCCGTTCCTGACCACGCGTCAACATGACGCGAACCTACCCCAAGCCCTCACCGACCGGTGGGGGCTTCTTCTATGCCCGAGGAGCAATACGTGGCCCAAGACCACATCACCATCGACATCCCCGAGGCGCTCTGGCTGTCCTCGAACATGCGCCCCCACTGGGCAGAGAAGGCACGCAAGACCGCCGCACTCCGGCAGCTCGCCCGCCTCCGCGCACGAACCCTCCGCACCTTCGAGGTCGCCCACTGCACCGCGTTCATCGCGTACTCGCGCGCCGGCCGCGCAGACCCCGCCAACGCCGCACCGACCGTGAAAGCCCTCATCGACGGCGTCGTCGACGCCCACCGGCTCCCCGACGACGACCACAAGCACCTCATCGGCCCCGACTACCGCCGCGACCCCAACACCGGCATCAAGGGCCTGCACCGGGTGCGGCTCGTGTTCACCGACCAGACCATCGACTTCTGAGAGGAGTCCTCATGCCCCGGAAGCTCGGTGGCGCATACTTCGCCCGCCTCGCTCTCGACTACTTCGATCACCCGAAGATCGCGTCGCTCTCGGCGGAGGCGATCGTGGCTCATCTTGAGATGATCGTCTACTCCCGGAGGTACCTGACCGATGGTCGAGTGCCCCAACGAGTCGTTCAACGATTCGATGAACGAGTCGTTGACGAGCTGTGCACGAACGATCCAACCTCGCCGTCCCTCGTCCTCAACGACGACGGAAGCGGTCAACTCCATGACTACGACGATGCGCAGGAGACCCGGGCCGACGTCGAGGCAAAACGCCTGGCAGGGAAGACGGCCGGGAAGGCGAGCGCCGAGAAGCGCAAGCAGCCGTCCAACGGATCGTCCAACAAGTCGTTCAACGGATCGTCGACGAAGCGTTCAACAGAGGAAGAGGAAGAGGAAGAGAACTCGTCCGAGGTCGCTGAAGCGACCCCGAGAGAGGACGTCAATTCCCTCTGCAACCGCCTCGCTGACCGGATCGAAGCGAACGGCTCCAAGCGTCCGACGATCACCAAGTCGTGGCGAGACGCAGCCCGACTCATGCTCGACCGCGACGGCCGAGACCAATCCGAAGCCGAGCGCCTCATCGACTGGTGCCAGAACGACGACTTCTGGCGCGGCAACGTCATGTCCATGCCGAAGTTCCGATCGCAGTTCGATCAGCTCCGACTCAAGGCGAAGACCGCGCCCACCGCGCGGCCCCTCGGATCCAACGACGACGCAAGGCAGTTCCTGTCCATGAACCCCCACCTGCTCAATGGATGACACCGACCAGCCCATCAACACCGCCGCCGCGGAGCGAGCCGTCATCGGCGCGTGCATCACGTCCCCCGACTCCTACCGGTGGGCGCAGCACCTCGAGCCCGACGACTTCTCGTCCGGACGGTTCGGCGTCGTCTGGGCCACCCTGCGTGATCGACGCACCGCCGGCGAGCCCACGGACATCGCCACCATGGACGGCGTCCTCGGCCGGACCGTCAAGGGCTACCAGCCCGGCGACGTGTTCGGCCTCGTCGACGGCATGCCCGCCGGCGGCACCACAGCCCACTGGGCCGACCAGATCGCGGAAGGGTCCAAGCGCCGGCAACTCATCGCCGCCGCCGCCAGGGCCCGCCAGAACGCGACCGACGCCGACCTCGCTGACGCCCTCGCGATCGTCAAGCGCGACCTCGAGGACATCGGCAAGGCCACCTCGAGCGACCTCCGAGCCAGGCCCCTGGCCCGGGTACTCGAGGAGTCCGACGCCTACGACTGGCTGATCCCAGACATCCTCGAACGCCAGGAGCGGGCGATCTTCACCGGCGGCGAGGGCGGCGGCAAGACCACGTTGGTCCGGCAGCTCGCGATCTGCTCCGCCGCCGGCATCCACCCGTTCACGTTCCAGCCCATCGACCCGGTGCGCGTCCTCATCATCGACGCGGAGAACACCGAACGGCAGTGGCGCAGGGCGACCCGTCGCCTCGTCGCAACCGCCAGCCAGCAGGCCGACCGAGACGTCGCCGAGATGATCCCGCTCGCCTGCACACCCCGCCTCGACATCACGAGAGAGCGGGACATGTCCGCCATCCACCGCCTCATCGACGACCACCAGCCCGACCTGCTATTCATCGGACCGCTGTACAAGCTCGTCCCGAGGGCCATCCAGTCCGACGACGACGCAGCCCCCGTGCTCGCCGCCCTCGACACCCTCCGCGACCGGGGCCTCGCCCTCGTCATGGAAGCCCACGCGGGGCACGGTCAATCCGCCCAAGGGCAACGGGATCTCCGTCCCCGCGGATCCTCCGCCCTGCTCGGCTGGCCCGAGTTCGGCATGGGGCTACGCCTCGACACCGACCACCCGCCGTACCAGGCGAACCCCGGCGACTTCCGCACTCGCAAGGTCGAGCTCGTCCGCTGGCGCGGCGACCGAGACCAACGCTCGTGGCCGTCATCGCTGTACGCCTCCGGCACGTACCCGTGGGAGCCGTGATGGACATCTTCGACCTCGAGGAGCTGATGCACGACGACCCGTCCGACGACCCCGACTGGACCGACAAGGTTCAGCGGGCTCGCGAACGGGTCGCCACCTTCAACGCGCTCGCGCCCGCCCAGCAGCTCGAGCGGCTGCGCAGGCCCTGCGACGGATCGTGCCTCCTGCCCGAGGTGCGCGCCGTCGCGCTTCGACCATTCGACTAGGAGAACCCAATGACCGACCCGCCTCGCCTCGAGGTCGCCCAACGGCTGGCCGCCACCGACCAGTACTGGCGCGCCTACCTCGACGGCCTCAACGACAAGCACCACGTACTCGAGCCCCCGGATACCCCGGGGGCTTCTTCATGCCCGGAGGGAACTCAGCCATGACCGCACCCCAGCGACCGCCCCGCGACGCGATCCGCATCCGCGTCACCCCTAGCAACTCCGACGCCCTCCTCGTATGGGTCGACGCCAACGGCTTCCCGTACTTCATGCCGGAAGACCCTGAGCTCTACCTGTCCCGCGACGGCCGTGTGCTCTACGGCGAGAAGTTTCTCGTGCGCCGCACACCCGGCGGCCCCCGGTGGACCGGGCAGACCCGCCCCGCCCGTCTCGACTACGCGGTCAATCGGGAGGGGACGGACCTCATCCGCAAGCCGTTCGCCTACCCCATCGTCCGGCCCCTCGAGGACTACGCCCCCGAGCTCGCCCAGAGGCTCGGACTCACGAAGGAGACCCGATGAAGCTCGTATCCACCCTCTGCCTCGCCGCAGCATCCGTCTGCGCCCTCGCCGCGATCTGGTCGCCCTGGCACTGGCAGTCAGCCGCCACCGCCGTGCTGCTCATCCTCATCGCCGCGGGCCTCGCGGGCCAGCGCAAGCCCGACGACATCGAAGTGCACCTCCACCAGATGCACGAAATAACCCCCGAAGAACTCGCCGAAGAACTCGGGGCTCACGACCCCTCTGCCGGCAACCCCCGCGAGTTCGGGAAGAAGGCCGACCAATGATCTCCCTCCACCGCAAGACCCCGAAGCCCCACCCGAAGCCCCGCGCCCAATGGCTCGAGCTCGACGACAACGGCGAAGCCTGGTTCGTCGAACGAGCCAACGGCCTCGAGACCAGAACCCGACTCATCCCCGCCGACGAGGAGGACTGATGTTCCACCGGCTCTCCGCACGCGCACGCGACCTCTACCGCGACCTCATGGCCGAAGCGCTCCACACCTTCGCCGACACCATCCGCGACAACATCCCCGACCCCAACACCACCGGCGACCCCGTCGCCGACTCGTACCAGTGGGGCCAGATCGACGGCATTACCCGCGCAGCAACAGGCATCGACGCATGGGCCGACGCCATCACCGCAGACAAGGAGACAACGCGATGAGCAACGAGCGACTCAAGTCCTCGGCCGACGAGAAGATCCGGGACGCCTACGCGCGCGGCGATGAGCGCGCGAAGGGTCTCGCCATTACCCTCGCCAACCTCAAGGACGCACTCGAGGTACAGGAGGGCATGGTCGCCGGCCTCAAGGCCGGCATCACCAGGGACGCCCACCTGACCATCGGAGCACTCAGCAGCTGGGACATCGGCCGAACGGTCGCCTTCGAGTGGAAGGGGACCTACATGCGTGCACGGCTCGATTCGGTCCACGGTCACTACGACAGGATCATCGCCCGCAACCGCGAGCAGGGCATGGACTTCCGAGGTGGCCCCGCGAAGACGAGCGTCGACCTGGTCATCGGCGGGCACCACGTCGACCTCGTCGACCCCACGACGCCGTGCGAGGTGATCGCGTGATCCGCGGAATGATCCACGAGATCGTCTGGCGGCTCCAGCATCCCCTCTGGGACTGGTACGCCGACCGGAAGCTGCGAGCTCTTGGCTACGGCGACCACGACCGCGAGACGTACCTCGCCGCGGCCGCCGACGAGTTCCATGTCGAGCAGGCCCGGCACTACCGCGCCGACGCCGGGCAGGCCGTGTGCATGCTCGCCGCCGCCGGCGTGGAGCCACGGGAGGCCCGCCGCTACCTCCGGGCGATCCGGGGACTCAGCCCCTGGAACGTGCGCGCAGCAACCGAGCTCATCGTCCGCTGTGTCGCACAGGGGCGCGCGACCTACGACGACTACGTGCGCCTCGTGGTCCTGTCCCCCGTCAACCGCGAGATCCCGAACGACGTCGACGACGTGCGCGCTGGGAAGGTCACGGGCGACGACCTCGTCTGGAGGCTCACGACATGACCGCCCTCTACCCCTGGCGCATCCCCGAGGACCATCCCGCCGTCCCGTTCGTCAGGCCCGGCGAGATCGCCTACTCGAGGACCCGGAAGACCCGCATCTACCGGTTCGACGGCACCTGGTGGTCCATCCAGCCAGACCCATCCGGCGGGGAGATCCGCACCCGGTACCCGGATGGGCGGGCCGCGATGGTGGCGCTCGACGGGAGGAACCGGGAGAAGGCCCCGTTGCCTCCGACGATGACTGGCTTCCTCGCGGCCCTGCAGGAGCTCAACCACGACATGGCGAGCTTCGGCATCCGGGACATCCGGCACCTGCCCGGCCAGTGCCCACCCAGCACCCCCACGACGAAGGACTGCGAATGACCCCGCTCGAGAAGCTCCACGAAGCCGTCCAGGAGTACATCCGCGCCGAGTTCGACGAACAGCTGATCGTCAACCACTTCGCACTCGCCGTGCACTCCATCAACATGCACACCGTCGAAGACGAAGACCACATCGCCACCGTCGGACGAGGCCCCGCACACGCCGTGCTCGGCCTCGCCCACATGCTCGTCGCCGACTGCACCGAAGGGATCGAGGAATGACCGACGCCCAATCCGTGATCCGTGCTGTGAACCGGGCGGAGGAGGTGCACTTCATCCTCGAGGGGATGAAGCGGGTCAAACTCTCCCACCACGGCCCGACCGTCGACACCTCGGGGCCACCGAGCGCGCCCGTCAACCTCGGCATGCTCGACCTCGCCGAAGACATCCGCGCATCCCTGCAGGGCTGGTCCCAGCTCGTCAACGAAGAGCAGGGAGACCCCTACCCGAGAGACGAGACCACTGCACTCGCGCTGTTCCTGCGGCAGCACGCCATCTGGATCGCCGACGGGACATGGGCAACCGACATGGTCGAAGAGCTCGAGGGGATGAACCAGCGCGCCATCGGCATGCTCGGCATGCTCCCACGGCGCACCAAGATCCCCGAGCACTGCGAATGCGGGGCCGAGCAGTGGGTCTACCACGAGAGCGTGGCGTTCGTGCGATGCGCCGACGGGCACGTGGCATCACTGGCTGACCACGCGTACGCCGCCGACACTGAGGGGTTCAGCGTCACCCAGGTAGCCCGCATCCTCGGCGTCTCCCGATCCACCATCGGGCGCATGATCGACCGAGGAGACCTCCACGCCGAAGGGAGGCCACCCGTTGTCCCGCGACACGCCCTACAGCAATTCCGGGATGCACTTGCGTCATGACCAGGGCGGGCGGTACCTTGGGGTTACCTGGAATCAGTGCCTCCAGGTGACCGAACACCGAAGCCCCTGAGCCAACCGGCCGGGGGCTTCTTGCATGCCCCGGGTAGAGCACCCCATCCCCCGATGCCGCTCCCCGGGCGCACCCCGGCCTGGGGCAGGCCCAGGGGTGCCAGCCACCCCACCCCCACTCGAGAGACAACGAGCCCGGGGGTGGGGCCAGGCCCAGCCCCTACCGAATCACGAGTGCTCGAGCGCCCAACGCGCAGACCGCAACAGTGCTCGCTCGTGCAGCGGCACTGGCTGACCATCTGCCTCGTACTTCGCGACACGCTCCTCGACCCGAATCAGGTTCACCCAAGCCATGTACGGATCCGGGCGCGACTGACCAGAAGCATCCACGCTTCCATCGGCCGCCAGATCCACAGCGGCAACCGCGCGCACCACGGACGAGCCAGGCAGGACCGAAGTCGCAGCCGTCATCCCGTTCGCCACGCGCTCAAGACCGCGAGCCTCATGCGGAGTAGGAAGACCAAGACCAACACGCTTCGCACGCTCAACCATCTCGTCATGGTCGACATGCAGAGCATCAGCGCGCTCGAGCATCCATGAGCGCAGCGCCGCCTCCGCATCCGCCTCGCGTCGCTCAGCGATCTCAGCCTTCGCGCGATCCTGCTTCGCCTGCGCAGCCTCAGCACGCGCGTCAGCACGCTCAGCCATCGCATCAGTGCGCTCGAGCAAACGCGCCCGCCACTCCCTGTAGCCCATGCCCGGAGGATAGCCGTGAACTGGACGGAACACCCGACCAACCGGCGAACCACACGAGCACAACAGACCGCATGGCGCAGACAGATCCTCACGCGCGACCCGCAATGCCAGATCCGCGGACCACGCTGCGAAGGTCGAGCCGTCGAAGCCGACCACATCATCCCCGTCACCGAAGGCGGCGATGAGCTCGACCTCCGGAACGGCCAAGGCGCATGCCACCCCTGCCACAACGACAAGACCCAGGCCGAAGCACGCAGAGGCCAGGCCCGATGGAAGCGCAAGACGGAGCGCCACCCCGGCTTGAAGTAAACGCGCAGGCGGGGGGCACATTCCCCTCCCCTCCCCCGTCCGAACGCGCGCCGGGGTCGCTAGTCCCTCGGATCCTGTACGGGTCTGGGCGGGTCTGGCGAGGGCTAGTGGCACAGCGAAACGCCCTCCACGTCGAGCGTGAAGGGCGTCTCTGGTGCCTACTTGGCGGTGTTCTGCTGGTGGATCCTCGCGGCCATGGCTCGGCTGAGTCCTGATGCTTCGGTGATCTCGTCCCAGGTGTGGCCGGCGGCGCGGGCCTCAGCGATCGCGTTGGCGCGGTCGCTGTTGAGTTCGCGCCACATGGCGAGTCGTATGAGTGGGTCCATTCATCGCTCCTTGATCTTGCGGGCTGCGGTGTCGATCCCCCACATGATGATGGTGGTGAGGGCGGCGCGCACCTCTGCGGGGATGGGGTCGGTGGTCTGGGTGATGGCCTTGGTGGTCATTGTTCGCTCCTGGACTTGCTCTGTACTGCTGTCTACATAGTAGACTCTCTGTCACGAGTGCACAAGCACTTTGGCGAGAGAGGATGTCTAGTGACTACCACCATCAAGGGCCAGCCGACCTCTGAGGAAGTCCGTGCGCGCCTGAGGGCTGAGGGCCGCACGGTCCTCGTTGCCTACTCGGGCGGCAAGGACGCAATCGCCGCCACTCTGGCACTGCTCGAGGCCGACATCGACTTCGAGCTCGCGCACCTCTACTTGGTGCCTGGGCGAGAGCCGGGGAAGGCGCTCGACTTCGTCGAAGAGGGTCTCGAGTACGCCGAGCGGCGGCTGGGGAAGCGAGTGCACCGGTATCCGCACCCTTCGTTCTACCGGATGCTGCACGCCCGGGTGTTTCAGCCGTTCGATCGCCTCGAGGCCCTGGCGGCGATGGCTCTCCCCCGCCCGTCGCACCAGCAGGCGTGGGCGATGATCCGGGAGGATCTGGATCTGCCGACGGACACGTGGTGCGCTGATGGAGTGCGCGCCGCGGACTCTCCGTACAGGCGTGCGTCGATGGTCACTCACGGCGTGATGAAGCCGAGCACGCTCAAGGTCTCCCCGATCGCCGACTGGGTGAAGGCGGACTGGTCGGCGTGTCTCGATCGGCACTCGTGGGAGTTGCCGGCGGACTACGAGATGTTCGGCCGGTCGTTCGATGGCATCGACTACCGGTTCCTCGAGCCGATGTCGCGGCTGAGGCCCGATGAGTACGAGCGAGTCCTCGACTGGTTCCCGCTCGCGGACTTGGAGCTGTTCCGTCATGGCCTTTGAGATGAAGAACAGCGAGTTCCAAGTCGGCGGGGCCGGTTTCATCGCGGGACATCGCCCCGTGGATACTCTCGCTGGTGTCGAGCCCTCCGACAGTCTCGAGGCAGCAGCGGCTTCTGAGGTTGCTGCGATCGAGTCGGCATACGTCACCCGCCGCCGGGACGAGGATCGTCGCAAGCGGGACGCGACCGATTCGGAGTACTGGTTCGCGGTGGCGTTCTCATCTCGCGCCGAGAAGGAGTCGTTCCTTCGTGCGATCGGCGCTGACCCTGACGTGTACGGCGACAAATACTTGAGCGGGCCTGCTCTGGCGGCCCTTCTCGGCGTGGAGGTGGACGGTGGCTAAGAAGAAGGCGTTCAAGGGATTCAACCTGATGAGCAAGCCGATCACGGCCGAGAGTACGCGCAAGACTGCCGCACACAGTGCAGGCATGGAAGCCACCTACAAGGTCATGGCTCGCGGCGGCAGCGGCACCGCACAGAATGCCGCATACACCAGGGCCTACAACGCCGCCATGTCCAGTTCCAGCGGTTCCTAGAGTTCGGAGGTGAGTCATGGCGGGACGAGGACCTGCACCGAAGGATCCGTCGAAGCGGGCGCGGCGCAATGCCGACCCATCGCCGACGACAATCCTCCGGTTCGAGGAGTCAGAGCAACCGGATCTGCCGGAGGCGCTGTCGTGGCCGGATGAGACTCGCGAGTGGTGGGCGATGTGGCGGGATTCGCCGCAGGCTGAGCACTTCGGATCGACCGACTGGTCGTTCCTGCTCGACACGGCGATTCTCCACGCTCAGCTGTGGGGGAACGGCGATACGTCGGCGCTCGGCGAGCTCCGTATCCGCGTCGCGAAGTTCGGGGCGACCCCCGAAGACCGCGCGCGACTCCGCATGCAGTTCGCGGACGCGGATGCCGCGGATTCGAAGCGCAAGCCCGCAGGTGAGTCTGCCCGCGAGCGCCGGGGCCAGATCAAGGTGCTGCGGCCGGATCAGAGGGCCTCTGGGGAGTGACTGATCGGGGGTGACCGCGGATGTCGTGGAAGCCCCTCGATGGCGATGAGCACCCCACGCTCGGATGGCAGGTCATCGACTGGATCTCGGAGAACTTGGCGCAGCCGGACTCTGGTGCGGATCCGCGTTCCTTCGTGCTCTACCCGGAGCAGGAGGACTTCATCTTGAACTTCTATCGCCTGGACCCGGCGACGGGCCGGCGGAAGTTCCGGCGTGGCGTCCTGTCGCGTCCTCGAGGCTGGGGCAAGTCACCGTTCGCGGCGGCGCTCATGGCAGCCGAGGGACTGGGGCCGGTCATCTTCGATGGCTGGGATGCCGCGGGGCAGCCGGTTGGGAAGCCGTGGTCGGAGATTCGCACGCCGCTGGTGCAGGTCGCGGCGACGTCGGAGACCCAAACCCGGAACACGTTCTCGGCGCTCCAGGAGATGATGGAGGGCCCTGTCGTCGACAACTATGTCGGCGTCGAGATCCTCGGTGATCGGATCAACCTGCCGTCGGGTCGCCTCGAGATGGTGACGACGTCGGCGCGGACGATCAAGGGCGCTCGCGCTGACTTCGTGGTCTGTGACCAGACCGAGGAGTGGGTGTCGTCGAACGGTGGCTCTCGTCTGCACCAGGTGATCGACGCGAACACCGCGAAGCGTGGCGGCGCGTACCTCGAGACCCCGAATGCATTCCTTCCTGGCGAGGACAGTGTCGCGGAGAAGTCGGCGAACTACTGGGCGATGATCCAGGAGGGCAAGGCTGTCGCGGACGGCCTGTTCTACGACCACCGTGAGGCCCCTGGGGAGACGGACACGACGGATCGCGAGTCGCTGACTCTCGGCCTGCGGATCGCCTATGGCGACTCGTCCGCGCACCCCGACGGGTGCCTGATCCACGAGCCTGCCTGCCCACCGGGGCACGCGGACCTCGAGCCGCGTATCCAGTCGTTCTGGGATCTCACGAAGGATCCTGAGATCGCCCGGGCCGACTACCTGAACCAGGTCGTCGCGGCCTCTGATTCGTGGCTCTCTCGCCCCGAGCTGACGGCTGTCACGGATGTCGAGAAGATCGTGCGGCCGGATGAGCCGATCACGGTCGGCTTCGACGGTTCACGTGGTCGTGCTCGCGGGGTTGCGGATGCGACGGCGCTCATTGGGTGCCGCGTCTCGGACGGGCACCTGTTCGTCCTGGACGTGTGGGAGCAGCCTCGGAACACGAAGGACTGGAACGTCCCTGTGGCCGAGGTCGACGCCCGCGTCCGCGAGGTCTTCGATCAGCACAACGTGGTCGGCTTCTATGCGGATCCGAACGGGTGGACGTCGCAGATCTCTGAGTGGGAAGCGAAGTACGCGAAGACCCTCAAGATCACGGCGAAGCGGGAAGCCCCGATGTCGTACTGGCCGAAGGGCAAGGACGCGAACGTGCCGCGCCTCCTTGAGGAGCTGCACGACGCGATCGTCAACGGCGACTGCAGTCTCGACGGGTCGACCGTGCTGATGCGTCACATGCTGAACGCGCGTCGCCGGCGCACCCGCTCCGGGTACCTGCTCTACAAGTCCTACCCCGATTCGCCCGACAAGATCGATGCCGCGTATGCGGCGGTCATGGCCTGGAAGGCGCGCCTGGACGCAGTCTCGAAGGGCGCTGGCGCACGCACTCGCAGGAAGCTCGCACCGCAGAGGGGGGTGGCTATCAAGTGACCCTTGGAATCGGCCCCGGCCCTTCGGTGGATGTCTCCCATGAGCCTGAGCGGCTCCTGAACATCCCGTCGCTGCGTGACCTGTCCGAGAGCGTGAACGCGGACATCGCGCAGATGTGCGAGCAGATTCGTCTCGTCGCCGCACGGAACCGTGAGCGGTTCGTGTACTACAACGCCGAGCAGGCGTTCGTGAACATGGGCGTCGCGATCCCCCAGGAGTTCGAGGAGTACGCCTCCGTGCTGGGCTGGAACCGCACGTCGGTGGACACGCTTGCCCGCCGGATCCAGCTCGACGGCTTCGTTCGACCTGGCTCCACGGAGCGCTACGCGGACCTCGACGCCACGCTGCGCCGCACCCGATTTGCCGGCCAGATCAAGATGGCCGTGCAGTCGATGCTGATCTACGGGCCCGCCTTCCTCGCGTCGCTCCGTTCCGGCGGCATGACGAAGGTGCAGGCGTTCTCGGCACGGGACGCGACGGGCCTGTGGGATGACGTGCAGCCGGGACAGCTGCGGTGCGGTCTCGCCGTGCAGGAGTGGGCGCACTTCGGTGTGAAGCGCGTCCTCGTGTTCTATCCGGGCGCGGTCATCCAGCTGTCGCGGGTGTCGTTCGGCGCGGACTTCGAGGTCCAGCGGTTCCGCACAGGGCTCCCTGGGCGCGTGTCGCTCCGGCCGCTGACGTTCCTCCCCCAGCTGGACAAGCCGTGGGGCCAGTCGCGGCTCTCGCGCCCAATGCTCTCCCTCACGCGTTCCGCGGCGCGTTCGTTCCTGCGCGCGGAGATGAACGGCGAGATCTACGGGTACCCGCAGCTGTACGGCACGAACATGGACCCGGAGCTCGCTGAGCAGTTCCGCTCTGGCATGGGCCGGTTCTACGCGATCGACCTGCACCGTGACGAGGAGGGTGCGCCGATCCCCGCGGCCGAGGCTCCGGAGACGCGCATTGGGCAGGTCCAGATCGGCTCCCAGCAGCCGCACCTCGAGCAGTTGCGCATGACGGCGATGCTGTACGCCGCCGAGTCGCAGCTCTCCCCGGACAAGCTCGGTGTCATCCACGACAACCCCTCGAGCGCGGACGCGATCGACCGGGCCGACGGCGAACTGAACGATCTCGCCGACGAGACGGGCCGCGACCTCGCCGACCCCGTGCTCGACGTGCTGCACGACGTGTACATGCTCGAGAACGGCACTCCGGTGGTCCCCGACGACATCGTGGCTCTCGAGTGCGACTTCCACGATCCGGGGCAGACGACGCGCTACTCCTCGCGGATGGCGCTCGCATCGCTCGTCACCGCGGGTGCGGTCGCGCCCGGGGAGACGGTCACCTACGAGGCGGCCGGCTTCTCGAAGGCGACGGCACTGCGGCTCGCGGAGTCGTGGCAGGACTCGGAGCGCCGGAAGGCGAACACGGCGATCGCGGAGCAGGCTCTCTCGGCCCGTTCCAACCCGACGTCGGCGGCGCTGGTGGCGCAGCGGGAGTCCGGTGAGCAGCTGTGAGTGGTTGGGATGCATACCGAGGGTGGCGCAAGGAGTCAGCCAACATCGCTGACGCTACGTCGTACGGCATGACAATCCTGATGGAGAAGGCTCCGGACGGGCCTGATGTCTTCCAGTACCTCGCGACTGCGGCCCCGGTGGTGGCGACCTCCTACGCGCAGACCTCCCAGGACAACGCCCTCGGGTACCTCAAGACGGCGCAGCGAGCTGGTGGCCTCGCCCCGGTGCTGTACCGGCCGACAGCTGCTGCGCTCACGTGGGCGATCCTGCAGCCGATCGTGAAGTGGGCGCTGACGGACATCGTCTTCCCGTACGCGGTCGAGCAGGTGCTCCCCCGGCTCTCGCAGGGCGTCGTGCGCCTGGTATCGAACGTCGGTCGTGACACTGTCATCGGTGGCGCGGAGCGCTCTGGTCAGCAGGTGACGTGGCGGCGTGTCCCGCAGGCTGACGCGTGCGCATACTGCCGACTGATGTCGCAGTGGACGTACGAGAACCAGCAGGACGCCGAACGCACTGTGACCCGTTTCGGGTACTCGTGGCGCGATCGCAAGGGGCGGCGGCGTTGGCACGCCTACGACACCCCGAGCGCCGCGAAGAGCTCGAAGCAGGGCGCGGGGTCACCGTTCCACGGGCACTGCCGCTGCGAGCCCGTCGCGATCTACGGCGACTGGGACGACGCTGGCGTCCCCGATGAGATCGAGGACCGCTGGGACCTGTTCCACAGCCAGTGGGAAGACGCATACACGTGGGCCGGCACCGACCAGGGACGTCAACGCGACGAGCTCTGGGCCGACATCCAGGCCCGCCCCCTCTCGTCCACCGCGATGCTCTCCACCTGGAAGCAGGAGCGGCGAGACCTCCCCAACCTCGAGCAGATCGCCCTCGGGCGGATGCGCTCAACGCTCGGCATCCGCTGAGCACTCCACCCTGCAGCCCCACGCCCGTGGGGCCGTCCACCATGCCCGCACGACGCGGGCGAGGAAGGAGCCCGCGATGGGTATCAACCGCATGAACCTCCTGAACCAGACCGGCGCGGTCCGCTTCGTTGAGGAGCCCGGCCAGGATGGCGGCTCCTCGGAGCCGAAGTCCGCCGAGGGGGCCGACAGCAACGGCAACCCGAAGCCGGCCGACGAACAGGACGACGAGAAGCTCGGCGAGGGTGGCATCAAGGCCCTCCGCGCGGAGCGGAAGAACGCCGCCGACGCCAAGAAGCGCGTCGAGGAGCTCGAGGCTCGCCTCAAGGAGATCGACGATGCCGACAAGTCCGAGCTGCAGAAGGCTCAGGAGCGCATCGCAGAGCTCGAGAAGACCACCCAGGCGTACGAGACCGAGAAGAAGCACGCCGATATGCGCGCCTCGGTCCTCGCCACCAAGAACGTGCCCAGCGAGTGGGCAGATTTCGTCACGGGCGACACCGAGGACGAGATGACGAAGTCGGCCGACAGGATCCTCGCGAACCTGGTCCGCGCCGACGAGGGCCCCGACCTCCACGGCACCCGCGGCAACCCCGGCGGGTCGCTTGAGGCCGGGCGTGAAGCCGCGAAGAACTTCCGTCCCTGACACTCCCCTACCTACAGAAAGGCCATCTCATGGCTATCAAGGATGAGGACCTGACCGGGGTCTCGAGCCGTCGCGCGCTCGCCTCCCTCTACGGTCTCAACACCGCCACCACCCAGAAGGCCACCGCGGACGTGAAGGGCGGGAACATCCCCGCGCTCTCCCCCGTGGTGATCGCTGCGGACGGCACCGCCAAGGTGTACGCCGCCGAGGACGCTACGCCGACCGTCGGTGAGACCGACAAGCTCGGCTTCACCGTCTCGGATCGCGTTTCCGACGCCGACGGCAACCTGAACGTCGCCGTCCAGCGCCAGGCCCACGTGCGCCGCCCGCTTCTGTCCGCTGCGGCCAAGGCCGCCCTCACCGCAGCCCCCGAGGCCGCGGTGAGCCAGATCATCGTCGAGGAGGCCTGACATGGCGCTCAACACCAAGTACCTGACCCCGGCGGAGACCACCGGCTTCGTCCGTGGGCGGATCGAGCAGTACGCGCAGGGCGACGTGCTCGCGCAGGTTCTGCCCGACCAGACCGTCGACAACATCGCAGTCCGATTCGCCATCGGCGACGCCGGCATCACCCCCGAGGCCGAGGCTCGCGACTGGGACGCCCAGCCCGGGTCCGTCGAGCTTCCCAAGTCGAAGCGTCGCACGATCGACCTCGTCGCGTTCTCGAGCCGCATCACCGTCTCCGAGTCGGACGCTCTCATGTCCCGTCTCGCGGGCGGCGAGGGCTACGCGAACCTGATCAAGCGCGCCGGCGACACCGTCGCGCAGTCGATCTTCAACCGCGCGAAGCGTCTGCGCGGCACGGTCCTCGCCTCCGGCAAGGCCACGATCGACCAGGAGAACTTCGGGATCGACGAAGACTTCGGTCGCGACGCCGCCCTCACTGCGGCGCTCGCGCAGCTCGTGTCCGCGTCCGGCTCGGACGCCCTCGCGCAGCTCGGCGACTTCGTCGATATCTACGAGGAGAAGTCGGGCGGCACCCGCCCGGCGTACGCGCTCGCCTCCACCAAGGCGATCAACGCGTTCCTCCGCCACGCCCAGTTCGCCTCGAAGGTCAACGACGTCACCCGTCCCGCGACCCTCGAGCAGGTCAACCAGGTGCTCCTGGCCGCCGACCTCCCGCAGCTGGTCCGCTACAACGACAAGATCGGCCAGGACCGCGTCCTCCCCGAGGACCGACTGATCCTCGTGCCGGACTACGTCAACGGCGGCGGCGACCTCGGCGCGACCATCTGGGGCCTCACCGAGTCGTCCTTCAAGCCCGAGTTCTCCAGCGTCGGCGGGGCACTCCCCGGCGCGGTCGCGGCCGTGTGGGACACCGAGGGCACCGCCGGCAAGACCGTGGTGGACGCCGACTCGACGTTCCTCCCGATCCTGAAGAACGCGAACCTGTCCGCGTCGCTGAAGGTGATCTGATGCCGAAGCTCATCGAGAACGTGCTGATCGGTGGGCAGGTCCGGCTGGCGGGCGAGGAGATCTCGGACGCGGACGCCAAGGGTGTCCGCTCCGAGGTCTTCGAGCCTGCCGCCGAGGCGAAGCGCCCGCCGCGCGGGAAGCAGCCCTCCGACAAGTAAGGAGGCGCTCATGGCCGCGATCGAATGGGCCAGCCCGGACACGCTCGAGCAAGCCGACCTTGAGGGCGTCACCGATGCCTTCACGGAGCAGCAGATCACCTACTGGCTCGGCCGCGCGATGCGGACGATCCTCGACGAGGTGCCGCTCTCGACGCTGACGGAGCGGATCGAGTCCGGCAAGATCTCCGAGACCGTCCCTGCTGATGTGCAGGTCGACCTCGTCCTCTCGAAGTTCGGCAACCCGGGCGGGATCCGCACCATCCAGGAGACGAACGGACCCTCGTCGGGGTCTGTCACCTATGGCGGCGACTCCCCTGGACAGCTCACGCTCACCGCTGAGCACCGCCGGAAGCTGGGCATCCCCTCGTATGGGCGGCGGACAGCGGGGACGGTGCCGACATGGCGCTGACCGTGACCATCTATCCCGCCGCCACGACTGGTGAGGACGCGAACGGCGACGACATCGACATCCCCGGTGAGCCGTACGAGCTCGAGGTCGTGTCGATCTATCCGACGACGTCGGAGGAGCCTGACGATCCGAACAGGTCCCTGGTGGTCTCGGGGATGACGATCCTTGTTCCGGAGGGGACGCGACTGTCCCCGTACGACGAGGTCGAGATCCCCGAGTACGCCGGCCGATGGTCGATCGAGGGCGCGATCGCGATCTGGGATGCCCGTTCGAACCCCGTGCGCCGTCGCGGCTTCCGCCGCGGAGGGCGTGGCCCGGGACTGAATCTCGGGTGCGTGCAGATCAACGTGAGGAAAGCCGATGGGTAAGCCCAGCGTGCAGCTGAACTCCCGCGAGATCGACAAGCTGCTCAAGTCCCCCGAGGTCCAGAAGGATCTGCGCCGCCGCACCAACGCTGCCGCGAGGGCGGCCGGTGACGGTTACGAGGCTGATGTGACGGTCGGATCGACACGAGCGCTGGGGATGGTCCGTGCGGCCACTCCGAAGGCGAGGGCGTCGAACGCGAAGCACCACACCCTCATGCAGGTCATCGACCAGATGAGGGGGTAACTCGTGAAGTTCGCGAACCCGCAGACGCTCGTCAACGAGTACGTCCGGGACGCGACGGGCATTCCGAAGGTCGTCACGACGATCCCGAAGGAGAGGCCGCCTCGATTCGTGCGGGTGATCCGCACGGGCGGGTACATGCGCGATGTCGTCACAGATGTAGCGCGGCTGACCGTCGAGTGCTGGAACAGCGCCGGGAAGGTCGAGGCCGAGCAGGACGCACAGACGGTCCGCGAAGCACTACTGGCTCTCCCCGGACGGCTGCTCGGCGACGGCATCAAAATCCACCGCGTCAACGAGGTCGCCGGCCCCTCCGACTCCCCCGACCCCGACACCACCACTCCCCGCTACGTGTTCACCCACGAGGTCCACGTCCGCGGCCCCTACAGAAAGGCCCTCTGATGGCAGAGAAGGTCAAGGCCACCATCTCCCACAACCAGGAGATCGACGGCAAGCGCTACAAGCCGGGTGACTCGGTCACCCTCGACCCGGAGCTCGCCCGGGTCATCGCCGCACGCGGCGGCATCCAGGTCCGCGAGGACACCCCGAAGGCCCCGGCGAAGCCGGAGCCCGCGAAGAAGGAGGTCGCCAAGTGAGCGACAACATCAACCTCAACTCGAACAACGTCCGCATCGGCGGCGGCGACTTCGACGCCGTCTGGGTCGGCAAGCTCGGCGCGATCATGCCGACCGGCATCGACGACCCCACCGAGCACGACCACGCCGGCCTGCTGTCCGACGATGGCATGGAGCTGTCGTTCGACGACAACACCGAGACGTTCAACGGCCACCAGGGAGGCCGCGTCATGCGCAAGAAGGTGACCTCGTCGGAGGCGACCTTCACGTTCACCATGGCTGAGACGAAGATGCTCTCCCTCGGCCTGGCGCACAACATCACCGAGGCCACCAAGACCGGTGGCGTCGCCCGCATGAAGGCTTCGGTGTCCAAGCGCTCCAACGACCGCCGCTCCTGGGTCGTCGACGTCTGGGACGGCAACCCCGGCCAGGACGGCTCCATCTGGTACCGGTACCTGTTCCCGTCCGGCGAGACCGGCGAGCGCCCCACCCTGGCGTTCAAGAACAACGAGATCACCATGTACGAGACGCAGGTGACCGTGTACGACGACTACGAGTTCCTCACCAACGACCCCGCCGTCGTGGACAGCGAGGACGTCACCGAGGGTGCTCCGTCGGGAGCGTGACCCGCTGCCGCTCCACAGGCGCATAGCCGCGAGCGGCACAGAGGGCGGCACCCTCGCAGAAACCTGAGCCACTCCGACCTTCGGGGTGGCTCTACTCATGCCGGCGCTCGGCCCGTACGTGACGGTCCGGGCCGAGCGCCACCTCTGCACATTCGACCGTCACAGCCACTCGACCGTCACGAAAGGACCGTCACCATGCCTGAGACCAAGACCGCCGCCGAGCAGGCTCGAGCCGCTGGCGCGAAGACCCCCGCAGACCGTAAGAAGGCCGCCTCCGCGAAGGTGAAGGCGCTGCAGGCCGAAGCCGCCGACGGCGATGTCGTCGTCGAGCTCGAGGGCGAGACCTACACGGTGCACCTCAAGGAGTTCCAGGAGCGCTCCACCCAGGACTACGAGTTCATGGAGATGGCGACCAAGGGCATCATCCCCGTCCTGTTCGATGTCCTGCTCGACAGCTCCGATGTCGACAAGCTCAAGGACTCCGCGCGCGACGAGGAGACCGGCCGGGTCTCCTTCGACAAGATGACGGAGAGCTTCAACGCGCTGCTCGAGGCGGCTGGCGCGGGAAACTGACCGTCTTCCTCGAGCTCCTCCTGAACTTCCCGGAGGAGATCGAGGGAGACCTCGCGCACTACTACCAGATCGACCTCGCCGACCTCTGGCGCGGCAACGTGAGTCTGCGCCGCATCGCAAACCTGACCGTGCAGATCCCGGATGGTTCGCGGCTCTGGAAGGCCACTGGCGGCCCGCGGGCTTGGTCCGACGAGTACGCGGGCCTGATGGCGAACCGCCACGGTCTTGAAGTCCTCGCCTGGCAGCAAACCGAGGACGGGTCGAACGGGAAGAACTCCCCGTCCGCTCCCGAGCCCCCGCTGTGGTTCCAGGACGCTGACGCGCACGAGTCGAAGCTCGAGCGCAAGGCGCGGGCGCTACTCCGCCAGGAGCGCGCGCAGATCGAGTCTCACCACAACTGAACACGTCGCAAGGGGGAGTCGGGTAGCCGGCTCCCCCTTCTGCATGCCCGCAGGCGAGGAGGCACCTCATGGCCGTTGGAGGCTCCCCCACGATCGCAACAGCCGCGATCGGTCTGATCCCCGTCATCCAGGGCGTGCGCGGCAACATCGCCTCACAGCTCGCGGGCTCGGGCGTGATGTCGTCTGCGAACAGTGCCGGCAAGAGCGTCGGTCAGAACTTCGCGACCTCTGCCATGAGCGCAGCGAAGACGGGGCTGAAGTTCGGCGGGATCGTCGCGGGTGCCATCGGGGCCGTGACCATCAAGGGCGGCTTCGATCGCGCCCTCGGCATCGAGGATGCCCAGGCCAAGATGAAGGGCCTCGGCTACGACACGAAGAGCGTCTCCAAGATCATGGACAACGCTCTCGCGTCGGTTGAGGGCACGTCCTACGGCCTCGACGAAGCGGCCACGACCGCGTCGGGCGCGGTCGCCGCCGGCATCAAGCCGGGCCAGCAGCTCGAGGGCGTCCTCAAGACCGTCGCGAACACGGCCGCCGCGACCGGTTCGACGATGGACGAAGTCGGGTCGATCTTCAACACCGTGAAGGCCGTCGGATCGGCCTACACGGGCGACATCAACATGCTCGCGCAGCGCGGCATCCCGATCTGGCAGTCCTTGTCGAAGACCCTCGGCAAGTCACAGGACCAGGTCCGCAAGATGGCCACGAAGGGCGAGATCGACTTCGCGACCTTCGAGAAGGCCGCGAAGGACGCCTCCGGTGGCGTCGCGACCGCCATGGGCGACACCACCCGCGGGTCGTTCGCGAACATGTACGCCGCCGTGAAGAAGCTCGGCGCGATGTTCGTGACCGGCGTCCTCCCCCTCGCGAAGACCACATTCCAGGGAATCCAGGGCCTCCTGAGCGCCGTGAAGAACAAGCTCGACCCGTTGGTGCAGGGCTTCTTCGACAAGTTCGGTGGCAAGGCCCAGGCCGGCATCAAGTCGTTCTTCGACACCCTCATCGCGGGCGTCAACGGTTTTGACCCGACCCCGCTGATCAACTTCTTCGGGAAGGTCGGCAAGGTCGGCGGTGGCGTCTTCAAGGAGCTCACCGGCGGCATCAAGGCGTTCGGTGCCGCCTGGAAGTACAACGACGGCGACATCACCTCGTCCGGGTTCCCCGGGTTCATGGAGGGGGCCGCCTACCAGATCCACCAGTTCTGGGACGCCCTCAAGGGCATGGACTTCTCCGGCGTCTCGAGCATGTTCTCCTCGCTCGGCAAGTCCATCCAGGGCATCAAGGTGCCCACTGGGGCTGGCGGAGGGATCGCCGGATTCGGTGAGTCCCTGCAGGCGATCGGCCAGGCTGCACCAGGCGTGCTCGCCCTCGGTCTCAACGTCCTCGCGAAGGCCCTCGAGTTCCTGTCGAAGAACGCGGGCACCATCGCGAAGCTGATGCCGTTGATCGTGGCGGGCTTCATCGCCTGGAAGGTCCACGCGACCGCCACGAACGATGCACTGATCGCGCAGCGTGCCGCAACGGCGGCGATGGCACCAGTGATGCTGTCGAACAACGCGCTGATCCTCCTGAACAACATCCTCGAAGGGAAACGGGCGCGCGCGAAGGTCGTCTCGACCGCCGCAGAGAACGTGCAGACCGGGGCGATCAACAGGGCCACCCTTGCTGAGAAGGGGCGAGCGCTCGCGACGAAGATCGGCACCGCAGTGTCGAAGGGCGCGGCCCTCGCGGCGCGCGGTCTTGGCCTCGCGATCCGGTTCATGACCGGCCCCATTGGTCTGGTCATCACCGGTATCACCCTGCTGGTGGCGGGCCTAGTCTGGTTCTTCACGCAGACGAAGACCGGCAAGGCGATCATCGCGACCGTCTGGGCAGGCATCAAGGCCGCGATGGCGGCAGTCGTCTCCTGGTTCCAGGGGACGGCTCTGCCCATCATCAAGGCTGTCTGGGACGGCATCGCCACCGGCGCGCTCTGGCTCTACAACAACGCGATCCTCCCCGCATGGAATGGCATCAAGGCTGCTGTGGGGGCCGTCGCGAACTGGGCGCAGACCTCGCTTGTGCCGTTCTTCCAGTCGGCCTGGAACCTCATCGCGGCTGGGGCGCAGTGGCTGTACCGGAGCGTCATCCTTCCCGTCTGGCAGGGCATCAAGGTCGCGTTCGCGATCGTGGTCGCTGCCGTCACGGTCTACGTGAAGGCCTGGGTCGCGATCTTCAAGTACGTCGTCGCGCCCGTCTTCATCTGGCTCTACAACTCGGTCATCAAGCCGGTGTGGGCCGCGATCAAGAAGGCGATCACTGCAGTGGTCGCCTGGTTCCGCGATACGGCGTGGCCGATCCTCAAGGTCGTCGTCTCCGCCGTCGGTTCGTTCTTCAAGTGGCTGTACGCGTCGGTGATCAAGCCCGTATGGGGTGCGATCAAGACGGCGATCTCCGCGGTCGTCGGGTGGTTCCGTGACACGGCGTGGCCGGTCCTCAAGTCGGTCATCGGCTACATCCACGGGCGCTTCCTTGTCCTCCGACTCAAGCTCCTCGAGATCTGGGGAGCGATCAAGAAGAACATCATCGCGCCCGTCGTCTCGTGGTTCCGGGACACTGTCGCCCCGCTGTTCGAGAAGGTCATCGGCTACATCAAGGGCCGGTTCATCATCTTCCACCGGAAGCTCCTCGAGCTCTGGGGGGCTATCAAGAACAAGGTGATCAAGCCGGTCGTCGACTGGTTCAAGAACTCCGTGGTCGGCACCTTCTCGAACGCGGTCGGCTCGGTGCGCTCGAAGTTCCAGGGCCTGAAGGACAAGCTGTCCGAGGTCTGGTCGGCGATCAAGAACAAGGCCGTGAAGCCGGTCGCGGACTGGTTCACCTCGACGGTGAAGCCGAAGATCGACACGTTCGTCGACGGCCTGAAGACCGGGTTCAAGGGGCTGAAGGACTCCGTCCTGAAGGCGTGGGACGGCATCAAGTCCGGAATGAAGAAGCCGATCAACGGCATCATCAACATCTACCGGGACCACATCAAGACCCCGTTCAACTCGGTGATCAACAAGATCCTCGGGGGCAAGGCGGGCAAGAAGTGGAACCTGCCGGACATGCAGCCGTTCGCCACGGGCGGCTGGACCGGCCCGGGTGCCCGACTGCAGCCCGCCGGCGTCGTGCACGCCGACGAGTTCGTGGTGAAGAAGTCCTCGCGTCGCGGCATCGAGAGGCAGGCTCCGGGCTTCCTGGACCAGCTGAACACGCACGGTGCACGCGCCCTGACCCGCATGGGCATGGGTTACGCGTCCGGTGGCCGTGTGCTGCACGGATACAAGGACATCGAGTCGATCCCCCACACGGGCGTCTCGGTCACGTCGACGGTCCGCAAGGGTGCCCGCACCGCGGGAACCGGCTCCGTGTCGAAGCACGCCAAGGGGTACGCGGTCGACTTCGCCGGCACCGCGCAGGCGATGAAGGAGTTCTTCAACTACGTCCGCTCGAACTACAAGGTGTCGGAGCTGATCCACACCCCCATGGGTGGGAAGCAGCTGTCCCGTGGCGGTATCCCGAAGGCCCACTTCCCGGCGAAGACCGCGCAGATGCACTACAACCACGTGCACGTCGGCGGCTACGAGCCCGGGGAGAAGCAGGGCGCGGGCACCAGCGGTGCCGGTGGCGGCCTGTTCGACAACCCGTTCACGGGCCTGTGGAAGAAAATCTCGAGCAAGGTCTCCTCGACTGCCGGCGAGGGTGCGCTGGGTGGTCTCCTGACCGGGGTCACAAAGAAGGTCGTCGGCTCGGCGAAGGACTTCGTCGGGAAGAAGATCTCCGAGGCGTTCGACTTCGTCGGCGACACGTGGGACTCGGCGAAGGCCGGGGCGAAGGGTGTCCTGTCGAAGGCCAAGGCGTCCTGGTGGGCGACGAAGGCGCTGGTCCACACCGGCGCCTTCAACGGCACGAACCTGTCGTCGCTCCTGCGGCGCATGAATCAGGAGTCCGGGTTCCAGGTCGGAGCTCAGAACAACTGGGACAGCAACGCCGCGAAGGGCCAGGCGTCGCGTGGCCTGATGCAGGTCATCCCGTCGACGTTCGCCGCGTATAGGGACAAGTCCCTGCCGAACGACATCTTCGACCCGCTGGCGAACATCGTCGCTTCGATCAACTACACGAAGTCGCGCTACGGCTCCCTGACTCGTGGATGGGATCGCAAGGGCGGTTACGCGGCCGGTGGCTACACCGGTCCCGGGCCGAGACTCGCACCGGCGGGCATCGTCCACGCGGACGAGTTCGTGCTCCGCTCGGAGGCGCAGCGCTCCATCAGCAAGGTCGCTCCGGGGTTCCTGGATCGGCTGAACCGGATGGGCGCGGGTGCGATCGGGTATGCCAAGGGCGGCCTCGTCGGGTACGCCTCGGGCGGGAAGGTCTCGCCGACGGCGAAGATCGGCTCGTCGAAGGTGACCGTTCTGCTCGAGGGTCTCAGTGGCACCGAGAAGCAGGTGACGTCGGCCGCGGGGAAGCTCGCGGACGGCATCGTGAAGACGTTCAACGACCGGATGAAGGCGGCGAAGACCACCACGGTCAACAAGCTGTCGGACTCGCTGTCCTCCCTGAAGAAGGAGGCGTCGGCGCTCAAGAAGTCGATCTCGGCGACCACGTCGAAGTCGAAGAAGAACACCGTCAACCGTCTGGTCGATGACCTGGCGGCGCTGAGGAAGCAGCAGTCGACCCTGAAGGCGACGGCCCGGGAGGTCTCGAAGGTCACCAAGGTGACCGGGAAGACCAAGACCGGGAAGCTGATCACGAAGACGGTGACGTCGTCGACGGCTGCGGCGAAGAAGGCTGCGAAGGACCTCAAGGGTGTCCAGAAGCAGATCGATTCGACGCAGTCGGCGCTGACGCGGGCGCGCCGGGGTGATTACTCGGGTGCGGCTGCGGCGGCGACGAAGCGGCTGAAGTCGGTGCAGGCGGAGATCGACAAGACGGACAAGGCCCTCAAGGCGGCCCGTCGTGGCGACTACCAGAACGCTGCCCTGCTCAAGGGCACGAAGGCGTACAACAAGTACGCCGCCGGCGCGGTGTCGAAGCTCGAGTCGTACGCGGCACGGACGGACACGCTCACCGCGAAGCTGAAGACCGCCAACACCAAGCTCTCCGATGCGCAGAAGCTGTGGACCGACTACCGCTCGTCGATGGTCGAGAAGTTCCAGGGCACCTACGCACTGTCGGAGGAGTCGGCGACCACGGGGATCGAGACGATCATCCGCGGGTTCAAGAACGGCGCGGCGACGGTGAAGACCTTCGCGTCTCAGCTGAACCAGCTGAAGGCGAAGGGTCTCTCGGGTGGGCTGGTCGACCAGATTGCCCAGATGGGCGCGGAGTCGGGGTCGAAGGTCGCGAAGAACCTCCTCACGGGGAGCAGCTCGCAGATCAAGGAGATCACGAAGCAGTACAACGCGCTGAACACGGCATCGACGACGTCGGGCACGAGCCTGGCGGATCAGATGTACCGCAACGGCGTGAACTCCGCGAAGGGTCTCGTCAAGGGCCTCGAGTCGCAGCTCGCGAACGTCGAGAAGGCGTCCGAGACGCTGGCGAACACCGTCCTTGCGACGGTCCGCAAGAAGCTCGGCATCCACTCGCCCAGCCGCGAGCTGGACAGCGACGGCCAGAACAGCGCCATCGGCTACGGCAACGGCGTCTACAAGCAGATCCCGTATGCCCAGAAGGCGCTGGCCGAGATGGTCGCGACGCCGGACATGTCGGGGCTGCGGGACGTGGGCCGGGCGGAGATGCGCCCCGCGGCGCAGATCCGCGCGTACACACCGGTCGCGGGCGGCAGCGAGCCGTCGGTGGTCTACCAGTTCGGCGACATCCACGGCCACACGGCCGAGGACGTCGTCGCGGAGTTCAAGAAGGACCGTCGTCGGCAGCTGGCGCTGCGCGGTGCGTGAGAGGAGACCTGGTGAGCAGCTGGACCGACTCTCCTATCGTCAGCTTCGGCCGTGACGGCGACATGGTCATTCTCGGGCGAGGTCCCCAGGACTACCCGACCCTGCATCTGCATGGGTCGGAGGGCCTGGGGATCCCGCCCGTGGACATCTCGAAGACGGACCGGCTCACCTCGCACGGGTCGATCGTCCGCGGTGTCCGGTACACGGATCGGGAGGTGTTCCTGCCGATCTTCGTGGACTGCGCGGACATGTTCGAGCTGAATGCCCTGCGGCAGCAGTGGTACGACCTGGTCGCTCCGGACAAGGGCCCGGTGGAGATCCGCGTAGAGATCCCCCAGGGTGACGACACGGACCCGATCACGCGATCGATCTTCGGCTACTACAAGTCGGGGCTCGAGGGTGACTTCGGAGACGACTACTACGGGGACGCGCAGAAGATCGGCCTGACCTTCGACTGCCCAGACCCGCTCTGGCTTGGCCCGGAGCGTCTGCGCACGTTGCAGATCAACCCTGGTAGCAAGCCGTTCCTGTCGGACTACCAGTTCACGCGGAAGAACCTCGCGGTGAACCCGTCGTTCGAGTCCGGCCTGGCGCAGGGGGCGTCCCCGACGGGCTGGGCAGTGAACGCCACGGGCGGGGTGGACACGGCATGGGCGGGCGCGGGCACGCAGTCCGTGCGTGCCGAAGCGGTCTCGGGGGGAACCAACAACACGGCGTTCTACCCGTGGGGCACCCCCGACAAGTCCGACATGGCAGCGGTCTATGGCATGACTTCAGGGAAGACGTTCACGGTCGGCGCGACGATCCATCTGGGCGCTGCGCAGACCGGGACCATCATTGATCACGCGCGACGCATCGGCATCAACACGTACGCGAACGGCTCAGCCTCGTACAACGTGTTCCAGTCCGATGCAGCACCGAACGCGGCTGGCACGTACCGCCTGAAGGTGACGTTCACCGTCCCGGCCGGTAACCCTCTCGTCTCGGTGCGTCTCTCGAACGGGTCCAACACGGTCCCGGTCTGGTGGGACCAGATCACCGTCGAAGAAGGCACCACGGATGGCACCTACTTCGATGGGGACTCCACGGGCGGTGCCTGGACTGGAACTCCGCACGCCTCGGTGTCAGGCCTCGTTGTCCCCGGCACCGGCGTCCCGTTCTTCCCCGTCGTGCTCGCCGAATCCTTCGCTCAGGGCAAGTGGACGGTCGCGATCGACGGCGACTCCGATGTCTGGCCGACCTGGGAAATCACCGGCCCGGGGTCGGACCTCATCATCCAGCGCGGAAGTGAGCGCATCTTCATCCAGGGCCAGTTCACCGCGGGCAGCGTCACGCGGATCCAGACGGCACCCGATCGGATGCGGATTACCCCCGACCGCTGGAATGACCTGTCACTCGACTCCGACCAGTTCCCCCTCAAGCCCGGGAGCAACGACATAGCGGTGTCCCTCGCCAACGCGACGACCGACACGACCATCCGCCTCGTCTGGCGAGAGACCTACCGGGGGGCGATCTGATGCTGACCGTGTGGGCTCTAGACCCTCAGCGGGTAAGGCGCGGGCACCTCGTGCCACTTGCCTGCACGGCCATCCTCAAGGACGCCGACGTCGGCACGTTCCAGATCACCACTCTCGCCGGCGAGGACCCCGCGCCGAGGATCGTGCGGGGGTGGCGTGTCCTGCTCCAGGACGACGGTGTCACGATGTCCGGCACCATCCTCCACACCGAGCTGTCCCCGGGCGGCATGGAGCTGACGCTCACGGGCGAGTCGGACCTGCGGAAGCTGAACATCCGCATCACCTACCCGACCCCGACGCAGGCGGCGACGTCGCAGACCGCGGAGGCGAAGTACTCACGTAGCGGGCCCGCAGAGACGGTCATCCGGGACATGGTCCACGCGAACGTCGGCACCGGCGCGATCATCGCCCGACAGGAGCCGGGGTTCACCGTCACCACGTCGCAGGGGCGCGGGGCAACGGTAAAGATCGCGACCCGCTTCGAGCTGATGCTCGAGCAGGCACGCAAGCTCGCCCGCTCCGGCGGCGTCACGTTCGACGCCGTCCAGGAGGAGGACTCGCGAATCGTCCTGCGGTTCCGAGTCCCCACGGACCGGTCCCGCAAGGTCCGGTTCACCGAACGCAACGGCGGCAAGGGCGACGACGCGTTCTCGCTGGACGCCCCGACCGTCACGACGGTCATCGCCGGCGGACAGGGCCTCGGCACGTACCGCAACATCCGCGAGTACAACCGCGCTGGCTGGGTCGAGCGGATCGAGCAGTTCCTCGACCAGTCCTCCACGGACGACGACGCCGAGATCAAGCAGGCCGCCGACGAGGTCCTCGACCAGGGCCGCGAAGGCGCGTCCGCGACATTCAGCGCCCAGGAGACGCCGGACCTGAAGTTCGGCAAGGACTACTTCCTCGGCGACACCGTCGCCGTCCTCATCGGGGGCGTCACCGTCACAGAACCCATCCGTCAGGCGGAGATCGAGTGGGACGGCTTCGGTCGCACCGTGAAGCTCTCCCTCGGCGACCAGGACACCACCGACGATCCCGACCTCAAGCTCATCGAGCGGGTCAAGAAACTCGAAGCGCTCGTGCGCAGACAGGGGGCACAGAAGTGACCGAGTACAGCTATCCCGTGGTGAACCAGCCGCTCCCTGCAAACCAGTGGACCTCCGTCACAAAGGGCATCGGCAACGGCATCATCGACGAGGGCAGTGGCCCGTACCAGTTGTCGAACTGGTCCAACGCCGACAACACGGCGGTAATGAAGTGCCCCACGGCGGTCAACAAGCAGTACGGGCACGCGATCCTCGAGGGCTTCTACCACCGGTACGACGCGGATATCACGCTGTCGTTCCCGGCAGTCACGTCTACGCGGCGCTACATGGTCGTCCTGCAGTACGACCCCAGCAACGAGACGAAGCCCGTCGCGCTGAAGGTGCTCACGTCTCTCGACTACACGCAGGGCAAGAACTACATCCACCTGTACAACGTGGACAGGGAGCCCAACCAGCTCCTCACCGACGCCACGGTGCGCTCGCTTCGGCCCCGGGTTTCCCCCGTGCAGGTGTACGGGGCGTACGACCGTCTGCCGCTGGCGTGGAAGGTTCTGTGGGGCACCGTCGCTGTCGTCCACAACGACGTGACCACGAACAGCGTCCAGATGTACATCTCCGTGAGTAGCGGTTCGTCCGCAGCCGATGAGGACCGCTACTGGAAGCTGATCTACGACCAGGCGGAACCGTCGTGGCTGAGCGTGAACGACTACGAGAACTCTGTGGGCGGAACGGAAAGCGGGTATCCAAAGGAGATCCTGCGGGACGGCTCCACGCGCAAGATGCACGGGCGGATCAGAAGGCAGGACGGCTCGCAGTACTCGGCGGCATCCGGGGCGGGATACCTCGTCGCAACTCTCGGTGCGTCCGATACGCCGCGCCTGGCAATCTCGTACCCCGTCCGCTGTGGGGGCGGCACTGACGGTGTGCTCGCGCGAGGAAACGTCGTAATCCGTCGCAGTTCAAGCGAGGTCCGCCTCTACATCGACCAGGGTTCGTGTGCCTGGGTCGATCTGGGCACGCTGGAGTGGGACGTTCGATGAGCTACGACGACATGAGCACGAACGAGCTGCGGGCGGCTGCGGCGGCGATGCTCGAAGAGGTGGGGCGGCGCGAGGCCGAGCAGTCCGCGCGCGCCGCCGTGGACGATGCCGTGCAGGCCTACGCCGACAGTCAGGGCATCACGCCCCTGCAAGCCTGGCGTGCGCTCGCACCAGGGGGTGTCAACATCCCCGACGACCCCGAGCCAGAGCCGACCCCTGATGCACCCGAGTTCGTGCAGCCGAGCGGTGCCCACGACACGTACCAGGCGGGTGACCTCGTCTCCTTCCAAGGCCGCATCTACCGTTCCCGGATCGCCAACAACGCGTACAGCCCGATCGCATACCCCCAAGGCTGGGAGGCCATCGCATGTGTAAGAACCCCTGGGAGATGACCGACGCCGAGCTCGCCGAATACATCGAGCAGATGAAGAACGAACTCGCGCGCCGGCAGTCACTCGAAGCCGTCCGCGTCCAGATCGGTGACGCGATCAAGGACGCGCGCGGATCCGGCGTCCTCGAGACCCCGGAAGCGGGGGCGGACTACGTCGAGCCGGACGACGCGACGAAGCTCTGCGTCAAGGGCGACGTGCGCACCCACAACGGCGAGACCTGGGTGCTCGAGCACGGCGCGTGCGTCGGCCCGCCCTCCGTCGAGAACGGCTGGGTCAAGGCCGACCCCGCCGACTGACCGACCACCACCTCGAGGCCCTGCACCGTGCCGGTGCAGGGCCTTCCTCATGCCCAGGAGGCAACCCATGGCACTCGCTCTCGTGAAGCTCCCGAAGGCGTGGTCGAACCATGACCGCGTGGACCAGCTGACGGGTCCGGCGTACGCGTCGGCGACCCGGATGCTCTCGCGCGCGGTCGCGGAGACCGGCGTGAACTTCAACATCAACAGCGCGTACCGGAGCAAGGCGGAGCAGATCGCCCTGTTCAGGGCGAACTACACGAACCGGGGCACCCGGTCGAAGGTCGCCTCGACGGACCGCATGTACGCCGGCACCGCGTGGAAGCACACGGGGTCGGTCGCGGTCGCCTCCCCGGACCTGTACGGCACCGGCACCGGCGCGAATCACACCCTCGGGATCGCGATCGACATCGTGCCCGCCGCGATCCAGACCTGGATCCAGCGCAACGGCCCCCGGTTCGGGTGGTCGTGGGCTGAGGGCAAGCGCAACAACGAGGCGTGGCACTTCGTGTACTCGGCGGCCGGCGACCAGTACCGGTCGGAGGGCACCCTCGACCACGCCTGGGTGCAGCGCGTCGTCGGCGCGTCCCCGGTCGACGGGAAGATCGGCACCGGCACGGTCGCGAAGATCAAGGCGTGGCAGAAGGCGCACGGCCTCGAGGCCGACGGCAAGGTCGGCCCGGCGACGAAGGCTGCCATGGCGAAGGGCGGCACCTCGGGAAAAGGTGACGCCCCGGCTGCCGGGGCGACCCCGGAGAAGCCCGCGGCCCCGTCGAAGGAACCGGCCGCGACGCCCGGCTGGATGACCGGCGCAGATCAGTCGCAGACCTGGGGCGGGAACCCGCACAAGGCGACCGTCACGAAGCTCGTCCTGCACACCACCGAGGGCTCGGGGTACACGGACTACGGCAACGGCGGCTCGGCCCCGCACTTCACGGTGAAGCCCGGCCCCGCTGACGGCGACCACATCCGCCAGCACATCCCGACCACGGAGGCGTCGAAGGCCCTGGAGAACCGCTCCGGCGGCGTCGAGACGAACAACGCCGGCGTGGTCCAGGTGGAGATCGTCGGCTCCTGCGACCGGGCGTACGCGGAGAAGAACGGTCTGCGCTGCACAGAGGACTACGGCGACGACGACCTGGCATCGGTCGCCGCGGTCGTCGCCTGGGTCTGCGAGGCCCACGGCATCCCGCTCTCGGCGGCCGGACTTGCGTGGCCGACGACGAACGCCGCGTACCTCGACGCGCCGCAGCGCATGTCCGGCGAGGAGTGGACTGAGTACGCCGGCATCTGTGGTCACACGCATGTCCCGGAGAACGTCCACTGGGACCCCGGTGCGTTCCCCGTCGCCCGGCTCCTGGAGCTCGCCGGCGGCGCTCCCACCACTGCTGACCCCTCTACTCCCACCACGGACGGCGGAATGCCGAACGGGAAGGACCTCCTCATGGCACTGATCGCAGCCCCCGACTTCCCGCTGCTCCGCACCGACGGGCACCTCTGCTACTTCGGCCCGAAGACCGGGCCGAAGGAGTCCGTCTCCGGGCACCAGGCGAACACCCTGAACCCCGGCGACGTCGGCTCGAACGGCTCGACGGGCCTCAAGGCGTGGCAGAAGCGGATGAACGCCCGCGGGTACTCGCTGACCGTGGACGGGAAGTACGGGGACGCGTGCGCGAAGGCCGCGAAGAACCTGCAGAAGCTCGCCGGGATCACCCAGGACGGGCTCATTGGCCCCGACTGCTGGTATGCGGCCTGGCTGCTGCCGGTGAAGTGATGCTGTCCGCGTCGCACGGCCGTATCTCCCGCGACCCTCGCACGTGGATGCCGGGGTCGTGGGAGCCGGGCCGCATCCGCCTGGAGGACACCCTCGTCATCAAGGCCGTCCTGATCATGACGGCGACCGTGCGGGGCCTGGACTACCTCGCCCCGAAGCCGCCCCTGTCCACGCCGGCGGTCGAGTCCATGCGCGTCGCGTTCCCCCTCGCCGTGTGGGGGCTGCTGTTCGTGATCCCCGCGGCCGTGCTGCTGCTCGGCCTGCTCGGACGGATCCACGTCGCCGTCTGGCTGGGGCACGGCCTGCTCGCGGTCGTCTACCTCGCGCTCGCGGTCGCTCTCGGCAGCGAGTACGTCACCCACCCGTGGTGGAACGGGATCCGCTCCGCGACGGGCCTGCTGCTTCCCGTCGGCCTGCACGCGATGATCTGCCTCCGCACCGGGTGGCGGCCGATCACATGGAGGGCAGCCGATGAGTGACAGCCCCGTCGTCGTCTACGTGACCATCGCCGTCGGCGTCCTCCTCGTCATCGCCCAGGCCGTCCCGAAGATCCTCGGCCCCCTCGGCACCGGCGTGCAGGCCTGGTCCCGCAGTCGGCGTGAGAAGCGGATCGCCGACGAGGCCGCGGACATGGCCGACGTGCAGCGGCAGGTCACCTACCTCACCGAGCAGCGCGAGAAGGACCAGGCGCGCCACGACGAGGAGATGGCCAAGCAGCGCGCGGAGTTCGCCGACTACCGGCGGAAGCAGGCCGCGCGCGAGGAGCGCTGGCGGCGCGAGTGGCAGCACCACCGGCAGTGGGACTACCGCGCACAGGAGGCCCTCATCGGCCGCGAGCCCCCATTCGACATCTCCCCACCGTTCATGACCCCCGATCCTCCGAAGGAGAACACCCATGAGTGAAGCACTGGCCAGCCTGGCCGACATGTCCCCCATCGGCGCAGTCGTCGTCATCCTCGGCGTCGTCGCGTCCGTTCTTGTGCAGGTCGCGAAGCGCGCGCACTGGTCCAAGAGCACCACGCAGCTCGTCGCCGTCGGCATCGCCACGGTGCTCGGCATCGTCGCCGTGATCGTCTCCGGCGTCGTCGTCGGCATTCCCGGCGGCCTCACCGACAAGGTGTCCGTAGCGGTCGTGATCGTGGCCGCCGTCGCGGTCGCCTCCCGCGCCGCGTACGCCATCATCGGCCAGGCCATCCCTGATGGCACCGACGGCGACGATCACGATGAGACGCACCGGGCCGATGGCTGACCACGAGTGCCCCGAGTGCGGGGCCCGCTACGGCTCCGAGGCTGCCCGCGACCAGTGTGCGTTCCGAGACGCGGAAGCGGACCGAACCGAACGCGCCCGCCAGCGACACCGCTGACGTAGCGTGGAAGACGGCGGCAAGGGGAGTCCTCGGTGCTTGGACTGTCCGCCTCGAGCGGGGTCGTCGCTCCGCTCGACCAGCGCCCCATCCCCTGCCCGGGGGTGGGGCGCTTCCTTGTTATCCACATCTCATCCACATCGCCGGGTGTCGCGGGTAGGGTCGCCACTCATGTGGACCGAGAACGAACAGCGCACCGTCGCCGGCATGCTGCACGTCGGACCCGCAGAGGACATGGCGTCCGAGTACGTCGCCCTCGCGTGGGATCGGCATGGGGCGCTGGTGAGTCCGGACGAGGCGCGGCTCGCCGTCGCGCGGTGGCGGTCGTAGCGCGAGCGCGCATGAGAACGCCCCCATCCTGACCTCACGGTCGGGGTGGGGGCGCTTTCGTGCGTCCGGGGTCAAACGCTCAGTCCAACATTGCTGGTGCCAACGGTCCTTGCAGATGAGGCGTCCAACGCTACTCGTCCGCCGTGAATCTGAACTCGGGTGTCTGATGCGGAACGACGGATGGATCCTGCTCAACACCCGCTAGAGCCTTGCGGGCTTCGCGAGCTGCCGTGTCGTACAGGGCATGGTTCACCCAGGGCGCGAGCACTTTACCGCGTTCGTTGGCCTCTTTCTCGGAGAGGGGGCCCTGGTTGTCTCTCAAGACGATCGCCGCCGACACCGTCACTCCGGCGACCATCTCTCCGCTCGTCACGAAGAGGTCGCCAAGTAGCACCATAGGAGGATGCTCGGCACTGGTCGAGATCGCGCCGATCGTCCACGACACTGCAGGCACAGGCTCGGGCGCGCCGTCAAGATCCACCACATCATCCGGTGCAACCATCAACCGGAGAACGCTGAGTGACCCAAGTGCCACGTCCGGAGCGCCGTCAGGAAACATTTGGGCGAGCGTCTCGGGATCTGGGCCTTGAGGCCCGCCTTCGACACCCGTCACGCCTGGGCCTCCGCCATCGCGACACCGCGGAGGCGCGTAGCTCGGATCGCGTCTCGAGAGTTCCAGCGCGCCTTAGGCTGCTGGGCGATCGCAGCGGCAGTCTTCGTGCTCCAGACACCGGAGGACGCGAAGTGCGAGAGATCCTCGGACCCCTCGGCTACTCCTCCGGCGTCGACCTGGTGGCGAATCATCGCGCCGAGAGCTCGCGCGTAGCGGCGGATTGTAGAGAGCTTCGGATCGCTGCCGAGTCGCTCGAACTCACTGATGGTGGGCTGCGATACCCCGATCTGCTGGGCGAGCGCCTCCTGCGAGACTTGGAGATGCTTGCGCAGCGCGACCAGGTCAGACAGCATCTTCCGGTCCTCGCGCGCCAGCTCGAGGGCAAGATTCGCGCTCTCGTCCTTGAAGTACTCGGTGAACGGGTCGACGGGGCTCATAGGTTCCATCCTATATGCGGCGGGTCAGGCAACTATAGGGCCATGCCAGATCTCACGCTAGACGACGCCCCAGAGAGAGTCGTAGCCCGCCACCCACCGATCCGAGGCAACATCGATCTCGGCGTTCTGCCTCGCTTCGATCTCGTGCTGGGGGACGTCAACGATCTTGCGGTGGGAGCGCAACGCTACGAGGTCCCAGGGAAGCCGAGGATCTTCGGTCTCGTAGATCCGGAGCAGGACCGACCATGCGACAAGGCTGATCTTCAGCTCAAACAACGCCCCGTCACGAGCCACGGGCTCCACCTGACTTGGCTCGAGTGCTGTGCAAGTTTCGATGGCTTCGAGCGTGACCCGAATCTCGGCGAGGACTTCGGGCTGCACCTTCGGGTCGACGTCGCTCTTCACTGCGTCCACCAGTTCTCGCTGCACGATGTAGGGGTCGCTATCGACTTCGGCCCAACGGAGCGCCTGAGGTGCGTTGGTCGCATCGGTGCATCTCGATCGTCGAAACATCCCCATTGGTCGATCCTAGTGTCGTCGAGGGCCAAGGCGGCCCGCTTCACCACCGCCCCGGGTTCGCCACACGCAGCGCGCCCCTTCCGGTGCCAGCCCGGACAGGCCGGCGCGGCAGTCCCTTAGGCGCGGAGCGCGCGGCGAGCCTCAGTGAGCTCGGCGAGAGCTGCCGCATCGGTCGACTCGTCCGTGTCGGAATGCTTCACCGTGTCCTCGATGATCGGCTCGAAGTCGTCCACGAGCTCGAGCATCGCGCGGGCCGCACGCGCCGGATCCTCGTGAGCCAGGCCCAGGAGGATCTTCGTGCTGTACTCCTCGAGCGGGTCACCATCCCCGACGAGCCTCGCGGCGGCTGCGGCATGGCGGAACGCGCGCAGGACGTCGGCGGTCTGCACGCCATTGAGTTCAGTAGAGCTGGTCATTGGTGCCGCTTCCCCCTCGGAGCTGGTACGAAAGTCCCACGCTACGGGCGGAGGCCCTCGGCTACACGAGATTCGAGCCGGGTCCGGGGCGATCGTTGTGGATTCGTCATGTTCGCCCCGGGTTCGCCTCCCGCAGAGCGTCCTTCCAGTACGGGTCCGGCCGCCCCCGCGAGGTCGTGAGCCGAGCGCCCGCCAGGTGCACCCGGGCGCTCACCCACGCGAGGACGTACGGCTCCGCGGCGTCCAACTGCCCGATCCACGCGTCCACGGTGAGGTCCAGGTACTCCCCGTCCACGCTCACGCGCACCGTCTCGGCGGGGAGGCCGGCGTCCCGGTGGCTGTGCGAGAACTCGACGGGAGTGCCGCCGTCCACGGTCCGCCGGTAGCCGGAGACGACGCGCTCCGCGGCGGACAGCAGATCCTCATACGCGAAGTAGCGGGGGTAGCGGGTGCGGAGGTCGTTCATGCCGCCGGCTAACTCGAGGGAAGAATCAGGGAGAGCAGGCTAGCGAGGCACCCGAGTGCAACGCCCAACCCGACTGCGACTAGCCCCGCCCTGCGGCTACGCTCAGCTTCGGCAGCCTTCGAACCGATCGATCCGCCACCAAACAGCGACGTCGACACCAACTGTTCGAGTGTCTCCGGGCCGCCCTCGAACTTCTTGTCCTTGAGCTCGTTGTACTCCTGCTCAATCTGCCGCGATTCATCATGGTGCCCGCTCGCATACAGGTTCGCTCTGCGCGACTCCATGTCCTGGTGGATCTCCTGCGCCAATCTCCAGCGTCGTGCCAGCTTCCGATCCTTCGCCCACGGTCCGATGGAGCCAGCCAGGGACAGTGCCGCTGCGGCAACGTATAGAGCCACGACCACGTAAATCATGGTGCCTCCTGAGCAACCGTGACTTGCAAGACACCATCCGGGTGCGCCCATTGACTGAGAGCCGCCAGTTTAAGCGGCCCGAAGAACGGGTGCACCCGCTGCTCGATCCTCATCCGCACCTGGTGCGCCCACTCGGCGTCCCGCTCTCGCATGCTCGTCATGAGGGAAGTCTGCGCCAGGGGTGGGACGGTCGAAGCTGTAGGCAGCAGAACAGCGCCGAACAGGTGTGGGAGCAGATGTGTGTCCTGATGTGTATTTCCGGCCGCGCGGCTCTCCCGGCTGCGCCGCTTCGTCCCAACGCGGAAGGCCCCTCACCGTCCTGGTGAGGGGCCTTCTGTCGTGCCGTGGAGCTTAGGGGAATCGAACCCCTGACCTTTTCATTGCGAACGAAACGCTCTACCAACTGAGCTAAAGCCCCGTGCCGCGTGGCGACCTGGCAAGCCTAGCATCGCGAAGCCGGTGCTCACGACCGCTCGGAGCCGTCTTGACGAGGATCACAGCGACCTGTCACGGAGCCGGAGCGGAGCCTCCGCAGCTGCCGTCGCCCGCTCTCACGCGACCCGCTCGTCGCGGGCCGCCTGCACCTCGTCCATGAGCTCGTCGAGCACTGCGAGGCGCTCGGGACCGGTGCACGCGACGTATGCGGGCTGCTCCTGCACGGGCCGCCCCTGCCCCGTGGTCCCGGGCCAGGTGCGCAGGCTGCCGCCCGCGCTCTGGACGAGGTGGAATCCGGCGGCGACGTCCCAGGCGTTGATCGAAGGAAGCAGGGTCGCATCGGCACGGCCCAGCGCCACGTACGCGAGCTCGAGCGCGGCCGAGCCCAGGTGGCGGACCGCCGAGACCCCGTCGGACAGGCGCCGTCCGTGCGCCGCGGACAGCTCGGCAAGCTCGCTGTAGGCGCGGTACCCCGGGTAGCCGGTGAGGACGAGCGCGTCCTTCGCGGCGAGGGTCGGGCGCCCGGCGACCTCGACCCCGTTCAGCCGCACCGGTCCGTCGGCCGCGCTGATCACCTCGCCGAGCACGGGCGCGTCGACCACTCCCGCGACCAGCTCTCCGCCGACGGCGACCCCGATCGAGACGCAGAACAGCGGCAGCCCGGCCGCGAAGTTGCTGGTCCCGTCGATCGGGTCGACGTAGAAGGTGATCTCGGAGTCGGAGGACCCGCCGTCGGCCCCGGCACCGGGCCGCTCGCCGCCCTCCTCGCCGATCACGCGGGCGCCCGGCACGCGGCGCGCGAGCTCGCGCACGATGATCTCCTCGCACGCGCGGTCGTGGGCGGTCACGATGTCGTGGCTGTCGTTCTTGTACTCCCGCTGCAGGGCGGTGCGATCCAGGCCGCGCACGTAGTCGGCGGCGAGGGACGCGGCGGCCTCGGCCGCCTCCAGAAGCTCCTCGGGTGCGGTCACTGTGCCTCCTGTGGCTGGCGCGGGCTGTGGTCGGCTCAGGGTCTCAGGCGCGGCGGCGCGCGAGGATCTCGTCGAGGCCGAGATCCGAGGCGGGCGTGCGCTGCGGCTCCTCGTGCAGGGCCTCGTCGGCCACGTCGTCGGTCTCGACCTCGAGTGCGACATGCTGAGGGGCGACGCTGCTGCGGTGGGCCGCGTGGCGGGTGGCGAGATCCTCGACCTCGCCGCGCAGGGCGTAGGACGGGCGCGGCACGGGGCGCGGGATCCACTCGCCGGGCGCGGCGAGGGCGGCGCTCGCGGACTCGATCTCCTCACCCAGCTCCACGTGCTCCTCCGTCTGCGCGGTCGCATCGACCTGGGTGCGCGCGGTCGTCGCGCTGGTGGAGCGCTCGTCCGACCGAGCGATCGGTGCTGCGACCTGCGGGGCATCTTCGGCCGAAGCGCTCTTCCCGGCGGGGCTCGATGCGGTGGCCGACGCCGTCGTACCGGCGTCTCGCAGCTCGGCGGCGCGGCGCAGACGGGACCGGCGGTCCAGCTCGGCGCGACGCAGGCCCACCACGTAGGCGGCGAGGACCGCGAGCGGAAGCAGCACGCTCCACACCGGCAGGATCGAAACGCCGGCGAGCACGCCGACCCCGATCGTCACCAGCGCGAGGGCGAGCAGGACCACGCGCAGGGTGCGGCGCTGGCGCCCGGCCTCCTCATAGGGGTCGACACGGGTGCCCGGGGACGCGTCGAAGCGCGGGCGGGCGGTCGGATCGGCGGGACGCAGCAGCAGACGGTCGTCATTCATGACGTGCACCTCACGGGCTCTCGGGCGGGAGTGGGCGGCCTCGGAGAGATCCCGCGCGGTGCGGGAGTCCCGGGAGCGCATCGCGTCACGCGCTCTCGAGATCAGCTCCCGGCGCTCCGCGCTGCGCGGGACGGCATAGCCGACCCAGACGAGCAGCAGGAGGGCGAAAAGGACAGCCCCGAGGTTGAAGGTCTCCACCTCGCCCACCCTAATGACACGGCTGTGATTCAGCTGGTCACGACGCGCCCGTGGCGCCCATGTGTTCGCGCCGATACCGCGCGAGCACTCCCCTGCCGCGCTCGTCGGTCTCGACCTCGTCCGCCGTGAGGGCGAAGCTCAGGTGGTCGCGGAAGGCGCCGTCGACGTGGATGAACCGCTCGCGCAGCCCCTCCTCGCGCAGGTGGAGCTTGCGGGCGACCCGCAGGCTGGCCTCGTTCTCGGGGCGGATGTTGATCTCCACCCGGTGCAGCCCGACCTCGGCGAAGAGATGGTCGATGAGCAGGGCGACGCCGCGCGGCGCATACCCGCGGCCGGCGCGGGCGTGGTCGATCCAGTAGCCGATCGTCGCCGAGGACTGCGCGCCGTACAGGATCGGTCCCGCGCTCACCTGGCCCGCGGGTCGGCCGTCCGCGCACAGCAGCAGGCTCAGGTGACGGCCGGCGCGTCCCTCCCGCTCCGCCCAGCGCAGCAGCTCCGCGTGGGTGGGCCGGGGCCGACGGCGCTCGGGGTCCGTCGCGTCCCAGGGCGCGAGCCATTTGCGGTTGCGCACCAGCAGCGTCTCGAAGGCACGGCGGTCGCGACGGCGCAGCGGACGCAGGGTGAGCTCCGCATCCGAGAGCACGAGCGGCCAGACAGGGGGCATCCGGGCATCGTAGCCATCGCAGGGGCGGCGTCCCCGGTGCCATGCTGGGGCCGTGGAGGAGAACTCACGGCAGTCCCCCGCCGTGCGCAAGCGGGCCCTGCGCACGGGACTGCGCACCGAGCGCGCCGCGACCGCCCACCGCTCACCCGACGAGGACGCACGCCTCGCGGGCCGGGCCGATGAGGTGCTCGCCCTCCTGCCCCGGGCGACGGGCCCGCTGCGGATCGCCGCCTTCGACCCGACACCCACCGAACCCGACGTGCGGAGGCTGCTGCGCGTGCTCGCCGACCGCGGCCACCGCATCCTGCTGCCGGTGCACGCGGGCGAGGGGATCGACTGGGCCGCGTGGGACGGGGCCTCCCCGCTCGCGCCGCCTCCCGCGCGGGGCTTCGGCGGGGAGCCGTCGGGCCCGCGCGAGGGCGCCGACGCCCTGGCCCGGACGGACCTCGTGCTCGCCCCGGCCCTCGCCGTGGACCGCTCCGGCACGCGGCTGGGGCACGGCGGCGGCTACTACGACAGAGCGCTCGATCACGCGCGCACGGCCGTGGTCGTCGCCGTCGTCCATCCCTGGGAGGTCCTGGCCCCGGGCGCCCTGCCGTGCGAGGCGCACGACCGGCCGGCGCACGCCGTGCTCACCACGGGCGGCGTGGAGCGGCTCGGATCATGATGGGCCGGGATCATTGCCCGGGCGGTGCGCCTTCCGGGCGCAGCTGAGGGCGAGCGGCGCGTCGAGCATCACCCCGGGCAGTCCTGCTGGTGGGCCCCGCGCGGCGGTAAGCTCGTGCGGGCGCCTCGGGAGGCGCCGATCACCCTGGATGTGGAGGACCCTGTGCCCACGTACGCGTACGCCTGCAAGAACTGCGGCCACCGTTTCGAGAAGTACCAGAGCTTCAGCGACGACTCGCTGACCGACTGCCCCGAGTGCGGGCAGTCCGCTCTGCGCAAGGTCTTCGACAGCGTGGGCGTCGTGTTCAAGGGCTCGGGCTTCTACTCGACCGACTCCGCGTCCTCCCGCACCGCCTCCTCGGCGTCGTCGGACTCCACGAGCTCGTCCGATTCCTCGAGCTCCTCCGACTCCTCGAGCAGCGCCTCCTCGTCGAAGGAGACCTCGAGCGCGTCGAGCGGCTCGTCCAAGGCCCCTGCGGCCGCCTCCGCCGCGGACTGAGCACTCCGCCGTCGTTCCTCCACATCACCCCGTCGTCCACAGTGACGACGGGCGACCCCCGGCGCCCACCAGCTCGCCCTAGCGTCGGGGCATGCTGCGACGACTGCACGACTCCCTCCCCCGCTGGCATCGAGCCGTCCGTCGGCGACGGCGCCTGCTAAGCATCCTGCTCACCGCGCTGCTCGCGGTCGCGGTCCTGCCCGGGCTGCTGCCCGCGTCGGCCGATGCGCGCGGCGTGCTCGTCGCCGCGCACGACCTCCCTGCGGGCGCCGTGATCCGCTCCGGGGACCTGCGCGAGGCCGAGGTCGCCGATGCTCTCGTCCCCGAGGACTCGACCTCGGATCCCTCACGGCTGGAGGGCCTGCGCGTCTCTCGCAGCGTGGGCGCCGGGGAGGTCCTCGCCCCGCAGAGGCTGCGCGAGGAGGCGCAGTCACCGCCGCTGACGGGACGGGCCGTGGTGGTCGTGCCCGTGGCCCCCGCGCTCCTCCCGCGCCTCGCGGCGGGCGACGAGCTCAGCCTCGTCGTCTCGACCGAGATGCCCGGTGACACGCGCAGGATCAATGCGATGGTCGTCGAGGTCCCGGCCGACGCTGCGGCGACGGGCCCGATGGGTGCTGTGTCCAGCACGGATGCCGTGGAGATCCTCGTCGCCGTGGATCCGTCGCACACGGGAGAGGTCGCTCACGCCGTCCGTGAGGGCTGGCTCGAGATCGCGATCGTGTTCTAATCTCCCCAGCGGATGCTTCCCCAGCATCCACTGTGTCACCCGATCCCCCGCGTCTCCGAGCAGTGAGGAAAGCACCGTGAAGGGCTTCAAGGACTTCGTCATGCAGGGCAACGTCATCGACCTCGCCGTCGGTGTCGTGATCGGCGGTGCCTTCACCGCTCTGGTCACGGCCTTCGTCACGTACATCATCAACCCGATCGTGGCCGCGGCCGGCGGCGCGAACGGCATCGGACTGGGCTTCCACGTCATCGCCAGCAATGACAAGACGTTCGTGGACATCGGCTCGGTCATCTCCGCCGTCATCACGTTCCTCATCACCGCCGCGGTGGTGTACTTCGTGTTCGTGCTGCCGATGGCCAAGGCCCGTCGCATGGCCATGATCCGTCGCGGCGAGGACCCCGACGCCCCGGAGGCCACCCCGGAGGACATCGCGCTGCTCACCGAGATCCGCGACGCCCTCCAGAACAGGGACGCGAGCACCCCGGGCCAGACCCCGCAGCAGTGAAGGAACCCCTCCGGCCCTGCCGGAGGCTCCGCGTGACGCCGTGAGAACGGCGCAGGGACGGGGCGGGACCTTACGGTCCCGCCCCGTCTTTCTTATTCCCGGGCACGGAGATTCCCGCACGCCCGACCGTCCCGCCTGTGCGGTACCGTTCCCGGGTGCCCGCCGACTCCCCCGCGACCGTCCCCGATCCCGTCGGACTCCTGGACCGCAGCGGGATCGACGCGGTGATCGACTGGTTCACCCGCGCGGGGCGCGAGCTGCCCTGGCGGGCGAGCGATGCGAGCGCCTGGAGCATCCTGGTCTCGGAGATCATGCTCCAGCAGACTCCCGTGGTGCGGGTCCTCCCACGCTGGCAGGAGTGGATGCAGCGCTGGCCCCGACCGCAGGACCTCGCCGAGGCGTCCACGGCCGACGTGCTGCGCGCCTGGGACCGCCTGGGCTACCCGCGCCGTGCGCTGCGCCTGCAGGCCTGCGCCCGCGCCATCGTCGAGGAGCACGGCGGCGAGGTGCCCGTCGGGCTCGAGGCCCTGCGCGCCCTGCCGGGCATCGGCGAGTACACCGCGGCCGCCGTCACCGCCTTCGCCCACCACGAGCGCGCGGTGGTCGCGGACACCAACATCCGACGGGTGCTCGTGCGCTGCGTGCGCGGGGAGGCCTTCCCCGGCAGCACCTTCACCGCATCCCAGCGGGCGCTGGCCACCGAGGTCCTTCCCGCCGGGACGGAGCGGTCCGTGCGCTGGAACCAGGCGGTGATGGAGCTCGGCGCGCTCGTGTGCACGTCCCGCTCCCCGCACTGCGAGATCTGTCCGCTGGCCCCGCACTGCGCATGGCTGGCCAAGGGACGTCCGGCGGACTCCGGGACACGTGCCCGCACCCAGGCCTTCGAGGGCACCGACCGTCAGATGCGCGGCAGGATCATGGCGCTGCTGCGCGAGGGCCCCACGAGCCGGGAGCGGATCGCGCAGCTGCGCAGCGACGAGGACGACCACAGGGTGCCGCGGTGCCTGGACTCCCTCGTCGCCGACGGACTCGCTGTGGTCGAGGACGGGACCGTGCGCCTGCCCTGACGCCGCAGCCGAGGGTCAGAGCGGTGCGTCGGCCAGGCGCAGGATCATCCGGGTGTTGCCCAGGGTGTTGGGCTTGACCCGCGCGAGGTCCAGGAACTCCGCCACACCCTCGTCGCTCGAGCGCAGCAGCTCGGCGTAGACCTCGGGCGGCAGCGGATCCGGGCTCATGGCGCGGAAGCCGTGACGGGCGAAGAAGTCGACCTCGAAGGTCAGGCAGAACACGCGCTCGAGCCCCAGGTCCCGGGCGCGCTGCAGGAGCGCCTCGAGCATGCGATGGCCCAGCCCCGTGCCGCGCGCGTCCTCGCTCACGGCCAGGGTGCGCACCTCGCCGAGGTCCTCCCACATCACGTGGAGCGCGCCGCATCCGATCACAACGCCGTCCTCGTCGACCGCGACGAGGAACTCCTGGATGGCCTCGTAGTAGACCACGAGCTCCTTGCCGAGCAGGATCTGGCGGGCGGCGAGGGGCTGCACCAGGCGGTCGATGGCTCGGACGTCGGCCGGGAGCGCGGGGCGCAGCTCGATGCTCATGCGGGGGATGCCGTCCTTCGTGAGTCCGTGTCGGCGTCGCTCTCGGCCCCCTGGATCTCGGCCGATCGGTCCTCGTCCGACGCTTGGTGCTCCCCGACGCTACTCGCCCCGACCTCCTCGCCGTCGCCCGTCTCGCGCGGCGTCACGGGAGGGTCGTCCCCGTCGGCCCCGCTCTCCGCATCGTCCTCGGCGCCGCCCGGCGCGCCATCGTCCGACGCGCCGTCGTCCGGCTGCTCGTCGGGGCTCCCGCGCTCCCGCAGCGCCGCCGCCTCCTCCTCGGCCCGCTGGGCGGCGCGCTCGTGGCGGCCGTCCAGGAGGCGGTTCATGAGGGAGACCAGGCGCTCGACGACGAGGGCCACGACGACCGCGATCACCACGGCGACCGTGATGGCGAGCAGATGGTTGTCCTCGAACCAGCTGCCGGCCACGGCGCCGATGCCGCACGAGTACACGGCCCATACGAAGGTCGCGGCGAGCGAGCGGTGCCAGAACTGGCGCCAGGGATAGCGGACCGCACCGGCCGTGAGGTTCACAGCGGTGCGGCCGAAAGGGATGTAGCGGGCGGTCATCAGGAAGAGCAGGGCGCGCCGGTCCAGTCCCCGCTCGGCGGCCTGGACCGCCTTCAGCCCGCGCCCGCGGTGCAGGAAGCCGAACCGCTCCCAGCCCACGGTGCGGCCGATGAGGTAGGCGATGTTGTCGCCCAGGAAGGCGCCGCCCCAGGCGGCGAGCACCGTCAGCCAGATCGGGGGCACCGAGGACGACGCCCACAGGGAGGACAGGGCGACGATGACCGACTCGCTGGGGACCGTGGGGAAGAAGGCGTCGATCGCGCACAGCGCGAACACCACCAGGTGCACCCACCAGGTATCGCCCGCGGCGACGATCCAGTCCTGCAGACCGGTCATCCATGCCTGGAACGTGCCCACTCCCACGATCGCGCTCCGCCTCTCCGTCCGACTGCGCCGCCCCTGCGGGGACAGCGCCCGGCGCCCAACGGGCGCCGGGCGCTCACTGCTCTGCCGACCCGGAGGTCAGCGCGAGGAGCTCACATCGGTGTCCTCGGCGGACGCCGCGCCGGTCCCTCCGTCGGCGTCGGAGGAGTCCTCGCCCTCCGGCACGTCCGGGTGGGCGGCGTCCTCGGTGCGGGCCTCCGTCATCGCGCTCACGGAGACGTCGTCCGAGAGCGCCTCGAGCGATCCGCTGTCGGTGCGGCGACGGAACACGAGCTCGCCCAGCAGGCCCTCGCCCTCGGAGTCGACGACGATGTGATCGCCCGCCGAGACCTGGCCGAACAGGATCCTCTCGCTGAGCGCGTCCTCGATGTCCCGCTGGATCGTGCGGCGCAGCGGACGCGCGCCGAGCACGGGGTCGTACCCCTTCTCCGCGAGCAGCTCCTTGGCGCCCTCGGTGAGCTCGATGTCCATGTCCTTCTCCGCGAGGCGCGTGCCGAGCTTGGCGACCATGAGGTCGACGATCTGCACGATCTCGGTCTGCGAGAGCTGCGGGAAGACCACCACGTCGTCGACGCGGTTGAGGAACTCGGGCTTGAAGTGCTGCTTGAGCTCCTCGTGGACCTTCGACTTCATGCGCTCGTAGTCGGTGTTCAGGTCGCCGCCGGCGGTGAAGCCCATGGAGACGCCCTTGGCGATGTCGCGGGTGCCCAGGTTCGTGGTCATGATGATCACGGTGTTCTTGAAGTCCACGACGCGGCCCTGCGAGTCGGTCAGGCGCCCGTCCTCGAGGATCTGCAGCAGCGAGTTGAAGATGTCCACGTGGGCCTTCTCCACCTCGTCGAACAGGACCACGCTGAAGGGCTTGCGACGCACCTTCTCCGTGAGCTGACCGCCCTCGTCGTAGCCGACGTACCCGGGGGGCGAGCCGAACAGCCGCGAGGCCGTGTGCTTCTCGCCGAACTCGGACATGTCCAGCTGGATGAGGGACTCCTCGTCGCCGAACAGGAACTCCGCGAGGGCCTTGGCGAGCTCGGTCTTGCCGACGCCCGTGGGGCCCGCGAAGATGAACGAGCCGCCGGGACGCTTGGGGTCCTTGAGGCCGGCGCGGGTGCGGCGGATCGCCTGCGAGAGCGCCTTGATGGCCTCGTTCTGCCCGATGACGCGCTTGTGCAGCTCGTCCTCCATGTGGAGCAGGCGCGAGGACTCCTCCTCGGTGAGCTTGACGATCGGGATGCCGGTGGAGGCGGCGAGCACCTCGGCGATGACCTCCTCGGAGACCGTGGTCACCGCGTCGGTCTCGCCGTTGCGCCAGGCGTCCTCGCGCTCGTCGCGCTCGGTCTTGAGGGTCTGCTCCTCGTCGCGCAGCGAGGCGGCCTTCTCGAAGTCCTGGCCGTCGATCGCCTCCTCCTTGCGCTTGCGGACGTCCTCGATCTTCTCGTCGTACTCCTTGAGCTCGGGCGGCGCGGTGAGGCGGCGGATGCGCAGGCGCGCGCCGGCCTCGTCGATCAGGTCGATCGCCTTGTCCGGCAGGAAGCGGTCGTTGACGTAGCGGTCCGAGAGGTTCGCCGCGGCCACCAGGGCGCCGTCGGTGATGGTCACCTTGTGGTGCACCTCGTAGCGGTCGCGCAGGCCCTTGAGGATCTCGATCGTGTGGGCGATCGAGGGCTCGTCGACCTGGATCGGCTGGAAGCGGCGCTCGAGCGCGGCGTCCTTCTCGATGTGCTTGCGGTACTCCTCGAGCGTGGTCGCGCCGATGGTCTGCAGCTCGCCGCGGGCGAGCATCGGCTTGAGGATGCTCGCGGCATCTATCGCGCCCTCGGCCGCCCCCGCGCCGACGAGCGTGTGGATCTCGTCGATGAACAGGATGATGTCGCCTCGCGTGCGGATCTCCTTGAGCACCTTCTTCAGGCGCTCCTCGAAGTCACCGCGGTAGCGCGAGCCGGCGACCAGCGACCCCAGGTCCAGCGTGTACAGCTGCTTGTCCTTGAGGGTCTCCGGCACGTCGCCGCGCACGATGGACTGGGCGAGCCCCTCGACGACGGCGCTCTTGCCCACGCCGGGCTCGCCGATCAGCACCGGGTTGTTCTTGGTGCGGCGGCTGAGGACCTGCATGACCCGCTCGGCCTCGTGCTCGCGGCCGATGACCGGGTCGAGGTTGCCGTCGCGCGCAGCCTGGGTGAGGTTGCGGCCGAACTGGTCCAGCACGAGCGAGCCCGCGGGCTGGCCCTCCGCGGGGCCGCCCGCGTTCGCGGGCTCCTTGCCCTGGTAGCCGGACAGGCGCTCGATGACCTCCTGGCGCACCGCCGCGGGCTCGGCGCCCAGACGGGAGAGCACCTTGACCGCGGTGCCCTCGCCCTCGCGCAGCAGGCCGAGCAGGATGTGCTCGGTGCCGATGTAGTTGTGGCCCAGCTGGAGCGCCTCGCGCAGCGAGAGCTCGAGGACCTTCTTGGCGCGCGGCGTGAAGGGGATGTGACCCGTGGGGGCCTGGTTCCCCTCGCCGATGATGTCCCGCACCTGGTCCCGGGCGGCGTCGAGGGTGACCCCGAGCGCCTCGAGGGCCTTCGCGCCCACGCCCTCGGCCTCGTGGATGAGGCCGAGCAGGATGTGCTCGGTGCCGATGTAGTTGTGGTTCAGCAGGCGGGCCTCGTCCTGTGCGAGGACGACGACGCGCCGCGCGCGGTCGGTGAAGCGTTCGAACATGTCTCTCCCCCATCGGGCGGTGGTGATGGATCGAGACTAGTCGGAACCCCACCGCCGATCGATGGCTGTTCGCCGCGGGCGTGACGGCGTGCGACGGGGAGCTCCCGCAGATCAGTCCGCCAGCGGTCGGTCCGGCGCCGTGGTCGGGGCCGACCGTGCGCCGGAGAGGTCCGGGGCCACGATGCCGCGGGCGTCGTGCACGCAGGCCGCATCGATCGCGGCGCCCTCGCCCTCGATCTCCAGGACGAGAACGTCGGCGGAGACGGGCGCTGCGAGCCGGTGGATCCTGCGCACTCCGACGGTGCCGCCCGCCGCGAGCTCCCGGCCCTCGGGGTCGAGGATCCGGTGGCGGCGGATGCGCTGGCCGTCCTCGAGGTGCTCGCGCAGCTCGACATGGTCGAAGGTCAACGATCCGGGCAGGCGCAGCACCGCGGTGGCGCGTGAGTGGGCGCAGGACGAGGAGACCGGGAGGTCGGGCGGGTCGGCCGACGACGGAACCCCCGCGCCGACGCACTCGCAGCGCGCCGGGATCGGCGACCCGAACCGGGCGCGCAGGGCCGCGCCGAGCTCGGAGACCCGGGAGGCGTCGGCCGGATCGATGCGACCGCGGCGGTCGGGTGGGATGTTCAGCAGCAGGTTCGCTCCCAGTCCGATCGAGCGGTCGTGGATCGCGAGCAGGTGCGGGAGGGACTTCGGCTGCTCGCGCTCCTGCCAGAACCAGCCGTCGCGCAGGGACACGTCGCATTCCGGCGGGAGATAGCGCGGGGCGGCGGTCTCGATCACGTCGTCGTCATAGTTGTTGAGGTCGGCGCTGCTGGTGACGTACTCCACGGGGTCGCTCGCCAGCCCGTCCTCGTTCCCCACCCAGCGGATGGTCGCGCGCCCCATGTTGAACACCATCGCCCCGGGCTGCAGCTCGTCGACGAGATCGCCGATGGCATCCCAGTCGTACTCGCGGCCCGCGGAGCCCGCGCCGTCGAACCAGAGCTCGTGGAGGGGCCCGTACCCCGTGCACAGCTCGCGCAGCTGCTCGAGGTAGAAGGCGTCGTAGCGCGCAGGATCCGCGTACTCGGGAGCGTGCCGGTCCCACGGCGAGAGGTACAGACCGAGACCGAGGCCCCAGCGCTCGCAGGCCGCGGCGACCTCGGCGACGAGGTCGCCCCGACCCTGCCGCCACGGGCTCGCGCGGACGCTGTAGTCCGTGGTCGCGGTGGGCCACAGGCAGAAGCCGTCGTGATGCTTCGCGGTGAGCACCACATAGGCGGCGCCGAGGTCGTGCGCGGTGCGCACCCATTCGTCGGCGTCCAGGTCGGAGGGGTCGAAGATGCCGGGCGAGAGGGTCCCGTCGCTCCATTCCAGACCGGCGAAGGTGTTCACGCCCACGTGGAAGAACACGCCCAGCCCCTCGCGCTGCCATGCCAGCTGCTCGGGCGTCGGCCGCAGCGGCTCCACCGGCCGCGAGGTCGGAACGGGGCGCGGCGAGGATCCGGGATGCACGTCGTCGGACATGCACCCACCTCATCAGAGAACCGGCCCGGGCGCGGGGCGGCGCGCGGGTGCGCCCTCGCGTCCTGCCGGGTGCCCCTCGCGCGCCGCATCGCGCCTGCATGACGCCGCGCCGTGCCGCGGACCACAGCCCGCGCTGCGTCGGAGGAGCACCCCGCCCAGGTGGACCGGGGTAGCCTCTTCGGAGCACATCAGCGATGAGGACGGGAGTGTCATGGGCGAGCTCACGGTGGACGTGACCCGAGCGGATGCGGTGCTGATCGGGGGTGGGGTCGCCAGCGCGACCCTCGCTGCCCTGCTGACCGACCTCGAGCCGAGCTGGCGCATCGAGGTGCTCGAGAAGCTCGACGACGTCGCCCTCGAGTCCAGCCAGGGCTGGAACAACGCCGGCACCGGCCACAGCGCACTGTGCGAGCTGAACTACACCCCGCAGGACATCGACGGCTCGGTGAGCCCCGCGAAGGCGATCTCCATCAACGAGCAGTTCCAGGTGAGCCGCCAGTTCTGGGCGCACCTCGTGGAGACCGGGAAGATCACGGATCCCAGCGCCTTCATCAACCCGGTGCCGCACATGAGCTTCGTCCACGGGATGGAGAACGTCGACTACCTGCGCCGCCGCCACGATGCGCTCGTGAAGAACCCGCTGTTCGACTCGATGGAGTTCACGACCTCCCACGAGCAGCTGCGGGAGTGGGCGCCGCTGGTCACCGAGGCGCGCCCCGAGACCGAGACGATCGCCGCGACCCACTCCCCCGATGGCACCGACGTCGATTTCGGCCGTCTGACCCATGAGCTCCTGGGCGTGGCGAAGTCGGCCGGCACCACGGTCTCCACCGGCTGGGAGGTCACCTCCCTGCGGCGCATGGGCAGCGACTGGGGCGTGATGGCCCGCTCGGCCTCCGGTGAGGTGCGCGTGGTCCGTGCACCGTTCGTGTTCGTGGGCGCCGGCGGCAACGCGCTGCCGATCCTCCAGGACTCCGGGATCCCCGAGATCCGAGGATTCGGCGGGTTCCCGATCTCCGGCGAGTGGCTGCGCTGCACCGATCCCGAGATCATCGAGCGCCACGAGGCGAAGGTGTACGGGAAGGCCGCCGTCGGCGCCCCGCCGATGAGCGTCCCGCATCTGGACACCCGCTTCGTCGACGGGAAGCGTGCGCTCATGTTCGGCCCCTACGCCGGCTGGTCGCCGAAGTTCCTCAAGGCGGGCTCGAACCTCGATCTGTTCGAGTCGATCAAACCGGGGAACATCGCGCAGATGATGGCCGTCGCCCCGCCGAACCTGGACCTCATGAAGTACCTCGCGGGCGAGCTCGTCGCCTCCCCCGCCAAGCGCTTCGACGCGCTGCGCGAATACATGCCCTCGGCACGCGCGGACGACTGGGAGCTCATCACCGCCGGTCAGCGTGTCCAGGTCATCGCGCCCGACCCCAAGAAGGTGGGGGTGCTGCAGTTCGGCACGCAGCTGATCACCGCGGCCGACGGCTCGATCGCCGGCATGCTGGGCGCCTCGCCCGGCGCCTCGACGGCCACCACGATCATGCTGGGCATGCTCGAGAAGGTCTTCCCCGACCGCTTCGGCACCTGGGAGTCCCGGATCCGCGAGATCATCCCGAGCTTCGGCACCCACCTGTCCGAGGACCCGGCGGCGGCGTCGGCGTCCCTCGCCCGCACCGCCCACCTGCTGGGCCTCGAGGACAGCTGATCGCCATGGCCGAGGAGACGATGCAGGGCCCGATCGACGGCTCCGTGCGCGATCGCGGCGCGCTGCACAGGATCGCCGCCGGCCAGTACGCGGCCGAGGTGTCCGAGGTCGGCGCGACCCTCGAGTCGCTCACCGTGGGCGGGCGCGACCTGCTGCTGCGCAGCCCCGCCGAAGGCCCGATGCTCTTCTACCGCGGGGCGGTCGTCGCCCCGTGGCCGAACCGCATCGGGGACGGCCGATACACGTGGGACGGGCAGGAGCTGCAGGTCCCGATCACCGAGGTCGAGCGGAACAACGCCCTGCACGGGCTGCTGAGCTTCCAGGCCTACGAGATCGTCGAGGAGGGCCCCTCCGCCCTCACGCTGCGCACACTGCTGTACCCGACCACCGGATACCCCTTCGCCCTCGAGATGAGGGTCGAGCACCGGGGCGACGCCGAGAGCGGGCTGACCACCACGGTCACCGCCCGCAACCTCGGATCGTCCGACGCCCCCTACGGGGTCTGCCCGCACCCGTACCTGCTCGCGGGCCCCGAGGAACTGGACGAGTGGACGCTCTCGTGCCCGGCCTCGACGGTCCTCGAGGTCACCCCTGACCGCCTGCTCCCCGTCGGGACCCGCGCGGTCGAGGAGGGCTCGGATCTCGATCTGCGGCGGGCGCGCCCGATCGGCGACCGCTTCCTCGACCACGCCTTCACCGACCTCTCCCCCGGGGCCGACGGCCGCTGGCGCGTCACGGCGACCGCGCCCGGCGGGACCGGGGTGGAGATCTCCGCCGACGACGCCTGCCCCTGGGTGCAGGTGCACACCGGTGACCGCCCGGAGCCGGAGAACGATCGCAAGGGACTCGCAGTGGAGCCGATGACCTGCCCGCCCGATGCGTTCCGCAGCGGCGAGGACCTGGTGCGGCTCTCCCCCGGCGCCGAGCACTCGGCCTCCTGGAGCATCCGGGGCTGGTGACGCCGAGGGGCGGCGCGATCGTCCGGGCATGCACTGCACGAGGGCCCCGGGACGCTGATGCGTCCCGGGGCCCTCGTCGATCCGGCCGTCCCGGGGGCGACGGGTCGAGCCGTGGAGCTCGAGGCCGGCGTGCCGTTCAGGCGCCCAGGCGCGGCGCCGCGCCGTCAGTTGGCGGCGTAGTAGGCCTGGCGGAGCTCCTCGGGGATGCGGCCGCGGTCCGAGACCTCCCGACCGTTCTCGCGGGCCCAGACGCGGATCTTCGCGGAGTCGTTCGAGGAGGTGGAGGTGGAACCGCTGCCCGTGCCGCGGATGCGGCGTCCGGCCACGCGGCGCGCGCGGGCGACCCACTCGCCGATCTCCTCGCGCAGCTTCTCCGCGTTCTCGTTCGAGAGATCGATCTCGTAGGCGACGCCGTCGAGCGAGAAGCTCACCGTCTCCTCGGCCTTGGACCCGTCGACGTCGTCGATGAGTTCAACGAAAGTCTTCCGTGCCATGGGGTGATTCTCCTTGATGCGTGTGGAGCGCCGAACTCGTGTTGGACGCGCCCCATTATCTGCACAGCGCACCTGAGAATTCAATCAGAACACGAAATACCCGCCGCGGCGTTCGCCGGCCGATGAAACCCACGAGGCATTGACCATCTCATAACAATCGCGTTCACGGTGCTTCCGGATGGTCTCCCGAGTTCCCCTGCTGAGTGCGGAGTTCGCGCTCCGCCTGCCGTTCGGCCTCGCGCTCACGGCGATCGGCCCTCAGGATCGCGCGCATCGTGAACCAGAAGAGCAGTCCGACGCCGATCGGAGGGAGGAGGGAGCCGGCCTCGTACAAGAATCCGCTGTCCATCTCAGGCCTCGGGCTTCACGAGCGGGAAGGTGATGGTCTCGCGGATGCCCAGGCCGGTGATGGCCATGAGCAGGCGGTCGATCCCCATGCCCATGCCGCCGGTGGGCGGGAGCGCGTACTCCATCGCCTCGAGGAAGTCCTCGTCCAGGCGCATCGCCTCGTCGTCGCCGGCGGCGGCCAGACGCGCCTGCTGCTCGAAGCGCTCGCGCTGGACGACGGGATCCACGAGCTCGGAATACCCGGTCGCGAGCTCGAATCCCCGCACGTACAGATCCCATTTCTCCACGACGCCCGGCGTCTCGCGGTGCGCGCGCACCAGCGGGCTGGTCTCGACAGGGAAATCCCGGACGAACGTAGGGGCGTGGAGATGATCGGAGACCTGGTGCTCGAACAGCTCCTCGACGAGCTTCCCATGGCCGAACTTCGGGTGGTCGAGGTCCAGATCGAGGGAGCGTGCGATCTTCCGCAGCTCTTCGGGAGTCGTCTCCGGCGTGATCTCCTGTCCCAGGGATTCCGAGAGGGACCCGTAGACGGTGATCCGTTCCCAGCTCCCCGAGAGGTCGTATTCCTCCCCGTCCGCGAGAGTGACGACCTGCGAACCGGTCGCGGCCTCGGCCGCCTCCTGGATGAGGGAGCGGGTGAGTTCGCCGATCGTGTTGTAGTCCCCGTAGGCCTGATACGCCTCGAGCATCGCGAATTCCGGCGAATGCGTGGAATCAGCGCCCTCGTTGCGGAAGTTCCGGTTGATCTCGAAGACCCGCTCGAGCCCGCCCACCGCCGCGCGCTTGAGGAAGAGCTCGGGAGCGATGCGCAGGAACAGGTCCATGTCGAAGGCGTTCATGTGGGTGACGAACGGCCTCGCCGCCGCGCCCGAGGGGATCACCTGGAGCATCGGCGTCTCGATCTCCACGAAATCGCGGTCCTGGAACGACGAGCGCAGGGAGCGCATCACCTCGGCCCGCTGGCGCACGGAGGCGCGGGCCTCCTCGCGCACGATGAGATCCACGTAGCGGTGGCGCACGCGGGACTCCTCGGAGAGGTCGGCGTGCAGCACGGGCAGGGGGCGCACCGCCTTGGCGGCCATCGCCCAGGAGTCCGCGAAGATCGACAGCTCGCCGCGGCGCGAGGCGCCCACGCGACCGTGGAAGAAGACGTGGTCGCCCAGGTCGACATCGGCCTTGAAGGCGCCGAGGCGCTCCTCGCCGACCTCGGCCAGGCTCAGCATGATCTGCAGGCGCTCGCCCGCGCCGTCCTGGACGGTCGCGAAGCAGAGCTTGCCGGTGTTGCGCTGGAAGACCACGCGACCGGCGACGCCGACGACGTCCTGCGTCTCCTGGCCGGCCTCGAGGTGGCCGTAGGCCTCGCGCACCGCGGCGATCGTGGTGGTGACCGGCACGGAGACCGGGTAGGCCTCCTCACCCCGCTCGATCAGCCGCTCGCGCTTGGCCTTGCGGACCGCGATCTGGTCGGAGGTGTCCAGGGCGTCCGGGGCGCGATGCTGATCGCTGGGGGGCTGTGCAGTCATAGGGGTGATTCTCGCATCACCGGCCCGGCGTATCCCAGGCGGGGTGGTCTTCAGGACGGTGTCGCCTCCACCACAGCCGCGTCCAGGAGCCGCACGCCGTCCACGTGCGCGGCCATCACCACGAGCACGTCGCCGTCGTGGTCGTCGCCGATCTCCTCGAAGGTCACGGGGTCGAGGGCGAGCGCGTAGTCCCAGCGCACTCCGGGTGATCCTGCGGCGACGGCGTCCGCGAGGGCCGCGCGGATCCCGGGGGCCGACGGGGCGGCGGCCTCGGCGGCGCGCACCGCTCGTGAGAGGGCGAGGGCGTGCGTGCGGCCCTCGGCGGTCAGGCGCACGTTCCGGCTCGAGCGGGCGAGGCCGCCGGGCTCGCGGACGATGGGCGCCGCCTCGATGCGGACCGGGAGGTCGAGGTCGCGCACGAGGGCCTGGACGATGGCGAGCTGCTGGGCGTCCTTGCGGCCGAACACGGCGATCTCGGGCGCGGTGAGCTGCAGGAGCTTGGTGACGACGGTGACCACGCCGTCGAAGTGCCCGGGCCGGGCGGAGCCCTCGAGGGCGGTGCCCAGGCGGCCCGCGCTCACGCTCACGGCGGGCGGGAGCACGGGGTACATCTCCTCGGTCGACGGCGCGAACACCAGGTCGACGAGGCCGTCGACGAGCGCGAGGTCCGCCTGCAGGTCCCGCGGGTAGCTCTCGAGGTCTTCGCCGGGTCCGAACTGGAGGGGGTTGACGAAGTCGGTGAGGATCACGTGGCGGGCGACCTCGCGGGCGCGGTGGACGAGGCTCAGGTGCCCCTCGTGCAGGGCGCCCATCGTCATCACCACCGCGACGGGGCCCTCGAGCTGCGCGCGGGCGGTGCGCAGCGCGTCCTTCGTCGTCACCAGCTGGGTGGCCGGCTCGGTCATCTGCTCCTCCTGGTCCTGCCCGCGCCGACGCGCGTCGGCCCGCAGGTCACTCCCCTGCGCCGGGCTCCCGAAGGATCTCACGGATCGCGCTCTCCTCGGCCGCGCCGAGCCCCGCGCGCGAGAGCGCCGCGCGCGCGAGCGCCCGGTAGGTGCGGGCGGTGTCGGTCGGGGACAGGGCGCCGGCGGTCTCGTCGGCCTCGGCGAGGGCGCCCAGATGCGCCTCGACAGTGCCGGCGTCACCGCGGGATACCGGCCCCGTGAGAGCGCTCGCGCCGCGCCGCAGGGACTCCTCGAGGGCCGCGGTCATGAGCGGGCGCAGGTACTCCCCCGGCTGCTCGATGCCGATCCGGGCGAGCAGCTCGCGCGCCTGGTCGACGAGCACGACGAGGTGGTTCGCTCCGTGGGAGAGAGCCGCGTGGTACAGCGCGCGATCGCCCTCGGCGAGGGTCACCGGCTCGGCGCCGATCTCGACGACGAGCGCCTGGGCGATCGGCAGGAACGCCTCGCGGGCGGTGACCGCGACCGGGCACCCGACCAGGCGAGGGAGATCCGCCGGGGTGCCGGTGAAGGTCATCGCGGGGTGCAGCGCGAGGGCGATCGCGCCGGTGCGCTCGAGCGGCGCGAGGGAGGCGATGCCGTGCAGGCCCGAGGTGTGCGCGAAGATCTGCCCTCCCGGGGCGAGCCCGGTCGCGGCGATGCCCGCGGCCAGCGGTGCGAGCTGATCATCGGGCACGGCGAGCAGGACGAGCTCGCTGCGCTCGACGATCCGCTCGACCTCGAGCAGGGGCACGCCCGGCAGCATCTGGGCGGCGCGCTCGCGGGAGGCGTCGGAGACGGCGTAGGCGCCGGTGATCGCGTGCCCCTCGGCGCGCAGCGCGGCGCCGAGCGCGGCCCCGACGCGGCCGGCTCCGATGATGCCGACGCCCAGGCGCGGGGCGCTCATGCGTCCTCCCCGGGGTCCGGGGCGGGAGCGGATGCCGCGGCAGGAGCCGGGGCGGGAGCCGACGGCGGGTTCCCGTGCGGCCCGAGCGGAGGCCGCGGCCAGTCGTCGCGATCGCGGTAGCGGCGGCCCTGTGCGGCGTCCGGGCGCAGAGCGTCCTCGAGCCCGAGGAGGTCGACCATGTCGACGCCGGCGATCTCGGCGCGGGCGGCGGCGACCCCGACCGTGAGAGCCGCGGTGGAGGTCATGCGGCCGACGGGCCCCTGGGCGAGGCTCAGCCCCTGGATGCGCTCGCGCGGGACGATCTGCACCTTCGCGGTGATCACGCCGCTGCGCAGCACGAGCGCGCCGGGCAGCAGCAGGACGCGGCGGGTGCGACGGCCGATGAAGAACAGCCGATGCCGCGGCCCGATGCCGCCGAGATCCCCCGCACGGGCGGTGAGCAGACGGTCCAGCAGCGCCGCGTCGTCCTCGGTGCCCAGGGTCGGCAGCAGGTGGCCGAGGGTGCGCAGCAGCTCCTCGCGGGTGCCCACGGGCAGGGCGCTGGTCGCGGCCGAGGAGTCGTCCTCGCCGATGCCGGCGACGCTCACCCGCGCCTCGGTCCATGCGGGGCCGCGCCACAGCAGAGGACGGCGCAGCCGCAGGTCCTGCACGCGCCCGGCGCCGAGGTTGTCCGTGCGGGTGGAGAACAGGCCGCGGCGCATGCGCAGCCCGCGGTCGGTGTCGCGGGAGACGAAGCCCCACCCGCCCTCGAGGCGATGCAGCACTGCCTGCGGCACCGCGACGATCGCGGGCAGCGCCGCCGCAATCAGCCCCGTCGCGGCGCCGTCGGTGCGCCAGGCGATGATCGCCGTGACGATGATCCAGACCACGCCGATGACCAGCCCGATCAGCCAGCCGACGTCGCGCAGCATCGCGTGCAGGAGACGCGTGGTGGGGATCTGCGCGATGAGGTCGCCCTCGGTGACGCCGTCGTAGGCGACCTCGCGCAGGCTCTCGCGCAGGCCACGATCGCGGGTGGACGTGCTCCACGTCCCGTCGCTCGGGGCGATGGGAGCCCGCGCGGAATCACCGGCCGCGCCGCCGCTGGTCGGTCCGTCGGCGGCCTCCCCGTCAACAGCCGTGCGACGACCTTGCCCTGCCGTCCCGGCGTGCCCGCCCGCGGCCACGTCGAGGATCTCGGTGCGGATGGTCTCGGCATCGGCCGCCGTGATGTAGGCGATGTCCAGATGGGACTCGGAGCCGCCCGCGAACTCGACGCGCACCTTCGCCAGGCCCAGCAGCCGCGGCACCGCGGGACGCTCGACCGAGACGGATTCGATGCGCTCGCGAGGAGCTGTGCGGCCGGTGCGGGTGAGCAGGCCCGAGCGTCGCGTGACCCCGTCGGAGGAGATCTCGTAGGTGGTGCGCCACCAGGTCAGGGCACTGACGCCGACCGCGATGACGAGGGCGATCGCGAGCACGCCCAGTCCCAGCAGCGCACGGCGCACGGTGAACTCGCCGACGAGCCGGGCCAGGTTCTGCGCGGCGATCACCGCGATCACGCCGGCGAAGATCTTCCAGCCGGTCAGCAGGGGCGTGAGCGGATGGGTGCGGCGTGCGGCGGGCGCATCGGACACGCGGTCGGCCCTGGGATCGGAGCCCTGATCGGGTCTCTGATCAGGGTCGTGATCGGTGCTCACAGCGACTGCATCCTCTCGATGCCGCGCCGCGTGAGCAGCTCCTTGAGCTCCTCCGCGTCCTCGCGCGGGAGCCCGGGGATGGTGCCGTCGGCCTCGTCGGAGGCGGTCGAGTAGGACAGCCGGGCGATCCCGAAGCGGCGCTCGACGGGTCCCTCGTGGATCTCGACGGACTGCACGCGGCCGTAGGGAGTGGTGGTGACCGAGCGGAACATGAGCCCGCTCGCGAGGGTGAGGTCATCCTCCCCCGCCCGGTAGCCGATCGCCCGCACCCGTCGCGGCGTCAGCAGCACAGCGGGCAGGCACCACAGGATCGGCACGATCGCGAGCAGCTCCAGCCACCACCAGTCCAGGCGCAGGCCCACCACGAGGCAGGCGATCGCGATCGCCAGGGAGATCGCCCACCAGGGGATCGCGGAGAGATAGCGGGCGGGCACGAGCCGCGGCGAGACCGGGGTCAGTCCCCGCCCGCCCAGCCGCTGGGGTCGCGTCGCATCGTTCATGGGCCCATCCTCGCAGGCCACCCCCACGGGCGCACCCGACGATGGTCCGGGTCGGCCCCTGACCCGCGTCGATGCCGCCGCGCCGCGCCTCAGGCGGTGGTCGAACGGGCGCCGTTCCCGCCCTCGCCGTCCTCGGGCGGGAGCGTTCCCCAGCGCTCGACGATCACCCCGAGCACCGCGAGGGCGATGCCGCACAGGGCGCCGAAGCCCGTGGGCAGCAGCGCGCCGACGAGCGTGCCGGTCCCCGAGGACGCGAGGAAGACGAGCTGGCCGAGCTGGATGCCGCCGATGAGCGCCCCCGTATAGGCGCAGGCACGGGCGAACACGATCGTGCGGAAGGCGGTGAGCATGTCGATGGAGTGGCGGCGCGGGGCGCTGCTCGGGTTCTCCCGGCGCTCCTCGCTCTCCTTCGTGTAGCGGCGCAGCGGGAGCCCGCACACGAGGAGCACGGCCCCCAGGGCGAGCAGCAGCAGCCCTGTCACCCATCCGGTCACCGGCAGCACGGCGCCGCGCCCGGTCACGAAGTTCGCGAGCACCGCGCCGAACACGGTCGCGAGCAGACCGAGGACGACGAGCGTCGGCACCGACAGCGGACGCATCAGGCGCCGAACCCCCCGAGCACCGGACCGGGGCGCACGCCGTCGCGGTCCTCGGTGCGCGCGAGCAGCGGCCCGATGGGTCCGTGCCCCGGCAGCTCCGCGTCGGGACGGGCGGCGTGCCAGGGCGCCAGCACGAAGGCGCGCTCGTGGGCCCGGGGGTGCGGCAGCGTCAGCTCCTCATCGTCCTGGAGCAGGTCGCCGAAGGCGATGAGGTCGACGTCGAGGGTGCGGGGTCCCCAGCGGACCTCGCGCACGCGCTGCGCGTCCTCCTCGAGGGCATGGGCGAGGTCGAGCAGTCGCCACGGTCCGCGCTCGCTGCGGACGCCCACGACCGTGTTGAGGAACGGATCCTGCTCGACGCCTCCTACCGGGTCGGTCTCGACGACGGGCGCGGTCCATTCGATCTCGATGCCGTCGGCCGCGCGCAGCAGGGCGAGGGCGCGCGAGAGGTGCTGCTCGCGGGCGCCGAGGTTGGTGCCCAGCGCGAGCACGGCCGGTGACGCGGGGGCGCTGCGCTCGATGCGCACGCGCACGTCGGCGAAGGGATGCGGGATCGGCGCCGACGGCTTGTGGAGGGTGACCTCGATGCGGCGCACCAGGATCTGCTCGGCGAGGATCCGTCCGGCGATGCGCGCGGCGAGGGTCTCGATGAGCTGGTGGGGGCCGCCCTCGATCTCGGCGACGGCGGAATCGGCGACCTCCGCGTAGTTCACGGTGCGGCCCAGGGCGTCGGCCCGCCCGGCGGGCGCCGTGTCGACGTCCATCCTGAGGTCGACGAGGAAGTCCTGCCCGTCCCGGCGCTCGTGCTCGAGCACCCCGTGATGGCCGCGGGCGCGCAGGCCGATCAGCTCGATCGCGTCGGCCGGCCCCGGGTGCAGGGCCCGCGCGAGCTCCGGGGGGACGACGAGGGCGCTCATCGGGCGTCGCCCCTGAGGGAGGGCCCGTCGGCCCGAGGCGACCGGTCCGCAGTCGGCGGGCGGTGCGCCGCGCGCTCGCTCGCGGCCCAGCGCCTCCCGACCTCGACGGCGGCGACGGACGCCGCGACATCGTGCACCCGCACCGCCCAGGCGCCCTCGCGCGCGCACAGGGCGCTGACGGCCGCGGTGGCGACGTCGCGGTCCCCGGGCAGGGTGCTCAGGAAGCGCTTGCGGGAGGCGCCGATGAGGACGGGCAGGTCATGGGCGAGGAGGGCATCCCAGTCCCCCAGGATCTCCCAGTTCTGCGCGCCGTTCTTCGCGAATCCGAGGCCGGGGTCGGCGACCAGCTGGGAGTCCTGGACCCCGGCCTCGCGCAGGGCTGCCAGCCGCGCCCCGAGCTCGCGCTCGACGTCGCGCGGGACATCGGCGTACTCGTCGAGGTCGTTCATCACGTCGCTGTGGCCGCGCCAGTGCATCGCGATCACCACGGGCGGGGCGCCGAGGCGGGTCCGGGCGCGCGCCAGCAGCCCGGGCATGCTCCGGTCGGCGAGGCCCGCGGAGACGTCGTTGATGATGAGGGCGCCCGCCTTGAGGGATGCCTCCGCGACCGCGGCGCGCATGGTGTCCACGCTGACGACCGCGCCGCGCGCGCTGAGCTCGCGGACCACGGGGACCACACGCCTCAGCTCCTCGGCCTCCTCGACGCGCTCGGCGCCGGGCCGGGTCGACTCGCCCCCGACGTCGATGATCGAGGCTCCCTCGGCGAGCATCCGCTCGGCATGGTCGAGGGCCTGCTCGGGGCTCATGTGCGCGCCGCCGTCGGAGAAGGAGTCCGGGGTGACGTTGAGGATGCCCATCACCAGGGTGCGGTCCCGCGCGAGGTCCGCGGGCAGTCCGTCGGGGCGCGTCCTCATGGCGTCAGCCCCGCATGATGAGGGACATGGCCTCGGAGCGCGTGGTGCCCTTGCGCAGGATGCCGCGCACGGCCGAGGTGACGGTCTGCGCGCCCTCGGCGCGCACGCCGCGCATCGACATGCACATGTGCGAGGCCTCGAGGACCACGATCGCGCCGGCCGCGCGCAGCTCCTCCATGAGGGCGTCGGCGATCTGGGTGGTGATCCGCTCCTGGACCTGGGGGCGACGGGCGTAGACGTGCACGAGCCGCGCGATCTTCGACAGGCCGGTGACGCCGCGCGCGCCGGGGATGTAGCCCACGTGGGCCGTGCCGAAGAAGGGCAGCAGGTGGTGCTCGCACATGGAGTGGAAGCGGATGTCGCGCACCAGCACGAGCTCCTGGTGCTCGATGTCCCCGAAGGTCACCGAGAGGGGCTCGTGGGCGTCCATGCGCATGCCCTCGAAGACCTCGCCGTACATGCGGGCCACGCGCGAGGGGGTCTGCACGAGCCCGTCGCGGTCGGGGTCCTCCCCGATCGCGGCGAGGATCTCCCGCACGGCCGCCTCGATGCGCGGGGCGTCGACGCCGGGAGCCCCGGTCGACGTCTCCGACGACGGGGCGACCGGGGCGTCCGCCGCCCCGGGCTCCGCGGGAGCCAGCTCCTCGCCCATCTCAGCGATCCTCGGTCGCAGGACCGTCGGTGCCCTGGAGCCCCTCCGGTCCGGCGCCGCCGGCTCCGCGATCGGTGCCTCCGGGGTAGCCGGGGATCTGGGGCCCGTCGCCGCCCGGGGAGGGAAGCTCCGGCGGCCCGGGGGTGAGCGGATCGCCCGCATCGCCGTGCTCGCTGCTCGCATCGCCGGGATTGCCGCCCACGAGCGGCGCCGTGAAGACGGGGCGCTGCGCGGAGGACTGCCAGACGTCGCGCTGCGGGCGCTTGGTGACGCCCTCGAAGACCGCCGCGAGCTGGTGCTCGTTGAGCGTCTCCTTCTCCAGGAGCTCGAGGACCAGGCGGTCGAGCACGGGCCGGTTCTCGGAGATCACGGCCCAGGCCTCGGAGAGCGCCTCGTCGACCAGACGCCGCACCTCCTCGTCGATGAGCTGCGCGGTCTCGTCGGAGACCTGGACGTCGCCGCCCTGCTGCATGCCGACGAAGACCTCGTCCTGGCCGCTGCCGTAGAACACCTGGCCGACCTTCGCGCTCATGCCCAGCTGGGTGACCATGGTGCGTGCGATCTTGGTGGCGTTCTGCAGGTCCGAGCTGGGCCCGGTGGTGACGTCGTGGAAGATGCCCTCCTCGACCGCGTAGCCGCCGAGCGCGTAGGACAGGCGGTCCAGGAGCTCGTTGCGCGACTGGTAGTTGCGGTCCTGGGTGGGCACGACCATCGTGTAGCCGCCGGCCTGGCCGCGCGGCAGGATCGTCACCTTGTTGACCGGGGCCGAATAGTTCAGCGCGGCCGCCACGAGCGCGTGGCCGCCCTCGTGGTAGGCGGTCATCTGGCGGTCGCGGTCGCTCATCACCTTGGAGTAGCGCTGCGGCCCCATGGAGACGCGGTCGATCGCCTCGTCCAGGGCCCGCGAGTCGATGATCTGGTTGTTCGAGCGCGCCGTGAGCAGCGCGGCCTCGTTGAGCACGTTCGCGAGATCCGCACCGGACATGCCGATCGTGCGCCGCGCGACGATCTCGAGATCGACGTCCTCCGCGAGCGGCTTGCCCTGCGCGTGGACGTTCAGGATGTGCAGACGGCCCTTGAGGTCCGGCAGGCCCACGGCGACCTGACGGTCGAAGCGGCCCGGACGCAGCAGCGCGGGATCCAGGATGTCCACGCGGTTGGTGGCGGCGATGAGGATGACGTTCTGGTTCTCGTCGAACCCGTCCATCTCCACGAGCATCTGGTTCAGGGTCTGCTCGCGCTCGTCGTGCCCGCCGCCCATGCCGGCGCCGCGGTGGCGGCCGACGGCGTCGATCTCGTCGATGAAGATGATCGCCGGGGCGTTCTCCTTCGCCGTCGAGAACAGATCGCGCACGCGGCTCGCGCCGACGCCCACGAACATCTCCACGAAGTCCGAGCCGGAGATCGAGTAGAAGGGCACGTTCGCCTCGCCGGCGACGGCCTTGGCGAGCAGGGTCTTGCCCGTGCCGGGAGGGCCGTAGAGCAGGACGCCCTTGGGGATCTTCGCGCCGACGGCGTGGTACTTCTCCGGGTCGACGAGGAACTGCTTGATCTCGTCGAGCTCCTCGACGGCCTCGTCGGCCCCCGCCACATCGGTGAAGGTGACCTGCGGGGCCTCCTTGTTGAACAGCTTGGCCTTGGACTTGCCGAACTGCATGGCGCGGCCGCCGCCCTGGCTGTTCATGATCAGGAACCAGAACACGCCGATGAACAGCAGCAGGGGCAGGAAGGAGACGAGCAGCGTCGACCACCACGGGCTGGTGGCGATCTCGTCGGTGTACCCCTTCTTCGGGTCGGCCTTGTCGACGGCGTCCACGACGGCGTCACCGCGCGCGGTGACGTAGGAGAAGTAGACCTTCTTGCCCTTGTCGTCGAAGTCCTGGCTCAGCACGAGGTCGACCCTCTGCTGGTTGCCGTCGATGATCTTCGCCTGCTCGACCTTGCCGTCCTGCAGCAGCTGCAGGCCCTGCTCGGTATCGACCTGCTGGTAGCTGTCGCGTCCCAGGAAGGTGAACGCGAGGATGCCCAGGAGCAGGGCGACGGCGACCCAGATCGCGATGGACGCGCCGGGCCGCTTCTTCTTGGTGGTGCTTGCCATCTCAGTCCTCGTACACGGAGCGCTTCAGGACGCCCACGTAGGGAAGGTTCCGGTAGGACTCGTCGTAGTCCAGGCCGTAACCGATCACGAATTCGTTGGGAATGTCGAAGCCGACGTACTTCACGTCGATCTCGACGCGCGCGGCCTCGGGCTTGCGCAGCAGCGCGGCGACGTCCACGCTCTTGGGGCCGCGCGAGCGGAGGTTGGCCAGCAGCCACTTCAGGGTGAGCCCGGAGTCGATGATGTCCTCGACGATCAGCACCCGGCGGTCGGAGATGTCCGTGCCCAGGTCCTTGAGGATCCTCACCACTCCCGAGGACTTCGTCCCCGAGCCGTAGGAGGACACGGCCATCCAGTCCATGTCCACGTCGAGGTCGATCGTGCGGGCCAGATCGGACATGACGATCGCGGCGCCCTTGAGGACCCCCACCAGCAGAGGCGGTTCGTCCGCATAGTCCTCGGCGATCCTGGCCCCCATCTCGCGCAGGCGCTCGTGGATGGTCTCCTCGTCGAGCAGGACGCGTTCGACGTCCTCATGAGGGTTGACGGACACGCGGTCTCCTCCGTGGGTCGGCTTCGGCTCGGCGTCGCGCGGGTTCGGCGCCGGAGTGCTGTTCACGCGCGAGTGCTCCCGTCGCGGGAGCGTCGCCACACCAGCAGTCCGTCACGACGAGCGACCTCGATCCTACCCGGAAGGGGCGAGGCTGCCTGACCGTGCCATGAGACCACCAGCGCATCGGCCGCGAGCACGTGGCGGCGCAGCAGGGATTTGTCGGACGGGGCGCCGCCGCGCTGCTCGGCGAGGCGTGACGCATCGCGCAGCACACGGGTGCGCAGGGGCGCCGGCGCCGCGGCGAGGGCGTGCACGTCCAGGGCGAGCACATCGCCCTCCTCCTCGAGGTCCCCGAGGTCGCGCTCGAGGGATTCGCGCAGCGCGGCCGCGTCGGCGTCGAGCATGTCGGAGTCGGGCCTGACCAGCGTCGCGCTGCGGGCGAGGTTCTGGGAGATCTGCTCGCCGAGCTCCTCGCGAAGCACCGGCAGCACCCGGTGGCGCACGCGGGCGCGCAGCAGGGAGGTGTCAGCGTTCATCGGGTCCTCCCACCACTCCAGGTCGTGCACGCGGCAGATCTCCTCGGTGTCGGCCCGGGAGATCGCCGTCGCCTCGTCGCGGCCGTCGCCGAGGAAGGGCCGCAGCAGCGGGCCCCGGGCGGCGGGGATGCCCGCGAGCGCGCGCGGCCCGGCACCGCGGGCGAGCGCCATGAGCACCTGCTCCGCCTGGTCGTCGAGGGTGTGTCCGAGCAGCAGCGCGAGGCCCCCGCGCTCCTCGAGCAGCGTCTCGAGGGCCTCGTGGCGGGCATCGCGCGCGGCGTTCTCGATCCCGCCCGGCGCCTCGGGATCGACGTGGACGGCGAGCACGTGGACGGCCGACGCCCCGAGGCGCTCGGCCTGGGCGCGGGCGCGCTCGGCGACGGACCCCGACCCCTCCTGCAGCCCGTGGTCGACGATCACCGCCTCCGTCTCCAGCCCGAGCCTCGCACCGACCCAGCAGGTCGTGGCCAGCAGGGCGAGCGAGTCGGCTCCGCCGCTGAGGCCGACCAGCACGCGCGGCGAGAGCACGGTCCCGCCGGTCGCGTCGGCGAGCTCCGCCAGGCGCGCGAGAAGGGCGGCGCGCACCGCGCTGCGAGCGCGTGCGACCACGCGCGGGGGTCCTGCCATGGGGGCCTGCTCCTAGCTCCGACGGGCGAGTTCGTAGGCGACGTCGTCCACGGCGGCCTTGGCCTTGTCGGCATCGGCCCCGTCGAAGCCGTGGACGACGATGTCGAAGACGACCGTGCGGCCGTCGGGCAGCACGGTCACGCCGGCGAGCGCCGACGTGCCCGCCAGGTACCCGGTCTTGCCGCGCACGATGCCGCGGGCGCCGGAGACCTCCTTCGCGCCGAAGCGCTCCTCGAGGGTGCCGGTGAGGCCCGCGATCGGGACGTCGTACAGCAGTGGCTCGAGCTGCGGCGCGCCGCCCGAGGCCACCTCGCCGAGGATCGCGCTGAGCAGCCGCGGCGGCACGCGGTCGCCCGTCGAGAGGCCGCTGCCGTCACGGATCATGAGCTCCTCGAGGTCCTTCTGCGGCACGCCGAGCTCCTCGGCGAGGGACCGCACCTCGGTGTCCACGGCCTTCGCGGCGTTCCCCGGCGTCGGCTCGAGGCCCTGCGCCTTGGCCGTGAGGTGGGCCATCAGCTCGGCGATCGTGTTGTCGGAGGTCTGCAGGGCGTGCTGGACGATGTCGGTGAGCGGCGCGGAGCGCGTGGCGACCTCGACGACGTCGCCGCCGACCTCGGGTGCCTTCGCCCCCTCGACGTGCGCGTCGGCGCCGCCGGAGACCTTCACCCCGTGCTTCTCGAGGTCCTTCGCGAAGAGCTTCGCGGCATCGCCCGCGGGGTCCGCGGACTTCTTGCCGTACTGCTCGCCGTCGAGCCAGCCCTCGTCGACCGCGAGGGCCGCCGTGGGCGTCACCCAGCCGCCCGCGCGGCCGTTGTCTCCCCAGGCCTTGTTCTCCCCGCCGGGCAGGGCGCTGGTGTCCAGGCGCAGGGCGACCTCGTCCTGGTCGTGCTCCTTCGCGAGCTTCGCCGCATCCTTCGCGAGGGCGTCCACGCGCTCCCGGGTCAGCGTCATGTCGCCCTCGCCGACGAGGGTCAGGGTCCTGCCGTCGAGCACGGCGTGCGTGGTGAGGCGCTGGTCGCCGTCGACGCTGCGCAGCAGGGCCGAGGCGGTGAGGAGCTTGAGCGTCGAGGCGGGGACGCGCGCCGTGTCGCCGTCGCGCTCGGCGATCACGTCGCCGGACTCGGCATCGACCACGGAGTAGGCCAGCCCCCCGTCGATCACCGGATCCTTCGCGTGGGAGGTCAGGCGGCCCGCCAGGTCCTCGTCGGCGGTCCGCGTCGACGCGGTCGCGGGCGTGGGGACGATCGGGTCGGCCTGCTCCCTGTCGTAGTCCTCGCCCTGCGCGCGAGGGCCCGCGTTCTCGCCCTGCTGCTCGGTGGAGAGGGTGAGCACCCCCGGGAACGCGTCCGTGAGGTCGCCCACCACGTAGAAGCTGACAGGCACTGCGGCGCACAGCGTGATGGCGATCGCGCGCCAGAGCTTCTCAGTCCGCATGGATCCCACGATATAGAGTGTCGGGAACACTCTCCGCATAGAGTGTGAGGACCATTGACCGCGCCCACAGGGCGATGAGCACCGCAACGGAGCCGCAGACGTGGAGTTCGACGTCACGATCGAGATCCCCCGAGGGAATCGCAACAAGTACGAGGTGGACCACCACAACGGGCGCATCCGGCTGGACCGGATGCTGTTCACCGCCACCCGCTACCCGGACGACTACGGATTCATCGAGGGGACTCTCGGTGAGGACGAAGACCCACTGGACTGCCTGGTCCTCCTCGAGGAGCCGACGTTCCCGGGCTGCCTGATCCGCTGCCGCGCGCTGGGCATGTTCCGCATGCGCGACGAGTCCGGCGGCGACGACAAGATCATCGCCGTCCCGGTGGGCGATCAGCGCCAGGTGCGCCGCCAGGAGCTGACCGACGTCTCGGAGTTCCACCGCCTGGAGATCCAGCACTTCTTCGAGGTCTACAAGGACCTCGAGCCCGGCAAGAGCGTCGAGGGCGCCCACTGGGAGGGCCGCAGCGACGCCGAGGCGGAGATCCGCCGCTCCTACGAGCGCGCCAAGGGCACCGAGCACGAGAACGAGTTCACGGTCGAGGTCTGACCGCGGCCCGGCGTCCCGCCCCGGCCCGACGGCCCTCCCGAGCGCAGAAGGTATGAGCGTGGCGAACCGGATCCGCTGAGATCCGGTTCGCCACGCTCATACCTTCTTGTCTGCTCGGCTCTCCTCGGCCGTCTCGGTGCGCAGCACGCCGCCGCGCACCCGACCACGACACGCGGGCCGCGGCCGCCATCGGCGGAGTCAGGCGCTCTTCGCGTCGCCGTCGAGCGAGGCGTCGACGCGCTTGGGGTTCGGCGCGGACGCGCCGTCCGCCGCCCCCGTGCCGAGCTCGTCGGCGTGGGAGAAGATCTCCCGCGCGGCCTTGATGACACCGCCGGCGACGAGGCGGTTGCCGACGCCGCCGATCACCGCGCCGACGCCGAAGGGGATCAGGCGTCCGGCCCAGACGCTGCCCATGCGCGCGGCGATCTTGCGGCGGATCCAGCGCTTGATCTGGTTGTTGACGGTCGAGATCACGAAGTCGGGGGCGACGCCGTTGAGGACCGCGCCCCACTGCAGCCCCTGGCGCCCCAGGGCCTTGGCGACGAGCTCCTCCCCCTTCTCCCCTCCCAGCACGCCGAGCACCACGGTCTTGCGGCTGGCCTGATCACCCATGTCCACACCGCGCACGCGCGCCTCGGAGAGGATGAGGAAGGCGCAAGCCTCGGCGAACGCGGCGCCCTCGCCCGAGGTCAGGGCGATCGCCGCCACGGTACCCACACCGGGCAGGGCCGCGGCGCCGCCGACGCCGGCGCCGGAGACGGTCAGCAGTCGGCGGAACTGCTTCTCGACGTGCCCGACGAGGTCCTCCTCGGACATCTCGGGGTGCTTTCGCCGCAGCGAGTCCACGTACTTGTCGGCCACGGGCCTCTGGATCCGCAGCGCATGGTCGACGATGCCGAGCACGCGCTCGTCGGGCGCCTGGGGGCTCTGTGCGTCCTCGCCGCCCTTGCCGCTCTTCGATGCCTTGGACCCACCGTTCGCGTTCGCCACGTTCAGCTCCCCTTCTGCTGTCCTGCGCGCCGGGAGACCCCGGTGCCGAGGCACACCATAGCGGGATCACCCGGGCACAGGATGGACACGGTGGCGCGGGAGCGCGCGACCGCGGGTCGACGGGTCGACGGGTCGACGGTTCAGTCGAGCACCACGGTCCCTGGAGCGAGGCGCTCGATGGGCCCGGTGAGGCCGAGGCCGTCGACGGCCTCGGCGACGTCGGCCCAGCGCGGCGCGTAGCGGGTGTCGATGATCGAGCGCGGCACGGCCAGGTCGTGGCAGAGCGTGCCGGCGAGGTGGTCGGTCTCGTGCTGGAGGATGCGCGCGGACCAGCCCTGGTGCTCCTCGTCCACGTCCACGAGCGCGCCGTCCGGCTGCAGGAGGACGCCGGTGAAGCGGATGCTGCGCCCTCGCGGCACGATCGAGCTCAGTCCGTCGTAGGAGAGGCAGCCCTCCCAGGCGAAGACCTGCTGCTCGCCGAGGATCTCGTAGGCCGGGTCGAGCACGGCGCGCAGCGGGAAGGGGCGACGCTCGAGCAGGTCGTCCTCGGGGTCCTGGTCGGCCGCGGCGTAGCGGTCCTCGGCCACGAACAGCTGCAGCGGCACGCCGATCTGCGTCGCGGCGAGGCCGACGCCCGGGGCCTCGCGCATGGTCACCACCATGGCGTCCACGAGCTCGCGCAGCAGCGCGGGGTCGAGGCGGTCCCGCGCCTCGCGCACGGGGCCGCGGAGGGCGGGATGGCCCGCCTGCACGATGCGCAGGGGGTCCTCGGGGCGGGAGCGGCGGTCCAGGAGGCGCTGTACGTACTCGGTGAGGTCCACGCCCCCCAGTATCCCCGCCCACGCCGCCGCGCCGTCGCGATCGGGGCCCGGCGGCCCCGTCGGAGGGGCCCCGCGACGCGACGGTGTGCTCGATGTCCTCCCGGCCCTGAGATCTGGGATACACTTCCGATCGCCGGTGCGACGTTGCACACAGCCCTCGGGGGCGGTGCACGGCGGCACCGGTGCTCTCAACACTTCACAACGGATCGTCCGGCACGTACCTGCCGGTGGAGGGAATCACCATGGCTACAGTCACGTTCGACCACGCGAGCCGCGTCTACCCGGGCCAGGAGCGCCCTGCGGTGGATGGCCTCGACATCGCCATCGAGGACGGTGAGTTCCTCGTCCTGGTGGGCCCCTCGGGCTGCGGGAAGTCGACCTCCCTGCGCATGCTCGCCGGTCTCGAGGAGATCGACGCCGGCCGCATCCTCATCGGCGACCGCGACGTCACCGACGTGCCGCCGAAGGATCGCGACATCGCGATGGTGTTCCAGAACTACGCGCTGTACCCGCACATGACGGTCGCCGACAACATGGGTTTCGCCCTGAAGATCGCCGGCACCCCGAAGGCGGAGATCCGCAAGCGGGTCGAGGAGGCCGCGAAGATCCTCGACCTCGAGCAGTACCTCGATCGCAAGCCGAAGGCGCTCTCCGGCGGCCAGCGCCAGCGCGTGGCCATGGGCCGCGCGATCGTGCGCTCGCCCCAGGTGTTCCTCATGGACGAGCCGCTGTCGAACCTCGACGCGAAGCTGCGCGTGTCCACCCGTACCCAGATCGCGTCGCTGCAGCGTCGCCTGGGCGTCACCACCGTCTACGTGACCCACGACCAGACCGAGGCCATGACGATGGGCGACCGCGTCGCGGTGCTCAACGGCGGCGTGCTCCAGCAGATCGACGCGCCGCGTCGCATGTACGACCACCCCGACAACGTCTTCGTCGCGGGCTTCATCGGCTCCCCCGCCATGAACCTGGTCGAGCAGAAGCTCTCCGACCAGGGCGTCTCCTTCGGCGCCGTGACGGTCCCCGTCGACCGTGCGACCCTCTCGGACACCGACGAGACCTCGGTGACCGTGGGTGTGCGCCCCGAGGATCTCACGATCGCCGAGGACGGCCTGGCCGTCGAGGTCGACGTGGTCGAGGAGCTCGGCGCTGACGCGTACGTCTACGGCCGACTGGCCGGCTCGGACGAGAACTCCAAGCCGATCATCGCCCGCGTCGACGGCCGCAAGCCCCCGATGAAGGGCGAGACCGTGCACTTCCAGCCCAAGGAGGGCCACGTGCACCTGTTCGACGTCAAGACGGGCGCCCGTCTGGGCGACTGACGCGACCCGCCCCGCCGCCGCGCGGGGTCAGCATGGAGCGGGCGCTCGGCCATCGGCCGGGCGCCCGCTCCCGTCTGCGCGGGCGAGGGAGTGCGGACGCGGAGGGTGCGGCCGCCCGTCCGATTCGCCCGACTGCGCCGGATGCGCCGGTGCTCCCTCCCATGCGTCTGCACACCTCCTGCGCACATCTCGCTTCACCGCGTGCGCGGGGGAGGGCAGAATGGGCCCATGGCTTCCCTGGAGATCACGGCGTCGCGCCCCGACCCGGCACTGCTCGATCTGCCGTGGGAGAAGCCTCTCGAGGAGTGGCCCGAGTCGATCCTGGCCACCCTGCCGCGCGGCATCTCACGGCACGTGGTGCGCTTCGTGCGCGTCTCCGGCCGGGTGCTCGCCCTCAAGGAGATCAACCGCGAGCTCGCCCAGCGCGAGTACGACATGCTGCGGATCCTGCGCAAGATCGGGATCCCCGCTGTCGAGCCGTTCGCCGTGGTCAGCGGGCGCACCGACACCGACGGCGACCCCCTGGACGCCGTTCTCATCACCCGCCACCTGCAGTTCTCGCTCCCCTACCGGGCGGTCTTCTCGCAGGTCTCGAGCGAGGAGACGGCCCGGCGCCTGCTCGACGCCCTCGCGGTGCTGCTGGTGCGCCTGCACCTGGAGGGCTTCTTCTGGGGCGACGTGTCCCTGTCCAACACGCTGTTCCGCCGTGACGCGGGCGCCTTCGCCGCCTACCTCGTGGACGTCGAGACCGGCACTCTCCACGAGAGCCTCACCGACGGCCAGCGGTCCTACGATCTCGACATCGCGCGCACGAACATCATCGGCGAGCTCATGGACCTGCAGGCCGGGGAGCTCATCGACGAGGACTCCGATCCGGTGGAGGTCGGCGACCAGCTGGTGGCCCGCTACGAGGAGCTGTGGTCCGCGCTCACCGAGCGCGAGAGCTTCTCGGCCGACGAGCGCTGGCGCGTCTCCGCGCGCATCGAGCGCCTGAACGAGCTCGGCTTCGACGTGGGCGAGCTCGAGCTCACCACGGACCTGGACGGCACCACCGTCTCCATCCAGCCCAAGGTCGTGGACGCGGGCCACCATGCGCGCCGCCTGATGCGGCTGACGGGGATCGACGCCCAGGAGAACCAGGCGCGCCGCCTCCTCAACGATCTCGACCAGTACGGCGCGATCACCGACCAGCAGGCCGAGGACGAGGAGTTCGTGGCCCACGAGTGGCAGCAGGAGCACTACGAGCCGATCGTGCGGGCTATCCCCCGCACCATGCGCTCGAAGCTGCAGCCCCCGGAGTTCTTCCACGAGGTGCTCGAGCACAAGTGGTTCCTCAGCGAGAAGGAGGGCCGGGACGTGCCGATGAAGGAGGCCGTCCAGGACTACGTCCAGAACATCCTCCCCCATCGACCCGACGAGAAGTCCCTGGTCACGACCGAGACGTCGGCCCTCCCGATCTTCGAGGGCTGACGCCCGCGTCAGGCGATGCCCGTGCCCTCGCGGACCCCGGCGATCTCGTAGAGCGCGATCGCCGCGGCGACGGAGGCGTTCAGCGACTCCGTGCGCTCCCCCATCGGGATCGAGACGACCTGGTCGCAGGTCTCCCGGGCCAGCCGCGAGAGGCCCTTGCCCTCGGCGCCGACCACGAGCACGACGGGCTCGGTGCCCAGCGAGCGCTCCTGCCTGGCCAGGTCCCGTGTGGAGACGTCCCCCTCGGCATCGAGCCCGAGGGCGAACACGCCCTGGGACTTGAGTCCGGCGAGGGTGCGATTGAGGTTCGTGACCTGGGCGACGCGCACGCGACCCGCGGCGCCCGCCGCGACCTTCCAGACGCTCGCGGTCATCGACACGCTGCGGCGCTCGGGAAGGATCACGCCGTGCACGCCGAAGGCGCCCGCGCTGCGGAGGATCGCACCGAGGTTGCGGGGATCGGTGATGCCGTCCAGCGCGATCAGCAGCGGCGGCTCGAAGGCGTCGTGGGCGATCTCCAGCAGCTCGTCGACGTCCGCGTACTCGTACGGCGGGATGGTCAGCGAGACGCCCTGATGGACGGCGTGGTCGGTGATGCGGTCGAGGTCGGTGCGCGTGGCCTCGGCGATCGGCAGTCCGCGCGCGGTGGTCAGGCGCAGGATCTCGCGCACCCGCTCGTCGCCCTCGATGCGCGCGAGCACCGTGAGCGAGGTCGCCGGGATGCCCTCCTGGAGGGCCTCGAGCACGGCGTTGCGGCCGGCGACCTGGTTCTCGCCGGGCGCGGGGGCATCGCCCCGGCGCTGCCTGCCGCCGTGGCCGCCCTTCCCGGCGCCGCTCCTGCCTCCCTGCCCGGAGCCGCCGGATCCGCCCTGGTAGGCCTTGTGGCCCGGGCGGTCGCTCGCCTTGGGAGTCGGCCCCTTCCCCTCGAGGCCACGGCGGCGCACGCCGCCGGAACCGGCGGTCGCGCCCTTCTTCGTGCGGCGCATGGCGCCGCGACGGGAGCTGTTCCCTGCCATCAGGAGTCCTTCCTGGTCGCGGGTGCGAGGGTCCATCGGGCACCGTCGGCGCCGTCCTCCACCCGGATGCCTGCATGATCGAGGGCGTCACGGATCGCGTCGGCCCGCGCCCAGTCCTTGGCGGCCCGCGCCTCGGCGCGCGCGGCGAGCTGGCCGCGCACGAGCGCATCGAGGGCCTCGTGCTCGCCGCCGCCCTCAGCGGTCGCGTCGGTCCAGGACACGGGGTCCAGGCCCAGCACGTCGAGCATCGCGCGGAGCTCGGCGAGCAGCGCGGCGACCGTCTCCGGGGCGGCGCCCCGCTCGGCGAGAGCCGCGTTCAGCGCGGCCTGCGTGCGGTGCACGGCGGCCATCGCCTCGGGCACGCCGAGGTCATCGTCCATGGCGGCGACGAACGCAGCGGGGAGCTCGACGGCGCGCAGGTCCTGCGCGAGCAGCGCCTCCTCCCCCAGCAGCTCCTGGGCGCGCTGGACGCTCGCGCCGAAGCGCTCCCAGACCACCTCGGCCTCGCGCATCGAAGCGGCGTTGTACTCGCTGGTGGCGCGGTAGTGCGCGCCCAGCAGGGCGAGGCGCACGGCGGGGGCGGGATGCGCGGCGAGCGCGTCCTCGGCGGTGACGAAGTTGTCCAGGCTCTTGCCCATCTTCATGCCGTCCACGGTGAGCACGCCCACGTGCATCCAGGTGCGCGCGAAGCCGTAGCCGGCGCCGTGGGACTGGGCCTGCTCGTTCTCGTGGTGCGGGAACCGCAGGTCCAGGCCTCCCGCGTGGATGTCGAAGGTCTCCCCCAGGTAGCGGCGGGCCATGGTCGAGCACTCGAGGTGCCAGCCGGGCCGGCCGCGCCCGAAGGGCGTGTCCCAGGCCGCCGTCCCGGGCTCCTCGGGCTTCGCGGCCTTCCACAGAGCGAAGTCGCGGGGGTCGCGCTTGCCGGGCTCCGGGGCCTCGCCCGCGTCCTGCATGTCGCCCGGATCCTGATGCGTGAGGGAGCCGTAGTCCGGCAGGGAGCGCACGTCGAAGTAGACGCTGCCCTGGCCGTCGGCGTAGGCGTGGCCGCGCTCGATCAGGCGCTCCATGAAGGCGATCATCTCGGTGACGTGGCCCGTCGCGCGGGGCTCGTAGTCCGGGGGGCGGCAGCCCAGGTCGTCGAGGATCTCGTGAAACTCGCGCTCGAAGCGGTAGGACCAGGCCCACCAGGGCACGTCGTTCTGCGTCGACTTCGCGAGGATCTTGTCGTCGATGTCGGTCACGTTGCGCACATAGGTGACGTCGAGGCCGCTGCGCTCGAGCCAGCGGACCAGCACGTCCACGGCGAGGAAGGTGCGCAGGTGCCCGATGTGGGGCGCCCCCTGCGTGGTGGGACCGCACGCGTACAGCGAGACCGCGCCCTCTCGCACGGGGCGGAAGGGCGCGGTCTCGCGCGTTGCTGTGTCGTACAGGTTCAGGCTCACGGGTCCAGGGTACGTGGCCGCGGGGCCTGTCCGGAACGCGGGTCAGTCGGAGACGCGGGCGCTGACCTGCTTGCCGTAGAGCTCGTCGAAGGTGTCGTCGTAGGAGACGGAGTTCGCGCGGCGCTTGCCCTGCACGGCGTCGACGGCACCCTTGGCGGTCTCGATCGTGGTCTCCGGGGCGCGGATCTTGCGCACCACGAGGAAGGCCACGAGGCCGGCGATCACGGCAAGGACGATGAACACGCCCGCCACGATGAGGAAGGACGCCCAGGCCGGCAGACCGGCGGCCTGCAGGCCCCAGGCGGCGGCGAACAGCAGCATCACCCAGGCGGAGAGCAGGAGGAACAGCAGCACGGCCGCGCACGCCGCGACCACGCCCGCCTTGACGGCGATTCCCGTGATCTCCTTCTTGGCGATGTCGATCTCGGAGTGCACGACACCGAGCACCTCGTCACGGATCGAGGCGACGAGTTCGCCGATCGACCGCTGGGTGGGCGGGGTCGTCGGGTCGTTCGTGGTGTTGATCATGGTCGGAGCCTATCGCAGGAGGGATGCCCGGACACGCGGTGCGTGCGCGAGCGGGCGGAGGGACGTGACGGGTCAGATGCCCGTGGGGCGGGGCGACCGGGGAGCCGAGGGGCCCGGCGGGTGATCTCGCCCGCGGCGGTCAGTCGACGTGGACGCGCGTGCGGCGCTTGGACTCGGCGCGCGGCCCGGCCGCCGTGCTCTGGCGGGCGACGAGCGACGGCGCGACGGCCACGTCACGCGCCTCCTGCTCATGGCCGGAGACGCGGTCCACGAGCAGCTGGGCGGCGAGCGCACCCAGGCGATCGGAGTTCGGGTCGACGCTGGTCACCTGCGTCACGCCCGAGGAGGAGAGCGAGGTGTTGCCGTAGCCGGCGACGGCCAGCTGCGTGGGCACCTCGTAGGCGGCGTCGCGGGCGGCAGCGAGCACGCCGAGCGCGGTGACGTCGTTCGCGCAGGTCACGGCCGTGGGAACCTGGCTGCCGCGCAGCAGCATCGATCCTGCGGTCTGCCCCACCTGCTCGGTGAAGTCCCCGGGCTCGATGCGGGCGTGGTCGGCGAGGCCGTGGCGCTCCATGGCGAGCTGGAAGGCGTCGGCGCGCTCGCGGGCGACGGTCGAGCCGACGCCGCCCACGTGCGCGATCTCGGTGTGGCCGAGGCTCACGAGGTGATCGACGAGAAGGCCCTGGCCCACTTCGTCGTCGATGCGGACCGTGTCGAAGCGGCCGACGAAGGAGCGCGAGCAGCCGATCCCCACGAAGGGGCGGTCGGCGGTGGCCTCGATGACGCTGTCGACGTCATGGAGGTCGGAGACCATGAGGAAGCCGTCGACGCCGAGGTCGACGAGGGAGCGGATCGCGTCGGTGTCCGCGGCGATCGGGTACTCCGGGACCCGACGACGGGTCGGGACGACGATCGCCGAGCGGCCGGTGGCGGTGAGCTCGATGCGGATCGCGCGCACCAGATCGGAGATCCAGGTGTTGCGCATCGTGTTGACGAGGACCGCGACCACACCGCGGTGCGAGGTCTCGTCGGCGAGCTCCTCGAGCGGGAACTGCAGGCGCTCGGCGGCCTCGTGGACGCGCTCGCGCAGGCGGGGCCTGATGTCGGCCTGGTCCCGCAGTGCTCGCAGCGCGACGGCGCTGGAGATGCCCAGGCTGTCGGCGACGTCGCGGAGGGTGCCGCGGCTGGGACCCTGGTCGGCGGCGATGGACGCGCTCACCGCGTCGCCCTGCTCGATCACCTGGTCCGTCGCGCCTGCCCCCTCGGCGCTGTCCGAGTTCGGGTCGATGCTGCCGGCATCCTGCATGTCGTCCGCTCCTTCGCTGATGAGGTCATCGCTCATGGACTCATTGAACCGCACCGGAGCCCCGCGGGGCGCACGGCTGCCGCCGTCGGGACAGGTCTCACAGCGTCTCCCGCCCGCGGACCGATGCCCGATCCGCGGCGCGAGCGGGGGTTATCCCCCGTCGGGCCGGGCGGTCGGCCCGGGTGTGCGCCGCACCGCGCCCGCCTACGGTGATCCCATGACCTCCACCACGACGCCCGCCGGTCCCGCGCCGGTCCCGCGCCCCGGCGCACCGCGCGCCGGCTCTCCCCCCGACCTCGCGCCCCGCGGCGGCGCACCGCGCACGGACGCCGCGCGCGGCGAGGACCTGCGACCCCGCTTCCTGACGGGGATGGCGAGCGTGCTGGTCTCCGGCCTGCTGTCGATCACCTGGCTGTGGATCAGCCTGACCGTCCTGATCACGGGGATCGCCTCCCTCCCCGCGGTCCTCACGGGCCTCCTGCTGCTCGTGCCATGGGTGCTGGCGATGCGCGTGGCAGCATCCTTCGAGCGCCGACGGGCCCGCGCGGTGCACGGCGTGGACGTCGTGCACCCCGCGCGCAGGGTCTCGCGCGGGACGGGCTTCGGGGCCGCGCTGCAGAACCTCGGGCTCGACCTCATCTCCTGGCAGTTCTGGCGCTCCGTGCTCCACCACCACCTCACGATGCTCGTGGGCTTCTTCCCGAGCGCCGTCCTCTACTCGGGCCTGTGGGGCGCGTGGACCGGCGCCGAGCTCGCGATCACGGCGCCCGGCGCCCAGCTGGGACCGTGGCACCCCGGCGCCCTGGTCCTCGCCCTGGGCGCCGTCGCGAGCCTCGCGATCGGGGTCGGCGCCCTCGCCGCCGGGGTGCTCGCCGAGCGCGGCCTCGCCCGCGTGATGCTCCCCAGCAGCGACGACGGACTGCGCGAAGAGGTTCACGAGCTCTCGATGCGCCGCCAGGGCGCGGTCGACGCCGCCGAGCAGGAGCGGCTGCGCATCGAGCGGGACCTGCACGACGGCGTCCAGCCGCGCCTGGTGGCGCTGGCCATGACCCTGGGTATGGCGCGCTCGCGCATCGAGAACGATCCGGTGGGCGCCGCGGAGCTCGTCGACGAGGCGCACGACGAGGCGAAGGCCGTGATCACCGATCTGCGCCAGCTGGCCCGCGGCATCCACCCGGCCGTCCTCACCGACCGCGGCCTGGATCCCGCGCTCTCCGCCCTCGCGGCCCGCTCCCCCGTCCCCGTGGACCTGTCGGTCACCGCACCGGAGCGGCTCGGCCGGGAGCAGGAGGCGGTCGCCTACTTCGTGGTCTCCGAGGCCCTCACCAACGTCGCCAAGCACGCGGCGGCCTCGCACGTGCGCGTCGAGGTCTCGGTCGCAGGGCCGACGACTCGGCCGGGGGTGCCCGGCGCCGATCGCCGGCTGCCCGGATCGCCCGCACACGCCGCCCTGCGGGTCCGCATCGAGGACGACGGCCGCGGCGGCGCCAGGGTGCGTCGCGACGGCGTCTCGACGGGCCTCGCGGGGCTCACCGACCGCGTGCGCGCGACCGGCGGGCAGCTCGTCGTGTCCTCCCCGGCGGGCGGACCGACCGTGCTCGACGCGACGATCCCTGTGCCGACCGACCCCTCGGGGCCGTCAGGCCCGTCGGACGCCCCGTCGGCCCCGACGGCCCCGACGGGCACCGCCTTCCCGCCGGCTCCCGCCCCCACAGCTGCCGACTCGGATCCCCGATCGCAGTCCGACTCCGCGAAGGAGACCCGCCGATGAGCACGCCCCGATCCCCCCGCCCCGCCCGCGAGAGCCTGCGGATCATCATCGCCGAGGACTCCGTGCTCCTGCGGGCGGGCCTCGAGCGCCTCCTCGCCGGGGCCGGGCACGAGGTCGTCGCCTCCGTCGAGGACGCCACCGGGCTCCTGGACGCGGTCTCGCGCCACGACGTCGACCTGGCGATCGTGGACGTGCGGATGCCGCCGACCTTCACCGACGAGGGCATCCGCGCCGCCGTCCTCATCCGCGCCCAGAACCCCGGCGTCGCCCTGCTCGTCCTCTCCCAGTACGTCGAGGAGCGCTACGCCTCCGAGCTGATCGCCGATTCGGGCGGGGCGCTCGGCTACGTGCTCAAGGACCGGGTGGCCGATGTCGAGGACTTCCTGCGCGTGGTGCGCGCCGTCGGGGACGGCGGGACCGCGCTGGACCCCGAGGTGGTCCAGCAGATCCTCGTGCGCTCCCGTCGACGCTCGGTCCTCGAGGACCTCTCCCCGCGCGAGAGCGAGGTGCTGCAGCTGATGGCAGAAGGACGCTCCAACGCGGCCATCGCCGAACTGCTGCATGTCTCGGCCGGGAGCATCGAGAAGCACATCTCCTCGCTGTTCGCCAAGCTCGGGCTGCCGCCGGTCGACGGCGAGAACCGCCGTGTCATGGCCGTGCTGCGCTACCTGGAATCGGAGGACCGCTGATGCCCACCACCCAGCTCCCGCCCCGCCCGCTGCGGGTGGGGACAGGACGCGACCGCACTGTGCGGCGCGTGCTCGTCCTCATCGCCCTGGCCTGCCTGGTGATCGCCGTCGGGGGTCTCGCCGCGCGCAGCATCGCCGCGGGGATCGAGCAGTCCCGCTTCTCCGAGGTGCCCTCGGTGCTCGAGGTCGGCGCCCCCTCGTCCCTCGAGGTCACCACCTCCGTCTCCGACGTGACCGTGCGCGAGAGCGACGAGGTCGACCAGGTGACCCTCGCGCTCGTCGAGGCGGGCGCGGACACCCTGCCCGCAGATCCCGCCCCGGTGAGGGCCAGGTGGGATCGCAGCACGCAGCACGGGACCTCGCGCGTGGACGTGCAGCGGCCGCATCTGAGGGCCACGTCGGACTGGTTCGACGACGAGGACCCCGACCTGCTCGTCCTCATCCCCTCGGACGCCGCCGCCGATCTCACGCTCGCCGTGAGGGTCGACGTCGGGGACCTCACGGCCGAGGGCTCCCTTGCGGGCCTCGACCTGCGGTCCACGACGGGCAACATCGACGCGGACGGCGTCTCCGCGAGCGGCTCCATCGCCGCACACACCGAGGTCGGCGACATCGACCTCGCGCTCGACGACGGCGGGGCGCGGGAGATCTCGGCCCGCACGACCACGGGCGACGTGGACATCGCGCTCCCCTGCTGCGAGACCTGGGACGTGGACGCCCGCTCGGACGAGGGCTCGACCGATGTCGACGCCGGCATCCGCGGCGAGGGCTCCGCGCTGCGCGCGCGCACCGACTTCGGCGACCTGAGCGTCTCCCGGCGCTGAGGACGGAGCCCCGGGGCAGAATGCGGCGCGGCGCCCCTCACCCGTCCGGGGTGAGGGGCGCCGCGTCACGTCCAGGGCCCTGTCGGAGCCCGGCCCCGGGCCGGGCTCCGTCCGGGACGGCCGCTCACTTCTTGTCCTCGAGGCCCTTCTGGATGAGGTCCATGACCGAGGAGTCGGCGAGGGTCTGGGTGTCGCCGATCGTGCGGTGCTCGGCGACGTCGCGCAGGAGGCGCCGCATGATCTTGCCGGAGCGGGTCTTGGGCAGCTCGGTCACCAGCAGCACCTTCTTGGGCTTGGCGATCGGTCCGATCTCCGTGCCGACGTGGGCGCGCAGGATCTTCGCCGCCTCCTCCTCGCCGCCGGCGGCCTCGACATCGCCCTGGGTGCCCTCGCGCAGGATCACGAAGGCGACCACGGCCTGGCCGGTGGTCTCGTCGTCCGCGCCGACCACGGCGGCCTCCGCCACCCAGTCGTGCGAGACCAGCGCGGACTCGATCTCGGTGGTCGACAGGCGGTGGCCGGAGACGTTCATGACGTCGTCCACGCGGCCCAGCAGCCAGATGTCGCCGTCCTCGTCGCGCTTCGCGCCGTCGCCCGCGAAGTACTTGCCGGGGAAGCGCGACCAGTAGGTCTCCTTGAAGCGCTCCGGGTCGCCCCAGATGGTGCGGAGCATCGAGGGCCACGGCTCGGTGAGCACGAGGTACCCCGTCTTCTCGTTCTCGATGGGCTCGCCGTCGTCGCCCACCACGTCCGCACTGATGCCGGGCAGCGGCACCTGGGCGGAGCCGGGCTTGGCATCGGTGATGCCGGGCAGCGGCGAGATCATGATCGCGCCGGTCTCGGTCTGCCACCAGGTGTCGACGATCGGGCAGCGGTCCCCGCCGATCACGCGGCGGTACCACAGCCACGCCTCGGGGTTGATGGACTCGCCGACGCTGCCCAGCAGGCGCAGGGAGGAGAGGTCGAACTTCGCCGGGATGTCGTCGCCCCACTTCATCGCGGTGCGGATCGCCGTGGGCGAGGAGTAGAAGATGCTCACCCCGTGCTTCTGGACGATCTCCCACCAGCGGCCCTGGTGCGGCGTGTCCGGGGTGCCCTCGTAGATCACCTGGGTGGCGCGGTTCGCCATCGGGCCGTACACGATGTACGTGTGGCCGGTGACCCAGCCGACGTCCGCCGTGCACCAGTACACGTCGGTGTCGGGCTTGAGGTCGAAGACATCGCGGTGGGTGTAGCTCGCCTGCGTGAGGTAGCCGCCCGTGGTGTGGACGATGCCCTTGGGCTTCCCGGTGGTGCCCGAGGTGTAGAGGATGAACAGCGGGTGCTCGGCCCCGACCCACACCGGCTCGTGGTCGGAGGAGGCGTTCTCGCGCGCCTCGTGCCACCAGACGTCGCGCCCCTGCGTCCATGCGACGTCGCCCCCTGTGCGCCGCACCACGAGCACGTTCGTCACGGACTCGGCGCCGCCCGTGAGAGCCGCGTCCACGGCGTCCTTGAGCGGCAGGGCCTTGCCGCGACGGAACTGGCCGTCGGCCGTGATGACGACCTTGGCCTCGGCGTCCTCGATGCGCGAGCGCAGGGCGTCGGCGCTGAAGCCGCCGAACACCACGGAGTGCGGGGCGCCGATGCGGGCGCAGGCGAGCATCGCGAAGACGGCCTCGGGGATCATCGGCAGGTAGATCGCGACCCGGTCGCCCGTGGTCACGCCGAAGCCCTCGAGGACGTTGGCCATCCGGCTGATCTCGTCCTTGACCTGGGCGTAGGTGAAGGCGGCGTCGGAGCCGTCCTCGTACTCGGCGAGCAGGGCGGCCTGGTCGCCGTGCCCGGACTCCACGTGGCGGTCCACGCAGTTGTACGCGGCGTTGAGCTCGCCGTCGGCGAACCACTTCGCGAACGGCGGGTCCGACCAGTCGAGGGTCTCGGTCGGGGTCTTGTGCCAGCTCAGCGACGCGGCGCGGGACTTCCAGAAGCCCAGGCGATCGCGCGCGGCCTCCTGGTAGAGGGACGGGCGGGCATTCGCGTTCTGGACGAACGCCGAGCTCGGGGGGAAGGTGCGGTTCTCCGCGGGGTGGGTGCCGGTCGAAGTGGCGTCGTCGGACATCATCGCTCCTGCGTACGGGGTCCCGCGGCGCTGACCGCGGGGCGTTCGGTCTTCCGCCTCACCGTATCGCAGGAGACCCACGTCACGGGAACGCGCCCACGCGTTCGGATGCCGTGATCGGCGGCCGCCGCGCGCGGGCGCCGAGCCCCTCAGGGCAGCGGATGGATCTCGACCTCGATGCCGTCGGGGTCGGGCACGTGCACCGCACGCACTGCCCCCTCGACGAGGCGCGCGTCGTACCCGGCGACGCGGAGCCTCGCCGCGAGCGCCTCGAGGTCCTCCGAGGTCTCGAAGCCCAGGCGCACCTGGAGCGTGGGCGGCAGGTCGGGCATCTCCGGCGAGGCGCGACGCGTGCGCTCACGCCCGGCCATCGGCGCGTGGAGACCGATGATCCCCGCGCTCCCGGGGCCGTGCAGCTCGAGCCACCCGCTGCGCTCGGCGGCGACGGGGTCTGGGTCCGCACCCTCGGCCCCGTCTGCTCCGCCGGTCCCGCCCACCCCGCCGACCGCCGCGGGGGCGAAGCCGAGCCGGCCGAGCCAGCGGGCGTCGGGCGCGAAGGCCTCGCTCGACAGCACCGCGCACACGTGCAGGCGAGGATCCGGGGACGCATCGTGGCCCTCGTAGCCGTAGAGGTCCACCTGGTCCTCGTTCAGCGAGACGCCCTCGCCGCAGGGCCCGGTGATCATGCCCTGCCGGCCGTAGCTCTCGTCCCAGACCGTGACCTCGATGCCCGCGCGCTCGAGGGACTCTGCGGCCTCGTCGGCCGACGGCGCCGCCATGCACAGGTCCGTGGTGCCCGGCCGGGCGCCCGTGGCGCTGCCGGAGGCCGCATGCACCATGACGGCGCCCGCACCTGCGCGCAGCTCGCCGAAACCGTCGTCGCCGGCGGTGATGCGGCGGGCCATCCCGAGCTCCACGAGGAACGCGATCATCGCGCGCGGATCGGCCGTGAAGCGCAGCGGGAAGACGGTGAGATCGGGTGCGGCGGCGGGCGCCGAGCCCGTCCCGGCGGCGGGTGCGGCGGTCTCAGGAGTGGTCTCGGGCGTCATCCTCGACGCTCCTTCCGAGGTGCGCGCGCAGAGCCGACTCGACGAGCGCGCTGAGGGAGGACGACTCGTCGATCGCGCGATGCTTCACGGCGACCACGAGGTCCTTGGGCAGGTAGACGTTGAACTGCACCTTGCGGTCGCTGCCGCCGGCGCCGTCGGTCGAGGAAGAGCTTCCGGGCATGCGAGCATGCTAGCATTCTCGCATGCTGTCTGCCAGGGCTTTCCACGCCCCGTCCCCGCGCGCCGTCACTCCCACTCGAGAACGCAGGTCGCGGCGACGACCTCGGCCATGACGCTCTGCAGCAGCGCACCGTGCGGCAGGGAGCCCGCATGCACCTCGTCGACGCGCCGCCCGGCGCGCCCCACGGTCGCGACGGTCCTCCGCACGGACCAGGGGCGCTCACCCTGCGCGGCCCGCTCACCGCGCCCCTCGCGCCGGGGCAGGTGCACCTCCGTGACGGCGAGATCCGCGGGGCGCATGTGCCAGCTGACGAACCGCCCGCGCTCCATCGCCCCGGGGAGGGGGAAGGCCAGCTCGAGCACCGCCGCCTCGCCCTCGTCGAGCGGCCGCGGCAGCACGACCTCCACGAGGGTCGCGCCGCCGGGGAGGGCTGCGCGCCTCCCCAGGTCGGCGCCGAGCACCCGTGCTCCCTCCGAGGCCAGCGAGCCCGGCGACGCCTCGAGCACCGCGAGGAGCCGGTCCGCTCCACCGCGCTGCGCCGTGAGGACGACGTCGTAGTGCAGGATCGCCTCGCCGCGAGGAGCATCCAGATCCAGCGCCGTGCGCACGTACTCGCGACGCAGTCCGTCGTCCCAGCGCAGGCCCCACGCGCGCCGAGCGCCCTCCGCCTCCTTCGCGCGCGGGAGCAGCCGTGCGGCCTCCGCCGCGCTGCGGTAGCGCCAGGTCTCGGCGTCGATGTCCACGAGATCCACGAGCTCGCCGTCCTCGAGGTCGAGGCACTGCTCGAGCGCCTGCACCACGCCCAGGGAGGAGCGGCGACGGGGCCGGGAGCGGCCGCTCGCCCAGTACGAGAGGGTCGCGGGCGAGGTCGGCGCGCCCGCTCGGGCGAGCATGCCGGCGAGCTCGGCGAAGCCGATGCCGCGCGCGATCATGGTCTCCCGCAGCCGCATCGCGAAGTCGCCGCCTGCGCCGAGGCCGCGGCGGCGCGGCACGGTCGCGGTCATGCGGCCCTCCATGTCCACCCCAGGCGCACCGAGCCCTCGTCGATGCCGTGGGCGACCACGGCAGCGATGCCGTCCCTGCCCACCTCGACCGGATGCTCGGCGCTCGAGCGCGCGGCGGCCGCACGCGAGCGCACGAGCGAGGCCGCGGAGGCCGGGACGGCCCCGATCGGGAAGCGGCACTCGAGCACGATCGTCGAGACGGGGAACTCGGTGTGCACGATGTAGCCGCCGTCGAGCTCGTCCGAGGGGTTCGGGGGCGCGATGGGCCGGACCGTGTAATCGAGCGTGGCGATCCTGCCGGGGACGATCGGCTCGTCCAGGAGGAGCTCCGAGAAGAGGAGTCCCTGTTCGGGCCACGAGCGCTGCCGCCCGAGACGGCTGCCGTGCCCCGGCACCAGCTCGAGGGGGATGCCCGCGGCGCCGTTGGAGGTGACGCCGATGCGGGAGACGGTCTCGCGGGTCGAGCGCAGGACGCGGCGGATCCGCACCCCGATGGGCCGATGCTGCGGATCGATGTCGATGCGGTGGTGCACCAGCAGCCTCTGCACGGTGTCCCCCTCATCCAGCCCCATCTCCTCGCGCACCCGCTGCACAGGGTCCTCCGACTCCGTGCGGGCGCTCCAGTGGTGAGCGGGGAGACTGCGCACGAGGGTGTCCAGGAGGTATCCCCGAGGTGTGCGCAGCACGTTCTCGAGCTCCCCGACGGCGCGCATGGCCTCGTTCCGGCGCGGCCGGCTGCGGCCGTGCCGCCACAGCGAGAGGGTGGAGGGAGAGAGGGCGATACCGGCTGCGCGCAGCCGCTCGCACACGCGCTCGAGCGCGAGGCCGCGCGCCGCGAGCGCCGAATCCAGCCGCGCTCCGAAGGTGTCGTCGGGCAGGGGTCCCGGCGGGTCGGGGGCGGGGGCCGACGGCCGGAGCATCGGGGACACCGGGCTCGCCGGGGTGCGGGGCGACGGGATCCGCGGGGACGGGGGCCGCGCAGACGGAGAGACCCCCGGAGACGGGGACCTCGTCCCGCCCCGCTCGGCGCCGTGCCCGCTGGATGCCATCGACTCCCCATCGCGACCGGGGCGCTCCCCCTCGGGGCGCCCGACTCCGCCTCACCCTACCCACGCGGAGGAATTCGGAGGAATCGGACACCACGGCCGACGCCACGGCACCGGGATCATGCGACGGGACTCACCCGCCTGCGCGCCCTGCAGGGCGCGCAGGACCGCCGCCGTCCGCTCGGCCGGAGCTCAGCACTCGGGCAGGGACACCGGCACCGCGGTCACGGCGAGGCCGCCCATGGCGGTCTCCTTGTAGCGCTCGGACATGTCCTTGCCGGTCTGGCGCATGGTCTCGATCACGGTGTCGAGGGAGACGAAGTGCTCGCCGGTGCCCCGCAGGGCGAAGCGGGCGGCGGTGATCGCCTTCACCGCGGCCATGGCATTGCGCTCGATGCAGGGCACCTGCACGAGGCCTCCTACGGGATCACAGGTCAGGCCCAGGTTGTGCTCCATCGCGATCTCGGCGGCGTTCTCGACCTGGCGGGGCTTGGCACCCATCACCTCGGCGAGGCCCGCAGCGGCCATGGAGCAGGCGGACCCGACCTCGCCCTGGCAGCCCACCTCCGCGCCGGAGATCGAGGCGTGCTCCTTGTAGAGGGACCCGATGGCGCCGGCAGTGAGCAGGAAGCGCACGGCGACGTCGTCGGGATCGGCGTCGCGCAGATAGTGGGTCGCGTAGTAGAGGACGGCCGGGATGATCCCTGCCGCACCGTTCGTCGGCGCGGTCACCACGCGCCCGCCGGCCGCGTTCTCCTCGTTCACGGCGAGCGCCGCGAGCGAGACCCATTCCAGGGCGGATTCGGCGCCATGACCGGGATCCTCCGCGCTGAGGGAGTCGTACCAGGAGGCCGCGCGGCGCCGGACGTCCAGGCCGCCGGGGAGCACACCGGGGGTGTGCACACCGCGCTCGATGCAGTCGCTCATGGCGCCCCAGATCCGCAGCGCGCTCTCGCGGATCTCGTCCTCGCTGCGCCACTGCAGCTCGCGCCGCATCATCGCGGCCGACACGGAGGTCCCGCGCTCCTCGCACACCCGCATGAGCTCGGCGCCGGTGGTGAAGATCGCCTGCCCCGCCTCCTCGGAGGCGACCTCGGCGATCGACTGGTCCATATCCGCCGCGTCGACGACGAAACCACCGCCCACCGAGAACATCGGTCGGCTGGCGATCACCTCGCCGGAGGCGTCGTAGGCCTCGAAGGTCATGCCGTTGGAGTGCTGGGGCAGGAAGGTCAGAGGGTGCAGCACGATCGCGGATGGACGCAGGGCGACGGCGAGGCGGCCGTCCAGCAGCAGCCCTCCCCCGGCCTCGATCTGCGCGACCCGCTCGCGTCCGACGACGGGGTCGACGGTCTCCGGGTCGGCTCCCTCGAGCCCCATCACGATCGCGTCGAGAGTCCCGTGGCCCTGGCCGGTCGCGGCGAGCGAGCCGTACAGATGCACGCCGATGTCCGCGACGCGCGGCCCGGTCTCCCGGTCCTCGAGCACCTCGCGCGCGAACAGGCTCGCGGCCCGCATGGGGCCCACGGTGTGGGAGCTCGACGGCCCGATCCCGATGCTGAACAGGTCGAACAGGCTGATGCTCATCGTCCGCCCCTGCGCGGGCCCGCTCCCCCGCCGCCACGGCGACCGCCGCGACCGCCCTGAGGGCCGCCGCGTCCCTGCGAGCCGCCGCGACCACCCTGGCCACCGCGACCGCCCTGGCCGCCGCGCCCGCTGCGCGAGCCGCCGTGCCCGCCCTGGGAGCCGCCGCCGGACCGCCCGGAGGGAGCATCGCCGCCGGTGCGGGCGCCGCCCTGCCTGCCGCCCGAGCGTGCGCCGCCCGTGCGCCCCTGGCCGGTGCGGCCGCTCGTGCGGCCTCCGCTGCGCTGGCCGGTCGAGCGTCCTGCACCGGCGCGGCCGCCAGCCCCGCTCCCGCCCGAGCCGCGGCCGCCGGACCCGCCTGCTCCTCGCCGAGCGCCGCGCCCGGTCGAGGGCCCGCCCTCGGCAGCGGCCTCCTCGTCCCAGGCGGCGCGGAGCTCCTCGTTCGTGCGACGCTCCTCGGCGCGGGCCGCGTTCGCGCCCTCACCGCCGTTCGCCACGCCGCCGGAGAGGCGGAGCTTGCGCGGGGCGCCCTTGTGCTTGATCTTCGCCGGGTCCGCGGCGGGCTCGCCCGAGGGCGTGCGACCGCCCAGGTCGATGAGCGCCTGGGCGTCGGCGCTGCGGGCCTCCTCCCACGTGGGCTCGACCTCGGCCGCCTCGAGCACGGCGCGGGTGCCCCGGGTCTGGTGCGGCAGCGCGAGGGTGACGACGCTGCCGGCGGCGCCAGCTCGCGCCGTGCGGCCGGAGCGGTGCACGTACTCCTTGGAGTCGGTGGCGGGATCGGCGTGCACGACCATGCTCACGTCGTCGATGTGCAGCCCGCGGGCTGCGACGTCCGTCGCCACCAGCACCGGGAAGTCGCCCTCGCGGAAGCCGGCCAGGACGTTGGTGCGCAGACCCTGCTGCTTGTTGCCGTGCAGCGCCGCCGCCTGCACGCCGACCTCCACGAGCTCCGCCGCGATGCGCTCGGCGCCCAGCTGGGTGCGCGTGAACACGAGGGTGCGCCCGCGGCGCGCGGCGAGCTGCGCGATGACCTGACGCTTGGCCTTGGGGGCGACCGCGAGCACGTGGTGGGACATGGTCTTCACCGCGGCGGCCACCGGAGTGGTCTCGTGCTCGACGGGATCGACGAGGAAGCTGTCGACGAGGGTCTCGACCTGGCCGTCGAGCGTCGCGGAGAACAGCATCTTCTGGGTGCCCATCGGGGTCGCCGCGAGGATCTCCCCGACCTGGTCGAGGAAGCCGAGGTCGGCCATGTGATCGGCCTCGTCCACGACGGTCGTCTCGATGCGGTCGAGGAACAGGGCGTCGCGCGCGGCGACGTCGAGGAGACGACCGGGCGTGGCGACGACGATCTCCGCGCCCCGGCGCAGGGCCTCGGCCTGCTTCTCGATGTTCATCCCGCCGGCGACCAGCTGGGCGCGGATGCCCACGGCCCGGGCGAAGGGATGGAAGGTGTCCACGACCTGCACGGCGAGCTCGCGGGTGGGAACCAGCACGAGGCCGAGCGGGCGACGGCGGTGCACCTTGCGCCCCCGGAACCGGGCGCACATCGAGAGCGCGAAGGCGAGGGTCTTGCCGGAGCCGGTCTCGGCGCGCGCCATCACGTCGCGGCCGGCGAGGGCGTCGGGCAGGATCGCCTCCTGGATCTCGAAGGCGCGGGTCAGGCCCTGCTCGGCGAGCACGGCGAGCAGCTCCTCGCTGAGCGCCATGTCGTCGAAGCGGGACGAGCTGTGGGCGCTGCGGCGGCGTGCCTTGGGCATCGGGGGTCCTCCTGGGTCGGGGCGCCCCTCGGGGCCGATCGGTGACCCGATCCGGCCGTGCAACGGGCCTTCGATCGGGTCGTCGATCGGGCGGAGCGCTCCTCCATCATCGCGCACCGCGCGCTCGCGCGAGGCCGTGCGGGGCATGCGGGTGCGCAATGCCTCCCGTCGGCCGGACATACTCGCCCGCCGTCGGCCCGACGGGGCGCTCGTCACAGGTCGCGTCACGAGGTGGTCGCGCCTCGCCGGGCCCGTCGGACCGTGGGAGAATGGCCCCGATGATGCGCACACTCATGACCTCGAAGATCCACCGCGCGACCGTGACCCAGGCCGACCTGCACTACGTCGGCTCGGTGACGATCGACGCGGCGCTGATGGACGCCGCCGGGATCCTCGAGAACGAGCAGGTCTCGATCGTGGACGTCACCAACGGCGCGCGGCTGGAGACCTACGCGATCACGGGCGAGCGCGACAGCGGCGTCATCGGCATCAACGGGGCGGCCGCGCATCTGGTGGTCCCCGGCGACCTCGTGATCATCATCGCCTACGGCCTGTTCGACGGGCAGGAGGCCGCCGGGCACCACCCTTGCGTGGTGCACGTGGACGGCGCGAACCGCGTGGTGAAGGTGGGCGACGACCCCGCGGAGCCCGTGCCCGGCATGCCCGACCAGCGCACCGGCCGCTGAGCCCCGCACGGGTGAGCTGAGCCGTGACAGGGGTCCTCTCCGGGTTCTTCATCGTCTGGTGCCTGATCGCGATCGGCTGGATCGTCGGACGCACGGGAGTCCTCGGCGAGCAGGGGCGCTTCGTCCTGAACCGCACCACGTTCTTCCTGGCCTCGCCCTGCCTCGTGCTCACCTCCCTGCTCGAATCGGACCTGGGGCAGGTGCTGTCCACGCCGATGCTCATCGCCGGGGTCTCCGGTCTCCTCTCGGGCGGGCTGCTCCTGCTGATCATCCGTGTGCTCACGAAGCGCCGCGGAGCCGAGCTCGTGGTCACCGCGATCAGCGGCTCCGTGGTCAACGGCGCGAACATGGGCTTCCCGATCGCCGCGTACGTCCTGGGCGACACCTCGCACGCGCTGCCCGTGATCCTCTTCCAGCAGGCGATCTACACGCCGCTGTACCTGTTCGTGCTGCACGCCGTGACCACGAAGATGCGTCCCTCCCCCGCGGGCGTGCTGCGCAACATCGCCTCGAACCCGACGATCGTGGCCGCCGCGGTCGGGATCGTGCTCGTCGTGTGCGGGGTGAAGCTGCCGGAGGTGATCCTGCAGCCCTTCGGCTCGATCGCGGACATGGCGATCCCCGCGATGCTGCTGGCCTACGGGATCTCGCTGATGGGGTCGGCGCCGCTCGCCAAGGACGACGGGTACCGCGGGCTGATCGCGATCGCCACCGTCTTCAAGCTCGCCGTGATGCCCGTGATCGCCCTCGGCCTGGGACTGCTGCTCGGACTCGACGGGCACGATCTCTTCGCGGTCGTGGTGATGGCCGCGCTGCCGACGGCGCAGAACGTGTTCGTCGCCGCCTCCCAGTACAAGGCCGCCGAGAACCTCGCCCGCGACACGGTGCTGCTGACGACGGTCGGCACCGTGATCACCCTGCTGATCGTCTCCGGCGTGATGAGCGCGTGAGCGGGTCCTCCGTGACCCCGGCGACGGGTCGCGATAGGATCGCCTCGTGGCTCGTTCGCTCCTGCTTCCGTAGCCGCGCCGGACATGCGTCCGCCCCAGCCGTCGGCCCCGGGGACCGGACACCGACGCGGCTCCCCTCGCCTGTGCGGGGGTTTTTTTGTGCCGGAGCGGGCACGGGCCCCAGGACCACCACCGAGAAGGACAGACATCCATGAGCGAGGCACCCTTCCGCTACACGGCCGAGATGGCCCGGAGCATCGAGGAGCGCTGGCAGAAGCGCTGGGACGAGGACGGCACCTACGACGCCGTGAACCCGGTGGGACCGCTCGCGGACGGCACCGCCCCCGCGGACCTGCCCGAGAAGATGTACATCATGGACATGTTCCCCTACCCCTCGGGGGTGGGGCTGCACGTGGGCCATCCGCTGGGCTACATCGCGACCGACGTGATCGCCCGCTACCAGCGCACGCTGGGCAGGAATGTGCTGTACACGATGGGCTACGACGCCTTCGGCCTGCCCGCCGAGCAGTACGCCGTGCAGACCGGCACGCACCCGCGCACCACCACCGAGGCGAACATCGCCAACATGCGCCGCCAGCTGCACCGCCTGGGTCTGAGCCACGATGCGCGCCGCTCCTTCGCGACCACGGACCCCGAGTTCGTGAAGTGGACGCAGTGGATCTTCCTGCAGGTCTTCGACTCCTGGTACGACCCGTCGGCTGCCAACGCCGACGGCGTGCGCGGGCGCGCCCGCCCGATCGTCGAGCTCGTCGAGGAGCTGCGCACGGGCGCCGTCGATCCCTTCGCGCTGGCGGAGCGCCAGGGCATCGCCCTGCCCGAGGACTGGGCGGGCCGCAGCGCCGAGGATCTGGCGGGGGCCTCCGAGACGGAGATCCGCGACCTCGCGGAATCCTTCCGCCTGGCCTTCATCTCCGAGACGCCCGTGAACTGGTGCCCGGGGCTGGGCACCGTCCTGGCGAACGAGGAGGTCACGTCCGAGGGCCGCTCCGAGCGCGGCAACTTCCCGGTCTTCCAGCGCACGCTGCGCCAGTGGAACATGCGCATCACGACCTTCGCCGACCGCCTGCTCGAGGACCTGGACCGCGTCCAGTGGCCCGAGGCCGTGCGCTCCATGCAGCGCAACTGGATCGGCCGCTCCCACGGCGCCCAGATCGCCTTCGGCATCGAGGGCCGCGACGGGGACGCCGCGGGCTTCGAGGTCTTCACGACCCGGGCGGACACCCTGTTCGGCGCGACCTTCTGCGTGCTGGCCCCCGAGCACGGCCTGCTGGCCGACGCCGACTCCCTGCCGGAGGCATGGCCCGAGGGCACGAGGGACGCCTGGACGGGCGGCGCCGCGAGCCCGCGCGAGGCCGTGCGCGCCTACCAGCAGCGCGCCGCCGCGGCGGGCGAGGAGGACCGCACCGCCGAGGACCGTGAGAAGACCGGCGTGTTCACCGGCCTGTTCGCCGTGAACCCCATGGACGGACGCCGCCTGCCCGTGTTCACCGCGGACTACGTGCTCACCGGATACGGCACCGGGGCGATCATGGCCGTCCCCGCGGAGGACGAGCGCGACTTCGCCTTCGCCGACCGCTTCGAGCTGCCGATCATCCGCACCGTCCAGCCTCCGGCCGACTTCGAGGGCGGCGCCTGGACCGGCGAGGGCGCGAAGATCAACTCGCGGAACGACGAGCTGGACCTGGACGGCCTGGACAAGGACGAGGCCAAGCGCCTGGCCACCGAGTACGCGACCGCGAAGGGCTTCGGCCGCGCCCGCACCACCTACCGTCTGCGGGACTGGCTGTTCTCCCGCCAGCGCTACTGGGGCGAGCCCTTCCCGATCGTCTACGACCCCGCCGATCCGGAGACGCCGATCGCGCTGCCCGAGAGCATGCTGCCCGTCGAGCTGCCGGAGGTCACGGACTTCTCCCCGAAGACCTTCGACCCGATGGACGCCGAGACCGAGCCGCAGACCCCGCTCTCGCGCGCGACCGACTGGACGCACGTGACGCTGGACCTGGGCGAGGGCCCCAAGGAGTACCTGCGCGAGACGAACACGATGCCGCAGTGGGCCGGGTCGTCCTGGTACCAGCTGCGCTACATCGACCCCTCGGACGCCGCCCACGCGGTCGAGCCGGACAACGAGCGCTACTGGATGGGCCCGCGCCGTGAGGGCGACGTGGGCGGCGTCGACCTGTACGTCGGCGGCGTCGAGCACGCCGTGCTGCACCTGCTGTACGCGCGGTTCTGGCACAAGGTGCTGTTCGACCGGGGTGTCGTCTCGAGCCAGGAGCCCTTCCACCGCCTCATCAACCAGGGGTACATCCAGGCCTTCGCGTACACCGACGCGCGCGGCATGTACGTCCCGGCCGACGAGGTCGTCGAGGAGTCCGACGGGACCTTCACCCATCGGGGCGAGAAGGTCTCCCAGGAGTACGGCAAGATGGGCAAGAGCCTGAAGAACGCCGTCACCCCGGACGACATGTACGACGAGTACGGGGCCGACACCTTCCGCGTGTACGAGATGTCGATGGGCCCGCTCGAGGACTCCCGCCCGTGGGAGACCCGCGCCGTGGTCGGCTCCCAGCGCTTCCTGCAGCGCCTGTGGCGCCTGGTCGTGGACGAGGAGTCCGGCGAGCTGCGCGTGAGCGAGGACCCCGCCGACCTGCCCACGAAGCAGGCCGTGCACCGCACGATCGACGGCGTGGCGCGCGACATGGAGACCTTCGGCTTCAACACCGCGATCGCGAAGCTCATCGAGCTGGTCAACCAGCTCACGAAGTCCGGGTCCTCCCCCCGAGAGGCCGTCGAGCCGCTGGTGATCATGCTGGCGCCGTTCGCGCCGCACCTGGCCGAGGAGCTGTGGTCGCGCCTGGGCCATGAGGGGACGGTCACGCGCGAGCGCTTCCCCGCGGCAGATCCCGACCTGGTGAAGGCCGACGCGGTCACCTGCGTGGTCCAGATCAAGGGCAAGGTCCGCCACCGCCTCGAGGTCGATCCCGAGATCGGCGAGGACGCCCTGCAGGAGGCCGTGCTCGCCGAGGCGCGGGTGCAGGAGCTGATCGGCGACGCCGAGATCCGCAAGATCATCGTGCGCGCACCGAAGCTCGTGAACATCGTCGTCTGATCACGACGGGCCGACGGGGCACGATCCCCGTCGGCCCGCCGCATCGGCGCCCGGGGCCCGGACGGGCCTCACGGCGCGAGCGCGCCGCGCGGGCCCAGCGTCGTCACCGGGTCGCCGTCGACACGCCCGAGGCGCCCTCGACGGAGGCGGAGCCGACCTCGCGCAGGTCCTTGCCCCTGGTCTCGGGCAGGCACAGGACGATGGTGAGCGTGGAGATCACGAGCAGCGCTATCGCGTAGATCCCGAAGGCGATCTGCCCTCCGGTGCCCGAGCCCGCGTGGGTCGAGACGAAGGTGTTCACGTACGGCGCGGTGCCGCCGAACACGGCGATCGCGATCGCGTAGGGGATGCCGAAGCCGCTCGTGCGCTCGGCGGTCGAGAACATCTCCGCGTACATCGCGGGGGCATGGGAGAGGAAGCCCGCCAGGAGCGCGAGCTGCACGCAGATCGCCACGACGAGCTGCCAGAACTCGCCCTGGATCAGCAGCACCAGCGGGATGTAGGCGATAGCGGATCCCAGCAGGGCGATCACCGCGCAGGTCTTCCTGCCCACGCGGTCCGAGGCGAGGCCCCACAGGGGCAGGGCGATGATGAGCACGATGTTGCCGATCATCGAGGCCTCGAACGCCTCGGAGTCGGAGTAGCCGAGGTTCTGCTGGGCGAGCGAGGCCATCGAGACCGACCACACGTAGTAGCAGACCGTGAGGCCCGCGGTCATGCCGATGACGATGAGCCCGGTGCGCCAGTTGCGTGCGAGCGCGAGCCAGACGTTGGCCCTCGAGCCGCTGGCCTCCTGCTGCGCCCTGTTCTCCTCGAACACCTCGGACTCGTCCATGGAGCTGCGGATCCAGAGGGCGACGAGCCCCAGGACGGCTCCGCCCGCGAACGGGATCCTCCAGCCCCAGGCGCTCATCTGCGTTTCCGTGAGCGCGCCGGAGAGGACCAGGCCGACGACGAGCCCCGCGAGCAGCCCCAGCGTGCCCGTGACGTAGATCGAGCTGGCCCAGAGGCCCCTCCGGTTCCGCGGCGCGTGCTCGGCGAGGTAGGTCTGTGCGCTGGGCAGCTCGCCGCCGTGGGCGAGGCCCCGCACGAGCCGCGCCACGAGCAGCAGGGCGGAGGAGGCGACGCCGATCTGGCTGAAGGTGGGCAGCAGCGCGATGAGCAGGGAGCCCGCCGAGGCGCACAGCACGGCGATGGTCAGGCCGTGCTTGCGGCCGATGCGGTCGCCGATCCAGCCGAAGACGACGCCGCCGAAGGGCCGTGCGACGAAGCCGACGGCGAAGATCGCCATGGTCGCCAGGAAGTCCGAGGCCTTGTTGTCCCCGTTGAACGCCTGCGCGGAGAAGTACACCGCGAAGCTCGCGTAGATGTTCCAGTCGTACCACTCGAGGGCGTTGCCGATCCCCGTGCCGAGCAGGGTCTTCAGCGTGGACTGTGCGGGCTGCGCGGGCCGGGCGCCGGCGCCTCCCGGTGCCGTGGGGTGCGTGGTCATGCCACCCAGGGAAGCACGGGCGATGGGCGGCACGCGGAGTCTCCTGCCCTTCGGACCCGCGGACGCGGAGCTCCTCGATCCCCACGAGTCCTCCCCACCGCGAGTTCTCCACAGCGGCGCCGCTCCCCCGGCGTCCGCGGCCGCTTCTGCGTAGCGTCCGCGGCATGAGTGGATTCCTGGGATGCGACACGGTGCAGATGCAGCAGCTCGCCCGACGTTTCGAGAGTGCCGCCTCGGGACTGCAGACGCGGGCCGGCGTGCTCGATGCCGCCGGAGGTCTGCGGTGGGAGGGGCCCGATGCGGAGAGCTTCCGCGCCGCTGCGGCGAACGCGGGGCGGCAGCTGTGCTCGCACAGCGCGAGGCTGCGCGCCCTCGCCGATGACCTGCGCTCCCAGGCCGATGAGCAGGAGCGGGTGAGCTCCGCGCCGGGAGCGGGCGGGGCGGAGGCGGCGGCGATCGGGCCGGCGGCCGGCGGGGCGCAGATCGGCCCGGGCTCCGGTGACGACGGCCTCGATCTCGGCGCGATGGCTCGCCATGGCCTCTTCGACCTGTTCGAGGACGCGACCGGGCTCGACGAGGACGATGTGCACGGTCTCGTCGAACCGCATCCGCTGGGATACGACGATCCGGAGGGCATGAGCCGCTGGGTGAACGAGACCTCCTCCAAGCTCGCGAAGAAGCTCTTCGAGCTCACCCAGCGCCCGGTCCCCGGCTGGCTGGCTCCCGGGAAGCCCTTCGCCCATCCGATCGGCCCCGGTCTCGCGGATGCGGTGCGGGAGCGCGCGGCGGCGCTCGACGCACCGGTGCGCCCCCATGATCCGTCCTTCGACCTCGATGCGGCCTATGAGCAGCAGGGGTCCGAGCTGCGGCACTCGCTGCTCGCGCGCGTTCCCTATGCCGGCGAGGCCCAGGCCGCGCTGGACGCCCGGGACCGCGTCGAGGCGATGCGCGGGCGCTTGGAAACGTTCGCGACCGAGCACGGCCTCGGCGAGGAGACGGCACCGCTGTTCGCCGCCATGCGGCTCTCCCATGCACCTGACGAGGCGCTGTTCGGCGAGAAGTCCTCCGTCGGCTCGATGCTGTCGGGCACGGATCAGCTCCTCGGCGGCGCCCTGCAGACGAAGGACGAGGTGGGCGGAGCCCTGGGCGAGGGGGATCTCCAGGGCGCGGCGCGGGCCATGGAGACCGGCGCCTACCGCGAGCTGGGGATCGCCGCGCACACCGCGACATCCACGCCGATCTCCTCCTTCGGCCCGATGGTCTCGACCCAGCTGGAGGCGGAGGCCGACATCCTGGACTCCCCGGTCTTCCGGGGCACGGGCATCGACGGCGATGCGCTGCGCGCCCGCCAGCGAGAGGTCGACGGATTCGTGGAGGACTTCGAGCGCCGCAGGGCCAACCTCACCGACACCGAGCCGCTGCTGGAGATGCGCCGGAAGGTCGCCCCCATGCCCTGGGACGAGTGAGGAACGGCCCCGGACGCCGCAGGGCCCCGTCCACCACGATGGCGGATGGGGCCCTGCGGACCGGGGGTTCATCGCCGCGGAGCGCGGGTGCTCATCGCAGCGCGTCCTCGTCCTCGCCGCCGAGGTCGGCGCCCGAGAGGTCGACCGGGGCCTCGGTGTCCCGCGGGGCGGAGGTGTCCTCGAGGATCGCGTCCTCCGCCTCCCGGGCCTCGGCATCGGACTCCTGCTCCTCGTCGTCCTCGTCGGCCGAGCCGGCCACGTGCAGCTCCAGAGCCGACCGGTCTCCCGCGACGCCGGCGGAGACGTGGTCCCCGTCGTGCACCGTGCCGCGCAGGATCATGCGCGCCAGGGCGTCGCCGATCTCCTTCTGCACGAGCCGCTTGAGTGGCCGCGCCCCGTAGAGCGGGTCGAAGCCCTCGTCGGCCAGCCACTGGGTCGCGGCGTCGTCGACGTCGAGGGTGATCCGGCGCTCGGCGAGCCGCGCGGAGACCGAGGCCACCTGCAGGCGCACGATCCTGGCGAGCTGCTGCCGGTCCAGGGCGTCGAACATGATGACGTCGTCCAGGCGGTTCAGGAACTCGGGCTTGAAGCTCGCCCGCACCACGTTCATGACGTTCTCGTGACGCTCCTTCTCGCCGAGCGCCTGGTCCTGCAGGAAGTGCGCCCCCAGGTTCGAGGTGAGGATCAGGATCGCGTTGCGGAAGTCCACCGTGCGGCCCTGGCCGTCGGTCAGACGGCCGTCGTCGAGGACCTGCAGCAGGATGTCGAAGACGTCCGGGTGGGCCTTCTCGATCTCGTCCAGCAGCACGACCGTGTACGGGCGGCGGCGGACCGCCTCCGTGAGCTGACCGCCCTCCTCGTAGCCGACGTATCCCGGAGGGGCGCCGACCAGACGGGAGACGCTGTGCTTCTCCCCGTACTCGGACATGTCGATGCGGGTCATCGCGCGCTCGTCGTCGAACAGGAACTGCGCGAGCGACTTGGCCAGCTCGGTCTTGCCCACGCCCGTCGGTCCCAGGAACAGGAACGATCCGGTGGGACGGTTCGGGTCGGCGATGCCCGCGCGGGCACGGCGTACGGCGTCGGAGACCTCGGTGACGGCCTGGCGCTGCCCGATCAGGCGCTCCCCGATGATGTCCTCCATGTCCAGGAGCTTCTGCGTCTCGGACTGCAGCATGCGCCCGGCGGGGATGCCGGTCCAGTTGGAGACAACCTCGGCGATGTCGTCGGGGCCCACGCGGTCGGAGACCAGCGGACGGGACTCCTCGGCCTCGCCCGAGGCCTCGACCTCCTCGGCGTCCACGAGCTGGCTCTTGAGCGCGGGGATGTCCCCGTACAGGATCTTCGAGGCGGCGGTGAGGTCGCCCTCGCGCTGGGCGCGGTCGGCCTGCATGCGCAGCTGCTCGAGCTGGGCCTTGAGGTCGCCGACCTTGTTCAGCCCGGCCTTCTCGCGCTCCCAGCGCACCGAGAGCTCGTCCATCTTCTCCGTGCGGTCGGCCAGCTGGCCGCGCACCGATCCGAGCTGCGCCTGGCTGCCCGGATCGTCGCTGCCCTGCAGGGCCAGCTCCTCCATCTTCAGGCGGTCCACCTGGCGACGCAGGATGTCGAGCTCCACCGGGGAGGAGTCGAGCTCCATGCGCTGGCGCGACGCGGCCTCGTCGACCAGGTCGATCGCCTTGTCCGGCAGCTGGCGGCCCGAGATGTAGCGGTCCGAGAGCGTCGCGGCGGCGACCAGCGCGGCATCGGTGATCGAGACCTTGTGGTGCGCCTCGTACTTGTCCTTGAGCCCGCGCAGGATCGTGATGGTGTCCTCGACGCTCGGCTCGCCGACGAAGACCTGCTGGAAGCGCCGCTCGAGAGCGGGGTCCTTCTCGATGTTCTCGCGGTACTCGTCGAGCGTGGTCGCGCCCACCATGCGCAGCTCGCCGCGGGCGAGCATGGGCTTGAGCATGTTGCCCGCGTCCATCGAGCCGTCACCGCCGCCGCCGGCGCCGACGACCGTGTGCAGCTCGTCGATGAACGTGATGATCTGGCCGTTGGACGTGCGGATCTCGTCGAGGACGGCCTTCATCCGCTCCTCGAACTCGCCGCGGTACTTCGAGCCGGCCACCATCGAGGACAGGTCGAGGGAGATCAGGGTCTTGTCCCGCAGGGAGGCCGGGACGTCGCCCGCGACGATGCGCTGGGCGAGGCCCTCGACGACGGCGGTCTTGCCGACGCCGGGCTCGCCGATCAGCACGGGGTTGTTCTTGGTGCGGCGGCTGAGCACCTGCACCACGCGACGGATCTCGGCGTCGCGGCCGATCACCGGGTCGAGCCTGCCCTCGCGGGCCTGCTCGGTGAGGTCGAGGCCGAACTTCTCCAGGCTCTCGAAGGTCGATTCAGGGTTCTCCGTATCCATGGGGTTCTCTCCGATCAGTGCAGGAAGGGCATCGCGCAGCGTGCGGGGCGTCGCGCCGAAATCGGCGGCCAGCCGTGCGGCGTCGTCCTTGCCGAGCGCGATGCCGATCAGGAGGTGCTCGGTGGACAGATGGGTGCGGTCGGCATCGTCCGCCTCGCGGCGCGCCGCCTCGAGGGCGTCGTACCCGCTGCCGACGAAGGTCGGATGGGTGTCGCTGCCGCTCACGCGCGGCAGGGCGTCGATCGCCCGCTGGGAGCGCTCGACGATGCGGTCGGGGTCCGCCCCGACCTTCTCGAGCAGGGCGCGCGCGATGCCGTCCTTCTGCTGGGCGAGAGCCCACAGCAGGTGGATCGCGAGGACCTGGGGGTTGCCGAGCTCCGCCGCCCGTTCGGCGGCCTGGGCCACGGCTTCCTGGGAACGGGTGGTGAAGTGGAACTCCACAGTCGCTGCCTCCGGTTCGTGGATGGTCGATTCCGGGCCGCTGCGACGATCACGCCCGCACACGCGCTCTCGATGAGGCGCATTGCGGGGCACGATCCCTCGCGACCCGACATGAGATGCAACGTCAGGGAAGTTGAGTCTATTCCGCTCAACCCTGGTCTCCCCGTGGCCTGCCTCACGATACTCGCGCAGGGTGTCGGGGCAGCCGCCGTCGTCCACAATCGTCGGCCCTCCCCCGTGACGGAATCCCCCTCCCGGTAGCATCGGCACTCCGGCGCCTCCTCGGCTCCCGCCCGCCGTTCCCGTTCCCCGCGAGGACCCCATGACGCATCCGCCGTCCGCACCGCAGCCCCCGCAGCAGCCTCCGCAGCGGCGCCCCCTCCAGCCCCCGCCGCGGGAGCAGCAGCCGGTCCCCCAGCAGCAGCCGGCGCCCGCGCAGCAGGCCGGCGACCAGTACGTCCATTACGAACTGCCGCGCCTGTACGACACCTCGAGCCGTCCCGCAGGTCCGCTGACGCGCGCCCGCTTCGCTCCCGCACCGGCGCAGCGCCCGCAGCAGGAGCAGCCGGATTCGGCGTGGGCGACGCAGACCCGCCGCATCCAGGAGGTCCAGCAGCAGCCGAAGGCGGGCATGCCGCTGCCGATCGTGCTGGGCTGGATCCTCGCGGTGCTCCTGGGACTCGGGCTGCTCGTGCTCCTCACCCTGCTCTTCCTCCTGTACGTGCTGGAGGGCTCGAGCCCCGGCGCCTGGGTGCTCGAGGCCGTCCTCGCCTCGTTCTCCCTCGTCGTCATCGTCGGCGTGATCGTGCTCGCGGACCGCTGGGATCCGCAGCCGATCCCCCTGCTGATCAGCGCCGTGCTGTGGGGCGCGGCAGCCGCCGCGGGCACGGCGTACGTGGTCAACACGGTCGTCTCGATCCTCGCCTACCAGGTGACGGGCGATGAGGGCGCCGCGTCGTTCGTGGGGGCCGTGATCAGCGCGCCCTTCACCGAGGAGAGCGCAAAGGGCCTCGGCCTGGTGGTGCTGTTCCTGGTGGGACGGCGCTACTTCAACGGCCCGCTCGACGGACTCGTCTACGGGGCCCTCATCGGCGGCGGATTCGCGTTCACCGAGAACATCACCTACTACGGGAGCGCCTGGGACCACGGCGCCGTCACGACCGTCGCGTCGACCGTGGTGATCCGCGGGATCATCGGCATCTTCGGCCACGCCATCTACACCTCGCTGACCGGCGTGATCATGGGACTCGTCGCGCGCAAGTGGGGCACCGTGCCGGGTGCGCTCGTCTACCTCGTGGCGACGTGGCCGGGCATGTTCCTGCACTGCATGTGGAACCTGTCCTCGTTCCTGTTCCCCGACCTCGAGGGCCTGATCATCATGCTGCTGCTGGAGTTCGTGCTCTCGGCCCTGTGGCTCGGCCTGATCGCCGTGCTGGTCTGGGACGAGTCGCGCCTGACGCGCGTGCGCCTGGGCGAGTACGCGAACCTCGGCTGGCTCACGCACGAGGAGGTCACGATGCTGGGCACCTGGAAGGGACGTCGGGAGGGCCGCTCCTGGGCGCGCACGATGGGCGCCCTGCCCGTCATGAAGCGCTTCATCCGGGAGTCGGCGGAACTGGCCGCTACCCGCCAGCGACTGCTGGCCGACGGGGCGAGCCCGAAGGCCACCGCGCACGAGAGGCAGCTGCTGGACCGTCTCACGGTCAATCGCCGCGCGCTGCTCTCCCGGGCCTGAGGTCGACGGAGCTCTCGCCGAGGGCGTCGACGGGATTTGCCCCGCGACCGCGCAGGCGGTCCATCTCCCGTCGATCCTTCTTGGTGGGCCGGCCGGCGCCGCGGTCGCGGCGGGGCGGCGCCGCGAGCAGCTGCGGCGCGGGCTCGGGCGAATGGTCCTCGTAGGCCTCGCGGGCGACGGGCGCGCCCACCCGCTTCTCGAGCAGGCGGGTGACCACGATGATCCGCTCGCGTCCGGGACGCCGCACTCGCAGCTCGTCGCCCACGGAGATCCGCTGCGAGGCCTTCACGAGGTCGCCGTCGCGGCGCACGTGGCCGCCGCGGCAGGCCGCCGTCGCGGCCGAGCGGGTCGGGAACAGGCGCACGCTCCACAGCCACACGTCCACGCGCACCGCCGTCGGACCCGTCGGGCCCGACGCCCCGATCGGCCCCTGCCCGCCGCTCATGGGACGTCGACCTCGCGCACGAGCGGCCAGGGATCGGCCTGCTCCAGCTGGGCGGCGAGCGCGAACAGCAGCTCTTCGTCGCCGCCGCGCACAGCGCCCAGCTGCACGCCGAAGGGCAGCTCGATGCCGTCGATCTCCTCGCGGTGCAGAGGCACCGACATCGCCGCGCGCCCGGTCATGTTCCAGGTGCTCGTCCACGGCGTGAAGGCGCACTGGGCGTCGAAATCCGCCTCGGGATCCTCGAGCTGGAGCTCCGCGGGGAACGCGGGCGGCGCGGCGAGGGACGGCGTGATCACGACGTCGAGGCCGTCGAAGGCCTCCCCCACCTCCCGGGCCAGCATCTGCATCCCCGCGAGCGCGCCGGTGACGGCGCGGCCGTCGTACTCGCGCCCGCGCTCGCGCAGCCAGCGGGTGAGCGGCAGGAGCAGCGCCTCGGCCTCGGGCGGGAGGTCCAGGGCGGCGGCGCCGACGGTCCACAGCGGCATGAACGTGCGCCAACGCGTGGTGTCGAAGGGCGCGGGCACCGCCGTGACCTCGTGTCCGAGCGCGCGCAGCAGAGCGCTCGCGCGCTCGACGGCGCGCAGCGCCGCCGGGTGCACGTCGGTCGCGATCGCGAGGGGCTCGGTGAGCACGCCGATACGCAGTCCCGTCCCGCTCCCGCCCGCGCCGGGGAGCCCGCCTGCGGCCTGCTCGAGCGGTGCGAGATAGCCCCCGCGAGGGGCGCGTCGGCCCCAGGCGTCGCCGGGACGCACACGGGCGATCAGATCGAGCCCGAGGGCCGCGTCGCGCACGGTGCGGGCGAGGATGCCATCGGTCACCAGCCCCGGCCCCTCGGCGCCGTGCGGCCCCGGGGACACGAGTCCGCGCGAGGGCTTGATCCCCACGATGCCGCAGCAGGCGGCGGGGATGCGTATCGAGCCGCCGCCGTCGGATCCCTGGGCGATCGGCACGATGCCGCTGGCGACGGCCGCGGCCGCTCCCCCGCTCGAGCCGCCGGCGGTGCGGCGGGTGTCCCAGGGCGTGCGGGCGGGCGCCGTGGTGGCGGGCTCGGTGTAGCAGGGCAGTCCGAACTCGGGGGTCGTCGTCTTCCCGATGGTCACGGTGCCCGCGTCGAGGATGTCCTGGGCGACGCCGTCGGTGACGTCAGCGCGGGTGCCGGCGAGGACCGCGCTGCCGGCCTCGAAGGGCTCGCCCTGGATCCGGGTGAGGTCCTTGATGGGCAGCGGCACGCCGAGCACGGGACGGGACCTCGCGAGCTCCTCCCGGGCGGAGCCGCTGCGTGCGGCGGCGAGCTCCCGGGCGGCGGTCTCGGCCTGGGTGCGGCTGCGCTCCTCGAGAAGATGTGCGAAGGCTCCGACACGGGGGCCGACGGAGCGCGCCTGCGCGAGGACCCTCTCGGTGTGCTCGCGGACGTCGACCTCGCCGTCGCGCAGCGCGCGGGCGAGCGCGAGGGTGTCGAGGCGGAGGGGGTCCGCCGTGGGCATGGTCATCGGAGCTCCTCCTGCATCGCGGGATGCCAGGGTCTCACGCGGGCGCCTCGTCCGGTGCGCCCGATGTCCGGCGCGGGGAGGGCGCTCAGCCGCGGGCGGGGAGGTGTCCGCGCACGTGCTCGACGATGCCGCGGGAGGCGGCCTCGATCTTGCGGGCGGTGTCCTCGAAGTCGCTGCTGTCGCCGTACCAGGGGTCGCGGATGCCCAGGTCCTCCGGGGCCTCGGGATCGAACTCGCGCAGCATGCGCAGGCGCTCGGAGACGCCGCGCCCGCCGATCCGCTCGAGCGGCCCGACGTGATCGTGGTCCAGGGCCAGCACCAGGTCGACCTCGCGCAGCTCCTCAGGCGTGACCTGCCGCGCCCGGTGGCCGGAGGGGTCGAATCCGAGCTCGCGCAGCTTCGCCCCGGCCCGAGGATCGATGGGTTCGCCGGTCTCCCAGCTCGTGGTGCCCGCGGAGGAGATCTCGACCTGGTCCGCCAGGCCCTCGTCCTCGAACGCGCCGCGCAGCATGTACTCCGCCATCGGCGAGCGGCAGATGTTGCCGGTGCACACGGTGATGATCCTGAAGGTCACGCGTCGCCCTCCTGCGGCTCGGGGCCGACCTCGTCGGTGGGACGCTGCGTGGAACGGGGCCCTGCGGGATGACGTTCGAGGTAACCGCGGGCGAACCAGCAGGTCGCCTCGACGTCCAGGCCCTCCTCGGCGGTCTCGGCGAGGGCCTCCTGCACGAGCGCGGTGCCGATGCCCTGGCCGCCGTGCTCCGGGGAGACGACGGTCGAGCGCAGATCCCGCACGCCCTCGGCACTGCCCGGACCGTACTGGAGGACGCCCACCAGGCGGTCGTCCAGCAGCGCCTCGAATCTCTCCCGGTCCGCCGCGTGCGCGATGCGCAGTCCCTCGACGATCCGTCCCCGTGCTCCCATGGGGCATCACGGTACACTGCCGGTCATGCCCGCGCCCCTGATCTGGCACATCACCGAACGCTCCTCCTGGGACGCGGCGGTGCCCACCGGGCGCTACACGTGCTCCACCCGCGGCCGCAGCCTCGCCGAGGTCGGCTTCATCCACGCCTCCTGGCCCGAGCAGATCTCGATGGTCGCCAAGCGCGTCTATCCGGATCGGCCGACGGACCTGGTGATCCTCGAGATCGACGTGCAGCGCGTCGAGGCCGCGGGCATCGCCGTGGACGTGGAGGAGGACTCCCGCGGCACCGGCCGCTCCTATCCGCACATCCGCGGTCCCGTGCCGATCAGCGCCGTGGTCCGCCTGCGCCGCACCAAGTGGCTGGGTCGGGAGTTCGTGGTCGTCGCCTGAGCGGATCGCGCGAGAACTTCCTGTCCCTCCCCCTCGGCCCCCGCCGGACGTAGCATCGGGCATGGCCCGATATCTGGACATCCATCCCGTGGACCCGCAGCCGCGCCTCATCGAGCAGACAGTGCGCGTGCTGCGCGACGGCGGGCTGATCGCCTACCCCACCGACTCCTGCTACGCACTGGGCTGCGCGCTCGAGGCGCATGAGGGGCTCGAGCGCATCCGCCGCATCCGGCAGGTCGGCTCCGACCACGACTTCACGCTCGTCTGCGCGGACTTCGCGCAGCTCTCGCAGTTCGTGCTGGTCTCCAACCCCACGTTCCGCCTGGTCAAGAACCTGACCCCGGGGCCGTACACGTTCATCCTGCGGGCCACCAAGGAGGTGCCCCGCAGGATGGCCCATCCGAAGAAGAAGACCGTGGGGGTGCGCATCCCCGACAGCCGCGTGGACCGGGCACTCGTGGAGGCCCTCGGCGAGCCGATCGTCTCCTCGACCCTGCTGCTGCCCGGCGAGGAGACCCCGCCCTCGCAGGGCTGGCAGGTCCAGCAGGCGCTCGACCACCAGCTCGACGTCATCATCGACTCGGGCGACGTGGGCACCGAGCCCACGAGCGTCATCGACCTCACCGGGGATCTCGCGGAGATCCGGCGCGAGGGCGCGGGGGATCTCTCGCTCCTGCAGTGAGTCGACGCGGCGGGCCCGGCCCCGGCCGACGTCAGTACCGGGCTGCCTGATCCCGGGCGCGTCAGCTCCGGCCTCGTCAGCTCCGGCCTCGTCAGCTCCGGCCTCGTCAGCTCCGGGCGGCCTCGGCCTGCGCCCGCGTGCGCGGCGAGAGCACGCCGGAGAACACGAGGATCCCCACGGCGTAGACGGGCACGAGCCAGAGCGCGTAGCGCAGGGTGAGGGCGTCGGCGAGGGCACCCACGATCGGCGGCGTCACGAAGAAGCCGATGCGGGCGAACCAGCCGACCACGGTGATGCCGAGCCCGTGCGGAACGCCCTCCATCTCGTCGGCGGCGCGGAAGGCCGCGGGGAACAGCGTCGCGATCCCCCAGCCCGCGCACGCGAAGCCGATCAGCGCCGTCGCCGGATGCGGGAAGACCAGGGCCATCGCCATGCCCGCCCCGCTGAGGAGCGCGCCGATCCGTGCGGTGAGGCGGTCGCCGAGGCGGTCCACCACTCCGTCCCCCAGGAAGCGGCCGACGGTCTGCGCGCCCTGCAGGGCGACGAAGGCGAGGCCCGCGAGGAACGGCGTCGCGTCGAAGGTGTCCCGCATGAACAGCGCTCCCCAGGTGTTGCCCGCATCCTCCGTGGCGCCGGCGAAGACGAGCACGAGCCCGAGCGCGGCGATCAGCATCAGGCCGCGCGTGGTGCTCGCACGGGTCACCGACGACGCGCCCACGCCCGGGGCGCCTGCGCTCTGGGCGCCGTCCGCGACGACCTCCTCCTCGGCCCCGGGTTCCGGAACGCCCGCGGAGGCCGCGGAGGGAGCGGCGAGGCCCGCCTCGAGCGCCGCCGGGCGCCGTTCCGTCGAGTCGTGCCCCGTGAGCAGGAAGCGCCTGCCGCCCACGGCGAGGGCGCCGAAGACCACGAGGCCGACGATGCCCTGGAGCCACAGGGGCACCGCCAGCTGGGCGCACACCGATCCCAGGATGCCGCCGGTCACGGCCCCGAGCGACCACCAGCCGTGGTAGCTGTTGAGGATCGAGCGCCCGTAGCGGCGCTCGACGCGCATGCCGTGGGAGTTCATGGAGACATCGGTGATCGAGTCGCTCGCGGCCGCGAGGAAGAGCGCGACGGCCAGCCACAGCCAGCTGGCTGCGGTGTACACGAGCAGATGCACCGTGCTCGCGATGATCTGGAACGCCACCGCGACCCGCGCCGATCCGAAGCGCGCCATCAGCGGGGCCGCGAGCAGGCCCGCCGCGAGCCCGCCGATGGGGCCGAGGCCGACGGCGAGCCCGAAGGACCCGTTGGACAGGCCGATGGACTCCACGAGCTGGGGGTACCGCGGCAGGATCGCGCAGAACGATGCCCCGTTGAGGAAGAAGATCAGCGAGACCGCCCAGCGCGCGTGCCGGGCATCGGCGGCGATGGGGGCGCGGACGGGTCGCGGCGAGCGGGACGAGGAGTGGGCGGAGGACACGTGCACCAGGCTTCCGGGAGGTGAGCGGCGGTGGTCTGCGGTGGAACGCGGTGATGCGGAGGGCCGCCCGTGCGGGCGGAGGACCGGTCGGGGCCGGTCGGGCGGCCCACGCGCTGCGGAGCGAGAACGGGCCCCGCTCTCCGGCGGCGGAGAGCGGGGCCCGTCGGCGCGATGCGGAGCCCGTCGTCGGGCGCCGCTCACGATCAGCGGTGGCGCGGCTGCGGACTCAGCGCAGCAGCGCGGGTATCGCCTGGAAGGCGAGGAACAGGGAGAGGATGCACATGAGCAGCCCGATCACGAAGAGGAACCACGCGATCGTGTAGAGGCTCATGACCCACAGGCCGGCGATGAACAGGCCGAACACGACGATGAACAGCACCCAGGTCACCACGGGGTTGTGGGTGGAGGGGGTGCTGGTCTCCTCACGGGGCTGCTGCGTGTGCGGGTCGGTGGCGGAGCTCATCATTCCTCCAGGGGGTACGGCGGGGACATCCCTCATCCTAGACCAGCACGGGCCCCGTCCGCGCAGGAGTGCACGCTGCCGATCGCGGTGACGAGCGCCTCGAACAGGCCATCGCCCTCGCGGTCGAGCTCGGGGTGCCACTGGACGGCCAGGACCGGGGAGCCGGCGGTCGCCTCGAGGGCGAGCGGGAGGCCGCTCGCATGGTGTCCGACGGCGCGCAGGCCCTCGCCCACGGTGCGCACGCCCTGGTGGTGGAACGCGGTGACCTCGGGACGGGTGCCCACGGCGAGCGCCGTGTCGCTCGCGGCATCCACCTCGACCTCGACGCGGGTGGGACGCTGCCCGGTCACCGGGTGCTGCGGGAGGTCCGCGGGAAGGTGCTGGTGGAGGTCGCCGCCCTCGGCGACGGTGATGACCTGCAGACCGCGGCAGATGCCCAGGACCGGCAGGCCCACGCGGCGGGCGGCCCGATAGAGCGCGGTCTCGAAGGCGTCGCGCTCCGGGGCGGGCGTCATGTCGGTCTCCCGGGCCTCGGCGCCGTACAGCGCGGGATCGAGGTCGGCGCCGCCGCTGAGGACGATGCCGTCGAGCTCGGCGAGCTCCTCGTCGGTCCACGCGTCCTGCGGGGCGAGGATCACCGGCCGGGCACCCGCGCGGCGGATCGCCTCGACGTAGTGCTCGGTGAGAACCACCGCCTCGTGGCCCTCCCAGGCGCCGGACATCAGGCGGGACGTCCCAGCGGTCACGCCGATGAGCGGGCGACGAGTGCGCTCGGCCATGAGAGGTCCTTCCTGTTCGATGCCGGTGTCCGGCGGGTGCGGTGCTGTGGCGCCGGTCCCGGTCGGGCCGACGGAGTCCATATCACTCCCCCGCGCGGTGCCCGGTCCACGTGTGTGGCCGAATGTGACGGGCTCTGGTAGGAATCCCCCATGTCGCCCGAGAACCCGGACCCCTCCCCCGCCCTGGACCTGCCGGAGGTGCTCGTGATCGAGCACGAGGCGGACTGCCCTCCCGCGGTGCTCGCCGAGGTGCTCGACGCCGAGGGCGTGACGCTGCGTCTCGTGCGCGCGCACCGCGGCGAGCAGGTGCCGGACGATCTGCGAGGCGTCGAGGGGCTCGTGGTGCTCGGCGGCGGCATGGACGCCGACGACGACGCCGGTCATCCCTGGTTCCCGGCGGTGCGGGCGCTCGTGCGCACCGCGCGCGACCGCCGCGTGCCCACCTTGGGCATCTGCCTGGGCGCGCAGCAGCTCGCCCTCGCGCTCGAGGGCGCCATGGGCCGCCGCGCGGTCGCGGAGGTCGGGATCCTGCCCGTCGTGCCCACCGCCGAGGGCGGGGAGGATCGATTGATCGCCGCGCTCGGCGCGGAGCCCCGGGTGCTGCAGTGGCATCAGGATCAGATCACCTCGCTCCCGCCTGCCTCCCGTCTCCTCGCTTCCGGGACCGACGGCGCCGTGCAGGCCTTCGTCACCGAGGACCTCGCGTGGGGCGTGCAGTTCCACCCCGAGGTGACACCGGGGGTCGTGGCCCGCTGGGCGGAGTCGAGCGACCTGCTGCCCGAGGGCGTGACGCCCGCGCAGGCCGCAGCGGCCGTCGCGGAGGCCGAGGCCCCGCGCGAGAGCTGGCGGGCGCTGCTCGCCGCCTTCGCCCGTATCGTCCGCGGCGACTGACGGCGCGCCGTCGCGCCGTCGCGGGCATTCGCCCCGCGCGCTCACCCCAGGGCGAGCACTCCGGCGTTGGCGAGGATGGCCTGCTCGTAGTGGCCGCGCAGCTGTTCGGCGAGCGCGCTCCAGGAGCGCCCTCGCACCGAGTCGAGGGCGGCACGGCCCATGGCCTCGCGCTTGGCGTCGTCGAACAGCAGATCGGCGGTGCGGGCACGCAGCTCGGCGAGGTCGCCGGGCGCGTACAGCCATCCGGTGCGGCTGGGGTCTATGAGGTCGATCGGGCCCCCGGCGCGCGGGGCGATCGCGGGCAGGCCGGAGGCCATCGCCTCCTGGATGGTCTGGCAGAAGGTCTCGTGCTCACCGGGGTGGATGAACAGGTCGGCGCTCGCGAGGTGCGCGGCGAGGTCGGCGCCGCGGCGGAATCCCACGAAGCGGGCACGCGGCATGGACCGCTCGAGATCGGCGCGCTCCGGACCGTCGCCCACGATCACCACGCGCACCCCGGGCATGTCGTGGACGACGCGCAGGTCGCGCACCTGCTTCTCGGGCGCCAGGCGCCCCACGTAGGCGACGATCCGCTCTGCGGGGTCGGCGAGCTCGTCGCGGAGGGCGCGGGAGCGCGCCGTCGGACGGAACTGCTCGGTGTCCACGCCGCGGCCCCAGAGACGGATGCGCGGGATCTGATGGGAGGCGAGCAGGTCGCGGGAGGCGGTCGACGGGGCGAGGGTGAGGGTCGCGCGCTGGTGGAGGTCGCGCAGGATCTGCCAGCAGGCGTTCTCGAGGAACGGCAGCCCGTAGGCGGCGGCGAAGCCGGGCACGTCGGTCTGGTAGACGGCGACCACGGGCAGGTCGAGCTGGCGGGCGGCGATCGCGGCGCGTCCGCCCAGCACGATCGGGGAGGCGAGATGGACGACGTCGGGTGCGTGGGCGGCGATGGCGCGTCGCAGGGACGTCGCGCTGACGGTCGCCACGCGGATCCCGGGGTAGCCCGGGAGCGGCAGGGACGGCACCTCGTGGATGGGCACCCGCGCACCGCAGGCAGTGGTCAGGGCCTCCGGCGCGCCCGCGTGGTGGGGCGCGATCACGGAGACGTCGTCCCCGCGGGCGGTCAGCTGGTCGGCCATGTGCAGGACGGAGCCGGTCACGCCGCTCATGTGCGGCAGGAACGTCTCGGCGATGACGAGGATCCTCACGCGCTCAGCGTGTCCCGCAGCGGGATACCGCAGGACACGCCGGCGTGACGTGTCGGCGACGTTCGTGCGAACGTCGGCCGAGGATCGGACCGGTCCGGACCGGTCCGATCGGGCAGGCTCCGGCCGGCCGGTCCGAGCCGGGTCGGGCGGATCGGTCCGGGTGGTCCTCAGAGCCTCGCGGAGGCGATCGCGGCGCCCTGCACGAGGGAGTCGAGCTTGGCCCAGGCGATGTCCGGGTGGATGCGCCCGCCCAGCCCGCAGTCGGTCGAGGCGATCACGCGCTCGGGGCCCACGACCTTCGCGAAGCGCTCGATGCGCTGCGCGACGAGCTCGGGGTGCTCGACCACGTTGGTGGAGTGGGAGACGATGCCGGGGACGATGACCTTGTCCGCGGGCAGCTCGAGGTCCTCCCACACGGTCCACTCGTGCTCGTGGCGCACGTTCGCGGCCTCGAAGCTGAAGTACTTGGCGTCGATCTCGAGCATCGTGGGCGCGAGGTGCGCGAACTCGAGGTCGGTGGTGTGGGGACCGTGCCAGGAGCCCCAGCACAGGTGGAACCGGACCCGCTCGGCGGGGATCCCCTCGAGGGCGCGGTTGACCGCGTCGACGCGCTTGCGGGTGAAGTCGAGGTAGTCCTCGACGGTGGGCTCGGGGTTGATCTGGTCGAAGTTCTCGGCGATCGAGGGGTCATCGATCTGCAGCAGCAGCCCGGCGTCGGCGATGGCGCGGTACTCCGGGCGCATGACCTCGACCCACGCGTCGAGGAAGGCGTCGACGTCGCCGTAGTGGTCGTCCTGGATGCGGCTGCCCGATCCCGGCGAGAGGGTGTTGAGGAACCCCTGCTCGATGCCGTGCGCGTCGAGCGCGGCCTGCAGGTTCGCGGCGTCCTGGGCGACCAGCTCGCGTCCGAGCTCGGTGAAGGCGACCTCGCCGGTCGCCGCGGGGAACACGTGCTGCTCGCCGAGCGAGATCCCGGAGGCCGGGTCGGCGTAGGCGTCGGCGAAGCGCACCCAGTCGCGGCGGTCCGCGAAGGAGGTCAGGCGCACGTCGCCCGGCGCGGAGCGCACGGGCTCCTGGCTGCGATGGTCCACGCCCGTGATCTGCAGTCCGCTCACGCGGTCGAAGACGTAGCTCCACCAGGTGCCGTAGTTGTAGGCCGATCCCATGGCGTGGCCGTACTCGCCGTCGTTGGGCACGGAGATGCCCACGCGCTGCTGGCGCGCGACGATGTCGTCGACCGCGGAGGCGAGGATCTGGCGGAACTCGTCGGTGATGATCGGCGTGACGCCGTCATCGGCGACCTCGCGGCGCGCGTTGGCGTCGATGAGCTCGGGCGTGCGCGGGAGGGAGCCGGCGTGGGAGGTGAGGATCTCGGTCATGACCGCAGGCTACGGGGGTCCACGCCCCCGTCCGAAACCGGATGACACGCGGGTTCATGCGGCCGGGCCGGGCCGGGCCGGCGGGATCGGCCCGGCCCGGCCCGCGCCCGACGCGTCCGCTGCGGAGCGCGGCGTCGGACGCGGGACCACCGCGCCTCAGGACTCCGCGTACGCCTCGGGGCTCTGGCAGGTGCACACGAGGTTGCGGTCGCCGAAGGCCTGGTCGACGCGGCGCACCGGGGGCCAGTACTTCGCGGCGATCCGCATCTGCACGCTGTCGTGGCGACGGCCCCGCGCGATGCTCTCCCGCGAGGCATGCACGCCCGGGTAGACCGCGATCTCCCGCGAGTAGGGGTGCGACCAGTCCTCCCGGGCGATCGCCTGCGCGGTGTGCGGCGCGTTGACCAGCGGGTTGTCGTCCTTCGGCCAGGCGCCGGAGGCGACCTGCTCGGCCTCCTCGGCGATCATCAGCATCGCGTCGACGAAGCGGTCCAGCTCGGACAGGTCCTCGGACTCGGTCGGCTCGACCATGAGCGTCCCCGCCACGGGGAAGGACATGGTGGGCGCGTGGAAGCCGTGGTCGATGAGGCGCTTGGCGACGTCGTCGACGGTGATCCCGGTGCGCGCCGTGAAGGGGCGCAGATCCAGGATGCACTCGTGCGCGACGAGCCCGTTCTCCCCGCGGTAGAGGATGTCGAAGACGTCCTTCAGGCGGGCGGCGATGTAGTTCGCGGCGAGCACCGCCGAGGCCGTGGCGTGGCGCAGCCCGGCCGCGCCCATGAGGCGGATGTACGCCCACGGGATCGGCAGGATCGACGGGGAGCCGTAGGGAGCCTGGGACACCGGCGCGCCGCCGTGCACGGTCGCGGGGTGCCCCGCGACGTAGTGCTCGGGGTCCTGCATGAGCGGGTGGCCCGGCAGGAAGGGCGCGAGGTGCGCCTTGGCCGCGACGGGGCCGACGCCCGGGCCGCCGCCCCCATGGGGGATGCAGAAGGTCTTGTGGAGGTTCAGGTGCGAGACGTCGCCGCCGAACTCGCCGGGGCGGGCGACCTCGACCATGGCGTTCATGTTCGCGCCGTCGACGTAGACCTGGCCGCCCGCGTCGTGCACGAGCTCGCAGACGGTGCGCACCTGCTGCTCGTAGACGCCGTGGGTGGAGGGGTAGGTGATCATGATCGCGGCGAGCTCGTCGCCGTGGTCCTTGATCTTCTGCTGGAGGTCGTCGACCTCCACGTTGCCCTCGGCGTCCGAGGCCACGACCACGACGCGCAGACCCGCCAGGACCGCGGAGGCGGCGTTGGTGCCGTGGGCGCTCGCGGGGACGAGGCACACGGTGCGCTCGGAGTCGCCGCGCGAGAGGTGGTAAGCGCGGATCGCGAGCAGCCCCGCGTACTCGCCCTGGGAACCGGCGTTGGGCTGCAGGGAGACGGTGTCGTAGCCGGTGATGTCGGCGAGGAAGCGCTCGAGGGAGTCGATGAGCTCGAGATACCCCTCGACGTCCTCGCGCGGGGCGAAGGGGTGCACGGCGGCGAACTCCGGCCAGGTGATCGCGCTCATCTCGACGGCCGCGTTGAGCTTCATGGTGCACGAGCCCAGCGGGATCATGCCGCGGTCCAGCGCATAGTCCTGGTCGGAGAGTCGTCGCAGGTAGCGCATGAGGGCGGTCTCGGAATGGAAGGAGGAGAACACCGGATCGGCGAGGTAGGCGCTCGTGCGGTGCAGCTCGGCCGGCCAGCCCGCGCCGATCTCCGGGAGCCCGTCCTCGTCGGCGCCCTCCGAGGGGCCCGACCCGTCGGTCGCCGCGTCGGACACGGCCCCGTCGGCCGCGATCCCGCCGGGGACCGAGGACTCCGCAGGTGCGAAGCCGTCCATGACGCCGACGAGGGCCTCGAGATCGCCGGCGTCGGTGGTCTCGTCGAGGCTCAGGCGCAGGGTGTCCGCGTCGACGATGCGGATGAGATAGCCGGTCTCGGCGAGCGCCGCGGCGATCTCCTCGGCCCGGCCGGGGACGGCGACGGTGAGGGTGTCGAAGAAGGCGTCGTGCGCGAGGGGGAAGCCGCTGCGGGTGAGCGCGGAGGCGAGGTCCGCGGTGCGCGCGGCGACCTGCCGGGCGATGCGGCGCAGCCCGTCGGGTCCGTGGTGGACCGCGTACATCGAGGCCATCACGGCCAGCAGCACCTGGGCCGTGCAGATGTTGCTGGTGGCCTTCTCACGGCGGATGTGCTGCTCGCGGGTCTGCAGGGCCAGGCGCAGCGCGGGATTCCCCTCGGCGTCCTGGGAGACGCCGACGAGACGGCCCGGCAGCTGGCGCTCGAGCCCCTTGGCCACGGACATGAAGCCCGCGTGGGGGCCGCCGAAGCCGAGCGGCACCCCGAAGCGCTGGGAGGAGCCGACGGCGACGTCCGCGCCGAGCTCGCCGGGCGGGGTGAGCAACGTGAGGGCGAGCAGGTCGCTCGCGAGGATCATCTTGCCTCCGGCGGCGTGGACGGCCTCGGCGAGGGGCTGCGGGTCCCACACCAGGCCCGAGGCGGCGGGATACTGTGCGAGCACGCCGAAGGCACCGTCCTCGAGGGCCGCTGCGGCGGAGGCCGGGTCCTTGAGGTCTGCGCTGACGAGCTCGATGCCCACGGCCTCGGCGCGGCCGCGGACGACTGCCTCGGTCGCGGTGAACATGTCCTCGTCGATGACGAAGCGCGCGACCTTCGCGCGGGTCGCCCGGCGGGCCAGGAGCATCGCCTCGGCGGCGCTCGTGGCCTCGTCGAGCATCGAGGAGTTCGCGATCGGCAGGCCGGTGAGGTCGGCGACCACGGTCTGGTAGTTCAGGAGCGCCTCGAGGCGGCCCTGGGAGATCTCCGGCTGGTAGGGCGTGTAGGCGGTGTACCAGGCGGGGTTCTCCAGCACGTTGCGCTGGATGGCCGCGGGGGTCACGGTCCCGTAGTACCCCTCCCCCAGCAGCGGAGTGCGCACCGTGTTGGCGCGCGCGAGCCCGCGCAGCTCGGAGAGCACCTCGGCTTCGCTCGCCCCGTCGCCGAGGGCGTCGTCGGTGCGGGGATCCAGCAGGATCGTCCCGGGCACGGCGGCCTCGAGCAGGGCGTCGAGGTCCTCGACGCCGACGGCCTCGAGCATGCGGCGCTGGGCATCGGGGTCCGTCCCGACGTGGCGGTGGACGAAGGCGTCGTGGGGGAACGGGCTGGCGGTGCTGGTCATCGACGTGGGTCGCCTCATCGGGTGTCGCGGATGGGAGGGGTTCTGCGGTGCGGCCGGACCCTGTGCGGCGAGGGTCCCGGCCGGAGCGGCCGACGGGCGGACCGAGGTCTCGGACGGCCCGTGGCCAGGGGGGTGACGGGGTGGCGCGGACGCGGGCCCGTCCGCCCGGTCACTCGCCGACGGAGTCCTTGTACTCGGACTCCTGCATGAGGTCCGGAGGCAGGGAGAGGAAGGAGGCCTTGACGAGCCACCCGTCCTCGAACGGGGAGGAGTTCACGAGCTCCGGCGAGTCGACGACGGCCTGGTTGACCTCGGTGACGGTGCCGTCGAGCGGGGCGAACAGGTCGGAGACGGACTTCGTAGACTCGATCTCGCCCATCTCGGTGCCGGCGCTGATGCTCGCGCCGATCTCGGGCAGGTCCACGTAGACGACGTCGCCGAGCTGGCCGGCGGCGAAGTCGGTGACGCCGATGACGGCGATGCCGTCCTCGCCGACGCGGACCCATTCGTGGTCCTTGCTGTAGAGGAGTTCGTTGCTCATGGTCGGTCCTTCCGGGACGGGGCGATGACGGGCAGGGTCGGGAGCGGAGGTCAGGAGCGGCGGTAGAAGGGCAGGGCGGTGACGGTCGCGGGCAGGTCCTTGCCGCGCACGTCGATGACGACCTCTGTGCCCTCGGCGGTGGCCGACGGGTCGAGGTAGGCCATGGCGATGGGGTGTCCGAGCGTCGGGGAGAGCACGCCCGAGGTGATCTCGCCCAGGTCCTGGCCCTGCGCGTCGCGCACGCGGGCGCCCGCGCGCCCGGCCCGTCGGCCCTCGGCGACCAGGCCCACGAGCACGGGTCTCCCGCTGGGGTCCGCGGCCTCGATGGCCGCGCGGCCCACGAAGTCTCCCTTCGAGGTGAGGGCGACGACGCGCCCCATGCCCGCCTGGGCGGGGAGGGTGTCGCGGCCCAGCTCGTGGCCGTACAGCGGCATCCCCGCCTCCAGGCGCAGCGTGTCGCGGCTGGCGAGGCCGCAGGGGGTGAGCTCGGCGCCGCCGGCGGCGACGACCGTGTCCCACAGCGCGCGTGCGTGGGAAGAGGGGACGTACAGCTCGAAGCCGTCCTCGCCGGTGTAGCCGGTGCGGGCGACCAGCAGCTCCTCGCCCTCGAAGGTCCCCGCGAGCACGCGGTAGTACTTGAGCTCGGCGATCTCCTGGACGCTGACGCCGGTGCGCGCCCCCACGAGGGCGCGGGTGACGATGTCGGCGCTCGCGGGGCCCTGCACGGCGATGAGGGCGACGTCGGCGGAGCGGTCCTCGACCTCGACGTCGAGCCCCGCGCTGCGCTCGCGCAGCTGCTCGGCGACGACGTCGGCGTTGGAGGCGTTGGCGACCACGAGGAAGCGCTGCTCCCCCAGGCGGTAGACGATGAGGTCGTCGACGAGCCCGCCGTCCTCGGTGAGCATGAGCGAGTACTTCGCGCGACCTTCCGAGATGCCGGACAGCTTGCCCGCGAGGGCCCGGTCCAGGGCCTCTCCGGCGCCGGGGCCGACGAGCTCGATCTCCCCCATGTGGCTGAGGTCGAAGATGCCCGCGTGCTCGCGCACCGCCCTGTGCTCGGCGAGATCGGAGCTGTAGCGCACGGGCATCTGCCATCCCGCGAAGTCCGTGAACGTCGCGCCCAGCTCCTCGTGCACCGCGTGCAGCGGGGTGGTGCGCTCCATGGCCTCGGGCATCTGCTCTCCTGTTTCGTGCGGGGCTCTCCCTCGCAGGTGGGAGGGCTGAGCCGGGAGACTCGCGGCCGCGTCCTCGCGGCGCGGATCTCACTGTACCGGGGCGGGACGGGTAGGCTGGCACGGTGACTCGGGAAGGTACGTGGGAATGGCCGATCACGATCCGCGGGCAGCGAGTCGTGATCCGCGCCCCGCACGACGGCGACCGCCCGGAGATGATCCGGCTGATGACCGACCCGATCACCCGCGAGTACCTCGGAGGGTCCGTCGACTACGCGTCCCGCCAGGCCCTCGAGCTGTCGCCGCTGGGGCTGAGCTGGGGGCACTGGGTGATCGACCGGGCCGACGACGAGGACCGCATGATCGGGTCCATCACCCTGGACTACGACCGCGGTGAGCTCGAGCTCTCCTACGCCCTGCTGCCCGAGGCCACCGGCCAGGGCCTCGCGGCGGCCTCGTGCCGCCAGCTGCTGGCCTGGGCGCAGGAGAACCTCGAGGACGACCACGTCATCGCGGTCACGCAGACCCGCAACAAGCGCAGCGTGGCCCTGCTGCAGCGCCTGGGCTTCACGGTGCGCCGCGGACTCGAGGAGTTCGGCTCCCAGCAGCTGATGATGGAGCGCTCGCTGGAGACCGCCCTGCCCAGTGCCGAGGAGATCGCCGCCTTCGTCCCGCCGCACGCCCCCGCGTCCTGGCGCTGAGCGCCGAGGCCCACTCTGCCGTCCGCCGCTCCGCGCAGCACTCGCTCGACAGCATCTCGAAGCACAGCACTGCACGACCCATCGACCCAGGAGGTCCCCATGACCGCGTCGTCCGCAGCAGCCGCTCCGTCGGCCCCGACCCGCACCCTCGCCGACGGGACCGAGATCCCGCTCATCGGCTTCGGCACCTCCTCGACCAAGGGCGTCGAGGGCGCCGAGGCGATCGCCGCGGCACTGCGCGGCGGCTACCGTCTCATCGACACCGCCGCCCAGTACGGCAACGAGGCGGCCGTGGGCGAGGGCCTGCGCGCGAGCGGCCTCGATCCGGCCGAGGTCTTCATCACCACGAAGGTCGCCGGGGGCGACCAGGGCCGTGAGGCCGCCCGGGGCGGAGTGCTCGAGTCCCTGCGCCGTCTGGGCCTGGACAGCGTGGACCTGGTGCTCATCCACTGGCCGAACCCCTCCCGCGGTCTGGCCGTGGACACCTGGCGCACCCTGCTGGACCTGCGCTCCGAGGGCCTGATCCGCCACGCGGGCGTCTCGAACTTCCGTCCCGGTCAGCTGCAGGAGCTCTTCGACGCGACCGGCGAGTGGCCCGAGGTCAACCAGATCCAGCTGTCCCCCGCTCTCCAGCGCCGCGAGGCCGTCGCCTTCCACGACGACCACGGCATCGTCACCGAGGCGTGGGGACCGCTCGGCGGCCGCGAGGGCCTCGGCGAGCAGTTCGCGATCCGCAAGGTGGCCGACAAGCACGGCGTCGCCGTCGCGCAGATCGCCCTGCGCTGGGCCGTCGACCAGGGCATCGTCGTGATCCCGAAGTCCGCGAATCCCGAGCGCCAGCGCGCCAACCTCGACCTGGGTTCCGTGGCGCTGGACGACGAGGACCGCGCCCTGCTCGCCACGCTGGACCTCGGCGAGGACGCCGCCTGGGACTCGAGGACCCACGAGGAGTGGTGAGCCCCCGGTTCCGTCCGGACCCCTCGCAGCGGCTCGTCGTCCTCACGGGGGCGGGGCTCAGCGCGCGCACCGGGGTCGGCACCTTCCGCGGGCCCGCCGGGCTCTGGGCGCTCTCGCCCGACCTCGAGAGCGCCATGCACGCCGACGCCCTCCCCGGCTCCCTGCCCGCGCTGTGGCGCGTGTGGGGCGGGATGGCGAAGGTCGCGGCGGATCACGGTCCGACGCCCGGTCACTACGCGATCGCCCGCATGGGTGCGCCCGTGATCACCCAGAACGTGGACGGCCTGCACCAGGCGGCGGGGTCCCGCGACGTCAGCGAGCTGCACGGCCGCGCGTACACGGCGGTCTGCACCGATCCGGACTGCACGTGGGAGGCCCCGCTGACCCCGGGCGAGGGCGATCGCGCCGAGGATCACGGCGCGCCGTCCGTCTGTCCCGTCTGCGGGAGCCCGACCCGGCCCGACGTCGTGCTGTTCGACGAGATGCTCCCCGAGGCCGCCCTCTCGCGCGCGCAGGCCCTCGCGATCTCGGCCGACGTGTTCGCGGTGGTCGGCACCAGCGGCACCGTGTTCCCGGCCGCGGCGCTCGCGCCGCTCGCGCGCGAGCACGGCGCGACCACGGTGCTCATCGACATCGATCCTCCGCGCGACCCGTTCGTGCGCGCCGCCTTCGATCATGTGATCGCCGAGGACGCCCACCAGGTGCTTCCCGACTGGGAGCGCCATCGCGACGGCGCGACGAACCCCTTCCTCGAGCCCTTCGGCTGAGCGCGGCCCCGCACCCGGCGACTGCGCGCGGAGACTGCGAGGCGCGGCGCACCCGGGCACGCGGCCGCGGCTCAGATCCAGATGGCGGGGTCGACGAGCTCCTCGGGATGGGCTCGCTCGCGGCGCACCCGCGCGGGGACCCCGACGGCGGTCGCATGCGCGGGCACGTCGGCCACGACCACCGCGTTGGCACCGACCTGCGCCTGATCGCCGATCGCGACCGGGCCGAGCACGCGTGCGCCCGCCCCGATGACGACGCCGTCGCCCACGGTGGGGTGGCGCTTCGTGCGCTCCATGGACCGGCCGCCCAGGGTCGCGCCGTGGTAGAGCATCACGTCGTCGCCCACCTCGGCGGTCTCCCCGATGACCACGCCCATGCCGTGGTCGATGAAGAAGCGCCGACCGATGCGCGCGCCCGGATGGATCTCCACGCCCGTGACCGAGCGGGTGGCCTGGGCGAGCAGGAGTGCGGGCAGCCGCGCCCCGCGTCCCGCGCCCCAGAGGCGGTGGGCGAGGCGGTGCGACCAGATCGCGTGCAGGCCCGGGGAGGTCAGCAGCACCTGCAGGTCGGAGGTCGAGGCGGGGTCGCGGTGACGCGCGGCGGTCACGTCGTCGCGGACGGCCGCGAGCGCGCCGCGTCGGCCGCTGCGGACGCGGGACAGGAGGCCCACGCGGGCCTCAGTCCATGTACTCGGCGTACAGCGGGGTCGTGAGGTAGCGCTCGCCGAAGGAGGGCACGATCACGACGATCCGCTTGCCCGCGAACTCGGGGCGCGAGCCGACGCGCACGGCGGCCTCGATCGCAGCGCCCGAGGAGATGCCCACGAGCAGGCCCTCGCTGCGGGCGATGGAGCGGGCGCGCTCCATGGCCGTCTCCGCATCGATGTCGATGACCTCGTCGTACACGTCCGTGTCCAGCAGCGCGGGCACGAAGTTCGCGCCGAGGCCCTGGATCTTGTGAGGGCCAGGCTGGCCGCCGTTGAGGATCGGGGACTCCGCGGGCTCGACCGCGACGATCCGCACGCCGGGCCGACGCTCCTTGAGGACCTGGCCGACGCCCGTGATCGTGCCGCCGGTGCCGATGCCGGCGACGAGCACGTCGATCTCGCCGTCGGTGTCCTCCCAGATCTCCTCCGCGGTGCTGCGGCGGTGGATCTCCGCGTTGGCTTCGTTCTCGAACTGCTTGACCTGGACGCCGCCGGTCTGCTCAGCGACCTCCTGTGCCTTCTCCACGGCGCCCTTCATGCCCTTGGAGGCCTCGGTGAGGACCAGCTCGGCGCCGAAGGCGCGCAGCAGCGCACGCCGCTCCTTCGACATGGACTCGGGCATGGTCAGCACGACCCGGTATCCGCGCGAAGTACCGATCATCGCGAGCGCGATGCCCGTGTTGCCGCTGGTGGCCTCGACGATCGTGCCGCCCTCCTGAAGGGCGCCGGAGCGCTCGGCCGCGTCGATCATGGCCACACCGATGCGGTCCTTCACGGAGGCGGCGGGGTTGTAGAACTCGAGCTTGGCGACGACGTCGGCGACGACCTCGTCGCCCAGGTGGTTCAGGCGCACGAGCGGGGTGCGGCCGACGAGCTCGGAGACGTTCTCGAAGATGGGCATGCGTGTTCCCTTCCGTCCGGGGCGGCGGTCCCGGCGCACCGGCCCCGCCACCCAAAGGTCTGCTTAAGGTGAGTATAAGGGCGCTCCCTGCGCGGGTGCAGGGACCGACGATCGACGGATCCGCCGCGCGCTCGGCGCTCCGTAGCGTGGGGCCATGGACCCGCATTCCCAGGCCCCGACCGCTCCTCCGGCTCCTCTCGCTCCCCGGGCGACGACCCGCGCCCCGGCGCCGTCGGCCCATGTGCGCAGCCTCGTCCTCGTGCTCCTGGGCGCGCTCGCGCTGCTGGCGCTGCTCGCTCCCCTGCTGGCTCCTGGAGCGCATGCCGCTCCCCCGGGCTCCGTCGAGATCGACGACGAGCAGGGGGTGATCGACGATCCGGACGCCCTCCAGGGCCGGCTGCAGGGCATCGATCTCCGCGAGGCCGCCGCTCCGGTCGACCTCAAGGTGGTCACCCTCGACATCGCCGCGCACGACGCGGACCCGTCGGACGATACCGGGCTGAACGACGCGGTGCTGGACGACGCGAGATCCGAGCACCCCGACTGGATCGACGGGGAGAAGTGGGCCGACGGCGTCGTCATCCTCGCGATCGACCCGGAGCACCGGAAGGTCGGGACGTACGCCGGGGAGGACGTCAAGCTCACCGACGACGGCTTCGAGGACGTGCAGGACGCGATGAAGGACGACGCCGCCGACGGCGCCTGGTCCGATGCCTTCGACGCGGGCGCCCAGAAGTACGCCGACCTCCTGGGGCGCCCGTGGTGGCGGAGCCCGGGCGCGATCATCGGCGCCTTCATCGCGCTCGTCGCCCTCGGCGCCGGTGCCGTGGCCGCGCTCGCCCGCGGCGCCGGCAGCCGCCGAAGGGTCCGCACCGCCCGCGAGCGCTTCGACGACGTGCGTGGGAAGCGGCAGGAGACCGATCAGGCCGCCGCCCGGATCCCGCGCGACTCCTCCTACGGCGCGACGATCCTCGCCGACGTCGAGGACTACCGCCGCGCAGTCGACGAGGCGGAGAGCAGCGCCTCCGAGCTGCCCGCGCACCCGGGCCCGCTGTGGGGCATCGGCCCGACGTCGGCGCGTCGGGCGAAGGAGTTCGAGACGTCGGTCGAGGTCGCCGATCGAGCCGACGACACCATCATCGGCGCGGCCCGTCTCCTCGGCCGCACGGGAGACTTCCGGACCGCATGGAAGGAGGAGCGCAGGCCCTTGGACGAGTCGCTGGCCGCGGTCGAGCAGACCATCGCGGAGGTCCTCGACCCCGCCGACGCTGACACCGACACCGACACCGACACCGACACCGACGGGCAGCAGAGCACCACGACGCACTCCGCAGCGGCCGCCGGCCTGCGCTCCACGGCCCAGCAGGTCGGGACCGATCTCGAGGAGGTCTCCACCGCCTACCTCGACGGCGGCATCAGCCCCGACGACGCACTGGAGAGGCTCGACGAGCTCACCGAGCGGCTGTCCGTGGCGAGCGAGCGCCTGCGCGAGGAGGCGATCGGCGCCCGCTCCCAGGACGAGGAAGAGATCGAGGTGATGCGGGACGCCGAGCCCGAGGGCTTCACGAGCGACTTCCCGACCTCGGTGCGCGGGAGGCAGTTCGCCCGGCACCCGCAGGACTACGTCTCGGGATACTCGCTGAGCCCCGTGCTGTGGACGGGCGCCTGGTACGGCGGCGCCACGACGGCGCTGGACACGCACCGCAATCCGCCGGCGTCCTCCGGGAGCACGAGCGGGTACTCGGGCGGTGGCTTCTCGGGAGCGGGCAGCTCGAGCAGCTTCTGAACCGTGGCCGTCGGCCGACGGGTCAGTAGACCATCCCCATGACCTCGCGCACGTGGGCGAGGGTCTCGTCGGCCGCGGCGTTCGCGCGCTCGTTGCCCGCGCGCAGCACCGAGAAGAGGTAGCCGGGGTCCTTCTCGAGCTCGGCGCGGCGCTCGCGCAGGGGCGCCAGGTGCTCGTTGAGGACCTCGGCGGTCATCACCTTGAGGGTGCCCGCGCCCTTGTCGCCGATCTCGGCGGCGATCTCCTCGGGGCTGCGCCCCGTGGACAGCGAGGCGATGGTCAGCAGGTTCGCGACCTCGGGACGGTTCTCGGGATCGAAGGTGATCTCGCGCTCGGAGTCGGTCTTGGCCTTCTTGATCTTCTTCGCTGTCTCCTCGGGGCTCATGCGCAGCATGACCGTGTTGCCCAGCGACTTGCTCATCTTGTGGCTGCCGTCGAGCCCCAGGATCGTGGGCGCCTCGGAGAGCAGCGCGTCGGGCTCGGGGAAGAACTGCTCCCCTCCCGCGTAGCGCTCGTTGAAGCGGCGGGCGACCACCCGGGTCTGCTCGATGTGGGGCAGCTGGTCCTTGCCCACCGGCACCAGGTTCCCGTGGCAGAACAGGATGTCCGCCGCCTGATGGACCGGGTAGGTGAGCATGAGCCCGCCCATCGCCGACTTGCCGGCGGCGGCGAGCTCGGCCTTCACGGTGGGGTTGCGCTCGAGCTCGGGCTGGGTGACGAGCGAGAGGAACGGCAGCATCAGCTGGTTCAGCGCAGGCACCGCGGAGTGCGTGAAGATCGTGGCCTGCTCCGGGTCGATGCCCGCGGCCAGGTAGTCCGTGATCAGCTCGCGCACCGAGCCCCGGATGTCGCCGAGCACCTCGCGGTCGGTGATGACCTGGTAGTCCGCGACGATCAGCCAGGTCTCCACGCCCGCCTGCTGCAGCCGCACCCGGTTGCGCAGGGAGCCGAAGTAGTGGCCGATGTGCAGCGCGCCCGTGGGGCGGTCCCCTGTGAGCATCCGCAGCCCGCTGGGGTTCGTGCGGATCTTCTCCCACAGCGCGTCGCTGCGGGTCTGCGCGCGGCGGTAGCTGGCATCGCTGATGCCGGCGGCGTCGGGGTTCTCGGTGGTCTGGGCCGTCTCGGTGGTCTCGGTGGTCACCGATCCATGCTATCGGCCCGGGGCACCGGTCCCGACGTCGGCCCGGGACGTCCGTCGGGTCACGCTCTCGGGTGCCGCACCCGTGCTCGCGCGGACGACGAGCTGGGGCTTGACCTCGAGCTCGGTGCGCAGCGGGCGCCGGCTCTCCTCGCCGCCGCGCAGGGCGACGCGCACCGCGGCCCGCGCCATGGCGTCCACGCCCTGTCGCACGGTGGTCAGGGGCGGTGTGGTGAGAGCCGCCCAGGGGACGTCGTCGTAGCCGATCACGGAGACGTCCTCGGGCACGGAGAGCCCCACCGAGGCGAGGCCCTCGAGGGCACCGGCCGCCATGACGTCGGAACCGCAGATGATCGCCGTCGCCCCCAGCCGCACGAGCTCGACGGCAGCCTCGTAGCCGCCGCCGTAGGAGAAGTCGGTGAAGGCGATCGGGCGCTCGACCGCGCTTCCCGAGGCCTCGAAGGCGGCGACCTTGCGGCGCACGGGCCAGGTGTGCTCGTCCCCCACGGCCAGACCGATCACGCGGTGGCCGAGCTCGCGCAGATGGTGCATCGAGACGTCGATCGCGTGGGCGTCGTCGGAGGAGACGAAGGCGGCGTCGATGTCGTCGCGCACGCCGTTGACCAGCGCGAGGGGGATTCCGGCTCGGGTCACGTCACGGTACGCCTCGAGCGGGACCTCGGCACGCGCATGGAAGCCGCTGACCATGATCACCCCGTTGACCCCGGCCAGAAGGAATCGGTCCAGCGTCTCGCGCTCGCGCTCCGGGGTGCGCGCGCGCATGCCCACCAGCAGCGCGGCTCCGCTCGCATGCAGGTGCGCCTCGATCCTCTCCAGCCATACCGAGAACACCTGGTTGTCGAGATCGGGGACCATCACGCCCACGGTGCGCTCGTGGGAGACGGCGGGCTGGCGGGCCGAGAGGCGTCCTCGGCGTCGCGCGATCTCCAGGACGCTGCGGCGCGTCTCCTCGTTCACTCCCCCGCGACCGTTGAGCACTCGCGAGACCGTCGCCTCGCTGACGCCCGCCTCGTCGGCGATGTCGATGAGCCTGCTTCCCACGTGCCGTCCCCTCCGTCGTGACCTGCACCATCCAGCCGCGCCGACTGTACGCGATTGCAAGTTCTTGCACAAGCTTGCATTCGGTTGCTGAGTGCATGTACCTTCATGCACGCAGGTGGCACGGTCGCCTCTCTGCCTGATCCACCATTCGAAGGAGAATCCGGTGCTCATCCGTCGCAAGTCCTTTCTCGCCCTCGGCGCCGCTGGCGCCTCTGCCGCCCTGCTCTCGGCGTGCGGCTCCTCCGACTCCGACTCCTCGAACGCCTCGGACGCGGGGGCCGCGTCCGACGGCGGCGGCGACGCAGCCCCTCAGGCCGACGCCAGCGCGGACCTCGTGATCTGGGCCGACGAGGCCAAGGCCACCGCCCTCAAGGAACCGGCCGAGAAGTGGGGCACCGACAACGGTCTCAAGGTCGCCGTGCAGACGGTCGCCAACGACCTGCAGACCTCCTTCGTCACCGCGAACCAGGCCGGCAACGGCCCGGACATCGTGATGGGCGCGCACGACTGGATCGGCAACCTCGTGCAGAACGGCGCGATCTCCACCGTGCAGCTGTCCGCGGACGCCGAGGACACGACGCTCTCGGTCGCGCTCGACGCCATGCAGTACAACGGCCAGACCTACGGCGTCCCCTACGCCGTGGAGACCCTGGTGCTGTTCGCCAACAAGAAGCTCACGGACGTCCCGGAGCCCTCCACCTTCGAGGAGCTCGTCGAGGCGGGCACCGCGGGCGGCGCGGACAACGTGCTCTCGCTCCCGGTGGGAGAGGAGGGCGACGCCTACCACATGGAGCCCCTGTACACCTCGGCCGGCGGCTACCTGTTCGGCAAGGACTCCGAGGGTGCGTACGACCCCAAGGACCTCGGCGTGGGCAAGGAAGGGTCGATCGCCGCGGGCGAGAAGATGAAGGAGCTCGGCAAGAAGGGCGTGCTGAAGACCTCCATCACGGGCGACAACGCGATCTCCCTGTTCACCGATGGCAAGGCCGCGTACCTGATCTCCGGCCCCTGGGCGATCGCCGACATCAAGAAGGCGAAGATCGACGTCGCGCTCTCGGCCGTCCCCGGCTTCGAGGGCATGGACAAGGCCGTGCCCTTCGCGGGCGTCAACGGCTTCTATGCGGCCGCGAACGGCAAGAACGCCGGCAACGCCCAGACGTTCCTCGCCGACGTCGCCGGCACCGCCGATCTCGCCAAGGCCATGTTCGCCAAGAACGAGCTTCCCCCGGTGAACAAGGACCTGCAGAAGGAGCTCGCGTCGGACAACCCCGAGATGGCCAAGGTCGCCGGGCTCGCGGAGAAGAACGCCGATCCGATGCCCGCGATCCCCGCGATGGGCGAGGTGTGGAAGCCGCTGGGCCAGGCCCAGGCCAACATCATCGGCGGCGCCGACCCGAAGTCCACCATGGAATCCGCCGGCAAGCAGATCTCCTCGAAGGTCTCCTGAGCACCATGACGTCCACGAAGGCTCCCGGGCACGCCTCCCGGAGCTCCACGGTGCCGGCGCTGCTGGCTCGGATCCTGCTTCTGGGCGCGGTGCTGGCCGTGACGGTGTGGATCGCCCCGGTGATGATCGCGCAGCAGCAGTGGCTGTGGCTCGCCGTGCTGCTGCTGGCCGCGGTCGCGATCTTCGTGCTCTACTCCACGCGTCGCTTCGTGCCCGGCAAGTACATCTTCCCTGGCACATTCTTCCTCGTCGTGTTCCTGATCGTGCCGATCGTGCTGACTGTCGGCTACTCGTTCACGAACTTCGGCGATGCCAAGCGCGGCACCAAGGAGGAGGCGATCGCCTCGATCACCTCGAACTCGGTGCAGCAGACGCCCGACAGCGAGCGCCAGGCGATGTCCGTGGGCGTCGTCGGCGGCTTCACCGGGTCCGACGATCCCGAGGAGTACACCTTCTTCTTCGTCGGCCGGGACGGCTCCACGGTCACCGAGGGCAGCGCCACCGAGCCCGCCACCACGGCGGATCCCGGCTCCGTGACCGTCACGAACGGCCGGGTCACCGCGGCCGACGGCTTCACGATCCTCACCGCGAAGCAGGTCAACCAGGTCTACGGGACGCTCAAGGACGTGGGCGTCGAGACCGGGGAGACCACGGCCCTCCGCCTCCAGGGGACGACGCAGGCCTTCGAGGGCACCAAGACGCTGAAGTACGACGAGAGGGCCGACACCATCACCGACTCGGTCAACGGGACCGTGTACTCGGTGAAGAAGGTCGGCTCGAGCGAGTACTTCGTGGACGAGAAGGGCGACCGACTGCCGCAGTCGTGGCTGCAGGGCGTGGGCGGGGCGAACTACCTGCGCCTGTTCACGGACGCCTCGATCGGCTCGCAGTTCGCACGTGCCTTCGGCTGGACCCTGGTGTTCGCCGCGGGCTCCGTGGGACTCACGTTCCTGGTGGGCTTCGCCCTCGCCCTCGTGCTGAACGATGAGCGGCTGGGCGGGCGACGCATCTACCGCTCGATCCTGCTGATGCCCTACGCGGTGCCGGGGTTCATCGCGCTGCTGGTGTGGTCGAACTTCTACAACCGCGACTTCGGGCTCATCAACCAGACCCTGCACCTGCACCTGGACTGGTTCGGCGATCCGACGCTCGCGAAGGTCGCCGTGCTGCTGACGAACCTCTGGATGGGATTCCCCTACATGTTCATCATCTCGACCGGGGCGCTGCAGTCGATCCCGAAGGACGTGCTCGAGGCCGCGCGGATAGATGGCGCCTCCCGCCTGCAGGCGACCTTCAAGGTGGTGATGCCGCTGCTCCTGGTGGCGGTCTCGCCGCTGCTCGTCGCGTCCTTCGCCTTCAACTTCAACAACTTCAACGCGATCCAGCTGCTCACCGGCGGCGGGCCCTTCCCTGCCGGGCAGTACACGCGCGGAGCGACGGACATCATCATCTCGATGGTCTATCGCACCGCGTTCGGAGGCTCGGGCGCGGACTTCGGCTTCGCCTCGGCCATGAGCGTCGCGCTGTTCGTCCTCACGGGCGTGCTCGCCGCGGTGCAGTTCCGCTTCACCGCCCGACTCGAAGACGTCAACTGAGGGACGGAGAGAAGCCATGACATCGCACAGCACTCACTGGTCGGCCGGCACGGAGCCGTCGATCCCCTCGCGCCCCGCTCCTTCGGCGGCCCGGTCCCGGCGGATGCCGCTGGGCCGCTGGTTCGCGGAGATCGGATGGCGCCACCTGGTGGGGATCATCGCGGTCCTCTTCGCCGTCTTCCCGATCCTCTTCGTGATCTCCGCGTCGCTGAATCCTCTGGGCACGGTCTCCTCGACGGGGATCCTGCCGAGGTCCTTCAGCCTCGAGCACTACGCCACCCTGCTGCGCGGGGAGAAGGGGCCGTTCCTGCGGTGGTACCTCAACACGATCATCGTGTGCGTCGTGGTGTCCACGGTGCAGGTGCTGCTCTCGGTGCTCGCGTCCTACGCCTTCAGCCGCTTCCGCTTCGCGGGGCGACGAGCCGGCATGCTCTCGCTGCTGCTGATCATGATGTTCCCCGCGATCCTCTCGATGATCGCCGTGTACACGATGATCTCGGGGCTCGGGAAGATCATCCCGTTCCTGGGGCTGGACACCCTGCCCGGCTACATCGTGGTGATGCTCGGCGGCTCCCTGGGGCAGGTCTGGCTGATCAAGGGGTTCTTCGACACCGTCCCGCGCGAGCTCGACGAGGCCGCGATCATCGACGGTGCGAGCCACTGGCAGGTCTTCTCGCGGATCCTACTGCCCGCGCTCGTGCCGATCCTCGCGACCACCCTCGTGCTCAGCCTCGTAGGCGTCATGAGCGACTTCCTGCTCGGGTCGATCTTCCTCACGAGCGATGACCACAAGACCCTCGCCGTGGGCCTGTACGGGATGCTCTCGGGCGACCGCTCGAACAACCTGGGAGTCTTCGCGGCGGGCTCCGTGATGATCATGGTCCCGGTGATCGTGCTCTACCAGTTCCTGCAGCGCTTCATCGTGGGCGGCTCCACCGCCGGCGCCGTGAAGGGCTGAGCGCTCGATGCACGCACCAGACGATCCCACTCCCGCCCTCCGGGCCACCGGCGGCACCTGCACGGAGCCCTCGGGACTGCCCCTCCCTCTGCAGCCCCACCACGACTCCGGGCCGCTGCACGTGCAGGGACCCGATGGGCCCGGCGAGGAGGCCCTGCTGCGGGTCTGGGTCCCGGCCTCCTACCCGGTGCGCACCATCGCGCTGCGCGCGGTGCGCGACGGCGAGATCCTCACCTCCCCGCTCGCCCCGGAGGATCCGGAGAGCCCGGGGAGATCGGCCGACGGCGGCGCGGCGACGGGCACCTGGTGGTCCGTGCGCCTGCGGGCGACGAACCCGCTCACCCCGTATCGCTTCTGCGTGCTCGCCGACGCCGGGGCACGCAGCGTCGACGGCCGTGAGGTCCCCGAGTACGCGTGGCTGACGGCGGCGGGCCTCTTCCCCTGGGACGTGTCGGACGCGACAGACTTCCGCCTGGTCACCCATGAGCACGCGCCGACCTGGGTGGACGACGCCATCATCTACCAGGTCTTCCCCGACCGCTTCGCCCGAAGCACGGCCTCCCCCGTGGACGAGGACGGCCGCCCCGCTCTGTCGGAGCTCCCCGACTGGGCGGTGCCGATGCGCTGGGACGACCAGCCCGCCGTGCGCGGCGACCTCACCGGACGCCAGGTGTTCGGCGGTGACCTTGACGGCATCATCGAGCGCCTCGACCACATCGCCTCCCTAGGGGCGGACACCGTGTATCTCACGCCCGTCTTCCCCGCGGGGTCCGTGCACCGCTACGACGCCTCGACCTTCGACCGCGTGGACCCCCTGCTGGGCGGCGACGAGGCGCTGGTGCGGCTCTCCGAGGCGCTCCACGCGCGCGGCATGCGCCTGGTCCTCGACCTCACCACCAACCACACCGGTGCCACCCACGAATGGTTCCGCGCCGCACAGGCCGACGCCAGATCCCCCGAGGCCGGCTTCTACCTCTTCGAGGAGCATCCCGACTCCTACGCGAGCTGGATGGACGTCCCCTCCCTGCCGAAGCTCGACCTGCGCGACGCCCGCCTGCGCGAACGGCTCACCCGGGGCCCGGGCAGCGTCGTCGGCCGCTGGCTGCGCGCACCGTTCCTCGCGGACGGCTGGCGCATCGACGTGGCGAACATGACGGGTCGACACGGCCCCGTCGACGTCACGCACGAGGTCGCGCGCGAGATCCGTGCGACCCTGCGCGGCGCCGAGCAGGAGACGGGGCGAGAGACCTGGCTCGTCGCCGAGCACGGGCACGATGCGAGCGGGGACCTCGCCGGGGACGGCTGGCACGGCACCATGAACTACGCCGGGTTCACGCGCCCGCTGTGGGCGTGGCTCGCAGAGCCCGGCAGCGACCTGAACTGGCTGGGCCTTCCGATGACCCTGCCCCGCCTGGGCGGCGGGCCCGTCTCGCGCACCCTGCGCGACTACAACGCCCAGCTGCCCTGGCCCTCCCGGGTGCACTCCCAGAACCAGCTGTCCAGCCACGACACCCCGCGGACCCGCACGGTCGTCGGCGAGCACGGCAGGCAGCTCGCGGCGGTCGCCGCACTCGCGACGCTGCCCGGAGTGCCCACCGTCTTCGCGGGCGACGAGCTCGGCGCGACGGGTCAGACCGGCGAGCACTCCCGCACCCCCATGCCCTGGGACGCGATCGCGGCCGCCGACCCCGAGCGCGTCGACCTCGAGGTGCTCGAGGCCACCCGCACGCTGCTGGGACTGCGGCGCGAGCGGGTCTCGCTGCGCCACGGAGGGCTGCGCTGGTTGCACGCCGGTGACGACGCGCTCGTCATCGCCCGCACGCATCCGCTCGGCGATACCGTGGTGCATCTTGCCCGCGGGCCCCACGCGCCCGTCGCGCTGGACCTCGCCTGCCTCCCCGCAGCCGTAGCTGCGGAGCTTCTTCCTCGCGTGGGCGGCGCCGCCGCCTCGATCCATGGGAGCACCGTGACCTTCACGGCGGACTCCGCCGGGGCGAGCCTGCTGTCGCTCCCGCGCGGGACAGCCTGAGAGCCGCCCTCTCTGCGCCGCACGCGACCCACCCCTGCGCGTCCTCGCGCACCCACCGCCATGCCCGTCGTCACCCTCAGGAAGGCCCCATGTCCTCGCAGTCCGCAGATCCGCTCGCCGCAGACACCCGCACCATCGATCCCCTCACCGCGGGTGCCTCCGTCGTCCCGAGTCCGACGCCCAAGGCCCCCGGGGCGGTCGCGAGCGACCACGGCCAGGCGCCCGAATGGTGGCGCGACGCCGTGGTCTACCAGGTCTACCCGCGCTCCTTCGCGGACGCCGACGGCGACGGCATGGGCGACCTCGCCGGCATCACCGCGCACCTCCCGCATCTCGCGGCGCTCGGGGTCGACGCCGTGTGGCTCTCCCCGTTCTACACGTCCCCGCAGAAGGACGCCGGATACGACGTCGCCGACTACATGGACGTCGACCCCCGCTTCGGGACCCTCGGCGACGCCGACGAGCTCTTCGCGCGAGCCCACGCCCTCGGCCTGCGCGTGATCGTCGACATCGTCCCCAACCACTCCTCCGACCAGCATCCGCTGTTCCAGGACGCGCTCGCGGCGACCCCCGGCTCCCCCGAGCGCAAGATGTACGTGTTCCGCGACGGTCGCGGCGAGCACGGCGAGCTGCCTCCGAACAACTGGACCTCGATCTTCCACGGTCCCGCCTGGACCCGCGTCACCGAGGCGGACGGCGCTCCCGGACAGTGGTACCTCCACATCTTCGACACCTCCCAGCCGGACTGGAACTGGGAGAACCCCGAGGTCCGGGCCATGTTCCGGGACGTGCTGCGCTTCTGGCTCGAGCGCGGCGCCGACGGCTTCCGCGTGGACGTCGCCCACGGCATGATCAAGCCCGAGGGCCTGCCGGACGCGACCGTGAACTCCGAGGGCCTCATCGACATCCCCGACGGCGAAGTGCCCGTCTACTTCGACAACGACGGCGTGCTCGACATCTACCGCGAGTGGCGCCCGATCCTCGACGCGTACCCAGGCGATCGCATGATGGTGCTCGAGGCCTGGATCCCCGAGAGGCGCCTGCCGCTGTACATCGGCGCCGAGAAGGCCCACCAGTCCTTCAACTTCGGCTTCCTCCAGGCCCGCTGGGACGTCGGTGCCCTGCGCGCAGCGATCGAGAAGCCCCTGGTGCTGGCCGACGCGGTGCAGTCGCCCACCACCTGGGTGCTCTCCAACCACGACGTCATCCGCCACGCGAGCCGCTTCGGCTTCCCGCCCGAGCACGCCTTCGGCGAGAGCCTCGCACGCGACGAGGCCCCCGACGCCGCCCTCGGCCTGCGCCGCGCCCGCGCCGCCAGCCTGCTCATGCTCTCCCTGCCCGGCGCCGCCTACCTCTACCAGGGCGAGGAGCTCGGCCTGCCCGAGGTGCGGGAGATCCCCGACGAGCTGCGCGAGGATCCCGCCCACAAGCGGGCGGGCGTGCCCGGTCGCGACGGCTGCCGCGTCCCTCTCCCCTGGCTCCACGACGCCCCGGCCTACGGCTTCTCCCCGAGCGGGAGGAGCTGGCTGCCCCAGCCGCCCGAGTTCGCCGGCCTCGCGGCCGACATCCAGGCGGAGGACCCGGACTCGACCCTCGAGATGTACCGGCGCGCCCTCTCCCTGCGCCATGAGCTCGAGCTGGGCCGCCACGAGCGTCCCGTCTCCTTCCTCGAGGGCCTCCCCGACGGCGTGCTCGGCGTCGGCCGCGGCGATCTGGTGGTGCTCGTGAACACGACCGGCCGCAGCGTGCGCGTCGACGAGGATCCCCGCTTCGCCGGAGCCCGCGTCCTCATCGCCTCCCACGAGGACCACGCGACCGGCCTGCGAGCGCTGCCCGCGGACACGACCCTGTGGCTGCGCATCACCGGCGCACGCTGAGATCCGTGTCCCACCTGGGAGAGAACGCGTGAACGCCCGGTAGGATCCCACGCATGCCTTCGTCCCCCCCGACGGCCGATCCGGGCTTCGACGTCGTCGTGCTCGGAGCGGGTCTGAACACACTGAACCTCACGATCGCGTTCCATCAGGAGTACGGGATCGTGTCCACACTCGTGTGCCGCGTGCCCGTGGCGATGAACGAGCGCACCGTGACCGCGCGCAGCATCGTGCTGGGCGCGGACGCGAGCGACGAGGAGATGCGCGACGTGCTCGTCGAGCTCGCGCAGCAGCGTCCCGCGGGCCGCCCCGCGCTGCTGCTGTGCAACGCCGACTCGCTGGTCGCCTTCATCGACGCCCACCGGGCCGATCTCGAGGAGCACTACCTGCTCTCCCAGGTCGACGCCGCGCAGCTCGAGCGCCTCGCCGACAAGGCCGAGTTCCAGGAGATCTGCGCTGGCCTGGGCATCGCGACCCCGCCCACGAAGGTCGTGGACTTCGCGCGTGCCCGTGACGCGGACTGGGACGGGGAGGACCCGCTGCCCTGGGCCTACCCCTGCGTGGGCAAGGCCGCGAACACCGCCGAGTACGGCCGGGTGTCGTTCCCCGGCAAGCGCAAGGTGTTCTTCCTCGAGAGCGAGGAGCAGCGTCTGCGTCTGGTGCGCAGCCTGCGCGATGCGGGCTTCACGGGTCGCTTCCTGTTCCAGGACCTGGTCCCTGGGGACGACACCGCGCAGCGCTCGATCACCGCCTACCGCTCGAGCCGCGGACGCGTCACCCTGCTGTGCGCCGCACAGGTGCTGCTGGGCGAGCACACCCCGGAGGCCCTGGGCCGCCCGGCCGCGATGATCACGGGCGCCCACCCGCAGCTCATCGAGGCCGCCTCGCGCTTCCTGGACGCGGTCGACTACGTGGGGTTCGCGAACTTCGACGTGAAGGTCGACCCGCGCACCGGCGAGCAGTGCTTCTTCGAGATCAACCCGCGGATCGGGCGCAACAACTACTACGTGACCGCCGCCGGCGAGTCCGTCGCCCGGCACATCGTCGAGGACCTCGTGCACGGTGAGGACATCGACCAGGTCGTGGTGACCCGCCCGGTGCTCTACACGATCCTGCCGGTGCGGCTCGTGCTGCGCTACGTCCGCGATGCGCACCTGCGGGCGCGCGTGAAGGACGTCGCCCGCACCGCGCTGGCGAATCCGTTCCTGTACCGTCCGGAAGGGGCCTGGATGAGGGCGTACGCCCGCACCTCCGGCCTCAACTTCGTGCGCAAGTACCTGCGCGTGTACCCGCGCCCGACCGACACCGGGTTCTGACGGGGCCGATCCCGTCCGACCCGTCGGCCGTCCAGCCCGTCGATCGTCCGGCCCGTCGGCCACCCATCCCGTCGGCCCGCCATCCCGTCGGCCGCCCCACTGCCCGTCCGAAGGAGATCACCCATGGCTCCCGCCTCCTCGCGCTCCCGCGGCCCCGCCGAGCCTCGCGACGACTTCGACCTGGTGATGCTGGGCGGTGACATCGGGGTGTACGCCCTGGCCCGCGCCTTCCACGAGCAGTACGGGACGATCTCGCACGTCATCACGCGCAGCGTCTCGGGGCCGATCGCGGACTCGCGGATCCTGGTGGCCGAGGAGCTCGGCGCGAGCGCCACCGAGGACGACCTCGCCGCAGCCCTGCTGCGCCACGGCCGGGAGCGCGCCGCGAGGCGTCCGGGGATCCCCGCGATCGTGCTCGCGAACGCCGACTGGCTGATCGCACTGCTCAGCACTCACCGCGAGGAGCTCGAGGAGTTCTTCGTGCTGCCGGTGCTGGACGAGGAGACCCTCCGCGACGTCTCCGACAAGGCGACCTTCTCCGAGATCTGCACGACGCTCGGCGTGAGCACGCCGGAGACCGTGGTCGTCGACTTCACCGGCGAGGGTCCGACGGTGATCCCGGAGCTCCCGTTCGCCTTCCCCGTGGTCGCCAAGCCCGCCCGCTCCTCCGCGTACACGCACGTGGAGTTCGCGGGGAAGAAGAAGGTCTACCACCTCACCGAGCCCGCCGAGCTGACGGACCTCGTGCACCAGCTCGACGCGGCGGGCTTCGCCGACCGCTTCGTGGTCCAGGAGATGGTGCCGGGCGACGACACCGCCATGCGCTCGATCACCGCCTACGTCGATCAGACGGGTCGAGTGACGCTGCTCGGCGGCGCGCACGTGCTGCTCGAGGAGCACACCCCCGGCGCCCTCGGGAACCCGGCGGCGATGTTCACGGCCGACCCGGGCGAGATCGCCGTGCAGGCCGTCGCGTTCCTCGAGCGCACCGGCTACCGCGGCTACGCGAACTTCGACGTGAAGGTCGACCCGCGCACGGGAGTCGCGAAGTTCTTCGAGGTCAACCCGCGCATCGGCCGGAACAACTACTACATGACCGCGGCCGGGGCGAACGTGGCGCGCGCGGTCGTCCGCGACGTCGTCGACCACGAGCAGATCGAGCGGATCGTCCCGGACGACGAGATCCTCTACTCGATCGTCCCCCGCCCCCTGCTCATGCGCTACGTGACCGAGCCCGGGCTGCGGGCCCGCGTGCGCCGCATCGCCCGCCACCGCACGGTGCACCCGCTGGCCTACGCCACCGAGGGCACGCGCCGTCGCGCCTACATCGCCGTCGCGATGGCCAACCAGGTCAAGAAGTTCCTCACGCACTACCCGCGCCCGTCCTCCAGCGGATTCTGAGCCGGAACCGACGAACCCCGGGGACAGCGCAGGAGGGACGCGCCGACGAGCGCCGGTCGATCACGGCGAGCGCCGGGGATCCTGTCGTGACCGGGCGAGCGTCCCGTAGCCTGGGAGCATGACCGACACCACGTTCTCCGTCACCTCGCAGGCCACTCCCGACGACTCCGTGGTCGCCGCCGCGCAGCTCGCCCCCGAGCTCGGCGGCACCTCGACCTCCCCGGACCTCACCTGGACCGGCGCACCCGAAGGGACACGGAGCTTCGCCGTCACCTGCTACGACCCCGATGCGCCGACGGGCTCGGGATTCTGGCACTGGGTCGCCTGGGACATCCCCGCCTCGGCCACCTCGCTGGACCTCGGCGTGCCGCGCGAGAGCGCCGATCTGAAGCAGGCGGCCAACGACTTCGGGCGCGTCGGCTACGACGGCCCCAACCCGCCCGCCGGCCCGCCGCACCGCTACGTCTTCTCGGTGCACGCGCTTCCCGTGGAGACTCTGGGCGCCGACCCGTCGGACCCCCACGTGGGCGCGCGCTTCGCGATCTTCACCCAGCAGCTCGCGAGCGCCGATCTCACCGCCACCTACCAGGTCAGCGAGTGATCACCGCCTGAGCTGCTCGACCTGCGCGCGCCGGAGCGGGCACCGCAGGTGGGGAAAGCCCGACACGGGCCCCACCAGGTGGCGGGGTGGGAAGCGTCGCCGCAGATGCGCAGACTCGGAGCATGACTCCTCGACACCCCGCCACCGCCCCGACCCGCTCCCCGTCATCAGGCCTTCCCCGGCGTGTCCCCCGCCGCACCCTCGACTCGCGGCTCCGGGACGCTATGGTCGGGACCATGCAGCGCTCACGTTCGTGCGAAGGGGGAGGCCAGGGCCGCGTGCCCGGGTCCGCCTCCTTCGCAGGATCATCCCTGGGGTGGACGCAGTGTGGACCTCCGGCTGATGGGTCGGCCCCGGCTCCGGCGGAGGATGGCACCATGACACTGCTCGAGAGGTCCTCGTCCGCGCGTCCCGCCGCGCGCGCCGAGCGTCCGCTGAAGGTGCTCCTGACCACCGACTGGTGGGAGCCTGCGGTCAACGGGGTCGTCGCCTCCGTGACCACCCTGCGTCGGCAGCTCGAAGCCCTCGGCTGCGACGTGCGCGTGCTGACCCTCGCACCCGGGCTGCGCTCCTCGTGCGAGGGCAAGGTCTACCGCCTCGGCTCGGTCTCGGCCTCGCTGTTCTACGCGAGCGCCCGCATCGGCACCATCCACCAGCGACGCATCCTCGGGGCGATCAAGCGCTGGCGCCCGGATGTGGTCCACTCGAACTGCGAGTTCACCACCCACGTGTGGGCCCGCCGCATCGCCCGCGACCTCGACGTGCCCCTCGTGCACACGTACCACACGATCTACGAGGACTACACGCACTACTACTCGCCCAGCCGCACCATGGGCCGCAAGGCCGTCGCAGAGTTCTCCCGCCGGCTGCTGGAGCGCACGGACGCGGTCATCGCCCCCACCGAGAAGGTCGCGCACCTCCTCGAGGGCTACCGGGTGAGCCGCCCCGTGCACGTGATCCCGACAGGCCTGGACCTGGGACGCTTCCGCCCCGCGCAGTCCTCCGCCGAGGCGGCCGACTCCGCCGCCCTGCGCGCCTCCCTGGGGATCGGCGCCCGCCAGAAGGTGCTGCTGAGCGTCTCGCGCCTGGCCAAGGAGAAGAACCTCGACCAGGTCATCCGCGACGTGGCCGCCGCCGAGCGCGAGGACGCGGTCCTCGTGCTCGTGGGCGACGGCCCCTACCGCGAGCACCTCGAGCGCCTGGTCGCCGACCTCGCCATGGAGAGGTCCGTGCGCTTCGCCGGCGCCATCGACCCGCACGAGGTCCCACGCTGGTACCGGATGGCGGATCTCTTCGTCTCCGCCTCGCGCTCGGAGACCCAGGGGCTGACCTACATCGAGGCCCTCGCCTGCGGGCTCCCGCTGCTCTGCCGCCGCGACGACTCCGTCGCCGGAGTGCTCGTGGACGGCGAGACCGGCTATGCCGTGGAGGACTCCGCCGAGTTCGGCGCACGCCTCACCTCGCTGCTGGATGACGAGATCGGCATCGAGAGGATGTCGCACCGTGCCCTCCAGCACGCGCGCCGCACCTGCGGCGCCGAGGCGTTCGGGGCTCGGGTCCTCGAGGTCTACCGCACGATGCATCTGGAGCGCAGCCGGGCATCGGTCGCCTCGGCCGCGTCGTCATCGGCTCGCCGCCTCGCGCCAGCTCTCGGAGCGCACCTCGCCGACGCGCCCGCGGGCGCCCCGGACGTCGGGGTTTCGGCACCGGTCGCTGAGGGCGGTCCGCACGGCGCCGCGTCGCACCTCCTGAACGCCTGAGGCGACCATGAGCACCACGATCCCGGGGCGCACCGTGCGCCCCGCCCGCCCTGCTGTCCTCGAGCGTCCCGCGACCGTCCCGTCGGCCCCGTCCGCCGCGGCTGACCATGCCACGGTCACCGGTGATGCGCCCGCCGACCCGCACCGCGATCCGCTGCGGGTGGCCGTGCGGCTCGCGCCCCTGCTGGGCCTGCTCGCCTGCGCTGGCGCGGTGCTCTGGGGACTGCGCGCCGGTGTCCTGGACTCCCAGGAGCACCTGCAGTCCTTCATCGATGCCCTCGGCGCGTTCGGGCCCGTGGTCCTGGTGCTGCTGAGCGGGGCGAGCGTCGTCTTCCCGATCATCCCCGGCGGGATCCTCGTGCTCGCCGCACCCGTGCTCTTCGGCCCCGTCGAGGGCACGCTGCTGAGCTACCTCGCCGTATGCGCGGGCTCCTTCGCGAACTTCGCGATCGCCCGGCACGTGGGGCTCGGGCTCATCGAGCGCGCGTTCAGCGAGAGCACCGTCGAGAAGTACCTGGGCTGGACCCGCAGGCCCCGCTTCACGACCCTCTTCGCGACCGCGATCGCCCTGCCCGTCGCCCCGGACGACCTGCTGTGCTACCTCGCGGGCACGACCCGCATGCGCTGGCGCACGTTCGCGCTGATCATCCTCGCGTGCAAGCCCTGGGCTCTGCTCGCGTACGGACTGGGCGTGAGCGCCCTGCTGATGAAGGTGGTGCCCTGGTGAGCGACGACGACACGACACCCGCGCGACTGCGCGTGCTGATCCCCAAGGGCCTGGCGGCCCTCGCCGGCCAGTCAGGGATCGGCGAGGCCATCCGGCATCAGCGACGCGCCGTCGAGGCTCTGGGGCACGAGGTCGTCACGTCGCCCTTCGCGGACTACGACGTCGCGCACCTGAACACCCCCTTCCCGGACACCCCGCTGCTGGCGGCGCTCTCGCACCTGCGCGGGCGCCCGGTGATGATGTGGGCGCACTCGACCGAGGAGGACTTCCGGGACTCGTTCACCGGAGCGAACCGGATCGCTCCCTGGTTCCGGCGCTGGATCGCGTGGATCTACCGCCGCGGGGACGCGGTCGTCACGCCCACGCAGTACGCGCGCGAGCTGATCTCCCGGCCCCGCTACCGGATCTCCCGGCACATCCACGTGCTCTCGAACGGAGTCGACACCGGCTTCTTCGCGCGCCGCGACGGGGACCGCGAGGCGCTGCGTGCTCGTCTGGGACTGGAACCCGACGCTCCGGTGGTGATGAGCGTGGGCATCCAGATGGTCCGCAAGGGGATCCTCGAATGGGTGGAGCTCGCCCGCGCGATGCCCGAGGTCACGTTCGTCTGGTACGGGCGCACCGACCCGCGTCTGATCACGAAGGACGTCGCCGCCGCGGTCGCCTCCGCTCCGGCCAACGCCCGCTTCCCGGGGTACGTCACCTCGGACGTGCTGCGCGAGGCCTACGCCGGGTGCGACGCCTTCTGCTTCCTCACCAAGGAGGAGACCGAGGGGATCGTGCTGCTGGAGGCACTCGCCTGCCGCGCCCCCGTGCTGCTCTCGGACATCCCGATCTACGAGGAATGGCTGCCGGACGGCGAGGTCGTCCACAAGGTGCCCGTGCCCGCCTCGAGCGCCGTGAGCGGCGGCTCGGACCAGGCGCTGCGCGCCCGGCGCAGCGCGGCGCAGAAGATCGCCGAGCGCCTGCGGCGGCTCCTCGACGGGGATCTCGCGGACCTCTCCGCGGCGGGGCGCGCCGCCGCCGAAGCAGTGGACATGCAGGAGGTCGCCGCGCAGCTGCAGCGCATCTACGACCAGGAGGGCGTCACCCCGCGTCGTCCTCGCTGAGGGCGGTCGACGGGCCGAGCACTCGGAGGTTCGAGCGCCCGACGGACCCGCGCGCACGGCTCAGCGTCCCCCGCCCGGCCTCCAGAGCACGACGGCCCCGTTGTCGGGGCGGGCGGGGCGCTGGCCGCGGCGCAGGGTGCTCACGCGCCCCGCGCTGTCGGCCGCGAAGACACGACCGGAGCCCTCGCCCCCGCCGCTGCGGGAGCCCGAGGTGCGGCCGCCCATCGCGGCGATCGCCTCTCGCACGGAACCGAGCTGGGACTGCAGCTGCGTCACCTCGTCCTGCAGCTCGAGGATCCGCTTGATCCCCGCGAGATTGATGCCCTCCTCCTGGGAGAGGCGCTGGACCTCGCGGAGCTGCGCGACGTCGCGCGCGCTGTAGCGGCGACCGCGGCCGGAGGTGCGCTTCGGAGACACCAGGCCGATCCTGTCGTACTGGCGCAGGGTCTGCGGGTGCATGCCCGCGAGCTCGGCCGCGACGGAGATGACGAACACGGGCGCCCGCTCGTCGATCTGCTGGAACGGGGGCATCGCCCTCGCCTCCTCTCGTGCTGCGGTCGAGCTCTGGTCGTGCACCGGGTCGCGCGGACGGTCTGGGCGCAGTCAGCGTCCGCGCCGGATCCGCTGCGGCCGTCAGCGGCGGGCGGCCTCGGCGAGGCCGGCGCGCGGGTCCTCGCCCCCGAGGGCATCGCGCAGGGCCTCGACGGCCTCGCGCGCCGACTCGTCGAGGTGCTCGGGGACGGCCACCTCGATCTTCACACGCAGGTCGCCCGTGCGCTTGGACGTGGCGAGCCCCTTGCCCTTGGCGCGCAGGGTGCGGCCCGACGGCGTGCCGGCGGGGACCTTCATCTTCACGCTGCCGCCCTGGAACAGGGGGACCTCGATCGTGGTGCCCAGCGCCGCCTCGTCGAAGCGGACGGGAACGGTGATGTGCAGGTCCGCGCCGTCGGCGGACCAGACGGGATCGGTGTCCACGTCGAGGGTCAGGATCAGGTCGCCGGCCCTGCCGCCGTTCTGACCGGGCTGACCCTTGCCGCGCAGGCGGATCTTCTGCCCGTCGTGCACGCCGGCGGGGATGCGGGTGGTGACGCTGCGCCCGCCGACCTCGAGCTTCGCCTCGGTGCCAAGCGCCGCGTCGCGGAAGCTGAGCGTGAGGTGGGCGCGCAGGTCCTCGCCCTGCGCCTGGGTGGCGTAGCCGCCGCGGCCGAATCCCGCGCCGCCGCCGGGCGCACCGCCGAAGCTCGCGCCGCCCCCGCCGCCGCCGAACATGCGCAGCAGGTCGTCCATGTCGATGTTCTGACCGCCCGAGCTGTAGGCGGTGCGGCCTCCGCCGCCGCCTCCGAACATCGAGCCGAACATGTCCTCGAATCCGCCGCCGCCTCCGCCGCCGGATCCGGGGGCGAAGCGCGCGCCGCCCGCGCCCATGGCGCGGATCGCGTCGTACTGCTCGCGCTGCTCGTCGTCGCTGAGCACGGAGTAGGCCTCGCCGACCTCTTTGAAGCGGTCCTCGGCGGTGGGGTCGTCGGGGTGGCGGTCGGGATGCAGGTCCCGCGCCTTCTTGCGGTATGCCTTCTTGATCTCCTGCGCGCTCGCGTCCTTCGAGACGCCGAGGACCGCGTAGAAGTCCTTCTCGAGCCAGTCCTGCTGGGACATTCGTGCGCCTCCTTTCGGGGAGCGTCGTTCTGAGTATGGGTGAATCCGTGGGCCCGTGCGGCGATCGGCGCCGCCGCGTCCCCGGGGTGCGGCCGTCTGCGGACCGCGGAAGTCAGAAGTCTGTGGTGCCGATGGTCCCCCATGGCAGGCGGGCCGGTGCGGAACTGATCCGCACCGGCCCGCCGCGCCGACGGGGTCGGCGTGCGATCGGGGCGGCTCCCGCCGCAGCGGCGGGAGCGCCTCCGATCATCGCGTGGGAATCACTGCGGGCCCACGGTGCCCACGCGGGCGGGCCGCAGCACGCGGTCGCCCGCCCGGTACCCGGGCTGCATGACGAGCTTGATCCGGGTGGTGTCCGCCTCCGCGGACTCCTCGTGCATGAGGGCCTCGTGCAGGCTCGGATCGAACTCGTCGCCCGCCTCGCCGTACCGCTCGAGGCCCTGCGCGCGCAGGGTGTCCTCGAGCTTGGAGGCGATCGAGTGGAACGGGGTGCCCTCGGCGATGTCACCGTGCTGGCGACCCAGCTCGATGTCGTCCAGGACGCTGATCAGGCTGGTCAGGACGCGGGCGGAGGCGGCCTGCGTGTCGGCGGCCGCCGTCGCCTCGATCCGACGCCGGGAGTTGACGTACTCGGCCTGGGAGCGCTTGAGCTCCTCGGTCAGGTCCGCCACCTGCGACTCGAGCTCCGCGACACGGGCGCTCCCGCCGGAGGTCTCCCCCGCGGGGTCGCCCTCCTGCTGCGCCTGCTCGTAGAGCGCCGCCGCCTCGGCGTCCAGGGGGTCGCCCCCCTGGTCGTCGGCCGTCGGGCCCGACGGACGCACGCTGCCGTCCGCCGGGTCCACCCTGCGCTTGTCGGTGAAGGAGAACCCCGCCTCGGCCGCGTCACCCTCGGGACCGCGGGGGTCCTGGGGATCGGGCGTCTGCTGGTTCTCGGTCATCACTTCTTCTCCTCGTCCTCGTCGTCCACGATCTCCGCGTCGACCACGTCGTCGTCATCCGACGACGCACCGGCGTCCGCGTTCGGAGCGCCCTCGGCGCCCTCGGCGCCGTCCTCGCCCTGCTGGGAGTAGATGGCGGTGCCGACGGCCTGCAGCGCCTCGTTGAGGGAGTCCCGCTTGGCCTCGAGGTCGGCGGTCTCGGCCTCCTCGTTGGCGAGCAGGTCCTTGCCCTCCTTGATGGCGTCCTCGGCCTTGGTGCGGTCGGACTCGGAGATCTTGTCCTCGTTGTCCTTCAGCAGCTTCTCGCCCTGGTAGACGAGCTGCTCGAGGGTGTTGCGGGCGTCGGAGTTCTTCCGGCGCTCCTCATCCTCGGCGGCGTGGGCCTCGGCGTCCTTGACCATGCGGTCGATGTCGTCCTCGGAGAGGGCGGACCCGCCGGTGATCTGGATGGACTGCTCGTTGCCGGTGCCGCGGTCCTTGGCGCTGACGTGCACGATGCCGTTGGAGTCGATGTCGAAGGTGACCTCGATCTGCGGGATGCCGCGCGGGGCCGGCGCGATGCCGGTCAGCTCGAAGGTGCCCAGGAGCTTGTTGTCGCGGGTGAACTGGCGCTCGCCCTGGAAGACCTGGATGGCGACCGACGGCTGGTTGTCCTCGGCGGTGGAGAAGATCTCCGAGGCCTTGGTCGGGATGGCCGCGTTGCGCTCGATGAGCTTGGTCATCCGCCCGCCCTTGGTCTCGATGCCGAGGCTCAGCGGGGTCACGTCCATGAGCAGGACGTCCTTGCGGTCGCCGGTGAGGACGGCGGCCTGCAGGGCGGCGCCCACGGCGACGACCTCATCGGGGTTCACGCCCTTGTTCGGCTCCTTGCCGGTCAGGGACTTCACGAGCTCCGAGACGGCGGGCATGCGGGTCGAGCCGCCGACGAGGACCACGTGGTCGATGTCGGAGACGGAGATCCCCGCGTCCTTGATGACCTGGTGGAAGGGGGCCTTCGTGCGCTCGAGGAGATCCTGCGTCATGTCCTCGAAGTGCGAGCGGGTCAGCTTCTCGTCCAGGTGCAGCGGACCGTTCTCGGTCATCGAGAGGTACTGCAGAGAGATGTTGGTCGACGTCGAGGAGGAGAGCTCCTTCTTCGCCTGCTCCGCGGCCTCCTTGAGGCGCTGCAGGGCGATGCGGTCCTTGCTCAGGTCCACGCCGTCCTTGGACTTCACCTGCTGGATCAGCCAGTCGACGATCTTCTGGTCCCAGTCGTCGCCGCCCAGGCGGTTGTCGCCCGCGGTGGCCTCGACCTGGATGGCAGAGCCGTCCTCGTCCTTGCTCACCTGGAGCAGGGAGACGTCGAAGGTGCCGCCGCCGAGGTCGAAGACGAGGATCTCCTCGTCGTCCTTGCCCTTCTCCAGCCCGTAGGCGAGAGCGGCCGCGGTGGGCTCGTTGATGATGCGCAGGACGTTCAGGCCCGCGATCTGGCCGGCGTCCTTGGTCGCCTGGCGCTCGGAGTCGTTGAAGTAGGCGGGGACGGTGACGACGGCGTCCGTGACGGGCTCGCCGAGGTAGGACTCCGCGTCGCGCTTGAGCTTGCCCAGGATGCGGGCCGAGATCTCCTGCGCGGTGTACTTCTTGTCATCGATGTCCGTGCTCCAGTCAGTGCCCATGTGGCGCTTGACCGAGGAGATGGTGCGGTCCACGTTGGTGACCGCCTGGCGCTTGGCGACCTCGCCCACGAGGACCTCTCCCTGCTTGGAGAAGGCCACGACGGACGGGGTGGTGCGCATGCCCTCCGCGTTCGCGATCACGGTGGGCTGGCCGCCCTCGATGATCGCGACGCAGGAGTTGGTGGTTCCGAGGTCGATTCCGACGACACGGGACATGGGTTCCTGCCTTTCTGCGACGCACGGTCGCAACGGGTTCGTGCACCGCCGACGATGCCGACGGGAAGCGCTGAGTCGTACGCACTCAAGTAGAGATCCGCTCCGCAGGGCTGTCAAACCCCGCCTCATCAACCTTGAGCACACTAGACTCAACTACGGAGGAACTCCGTTCATTCCCCCGGGCCGACTCTGTGGTTCGGCTCACGCCGAGCGGTCTGTCCGCCCGCCTGCTCTCGCGCCTGGGGATGGTCCTCGTGGCGATCATCCTGGGGCGGCGCCGTCGAGCTCGCGGCCGCCGAGGTCATGACCTCGGGTCAGGCCGTCGGGCCGCTCGAGCTGCTGCCGCTGATCGAGACGATCATCAACGACCTCGTGTTCGGCGGCATCGCCGTGTTCTTCCTGTACTCGGTGCCCGAGCGGATGGACCGGGCCCGGGTGCTGCGAATCCTGCACCGCCTGCGCTCCCTCGCGCACGTGATCGACATGCACCAGCTCACCAAGGTCCCCGAGCGCCTCGGGCGCGGCTCGCGCGAGCAGGGCGGCATGGACCTGGACCGCGCGGACCTCACCCGCTATCTCGACTACTGCACGGAGATGCTCTCGCTCATGGGCAAGAGTGCGGCCCTGTTCGCCGAGGACACCTCCGACGGCGAGGTCCTCGACGCGGTCGAGGGCATCGAGACGCTCACCTCGGACATGGCCCGCAAGGTGTGGCAGAAGATCGGGATCATCCAACAGCAGGGAGCGTGACGCGCGGGCGGCTCCGCGGGCGGCCGTGGACAATGGCCTGATGGACGGCGAGACCCTGCAGGACATGGCGCGGGCACGGGCCCTGCAGCTGCCGGCCGCGCACATCACCCAGCCCTTCGGGCCCGGGGCGGACGTCGCGAAGGTGCTCGGGAAGATGTTCCTGCTCCAGGCCGAGGTGCGAGGGACGCCCGCCGTCGTGCTGAAGGCCGATCCCCGCGACTCCGAGGCGCTGCGCTCGATGCACGCGGACATCACGCCCGGCTACCACATGAACAAGCGGCACTGGATCACCCTGTGGCCGGGCGGGGGCCTGGACGCCGCCTTCGTGCGGGAGCTCGTGACCGACTCCTACCTGCTGGTCGTCGAGACCCTCCCTCGAGCGCAGCGCCCGGTGGACCCGAGCACGTTCCTCGCCGCCGAGCGCGAGAGCTGAGCGCGGGGCGCCGGTCGCGCCGCCTGCATGACGCGCGGCGCGACCGGCACGGCAGGGATCCGACGGGACGGATCGGCCGACGCTCGCGTCAGCCGACGCTCGCGCGGGGTGCGCCGATCCCCGGATCGATCTGCGGCACGTCCCCTGCCCCGGGGCGGATGTCGATGTCGAAGATGTCCAGCGGCAGGTAGACGGTCGCGCAGGCGTTGGGGATGTCCACGACGCCGGAGAAGCGCCCCTCGACCGGCGCGGCGCCGAGCAGCAGGTACGCCTGCTCCTTCGACCAGCCGAAGGTCGAGAGGTAGTCGATCGCGTGCAGGCAGGCCCGCTGGTAGGCGAGGTGCGAGTCGAGATAGCGCTGCTCGCCGTCCAGGGTCACGGAGGTGCCCGAGAACGACAGCCACCTGCTGTGCTGCGGCGGGGTGTCGCCCGGCATGAAGATCGCGTTCTCCGCGACGCCGTACTTCTCCATGCCCCCGGGGATCACGTCCACGTGCAGGTCCAGGAAGCCGCCCATCTCGATGCCGCCGCAGAACGTGATCTCTCCGTCGCCCTGGCTGAAGTGCAGGTCGCCGACCGAGAAGTTCGCCCCGTCCACGAACACCGGGTAGAAGATCCGAGTGCCCTTGGTGAGGTTCTTGATGTCCTGGTTGCCGCCGTTCTCGCGCGGCGGGGCGGTGCGCGCGCCCTCCCCCGCGACCCTCTCGCGGTCCCCGTCGGGCACCCCACCCAGGATCGCCCCGTCGGGCTCGGGCGGGAGCGCGAGCGCCGGGACGCGCTGCGGGTCGGTCGCGATCAGCGCCGCCTCGCGCGTGTTCCATCGGCCCAGCAGCTCGGCCGACGGCGCGGTCCCCATGAGCCCGGGGTGGATCATGCCCGTGAACTCGACCCCGGGGACATGGCGGGAGGTCGCGCGGTCGCCGCGGAAGTCCCAGACGGCCTTGTAGGCGTCGGGGAACTCATCGGTGAGGAAGCTGCCGCCGTTGCGCTTGGCGAAGATGCCCGTGTACCCCCACCCCTGGCCGGCGAGGGGCCCCTCGTCCTCCTGCGGGATCGGCCCGACGTCGACGATGTCGACGATCAGCAGGTCCCCCGGCTTCGCCCCCTCGATGCGGAACGGCCCGGAGAGCGCGTGGACGGTGTTCAGCGGCGCGCTCGCGATGTCCTCGGCGGAGTCGTCGTTGCGGATATAGCCGTCGAACCACTCGCGGCAGTCGACGCGGAAGGTGTCGCCGGGGCGCACGCTCGCGGCGGGCGGGATGTCCGGGTGCCAGCGGTTGTGGCCGAGGACCTTCTGATCGGTGAAGGGCTTGGTGGAATCCAGCGGGAAGACGTTCGTGGGCATGGCCTCTCCTTCCACAGGGACGGGGCCGCCTCTCGGCCCCGTCGCGAACAGGGCCGGTCTCAGGGACGCGGCAGGCGGGCGTGGCGCGGGTCCCGGGTGACGGGCGTCCCCCGCCGCGGGGCGGCGCCTCCGCCGGGAACGGCATCCACCACGCCCGGGCTGTGCGCACTCGCCTGCGTGCTCTCGAGAAGCCGGGCGGCGGGCGAGCCGAAGTGCCCCAGCGCCGGCGCGGCGATCAGCCGCGCGGCGGGGGCGCCGCAGTCGGGGCAGTCCTGCGCGCCGTCGCGACCGCTCATCGGCACGGAGACCTCGAAGCGGTGGGCGCTCGAGCAGCGGAACTCGTAGATCGGCATCCGGGCTCCTTGTCGCGTACGTCACAGGTCCTCCAGCATAGGCCGGACACCGCGCCGCAGGGGCGTGCTCGCGGGAACCCCTCAGCACGGTGCCCGGCGGCTCCCCCGGCAGCTCCCCGGCGCCTGCCGGATTCCACGGGTCCCGTCGGATTCCACGGGGCGCCGTGGTCATCCGCCGGACGCCACCATGCGGTATACACGGTGGGAGCACGGTCAACGCCCCCGAGAGGACCCCATGCACGACATCGACGTCCGCGTCCACCGCTCCGAGGAGAACCTGCCCCGCGAGGAGCAGCTGGCCTGGCGGATGGCGGAGGTCGCCGCGGACCCCGTCGGCCTCGAGTCCGCCGTGCAGGAGATGATCCGGAATCGGATCATCGACAACGCCTCCGTCGCGATCGCCTCGCTCTCCCGCGGCCCGATCGTCGCCGCGCGCGCCCAGGCGCTCAGCCACCCCGTCTCCCGCGGGGGCGCCGGCGCGGTGCTCTTCGGGACGAGCGAGCGCACGTCCCCCGAGTGGGCCGCGTGGGCCAACGGTGTCGCCGTGCGCGAGCTCGACTTCCACGACACCTTCCTCGCCGCCGAGTACTCCCACCCCGGCGACAACATCCCGCCGATCCTCGCGGTCGCCGAGCACACCGGTGCCTCCGGCGCGGATCTGCTGCGCGGCATCGCGACCGGCTACGAGCTGCAGGTGGACCTGGTGCGCACGATCTCCCTGCACGCCCACAAGATCGACCACGTGGCGCACCTCGGGCCGTCGGCCGCGGCCGGGATCGGGACGCTGCTGGGGCTGGGCACCGAGACGATCTTCCAGGCGATCGGCCAGGCCCTGCACACCACCACCGCGACCCGCCAGTCCCGCAAGGGCGAGATCTCGACATGGAAGGCGCACGCGCCGGCCTTCGCCGGGAAGATGGCCGTGGAGGCAGCCGACCGCGCCATGCGCGGGCAGACCTCCCCGGTCCCGATCTACGAGGGCGAGGACGGCGTGATCGCCTGGCTCCTGGACGGGCCCGACGCCCGCTACACGGTCTCCCTGCCGGCGGCCGGCGAGCCCAAGCGGGCGATCCTGGACACCTTCACCAAGGAGCACTCGGCCGAGTACCAGGCGCAGGCGTGGATCGACCTCGCCCGTCGGCTGCACGAGACCCACCCCGAGGCCGCGGACCCCGAGCAGGTCGACTCGATCCTCATCCGCACCTCCCACCACACGCACTTCGTGATCGGCTCGGGCGCGAACGATCCCCAGAAGTACGACCCGTCGGCCTCCCGCGAGACCCTCGACCACTCGATCCCGTATATCTTCACCGTCGCCCTCCAGGACGGGACCTGGCACCACGTGGACTCCTACGCGCCCGAGCGCGCCGCCCGACCGGACACCGTGGCCCTGTGGCGCTCGGTCACCACCGCCGAGGACCCCGAGTGGACCCGCCGCTACCACTCGCTGGACCTCGCGGAGAAGGCCTTCGGCGGTGCCGTCGAGATCACGATGAAGGACGGCCGCGTCATCCGCGACGAGATCGCCGTGGCCGACGCCCACCCCCAGGGCGCACGACCCTTCGCCCGCGACCAGTACGTGGCCAAGTTCCGCGCGCTGACCGCGGGCCTGGTCGAGGACGCCGAGGCCGATCGCTTTCTGCAGGCCGTCGAGGACCTGCCCGACCTCCCGGCAGGGCAGCTCGGGCGGCTCTCGGTCCGGGCGGCCGACGGGGTGCTGGATCCGTGGTCCGGCCCGTCGGGCCTGTTCTGAGGAGAGGAGACCGCTGATGCTCTATTCGACGAGGACCCCCGCGGCCAAGCGCGAGGACCTGCGCGCCCTGCTGCTGCCGGGGGCCGCCCAGCCCTTCCCGGGCGCCTTCACCCCGCTCTCCGCGCGGCTCATCCAGGAGCAATCCTTCCCCGGGGTCTACATCTCCGGGGCGGTGATCGCCAACGAGCTGGCCCTGCCGGACATCGGGCTGACCACGCTGAGCGAGGTGGCCCAGCGGGGGCGCCAGATCGCGCGCTCCACCGACCTGCCCTGCCTCATCGACGCGGACACCGGCTTCGGCGAGCCCATGAACGTGGCCCGCACGATCCAGGAGCTCGAGGACGCGGGCCTGGCCGGCTGCCACATCGAGGACCAGGTCAACCCCAAGCGCTGCGGCCACCTCGATGGCAAGGCCACCGTGGACACCGCGACCGCCGTGCAGCGGATCCGCGCCGCGGTCGACGCCCGGCGCGACCCGAACTTCCTGGTGATGGCCCGCACCGACCTGCGCGCCGGGGCGGGGATCGACGCGGCGATCGAGCGCATGCGCGCCCTCGTGGATGCGGGGGCCGACGCGATCTTCCCCGAGGCCATGGCCGACCTCTCCGAGTTCGAGGCCGTGTGCCGCGCGGTCGACGTGCCCGTGCTCGCGAACATGACCGAGTTCGGGAAGTCCCCGCTGTTCACGCGGGAGCAGCTGGCGCAGACCGGCGTCGCGCTCGTGATCTACCCCGTGACGCTGCTGCGCACCGCGATGGGCGCGATCGAGCGGGTCCTGCAGTCCATCCGCGTCGAGGGGTCGCAGGCCTCCCGCGTCGATGACATGCTCACCCGCGCCCGCCTCTACGACCTCGTGGACTACGCGGGCTACGGCAGCTTCGACGCCGGCATCTTCGACTTCGAGGTCCCGGGCCGGGCCGGGACCGACGGCACGGGCGCCGCGGACAGCGCAGGCACCGCAGACAGCGCTCACAGAAGCAGCACCAGCGGAACCATGAGCACGGACGAGCAGAGGAGCGAGTCATGAGCCCGAACAGCCAGAGCGACCCCGCGCAGGACCCGTCGGACGGCCCGGAGATCCACCGCGGGCTCGCGGGGGTCGTCACCGACGTCACCGCGATCTCGAAGGTCAATCCCGAGACCAACTCGCTGCTCTACCGCGGATACCCGGTGCCGCAGCTCGCCGCGACGCAGCCCTTCGAGTCCGTCGCCCATCTGCTGTGGACCGGTGAGCTGCCCACCGACGCGGAGATCGAGGAGGACCGCGCCCACGAGCGCTCCCACCGCGCGCTCGCGCCCGAGGTGAAGGCGACGCTGGACTCCCTGCCCACCACCTGCCACCCGATGGACTCGGTGCGCACGGCCGTCTCGGTGCTCGGCGGCCTGGATCCCGCCGCGCAGGACGACTCGCCCGCCGCGGAGCTCGAGAAGGCGCGATGCCTGCTCGCGCAGCTGCCCGCCGTGATCGCCTACGAGCAGCGGCGGCGCCGCGCCGGCGGCCCCACCGAGCCCATCGCCCCGCGCGAGGACCTCGACTACTCCCAGAACTTCCTGTGGATGACCTTCGGCGAGGAGGCGGCGCCCGAGCTCGTCGACGCCTTCCGCGTCTCGATGGTGCTCTACGCCGAGCACTCCTTCAACGCCTCGACCTTCACCGCGCGCGTCATCACCTCGACCCTCTCGGATCTGCACTCGGCGGTCGTCGGCGCGATCGGCGCCCTCAAGGGGCCGCTGCACGGCGGCGCCAACGAGGCCGTGATGCACACCTTCGAGGAGATCGGGATCCGTCCCGAGGAGCCCGAGGCCGAGGCCAAGGACCGCGCGAAGTCCTGGATGGACGACGCCCTCGCGCAGAAGAAGAAGGTCATGGGCTTCGGGCACCGCGTCTACAAGAACGGCGATTCCCGCGTGCCCACCATGAAGCAGGCTCTGGACGCGATGATCGAGCACGTGGGCCGCCCCGAGATCCTCGGGCTCTACAACGGGCTCGAACAGTCGATGGACGAGGCGAAGGCCATCAAGCCCAACCTCGACTACCCCGCCGGGCCGACCTACCACCTGATGGGCTTCGACACCGAGATGTTCACGCCGCTGTTCATCGCCTCGCGGATCACCGGCTGGACCGCGCACATCATGGAGCAGCGCGCCGCGAACGCCCTGATCCGCCCGCTCTCGGAGTACGTCGGCCCCGAGGAGAGGCCGGTCCCGGGTGCGTGATGCCCGCCGCGGGCCCTCGTCCAGCGGGCCCGAGCGCTTCCGGCGCGTTCTGCGCGTCCGGATCCTCGGTGCGGGCGTCGCCGGGACCGCCGCGGCAGCCCTGATCACCGCCGCCGGGCACGAGGTCGAGCTGATCGACGAGGACTTCGCGCAGCCGGCGCTGGGCACCTCTCTCGCCCTGTTCCCGCCGGCCCAGCGGGTGCTCGCGCGGATCGGCGTCCTCGACGCCGTGACAGCAGGGGCGACGGCCCCGCGCGAGGGACGCCTGGTGGGGCGCGATGGCAGGATGCTCGCGACCCTGCCCTCGGGCGAGGCGCTGCTGGTGCCGCGCCCGCACCTGCTCGCGTGCCTGCGCAGGGCGCTTCCGAGCGAGGTCCGACGGCGACGGATGCGCGTCCAGGACGTGCGTCCGCTGCGGCGCGGCGCCGACGTGCTCGTGGGCGCCGATGGACTGCACTCGCTGACCCGGCTCTCCGGCTGGGGCGAGGGCGCCCGGGCCCGCGGGCACGGGATGACGATCCTGCGCGGCATCACTCCACAGGCACCGCCGGAGATCTCGGAGACCTGGGGCGGCGGGTGGCTGTTCGGCATCACGCCGCTCAGCGGGGGCGGCACCAACTGGTTCGCGTCCGTGCCCGAGCACCGCGCGCCCGATCGCGAGGGCGACCTCGCGCACCTGAGCGAGGTCGTGGGCGGCGCACGGGCGGCGATCGACACCGTCCTCGAGGCGTCGACGCCCGCGCGCACGACGGTGCACGGCCTGTTCACGGTCCCGCGGGTGCGGCCCGTGCGCGAGGACGTGGTGCTGATCGGCGACGCCGCGCACGCGATGGCGCCGAACCTGGGACATGGGGCGAACACCGCGCTCTCGGACGCGGCGGCCCTGGCCACGGCGCTCGACGGCGCGCAGCGGATCCGCCCGGCGCTGGCCCGCTACGCCGCGCGGCGGCACCTCGTCGACCAGGGCTGGAGGCTCGGCTCGGAGGTCATGCTGCGCGCCGGGATGGCCGACGGGCTCGCGGGAGGACGGGACACGGTGCTCGGCGCGGCCGGCCGCATCCTGGCCCGCCGCTCCCGCGAGGACCAGGAGCCCGCGCCCTGAGTCCCGTCGGCGGGTCGTGTCGTCCCGTGAACGCCCCTCGGACGCGTGTCAGGTCATCGTCCTATCGTCGGCGGTGACGCATCAGCACTCACCTCTCGACATCGCAGGAGATGCACATGACCCTCGACCTCATCGGCGACCTGCCCCTCGTCCTCGGCGGCAACACCTTCGGCTGGACCAGCGACGAGGACGAGTCCTTCGCCGTGCTCGACGCCTTCCTCGCCGCCGGGGGCCGCCAGATCGACACCGCCGACGTCTACTCCGCGTGGGCACCGGGCAACGACGGCGGCGTCTCCGAGGCCGTGATCGGCCGCTGGCTCGCCGCGCGCGGCGCCCGGGACCAGGTCGTGCTCGCCACGAAGGTCGGCTCCCTCGCCTCCCGCAAGGGTCTGGCGCGCGAGAACGTCGAGGCCGCCCTCGAGGACTCCCTCGCCCGCCTGGGCACCGACCGTGTGGACCTCTACTACGCCCACTTCGACGACGAGACCCAGTCACCCGCCGAGCTCGCCCGCACCTTCGACTCCCTGGTGCGCGCCGGGAAGGTGGGCGCCATCGGTATCTCCAACCTCTCCCCCGAGCGGCAGCGCGCCTGGATCGAGGCGGCCCGCGCGGAGGATCTCACCGTGCCCGCAGCCATCCAGGTGCAGTACTCCCTCGCCCATCGCGCGGACGTCGAGACCGGCTACGGGCAGGTCGTCGACGAGAACGACCTCGCCCTGTTCAGCTACTTCTCCCTCGCCGCCGGCCTGCTCACCGGCAAGTACCGCTCGGCGGCCGACCTCGAGGGGGTCGCCCGCGGCGCCCAGCTCGCCGACTACGGCACACCCGAGGGCTTCGCCCTCGTGGACGCCCTGGTCGACGTCGCCGAGCGCCACGACGCGGAGCCGACGGCGGTGGCCCTCGCCTGGCTGCGCGCGAAGGGCGTGACGGCGCCGGTCGCCTCCGCCCGCACCACCGCTCAGCTCCCGGCGCTGGTCGCCGGGGCCACGCTCGACCTCGCGGCCGAGGACGTCGCAGCCCTGGACGACGCCTCCGCGCCGTTCACGCGCTGATCGTGGGGTCCGCGGGGCCTGCGGGCTCCGCGCGCTCGGCGGGCTCAGCCGGTTCCGCAGGCTCAGCGGGTTCTGCGGACTCGGCGGACTCGGCGGACGAGCCCGCCTCGTCCTCGAGCGTCCCGGCGAGGAAGCGCGGCAGCCAGACGGCCTCCCAGTCGCTGACCTCCTGGGCCATGTTGCCCACACGGGCCGGCGGCGCGGCCGGCAGCCAGTAGGCTCCCACGCCGTCGCGCTCGAGGTACCCGTAGTCGACGAGCTCACGGCGCAGGTAGGCGACGTCCTCGTGGACGGGCCGCAGGATGTCGCCCACCTCGGCCTCGGTATAGACCTCCCCGGGGGCGAAGCGCGCGAGCAGCTCGAGCAGCACCGAGAGGCGCGTCTTGCGCTTGGCGGGGATGCGCTCGAGCACGCCGCGAATGAGGAACGGGCGGATGAGCTTCTCGTGGAGTGCGCGCGCCGCCTCGGGGTCGGGCGTGGGGACGGCGATGCGCTCGGGCCGGGTCGCGGCCTGCGCGAGCAGAGCGGCGCGGGCCGCCGTGTAGTTCTCGCCGGTGCGCTCCATGCGGGCGCGCACGAGCTTCTTGAAGTCGGAGGAGCGGGTCATCGGATTCACCTCTGCCGCCATGGCATCCCCAGCCTGCGTCGGCGGCGCGATGCCTCGACGATGATCGGTCCGGATCCGAGGATCTGCTCCCCTTCGCCCCGAGGGCGCGGGCTGGGGCCGACGCCGGGCTGGGCGGTGGATCGCCGCCGGGAACACCCTAGCGGATCGCACCCATCCCTGGACGCGTGGGCGGCGGCGGAGATGGCGATGGCGATGGCGGCGGTGATCGGGGGCGCAGGGCGTTCGAACGCTCGTTCGTCCCACCCCTCTCCTAGTCTCCGAGGACCGTTGCCGCCGGCGCCGCCGGCGGCGGGGAGGAGGAGTCATGGATACCGTCGAACGTCCCGGGTCGCGAGTGCGCGCCGTCCATCCCGAGCAGTCCGCACACCGGGAGCGCGATCGCATCCGCGCGGGACTCCTGCTGCGGGCGCCCGGGCTCGAGCGGCGCATCGTGGAGACCGCGAGCGGATCGCTGCTCGTGCAGGTCCCGGGCACGCCGACGGGAGCGCGGAGCGCTGGGAGCGCCGACGGGATCGAGATCGGCAGGCTCCCCCACCGGGGCGGCTCCGCATGGGTCGTGGTGATGCGCCGTCAGGGTCGCGCGAGTGTGCGTCGCTGCGCGAGCGTGGAGCAGGTGGTGCGCTCGGCGCTGATCGGCCTGCGATCCGCCCGTGCCGCGTGAGGCGCCGGCGCCTCTCGACGCACGGACCCCGCGCGCTTCAGCTCAGGCGGCGGGCCAGCGTCGAGACGACGTGCCAGTGCTTCTTCGCGGAGCTGTAGGAGCGGCCGTCCTCGTTGCGGACCTCGCGGTCCAGGACGCGGAAGCCGCGGAACATCTCACCGATCTCCTGGGCGCTCAGGGTCGCGATGTCCTCGCGCTCGGCCCAGCTGTCCGACTCCCCGAACAGGTCCACGGCGATGACGCCGCCGATCTTCAGGGCTCCGGTGAGCTTCGGCCAGATCTCGCGCAGTCCGTCCGGGCCCAGCATCGGCAGGGCGTACGCGGAGTAGACGACGTCGGCCGCGGGGAACTGCTCGACGTCCCGCGCATCCATGTGATGGAAGTTGATGCGACCGGTCATGCGCTCGTTCTCGACGAGGCGCTGCGTGAGCGTGTCATCGGTGTCGTAGGCGTGGACGGTCAATCCGCGGCGCGCGAACTCGAGCGCGTCGGCGCCACCACCGGCGCCGATGTCGATCGCGACCTTCCCGGGCCCATCTCCGCCCGCGGCGTGCACAGCTTGCGTCACGACCCGCCGGGCGGGACGCGCCGCAGCACTGGCGTTGTATGCGTGCCAGTCGATCGTGGGGGCGGTGTCCATGCAGTTCAGGGTATCGACCTTCATCCAACATTCAATATGACAGAGGCCTGGCGCACACCGGTTTCGTCACCAGCGAACACCAGGGGGCCTCTGCGCCGGCTCGCAGGCGCAGAGGCGGGGTGCGCCCTGCGCGATCGCGCACGCCGCAGGAGCCTGCGCACTCCTAGGATGATGGACATGTCAACCACGCCGCTGCGCCTGCTGCTCGTCTCGCTGCACACCTCCCCGCTCGCAGTGCCCGGCAGCGCCGATGCCGGCGGCATGAACGTGGTGGTCCTCGAGCAGGCGCGCGCCCTCGCCGCGGCCGGCCACCAGGTCGACATCGTCACCCGCCGCAGCGACCCCGACGCGCCCGCGATCTGCGCGGTCGCCCCGCGCCTGCGCCAGGTCCTGCTGCACGGCGGGCCCGCGACGCCGCTCGCCAAGAGCGCCATGGAGCAGGCCATCGAGCCGTTCTCCGCGGACCTCGAGCGCCTCGTGTCCGACGCCGAGCAGGCCGGGGAGCCGTACTCCCTGATCCACTCCCACCACTGGTTCAGCGGCGTGGCCGCACTCCCCGTCGCGCACCGGCATCAGCTGCCCCACCTGCAGTCCTTCCACTCCGTCGCGGCCCCGGAGGGCTCGACCACGCTGGGCGCCGGAGAACCCGCCGAGTCCGCGGGCCGCATCCCCGGCGAGCGCCGCACAGCGAGGGAGTCCCAGCTGGTCATCGCCGTCTCGCAGGCCGAGGCCCGCACGGTCCGCGAGCGCTATGGGGTCCCCTCGGATCGCGTGCTCGTGGTCCCGCCGGGCGTGGACACCGCCCGCTTCCATCCCTCTCCCCTGAGCGCTCGGCAGCGTCTGGAGGAGCCCACGATGCTGTTCGCCGCACGGCTGCAGCCCCTCAAGGCGCCGGACCTCGCCCTCGACGTGCTCGCCCGGCTCGACGCGTCCTTCGCGGCCCGCCTGGTGCTCGTGGGTGCGGCCTCGGAGGACTTCTCCGCATATCGTGCGGAGCTCGAGCAGTCCGCCCGCTCGCTGGGCCTCGCCGACCGCGTCGCGTTCGCCGGCTCCATGGACCAGGACGAGCTCGCCGCCCGCATGCGCGAGGCCGCCGTCCTCCTGCTGCCCAGCTGGTCGGAGACGTTCGGGCTCGTCGCCCTCGAAGCGCAGTCCAGCGGCACCCCGGTGGTCGCCTGGGACCGCGCGGGTGGCGTGCAGGAGGCAGTGGGCCCCGGCAGCCGGCTGATCGCCGGTCGCGACCCCGACGTCTGGGCCGAGGCCGTCGAATCCCTCATCGGCGAGGAATCGGCATTCCAGGAGGCCTCGCGCGCGGTGCGCGCCTTCGCCGAGACCCGCACCTGGCAGGCGTGCGCCCATCATCTCGAGCGGATCTACCGGGCCGTCGTCCACGGCGGGACCGCCCACGGCCCGTCGGACCCCTGGCATCTGGTGCGCACCGCCGGCACCGTGCTGGCAGTCCACGCCCACCCCGACGACGAATCGCTCGCCACCGGTGCGCTGCTGGCCGACCTCTCCTCGCGCGGCACCCGCGTCGTGGTCGCCACGGCGACCCGCGGCGAGGAGGGCGAGGTCGTCCCCGGGGCGATCGCCGAGGGCGACGAGCGCCCGCTCGAGGAGGTCCGCGCCCAGGAGGTGCGCCGTGCCCTCGGGGCGCTGGGCGTCGATGAGCACCACATGCTCGGCGAGGCCCCGGCCCTGGCCGAGGGCGCCGCACCCCGGTGCTACCGCGACTCGGGCATGCGCTGGGTGCGCGAAGGCGTCGCGGGTCCGTCGGAGAGCGCGGGGCCGACGAGCTTCACCCATCAGGATCTCGAGCAGGAGATCGCGGACCTCTCCGCGCTCATCGCGCACGTGCGGCCGGACGTGATCCTCGGCTACGACGACCAGGGCACCTACGGACACCCCGACCATCTGCGCGCGCATCAGGCGACGGCCGGGGCGGCGCGCGCGCAGGGCGTGCCGTTCGTCGAGGTCGCGAGCGAGCCCGACCCCGAGGCCGTGGCCGGTGGCGAGCCCTTCGCGTTCCGCGACCAGCCGGGTTCGGCGTCCGCCCTGGGCGCCGCCCTGCGCGCCTATCGCACCCAGCTCACGGTGGTCGGCGAACTCGAGGGCGTGCCGGGCGGAGTGCGCGTGCGACACGTCGGGGGACAGTTCCAGGACGTGCCGCTGCGCACCGGTCTGCGGATCTCGGGCGGGAGCGAGTGACCCCTCAGCGGGCGGCGTCGGACGGGCAGCGGCGCTGCTCGGCCGGGGCGACCACGCGCTCGACGAGGCTCTCCAGCTCGGCGACCTCGTAGCCGGGCCATCCGAACATCTCGCGCCGCCACTCCGGCGGCACGGCCTTGGGACCGAGCGCGGCGCCGACCAGCGCACCGGTGATGCACGCGACGGTATCGGTGTCGTAGCCCGCGCGGACCGCCGAGGTGAGCGCATCCACGAGGGCCGCACGGCGGGCGAAGCGGTCCTCGGGCAGGGGCAGCACGCCGTGCACCGCCGACCACGCCCCCTGGAACGCGGCCACCACCCAGCCGTTGCGCGGGAAGTCGACCGGGCGCGCCGACTCGGCCTCCTCGATGCGCTCGCGCCAGAGATCGCGGCGCTCCTCCGGGAGGCGGTCCAGGGCCGCGCGCACGTCGATCTCCCCGCACAGGATCGCGTGACGCACCGCGAAACCCCACAGCACGCATGCCTCGACCGCGTCGGGGTGGACGTGGGTGAGGCGGCAGATCGTGCGGATCGCGTCCTCGGTGTCCTCGTCGGAGGAGAAGAGATAGGGCAGCACGCTCGCGTGGGAGCGCATGAGCGCGGCATTGCCCGCGACCCGTGGGAGGTCGCGGTGCGCGTCCTCCGCGGCCTGCTGGAGATCGCTCGCATGAGGCATGGAGTGTCCGGCCCCGCGGGCCACGTCGGCCGCACGGCGCATGACGGTCGAGGTCAGGGCGCCGATGTCGGGGGTGCCCATCGACCACGCGTACCACTCGCGCGCGATCTGGTCGAGGGCGGACGCCGTGCGCAGGTCATGGGTGCCGGGCGTCGCGGCCGCCGCCTCGAGCACGACGATCGCCATCGAGGTGTCGTCGGTCCACTCCGCCTCGCCCCATTCCAGGACGCCGCCGCCGATCATGCCCACGTCCTCGCTCGGGGCGATGGGGCCCTGGAACTCGTACGGCGCGCCCAGGGCGTCGCCCGCGGCCGCCGCGACCACCGCGCCGATGGCGCGCTCGAGGACGTCGCCGTCCGAGGTCCGGGCGTCGTCGCAGGGCTGGTCGCGGGTCACGGGGACATGTTTCCACACGACCATGGGCCATGTCCGGGAGAATGTCCGGTCCCCGGACGCCCGTGGCCCCGGGTGGGGAGAACCTCACACGGAGATGACGAACGCCGGCCCCGAGGCGTCGCGCACCAGCGCATCCGCACCGATGCCCTGTGTTCCGCCCGCCTCCTCGAGCGGCCTGCCACCAGCGGGGCACCAGGCACGGCCGATACAGTGGAGCGACTTCGAAGGAGCCCCATGACCACCTCGTCCTCCCCGTCCTCCGCCGCGGATCCCGAGGCCCCCGCCGAGGCCGCCTCCTGCAGCAGCGACCCGCACGGCTCGGACCCCCACGACCACACCGGGCACGACCATCCGCCCACCGGCGCGGAGATCGTCAGCGCGCTCGTGCGCGGACTGTCGATCGTCTCGCTCGTGATCCCCGCGGTCGCCGTCGCCCTCGTGCTCATCTGCCTGCCCGCGACGCCCTCGACGCCCCTGCCGCTCGTGCTCGGCATCGCTCTCGGCGCCCTCCAGCTCATGGTCGTCGTGATCACCAGCATGTTCGTCTCGAAGGTGCAGAGGCGCCTCGCGGTCAACCCCGGACCGATGGCCGTGCGCTCGACCGTCGAGGAGGTCCTGCGCCTGGCCGCGGTCCTCTTCGCGGGCCTGCTGTGGCCCTCGGAGGCCGTCGGCCCCATGGGCATCTGGCTCGGGCTCGGCGCGGCACTGGTCTGGATCGTGCTGGCCACCGCGCAGACGGTGAGCGCGCGGCGCCGGATCGCCGCGCCCTCCGCCTGGGCGACGGAGGCCGTCGGCACCTTCCTCACCGAGAAGGTGAGCGTGCCCCGCTCGATGGTGCTGCGCGTCCTGGACGTCGTGGGCACCGCGCTCTTCCAGATCGGCGCGACCGTGCTGATCGTGCTCTCCCCCGTGCTCACGATCGGCACCATCGTGCTGTCGATCGCGACGGGCCTGTCCACCCTGATCCTGCAGCGCCGCAGCCCGGGCGAGCGCACGCACACCCTGTGGGCGTACGCGCCCTTCGGGATCGGCGTGCTCACCGCCGCGCTCGCGCTGCTGGGACTGTCCACCCTCTGATCCGCGAGATCGGGTCGGCGCGCGGCGCGCGGAGCGCGTCCGCGGTCGGCCCGGCAGGCGGGAGCGGCGTCGCGTCGCCGCACCCGCGCCCGTTCCACCACCCGGCCTGATGCCGCCCTCCCCGACGAAGGAGTCACCATGACCGATGCCGTCCCCTCCGACAGCACCACGACCGCAGCACCGACCGGCACAGAGGTCCACTCGGGCCTGGATCGCAGCGGCGTCGAGGAGTCGATCCGGGTCCAGGACGATCTGTTCGGGCACGTGAACGGCGCCTGGCTCGCGGAGCACGAGATCCCCGCCGACCGGGCCTCCGACGGCGAGTTCCGGCGCCTGCGCGATCTGGCGGAGGAGCGCGTGCGCGCGATCGTCGAGGAGGCCGCCGACGACCCCGAGCTCTCCGCGGTGCTCGAGGCGGGCCGCTCCCCGGAGACGGACCGCGGACGCGTCGGCCTGCTCTACCGGCTGTTCATGGACGAGGACGCGGTCGAGGCCGCCGGGGCGGACCCGCTCGCCCCGCTGCTCGACGAGGTCGCCTCCGCCGGCTCGCTCGAGGACCTGGTGCGGCTGCTCGCCTCCCCCGTGGCCGGGACCAGCGCGCTGCACGCCTACGTGTGGACCGATGACGACGACTCCTCCCACTACCAGATCAAGCTGCACCAGGGCGGGCTGGGACTGCCCGACGAGTCGTACTACCGCGAGGACTCCTACGCGCCGATCCGCGAGGCGTACGTCGGGCACCTGGCGCGCCTCGCCGATCTGGCCGCGCTGCCCGGCCGCGAGGGCCTGCTCGACGGGGACTCGCGCGCGATGGCCCGCGCCGTGATGGACTTCGAGACCCGGCTGGCCGCCTGCCACGTGGACCGGGTGCGCCTGCGCGACAGCGAGAAGTCGAACAACCCGATGGACGCCGCGCAGCGCGACGCCCTCGCCCCCGCGTTCCCCTGGGACGCGTTCGTCGAGGGCACCGGAGCGCCCGACGGCGCCTTCGACGTGGTCTGCGTCAGCCAGCCCGAGTACGTCGAGGCCCTCGCTCCGCTGCTCGCGGCGGAGGACCTGGCCGTGCTGCGCACCTGGGCCGCCCTGCACACCGTCGGCGCCTATGCCCCGTACCTCTCCTCCGCATTCGTCGAGGAGGACTTCGACTTCTCCGGGCGCACCCTCTCGGGCGCCGAGCAGCTGCGCGAGCGCTGGAAGCGCGGCATCTCGCTGGTCGAGGGAGCCGTCGGCTTCGCGATCGGACAGGACTACGTCGCGCGGCACTTCCCGCCGGACCACAAGGCGCGCATGCAGGAGCTCGTCGGCGCGCTGCTGGACGCCTACCGGGAGTCGATCTCGACGCTCGAGTGGATGACGCCGGGAACCCGCGAGAAGGCCCTGGCCAAGCTCGAGCTGTTCACGCCGAAGATCGCCTACCCGGACGTCTGGCGCACCTACGAGGGCCTCGAGCTCGACCCGCGCGACCTCGTCGCCTCGGTCCGTGCCGCCCGCGCGCACGACGCCGCCCATGACTTCGCGAAGCTCGCCGGGCCCGTCGACCGCGACGAGTGGCACATGACCCCGCAGACGGTCAACGCGTACTACAACCCCGGCGCGAACGAGATCGTGTTCCCCGCCGCGATCCTCGAGCCGCCCTTCTTCGACGCCGACGCCGAGGACGCCGTGAACTTCGGCGGGATCGGGGCCGTCATCGGCCACGAGATCGGCCACGGCTTCGACGACCAGGGCTCCAAGTACGACGGCGAGGGCAACCTGCGCTCGTGGTGGACCGACGAGGACCGCGAGGCCTTCGAGCAGCGCACCCGCGCCCTCATCGGCCAGTTCGACGCCCTCACCCCGCGCGTGCTGCGCGAGCAGGCGGAGGCGACGGCGTCCGACGCGGCCGATGGGGGCGACGGGACGGAGTCGGCCGACGGCGCGGATGCGGCGGGCGCCTCCGACCTCCCGCACGTCAACGGCGGCCTCACGATCGGAGAGAACATCGGCGACCTGGGCGGGCTCACCATCGCGATCAAGGCCTACCTCGCGCGCTCCGGCGGGAACCCGCCGCGCCTGGACGACATGAGCGGCCTGCAGCGCGTGTTCTGGTCCTGGGCCACGGTGTGGCGCGCGAAGTCCAGGGCGCAGGACGCAGCGCGCATGCTGGCGATCGACCCGCACTCCCCCGCCGAGTTCCGCTGCAACGCGATCGCGAGCAACCTCGACACGTTCCACGAGGCCTTCGACGTGCGCGAGGGCGACGCGATGTACCGCGCGCCCGAGGACCGCGTGAGCATCTGGTGAGGACGCGGTGAGCAGACCCGAGGCGCCCTTCCACGTGGGCCGGACCACGCCCGGCGCGGTGGGCTGGACCCGCATCGGCGTGAGCGTGCTGATCGGCGTCGGCATCGCCGGGTACGCGCTCGCCTGGGCGCGGGGGGAGACGGTCGTGCTGGGTCTGGTGCTCGCCCTGGCCGTGCTCGTGTACGCCTTCTGGTCGTGGATGCGGCTGGCGACCCGCTTCGTGGTGGACGGCGACGGGGTGACCGTGAGCCTCGGCGGCTTCCTGCCCCGCCCGGCATGGCCCGTGGCCGACTTCCGCACCGTGCAGCTGCGCCGCATCCCGGGCGAATCGCTCGGCGTGACGGCGGGCGGGCTCGGCTGGCGCCGCGGGCGCGTGCTCGCCGCCGACCGCGCATCGCTCGAGGCGCTGCCCGGCCGCAAGGTCTTCACGACCGGGGAGCAGCAGTCCGCGTACCGTCTGATGGTCTCGCGTCCCGGCACGCTCGTGGAGATCATCGGCAGGGAGGGCACGCACTACCTGCTCTCCCCCGACGATCCGACAGCCGCGGCCGAGGCGATCGACCGGTCCATCCGCGCCCGCCGCTGATCCCCGGCGGCCGCGGCGATCCCGACGCGGCAGCGGATCGAGTGGCACGAAACGGTCGCCAAGATCGATTGTGACGACCGTTTCGCACCACTCGAGGCTGTGCCGCGCCGGTCCCCGCCGAACCGGACGTGGTCCGCGCCGGTCTACGCCGAACCGGAGCCGATCGGGTGCCGGTCCGTGCCGGTCCGGGCCGTCCCAGGGGTCGATCGGGGCCGCGCGTGCCCTCGGGCGATCTGGCGCACACCACGGGGGCACTGACCTCGGCGCGCGATAGCATCGGTGACGACATCCACAGACAGGGGAGCACCGCAGCGGTGCTGAGAGTGCGCACCGAGCGCAGACCCTCGAACCTGATCCGGTTCACACCGGCGTAGGGAGTCGGGATTCTTCTGCGATGTCCGCCGCGCCGGGTGCCTGCATCCGGGCCGACGGGCCTCGCGGCCCCTTCCGCATCGGAAGGAGAACCAGATGTCGACCAGCTCCACCCCCGCCGCGCCGTCCTCGCGGCCGGAGAAGACCGTGCACTCCAGGACGTCCGCCGCGGCGTCCGGCGACGCCCCGGCTCGAGCCGCCGGCGCCCTCGCACGTCGGCCGCTGCTGGCCTATCGCACCGTGGACCTCGTGCTGACCGTCGCGATCGGCGTCGTCTTCGCCTTCGTATTCCTCGCCTGGGGGCAGGTGTACACGCTCTTCACACCGCTGCAGGCCGTCCTGCCGCCGTCGGTGGGCCTGCTCGCGGGCGTGTGGTTCCTGCCCGCGCTGGTGGCCATGCTCATCGTGCGCCGTCCCGGCGCGGCCGTGCTGGCCGAGGTCATCGCCGCCGTCCTCGAGATGGCCCTCGGCGGACAGTGGGGCATCGGCACCGTGGTCAGCGGCCTGCTGCAGGGCGGAGGCGTCGAGATCGCGTTCCTCGTCACCGCCTACCGACGCTTCACCCTGCCCGTGGCGATCGCCGGCGGCGCGCTCTCGGGGATCCTCGAATGGGTCTACGAGCGCTTCTCCTACTACCCGGAGTGGTCCTGGACCTCGGCCTGGGCGCTGCTGGGCTTCTTCCTCGTCTCCGGCGCGCTGCTGTGCGGAGTGCTGGGGTGGCTGATCGTGCGCGCGCTCGGCGCGACCGGCGCCCTGAGCGCCTTCCCGGCCGGGCGCCAGTGGGGGCGGCGGTCGCGCGCATGAGCGCGGGGGCGACGGCTATCGGGACGAGTTCCGGGGCCGACGGGACGAACGGCGACGCGTCCGGCGCCGGAACGTGTCCCGCATCCGACGCCTCCGTGCCCGACGCATCTGCCGCGTCTGCCGCGTCTGCCGCATCTGCTCCGTCCGCCGCGCCAGCCGTGCCGGCCGCATCGGTGCAGTCCGCCGTGCCGCCGACGCCCGCCGCGGCGCTCGGTCTCGAGGCCGTCACCTGGACACCGTCGACCCGCTCCCGGCCGACGATCGACGACCTCACCCTGCACATCCCGGCCGGTCAGCGCGTGCTGCTCACGGGTCCCAGCGGTGGCGGCAAGTCGACCGTGCTCCGTGCCCTCACGGGCCTGCTCGACACCAGCACGGGCGACCTCACGGGCGAGGCCCCCGGCCCCACCCGGCCGGGCGAGCGCGGTCTGCTCCTGCAGCAGCCGCTGCACGCCCTGATCGGTGGCAGCGTCGGCCGGGACGCGGCATTCGGTCCGGAGAACGCGGCGCTGGACCGCGAGGAGATCCAGCGCCGGGTCACCTCCGCCCTGCTTGCGGCACGCGTGAGCGTGGGCGCCGCGACCTCGCCGTGGGACCTCAGCGGAGGGCAGCAGCAGAGGCTCGCCCTCGCCGGCTCCCTGGCCCTGGATCCCGGCGCGCTGCTGCTGGACGAGCCGCTGAGCATGCTCGATCGGCCGACGGCCCGCGAGGTCCGCGCCGCGATCCTGGATGCGGTCGGTGATCGCACCCTGGTGGTCGCCGATCACGACGCCGACGGCTGGGCCCCGCACGTGGACCGCGTGATCGTGCTCGGAGCGCAGGCGCACGTGCTGGCTGACGGCTCCCCTGAGGACGTGCTCGCTGGCCCCGATCCGGACGCTGCTCCCGATCCGGCCGCCGCGCCCGACGTGGCACGTGCATCCGGCCCACCCGGACAGGCGGTGCTGTCGCTCTCGAGGGTCTCGATCGCGCGGCGGCGGCGACGGGACGAGGCCCGGGGGAGGCAGGCAGTCAGCTCACCTCTCCTCGACGGCCTCGACCTGGACGTCCCCGCAGGAGCACTCGCCGTGATCACCGGCCCGAGCGGCAGCGGGAAGACCACGCTGCTGCGCACCATCCTGGGTCTCGCCGATCCGGCCGGAGGACACCTCGAGGGCCCCGAGACCTCGAAGATCGGCTTTGTCCCGCAGGAGCCCGAGCACGCGTTCGTCGCGCGGAGCGTGCGCGAGGAGGTCACCGCCTCGCCCTGGGCGCGCGACCCCGACCTCGCCGAGAGCCTGCTGCAGCGCGCCGACCTCGCACACCTCTCGGACGCTCAGCCGTTCGAGCTCTCCGGAGGTGAGCAGCGGCGCCTCGCGATCATCGCCGCCCTCGCCCAGGAGCCCGCCCTGCTCGTGCTGGACGAGCCGACCGTGGGACTCGACCGGGAACGTCGCATCCAGCTGTTCGCCCTGCTCGAGGAGGCGACCGCAGGAGGCTGCGCGGTGCTGGCCGCGACGCACGACCCCGATCTCGTCGCCCGCGCGAACGTGCGCCTGGCCCTCGCGGAGCAGATGAGCACGCGCGACGACGACGCGCTCCCCGCCGCCCCGGAGTCGGCTGTGCCCGGCGCCGCGCGCGACTCGGCATCGGCACCGACCCCGACACCGACACCGACACCGACACCGACACCGACACCGACACCGACATACGACACCACTCTTCGCCCGCCCCGTCGTCCCCGTCCTGCGCCTGCTGACGCGCTCAATCCGCTGACCACGATCGTGATCGCGGTGGCGGCTGCCGTCGGCTGCTTCGCGATCGACCGCTGGCAGCTGGGGCTCCTCGCATGCTTGCTGGTGGTGGTCCTCGCACCGCTCGCCGTGCGCGGGGTGCGGAGCACGGCGCTGCGTCTGGTCCCGATCGTGCTCGCGGCGGTCGGTCTCTGCTGGTCCACGGTGCTCGCCTCTCCCCTGCCCGTGCTGTCCGGGGCGACCTGGCTGCTCGGTCTCAAGGAGGCTCTGCGGATCGGGTACTTCGTGGCTCCCGGCGTGCTGATCTTCGCCTCCCTCGACCCGACCCGGCTCGGAGACGCCCTCGGCGGGAGGCTGCGTCTGCCCGGTCGACCGGTCGCGGCGAGCGTCGCGGGACTCGTGCGGGCCGGGCTCACGGCCGACGTCTGGGAGCGCATCATGACCAGCCGCCGCCTGCGCGGCCTCGGGGCGCGACGCGACCTGCGCCATCCGCTGCAGTCGACGGCGGCACTCGTGCGGCTGCTCGCCTCGTGCACCCTCGCCCTCCTGGTCGACGCCGTGCGGGGCACCGAACAGCAGGCGCTCGCGATGGATGCCCGCGGCTTCGCGACCGCGCAGCACCGGACCTGGGCGCTGCCCAGCCCGTTCACGAAGCACGACCTCGTGGGGCTCGCCGTCGCCGTGCTCCTGCTCGCGGCGCCCTGGCTGCTGCGGACCGTGATCGGTGGCTGAGGGGCTCGCCCCGACGGCGCGGCCATGGACGCCCTTCGACGTCGACGCGGCCCCGGGGCCCGGGCGCGGCGGGCAGAGGTCCGCGAACATCCCGTGCACTTCGCGTAGCAGGAGGTCGGGTGACGTGTCGTATATGAGGTGACCCGACCTATGACGACGCGAAGTGCACGCACGCACCGAAGACCCCGGAGACCGCGCGGGTCGATGCCAGCGATCTCCCCCTCGCCCCTCCCTTCCCGCCCACCGGACCCTCGACGGCGGACGACGATCCGTGTGGTGGCCGCGTCGGGTGGGCCTCTACCCTGGTGCGCATGACTTCCGACGCCGCGCAGCCCGAGCCCACGCAGCCCGACACCTCACAGCCTGCCTCCTCGCAGCCCGCATCGCCGCTGACCACCGAGGAGCAGGACGAGCAGGTGCTCGCACTGGCCCGGAGGATGCTCGACGATGCCCGTGAGGGCCGAGGCGACGCCCTGCTGCCGCTGCTGGATCAGGGGGCGCCGGTCGCCATGCGGGACTCGCGGGGGAACTCGCTGCTCATGCTCGCCGCCTACCACGGGCACGCGGACCTGGTGCGTGAGCTCGCCGCCCGCGGTGCGGACGTCGATCAGCTCAACGACCGCCAGCAGTCGCCGCTCGCGGGCGCCGTGTTCAAGGGGTACGACGACGTGGTGTCCGCGCTCCTGGATGCCGGGGCGGATCCCGATGCGGGCACTCCGAGCGGTCGTGACTCGGTCGCCTTCTTCGGTCGGGAGGAGATGGGCCGGCTCATCGAGGAGAAGGCGCCGCGCGGCTGAGCGCAGGCTCTGTCCGACGCAGGCCCTGTTCGGCGGACGCCGCTCAGGCCCGACGCTCTGCTTCCACGCTCTTCGCGCGGGTCAGGACGGGGCGCGCCCAGGCCGGGGCGCACACATCCGCCCCTCCCGCTCCGCGCGGATCAGTCCCGCGGGTGCACGTAGCGCATCGGCACGTGCTCGATGCCGGCCTCGAGGAACTTCGGGCCGGTGGTCTGAAAGCCCAAGCTCCCGTACCAGCGCTCGAGGTACGCCTGGGCGCCGATCTCGACGATCGCCTCCGGTGCGATCTCGAGGGCCACGTCGAGGGCCGCGCGCACGAGGCGCCGACCGAATCCGTCGCGCCGGCGATCCGCGCGCACCACCACGCGGCCGATGTGCACGGTGCCGTCGGGGTCGCGCAGGATGCGCAGCTGGGCGACCGGTTGGCGCTCGAGTCCGCCGGTGACCGGCTCCGCGTCCGGCACCTCGATCCACAGCAGCTCCGTGGACGGCTCGAGCTCGCGGCCGTCGAGGTCGGCGTCGTCGGCGTGCTGCTCGAGGGTGAAGACGTCCTGGCGGAGCTTCGCGAGCAGGTAGACGGTGCGCGGATCGATCTCGCGCACGTGGGCGCGGCGCAGCACGGCGGCCGCGCCGGCATCGAGCGGGGTCACGGGATCAGGCATGCCGTCACCGTAGCTCTCCGTCCTGCGGATCCGCCCAGGCTGCGGCCGGGTGCTCGGTGGTCCAGCCTGCGCGGCGCGAGCGCCGGGTCTGGCAGCGGGGGCACCAGTAGACGGTGCGGCCGGCGATCTCGGTCGACCGGATCGCGGTCCCGCACAGCCGACAGGGCAGCGTCTGGCGGTGGTAGACGTAGAAGGACTGCTCGCGGGGCACCACGCTCGGGTCGTCGTCGCCGTTCTGGCGCGTGGCGCGGGTGCGCTCCTGGATGACCGCCTCGATCTCGCGGTGCTCGGGCTCGGTGGTGACGATGCGGCCGGTCCGCGCGCCGTACCGCATGAGGGGCACCAGATCGTCCCAGATCCCGCGCACCATGCCCTCGGTGAGGTCCTTTCCGGGCACGAAGGGGTCCAGGCGGGCGCGGAACAGCGCCTCTGCCCGATAGATGTTGCCGACCCCGGCGATGACCTCCTGGTTCATCAGCAGCACGCCGATCGAGGTGCGGGAGCGCCGCACCCTCTCGAGGAAGCGCTCGGGGTCCGCGTCCTCGCGCAGCGGGTCCGGCCCCAGCCGCTCCAGCACCGCGGCGCGGCCGTCGGCGTCGAGGACCTCGCATGCGGTGGGCCCGGTGAGATCGGCGAGTCCGTGGGGGCCGGCGATGCGCAGGCGCGTGGTGGGCCGCGGGACCAGCCGGCGCCAGTCGTCGGTCGCGGCGTCATGCAGGTCGTACCCGTCGGCCGCACCCGACCCGCTGCCTTGCCGGATCTCCCGCTCGCCGATCCGCACTCGGGGCGCACCGATCGCGTGGGCGAGGGCGAACCCCTCCTCCCCCGCGAAGGTCCACGAGCCGTACAGGCCCAGATGCACGCGCACCCAGCGGGTCACCGGGTCGGAGACGTCGACGGACTCCTCCGGGGTGAAGCCGATGAGCAGCTGCTTCCCGGCGGCCTCGGCACCCGCCAGCACCCAGCCGTCGATGCTCGCGGCGTCGGGGAATCGTCCCTGGGGGCTCGAGGTGCGCACGCGGCGCCCGCCGAAGCCCGCCGTGAGGGCGGAGGCGAGCCGATGGACCGTGTGGCCCTCGGGCATCAGGCGTCGGCGGAGCCGGAACCGGCCGCGGAGTTCCCATCGGCCGACGGGTCGTACCCGCCCGTGCGCTCGTAGAGGCCCACCAGGTCGATGCGCCGCTGGTGGCGCTCGTCGCCGCTGAAGGGCTCGGCGAGGAACAGGTCGATGAGGTGCTCGAGCTCCTCCTCGGTGTGCTGGCGCGCCCCCACGGAGATCACGTTGGCGTCGTTGTGCTCGCGGGCGAGCTTCGCCGTGTCCTCGTTCCACACCAGGGCGGCGCGCACGCCGGGCACCTTGTTCGCGGCGATCTGCTCGCCGTTGCCGGAGCCGCCGATGACGACGCCCAGGCTGCCGGGCTCGGCGACGACGGCCTCGCCGACGGCGGTGCAGAACGGCGGGTAGTCGTCGAGCTTCTCGAAGGTGTGGGCGCCGTGGTCGGTGACCTCGTGGCCCTTCGCGGTGAGGGAGTCCACGAGCCGGTTCTTCAGCTCGAAGCCGGCGTGGTCTGTGCCGATGTGCACGTGCATGGAGGGAGAGCCTTTCAGGGGGTCGGTCGGAGCCGGGGACGGGCGGGCAGGGGCGCTCGGCTCCTGCCCGCCCGGTCCTGGATCAGTCGAAGATGGGGCCGACGGTGCGGCTGCGCTTGAGCTCGAAGAAGCCGTCGACGCGGCTCATCGCCTCGAGGCCGTCGAACAGGGTGCCGGCCTCCTCGCCCTTGGGGGCCGGGGAGATCACGGGGCCGAAGTAGGCGCGGCCGTCGCCGAAGGAGATCACCGGGGTGCCGACCTCGTCGCCGACGAGCTCGACCACGGCCTTCTGCTTCGAGCGCAGGGTGTCGTCCAGGGAGGAGTCCTGGTAGGACTCGAGCAGCGACGGGTCCAGCCCCGCCTGCTCGAGGGCTGCCTGCACGGCGGCGCGGCGGTCCTGCTGACCGCCCACGTGGTAGGCCTGCCCGAAGGCGGTGTAGAAGTCGGCGAGGTCCTGGTTGCCGCCGGCGTTCTCGACGGCGAGCGCGACGCGGGCCGGCCCCCAGGCGTCGTCCATGCTGCGGCGGTAGCCGGCATCGAGATCGCGGCCCTCGTTGAGCGCAGCGAGGGACATCAGCGAGAACGTGATCTCCACGTCGCGCACCTGGGAGGCGTTCAGCAGCCAGCGGCTGGTCATCCACGCCCACGGGCAGATCGGATCGAAGAACAGTTCGACATGCGGTGCGGTCACGGAGTCTTCCTCTCGCGTCGGGGATCGGCCGGGCCCGTGCGGGCATCGGCCTCCCCCATTCTGTCACCCGACCGGGCACCGCGGCGTGCACGGGGCCGGGCGCTGCGGATGTCCCGGGGCCGGCGAACCGAGCAGGCCGACGATCTCGGGGAACCGGGCGTCGGCCCCGCTGATCCGGAGGGCGGGACGAGGGCGCGCGCAGGGCCTCGATGGGGCATGAAAAGACATTGCCACCGGCGCGCGGATGGGATGGGATTCACGAGTGCACGATTCCGCCTCCCCCTCCTCCGGCCAGCAGGCCGTCCCGCCCGCCGCGGATCCGGCGCAGGCGGCGGTCCCGCGTGTCTCCGTCATGCGGTCGATCGTGCGCAACCACCGCCGCTCGATCCCCTGGATCATGGCGACCTCCGCTTTCGTGGAGGCCGTCGACATGCTGGTCCCGATCCTGGTGGGCATCATCATCGACGTCGGCATCGTCCGCGGGAGCCTCGCGATCACCCTGCTGGGCGCCGCGGGCATCTTCGCGATGCGCCTCATCAGCACCTGGGTGTGGACGCTCATGTTCTCCGCCTCGCAGCGGGCGCGCCTGTTCGAGCGCCATCGGCTGCGGGTCGCGGTCACCGGCGCCGTGCTCGACCCGCGCTCGCGGCCGATCGAGCGTCCCGCCGGCGAGGTGCTCTCGATCGCGACCTCGGACGCGGACAAGGCCTCGGACATCATGGACATGCTGCCCTGGGCCTTCCCCGCCTCCGCGGTGGTCATCGGCAGCGGCGTCTGGCTCGCGGTGCTCGACCTCTGGCTGGGGCTGGCGACCCTCATCGGTATCGCCGTGATGGTGCTGGTGATCCGCGTGATCAGCCCAGTGCTCTCGGCCCGCTACGACGCCCAGCAGTCCCGTGCGGCCGACGCCGCCGCGACCGCGACCGACCTCGTCCACGGCCTGCGCGTGCTGCAGGGCCTGGGCGTGCAGTCCCGCGCCCGCACCCAGTACCGGCGCCGCTCGCGGATCGCCCTGGACGCGGCGCTCGTCAACGCCCGCTACTCGGGCGTCTCGAGCGGACTGACCACGCTGGTGACCGCCGCGATGATGGCGGCCGTCGTGATCATCGCCGCCCAGCGCACGGTCGCCGGCGACATGACCATCGGCACCCTGATCGCCGTGGTGGGCGTGGCCCGCTCGAACATGGGCATGCTGCAGGGTCTCTCGGGGATCCCGATCTGGTGGGCGAGCATGTCGACCTCCGCCGACCGCGTGCGCCGCCTGCTCGCGGACCTCGGCCGCACGGTCGACGATCCGGCGCTGACCCTCGGGCACCTCGCGACCGCGCGCGACGAGCGCGGCGAGGCGCGGCCCGGCGAGCGCCGCGCTGGCACGGGCGGCCTGCACCTGCGGGGCGTGGGCGCCGGCAGTCTCCAGGGCCTGGACATGGAGGTGCCCGACGGGCGCGTCATCGCGCTCGCCTGCGCGGACGCCCGCGACGCGGACGCGGTCGTGGAGGCCGTCAGCGGCCGCGCGGCACGCACCGGCGTCCACCTCGGCGACACCGAGGTCACCTCCACGACCCGCTTCGCCACCCGCGCGGACCTGCTGGTCGAGCCGCACGTCGTCGATCTCTTCGACGGCACCGTGCGCGAGCAGCTCGCCACGCGGGCACCCGCGAGCGATCCCACCGACGGCAGCGACGACTCCTGGGCCGATGCCGCCCTGCACGCCGCGGGGGCCGACGACCTGCTGCGGATCCTGCCCGAGGGCTACGACGCCCGCATCCTCGACCGCGGCGCGAACCTCTCCGGCGGCCAGCGCCAGCGGATCGCGCTCGCGCGGGCCGTCGCCTCGGACGCGCCGGTGCTCGTGCTGCAGGATCCGACCACCGCGGTGGACGCCGTCACCGAGCAGCACATCGCCGAGGCGCTCGTGGCGGCCCGCCGCGTCCCCGATCGGGCGACGCTGCTGGTCACCCGCGCCCCCGCGCTCCTGCGCGAGGCGGACGAGGTGCTCTACGTGCGCGGGGGCCGGATCACCGCCCGCGCCGACCACCAGGACCTCATGGACCGCGACGACTACAGGGAGATGGTGCGCCGATGATCCCCGACATGGCAGCCGTCCGGTGGGACCACGAGGCCGAGGACGTGCTCGAGTCCGACGCGACCGCGCGCCGCCAGCTCGACGAGCACGCCCAGATCCTGCCGATCGCCTCGGTGGGCACGTCCTTCTCGCACGTGGGCCGGCGCCTTCTCGCGCACTGGCCCTCGACCCTGCTCACCCTGCTGGTGGTGATCGGCGGCGCGATCGCCGCCGCGTGGATGCCGCGCCTGATCGGCGGGGCCGTCGACATCGTCCAGGACCGCGAGGGCTCCGCCGCCGTGTGGCGCCAGGGCGGACTGATCATGCTCGCCGGCGTGCTGCAGGCCGTGCTCTCCGCGCTCGGCTGGGCGCTCGTGAGCGGCATGGGCCAGCGGGTGCTCGCCGCCATGCGCGAGGACGTCATCGACCGCGCCCTGGACCTCCCCGCGCAGACCATGGAGGTCACCGGCATCGGCGATGCCCTCTCGCGGGTCGCCGACGACGTCGACGTCACCGCGCGCGCCGTCAACAACGTGGTCCCGAACCTCATCCAGATGGGGTTCTACGTGGTGGTCACGCTGATCGGCATGGCGACGCTCTCGCCGTGGCTGCTGATCCTGGTGGTCGTGGTGGTGCCGATGTACGCGGCCACGGGCGTGTGGTACCTGCGGCGCACGGCGCCCATCTACCGGCGCGAGCGCGTCGCGATGGGCGCCCGCGCCCAGGGCCTGCTCTCGGCGATCCACGGCATCCCCACCGTCCACGCCTACGGCATCGAGCGTCGGGAGACCCGCCACGTCGCGGTCCTCTCGGAGACCGCCGCGGTGCTGGCCATGCGAGTGATGGGCCTGGTCACGAAGGTCGTGAAGATCGTCGTGTGGCCGGAGAACCTGTCGATCGCCCTGGTGCTGATCCTCGGCTACGCGATGGTCCACGTGGGCGGGGCGCCGGTGGGCCTGGTGACCGCGGCTGCCCTCTACCTGATCTCGCTGCTGTGGCCGATGATGAACCTGCTGTTCAGCCTCGACGACGTGCAGTCGGCGGTGGCCAGCCTCACCCGCATGGTGGGTGTCATCGAGTCGATCGATCCGGCGTCCTCCCCCGGCGAGGAGGTGCCGGCGGACGCCTCGATCCGTCTGCGCGACGTCTCCCACGCCTACGGCGAGGACGCGGACGGCGCCGAGCGCACCGTGCTGCAGCCCATCGACCTGGACATCGCACCGGGCGAGTCGATCGCCCTCGTGGGGGCGTCCGGCGCCGGCAAGTCGACGCTCGCCGCGATCATCACCGGCACCCTCACCCCGCGCCACGGCTCCGTGCTCCACGGCGGCGCCGACCTCGCCCGCGCGGACCTCGAGTCGGTGCGCCACCACGCGGTGATCGTCTCGCAGGACGTCCATGTGTTCCGCGGGACGCTCGCCGAGGACCTGCGGCTGGCCCGTCCCGAGGCGACCGACGAGGAGCTCTGGGCGGCGCTGCGCGAGGTCGAGGCGGACGCCTGGGCCGAGCTGCTCCCCCGCGGTCTGGACACGGAGGTCGGCGAGAAGGGCGAGCGGCTGACGGCCGAGCAGTCCCAGCAGCTCGCGCTCGCCCGGGTGGCGCTGCGCGATCCGGCGGTGCTGGTGCTCGACGAGGCCACGGCCGACGAGGGCTCCTCCGGCGCCCGCGTCCTCGAGCGCGCCGCGACCCAGGTGGCCCGCGACCGCACCACGGTGATCGTCGCCCACCGCCTGTCCCAGGCGAAGGAGGCCGACCGGATCCTGGTGATGGAGGGCGGCCGCGTCGTCGAGCAGGGCCCGCACGCGGAACTCGTGGACCACGGCGGCGTCTACGCCGAGCTCTGGGCCGCCTGGAGCGGGAACGACTGAGGACGGGAGCGACCCCGGGCCGGAATCGACCGAGCCGGGCCCGCGTCAGCGACGGCGCCGCGCGCGCAGGACGAGTGCCGCCCCGGCAGCGAGCAGGGCGACCGCACCCGCTCCCACCGCACCCACGACCAGGGCTGGCCGGGTGCCGGCGCCCGACGCCTCGCCGGAGCCCGACGACCCGCCGTCGGCCCGGTCCGCCGCGTCCGGTGCATCACCGGATCCTGCGGCGGGGTCCTTCGGGGGCACCGGCTCCGTGACGAGATCAGGGTTCTGGCCCGCCTTCCCGTCCACGGCGATCGTGAGGTGGTAGCGGCGGGTCTGCTTCTTCGCGTCGGTGTCCGTGCCGCCGAGCGTCGTCATCGCCAGGTCCATCTCCTGGCGCCCGCCCAGCCAGTTCGTGGACACCGATTCGTCGTCCGCGGTCCGGTTCGCCAGCTGCACGGGGGCGGACATGCCGCCGCCCGTCCTGCCCGTGGTGTTCACGGTGTCGAAGGCGGTGATGTCCTGCGGGAAGACGACCTGCCGCAGCGGATTGCGCAGGACGACGTCGAGCTCCGTATCGGGGCCGTCGGAGGTGTCGTCGTCGGGCTCGATGGACCAGGAGAGCCTCTGGCCCTCGTCGACCTGCACCGCGAGAGCGCGGAAGTCACCGGGCACCATCTCGATCTCGTAGTCCCCCGGCTCCAGCACCGGGGCGGAGGACGGCGAGCGGCCCAGCTCGGTGAGCTCCGTCGGGGCTGCGCCCTGGGTCGTCCCCTTGTTCTCCGAGGCCCTCGCGGGCTCCCCTGCAGCGGCACCTCCCCCGTCCTTCGTCCCGTCGGAGCTCCCGTCGGCCCCGGCCGTCTCGATGGCGGTCGTGATCTCGACGGGCAGCGGCTGGTCCGCATACTTCGTGCCGCTGCGCTCGACCTCGAGGTAGACGGGCCCGGCGGCGCAGCCGTCGTCGTCGCCGGCGGGTGCGGAGTCCGCCTGCGCCCCCACGGGCTCGTCGGCCGTCATGGTGGAGCCGATGCTGCCGTCGTTCGCGGCGGCGCAGGACTCTCCGTCGGCATCCACCACGTCCATGTCGAGCCAGAGCTGGTCCGTGGAGCCGGAGTCACCGATGCCGTTGTCACCGGGCGGCGGGATGATCGTCGCCGAGGCGTGCACCCGCTGCCCCTTCGCGAGATCGATCCGGTAGTACTTCTTCTCACCCTCGTCGGTGTAGTCCTCGGCGCCGGTCGCGAAGGTGTCCAGCCAGTCGCCCGGCTGGATCGCGGCCGCCTTCTGCGGGGACTGCCCACCGCTCACCGGGGTCCCGCCCACCTCGTACCCCTGGAGGGTGCGCGTGGCGCGGGTGACCAGCTGCTCCTCGAGCTCGTCGCCCGAGCTCGCGTCGGAGTAGGTGCCGCCGGTCGCGTCCGTGATGCAGGAGAGGTCCGCCCGCGCCTTCGCGTCCACGCGGAAGCCGATCGCGTGGATCGTGAGGTCCACGCCCTCCTTCTTCAACTGCTGGGCCACCTCGCAGGGCGGGGGCGGGGAGCAGGAGTCGATGCCGTCGCTGACCAGTACGATCGCCCGGTCGCCGGTCTTGGGCAGGGCCGCTGCGGCCTCCTTCAAGGAGGTGCTGATCGGTGTGTACCCGCTGGCCTGCGTGCCGTCGATCCCCTTCTTCAGCGCATCGGAGTCGTCGGCGCCGACGGGAGTGACGACCTGGACGTCCTGACAGCCCTTCGTCTTGTCCGCTGCAGTGTTCCCGGTGCGCGCCCCGTAGACGGTGAGACCCAGCTGCGCGCCGTCGGGAAGGTCGTCGACGAGCGACGTGGCCGCCTTCTTGGCCGCCTCCATGCGGGTGCTGCCGGAGGAGTCGCCGTCCTCCGCGGCCATCGAGCCCGAGGCGTCGAGGATGAGCATGGTGGGCACGGTCGCCGAGACGCCGCTGCCGCTCGTTCCTCCGGAGCCGTCCGAGCCGTCCCCGGGGTCGGCGAGCGCGGGTGCCGCGGGCAGGAGCAGCGCGGCGACGAGGCCGAGCGCGGCCGAGAGCAGTCCGGCCCGGGCCGTCGTTCCCGACCCGGCTGCGCCGGTGCACTTCGTGCGCTCGTGGTCGGTGCGGGTTCCCTCGCCCATGGTCTCCCCCTCGTCATCGGCGCCGTCCTGCCGGCCCCCAATTCGGAGCCGAGTATTCACAATAGCAAACACAACTGTCAAGCGAGCGCGCCGACGACGGGCGGCGAGGAACACGGAACCGTACGATGACCATGCCATGTCCGACGTCATCGCCGGTCGCATCGACCTCCTGGACCCCCTCGCGCGCGGCGCCTCCGGGGCGCTGTGGCGCGCCGTGGACCTGCGTTTCGGGGCGATCTGCGCGGCGAAGGTGATGCGCCAGCGCGACGGGGCGGACGTGCTGCGCTTCGTGCGCGAGCAGTCCGTCGGAGCGCACGGTCCGCGCGCTCTCGGCGCGCACCCGCACCTGCTGCCGCCCTACACGTGGGTCGCCGAGGACGACGCGGTGGTGCTCGCGATGCCGCTGATCCGCGGCGGCACACTGGGCCAGTCGCTGGCCGATCACGGTGCGCTGCATCCTCTGCTCGTCGCCGAGCTGACCCGTCAGCTGCTCGATGCGCTCGCGGCGATGCACGGGAAGCGCTGGCTGCACCGGGATGTGAAGCCCGCGAACCTCCTCCTGCAGGTCACCGGCACCGGATGCCCGCACCTGCGGCTCGCCGACTTCGGCATCGCCCTGCACGAGGACGACGCGCGTCTGACGGAGACCGGATTCGTCCACGGCACCCCCGGCTTCATGTCTCCCGAGCGGCTGCGCGGCGAGGGCGCGAGCGCCGCCCAGGACGTCTGGGCCGCCGGCGCCGTGGCCCTGCGCGGCCTCGGCGTGCACGCCGATCTCGAGGCGGGCCAGGACCCGCAGGCGCTCCTCGCCGGAGCCCTCGACGGGTCCTTTCCCGAGCTGCACCGGACGCTGCACGCGATGCTCGAGCGCGATCCCGCCCTGAGGCCGACGGCGAGCGCCGCGCGCGACGCCCTCCCGGGGCCGACGCGCGCTGCCCCGCGCTGGCTCGTCACGGCCGACGGCGACCCCTTCGAGGTGTTCGACCTGCTGGATCCGCTCCCGGAGGGCTCATCCGCGCGCGACCTGCCCGAGATCCCCGCGGACGGGCCCGACGCGCTCGCCCCGCGCAGCACGAGCCTGCACGAGCGGATCAGCGAGCGCGCCGCGCGCGCCACACCCTCCGCGGCTCCCGGATCCAGCCCGTCGACGGGGAAGGCATCGACCTCCGCGCCCGACTCCGAACCCGCCTCCGCGCCCGTTCCTGCTCCTGCTCCTGCTCCTGCTCCTGCTCCTGCTCCCACCCCAGCTACAGCGCCGGATGCGGACACGGTCCCGTCCGCGCGGCCCGCGCGAGACGAGGACGCCACACCCTCGACCAGCCGGCTCGGAGATGACGGGGGACCGACTCGCGTCACCCCGCAGGTCGAGGACACCTCGGCGGCGCCGGCTCCGCAGCAGCGCACGGCAGCGCCGGCAGCGCCGGCAGCGCCGGCAGCGCCGACAGCAGCTGAGCCGCATCCCCGGCGCGCGACCCTGCGTCCGGTGATCGTGCTGGCCGTGATCGCGGCGCTCGCCCTCGTGGTCGCGATCGTGCTCGGAGCGCTCGCGATGCGCGCTGGGGCCGAGGGGCCGAGCGGGTCGGGAGCCCGCTCGTCGTCCCCGGCGAGCAGCTCCGCCGCGCCCCCGTCCGACGCCCCCTCCACGGCGCCCGGCACTCCCTCGGACACCGCATCCGCGTCCGAGGACGTCTCCGCGGAGCCCGTCGCCGGTCGAGCCTGCGCCTGGAACCTGGAGGGCGAGAAGTCCACGACATCCGATGGCACCGCCGTGACCTGCACCCGCAGCGGGGACGACACCTTCACCTGGGAGGAACGATGACCCCCGCCGCCGACGAGCTCGACGCGAACCGCGAGGCACAGCGCGCCCTGTACGGCGAGACCCTCGAGGTGCGCCTCGGGGCGATCACGCGCACCTACGGGGTCTCGCAGCGACGCCTGGCCCGAGCCCTCGGGATCAGCGCACCCATGCTCTCGCAGCTGATCTCGGCCAAGCGCGTGAAGATGGGCAACCCTCTGGCGCACGAGCGCATGGCCGTCCTCGAGCAGCGCGCCGGTGAGGTCGACACACCCGCGAGCGCCGAGCAGATCCTCGAGGCCGTGGGAGCCTCCGACATCGCGACCACCACGCAGATGCGCACCGACACGCGGCGCACCCGCGCCGAGGACAGCACCGGTCGCGCCGGCGAGCTCGCCGCGATGCTGCGCGAGGAGCTGGGCGAGGACGAGCTGCGCGCGGCCCTGGACGGGCTCTCCGCCGGCTCCGCACCGCGTCTGCGGGGCCTGCTCGAGTCAGCACTGGGGGACCGACGGCCTGCCGGGACAGAACGGGCCGACTGAGGCGGAACGGGCCGACGGAGACGGTCCCTCTCAGCCGCGGCGCCGGCGCAGCAGCACCACGCCGACGGCGATCGCCGCGAGGGCCACGACCCCGGCACCGACCGCGCCGACGACGAGCGCCGTGCGCGCGGGGCTGCTGTGCTCCGCCGAGGCGCGCGGCGAGTCCTCCGCATCGGAGGCACCGCCGCCGTCGGAGGGCGAACCGCCCGACCCGTCGGCCGACCCGTCGTCGGACGCGGAGCCCGTGCCGCTCGTGGAGTCATCACCCGTGGAACCCGCCGCGGACACATCCTGGTCGGTGACGGCGGCGCCGTCCTCGTGCTCCGCCTCGGTGCGCACCAGGTCGGGCGTCGTCTGGGCGGTCCCGTCGACCTGCACGGTGAGCAGGAAGGTGCTGGGCTCGGATGACTTCTGGTCGTCCGCGGAGCCTCCGCCGGAGCCCAGGCCGAGCTGGAGGTACTGGTCCCCGCCCAGCCAGGGCTCGGAGCCGGTGAAGTAGTCGTCGTCGAGGACGGAGAGGTGCACCGGGGCGGACATGCTGTCGCTCTTGGCGTACTGGTCGTCCTCGCTCACGACCATCTCCGTGACGTCGCCCGAGCCCGCGGCGGGAACCGGCTGCAGGAGCGGGTTCAGCATGACCATGCTCGCCGTCTCGACGTCGGGGGTGGAGCTGTCGTCGTCGACCTTGTCGACGGCGTGCTCGGTGCTCAGGTGCCAGCTCAGGCGCTGCCCCTCCTCGGCGTGGACCTTCACGAGGCCGACGTCGCCGGGGACCATCTTCACGCGGTAGGTGCCGGGGGTGAGGTCGGGCGCCTGGGCGGCAGACCGCCCCAGCTCCACGGTTCCCTTCACGCGCGACTGCTCCTTCACGCTCGGGGCGTCGGAGGCCTCCTCGGCCTTCGGCAGGGAGTCGCTGCTCTTCCCCTGTACGCCCACGCGGATCTCGACGGGCAGCGGCTGGTCCGCGAGCTTCGCGCCCGAGCGCTCGACCGCGAGGTACAGGGCGCCGTCCGCGCCCTCGCATCCCGATCCGCCCGCGGGCTGCGAATCGGCGGATGCCCGCACGGGCGTCTCCGAGTCGGTGATGTTGCCGATGTTGTCGGTGGTGGCGTCGTCGCACTCCTCGCCGTCGGCCGTCACCAGGTGCGCGTCGAGGAACATGACGTGGGAGTCATCGTCGTCGGTCGCCCAGCCGCGGTCGCCGGGCGGCGGGACGATGGCCGCGGAGGCGTGCACGCGCTCCCCCGGGCTCACGGGAATCTTGTAGTACTTCGTGAGGCCGTCGTCGCCGAGGTCCTCCGTCGAGCCGTGCGCGAAGGTGTCGAGGTACGCGCCGGCGTCGATCCCGGGGGCTTCGTCGGTGCTCTTCCCTCCGCTCACGGCGTCGCCCTCGACCTGGTACCCCTGGAGGGCGCGCGTGGTGCGCGCGGTGAGCTGGGTGCTCAGCTGGTCGCCGTCGGAGACGTCGGTGTAGGTGCCGCCGGTCGCATCGGCGACGCACTGCAGGCTCTTGCGGGCATCGGCGTCCACCTTGAAGCCGATCGCATGGACGGCGAGGTCCACGCCCTGCTTCTTGAGGTCCTTGGCGACCGCGCACGGGTCCGGGGGCGCGCAGGAGTCGATGCCGTCGCTGACCAGCACGATCGAGCGCTCGCCCTTCGAGGGCAGCTTCTTCGCCGCCGTCCTCAGCGCCTTCCCGATGGGCGTGTACCCCGAGGCGTCCACACCGTCGATCCCCGCGTGGAGGTCCTTCTGGTTGTCGGTGCCGACGCCCGCGATCACGTCGACGTCCTTGCAGCCCTTCGCCTTGTCCGCGGCCGTGTTCCCGGTGTGCGCTCCGTAGACCTCGAGGCCCAGCTCGGCGCCGTCCGGCAGTTCGTCGACGAGGGAGTCGGCGGCGCTCTTGGCGACGCTCATGCGGGTCGCGCCCGAGGAGTCCCCGTCCTTCGCCGCCATCGATCCGGAGGCGTCCAGGATCAGCATCGTGGGAACGGTCGCGTCGGTGCCCTCGCCCTGCCCGCCGGATCCGCCGTCCCCCTCGGCCCGGGCGCTGCCCGCGCCCAGGGTCCAGAGGGCCTGCACCAGCAGCAGCGCCACCAGCAGTCGCACCGCGCGGCGCGCCATGCTCCAGGTTCTCGTGCTCATCGCCCGTCTCCCCTCGGCCCGCTGCTGTGCGGACCCGATGATCGAGTGCTCCGCGCCGGCTGATCCCGCCGACCATGCAGAGATGTTTGCAAATGCGAACACTCGTGTCAAGCGGCCCCTCCCGACACGCCGAGCAGCCGGCGATCGGAGGACGCCCCGCCCCGCGCGCCGCGCACGCGCCGCGCGGCCGTCCTGCCGCAGCCCGCATCGGACCTCGGCTCCTCCCCTGCACTGCACGTCCTGCGCGGTATGGTCGCCTCATACACCTTCCCCTCGCGGGGTGAAGATCCTGGGCCGGCGGGCCGGTCGTCCCGGGTCCCCGTGGGGCCTACCCGGCCAGGAGACGTCATGTCCTCCACACCGCACTGGTCACCCGGCGATCAGGTGACCTGGACCTACTACACCCTCCAGCACCCCACCCGCACCGTCCGCCCCGGCACCGTGGTCCTCGACGACGACGAGCGCGGCCTGGTGGTCTGGATCGCGCCCGGCACCGAGGTGCTGCTGCCCGTCCTCGAGAACGGTGCGCCGCTGCGCCGCGCCGGGGACGAAGGCATGTTCACGAGGCCCCGCGTCCAGTCCAAGCAGCTGTGGACGGGCAACGGCATCCTCATGATCGGCCTGCCCGGCCGCCCCTACTCGGTGTGGCTGTTCTACAAGGACGACGGCTCGCTGGGCTGCTACTACGTGAACCTCGAGACCCCCTTCGAGCGCACCGAGGAGGGCGTGCGCACGCGCGACCTGGTGCTCGATCTGGTCGTGCTGCCGCGCCGCGACTGGCACTACAAGGACGAGGACGAGCTCGAGGGCGCCGAGAGCGTGGGCTACTTCTCCCCTGGCGAGGCCAGCGAGATCAGGGCCGCGGGACGCACCGCCGAGCACGACATCAAGGAGTGGAGCTACCCGTTCTCCGCGGGCTTCGAGCACTTCTTCCCCGACCCCAGCTGGTCGATCCCACCGCTGCCCGCGCACTACTCCTGGGACCTGGACCTGACGCAGAAGCGCTGAGGGACAGGCGGTCCCGTCCCCCATCCCGGACCCGTCGGTCCTGACCGGGCTCGCTCCCCCGTTCCGGTCCGTCGGCCCGCGCCTCGGTGGCAGGATGGGAATCATGCCTGTGAACCCTTCTGAGAACCTCACCCGCGACGAGGCGCGCGAGCGCGCCTCGTTCCTGACCACCGACACCTACGACGTGCGCCTGGACCTGACCACGGGCCCGACCACCTTCGTCACCGAGTCGACCATCCGCTTCTCCTCGACCGAGGCGCGCCCCACCTTCGTGGACCTCATCGCCCCGTCGGTCCGCGAGATCGAGCTCAACGGCGAGCTGCTCGAGGACCCCGCCTCCCGCTTCGACGGCGCCCGGGTGCAGCTGCCCGAGCTCGCCGTCGGCCAGAACACCGTGCGGATCCTGGCCGACGGCGCGTATATGAACACCGGCGAGGGCCTGCACCGCTTCGTGGATCCGGTCGACGACGCGGTGTACCTCTACACGCAGTTCGAGGTCTCCGACGCCCGCCGCATGTTCGCGAACTTCGAGCAGCCCGACCTCAAGGCGACCTTCCGCTTCACGATCACCGCGCCCGAGCACTGGCGCGTCATCTCCAACTCCCCCACCCCGCAGCCGGCCCCGGCCGCCGAGGGCACCGCGACCTGGGCCTTCGAGCCCACCACGACCATCTCCACCTACCTCACGGCGCTCATCGCGGGCACCTACGAGGGCGGAGAGGGCTCCGTGACCACGCGCGACGGCCGCACCATCCCCATGGGCGTCTACGCGCGCGCCTCGCTCGCCGAGCACCTGGACCCCCAGAACATCATCGACATCACGAAGGCCGGCATCGACTTCTACGAGGAGGCCTTCGACTGCGACTTCCCGTTCCCCAAGTACGACCAGATCTTCGTGCCGGAGTACAACATGGGCGCGATGGAGAACCCGGGCGCCATCACGTTCGTGGAGTCCTACGTGTTCCGCTCCGACGTCTCCGACGCGATCCGCGAGCGCCGCGACCTCACGATCCTCCACGAGCTCGCGCACATGTGGTTCGGCGACCTGGTGACCATGCGCTGGTGGGACGACCTGTGGCTGAACGAGTCCTTCGCCGAGTACGCCTCGACCCTCTCGAGCGCCGAGGCCACGACGTGGACCGACGCCTGGACCACGTTCGCGAGCTCCGAGAAGGCCTGGGCCTACCGCCAGGACCAGCTGCCCTCGACCCACCCGATCGTGGCCGACATGGTCGACTTCGACGCGGTCGAGACGAACTTCGACGGCATCACCTACGCCAAGGGCGCCTCGGTGCTGCGCCAGCTCGTGGCCTACGTCGGCAAGGACGCGTTCTTCGAGGGCCTGCGCGCGTACTTCCGCAAGCACGCCTGGTCCAACACCGAGCTCAAGGACCTGCTGACCGAGCTCACCGAGACCAGCGGGCGCGACCTCGCCTCCTGGTCGCAGCTGTGGCTGGAGACCGCGGGCGTGAACACCCTGCGTCCGCGCATCGAGCGGGAGGCCGACGGAACCGTCGTCTCCTTCGCGATCGAGCAGACCGCCGCGCCCGAGCACCCCACCCTGCGACCCCACCGCCTGGGCATCGCCGGCTTCACCCTCGAGGGCGGAGCGCTGCGCCGCACCGAGAGCGTGGAGATCGACGTCGACGGCGAGGTCACCGAGGTCGATGCGCTCGTCGGCACGCGCGCGGACCTCTGGCTGCTGAACGACGGCGACCTCGCGTACGCGAAGATCCGCCTGGACGAGGACTCCCTGGGCGTGGCCATGGAGCACCTGCGCGACATCGAGGACCCGCTGGCGCGGACCCTGATCTGGTCGGCCGCCTGGGACATGGTGCGCGACGCCGAGCTGCCCAGCCGCCGCTTCCAGGAGCTCGTCCTCGCGAACATCACGGGCGAGGACTCCTCGAGCGTGCTGCGCACCCTGCTCGGCCAGCTGGCCTCGGTCGCCGGCCCGTACGCCTCTCCGGCCGAGCGCGCCGCGCGGACCACCTCCGCGGCCGACGCCCTCTGGGAGCTCGCCCAGGCCGCCGAGGCCGGCAGCGACGCCCAGTTCCAGTTCGTCACCGAGTTCGCGCTGCTCTCCTCGAAAGACGAGCACGCGGGGATCCTCGAGTCGCTGCTCGACGGCACGGTGACCCTGCCCGGACGCGAGATCGACACCGACCTGCGCTGGTCGCTCGTGATCGCGCTGTCTGCCCTGGGCAGGATGGACGACGCGGCGATCGACACCGTGCTCGCCACCGACGACACCCAGTCCGGTCGCAAGAAGGCCCTCACCGCGAAGGCCGCGCGGCCGACGCCGGAGACCAAGGCCGAGGCCTGGCGGGCCACGGTCGAGGAGGACGCCCTGCCCAACGAGTCCCTGAGCTCGGTGGTCATGGGCTTCCGCCGCGTGAGCGAGCCGGAGCTGATCGCGCCGTACGAGTCGCGCTACTTCGACATGCTCGAGGGCGTGTGGGAGAACCGCTCGAGCGAGATCGCCAACCGCCTCATCCAGGGCTACTTCCCGGCGGACTTCGGCGGGGAGTCGGTGGTCGAGGCGGCCGACGCGTGGCTCGCCGCGCACACCTCCGCGCCGCTCGGCCTGCGCCGCCCGATCATCGAGGGCCGCGACACCGTCGCCCGCCAGCTGCGCGTGCGCGAGGCCGACGTCCCGGCCTGACCCCTCCGATGGGGCGCCGCCCGGCGGCCTGCGCCGACCCGCCTGTGCGGGTCTGCGGACCATTCAGCGACGCGAAAGGTCCGCAGACCCGCACAGGGCGACGGCCGGGTGCGGCGGGTCGGGTCAGCTGCCCAGGGCCTTCTCGATCTTGTCGGGGAGCTGCTTGAGCGCGTACTCCTGGGCGAGCACGGTGCCCAGGGAGAAGGCGCTGGAGAGGTCGCCGTCCACGACCACATCGCGTCCGTCGGCCACCGCGGGGATCTGCTTCCACTGCTTGTCGTCGGTGATGTCGGTGGTCTTGATGTAGATCGGGAAGGCGACGACGAGGTCGGCGTCCAGCTCGTCGAGCTGCTCGGCGGAGATCGAGACGGAGAATCCGGAGTCGCCGGTGGGCAGCGCCGCGATCTTCTTCGACTGGGTGAAGCCGAGGTTCTCGAGGAAGCCCAGGCGGGTCTCGCCCTCGACGTAGGCGCCCCAGCCCTCGGAGGTCTTCGTCGCGACCGTCACCGACATGCCCTTCCAGTCGGGGTGCGCGTCGGCGACCTTCGAGAACTTCTCGTCGAGGCCCTTCTGGAGCTCGTCGGCCTTCGCCGTGGCGCCGAGCGCCTTGCCGATGATCGCGAGCTGGTCCTTCGGGGAGACCAGGTAGTTCGCGCCGTCCTTCGGTACGCCCACGGTGGTCGTGATCTGGGAGAGGCGCTTGTAGCGGTCCTTGTCGCCCGAGCTCTTGACGTCCAGGATCAGGTCCGGCTCGAGCGCGGCGATGGCCTCGAAGTCGGGCTCGAGGGTCTCGATGATCGTGGGGGCCTCGTCGTACATCCCCTTGGCCCAGGGGCCCACGCCCTCCCCGCCGAAGGCGATCCAGTCGGAGGCGCCCACCGGCTGCACGCCGAGCGAGAGCGCTGTCTCCGCGTCGCCCCAGCCCAGCGCGACCACGCGAGTGGGCTTCTCGGTGATCTCGACGTCGCCGAACAGCGTGGAGATGGTGACGGGGAACGCGCCGTCGGCCCCGCCGGCGTCCGAGCCGGAGCCGGAAGAGCTGGAGTCGTCGGACCCGCCGCAGGCGGCGAGCAGGCCGGCGGACCCCATGACGAGTCCGGACGCGAAGAGGGAACGGCGTGTGAGCATCGAGGGACCTCCGGGTGGAAGTGGACACAGGGGACGCTCGCGCGCTCGGGCGTGCGTCACGACAAAGGTTAGACTCACCTCAGCTGTGCGCCCAGCCCCTGACAGCGCACTTACCGCACGTCACATCCCGTCCGCCCCGCGCATCCGCCGCGCGTCCCGCATCCCCGTGGGACGGCATCGACCCGATCTCCTCCCGCGAGGCGTCGGTGACCGCCGGCGTGGGCGCTGCCGATCCGGAGGCACCATGAGCAGTACCGCCGCGGCGCCCTCCGCGCGCGCCCCGCGCTCAGCCGGCGACGGCGCGGAGGATCCGGCCGACGGCGCGGGCCGGGACCCCCATGAGGGCCATTCCCCGCGCGCGGGCCGACGCGCCCGCCCCACCCACGGCGCCCGTCCCGCCCTGCTCATCGCCTCGGTGCTCGTGATCCTGCTGGCGCTGTGCATCGCCTCCCTCGCGATCGGCTCGCGTCCGGTCCCCCCGACCACGGTGCTGCGCATCCTGGTCGATACCCTCGCCCACCTCGGGGACGGCGGATCGAGCGCCCGCGCGGGGTCTCTCGGCCTGAGCGTCCAGGACTACGCGGCCGTGAGCGACCTGCGCCTGCCGCGCACGACGATCGCCCTGCTGGCAGGGGCGGGGCTGGGCCTCGCCGGGGCACTCATCCAATCCCTCACCCGCAACCCCATGGCGGAGTCGGGGATCCTCGGGCTGAACGCCGGCGCGGCCTTCGCGGTAGCGCTCGCGATCACGGTCCTGGGGATCACGGCGCCGGCGGGCTTCGTCTGGTTCGCGCTGCTCGGCGCGTTCGTGGGGACGGTCGCCGTGTGGCTGATCGGCACGGCCGGCGGCATGGTCTCCCCCGAGCGGCTCACCCTCGCGGGCGTCGCCCTGGGCGCGGTCCTCGCCGGCATCACCTCGGCGATGCGGCTGACGAACCCGCAGCGGTTCTCGGCCCTGCTGGTCTGGGAGAGCGGCGATCTGTCCCAGCGCGGATGGTCCCTCGTGGTGCCTGCGCTCCCGTTCCTCGCGATCGGCGTGGTCCTCGCCCTGCTGCTCGCGCCGGGCATGAACCTGCTGGCCCTCGGCGACGACCTCGCGGTCGCGGCGGGCGCCCACCTGCTGCGGATCCGTGTGCTCATGGTGCTCGCGATCACCCTGCTCGCGGGAGCGGCGACGGTGATGGCCGGACCGATCTCCTTCGTCGGCCTGATGGCCCCGCACGTGGCCCGGTGGATCGTCGGCCCCGATCAGCGCCGGCTGCTGCCGCTCGCGATGGCGATCTCCGCAGCAGTCATGCTCGTGGCCGACGTGCTGGCGCGGGTGATCCTCTGGCCGAGCGAGGTCCCCGCCGGGATCGTCGCGGCCGTCGTCGGCGCCCCCGTGCTCATCGTGCTCGTGCGCCGGACCCGAGCGAGCGGCCTGTGAGCACCGCGTCCGCCTCACCCGACGCGCCCGCCGGCCGCTCCGGATCCGCCGACCCGGTCGCCCGGCACCGGCGCGACGAGCGCCGCCGGGACCGCATCGTCCTGGGCGCCCTGGTCTTCGCGACGCTGGCGATCGCCCTGCTCGCCCTGTACCTGGGAAGCTCCTCCGTGATCTTCTCCGACACCCCGCACGGCACGCTCGGCGGCCTCCTCGAGGCGCTGCGCGGCGACGGCCCGCGCGCGATGATCGTGCGCGAGTGGCGACTGCCGCGGGTGGTCGCGGGCCTCGCCTTCGGGGCGGCGCTCGGCGCCTCGGGCGCGATCTTCCAGACCCTCACCCGCAACGCCCTGGGCTCGCCCGACGTCCTCGGCTTCTCCACCGGCTCCTACACGGGCGTGCTGGTCGCGACCGTGCTCCTGGGCGCAGGCGGGCTCGCCTCGAGCGACAGCGCGCTCGCGCAGGCGGCGGCCTCCCTGGGCGAGACCGGCGGAGCCCTGCTGGGCGGGATCGGCGCGGCGATCCTCGTGTACGTCCTCGCCTACCGGGACGGGATCCAGGGGTTCCGCCTGATCATCGTGGGCATCGCCATCGCCGCGACCCTCTCGAGCGTCAACACGTTCCTGCTGCTGCGGGCGAAGGAGGAGGTGGCGATGGCGGCGAGCATCTGGGGAGCCGGCTCCTTCGACCTCATGTCCTGGCCCGCGCTGCTGCCCGCCCTCGCGGTCCTCGTGCTGCTCACTCCCGCGGTGATCGCATCCGTCCCGGTGATCCACCAGCTCGAGCTGGGCGACGACACCGCGGCCATGCACGGCGTGCGGGTGGAGCGGGCGCGCCGCATCGTGCTGCTCATCGCCGTCGCCCTGGTGGCGGTGTGCACGGCCGTCGCCGGCCCGATCGCCTTCATCGCGCTGTCCGCGCCGCAGGTCGGACGGCTGCTGGTGCGCCGCCCGGGCATCCCGATCCTGCCGGCCGCCCTCGTCGGCGCGCTCCTGCTCACCTCGGCCGACGTCGCCTCCCAGCAGCTGCTCCCGCAGACCGTCCCCGTGGGCATGGTCACCGTGGTCCTGGGCGGGGTGTATCTCGTCGTGCTCCTGGTCGCGCAGTCCACGCGCGCGCTGCGCCGACGGGTGTGAGCCACCTGTCCCGCGCGCTCACTGACGACGTGGAGGACCGATCGTTAGGGTCGGATCCATGCCCATCGACGACCTCCTGCCGCAGCTGTCCGCCCCGGCCGACGAGGCGACCACGATCATGGGGAGCCTCGTGGACTGGCTCCTGAGCCACGGTGTGCGCATCCTGGTGATCATCGTGGTCGCCGCTCTGATCTCGACCATCGGCACCTGGCTGATCAAGCGCTTCGTGAACACGATGATCGACTCGTCGACGAAGATCTCGACCGTCGCCGGATCCGTCGTCAAGCGCGACGACCGCTCGGCGAAGCTCGCCCAGGCCCGCCGTGCGCAGCGCGCGACGACGCTCTCGAACGTCGCGCGCAACGTGTTCACGATGGTGGTCTGGGCGATCGCCCTGGTGATGGTCCTGGACCAGCTGGGGCTGAACGTCGCCCCCGTCATCGCTTCGCTCGGCGTGCTGGGGCTGGCCGCCGGCATCGGCGCGCAGAACATCATCAAGGACGTCGTCTCCGGCGTGCTCATGCTCTTCGAGGACCTCGTGGCCGTGGGCGATGTCGTGGACCTCGAGTACGCCAGCGGCACGGTGGAGAACATCAACCTGCGCACCACGCAGGTGCGCGCCCTCGACGGCTCCCTGTGGACCGTGCGCAACGGCGAGGTCATCCGCGTGGGCAACATGTCGCGCGGGTTCTCCAACGCCGTGGTCGTCCTCGACATCGACCACGCCGCCGACTACACGAAGGTCACGGAGATCCTCGACGAGGTCGGCGCGGAGTTCGGCGAGGACGAGCAGTGGAAGGAGCTGCTGCTGGGCCCCGTCACCGTCTCGGGCATGCTCGAGGTCGACGGCGCGAGGTACCAGCGCCGCGTCGTGGTGCGCGTCGAGCCCGGTCAGCAGTGGACCATCGAGATGGAGCTGCGCCGACGCATCCGCCTGGCCTTCCGCGAGGCCGACATCGACTTCGCGCTCCCCCGCTTCGGGGCCGTCACCGCGGCCTCCTGAGAACATGGCCGGTGCGCACGCGGCCGCCTGAGAACCTGGAGCATCCCATGACGATCCCCCTGCAGGCCCCTTCCCCCGATCCGTCCCGGGGCGGGTCCTCGGCCGGTCCGACGACCGCCCCCGCGACCGGCGGCGGCCCGGCCGCCGCAACCGGCGGCAGCCCGGCCCCCGCCCCTGCGGCGGAGCCCGCCGCACGGCAGTCGTTCTACGAGGCCGTCGGCGGCCACGAGACCTTCGCGCGGCTCGTCCACCGCTTCTACGAGGGCGTCGCCGAGGACGCGGAGCTGCGGGCGATGTACCCCGAGGAGGACCTGGGGCCGGCCGAGGAGCGTCTGCTGATGTTCCTCGAGCAGTACTGGGGCGGCCCGAAGACCTACGGCGAGCGCCGCGGCCATCCCCGGCTGCGCAGACGCCACGCGCCCTTCGCCGTCTCGCCCTCGGCGCGCGACGCGTGGCTGCGGCACATGCGCGTCGCGGTCGACTCCCTCGAGCTCGCGCCGATGCTCGAGGAGCCGCTGTGGGACTACCTCGAGCGCGCCGCCCACTCGATGGTCAACACCGTGGACGGCGGCGAGGCGCCGATGCCGGGAGCCTCGCTCCCCGGCCACATGGACTGAGCGCCCCGGCTCAGTCCGGATCCGCCGGCGCCCCGGCTCGGTCCGCGTCCGCCGCGCCGCCCGCCTGCTGGCGCATTCCCTCGAGGATGAGGTCGAGTCCGGCGCGGAACTGGTCGGCGTCGTCGTGGCCGACGAACTCCTCGATGATGGCGTGGATGTACGGGAACTCCTGCGGATCCAGGTCCCGCCAGACCTGCGCGTACTGCTCGAGCCCGCTGTCGCGGTCCGCGAGGGTCGCCGCGAGCTCGGCGGGCGGCTCCTGCCCCAGATCGATCGCGGTGCCGATGACGAAGCCGAGCACCGTGGAGACCGCGTGGAACGTCTCCCGCGGCGCCATCCCCAGTCGCATCACCTGCTCGCCGAGCGCCTCGTAGGCCTGCACCACGTGCGGCTGGGTGGAGCTGTCGCGCATCATGTAGCGGCCCGTCCAGGGGTGCTCGCGGATGGTGTCGAACAGATCGACGGCGAGGCCGCGCAGGTCCGCGAGCGGGTCCTCTCCCCCGGGCAGGTCGGCAGTGCGCTCGATGTGGTCGGAGATGACCTGGTCGGTCGCCCGGTCCAGCAGCTCGTCCTTGCTGGAGACGTACCAGTAGATGCTCGCGACGCCGCCGCCGAGCCGCGCGGCGAGCGCACGGAAGGTCAGCGCTCCCTCGCCGTCGGCGTCGAGCAGGGCGATCGCCTCGGTGAGCACGGCCTCGAGCGAATGCGTCGCCCGCTGCCGGCCGCGCTGCGGCGCCCGCCCGCTCGCGGGGCGCCGCCCAGGCAGCCCTCCGCGACCGCGTGGGCCGCGGGGATCGCCGGGGCCGTGGTGATCATCGGGGCCTCCCGCGCCGCCCGGACCTCGTCCGCGCTGTGACGCACCAGCCATGCCCATCGCCTCCCTCCGTCTTGTGCCCGTGACGTTCCAGGTCTACCTTATCGAACGTTGTTCCATTCTCGAACGTCGTTCGATACGGCCCCCAGGAGGCTCCCATGACCACCACCCGACCGTCCGTCCCGCCCGATGCCCTCGATGCGTCGTCCTCATCCGCGCCGACCGCCGCTCCCACGTCCGCCGCGACCGCCCCCACCCCCGAGCCCGCCTCGTCGGCCCGGCTGTATCCGAGCCTGCGCGCCGCCTGGCTGCCGATGCTCGCTCTGTGCCTCGCCTTCTTCGTCGAGATGGTCGACAACACGCTGCTGAGCATCGCGCTGCCCACCATCAGCCGCGACCTGGGCAGCGGCACCACCGCCATGCAGTGGATTACCGGCGCCTACTCGCTGACCTTCGGCGGACTCCTGCTCACCGCAGGATCCGCGGCCGACCGCCTCGGCCGCCGCCGCGTGCTGCTCGTCGGCCTCGCCGTCTTCGGCCTGCTCAGCCTGCTGGTCGCCTTCGTCGAGACCACCGGCGAGCTGATCGCGCTGCGCGCCGCCCTCGGCATCGCCGCCGCGGCCATGGCACCGATCACGAATTCGCTGGTCTTCCGCCTGTTCGACGACGACACCGTGCGCATGCGCGCCATCACCGTGATGATGATCGTGGGCATGAGCGGCTTCATCCTCGGCCCGCTCCTGGGCGGCACCGCGCTCGCCCACGTGCGCTGGGAGTGGCTGCTCATGATCAACGCCCCGATCGCGCTCATCGCCTTCATCGGCGTGCGCCGCGGCGTCGCGCCCGACCGCCCCGAGGACCTCACCACCGAGAGGCTCGACCTGCCCGGCTCGATCCTCTCCATCGCCGCCATCGGCCTGGGCTGCTTCATGCTCACCAGCGGCGTCGAGAACGGCTGGACCTCACCGGCGACGCTCGGCTGTCTCGTGGGCTGCGTGCTCGCGATCGTGCTGTTCGTCCTGCGCGAGCGCACCGCCGCCTCCCCCATGCTGGATCTGCGCCTGCTGTCGACCGGCACCGTGCGCGGCGCCGCCCTCGCCCAGATCGGCACCTCGATCGCCATGGCCGGCGTCATGTTCGCCCTGGTCATGCACTTCCAGTTCGCCTACGGCTGGTCCCCCGCGATCGCCGGACTCGCGAACCTGCCGATGATCCTCACGATGCTGGTCGCCTCGCCGCTCGTGGAGCGACTCGTCGCCCGCGCCGGCCACCGCGTCGCCTGCCTCGTGGGCGCGGCGAGCATGTTCGTCTCCCTCGCGGGGATGGCCTGGAGCGTGGACCACGGCTACCTGCCGATCGCGATCTCCATGGTCATCATGTCCTTCGGCCTGAGGATCGTCATGACCACCTGCGCGGTCGCCCTCATCGGCGGCATGCCCGAGGACCGCACCTCCATCGGCGCGGCCCTGAACGACACCGCGCAGGAGGTCGGCACCAGCGTCGGCACCGCGGTGGTGGGCACCCTCATCGCCGCGCTCGTGACGACGACGCTGCCCTCCGGCACCTGGTCCGACGGGCTGGTCGCGTCGTTCTTCCACGGCGAGCGGATCACCTTCGCGATCCTCGCCGTCGCCGTCGGGATCATCGCGACCCTCGGTGCGCTCACGCTCACCGACTCCCGCGAGACCGACGAGCACCCGGCCTGATCAGCCGCGGAACTCGAGCGGCTCGTCGGTGTACTGGTCCAGCAGCACGCGCACCTCGTCGCTCAGGCGCGAGGCCCGCCCCTGCTCGCGCTCGACCACCACGATCGTGGTGCGCGCGCTGACGTAGGGGTAGGCGCCGTCCGGGTCGTCGGCCCGCAGGATCCGGTAGTCCACGTCGAAGCTCGCCCCACCCACGCGCGGCACCCACATCCGCACCAGCGCGCCCTCGCGCAGGTACTCGATCGGCCGGTGGTACTCCAGGCGCTGGGAGGCGATCAGGGTGAGCAGTGGCGAGGTCGCGTCGAACAGGTCCAGCTGCGAAGGACGGCGCACGGCCCCGCGCTCGATCTGCTCGTCGCTGGGCGACCAGAACGCGGCGATGCGCGCCTCCTCCAGAAGGCGCACCACGGCAGCGTTGTTCACGTGGCCGTAGGCGTCGAGATCGGTCCAGCGGACGGGGACTGTGATGTCGAGATGAGCCATAGGGCCATCGTAGGGATCCGTGAGGGCCCGACGTACCATCGGCGCATGTCGAACGTGCATCCCGATCCGCTCTCCGGCCCCGCGACCGGGGCCGGCGCGCCCGATCCCGCCGCGGTCTCCGCGGCGCTGCTCGACCTGCTGGACCTGCGCACGCTGGAGGCCGACGGGGTTGGCGCGCCCGGTGCAGCCGGCGCGCCCGGTGCGGCCGGCGCGCCCGGTGCGGCCGGAGGCGCGAACACGGCCGTCTTCGAGGGCGACACGCGCCCCCAGCCCGGCGGGCACGTCTTCGGCGGGCAGGTGATGGGCCAGGCCGTCGTCGCCGTGGGCCGCACCGTCCCCGAGACCCGGCACATCCACTCGATGTACTCCTACTTCCTGGCCCCGGGCGATCCGCACCGGCCGATCCGCTTCAGCGTCGACGCGCTGCGGGACGGCGGCTCCTTCTCGGTGCGCCGCGTGCTGGCGACACAGGGCGAGCGCACGATCCTCGCGATGACGGCGTCGTTCCAGGAGGTGCAGGACGGCCTGCAGCACCAGGACCGAGCCCCCGAGGCGCCGGACCCCGAGGGCCTGCCCACCACGGCCGAGGTCCTCGACGGCATCGACCATCCTGTGGCCCGCTACTGGGCGACGCAGCGTCCGATCGACATCCGCCACGTCACCGACCCGATCTACCTGCGGCCCGACGGCTCGGGCGCCGAGACCCAGATGCTGTGGATGCGGGTCCTCACCCCGATCGAGGCGGACCCGCTGGTGCACGACGCGATCCTCGCGTTCGCGAGCGACTACACGCCCTTCGAGCCGATCCTGCGCCGCCAGGGACTGAGCTGGGTGACGCCGGGGCTGAAGATGGCCACGATCGACCACGCGATCTGGTGGCACCAGCACGTGGACGCCGGCGAATGGCTGCTGTACGTGCAGCGCTCCCCCTCGGCCTCCGGCGGGCGCGGCCTCACCCAGGGCGAGATGTTCGCGCGCGACGGCTCCCTGGTCGCGACCATCACGCAGGAGGGCATGATCCGCACCGGGGCCGACCGCCGCTGACGCGCGCCCCAGCGCCTCAGCGCCTCACTTCATCGCCTCGTTGCCGGCCTTCTGCGCCTCGGGCAGCCCGTCCTCCGCGCTCTTGCGGCCGATGAAGATCTCCTGGAAGACCGGCATCGCCGCGGTGAGGCCGGCGTTCGCCTTGGCGCCGGTGTCGGCCGGTGCAGGATCCTCCGCTGCGTCGATGAAGACGCTCACGTCCTGCCCCTTCTTCTTCCAGTAGTCGACGAAGGCGTCCTGGACGTCGGTGTTGCCGGGGAAGGACACGCCCATCTCGCCGAAGGGCCGCTGTCCATCGGCGCTCCCCAGCCAGGTGAGCAGCTTCTCGATGCCCTCCTGCTGGTCGTCGTCGGCCTTCGCGTTCCCCACGGCGACCACGCCGTGGACCAGTGACTTCGCGCCCTCCAGGCCGGAGACCATCGGGGCGATGCCCCATTCGAAGCTGTCGCCCACGGCCTCGTCGATCGCGCTCAGGCTGTAGGGGCCGGACTGGAAGAGGGCGAGCTTGCCCTGGGCGAACAGGTCGCGGCAGAGGTCGCCGTTCTCGTTGGTGTCGGCCGCATCGGGAGCGATCTGGTCCTTGTTCACGAGGTCCGCGAGGTACTGGAACGTCGCGATGCCCTCCTTCGAGGCGAAGGCGTACTGGTCCTTGTCGTCCTCCCAGTCCGCCCCGTTCGAGGCGAGGAACGGGCCGATGATCGCCTGGCGGTCGCACGAGGAGTTGAAGCCGAACCGGCTGCGGGAGTCCGCGTCGAAGCCCTTGTCGCCGGGGTGGCGGTCCTCCTTGTCGACCGTGAGGGCCTTGCCCGCCTCGCGCAGCGGGTCGGAGTCCTTGGAGGGGTCGAAGGAGAGGTCGGCCGGGTCGATCTTCTCGGCGTCCAGCAGCTCCTTGTTGAAGAACAGGGCGATCGAGTCCCACAGCTGCGGGACGCCCCAGAGCTTCCCGTCGCGGGTGTAGAGGTCGACGACGGCCTTCTGCCACCGGTCCCTGTCGGACCCGTCGACGACGTCGTCGATCGCCACCAGGTTCCCGGCCTCCTGGAACTGCACGTAGTTGGCGGAGTTCATGAGGTAGACGTCCGGAGCATCGCCGCTCGCGACGTCCAGGGGCAGCTTCGTCCAGTAGTCGTCCCAGGCGACGACGTCGATGCTCACCTTCCAGCCGGAGTCCTTCTCGAATGCCTCGAAGGACTTCTCATAGGCGGACTTCGCGGTGTCGTCCCAGAGCCGGAAGGTGAGGGTCTTGCCGCCCTTGCCGGAGCCGGACCCGGAGCCGCCCGAGCCGGACCCCGAGGGCGAGCAGGCCGCGGCGGAGCCCACGGCGCCGGTCGCGGCGAGGGCGGAGATCATATGGCGTCGGCTGATCATGGCGGATCCTTCCGGAGGCGGGCTCGAGCGGTGTGGAGCGGACGGACGGGCGCGGCCCGGGCCCGACGGGTCGGGCGCGGTCCTCTCCCGCCGATCCGCCCATTGTGCCCCGATCCGACCGGCGCGCCGGGACCATTCCGATGTCCGGAGACATCCGGCGACACGCTCAGCGCAGGGTGCTCGCGCCGATCGACCGGGTGATCTGGCGCTGGAAGACCACGAACAGCGCGATCAGCGGGAGCATCGCGAGGGTCGTCGCGGCCATCACCAGGGTCCAGTTGCTCGAGTACTGCGACTGCAGCGCGGAGGTCGCCACGGTGACCGTCTGCCAGGTCGGCCCGGAGGTGATGATCAGCGGCCACATGAAGCTGTTCCAGTGGGTGACGACCGTGATCAGCACCAGGGTGACGATGATCGGGCGGTTCAGCGGGATCACGAGGCTCCACAGCAGGCGCAGCGTGCCCGCGCCGTCCAGGCGCATCGCGTCCATGAGCTCGGTGGACATACCGCGGAAGTTCTCGCGCAGCAGGAAGATCGCGTACGGGGAGCCCAGCACGAAGGGCAGCACGAGCGCCCAGAAGGTGTTGCGCATCCCCATCTCGCTCATCATCAGGTACAGCGGCACCACCACCACGACCTGGGGGACCATGAGCGTCGCGACGTACACCCAGAACAGCAGGTCGCGGCCGGGGAAGCGCAGCAGCGCGAAGGCGTAGCCGGCGAGCACCGAGAACACCATCTGCCCCACGAGGATCACGACCACCATCTGCACGGTGACCACGAGCGGGGTGACGAAGCCTCCCTCGGAGGTGGTGAACAGCGACGCGAAGTTCTCGAGCGTGAGCGGTGAGGGCAGGGCCAGCGGTCCGTCCTGGACGAACTGGCGGGGCGCCTTCAGGGCGGTGATCACCGACAGCGCGAAGGGCGCGAGCGTGAGCAGGACGGCGATCAGCAGGACCGCGTAGGTCGCGGCCAGGGACAGGGCTCGGCGTGCGTGCATCGTGGTCCTCCTTCAGCTCAGGTCGTAGGTGATGCGGCGGCCGAAGTACCGCTGCTGGGCGATCGTGATGACGACCAGCAGGAGGAACAGCACCACCGCGACGGCGCTGGCCTTGCCCACCGCGAAGGAGTCGAAGGCCTGGTTGTAGATGAGCGAGGCGATGACCTCGGTGCGGTGCTCGGGGCCGCCGCCGGTGAGCGCGTAGACCATGTCGAACACCTGGAAGCTCGCGACCACCTGGGTGACGCCCAGGAAGAAGGTCGTGGGCCGCAGCAGCGGGATCGTCATGTGGCGCAGCTGCTGGAAGGGGCTCGCACCGTCGATCCGCGCCGCCTCGTAGATGCTGTCCGGGATGCGCGCGAGGCCCGCCTGGAAGAACAGGGACACGTACCCGACCTGCTGCCAGATCGCGACGAAGGCGACGGCGGGCAGCGCGAGCATCGGCGAGGTCAGCCACTCCACGCGCACCCCGAGCAGGGCGTTCAGGGCGCCCGTGGACGGCTGGAAGATCCACTTCCACACCACGCCCAGGGCGAGCGGCGCGCACACCCATGGGATCACCACGATCACCCGCACGATCGAGGAGCCGGGCACCGCGCGCACCAGCTGCGTGGCCAGGACCAGGCCCAGGGCGAGCGTCACGGGCACCGCGATGACGGTGAAGATCACCGTGACGACCAGCGAGTTCAGCAGCGCTCCGCCGCTCAGCAGGTCCGCGTAGTTCGCCAGCCCCACGAACTCCCGGGTGCCGATGAGGTCCCAGCGGAACAGGGAGACCACGAAGGCGATGACGACGGGGAGCAGCAGGAAGGCGGTCACGCCGATGAGGCTGGGGGCGAGCAGCAGGTAGCCGACCACGGGCGAACGGGGACGCATCGGACCAGTATGACGCGCCCGCGAGGGCGATGCGCGGCGGAGGCGCGCCGTCGGCGCCCCGCCGCGATCAGCGGCCCCGCTGAGACCGGCGCCCCGCCGCGACCGGCGCTCGGTCCGCCGCGGCGAGGCCCGCGCCCTCAAGCGGTGACGATGAGGCCGAGCTCGGCGGGCGAGGCGAGCACCCGGTGGCGGGGCACGACGCGGACGTTCACGCCCAGCTCGCCCGGACGCGGGAGGGTGAAGGATGCGGACCAGCGGTCCTCTCCCCCGGCGCCGGCGGGTCGCAGCGGGATGAGCTGCGGGGACGTGATCTCACCGTCGTCGCCGACGGGGCCGACGAGCGCCTCGACGTCCACGTCGTGCTCGCCGAGCCCGGCGAGGTCGACGGCGGCGGACAGCGAGATCTCGGCGCCCGTGGGCACGAGGCCCGCGCTGCGGCCGCCGTCGATGCGCACGTCGCGCACGCTCACGCGGTCGAAGGCGTCGGAGACGCGGGCCTTCCAGGCCGTGTACTCGTCGGCGAGCGCGGGATCGTCGGCGAAGGCCTCGGCGGCACCCGCCGCGGGGAGGTACAGCTCGGTGACGTAGTCGCGGACCATGCGAGCGGCGGTGATCTGCGGGGCGATCCGCACCAGCGAGGTGCGCACCCGATCGAGCCAGCCGTGGCGCATGCCCTCGGCGTCGACATCGTGGAACAGGGGCGCGATCTCGTGCTCGAGGATCTCGTAGAGGGCGTCGGCCTCGAGCCGGTCCCGCTCCCCCTGGTCCTCGACGTGGGCGGTGGGGATCGTCCATCCCGCCTCGTCGTCCTTCATCTCGTCCCACCAGCCGTCGGAGATCGAGAAGGTGAGCCCACCGTTGAGCACCGCCTTCATGCCGGAGGTGCCGGAGGCCTCCTCGGGACGGATGGGGTTGTTCAGCCACACGTCGCACCCGGCCACGAGCACCGAGGCCATGGAGATGTCGTAGTCGGGCAGGAAGACGATGCGGTGGCGCACGCCGGCCTCGTCGGCGAAGCGCACCATCTCCTGGAGGAACTCCTTGCCGGGGACGTCGGCCGGATGGGACTTGCCGGCGATGACGATCTGCACGGGCCGCTCGGGGTCCAGCAGGATCCGGCGCAGGCGCTCGGGATCCCGCAGCATCAGGGTCAGGCGCTTGTAGGTGGAGACGCGGCGGGCGAACCCGATGGTCAGGACGTCCGGGTCGAGGACCTCCCGGGTCCAGCCGAGCTCGGCGGCGTCGGCCCCGCGCTGGAGCCACGAGGCGCGCAGGCGCTCGCGCACCATCGTCACCAGCTCGCCGCGCAGCCGGTCGCGCACGGCCGTCAGCTCGTGATCGCCGAGGGTCGCCAGTGGGCTCCAGTCCGACAGGGCAGAGATGTCGACGTCCCCGAGGACCTTCTTGAACAGGTCGTCCATCGCGCGCGAGGTCCAGGTGCGGCGGTGCACGCCGTTGGTGACCGAGGTGATCGGCACCTCGGCGACGTCGAAGCCCGGGTACAGCCCCCGGAACATGCTGCGCGAGACGGCGCCGTGGAGCTCGGCGACGCCGTTGGAGCGCTGGGCCAGGCGCAGACCCATGTGGGCCATGTTGAAGACCTCGCCGCCGTCCTCGAGGCCGAGGGCGAGGGCCGCCTCGACGGGCAGGCCCTCGATGAGGCGGGAGATGCCGGACTCGTCGGCGTCCAGCACGCGGCGCAGCTCGCCGACGTCGAAGCGGTCGATGCCTGCGGGCACGGGCGTGTGCGTCGTGAAGACCGTGCCTGCGCGGACCTCGGTGAGCGCCTCGTCGAAGCTGCGGCCGGTCTGCATCAGCCGTCCCACGCGCTCGAGCCCGGAGAAGCCCGCGTGGCCCTCGTTGAGATGGAAGACCTCGGGGGTCGGGAAGGCGCCGGTCTCGCTGAACGCGGCGACGGCGCGCACGCCGCCCACCCCGAGCACGATCTCCTGGAGGATCCGGTGGTCGTGGTCGCCGCCGTAGAGGCGGTCGGTGATCGCCCGGGCCTCCTCGTCGTTCTCCTCGACGTCGGTGTCCAGGAGCAGCAGGGGGACGCGCCCCACCTGCACCTTCCACACGGCGATGCGCACCTCGCGGCCGCCCGGCAGGTCGACGGAGACGGTCAGCGGCTCACCCGTGGCGTCGACGACGGGCTCGACGGGCAGGTCGGCGGGGTCGTTCAGGCGGTAGCTCTCCTGCTGCCAGCCGTCGCGGGAGAGGCTCTGGGAGAAGTAGCCCCACTGGTAGAGCAGGCCGACGGCGACGAGGGGCACGCCGAGATCGGAGGCCGACTTCAGGTGGTCGCCGGCGAGGATGCCGAGGCCGCCCGAGTAGATCGGCAGCGTGGGGGTGATGCCGAACTCCATGGAGAAGTAGGCGACCGCCGGGGTGCGCTCGCCGTCGGCCCCCTGGGTGGGGACGGTGCGCTGGAACCAGCGGCCGGAGTCGAGGTAGGTGCGCAGATCGCCGATCTCGGCGCGCATCCTGGCGAGGAAGCCCTCGTCCCCCGCCATCTGCGCGAGCCGGCTCGCGGGCACGAGCGGGAGCATCGCGATCGGGCTGCCCCCGCTCGCGGCGAAGGCCTCGGGGTCGAGGTCCTGGAAGAGGGCGAGGGTCTGCCTGCGCCAGGACCAGCGCAGGTTCTTGGCGAGGGTGCGCAGCGGCTCGAGCGCGGCGGGCAGATCGGAGGCGACCGTGAAGGTGGCGGCGGGCTTCATGGGGCCGAGGGTACAGGCGGAATCGGGGTCCTCCGGACACCTCGCTGCGCGTCATCGCGAAGCGCCGCCCGGAGGGCGCCGATCCGACGGCGGACGCCCCTCGGGAGCGACCCCGCGGCGGCAGTACGGTGGACCCTCGTCCTGCCCATCCTCCCGAGGAGCATCCTCGATGCCGATCCCGCTTCCCCTGCCGTCCCTGACCCTGCACGGTCGCCTCGTCGACCTCGAGCCGCTCTCGCACGATCACATCCCGGGCCTGCAGGGTGCCGTGGCCGACGGCGATCTGTGGTCCACCAGGTACACCCCGATCCCCCGCCCCGAGGAGATGGCCGCGGAGATCGATCGCCGTCTGGCGCTCCGCGAGCAGGGCTCGATGCTGCCCTTCACGACGATCCGGCGGTCCGACGGCCTGGTGCTGGGCATGACCACGTTCATGAACATCGATCCCTCGGTGCCGCGCGTCGAGATCGGATCGACCTGGAACCGCGCCTCGGTGCACGGCACCGGCACGAACCCCGACTCCAAGCTGCTGCTGCTCGCCCATGCCTTCGAGCAGTGGGAGGTCGAGGCCGTGCGCTTCCGCACGCACCGAGCGAACCAGCAGTCCCGCGCGGCGATCGAGCGCCTGGGCGCAGAGCTCGAGGGGATCCTGCGCGCCGACTCCCGCGACAGCGCAGGGATCGTGCGCGACACCGCCCAGTACAGCCTCCTCGCCCGTGACTGGCCGATGGTCCGCGCCACGCTCGAGCACCGGCTGCGCCGCCACCTGGGCTGACGCGCCCCGCGCCGGACGCGCGACGCCCCCTGCAGCGGGATCTGCAGGGGGCGTCGTGGCGCCGAGCCGCGCCGGACCGGGCCGACGCGGCGCAGCCGGTCGGAAGCGGCCTCAGCGGGTGAGGCGGCGGTGGGTCACGCGGTGCGGACGCGCGGCCTCCTCGCCCAGGCGCTCGACCTTGTTCTTCTCGTAGGCCTCGAAGTTCCCCTCGAACCAGTACCAGTTCGCCGGGTTCTCCTCGGTGCCCTCGTAGGCCAGGATGTGCGTGGCCACGCGGTCGAGGAACCAGCGGTCGTGGGAGACCACCACGGCGCAGCCGGGGAACTCCAGCAGCGCGTTCTCGAGCGAGCCGAGGGTCTGCACGTCCAGGTCGTTCGTCGGCTCGTCGAGCAGGAGCACGTTGCCGCCCTGCTTGAGGGTGAGCGCGAGGTTCAGGCGGTTGCGCTCGCCGCCGGAGAGCACGCCGGCCTTCTTCTGCTGGTCCGGACCCTTGAAGCCGAACTGGCTGACGTAGGCGCGCGAGGGGATCTCGACCTTGCCGACCTGGATGAAGTCGAGACCGTCGGAGACGACCTCCCAGAGATTCTTGTTCGGGTCGATGTTCTCGCGGTTCTGATCGACGTAGCTGATCTTGACGCTCTGGCCGACCTCGAGGTCGCCGTCGTCCAGCGGCTCCAGGCCCACGATCGTCTTGAACAGGGTCGTCTTGCCGACGCCGTTGGGACCGATCACGCCGACGATCCCGTTCGGGGGCAGCGAGAAGGAGAGCCCGTCGATGAGAAGGCGCTCGCCGAAGCCCTTCTTCAGGTCCTTCGCCTCGATCACCTTGGTGCCGAGCCGCGGGCCCGGCGGAATGGTGATCTCCTCGAAGTCGAGCTTGCGGGTGCGCTCGGCCTCCGCGGCCATCTCCTCGTACTTGGCCAGACGTGCCTTGGACTTGGTCTGTCGGCCCTTGGCGGAGGAGCGGACCCACTCGAGCTCCTCCTTGAGGCGCTTGGCGAGCTTCGCATCCTTCTTGCCCTGGACGGCGAGGCGCTCCTCCTTCTTCTCCAGGTAGGTGGAGTAGTTGCCCTCGTAGGGGTAGAGGTGGCCGCGGTCGACCTCGGCGATCCACTCGGCGACGTGGTCCAGGAAGTAGCGGTCGTGGGTGACGGCGATGACGGCGCCCTCGTACTGCTGGAGGTGGTTCTCGAGCCAGAGCACGCTCTCGGCGTCGAGGTGGTTGGTGGGCTCGTCCAGCAGCAGCAGGTCGGGCTTCTCCAGGAGCAGCTTGCACAGCGCCACGCGGCGCTTCTCACCACCGGAGAGGTGGGTGACCTTCTCGTCGCCGGGCGGGCAGCGCAGCGCGTCCATCGCCTGCTCGAGCTGGGAGTCGAGGTCCCAGCCGCCCGCGTTGTCGATCTCGGTCTGGAGCTTGCCCATCTCCTCCATCAGCGCGTCGAAGTCCGCGTCGGGCTGGCCCATCTCCTCGCCGATCGCGTTGAAGCGCTGGACCTTGCGGAACAGCTCGCCCAGGCCCTCCTGCACGTTCTCCAGGACGGTCTTGGACTCGTCCAGGGGCGGCTCCTGGAGGAGGATGCCGACGCTGTAGCCGGGACTCAGGCGCGCCTCGCCGTTGGAGGGCTGGTCCAGGCCCGCCATGATCTTGAGGATCGTGGACTTCCCGGCGCCGTTGGGACCGACCATGCCGATCTTCGCGCCCGGGTAGAAGCTCATGGTGACGTCATCGAGGATGACCTTGTCGCCCACGGCCTTGCGGGCCTTGTACATGGTGTAGATGAACTCTGCCAAGCTGTTCTCCCTGGTAGACGGTCGATTCCGCCGTGGCGGGCCGCATGCTTGCGGCGGTGCCGGTCGACGGTTGAACTTGATGGTCCGGGGCCCTCCGCGGCCGACGGGGCCGACGTGCGCGACTGCGGTGCGCATGCGGTGGGTGGGCACGGCGAGCGCGAGCGGCCGTGCCGGGCACCACGTTACCCGGTCGTGTGCACGAGGGCTCGGCGGTCCGGGGCCCATGTGAGTGACGACCGGATGGGAGAGGACCGAGCGAGAAGACGAACGGGTGAGATGACGANGAGGACCGAGCGAGAAGACGAACGGGTGAGATGACGACCGAGCGGGGCACGATCCCTCAGCGGTCTCGGCACTCGGCGGCGTCCGACGGGCCCGCACCGCCGCGGCCCCGCGCGAGGCCGAGCAGTGCCCTGCCGTCGACCACGAGCATGCGCAGGTTCCAGATCAGCAGGAACAGCATGAGCACGCCCAGGACCCAGGTCACGGGCGAGGACCAGGAATCCCAGGGTCGCCAGGTGAAGACGACGAGAGCGAGGACGCCGAGGCGCACGATCACGTTCGCCCCGAGCTTCAGTGCTGCATCGCGCGCGGCCATCCCTTCAACGTAGCAAGGGGCTCCGCGGCACGGGTCCGGTCAGCCCAGCGGAACCCCGCGGCCCGCGAGCACGCGCCGGGCCATGGTCGCGCCGTGCTCGGCGGCGCCGTCCTCGCCGTTGCGCGGCCACAGGTGCGCGTCGATGCCGAGTGCCCGTGCGGCCTCGACGTTCTCGAGGCGATCGTCGAAGAACATGATGTCGCCGGGGCGGGCCACTCCCCCGGTCTCATGGGCGAGGACGTCCAGCAGGATCCGGTAGATCTCCGCGTCGGGCTTGACGAGCTCCTCCTCGGCGGAGACGACGGCCAGGGTGAAGGCCTCGAACCAGTCGGCGCGGCGCACGTCCTCGCCGAAGGCGGCCGACGCGTTGGACAGCAGCGCCATCCGCATCCCGTTGCGGGCGAGGTCGTGCAGCAGCTCGCGGGAGCGCGGATCGAGCTGCAGGAAATAGCGGTTGTCGGCGCTCTGCAGCTCGCGCACCTCGGTCTCGGTGAGGTTCTCGATGCCCGCGGCGGCGGCCACGCGACCCCAGTACTCCGCGGCGTCGATGCGACCGGCGTCGTAGTCGCCGCGGTGCTCCCAGAGCGCCTCCCCGACCGTCTCGGCGTCGCCGCCCAGCAGCTCGTGGACGGTGGGCACCGGATCGTGTCCGGCGCTGAGCACGCCGCCGAAGTCGAAGACGACGGTGATGCGCTTGGGGTCCGCGGCGGAGGTGCCGCGCCTCTTCCTGCTCATGAACGACTCTCCTCTGATGGCTCGTGCTCGGTTACTGATGCACGGGCGCTCACCCGCAGGTGGGCAGGCCCTTGGTGCTGTGGTCCTTCGCGATGGTCTTGACGGCGTGCAGGGCTCCGTCGAAGTCCTCGACCTTCACCACCTGCAGCCCGTCGGGGACGTGCCCGGCGACTTCGTCGCAGTTGGAGGCCGGCGCGAGGAAGTAGTCGGCGCCGCTGTCCCGGGCGCCCACCATCTTCTGGCGGATCCCGCCGATGGCGCCCACCTTCCCCTCCTCGTCGATGGTGCCGGTGCCGGCGATGTCCTGGCCGCCGGTGAGGGCGCCGGGGGTGAGCTCGTCATAGATGGACAGCGCGAACATGGTGCCGGCGCTCGGACCGCCCACGTCGCCGACTCCCAGGTCCACGTCGAAGGGGAACTCGTAGCCGTCGGCCAGGACGATTCCCATGCGGGCCGTGCCGTCGACCTCCCGGGTGGGGACCTGCAGGTCGACCTTCTTGCCGTCGCGCTCGACGCGCATGGCGACCTCGTCCCCCGGGGTGGTCTTCGCGGCGAGGCTGCGGTAGGCCTCCGCGCTGTCGGCGCTGGTGCCGCCGATCGCCAGGACGCGGTCGCCGGGCTCCAGCACGCCGTCGGCCGGGGAGCCCTGCTCGACGCCCGAGACCTGCACGGAGTCCTCGTGATCGATGCCGAGCTCGTCGAGGGCGACGACGACGGCCTCCTGCTGGGAGCTGCTCATCTGGACGGAGTTCTCGAGCGTGGTCTCCTGGGCGGTCTGCTCCTCGGGGAAGACGAGCTCGCGCGGCAGCACCGAGCGGGTGGAGTCGAACCAGGCGCGCACCACCTCGACCGGTGTCACCGGGTAGCCGGGCCCGCCGTCGACCGAGACGGTGGTCATCATCAGCGAGCCGTCGGTCGGGTAGGTCTTGTGGCCCTCGATGGAGAGGACCTGCTTGTCGTCGTATTTCCCGAGGACGTCGATCGCGGGTCCGGGCTGCTCGACCACGTAGGGCACGGGCACGAACATGGCCCCCAGCAGCATCGCGCAGATCACCAGCAGGCTGCCGGCCGCGAGCCGAGGGTGGGCGAAGGTTTCGCCGCCGAGGAAGCGGGTGACGCGTCCCATGCGCGGCTCGCCGCAGGCCGTCCCGTCGGCCGACGGCCCGCCGGCCGACGGCTCACCGGTGCGCGGCTCCGTCCCGTTCTCGGGTGCGGCGGGGTGCGAGGGCTGAGTGCCATCGGGCGTCGGTCCAGTGGGGCGGGAGGTCACCGGACCATTGTGCCGCACCCGCCCTGACCGCCCCGTGGCACGGGTTCGACGCCCTGAGCGAAACTGAGTGCCCGCCTGATGCGCGTCGGATCCTGCTCGGTACGCTGGCCACGACGTTGATCCAGGCCGCACCGGCCGCGAGAGCGCGGGCGGCCGCACCCGGAGGTGCCCCATGACCGAGAACCCGACACCCGACGACGACGCCCTGCGCCGCTTCCTCGAAGAGGCCCTGGGAGGAGCGATCCCCGAGGGCGCCCTGGACGGCGTGGACCTCAGCGAGCTCGCCAAGCAGGCGAACCTGCCCAGCGACCCGGCGATGCTCAAGGCCGCGGCCGCGCAGATGCAGCACGTGCTCAACGCCCAGGGCGATGGCCCCGTGAACTGGACGCTCGCCCAGGACCTCTCGCGCCGCACCGCGCAGGGCACGGTCCAGGTGCCCGGCGCCCCGGCGCCCGCCGGCACGCCCGGTGACCCCTCGCCGAGCGACCAGCAGGTCAAGGAGCTCGAGGAGGCGTCGAACATCGCCGCCCTCTGGCTGGCGGATGTGATCTCCTTCGACCTGCCCTCCCGCCCGCTCGAGGTGTGGACCCGCGGCACCTGGCTGCACCGCACCCAGGAGCGCTGGCAGTCGATCGCCGAGCCCGTCGCGAAGTACATGGCCGGGGCGATCGGCGAGGCCATGACCGCGCAGATGCAGCAGGCGGAGCTCCAGATGCCCGGGAACCCGGGCCAGATGATGGAGCGCATGGGCGGCACCCTGTTCGGCGTGCAGTTCGGCCATGCGATCGGCTCGCTCGCCCGCGAGGTCTTCGGCACCACGGATCTCTCCCTGCCGCTGGGACCCGAGGGACGGCCCGCACTGGTCGCCGCGAACGTCGCCGACCTCGTGGACTCCCACGGCCTGGACGCACCGGCCGCAAGGATCTTCCTGGCCGCGCGCGAGCTCGCCCACACCGCTCTGTTCTCCTCCGCGTCGTGGCTGCCTCGTGCACTGTTCTCCGCGGTCGAGGACTACGCGCGCGGCATCACCCTGGACCTCGATGCGCTCGACGAGATGGTGCGCGACCTCGACCTCTCCGATCCCTCGGCGCTGCAGGCACGTCGGCCCGAGGAGATGTTCGTCTTCACCCGCCGTGCCTCCCAGGAGCGCGCCCTCGAGGAGCTCGCGACGACGCTCGCGCTCGTCGAGGCCTGGGTCGACCATGTGACCTCGCAGGCCCTGGCCGGGAAGCTCCCGCAGCTGGACGCCCTGCGCGAGGTGCTGCGCCGTCGTCGCGCGAGCGGCTCGCCGGCCGAGGAGATGCTCTCCAAGACTGTGGGCATCGAGCTGCGCCCGCGCCGCGTGCGCGAGGCGCTCGCGTGGTGGGAGAGCGTGCTGGACACCGAGGGCGAGCAGGCCCGCGACGGCAAGTGGGCCCACCCCGATCTGCTGCCCGACGTGGCGGTGCTCAGCGGTCGCCCGCAGGCTCCCGCCGCCGATGCCCCCACTCTCGCGGCCGAAGGCCAGAGCGAGGACGCAGAGGAGACCATGGCTCTGCCCGACGACATCGACGCCGAGCTCGCGAAGCTCCTCGACGAGGCGGGTTCGGACGGCTCCGGGGCAGAGAGCCCACACGATGACACTGCCGAGGACCCGGCCGGCGCCTCGACGGACGGGCCGGACGAGTCCCCCTCGGACCGGTCGCCGTCGGACCGGTCGCCGTCGGACCGGTCGGACGGCCCCTCCCCTGACGACTCTCCCTCGGACGATGACACGCGCCCCTGACCCCACCGCCCTCGCGCTCACGGCGCGCGCTCTCGAGGAGCTGCGCGCTGGATCGGAGGTCACGATCGATCCGGCCGTGCGCGAGGATTTCGTGCGTCTGCTCGAGGCGATCCCCGATGCCGTGCTGCGCGACGGGCCGGCACTGGCCGCCGAGGGCGGGTCGCTGCACCTGACGGCGAGCGCCGTCGTCCTCGACGGTCCGGCCGAGCACGTGGCACTGGTCTGGCACGCGCGCGGCCGCTGCTGGGTGCAGCCCGGCGGGCACCTCGAGGCGACCGATGCGTCGCTCGAGGCGGCAGTGCGTCGCGAGATCGCGGAGGAGACCGGCCTGGGCGCGGAGACAGGTCCGGGGGCCGACGCGCGGCTAGAGCCGGTGGGCCCGGGCCCTGCCCTGCTCGAGGCCCATGACCTCGCCTCGACGTTCGGTGCGTGCGGCGGGCACTGGGATGTCGTGCTCGTGCTGCGCGCAGACGCCGCAGCCGCAGAACTGCCCCTGAGGGCGGAGGAGCCCGGCGCGCCGACGCCCGTGTGGGTGCCGTGGCCGCGGATCGACGGCCCTCGCCGCGGCTTCTCCCCTCGCGTCCCGCTGCCGGCCGACGCCGCCTCCGACATGCCCGAGATCCTCGAGCGCCTCTCGCCCTACCTGGACGAGTTCGCCGCTGAGCAGTCGAAGAGCACCGAGAGCCCCGAGCACAGCGGGCCCACCGAGCACTGACCCCGTCGGCCCGACCGATCAGTCGGCTCCGTCGGCCCGACCGATCAGTCGACGCCGTCGACCGCCGCACCCCGGTCCACCGGGCCGGCGGCGTCCGGCCCGCGGTCCGAGGGGCCCTCGTCGTCCGCTGCCCACGCTCCGCCGCCGGTGCCGTACTGCTGGGCGAAGGAGACACCCTCGAGGAACCCGCGCGCGTGAGCGGTGCGGGGATAGTTGTCCACGAGGGCCCAGAACTCCGCCGAATGGTCGTCGACCAGCAGGTGCGTGAGCTCGTGGACCAGCACGTACTCGAGCACGTGCTGCGGCATCGGGCGCAGGCGCGCGGACAGGCGTATCTCCCCCGTCGAGGAGGTGCACGACCCCCAGCGGTGCTGCTGACGGGTGGACCAGGACACCGAGGTGGGGTGGGCGCGACCGCCCAGGTGCGCGTCGGAGAGCCGGCGCGCGAGGCGCATGAGGTCCGCGTCGCTGCTGCGGGCCGGTCCGCGGGCGAGCTCCTTGCGCTGGAGCTGCTCGATCATGCTGCGCACCCAGTGCCGCTCCTGGCGGGACCCGAAGGATGCCGGCATCGAGACCACGAGATCGCCCTCGCGGCGGGTGATGGAGACGGTGCGGCGGCGACGCGCGGATCGGCGCACGAGGACTCGCTCCCCCTGCGGGCCGCGGACCCCCTCGTGCTCGGTGAGCTCTGGCATGGATACAGGGTCTCAGAAAAAATCTGGGATCGGCGTGTCGTCCCCAGCTGTGCATGACGAGCGTGCACGTCAATCCTCCCCAGTGCTCCCGCTTCCCCGTGTCGTCCACAGAAGGGCACGGATCATGCACCGTCCGTCCACACGATGAGGCCGCTTGTCCACAGGGGATCCACTGGACTGCCTTTGACCCGGGCCCGGCCAGCGGCTAGTTTCGTCTGGCAGTGGAGCCCCGGGATAACGGGCATGGTGCGTACGGGGAAGGTGCACACGATGCTGAGCGCCCCCGGGGCTCCACGAGAGCCGCAGAGCATCTCCCGCACCCCCGCGATCCCCCGTCGTCGCGGGGGTGCGTTATTGCCTTCGGGCCGATCATGCGTCGATGCGGATGCGCGATGGACGCTGCGGCCCTGCGGCGAGAGGCCTTCGAGACACTCCACGTGTCGGCAGGTGTCGATTCCGCTCCTGCCCGCCGTGCCCTATACAGTGTCCGGGACGACCTCGCAGGGCCCGGCCGTGATGTGCGATGCCGGGGCCGCGGGGGCAAGAGAAGGAGTGAACATGGCTGACGAGAAGTACAGCGGCGAGTTCTACTGCGTGAAGTGCCGCGAGAAGCGCGAGGCCACGGGCGACGTCGTCGTCTCGAACGAGCGTCGCATGGCCAAGGCCGTCTGCCCGGTCTGCGGCACCAAGCTGAACCGGATCCTCGGCAAGGCCTGATCCGCGAGGATCGACGGGATCCGCTCCGTGCGGGTCCCGCGGCGAGCGCCCGGCGCTCGCGTCTCAGGGGCGGCCCACCTTCTGGTGGGCCGCCCCTGACGCTGTGCGGGGCCGTGCGCGCACCGGCTCGCAGCCGGTGGCGCTCCCCCGTGGGGCACGCGACCCTCCCTCTCACGCGGCGTTCTTGCGGGGCCGTCCGCGTCCGCGCTTGAACGCGATGACGGCTCCGTTCTCGAGGATCTGCCCTCCCCAGACTCCCCAGGGCTCGCCCCGGTCGAGGGCGCCCTCGAGGCAGACCGCCCGCAGGGGGCAGTCGGCGCAGAGCACCTTCGCGGACTCGAGGTCCGAGGGGCGCTCGGAGAAGAACAGGTCTGCCGCCTCGATGTCCTGGCAGGGCAGGGTCGCCGAGTGCGCGGCATCGTGCCGGGTGTCGGTGATGGTCGTGAGGTCACTGCGGGTGAGGACGTCGGTCATCGTCTCGCTGCTTCGAAATCGTCGTGGTCGAGGAAGGGCGGGCGCTGCAGTGCGCTCTCGCCGGAGGGGGCGGCGGATCGAGACGGATGTGTCCCGATCAGATCAAGCCGTCAGCCCCTTGGGTCGATAGACCCGCTCGTTCGGGAGAGCGGGCGCCGCGAGAAGGGCGGCGTCGGACCCGGTGAAGCCGATCGGCTCGATCTGCGTCTTCCATGTGGTCATTGACGACACCCCCTTCCTGTGCGCGCGCCCCGGTCTCCCGGACCACGTCGTGGACGATGAACGAGAACAGACTACACGCCCTCGAGATCCGCGACACCTATTTTTTGACCTGCGGTTTCATGCTTGTCAGCGGTGGCTCGCGAGGATCTCGAGGAGCTCCTCGCCGAAGCGCCGACCCTTCAGCGGACCGACGCCGGGGACGTGCGCGAGGGAGTCGAGGTCCGACGGGGCGCGCTCGGCGATCGCGGCGAGCGCAGCGTCGGTGAGCACCGAGTACGCGGGAACCCCGAGCTGTGCGCTGCGCTGGCGGCGCCACAGCCGCAGTTCGTCCAGCACGCTCTCGTCGTGGCTCGGCGGGCAGGCGACATGTCGACCGAGCCGCTGCTCGCCGGGGGTGTCCAGGTTCTTGCCGCACGAACGGCAGCTGCTGAAGGTGGTCGCGCCGCGGCGGCCGGTGCGGCGCGCCTGCGGCCCCTTCGCCGGCGTCCTCTCGGCGGGCTCGAGGAGTCCGTCGAGGAAGCGCGAGGGCTTGCGCGAGCCGCGGGAGCCGGCGCTGCGGGCGGCGGCCCAGGAGATCGTCAGCAGGTCCTTCGCGCGGGTGAGCGCGACGTAGAAGAGCCGGCGCTCCTCCTCGACCTCGGCGGCGGTCTGCGCCATGGAGATGGGCAGCAGTCCGTCGCTCGCGCCGATGAGGAACACGAGGGGCCACTCGAGTCCCTTGGCGGCGTGGACGGAGGCGAGGGTGACCCCGTCGACCGTGGGAGCGCTCTGCGCCTCCGCACGCTCCTCGAGCTCCCGCACCACGTCCGCGAGGGTCGCGCCGGGGCGGGCGATGATGGTGTCCGTAAGGCTGACCAGGGCGTTCAGCGAGTCCCAGCGCTCGCGCACGGCCCCGGTGGTCTCCGGCGCCCGAGCGCTCCAACCCAGCCCGCCGACCACGTCGCGGACGGCCCGCGCGGGGTCCTCCGGCTGGACGCGGGCGGCGGCGCGCAGGGCGACCATGGCGCGGCGGATCTCCTGGCGCTCGAAGTACTTGTCGCCCCCGCGCACGAGGTAGCCGATGCCGCGGGCGGTGAGGGCCTGCTCGACCGCCTCGGACTGGCTGTTGGTGCGGAAGAGGACGGCGGCCTCCGCGGCGCTGCGCCCCTGGGAGACGAGATCGGCGATGCGCTCGGCGACGCCCTCGGCCTCGGCGACGTCGTCGGGGTAGGACTCGATGACGGGCGGCGGGCCGTCCGCGCGCTGGGAGGCGAGGGTGAGGCGGTGGTCGCGTGTGCGCCCGCGCGCGCCATCGAGCACGGTGTTGGCGAGGCGCACGATCTGCGGGGTGGAGCGGTAGTTGCGCTCCAGGCGGATCACCTGCGCGCTGCGGAACTCCCTGGGGAAGTCCAGCAGGTACGAGGCGCGCGCCCCGGCGAACGTGTAGATGGTCTGGGCCGCGTCGCCCACCACGCACAGGTCGCCGCTGGTCCCGAGCCACAGGCGCAGCAGGGAGTGCTGGAGGGTGGAGACGTCCTGGTACTCGTCCACCACGAAGTGCTTGTACTGGCCGTGGACCTCGCGGGCGACGTCGGGCCTCTCGGTGAGGAAGCCGACCATGTGCAGCAGGACGTCCTCGAAGTCGATGACGCCCTTCTCCTTCTTCACCTCCTCGTACTGGGTGAGGATGCGTGAGATCGATCGCGAGTCGAAGCCCGCGACGCCGGGCCGACGGGTCGTCGCGGCCGCCTCGGGGTAGCTCTCGGGCGTGAGCATCGAGACCCGCGACCACTCGACCTCGGAGACGATGTCGCGCAGGGCGGCACGGTCCACGCTCATGTGCAGGCGCTGGCAGGCCTCCGCAACGCCCGGGTACTTGTTGGCCATGATCTCGGGCACGGGACCGCCCACCACGCGCGGCCAGAAGTGGCGGAGCTGACGCAGGGCCGCGGCGTGGAACGTGCGGGCCTGCACGGCGGGCACGCCCAGGTCGCGCAGGCGCGAGCGCATCTCCGCGGCGGCCTTCGCGGTGAAGGTCACCGCGAGCACGTGCCGGGGGTTGAGCCGGCCGGTAATCACGCCGTAGGCGATGCGGTGGGTGATCGCGCGGGTCTTGCCGGTGCCGGCACCGGCGAGCACGCACACGGGCCCGTCGAAGCTGCGGGCGACCTCCCGCTGCTCGGGGTCGAGCGCCTCGAGCACCGCCTCGGCGGTGAGCGGCGGGGCGGACTCGTCCACGGGGCCCGTGGTGTCGGTGTCGGACTGGTGCGCGGTCATCGCCTCCCAGTCTGCCAGCGCGCACCGACGCGCGAGGACGTGCTGTGGACCGCGACTCCCTGGGGAGGGACCGTGGGGCCCGCCGTCGGGAGCGGCCGGGATCAGCCCTCGTCGATGGGCCCGCCGTACCAGTCCTCGACCAGAGCCCGACCGACGGACGCGACGTTCGGCACCTGGATCTCATCCGCGGCGACCGCGGCGGTGAGCTCCTCGCGCGTGAACCAGCGGGCGGAGGCGAGCTCGCCGTCGGCCAGCACGATCTCCTGCCCGTCGGCCGCCCAGGCGCGGAAGGCGAGCATCAGGGAGCGCGGGAAGGGCCAGGGCTGGGAGCCGACGTACTCGACCTCCTCGACGACGAGCGAGACCTCCTCGGCGACCTCGCGGGAGACGGCCGCCTCGATCGTCTCCCCCGGTTCGACGAAACCCGCGAGCACGGAGTGGAACCCGCTGCGGAAGCTCGCGTTGCGCGCCAGCAGCAGGCGGTCCTGCTCGTCCCGGACCGCCATGATCACGGCGGGGTCGGTGCGCGGGAAGTGCTCCGTGCCGTCCTCGCTGCAGACCAGCACCCATCCGCCCAGTCGCGCCTCGAGCAGCGCCCCGCACAGGGGGCAGTGGCGCATGGAGCGGTGCCAGGAGCCCATCGCGGCCGCGGCGACGGCGAGCGCGGCGTCCTCGGGCCCGAGGTCGCCGACCACGCGCCGCAGGTCGCGCATGTCGCGGCCCGGATCGTCGAGCTCGGCGCTGGGCTCGGCGAGCTCGACACCGATGATGCGCCTGCCCTCGCGCTCACCGAGATAGACGGCGGAGGCGTTCTGGTGGCCGCGAGGGTCGATGTCCTCGAGGGCGGGGAGCAGGCGGCCCTCGTCGTCCTCGAGCATGCTGGCCGCGCCCGAGCGGGTGACCAGGTAGGAGGCGTCCTCCCCCGCGTCCAGCACGTGCGGGTCGGAGCGGCGCAGGGCACCACGATCCAGGTCATGTCGGGTCAGGGGGGTCTGCAGCTGGGGTCCGCGCACTCGCACCATGTGATCAGCGTAGAGCCATCTCACACCGGGGCGCCGACGCGTCCGCGAGCTCGTGCGCGCGCAACGAGGGCGCACCGTGTGTCCCGCCGCTGCTGCCAGCCGGCGGCCGGGTACGGTGGAGCCGTGCGCCACAACTCCTACTCCCTGGCAGCCTTCGCCGCCGCCTCGGTCCCCGGCTTCGAGCCCGCGCGGACCGTGGCGATCCCGACCCCGCAGGACGACGTCGACGTCGCCGGGGTCATCAGCCAGGAGGGGCGCAAGGTCCTCGTGACCTGCCCGCGCACCACGGCCGGCGGCGTGCGCCTCGAGAAGGAGCTCAGCATCTCCGGCTCCCTCGCCCAGCACGCTCTGAGCGATCTGGTGCCCGCCGTGCTCGGATCCGTGAAGCTGCCCGAGGGCGGCCGCGCCGCCGTCACGGAGGTCCACGAGGGCGCTCCGCTGTTGCTGGACCTCCTGGACCGCGACCGCGCCCTGGTCACCTCTCTCGGAGAGGTGATCGCCCGGATCCACCGCGTCCCCGCGCACGTGGTCGAGACCGTCGGCGCCGAGGCGTACACCGCGCAGGCGCTGCGCGAGTCGCACCGCGCGCAGCTCGCCCGCGCCCGCGAGCTCGAGACCATCCCCACCGCCGTCCTCCAGCGCTGGGAGACGCTGCTGGCCGACGACGGCCTCTGGGACCTCCAGCCCGTTCTCGTCCACGGCGACCTCTCCGAGGAGAGCCTGTTCTTCCACGGATCGAGGATCACGGGCGTGCGCGGCTGGGACTCGGCCCGCATCGGCGATCCGGCCGACGATCTCGCCTGGCTCGCCTCCGCGCTGGAGTCTGAGGCCTTCGACGATCTGTTCTCCGCCTACCGCAACGCCCTGGGCGCTCCCGTGCACCCGCGACTGCTCGAGCGCGCCCATGCCGTGGGCGAGTTCGCGGTGATCGACTGGCTGCTGCACGGCATCGAGGCCGAGGACGACGTCATCATCGAGGACGCCCGCGGGATGCTCCGCGACCTCGAGTCCGACCTCTCGCAGATCGCGAAGGACCAGGCGGAGACGGCCTACCACTCCCTGGACGTGCACGACGGCCTCGCCTCCGCGCCCTCTCCTGCGGCGCCGTCGGCCGCCTCGCCCGCGGATCCCGGCTCTGGGGCCTCGGCCCCGGAGGAGCCGAGCCCCGAGGAACCGATCCGCGAAGAACCGATCCGCGAGGAGCCGAGCCCCGAGGGATCGGACTCCGAGGATCGGTCCCGGCAGTGGGACGCCGACGGGCGCCCGGGCCGCCGCGGCGGCCCGTCGGGCGACGGGCCCGAGCCCGAGGATCCGCGGGCCCTCTGAGCCCTGCCGCACCGTCCTCGTCGACCGGCTCCGCCCGTTCCCTCTCGCCGTGCACCGTCCCGGGTCGGGCGCACGCGCCCTCCGCATGACCCGTCGGCCCCGACGCCTCCGCTCACCGGCGGATGCATTCGCGACCATGGTCTGATCCCCCGGGCGCGGCGTGGTGGTGTGCTCGTACTCGTGCAGTCGACGCCGTCCGCTCCTGCCCCGGGACCCTCCGTCATCGGGATCGTCCTGCCCGGGATCCGGCCCTGCCGACTGTCCCTGCCCCATCGGGCGGGTCCGGTGCGCGCCGCGCACTCCTCGAGAACGCGAGAGGCAGACAACGATCATGCGATCCCTGAACCGTCGAGAACTGCTGGGAGGCGGCATCGGGCTCGCCGCCGCGACCGCCGCCACGCTCGGGAGCACCGCCCCGGTGCTCGCCGAGGGCTCCGCGAAGGGCCTGGGCCCGAAGAACTGGGAAGCGCTGGACGACGAGCTGCGCGGCAGCGTGCTGCTGCCCGATGACGACGACTACGCCACGGACAAGAAGCTGTTCAACCCCGCCTTCGACTCCCGCAGCCCGACCGCGGTGATCCGGCCCCGCTCCCGCGGCGACGTGGAGCGCGTCATGGAGTTCGTCCGGGTCCACCGCCTGAAGGTCGCGGCGCGCGGCGGCGGGCACTCGTACGTCGGCGCATCCGCCGCCGACCACACCGTGGTCCTCGACCTGCGCGACTACCACGGCATCTCCTACTCCTCGAGCTCGAAGCACGTGACCATCCAGGCGGGCGCGGACCTGCACTCCGTGCACGAGGCGCTCTCCGCGCACGACCGCATGATCCCGACGGGCACCTGCCCGACGGTGGGCGCCGTGGGGCTCGCGCTCGGCGGCGGCATCGGAGTCGACACCCGCCGGTACGGGACCACGAGCGACTCGCTGGTCTCCGCCCATGTGGTGCTGCCCGACGGGAGGACCGTCACCGCCTCCGCGGACTCCCGCCCGGACCTGTTCTGGGCGCTGCGCGGCGGCGGAGGCGGACTGAACGGCGTGGTCACCGACCTCACCTTCGCCACGCATCCCATCCATGCGCAGGCCAGCTTCGCCATGGCCTTCGCGGACTCGGACGCGGAGAAGGTCATCACCGGATGGGCGTCGTGGCTGAAGTCCTCGGACGGCAGCCGCTGGGCGAGCGTGAAGATCAGCACCGACGGGCACGGCACGATGAAGGTGAACGTGATCGGCGTCGCCGATGCCGACGACGCCCGGGACGCCGTGAACTCGCTCGCGAAGGCCACCGGCGCCCGGCCCGACAGCGCGACGTACACGTCCCGCTCCCACATGGATCTCGTCGACTACCTCGGCGGCGGGAGCTCCTCGGACCGCGAGGTCTTCGCCGCGGGCACCGACGTGCTGCGCAGCGTCAGCTCGAGCACGGCCGCAGCGATCGCCGCAGCCGTCGAGAAGCGCTCGACATCAGGTCAGAAGACCGCCGCGATCCTCGATCCCCTCGACGGCGCCGTCCACGACGTGGAGCGCGCGGACACCGCCTTCCCATGGCGCTCGCAGACCGCTTCGCTGCAGTGGTACGCGAGCCTGACCTCCACCTCGGGCCTCAAGGACGCGAGGGCATGGGTCGAGGCCTCGCACGAGGGCGTCGACTCCGCCAGCAGCGGCGGGTACGTCAACTACCTCGAACCCGGTGACAGCGCCGAACGCTGCTTCGGCGACAACGCCGCGAAGCTCGCGCGGATCCGCGAGCACTACGACCCCACCCACAGGATCACCTGCGGGCTCGAGGTGTGACGACGGGGGCTACGGACGCCCCGACGACGGTGAGTTCGTCGGCAGGGCGTCCTCCACCGCGTCCCCCTCGGCGAGGAGCATGTGCTCGAGGGCCTGGCGCGACGGGTGTCGGCGCACCTCGTCGGTCTTCCCGGCGGCGACGTAGAAGAACACGGTGCGGATCCGCGACAGCGGGAGGCCCGTGCGCTCGTGCCAGGCCAGGCGGTAGACCGAGAGCTGCAGGGCGCGGGCGCGCCGACGGGCCCCGCTGGGCGGCGCCCCGGTCTTCCAGTCCAGGATCACCACGCCGTCCTCGGAGTCCGGATCGGGGAACACGGCGTCGATGACGCCGCGGATCGCGAGCGGACCGATGCGCGTGGTCACCGGCTCCTCCACGGCGATCGGCACCTGCCAGGCGTAGGGCGAGCGCTCGAAGGCCTCGCGCATGCGGGCCAGCGCCTCGGCGTCCGAGAGCTCCCCGTCGGCCGTGGCCCCGGGGTCACCGTCGGCCCCATCCGCGAGCGGGCCGTCCTCGAGGTCGGCGAGCTCGGTGAGGTCCTCGAGATCCAGGAGCACACCGCCCTCGAGACGCTGCTCGAGCCACGCGTGGAAGGCGGTGCCGCGGCGGGCCGAGCGCGAGGGCCGGCGGGGCAGCGGCCGCAGCATCGACCGCGCCGCCGCCTGCGGGTCCTGGGCACGGGCGACGATCTGGGAGGCCGAGAGCCGTGCGGGCGAGCGCACCGTGAGCTGTGCACGGCGCTCCGCGAGATCCGCGAGGACCCGGCGGGTCTGCTCGGCCAGGGCGGTGTCCTCGGGGAGGCCCGGGAGCCGGCCGTCGGCCGCGGCGCGCACGAGAGCCTCGGCGTCGGCGCGCCGATGCTCGGCCTCCCCGGGCGCGGGAGGCCAGGAGGCCTCGAACAGCCGCGCGTCCAGCGGGTTCTTCTCGGGGACGTCCTCGATCTCCTGGAAGCGCTCGGGCACCAGGGGCAGCGTCTCGCGCAGGTAGCGCGAGCGCGGCCGGGGCCTGGCCGCCCCGGTGCGCCACGCGCACGAGCTGAGCAGCAGGTCCTCCCGGGCACGGGTGACCGCGACGTACATCAGCCGCCGGTCCTCGCGCAGCGTCTCCTCGCCCTGGGCGAAGCGGAACTCCTGGACCAGGGACTCGGCGTCGACCTGGGTGTCGGCGCTCGCCCAGTCGAGCTGCGGCAGGATGTCGGCGTCCCCGCGCAGGGAGCTGGGGATCGAGGCCTCGGCGAGCTTCCCGGTCCACCCGGAGTCCGCCACGCGCACGCTGCCGTCCTCCGTGGTCTTCGCGCGGCGAAGGTCGTAGGACGGGACGGAGCCCTCGCTGAGCCCCGCGACCGCGACCAGGTCCCATTCGAGGCCCTTGGCGGAGTGCATGGTGACCACCGTGATCGCGTCGGGGTCGGGATCGGCCTGACCCGCTCCCATGGCGAGTCCCGCCTCCTGGTCCTCGCTGATCTCGAGCAGCGCGAGGAAGGGGCCCAGGCCCGGTCGCTGGGCGGTGCGCTCGAAGGCGGCGGCGTGCTCGCGCAGCGCCGGGAGACCGCCGAGGGGCGGGTCGGTGGGCGACTGGGAGAGCAGGGTGAGGTCGAGGTCGAGCGCGCGCACGGCCTCCTGGATGAGGTCGGGAAGCGGGAGCGCCAGGCGGCGGCGCAGGCCGCGAAGGATCCCCTGCAGGTCGCGCAGGCGCTCGCGGGCGGTGACGCTGAGGGAGCGGCCGTCGGGATCGGTCCAGTCCGGGGCGGGGAGATCGTCGACGGCGTCGATGAGGGTCATCTCGTCCGCCCCGTCGGCCGCTCCGATGCCCGTCGCGGCGACGCCCGCCGCGCTGCTGCGGTCCGCGGCGTCCGCGCCCGCTGCGGCTCGACGACGGCGCGCCGCGAGCTGCTCGCGCCAGCGGCCGAGCACGGACATGTCGCGCGCGCCCAGTCGGAAGCGGGGCCCGGCGAGCAGACGCATGAGCCAGTCGCCGCGGCCGGGGTCGTGGACGCATTCGAGGAGGGCGCGCACGTCGGCCACCTCGGGCCGGTCCAGAAGACCGCCCAGGCCCATGACCTGCACGGGGAGCCCTGCCTCCTCGAGCGCCTCGACGATAGGAGGGATCTGCTTGCGCGCACGCACGAGCACGGCGGCGCTCGGCAGCGGCTCCGACGCCGGCCCGTCCTCTCCCGCGGCACCGGACGGGTGGGCCCTCGCGTCCGTCTCGTCACCTGCCCGGCCGCGCCGCGCGCGGATCCAACGGGCGATCGCTCGCGCCTCGGAGCGCTCGTCGGCGGCCTCGTGGACGTGCACCGTCCCCTCGCCGGCGCCCGGGCGCACGTGCAGCTCGGGGATCGTGATCGCCGTCGAGGCGCTGCGCAGCGGGGCGGCGATGCGGTTGGCGACGTCGAGGACGGCGCGGTCGTTCCGCCAGGAGGTCGACAGAGTGCGCTGCAGGACCGGCGCTTCGGCGGCGCCCGCGGCGCCCGGCGTGCCCGTGGCGGCTGGGACCGTCGGCGTCGCGAAGGCTCGCGCGAAGCCGTCGAGGGAGGCGGCCGAGGCGCCGCGCCATCCGTAGATCGCCTGCTGCGGGTCGCCGACCGCGCAGGCGGCGTGGCCCGGGCCGAAGAGATCCGCGAGCATGCGCAGCTGGGCGACCGAGGTGTCCTGGAACTCGTCGAGCAGCACCACGGGGTGCAGCTCGCGGGCCAGGCGGCCGGCCTCGGGCACCTCGCGGGCGATGCGCGCGGCCAGGTGGACCTGGTCCGAGAACTCCAGGGCGCTGCGCTCGGTGCGGATCGCCGCGAAGCGCTCGAGCAGAGGGATCAGCTCGAGCCGCTGCTCGCACGCGGAGATGACGGCGGCGACGTCCTTGGGCGTCGTGCGTCGGCGCCCGCTGACCTGGAGGGGGATCTGGCTGAGGTGGTCGCGGATCGCGCGCAGCTCGGCGGCGAGCTCCTCGGGTCCGACGAGGTGGTCCGCGAGCGAGGACGTGAGCGAGACGAGGGCCGCGGTGAGAGAGGCCGGCGAGGCGTCGAGGTCCAGGGAGTCGTCCGCCGCCTCGACGAGCTCGTGGGCGAGCTGCCAGGCGGCCGAGGGCGACATCATGGAGAACTCGGGGTCCAGACCCACGCGCAGCGCGTGCTCGCGCACCAGGTCGAGGGCGAAGCCGTTGTACGTGTGGACCTGGACCTCCTGGCCCAGCAGGTCGTCCCCCGCCCGCTCGAGGCCGCGCGGGACGGGCAGCCCTTCGGCGCGCAGCGCGGTCGCGAGGGTGCCCAGGCGTCCGGTGATGCGCTCGGCCAGCTCGTGGGCGGCCTTGCGCGTGAAGGTCAGGCCCAGCACCTGGCGCGGCTCGACCAGGCCGTTCGCGATCAGCCAGACCACGCGCGAGGCCATCGTCTCGGTCTTGCCGCTCCCCGCCCCGGCGACGACGAGCATGGGAGCGAGAGGGGCTTCGATGACGGCGATCTGCTCGTCGGTCGGCGCGGGACGGTCCATGAGCGCGGCGAGGCGGGTCGCGCCGAGACGAGGTGCGCTGGGCCGGGGTGTGCTGGGGCCGGGCGTGCCGGGGCGCCGTGCGTTCACAGTTCGGCCCCCTCGGCCCACAGTGGGCAGATGCGGCGCACCGCGCAGTTGTCGCAGTGGGCATTGCGGCGGGCGGTGACGCGGGCGCCCGAGACCTCGCGGGCGGTGTCCTCGACGATGGCCCGGAACCAGTCCGGGTCCTCGGCCGCGCCGAGCGCGCTCTGAGTGCGCAGCACGGGCTTCGCCGCCCCGGTGCCGACGTAGACGAGCTGGGCTCCGGCCAGACGCTGCGGGGCGTCCGCCCCGAGGGTCTCGGCCAGCGCGCCGGAGGCGACGGCACTCTGATAGGCACCCAGCTGCAGGTCCTCCTCGACGTCGACCGCCTTCTTCGCCGCGCGTCCCGTCTTGAGGTCGACGATGCGCAGCGAACCGATGTCCTTGCGGGCGGGGCTCTGCCCGGCGCCGTCCGATCCCGTGTCCTGCTCGGTGCTCTCGTGCGCCTCGCCCTCGATGCGGTCGATCGCGCCGCGCAGCACGACGTCGCCGAGGGTGACCTCGAAGGGCGCCTCGATCGCGGCCGCGGGCGGCGCGGTGCGCAGATAGTCCTCGAGCAGGCGCACGGAGTCCTCGGCGCGGCGCAGGGTGCGCCGTCCGGACCAGGTGTCCTCGAGCTGCAGGGGCCGCAGCAGCATGTGGAGGCGCACCACGACGTCCTCGACGCGGTCCGGAGCGACGCCGGCGGGGATCTCCTGGGCGAGGCGGTGCACGGCGGTGCCCACGAGCTGGGCGGGACCGGAAGGTCTCGAGCCGCCCGAGCGCTCGAGGAGCCAGGCCAGCGGGCACGCGTGGGCGCGCTCGAGGGCCGACGGGCTCAACCTCACCTGCGCCCCGCTCTGGCGCACGGGCTCGTCGACGCTGGGGTCCTGGTGGTACCAGGTCGACGGGTCGGTGCCCGGCACGCCCTCGGCGCGCAGGCTCTCCAGGAGCACGGCGGCCTGGGCGCTCGTCCCGCTTCCCGACGCCTCCTCCGCGTCCAGCAGGCGACGGCGCAGGGCCGCAACGAGGCGGCGCGCGTCGGGCGCGGGTCCCGGGTCCTCGGTGAGGACGGCGGGATCGAGCCAGCCCTCGCCGGCACGGGACTGCAGCAGCGGGACCAGGGCCGACGGCGCGAGCTCCCCGCCGTCCACCGCGGTGACGAGGACGCGCTCGCGCGCCCGGGTGAGGGCGCTGAGCGCGAGGCGGACCTCGTCGGCCACGACGCTCTCGCGCTGGACGGCGCGCAGGGCCGCGGGTTCGAGCGGCAGTTCCTCGCCGTCGGGACGGGAGCCGAGCAGGCTGAGCTCGGCGGCGCCGAAGAGCGTCGAGCGCAGGCGGACGTTGGGCCAGGTGCCCTCCTGAACGCGCGCGAGCACGACCGTGTCGCGCTCGGCGCCCGCGAGCTGCGCAGGCGTGAGCACTGCGACGCGCCCGGCGGCCTCGGCGCGCGGCGCGAGGGTGTCCTCGGCGACGGCCTGGGTGCGGATCTGGTCGGTGAAGACGAGCGCGTCGGCCTGGCCGCGGCGCTCGGTGAAGCGATCGACGGCGGCGAACAGGGCCCCGACCGCGTCGAGGCGGTGGGAGGTGAGACGGGCACGAGCGCCGTCGACGTCCTCCGCGTCCTCGCCGAGGGCCGCGCGCTGCCAGCCCTCGGCCAGGTGCGCGGCCTCCCATGCGGCCCAGAGGGCGTCGGCCGCGGCGGGGGCGGGGCCGAGGTCGCGCACGGCCCGGATCATGCGGCGGATGCGCAGCACGGGGGTGGCGGTGCGGCCGCCGTCCTCGAGGCCCGCGGGGGTCTCCTCGGCCACGAGCGCTCGGGCGAGCAGCGCGCTCGAGCCGGTGACCGTCGGGGGGCCCGCAGTGGCCGCGGGGTCGGCGGGGTCCGCAGGTGCATCGTGATCGGCGGGGTCTGTGGAGTCAGAGCGGTCGGCAGGTGCTGCGGTGCCGGCGGGCGCGGCGCGACGGGCATCGAGCAGCGCGCGGCGGATCCTGCGCAGGCGCAGATCGTCGGCGTCGCCGAAGGGACCGCGCAGGAGCTGCGCGGCCTCGGCCGCCGTGAGCGCGGGAGCGAGATCCTCCGCTGCGGGAGCCGCCGCGCGGGAGACCCCGGGTGCGTTCGCGGGATCGTGCGCCGGGCCGCTCACGGCGAGCTCGACGATGCGCAGAAGGTCGGTGACCACGGGCTCCTCCCGCAGGGCGGGCAGGCGCTGCGGGGTGGTGACGGCGAGCCCGTGCCGGGCGAGCATGTCGGCGACCTCGCGCACGATCCCGCCCGAGCGGCAGATCACGGCCATCTCGTCGTAGGGGACGTCTCCACGATGGTGCAGATCGCGCAGAGCGCCCGCGATCGCGCGCCCCTCCTCCTCGGGGTCCGACGCGGTGAGCACGGACAGCCCCGCGGGGACGACGCGCTCCGCGGGCTCGGCAGGCGGCCCCGCGGCGGGCCGACGCACCTCGGCGGGTGCACCGGCCAGCGGGAGCCGTCCGCGCAGGGCGTCGAGGGCGGCGCGGGGCGTCGCCGAACGGTGGGCGGAGGTGAGCAGGACCGTGCGGGCGGCGCGCGGGAGGCCTGCCTCGATCCGTGCCGCCGCGTCGGCCACCGCTCCCCGGAAGGAGTCGACCATCACGTCGGGGCACGTGGTCACGAGCACGCGGGAGCCGGCGCGGGCCAGCGCGAGCACGAGGGAGACGCCGGCGACGGTGAGGTCCTGCGCGTCGTCGACGATCACGGCGGAGGGCAGCAGGCGAGGGTCGAGTCGTTCGACGAGGCCGGCGGCGCGGCGCACGAGCGCGCCGGAGTCCAGGCGCGGCCCGGCGTCCAGAGCGGCCTGGGACTGCAGATCGAGCACGTCGAGATATTCGCGAAGGATGTCGGCGGCATCGAGCCAGGCGGTGCGGGCCCGGCGGTGGCCCAGCCGGCGCAGTGCCGAGGGGCCGATGCCCAGCTCCTGGGCGCGGGTGATGAGGTCGCGCAGCTCGGTGCGGAACCCTGCGAGGGTGCGGGTGGCGGCGTCGACGTCGAGCGACCAGTCCGCGCGGTCGAGGACCAGGTCGCCCAGAAGGGCGTCCTGCTCCGCGCCGGTGACCAGCGTCGGCTCTCCCCTGCCGTCCTCGAGGGCGGCGGCGCGCACCAGGGCGAACCCGAAGGCCGGAGGGGTCGCGACCCGCACCGCGGGGCCGCGCGCATCGGAGGCGCCGCCCGCGAGGGCGACCGCATCGCGCAGCGGATCGGCGGCCGCGCGGCGAGGGGAGAGCAGGAGGATCTCCCTCTCGTGGTCGCGTCCGCCGGCCGCACCGTGGGCACCCGCCCCGCCGCGCGCGTCGGCGCCCGTGCGCGCGAGGGCGGCGGCCAGCGAGAGGGCGGTGCGCCCCGTGCCCGGCGCGCCGTGGACGAGCACATCGCTGCCGCCGAGGAAGGCGTCCAGCGCCTCGCGCTGCGTCGGATCGAGGTCCTGCGGTCGCAGCAGGGCGGGCAGACGCCGGGGGTCCGGCGGCAGCACCCGCAGCTCGCCGATCCCTGGTCCCGCCTCCGTCTTCTGCACGTCACCCAGTGGACCACAGCGGACGGACATCCGAGACCGCGAGCGAGGTCCGCGCGCCCGGTCCGTGCGCTCCGCGGGCCCGGTCCGCGCGCCGCCTGCGACGCGCGATCCCGGCAAGCCCGGCGTACCGGACAAATGCCCTAGAATGAGTAGTGCAGGTCGTGCGGGAGGGGTCGCGACCGCGCATCGACACGGGGGCCGAGGGTCGACCTCTGCCGGGAGGAGCCACAGATGGCACGGTCCACGCAGCGGATGCCGAAGTCGGAGCGCCGTGCGCTGGTCCTCGCCACAGCCACCGACGCCTTCGTCGCGCACGGCTTCCGCAGCACCTCCATGGAGGACATCGCGCGTGCCGTGGGCGTCACCAAACCGGTCCTGTACCAGCACTTCGACTCGAAGGAAGAGCTGTATCTCATGGTCGTCGAGGGCGTGGGCGCCCGCGTGGTCGCCGCCGCCCGCTCGCTGCCGCCGCTCACCGGGGACGCCGAGGAGCGCGCGCGAGGAGCGATCCGTCGCGTGCAGCGTCTGGCCGACGACCATCTGGGCGTGCGCCTGCTGCTGAGCGAGGAGTCCGTGTCCCGTCCGGTGAGCGCCCTGATCTCGGTCTTCCGCACCCAGCTCGCGCGCACCCTCGCCCAGGCCCTCGTGCACCGCCCCGTCCTGCCCGACCGCACGGCCGTGCTGCTGGGTCGCTGCCTGATCGCCCTCGCGGCGGGCGACGTGCTGCGCCCCTCGGAAGCGCGCCCCGAGAGCCCGGAGGGGATCGCCGCGGAAGGGACCGCCATGGAGAGGACAGGACCGCCCGGCCCGGCGGACCCGTCGCCCGCGGAGCTCGACCTGCTCTCGCGGTTCGTGGCCTCGGGCATCGCCGGACTCGAGGAGGACCGCCCTGCGGCCGACGGGGCGCGCGAGCTGGTCTGAGACCCCGCGGCGCCCTCTGCTGCATCCGCCCCCGATTCCGCCGATGGCGGATTCACCCCACAGCGCACCGCGCAGAGCCCCGCGACCTGCCCGTGGCGGGGCATGCGGCGATAGACTCGCGGATCGACCGCACGCACGAGGGAAGGACCTCACATGGACATCCGCATCGGCATCCAGCACGCGCCTCGCGAGCTCGTGATCGAGACCGAGGAGAGCGCCGAGTCGGTGCAGGCCGCGCTCGAGACCGCCCTGGGCGACGGTTCGATCGCGACCCTCAAGGACTCCAAGGGCGGCACCGTCCTGGTGCCGGGCGCGAAGATCGCCTACGCCGAGATCTCGAGCCCCACTCAGAAGCGGGTCGGCTTCCTGGGCTGATTCCCGGGCTGACCCCGCGGCGACCGCGTCGAGCGGCACGGCCGACGGCAGCAGGGCGAGATGCCCGCGCCGTCGGCCGCCGTGCGTCCGGAGCCCTTCCGCTCCGGCCCGGTCGTCGGCCTGCCCCATCGGGTGACGGAGCGCACAACGCTACGATGGTGGGGCACCACTTTGATCAGAGAGATGAACTGTGCCCGAATCCACCCCGCACACCCCTGAGGCCACCGGCGCGATCGCGCCCGACACCCCGGCCTCCTCCATCGCCGTCGAGCAGAGCTCCGGCACCCCCGATCCCGAGGTGACGGCCGACGCGGCCGCACCCGTCGAGGACACCGCTCCCACGCAGACCTTCGCCGATTTCGACGTCCGCGAGGACATCGTCGAGGCGCTGGCCGCGAAGGGGATCACCCACCCGTTCCCGATCCAGGCCATGACCCTGCCGATCGCGCTCAAGGGGCGCGACATCATCGGCCAGGCGAAGACCGGGACGGGAAAGACCCTGGGCTTCGGCATCCCGATGCTCCAGAGCGTCGTCGCCCCTGGTGAGGACAACCCGCAGAGCCGACCGGTCGGCAAGCCGCAGGGCCTGGTCGTGCTGCCCACGCGCGAGCTCGCCGTGCAGGTCGCCTCCGATCTGCAGGCGGCCTCGGCCAAGCGCCCCGTGCGCGTGCTGACCATCTACGGCGGCCGCGCCTACGAGCCGCAGATCGAGGCCCTCGACAAGGGCATCGAGATCGTCGTCGGCACGCCCGGTCGCCTCATCGACCTCATGCGACAGGGCCACCTGGATCTCTCGCAGGTCCGCACGGCTGTCCTCGACGAGGCCGACGAGATGCTCGACCTGGGCTTCCTCGAGGACATCGAGAAGATCCTCAAGGCCGTCCCGACGACGCGCCAGACGATGCTGTTCTCCGCGACGATGCCCGGTCCGATCATGGCCCTGGCCCGCCGCTTCATGAGCCGGCCCACCCACATCCGCGCCCACGACCCGGGCGACGCCTCGCGCACCAAGGCCGACATCAAGCAGGTCATCTACCGCGCCCACCAGCTCGACAAGATCGAGGTGCTGGCACGGATCCTGCAGGCACGCGGCCGCGGCCTCACGATCGTGTTCATGCGCACCAAGCGCCAGGCCGACAAGGTCGCCACCGACCTCATGGACCGCGGCTTCGCCGCGGCGCCGCTGCACGGGGATCTCGGTCAGGGCGCCCGGGAGCAGGCGCTGCGCGCGTTCCGCACCGGCAAGATCGACGTGCTGATCGCGACCGACGTCGCCGCCCGCGGCATCGACGTCGAGGACGTCACCCACGTCATCAACTGGAACTGCCCGGACGACGACAAGACGTACCTGCACCGCACGGGTCGCACCGGCCGCGCGGGCAAGAAGGGCACCGCCCTGACCTTCGTGGACTGGGAGGACCTCGCGCGCTGGGCGCTCATCGCCCGTCAGCTGGGGCTGGAGTCCACCGAGGCCGTCGAGACGTACTCGACCTCCGAGCACCTGTTCACCGACCTCGACATCCCGACCGACGCGAAGGGCACCCTCCCCAAGGAGCGGCGCACCCGCGAAGGCCTCGATGCAGAGGAGATCGAGGATCTGGGCGGTCCCGAGTCGCGTCGCGAGGAGTCCTCGCGCGGCGGCCGGGGGCGCGAGCGCGGAGATCGCGGCGGACGCGGCGATCACGGAGGACGCGGCGATCACGGAGGACGCGGCGATCGCGGAGGGCGCGGCGATCGCGGAGGGCGCGGCGGACGCGACGGCCGCTCCCGTGGCGACTCCGAGCGCACCGCCCGCACCGAGGTGGCCGGCGAGGCCTCCGAGGGCGCACAGGAGAAGCCGCGCCGCTCGCGCAGCCGTACCCGCACCCGTCGGGTGAACGGCGAGGTCGTCTCCGGATCCGAGAACGGCGGGGCCGCGAGCAGCGGCCCCGAGAACTCCGGCCGCGACGGCGAGGAGTCCTCGCGCCCGCGCCGTCGGCGTTCGCGCGGCGGCCGCGGTCGCCGCGGCGGCCAGGGCGGCGAGAGCAGCCCGAGCGCCCAGGGCTCACAGGGCGGCTCGGAGTCCTGACCGGACTCCGATGACCTCCCCCTCCTGCCTGATCCTCGGCGGCACCGGCACTCTCGCCGCTGCCGCCGAGGATCTCGCACGTTCAGGGGCCGCCGTCACCGTCACCTGCCGTCGCCCTGAGCTGGCCCCTGCGCACTGGAGCGCTCTGGGCATCCGGGTCCTCGCCGTCGACCGCGACGACGTGCGCGGGATCGACCAGCTCGTCGGGGACGGCGTGGACGGGCTGCTCGACGGCCAGTGCTATACCCCTGGTCATGCGGACGACCTCGCCCGCTGGTCTCGCTCGTGCGGCGGCACCGTCATGCTGTCCGCCCGCGCCGTCTACGTCGACGCCGCCGGCCGCCATGCCAACTCCGAGGAGGCGCCGCGGTGGCCCGGCCCGACGCCGGAGTCCACCACGACGATGGACTTCCACGGCGAGCGCTACGCCTCGCGCCTGGGCTACGGCGCGAACAAGGCGGAATCCGAGCGGGTTCTCGCCGCACGCGGCGAGCGCGCCAGTGTGCTGCGCCCGGCCCGGATCCACGGCCACTCGACCCGACGGGTGCGCGAGTGGCCGCTCGTGCGCGCGGTCCTCGAGGGGGCGCGCGAGCTGACCATCGAGAGGGCGGAGGCGATCGGCACGCTCACCTCGACCGCCTCGATCTCCCAGGCGGCCGCCGCCTGCCTGCGCGATCCCGCCGCGCGCGTGCTGAACGTCGGCGATGCGCCCGCGGTCACGAATCTCGAGGCCGCCCGGGTCCTGGTGGCCGCGCTCATCGCCGAGGGTCCGCTCGAGGACGATGACACGCCCCGTGTCGTGGTGCGCCCTGCCGAGCGCGGTGCAACGGGCGCGCTCGCGGGGGCCTGGGCCACCGCGCAGGAGCTCGACCTCGACGCGTCGCGCGCCCTCGTCGGCGCTCCCCCGGATGCCGCGGAGACGCTGGCGCGCACGGCCCGCTGGGTGCGCTCGATCGCGCGGCGCGGACCGGACGGCGCCTGGGAGCTGCCCGCTCAGTTCGACGGCAGCTGACCCGCTCCGGGCGGGTCGCCGGCACCCGAGCCCGACGAGAGCAGCCGAGCAGACGCGGAACCGTCGACGAGTGGTGCGAAACCGACGTCAAGAGGGTCCTTGGCGTCGGTTTCGCACCACTCGAGCCTCACAGGGCGCGGAATCCGGGGCGCGGAATCCGGGGCGCAGGATCCGGGGCTCGTTCCGACCGAGCAGTGGGTGCCGCACGGCCCCCGCCGCCCGGGCGCGTCAGGACGCGGCGATCACGCCCCAGGTCTCCAGGAACGAGTGCACGGAGTCGAAGAGCATCTGCACGCTGATCGCCGCGAGCAGCACGCCGGAGATGCGGGTGACCAGGGTGACGCCGCCGTCGCCCAGGATCTTCGCGATGACGTCCGCGAAGCGCATGAACACGTACAGCACGATCGCGATCACCACGAGCGCGATGATCAGTGCGTTCACGCGCGGGAGCTCCCCGTGGGACTGGTCGACGAACAGCATCATCGCCACGATCGCGCCGGGACCGCCCAGCAGCGGGGTGCCCAGCGGCACCAGGGCCACGTTCACGCCGCTGCTCTGGGCGAGCTCGCCCTCCTTGCCCATCAGCAGCTGCAGGGAGATGAGCAGCAGGAGCAGGCCGCCGGAGAACTGCAGCGCCGGCAGCGAGATGTGCATGTAGGCGAGGATGAAGCGGCCGAACACGGCGAAGGACGCGATGATGAGGATCGCGACGCCCACGGCGACCATCGCCGCGCGCGAGCGCTGCTTCGAGGTCATCGTGCGCGTGAGCGAGAGGAAGATCGGCACCGTCCCGGGCGGATCGACGATCACGAACAGCGTCACGAACACTCCCGCGAGGAAGCGCAGATCGACCACGTTCACGGGAGGAGGACCTCGGTTCTGCTCGTGGCGCGCTCGATCAGAGCGGCCAGCACGGACGGACGGGTGAGGTTCTCGCCCAGCCGGTTCGGTTTGCCCGCGCCATGGTAGTCGCTGCCCCCGGTGACCAGGAGCTCGTGGGATCGCGCGAAGGCGCGCAGTCTCGCCCGCGAGACATCATCGTGCTCGCGGTGATCGACCTCGATGCCGGCCAGTCCCGCGGCGACGATCTCCTCGAGGAGGTCCTCGGGGATGGCGCTCCCGCGGGTGAGCGCGCCGGGGTGCGCGACCACCGCGACGCCGCCCGCCGCGACGATCGCGCGCACCGCCTGCGCCGGCTCGGGCGCCCAGTAGCGCACGTAGTACGGGCTCGACGAGCTCAGCAGACCACCGAAGGCCTCCGTACGATCGGCGACCACTCCGCGGGCCACCAGGGCGTCGGCGATGTGAGGGCGTCCGACGGTCGTGCTCTCACCCGCCACCTGCGCTTCGACGTCCTCCCAGCGGATGGGGTGATCGGCGGCGAGGCGCTCGACCATGCGACGGGCGCGCGTGGCGCGGGAGGTGCGGGCGCGCTCCATGTGGGCGTGCAGCTCCGTGTCGTCCGACGGGTCGGGCAGCAGCGCGAGCACATGCACCGAGAGGTCCTCGCACTCCGTGGAGACCTCGATGCCGGGGATCACCGCGACGCCGTGGCGACGGGAAGCCTGGACGGCCTCGTCCCAGCCGGCGGTCGTGTCGTGGTCGGTGAGCGCGAGGACGTCCAACCCCGCCTCGGCCGCATGCCGCACGAGCGCGTCGACACCGTCGGTGCCGTCGGAGCACCGGGTGTGGGCATGCAGGTCGATGCGGGACCCGTCGGCGAGTCCCGGGGGGAGGTGGGCCATGCCCCCATCCTGCCAGCACCCTGCGTGAGACGATGCGAGGGTGATGACCCAGAACAACGATCCGTCCGCAGAGACCACCCCCGAGGCCCCCGATCCGTCACCGCAGGACACCGCGGCCGACGGCTCCGGCCCGGGCGCGGAGGAGCTCGCCTCCCGCGTCAACGCGCGCTCCGAGCGCCCCACCAACGAGGCCTTCCGCGCCTTCATCGCCGCCGATTGGGACGAGACAGTCCCGGCGGCCGAGCGCCGCGAGGTCGCCGACTTCACCCCCGCCCGCCGCGATGCCCTGGTGGGCGAGCTGCCGGCGACGCGCATGGTGCTGCCCGCAGGGGTCTTCAAGGTGCGCGCGAACGACACCGACTACCCGTTCCGCCCGGACACCGGCTTCGTCTACTTCAGCGGCCTGGGCACGGACGAGGAGCCCGACAGCGTGCTCGTCGTCGAGCCCGACCCCGACGCCGCGGAGGGCGAGAGCACCTCGCGCGCGACCTACTTCTTCCGGCCGCGCGCCGGCTTCGACTCCACCGAGTTCTACGCCGACGCCCGTTACGGCGAGCTGTGGGTCGGTCGCCGTCCCACGCTCGAGGAGACTGCGGCGCGCATCGGCATCGAGTGCCGCCACATCGACGAGCTGCGCGACGCTCTCGCCAAGGACGTCGGCCCGCAGCTCTCGCTCGCGATCGTCCCGGGCGTCGACGCCGGCGTGCAGGGGATGGTCGAGGAGATCCGGTCCCAGAACGGTCTGCCGGACGGCGAGGAGCAGACGCGCGAGTTCGATCGCCTGCAGGAGGCCGCGAGCGAGCAGCGCCTGGTCAAGGACGACTTCGAGGTCTCGCAGATGCGCGAGGCCGTGAAGGCCACCATCGCCGGCTTCGAGGACGTCGTGGCGGCGCTCCCCCAGGCCGTCGGGCACCGTCGCGGCGAGCGCGTGATCGAGGGCGTCTTCGGCGCCTCGGCGCGCGCCGAGGGCAACGGCGTCGGCTACGACACCATCGCCGCGGCCGGCAACCACGCCTGCACCCTGCACTGGGTGCGCAACGACGGCACGGTGAGCGAGGGCGAGCTCGTGCTCATCGACGCAGGTGTCGAGGTGGATTCCCTGTACACCGCGGATCTCACCCGCACCCTGCCGGTGTCCGGCACCTACTCCCCCGCCCAGCGCAAGGTCTACGAGGCGGTCCTCGAGGCGGCGGACGCGGCCTTCGCCGCGGCCCGCCCCGGCATCCGCTTCCGCGACCTGCACACGACGGCGATGCAGGTCATCGCCCGTCACCTCGAGGAGTGGGGCATGCTCCCCGGCACCGCCGAGGAGTCCCTCGCCCCCGAGGGGCAGTTCCACCGCCGCTGGATGGTGCACGGCACGAGCCACCACCTGGGGCTCGACGTGCACGACTGCGCGCAGGCCCGCCGCGAGATGTACATGGACGCCGAGCTCGTGCCCGGCATGGTCTTCACGATCGAGCCGGGGCTGTACTTCCAGGAGAACGATCTCAAGGTCCCCGAGGAGCTGCGCGGCATCGGTGTGCGCATCGAGGACGACGTGCTGGTGACCGAGGACGGCATCGAGAACCTCTCGGCCGAGCTGCCCCGTCGGCCCGACGAGATCGAGGCGTGGATGGCATCACTCACCCCGGGCCGCTGACCGGGCAGGGCACTACCCTGAGGGACGTGACCTCTCCGCAGCCCCGCTTCTTTGCCGCACGCCTGGCGGGCACCGCCGTCTTCGACCCGATCGGGGAGTCCGTCGGGAAGATCAGGGACGTCGTCGTGCTCCCCCAGGCGCGCGGCGCCGCGCGCGCCGTCGGCTTCGTGGTCGAGGTGCCGGGCAAACGGCGCGTGTTCCTGCCTGCCACCCGGGTCACCTCGATCATGCCCGGGCAGGTCATCTCCTCGGGCGTGCTGAACCTGCGCCGCTTCGAGAAGCGCAGCGGCGAGCAGCTGGCCATCGGTGATCTGCTCGAGCGCACCGTCTCGCTGCTGGACGGCTCGGGCCGGGCGACCGTGCAGGACGTCGGGCTCGAGCAGAACCGGCAGCACGACTGGGTGGTCGCGAAGCTCTACCTGCGCCGCCTGAAGACCGGTTCGGGCCTCTCGAAGCTCGTCAGCCGTGGGGAGACCCTCACCGTCGACCAGAGCGCGGTCAAGGGCCTGTTCGGCAGCGACACCGAGCAGTCGGCCGCGCTGCTGCTCGCCTCCTACCAGGACCTCAAGCCCGCGGACCTCGCCGACATCGTCCAGGAGCTCGACGCCAAGCGGCGCATCGAGCTGGCCTCCGAGCTCGCCGACGACCGCCTGGCCGACGTCCTCGAGGAGCTGCCGGAGGACACCCGCGTGGAGGTCCTCACCGGCCTGGAGTCCTCGCGCGCGGCCGACGTGCTCGACGAGATGGACCCCGACGATGCCGCGGACCTCGTCCAGGAGCTGCCCGACCAGGTCGCCGAGACCCTGCTGGGGCTCATGGAGCCCGAGGAGGCGGAGGACGTGCGCCGCCTGCTCGCCTACGACGAGTACACCGCCGGCGGCATGATGACCACGGAGCCGCTGATCACGGCCCCGGAGACGCCCGTCGCGCACTGCCTGGCGATGATCAGCCGGGAGGAGCTCTCCCCCGCTCTCGCCTCGACCGTCCACGTGTGCCGCTCGCCGCTCGAGACGCCGACCGGCAAGCTGCTGGGCATCGTCCACTTCCAGCACCTGCTGCGGGAGCGCCCCGACCGGCCGGTCGGCGAGATCCTCGACGCCGACCGCCACACGGTCGAGCCGCAGGTGCCGCTGTCCGGCGTGACGCGAGAGATGGCGACCTACAACCTGGTCTCGATCCCCGTGGTCGACGACGAGGGGCGCCTGCTGGGTGCGGTCACGGTCGACGACGTGCTCGACCACGTGCTGCCCGATGACTGGCGGGAACAGGACGAGCCCCCGGTGACCACGGGCCAGATCGACCTCTCGGAGATCGCCCGCGGGATCCAGGGCGAGAGCACGGGCACGACCACGAACGACAGCACGACCACCGACGACTCGCGGAAGGGGTGAGGGTGATGGCAGACCGCACGCCGACCCTGGATGATCCGGAGCCCCTGCGCCGACGCGTCCGCAACCCGCTCTCCGGCGACACCTTCGGCCGCGGCGCCGAGGGCTTCGCCCGCTTCATGGGCACCCCGGCCTTCCTGGTCGGGATGACGCTCTTCTGCGCCGTCTGGCTGGCCTGGAACTCGATCATGCCCGAGAGCGCCCAGTTCGATCCCCGCAGCCTCAACTTCACGCTGCTGACCCTGATCCTCTCGCTGCAGGCCTCCTACGCGGCACCCCTGCTGCTGCTCGCGCAGAACCGCCAGGACGATCGCGACCGCGTGCAGGCCGAGCAGGACCGCCAGTCCAACGACCGCAACCACGCGACCACGGACTTCATCACGCGCGAGATCGCCTCCCTGCGCATCGCCCTGAATGACGTCGCCACCCGCGACTTCGTGCGCGGAGAGCTGCGCGACCTCCTCGAGGACCTCGAGAAGGAGCGCGAGGATGCCGACGGCTCCGCCGCGGGCGCACCGCAGGCCGCCGCCGGCCAGGAGACGGCCGCGTCGACCGGGGTGCCGGGCGTCGACCGCGAGGAGCTGCGGAGCATGCTGCGCAGTGAGGTGCGCGCGGCACTCGCCGAGCGCGACGCCTCCTGAGCACGACTCAGGACGTATGAGGAAGAAGGGATGACGTGAGCACGCCAGAGGAGCCCGATCCGCGGATCGCCCGCATCCACGAGGCGCTCGAGGCCGTCGTCGACCCGGAGATCGGCCGTCCCATCACCGAGCTCGACATGGTCGACTCGGTGACGATCGACGCCGCCGGCACCGCAGAGGTGACCATCCTGGTCACGATCGCGGCCTGCCCCATGCGCGACCGGCTCGAGCGCTCGACCGCGGAGGCGACCGCGACCGTTCCCGGACTGGCCGGCGTGAAGGTCGATTCGCGGACGATGACCGACGAGCAGCGCAAGGCGCTCACCACGCGCCTGCGCCAGGGCCACCGCCAGATCCCCTTCAACAAGCCCGGGACGCTCACCCGGATCCTCGCCGTCTCCTCCGGCAAGGGCGGGGTCGGCAAGTCGACCGTGACCGCGAACCTCGCCGCCGCCATGGCAGCGCAGGGGCTCTCCGTCGGCGTCATCGACGCGGACATCCACGGCTTCTCGATGCCGGGGATGTTCGGCATCACCGACAAGCCCACGAAGGTGGGCGACCTGCTGATGCCGCCCGAGGCGCACGGCGTGAAGGTCATGAGCATCGGCATGTTCGTGCCCGACGGCCAGGCCGTCGTCTGGCGCGGCCCGAAGATGCACCGGGCGATCGAGCAGTTCGCGTCCGACGTCTTCTGGGGCGAGCTCGACGTGCTGCTGCTGGACCTCCCGCCCGGCACCGGCGATGTCGCGATCTCCGTCGCCCAGCTGCTGCCCAAGGCGCAGATGCTGGTGGTCACCACGCCGCAGGTCTCTGCGGCCTCCGTCGCCGAGCGGGTGGGCTCGCTCGCGAAGGCCACCAAGCAGGACGTCGCCGGGGTCGTGGAGAACATGAGCGGGCTCGTGCTGCCCGACGGCTCGCGCATGGACGTCTTCGGCACCGGCGGCGGGGAGCGGGTCGCCGAGACCCTCGCCGGAGCCGTCGAGCACCCCGTGCCGGTGCTCGGGCAGGTGCCGCTGGATCCGCGGCTGCGGGAGGGGGCCGACAGCGGCGTGCCGCTCGTGCTCTCCGATCCGGAGGTGCCCGCCGCCCAGCAGCTGCGCGCGATCGCCGCATCGCTCGTCGCGCGCCCGCGGGGCCTGTCGGGGATGCGTCTGCCGCTCACCGTGCGCGGCTGAGACCCGCGGGGCGGACGAGGACGCTGCGGGGGCACGGATCAGGAGAGGCGGGTCAGGTCGCCTCGTCGTCGAAGGGGGCCCGCTGCGGGCCTTCGTCCTCCGCGGATCCCTTGGTGGAGCGCTTCGAGCCGGAAGCGGCCGCGGCGGTGCCCGTGACGGCGCCGGTGAGCGCCTTGGTGTCCGGCAGGATGTCGTCCACGCTGGTGTCGCCCCAGGCGTCGCGGATGATGCGGCGGGGGTCGTACTGACGGGGATCGTACTTGCGCAGCTCGTCCATGGACAGGCCCATCTCGTCCTCGACGGTGGCCCGGGAATCATCGACCCAGCGGCGCGCCTTGCGCACCCACTGCACGATGTTGCGCGTGTACTCCGGCAGGCGCTGCGGTCCGATGAAGATCACGAACACGATGAGCAGGATGAGGATCTCCCAGCCCCCGAAAATGTCCACGAGTCCACCTGCCATCGAACCGAAATGTGCCAGGCCATTATGGCAGAGCGAGCCTGTGTGGGGCGCCGGTACGACCTGGGCGGGTGCTGACGTACCCTGGTCGACATCCGCGTGCTCGCGGCGACCCGGCGGTGACCTGCCCGGTCGCGCGACCGCTCATGACCCGACGAACAGGAGGATCCGCAGATGGCATCGGGGAAGGTGACCAGCTGGGCCCACGGCGAGGAGTTCGTCGACGAGGAATCGCTCTTCGAGGTGCCGGGCGTGCTCGCGCGCGCCCGCGAACGCGGATCGGAGCTCGGGGTCGCCCCCGTGCTGCCCGGGGCCGGCGCCCTCATGCGCGTGCTCGCGGCGTCCGTCGGCGCGCGCAGCGCCGTCGAGATCGGCACCGGCGCCGGGGTGGCCTCCCTGTACGTGCTGGCCGGGATGCACCCCGACGGCGTGCTCACCACGATCGACCCCGAGGTCGAGAACCAGCGCGCGGCCCGCGAGGCCTTCAGCGAGGCGGGTCTGCGCTCCGGGCGTGCGCGCACGATCGCGGGCAGCCCGCGAGAGGTCATCGGCCGTCTCACCGACCACGCCTACGACCTCGTGAGCTTCCACGCCGATGCGCCCCACGCGCGCGACCTGCTGACCCACGCGCGCCGTCTGCTGCGGCCGGGCGGCGTGCTGGTGATCTCCCAGGCGCTCTTCCACGACCGGGTCGCCGACCCCACCGCCCGCGACGCCACCACGCAGGAGGTCCGCGCGCTGCTGCGCGAGGTCCAGGAGGCCGAGGACCTGATCCCCGCGCTCTCCCCGAGCGGCGACGGCGTGCTCGCCGCGGTGCTGCGCGGCTGACGCGCCGCCACGCCGGGGTGACTGCGGCACAGCCCGCTCCGCCTCCTCCGCGCGTTCCCCACCCGCATACACAGGACCCCGCCCCTCATGCCGAGGGACGGGGTCCGGTGCTCTGATCAGCAGCCGATCATCAGGCCTTGATCACGCCCTCCAGGGCGTCGCGCAGGGTCTTCGCCTCGGAGCCGTCGATCTCGACGACGAGGCGTCCGCCGCCCTCGAGCGGGACACGCATGATGATGCTGCGGCCCTCCTCCACGACCTCGAGCGGACCGTCTCCGGTGCGCGGCTTCATAGCGGCCATGGGCCTGCCTCCTCGGTGATGTGAACGCACGCCGCTCCCACCCCTGCGGGAGCGTCGGCAGCAACTGTCGGCCACCAGTATCTCAGGTTCTCGGAGATGACGCTCACACGTCGGACGATGCATCCTCGCCGGGCGCCGCGTAGGACTCCCTCCGACGTCTCCCGGCACCCCACCGGTGCCCGGGTCCGCGCACCCCTCCCCGGCGCAGCCCGCGGCTCGGACCACGACCGTGCCGGCTCCGCCGCGGCCGACGGTGCTCGTGGTCCGCGCCGGGGGCGGGCATCGAGAGGTCGAGCTTCCCCAGAGCCGCGAGCACCATGACCACGGCGACCACGGCGGCGACGAGGAGGAGCACCACCACGCCCGGGCCGACGGCGGTCATCGCTGCTGCAGAGCGGCGTCGCGCAGCACGTCCAGGGCCTCGTCGGCGGTGTCGACCAGGCGCAGCAGCCCGAGGTCCTTCTCGCTGATCAGTCCGTGGTCGAGCACGGTGCCGCGGATCCAGTCGAGCAGCCCCTGCCAGTAGTCGCGGCCCACGAGGACCAGGGGGAACATGCGGATCTTGTGGGTCTGCATGAGGCACAGCGCCTCGAACATCTCGTCGAAGGTGCCGAAGCCGCCGGGGAGCACCACGAAGCCGCTCGAGTACTTCACGAACACGGTCTTGCGGGCGAAGAAGTACCGGAAGTCGACACCCAGGTCGACATACTCGTTCATCCCCTGTTCGAAGGGCAGCTCGATGCCCAGTCCCACCGAGACGCCGCCGCACTCCTTGGCGCCCTTGTTGCCGGCCTCCATGATCCCCGGGCCGCCGCCCGTGATGACGGCGTAGCCGAGGTCGACGACCCCGCGGGCGATCTGCTCGGCCTTCGCGTAGTCCGGGTGGTCAGGGGCGATGCGCGCCGAGCCGAAGATCGAGATGGCGGGGCCGAGCTCGGCGAGCGCACCGAACCCCTCGACGAACTCCGCCTGGATCCGCATCACCCGCCACGGGTCCGAGTGGACCCACTCCCCCGGCCCCTCGTCCTCGAGGAGGTGCTGGTCGGTCGTGGTGGTGGGCCGCTGCGTCCCGCGCAGCGTGATGGGCCCCTTGCGGTGCCGATCGGTGTTCTGGGCGGTCATGAGCCGAGCGTAGCGTCCTTGCACGGTCGTCGGCCCCGGCGCCTCAGAGCCCGGGGCGGGAGTGGTCGATCACCGAGGAGGAGTCGAAGAACGGCTCGAGGCTGGTCTCCTCGCCCGCGGCGTTCGCGCGCAGGCGGATGCCGTCGACGTTCATGCGGGCCTGGCGGAGGTAGCCGTCCTGCATCTGCGCCCAGTACTCGGCGGTGCCGTCCACGAGGAAGATGAAGTCGAAGCCGTGGTCGCGCACGGCCCGGTACTTCGGGTCCTGGGTGTCGTAGGGCGGGACGCCGCTGAGATCGGCGCCGAAGGGGAGGATCAGCAGGTCGGTCTCGCCGGTGAGCGGCTTGACCTCGGCGTCCCAGCGGTCGAAGTCCCGGGTGAGATGCGCGAGCGAGGACTTCTTGATGTCGAGGTGCCCCCAGCTGTGGCTCGCGATCTCCCAGCCGGTGTCCTTGAGGGCGGCGGCCGTCTTCTTCGCCTTCTCCTGAGCGGTCTTGAGCTTCTCGGGGTCGTCCCCGTACTCGCGCTCCGAGCTGCGGTAGCCGAGGATGCCGTTGTAGCCGGTGAGGGCGAGCACGCCCTTGTGACCGTGGTACGAGAAGTCGGGGTGGTCCTCGAGGAAGTCGTCGACGAGCGGGACCATGTCGTAGGAGCCCTCGGAGGTCTTCCCGTCGGCATCGGTGTAGGAGTTGACCACGCGGCCGTCGGCGTTCGGGTGGAGGTCCGTGGCGAAGCCGTCGCCCTCCATGTACTCGTAGTAGCAGACGTCGTCCTGGGAGAGGACCATGGGCTTGCGGTCCTCGGGCAGGCGGATCGGCAGGGGCTTCATCGTGCCGTCGTCCTGCTTCTCGCAGATGTCGTGCGGGCTGACCAGCACGTACCCGTCGTCGTAGACGTCCTGCATGATCTTCGTGAACTCGTCGATCGTGCACATGTAGTCGTCGTAGCCCTGGGCGTCCTCGTCGCCGTCGAAGGCGCGCTCGGGATCGACGATGAGCGTGTGGAAGAACAGGTGGGAGACCTGCAGGTCGTCCGGCCACTCCACGAGGGCCTCGCGCGCGGAGGAGATCTTCGTGCGCAGAGAGTCGACCTCGTCGCCGTCCTGGCCCTTCAGGGTCTTCTCGGCGGCGTCGGGGTCGTGCTGGGCGAGCTGGAGCTTCGCCTGGGAGACCTTCTGGGCGCGGATCTCCTCGGCCGTCGGCTTCTTGGACGCCGCGCCGCCTCCCCTGCCCCCGCCCGGACCGTCCTGCGTGCACCCGGCCGCCGCGAGGACCGTGCCCCCGAGCGCCGTCGCGGCGAGTGCCGTGCTCACCGTGCGCCGACTGGGCGCCGCCTGCGGTGCGCGCGTCGCTCGTGCCATCTCTGATCCCCCTTCGTCGATGCACCGGGCCCCTGCTGCGGCGCCGCCGCCCCGGCGCGTCCACACTACGGCGGCTCCCGGACCCAGCGGGGAGGCTCCGCGGGCGTGTCGGCGGGGCCGGTCGCGGGGCCGACGAGAAGGGCGGCGGGTGCGGCCCTCCCGGGGTCAGGCGGCGGCGCGGGGGCCGCGCACGAGCATGACGATCAGTCCGAGCACCGCCCAGACGGCGCCCACGGCGAGCGCGAGCGGGCTCGAGGAGACCAGCACGGCGAGCAGCGAGAGGGCGCCCAGGATCGGGATCACCAGATGCGGGAGGGGTCGCACCGGCCCGCCGCGTCGGCGCATCACGAAATAGCCGATCACGGAGACGTGGACGAGGACGAAGCCGGTGATCGCGCCGACGTCGACCGCGGAGGAGACCACGTCGAGCCCGTCGGGACGCAGCGCCGCCCACAGGGCGACGGCGACGTTCCCGGCGGCGGCCGCGAGCACGCCGGCCACCGGAGCGCCGGAGCGGGCGGAGACCTTCGCCAGACCCCCGGGCAGCGACCCGGAGCGGGCCATGTCCATGATCACGCGGCTGGCCGCGGCCTGGCCCACGAGGGCGCTGAACATGGCGCCGACTCCCTTGGCGAGGGCGAGCAGCCCGTGCAGGAGCGGGCTGATCGAGGAGTCGACCATCGCGTAGTAGGCATCGCCCTGCAGGGACGGGTCGGCCTGCAGCTGGGCGGTGGTCTCCGGGGAGAGCAGCGCGCCGATGTAGGTCTGGACGATGAAGAGCACACCGGCGACGGCGAGGCACACGAGCGTCGCCCGGGCGATCGCGGCGGAGCCCCCGCGGGTCTCCTCGGCGAAGGTCGCGAGCGCATCGAACCCCAGGTAGGACAGGACGGCGACGGAGACCGCGCCGAGCACGAGGCGGGGGTGCAGGCCGGCGCCGCCGCCCGTGATCGGGTCGAGCCAGCCGCGGACCGGACCGTCCGAGGCCAGGACCGCGATGCCGGCGATCACCACCGCCGCCAGCACGAGCACCTCGACGAGCACGACGACCGCGGAGACCTTCGAGGTCACGCCCACGCCGGCGAGGTTGAGACCGGTGGTGAGCACGACCGCGACCACCACGAACACCCACACGGGGATCTGCGGGAACAGCGAGTGCAGGGCGATGCCGCTGAAGAGGTAGGCGACCGAGGGGATCAGCACGTAGTCCAGCAGCATCATCCAGCCGCCCATGTGGCCCACTCTGCGGCCGATGCCCTCGCTCGCGTAGGCGAAGACGCTGCCGGCGCGCGGGACGGCACGGGACATGAGCGCGTAGCTCGAGGCGGTCAGCGCCATCACGAGCGTCGCGACGAGGTAGACGACGGGCACCACGCCGCCGGACTTCGCGTCCAGCGTGCCCCAGACGCCGACGGCAGCGGCGGGCCCGATGAACACCAGCCCGTAGGCGAGCAGCTGGCCGAAGCCGATGCTGCGACGGAGCGCGGGCTCGGCGGGCACCCGCGTGCTCGGGCTGCTCATCGGGCCGACGGCTCGAGCCAGCGGCGCAGCCCGTCGAGCGCCGCGCGGAGGTCCTCGAAGGGCACGTGCTCGTCATCGGTGTGGGCGAGGAGGGGGTCGCCGGGGCCGAAGTTCACGGCAGGGGTGCCGAGCTCGGCGAAGCGGGAGACGTCGGTCCACCCCTGCTTGGCGGCCACGCCCACGCCGTCGCCGAGCGCAGCGAGGAACTCGCGGGCGGCGGGGGTGTCCAGGCCGGGCAGGGCCCCGGCGGCGCTGTCGGTGACGACGATGTCCACCGCGCACCCCTCGAGCAGCTCGCGCACGTGCGCCTCGGCCTGCGCGGGGCTGGTGTCGGGCGCGAAGCGGTAGTTCAGGGTGAGCGAGGCGCGGTCGGGGATCACGTTCCCGGCGATGCCGCCGCCGATGGCGACCGCGTTCAGGCACTCGCGGTACTCGAGACCGTCGACGACGGCGCGGCGGGCCTCGTAGGCGGCGAGGCGCTGCAGGACCGGGGCGAGGTGATGGATGGCGTTGTCGCCCACCCAGTCGCGGGCCGAGTGGGCTGCGGTGCCGTGCGCGGTGACCTCGAGCTTCATGGTGCCCTTGCAGCCGCCCTCGACACCGGCGGAGGTGGGCTCGCCGAGGATCGCGAAGTCGCCGCGCAGGTGCTCGGGATGGGTGCGGGCGATGCGGGTCAGGGAGTTGTCGGCCTTGGCGACCTCCTCGTGGTCGTAGAAGAGGAAGGTGAGGTCGCGCGGCGGCTCGGGCACCTCCACGGCGACCTTCAGCAGCATCGCGACGCCGCCCTTCATGTCGCAGCTGCCGCGGCCCACGAGCTCCTCGCGTCCCTCGAGCTCGCGGCGGGAGGACGGGAGGTTCTCTGCCACGGGCACGGTGTCCAGGTGCCCGGCGAGGACCACGCGCTCCTCGCGTCCCAGCTCGGTGCGGGCGATGACGGTGTCGCCGTCGCGGATCACCGTGAGGTGCGGAGCGTGGGTGCGCAGCGCCTGCTCGACGGCGTCGGCGAGGGCCTTCTCGTTCCCGGAGACCGACTCGATGTCGACGATCGCGGCGGTCAGGTCGACGATGTCGGCGCGGGGGTCGAGCGCCGGCGCGGAGTCGGTGGGGGTGGAGCTGGAGGGCGAGGTCATGCGCCCTATCGTGTCACGCGGGCAGCGAGCCGCCCCAGGCAGCGAGGCGTCGCGCGACGACCTCGGCGTGGTGCAGCAGCTGCGGGGCGGTGCCGGGCTCGGCGGTGATCGCGGATCCGGGTTGGGCGGTGGAGACCGGGACGCCGACGAGCAGGCGCCGCTCGTGGACCCGCCCGTCCTTGCCGATCGGGGCGTAGAGCCCGTCGACCGCGATCGAGCCCGTCGGCACGCGTCGGCCGGTGCCCCGCGAGGCCCATGAGTCCTGTCGGGCCTCCCCGCGCTCGCGCCAGGCGCGCAGCAGCGGGGAGGTGAAGGCGTTGAGCTCGACGCCCGGCAGATGGGCCTCGAGCACCCCGTCGCAGGAGTAGCGGCAGTCCTCGCCCGCGGTGACGACGAAGCGGCCCCCGTCCTCGTCGACGTCCACGCGCATGCCCGGTCCGGTGAAGCGCACGAGCCCGGCCTCCTCGAGGGCGAGCAGCTGGCGCACGCGCAGCACGGGCGGGCCGGATGCCCAGGAGGCGAAGGCGTTGCGCAGGTGGCCGTCGATGTCGCGGGCCACGGACTCCGTGGTGTACGCGCCGAGGTCGATGAGCTGGTTGACCTGGATGCGGCATGCGGTGAGGACCCGGAAGACGAGCAACCAGGCGGGGTCCGGCTCGGCGGCCTCGCGCAGGCTGCGGCGCACCACCTCGAGGGTGCGCGCGTGGGCGTCGGTGATGGGGCCTCCGCGGCGGCCGAAGGGGAAGAGGATCCGCAGGATCTCGGACTCCTCGGCGAGCGCGCGGAAGCCGGAGACGGCGAGCGCGCGCTGCAGCTCGGCGAGGATCAGCGGCATGACGTCGGCCTCGTGGTCGAGTCCGTCGGGCCGCACCGACAGCTCGAGCACGCGTTCGCGGGTGAGGATCCTCGGCTGGTGGAGCTCGGGCAGGTAGGGGCGCAGGTCGGGCTTGGGCCGGTAGACCATGCCGGAGCGGGAGCCGACGACCAGCTGGGGCTCGCCGCCGCCGGGCAGGTAGCGCAGTCCCGAAGGGGCGTGCGCGTCGGGCACGAAGCGTCCGCCGGCGGCGTCGGCGAGCATGCCGATCGCGTCGTAGAAGTTCAGGCCCATGCCCTGCACGGCCACGCGCTCGCGTCCCAGCAGCGCGGAGTAGTCCACCTGCAGGGGATTCGCGGGAGCCGCGTGCACCAGGCCGTGGCGCGCGGCGGCGTGCTCCATCACCTGGGAGCGCGGCCCGGGGGCCGTCGCGAGGTGGCCGAGGGCGAGTGCGACCGCGTCCACGACGAGCTCGGTGCCGTCCTCCAGGGCGATGCGCTGCGGGGTGCCGGGCGCGCCGGCGACGTCGAGAGCGCTGGTCCGGTGCACACGGATCCGCAGACGCGCGGGGTCCGCGTCGACGACGGCGCGCTCGAGCACGGCAGCGAGGTAGCGGCCGTGGGCGGCGCGGGAGGCGATGTCGGCCGGCCCCAGCCCCTCGGCGGCGAGGAAGTCGGCGAGCGTCTCCGTGTGCGGGACGGGGAGCTCGGGCCGGCACGACTCGTCGGGGTACATCGTGGTCTGGCAGGTCGCGGTGTTCATCAGCAGCACCTCGCCCTGGTCTCGCCGCCACACGTCGCCGCCGAGGCCTGCGCACGGGTCCACGAGGTGCACGTCGAGCACGCCCTCCCAGTCGTCCCGCTGCGAGGCGGCGACCAGGCGCTCGATGATCGCGGTGCCGCGCGGTCCGGCGCCGATGACGGCGACCTCGCGGCGCGCGGCGCCGCGTCCGGCGTCGTCGGCGCGCCCGGGGCCGCCCGGCAGGATCTCGCGGCGCGCGCGCTCGCCCGGCGCGGGAGCCGCGGGGCTGGTGCTCGACGTGGGATCGGGGGCGACGGTCATGGATCCCAGTATCGGGGGCGACGGCCGCGCTGCGGGAGCAGGACCCTCCCGGGCTGCTGTGACGTTGGACCACGGGAGCGCGCCCGCAGGCGCTCGGAGTCCTACACTTCCGGAGCGCTCCGGCGCTGCCAGGCTCCCCTCTCAGGTCCGGTCCCGTAGAACCGTCGGCCGATGGGCGCTCCTCTCCCCCGATGCCCCAGGAGGCCCCATGCCCACGGAGCCCAGCACCGCGGACCCCCGCACGAGCGCCCCTGCCTCGGCACCGACCCCGGCCTCGACGGCGCCCGGTGACCTCAAGCCGTGGCCCGCGCTGTGGTCGATGATCATCGGCTTCTTCATGCTGCTCGTGGACGGCACGATCGTCTCGATCGCGACCCCGCGCATCCAGGACGAGCTCGACGCAGACATCACCAAGGTCATCTGGGTGACCAGCGCATACCTGCTCGCCTACGCCGTCCCGCTGCTGGTCACCGGCCGCCTCGGCGACCGCCTCGGCCCCAAGCGGGTCTACCTCGCGGGCCTTGTGGTGTTCACCCTGGCGAGCCTGTGGTGCGGACTCTCCGGCACGATCGAGATGCTGATCCTCGCGCGCGTGGTCCAGGGACTCGGCGCGGCCCTGATGACCCCGCAGACGATGACCGTCATCACCCGCATGTTCCCGCCGCAGCAGCGCGGCCCGGCCATGGCCCTGTGGGGCGCGACCGCAGGGGTCGCGAACCTCGTCGGCCCGATCCTCGGCGGCGTCCTGGTCGACGGGCTCGGCTGGGAGTGGATCTTCTTCGTCAACGTGCCGGTGGGCATCGTCGGCTTCGTCCTGGCCATGCGCCTGGTGCCGAACCTCGAGGTCCACGCGCACCGCTTCGACCTGCCCGGCGTGCTGCTCTCGGCCCTCGGAATGTTCCTCGTCGTATTCGGGATCCAGGAGGGCTCGACGTACGACTGGGGCACCATCACCGGCGTCCTCTCCGTCCCTCTGCTGATCGGCGCGGGGATCGTGGTGCTGATCCTCTTCGTGCTCTGGCAGGCGAGGCAGAAGGGCGGCGAGCCGCTGCTGCCGCTGGGCCTGTTCCGCGACCGGAACTTCGCCGTCGCGAACATCGCGATCGCCGGGGTCGGCGCCGCGATCGTCACCTTCGCCCTGCCCATCGTGCTGTGGACGCAGAACGTCAAGGGCTTCTCCCCCACCCAGTCGGCGCTGCTGCTCGCACCGATGGCGATCATCGGCGGCGGGCTCTCCCCCGTCGTCGGCAAGAACCTGCACCGCTGGAACACCAGGGTTCTGGCCGTCGTGGGACTGGCCCTGTTCGGCCTCGGCATCGCGGCGATGGGCATGCTCGTCATGAACGACGCCGCCTGGTACTGGCTGCTGATCCCGGGCGCCGTGATGGGCCTGGGCAATGCGGGCATGTGGGCTCCGCTGTCGATCTCCGCGACCTACGGCCTCTCCCGCGCGCAGGCTGGCGCCGGGTCGGGCGTCTACAACTCGATGCGCCAGCTCGGCGCCGTGATCGGCTCCGCGGCGATCGCCGCCGTGATGGCCTCGCGCATCACCTCCGAGTTCGCCGACGCGGACCTCGGCGGCGGCTCCGGCGCGGGCGGCGGGGCGAGCGACCATGCCGCCGCGGGCGGCGAGGCCGGCGCCTCCTCCGGCGGGGTGCTGCCGGACATGCTGCACGCCCCGTACGCGCATGCCATGGGCGAGAGCCTGTTCCTGCCCGCGGCGATCATGGGCGTCGCGGTGATCGCGGCGCTGTTCCTGCGCAACGCCAACGCGCGGCGCTGAGGGCGCGGGCCGACGGGCCGTCGGGGAGTCGGAGCGACCGCTCGCTGGTTCACCCTCGGGCGGCGTGCCCGTCGCCGACGGCTCGACCGTCGTCCGCCGCAGCCCCGTCGTCGACACGACCATCGGTCCGGGGGTCGTCTGATGCGAGCCCGGTCAGCCGCACGTGCTCAGCCCAACCGGCGGCGGTGGGGATCGTTCGCAGGTGGGGCCCGACGACGCCGATCACCGCAGCCAGAGCGCACAGGGCGGCGAATACGCCGAGCGTCACTGCCGCTCCCGCATGCGCCAGTCCCCAGCCCGCGATCGCGGGCGCGAGGGGCATCAGCCCCATGGCGACGAGTCCGTTGAGCGCGCCCACGCGTCCCTGCATCGAGGTCGGCGTGATGTGAAGGAAGAACCCTCCACATGCGGCGTTCAGCGCAGGAAGCGGAAGACCCATGACGGCGTAGAGCACGGCTATCACCCAAGGGGACGCCGAGAAGGGGATCGCGAGCGTGAGCACCGCCAGTGCGACGAGCCCGCCGATCACGATGACGCCCGTGGGCACACGCTCGACGATCCGCGGCGCGAGCACGGCGCCCACCAGGATCGATGCGGCGAGCACCGAGGAGAGCAGTCCGATCTGCGCGGCGGGAATGCCTCGCGAGGCGAGCATGAGAGTGACGGTGAGCAGGGCGCCGTTGGAGCCGAGGTTCACGAGGGCTGCCACCGCACCGAGCTGCACCCGCACAGGCTGCGCGATGCTCCAGCGCAGAGCGTCGAGCAGGTCCCGGCCGACGTGTGAGCGGGACACCCCAGCCATGGACTCGGCAGGTCGAGGTCGGTAGTCACCGCGCATCCGCAGCGTCGCGAGCAGGGCGCCGACGTGTCCGATCACGAGGGTGAGGGCCGGCAGCGCGAGGTGGGCGGCGAGCAGGGCACCGCTCGCGGGCGCGCTGCCCAGCTCGATCGCCGCCCCGCGGCCTTGGTTGATCGAGATGGCGCGCGGCAGCTGGGCAGGCTGGACGATCTGCTTGAGCATCGCGTCGGAGGCGAAGCCCAGGAGCATCCCGCGCAGGCGGTGGACGAAGGCGAGGCCCGCGAGCACCGGCACGCTCGCGACGCCCGCGACGAGCACCGCGACGAGGACGGCCTGGGTGAGGATCCCGGTCGCCGAGGCGAGCAGTCGCAGGCGCCGCCTGTCGAAACGGTCGGCGAGGATGCCGCCGGGGATCATGCCGGCCAGTCCCCCGATGCCTTCGAGCAGGCCCACGAGCCCCACGGCCGCGACCGACCCGGTCACCGCGAGCGTGACGAGCGGGAAGGCGAAGGCTGCGATGCCCGCGCCCGCATCCAGGAGCACGTCGCCGGCGAGCCAGCGGCGGTACTCGGCGTTGCGTCGGAGCGGCTCGTGGGTCTCGTGGGCGGTCTTCGTCGGCCGATGCATGCCGCGAGACTAGACCCGCACAAGTCCTTGCGCAATAGTTATTGCGCATGTGTCGGTGCGGGTTCTCGGTAGGCTCTTGGTATGAGCACCGAGGAGCAGCGTCCTTCGGCCGAGCGCCACGACTACGCGACGCAGGAGATGCTGCGCGCGATGGCACACCCGCTGCGCCTGCAGATCATGGAGCGAGTGGGCCGGCGCGGCACGGCGCGCGCCGCCGACCTCGCCGAGGAGATGGGCGTGGCGGCGAACGCGCTGAGCTACCACCTGCGCACCCTCGCGAAGGGCGGTGTCATAGAGGAGGCGCCCGAGGAGGCGCGCGACCGCAGGGACCGGGTCTGGCGGCTGGCGCAGACGAGCTTCCACTACGGACAGGGCGGATCCTCGACCAACGACCCTGATGCCTCCGACGACGAGTACCGCCGCGCGGCAATGGCCATGAGCCTCGCCGCGATCGAGTGGATCCGCACCTCATGGATCGCCCAGAGCGCGCGCTACGAGGCGGGCGAGGCCCCGCAGAACGTCGCCGGGCAGCTGTTCTCGTCGTCGCTGCGCATCTCGCGCGATCAGGGGGAGGATCTCGCCCGGCGCGCGAACGACCTCATCATGGAGTTCAACCGCCTGAACCGCGACGAGCGCGGCAGGGATCTCGAGGGCGATCCGGATTCCGACGGCAAGGCCGAGGACTTCCGTGTGCTCTTCGCCCTGGTCGGCGATCGGCCCGGGCCCGAGCAGGGCACGGTCGGTGGGCAGGAGGATTCCCACACCGCAGAGGGATAGGAAGCGCCCCCGGCGCTCCGTAGAATCCTTCGCATGAGCACCCCCGCGAACTCCGCCGACACGACCACGCCGACGCACGCCTGGGGCATCGGCCTCGCCACTCTCGCCGCCGACGGCTCGACCCTGGACACTTGGTACCCGGCCCCGCAGCTCGGCGAGGCTCCCGCGGACCTCGAGTCCCAGCCGCTGCACGCCCAGCTCGGCGCCGCCGCCCGCGAGGACGAGGTGCGCGGCACCCGCCAGGAGGTCGTCTCCCGCGCGATCGAGCTCGCCGCCGCCCCGGCCGACACCGCCGACGCCTACCTGCGCCTGCACCTGCTCTCCCACCGCCTGATCGAGCCCAACGTGCAGAGCCTCGAGGGCCTGTTCGTCCAGCTCACCAACGTCGTCTGGACCTCCGAGGGCCCCTGCGCGGTCCCCGGCTTCGAGGAGACCCGCCTGCGCCTCATCGCCGCCGGCCGCACCCCCACCGTGTTCAGCGTCGACAAGTTCCCGCGCATGGTCGACTACGTGCTGCCCTCCGGCGTGCGCATCGGCGACGCCGACCGCGTGCGCCTGGGCGCGCACCTCGCCGACGGCACCACCGTCATGCACGAGGGATTCGTGAACTTCAACGCCGGCACCCTCGGCGACTCCATGGTCGAGGGCCGCATCTCCCAGGGCGTCGTCGTCGGCGACGGGTCCGATGTGGGCGGGGGCGCCTCCACGATGGGCACCCTCTCCGGCGGCGGCACCGAGCGCGTGCGCATCGGCCGCCGCTCGCTGCTGGGCGCCGAGTCCGGCATCGGGATCGCGCTCGGCGACGACTGCGTGGTCGAGGCCGGCCTGTACGTCACGGCCGGCACCAAGGTCACCGTCGTGGACCCGCGCGGCGTCGAGGACGGCACCGTCGTCAAGGCCCGCGAGCTCTCCGGCATGGACAACCTGCTGTTCCGCCGCAACTCCGTGACCGGCGCCGTCGAGGTCGTGGCCCGCGAGGGCCGCACCGTCGAGCTCAACGCCGCGCTGCACGCGAACTGACGCCCGCAGCTCCCGACTCCACGACGCCCCGCCGACCCCGGATCGCCGCACCGACCGCCCATGGCCCGCTCCCAACGCTCCCGCTCCGGCCGCTCGCGCATGCGGCACCTCACGGTGCCCCTCGTGATGCTGCTGGTGCTCGCGTTCGTCGTCGCCGGGACGTTCTTCGCGCTCACCCGCTTCGCGTCCGTCCAGCGCAGCGGACAGTGCACGGCGGCGGGCCTCGGGACGACGCACGAGTACACGACGGAGCGCACGGCGAACGCGGCGCTGATCAGCGCGGTCGCCGCGGACCGGGGGCTGCCGCCGCGGGCGGCGTCGATCGCGCTCGCCACGGCGTACCAGGAGTCGAAGCTGCAGAACATCGAGCACGGGGACCGCGACTCCCAGGGCCTGTTCCAGCAGCGTCCCTCACAGGGCTGGGGCACGGTCGCCGAGATCCGGGACCCGGTCCACGCCACGAACGCCTTCTACGACCAGCTGGTGAAGCTCGACTACGCCTCGATGAGCGTGAATGACGCCGCCCAGAAGGTGCAGCGCTCGGGCTATCCCGAGGCGTACGGCGACCACGAGACCGAGGGGCGGATCTTCGCCTCCGCCCTGACCGGGCAGTCCGGTGCGAATCTCGTGTGCGACATCGCCGCCCCCGACTCCGCGGCATCGCCCCAGAGCGTGCAGGACGCTCTGCAGGAGCAGTTCCCGCGGCGCACGAAGGCCGGGACGGTCTCGAGCTCGCTCGCCTCCGCCTCCTCGGTCGCGAAGACCAGGCCCGACGGCTCCAGTGCGACCGCCCTGGTCATCGACACGCACGGCGACATGACCCTGGGCTGGGCGGTCGCGAACTGGGCGGTCGCCCGCGCGGCCGACGACGGCGTCGTCCAGGTCTCCTACCAGGGCCGCGCCTGGCAGCGAGAATCCCACGACCAGGAAGCCGGCACGTGGCCGAGCATCGACGGCGGCGACGCGGATCGCGTGGTGGTGCTCGTCGCCGGCGGGTGACTAGCCTCGGGACCATGAGCATCGGCAGCGCCGCTCCCCCGCCGGAGATCATCGCCCACCGCGGCGACCCCGTCGGCGCGATCGAGAACACGCGCGAGGCCGTCCGGCGCGCGGAGGATGCGGGCGCTCGGACCGTGGAGATCGATGTCCGTCTGACGGCCGACGACGTCCCGGTGCTGCTGCACGATGCGACGCTCGAGCGCCTGTGGGGCGATCCCCGCTCGATCCGGGACGTGACCTCCCGGGAGCTCGCCGACCTCGCGCCGCAGGTCCCTGCTCTCGCCGATGCGCTGCGGCTCGCAGCTCCCGCCCGTCTGCTCATCGACATGCCGGACGAGACGCCCGCGGCGGCGAGCGCGGAGGGCGTCGCCCGAGTCCGCCGCGACGACCCTCGGATCCCGCCGCCCGCGTGGTGCGGCGACCTGGACGCTCTGCAGAGCGTCCGGGATGCCGACCCCGAGGCCGAGATCTGGATGACCTGGAAACAGGACGGCATGCCCCCGCGGGGTCTCGTGGACCGCCTGCGTCCGCGCTTCTGGAACCCCGAGCACACCCGGGTCACAGCCCGCACCTCGGCCGAAGCACGCGCCCTGGGCATGGAGGTCTCGTGCTGGACGGTCGACGACCCCGCTCGTGCCCGAGAGCTGGCGGGCCTCGGCGTCCGCGCGATCATCTCCAACCGCGCCGCACACGTCCGGGACGCGATTGCCGCCGGGTGCCCAGCAGGCGAGGCTCGGGGCTAGGACCACCTCGGGGTTCGGACCGATTCAGGGCTGGGAACGGGCCAGGGCCAGGAACGGGTCACGGCTCCAGGCGGTAGACGCTCACGTGGTGGCGGGACTCCGCGGTGAACTCGCTGCGATCCCAGTCCGCCCATCGGTGCTCGCGCTCGAAACCGGCGAGGCGTGCCATCAGGTCCATCTCGCTCGGCCAGACATAGCGCTGCGGGGTGCGGCCGATGTGGGCCTCCCGCGGCCCATCGACCGTCGGGTCGAAGCGCACGTGGTGGGAGACGAGCAGCTGCGTCATGGTGTCGATCGTGTCGACGAGCAGATAGCCGGGCTCGCTGACCTCAAGCACCCCGCCCTGTCCGGGGGCGAGGGCGCGCAGCTGGGGCACATACATCTCGACGACGAAACGGCCTCCCGGCCGCAGGTGCCGAGCCGCGTTGCGGAAGCAGGCGACCTGCTCCTCCTGCGTCAGCAGGTTCCCGAGCGTGTTGAAGACCAGGTAGACGAGGGAGAATCCCTCTCCAGCGCTCGCTACGGTCATGTCGTCCTGCACCACGGGGATGCCGGTCTTCCCGGCCGCATCCGTTCCATCCGGCGCGGGCATCTTCTCGCGCAGCCGCGCGATCATCGCCGCCGAGAGTTCGATGCCGGTGAGCTCGACCCCTGCCTCCGACAGCGGGATCGCAACGCGGCCGGTGCCGATCGCGAGCTCGAGGGCGTGCCCGCCGTCGGCCAGATCCCCCAGCAATTCGATCGTCGGCCCCAGCACATGAGGGGAGAACATGCCTTCGCCGGGGGTGTCGTAGGTGCTCGCGGCCTCTTCGTCCCACAGCCTCTGCTGGTCGGGGCCGGCCGCTGGGCTGAGGAGCATGCCGAGCGGCGAGGGTCGTGTTCATCCATCGCCCCATGCTCGCGCCTCGTCCTCGCCGGAGCGACAGATTTTCCGCTTCGCCGAGGATGGCTCTGCCACGCCGCCGACGAGTCGCGCCGTTATGGACGCGCCTTGTTCTCATGGACGGGCCACGGGCCGCGCAGTCACGAACGGGCCGCGTCGTCATGGAGCGGCCTATAGCGGACATCCGTGCGAAATGCTGCGTGGATGTCCGCTATAGGCCGTCGCGTGACGCATCAGCCCCGCGCGCTGGCCGAACCGCCGCCCCGCTCAGTGGTCCTGGCGGCGCTCCTGGGCGATGCGTTCCTGCTGGGCGCGGCGCTCGGCCTCGAGCTCCGCCTGGAGCTGCTCGAGGCGGATCTCCGTGGTGCCGGTGCGCTCGGGCATCGGGGCGTACTCGCGACGCTCGGCGCCGGTGTAGATCTGGCGGGGGCGACCGATCTTCGTCTCAGGGTCGTGGATCATCTCGTTCCACTGTGCGATCCAGCCGGGCATGCGGCCGATCGCGAAGAGCACCGTGAACATCTGCGTGGGGAAGCCCATCGCCTTGTAGATGATGCCGGTGTAGAAGTCGACGTTCGGATAGAGCTTGCGCTCCACGAAGTAGTCGTCCTTGAGCGCGATCTCCTCGAGCTGCATGGCGAGGTCGAGGCGCTCGTCATGGACGCCCAGGCGCTCCAGGACGTCGTCGGCGATCTTCTTGACGAACTTCGCGCGCGGGTCGTAGTTCTTGTAGACCCGGTGGCCGAAGCCCATCAGGCGGATGCCGTCCTCCTTGTTCTTCACGCGCTCCATGAAGTCCTTGGGATCCATGCCGCGCTCGCTGATCTCGTCGAGCATCTCCATGACGGCCGCGTTCGCGCCGCCGTGGGCGGGGCCGGAGAGGGCGCCGATGCCGGCCGAGATCGAGGTGAAGAGGTTGGCCTGCGCGGAGCCGACGAGCCGGACGGCGGAGGCCGAGCAGTTCTGCTCGTGGTCGGCGTGCAGGATCAGCAGCTGCTCGAGCGCGCGCACCACGACTGGGTCGGCGATGTACTTCTCGACCGGGAACCCGAAGGTCAGGCGCAGGAAGTTCTCGATGAGGGAGAGCTGGTTGTCCGGGTACAGGAGCGCGTGGCCCTTGCTGACGCGGTAGGCGTAGGCCGCCATCGTGGGCACCTTGGCCAGCAGGCGGTAGCTGCTCAGACGCACCTGGTCCTCGTCGAACGGGTCGAGCGAGTCCTGGTAGAAGGTCGAGAGCGCGGAGACGCCGGCCTGCATGACGGCCATCGGGTGGGCGTCGCGCGGGAAGCCGTCGAACAGGCTCTTGAAGCGCTCGTCGAGCAGGGTGCGGCGCTCCACGGAGGACACGAAGTTCTCGAGCTGGCCCTGGGTGGGCAGCTCGCCGTTGATGAGCAGGTAGGCGACCTCGAGGTAGCTGGAGTGCTCGGCGAGCTGCTCGATCGGGTAGCCGCGGTAGCGCAGGATGCCCTCGTCGCCGTCGATGTAGGTGATCGACGACTTCGTGTTCGCCGTGTTCATGAAGCCCGGGTCATAGGTCACGTCGCCGGTCTGCTTGCGCAGCGGGGCGATGCTGATGCCGCTGTTGCCCTCGACGGCCTCGACGAAGGGAAGGTCCAGATCCTGGTCGCGGTGGGTGAGGCGGGAGGTCGGCGTCGCGTTGTTCATGTGCTCTCCGTTGTGCATCGGCGTCGGTGGGGGCCGACGGGCGACCCTGGTTCGTGCGGCGGGGCGCGGTGCGCGGCCCGATGGTCGTGCGGGGGACGCGGGGCGCGTCCCGGGGGTTGGTCCGGTCCGGGGACCGGTGCGGTCGGGTGCGGGTCGGGGCCGGGGCCGACGGGGCCCGCGGGTCCCGGCGGCGGGTCAGCGGCGGGTGAGCCGCTCGACCGCTGCGGAGATCCGTTCGTCGCTCGCCGTCAGTGCGATGCGGACGAATCGCTCCCCCGCCTCACCATAGAACATTCCGGGGGCGCAGAGGATTCCCAGCTTCGCGAGCTCCTGGACGCTGGCCATGGAGTCCTCGCCGAAGGAGGTCCACAGGTACAGCCCCGCGCGCGACCCGTGGATCTCGCCGCCGAAGCCCTCGACGGCCTCGCGGAGCGCGGTGCGGCGGGCACGGTAGACGCCGTGCTGGGCGCGCACGGCGTCGTCGTCGGCGAGGGCGGCGGCCATGGCGGCCTGCACGGGTGCGGGAAGCATCATGCCGGCCTGCTTGCGGATGGCGGTGAGCTCTCCGATCAGCGCCGGGTCGCCGGCGACGAACGCCGCCCGGTAGCCCGCGAGGTTCGACTGCTTCGAGAGCGAGTAGACGCACAGCAGGCCGGTGAGGTCGCCGCCGTGCACGCGCGCATCCAGGATCGAGGGCACCTCCTCGACGTCCCAGGGCAGCAAGGCATAGCACTCGTCGGAGGCGACGATGACACCCCGCTCCCGCGCCCAGGACACGATGCTGCGCAGCTGCTCGACGTCCAGGACCTCGCCCGTGGGATTCCCCGGGGAGTTCAGCCACAGCAGACCGATCCGCTCGAGATCCTCGGCCGCGATCGCGGCGTCCCCCTCGGCGGCCAGGCGCTCCATGTCCACGGGGACGCTGCGGGCGCCCACGAAGCGCGCCCCCATGTCGTAGGTCGGGTAGGCGATGTGGGGGAAGGCGACGGCGCCGTCCGCACCGATGCCGAGCTGGAAGGGCAGGTGGGCGACGAGCTCCTTGGAGCCGACGGTCGGCAGCACGTGCTCGTGGCCGATGCCCGCCGCGCCGTCGGACACGGCGCCGGACCCGTCTCCGGCGTCGCGGCGCCTCACCACGAAGTCCACGAGCGCATCGCGCAGGGCCGTGGTGCCGACGGTGGTCGGGTACCCGTGGGCGTCGGACGCCTCGCGCAGCGCCTGCTGCACGCGTTCGGGGGTCGGGTCGACGGGCGTGCCGACGGACAGGTCGACGAGTCCGCCCTGGTGGGCGCTCGCCACGCGCTTGGCCTCCTCGAGGGAGTCCCAGGGGAAGGCGGGCAGGCGCGCGGCCAGGGGCTCGCGCGGGGCCGACGGGCGGTGCTGCGCCATCAGATCCTTCTTTCCAGACTTCATCCCGGGCCGCTCAGCGCAGGGTCGCGTCACGCGTCGTTCGGGTTCGGCGGGAGGGCTTCGATGAGCGGGTGGTCCTTCTCGATGACGCCCATTTTCGCAGCGCCGCCCGGGGCGCCGAGCTCGTCGAAGAACTCGACGTTGGCCTTGTAGTAGTCGGCCCACTCGTCCGGGAGGTCGTCCTCGTAGAAGATGGCCTCGACCGGGCAGACGGGCTCGCAGGCGCCGCAGTCCACGCACTCGTCGGGCTGGATGTACAGCGACCGGTTCCCCTCGTAGATGCAGTCCACGGGGCACTCGTCCACGCATGCCCTGTCCTTCACGTCCACGCAGGGCAGGGCGATGACGTACGTCATGCGGCGATCCTTCCAGGGGCAGGGACCGGACGACGGCCGGGGCTGCACCTGCGCCCGGCCGGGGCCGGGGCGGGTGCGGCGCCGGAGCGGGCCGACGCGATGGTCCCAGGATGTTCTCGGGCTCCCGGGGCGAGGGAGCCGTCCCCATCATGTCACCGTCGCCCGTGCCTCCGGGGCCCACGGACCGCCCTCCGGAGCGCAGGTGACGAGGTCGACATCGCGGTGGCCCCCGCCGATAGCCTGGAGCCATGTCCCAGGAGCACTCCCCGGATCCCCCACCCGGCGCGACGCCCGGCGATCATCCGGGTGCCGACGGCGCTGCGTCGCCGGGTCCCGCTCGGCGTCCTCGACCCGGCTGGGCGCCGTTCCTGCAGGTGGGGACGCGCGTGGTGGTGCGCTATGCGATCGACCGCAGCGCGTCGCCGCACGGCGAGGGGATGACCGACGCACTGGGCGTCATCGAGGCGGCCGACGCGGACACGGTCACGATCGCGACCAAGCGCGGCAGCGACCGGGTGGTGCGAGGCCTGGTCACCGCCGCCAGGCCGGTGCCCGATCCTCCCCGCCGCCGCGGTGGCGCAGGGCGCTGAGCAGGTAGTCGACGCCGGCGATCACGTGCAGCAGCACGCCGACCCACACGAGCACGCGCAGTGCCGGGATCGCCGCGGGCAGCCACGCGGCCGCCGCGGCGAGCAGGAACACGGCCGACATCAGCACCGCCGTGCGCGCCTTGCCGATCCGCGAGACGGGCAGCGCTCCCCCGGCGGCTGTGCGCCCGGCGAGCACGAGCAGCACGATGTCCACGAGGGCGATCACGCCCAGCGGGATCCACGAGAGCACGCCGGCGAGTGCGAGCGAGAGCACCACTCCCACGAGGCCCAGACGGTCGGCGATCGGATCGATGATCGCGCCGGTGCGGCTGGTCTGGTGCAGGACGCGGGCCAGCAGCCCGTCGACCCAGTCCGTGAGCGCCCAGACCAGCAGCAGGATCACGGCGAGCGGGTCGGGACCGCCGTCCACCAGCAGCACGCACACCGGCACGAGCAGCAGGAAGCGCAGCAGCGTGACCGCGTTGGGGATCGTCGCCCAGTCCGGGCGTCCCGGCGCACCGGGAGCGGATGCACCGCGCGCGGCGGGGCGGCGAGGTTCTTGGGCCTCCACGCCCGCTCAGGCCCGTCGGCCGACGGAGCTCGCCGAGCCCGACCCGCCCGTCGGGCGGGTCGGCCGCGAGGCGAGGTGCTGGATGCCCAGGAACACGAAGGGCACGACGATGCCGATGCCCTGCACGATCCAGCCGGAGATCTGCGCCTTCTGCGCGATGACCGCGGGCATCAGCACTCCCCCGCCCGGGCTGGTGCCGGCGAAGGGGAGCACCATCAGGCCCCAGATGCAGCCGAGCACCACCACGGGCAGCCGCGCGCCGGTCGCGGCCCACAGGAAGGTCGACGCGGCGAACTGGAAGACGGCGCCGAACACGAGACCCACGGGCAGGTCGACGCCCGCGATCGTGAGCTGCAGGCGGTGCATCGTCACCAGCAGGAGCACGGAGACCACGGCCACCACGATCGCGGCGACGACCTGGGAGATCCTGGCCGCGATCGAGGTGGTCGCCGGCGCCGTGCGCTCGGAGGCCCCCGGCGCGGTGCGCACGGGGGTCCCCGGCGCCGCGCGTCCGGAGGGGCCTGGGGTCACGCCGTGCCCTTGGTCTTCCCGCGCAGCTTGGAGCGCTCCTGGGCGCTGAGGGCGACCTTGCGGATGCGGACGATCTCGGGGGTGACCTCGACGCACTCGTCCTGGTTTGCGAACTCGAGGGACTCCTCGAGGGTGAGCTTGCGCGGCGGCACGAGGTTCTCGAACGCCTCGGAGGAGGCTGCACGCATGTTCGTCAGCTTCTTCTCCTTGGTGATGTTGACGTCCATGTCCTCGGCGCGCGAGTTCTCGCCGACGATCTGGCCCTCGTAGACCTCGCTCGTGGGCTCGACGAAGAAGGAGCCGCGCTCCTGGAGGTTGATCATCGCGTACGGCGTCACGACGCCCGCACGGTCGGCGACCAGCGACCCCGAGGTGCGGAACTCGATGTGGCCCATCCAGGGCTCGAACCCGTCGGCGTAGGAGGAGGCGATGCCGTTGCCGCGGGTCTCCGTGAGGAAACGGGTGCGGAAGCCGATGAGGCCGCGCGAGGGCACCAGGAACTCCATGCGCACCCAGCCGGAGCCGTGGTTGCTCATGGTCTCCATGCGGCCCTTGCGGGAGGCCATCAGCTGGGTCACGGCGCCCAGGTACTCCTCGGGCACGTCGATGGTCATCCGCTCGACGGGCTCGCAGGTCTTGCCGTCGATCTCGCGGGTCAGCACGCGGGGCTTGCCCACGGTGAGCTCGAAGCCCTCGCGGCGCATCTGCTCGACGAGGATCGCGAGCGCGAGCTCGCCGCGGCCCTGGACCTCCCAGGCGTCGGGGCGCTCGGTGGGCAGGATCTTCAGGGACACGTTGCCCACGAGCTCGGCGTCGAGGCGGTCCTTGACCTGGCGGGCGGTGAGCTTGTGGCCCTTGCCGTTCTTGCCGGCCAGCGGGGAGGTGTTGATGCCGATGGTCATGGAGATCGCCGGGTCGTCGACCGTGATCAGGGGCAGCGGGCGCGGGTCCTCGACGTCGGTGAGGGTCTCGCCGATCATGATCTCGGGGATGCCGGCGACCGCGACGATGTCGCCCGGGTGCGCCGTGCGGGTCATGGGCTCGCGGGCGAGTCCCTTGGTCTCCAGCAGCTCGGTGATCTTCACGGTCTTCGTCTCGCCGTGACGGGTGCACCAGGCGACCTGCTGGCCCTTGCTGAGCTCGCCGCTCTTGACGCGCAGCAGCGCGAGGCGGCCCAGGAACGGCGAGGCGTCGAGGTTGGTGACGTGCGCCTGCAGCGGCATCTCGTCGTCGTAGCTCGGCGCGGGGATCGACTCGATGATCGTCTTGAACATGGGCTCGACGTTCTCGGATGCCGGGAGCTCGCCGTCGGCCGGCTGCTCGAGATCGGCGCGTCCGGCCTTGCCCGAGGCGTAGACGACGGGCACGTCGAGGACGGCGTCGAGGTCGAGGTCCGGGACCTCGTCGGAGAGGTCGGAGGCCAGGCCCAGCAGCAGGTCGGTCGACTCGCCGACGACCTCCTCGATGCGGGCGTCGGGGCGGTCGACCTTGTTGACCACGAGGATCACGGGGAGCTTCGCGGCGAGCGCCTTGCGCAGCACGAAGCGGGTCTGCGGGAGGGGGCCCTCGGAGGCGTCCACGAGGAGCACCACGCCGTCGACCATCGAGAGGCCGCGCTCGACCTCGCCGCCGAAGTCGGCGTGGCCGGGGGTGTCGATGACGTTGATGGTGATGCCGTCGGGCTCGCCGTTCGCCGCCGCTGACGGTCCGTGATACCGGATCGCGGTGTTCTTGGCGAGGATCGTGATGCCCTTCTCGCGCTCGAGCTCACCGGAGTCCATGGCGCGGTCGTCGTGCTTGTCGCGCTCGCCGAGGGCGCCGCCCTGCGTGAGCATGGCATCCACAAGAGTGGTCTTGCCGTGGTCGACGTGGGCGACGATAGCGACATTGCGCAGGTCGGTGCGGTGCTGGAGGGACATGCGGGGGCTGCTCGATTCGTCGTCGGAAGGCGGCGCACTCTCCACGTCGCCGCCCCGCGGAATTCCCGGCACCGGCCTCTGCGAGGAGGCTCGTGCACGGGGGTCCGGGGCGTGCGGACACGATGCGCCGGAGAGATTCTACCGTCCGACGAGGCCGATCCCGAGGTGCGCTTGGACACGCCGTGCAGAAGCGCCCACGGCCGACGGCCCACCGCGCTGCGCGAGGAGGCGGTGGGCCGTCGGTGGAGCCGCACGTGGCGGCGCGAGCAGATCGGGCTCGGCCTGGATGACCGGGCCGAAATCACCCGACCGCGGTCATTCGGCCGGGATCAGGCGTGCCCGGCCCCGCTGAAGGGATCCTCGGGATCCCCGCCCAGCGGGTGGTGGCCATCGGTCCCGTCATCGTCTCCGCCCCGGGCGCGCTCCGCCTCGGGAACCTCCGTGTCGACGTCCACCTCGATGGTCTCGGCGCCCGCGAGCGGGATCGAGCCGCCGGGGATCGCCGCGAGCAGCCGCTTGGTGTACTCCTGCTGCGGATCGTGGAAGACGGCATCGGTCGAGCCGTGCTCGACGACGCGTCCCTTCTCCATCACCACCGTGTGATCGGCGATCTGACGCACGACGGCGAGGTCGTGGGTGATGAACAGGTAGGACAGCCCCAGCTCGGACTGCAGGTCGTTGAGCAGGTGCAGCACCTGGTCCTGGACCAGCACGTCGAGGGCGGAGACGGCCTCGTCGCACACGACGACCTCGGGGTCCAGGGCGAGCGCACGGGCGATCGCGATCCTCTGGCGCTGCCCGCCCGAGAGCTCGTTGGGATAGCGGCGCATCATCGAGGCCGGCAGGGCGACCTTGTCGAGCAGGTCGCGGACCTTCGCCTCCCGGGACGTCGCGTCCCCGATGCCGTGCAGGCGCAGCGGCTCCTCGATCGTGCGGAAGATCGAGTACATCGGGTCGAGCGTGCCGTAGGGGTTCTGGAAGATCGGCTGCACGCGGCGGCGCAGAGCCATCATCTCCTTCCCCTTCATCCCGGCGACGTCCCGACCCTCGAACAGCACGCGACCCGACGTGGGCTCCAGCAGACGGAGCACCATCTGGGCGACCGTCGACTTCCCCGAGCCGGACTCCCCCACGATGGCCGTGGTCGTGCCGCGGCGCAGGTCGAAGGAGACGTCGTCGACGGCGGTGAAGGGCGTCGTCCTCCACGGCACCTTCCCGCGCAGCGGGAAGACCTTGGTGAGGTTCTGGACGCTGATCACCGTGTCCTCGCCGCTGCTCGCAGCGGCCGCGCCGGACCCTGCGCCATCGGCAGAGGCGTCCGCGTCGGCAGGGGTGTTCGGACCGGAAGCCCTCTCGGACGCCGCAGCGGACTCGTCGGCCACAGCGGGCGCCGCCTGCTGCGCCGCGTCCTGCGCCGCATCCTGCGCCGCGTCCTGCGCGTCGCCGCCCTTGGTCGAGACCAGTCGTCGCGAGGCGAGCGACGGCGCCGCGCCGATCAGCCGCTTCGTGTACGGGTGCTGCGGGTCCTGGAGGATCTGCAGTGCGGGACCGGACTCGACGATCTGCCCCTTGTACATCACCACCAGGTGCTGGGCGCGCTCGGCGGCCAGGCCCAGGTCGTGCGTGATCAGCAGCACCGCGACGCCGAGCTCGGCGGTCAGGGTGTCGAGGTGGTCGAGGATCTGCTGCTGGACGGTGACGTCCAGGGCGCTCGTCGGCTCGTCGGCGATGAGCAGTCGGGGCCTCGCGGCGAGGCCCATGGCGATCAGGGCGCGCTGGCGCATGCCGCCGGAGAACTCGTGCGGGTACTGGCCCGCGCGGCGCTCGGCGTCGGGCAGGCCCGCCTCCTCGAGCAGCTCGACGGTGCGCTTCCTGGCCGCTGCCCCGTTGGCGACGCCGTTGGCGGCGAGCGCCTCGTCGATCTGGGAGCCCACCTTCCACAGCGGGTTGAGGTTGCTCATCGGGTCCTGCGGGACCAGTCCGATCTCGCTGCCGCGCAGCGCGCGGATCTGGCCGAGAGGCACGGAGGTGATGTCCTTGCCGTCGAAGCGGATCGAGCCGCCGGTGACGCTGCCGTTCGGGGGAAGCAGACGTGCGATGCTCATCGCCGTCGTCGACTTGCCCGAGCCGGACTCGCCGACGATCGCGACGGTCTCGCCCGGATAGACCTCGAGGTTCGCCCCGCGCACGGCGTGCACGGGCCCGCTGCCGGTCGTGAACGTGATGTCGAGGTCGCGGATCTCGAGCAGCGCTCCGGCCTCGGTGCTGGCGGGCTGATCGCCCGTACGGGGTGCAGTGGTGGCGCTCATCGCTTCCTCGCCTTGGGGTCCAGGGCGTCGCGGACGGCGTCGCCGAGCATGATGAAGCTCAGCACGCAGATCGCGAGCGCCACTGACGGGTAGAACAGCATCATCGGGTTGTTGCGCAGCGCGGGCTGGGCGTCCGAGATGTCGCTGCCCCACGAGATCGAGCCGTTGCCGAGCCCGAGGTAGGACAGGGTCGCCTGGGCGACGATGAACACGCCCAGGTTCACGGTGGCCGTGACGATCACCGGGGCGATCGCGTTGGGCAGCACGTGCTTGGCGAGGTTCGTCAGCTTCCCTGCGCCGAGCGCGGTAGAGGCCGTCACGAAGTCCTGGCTCTTGACCGAGAGCACGGCGCCGCGGGTGATGCGGGCGATGTTCGTCCAGCCGAAGACCGCGAGGATCAGGGCGATCGTGAAGGTGCTGACCCCGCTGCTCAGTGCGGTGAAGGCGACGATCGCGCCGAGCACGAGCGGCAGCGCGAAGAAGATCTCGGTGACGCGGGAGAGGACCTCGTCGATCCAGCCGCCCACGTAGCCGGCGAAGGCGCCGATGACCACGCCGATGACGGTCGAGATGACCATGGCGAAGAAGCCGACGCTCAGCGAGGTGCGCGTGCCGTAGAGGATGCGCGCCCAGACGTCGTACCCCTGGACGGTCGTGCCCAGCAGGTGGCCGTCGCCCGGTTTCTGGTTGGAGACCCCGAGGTCGCCCTTCGTGGGGTCGTAGTCGGTGAAGATCCCGGGGAACGCCGCGATGAACAGCAGGACCAGGATCAGCAGGGCGGAGATCACGAACACGGGGTTGCGGATCAGGTTGTGCGCGGCCTCGCCCCACATCGAGCGGGGAGCAGCGGTGGTGTCCACCGCGTCGACCTCGCGCAGCGGCGTCTCGTCCAGGGGCGCGACGAAGTGTGCGTCGGCCGGGCGCAGGGTGCGGGAGCTGTGATCACTTCGCATGGCGGATCCTCGGGTCGAGCACGGCGTAGAGCAGGTCCACGACGAGGTTGGTGAGCAAGAAGATCATCACCATGATCGTGACCACGGAGACGATCACGGGACTCTCGGACTTGTTGATCGCCTGGTAGAGCACCGATCCGATGCCGTGGATGTTGAAGATGCGCTCGGTGACGATCGCGCCGCCCATGAGGGCGCCGAGGTCGGCGCCGATGAACGTCACCACGGGGATCAGCGAGTTGCGCATGATGTGCTTGGAGATCACGCCGGTGCGCGAGAGTCCCTTGGCGGTCGCGGTGCGCACGTGGTCGGCCGTCGCGACCTCGGTGATCGAGGTCCGGGTCAGCCTCAGCACATACGCGAAGGAGACGACGCCGAGCACGAACCCTGGCAGGAGCAGGTTCTGGAGGCTCGCGTCGCGTCCGACGTTCACGGGCACCACCCCGAGCTTCACGCCGAGGGTGAACTGGGCGACGAAGCCGATCACGAAGGTGGGGACCGCGATCACCAGGAGCGAGACCATCAGCAGCGTGGTGTCGATCCAGGTGCCCTTCTTCAGGCCCGAGATGACGCCTGCGACGATGCCGAGGATGGTCTCGAAGACGACCGCGATGATCGCGAGGCGGAAGGTCACGGGGAACGCATCGCGGATCTGCTCGATGATCGGCCGGCCGTTGAAGCCGACGCCGAAGTCGCCGCGCACCACCTTCCCCACGTAGATCAGCCACTGCACGATGAGCGGCTTGTCCAGGTTGTACTGCGATCGGAGCTGGTCCTGCACGGCCGGCGAGAGGGGCTTGTCGCCCATGATCGCCTGGATCGGATCGCCGCCCGCGTAGAACGCCATGACGTAGATCAGCAGGGTCGCACCGAGGAAGACGGGGATCATCTGCAGCAGTCGCCGCCCGATGTACCAGATCACTGGGTCACCTCAGGTTGATGGGAGAGGACGACGATCGCCGTCCCGGGGAAGCTGGCCGGAGCGCTCGCGCGGGGCCGCCGATGGTCGCGGCCGGGCCGACGCGGGGCCGGGCCTCGAGCCGACGGTCCTGGACGGACCTCGGGGCGGGAAGGGCTGTGTGCCCCTCCCGCCCCGGCATCAGCGGATGCGCGCAGCTCCGTCGATCACTTGGTGATCGCGTAGTACAGCGGGACGGTGTCCCAGCCGTACTTCACGTCGGAGACGTTCTCGGAGAAGCCGCCGAAGGTGTTCTGGTACCACAGCGGGATCGCCGGCAGGTCCTCCATGAGGATCGCCTCGGCCGCCTTGTACTTCTCGATCGCCGCGTTCTCGTCGGCCGCCGAGAGCCCTTCCTTGAGCAGGTCGTCGAACTCGGGGTTCTTGTAGTCGCCGTCGTTCGAGCCCTTGCCGTCGGCCGCGGCCGAGGAGTAGAGGGGGCCCAGGAAGTTGTAGGCCGAGGGGTAGTCGGCCTGCCAGCCGGAGCGGAACGCGCCCTTGAGCTCGCGCTTGGTGATCTGCTCGCGGAAGTCGCCGAAGGCCGGGAACGGCTTGCCCTTGGCGGTGATGCCCAGGGTGTTGGCGATGGAGTTGCACACGGCGTCGACCCAGTCCTTGTGCGGGGCGTCGGCGTTGTAGGCGAGGGTGAACTCGCCCTTGAAGGGCTGCTTCTTCTCCGCCTGCTCCCAGAGCTTCTTCGCCTCGGCCTCGTCGAACTCGAGAACCTCGGCGCCCGGGATGTCCTTCTCGCCGCCGCCGGGGATCACCGGGGCGATGAAGTCCGTGGCGGGGGTGCGGGTGCCGTAGAAGAGCTTGTCGCAGATCTGCTTGCGGTTGATCGCCCGGGAGATGGCCTTGCGGCGCAACGTGCCGGCCTCGCCCGAGAAGTTCGGGTCGTTCTGGGCGATCGTGAAGGACTGGAACACGGCGCCGGGATCGTTGACCGCGCGGTCGCCCAGGGTGTCCTGGTAGCTCGACAGGGCCGAGGTCGGGATGAGGTCGGTGACGTCGACCTCGCCGGACTCCAGGTCGCCGTACATGGTGTCGTCGGACGAGTAGATCGTGAAGGTCACGCCGGCGTTCTTCGCCTTGCGGGGGCCGTCGTAGTTGTCGTTGGGCACGAGCACGATCTGCTGGTCGTGGTCCCAGGTGTCGACCATGTAGGGGCCGTTGGAGACCGGCTTCTCCCCGAAGGACTTGGTGTCGTCGTAGAACGACTCCGGCAGCGGCGAGTAGGCGCTGTAGCCCAGGCGGTTGGGGAAGTCCGACTGCTCGGAGACGAGCTTGACGGTGAAGGTCAGGTCATCGACGACCTTGAGGCCCGAGAGCGTCTCCTTGCCGGTGGCCTTGTCGGCGCTGACCTTGTCGAAGCCCTCGATGGGCTCGAAGAAGCTCTGGCTGAGCTGGGCGTTCTTGGTGTTCGCGCCGAAGTTCCAGGCGTCGACGAACGACTTCGCGGTCACCGGCGAGTCGTCGGAGAACTTCTGACCGTCCTTGATCTTGATGGTCCAGGTCTGGTTGTCGTCGGACTCGATCGAGTCGGCGACGTCGTTCTCGACCGTGCCGTCCGCCTTGTAGTAGACGAGGCCCGCGAAGACCGAGGTGATGATGCGGCCGCCGCCCACCTCATTGGTGTTGGTCGGGATCAGCGGATTCTGGGGCTCGGTCTCGTTGGCGTAGACCGGATCGCCCGAGCCGCCGCCGGAGCCGCCGTCGCCGCTGTCGCTCCCGCCGCCGCAGGCGGACAGGGCGAGCGCGGCGGTGCCGGCCACGCCGGTGCCGATGATCATCGAACGTCGCGAGATGGACATGGACACTCCTTAGTGTCATGGGATGCCGCGGCCGCATCTGCGGTCGGATCTCCGTACGGGTTCACGCTCTGGGGATCCATGCGGATCGTGGCGCGCATCCTCCAGTGTGCACGACGTGACGGGGTGCATAGCGCAAGAAGTGTCCATCCATTGGTCACGATCCGGTCACTGCTCCGTCCGGCGGTCGACGCCGGAGAGATGCTGGGGAGCAGGCTGAGAGGACTGAGTTCCCACATCGGGCTCCCCCGTCTCGCCCTGGCGCCGCCGCGCGAGCGACAATGGGACCATGACTTCCGCACAGAACACCCAGACACCGCAGGACGCGCCCGTCGACCCCACGACGACGGACGCCTGGGAGCAGCTCCTCGCGCACGACGAGTCGCTCGACGGCTCGCTGCGCGAATGGTTCGACGAGGACCCGCAGCGCGCCGAGCGCCTCACCCATCAGGCCGCCGACCTGCACGTGGACCTCTCGAAGAACCTCGTGACACCGGAGACCGTGGAGTTGCTGCTGCACCTTGCCGAGCAGACCGGCGTGCTCGCCCGCCGCGACGCCATGTTCGCCGGCGAGCACATCAACACCACCGAGGACCGCGCCGTGCTGCACACGGCGCTGCGCCGCCCCGAGGGCGCCTCCCCCGACCTCGTCGTCGACGGCCAGGACATCGACCACGACGTGCACGAGACCCTCACCCGCATCTACGACTTCGCCCGCAAGGTCCGCTCGGGCGAGTGGACCGGCGTGACCGGCAAGAGGATCGAGACCGTCGTGAACATCGGCATCGGCGGCTCCGACCTCGGTCCCGTCATGGTCTACGAGGCGCTCAAGCCGCTCGCCCAGGAGGGCCTGCAGGCGCGCTTCATCTCGAACATCGACCCGACCGACGCGTACGAGACGACCACGGACCTCGACCCCGAGACGACCCTGGTCATCGTCGCCTCCAAGACGTTCACGACGCTCGAGACGATCACCAACGCGCGCCTGGTGCGCGAATGGCTGCTCGCTGGCCTGCGCGAGAACGCCGGGCTCACCCCCGAGCAGGAGAAGGAGGCCGTGGCCAAGCACTTCGTCGCGGTCTCGACCGCGCTCGACAAGGTCGAGGCCTTCGGCATCGATCCCGCCAACGCCTTCGGGTTCTGGAACTGGGTGGGCGGCCGCTACTCCGTGGACTCCGCGATCGGCACCGTGCTCGCCACGGTCCTGGGCCCCGAGGCCTTCGAGGAGCTGCTTGCGGGCTTCCACGCGATGGACGAGCACTTCCGCACCGCCCCCGCGGCGCAGAACGTGCCGCTGCTCATGGGCCTGCTGAACATCTGGAACGTGAACTTCCTGGAGGCGGAGACCCACGCGGTCCTCCCCTACTCCCAGTACCTGCACCGCTTCCCCGCATACCTCCAGCAGCTGACCATGGAGTCCAACGGCAAGTCGGTGCGCTGGGACGGCTCCACCGTGGTCACCGAGACCGGCGAGGTCTTCTGGGGCGAGCCCGGCACCAACGGCCAGCACGCCTTCTACCAGCTCATCCACCAGGGCACCCGGATCATCCCCGCGGACTTCATCGCCTTCGCGAATCCCGTGCGCCCGCTCAAGGACGGCGAGCAGGACGTCCACGAGCTGTTCCTCGCCAACTTCTTCGCGCAGACCAAGGCCCTGGCCTTCGGCAAGACCGAGGAGGAGGTCCGTGCCGAGGGCACCGACGGTCCGCTCGTGGCCGCCCGCATGTTCTCCGGCGACCGTCCGTCGACCTCGATCATGGCACCCTCGCTCACCCCGAGCGTGCTGGGCCAGCTGATCGCCCTGTACGAGCACATCACCTTCGTGGAGGGCTCCGTGTGGGGCATCAACTCCTTCGACCAGTGGGGCGTGGAGCTCGGCAAGCAGCTCGCCAAGGACCTCGCCCCGGCCGTCGCCGGGGACGATGCCGCCATCGACGCCCAGGATTCCTCGACCGCCGAGCTGATCCGCTACTACCGGGACCACCGCACCGTCTGATCCGGCACCCGGGCTGAACCGGCACCCGGGCGCGCGACGTCCGGACTCCGCCCCGGCACCCGGCACCCGGCACCCGGTCGACGGAAGCACCACGAGTGGTACGAAACGGTCGCCATGAGCACTCATGGCGACCGTTTCGTACCACTCGTCGTCCTCAGGCCGACGCCGGACCGCCCCACGCCCCGCGCCCCGCGCCCCGCGCCCCGGCGTCTCATCGCACACGCCGCTGCGTGCCGCGGGATCCGCCGCGGGTACGCTGATCCCAGCGCTCACCGTCGCCGCGGTGGGCGCTTCTGCATTCCGCCCGGTCGTCGCGCTGCGCACCGCGACCGGGTCGACCGCCCCCGCTCCCCCGCGTCAGGACCCTCCGTGCCCGAGACCCCCACCCCGAGACTCCCGTCGACCGCCGCCGAGCAGAGCGGCGCGCGGACCGACCTCGGTCTCCCACCCGCTCCCGCTGCGTCGGCCGCTGCACCAGTCGACCCGTCGGCCCCCACGCCCCCGCCATCGCCCACGCGCCCCGAGGACGAGCGCCTGCCGCTCGCCCGCAGCCTCGTCTTCGGCGCCCAGCACGTGCTCTCCATGTACGGCGGCGTGGTCGCCGTCCCGCTGATCGTCGGCGGTGCCGCCGGCCTGCCCGGCGACCAGATCGGGGTGCTCGTCGCCTCCGCGCTGTTCGTCTCCGGCGTGACCACGCTCCTGCAGTCGCTGGGCATCCCGTTCTTCGGGGCGAAGCTGCCGCTCGTGCAGGGCACCACCTTCGGCGCGGTCTCGACGATGCTCGTGATCATCGCGGGCGACGGCGGGCTCCCCTCGGTGTTCGGCGCGGTGATCGTCGCCGGCATCGTCGGCTTCCTGCTCGCACCGGTGGTCTCACGGCTGCAGCCCCTGTTCCCGCCGGTCGTGACCGGCACGATCATCGCTGCCATGGGCATCTCGCTGCTGCCGGTGGCCGCCGGCTGGATCATGGGCACCGAGGGAGCTGAGGGCTACGGCAGCGCCCTGCACCTCGGTCTCGCCGCGCTCACGCTCGTCGCGGTGCTCGTGTTCTCGCGGATCCGCGCGCTCTCGGGCGTCGCGATCCTGCTGGGCATCGCCGTGGGCACGGTGATCGCCGCGATCGCCGGGGCCGCGGACTTCTCCGGCGTCCTCACCGGCAGCGTCGTCGCCCTCCCGCGCCCGTTCGCCTTCGGCCTGCCCACCTTCCACCTCGCCGCGATCATCCCGATGGTCGTGGTCATCATCGTGACGCTCATGGAGACCACGGCGAACCTGTTCGCGGTCACCAAGGTCGTCGGCACCGATCTGCCGCCGCGGCGCCTGGCCGACGGTCTGCGCGCCGACATGGCCGCGAGCGCGCTGGCCCCGCTCGTGAACTCGTTCCCGGCGACCGCGTTCGCGCAGAACATCGGCCTGATCTCCGTGACCCGGGTGCGGTCCCGCTTCACCGTCGCCGCGGGAGGCGTGATCCTCGTGCTGCTGGGCCTCGTGCCGCTGCTGGGCCGTGTGGTCGCTGCCGTCCCCCAGCCTGTGCTCGGCGGCGCCGGGATCGTGCTGTTCGGCTCGGTCGCCGCCGCGGGCATCCGCACCATCGGCGAGGCCCCGCGCCGCGACGACCGCGATGCCGGCCACGACACCCTGATCGTGGCGGTCTCCCTGTCGCTCGCCGTGCTGCCGGTCGCCATGCCCGCGCTGTACGACGCCCTGCCCTCGCTCGCCGCGATGGTGCTGGGCTCCGGAGTGAGCGCCGCCGCCTTCAGCGCCGTGCTGCTGAATCTGCTGCTCAAGGGACGCGGAGGCATCCGTCCGCACGACCACCTGTAGACAGGGCCGCCCGCTCGGGCACCCGGGCGCTCGCTCCGCCTGTCGCTCAGGCGGCGAAGCGCCCAGCCGCCCAGCCGCCCAGGCAGAAGAATGAGGCTGGCGAACCAAGAACCTGCGTCCTTGGTTCGCCAGCCTCATCTCTTCCGTCCTCGGTCGACGGGTCGTGCCGCACCGCGGCGCCCACTCAGGCCAGGAAGTCGACGTCCTTGGTCTCGGAGCCGACGAACAGTGCAACCAGGGTGACCACAGCGGCCAGCGCGAGGTAGCCGCCGACCAGCCAGAGCTGGCCGTCCATCGCCGTCCACAGGGCGATCAGCGCGTAGGGCGCGGGCGCCGCTCCGATCACCGAGGCCATGTTGTAGCTGACGGCGCTGCCGGTGTAGCGGACGTCGGCCTTGAACATCTCGGGCAGGAATGCCGCCATCGGACCGAAGGTGAGACCCATGAGCGTGAAGCCGATGATCAGCGCGACCATGACTCCCACGGTGCCCGCGCCCACCAGGGGGTGCAGGAGCAGGCCGTAGATGCCGATCAGCACGGTGACGATGAGCAGCATGCGGCGCCGCCCCATGCGGTCGGCGAGCGGGCCGGAGACCACGGTGAAGATGCCGAAGAAGACCACGCCGATGATGAGCATGGTGAGGAAGACCGGCCGGTCGTAGCCGAGTCCGGGGACCGCCCCGTCGGTCGGCGTGGTGCCGACGACCATCAGGAACGCGGTCATCATGTAGAAGAGCACGTAGGTCGCGACCATGGCGAGCGTCGCGAGGATCAGCGGCTTCCAGGCGGTCTTGAACACGCGGGCGATCGGCACCGAGGCGACGCGCTGCTCGTCGAGGACCTTCTGGAAGGCGGGGGTCTCCATGAGCTTCAGCCGCACCCAGAGGCCGACGATCACGAGCGCCGCGGAGAACAGGAACGGGAGGCGCCAGCCCCAGGAGGCGAACTGGGCGTCGGTCATGGTGAGGCTGAGGATCACGAACAGGATGTTCGAGAGGATGAAGCCGATGGGCGCGCCGAGCTGCGGGAAGGTGCCGTAGAGGGCGCGCTTGCCGGGCGGGGCGTTCTCGGTAGCGAGCAGGGCCGCACCGGACCATTCGCCGCCCAGTCCCACGCCCTGGCAGAAGCGCAGGAGCACGAGGATCGCTGGCGCGAGGATCGTGAAGCCGGGAGCGGAGGCGGTGGGCAGCACGCCGATGAGGAAGGTCGCGATGCCCATCACCAGCAGGCTCGCCACGAGCGTGCGCTTGCGGCCGATGCGGTCGCCGAAGTGCCCGAAGATGATCGAGCCGATGGGGCGCGCGAAGAACGCGACGCCGAAGATGGCGAAGGAGCTCAGCAGCTGCGTCGTGGGCGTCTCGTTCGGGAAGAAGAGCGCGGGGAAGACGAGCGAGGCGGCGGTCGCGTACGCGTAGAAGTCGAAGAACTCGATGGTCGTGCCGACCATCGAGGCGACGATCACGCGTCCGCGGGTGTTCGCGGGGGCTGCGTCGGGAGCGTTCGGCTCGGAGGGGGCCGACGCGGTCGGGGCGGGATAGTGCGTCACGATCGGCGAACCTACGCTCAAGTCTCGACATGCGGAACTGTGTCCGATATATGGACTCTGCCCGTCCGTGAGACGACGAGAGCCCGGGCACCTCGTCGGGAGAGACTCGGGAGGGAGCGGCTCGGGGGGGGGGAGCGGTTCGGGGTCGGCGCGGAGACGGCGCCGCTCGCCGGTGATGCGGTGCACGCAGCGGTGACCGAGGGCACCGTCCGTCGTCCACAGTCGCCGGGCGCCCTCCGCCTCCTCGCTCTAGTCTGTGGGCTGTGCCCCCTGCGACGCCCCGAGACCTGACTCCTGACGAGGCCCGCGCGCGCCTCGAGGAGGTGCTCGAGGTGTATCGCACGGCGTGGGATGCGAGCGCCGCGCTGCTCGACCATCTGCGCGGGAGGATCCGCCACTCGCTCTCCGCGGTGCCCAGCACGCGGATCACCGTGGTCGAGGACGAGCGCACCTCCCAGATCTTGTCGATGCTGTTCGGCCACGTCTACCATCCGAGCTCCTGGTGGCCGCAGCAGGTGCAGGGCGCTCTCGAGACGGCGGGCCTGGCCGAGTGGACGCACGACGCCTTCGAGGTGGTCGAGCTCGCGACGGCGCCGTGGGCGCGCGGCCGCGGCTTCGCCCGCTCCCTGCTCGAGCATCTCCACGCCACCATGCCGCAGGCGACCTCGCTGCTCTCGACCGGCCCGGACAATCCCGCGCGGGCGCTCTACCGCCGCTGCGGCTACGTCGAGCTGCTGCCGGACTTCCGCTACGCGATCACCGGCTCCCCCGCCGTCGTGCTCGGGTACCGCCGCGGCTGAGGAGCCGCCGGACCGACGGGTCCTCGGTCGGAGCCGCCGCGTGCCGCCGGGCCGACGGGTCCTCGGTCGGAGCGGCCCAGGTCCGAGCGGCCCCGGTCGGATCGCCGACGGGCCCGCTCAACCTCACTCCTCGCGGTCGGCTCCGATGTCGCCGAGCAGCGCCTTCGCGTAGTAAGCGTGCACGGACTCCTCGTCCGAGGGGTGGTAGAGGCCCGCCCGGACGTCCCGCAAGAGCCGCTCGAGCTCCGAGGTGCGGGAGAAGTGCGCACCGCCGCTCGCGCGCAGCACCTGGTCGACGGCGCCGATCGCCGCCTCGGTCGCGCGATGCTTGACGCCCGAGAGCTGCAGGAACCACCGCGACCCGTGGTCGACCGCTCCAGGGCCGCCCTCCCCGGTGCCGAGGTCGTCGAGGTCCGCGAGCAGCTTCTCGATCTGCAGCACGGAGCCGTCCAGGGCGATCGCGGCCGCGGCGAGGCGCCGTCGGACATCCGGGTCGTCGGCATGGACGATGCCGCGGGTCACGCTGCGGCGCCGCAGCGAGATCTGCCGGCCCACCTCGAGGGCGCGCTCGGCGAGCCCCGTGTAGACCGAGGCGAGCAGCAGCTCGAAGGCGCCGAAGATGCCCATCACGAAGGGATCGGTGTTCGGGCCGACAGGCGTGCGGGTGATGACGTCGTCGGCCGCGAGGTGCGCACCGTGCAGCCGGGTGGTGCGCGACTGGGTGGCGCGCATGCCGTGGGTGTCCCAGTCCTCGAGGGTCTCGACCACGGCGGTGCGCTCGATGGAGCCGAACACGAGGGGGAGCTCCAGGTCGTCCTCGGGGATCCGGGCGTGGACCACGAGCCGGTCCCACACGGGGGCCAGGGAGGTGAAGATCTTGGTGCCCTCCAGCAGGTACCCGCCCTCGCCGTCGCCCGTCGCGCTCGTGCGGGAGTCGAAGAGCATCGCCGCGTTGCCGGGCTCGGAGATGCCGAAGGCGAGCAGGCGGCCGTCGAGGGCGTGAGCGAGCAGCGGCTCGACGTGCTCCGCGCCGAGACGGTGGGCATGCAGGGCGGCGCCCGTGATCACGAGGTGCATGTTCATCGCCAGGGCGGTCGCGGGGGCGGCGCCCGCGAGGCGGCGCTGGATGCGGCTCGCCTCCAGCAGGCTCGCCCCGAGCCCGCCGAGATCGCGCGGCACGAGCAGACGCAGGTATCCCCGCTCCCGCAGCTCCTCGAGGTCGTCGCGCGGGAAGGTGTTCTCCCGATCATGGACGGCGGCACGCTCGCGGAACGCGTCCCGCAGCGCATCGGGCAGGAGCGCGGTGGCATCGACGGTCATGGCCCCACCGTAGGCCAGGCGGATGGGACTCAGGCCTGGTCGATGTGCGCGAGCGTCGCGACGACCGGTCGATGGTCCGACGACTTCCCGGGCGCCACCTCCACGGCGCGCACGGACAGGGGCCCGTGCACCCAGATCCCGTCGATCCTGCGCACCGGGAACACCGCCGGGAAGGAGCCGCGGACCGCTCCCCCGCGCCCGCGCCCCGACCTGCTGCCCGGCCTGGTCCCCGCGCCCGGGATTCGTGAGGCCACAGCCGAGACCACGTTGGCGAGGGCGGAGGCCACGGCGGTGACGGCGACGGCGAGCACGGGCGCGCGCAGCGCCGCCCCGAGCCCCGCCGTGGGCCGCTCGGCCCCGACGCCGTCTGCGCGTGCGCGCGGAGCGCGGCCGCTCGCCTCGAGCGCCGCATCCCGCCATCCCGCGCCGGCGAGCAGCTGCATCTCCGGGGCGCCCTGGTCGGCGTTCATGTCCCCGAGCAGCAGCGTGGGGACGTCGACCGCTGCCCCCGCGTCCGGTGCCCCTTCTCCCCCGCCGCCCGTGGCACCCGCACCGTCCGCGGAACCCGCACCGACCGTCGATCGTGCGCCGTCGTCCGATCCCTCGCCGGGCCCGGACGGCCGTCGGCCCATCGCATCCCGTGCGCGTCGGGCCGCGAGTTCGATGATCCGGCCGATCTGCGCGACGCGGTGCTCGCGGCGCTCCTTGTCGAGGTGGGTGACGAGGACGGTGAGGTCGGGCTCCGTCGATCCGCCCGGTGCCTGCGCCCCCACCGCCGCGATCGTGCCCGAGCCGTTCGACGCACCGCGTCCGGTCCTCACGCTCGCGCACAGCACGGCGCGCGGCTCGCGCAGCGCGCCGAAGCCGCGGCCGGCGGGCAGCAGGTGCGTCTCGGATTCGAGGATCTGGCCCCTGACCAGCAGTGCGACCCCGTACTGGCGGCGCGGCCCGTCCGGGTCCGTCCCGGGGCGGTCGATGGCCGGCGCGAAGGCGACGTCCATCCCGACCATCTCGGCGAGTGCCCGGGCCTGGTCCTCGCCCGCGGAGCGGTCGCCGAAGGCGACGTCGACCTCCTGCAGCCCCACGACGTCCGCGTCCAGGGCGCGGATCTCCCCCGCGGTGCGGGCGAGGTCGAGATGATCGTCGGCCGAGGCGCCGTGATGGATGTTGAAGGTCGCCGCGCGCAGCGTCCCGGCGCGGTCGGCCCGACCCCCGTGCGCGCTCATCAGTGCAGGCAGCCCGGGCCCAGCAGAGCCTTGAGCGAGGCGTACAGCGCGGCCGACGGCGAGACCGCGAGCCTGCGGTCGAGCTCCATGAGCGTGGAGCGTCCGGGCTCCTGGAGCTTCAGCCGCACCTCGCTCATGCCGCGGTTGTCCTCGAGCACGCCGCGCAGGTCCTCGGCGATCCGCTGGGTGAAGCGGGCCGCGGGCACGGTGATGATCACGGGTCCGTCGGTGCCCATCGAGCTGGAGGTGTCGGGGATCGTCATCTCCATGACGCGCATCTCGGGCATGCCCTTGGAGGTGTCGACGCGACCCTTCATGGAGACCACGAGGTCCTCGGCGAGCTCGGTCGCGACGGTCTGGTAGGTGGTCGGGAACAGCAGGCAGTCGATCGCGCCCTCGAGGTCCTCGACCGTGGCGATCGCCCACATGTCGCCCTTCTTGGTGGTCTTGCGCTGCAGGCCCGTGATGAGGCCCGCGATCGTGACCATCGTGCCGTCCTCGATCGCGCCGTCGTCCGCCAGGGAGCTGATCGTGGTCGTGGAGTTCTGGGCGATGATGTGCTCGAGCCCGTGCAGCGGGTGGTCCGAGACGTACAGGCCCAGCATGTTGCGCTCGAAGGCGAGCTTCTCCTTGCGGTCCCACTCGGGGACCTCGGGGATCGTGATCGTCGCCGAGGACCCGGAGTTCTCCTCGCCGTCCTCGCCGCCGCCGAACAGGTCGGAGCCGAAGAGGTCGTACTGGCCCTGGGCCTCCTTGCGCTTGACGCCGACCACGGAGTCCACGGCGTCCTCGTGGATGAGGACGAGCGAGCGGCGGTTGGCGCCCAGGGAGTCGAAGGCGCCGCCCTTGATGAGGGACTCGATGGTGCGCTTGTTGCACACGGTGAGCGGGACCTTGTCCAGGAAGTCGGTGAAGGACGTGAAGGCGCCCTTCTCCTCGCGGGCCTGCAGGATCGCCTCGACGACGTTCGCGCCCACGTTGCGGATCGCGGAGAGCCCGAAGCGGATGTCGTCGCCGACGGCCGAGAAGTACATGTCGGACTCGTTGACGTCCGGGGGCAGCACGGTGATCCCGTGGTGGCGGCAGTCGCCGAGGTAGAAGCCGAGGCGGTCGCGGTTCTCCTGGGTGGAGGTGAGCAGGGCCGCCATGTACTCGGTCGGGAAGTGCGCCTTGAGGTAGGCCGTCCAGTAGGAGACCACGCCATAGGCGGCCGAGTGCGACTTGTTGAACGCGTAGTCGGCGAAGGGCAGCAGCGTGTCCCAGAGCGCCTTGATGGCGGCGGCGGAGTAGCCCCGCTCCTTCATGCCGGCCTCGAAGGAGACGTACTGCTTGTCCAGCTCAGCCTTCTTCTTCTTGCCCATCGCGCGGCGCAGGATGTCGGCCTCGCCGAGCGAGTACCCGGCGACCTTCTGCGCGATCTGCATGACCTGCTCCTGATAGACGATCAGGCCGTAGGTCTCGGAGAGGACCTCCTGCAGGGGCTCCTCGAGCTCGGGGTGGATGGGGGTGATGTCCTGCAGCCCGTTCTTGCGCAGGGCGTAGTTCGTGTGGGAGTTCATGCCCATCGGGCCGGGGCGGTAGAGGGCGCCGAGCGCGGAGATGTCGCCGAACTTGTCGGGCTTCATCTGCCGGCAGAGCTCGCGGTAGCCGGCGGAGTCGAACTGGAACACGCCCGCGGTGTCGCCGCGCTGGAGGAGGGTGTAGGGCGCGGGGTCGTCGAACTCGAGTGTCTCCAGGTCCGGGGCGGTCTTCCCGTTCTTCCCGATGTTGTCGAGGGCGTCGGAGACGATCGTGAGGTTGCGCAGTCCCAGGAAGTCCATCTTCAGCAGCCCGAGCGCCTCGCACTCGGGGTACTCGAACTGGGTGATGACCTGGCCGTCCGAGGGGCGGCGCATGATCGGGATGATGTCCGTCAGGGTGTGGCTGGACATGATGATCCCGCAGGCGTGCACGCCCCAGCCGCGGGCCAGGCCCTCGACGCCCTTGGCGATCTCGAGGACGCGCTGCGCGTCGGGGTTCTCGTCGACGACGCGACGGAACTCGCCGGCCTCGGCGTAGCGCTTGTGCTCGGGGTCGTGGATGCCGGAGAGCGGGATGTCCTTGCCCATGACCGACGGCGGCAGGGCCTTGGAGAGCATGTCGCCCATCGCGTACGGGTAGCCCAGCACACGGGAGGCGTCCTTGAGGGAGTTCTTGGTCTTCATGACGCCGAAGGTCACCAGCTGGGAGACCTTGTCGTCGCCGTACTTGCGGGTCACGTACTCGATGACCTCGCCGCGGCGGCGATCATCGAAGTCGACGTCGAAGTCGGGCATGGAGACGCGGTCGGGGTTCAGGAAGCGCTCGAACAGCAGGCCGTGCTCGAGGGGGTTCAGGTCGGTGATGCGCATGGCGTAGGCGACCATCGAGCCGGCGCCCGAGCCTCGTCCCGGTCCCACGCGGATCCCGTTCTCCTTGGCCCACTTGATGAAGTCGGAGACGACGAGGAAGTAGCCCGGGAAGCCCATCTGGGTGATGATCCCGGTCTCGTACTCGGCCTGCTTCTTCACGTCGTCCGGGATGCCGCCGGGGAAGCGGTACTCGAGTCCCCTCTGGACCTCCTTGATGAACCACGAGTGCTCGTCCTCGCCGGGCGGGCAGGGGAAGACGGGCATGAAGTTCGCGCCCTCGGCGGTCGTGGTGAAGGAGACCTCGCACATCTCGGCGATCTTCAGGGTGTTGTCGCAGGCCTCGGGGAGCTCGCGGAACAGCTCGCGCATCTCGCGGGCGGACTTCAGGTAGTAGCCGGAGCCGCCGAACTTGAAGCGCCCGGGGGTGTCGAAGGTGGAGCCCGAGTTGATGCACAGCAGGGCGTCCTGGATCTTCGCGTCCTCCTCCGTGACGTAGTGGAGGTCGTTGGTCGCCAGCAGCGGCGCGCCGATGTGCTTCGAGAGCTCGATGAGCTCCTTGGTCACGCGCTTCTCGAGATCGAGGCCGTGGTCCATGAGCTCGACGAAGTAGTTCTCCTTGCCGAACATGTCCTGGAACTCGCCGGCGGCCTTCACGGCCTCGTCCCACTGGCCCAGGCGCAGGCGGGTCTGGACCTCGCCCGAGGGGCAGCCGGTGGAGGCGATCAGACCGCTCGAGTACTTCTGCAGGATCTCGCGGTCCATGCGCGGCCACTTGCCCATCTGGCCGTCCAGCGAGGCCTCCGAGGCCAGGCGGAACAGGTTGTGCATGCCCTCTGTCGAGCGCGAGAGCAGGGTGAGGTGGGTGTAGGCGCCGCGGGCGGAGACGTCGTCCCCGGCCTCCTGCTGGGCCTTGGTGCCCCACTGCACGCGGGTGCGGTCGTGGCGGCTGGTCCCCGGAGTCACGTAGGCCTCGACGCCGATGATCGGCTTCACGCCGGCGGCCGTGGCGGTCTTGTAGAACTCGTAGGCGCCGAACACGTAGCCGTGGTCCGTGATGGCGATGGCCTTCTGGTCCTGGCGGACCACCTCGTCGATGAGCTTGTCGACCTTCGCGGCCCCGTCCAGCAACGAGTAGTCGGTATGGACGTGGAGGTGAACGAAGTCGTCGGCCATGCGCTCCAGCGTACTGGTGAGGGCCGACGGACGGGCCGCCCCGGCGGGGCTCGGAAGGGTCGGGGAGGTCACCCCGGCGGGTCGGGCGCGTCGGGAATGCGGACGCGGCTCCGGGCGTTCGCGGCGCGGTGCATGGAGGGGCGAACGGGATGTCCAGCAGCAGGTGGGACCGCGGCGGGCGGGCGGGAGGCGAGGCGGTGCAGACCAGACGGGTGCTCTGGACGGACGAGAGGTCCGCCGGGGCGGGCATACGGTCTGGTCCGGAGGCTTCTGCACCGACCACCTGTCACCGAACGGCCCATAGCGAACATCTGCGCAATATGCCGCATGGATGTCGCGCCGGGGCCGTCGCGTGACGCGATGGACGCCTCCGCCAGCGGATGCGACTGCGCGCCGCAGCCTCGTCACCGGGGACCTGTGGCGCCCGCTCACAAAAACTCCAGCTCGTCCTGGATCGCCGCATCCTCGAGGTCGTGCAGCATCGCCCGCACCCGGATCGGGTGCATGCGCGTGATGGCTCTGAACCTGCCCAGGCCGAATCTCCGGAGCCGCGCGCAGTCGTCCATCGCGACGAGAGGGTCCATCGGCGATCCAAGCTCCCAGAGCAGTTCGGCGACAGATCCCAAGACCAAACGACCGGTCTACACAGGCAGTCGCTTCGACCTCTTCGCGCCGATGGAGAACCCGCCCGACGAATTCACGTCCGCGGATCTTCTGTCCACCGGGCTGCTCAGCGTGCATGTGCCCGGGAAGGCCATCGTCCAGATCCTCGAGCGCGCGCGAGAAGAACTCAATGGTCTCCTCACCCAGTTGCCGGCTGATGTCGATCTCCACGACCTCAGCGATTCCGGTTTCACGCGCTATCTGGGAGACACGTCGAGCCCTGGCTACCTGCTCTGGGATGCGATCCGCGGGAACACAGCAAAGCAGCCCGTGGGTATGGGGCCGACTCTGACCAGCAAGCTCCTCGCCCGTAAGCGCCCCCGGCTGATTCCTGTCTGGGACAGCAAGATCGAGAGCGCACGTGGGCTCACGGGATCTCGTAATCATTGGGTCTGGATGCGTCAGATCCTCCAGGGGGACGGCGGCAGGCTCGCACGGAGACTCGAGCGGATCCGAGAGGACAGTGGACAGATCGGTCTCTCCTTGCTGCGCACGTTCGACATCGCTGTCTGGCACGCAGCAACCAACCCCCATCGGCGACCGAATGTCGACGACCCGGAGGACGGGCGCACCGAAGATCCAGGGTAGATAGGCTCTGTGCCGGGAGAAGACGACACTGTGCCCGCTGGATCGGATTGACTCTCCGCCCCGTCTCGGAATGGGCTTCGCGATAGATGCGTCGCCCCGTTAGCCGTAGCCGCTCGACGAACGCACCCGATCCTGACGCATTCCTATGCGCCCTCCCAGAAACCCCGGCGCTCCCCGTCCTCCCCCGCCGCCCGGTCCTCCTCGGCCTCCTGCTCGCGGCGCATGCCGGTGAGCAGCTGGTCGAGGTAGTCATGGACGTCCTCGTAGCTGAGGTGGCGCTCGTCGCGGCGCGGCGGGATGCCGCCCACGAACGCGCCGCCGTGCCAGGCCATCGAGTCGTCGGGCAGGGTGGGATCGTCGTCGCGCCAGAGGTCCAGGGGGACGGAGTGGGCGGCGAGGTCGCGGGCGATCTCGTCGGCCTTCGCCGGGTCGCCCGAGCGCTGCATGACCTGCATCAGCAGGGACTGCGCCGCCCAGGCGGAGGCCTCGTCGCCGCCGGGATCCACGGACTCCTGGACCAGGCCCAGGAAGCTCGCGGCGAGCGCGTCCTCGCGATTCTCGTAGAGGTCCTTGGCCACCCGCAGGGCGATCCGGGGAACGTCCTCGCGCTGCTCCCAGAGGGAGGCGGCCCCGAGCAGCGCCATGCCTGTGCCTGTGGGGAACTCAGGATCCATGGCGATCGCCGAGCGCGGTGTGCGACCCGCGCGGCGATCGTCGTCGGCCTCGAGGAAGGCGCGCCCCGCCTCGGAGATCGCCCGGTGCATGCGCTCCTCGTCGCGCAGGACGATCTCCGCCTCCGACGGGTCGATGCCGAGCAGCCGGGCCACGCGGCCGACGGGGAAGCCGGGCCTCGCGAGCGCCCGCTCGTGCGGCGGGACCAGGGCAGTGCCCGCGTCGGGGTCGGGAGTCTCCTCGCTCATGCCTCGACGGTACAGGCCGCGGGCCGGGGCGCCCGGCACCGGCCCGCCCCGGCGGAGTCGGTGCTCACAGGCGCACCGAGCCGAGAGCGGGCGTGCCGCGGCGGGAACAGGCGTGCTGAGCCGAGAACGGGCGAGCCGCGTCGAGATCAGGTGCCGCACCGGGAGGGACCGGGAGCTCAGGCGCCTTCGCGCAGGGCGTCCAGCGCATGCTGGAGATCAGCCGGGTAGTGCGAGGTGAAGGTCACCTGCTCGCGGCTCACGGGGTGCACGAAGGAGAGCTCCATGGCGTGCAGCCACTGCCGCTCGAGGCCGATGCGCGCCGCGAGAGTCGGGTCCGAGCCGTACAGCGGGTCCCCCACCAGCGGGTGGCGCATGGCGGAGAAGTGCACGCGGATCTGATGGGTGCGCCCGGTCTCCAGGTGCACCTCGCACAGCGCCGCGCCGGGCAGCTCCTCCATCACCTCGTAGTGCGTGACCGAGGGCTTGCCGTCGCGCAGCACCGCGAACTTGTAGTGGTGGTTCGGCGAGCGCCCGATCGGCGAGTCGATCGTGCCCTGCGGCGGCATCGGCCGCCCCTGGCAGAGCGCGTGGTAGGTCTTGGAGACCTCGCGGGCGCGGAAGGCGTCCTTGAGCACGGTGTAGGCGCGCTCGGTGCGGGCGACGACCATGAGGCCGCTCGTGCCCACGTCGAGGCGGGAGACGATGCCGCGGCGCTCGGGATCGCCCGAGGTCACGATGCTGACGCCGGCCCCGGCGAGGTGGCCGAGGACCGTCGGTCCGCTCCAGCCGGCGCTGGGATGGGCGGCCACGCCCACGGGCTTGTCGATGACCACGATGTCGTCGTCCTGGTGCACGAGCCCCATGCCCTCGACGATGCTCGGGCGCACCTCGGGGGGCGGAGCCTCCTGCGGGATGCGCACGGTGAGCATCGCGCCGGGCTCCAGTCGAGTCGAGCGGGCGGGCATCGTCCCGTCGACCTCGACCTCTCCGGCCATCACGAGGTCCGCGGCGCGCGTGCGCGAGAGCCCGAACAGCCGGGCGATGCCGACGTCCACGCGCTCCCCCGCGAGGCCGTCGGGCACGGGGACGGTGCGCTCCTCGCTCATCGTGGTGGCTCCTGGGAGGTCGGATCTGCGGTCGCGTTCGGGTCGTCGGAGGAAGCCGGGCCCTCGGGGGCGGCCGGATCGTCGGGCGCTGCCGGACCGCCGGGGCCGGTCGGGCTCTCGGCGGCCGACGGGTTCGCGGGCCGCCCGAGCAGGCCCAGCAGCACCACGAGCAGGGCGCCGCCGGTCACCCCCATGTCGGCGACGTTGAAGATCGGCCAGTGCGGCAGCTGCAGGAAGTCGACGACCCAGCCGGTGAAGGGGCCGGGGGCCCGCAGCAGGCGGTCGTGGATGTTCCCGAGCGCCCCGCCGAGCACGAGGCCGAGGGCGATCGCATAGGGGCGCGAGCGCACCGAGCGCAGGGCGAACACCACCACGGCGACGGCGATCACGATCTGCACGATCGTCACCACAGGGGTGATGCCCGATCCCATCCCCCAGGCCGCGCCCGAGTTGTACAGCAGGTTCAGCTGCAGGATCTCGCCGAGCAGCGGCTGCGGGGTGAGCGGTGCGAGGTGCGCCTCCGCCCAGTGCTTGGTGACCTGGTCGAGGATCAGGATGACCGCGGCCACCGCCACGACGACGATCAGGGCGGTCGTCCGGGTGATGCCCCGCAGCACGCCGCCCTCGACGTCTGCGGAGACCGTCGAACGGCGGCGGCCGCCGGACCCGTCAGGTCCGGCGGCCGCCGACTCGGTGGAGCTGCGGCTCACAGGCCGAAGTTCGCGTGCTTGTCCTGGGTCTCGCTCGTCTCGAGCTCGCTGAGCTGGTTCTCCAGGTAGTTGCGCAGACGGTTGCGGTAGTCGCGCTCGAAGGTGCGCAGCTTCTCGATCTTCTTCTCCAGATCGGCCTTCTTGGTCTCGAGATCGTCGAGCGTGGTGCGCGACTTCTCCTCGGCCTCACCGACGATGCGCTGGTGCTCGTCGTTCGCCTCGGAGATGAGGCGGTCGCGCTCGGCCTCGCCGTTGCGCACGTGCTCGTCGTGCAGGCGGTTGGCGAGGGCGATGATGCCGGCGGCCGACTGGTCGGGCGTCTCGGCGACGGCGGTCGCGGCGTCCTGCGTGGACTGCGCATCGGCGAGGGCGGCGGTGTCCTCCTCCGTGGCGCTGCTCTCGGCGGTCGCGGCCTCAGGGGCCGCGGTGGTCTCGCCGACCGCAGCGGTCTCGGAGGTCGCGTCCTCGGCCGGCTCGGCCGGAGCGGCGGCCGCAGCGGCGGAGCCGTCCTGCGCGGAGCTCTCGAGCTCGGCGACGCGGTTGTGCGCCTCCTCGAGCTCCTTGGTCAGCCGCGCGTTCTCGTCGATGAGCTCCTGCAGGCGCGGAAGCACCTCGAGGTCGAGGTAATTGTCGACCTCGTCCATGTCGTAGCCTTCGGAGAACCGAACCGGGGTGAACCGCTTGTTCTCCAGGTCCTCGGGCATCAGAGCCATGGGTCACCTTCTCGTACGTCGTGTGGTCAACGCGCCGCTCAGCGTCGCACTGCACAGCGTAGCCGATCCCGCGCGGTGCCATGGCCAGGTCGTGGACCCCGCCGCCGTGGCAGGCGCCACGTCCAGGGGTGGAGCCTCTCGACCGCTCGGGTGGAGGGCTTCGGCGCAGGTCTCAGCTCGCGAGGCCCAGGAGCACGCGCATCAGCAGGGAGCACACCAGCAGCAGGATGAGCAGGCTGAGGTCGAGGGAGAAGCTGCCCAGCCGCAGGGGCGGGATCACCCGGCGCAGAGCGCGCACAGGGGGATCCGTGAGCGTGAAGACGATCTCGAACAGCAGCAGCACGATGCCGCGGGGCCGGAAGTCGCGCGCGTACGAACGGATCCAGTCGAGCACGAGACGTGCCAGCAGGACCAGCGTGTACAGCAGCAGCGCGAGATAGAGGATCGAGGCGATCAGCTGCACTGCGCGCTCAGCTCTGGTTGTAGAAGCTGCCCTCGTCCGTGGTGGACTCGCCGTCCACCTCGACGAACTCCGGGGAGAGCAGGAACACCTTCCCGGTGATGCGCTCGATGCTGCCGCGCAGCCCGAAGACCAGACCGGCGCAGAAATCGACCATGCGCTTGGCATCGCCGTCCTGCATGTCGCTCAGGTTCACGATCACCGGCACGCCGTCCCGGAAGGACTCGCCGATCGCCTTGGCGTCGTTGTACGAGCGCGGATGAATGGTGGTGATGCGCTGCATCGTGTCCTCCGACGGGTGGCTGACGGCCACCACGCTGCTCTGGCGCTGACGGATCGGGGTCACCTGCGCCTCCCGCTCGTGGGTCGGCTCCGGCGCGCGCTCGGTGCGGCGCACGGGCGCCACCTCGTCGCGACGCGGCTGCTCGTCCTCGTAGTAGTCCTCGTCGACCTCGTTGGCGAGGCCGAGAGCGACCATCGCGTTGTGCCAGGCTCCCATGGTGCTCTCCCTGTGCATTCGTTCGTCCGCTGCGGTTGATGGGACTCCGGGGAAGCACGGGGAGTGCGCGGGAGTCCCGGTCCAGAACCTACCGGAGGGTCGCGACGCTCTGACGGACGTCGACGGCGTGTCGTGCTCCGGCGTGTCGCATCACCCGCGGTCGCGGCGCATGTCGCCGGCGCTCGCGACGCGTCGGCCGGAGTGGTGCCGGGGCGGGCGCGGCCGCGCCGGGTCAGGCGCGGCGGATCACTCCGGCGAACCGGCCCGTGCGCCGCGCACGGCGGTAGGAGAACAGGGCGTCGGTCTCGAAGGTGCACGGATGGTCGTCGTCGACGGCCGACGGAGCCAGCCCTGCTCCCTCGAGGATCGCGCGCGCGCCGGCGCGCAGATCGAGGGCGGAGGTGCCCTGACGCGTCGACGCCCGGACGGCCGGGATGACTGCGGCGGCCCGGGCGCGCATCTCCTCGGGCACCTCGTAGCAGGCCCCGCAGATGCCCGGGCCGATGGCCGCATGCGTGCGCTCGGGGCGCGCGCCGAGCACTCGCATCTCCTCGAGCGTGCGCTCGAGCACTCCGCCGAGCAGGCCCGTGCGGCCCGCGTGCGCCGCGGCCACGACGCCCGCCTCGGCGTCGCTGAACAGCACCGGGAGGCAGTCGGCCACCATGATCGCCAGGGCCACGTCAGCACGGTCGGTGACGAGCGCATCCGCCGTCACGACCTGCTGCTCCCCTGCATCCCCTGCGGCACGTTCCGAGGCCCGCAGCACGTGCACGCGGTCGGAGTGGACCTGTTCGACGAAGACGAGGGGCGCGCCGATGTGCGCGGCGAGCCGCTCGCGGTTCCGCGTCACGGCCTCCGGGGCGTCGCCCACGTGGTGGGCGAGGTTCAGCCCCTCGAACGGGGGCTCGGAGACCCCTCCGAGCCGGGTCGTGAACAGGGCTCGGGCCCCGCGAAGCCGCGGGGCCCGAGCACCGTTGACGGCCGTCGGCCGCTGGTCGTTCACTGCTGCCGGTCGCTCACTTGAGGAACGAGGGCAGATCCAGGTCGTCGTCGTCGGCCGGGGGCTCCTCGACGCGCGGGGGGCGCACCGGGGAGGACTGCGGCTGGACCGGCGCCGGCTGCACGGGCTGCACCTGCTGGGGCGCCTCCTCCTCGGCATCCGCCGGATCGGCCGCGGCGGGCTCGGTGGCCGGCGCCTGCTGGGACGGCGTGAAGCTCTGCTGGGGAGCGCCCCAGCCGCCGGTGGTCGCGGTCGACGCGGAATCGGCCGAGCGCACCGGGCGCGGCTCGGGACGGGCCGGGGCCGACGGCGAGGGACGGCTCGCGCCGAAGGCGCGGGCGGCGCCCTCCTGGCGGGAGGCGCGGTCCGATCCTCCCGCGGCCAGCCCGCGGTCCCCGCGTTCCGATCCCCCCGAGCGCACGGCGCTCGACGAGTCGGTGCGCGGGGTGGGCCCGCCGCCCTCGAAGCCGGCGGCGATGACGGTCACGCGGACCTCGTCGCCCAGGGCGTCGTCGATCACGGAGCCGAAGATGATGTTCGCGTCCGGGTGGGCGGCCTCCTGCACCAGGCGGGCGGCCTCCGAGACCTCGTACAGACCCAGGTCGCTGCCGCCCTGGATCGAGAGCAGCACGCCGTAGGCGCCGTCGATCGAGGCCTCCAGCAGAGGGCTGGAGACGGCGAGCTCGGCGGCCTGCAGGGCGCGATCGTCCCCGCGGGAGGAGCCGATGCCCATGAGGGCGCTGCCAGCTCCCTGCATCACGGACTTCACGTCGGCGAAGTCGAGGTTGATCAGGCCCGGCGTGGTGATGAGGTCGGTGATGCCCTGGACGCCGGAGAGCAGGACCTGGTCCGCGCTCTTGAACGCGTCGAGCATCGAGACCTGCTTGTCGGCGATCGAGAGCAGGCGGTCGTTGGGGATGACGATGAGGGTGTCGACCTCGGACTGCAGCGCCTCGATGCCGGACTCGGCCTGGCTCGAGCGGCGGCGACCCTCGAAGGTGAAGGGACGCGTGACCACGCCGATGGTCAGCGCGCCGAGGCTGCGGGCGATCTTGGCGACCACGGGCGCGCCGCCCGTGCCGGTGCCGCCGCCCTCGCCGGCGGTCACGAAGACCATGTCGGCCCCGCGCAGGACCTCCTCGATCTCCTCGCCGTGGTCCTCGGCGGCCTTGCGGCCCACCTCGGGATCGGCGCCGGCGCCGAGGCCGCGGGTGATCTCCTTGCCCACGTCGAGCTTCACGTCGGCATCCGACATGAGCAGCGCCTGGGCGTCGGTGTTGATCGCGATGAACTCGACGCCCTTGAGGCCGGATTCGATCATGCGGTTGACGGCGTTGACACCGCCGCCGCCGATGCCGACGACCTTGATGACAGCGAGATAGTTCTGGGATCCGGCCACGTTCAGGTCCTTGCTCTTGTCGTACTCGTGCTGATGAGAGAGGGGGCGAGGTCCGCGAACCCTGACCCTCGACCTCGAGTTGAGGTTGGGACTTCTCCGCTCTCATCCCTTGTCTCGACGCTATGGACGAGGTCTGATCGGCGCAACGACCGCCCCGCGCGTGTCGCGGCGTGTCGCGTTGATGTGCGCGGTCCCGTCGTCGGGCGGAGCGCCGCGGACGTGCTCGCAGGGTCGTCGGCAGGTGGCCCGGGCGCGCCCGCCGCAGCAGGCAGGAGCGCCCCGCCGCCTCAGCGCGTGACGGGAGCGACCGGGCTGGTGACGTCGATCTCGCTGCCGGGCTGGGAGAGCAGCGTTGTGGCGACCTTCGCCTTCAGCTCGCTGTCCTGGGCGTTGCCCCACACGATGGTCTTCGTCCCGGAATCGGTCTTCACCGTGAGCGTCACGTCATTCGTGGAGGACGCGGTGATGGCGGTGACGGTGGTGCGCATCGAGTCCGGCAGCGCCGCGAGCACGGACAGCATGGACCCGGAGATCGCGTCGGTGTCCCCGCCCTTCCCGCCGATCGTGAGCGGGACGAGCTCCTCGTCCTTCCCCGCGGCCTCGGGGAGCTCGACGCCGTCGGCATCGAGGATGTGCGTGGAGCCGTCGGCCTCCTCGAGGGTGGCCAGGGGCGTGCGCTCGGTGACCTCGACGCTGAGCGTGCTCGGCCACTTCTTGGAGACCCGGGCCGACTTCACCCCGGGCACCTCCTCGACCGCCTCCTCCACGGCGCCCGAGCGCACGAGCAGCATGCTGTGGTCCTCCTGCGGGGCCGCGGCGTCGGTGACCGCGGAAGAATCCACGTAGTCCGCGCCGGTCACCGCCACCTCGTGCACCCGCAGCGGCGGGATGGTGATCGCGACGACCAGCAGGACGATCAGGGCGAGGACCGCGCCCGCGGTGCCGAGGATGATCGCGCGGCGGCGCCGCCGCCAGGGGCGCGCACGCAGCATCCCGCCGAAGCGGTCGGCGGCCTGCACGACGCGTCCCCGGCCCGCCGTCTCCGCGGGGGACGCGTCGGCGCCCGTGCGCCCCGGGGCGGGGGCCGACGCGGACCCGGAGGGCGCGGATCGCTGCACGGACGCCCGGTTCTCCGCACGCGCCGACCGCGTCGCGGTCGCCGAGCGCTGCGTGGAGCTCTTCTGCGCCGCGGAGCCCCGGCGCTGCGCAGACCTCTTCTGCGACGCAGTCCCCTGGCGCTGAGCGGCGCTCTTCCGGGTCGTGGGCGCCTCGCGCTGGGCGGATGCCTGGCGGGATGCGGGGGTCTGGCCGGAAGCGGGCTGCCTGCGCTGAGGGGTCGCAGAGCGCTCATCGGCCGGCGGACGGGTCTCCGGCGCTCCGGGACGCGGCCGCGGAGGGGTGGGACGGCGCGCCATCAGGACTGCTCACCGCCGAGTGCTGCGAGCACCCCCGGTGTCGCCTCGACGATGTCCCCCGCCCCGAGCATGAGGACGATGTCGCCGTCCTCTGCTGCGGCCGCGAGGGAGGGCGCGACCTCGGTGCGGTCGGTCAGCGCGTGCAGCACGGCGCCCGGCTCGGCGCGATCGGTGATGGTGCGCGCATCGACGGCGGGGTCGGGATCCTCCCGGGCCCCGTAGACGGGCATCACCCAGGTCTCGTCGGCCCGGCCGAGGGCACGGGCGAAGTCTCCTGCGAAGTCGCGTGTGCGCGAAAAGAGGTGCGGCTGGAAGGCGACGAGCACGCGCCCGGTGGGGCCGACGATGCCCCGGGCCGCGGCGATCGTCGCCTCGACCTCCCGCGGGTGGTGCGCGTAGTCGTCGAACACGGGCACGCCGCGTACCACCCCGCGCAGGTCGAAGCGGCGCGAGGCGCCGGTGAACGGGCCGACGCCCGTCGCCAGGTCCCGCGCGGTCGCCGCGGGGTCAGGGGCCCCGGCGGACCTCTGGCCGTCGGCCTCGTCGCCGTCGGCCTCGAGTCCGCCGGCGAGCAGCAGGGCGAGGGACCCGGCCAGCGCGCCCATGGCGTTCAGCACGTTGTGGTGTCCGGTGACGCGCAGGTCCAGCTCGATCTCGCCGACGGGGCCGGCGATCCGGGCGTGCGTGCCGGTGGCCTCGGGCGACTCCTCGAGCAGGCGCCAGTCCGCGCCGGTGGCGCGGCCGTAGGTCAGGACGTCGACGCCGCGCGCCGCGGACCGCTCCCCCAGTGCCGCAGCGCCCGCGTCATCGGCGCAGACCACGAGGGCGCCGCCCGTCGCGAGGCGGTCGACGAGCGCGTCGAATGCGGCCACGAGGGTCGCCTCGTCGCCATGGAAGTCCAGATGGTCGGCCTCGAGGTTGGTGACCACGAGCGCGGAGGGCGCGAAGGCGAGGAAGGAGCCGTCGGACTCATCGGCCTCGATCACCGCGAGAGCACCACCCGGACCGGCCTCGTCCGTCGCCTGCTCGGAGTCGGCGTCCTCGCGCAGTCCGGCATTGCGACCCAGGTCCGGGACCGCGGCGCCGAGGGCCCAGGCCGGGTCGCCGCCCGCGCCGCGCAGCGCGAGCACGGCCATCGCCGTCGTCGACGTCTTGCCGTGGGTGCCGGCGACCGCGAGCAGTCGGCGGTCCTGCAGCAGTCCGGCGAGTGCCGCGGCTCGATGGATGACGGGGATGCCGCGCTCGCGGGCGGCGATCACCTCGACGTTGTCGGCGCGCACGGCGGTGGAGACGACGACGAGATCGACGTCATCCGCGAGCAGGCCCGCGTCGAAGCCGATCCCGATGCGAGCGCCCGCCGCGCGCAGCGGGCCGATGAACTGGCCGTCCTGGGAGTCCGAGCCGCTCACGGCGAGCCCCGCCTCGAGGGCGAGCCGCGCGACGGCGGACATCCCCGCGCCGCCGATGCGCACCACGTGGATCGAGCGCACGGCGGCCTGGGGCCATGCGGAGTCGGTGACGACGTCTCCGGGACGGAGCATCGTGCGCACCTCGTCGGGCAGGGCGGGAAGGTCGTCGGAGGCAGCGCGCGCGGTCATGCGCCCACGGTAACCGGCGCTCCTCGGAGGCTCCCGGAGGCTCTCCGCGCGTCGTCGGTCACGTGTCCGGCGAGAGGCGGGAGGGGCTCTGCGGCCGACTCGCGGAGGGGTCGCCCGCGCTGGGTCGGCCACGCTGGAGCCTGTCGCGCTGGGATCCGCCGCGCTGGGATCAGCCGCTGTGGGCGGCGGCGAGGACGAGGCCGGCGAGGCGCTCGGCGGCGTCGGCGATGCCGAAGGCACGGGAGGCGTCGGACATCGCGCGCAGGCGCTCGGGGTCGCTCAGCAGCGGCAGGATCGTGCCGGTGATGGCCTGCTCGTCGAGGTCCGCGTCGGCGATCATGAGGGCGCCGCCGGCGCTCACGACCTCCTGGCCGTTCAGCGCCTGCTCCCCGTTGCCGACCGGCAGGGGCACGAACACCGCGGGCAGGCCGACGGCCGTGAGCTCGCTGACGGTGCCGGCCCCGGAGCGGGTGACGGCGAGGTCGGCGGCGGCGTAGGCGTCCTCCATGGCGTTCACGTACTCGACCAGCTGATAGCCGTCGCGATCCGCGAGAGCGGCCCCCACCTCGGTCTTGCCGCGGCCCGTGACGTGGAGGATCTGGCCGCCGTGCGCGAGCACCGTGTCGGCGCTGTGCACGACCACCTCGTTGAGGTGCTGAGCGCCGAGGGACCCTCCGGTGACCAGCAGCACGGGGCGATCCGGGTCGAGCCCGAAGGAGCGCACGGCGTCGGCGCGGCGGGCCGCGCGGTCGAGAGTCGCGATGCCCTCGCGCATGGGCATGCCGATGCGGCGGGCACCGGGCAGCGGGGTGTTCTCGAAGGCCGTGAGCACGGCAGCCGCCCCGCGGGCGCCGAGGCGGTTGGCGAGGCCGGGCCGACGATTCGCCTCATGGATCAGGCGCGGGACGCGCGCGGAGGCGGAGGCGAGATAGGCGGGCGGGCACACGTAGCCCCCGAAGCCGCAGACGGCGCCGACACCGCGGTCCCTCATGAGTGCGCGCACCTCGCGCAGGCTGCCGCCGAAGCGGGCCGGGAAGCGCAGCGCGGCGCCGTTCGGGCGGCGCGGGAAGGGCACCTTCTCGATGGTGACGAGCTCGAGGCCCGCGGCGGGGACGAGGTCGGCCTCCAGCCCGTCGGCCGTGCCGAGGGCGAGCACCTCGGCCTCGGGGGCGAGCTCGCGGATCTTCGCGGCGGTGGCGAGCAGGGGCGAGACGTGGCCCGCGGTGCCGCCTCCGGCCAGCAGGACGGTCGGTGCGTTCATCAGCGGGCGTATCCCTCGGTGTCGGGGCGTGCAGTGGGCTGGGCCGATCGGGCGGACGAGCGGGCGGGGGCGCGGCGTGCGGTGCCCGTCGAACGGACTCCTGCGGATCGTCCGCCGGTCGCACGCACGCCGCCGGAGCGGGTGCCGGTTCTCCGTGTGCCCGTGCTGCGGGATCCGGCGCCGCGAGACCCGGTGGTGCGGGTCCCGGAGCTGCGGGCCCCGGCGCCGCGCGAGCGGGAGGAGGGGGCTGCGGTGCGGGCCCGCCCGCCGGAGGCGGCGGCGCGCGTGGTGGATGCCTTCGCCGTCTCCGCCGTCGTCTTCGTCTTCCGCGCGGACGAGGTGCCGCGCGCCGACTTCGCCCCGCGGCGGCCACGGCGGCGACGGCGCGCGCCCTCTCCCCCGCGACCGGCGGGGATCACGGCGAGAGCGCTGCGCACCGTGCCCATGCGGGCGGCGAGGGCCTCCTGGGCGCCGGGCTCGTGGCGGGCGAAGGACAGCAGCATGCCCAGGGCCAGCATGGACGCGACCAGGGCGGAGCCGCCGGAGGAGATGAAGGGCAGCGGCACGCCGAGCACGGGGAGCATGCCGGTGACGACCATCATGTTCACGAAGGCCTGGCCGAGCAGCCAGGCGCCCACGCCGCCGATGGTGATCTGGATGAACGGGTCCCGGGCGCGGGTGATCATCCGGAAGAGGATGAGCGCGAGCACGGAGAACAGCAGCAGCACGCCGAGCGTGCCGATCAGCCCGAGCTCCTCGCCGATGATCGCGAAGATGTAGTCGTCCTGGGCGGCGGGCAGGCGCCCCCACTTCTGGCGCGACTGCCCCAGACCGACGCCCCACCATCCGCCCTCGGCGAGGCCCATGAGGCCCTGGTCGGACTGCAGGCAGGAGTCGCCCTCGCAGGTGCCGTGCAGCCAGTTGCCGATGCGGGCCATGCGGTTGGCGTTGGTCAGGGCGAAGAAGAGGATCGCGGCGACGCCCACGCCGCCGCCGAGCACGAACCAGCGCCGCGGCACGCCGCCGATCCAGAGGGAGCCGGCGACCAGCATCGCCATGATCATCATCGTGCCCAGGTCGTGGCCCAGCAGCACGAGGCCCAGGGCGACCACGATGACCGGCACCACGGGGATCACGAGATGCATCGTGCGGTGCAGCAGCGGGCGCTTGCGAGTGAGGATCGCGCCGAGCCAGACGGCGAGCGCGAGCTTGAGGAGCTCGGAAGGCTGCAGGGTCTGGCCGGCGATGCGGATCCAGTTCGTGTTGCCGCCGGCGGCGACCCCGATGCCCGGCACATGCACGAGGCACTGCAGGGCGATGCCGAGACCGAGCAGCACCCAGGCGAACCTCTCGTAGGTGCGCGGGGGCAGGAACGCGGCGACGAGCAGGCCGACGAGCCCGATCAGTGCGAACTTCCCCTGTGCGAGAAGGCCCGCGAACGGGGAGTCGCCCTTGGCGATGCTCACCACGGAGCTGCTGGAGAGGACCATCACCAGGCCCGTGCCGATGAGCAGGGTGCCCACGCAGATCAGGCCGTAGAAGTCCAGGACCGGGGAGCGGCCCCAGTCGCCGAGGCCGTTGCGCACGCGACCGCCGACGTCGCCCAGGGGGCGGTCCTCGTCCGGGCGCACCACAGCAGGGGCCCGACGGGGCGTCTGCTGGGGGCTCATGCGCGTCCTTCCGGTCCGTCCGGCTCCTGCGTGTCCTCGGCGTCCTGCGTCCCGGTGGCCGCGCGGGCGGCGGCGGCGAAGAGGTCGCCGCGCTCGGCATAGTCCGTGAACTGGTCGATCGAGGCCGCGGCGGGTGCGAGGAGCACCGCGTCGCCCTCCCGTGCCAGTCCGGCCGCCGCGTCGACGGCCTCCCGCATCAGTCGGGAACGTCCTTCGGGATCCTCAGTGTCACCCGCGGGCACGCGCACGCGGGGTATTGCGGGGGCGTGTCGCTCGAGCGCCTCGCGGAAGGGCGTGTCGTCGGATCCGATGAGCACGACGCCGCGGAGGCGTCCGGACACCTCGGCGACCAGCGTGTCGACGTCGGCCCCCTTGGTGTCGCCGCCCGCGATCCAGACCACGTGCTCCATGCCGAGCAGGGAGGCGCGGGCCGCGTCGGGATTGGTGGCCTTGGAGTCGTCGACGAAGGCGATGCCGGTGCCGACCGCGACGATCTCGCTGCGATGGCTGCCGGAGCGGAAGGCGCGCAGCCCCTCGCGCACGGCCGCCTGGGAGACGCCGTGGGCGCGGGCGAGGGCCGCGGCGGCGAGCGCGTTGAAGACGACGTGGGGCGGGGCGCCGTGGGGGCCCAGGTGCGCCAGGTCGGCCAGCGAGCCGAGCTCGGCGGCCTGACGGCGGCGGTCCTCGACGAAGGCGCGGTCCACGAGCAGGTCGTCGACGACGCCCAGCTCGGACGGGCCGGGGGCGCCCAGGGTCACGCCCACGGCACGGGCGCCCTCGACGACGTCGGCGTCCTCGACGAGCCTCCGGGTGAGGTCGTCGGCCGTGTTGAAGACGCAGGCCACGCGGACGCCCTCGAAGATCTTTCCCTTGGCGCGGGCGTAGGCCTCGAGGCCGCCGTGCCAGTCGAGGTGGTCCTCGGTGATGTTGAGGACGGCCGCGGCCTCGCAGTCCACGTGCTGGGTCCAGTGCAGCTGGAAGCTCGAGAGCTCGACGGCCAGGACGTCGAACCCCTCGGGGTCGAGGGCCGCCTCGATCACGGGCAGGCCGACGTTCCCGCAGGCGACGGCGCGCAGCCCCTCGGCGCGCAGGATCGTCTCGAGCATCGTCACGACGGTGGTCTTGCCGTTGGTGCCGGTGACGCCCAGCCAGGCGGGGCCGTCCGGCGCCTGCATGCGGCGCGCGAGCTCGACCTCGCTCCACACCGGGATGCCCGCGGCGGCGGCCTGCGCGAGCAGGGGCTGGTCGGGACGCCATCCGGGGGAGGTGACCACGAGGTCGACGTCCGCGTCCTCGGGGAGTGCGCGAGTGTGCTCGGCGCCCAGGCGCACCTGGACGTCGAAGACCTCGAGGATGCGTGCCCGCTCGCGGTGGCGCGGAGTGTCCGCCGCGTCGACGACGACGACGCTCGCACCGCGCTGCATGGTCTGGTCGGCGACCGCGTACCCGGAGACGCCGAAGCCGACGACGAGGATCCGGAGCCCGGCGACGTCGAGGCCCGGCCAGGGGCGCGCGTCGACCGGCGTGCCGTCCGAGCTCACGAGGCGATCCCCGGCAGGGCGTCGAGGTAGAACAGACCCAGTCCGGCGGCGCCCAGCACACCCGCGATGATCCAGAAGCGGACCACGATGGTGACCTCGTTCCACCCCTTGAGCTCGAAGTGGTGCTGCAGCGGTGCCATCCGGAACACGCGCTTGCGGGTGAGCTTGAAGCTCGTGACCTGGATGATGACCGAGAGGGCGATGATCACGAAGAGACCGCCGATGATCGCGCCGAGCAGCTCGGTGCGCGAGACGATCGTGAGCCCCGCGAGCGCTCCGCCCAGGGCGAGGGAGCCGGTGTCGCCCATGAAGATCTTCGCGGGCGAGGTGTTGTACCAGAGGAAGCCGATGCAGGCGCCGCCGATCGCGGCCGCGATGATCGCGGTGTCCAGCGGGTCGCGCGCGCTGTAGCAGTGCGCGGAGTCGAGCATGAGGTGGCCGCTGGTGCAGGTCTGGCGCCACTGCCAGAAGGAGATCACGAGGTACACGCCCGCGAAGATGATGGTGGCGCCGGTGGCGAGGCCGTCGAGGCCGTCCGTGAGGTTCACGCCGTTGGACCAGGCGGCGACCAGGAAGTTCGCCCAGATCGCGAAGAGCACGAAGCCGATCGTGGTGCCGGCGAAGGCGAGGTCGAGCCAAGGCAGGTCCCGCACGAAGGAGAGGCGCGTGGACGCGGGCGCATGGCCCGAGTCGTCGCGGAACAGCAGCGCCATCACGGCGAAGGCGGTCGCGATCGCGAACTGCCCGATGAGCTTCTGGTACGCGCGCAGGCCCAGACTGCGCTGGCGGGTGATCTTGATGAAGTCGTCGAGGAAGCCGACGATGCCCAGGCCCGTCATCAGGAACAGCACGAGCAGGCCCGAGGCCGACGGCGGCTGCTGGGTGATCAGGTGGGCGACCGCGTACCCGATGAGCACGGAGAGGATGATCGCGACGCCGCCCATCGTGGGCGTGCCGCGCTTGGTGGAGTGCGAGGTGGGCCCGTCGTCGCGGATGAACTGCCCGTAGTGGCGCTTGACGAGCACCCGGATGTACATCGGGGTGCCGATGAGCGCCAGGACGAGCGCGGCGCCGCCGGCGATGATGATCGCGATCATGCGCGTGCGCCTCCTGCGTCTCCTGGTTCGTGGCGGTCGGTCGTGGATGCTGCTGGCGGCTGCGTCGCCGTGCCCTGCGAGTCTGCCATGCCGACGGGCGGCTCGGCGGGCGGTCCGGTGGGAGAGCCCGTGGATGCCGCGCTCGGTGCGGCGGGGCCTCCCCCGCCGCGTCCGCGCGCGTCGAGCGCCTCGCGCAGGGGCTCGGCGAGCGTGCGCAGCCCGGCGTCCCGCGAGGACTTCAGCAGCACGACGTCCCCCGGCTCCACGATCTCGACGAGGCGCTCGAGGGCGGCGTCGAGGTCGGGGACCTCCTCGGACTCGTCGCCGAAGCTTCCCTCGAGGCAGGCGCCGCGGTGGATCAGCCGGGCCCCGGGGCCGACGGCGATCAGCTGCGAGATGTTGAGGCGAACGGCGAGCCGGCCCACCTCGTCGTGCAGGCGCAGGGAGTCCTCGCCGAGCTCGAGCATCTCGCCGAGCACGGCGATGGTGCGCCGGGTGCGCCCCAGATGCGCGAGGGTCTTCAGAGCCTGGCGCATGGAATCCGGGTTCGCGTTGTAGGCGTCGTTGAGGATCAGCACGTCGCCGGCCGCGTGCACGGCCTCCATGCGCTGACCGGAGCTGACGTGCAGGCGCGGGAGGATGCTCGCGATCTCGTCGAGGTCCATGCCCAGCACGAGGGCTGCGGTCGCGGCGGCGACGGCGTTCAGGGCCTGGTGCTCGCCGAGCAGGTCCAGGGTGATCTCGCGCGTGCCCGCGGGGACGGCGCTGCCGTCCAGGCGGGTGACGCCCTCGGGCACGGCGAGGGTGAGGCGTGCACGCGCCTGATCGTCCAGGCGCAGGTCCTGGATGCGCACGTCGCCGGACGCCATGCCCCACGTGGTGACGGGAGCCGAGGTGCGCGAGGCCATGCGGGCGACGCGGGCGTCGTCCGCGTTGAGGATGGCGCGGCCCGAGGGCTCGAGCGCCTCGACGATCTCCCCCTTGGCCTGGGCGATGGCCTCGACCGAGCCGAACTCCCCGAGGTGGGCGCTGCCGACGTTGAGCACGAGGGAGACGTCCGGCCGGGCGATCGCCGCGAGGTGGGCGATGTGGCCGATGCCGCGGGCGCCCATCTCCAGCACGAGGAAGCGGGTGTCCTCGGTCAGGGAGAGCACGGTGAGCGGCAGGCCGAGCTCGTTGTTGTGGCTGCCGGCGGGGGCGACAGTCGGCCCGGCCTCCCGCAGCAGCGCACCCAGCAGGTCCTTGGTGCCGGTCTTGCCGGCGCTGCCGGTGAGGGCGACCACGCGCAGGTCGTCGCGGCGCGCGCGGGCACTCGCGAGCTGGGTGCGGGCGAGGTCGGACAGCGCCTTCTCGACATCGGCGACGCGCACGGCGGGCACGTCGACCTCGTCGGCGACCAGGGCGAGGGGCGCGCCGGCATCGCGGGCGGGGCCGACGAAGCGGTGGCCGTCGACGTTCTCGCCGTGGAACGCGGCGAAGAGGTCGCCCTCGCGCACGGCGCGGGAGTCGATGCGCGCCTCGCCGGTGACCCGCTCGGTGCCCGTGGCGCCGCCGATCAGCGCACCGCCGGTGGCATCGGCGATCTCCTGGGCTGTGATGGCGAGCATTCAGCGTCCTTCTCGGGGTCGGGGCGGGGCGGCGTCCGGATCCTCGGGCGCGGCGTCGGACCCGGCGAGTCGTCGCCGCAGCTGCACGCGATCATCGAACGGAAGGACTGTATCGCCGATCGTCTGACCGGTCTCCGCGCCCTTGCCCGCCAGGAGGATGGTGTCGCCCACGTCGGCCAGCCCGCAGGCGAGATCGATCGCGCGCTCGCGACCGGCGACGACGTGCACCTCGGCGGCCGAGTCCGTGGGGACGCCGACGCGCACCTGCTCGCGGATGGAGGCGGGGTCCTCGCTGCGGGGGTTGTCGTCGGTGATGATCACGACATCGGCGAGGTCGGCGGCGACGGCACCCATGTGCGGCCGCTTGCCGGCGTCGCGATCGCCGCCCGCTCCGATCACGGCGAGGAGCCGCCGGGTGCCCGGCACCGCTCGCAGGGTGGCGAGGGTCTTGGCGAGGGCGTCCTCGGTGTGGGAGAAGTCGACCACGCCGCGCACGGGCTGCTCGGCGACGAGCTCCATCCGCCCGGGCACACGGCCGGAGCGCGAGATCGCCTCGCGCACCTCGGGGCCGCTGCGGCCGACGGCCTCCAGCAGGAGCAGGACCGCGACGGTGTTGGCGACGTACGGCATGCCGGGGATCTGCGAGCGCAGGTCGTGGGTCGAGCCGTCGGCCTCGCGCACGCGCAGCGAGCTGCCGAAGGCACGCGGCTCGACCTGCTCGACCACGACGTCCGCGGAGCGGCCCGGGTCGGTGGTGAAGGTCGTGACCGGGATGAGGGACTCGCGGGCGAGCCGCATGCCCCAGTCGTCGTCCACGCAGACCACGCCGATCCGCGCATGCGCGGGCGCGAACAGGGTGGCCTTGGCGTGGAAGTAGTCCTCCATCGTGCGATGGAAGTCCAGGTGGTCCTGGGAGAGGTTGGTGAAGGCGACCGCGTCGAAGGCGATCTCGTCGGCCCGGTGGAGGACCATCGCGTGGCTCGAGACCTCCATGACGCACACCTGCACGCCGCTCTGGAGCATGCGCGCGAGGATGCCCTGGAGGTCCGGGGACTCCGGGGTCGTGCGCACGGTGGTGACCTCGGCGTCCACTCCCCCACCGTCGCGGTACTCGGTGCCGTTGGTGCCGATCACGCCGGCCGGGATCCCCAGGGAGAGCAGGGTGCGGTGCAGCATCGTCGCCACGGACGTCTTGCCGTTCGTCCCGGTGACGCCGATCATCGTGAGCCGCTGGGAGGGGTCGCCGTAGACGGCGGCCGCCGCGCGCGCGGTCGCGGCGCGGGGATCGTCCAGGACCAGGGCGACCAGGCCCGCGCGCACGCACTCCTGGGCGCCGGCGGGATCGGTGAGGGCCGCGAGCGCGCCCGAGCCCGCGGCCTGCGAGGCGAAGCGGGCGCCATGGGTGCGGGCCCCGGGCAGGGCGCAGTACAGATCGCCGGGCTCGATGCTGCGGGAGTCCAGGGTCGCGCCGGTCAGCTCGATCGCGTCGTCCCCGGGACCGACCACCTCTGCTCCGAGCAGTCGGGCGAGCTCGCCCGTCGTGATCCGCGGGGCCGCGGAGGCATCTGCGCCGTCCTCGTCGCGCCGGGGCCGGGGCGGGACCGCGCGGGGATGACCGCTCACCACTCGTCCTCCAGGGTCTTGCCCTTCTTCCCCGTGGGCGCGATGCCCTGGGTCTGGAGGGTGTACTGCATGAGCTCGGAGAACGCGGGGGCGGCCGCCGTATTGCCCGAGATGAAGGTCTTCAGCCCGTACACGAACACGCCGATCGCGATCTCGGGGTCGTCGATGGGCGCCATCCCGATGAAGGACGCGGTGTAGCCGGCGCCGCTCTCGGCCGTGCCGGTCTTGCCGCCGACCGCGTAGTTCGGGACGGCCGCGTTGGACGCGGCGTCGTCGTCGATGTCGTTGTCCATGAGGTTGCGGATGGTCCGCGCGGTCTCGCTCGAGCAGGCGCGCACGCCCTTGGCGGTGGTGGCCGCGGTCAGCGTGCCCTTCTCGTCGCGGGTGCCCGCCACGATCGTGGGCTGCATGCGCACGCCGTCGTTCCCGAAGGCGCCGATCGCGGCGGTCATCTGGATCGGGGTCACCGAGTAGCCCTGGCCGAAGGCGATCGTGAAGCGCAGGCGGCCCGCCCAGTCGGCGACGGGGTGCAGGATGCCCTCGGACTCCCCGGGCAGGCCGATGCCGGTCTTCTCGCCGATCCCGAAGGCCTTGAGCGTCGCATAGCGCTGCTTGTCGGAGACGGTCTTGGAGATCTGCACGGTGCCCACGTTCGAGCTGTTCTTCAGCACGCCCGCGAGGGTGAGGTGCTGGGTCTCGTGCGGGTGGGAGTCCTTGATGCGGTTGCCGTCGAAGTCCATCGTGTAGGGCACCGTGTAGTGGGAGGACGGTGTGACCTTCTTGTGCTCGAGAGCGCAGGCGACGGTGAGCAGCTTGCCCGTGGAGCCCGGCTCGAACACGTTGGACAGGGACTGGTCGCCCAGGTACTCCGGGTCGGTCTTGCCGGGCTTGTTGGGGTCGAACGTCGGGTAGTCGGCGAGGGCGAGCAGCTCGCCCGTGCGCACGTTGTAGATGACGGCGCTGCCGGCGTCGGCCCCGAACTTCTTCACGGTCTCGGCCACGACCTGCTGGGACTTCCACTGCAGGTTCTCGTCGATCGTGAGCACGAGGTCGTCGCCGTCGACGGCCTCCTCGGTGGTCTGCTTGCCGGTGGGGATGACCTGGCCGCCGGCGCCGCGCTCGTAGCGCACCTTGCCGTTCCTGCCGCGCAGGTTCTTGTCGTACTTGTACTCGGCGCCGGCCAGCGCCGTGCCGTCGCCGCCCATGAATCCGATGACGTTGGCGCCGATCTCCCCGGCCGGGTAGATGCGCTCGGAGACACGGTCCGAGCCGATCCCGGGGATCTGCTGCGAGATGACGGCCTCGCGCACGTCGGGCTCGACGTTCTTGCGCAGGTAGAGGAAGCCGCGCGTTCCGGTGAGGGTCTTCTCGAGATCGTCGACGTCCTCGTCCAGCAGCGGGGAGAGCACCTTGGCGGCTGCCTTCACGCCCGTGCCCAGGTCCTCGTCCTCGGGCTTGAAGTCGCCGACCTGCTGCTGGTTCACCCAGAGGTCGTAGCGCTCGACGCTGCGCGCGAGCACGGCGCCGTTGCGATCGACGATCTCGCCGCGCAGGGCGGTGATGGTGCGATCGGTGGTGCGCTGGTCGACGGCCTCCGCGGCGCGAGCGCTCGCGTCCAGACCCTGCACCCACACCAGCCGGCCTCCGAGCGTGACGGCGCCCGCGCCCATGAGGGTGAGCATGAGACGGCGGCGCATCATCGGCTCGCCCACGCGCGGCGCCGGGATCACCGGATGCGCGGGACGGGTCTGCCGGCGTCGGGGCGACGCCGAACCGCGCGCCGATCCGGACGACGCACGCGAGGACGAGGAGCCCGAACGTCCTCGGTCACGGGAGTTCGAGGCCATCGATCAGTCCCCCTCGTTGCCCATTCCGTGGTACGTCTCCGCGTCCTCGTAGATCGAGGCCGCGGGGATCGAGGACGATTCTGCCCCTGAGGCGCCCTGGACCGTCTGCGCCTCGCCGACGACATTGCCACTTCCCAGATCGATGTAGCCCGGGTCCCCGGCCTGGACCATGCCCAGATCCTTGGCGCGCTTGCCGAGCTCCTGGGGAGTGCTCAGCTCGTCCTCCTGCTCCTGCAGACCCTGGGACTGCTCGGTGAGCTTCTGGGAGGTGGATTGGAGACGAGTGATCTCGTAGCTCGTGTCGGACATCTGGATGTTCAGGAACAGCACCGCGGCGAGGGTGACCACGGCGATCAGGGTGCACAGGATCGCGAACGGGAGCGGGCTGCGTCGCGTCGACGGCGCGGCGACCACCGCGAGGCGGGGCCTCGCGGAGGTGCGGGCGACGGGTCGCGCGGCGCGGCGGGGTGCGACGCGGGGTGCGGTGCTGATGGCCATGATGCGTTCCGATTCGTCGGTCGTTCGTCAGTGTGCGGGTCGGAGGCGCTCGGCGGCGCGCAGGCGCACCGAGGCGGAGCGGGCATTGGACTCGCGCTCGGCCTCGTCGGCCTGGAGCGCGCCGCGGGTGAGCGCGGCGAAGGTGGGCTTGTGCTCCTCGAGCTCGAAGGGCAGGTCCGGCGGCGCCGAGGAGCGTGTGCGACGGGTCAGGGCCGACTTCACGAGCCGGTCCTCGCCCGAGTGGTAGGACTCGACGACCACGCGGCCGCCGACGCCGACGGAGTCGAGGGCTCCCTCGATCGCGCGGGCGAGGATCTCGAGCTCGTCGTTCACGGCGATCCGCAGGGCCTGGAAGGAGCGCTTCGCGGGGTGGCCGCCGTGGGCGCGGGAGGCCGCGGGGATCGCACGGTCCAGGAGGTCGACGAGCTCTCCGCTGCGCTCGAGGGGGCGCTCGGCGCGCTCGGCGACGATGCGGCGGGCGATGCGCGGGGCGAAGCGCTCGTCGCCGTACTCCCGCAGGATGCGGGCGAGCTCCTTCTCGTCGAGGTCGCGCAGCAGATCGGCCGCGGTGGGGCCTCCCGAGGCGGGGTCCATGCGCATGTCCAGGGGCGCGTCGGCCGCATAGGAGAAGCCGCGCTCGGACGTGTCGATCTGGAAGCTCGAGAGCCCCAGGTCCATCATCACGGCCGACGCGGTCAGCCCGCGCTCGGCGAGGACCTCGGGGATCGCGTCGTACGTGGCGTGCACGAGGTCGATGCGGTCGGCGAACCCCTCCTGCGCGAGGCGCTCGCGGGCGAGCTCGAGGGCCGCGGTGTCACGGTCGATGCCGAGCAGGCGGGAGTGCGGGCAGGCGGCGAGCACGGCGCTCGCGTGGCCGCCCATCCCGAGCGTCGCGTCCACGTAGACGGAGCCCGGCTCGACGAGGGCCGGGGCGAGGAGGTCGACGCACGCCTGGAGCATGACGGGAGCGTGGCGGTCCTGGGCTCGGACCGGATGCTGGTTCTCGTCCATGCCACCGCCTCTCCTGCGTGATGCGTGCTTCTCGATCGTCGTGGTGCGGCATCGCGTGCTGCTCGTGGTGCCGTCCGGCGGGATTCCTCGTCGCTCCCGACCCGCCACCGGGGAAGTTGCGTCGGGGCGGGAGCGACGAGAGGTCTCGCGGGACGGAGTCCCTCAGAACAGGCCCGGGACCACTGACTCGGCGGTCTGGGCGAAGCCCTCCTCCTTCTGCTCGAGGTAGGTCTCCCACGCGGGGAGCGACCAGACCTCGAGACGGTCCAGAGCGCCGATCACGGCGCATTCCCGGTCCAGGCCCGCATACGTGCGCAGCTGGCCGGGGATCGTGATGCGGCCCTGCTTGTCCGGGATGACGTCCTCCGCCCCGGAGAGCAGCACACGCAGGTAGTCGCGCGTGCGCTGATCCGTGGTCGGAGCCCGCCTGGCCTCCTCGAGCTTCTGGCGGAACTCGGCCAGGGGGTACACCGCGATGCAGTGCTCCTGTCCCCGAGTCATCACCAGGCCCGAGGCGAGCTCGTCCCGGAACTTCGCGGGAAAGATCAGGCGGCCCTTGTCGTCGAGCTTGGGCGTGAAGGTTCCGAGGAACATCCGCGCCCCCTTTCTCGACGAGGGATCACCATCTCCCTCCTGCACGCCCCACTTTACCCCACAACTCACCACATCCCGCTACCCATTCGCCGAATCCCCCACGGATCCGCAGTATAAGAGCAGGTCAGAAGGGTGGAGCGGGGTGGAGTGGAATCGTGCGACCGAGCCGCTCCGTGGCGTGTCCGTGCCTGGCGAGGCCATCGGATCCAGGGAGTGCGTTCAGCAAGCGCGCAGGTCACTGCCCCGCTGCGGCCTGCGATCGGAGGCCGGGGCGCCCTCGGGACCGTAGGTGGGGCGAAGTGGAGGGGCCTCGGGGAGCGGAGTGGAGGAGCCGCGGGGAGCGCAGTGGAGGCGCGCGGCGAAGGGGGCGGTCACGCGCAGCGAAGGGACGCGATCACGCGCGGCGGAGAGGCGCGGTCGTACGGGGCGGAGGGAGGCGGCGGAGCCCCGGGGAGGAGCCCGCGGGGCGGGCAGGGACGCTCACCGAGAGGCCCGTGCCCCAGTGCCCAGTGCGCAGGGCCCGGACAGACGACGACCCCGGGCCGAGGGCTCGGGGTCGCGGGTTGGTGAAGCGGTGGTGCGGTGTGGAGGAGAGCGGAGCGCTCAGCCCCGGGGGTCGTCCCCCGAGCGCTTCTCCCAGCGCTCCTCCATGCGGCGCATGAAGTCGCTGCCGCCGTTCTCGGGCTGCCGGGGCTGCTCGCCCCCGTCGCCCTGATCGGCGGCCGGGCCTCCCGGGCGGCTGCGCGGCGAGGTCACGGCGTAGACGGCTCCGGCGAGCATCAGCAGGAACGCCAGGACGCCCAGCCAGATGAAGTTCAGGGAGACCCCGAGGACGAGGACGCCGAGTCCGACGACGACTCCGGCGAGGCCGAGGACGATGCGGCGGCGGTCGCGCCGGTCCTGGGTGCCGGAGCGGAAGGCGCGGGCGAGCCGGGGATCGTCCGCGAAGAGCTGACGTTCCATCTCATCGAGCATCTTCTGCTCGTGCTCCGAAAGCGGCATCGTTCCGGCTCCTTGTCCCGTGCCGTGTTCCCTGCGGCTGAACGCGATCGCCGTGGGCGGCTCGAGCCCCATCGACGATCCCCTAAGGATACTGCCGCCCGCTGGGGATTGGGAACTCGTCGGCCCAACGCCTGACACTCTCCCTCTCACGTCCCGGACGCGCTCTCAGCTGCCGGATGCATCGTCCCTGGAATCGTCCGGCGCACGGAGCGTGGATCCGCGCGAGAGGCTGCCCGCACCGAAGCGATCGCGGGCGCGGTCCATCGCGCTCTCCAGGCCCTGCCACCCCGTTCCGCGGCCGGAGAGCTCGGCCGCGGTGGGCTGGGCGCTCGTCTCCTGCAGACGCTCCGCCCGCACCCCCGCCAGACGCACCGCCGGCATCCGCGGCACCTCCCTCTCCCAGAGGGCGACCACGTGCTCGCGAAGCCGCTCCCCGCTCGCCGTCGGCTGGTCCATCGTGGCCGAGCGCGTGATGGTGGTGCCGTCCGGTGAACGGAGCTTGACGGAGACCGCGCGCGCGGCGAGATGGCTGCGGCGCAGGCTGCGGGAGACCTCGTCGGCCATGAGGGTGAGGCGGCGACGCACCTCGGCGGGGTCCACGAGGTCCTCCTCGTAGGTGCGTTCGGTGCCGACGCTGCGATCGCGCACCCGTGTTCCCAGCCCCGTGCGGTCCTCCCCCGCCGCGAGCCGCGCGATCATGGGCGCCTGGGGGCCGACGGCCCGACGCAGCGCCCCCGCGGGGATGTCGCGCAGCTGGCCGACGGTGCGCACCCCGAGCCGTTCGAGGGCCTGCTGCGCCTTGGGGCCGACGCCCGAGATGACGCCCACGGGCAGCGGCGAGAGGAAGGCGGCGGTCTGCTCGGACGGGACGATCAGCATGCCGTCGGGCTTGGCCCGGGCGGACGCGATCTTCGCGACCGCCCGGGACACGGACCCTCCGACGCTGCTGGGCAGGTCGAGCTCTTCGCGGATGCGGGTGCGCAGGCGCTGGGCGATCTGCTCGGGAGAACCGAAGAGGCGCCGTGCACCGGAGATGTCGAGGAAGGCCTCGTCGACGCTGATCTGCTCGATCGCGGGCGTGACCTCTCGCAGCAGGTCCATGACCTGCGCGGAGACCTCGCGGTAGCGGTCGATGCGCGGCGGGGCGATGACGAGGTCCCGGGCGAGCCGGCGCGCGGTGGCCATCGGCATGGCGGAGCGGATGCCGCGCTCGCGCGCCGGATAGCTCGCCGCGGCGACGACGCCGCGCGATCCCGCTCCTCCGACGACGACGGGCAGACCTCGCAGGGCGGGGTCGTCGCGGATCTCGATGGAGGCGAAGAAGGCATCCATGTCCAGGTGCAGGATCGTGCAGTCCTCCGTGCCCGACATCTGCGCTCCCTCCGCCGCTCCTCCCCCGGGCCGCGCGCGCGGCCGGAGCGCACCATGCTAGTCGGGTCCCGGAGGAGCCATCGGACCGGGCTCCTCGATCGACGCGAGCGCGCGCGGACACCGTGGCCGCCGACGGCGCGGACCGCACCGGCCGTGCCGGATCGCCGACCTCACCCGGCGAGGGCGACCGCTTCCGTGGGCGCGAGGGAGGCCAGGAGCTCCTCACGGACCTGGGCTATGCGTGCCCGGGTCCCCTCGCGATGCAGCGCCAGCAGGACGGGGTCCGGGGTCGCGCGCTGGTCGCGGTCCAGGCGGTCGCGCTCGACCACGAAGCGCGAGGCGTCCTCCGCCCAGCGCCGGCGCTCCCCGCCCATGCGGTCCATCGCCGTCCACACGTTCAGCGGCAGCTTGCGCCGCCGGGCACGGTTCGCCCGGGTGACGAGGACGCCGGCGGTGCGCAGGGCCGCACGATGCACGAGCTCGTAGGAGGCGCGCGGGTCGGTACCCGCGAGCTCCTGGGCGCGGGCGAGCATCGCCTCGGCCCTCTCGAGGGCGGCGAGATCCTGATCCAGATGGACGAGCTCAGCTGTGTGCGTGGTCATGGTGGGAACGCTAGGCGGACGCACCGACATCCGACGCGGCAGCGCCGGCGCTGTGGACGCAGGGCGTCTGGGGAGGGCCGACGGGCGGCTCGCGCAATCGGCTCCGACTCTGCGCACGCGGAGGCCGATGCGCGGGGCTCCCGGCTCTAGAGTGTCCGGGTGACCCCACCACCCCGCGGCCGTCGCCGCAGCTCCTCGGAGGCGCCGTTCCCCGGTCTCGGGCCCGTCGGCGAGGCCGTCCCCATCTCGACGGGCAGCGCCGAGCTCGTCGTCGAATCCGACGGATCGGTGCTGCTCCTGGTCAACGGCGTTCCGTCCTCGCACCTCGATCCCGATCCGGACCATCTGGTGTTCGAGTACATGCGGTGGATGCGCACGGCGATGCACTGCTGGATCCTGGAGAGGCGCGCCGGGGACGGGGCGGACGGCGCCGGCTCCTCGCGGCGCGGGCTCGAACTCGCCGTCGCCCATCTGGGAGGCGCCGGGTGCGCGCTGCCGCGCACGCTCGCCCACGACTGGCCGCGCGCCCGCCAGATCGTCGTGGAGCTCGACGCGCTCCTCGCCGAGCACGTGCGGACCTGGTTCTCCCTCCCCCGCTCCCCGCAGCTGAGGATCCGCGTCGACGACGCCGCCCATGCGCTCGAGGAGTGGCGCGAGGACCGCTTCGACGTGCTCACCCGCGACGTCTTCGCGGGAGATCGCACGCCGTCCTCGCTCACCTCGGTCGAGGCCGCCCGCCACGCCCGCCGCGTGCTCGCCGACGACGGCCTCTACCTGGCCAACTGCGCCTCCCGCCCGGGATCGCGTCTGCTCGCCGACGAGCTGACCACGCTCTCGAGCGTGTTCGCGCACGTCGGTGCGATCGCCGAGCCTGCCCACCTCAAGGGCAGACGGCGCGGGAACTGCGTGCTGCTCGCCTCCGATGCGCCGCTGCCGGCCTCGCTCGACCGGGCGCTGCGCTCGGACCCGGTGGCGGTGCGGCTGGCCGCCGGGGAGGACGCAGCGCGGATCGCCGCCCCCGGAGCGGTGCTCGAGGGCGGCGCTCAGACCTGATACGCGATGGGCCGGCCCCCAGGGGGAGGATCGGATCTCAGAGCGGGCGGACCTGCTCGGCCTGCGGCCCCTTCTCGCCGGGCACCACGTCGACCTCGACCCTCTGGCCCTCCGCGAGAGTGCGGTAGCCGTCCATGTCGATGCGGCTGTGGTGCACGAAGACGTCGGCCCCGGGCCCGTCGACCTCGATGAAGCCGTAGCCCTTCTCGCCGTTGAACCACGTCACGGTGCCCTGCACGGTGCTCTCTGCCATGGAAAGCGTCACTTCCTGTGTCCTGCGATGATGCGCTGCTGCGTGCGCCGAGGGCGCGCGATGGCCGGTGGGCGGCGAGTCGCCGGTGCGGCGGAGGTCCCTCCTCAGGAGACCTCGGGGCCGGAGCCTGGCCCCCGCCCCGATCCTCCGCCGGGGCCGTCGTCCTCCTCGCCGGCGAGGAAGCGCTCGAAGCGATCCGCGAGCTCCTCGCCGGTGGGCAGGTCCATCGTGGTGCTGAAGACGCCGTCGCTCTCGGTGGACTGCGCGTCGTACTGCTCCTCGAGGGCCGCGACCATGCTGAGGACCTCCTCGTTGTCGGTGAGGGTGCTCTCGAGCGCCGCGCCCGCGGCCTCCGTGAGATCTCCGAGGTCCACGAGAGGGATGTCCAGGCCCGCGCCCTCGCTGACCCGACGCAGCAGCGCGAGCGCGCCCGCCGGGAAGTCGGTGCGCGTGAGGTAGTGAGGGATCTGCGCGGCATAGCCGATGGCTGGGTGTCCGGCCTTGCCGAGCTCGTGCTCGAGCAGCGCGCCGAACGAGGCCGGGACCACGATCTCCCCGCCCTGCTCGGGCTCGTGCGCGGGGATCAGGTCGGGGTCGTTGGCATGGGTGATCATGGCGATCGGCCGCGTGTGCGGCATGGCCATCGGGATCGCGCTCATGCCCACGACCTTCGCGACGTCGAAGAACTCGATGAGGTCGATCACGGCCTGGCTGAGGCGGCGCCACTGCAGGTCCGGCTCTGGCCCGTCGAGATAGAGGAAGGGGCGGTCGCCCTCGTCGTACATGAGGTACAGGGACATCTCGGGAACGGTCACCTCGGTGTAGACCGCACCGTCGAACACCGCCTGCGGACGCGAGCCCCGGTAGTCCACGAGCTCGTCGATGTCGAACGTCACGATCCGCACGTGGCGCAGGGAATCCTTGAGGTAGGTCGAGGCGATCCGGCAGGAGTTGCCGGCGTCCACGAGGCCCGGGAGGGCGTGCACGAGGGTCAGGCGGCCGCGGGGAACCGCCGCGATCACATCCGCGGACTCGTAGGCGTAGAGGTCACGGGGGTCACGCATCGATGCACCTCGCTCCTCGCAGTCGCCGTCGAGCAGGGCTTTTCCCCGCGTTCGACGCGTTCCACCATAATGGATCGCCATGTCATCGCGCGCACAGGATCAGGGCGGCACCCCCTCGTGCGCGCGGCCACCGGAAGGACGCCCCGTGGAGCCAGCAGAACCCCGGCCGGATGCGCCGGCGAGCGAGGAGGCGCATGTCGCCCGTGAGATCGCCCTCGAGCAGGACTACGCGAACCGCTTGTACGCGCGCGTGGACGAGCTCATGGCGCAGATCCAGACCAGCCTGGACGAGGTCCAGGGATCGCAGGACGCGGCGACCCATCAGAACCGCTCCGAGCGGGACGCGTTCATGGCGCTGTACGAGGACCGGCTCGCGCTGCTGCGCACGGTGAGCTCGAGCGTCGTGTTCGGCCGGCTCGACACGGACGAGGGCGAGCGCCACTACATCGGCCGCATCGGCCTGTTCACGCCGGAGCGCGAGCAGCTCCTCGTGGACTGGCGCGCTCCGGCCGCGGCCGCCTACTACCAGGCGACCAGCCTCGAGCGGCTGGACGTGCGCCTGCGCCGCCACCTCATCTCCCAGGGGCGCACCGTCGTGGGGCTCGAGGACGACGTGCTCGACCAGTCCATGCTCGCCCGCGGCGCGGAGGGCGAGGAGGTCGTGCTGCAGGGCGAGGGCGCACTCCTGGCCGCCGTCTCCTCGCAGCGCACCGGGCGCATGGGCGACATCGTCGCCACCATCCAGGCGGAGCAGGACCGCATCATCCGCTCCTCGAACCGCGGGGTGCTGGTGGTCCAGGGCGGGCCCGGCACGGGCAAGACCGCCGTCGCCCTGCACCGCGCCGCCTATCTGCTCTACACCCATCGCCGCCGCCTCGAGCACTCGGGCGTGCTGATCGTCGCCCCCACGCGCGGCTTCCTGCGCTACATCGAGCGCGTGCTGCCGAGCCTCGGAGAGTCCGGCGTGGTGATGTCGACCCCCGGCGGGCTCTTCCCGGGCGTGGAGACGACGCTGCACGATGCGCCCGAGGTCGCGCGCCTCAAGGGCGCAGCCGCGATGGCCGAGCTGCTCTCGCGCGCGGTGAAGCAGCGTCAGGTGGTGCCGGAGAGGGATCTCGAGCTCGCCATCGACGGCACGCCCCTCAGGATCACCCGGAAGGTCCTGGCGGACGCCCGGCGCGAGGCGCGCTCGACCCACAAGCCCCACAACGCCGCGCGCGCCGTGTTCGTGCGCGCCGCCCTGGACCGGCTGGTCCAGCAGTACGAGGCCGAGCTCTCCCGCCGCGGGACCACCGTGATCCCCGAGGACCGCGCGGGGTATCTCGACGACCTGCGCCGCGATCCCGAGGTGCGCCGCACGCTGAACCTGGCGTGGCTGCCGTACACCCCGGAGTCGTTCCTGCGGGTCCTGCTCGCGCATCCCGAGCGGCTGCGTGCGGCCGCTCCGCGCTCCCTCGCCGGCGCGGATCTCGACCTCCTCGTGCGCGCCAAGGACGCTCCGTGGACGATCGAGGACGTGCCCCTGCTCGACGAGGTCGCAGAGCTGCTGGGCGAGGACGATCAGGCGCAGCAGGCGGATGCCGAGCGCTCCCGTCGACGCCGCGAGGCAGATCTCAGCTATGCGCGCGAGGTCATCGAGAACATCGACACCTCGGGGATCGTGCGCGACGAGGACCTCGCGGACCGCATGGACCGGGCGTCCGACGGCCGCACGCTCGCCGAACGGGCCGCGGAGGACCGCAGCTGGACCTACGGGCACGTGGTCGTGGACGAGGCACAGGAGCTCTCGGCGATGATGTGGCGCACGCTCATGCGCCGCTGCCCCTCGAAGTCGTTCACCATCGTCGGCGATGTCGCGCAGACCTCGTCGTCAGCAGGGACCTCCTCGTGGGAGAGGGCGCTCGCCCCGTACGTCGAGGACCGTCTCGAGGTCGAGCCGCTGAGCGTCAACTACCGCACGCCGCGTCGCATCATGGACGTGGCGCAGGCCGTGGCCGAGTCCCGCGACCTCCCGATCACCGAGGTCACCTCGGTGCGCGAGGGCGACTGGCCGGTGCTCCTGCACTCCGGGGACGAGGCGGGGCTGCCGGAGGCGGTGGCCGACGCCGTTGCCGCGCAGCAGGCCGAGGCGATCGGGCGCCTCGTCGTCCTCACCCCCGGACGACGTCTCGAGGACGTGGTGCGCGCGCTGCGCGCACGGGACGACCTGGGCCGCATCGGCACCGGGAGCCGCGGCATCGACGACCCGATCGCGGTGATGACCCCGCAGGACGCCAAGGGACTCGAGTTCGACGCGGTGGTCCTCGTGGAGCCCGCGGAGATCCTCGCCGATTCCGAGGGAGGCGCCGGTGACCTCTACGTCGCGATGACCCGTGCGACCCAGCGGCTGGACGTGGTGCATGCGCGGGAGCTGCCGGCGGGCCTCACCGGCACCGAGGCCGAGTCCTCGCCCCGGACATGAGAAGACCGGCGGCCGTGGCTTCCCCTCCACGACCGCCGGTCGGCGGCGCGCCCTCTGGGCGCGCCCTGAACATCTTAAGGGCATGACGCCGGTGCTTCGGACCGTTTTCCACCGATCGACACGGATCAGCCACGAATGCAGCGGCTCCCGTGCCTCGGACCCGAGGGCCGACGGGCCGCCGAGCGGCTCAGGACGCGGCGCCGCTGCCGGCGGAGGCGTCCTGGCGCAGCTCGGAGATCGCGGACTCGAAGTCGTCGAGGGAGTCGAAGTCCTGGTAGACGCTCGCGAAGCGGAGGTACGCGACCACGTCGAGCTCGCGCAGGGGCTGGAGGATCGCGAGGCCCACGGCGTGGGCGTCGACCTCGGCCTGGCCGCTCTGGCGAACGGTCTCCTCGACCCGCTGGGCGAGAACGGCCAGCTGGTCGTCGCTGACCGGGCGGCCCTGACAGGCCTTGCGCACTCCGGAGATCACCTTGGAACGGCTGAACGCCTCGCTCACTCCCGAGCGCTTGAGGATCGAGAGGGATGCCGTCTCGATCGTGGAGAACCGACGCGAGCAGTTCGGGCACTGGCGACGACGCCGGATCGAGGCGCCGTCGTCGGCAGTGCGCGAGTCGACGACGCGCGAATCGGGGTGGCGGCAGAACGGACAGTGCACGTCCTCCAGCCTACCGGGCGCACCGCAGGGTCGAGAGCGGGCCCGCGGCGCTCCCGCCGCAGCGCCCCGGCGGATCAGGCGGCGTCGACGCTGCCCTCGGGGAGCTCGAGCGACTGCCCCTCGGTGATGCGGGGGCTCGAGAGGCCGTTGAGCGAACGCATGTCGCGCACGAAGTCCTGGGAGTCCTCACCGGCGGGTGCATACTGCTCGGCGTAGTCGCTGAGCGTGTCGCCCGCCTGCACGGTCACGGTGACCGGCTCCTGCGGATCGCCCGCGAAGGCGGAGGGGACACCGAGGACGAGAACGCCCAGCAGGGCGACGAGGATGCCTGCGAGGAACGCGACGGCGGCCAGCAGGATGCGGCCGCGACGGGTGAGCTGCAGTCGAACACCCTTGCGAGCAGCAGCCTGCTCAGTGTGGGCCGAAGAGGTGGGGAGGGGAAGCATGGTGGCCATTGTCCGAACTCCTGTTCGATCGAATACGTGTACGACTGTAGGCCCGCCGCGCGCGACACGCAAGGCCTTCCTCGAACACATGTTTGGAATCAAGCCGCCCGACGCCTAGGCTGAGCGACGAGTCCCACTGAATCGCAGGGGTGGGACAGACGAAGCGAGGAGCCGCGCAGATGACCCCGACGACCTCTGGTCCCGACCTGACCGACGACGGCCTCACCGCGCGCCAGCGACGGATCCTCGAGACCATCACCGCCGCCATCGAGCGCCACGGCTACCCGCCGACCATGCGCGAGATCGGCGATGCCGTCGGCCTCACCTCCCCCTCCTCCGTCTCCCACCAGCTCCAGGCGCTCGAGCGCAAGGGATTCCTGCGCCGCGATCCGAAGCGTCCGCGCGCGCTCGAGGTGGTGCTGCCCGACGACGCCGGCGAGCCGACCCTCGCGCCCGTCGAGTCGATCGGTGCCGCCGCGGCCTCCGCGTCGGTGAGCGTGCCGCTCGTCGGCCGGATCGCCGCCGGCATCCCGATCACTGCTGAGGAACAGGTGGAGGACGTCTTCACCCTGCCCCAGCAGCTCGTGGGCGACGGGGAGCTGTTCCTGCTGCAGGTCGTCGGGGACTCGATGGTCGATGCCGCGATCTGCGACGGCGACTGGGTCGTCGTGCGCTCTCAGCCCGTCGCGCAGAAGGGCGAGATCGTGGCGGCCATGATCGAGGGCGAGGCGACGGTCAAGACGTTCGCCCAGAGCGACGGCCATGTCTGGCTGATGCCGCACAACCCCGCGTTCGCTCCGATCCTGGGCGACCACGCCGAGATCCTCGGCAAGGTGGTGGCGGTGCTGCGCGCCGTCTGACGCGATCCCGCACCCGGGCGCGGCCGCGATCGACCCCTTGCACGCGCTCGGTCCTGCGGGCTCAGCCCCCCGCGCGGGCCAGTCGTCCGAGGGCGGCCAGCGCGACCTCGGGATCCTGCGTCGGCCACAGCGGCGGCATCGCCTCGCGCAGCACCGCCCCGTAGCGCTTGGTGCGCAGACGCGGGTCGAGCACCGCGACCATGCCGCGGTCCTCGTGCGAGCGGATCAGGCGACCGGCGCCCTGCGCGAGCAGCAGCGAGGCATGGCGCACCGACACCTGCATGAATCCGCTGCCGCCCTCCGCGTCGGCCCGCTCGGAGCGTGCGGAGGTCAGCGGATCGTCGGGGCGCGGGAACGGCAGGCGGTCGATGGTCACCAGCCGGCACGTGCGCCCCTGCACGTCCACGCCCTGCCACAGCCCGATGGTCCCGAACAGGCTCGCGGTGTCGTCGCCGCGGAACTGCTCGACGAGCCGGGGCAGGGAGTCCTCCCCCTGCAGGCCGACGGGCAGGTCGAGACGCGCGCGCACGTGCTCGGCGGCGACCTCCGCACCCCGCCTCGAGGAGAACAGGCACAGCGCCCCGCCGCGCGAGGCCTCGACGAGCTCGGTGAGGTGATCGAGCATCGCGAGCGACGGGCCCTCACGGCCCGGCGAGGGCAGGTGGGAGGCGACGTAGAGGATGCCCTGGCGGCGATAGTCGAAGGGGCTGCCCACATCGATCCCGGCCCAGGCGCTGCGGTCCTCGAGCGGAGGGACGTCCTCGGCGTCCATGCGTCGGCGCGAGCCCAGGCCGATGGCGCGGGCGGGCGGCTCGAAGCGTCCGCCGAGGGCGAGCGTCGCGGAGGTCAGCACGGCGGTGGTGTCCTCGAGGATGCGTCCCCGCATGGCGCCGGCGACGTCGAGCGGGGCGACCTGGAGGCTCGAGCGGCCGGTGCGCTCGGAGTGGGAGACCGAGACGACGTCGTCCTCGTCGGGCGCGGTGAGGCGCTCGCAGACGTCGACGATCTCCTGCAGGTTCGCGCGCACGGCCTTGCGGGCGCCGGCCGCCGTCGGGGCGTCGCCGCCGGCGTCCTTGGCGTCGGCGTGGGCACCGCGGGCCTCCGTGCGCAGGTGGACGAGGGCATCCGCGGCGGCGCTGGGCAGAGCGCCCATGACTCTCCCGTCGGGCAGGTCGGGAAGGACCGTGTTCAGCTCCTCGCCCGCGTCGTCGAGGGCGGTCGCAGCGACGCCGAGCCCGCGCAGCTCGCGGACGGCCCCGCGCACCATGCCCACGGTCAGCTGGTCGGTGACGGCGCTCGTCACGCGGGACGTGAGCTCGTGCGCCTCGTCGAACACCACCGCATCGTGGTCGGGGATGATGCCGTGGTTGTCGAAGGAGTCGATCGCGAGCAGCGCGTGATTCGTGACCACGAGATCGACCTCGCGGGCGACGGCGCGGTTGCGCTCGGCGAAGCACTGGTCCACGAGCGGGCAGTGCCCTCCCAGGCACTGCGAGCCGGTCACCGAGACCTGGTGCCAGGCGCGGTCGGAGACGGGCATGTCCAGGTCGTCGCGGTCGCCCGTGTCGGTGAGCGCCGACCACTCGCGCAGCCGCTTCACCTGCTCCCCGAGGCGTTCGGAGGAGCCGCTCGCGGGATCGGCGGCGGTCTGGGCGAAGAGCGCCCCGGGGTCGATGTCGCTCGGGTAGCCGCCGTCGATCTTGTGCAGGCACAGGTAGTTCCCGCGTCCCTTGAGCAGGGAGAAGGTGGGGGTGCGCGGGAGGTGGGGGGCGAGCGCCTCGACGATGCGCGGGAGATCCTTGCGCACGATCTGCGACTGCAGGGCGATGGTCGCCGTGGAGACCACGACCGGCCGTCCCGTCACGACCGCGTGGCGCAGCGCGGGCACGAGGTACGCGAGCGATTTGCCGGTGCCGGTGCCGGCCTGGACCAGCAGGTGGCGCTGTCCCTCGAGGGCAGTGTCGACCGCGCTCGCCATCCGGGTCTGACCCTCGCGGCGCGTCCCCTCCAGGCCCTCCACGGCGGCGTCCATGAGCACGTCGAGATCGGCGATCGGCGACGCGGAGGCTTCACGGGCGGCAGGCACCGGCCCACACTAGCCGCGCGCCGTGCGCGCATCGCCGAGGCGCGTCGGAGCCCGCGGAGGGGACTCGTCACGTCGGCCAGGGAGGGGCCGCCGCCCGCAGGCGCGGTCCCTCGGGCACGCCCCTCAGGCGCCGACGAGCGACCGGATCTCCGCGGCGAGCGCGGAGTCGACCCGCGCGTGCAGGCGCGTGCCCTCGGGCAGGTGCTCCTCGCCGAGTATCTCGCCGGTCGAGTGCGCGCGCGAGACGAGGTCGCCGCGCGTGTACGGCACGACGGTGTCGATCTCGACGGCAGGCCGCGGGAGGCGGTCGGCGATGAGATCGCGCAGCTCGTCGACGCCCTCGCCGGTGCGCGCGGACACCACGGCGGACTCCCCCGCCAGGCTGCGCAGGCGCGCGATCGTCTCGGGGGACGCGATGTCGGCCTTGTTCAGCACGATGATCTCGGGGACGTCGAAGCCGTCGATGTCGGCGAGCACACCGCGCACGGCCCGGATCTGGCCCTCGGGGTCGGGATGGGAGGCATCGACCACGTGGAGCAGCAGGTCGGCGTCGCCGACCTCCTCGAGCGTCGAGCGGAAGGCCTCGACGAGCTCCGTGGGCAGATGGCGCACGAAGCCCACCGTGTCGGCGTAGGTGAACTCGCGGCCGTCGGGCGTCTGGGCCCGCCGGACCGTCGGGTCCAGCGTCGCGAACAGGGCGTTCTCCACGAGGACGCCGGCGCTCGTGAGCCGGTTCAGCAGCGAGGACTTCCCGGCGTTGGTGTAGCCGGCGATCGCGACGGCCGGCACCTCGCGGCGGTGGCGGTCCGCGCGCTTGGCCTCGCGGCTCGGCGCCATCTCCCTGATCTCGCGGCGCAGCTTGGCCATCCGGGTGCGGATACGGCGGCGGTCCAGCTCGATCTTCGTCTCGCCGGGTCCGCGCGAGCCCATCCCCGCTCCGCCCGCGGCGACGCGCCCGCCGGCCTGGCGGGACATGGACTCGCCCCAGCCGCGCAGGCGCGGCAGCAGGTACTCGAGCTGCGCGAGCTCGACCTGCGCCTTGCCCTCGCGGGACTTGGCGTGCTGGGCGAAGATGTCGAGGATCAGCGCGGTGCGGTCGACGACCTTGACCTTGACGATGTCCTCGAGGGCGCGGCGCTGGCTGGGCGCGAGCTCTCCGTCGGCCACGACAGTGTCCGCACCGGTCTCGGTGACGATCTCGGCGAGCTCGGCCGCCTTGCCCTTGCCCAGGAAGGTCGCGGGGTCGGGGTGCTGGCGGCGCTGCATGACGCCGTCGAGCACCTCGGAGCCGGCGGTCTCGGCGAGCGCGGCGAGCTCCCGCAGGCTGTTCTCGGCGTCATCGGAGCTGCCGGAGGTGTAGATGCCGGCGAGGACCACGCGCTCGAGGCGCAGCTGGCGGTACTCGACCTCGGTGACGTCCTCGATGTCCGTGCGGATGCCCGCGACGCGCCGCAGCGCGCGACGGTCGGCGAGGTCGAGCTGCTCGCCGTCGGTGTCCGAGGCGTAGGTGACGGCGGAGACGGAGGCGTCGCCGCGCGCGAGGATCCGACGGGTCAGGGGGTCGCTGCTCGTGCGCTCGTCCGCTCCGGCGGCCTCCTCGCCGCCGTGCTCCTGCGCGGGGGCGTTCTCGGAGTCCGGGTGAAAAGCGATCGGCACGGTGGCGGCCTTCTTCCTGTGGGGTGCGTCGGGCGGAGTGCTGCGAGGACCCGCCGTGAGCGGATCGTGAGCATCAAGAATCCCACGGCCCGGCGCGCGGGGCGAGAGATTTATGCCCAGGGCGCATCGGCGGACGCCGCCCCGGTGGGCCGGATGCGTACGCTGTGTGCGTGTCCGAGCACTACTTCTCCCCCACCAGCGCGACCGACGCCTCCCGCCTGCCGCTGACCGCACGGCTCGTCGGCGCCGAGCGGGAGCTGGTCACCTCCCGCGCGGTGTTCTCCGCACGCGGGCTGGACAAGGCGACCGCGGTGCTCCTGGACCGCCTGGACACGCTCGCCCCGGTGCCGGCAGGGGCTCGGATCCTCGACCTGGGGTGCGGCTGGGGGCCGATCGCGCTCAGCGCCGCACTGCTCCACCCCGACGCGGAGGTCTGGGCGGTCGACGTCTCCGAGCGCGCCCGCGAGGTCACCGCGGAGAACGCCGAGCGACTGGGCCTGCGGGTGCATGTCGCCGCGCCCGACGACGTCCCCTCCGAGCTGCTGTTCGACACCCTCTGGTCGAACCCGCCGATCCGGATCGGCAAGCAGGAGCTGCACGATCTTCTGCTGCGCTGGTGCGGGCGCCTCTCCGCGCAGGGGACGGCCGGCCTCGTGGTCGGCAGGAACCTCGGCGCGGATCCCCTGGCGGCGTGGCTCGACGACCAGCTCCCCGGTCGCGCGGTGCAGAAGGTCGCGAGCGCGAAGGGCTTCCGGATCCTCGAGGTCGGTCCGCGCGCAGAGGGCTGAGCACGCCTCATCCGGTGCACGCGACCACGGACGCGAGCACCCGACCACCCGGGCGCACGCCGATGGATCGTGCGAGCCGCGCCCACGCGAACGGCGGCCGATCGGCCGATCCGGACCGGTCAGCCGCGCGGGAGCGCGGTCGCCCCGTCGGCCACGAGCTGCGCGGGACCGGCGAGGGTGACCTGCCCGTCCTCGGCGCGGGCGACCTCGAGGGTCCCGCCGGGCACGTCGACCCGCCAGGGGCCGCTGCCGTCGTCCCCGGCCCACAGGGCCGAGACCACGCCGACGGCCGCCGCGCCCGTCCCGCAGGACTGGGTCTCGCCGACGCCCCGCTCGAAGACGCGCATCGCCACGTGCGCGGTGCCGCGACGGACGACGAACTCGACGTTCGCCCCGTGCTCGGGCTCGGGATCGAGGCCCGGGCGGACGGTCAGATCGAGGTCCTCGAGGACCAGGTCCTCGGGCAGCTCGGCGACCGCGTGGGGGTTTCCCATGTCCGCGTCCCAGGCGGGGAGCTCGCGCCCGGCGATGCGCACGGTGCGGGCGGGCCCGTCGGACACGCGAGCAGGGCCCATGCCCACGCGCACCTGCCAGGGGTCGCCGGGGGCCGGCGGAGCCGCGAGGACCTCGAGGCGCCGCACGCCGGCGCGGGTCCAGATGTCCAGGGGCGCGCCGTCCGCGGGCAGACGGCCCGCGCGCGAGAGGAAGGCGGCGAACACGCGCACGCCGTTGCCGCACATCTCGGCGATCGAGCCGTCGGCGTTGCGGTAGTCCATGAACCATTCGGGGGCATCCGCCGGCGCCTCGACGCCGGCGGCGCGCGTGCGCACCACGCGGATCACGCCGTCGCCGCCGATGCCGCCGCGGCGGTCGGCGAGCGCGGCGACCGCGGACGCGTCGAGTGCGAGGGCTCCCTCCGGGTCGTCGAGGACCACGAAATCGTTGCGGGTGCCGTGCCCCTTGGTGAAGCGCAGCGCGAGGGGCGCGGCGGCGGCCGCGGAGGACTCGTCACGGTGTGTCGGCATGCCGGGAAGCCTACGCGCGCACGTCCCGGCGGTGCGCGGCGACGAGGTCCAGCGCACGTGCGAGGAGGTCGTCGGAGGAGGCGGGGAGCCAGTCCGTGCGCTCATCGCGGCGGAACCAGGTGTCCTGCTTGCGCACCAGGCGACGGGTGCCGGCGACCGTCGCGTCGACCGCCTCGCGGCAGGTCATCGCGCCGTCGAGGACGGCGAGCGCCTGCTCGTACCCGATGGCGCGGCGCGCTGTCGCCCCCTCGTCGAGCCCCTGTGCGCGCAGGGCGCGGACCTCGTCGAGCAGCCCCTGCTCGACCATCCGGTCCACGCGCACGGCGACCCGCTCACGCAGCTCCTCGCGCTCGCGGTGCAGACCGATCTGCAGCGTCGCGGCGTCCAGGTACTGACGCCGCGGGAGGAAGGCGCGGAAGGATCCCCCGGTGATCTCGCCGACCTCGAGCGCGCGCACGATGCGCCGGACGTCCTGCGCGCCGATCGCCGCCGCGGCCTCGGGATCGGTGCGCTCGAGCTCGGTGCGCAGTGAGTCGACGCCCTCGCTCTGCGCGCGGCGCTCCAGACGGTCGCGGACATCGGGATCCGTGGGCGGGAAGCGGATGTCGTCCAGCAGCGCGCGGACGTACAGGCCGGATCCGCCGACGACGACGGGCACGCGACCGCGGCCGCGGACCTGCGCGACGACCGCGCGGGCCTCGCGCTGATAGGTCGAGACGCTGGCCTCCTGGGTCACCTCGAGCACATCGAGGAGGTGGTGGGGGACGCGCTCGCGCTCGGCGGCGCCGACCTTCGCGGTGCCGATGTCCATCCCGCGGTAGAGCTGCAGCGCGTCGGCGTTGATGATCTCGCCGTCCAGGCGCTCGGCGAGGTCGAGCGCGAGATCGGACTTGCCCGTGGCGGTCGCGCCGACGATCGCGACGATCGGCAGGTCCGACAGGGACTCCGCGGCCGACGCGGCCTGGTGCGGGACGGGCGCGGGCATGGGCCGCACTGTACCCGGAGTGCCGTGGACGACCCTGGCGATGCCCTCGCGCGCGCAAGGGGCTAGTGTGGGGCGCGTCCCGATCGCCCCTACGTCCACGAGGTTCCAGGTGACACAGCAGCAGGCCTCCTCCGCCACCGCGTCGATGGAGGGTCTGGACCCGATCAGCACCGACCGCGTCGAGGCGGCGCTGTCCGGCCACGGCTACGCCTTCGTGGAGGACACCGATCATCCCGAGGTGCTGCGCGCACGGTTCGACGACTACCGCTTCCAGTTCATGCTCACCGGCGAGGCCGGGAGCGTGCTGCAGATCCGCGGACGCTGGAACCGCTCCGTCTCGCGCGCCCACAAGCCCGAGATGCTCAAGCTCTGCAACGAGTGGAACATGAGCCGCGTCTGGCCGAAGGTGTACGTGCGACGCGAGTCCGAGGGCCTGCTGGGACTGTACGGCGAGGTCACCTCCGACTTCAGCTCGGGAGCCTCCGATCAGCAGATCGACCGCGCGATCGAGTGCGGGCTGCGCACCGTCATCGCGTTCTTCCACGAGCTCGAGGAGCGCCTGGGCGCCGAGGTCGACGAGCTCGACGACTGAGGTCGCCCCGCCCTGACGACCCGCCTCGAGCGCCCCGGCAACGAGCCCCTTCAGCGGGATCAGCTGCGAGGCCATCCCGTCGATCTTCGAGAAGTGCAACGAGTCCCAGGACGAGGGCCCGAAGACCTGGGACGACCACGCCGACTTCGCCCCCGAGCTCGCCGAGATCCGGGGCAGCGGCAAGCCCCTGGCTGCGGTCGCCCTCGGCTCGGCCGACAGCTGGTTCGCCCAGGCCGGCCTCTGGGCCTTCGGCGCGCACAGCGCCGAGGGCCTGGAGGTCACCATGAACGACGAGCACGGCGCCGAATGGTTCGCGTGGCAGCGCCGCTTCATCCACGAGCAGCATCTCGGGTACATGGCGCAGTCCTCGGACACCGACTTCACGACGGGTCAGTCGCGAGGCCGGCAGTCCACCGCCGCGCTGCGGAACCTCACCGAGCAGGCGGGCTTCGACGCGGCCTGCGCGTTCATGCCCGGCCAGGTCGAGGCGCCCGCCCGGGTGCCCACCGGCGGCGGTCTCTCGATCGTCCGCTCGGACTCCGAGGACCGCCAGGAAGGGTGCGCGGAGCTGTTCCGCTTCCTCGCCGAGCCCCAGAACTCGGCACAATGGCATCGGGACACCGGGTACGTGCCGATCGTCGAGGCCGCCAAGGACACGAAGATCGCCAAGAGCCTGGTCGTCCAGGAGATCCTCGACGAGAACCATGACGACCTGCAGGAGGTGATCGGCTGATGCAGCCGAAGATCGTAGGACACCGCGGCGCCGCGAGGCTCGCACCCGAGAACACGCTGCGCGCCTTCCGCGCCGGCGTCGACGCCGGAGCGGACCTGCTCGAGTGCGACGTGCACCTGAGCGCCGACGGACAGCTCGTGATCATGCACGACACCACCATTGACCGCACCGCCGCTGAGGACTCACCTCTGCGCAGCGGATCCCTCGCGGAGCTCACCCGCGCAGAGCTCGACACCGTGCTGCTGCCGGACGGCGAGCACGTGCCGTCCCTCGAGGCCGTCCTCGATATCGCCCAGGAGTCGGGTGTCCCGATCTACGTCGAGGTCAAGGCGGTCGCTGCGGCCGAGCAGACCGCGCAGCTGCTCGTCGACCGGGAGCTGGACCAGAGCAGCAACGGGGTGGCCCCCGCCTGGATCATCTCCTTCAAGCCCGAGGCGCTGCGCGCCGCCCGCGCGGTGGCCCCGCAGATCCCGCTCTCGGCGGTCACGCACGTCGCCGACGAGGACTTCTGGGCCCTCGCCGGCAACCTCCGGACCGAGGCCGTCAGTCTGCAGATGTCGAAGCTCCCGGACGCCGATGTCACGCGCGCCCATGGGGCCGGGCATCTCGTGAACGCCTGGACCATCAACGACGAGGAGCCGCTGCACCGCGCCGTCGCCCTCGGCGTCGACACGGTCACGAGCGACGACCCGGCGTGGGCCCGCCGCGCCCTGGCGGGTCGCGAGGGCGTCGGCGCGCACTGACCCGCGTCAGCGCGGGCGGAGGATCACCGGCACGGCCCCGGACCGGACGAGGTCAGCGGGTGCGCAGGGTCGGCATCCCGAGGCCGACCGGCCCCTGCGGGGCCGGCGCGCCGGTCCCGCACGCGGCCCCGTCCTCGAGACCGGCCTCGCGCGCCTCCCACGCGTCGCCCGAGCGGGTGCGGCGCACGGTGAACGGGCTGTCGGCGATGAGGTAGTGCCCGGCCGCGCGGGTGACCGTCGTGGTCACGAGGTCGCCGGGGCGCGGCCTCACCCCGCCCCCTGGGCCCTCGGGCAGGGCCACGTGCACGAGCCGGTTGTCCGCCGCGCGGCCCGAGATGCGATGGGTGTCCGCGTCGCGCGTGCCCTCGCCCTCGGCGATGAGCACCTCGACCTCGCGGCCCTCGAAGGCGCGGTTCTCCTCGAGGCCGATGCGCTCCTGGAGGGCCGTGAGCCGCTCGAAGCGCTCGCGGACGACGTCGGGCGGGACCTGGCCCTCCATGGTCGCGGCGGGCGTGCCCGGGCGCACGGAGTACTGGAAGGTGAAGGCGCTCGCGAAGCGGGAGGCCTCGACGACCTCGAGCGTGCGCGCGAAGTCGTCCTCTGTCTCACCGGGGAAGCCGACGATGATGTCCGTCGTGATGGCCGCGTGCGGGATCCGCTCGCGCACGCGATCGAGGATGCCGAGGAACTTCTTCGAGCGGTAGGACCTGCGCATGCGCCGCAGCACGTCGTCGGAGCCCGACTGCAGCGGCATGTGCAGCTGGGGCATCACCGCCGGGGTCTCGGCCATCGCGTCGATGACGTCGTCCGTGAACATCGCCGGGTGCGGGGAGGTGAAGCGGATCCGCTCGAGGCCGTCGATCTCCCCGCAGGAGCGCAGGAGCTTCGCGAAGGCGCCGCGGTCCCCGAACTCGACGCCGTAGGAGTTCACGTTCTGTCCCAGCAGCGTCACCTCGATCGCGCCGCCCTCGACGAGGCCGCGGACCTCTGCGAGCACGTCGCCGGGCCGGCGGTCCCGCTCCTTCCCGCGCAGGGAGGGGACGATGCAGAAGGTGCAGGTGTTGTTGCAGCCCACGCTGATGGAGACCCAGCCGGCGTAGACCGACTCGCGGCGCGTCGGCAGCGTCGAGGGGAACACCTCGAGGGACTCGAGGATCTCGACCTCGGCGCGGGCGTTGTGGCGGGAGCGCTCAAGCAGCACCGGCAGGGAGCCGATGTTGTGGGTGCCGAAGACGACGTCGACCCAGGGCGCGCGCTCGGTGATCGCCGTGCGGTCCTTCTGGGCGAGGCAGCCGCCCACGGCGATCTGCATGCCGGGGTTCGCGTCCTTGCCGGGGCGCAGTAACCCGAGCGTCCCGTAGAGGCGGTTGTCGGCGTTCTCGCGCACAGCGCAGGTGTTGAAGACGACCACGTCGACCTCCCCGCGTCGAGGGTCGGCCCCGGCGGGCGCGGCGACGTATCCGGCCTTCTCGAGGAGCCCGGTGAGGCGCTCGGAGTCGTGGACGTTCATCTGGCAGCCGAAGGTGCGCACCTGGTAGGTGCCGCGGTCGGCGGAGGCGGCATCGGCGTTCTGCGGGGCGAGCACGGAAGTCATGATGCGACCAGGGTACGGCCCTCCGGCGGGAGCCCTGTGAAGGTCACCATGGGGTAACGGACCCGCCCGAGCGGGGATGTGCGCGGCCGCGAGAGCGTACGGTCACGCCATGACCCAGACCACATCAGCGTCCCGGAGCGAATCCGGGACGGCCCCTCCCCTCGTGACGATGCGGGGGGTGCAGAAGCATTTCGGGGACCTGCACGTGCTCCGGGACATCGATCTCGAGGTCGCCGCGGGCGAGGTGGTCGTGGTCCTCGGCCCCTCCGGCTCGGGCAAGTCGACGCTGTGCCGCACGATCAACCGCCTGGAGACCATCGACTCCGGCGACATCACCATCGACGGCAGCGCGCTGCCCACCTCCGGCCCCGGTCTCGCCCAGCTGCGGGCGGAGGTCGGCATGGTCTTCCAGTCCTTCAACCTCTTCGCGCACAAGAGCGTGCTGGACAACGTGACCGTGGCCCCCATCAAGGTCAAGAGGATGCCGCGCCGCGCGGCCGAGGAGCTCGGCATGAGCCTGCTCGAGCGGGTGGGCGTCGCGGACCAGGCGCAGAAGCTGCCCGCGCAGCTCTCGGGAGGCCAGCAGCAGCGCGTCGCGATCGCCCGCTCCCTGGCGATGCAGCCCAAGCTCATGCTGTTCGACGAGCCCACCTCGGCCCTCGACCCCGAGATGATCAACGAGGTCATCGAGGTGATGACCGACCTCGCGCGCGAGGGGATGACGATGATCGTGGTCACCCACGAGATGGGCTTCGCGCGCCGCACGGCCGACAGGGTCGTGTTCATGGACGCGGGGCGGATCCTCGAGGTCGCCCCGCCCGACCGGTTCTTCACCGCGCCCGAGTCCGAGCGCGCGCAGGACTTCCTGTCCAAGATCCTCCACCACTGACCGCCGCGCGCAGCCGCCCGGCACCGAAGGCACCGAAGGAGCCCGTCATGTCACGCCAGCGTCCCGATCACGTCCCCACCGAGCACCCCTCCTCCCCCACCGGCCCCGTCGACCGCACCGGTCTCTCCCTAAGCCCCGGCGCCCTCAGCCGGCGCTTCTTCCTCACCGGCACGGTCGGCGCCGCCGCCGCGCTCACGCTCACCGCGTGCGGCGGGGGCGATGACTCCTCCGACGAGGTCGCCGACGTCGACTCCTCGAGCTTCGAGGAGGGCTCGACGATGGCGAAGCTCGCCGACGCCGGGAAGATCACCGTGGGCACAAAGTTCGACCAGCCCCTGTTCGGCCAGGCCGGGCCCGACGGCAACCCCACCGGATTCGACGTCGAGATCGCGAAGATGATCGCCGCTGCCCTCGGCATCACGGCCGACAAGATCGAGTGGACCGAGACCGTCTCGGCGAACCGCGAGCCGTTCATCCAGAACGGCCAGGTCGACATCGTGGTCGCGACCTACACGATCAACGACGAGCGCAAGAAGGTCGTCGACTTCGCGGGCCCCTACTACATCGCCGGTCAGGCGCTCATGGTGCCCAAGGGCGACGACGCCATCCAGGGACCCGACGACCTCAAGGGCAAGAAGGTCAGCTCGGTCGAGGGCTCGACGCCCGCGCAGAACATCGAGGAGAACTACCCCGATGCCGAGCTCGTCACCTTCGACACCTACTCCAAGTGCGTCACGGCCCTGAACAACGGCCAGGTCGACACAGTCACCACGGACAACGTGATCCTGGCCGGCTTCGTCGCCGCGGACAAGGACAAGCTGCAGATGGTCGACGACGGCAAGACCTTCACGAAGGAGCCCTACGGGATCGGTCTGAAGAAGGGTGACGACGCCTTCCGCGAGTTCATCAACGACACCCTCCAGAAGGCCTACGACGACGGCAGCTGGGCGGAGGCCTGGAAGTCGACGGCCGGGCAGGTCCTGCCCACCCCGGATCCGCCGAAGATCGACCGCTACTGAGCGCCCGCCGCCGATCCGCCGCCCATGGGAAGCCTCCTCGCCTCGCGCGCCGCCATCTGGGACGCGTTCACCACCACCCTCTTCCTCGCCGCCACCGCCGGGGTGCTCGCAGTGCTGCTGGGGACGCTGCTCGCCGCCATGAGGGTCTCCCCCTACATGCCGCTGCGCACCGTGGCGACCGTGTACACCGAGTTCCTGCGCAACACCCCGCTCACGATCGTCTTCTTCTTCTTCGTGTTCGTGACGCCCTCGATGGGCTTCACCTTCGCCTATAAGGTGGCGGCGGTGATCGCGCTGACCTGCTACACCTCGGCGTTCGTCGCAGAGGCGGTGCGCTCCGGCATCAACTCGGTGGCGGTGGGCCAGGCGGAGGCCGCGCGCTCGCTGGGCATGTCATTCGGCCAGAACCTCGCGATCGTGGTGCTCCCCCAGGCCTTCCGCACGGCGATCCCGCCGCTGATCAGCGTGCTCATCGCCCTGGTGAAGAACACGTCGGTCGCGGGCGCCTTCAGCGTGCTCGAACTGTTCGCGCTCTCGAAGCGGCTGACGAACGTGCACTCCTCCGACGTGATCGCGATCCTCGTGGGCATCGCGCTGTGCTATCTCGTCATCTGCATCCCGCTCGGCCGGCTCGCGGCGGCCCTCGAACGGAAGGCGGCGTTCGCACGATGAGCAGCGGTCCCGTCCTGTACGACGTCCCCGGACCCGACGAGAAGCGTCGCGAGAGACGCGTGAGCTGGGTGGTCGGCGCGATCGTCGTCATCGTCCTCGGGCTGCTCGGGTGGCGCCTGGCGGCCAACGGCGTGTTCGACGACCGGTGGCGGATCCTCGTCGAGGCGCCCCCGAACTTCGCCGGCTACCAGGTGCAGGACATCTGGTCGGCCGTCTTCCGGGGGCTGCTCAACACGCTGCTGGCCGCGGTGATCTCCCTGCCGCTCGCGATGATCCTGGCGATCCTCCTGGTCTCGCTCCGCTCGGCGCCGTGGCGCGGTCTGCGGTGGCTCGCCTCGGCGGTGATCGAGATCTTCCGTGCGCTGCCCGTCGTGCTCGTCATGCTGTTCGGGATCCTGGTGCTCCCCGGCGCCTCGCCCCTGGTCGCCGTGGTCTTCGGCCTCGTCGTCTACAACGCGGCGGTCTTCGCGGAGATCCTGCGCGCGGGCATCAGCGCGCTGCCTGCCGGCCAGACCGAGGCCGCGTACTCGCTGGGGATGCGCAGCGGTCTGATCTACCGCACGATCCAGCTGCCGCAGTCGGTGCGCATGATGCTCCCCTCGCTCATCGCCCAGGGCGTCGTCCTCATCAAGGACTCCTCGCTCGGGTACATCGTGGGCTACGCGGAGCTGCTGCGCCAGATCAGCCGGGTCGCCGACGCGCTCACCAACGCCGACTACCTGCTCCCGCTGCTGGCCGTGGGCGCCGCCGTGTTCGTGACCCTCAACGTGCTGCTCTCGCGCCTGGCGGTGTGGGTCCAGCGCCATGGGCGTCTGCAGCGCCGGGGCGCCCGCGTGGCGCGCACCGCAACTCTCGTGGAGGAGTGACCCGCCCGCCGCAGCGCCCTCAGCGTCTTCAGCGCCCGGTGGCGGCGAGGAGCTCGCTCGAGACCACGCGCCGGATGAGCGCGCCGTCGTAGCCGCGACGGCGCAGGTACCCCTCGAGGCGGCGGGCCATGCGGGCGCGCTCTGAACGATCCTCCATGTCGGTGCGGCGGCTCTCGGGTGCGATGCGGCAGCGCACGAGCTCGCGGCAACGCTCCTCCTCCTCGAGCTCCGCGTGCTGCGGCGTGCCCGCCTGCGCCACCAGCGCCGCGTCGATGTCGGCGTCCGCGACGCCTTTCGCCTCGAGCTCGCGCCGCAGCGCCTCGTCCGCCAGACCGCGGAGCTCCCGGCGCTGCATCACCCAGTCGCGGGCGAAGGCCGCGTCGTCGATGAGGTCCGCGCGGGCGATCCGCTGCATGACCTCGTGGGCCACATCGGCCGGGACCTCGCGCTCGCGCAGGCGCGCGGACATCTCCCCGGCGCTGCGTCGCCTGGTGGCGAGCAGGCGCATGAGATACCGGCACTGGGAGACGACCTGCTTCTCGCGCTCGCGCTCGGCTTCGGTGGGCTCGGCGGGAGCGCGGGCGAGGATCTCGTCGGTGCGCGCGGCGAGGTCGCGCTGCACGGGGGCGCGGTGCGCGGGCGTGGGGTGGGTCGGTGTCATGGCTCAGGGGTCCTGGGGACGAGAGCGCGCGACGGCATGGGATGCATGCCGCCGCGCGCTGGGTCGGATTCCGTCCCGGTCATGGCTGACCGATCCGGGTGGCCGGATCAGATCGTCGCCGGGACGTCCTCGTCGAGGAACTCGCCGGCGTCGAAGGACTCACCCTCGGCCTCGGCCGGAGCCTCCTCCTTGACGGCGTACTCGCCCACACCGAGGGTCTGCAGGATCTTCTGCTCGATCTCGGCGGCGAGGTCCGGGTTGTCCTTGAGGAACTGGCGGGCGTTCTCCTTGCCCTGGCCCAGCTGGTCGCCCTCGTAGGTGAACCAGGCACCGGACTTGCGCACGATGCCGTTCTCCACGCCCATGTCGATGAGACCGCCCTCGCGGGAGATCCCCTCGCCGTAGAGGATGTCGAACTCGGCCTGCTTGAAGGGCGGGGCCATCTTGTTCTTCACGACCTTGACGCGGGTGCGGTTGCCCACGGAGTCCTGACCGGTCTTGAGGGTCTCGATGCGGCGGATGTCCATGCGCACGGAGGCGTAGAACTTCAGGGCCTTGCCGCCCGTGGTGGTCTCCGGGCTGCCGAAGAACACACCGATCTTCTCGCGCAGCTGGTTGATGAAGATCGCGGTGGTGCCCGAGGAGGACAGCGCACCGGTGAGCTTGCGCAGCGCCTGGGACATGAGGCGCGCCTGCAGGCCGACGTGGGAGTCGCCCATCTCGCCCTCGATCTCCGCCTTGGGCACGAGCGCGGCGACGGAGTCGACGACCACCACGTCCAGGGCGCCGGAGCGGATCAGCATGTCGGCGATCTCGAGGGCCTGCTCACCGGTGTCCGGCTGGGAGACCAGCAGGGCGTCGGTGTCCACGCCGAGCTTCTTCGCGTACTCGGGATCCAGGGCGTGCTCGGCGTCGATGAAGGCGGCGATGCCGCCGTTGCGCTGGGCGTTGGCGACCGCGTGCAGGGCCACCGTGGTCTTGCCCGAGGACTCCGGGCCGTAGATCTCCACGATGCGGCCACGGGGCAGGCCGCCGATGCCGAGGGCGGCGTCGAGGGCGACCGAGCCGGTGGGGATGACCTCGACCGGAGGGCGGGTGTCATCGCCCAGGCGCATGATCGAGCCCTTGCCGAACTGGCGGTCGATCTGGGCGAGGGCGTTGTCGAGGGAGGACGCTCGGTCCTTGGACGCGCGGTCCTTGGGTGCGGAGCTGGACTTCGCTGCGGGCATGTTCTGTTCCTTCCGGGGAGCCGGTGCGACCGGCGGATGCGTGCCGTGCGGCCACACTAGGTCGACGGTCGGACATCCGGGAGGATCCCGCCCCGCCTGTGGATGGAGGGCCCCTGTGGAGGACCCGTGGGCGAGGGCGGATCGGTCCTGTGCGGAACCGGTCGTCGGGCGCCACGATACCCGAACAGATGTTCGAACGCACGTATGCGACACGCGGCGCGCCGGTCGTCCGGCGCGCCGCGTGGAAGAAGGGCCCGCGTGCTGGCGAGGCGCCCTGCGGCCCCTCAGCGATGCCGCAGCTCGGGAGGGATCTCCCAGCGCCGCGACTCCGGGACGTCCATCTCGTCGCACAGAGCGGTCCAGACCGCCCGCACGTCCTCGCCCTGGGCGATCGCCTGGGCGGGGGTGCGGTGGCCGAGCCGCGCGAGGGCGAGCTCCTGCGTGTACGTCGTCGCGAGGGTGCGCCCGAAGACGTGGTCCGCGAGCTGCGTGTACTCGCTGCGGCGCACGTCAGGCGGCGCCGACGAGGCTCTCGGTGCCGTCGGCCAGACCCTCGGGGATGGTGTCGGGGATGCTCATGCCCTCGGCCACGGCGATGCGGTCGGAGACCTCGCGCAGCACGAAGGACAGGGGCATGCCGAGCGCCTCGGTGACCGAGGAGAGCAGCTCGCTCGAGGCCTCCTTCTGGCCGCGCTCGATCTCACTGAGGTAGCCCAGCGAGACGCGGGCGTCCGAGGAGACCTGTCGGAGGGTGCGACCCTGGGAGCGCCGGGTCTCGCGCAGGACGTCGCCGAGCTCCTGGCGGAAGAGGATCATGGGTCGGACTCCCTTCGTGTGCGCGGGGGCGGCCGTGGCCGCATCCGCGTGTGCGTGCGTGTCCCTGCGGGGGGTGCGGAGCGCCCCGGCGGGGAGCTGCGCTCCCGCGCGCAGGGTCCCGGGACGGGTGGTCGCGCGGGCGGGCGCCGGGTGTCCGGGGCGCCGTGCGCGGGTGGGATTCATCGTGCTCATCACGGTGAGTGCAACGTCCCGACCGCTCCGGGTGTTCCCGATCCTACGGTCGGCTCCCTCGGAGAACCCAGTGCATTGCCCCTCATGACGCTGTGCGGACGGGCCGTCGAACCCCGGCCGAGGGTCCCCTCGGCGCATCGCGCGAGGTCAGAAGGGGGCCTGCGCCATCCGCTCGAGCTCGGTGCGCAGCAGGTCGAGCGCGACGCCGACGCTCTCCTCACGGATCTCGGCGCGAGATCCGGCGAGATGCAGCTCACGCTCGAGGGCGATCCGGGACTCCGGCGCGGACCGCTCCCCGCCCCCGCGCACCGCGACGGCGAGGTGGACGGTCCCCTCGGGGACGCCGCGATCGTCGGCCCCCGGACCGGCGACCCCGGTGGTCGACACGGCGAGATCGGCGTCGTAGAGGGCGAGGGCGCCGCGGGCCATGGCCCGGGCGACCTCCGCCGTGACGGCGCCGGTGCGCTCGAGCTCGGAGGCGTCGACCCCGAGCACGCGGTGCTTGGCCCCGTAGGTGTAGCAGGCCGCTCCCCCGGCGACGCATGCGCTCGCGCCGGGAACGTCCACGAGCCGCGCGACGACGGCTCCGGCAGTGAGCGACTCCGCGGTCGCGAGCTGCAGCCCGGCCTCGGTCGCGAGAGCGATCACCGCCCGGGCGGTGTCCGGGGACCCGCTCATCGGCGGGAGGTCGAGGAGAGGGCCTCGCGACGCAGCCGCAGGCCGTCCTTGAGGTTCACCAGGCCCGAGTAGACGGTGAGGACCAGGGCGATCACCACGAGGGCGAGGCCGATCCAGCGCGCCGGGCCCCACCACAGCTCGAAGGGCAGCAGGCAGAAGGTGATCGCGATCGTCTGCATCATCGTCTTGGTCTTGCCCGCGAGGTTCGCCGGCAGCGCGCCGTACTTGAGGATCGTGAAGCGCATGATGGTGATGCCGAACTCGCGCAGCAGGATCAGGATCGTCATCCACCAGGGGATGTACTCCCAGACCGAGAGCATGACGAAGGCGGCGCCGGTCATGGCCTTGTCCGCGATCGGGTCGACGATCTTCCCGAAGTCGGTGATGAGGTTCCGGCTGCGGGCGAGGTGCCCGTCGAGGAAGTCCGTGATCATCGCGAGCACGAAGATCGCCGTGATCACGAGCCGCCCGGAGATGACGTCCGGGTAGAAGGCGGCGACGACGACGAACACCGGCACCATCACGCAGCGGATCATCGTGAGGATGTTCGCGATGTTCCACAGCGGGACGGGCGGGGCGTCCGGGTGGGTCTGCGGGGCGTTCATGCCTGCTCCTCGGTCGGCGTCGATGACGCCCGGTCGGGACTCGCGGTGTCGATCGCTCGGGCGCCGACGGCTCACCTGCCGGTGAGCTGCCAGGCGTCCTCGCTCTCTCCCTCCGCGGAGTCGTAGTCGTCGTAGTAGTCGGTCGCGACGTCGCCCGCGTCGTGGGCGAGCGGGTCCTGGCCGTAGCGGTCGGGGGCGCCGCCCTGCGCCGAGGCGGAGGGGGCGGGTCCGCCGGGCCCCGCGGGCGCGTCCCCGGAGCCGTCGTCGCCCTCGTCCGCCCCGCCGTATCCGGCGTCGTCGTACGCGTCCTCGGAGTACCCGGCCCCGTCGCCCACGTCGGTGCCGGAGTCGAAGGGGGCGTCGGAGTCCGAGGGGGCGCGGCCCGCTGACCCGGGGTCGTCCTCGCCCTTGATGCGGGCGACGGCGCCGGCGAGGTCGTCGGGGCCGACGAGGACGTCGCGGGACTTCGAGCCGATCGACGGGCCGACGATCTCGCGGGACTCGAGCAGGTCCATCAGGCGGCCGGCCTTGGCGAAGCCGACGCGGAGCTTGCGCTGCAGCATGGAGGTCGAGCCGAACTGCGTGGTCACCACGAGCTCGGCCGCCTGCAGCAGCACCTCGAGATCGTCGCCGATGTCGTCGTCGATCTGCTTCTTGGCCGCGGCGACGGTGACGTCCTCGCGGTAGTGCGGCTTCATCTGCTTCTTGACATGGTCGACGACCTTGTGGATCTCCGACTCGTTGACCCAGGCGACCTGGGCGCGCATCGGCTTGGCCTTGCCCATCGGGTGGAACAGGGCGTCGCCCTGCCCGATGAGCTTCTCGGCCCCGGGGGAATCCAGGATCACGCGGGAGTCCTGGAGGGAGGAGGTCGAGAAGGCCAGGCGGCTGGGCACGTTCGCCTTGATGATGCCGGTGACCACGTCGACGCTCGGACGCTGGGTCGCGAGCACGAGGTGGATGCCGGCGGCGCGGGCCAGCTGCGTGATGCGCTGGATCGAGGCCTCGACGTCGCGCGGGGCGACCATCATCAGGTCCGCGAGCTCGTCGACGACGACCAGCAGGTACGGGTACGGGGCGAGGCGCCGCTCGCTGCCCGCGGGCACCTCGACCTCCCCGGCGCGCACGGCCTTGTTGAAGTCGTCGATGTGCTTGAAGCCGAAGGTCGCGAGGTCGTCGTAGCGGGCGTCCATCTCCTTGACGACCCACTCGAGGGCCTCGGCGGCCTTCTTCGGGTTGGTGATGATTGGCGTGATGAGGTGCGGGATGCCCTCGTAGATCGTGAGCTCCACGCGCTTGGGGTCCACGAGCACCATGCGCACCTCCTCCGGGGTGGCGCGCATGAGGATCGAGGTGATCATCGCGTTCACGAGGCTCGACTTGCCCGAGCCGGTGGCACCCGCGACCAGCAGGTGCGGCATCTTCGCGAGGTTCGCGACGACGTAGCCGCCCTCGACGTCCTTGCCCACGCCCATCACCATCGGGTGCTCGTTGCGGGTCGCGACGGGGCTGCGCAGCACGTCGCCCAGGGCGACGGTCTCGCGGTCGGCGTTCGGGATCTCGATGCCGATGGCCTTCTTGCCCGGGATCGGCGAGAGGATGCGCACGTCCGAGCTCGCGACCGCGTACGAGATGTTCTTGTCGAGCGCTGTGACCTTCTCGACCTTCGTGCCGGGTGCGAGCTCGACCTCGTAGCGGGTGACCGTCGGGCCGCGCGAGAAGCCGACGACCTCCGCGTTGACGTTGAACTGGGCGAAGACCTCGCCGAGGGCCTCGACCACGCGGTCGTTGGCCTCGGAGCGGGACTTCGCGGGCGGGCCCTCGAGGAGGAACGACGAGTCCGGGAGGGTGTAGACGACGTCGCCCGCGAGCTCGAGCTGCTCCCCCGCGCGCGGCAGGTCCCCGCTGGGCGGGAGGATGATCTCGGGGCGCTCCTCCTGCGCCGCCTTCGAGGCCGCGGCCGCCGACGGGGCCTGGCGGGTCTGCTGGCCGTCCTGCGCGCCCGCGGCGCCCTGACCGCGCGCGCCCTTCTGTCCGCGCGCACCGGAGGCCGGCATCGGCGCGGTGCGCCCGTCGGCCCCGGCGCCGCCGGCCGGGAGGGCGGCGGTCTTCCCGGGGAAGCCCTTGGCGCGGGCGTTCTCGTCGGCGACGGCGTCGAAGACCTCGGTGCTGTCGGTGCCCTCGGCGCCGTCCGCGGCGCGGGAGCCCTTGCGGGTGCGGGCACCGCGGGAGCGACGGCCGCCGGCGGCGTCCTCGTCGTCCTGCACGGCGCCGGAGAAGGCCTCGTCGCCCGCGTAGCCGAACTCGTCGTGGTCGCGCGCGGCGTCCTCGGCGATCTCCTTCTTGGTGCGGCGGCGACGGGGCTTGGGAGCGGTCTCCGCCTGCTCCTCGGTCGCGGCGGGGGCGGCGGAGCGGCGCGGGCGCATTCCGAAGCTCTCGCGCTCGGCGTCCTCCTCCTCGCTGTGGCCGACGAGGCTCGCGTACACCCCGCGGATCCGTGAGGGCAGCGCCTCGACGGGCGTGGCGGTGAGCACGAGCACCGCGAACAGGGCCACGAGGACGTAGACGGCGATCACCACGGGGGCCGGCACGAGCGCCTCGAGGGGCGCGGCGCCCAGGTAGCCGAGGACCCCGCCGCCGGAGGCGAGCGCGTCGATCCCGTCGGACGGGGCGGGCATGCGCGCGTGGATCGAGGCGATCGCGGAGAACGAGACCATGAGCAGGGCGACGCCCAGGGCGATCCGCGTGTTCGCGCGCACGAAGTCGGGGCGCCGGAACATGCGCAGCGCCCAGCCGATCGCGAGCAGGGGCACCGCGACGGAGGCGATGCCGAAGGTGCCGCCGACCACCGCGTGCACGCCGTCGAACAGCGCGCCGGGCGCGCGGAACCACTCGCGGGTCGCCACGAGGGCCGCGATCAGCAGCAGGAACAGGGCGTAGCCGTCACGGCGCTGGTCGAAGGGGACCTCCCAGCGGGCCACGCCGATCGCGCGGATGAACCCGCCGATCGCGCGGGCGATGCCGAGGTATCCGGCGCGGACTGCGCGCACCGGGAGCGGGAGCGTCGACGGATCGTGGGCGGCCGCGCCGGCTCCTTGCGAGGAGCGGGAGGACGAGGTCCGGGACGAGCCCTTCGACGCACGTGCGGGGGAAGACGTACGTGTCGCCATGGGGCCAATCTACCCTCTCGGGCCCGTCGGGCCCGGGTGCGGCGACACGGAGACGTCCCGGATCCCGCTCGGGGCGAGCGGGATCCGGGACGTCCGGCAGGGTGTGCGCCGGCCCGATCAGGCCTCGACGACCACCGGGATGATCATCGGGCGGCGGCGCAGGCGCTGACCCACGTAGCGGCCCACGACCCGCCGCATGACCTGCTGCAGCTGGTGCGTGTCGCGCTTGCCGGTCTGCTCGGCGAGGGCCTTCTCGAGGGCCTTGACGATGTCGGGTCGGATCTTCTCGAAGACGGCCGTGTCCTCCGCGACGCCGCGGGCGTGGATCTCCGGGCCCGCGAGGATCTCGCCGGTCTCGGAGCTGACCACGGTGAACAGGGAGATGAAGCCCTCATCGGCGAGGATGCGGCGATCCTTGAGGTCGGCCTCGGAGATCTCGCCGATGCTGGATCCGTCCACGTACACGTAGCCGTTGGGGATCTCGCCCACGACCTTCGCGTTCCCGTCCTTGAGGTCGACCACGGAGCCGTCGTGCGCGAGGACCACGTGGTCGGCGGGCACGCCCGAGGACTCGGCGATGCGACCGTTGGCGATGAGGTGGCGGACCTCGCCGTGCACAGGCATGACGTTCTTCGGCCGCACGATGTTGTAGCAGTACAGGAGCTCCCCCGAGCTCGCGTGCCCGGAGACGTGCACGCGGGCGCTGCCCTGGTGGACCACCTCGGCGCCGAGGGCCATCAGGCCGTTGACGATCCGGAAGACCGCGTTCTCGTTGCCGGGGATCAGGGAGCTCGCGAGGATCACGACGTCCCCGGGGCCCACCGAGACGCGGTGGTCGCTGTTCGCGATCCGGCCCAGCGCCGCCATCGGCTCGCCCTGGCTGCCGGTGCACATGAGCACGACCTTCTCGTCGGGCAGGGAGTCGATCTTCTTGACGTCCACGAGGGTGTTCGGCGGCACGTCGAGGTAACCCATGTCCGAGGCGATGCCCATGTTGCGCACCATCGAGCGGCCCACGAAGGCGACCTTGCGGCCGTGCTTCGCGGCGGCGTCGAGGACCTGCTGGACGCGGTGGACGTGGCTCGAGAACGATGCCACGACGATCTTCTGGCGCGAGCGCGCGAAGATCGAGTCGATGACCGGGCCGATCTCCCGCTCGGCGGTCGTGAAGCCCGGGACCTCGGCGTTCGTGGAGTCGACCATGAACAGGTCGACGCCCTTCTCACCCAGGCGTGCGAAGGCGCGCAGGTCGGTGATGCGGCCGTCGAGCGGCAGCTGATCCATCTTGAAGTCGCCGGTGTGCAGGACGGTCCCGGCGGGGGTCTGGATGTACACGGCGAGCGCGTCGGGGATCGAGTGGTTGACGGCGACGAACTCGCAGTCGAAGGGGCCGAAGCTCTCGCTGTCCCCCTCCTTGACGGCGAGGGTGTACGGCTTGATGCGGTGCTCGCGCAGCTTGGCCTCGATGAACGCGAGGGTGAGCTGGCTGCCGACGACGGGGATGTCGGGCTTCAGGCGCAGCAGGTAGGGCACGGCGCCGATGTGGTCCTCGTGGCCGTGGGTGAGGACGATCGCCGCGATGTCGTCGAGGCGGTCCTCGAGGTACTGGAAGTCCGGCAGGATCAGGTCCACGCCGGGCTGGGACTCCTCGGGGAACAGCACGCCGCAGTCGACGACGAGCAGGCGCCCGTTGTAGTCGAAGACGGTCATGTTGCGGCCCACGTCGCCGAGGCCGCCCAGCGGGATGATCCGCAGGGTGTCCTTGGCGGGCTTGCGGGGCTGCTGGAGCCGCTCGCTGAAGGGAGTGGTGAGTGTCATGGGTCCTTCCGGTGTTCAGACGAGCGTCGGGATCCCCTCGACGGCGGCGAGCGATTCTCTGAGCTCGGCCATCTGGGGTGCGCTCGCAGGGGCGAGGGGGCCGCGGACGGTCGCGTGCGGGAGAACGCCCTGGAGCACCAGGGCCGTCTTCGCGGCGACCGCGCCGGGCATACGGGTCATGACCGCCTCGACCACGGGGGCCAGGCGGCGGTTGAGCTGCTGGGCAGCGGGGAGGTCGCCGGCCTGGACGGCGGCGACCATCTGCGCCTCGAGATCACCGGCGACGTGGCCGACGACCGAGACGATGCCGGCCGCTCCGACGGCGAGCCAGGCGAGGTTCAGGGCGTCCTCCCCCGAGTAGTACACGAGGTCGGACTGGGCGGTGACCAGGGCGGCCTGCTGGAGGTCGCCCTTGGCGTCCTTGACCGCGAGGATCCGCTCGTGCTGGGCGAGGCGCAGGAGCGTCTCGTGCGCGAGCGGGACGCCGCTGCGGCCGGGGATGTCGTAGAGCAGGATCGGCAGCTCGGTGGCGTCGGCCACCTGCTCGGTGTGCGCGATGATGCCGTCCTGGGAGGGCTTCGAGTAGTAGGGCGTGACGACGAGCAGGCCCTGCAGGTCGAGGTCCGCGTGGGCGCGGGCGAGCTCGATGCTGTGGCGGGTGTCGTTGCTGCCGACGCCCGCGAGCAGAGTGATCCCGGGGCCGACGGCCTCGCGCACGGCCCTGACCAGGGCGATCTTCTCCGCGTCGCTCGTGGTGGGCGATTCGCCCGTCGTCCCGTTGACCACGAGGCAGTCGTTGCCGTGCGCGACGAGATGCGCGGCGACGGCCTGCGCCGCATCCAGGTCGAGCTTCTCACCGTCCTCGGTGAAGGGGGTGACCATCGCGGTGCCGACGGTGCCGAAGGGCCGTGCTGCCGGTGCGGGCTGGACGGTCATCTGTCCTCCTGGTGGGACTGCCTGATGGGGATGCGGGTCTGTCGGGCGGACGGGTCAGGGGGCGACGCGGCCGCCCGCCTCGAAGGCGGCGTGGGTGAGCGGCATCTTCTCGGCGAAGTGCTGCTCCATGAGCTCGGCGACCATCTCGATCTCGCGCTGCGGGAAGGAGGGGAACGCCGAGTCGGGGCGCTGGGTGCGCAGGCTGAGGAAGTTCATCATGCTGCGCGCGTTCACGGTGACGTACATCGAGGAGTACAGGTTCAGCGGGAGCACGGTGCGCGCGACCTCGCGGGCCACGCCCGCCTCGAGCATCCGCCGGTATCCCTCGTACGCGGAGGCCGACTGCGCGCGCACGGTCTCGTTCACGAGTTCGTGCTGCTCGGGAGTGCCGGGCTCGAAGGTGTAGGCGCCGGGCTTGCCGACCTGCTGGAGGCTGCGCTCGGGGCCGGGCACGTAGAACACCGCTCGCATCTTCCGGTAGCGCCCGGACTCCTCGTTGTAGGAGGCCATGCGGTGGCGCATGAACTCGCGGAACACGAAGATCGGCGCCTCGACGTAGAAGGTGAAGCTGTTGTGCTCGAAGGGGCTGCCGTGGCGGTCTCGCATGAGGAACCGGATCAGGCCCTTGTCGCGCTCGCTCGCGTCCTCGCCCGCGGTGGCCAGGGTCTTCTCCCCCTGGGTCGAGACGCGGGCCGCGAAGACGACGTCGCCGTCCTGCGCCGCCGACCGCACCAGCTGGACGGTCATGTCGGACCGGAAGACGATGTCGCTCTCGCTGTCGCTCATGGTTCCCCAGGGTAGTCGAGCCGGTGGCCTCAGCGCGGCCGGGACATGGCGATGTCGCGGGCGCGCTGGGTGACGATCCCCTCCAGGTCGGGCGCGGTGTACGCGCACTCCCCCACCCGGTGGCGCACGGCCGCCCCGAGCAGATGGTCGGCGAGCGCCGGGTTCTTGGGGAGCACGGAGCCGTGCAGGTAGGTGCCGATGACCTCTCGGTGCACGGCGCCCTCGGTGCCGTCGGCCCCGTTGTTCCCGCCGGCGCTCGAGCCGTCCTGGCCGAAGGGGCGCACGGTGCCCAGCGCCGTGCAGTCCGCCCCGAGAGTGGTCAGCCCGGAGTGGTTCTCGTAGCCGACCACGGGCCCGAAGCGCTCGGTCTCGATGGTGAGGTTGCCGATCAGGCGGGTGCTGCTGCCGCGGGTCTCGACGTCCAGCAGGGAGATGCCGGTCAGCGGCTCGTCGGCCGTGTCGCCGGTGGCCGGCACGAACACGTGGCCGAACAGCTGGTAGGAGCCGCAGACGGCGAGCATGGGGACGTCCTGCTCGGCCCACTCGCGGATCGCGGGGCCGTGGGAGAGCAGGTCTGCGGCGATGCGCATCTGGCCGGAGTCCTGGCCGCCGCCGGCGACCACGAGATCCACGTCCTCCGGGAGCTCGTCGCCGACCTCGTGGGCCAGCAGGTCGACCTCGAAGCCGCTCCACTGGGCGCGCCGGATCAGCGTGAGGGTGTTCCCCCAGTCGCCGTAGATGTTCATCTCGGAGGGGTAGAGCTGCAGGATCCGCAGAGCGGGAGCGTCCTGCCGGGCGGGCTGCTGGCGCGGCGTCGGGACCGGCGTGAGGTCCGCGCCGGTCCCGTCCTGCGCGGCCGACGGTGCGGGGTGCTCGTTCGTGCTCACAGGACCGTCTCCACGTGGGTGATCCGCGAGAGCTGCGTGCGCACGGCGAGCATCGCGGTGTAGGTGCAGAAGATACGCATCGGCCGGCCGCTCGCGCGGGCGGCATCGATCAGCGACCGCAGGGCCGCGCCGAGGTCGGTCTCGACGCCGTCCACGAGCACCTCGTCGTAGCGCAGGCGCAGGGCCATGTCGTAGGCGCGCACGCCGCTGACCACGTGGACGCCGCTCGCGCGCAGGGCGCTGAAGTCGACGTCCCAGAGCCAGGACATGTCGCGGCCGTCGGCGTACTCGTCGTTGATCGCGATCATGGTCTCGGCCGGGTCCGTGCCCGCGCTGAGCAGGCTCATCCGGAACCCGGCGGGGTTCTTCACGAGGGCCAGCTCGAGGGGGACGCCGTCGACCTCGAGCATCTCGCCGCGTCCGAAGGCGGCCCGCACGTGGGCGAGGGCGCGCAGCAGGGCCGGGAGGTCCGCGTCGGCCCCGAGCAGGGAGGAGGCGAGGGCCAGCGCGCCGGTGGCGTTGAGCATGTTGTGGACGCCGGGCAGCACGAACTCGACCTCGTGCTCGGCGCCGTCGACGAGGATGCGGGCGCGGCGGCCGTCGATGGCCTCGAGCCGCGTGGTGGGTGTCCGCGCGCCGTCGGCGGGGCCTGCGCCGAGGCCGGCGTCCTCGAGCATCGCGCCCCCGGCGTCCTCGCGGCGCAGGTCGTCGTCGGAGAGGAACACGCGGCGCAGCCCCTCCCCGATGCCGAAGCGCTCGATCCGAGCGCTCAGGTCGTCGGTGAAGCGCGGCGCGGACAGGCGCGGGTCGTCCCCGTTGAGGACGACGAGCTCGGTGCTGGCCTTCGCGACGGTGTGCAGGAGGTCGGCGGTGTGGTCGATCTCCCCGAAGCGGTCGAGCTGGTCGCGCATGACGTTCAGCAGCAGGCTCGCACGGGGACGCACCTGGCGCACGAAGTGCACGGCGTGGGCCTCGTCGAGCTCGAGCACGGCGATGTCGGCGGCGAGGCGACCGCGGGCGTCGACCTCGGTGAGCAGGGCCGCTGCCACACCGCGCACGAAGTTCGAGCCGGTGGGGTTGGTGAACACCCGCAGGCCCTGGGAGCGCAGCAGCTCCACGAGGATCTTCGTGGTGGTCGTCTTCCCGTTGGTGCCCGAGACGACGACCACGCCGAGCGGCAGCTCCTCGAGGGTGCGGGCGAGGAAGCCGGGATCGACCCTCTCGACCACGAGACCGGGGAAGGCACTGCCGCCGCGGCCCCCGCCGCGGAGTCTGGCCAGGCGGCGCGCGGCACGGCCGGCGGCCACGGTGAGAGCGGAACGCATGCTCGGCATCGTACTGGAGCCGGCAGGCGGGGACGCCCTCAGCGGCGGACGACGCGCAGGTGCCCCTCGTGCACCTCGACGGCGACGTCGTCCAGGGAGGTCAGCAGCGCCTGGGCGTGGGGTGCGAGCTCGTGCGCGAGGGTGGTCGTGGTCACCGCGATCGCCGGGCTCCCCGCGGCGCGGGCGGAGGCGAGGCCTCCCAGGGAGTCCTCGATCACGAGCGCCCGGGAGGGATCCGCGCCCAGGCGCTCGGCGCCGAGGACGTAGGGCTCCGGGTCCGGCTTGCCGCGGCTCACCTGGTCGGCGGTGACGAGGGTCTCCTCGGGGTAGGGCAGGTCGGTGATCGCCCAGCGGGCCTCGAACAGGCGCCGTGTGCAGGAGGTCACGATCGTCCAGGTGGGTCGGTCGAGCCGTTCGGCGGCGGACTGCAGCTCACCGATCAGCCGGGCCGTGCCCGGGAGGATCGAGATCCGCTTGGCGTCCTCGACCTCCAGGTCCTCGACGCGCGCATGGGCCGCCTCGATCTCGTCGGCCGGCATGTCGGGGAAGACGTCGGCGAGCACCCCGCGGGCGGGCTTGCCATGCAGGGTGTGGTCGAAGGTCCGGGTCGAGCCGTGCTCCTCGAACAGCTTCGTCCACGCGCGCTCCACCGAGGGGCCCGAATCGACGAGGGTCCCGTCCATGTCGAGCAGGAGGGCGTCGACATCCAGGGGGAAGGGGTCCTGAGGGGCCTGAGCGCCCTTCCCGGGGGCGCCCGCGGCGGAGGCTTCGTTCATGTCTCCCACGGTCTCATACCCCGCGCGACCTGCGCATGCGGGAAACTCCCCGGTTACTGTGGACGGGTCATGAGCATGCACGATCCGAGCGACCGCTCCCCCGCCGCGCAGAGCGCCGGCCGCGCTCCGTCACCGGATGCCGCGTCGGTGTCCCTCGCCGTCTCGGCCGCCCGTCGCAAGGGCCTGTCGGTGGGGGTCGCGACCGGCCTGTACGGGATCTCCTTCGGGGCGCTCGCGACCGCCTCGGGGCTCGACGTGTGGCAGGCGATGGTGCTCTCGGCGATCATGTTCACCGGCGGCAGCCAGTTCGCCTTCGTGGGCGTGATCGGAGGGGGCGGGAGCGCCCTGGGCGCGGCGCTGGCCGCCGTGCTGCTGGGCATCCGCAACACCCTCTACGGCCTCGTGCTCGCGCCCACGCTGCCGCGCGGCGGGGCGAAGGGTGCCGCGCGCTCCCTGCTCACGATCGACGAGTCCGCGGCCGTGGCCGCGACCGCCGGTCCCCCGGCCGCCAAGCGCGCCGGGTTCTGGGCGACGGGGATCGCGGTCTACGTGTTCTGGAACCTGTTCTCCCTGGTGGGGGCCGTGATCGGGCAGAGCGTGGGCGATCCGGGCGCCTGGGGCCTGGATGCCGCGGCCGCCGCGGCGTTCCTGGGGCTGCTGTGGCCGCGCCTGGTCGCGAAGGACGTGGTGGCCGTTGCGGTCGCCGCGGCCTTCATCGCGCTGATCGCGACGCCCGTCCTGCCCGCCGGTCTGCCGGTGCTCGCCGCGGCGCTGGTCGCGGTGGTCGCAGGACTCCTGCCCCGCCGCGCCGGGGCTGGCGGGAGCGCGGTCGACGGGAGCCGGGTCGACGGCGATCTCGCCGGCGACACTCCGACCGAGAACTCTCCGGCCGACTCATCGAACGGGGACGGTGAGCGCACATGAGCTGGCTGTGGGCGGGCGTGATCGCGGCGGCGGTGCTGTCGTTCGCGCAGAAGTGGATCGGCTACCAGGTGCCGCCGGGGGTCCTCGAAGAGCCGCGCATCGCGCGGGTCACCGCCCTGCTGCCCGTCGCGCTGCTCGGCGCGCTGGTCGCCACCCAGGCCGCGGCCGACGGCCAGCAGCTGATGGCCGACGCCCGGCTGCCCGCGCTCGCGGTCGCCGCGCTGCTGCTCGCCCTGCGCGCGCCCTTCCTGGCGGTCGTGATCGCGGCCGCCGTGGTCGCGGCGCTCTGCCGAGCGCTCGGCTGGGGCTGATCAGACCCCGCGCCCGGCCTCCACGGCGATCGCCCGGCGCACGGCGGCCCGGGCGTCCCGGGTGTCCCGGTTCGCGGAGTAGGCCAGGCCCAGGCGATACCAGGCCCTCCAGTCGTCCTCGCCACCGTCCTGGACGGCGTCGCGCGCCGCCTCGAACTCGGCGCGGGCCGCGGCCCTGCGCGCATCGCGCTGGGCGATGGGGTCCTGCTCGGCGCGGGCCTGGGCGCCGTCGGCCCCGACGACTCCTGTCCCGGCGCCGTCGGCCCCGGCGCCGTCTGCCCCTCCACCGACCCGGGGCTCGAAGCGCGCCGCGCCGTAGAGCCGCGCGAGACGTCCCGCGCGCAGGCCGAACAGGACCTCGCGCCAGGTCACCCACACGGTGAGCACGAGCAGCACCACGAGGCCCGCTGCCAGCCCCCAGCCGATCACGCCGCCTGCGCGCGCGAAGCCGGTCGCGATCCACAGCAGGCCCCAGCAGTAGGCCGCCGTGACCAGAACCAGCAGGGCGACGCCGATCTTCGCGCGCATGCTCAGCCGAGGTCCATGTAGCCGTCGAGGCCCACGGTCAGCCCGGGACGGGAGCCGACCTCGCGCACGCCCAGCAGCACGCCGGGCATGAAGCTCACGCGGTCGAAGGAGTCGTGGCGCAGCACCAGCTGCTCGCCGATCCCGCCGAACTGGACGACCTCGTGGGCGACGAGGCCGCGCTGGCGGACGGCGTGCACATGGACGCCGTCGACGACCGCGCCGCGGGCGCCGAGCTCGTCCTTCTGCGTGGCGTCGGGTACGGCCCCCAGCCCCCCGGCCTCCCGGCCGCGCGCGATCGCGGCCGCCGTGTGGCGGGCGGTGCCCGAGGGCGCGTCGAGCTTGTCGGGATGGTGCATCTCGATGACCTCGGCGCTCTCGTAGTAGCGGGCCGCGGCCTCGGCGAAGCGCATCACCAGGACGGCGCCGATCGCGAAGTTCGGGGCGATGAGCACGCCGGTGCTCGGGTCCTCGCCGAGCGCGGCGCGGACCTCGGCGAGGGAGTCCTCGTCCCAGCCGGTCGCGCCGACCACGGCGTGGATCCCGCGCTCGACCGCCCAGAGCACGTTGCGCTTGGTGGCGGCGGGGACGGTGAGGTCGACGACGACCTGTGCGCCGGCATCGGCCGCGGCGTCGAGCGGGTCGGAGCTGCCGATCCGGGCGACGAGCTCGAGGCCGTCGGCCTCCTCGATCGCCGTGCAGGCGGCGCTGCCCATGCGACCGTGGGCGCCGAGGACGGCGACGCGGATGCTCTGCGACATGGTGGGTTCCTTCCGGGAGGGCGGTGGGATGAGGTGTGCGGCGCCGAGTCGGCGGCTCAGCCGGCTTCGGGGCCGACGTCGACGCGGGTGGTGAAGGAGCCGGCGAGGCGGGCGGCGAGCTCGCGCACGTCCTCAGCCGTCACGGCGGCCATCTTCTCGAGCGCCTCGTCGACCGTGGAGTACCGCCCCTGGACGAGCTCCAGGCTGCCCAGGCGCCCCATCCGCGAGGCGGTGTCCTCGAGGCCGAGGGCGAGCGCGCCCGTGATCTGGCCGAGCGCGCGTCGCATCTCCTCGTCGGTGACGCCATGATCGCGCATCTGCTCGACCTCGGCCCCCATCAGCTCGACGACCTGCTCGGCGCGCGCCGGACGGCACGCGGCGTACATGCCGAACAGGCCCGCATCGCGGTAGGCGGCGCTGAAGGAGTAGACGGTGTAGACCAGACCGCGCTCCTCCCGGATGTGCTGGAACAGCCGCGAGGACATGCCGCCGCCGAGGATCGCCATCAGCACGTTCATCGCGTGGCGGTCCTCGCTGCTCGCACAGATCGACGGCCCGCCCAGGTAGATGTGGGTCTGCTCGAGAGGCCGGACGATCCGGTGCGGGACCACGGCCGACGCCGGCCCGGGCACTGCGCCGTCGACGGGCAGCGAGCGCTCGAGGGCGGGCCGACGCTCCGAGGGCGCCGCGCCCTCCGGGAGGTCCCAGCCGCCCGCGGACAGGCTGGCGGTGAGGCGCTCCGCGAGCTCGTCGTGGTCGAGGTCGCCGACCGCAGTGACGACGAGGTTCTGAGGCCTGTAATGCGCGGCGAAGTGCGAGCGCACGTCGGCGTCGGTGAGGGCGCTGACGGTCTCGAGGGTGCCGCCGACGGGGCGTCCCATGGGGGTGTCGGGCCCGAGGACCTGGGCGAGGAACTCCTCGTACCCGGAGTCGGTGGGGTCGTCCTGCGCCATCGCGAGCTCCTCGAGGATCACCTCGCGCTCGGTCTCGAGCGCCTCGGGGGCGAGGGTCGAGGAGGTGACCATGTCGGTGAGCACGTCCAGGGCGAGCGGCAGGTCCGCGCTGCGCACGCGCCCGTGGTACACGGTGTGCTCCTTCGCGGTGACCGCGTTGGACTCGCCGCCCACCTCGTCGAAGGCGGTCGCGATGTCCAGGGCGCTGCGCCTGCCAGTGCCCTTGAACAGGAGGTGCTCGAGGGCGTGGGTGGAGCCGGCGTGAGAGGGGGTCTCGTCGCGCGAGCCCACGGGCAGCCAGAGCCCGAGCGTCGCACTGCGCACCGAGCGGTCGGTCTCCGTGAGCAGGCGGACGCCGCCGGGGAGGATCGTGCGCCGCACGAGCGGCCCCTCTCCCCCCGGTTCGAGGAGCTGGTCGCGGACTGCGGCGTCGGTGGTCAGGTCGATCGGCACCAGAGGATCCTCCCATGGTCGGGTGCGAAGTGGTGGAGAGCGAGCGCGGGCGGCACCCCGTCATGGGGTGCCGCCCGCGGCGGTCACGCGTTCACGCGATCAGTCGAGCTCACTCGGAGTCGGACGCCTTCTCGGTGCCCTTCTCCTCGGCATCGTCCTCGGCGATGGCGAGGCTGATCTTGCCGCGCGCGTCGATCTCGCGGATCTCGACCTCGATCTTCTGGCCGACCTTCGCGACGTCCTCGACGTTGTCCACGCGCTTGCCGTCGTTCAGCTTGCGCAGCTGGGTGACGTGCAGCAGACCGTCCTTACCGGGGGTCAGCGAGACGAAGGCGCCGAAGTCGACGACGCGCACCACGGTGCCGAGGTAGCGCTCGCCGACCTCGGGCACCATCGGGTTGGCGATCGCGTTGATCGTCGCCCGGGCGGCCTCGGCCGACGGGCCGTCGGTCGCGCCGATGTAGACGGTGCCGTCGTCCTCGATGGTGATGTCGGCGCCGGTGTCGTCCTGGATCTGGTTGATCATCTGGCCCTTGGGGCCGATGACCGCACCGATCTTGTCGACGGGGATGGTCACCGCGAGCACGCGCGGGGCGTTCGGGCTCATCTCGTCCGGCACGTCGATGGCCTCGTTGAGGACGCCCAGGATGTGCAGGCGGGCCTCGCGGGCCTGGGACAGCGCGGCGGCGAGCACGGAGGCCGGGATGCCGTCGAGCTTGGTGTCGAGCTGGATCGCGGTGACGAACTCGTCGGTGCCGGCGACCTTGAAGTCCATGTCGCCGAAGGCGTCCTCCGCACCGAGGATGTCGGTGAGGGCCGCGTACTTGGTCTCGCCGCCGACGGTGTCGGAGACGAGGCCCATGGCGATGCCCGCGACGGGTGCCTTGAGCGGCACGCCCGCGTTGAGCATCGACAGCGTCGAGGCGCACACGGAGCCCATCGAGGTCGAGCCGTTGGAGCCCAGCGCCTCGGAGACCTGGCGGATCGCGTAGGGGAACTCCTCGCGGCCCGGGAGGACCGGGACCAGGGCGCGCTCGGCGAGCATGCCGTGGCCGATCTCGCGGCGCTTCGGGGAGCCCACGCGGCCGGTCTCGCCGGTCGAGAAGGGCGGGAAGTTGTAGTGGTGGATGTAGCGCTTGCGGTTCACCGGCGAGAGCGAATCGATCTGCTGCTCCATCTTGAGCATGTTCAGCGTGGTCACACCCATGATCTGGGTCTCGCCGCGCTGGAACAGGGCGGAGCCGTGCACGCGCGGGAGCACCTCGACCTCGGCCGAGAGCTGGCGGATGTCACGCAGGCCGCGGCCGTCGATGCGCACGCCCTCGGTGAGGATCTTCTGGCGCACGACCTTCTTGGTCAGCGCGCGGAAGGCGCCGGAGATCTCCTTCTCGCGGCCCTCGAGCGCTGCGCCCTCGGCGCCGAGCTCGGAGACGACCTCGGCGGAGAGCGCGTCGGTCGACTCCTCGCGCTCCTGCTTGCCGGCGATGCTCATGACCTCGCGCAGGCGATCGGAGGCGGCCTTCTCGACGAGCTCGTAGGCGTCGTCCTGGTAGTCCAGGAAGAGCGGGAACTCGCGCACCGGCTTGGCGGCCGCATCGGCCAGCTCCTGCTGGGCCTCGCACAGCGTGCGGATGAAGACCTTGGAGGCCTCGAGGCCCTCGGCCACGACCTCCTCGGTGGGGGCGATCGCGCCCTGGTCCTTGATCATGGACCAGGCGTTGTCGGTGGCCTCGGCCTCGACCATCATGATCGCGACGTCGTCACCGACGATGCGGCCGGCGACGACCATGGAGAACACGGCCTCGTCGAGCTGGCTGAAGGTCGGGAACGCGACCCACTGCCCGCCGTCGGCGTTGGGCATGAGGGCCACGCGCACGCCGCCGATCGGGCCGCTGAAGGGCAGGCCCGAGATCTGGGTGGAGGCGGAGGCGCCGTTGATGCCGACCACGTCGTACGCGTCGTCGGGGTTGACGGCCATGACCGTGAGGACGACCTGGACCTCGTTGCGCAGGCCCTTGACGAAGGCCGGGCGCAGCGGGCGGTCGGTGAGGCGGCAGGCGAGGATCGCGTCGGTGCCCGGGCGGCCCTCGCGGCGGAAGAACGAGCCGGGGATGCGGCCCGCGGCGTACATGCGCTCCTCGACGTCGACCGTGAGCGGGAAGAAGTCGAAGTTGTCCTTCGGCTTGTTGGAGACGGCGGTGGCCGAGAGCACCATCGTGTCGTCGTCGAGGTACACCGAGACGGCGCCGGCGGCCTGCTGGGCCAGACGGCCGGTCTCGAAGCGCACCTCGCGGGTGCCGTAGCTGCCGTTGTCGATGACGGCGGTGGTCGCCGTGATGTCGGGGCCTTCCATGGCCATGGGGATCTCCTTCGATGGGATCGGAGCCCCTCGCCGGACGCGGCCATCGTCAGGGGCCCGCGGGGAGCCTCCGGATCCGGATGGATCGGGGTTCCCGAAGGTCTCTGCCGAGGACCGTGCCCACGGTCGAGGAGCTGGTGGGTCGTGCGGGCCGGCGCTCTGGGCGCGGCCTCGCGGTTCGTGCCCCGCGCACATGTCACGGGGCCGGATGCGAACCGCCGCCCGTCCCGTGGGGACGAGCGGCGGCGGGTGTCACCGGCGGATGCCGAGGCGCTGGATCAGCGCACGGTAACGCTCGATGTCGACGTTCTGCAGGTACTTGAGCAGACGGCGGCGCTGACCGACCAGGAGCATCAGACCACGACGGGTGTGGTGGTCGTGCTTGTGCTCCTTGAGGTGCTCGGTCAGGTAGGTGATGCGGTGGGTCAGGAGCGCGATCTGGACCTCGGGCGAACCGGTGTCGCCCTCAGCGGTCGCGTATTCCTTGATGATCTCCTGCTTGGTGGCGGAGTCGAAGGCCATGTCGGCTTCTCCCTCGGTCGTTGCGCGGCGCACCGGGGCCTGTTCTCCCGGGCTCTGTGTGTCGGACCCTGCTGCGCTCCGGGCACGTCCCCGGCTTCACGAGCCTGGACGCGCCGTGCGGGCGCGCGGAGTCCTCCGCGGCCGATATGACGGCGGTGAGAGTTTATCAGCGGCGGTGGAGGACGTCGGGCTGCACTCCGTCCAGAGTGCGGCGAGTCACGTCCTTGTCGATCTCCATCTGGGCCACGAGCGCGTCGACCGAGGAGAAGCGCAGGGTGGGCCGCTGGCGCTCGACGAACTCGAGGCGCACGGTGTCCCCGTACAGGTCGAGGCTGTCGTCGCCGTGGACGTAAGCCTCCACCATCCGCGGGGAGTCCTCGCTGCCCTCGTGGAAGGTCGGGTTGGTGCCGATGGAGATCGTCGTGACCGCTCCGACGAGGGGCTCGGTCCCGCGGTGCTCGCTCGCCTGCTCGACCACGGTGAGGAAGCCCGCATAGACCCCGTCCTGCGGCACGAGCCCGTGGGGGCGCGGCCCGAGGTTCGCGGTGGGGAACCCGAGCTCGCGACCGCGCTTGAAGCCGTGGTGGACCGTGTCGGACACCGTGTGGAAGCGGCCCAGCATCGCGGTCGCCTCGGGCATGTCGCCCTCCAGCAGCGCGGCGCGGATCGCGGAGGAGGAGATCCGCTCCCCGTCGAGCGGCAGATCGGGCAGCACCACGACCTCGAACCCGTGCTTCTCCCCCAGCGCGCGCAGGGTCTCGACGTCACCCGAGTTCCCGCGCCCGAAGCGGGTGTCGGCGCCCGTGACGATGCAGCGCATGCCCAGGCCCTCGACGAGGAAGACGCGCACGAAGTCCTCGGCGCTGTACTGGGCGAAGTCCCAGGTGAACTCGAGGTCGAGGACGCCGCTCATGCCGGCCAGGAGCAGCAGGCGATCGCGGTCCTCGTGCGCGGTGACGAGGGCGGGGTCGCCCGGGGTGTGCATGACGTGGCGCGGATGCGGCCAGAAGGTCAGGGCGACCGGCTCCAGCGAACGGGCAGCGGCGTTCTCCCGCAGCGCGTCGAGCACATAGCGGTGCCCCAGGTGGACGCCGTCGAAGTTTCCGATGGTCACCGCGCTCGCGCCGAGGTCGGCGGGCACTTCCTCGAGGGAGTGCCAGATCTGCGCACGGGTCACGGTGAGGATCCTTCCGATGGGGCCCGGTCCCGCGCCGGGGCCGGGTTCCGGGGGCGCGGGCGGGAGGACGGGGAACACTGTAGCGCCGCACGGGCGCACCGGAGCGACGGCCCGGTCGCCCGTCGTGGGGATCGCACGAGCGGGACGGGGCAGGAACAGGGCGGCCGTCGGGCGACCGGGTCGACTGTGACGCGTCTGTGACTCCCGTCCCCTCGGCTCGACCGCGGAGTCTGACGTATGGTGAAGGGTACGAATGCGGACCCGTGGACCTTCTGCGGGCGGTCCCGTGACGAGGGGGAACCGGAACCGCAGCGAAGAGATGAGCGAGACCATATGTCGCACCTCACCGACACCACCGATGTGGGCCGGTCCGGCGGCGGACGCCGACGTGTCCTGCTGATCGTGATCGCGATCCTGGCCGTGCTGGCGGTCGTCCTCACGGGCGGCGCGTTCGCGTACGCCAAGAACTTCGAGGGCAAGGCCCTCCCGGGCACGACGGTGCTGGGACAGGACGTGTCCGGCAAGAGCGCCGAGGAGATCTCCGCGCTCGTCCAGAAGAAGGCCGAGGGCACGGAGGTCACCGTCGACACCGACGGCGAGACCACGACCGCGTCCCTGGCCGATCTCGGCGTCGACGTCGACGCGGAGAAGACCGGGCAGGAGGCCGTCGCCCACGACGGCTCGATCGGCGAGGTCGTCTCCTCGACGCTCTCCGGTTCCCGCGGCGTCGACCCGGTGGTGACGGTCGACGAGAAGGCTGCCGCCGACTACGCCACCCAGCAGATCCCGAAGGACCGCACTGCCCCCGTGGACGCGAAGGTGTCGTACGACGAGGACGCCGGGACCTGGAACGTCTCCGAGGCGAAGAACGGCCAGGGCGTGGAGACCGACGCGTTCGTCTCCGCCCTCACGAAGGACGCCTCGAAGCTCGAGAGCTTCACCCTCACCCAGGAGGTCACGGAGACCGCCCCGAAGATCACGACGGACAAGGCCGACAAGGTCAAGGGCCAGATCACGAAGATGCTGGACCAGCCGATGTCGATCACGGGCCCCGACGGGGCGACCCACTCGGTCTCGAAGGACCGCCGCTCCGGCTGGCTCTCCGTCACGACCGACGACAAGGGCAAGGACCTGAAGATCGGGGTCGACGAGGACGCCGTGCGCGAGTGGGTCTCCGCACGCGCCGACGAGGACAGCGTCGAGAAGAAGGACGGCATCGAGCAGGTCGACACCGACGGCAAGGTCGTCAAGACCATCGCCGAGAAGACCGACGGCGTGAAGATCACCAACACCGACGCCGTCACCGAGAAGCTCGTCGCGGCGATGACCGGGACCAGCCCGCTGGAGGCGTCCTTCGAGACCAAGAAGGTCGAGGCCGAGATGACCAAGGCCAAGGCCCCCGAGTCGAAGGACGACGAGGACTCGAAGAAGAAGGACGAGGACTCGAAGGACGACGAGAAGTCCAAGGACGATGACAAGTCCAAGGACGACGATGACGCCGCCGCCGACAAGCCGACCGGCGAGAAGTGGATCGACGTCAACCTCTCGGACAGGACCGTGACCGCCTACCAGGGCGACACCCCCGTGTGGGGCCCGCGCTCCATCGTCGACGGCGACGGGGCCAACGGCCACGGCACCGTCACCGGCTCGTACAAGATCTACCTGCGCTACGACAAGCAGGACATGACCAACGGCGCCTACAAGGACCAGCAGGACCCCGAGTACTACAACACCAAGGACGTCCCCTGGGTGCAGTACTGGTACCGCGGATACGCCTTCCACGGCGCGCCGTGGCGCTCGTCCTTCGGGTACTCCGGCTCCCACGGCTGCATCAACATGCGCGTCTCGGACGCCAAGTGGCTGTACGACTGGGCGTCGATCGGCACCCGGGTCGAGGTGCACCGCTGATCCGGAGATCCTGATCCAGTCCCCTCATCGAGGTATCGGCGGCGGACCGAGCCGTTACCCGCCCGAACAGCAGAAGGGCCCCGCCGAGAGGCGGGGCCCTTCTGCTGTGCTGGTGGACGCACGGCCGGCGCTGGGAGCAGTGTCCGGCCCGGGTGAGTGCGCTCGATCACGTCTTCCCGCGACAGATCAGCACTTGAACTGTGCGGATCAGATGACGTCGGAGTCGCGATGCGTCTCGGCCTGAGCGATCACCCCAGGTGTCCACTCCTCCTCCGGCACCAGCCGCGCAATCTCCCAGCGCTCGTGCACGGGGCACTTCTGGAACCGCCTGGTCCCCAGCCGGATCGACTTGAAGGACACGAACGGGAACCACACGGTCTCGTAGTAGGCACCCTTGCTGCATTGCACGATCGTTCGATCGAGATCCATTGCCTGAGACTATCCGACGGTCGAGAAGAGACGACCTGTTGCCGGCCCCGCGTGATGCCCCGGTCGGTGACCAGGGCGCCGGCCCGCTGCGCTCCCACCGTCGATCGGACAGGGCCTGCCACGGTGAGGCGTCCCTCCCGCTCTCGTCCTCCCCACACCTCTGAGAGATGGCCTGGCATCTGGGAGGCCCGCTCTAGCTGCGGGCCTCCGGAGGGACGACGAGGACGGGTCGCAGACGCTCTCCCTCGGCGTCGACCTCGGCCTCGACGACGGCGACCAGGCGACCCTCCGGGTCGAGTGCAGCTCGCACTCCCCCGTCGGCCCCGCCCGGGGACGCCGACGCATTCACGCGCTTGCCCTGTCCGAGCGCGATCGCCCGCTCCTCGTCCAGTGCGACAGTGGGCATCACGCGCGCGGCGGACTCCCCCAGGCCCCGCAGAGGCAGCTCGACGTCGTCGCCCTCGCCGGGGGCGGGAACGTGCACCGCGTCCTGGACGGCGAAAGGTCCCACGCGAGTGCGCCGCAGTGCGGTGAGGTGCCCGCCCACGCCCAGCGCGGCGCCGAGGTCCCGGGCGAGCGCCCGCACGTAGGTGCCGGAGCTGCACGTCACGGTCACGTCGAGATCCAGGAAGGGATCCGCCTCGCGCACGGCGAGCACGGTGAGGTCGCTGATCGTCACGGGACGCGCGGAGAGCGTCACGTCCTCCCCCGCGCGGGCGCGGGCGTACGCGCGCTTGCCGTCGACCTTGATGGCGCTGACGGTCGAGGGCACCTGCTGGATCTCCCCTCGCAGGGCGTCCAGGCTGTCCTCGATCCGGTCCGGTGCGAGGCCGGCGGCGGGGACGAGCTCGCCGATCTCCTCGCCCTCGCGGTCGTCGGTGGTGGTGGCGCGGCCCAGGCGGATCGTCGCCGTGTAGGTCTTGTCGAGCCCTACGAGGTGGGTGAGCAGACGCGTCCCCTGGCCGACGCCCAGGATCAGCAGCCCGGTGGCCATCGGGTCGAGGGTGCCGGCGTGACCGACCTTCTTCGTGCCCAGCAGCCAGCGCAGGCGCGCGACCACGTCATGGCTCGTGCGCTCGGGCGCCTTGTCCACGAGCAGCACGCCGTGGGGAAGGGCCGCGAGGTCCTGCGGGCCGCGCGCCATCACGCGCGCGCGTCGCCCGCGGCGCTCTCGTCCGCGGAGTCCTCCGCAGCGCCGTCCTCGAGGTCCGCGCCGTCCTCGTCCTCGTCCTCATCGCGGGGCTTGCGGTAGGGGTCCTCCTCGCCCGCGAAGGACGCGCCCTCCTGCTGGCGGGCGAGATCGGCGTCGCGGGACCTGGCCTGGACCAGGAGGTCCTCGATCGTGCGGGCGTTCTCCGGGAGGGCGTCCTCGACGAACTCGAGGGTCGGCGTCAGACGCACGCCGGTCTGGCGGCCGACCTCGCGGCGCAGCATCCCGGTGGCGCTCTGGAGGGCGGCGGCGGTGCCGGCGCGCTCCTCGTCGTCCCCGAAGACGGTGTAGAAGATCGTGGCGTGCTGGAGGTCGCCGGTCACGCGCACCTCGGTGATCGTGATGAAGCCCAGGCGGGGATCCTTCACGCGGGTGTCGAGCATGGTCGCGACGATCTGCTGGATGCGGTCGGCGAGGCGCCGGGCGCGGGGGCTGTTCTCACTCATGGCGGGTCCTTTCGCGGGGCTCGTGCGCCTCGGCACGGGCGGGCGGGTCTGTCGTGGTGGCTTCGGGGTCTGCGACGGCTGCGGCCGTGGCCGACACGGAGGTGGGCTCGTCCGCGGAGGCGGCGAGGACGCGCAGGAGGTCCAGCTGGGGATGGTCGTCGGGGACGGCGAGGACCACGTCGCGGTCGATGGCCTGGTCGACGCGATGGCGGAACGCGCCGTCGCCGCTGAGCACGGTGAGCCCGTGGGATCCGAGGATCTCATGCACGCGCGCGTAGGGGGCCGTGCGGCGGTTCAGCGCGAGCGCCATGCCGCCGCCGGTGCGCAGCAGCGCGCGCCATGCGGGGATCGCCTGCTCGAGCAGGTCCAGCGGGGAGCGCTGCCAGCCCTCGGTGCGGGCGCCGTGCTGGACGCCGTAGGGCAGGTCCGCCACAAGGGCGTCCACGGAACGATCGGGGAGCACCTCGCCGAGCCGCGTGGTGTCGCAGGTCAGCAGGTGGAGCTTCTGGACCTCGCCCGCGCGCTGCGCTCGTCGGTCCGCGGCGAGCTCGAAGTCCCAGCGCGAGCCTGCCCCGCGCCCGCCTGCCGGCGAGCGGAGGCCCAGGCGGCCCGAGCTCTGGGTGTGCGGGAGGTGCTGCTGCTTCGCCCACGTGGTGAGGAAGGTGCGGTAGGCGTCGATGTCCTTGGCGTCGATGTCGGCGCCGGTGGGGCTGAGGCCGAGACGCAGTGCGCGGCTGAGCGTCGTGCCACGGCCGCACGTCGGGTCCAGCACCGCGAGATCTCCGCGCAGCACTCCCCCGCGGCGGCTCGACAGGGCGGCGGCGAGGTTCAGCAGCAGCGCGGTGAACTGCTCGTTCGTCTTACCCGAGTACCGCAGGGTGGTCTCGAGCTCGCTGCCGTGGCGCATGACCCCGGGCAGGGGCGTCGGGCGCAGCAGCGGGAGGGCTGAACCGATCGGCTCGGCAGCTGCCGACACCGCTGCAGCGCCGGGCCGCGACGCCTCGAAGGCTGCGAAGGTCGAGGAGAGCTGCGCGACGAGCGGACGCATGGCGTGGCCCCCGACCGAGCCCGGGGCGTCGTCCTGGGCGTCGGTCCCGATCTCGAGGTAGTCGGCGCCCGCGATCTCGCGCTCGCGCACGTTCACCGGCGCTCCGAGATGGGCACCGAGCACCCAGCGGGCCTCGCGCACCGCGAGAGGACCGGCCGACGCGGTGAACACGCGGTTCGCCGAGGGGGCGCGCAGCACGAGCAGGCTCTCGGTCATGGCCTCGTATCCCTCCCTGTCGGCCAGTGGGGCCCCGGCCGAGCACGCATCGTCGGAGCGGGCCGGGCGCCGCCGGGATGCAGGGACGCGTCGGGCGCCCCGGATCGACCGGGGCGCCCGACGCGCGCTGTCACTTCGAGGTGTTCTCGCGAGGCTTCTCGCGCATCTCGTAGGTGGTGATCACGTCATCGTTCTGGAGATCGTTGAAGCGCCCCAGGTTGATGCCGCACTCGAAGCCCTCCCGGACCTCGGTCACGTCGTCCTTGAATCGACGCAGACCGGCGATCTCGAGGCCCTCGGTGATGACCACTCCGCCGCGTGTGATGCGGGCCTTCGCACCGCGGCGGATCTCGCCGCTGCGCACGATCGAACCGGCGATGTTGCCGAACTTCGAGGAGCGGAAGATCTCGCGGATCTCCGCCGACCCGGTGTCGACCTCCTCGTACTCGGGCTTGAGCATGCCCCGCAGGGCCTGCTCGATCTCCTCGATGGCGCGGTAGATCACGGAGTAGTACTTGATCTCCACGCCCTCGCGGTCCGCGTACTCCGCGTTCTGACCCTCGGCGCGCACGTTGAAGCCGATGATCACGGCGTCGGAGGCGACGGCGAGGTTGATGTTGTTCATCGTGATCGCGCCGACGCCGCGGTCGATGATCCGCAGCTGCACCTGGTCGTCGATCTCGATGCCCAGCAGGGCCTCCTCGAGCGCCTCGACGGAGCCCGCCGCGTCGCCCTTGAGGATGAGGTTGAGGGTCTCGACCTTGCCCTCGGCCATCGACTTGGTGATGTCCTCGAGGCTGATCCGCTTGCGGGCCTTCGACAGCGCGGCGGCACGCTTGGCGGCCTCGCGCTTCTCGGCGATCTGACGGGCGGTGCGCTCGTCGGCCGCCACCAGGAAGGAGTCGCCGGCGCCGGGCACGGAGGTCAGACCGAGCACCTGCACCGGGCGGGACGGGCCCGCCTCCTCGACGTTCTGCCCGTGCTCGTCGAGCATCGCTCGCACGCGGCCGTGGCCGGTGCCGCAGACGATCGCGTCGCCCACGTGGAGCGTGCCCTGCTGCACCAGGACCGTGGCCACCGGGCCGCGACCGCGGTCCAGGTTGGCCTCGATCGCGATGCCGCGGGCCTGCTTGTCCGGGTTGGCCCGCAGGTCAAGGGCGGCGTCCGCGGTGAGCAGGACGGCGTCCAGGAGCTTGTCGATGTTCTGGCCCTCGCGGGCGGAGACGTCGACGAACATGGTCTCGCCGCCGTACTCCTCGGCGATCAGGTTGTACTCGGTGAGCTGCTGGCGCACCTTGTCCGGGTTCGCGTCCGGCTTGTCGATCTTGTTGACCGCGACCACGATCGGCACCTCCGCCGCCTGGGCGTGGTTGAGCGCCTCGATGGTCTGCGGCATCACGCCGTCATCGGCCGCGACCACGAGGATCGCGATGTCGGTGACGTCGGCGCCGCGGGCTCGCATGGCCGTGAAGGCCTCGTGGCCCGGGGTGTCGATGAAGGTGATCGCGCGGTCCTCGGGACCGTCCTCGCTCTCGTGCTCCACCTCGACCTGGTAGGCGCCGATGTGCTGGGTGATCCCGCCGGCCTCGCCGGCCTGGACCTTCGCGTTGCGGATCGAGTCCAGCAGGCGGGTCTTGCCGTGATCGACGTGGCCCATGACGGTGACCACCGGCGAGCGGGGAAGACGATCCTCGTCGTCCTCCTCGGCGAGCTCGGCATCGAGATCGATGTCGAACTGCTCGAGCAGCTCGCGCTCCTCGTCCTCCGGGGAGACGATCTCGATCTTGTAGCCGAGCTCCTCCCCCAGCAGGTGGAAGGTGTCCTCGTCGAGGGACTGGGTGGCCGTGGCCATCTCGCCCATCGCGAAGAGCACGGTGATCAGCGACGCAGGGTTCACCTCGATGCGGTCGGCGAAGTCGCTGAGGGAGGCGCCGCGGCGCAGCCGGATGGTGGTGCCGTTCCCGCGCGGGATCGACACGCCGCCCGGTGCGGGCGCCTGCATCTGCTCGAACTCCTGACGCTTCGCGCGCTTCGACTTGCGCGAGCGCGCGGGCTTGCCGCCGCGTCCGAAGGCGCCCTGGGTGGCGCCGCGTCCGCCGCGACCGCGCGGGCCGCCGAAGCCGCTGCGGGGACCGCCGCCCCCGGGACCGCCGCCGGGGCCGCCGCCGCTGCGGGGACCGCCGCCGCGGCCGCCGCGACCGCCGCCGCCCGGCTTCTGGGCGTCGGCGAGGCCGCCGTGGGAGTGCTGGCGCATGATGCCCGGGGTGGGCATACCGGGACGGGGAGCGCCCGAGCGCGCGCCGCCCTCGCGGGGCGGGCGCGAGCCCTGGTCCCCGCCGGAGCCGGAGCCGGCGCCGCCGCGGCCCTGCGGGCGCGGCCCGCCGGGACGGGGCATGCCCTGCGCGGTCGCGAAGGGGTTGTTGCCGGGACGCGGGCCGCCGGGGCGGTTGCCGCCGCCGCCATCGCGCTGCGGGCGCGGACGGCCGGGACGCGGCATCCCCTGGGAGGTCGCGAACGGGTTGTTGCCGGGGCGGGCGCCGCCGGGCTTGGGGGCGGCGCCGGGCTTGGGGGCGGCCGAGCCGGACGACTCCGAGCCGTCCGCGTCATCCCCGCGGGGCTGCTCGCCCTGCGCGGCGCTCTCGGCGGCGCCCTCCCGCTTCGCCGCGGCGGTGCGGGGCGTCGGCGCGGAGGGCTTGGAGGGAGCGCTCGAGGGCTTCGCCGCGGGCGCCTCGGCGCTCTCCGGCTCCGCCTGCGAGGGCTTCGGGGCCGGCGCGGGCTTCTCGGCCGACGGGGCCGACGCGGCACCGTCCTGGGCGGCGGCCTTCGGGGAGGCGGGGGCCGGCTTCGCGGCGCCGGGCTTCGCAGCCGGCTTCTTCTTCTCGCTGCCGGCCTCGGAGGCCGGGAACGCCTCGCGCAGCCTGCGCGCGACGGGTGCTTCGATGGTCGAGGAGGCGGAACGGACGAATTCGCCCATGTCCTGCAGCTTCTGCAGAACGACCTTGCTCGGCTGTCCGAGCTCCTTGGCGAGCTCGTGGACGCGGACCTTAGCCACAATTCTCCTGTCTCGGTCCGGCCGACAGAAGGGCGCGGACCATTAGTTCCTGTGGGTGCTCATGACCGAGTACTCATCGGATGTCCATTGGTTCTTCTACCTGTTCCCCTGGAAGGCGAGTGGGTAAGAGGCCTCGAGATCCCGGGCGAGGAGCCCGGTGTCGACAGCGCCGCGGAAGGACCGGGCGAAGCCGCCCCGCTTGAGCGCGAGGTCGAGGCATGATGCGTCGGCGTGGAGCCACGCTCCCCGACCCGGCGCGGATCCCGAGGGATCCGCACGCACTCGGGGCGCGACCCCCTCGAGGGCCTGCTCCATGATGAGGCGCACCAGCTGGTCGCATGGGGCCACCGTGCGGCAGCCCACGCACGTGCGCTCGGGCCGACGGCTCGTGGAACGGTTCTCCACAGGGCCTCCAGTTCGTGCGCACACAGCCTGACCAGTGTAGCCGACCTGCTCGCGGAGCCCGGCATCCGCGAGGCGTGCGTTACAGCTGCGAGGATTCCTGACCCGGCGAGGGGTCGGCGGCGGGCCCCTCGGCGACAGCGGGAGCATCCGATGCGGCGGAGTCCGACGGCGCCTCGTCCGACGGGGCTGCCTGCGCGACGACGGGCTGCTCCGGGGCGGCGTCCGAGCGGATGTCGATCTTCCAGCCGGTGAGCTTCGCGGCGAGCCGGGCGTTCTGCCCCTCCTTGCCGATGGCCAGGGAGAACTGGCCGTCGGGCACGATCGCGCGGACGGCGCGACCCACCTCGTCGGTGACGGCGACAGAGGTGACGCGGGCCGGCGAGAGCGCATGGGCGACGAAGACGGTGGGGTCCTCGTCGAAGTCGACGATGTCGATCTTCTCGCCGTTCAGCTCGTTCATCACCGAGCGGACGCGCGCGCCCATCGGGCCGATGCACGCGCCCTTGGGGTTCACGCCGGGCACGGTCGCGCGCACGGCCATCTTGGTGCGATGGCCGGCCTCGCGGGCGAGACCCACGATCTCGACGGTGCCGTCGGCGACCTCGGGGACCTCGAGCGCGAACAGGCGGCGCACGAAGTTCGGATGCGAGCGCGAGAGCGTGATCTGCGGCCCCTTGGGGCCGCGGCGGGTCTCCACGACATAGGCGCGGATGCGGCGCCCGTGCGAGTGGTCCTCGCCGGGGACGCGCTCGTGCGGGGGCAGCACGGCCTCGACGGTGCCGAGGTCGACCATCACCATGCGCGGGTCCCGGCCCTGCTGGACGATCCCCGAGACGATGTCCTCGGTGCGGTCGGCGTACTCGCCCAGCACCGCGTCGTCCTCGAGCTGGCGGATGCGCTGGAAGATCACCTGGCGCGCGGTCGAGGCGGCGACGCGCCCGAAGTTCTCGGGGGTGTCGTCCCATTCCTCGACGAGCTCGCCCTCGGCGTCGCGCTCGCGGGCTAGCACGGCGACGGCGCCGGTGCGCTCGTCGATCGTGACCTCGGAGTCCTTCACCGGGTGGTCGGTGTGCAGATAGGCGGCGTGCAGGGCCTGGCGGATGGCGTCCAGGAGCACGTCGACGGGGATCTCCCGCTCGCGCTCCAGGGCCCGCAGGGCTCCCATGTCGATGTCCATGTCAGCGCTCCGAATCGTCAGCGGCGGATGAGGGGCGGGCGGTGCCGTCCTCAGGGGCGGGGGCGGCGGGGTCGGCCTGCCGATCGGGCACGGCCGCGGCGGCGCGGGCGGCGAGCTCGTCCAGCTGCGCCGGGTCCGGCGGCGGGGTGAACTCGACCTCGACGCGCGCCGAGACGACGTCCGAGAGGGGCACGGCGAGGAACTCGGGAGTTCCCGCCGGGAGCCTCCGGGGGCGTCCGCGATCGTCGACGCCGGGCTCGGGATGCAGCGTGAGCGTCCCGTCCTCCGCCACGGCGAGCAGCCGGGCGCGCAGGCTCTTCTCGCCCGGCGCGCTCGCAGCGCGGGTCGCGGCGGAGTCCTCGGTCGCGCTCGGCGCCCCGCCCGCCCGGGCGCTGTGGGCCCGCGTGATCGTGAGCAGACGGCCACGGGAGCGGCGGAAGTGGCGGGGCTGCGTGAGCGTGCGCTCGGCGCCGGGAGTGGTGACCTCGAGCAGGCTCGGGCCGGGGCCGAGGATCGACTCGTCCTCGTCCAGCAGCTCGGAGATCCCGCGGGACGCCTCCGCGACCGCGTCGAGGTCCGCGCTCCCGGTGCGGTCCTCGGCGAGATCGACGACGAGCGTGACCTCGGTGGTCCCCTGGCGCTCGCGGACGGCGGCGTCCTCGAGCACGAGGTCGTGGCGGGAGAGGATCTGCGATGCGGCGTCCCGGACGCGCCCGACGGTCTGCTCGGAGGTCATGGCTCCCACCTCTTCTCCTGTGTTCTGCTGTGCGTCCTGCGGGAGCACCACTCTAGTCCGCGCACACGTGTCGCGCCCGCGCGGGAGGCCCCGGAGCGCGCGCACGTGGCGAGGCGCACGCCCCAGCGGCGGGCGCTGACGCGGGACGCCGCGCAGCGATGGCGGAGCAGCACGACCGCGGCGGTGCCGCGCGGTGGCGGAGGGGCCGTGCGGTGATGGCAGAATCGGGCTCATGCGTGCCGAGCTCCCCCGTCCCCGGCCCCGCCGTCGTGCGGTCCTGCTGGGCGGGCTCTCGCTCGGCGCGCTCGCCCTGTCCGGCTGCGACGGCGTGAGGGTAGGCCAGCCCGCCGTGTACACCCCGCCCCCGGAGGGCATCGACGACCTCTACCGCCGCGACCTGCTGGCCCTGCTCGAGACGGGCCTCGGCGCGCAGATCGGGGCCGACGAGCGCTCGCGCGACCTCGTCGGCGGCGTGCAGGAGGCCCTCGGCCGGCAGCGCGAGGCCATGCTCACCGGGGCCGAGGCGGAGGACGAGAGCTCCGCGTCGAGCGACGGCGGCGACGACGGAGACAGCGACGGAGGCACGGGCGACGGCGGTGGCGGCGATGCCGCGCCGACCGACCTGCAGGGGCTCTCGGACCTGCTCGTGGCGATCCGCGACCTCACCGCGGACGCGGCCCGGCAGGTCTCCGGCTCCCTCGCGCGTCCCATGCTCGCGACGGGCGTCTTCGCGGCCTGGGCGGCGCAGCGGCTCGCGCGGATCGCGGGCACCGAGGAGCCCGCCGCTCCGCCGTCGGCCGAGAAGATCGAGCCCGCGCGCGACGTGCCGGAGTCCGACCCGCCGTCGATCGGAGCGCAGGTCGACTACCACTCCTCGCTCGAGCGGGCGCAGGAGGACGAGTGGTACGCGGGATATGTGCGCGAGGTGCTCGCGGCTGCCGAGAGCGGGAAGAAGCGCGCGGCCCTCATCGCCCTGAGCGACGCGGACCGCGAGCGCGCCGAGCAGCTCGGCGCCTTCGCCCGCGAGGACGGCGCGAAGGAGGTGCTGCGCGCGGCCGTGTACCCGCTGCCGGGCGGCGGCGTCACGCAGGACCTGCGGAAGGACGAGCCCGAGGCGCTCGCCCTCACCCTCGTCGAGGACCACGTGATCCTCACCGGAGCCGCGCCCTTCGAGCGCCGATCGCTCTCGATCGCGGCCGCACTGGACCAGGCGGTGCTGCTGGCGTCCCTGCGCACGTCCCTCTCGGCGCTGCCGACCCTCGACCCGGAGGGCTGACAGGCGCCGTCCGCCTCCCCGAGGACTGGACGCCCCGGCCCTCGCGGTGAGGGGCGGAGCGTCAGCTCGAAGGACCGCCCGCGCGTTCAGGCGCGGACGGCGCGGACCACGAGCTCCACGACCTCCTGCGGGGAGACCTCGGCGACCTCGCCGCTCGCGCGATCGCGGATCTCGACCTTGCCCTCGGCGAGCCCGCGACCGACGACGACCGTGGTGGGCAGGCCCAGCAGCTCCGAGTCCTTGAACTTCACGCCCGGGGAGACCTTGGGACGGTCGTCGTAGAGCACCTCGAGGCCCTGGGCCTCGAGGTCCTGGGCGATCCTGTCCGCCTCGTCGAACACCGACTGGTCCTTGCCCGTGGCGAGGACATGGACGTCGGCCGGGGCGACGGCGCGCGGCCAGGTCAGGCCCTTCTCGTCGTGATGCAGCTCCGCGATCGCGGCCACCGCACGGGTGACGCCGATGCCGTAGGAGCCCATGGTCACCACGGCCGATTTGCCGTTCTCGTCGAGCACGCGCAGGTCGAGCGCCTCGGCGTACTTCCGTCCCAGCTGGAAGATGTGCCCCATCTCCATGCCCCGGGTCAGGCGCATCGGGCCCGAACCGTCGGGCGCCGGGTCGCCGTCGTGGACCGCGGCGGCCTCGATCGTGCCGTCGGCCGTGAAGTCGCGGCCGAAGACGAGGTCGTAGACGTGCTTGTCCTTCGCGCCGGCGCCCGCGACCCAGCGAGTGCCGGGGACGACGCGCGGGTCGACGAGGTAGCGGATCTTCGAGGGCGCCTCGCTCCCGAGGCCCTCCGGGCCGATGTAGCCCTTCTCGAGCACGGGGTGCTTCGCGAAGTCCTCCTCGGTGAAGGCCGTCGCGATCGCGGGGGCGACGGAGACCTCGAGGCGCTTGTCGTCGATCTCGCGGTCGCCGGGCAGGGCGATCACGAGCGGCTCCGTGCTGCCGTCGGGGTGGGTGAGCAGGTACACGAGGTGCTTGAGCATCTCGAAGCGGGTCCACTCCCCCGTCTCCGAGACGCACCCCTTCCCGGGGAAGGCCTCGTTCGAGAAGTCCGTGAGCTTCGCGATCGTCGAGGCGCCCGGGGTGTCCTCGACGTGCGCGGCGGGCAGCTGTGCGATCCGGTCCTGGGACAGCGCCTCGGGGACGACGGTCGTGACGGCCTCGACGTTCGCGGCGTAGCCGCCCTCGGAGACCACGAAGGTGTCCTCGCCGATCGGCGTGGGGTGCAGGAACTCCTCGGAGCGGGAGCCGCCCATGGCGCCGGCATCGGCCTGGCAGATGACCGTGGGCAGCCCCAGGCGCTCGAAGGTGCGCTGGTAGGCGCCGCGCTGCTTGAAGTAGGAGGCGTCCAGACCGGCATCGTCGATGTCGAAGGAGTAGGCGTCCTTCATGATGAACTCGCGCACGCGCAGCAGGCCGGCGCGCGGACGCGCCTCGTCGCGGTACTTCGTCTGGATCTGGTACAGCATGACCGGGAGGTCCTTGTACGAATTGAACAGATCCTTCACCGCGAGGGTGAACATCTCCTCGTGGGTGGGCGCGAGCAGGTAGTCGGCCTGCTTGCGGTCCTTCAGACGGAACAGGGTGGGCCCGTACTCCTCCCAGCGGCCGGTCGCCTCGTAGGGCTCGCGCGGCTGCAGCGCGGAGAACAGCAGCTCGTTGCCGCCGATCGCGTCCTGCTCCTCGCGCACGATCTGCTCGACCTTCCGCATCACCCGCAGGCCCAGCGGCAGCCAGGTGTACACGCCCGGCGCGCTGCGCCGGACGTAGCCGGCGCGCACCAGCAGCTTGTGGCTCGCGACCTCGGCGTCCGACGGGTCCTCGCGCAGGGTGCGGACGAACGAGGAGGACATGCGGATCATGGAGGGCCTTTCGAACGGAGGGGTGGGTGCCCCACGGCGGCGGGAGGAACCCCCCTCCATGGTAGAGGAGCCGCACCCGTGCCAGGTGCACGTCCGCCGGCGGGCGCTCGTCTCAGTTCAGCTGGAGCACCGCCACGCCGAGGCCGGAGACCAGCGCGATGCCCACGAGGACGATCCAGCCGAGCAGCGCGACCAGGTTCAGCGCGATCCCCCAGCCGGCTCGCCCACGGGCCAGCGGCTCACGGCCGCGCGAGGAGACGCCCAGCCACAGGCCGATGATCGGCCCGATGAGGATCCACCCGGCCAGCAGGGAGCAGACGCCGATGACGAGGCTCGCCGTGCCCCGTCCGGTCTCGTCGCCGGTGCGGACGCTCATGGACGTGCGGGCCATCGTTCTCTCCTTCGTCGAGGCTCTGCGTGCCGGGCGGCGGCCGGTGCTCGTGCGCGTCGGCTCGCCGTTCCGACGGGGTCACCCCATCCTCGCGGCGCGCCGCCGTCATCGCGTCGGCCTCCGGTGGCGTCCTCGGGGCCCCGACTGCGACCTGGGGTGGAACGGGTGCGACGGGCGGCACGACCTGCGCAGGGGTGCAGCGGCCGGGTTCGGCGCGATCCGGGTTGACATGGCGCACCCGCCGCCCTCTACCATCGAGTAATCGATTTCCGACGATGATGTCCGGACGGTGCGTGTGCGATGACGGATCCGCAGAGGGCTTCCGACCCCGAGTCCGACCCCGAGGGCGAGCTGCTGCTCGAGGTCCGGGGAGCCGTGAAGACGTTCCCCGGTGTGCGCGCGCTCTCCGATATGCGTCTCGACCTGCATGCGGGAGAGGTGCTCGCACTGGTCGGCGAGAACGGCGCCGGCAAGTCCACGCTCATGAAGGTGCTCACGGGCGTGCATCGGCCCGACGCCGGCGAGTTCCGCTACCTGGGACGGCCCCTGCGGGTGAGCGGCCCTCTGGACGCGGCCCGGCAGGGGCTCGCGATCATCCACCAGGAGCTCAACCTGATCCCCGCGCTCACCGTGGCGCAGAACATCTTCCTGCGCCGCGAGGATCCCGCCGCAGGTCTGTTCACCCGTCCCCGCGGCCTGGAGGCGCGCACCCGGGACCTGCTGGACCGGCTCGGCATGGACCTCGACCCGTCGGCCCGGGCCGAGGAGCTCACCGTCGCCCAGCAGCAGATGGTCGAGATCGCGAAGGCGCTCAGCTTCGACGCCCGCGTCCTGGTCATGGACGAGCCCACGGCCGCGCTCAACGAGACCGAGGCCGCCGCCCTGCACGCCCTCATCCGCGATTTCGTCACCCCGCGCACCGGCGTCGTCTTCATCTCCCACCGCATGGAGGAGCTGCGCGGTCTCGCCGACCGCGTCCAGGTGATCCGTGACGGCGAGTACGTGGACGACTTCCCGATGGCCGGCGCGACCCTCGACGACGTCGTCACCAAGATGGTCGGCCGCCCCGTCGACACCTCCGGGCGCGCGCACGCGCCGCGCGACGCGCAGCCCGGGCGCGAGGACCGCCCGGTCCTCCTCGCCGTCGAGCACCTGCGCAGCGAGCCTCTCGTCCACGACGTCTCCTTCGAGCTGCGCGAGGGCGAGATCCTGGGCTTCGCGGGTCTGATGGGCGCCGGGCGCACCGAGACGGCGCGCGCGCTGATCGGCTCCCTGCCACGCCAGGGCGGCGAGGTCCGTCTGCGCGGGCGCCCCGTCGCCTTCCGCTCCCCCGCCCAGGCGGCCCGCGCCGGCATCGGCTACCTGCCCGAGGACCGCAAGAGACTGGGCCTCATGCTCGAGAGCTCCGTGCTGGCGAACATGGAGCTCTCCGCGCTCGGCTCCCGGTTCCAGCGCGCGGGCCTCGTGCGCCGCAGCGTCGCGCGCCGGGCGGCCGAGGAGCAGGCGAGCGCGCTGCGCATCCGCACCCCGCACCTCGAGCAGCCGATCAAGAACCTCTCGGGCGGCAATCAGCAGAAGGCCGTCATCGGTCGCTGGCTGATGCGGGAGAGCGACGTGCTGATCTTCGACGAGCCCACCCGCGGCATCGACGTCGGCGCGAAGGAGGAGATCCACTCGCTTCTCGAGGACCTCGCCGCGCAGGGCCGCTCCCTGATCGTCATCTCCTCCGAGCTGCCCGAAGTGCTGCGCCTCGCCCACCGCGTGGTCGTCATGGCCCAGGGCCGCGTCACCGGCGTGCTCGACGCGGCCGACGCCGACCCCGAGTCCGTCATGCGCCTCGCGGCCGTCGAGGAGACCCCCTCGCGCCCCCGCACCGCGGATCCCGCCCCCGCACCGGAGCGCGGACGCACCGATGCGCCCGCCACCACGGAAGGACACCGATGAGCACGCTCGCAGTCTCCCCGGCCCGCGAGGAGTCCGCCGCCGACCGCCCGCGCGGACCGCGCCGCGTCCGCCTCCAGCAGCTGCTGGCCGCCGGGACCCTGGTCCTGATCTTCCTCGCGTTCTCCATCGCGAGCCCCACGATCTTCCCCACCTGGGGGAACGTCGTCACGATCCTGTACTCGACCGTGGTGATCGGGCTCCTCGCCCTGGGAGCGACCTTCGTCATCACCACCGCCGGCATCGACCTCTCCGTGGGGACGGGCATGGCGCTGTGCGCGGTGATGAGCGGCATGTTCATCGTGAACTGGGGGATCCCGGTACCGCTCGGCATCGTGCTCGCGATCCTCTTCGGCGGGCTCATCGGCCTGATCAACGGGGTGAGCGTCGCGCTCCTCGACCTGCCGCCGTTCATCGCGACCCTGGCGATGATGATGGTCGCCTCCGGGCTCGCCCTGGTGATCTCCGGCGCCGCCCCGATCTACTTCGAGGCCCCCTCCTACATGGGCTTCTCGACCGGGACGATCATCCCGTCGATCCCCAACGCCGTGCTCGTGCTGGCTCTCGCCGCCGTGATCGCGGCGGTGCTCATGTCCCGCACCCTGCTGGGGCGCTACGCGACCGCGATCGGCTCCAACCAGGAGGCCGCGGAGCTCGCGGGCGTGGCCGTGAAGAAGTGGCTGATGATCGTCTACATCGTGGGCGGTCTGTTCACGGGCCTCGCGGGCGTCATGATCTCGGCACGGCTCGGCTCCGCGCAGCCCGCGACCGGCATGGGCTACGAGCTCGACGCGATCGCCGCCGTCGTCATCGGCGGGACCTCGCTGTCCGGCGGGCGCGGAACGATCGTCGGCACGATGATCGGCGCGCTCATCATCTCCGTGCTCACCAACGGCCTGCAGATCCTCTCGATCCCCCAGGAATGGCAGGACGTCCTGCTGGGAGCGGTGATCCTGGCGGCCGTGTTCATCGACCGCCTGCGCCGGCGCGCGGAGCGCACGGCATGACCGGGAGCGAGGACGGGACGGTCGGCGGGCCGCGTGCCGGTCGGCGCGCGCCGAGTCGTCGCGCGCTGCTCGCCCTCGGCGGTGTGGGCCTGCTGCTCCCGGCGGCCGGCTGCGGCCGCTCCCGCGAGGACGTCACGCACATCGCCCTGGTCTCCAAGGGCTTCCAGCACCAGTTCTGGCAGGCCGTGCGGCGCGGGGCCCGCGCGGAGGCCGACGAGAACGGCGTGGTCCTCACCTTCGAGGGCCCGCCCGCGGAGACCGACGTCGAGGCCCAGATCACGATGCTGCAGAACGCCGTGACCAGGAGCCCCGATGCGCTGGGCCTCGCCGCCCTGGACTCCCGCGCGGCGGCCCTCGCCCTCGAGGAGGCGCAGTCGAAGGGGATCCCGGTGATCGCCTTCGACTCGGGCGTCGACTCCGACATCCCGCTCGCGACCGTGGCCACCGACAACGCCGCGGCCGCGAAGGAGGCCGCCAAGCACATGTGCGACCTGATCGACGGGAAGGGCCAGGTGGGCATCGTCGCCCACGATCAGGTGTCCCTCTCCGGCACCGACCGCCGCGACGGCTTCCTTCAGGGCCTGGAGGAGTACGGGCCCGACGTGGAGGCGCTCGAGGTGCAGTACGGGGAGGGCGACCAGGCGAAGTCCGCTGACATCGCGCGCTCCATGGTCACCGCCCATCCCGACCTGAAGGGTCTGTTCGGCACCAACGAGGGCTCCGCGATCGGCGTCCTCAAGGGCGTCGAGGAGTCCGGGCGCACCGACCTGGCCGTGATCGGCTTCGACTCCGGGCGCGCGCAGGTCGAGGCGATCCGCGCCGGCGAGATGGCGGGCGCCGTCACCCAGGACCCGATGCAGATGGGGCGCCTCACCGTGCGCACCGCGCTCGAGGCCCTCGCGGGGAAGAAGGTCGAGAAGATGATCGACACCGGATTCCTCTGGTACGACGCGGACAACATCGACAGCGATGACGTGCAGCGGGCGGTCTACCTCTGAGCGTGCCGCGCGAAAACCCCTCGGCTCGTGCGACCCCCGGCCGCTACCGTCGGACCATGGAACCCCGTGCACAGCACTTCGCCGACAACCGCGCCAACTGGGACGACCGCTCGGCGCTCCACGAGGCCTCGGGCTACGGCATCGAGGAGCTCGTCGCCGACCCGTCGGCGATCAGTCCCGCGCTGGCCCAGGACCGCGAGCGCCTCGGGGACCTCACGGGGCTCGACGTCATCCATCTGCAGTGCCACCTGGGCACCGACACGGTCGGGCTCGCACGCCTCGGCGCCCGCAGGGTCGTCGGCCTGGATCTCTCACCCGCCTCCCTCACCCGGGCCGCACGGATCGCCGAGCGCTGCCGCGCCGATCTCGAGCTCGTCGAGGCCAACGTGTACGACGCGCGCGAGGCGGTGAGCGGGGACTTCGACCTCGTGTACACCTCGATCGGCGTGCTGTGCTGGCTGCCCGACGTGCGCGCCTGGGCGCGCGTGATCGCCTCCCTGCTGCGCCCCGGCGGCAGATTCCTCGTCCGCGACGACCACCCGATGTTCATGGCGATCGGTGAGGACGTGAGCGACGGGCTCCGCATCGAGCAGCCCTATTTCGAGCGCGAGCAGCCGATGACCTGGGACGAGGAGTTCAGCTACGTCGAGGCTCCGCCCGACGCCCCCGCGATCGCGCACAGCCGCAGCCACCAGTGGAACCACTCCCTCGCACAGATCGTGAACGCCCTGCTGGAGGCCGGCCTGGTGCTCGACTCGCTCGAGGAGACGCCGTACTCGGCCTGGTGCCCGTGGCCCGAGCTCATGGTGCGCGAGGGGGATCGCTGGCGTCTGCGGGAGGACCCCGACCGGATCGCCCTGCAGTTCGTCGCGACCGCCCACCGGCCGACGACCGACGCCGATGGTGAAGGATGAGCGCATGACGCACCCCTGGGATCCCGCATCCGTCCCCGCACCCGCACCCTCGACGTCCACCGATCCCCCCGCCCCCGCCGGCACCGCGGCGCCCCGCGGCGACGGCTCCGCCGGGGACGCCGACTACTCGGCGATCGGCGCGGGCTACCGGACCTACCGCAGGCCGGACCCCCGGATCGCGGAGGCGATCGAGGACGCGCTGGGGACCGCGCGCACCCTGGTGAACGTGGGCGCGGGCGCGGGATCCTACGAGCCGACGGACCGCGAGGTGACGCCCGTCGAGCCGAGCGCCACCATGCGTGCGCAGCGCCCTGCGGGCCTCGCCCCCGCGATCGAGGCGGGCGCCGAGGACCTGCCCTTCGCCGACGGCGCCTTCGACGCGGCGCTCGCCACCTTCACCGTCCACCAGTGGGGCGACCTCGAGCAGGGGCTGCGCGAGGTGCGGCGCGTGACCACCGGTCCGGTCGTCGTCCTCAGCTGCGATCCGGCGGCGCTCGACCGGTTCTGGCTGGCCGAGTACGCGCCCGAGGTGATCGAGACCGAGGCCTCCCGCTACCCGGCTCCCGCACGCATCGCCGAGATCCTGGGCGGCGACGCGGAGGTGCGGGAGCTGCCGATCCCGCGCGGCTGCACCGACGGCTTCGGCGAGGCCTACTTCGGCAGGCCCGAGGCCCTGCTGGATCCGGGCGCGCGCACGGCGAACTCCGCGTGGAGCTTCGTCGGTCCCGAGGCGGCCGAGCGCTTCGTGCGCGAGCTGCAGGCCGATCTCGACTCCGGCGCCTGGGACGCGCGGCACGGGCACCTGCGGGAGGCCGAGGCGTTCGACGGCTCCCTGCGCCTGATCATCGCGCGGCCCTGAGCGCACTCAGAAGAGGATCGTCGTGAGCTCGCCGCGCTGGGTGAAGCCCGCGGCGGCGTATGCGCGGCGCGCGGGCTCGTTGAAGTCGTTGACGTAGAGGGAGACCCGCGGGGCGTGGTCCCGGGCGACCAGGCCGACGAGGTCGTGCATGGCGGACCGGCCCACCCCCTCCCCGCGGCGCTCGGGGTCCACCCAGACGCCGTGGATCTGGGCGACGGGCCCCAGCACCGCGCCCACGTCGGCCTTGAACAGCACCCGCCCGTCGCGCACGACCACGTACGTGCGGCCCAGGGCGATGAGGTCGCGCACGCGCGCCCGGTAGCCGCGACCGCCGTCATGGGCGAGCGGGTCGGTGCCGACCTCCTCGCGGAACATCGAGACCGCGGCGGGGAAGACGATGCCCTCCTCGCCGCGCACCGCCTGGCGCAGACCCGAGGGCAGCAGGGGCCGGGACGGCGCCGCGGTCGCCTCGAGCAGCGGCTGGGACCAGCGCTGCTCGCGGATCTGCCGCCCCCAGACGGGGGCCAGCTGCGCCCACAGCGACGTGACCGCCGAGCGCTCCCCGACGATCGAGCTGCAGCGGCGGGGACGCGCGGCGAGATGCTCGGCGAACAGACCGATCGCGCGGGGGCTCGCGCTCACCGGCGACACGTTCACGCCGTGCCAGAGGAGGCCGTCGGTGCGCCGCTCCTCCCCCGCGATGCTGAACTCCTGACCGATGCTCAGGCTGTGGCGGAGGTCGACGAGCCGCGCGCCCGGCAGGGCGTTGACCAGGGGGTCCGTGAGGACGTGGTCGATCGCGCCCTGCACGCCGATGGGCCTCAGGGCTCGCAGCCGAGGACCGCGGGAGAACATGGATCCGAGCCTCTCACGGGAACAGGGTGATGGGGTCCACGATGTCCGCATACAGCAGCATGACGGTCATCCCGAGGAAGAGCAGCGCGACCACGTTGGTCAGCGGCAGCAGCCGCGACATGTCCACCGGGCCCGGGTCGGGCCGTCCGCGCCAGCGCGCGATCCGCCGTCGGATCCCTTCGACGAGGGCGCCGGCGACGTGACCGCCGTCCAGGGGCATGAGCGGGATCAGGTTGAACACGAACAGGGCCATGTTCAGCGAGGCGAGCATCGAGATCAGCGTGGAGATCTTCGCCGTGAGGTCGAAGCGGGGCTGGTCGGCGCTCGCGACCTCCCCCGCGAGCCTGCTCACGCCGACCACGCCGATGGGACCGTCGGGATCCCGCTCTCCGTCGCCGAAGGCGGCCTTCCCGACGTCGATCAGCCGCATGGGCAGCGTGACGACGATCCGGGCGGTCCCCTCGAACGTCTGCAGGACCATGCCCGGCACCTCGAGCGGCGACTGCCGGCGCAGCTCCTGGCCGGGGCCGACGCCCAGGAAGCCGACCTCCTCGGTCACCACGTCCCCGTGCGCGTCGGTCTTCGCGCTGCCGTCGTCGGCGATCACGGGGCGCTCGTCGAGGATCGGTGTCGCGTGCAGGGTGACCCTCTCCCCGTCGCGCTCGACGACCACGTCGATCTCGCGGTCGCCGGCGCCGCGCACGGCGCTCGTGACGTCGGCCCACTGATCGATCGCGTGCCCGTCGATCTCCAGCAGCCGGTCCCCGGGCTCGATCCCCGCGGCGAGGGCGGGGGCCTCGGGATGCCCCGTGCAGGAGGTGCCCTCGGGGGCGTCGGCCGGGAGCACGCAGCGGGAGACGGTCTCGACGGTCGTCGAGGACGCCGGCAGCCCGATCCCGCACACGAGCACACCGAGCAGCACCGCGCTGATCAAGAGGTTCATCGTCGGCCCGCCGAGCATGACGACGAGCTTGCGCGGCACGGCGAGCGCGGAGAACGTGCGATGGGACTCGGCCGGGTCGTACTGCTCGGCCTCCCACTCGCGGGCGTCCTGCGCCATCTGCTGGAACAGGCCCGTGGAGTCCTCGCGGATCGTCCCCGGGGCGTCGTCGCGGCGCGGCGGATACATGCCGATCATGCGGATGTACCCGCCCAGGGGGAACGCCTTGATGCCGTACTCGGTCTCGCCGCGGCGGCGGGCGAGGACCGTCGGTCCGAAGCCGATCATGTACTGGGTGACGCGCACCCCGAACGCCTTGGCGGGAATCAGGTGCCCCAGCTCGTGCAGGGCGATGGAGACCGCGATGCCCAGGGCGACGGCCAGGACCCCGAGCGCGTACAGGAGGACGGTCATGGGCGGGGGCGCCCGCTCGCGGCGGGTCCGATCCGGAGGTCCCCGGATGCGGCCGACGGGGTCCGGACGGGCGGGATCACGGCACGGAGGCCATGAGGTCGGCGACGTGGTCGAGGTACACGTCGACCACGGCCTCCTGGTAGCCGTCCTCGCCCTTGCGGCGGCGGAAGGCCGCGCGGCGCACGTCGTCCACGCTCATCGGCAGGCCCTCGGTGAAGTAGGCGATGAGCTGGTCGCACAGGGCGTCGACGTCGGTGCGGTCGTAGGAGCGCTCACCATGGGCGGCCGGGGCGAACCGCTCCCCGGCGGGACGCTCGAGGCGGTCCTTGAGGGTCTCGGCGCGCTCGGTGAGGCGGGAGATCCACTGCTCCTCCCCCTGGGCGGCGATGGCGTCGTCGCGCTGCTGGAGGGCGAAGGCGTCCGAGAGCCGGTCCAGGGCCTCGTCGACGGTGCGCATGTCGTAGCCGCCGCGGACGGTGCCGAAGCTCGCCGAGGTGACGTCGGCGCTGTCGAAGCCGGAGCCGCCGTGCTCGTAGGCGGTGCGGGCGCGCGCGAGGAAGTCGTCCACCTCATGCGGGTCGTAGCCGACGCTGAAGCGGGAGACGCGCTCGAACGATGTGCTCACGGGGCAGTTCCTTCCGGGGGTCGATGCCGCGCCCTCACTGTACCGAGCGGGCGGGGCGGGGGGCTGGTGCCGCGCCGGGCGGGTCCCGGCGCTCAGCCGACGGTCTCGGGCGCGTCCTCGAGCAGGTTCCCCTCGTCGTCCTCGGGACGGGAGGCGATGGCCTCGACGCGGGCGACGCGCGCCTCGCGGTCGGCGCGATGGGTGTCGGACTCGATGACGGTCGCCGCGAGCTGGCCGCACGCTCCGTCGATGTCGGAGCCGCGCGTGTCGCGGATCGTGGTGCGGATGCCGTTGTCCCGCAGGGTCTCCACGAAGCGCTTCTCCACCATCGGGTCCGAGGCGGTCCACTTCGAGCCCTTGACGGGGTTCAGGGGGATCGGGTTCACGTGCACCCAGTGCCGCCCGCCCTTGTCGATCAGGCGGTCGGCGAGCAGCTGGGCACGATGCTCCTGGTCGTTGATGTCGCGGATCAGCGCGTACTCGATGCTCACGCGACGGCCGGTGGCCTCGAAGTACTCGTGGGCGGCGCTGAGGATCTCGTCGACGTCGAAGCGGGTGTTGATCGGGACGAGCTCGTCGCGCAGGGCGTCGTCCGGGGCATGCAGGGAGACCGCGAGCGTCACCGGGATCTCCTCCTTGACGAGCTTGCGCACCGCGGGAGCGAGGCCCACGGTCGAGACGGTGATGTTGCGGGCGCTCATCCCGAAGCCCTCGGGGGCCGCGGCGTTCAGACGCTTGCAGACGGTCGCGACCGGCCGGTAGTTCGCCAGCGGCTCGCCCATGCCCATGAACACGATGTTGCTCACGCGCCCGGTCCCGCCGGGGACGTCGCCCGCGGCGAGCTTCCCGTTGGCGATCCGCACCTGCTCGAGGATCTCGGCGGTCGAGAGGTTGCGGCTCAGCCCCATCTGCCCGGTGGCGCAGAACGGGCAGTTCATGCCGCAGCCGGCCTCCGAGGAGATGCACAGGGTGGTGCGGCCCGTGTAGCGCATGAGCACGGACTCCACGAGGGAGCCGTCGAACAGCCGCCAGAGCATCTTCTGGGTGGCGCCGTTGTCGGCGCTCTGCATCGAGACGAGCGTGAGCAGCTGCGGGAAGAATCGTGCGACGAGCTCCTCGCGGCGGTCCTTGGGCAGGTCCGTCATCGCCTCGGGGTCGACGGTCGCGTGCTCGAAGTAGTGCACGGACAGCTGCTTGGCGCGGAAGCTGGGCAGGCCCATCTCCTCGACGGCCGCGATGCGCTCGTCCATCGTGAGGTCCGCGAGGTGGGCCGGCGGCTTGCCGCGCCGGGTGGGGCGCAGCTGCAGCTGGCCGGGGGCGAGGGCGATCTTCTCGCCCGGGACCGCCTCGCGGGAGAGGTCGGGCAGGCTCGGTCCGTCGGCCGACGGGGCCGCGCGGCGGGCGCCGGGCGCGGAGGGGTCGGGAAGGTCGTGCGTCATACCAGCACCTCCAGGAGGATGAATGTGGCGGGGGCCGCCAGCAGGATCGAGTCGATGCGATCCAGGACGCCCCCGTGGCCGGGCAGCATGTGCCCCATGTCCTTGATGCCGAGGTCCCTCTTGAGCAGGGATTCGGCGAGGTCGCCGCAGGTCGAGATGATCACCAGCACCGGGCCGATGACCAGGCCGGTCCACCAGGGCGCCGTGTCCGCCAGGAGCAGGAAGACGACGGCCGCGGCGGTGCCCAGCACGAGGGATCCGAAGAATCCCTCCCAGCTCTTCTTGGGGCTGATCGACGGGGCCATCGGATGTCGGCCCATCAGCACCCCGGCGATGAACCCGCCGGTGTCGTTGGCGACGGGCACGAGGAACGCGAGCAGCACGAGGAGGGCACCGTCGGGCCGGTCGAAGAGCAGCAGCGAGAAGCAGCCCAGGAAGGGCACCCAGGCGATCGTGAACACGCCCGCGGCGACGTCGCGCAGCGCGACGGTGCCCATCGACTCGGTGACCCGCCAGAGGATCAGCACGCACACGGCCAGCGCCGTCGCGACCACCAGTCCGTCCAGGCGGAAGACCTCGGTGGTGACGACCATGCCGATCACGCCCACCAGCACGGGCATCACGGGCACGCGCATGCCCCCGGCGGAGAGCGCGCGGGTCAGCTCGAGGACGGCGAGGACCAGCGCGAGCGCGATGAAGGCGGGGAAGACGACGGGGACGACGAACAGGCACACCAGCAGCACGCCCACCAGGCCGATGCCGACGGGGATCGCCGCGCGCAGGTCACGGCCGGGTCCGCGCCGCTTCGCCGCCGGGGCGCCGGGATCGGACTCGGCGCCGAGCGCACCCGGCACCACCCCGTCCGGCAGGGACGGGGCGGTGCGATCGGGTGCTGCGGGGACCACGGCGCGGACGAGCGGGACGGTCGAGGGAGCGCGAGCGCTCAGACCGTGGCCAGCTCGGTCTCCTTGGCCGCGAGCGCCTCGTCGACCTGTTCGATGAACTTCTTGGTGAGCGCCTCCAGGTCCTTCTCGGCGCGCGAGCCCTCGTCCTCGCCGACCTCCTTGTCCTTGACCAGCTTCTCGATGGCCTTCTTCGCGGTGCCGCGGCTGGCGCGCACGGCCACGCGGCCGTCCTCCGCCTTGGACTTCGCCTGCTTGATGTAGTCCTTGCGGCGCTCCTCGGTGAGGGCCGGCAGGACGATGCGCAGGTTGTCGCCGTTGTTCGTGGGGTTCACGCCCAGGTCGGAGGCGCGCAGAGCGCTCTCGACCGCGCCCGTGGAGGACTTGTCGTAGGGGGTGACGATGACCGTGCGGGCCTCGGGGAACTGCAGCGAGGCGAGCTGGTTCAGCGGGGTCGGGGCGCCGTAGTACTCCACGGTGATGCCCTGGAACATGGCGGCGTTCGCACGACCGGTGCGGATCGTGGAGAACTCCTCCTTGGTGACCTCGATCGTCTTGGTCATCTTGCTCTCGGCGTCCTTCAGGATGCCGGGGATGTCATCGCTCACGTCGCGCTCCTCGCTGCTCTTCTCGTGGCTCAGGTCGTGGTGGCTCCGGCTTCGTGCGCCGGCGCCGCTGTCCATTCTCCCCCATCGCTCCCCCTCGTGCGCGTCCGGCGGCGGCCGGGAGGCATGCGAAGGGGCGTGAGGGCCGGGTCGGACGGCGTCCGACCCGGCTCGCGGGCTCACCCGCCGGTGACGAGGGTGCCGATGCGGTCGCCCACCATGGCCCGGGTGATGCTGCCGGGGGCGTCCAGGCCGAAGACCATCATCTGCTGGGCATTGTCCATGCAGAGGCTGAAGGCGGTGGCGTCCACGACCTTGAGGCCGCGCTGCAGGGCGTCGCCGTAGGTGATGTGCTCGATCTTCTCCGCGGTCGGATCCTTGTGCGGGTCGGCGGTGTAGACGCCGTCCACGCCGTTCTTGGCCATCAGGACCTCCTGGCAGCCGATCTCCAGGGCGCGCTGCACGGCGACCGTGTCGGTCGAGAAGTACGGCATCCCGGCGCCCGCGCCGAAGATGACCACGCGGCCCTTCTCGAGGTGGCGCACGGCGCGCAGCGGCAGGTAGGGCTCGGCGACCTGGCCCATCGCGATGGCCGTCTGCACGCGCGTGGAGACGCCCTTCTGCTCGAGGAAGTCCTGGAGGGCGAGGCTGTTCATGACGGTGCCGAGCATGCCCATGTAGTCGGCGCGGCGGCGGTCCATGCCGCGCTGGGAGAGCTCGGCGCCGCGGAAGAAGTTGCCCCCGCCCACGACGACGGCGCACTCGACGCCCTGCGCGACGCCCTCGGCGATCTCGCCGGCGATGCGGGAGACCACATCGGGGTCCACGCCCACGGTGCCGCCGCCGAAGGCTTCGCCCGACAGCTTGAGGAGGACGCGGCGACCGCCCTCCTTCTTCGGGAGAACCGGGATCTGGGAGGTGACGGACGCCTGGGTCATGGAAGGTCCTTCCGGTCGAGGTCTCGGGCGATGATACCGGCGCGCGGGGCGGCGGACCCCATGGATCGGCACGGACGTGATGACGTCCGCACCCGCGACGGCGGAGGGCCCCGCATCCGTGGCGGATGCGGGGCCCTCCGGTGATCGGGCGCGGCGCGGGCGCGGGGCCCGGGCGCTCGTCAGATGCGCGGGATCAGTTGCCGACGCGGAAGCGGACGAAGCCCGTTAGGGTGCCGCCGGCGCCCTCGAGGACCTTCCCCACGGTCTGCTTGGGATCCTTGGCGAACGCCTGGTCGAGCAGGACGTTCTCCTTGAAGTAGCCGTTGAGGCGCCCCTCGATGATCTTCGGGATGGCCTTCTCGGGCTTGTTCTCGTTCTTCGCCGTCTCCTCGGCGATGCGGCGCTCGTCGGCGACGATCTCCGCGGGCACCTCGTCGCGCGTGAGGTACGCGGGCGAGTAGGCGGCGATGTGCATCGCCACGTCGCGCGCGACCTCGGCGCCGGCCTCGTCGGTGGCGACGAGCACGCCGACCTGCGGGGGCAGGTCCTTGTTGGTGCGGTGCATGTACGAGGTGACGACCTCGCCCTTCACCCGGCCGATGCGGCGCACGACGATCTTCTCGCCCATGGTCGCTGCGGCGCTGGTGAGGGCCTCGCCGAAGGAGGTCTCGGCGAGCTGCTCGGGGTCGGCCGCGCCGGACTCGACGGCCGCGGCCACGGCCTCGTCGCCGAGGGCGACGAACTTGTCGTTCTTGGCGACGAAGTCGGTCTCGGAGTTGAGCTCCACGAGGGTGCCCTCCTGACCGCCGTCGGCGTCGCGGATGTCCGCGGCGATGAGGCCCTCGGAGGCGCTGCGGCCCTCGCGCTTGGCGATGCCCTTGAGGCCCTTCACGCGGATCAGCTCGACGGCCTTGGCCTTGTCGCCCTCGGCCTCGTCGAGAGCCTTCTTGACGTCGAGCATCCCGGCGCCGGTGGACTCCCGGATCTCCTTGATGTCAGCAGCCGTGTAGTTCGCCATGTGTTCCTTCTTCCTGGTGGGAGAGGTCGTGCGGGGAGGTGGGGAGGAGCCCCCGGGCGGGGTGCGCCGCGAGGGGCGCACCCCGCCCGGGGAGCGCGCTCACTCGGAGGGCTCGGTCTGGACCTCGGTCTCGCCGGCGGACGCCTTGGCGTCCTCCTCGGCACCGAGGACCTCGGAGGCCTCGACGTCGGAGGCGTCGGCGGTGGGGACCTCGGGGGTCTCCTCGACGGCCTTCTCCTCGGCCGCAGCGGCCTTCTGCTCCTCGAGGTTCTTCTCGGCACCGGCGACGCCCTCGGCCTCGGCGGTGACGGACTCCTCGGCGGGAGCGCCGTCCTGCTGGACCTCGGACTGCTTGAGCAGCTCCTGCTCCCACTCGGCGAGCGGCTCCGCGTCGACCGCGGAGACGTTCTTCTCGCCCTTCTCGGACTTCGCGTGGCGGTCCTGGAGGCCCGCGGCGACGGCGTCGGCCACGACGCGGGTCAGCAGGGCGACGGAGCGGATCGCGTCGTCGTTGCCCGGGATCGGGTAGGTGATCTCGTCGGGGTCGCAGTTGGTGTCGAGGATCGCGACGACCGGGATGCTGAGCTTCTGGGCCTCGTCGACGGCGAGGTGCTCCTTGTTGGTGTCCACGATCCAGACGGCGCTCGGGGTGCGGCCCATGTCGCGGATGCCGCCCAGGGTCTTCTCGAGCTTGTCCTTCTCGCGGCGCATCATCAGCAGCTCCTTCTTGGTGCGGCCGGAGGAGGCCACATCGTCGAAGTCGATCTGCTCGAGCTCCTTGAGGCGGTTCACGCGCTGCGAGACCGTCTGCAGGTTGGTGAGCATGCCGCCGAGCCAGCGCTGGTTCACGTAGGGCATGCCCACGCGGGTGGCCTGCTCGCGGATGGACTCCTGCGCCTGCTTCTTCGTGCCGACGAACAGGATGGTGCCGCCGTGGGCGACGGTCGCGCGGACGAACTCGTACGCCTTGTCGATGTAGGTGAGCGTCTGCATCAGGTCGACGATGTAGATGCCGTTGCGCTCGGCGAACACGAAGCGCTTCACCTTCGGGTTCCAGCGACGGGTCTGGTGTCCGAAGTGGACGCCGCTCTCGAGGAGCTGGCGCATGGTGACGACTGCCATGGTCTGTCTCTTCCCGGCCCTGGGCTCGCGCGGCGCACCGTGGCGGCGTCCGCGGTCCTCGCGCAGGACCTGCATTCTCGGTTCTCCCCTGCCGCCGGACGGCGCAGGGCCTGGTGCCCGGCCCCCCGACCTCCCCGGATCCCTCCCCCGCCGAGAGGCGGGGACGCGGATCGCGAGGACCGACGACCGGAGGGACCATGCGGGCACGCGAAGTCGCCCGGACATGCCGGACGCTGTCGTCAGTCTAGCCGACCGCGGTGCCCGCAGGCACCCTCCGGGGAGCGCCGTGCATCACGCGCGGCGCGGCGTTCACCCCGCCGATCCTCCCCATGCCCCGGTTGTCCACCGCCGGGCCCCGGAGACCGACGGGAGGGCGCGCGCGGCGCGAGGATCCGGGCATGGATCCTCACCCGGCGCACCGCCCCCGTCCCGTCCGGCCGACCCGATGCGCGCGCACCGCGCGTCCCGTGCGCACCGCGCTCCCCGCGCTCCGCCCGCCTCCCGTGCACCGGCCCGGCGGCCCTCAGGGCGCCCACGCCCCACGCGGTGCGATGCGGCTCCTGGTCGCGCTGATGGGCATGATGCTGGTCGCCGCGCTGCAGATGACGGTGCCCGCGCACGGCGATCCCGGGGCCGCCATGGACCCTGCGGGAGGCGACGGAGCCGGCACGGACGCTTCGGTGCAGGCGCGATGGGAGTGGCCGATGGCGTCCCCGCACCGGATCATCGCGCCGTTCGTCGCGCCCGAGCACCGCTATGGGCCGGGCCACCGGGGCGTGGACATCCTCGCGAGCGGCGCCGAGGTGCGAGCCGTCGAGGACGGGACGGTCCGCTTCGCCGGTTCCGTGGCCGGTCGGGGCGTGGTCTCGATCCTGCATGCCGACGGGCTGCTGTCGACCTACGAGCCGGTGACGGCGGACGTGCGGGCGGGCGATCGGGTGCGCGCCGGCCAGGTGATCGGAGAGTTGGAGGAGGGCAGGCCCGGCGCGGGCGAGGGCGCGAGCCACTGCACGCAGGCGTGCCTGCATCTCGGGGCTCGACGCGGTGGCGACGACTACGTGGATCCCGAGCCGCTGCTCCGTGGGGCGGAGCCGAGCGTCCTGCTGCCTCTGGAGGCGGTGGGGACTGCGCTCGCGCTGCTCGGCCGGCACGCGGGCTGAGGGCCGGCGGATCAGGCGCGCGGGTGCGCCTGGTCCAGGGTGCTGCGCAGGCGCTCGGCGCTGACGTGGGTGTAGATCTGGGTGGTGCCCAGCGAGGAGTGGCCCAGGAAGTCCTGGACGCTGCGCAGGTCCGCGCCACCCTCCACGAGGTGCGTGGCGGCGGTGTGGCGCAGCGTGTGCGGGCTGATGTGACGGTGGATCCCCGCCTCCTGGGCGTGGCGGTCCACGAGGGTGCGCACCGCGCGGTCGCCCAGGCGCCCGCCGCGGGACCCGAGGAACAGCGCCTCGCCCGAGCGCGTGGAGGCGAGCACGGGGCGGCCCGCGCTGGTCCACTCCTCGATCGCGCGGATCGCGGGCAGGCCGACGGGCACGATGCGCTCCTTGGAGCCCTTGCCGAGGACGCGGACGGTGCGCTCCGTGTGGTCGATCGCGCGCAGGTCGAGGGCGACGAGCTCGGAGACGCGGAGACCCGAGGAGTAGAGCAGCTCGAGCACGGCCGCGTCGCGCAGGCGCAGCGCCGCCTCGATCACGCGCCGGGAGTCGTCGGCGCCCTGTCCATCGTGGCTCATCCCGTCCGGGCTCTGTTTGCCCGTGCCCCGCCTTCTCGACGTCTCCTCGTCCTCCGTGCCGGGCGCACCGCGCGGCGGGCGGGGCGCGGCGGTCCCGTGCTCGGCCGCTTCGAGCAGCTCCTCGGTCTGGTCCTGGCTGAGCACGGCGGGCAGATGGCGGCCCCGCTTGGGGGCCCTGAGCCGCCCGCCGATGTCCTGCGGGATCCGTCCGGTGCGCGCGAGCCACGTGGTGAAGGTGCGGGCGGCCGCCGCCGACCGGGCGAGGGACGAGGACGCGAGGCCCGCCTCGGCGCGGGACCCGAGCCAGGAGCGCAGGGCCGTCACGTCGAGATCCGCGAGCTCGATGCGCTCGACCTCGTGCAGATGCTCGAGCAGGCTGCGGGCCTCGCGGGAGTAGGCGGCGACCGTGTGCTCGGAGCGTCCGCGCTCGAAGCGCAGGTGCTCGGCGAAGGCGTCGAGCACGGCATCGTCGTCCTCGGCGCGCACCGCTCCCCCGTCGCGTGCGGTGCTCCCGGTGGCCATGGGCCCAGTGTGGCACCGCGCCGCCGACGGGACCGGGCGGCGCGCCCCCGCGACGGCGCGCGGCAGAGGCGCAGCATCGCTCAGCGCCTGCCCACCTTCTGCCCGGTGATGCTCACGTGCCCGAGGGCCTCGAGCCTCCCGAGGGCCGCCATCACCTCGCTCTCGCGGCGGCCGACCTCGCTCGCGAGCCGGTCGATCGTGATCCGCGAGCGCGGCGGCACGGCGTCCAGCACGCGCCGGTCGGCGGGGTCGAGGAAGTCCAGCTCGTCCTGCTGGGCGAACGAGGAGTCACCGGCCGGGGCGGCGCCCGGCAGCAGCTCGCGGATCTCCTGCGCCTCGGTGACCAGGATGGCCTGTCCGTCGCGCACGAGCCGATGGCAGCCCGCGGAGGCGGCCGAGGTGATCGGCCCGGGCACCGCACCGACGAGGCGCGGCGGCACGAGCGTCCCGGCATGCCGCGCGGTGGACAGCGCGCCGGAGCGCCAGGCCGCCTCGACGACCACCACGACGCGGGCGAGCGCCGCGATCAGCCGGTTGCGGGCCAGGAACCGCCAGCGCGTCGGGGCCGTCCCGGGCGGAGCCTCGGTCAGCAGCACATGGCGTTCCCGGATCGCGCGCAGCAGCTGGTCGTTCCCCCGCGGGTACAGCCGGTCGAGGCCCCCGGCGAGGACGGCAAGCGTGGGTCCGCCGGCGGCGAGCGCCCCGCGATGCGCCGCGGCGTCGATGCCGTAGGCACCGCCCGAGAGCACCGTCGATCCCTCTGCGGCGAGCTGCGCGGCCATCGACGAGGCGCAGTCCTCTCCGTACGGGGTCGAGGCGCGCGAGCCGACCATCGCGATCGCCCGGTCGTCGGCGAGCTGCGCCGGATCCCCGGGGCCGTGCGCCCACAGGCAGAACGGGGCAGCGGGCCCGAGATCATCGAGGCCCGCGGGCCATTGGTCGTCACCGGGCACGATCACGCGCACGCCCAGGCCGGCGGCCCGGTCCAGGGCGGCCTGCGCATCGATCCTCCGGTCGCGCTCCCTCCAGCGCGAGAGCGCGGCCGCGGCGGCGACGCGGCGATCGGTGCGCTGGGCACGGGGCGCGCTGGGATCGTGGACCGGCAGGACCCGCAGGGCGTGCTCGACCGCGTCGAGATCCCCGCGCGCGAGGATCTCCAGCCCCTCGCTCACGCCGTGGACCGTGCAGGTCGAGTGCGCGGCGTCGTCGGAGGGCTCCGCCAGCAGTGACCAGGTGATCCGGGCCATGCGATCCGCCCGCGACGATGCATCCGCCGCGTCGGAGTCGTCCGCCGCGACGCGTGCGTCCGGCTGCCCGCGCCCTTCGTGCGCGGAGTCCCGCGGGCTCGCTGCGCTCATCACAGGTCCTTCCCGCGCAGGGTGAGCGCGAGGCCCACATGATCGGTGTCGGGGCGCGCGCTGCCCTCGAGGTCGGCGAGGGTCCAGGCCACGCGCAGCACGCGGTCGTGGCCGCGCAGGGTCAGGCGGCCGTGGGAGAGGGCGCGCTGGAGCATGGCCGCGGCGCGGCCGTCGGCGCTGTAGGCGCGTCGCAGCTCGGGGCCCGGGATCTGGGAGTTCAGGTGCCAGGGCTCGTCGGCGAAGCGCGCCGCCTGGCACTGGCGGGCGCGGGCGACGCGCCGGGCGATCTCCGCGCTGGACTCGGAGGCGCCGGCGTCGCGTCGCATCGGGTCGACCGGTCCCACATCCACGCGCATGTCGATCCGGTCCAGCACCGGACCGGAGATCTTCTTCAGATAGCTGCGGCGCTGCATGGGAGTGCACGTGCAGCGCGTGCCCTTCCCCCAGGACAGCCCGCAGGGGCACGGGTTGGCGGCGAGCACGAGCTGGAAGCGCGCGGGGTAGCGGGTGACGCTCAGCGAGCGGTGCAGGGTGATGTCGCCGGTCTCGAGGGGCTCGCGCAGCGCCTCGAGCACGCGGGAGTTGAACTCGGGCGCCTCGTCGAGGAAGAGCACGCCGGCGTGGGCGCGGGAGACCGCGCCGGGGCGGGCGATGCCGCTGCCGCCGCCGATCACGCTCGGCGCGCTCGCGGTGTGGTGCGGGCTCTCGAAGGGCGCGGTGCGGATCAGGCCGCCTCCGGCGTCGAAGGTGCGGTCCAGGGAGCGGATCGCGCTGAGGGCGATCGCGTCCTCGTCCTCGAGGGCTGGCAGGATCCCGGAGATCCGGGAGGCGATCATCGTCTTCCCCGTGCCCGGAGGTCCCTGCAGCATCAGGTGGTGCCCGCCGGCGGCGGCGACCTCGGCGGCACGGCGCGCCTGGGCCTGACCGATGACGTCGGCGAAGTCGAGCCCGGGGCGGCGCGCGCCGGCGTCCGCCTCGGGTGCGGGCGCTCTGCGCGGCGTGAGGACCTTCTGGGCGGGACGGTTCAGGGGCGCCCGGCACCCGTGGTGGCGCATGACCTGGCCCAGGTCCGCCGCGGAGAACACCTCGATGCCCTCCACGAGCCGCGCCTCGCGCGCGTTCCCCTCGGGGACCACGGCGCGGCGCACACCCGCCGCGTGCGCGGCGATCAGCGCGGGCAGCACGCCGGGGACCGGGCGCAGCGTCGCGTCCAGACCGAGCTCGCCGAGGTGGACGACGTCCGCCACCGCCTCCGGGTCCAGCGTGCCCTGGGCGGCGAGGATCGCGACGGCGATCCCGAGGTCGAACCCCGAGCCCACCTTGTGGATGAAAGCGGGGCTCAGGTTCACCGTGATCCTGCGCTGGGCGAGCGGGGTGCCGATGGCCCCCGCCGCGGCACGCACGCGCTCACGCGCCTGCAGGGTGGTCGAGTCGGGGAGGCCGACCAGGGAGAACGCGGGCAGCCCGGTGGCGACGTCGGCCTCGACCTCCACGAGGGTCCCGGTGACGCCGCGCAGCCCGACGGCGCCCGTCCTCGCGCCCCGGCACGTGGTCCCGGCGCTCATGACACGGACCGCAGGTGCTCGATCTCGCAGCCGCCCGCGCCGAGCACGTGCACGGCGACCACGTCGATCCGCACCTCGTGGTGCCGCGGGGCGTGCTCCATGAGGTACGCGCCGGCGAGCGCGCGCAGACGTCGCACCTTGAGCGGGGTGACGGCGGCCTGCGGGACGCCGGTGACCAGGGTGCGGCGCGTCTTGACCTCGACGAACACGAGTGTGGTGCCCTCGAGGGCGACGATGTCGATCTCGCCGGCGCGGAAGCGGACGTTGCGCTCCACGATCTGCCAGCCGGCCTCGGCGAGGTGGTCGGCGACGACCTGCTCGCCGATCGTCCCGAGCTCGAGGGCGCTGAGCCTGGCCAGCGGGACGGCAGTGGGGAACGGGATGGGTGCGGGTCGACGTGTCATGCCCTCACCCTGGCGCTCGCGCCTGTCGCGCGCGCGGCCGCGGGCCCCGTTGTGGATGACAGGGCATTGGGGAGGAACGGAGGACGGATCGTCCGGCGGTCCCCGGGATCAGGGAAGCGCGATGTCGGGCTTCGCGAGCTCCTCGATGTTGACGTCCTTGAAGGTCACCACGCGCACGGAGCGGACGAAGCGGCTCGAGCGGTAGATGTCCCAGACCCAGACGTCGGCCAGGGTGAGCTCGTAGAAGACCTCGCCGCCGGCGGTGCGGACCTGCATGTCGACCTGGTTGCACAGGTAGAAGCGGCGCTCGGTCTCCACCACGTACGTGAACAGCCCCACCACGTCGCGGTACTCCCGGATGAGCTGCAGCTCCATGTCGGACTCGTAGCTCTCGAGGTCCTGGGTGCTCACGGCTGCGCCTCCTTCGGGATCCGGGGACGGGGCTGCTCGCCCGCGTCCGCCCACAGTACGCCAGGGACGCCCGGCGTCCCCTGGACGTTCTCGTCCCCGCTCGCGGGGAGGCCCAGGTTCCAGGACCTGCGGTGCTGGGCGTGGGCTCCGCGGGTGCGCAGCGCCTCGCGGTGCGCCGCTGATCCGTACCCTTTGTTGCCCGCCCAGCCGTAGTGGGGCGCGAGGGCATCGAGCTCGACCATGTGCGCGTCGCGCGCGACCTTCGCGAGCACGCTCGCCGCGGCGACGCTCATGCAGTCGCGGTCCGCCTTCACGCGCAGCTGCACGGAGGGGAGGGAACGCCCCTCCGCCCGCTCGCCCGCCGCGTCGGGGGCCGGTTCGGCGAGAGCCGGGGTGATGACGTCGGCGTCTCCGTCCATGAGCACGATGTCCGCGGCGACGCCGAGCCCGGTGATCGCGCGGCCCGCGGCGAGGCTCAGCGCGGCCAGGATGCCGCGGGCGTCGATCTCCTCGGGGCTCGCCCACCCCAGGGCGTGCGCGTGCGCGACCTCCCGGAGGGGGCCGACGAGGGCTTCGCGGCGTCGGGCGGTGAGGGCCTTGGAGTCGCGGACGCCCTCGGGCAGCGCGTGCTCCGGACCGTCGGATCCGATGAGGACGGCGAAGGCGCCGACGACCACCGGGCCCGCGAGCGCACCACGGCCCACCTCGTCGACGCCCGCGACGACGACGGGGCGCGCGGGGTCGGCGGAGTCGTCGCCGCGCGACGCGTCGGGCGAGGCGTCGGCGTGCGCGAGAGCGAGGGCGATCTCGGTGTCCCAGGTCGGGGCCACCGTGCGGCGCCGACCCGCGGGCGAGGACGTCAGCATGGTCACGGGCGACCTCAGGAGGGGTCGGGGACGGAGGCGAAGGCGTCGCGCCCGTCGCCCAGTCCGGTCCAGCGGCTCACGGGCCAGAAGATCGCGACCGCGCGCCCGGTGACGTCGTCCTCGTCGACGTAGGGCTCCTCGCCCTGCGAGTAGTGGTACGAGGAGTCCGCGGAGTCGAAGCGGTTGTCGCCCATGACCCAGAGCTTGTCCTTCGGGACCGTGACGTCGAAGGAGGTCTGGCAGGCGGGGGTCTGGGGATTGATGTAGGGCTCGTCGAGGGTCTCGCCGTTCACCGTGAGGTCCCCACCCTCGACGCACTCCACGTGATCACCAGGCAGGCCGATCAGGCGCTTGACCAGGTGGTTCTGGGAGGGATCGGGGGCCAGGCCCACCCAGCTGAGCACCGTCAGCAGGCGATAGCGTGAGGACTGGTCCGCCCCCGTCTCGCTCTCCATCCAGTTCTGGGTGTCCTCGAAGACGACGACGTCGCCGCGATGGAGGTCGAAGACCCCGGGGCTCAGCTTCGAGACCAGGATCTTGTCGTTCTGGACCAGCGTCGGGTTCATCGAGTCCGAGGGGATGAAGAACGGCTGGATGAGGAAGGTCTTGACGAGCACGGCGATGATCAGGGCGACCAGCATGGTCACCGCGTAGTCGAGCCAGCTCCCGCGGTACCCGCGGCGCCGTGCGGCGCGCGCGCCGCCGCTCCCGCCGGGGCGGGGGCGCTCCCCTGTGCCGCCGGCGCTCGCGCCCTCCGACGACTGGTCGCGGACGGCCTGGTCCTCGGGATCGTGGTCCCCGGGGGTCGGCGCCTTCTCGTTCATCGCGCTGATCCTATCGGTCGAGTCGGCCGGCTCTTCCCAGGGGCCAGACAATGCGACTGGCCTCACCGATCACGCGATCGGTCGGGATCATGCCCCCGCCGGGCGACCCGAGCAGGAAGCGGGAATCCGTGGAGTCCGCCCGGTTGTCGCCGAGGACGAACATGCGCCCCTCGGGGACCTCGAGGTCGAAGCGGACCGTGCTCGTGTCGGTGCCTGGTGCGAGGTAGGGCTCCTCGAGCCTCTCGCCGTTCAGCACGAGGTGTCCGCCGTCGTCGCAGCAGCGGATGCTGTCACCGCCCACGGCCACCACGCGCTTGACCCAGTAGCGCGAGATCGCGCCGTCCTTCGGGAAGTAGCCCGAGCCGTCGAAGACGACGAGCTCGCCGCGATGCACCGCGGCGGAGCCGGTGCGGTCGGCGAGGATCACGTCGCCCGAGCGCAGCGTCGGCTCCATCGAGCCGCTGGGCACGCGGAAGGGCGCGGCGACGAACTGGCGCACGCCGAACGCGACGACCAGCAGCAGGACCACGCACGCGGCGGCGGCCACCAGGAGTGGCCGCCGCCGCGTCGACGAGGTGCTGGGCACGCTCAGGAGTGGTCGCGCTTCTCCTTGATGCGGGCCTTCTTGCCCGTGAGGTTGCGCAGGTAGTACAGCTTCGCGCGGCGGACGTCACCGCGGGTGACCACCTCGATCTTGTCGATCGTGGGGGCGTGGACGGGGAACACGCGCTCCACGCCGACGCCGAAGGACACCTTGCGCACGCGGAAGGTCTCGCGGATGCCGTCGCCCTGACGGGCGATGACGTAGCCCTGGAAGACCTGCACGCGGGAGCGGTTGCCCTCGACGACCTTCACGTGGACCTTGACGTTGTCGCCGGCGCGGAAATCGGGGATGTCGTCCCGCAGCTGCGCCTGATCGATCGCATCGAGCTTCTGCATCGTTCTCTCCTGCCGTTCGCCCCAGGTCGGACGGGGTTCTCGAAGGGACCTGAGCCCCTGCATGGTGAACCGTGACGTTCCGGTGCGGCGACGCTCGCGAGGAGTCGCACCGCTCCGTGGTGCTGGGCCTCTGGCCGCGTTTCCGACGCGACGGACCTGCCCGGCCGCTTCCTGCATCGCTCCCCTGGGGCAGAGCGGTGCGCGGCGTGCACACAGCGGGTCATTCTGCCAGCAGCGCGAGCGCCCCGGCAATCCTGCCCGGCGCAGATCACGCCGAGACGGCGGGACGGGCGGCGGAAGGAGGTCAGCCCCGGGCGTCCCAGAGGTCGGGGCGGCGCTGCCGCGTGCGCTCGGCCGAGCGCTCGGCGCGCCAGGCAGCGATCCTCCCGTGATCGCCGGAGAGCAGGACCTCGGGGGCCTCGCGCACGGCGCCGGACGGTTCCGTCCAGCGCGCCGGCCGCGTGTACAGGGGATATTCGAGCATCCCGTCGGAATGGGACTCCTCCACCAGAGACGCCGCGTTCCCGACGACGCCGGGGACCAGGCGCACGATCGCCTCGGTGAGGGCGAGCACGGCGACCTCTCCCCCGTTCAGCACGTAGTCGCCGAGGGAGACCAGGGCGACCTCGTGCCCCTCGTCGGCCAGGTGCTCGTAGACCCGCTCGTCGATGCCCTCGTAGCGCCCGCACGCGAAGACGATCCACTCGCGCGCGGACCACTCCTGGGCGAGGTCCTGTCGGAACACCCGCCCCGCCGGGTTCGGGAAGACGATGAGCGGGCGGGCGTCGGCTCCGAGCTCGTCGCGGCCCTCGGCGATCACGGCGGCGAGGGCCTCGGCCCATGGCTCGGGCTTCATCACCATGCCGGCGCCCCCGCCCAGCGGCGAGTCGTCGACCGTGCGGTGGCGGTCGTGGGTCCAGGTCCTCAGGTCGTGGCGGTGCACGGAGATCAGGCCGTCGCGCGCGGCCTTCCCGATGAGGGAGAGGTCGAGGGCCTGGAGGTACTCGGGGAAGATGGTGATCGCGTCGATGCGCACGGCTCAGGCCCCGGTTCCCGGCTCGTCCTCGCCCGACGGCTCGAAGAGGCCCCCGGGCGGGTCGGCGATCACCGTGCCGGCCTCCACGTCGACCTCGGGCACGAGCTCCTCGACGAAGGGCAGCATGACGCGGCGGCCCTCGGCGGAGCGCACGATGAGCAGGTCCTGGGCCGGGTAGTGCTCGAGATCGATGACGGTGCCCAGCTGGCGTCCGTCGACATGGCGGACGGCGAGGCCCTTGAGCTCGGAGGGGTACCAGGCCTCCGGGTCCTCCTCGGCCTCGACCGCGGTGTCCACGGCGAGGGTCAGCTCGACCCCCCGCAGGGACTCGGCGTCGGTGCGGCTCGCGACCTCGGAGAAGCGCGCGTACCAGCGTCCCTGCTGGATGCGGGTGGCGGCGATCGTGAGGTCCCGCTCGCCGGCGCTCGTCGCGGCGCTGAAGGCGGTGCCCGTGGCGAGACGCTCCTCGGGCTGGTCGGTGCGCAGGACCAGCGCGACCTCGCCCTTGAGGCCGTGGGCCTTGCCGATGGTCGCGACGGTGACGTCCAGTGCGTTCATGGGATCGCTTTCTGCCGGTGGGAGTGGGGCCGACGGGCCGTGACGCGACGGAGGCGGCACCGGTGACCGGTGCCGCCTCCGTGTGCGGTGCGAGATGCGCTCTGCTCAGCGCCGGTCGACATCGACGATGTCCACCCGCACGTCGTCCTCGGAGATCGCTCCGGTGACGGTGCGCAGGGCGCGGGCCGTGCGGCCCGAGCGGCCGATCACGCGCCCCAGGTCCTCGGGGCTGACGCGCACCTCGAGGAGCGGGCCGCGCCGGGTGTCCTTCTCGGTGACGCGGACGTCGTCGGGGCTGTCGACGATGCCGCGGACCAGGTGGTCGAGAGCCTCAGCGCGCGCGCTCATCTCAGGCCTCGTCGGACTTCGCGTCGTCGGCGGCGGCGTCGGCCTCGGCGGTGGTCTCCCCCTCGGCGGGAGCCTCCTCGGAGCCGGGCTCGACGTCCTGGCCCTCGGGCTGCTCGGCCGCGTCCGCGTCCTTGGCCTTCTTCGCGCCCTCGCGGGACGCGGCGGCGGCCTTGTCGGCCTCGGCGATGAGGTCCTCGGCGGACTGCTTGGACCCGGCGCCCTGCAGGGAGCCGGCGGCGTCGCCCTCGCCGGTGAACTTCTGCCAGTCGCCGGTGACCTTGAGGATCGCGGCGACCTGCTCGGTGGGCTGCGCGCCCACGCCGAGCCAGTACTGCGCACGCTCGGACTGGACCTCGATGAACGAGGGCTGCTCGGTGGGGTGGTACTTGCCGATCTCCTCGATCACGGCGCCGTCGCGCTTCTTGCGCGAGTCGGCCACGACGATGCGGTAGAACGGTGCACGGATCTTGCCCATGCGCTTGAGACGGATCTTGACGGCCACGAGTGTGGACTCCTTCGGCGATGTTCGGGTGAGCCGCGCCGCAGCCTGTGGGGTCATGCGGGCGCTGACGCGTCTCGGGGTGTCGCGCGAAGACGGGTAGAGGGCCGGTCGGCGCGCATACAGGGGTCGATTATGCCAGGCCCGACGGGCCCTCGCCAGGCGAGGGCGTGTGCCCCGAGGCACATGCCCCCTCCCCGGCCTCACGCCCCGGCGATCGCGCCCACCAGTTGATTGCCGCCGAGCGCGATGAACACGATGGCGACGATCCCCAGGATCGCGTTGAGCACCCAGCCGTTGCGCCAGCGCTCGGGCATGTGGCGGGAGTTCATGAGCACCAGCAGCGTGATCGCGAGGAAGGGCATGAACAGCGACCCCAGCACGCCGTAGGCCACGATCACCTGCACGGGCTTGCCGAGCAGCAGCAGGAGCATCGGCGGGAACGTCAGCCAGAGGATGAAGAAGCGGTAGTAGGTGCCGCCGATCCTGCGCTTGGGGTGGTCCTCGGGGAGCTTGCGGGCGCTGCCCCAGAAGTCGGCGAACATGATGGAGACGCCGTTCCACACGCCCAGCACGGAGGAGAACGACGAGGCCCAGAAGCCCAGGAGGAAGATCCAGCTCATCGCGGTGCCGTAGCGGGAGGCGAGCACGTCCGCGAGGTCGAGCAGCCCGCGGTCCTCCTCGCCGATCGCGATGCCGCTGGAGTACAGCAGCTCGGCGCCGACGACGAGCATCGCGACCACGAAGATGCCGGAGATGACGTAGGCCATCGCGTTGTCGATCCGCATCACGCGCATCCAGCGCGGGGTGGACCAGCCCTTCTCGGTGAGCCAGTAGCCGTAGGCGGCGAGCGTGATGGTGCCGCCCACGCCGCCCGCGATGCTGAGGGTGTACCAGAGGCCGCCCTCGGGGATCCGCGGGACCAGGCCTCCCAGGATGTCCGGGATGTTCGGCAGGGTGACGACGGCCGCGCCGACGACGGTCACGAACATGATGCCGACCAGCACCGCGACGACCTTCTCGAGGGCGTGGTAGCGGCCGAGCCACACGAGCGCCGCGCCGACCAGGCCGGAGAAGGCCGCGTAGACGGCCAGGGGCATGTGGGCGAACAGGCCGATGTCCCCGATCACGGGCAGCTGCGGGACGAGCGCGGCGATCGGCAGCGCGGAGGCGCTCATCGCCGTCGCCCCGTACACGAAGCCCCAGACCATGATGTAGGGCCCGAAGTACCAGGAGGTCCAGCGGCCCACGCGCCGCCAGCCCTCGAAGATGGAGTGCCCGGTGGCCAGCGTCCAGCGGCCCGCGCCCTCGACGAGGAAGATCTTGATGACGACGCCGGCGACCGCGGCCCACAGCAGGGCGTAGCCGTAGCGGGAGCCGGCGACGAGGGTCGCCACGAGGTCGCCCGCGCCGATGCCGGTCGCGGCGACGACGAGGCCGGGTCCGATGATCCGCCAACGGGCGGGCCCGGAGGCCTCCGGGGCCGCGTCGACGGCGGTGGGCGTCCCCGACGTCGAGGGCGCGTCGGGGCGATCTGCGGGGCGTGGGGAGGGGTGCGCTGCGTCCTCGGAGTGCATGCGCCGACGCTACAGGGCCGTGGCCGCCGTCCGCGCGCAGCGGCGCGCCGCCCGTCGGGCGGGCGTCAGATCTCCGCGGGCGCGGCCTGCTCGGACCGCGCCGCGAGCTCGACGACCTTCATCATCCCGGCGTGCAGCGCCTGCACCTCGGCCTCGTCCATGCCCAGGCGCTCCCGCATGATGCCGGGGACGGCCTTCGCGCGCTCGCGCAGGACGCGGCCGCTGTCGGTGAGCACGATCGCGAGTGAGCGCTCGTCCTCCGAGGCGCGGGTCCGCTCGAGGTAGCCGGTGGCCTCGAGCCTCTTCACCAGGGGCGACAGGGTTCCGGGGTCCAGCGCGAGCCGGGAGCTCAGCTCCTTCAGGGAGAGCGGGGACTCCTGCCACAGGGCGAGCATGACCAGGTACTGCGGATGCGTCAGTCGCAGGGGTTCGAGCACGGGCCGGTACGCCGCGACGATCCCGCGGGACGCGCGCGTGATGGCGAAGCACACCTGGCTCTCCAGCGCGAGGGGGTCGATGTCCTCGCGCGCACTCTCGCACTCCGCTCCCGCGTCCGCTCGGGTCCTGCTCACGCCGAGGTTCCCTCCTGCTGGTCCGTCCGCTCATCCGTCCGCCTGCTCTCGCGCCACTGCCGATGCAGGTCGCGTCGGCGCAGGTACTCGCGCTTGCGCCGGGCGCGGGGGTCGATGGCCGCGTCGAGCGTGGCCGGCCCCATGATGTGCAGCAGGATATAGCTCGTCCGGAACCCGGTGCGGTACAGCCAGGAGAAGGAGTCGGTGCCGCGAGGCCTGTCCATGTGCCCTCCGTTGACGTCAGCGCCTTGCGCACCAATGCTTGGTGCACCAATTCATTGTGCGACGCGGGGCGGCCTTCGGCCAGTCCTGCGCCGCGAGGGCGACGGGCATCACGGCGGCCGCCCGTCGGATGGGGCGCGCCGGGCTCAGATCACGCGCAGCCGCTCGACGATGCCGCGGAGGAAGCCGTCCACGTCCGCGCTGCGATATCCCTCGCGCAGGCGGCCGACGGCGACGGGCTGTCCGGACAGGAGCACCTGCAGGGCGGCGTCCGCGCGGTCGTGCTCGTCGCCCTCGGCCGTGAGCGCCTCGAAGGCCCGGTCCAGGAGCTGGTCGATCCCGTCCATGTCGTAGCGGTCGCCGCGGCGCGCCGCGGCGAAGCGCGAGCCCTGCAGCTCGGCCGCGATCGCGCCCGTCGCGGAGTCCTCGGCGATCCGGGCGCTCGCCCCCTGCGTCCGCGCCACCACGGCGGCGACGGCGGGAGCGGCCCGGGAGTCCAGGAAGTCGTCGACGTCGTCCATCGCGTAGCGGACGCCGGACATGCGCGGGGTGAAGCGCACGTCGGCGATCCCGCCGAGCAGCTCGAGGTCGCGCCGACGCCCGGACGAGCCGACCTCCCGCGCGAGGCGGTCGAGGTACTGGTCGACCTCCTCGCAGTCGTAGCCGGACCCGAAGGCCTTGACCCGCGCGAAGCGCGCCCCGGTGAGCAGCGCGACGACGTCGGCGTCGCAGGAGGCGGCGTCGGAGGAGCCGGAGGGGTCGACGGTCATAGGGTTCTCCCGGTGAGGTGCGAGACGGGTGGAGAGAGGGAAGGACGGAAGGACGGAAGGACAGAAGGACGGCGGAGGGTGCCTCCCCCGTCAGCGGATGATCGCGCCGCCGAGCACGATGCGCGCGGGACCCCGCAGCGCGCGGTGGTCGCGGCGGGGATCCTCGGGCACCACGAGGAGATCGGCAGGGGCGCCGTCCTCGAGGCCGGGCGCGCCGAGGAACGCGCGCGGCCCCCAGGAGGCGGCCTGGAGGATCGCGAGCGGATCGAGCCCGCAGGCGGCGAGCTCGTCGAGCTCGTCGTGGATGATGCCGTGGCCCAGCACTCCCCCGGCGTCCGTGCCGGTGAGCAGCTGGACGCCGGCGTCGTGGGCGTCGCGGGTGCGCTCGAACCGGCGTGCGCGCAGGCGCCGCATGTGCGCCGCGTAGTCGGGGAACTTGCGCTCGCCCTGGCTCGCGTAGGTCTCGAACTCGTCGACGTTCACGAGCGTGGTCACCACGGGCACGCCCGCCTCGGCGGCGCGGGCGATGGTGTCGCCCGTGAGACCGGTCGCGTGCTCCAGGCAGTCGAATCCGGCGTCGAGGGCCAGAGGGAGGGTCTCCTCGTCGAAGGTGTGGGTGGTGATGCGGGCGCCGTGGGCGTGCGCGGCCTCGGCGGCGGCCCGGAACTCGTCGGCCGACCAGGTCGGCGTGAGGTCCCCGGCCTGCCGGTCGATCCAGTCGCCGACGAGCTTCACCCAGCCGTCGCCGCGCTCGGCCTCCGCCGCGACGGTCGCGGGCAGGTCCTCGGGGTCGACCTCGTGCGCGTACCCCTTGAGGTAGCGCCGGGTGCGGGCGACGTGCCGTCCGGCCCGGACGATGCGGGGCAGATCGGCCTCGCGCTGCAGGGGCGCGGTGTCGGTGATGGAGCCGGCGTCGCGGATGAGCAGCACGCCGGTGTCGCGGTCGACGCGGGCCTGGGCGCGCGCGCCCTCGAGCCCCGTCGCCGTGCCCTCGTCGCTGATGCCCACGTGGCAGTGGAGATCCGCGAGACCGGGCAGCACGAAGCCGTCGATCTGCTCGATCCCGGTCCCGGCGGGGAGGTCCGGCTTCTCGTGGTGGATGCGGCCGCCCGCCACCCAGGCCTCTGCGACCTCCTGCTCGGGCCCGAGCAGGATCGGGCCGGTCAGGTGCAGGACAGGTGAGCCCGTCGCCTCGGCGCGGTCGTAGGCGGGGCCGTCGGCGGCGGGCCGTCGGCCAGCGGCGAAGGACTCGCGGGCGGCGCGGACGGAAGGGGCATCGGTGCGCATGCCCCGAGGCTATCGAGCGGAGGGGCCCCGCGAGGGCGAGGGCTGTCGTTCGAGACCCCGGAGTGCTTCACTGGATGTGCCCTGCATCACTCGCCATCGTCGAAGGAGCACCCATGGGCACCCATCCGACCTCCCGCTACCTGCTGGGGACGGCGGAGTCCCCCGAGCTGGTGCTGCTCCGCCGCGTCCCCGCCGCACCGGCGGCCGTGCGCGAGGCCCTCGCCGATCCCGAGCGGCGCGCGCGCTGGCTGGGCGACCTCGAGGGCGATCCGACCGCGGCGGGGGACGCCTTCGAGCTGAGACTGGGCGACGAGGCGTCCGACGCGGCCGTCGGTCGGCTCCTGCTGCTGGACCCGGACCATCTGGCGGCCACCTGGTCCTGGCAGGGAGAGCGCGAGAGCGTCCTGCACGCGCGGGTGCGTCCCGGGAGCGGCGGCGGGGACAGCGAGGTCTGGGTGCGACACTCCCTCACCGAGCCCGATCACGTCGAGGGGTACGGCGGCGGGTGGGAGCAGATCCTCCAGGCTCTCGCCCGCGAGCTCGGCTGCGAGGCGGCCGAGGCGGAGGACGATGCGGCGATCGAGACCGCCGCCGCCGAGCGCTGGCACCTGATGACGCAGCGCCCCGCCGAGATCGAGCGCACGCTGCCCGCCTCCCCCGAGCGGGTGTGGGAGGCGCTCACCACGCGCGAGGGGCTCGCCTCCTGGTGGTGGCGCCACTGGGACGACGTCGAGATCGAGCTCGACGGCGAGCGCGGCGCGGTGCGGATCACCGCCCCGCGGATCGCCACGACCCTGGGCCTCGAGCGCCTGGTGGCCGAGCGCCCCGCCCGCCTCGCCGCGACATGGGCGTGGTCCGAGCCGAGCGCCACCGCGGCCGACGAGGCGATCGACCTCAGGCTCGAGCCCGAGGGCGGCGCGGAGCAGGGCGACGAGGCCCAGGGCGCCGCGAGCACCCGGCTGCGCGTGCGGCACACGGGACCGTGGGAGGAGGACTCCCTCCCCGAGAACTACCGGCAGGGATGGGAGTCCACCCTCGACCAGCTCGTCGAGGCCCTCCGGGACTGAGCGACCCGGGGCTGAGCGACCCGGCGCTGCCCGCCGCCGGGCTCAGCGCCCGCGGCCGAAGAGCTTCTGCATCTCCGCGGGCAGCTGCGAGGGATCGATGTCCGAGAGGTCGGAGGCGCTGCCCGATCCGGCGCCCGGACCGAAGGCCGAGCCGGTGCTCTCGGGCTCCTCGGCGGCGCGGCGCGCGGCCTCGGCCTCCTCGCGGGCCGCCTTCGCCGGGTTCTTCGACTTCGACTTCTTGCCCTTCTTCGCCGGCGCCTGCATGCGGCCGCGGGACTTCTTGCCCCCGCCCATGCCGGGCATCCCCGGCATGCCGGGCATGCCTCCGCCGCCGCCGCGGCCCATCGAGCGCATGGCCTGCTGGGCGTTCTTGAAGTTCTCGAGCAGCTGGTTCACCTGCTGCACGGTCGAGCCGGACCCCTTGGCGATGCGGGAGCGGCGCGAGCCGTTGATGAGCTTGGGGTCGGAGCGCTCGGCGGGGGTCATCGAGTGGATGATCGCCTCGATGCGGCCCAGCTGGCTGTCGTCGAAGCTGTCGAGCTGGTCGCGGAACTGCCCCATGTTCGGCATCATGCCGAGCATCTTCTTGAGACTTCCCATCTTCTTGACCTGCTGCATGAGGCCCAGGAAGTCGTCGAGGGTGAGGTCCTGGCCGCTCTGGAGCTTCTTCGCGGTCTTCTCGGCCTCGGCCTGGTCGAAGGTGCGCTCGGCCTGCTCGATGAGGGTGAGCACGTCGCCCATGTCGAGGATGCGCCCGGCCATGCGGTCGGGGTGGAAGCGCTCGAAGTCGCCCAGCTGCTCGCCGGTGGAGGCGAAGAGGATCGGGCGCTGGGTGACGCCCGTGATCGAGAGCGCGGCGCCGCCGCGGGCGTCGCCGTCGAGCTTGGACAGGACCACGCCGGTGAAGCCGACGCCGTCGCGGAACGCCTCGGCGACGCGCGCGGCGTCCTGGCCGATCATCGCGTCGACCACGAAGAGGGTGTCGTCGGGGTGCACGGCGTCGCGGATGTCGCGCGCCTGCTGCATCATCTCCTCGTCGACGCCCAGGCGGCCGGCGGTGTCGACGATGACGACGTCGTGCTGCTGGAACTGCGCGGTGGAGACGCCGTTGAGGGCGACCTGCACCGGGTCGCCCACGCCGTTGCCAGGCTCGGGGGCGAACACCGGGACGCCGGCGCGCTCGCCGACGATCTGCAGCTGGTTCACGGCGTTGGGACGCTGGAGGTCGGCCGCGACCAGCATCGGTGTGTGCCCCTGGTCCTTCATCCACTTCGAGAGCTTGCCCGCGAGAGTGGTCTTGCCGGCGCCCTGGAGGCCCGCGAGCATGATGACCGTGGGCGGGTTCTTCGCCCAGGTCAGCTCACCGGTGGCGCCGCCGAGGACGGACACCAGCTCGTCGTTGACGATCTTGACGACCTGCTGGGCGGGGTTCAGGGCCTTCGAGACCTCCTCGCCCAGGGCGCGCTCGCGCACCCTGCCGGTGAAGTCCCGGACGACCGGGACGGCGACATCGGCGTCGAGCAGCGCGCGGCGGATCTCGCGGATCGTCTTGTCGACGTCCGCCTCGCTCAGACGGCCATGGCCTCGCAGCCCCTTGAGGGACGCGGTGATGCGGTCGGAGAGGTTGTTGAACACGAAAGCGGCTTCCCCTTGCTCGGACGGACCGCCCCAGTGTAGTCAGGCGCCCGGAGCGGATCCTGGCCGGGAGGCCCCGGCGCGGCCCACCTCACCCTCAGAGCCCGGACGCGCGCGCCCCTCAGGTCGCGGCGGCGTCCATGAGCGCGGCGATGACGCGGCCCACCATCGGCGCCTCGAGCGGTCGCCCGCGCGCGTCGGTAAGGTAGAGGACGTCCACGGCGCGCTGGCCGAGGGTCATCACGTGGGCGCTGCGCACGTGCAGGCGGTGCAGGGTGATCATCTCGGCGACGTCCGCGAGCAGGCTCGGGCGGTTGCGCGCATTGACCTGCACCACGGTCGCCTCGCTCGAGGCCCCGGGGAGGAGGGTCACCACGGGGGCGTCCTCGGCGGTGCGCGGCGGGGCGCCGGGGTCGACGTCGAGGACGCGCGCGGCCGGATCCTCCCGGCGCTGCAGCTCCCGCTCGAGAGCCGTGCGCAGCGCGGTCGGATGCGGCTGGTCCGACGGACGGCCCGTCATCCACCAGGTGTTCACGGCGACGCCGTCGAGGGTGAGCACGACGGCGCTGCGCACGTCCATCCGGTGCCGGGCGAGGACGCGCGCCTGGGCGGCGAAGACACCGGGCCCGTCGGGCGCTCCGAGGCACACCTGGGTGATGGGCTCCTCGTCGGTCGGCGCCGGGTAGAGCACCTGGGCGGAGCCGGAACGCACCACGGCCTCGCGCACGGCCTCCTGGACGGCCCGCTGCGGCGCGAGCAGATCGCGCGGGGCCCGAGGCGTGCCGGTGAGGGCGTCGCGGGCCTGCGCTGTGAGGTGGTCGACGAGCTGGGAGCGCCAGGACGACCAGGCGGCGGGACCGGCCGCGCGGGCGTCGGCCTCAGTCAGGGCGCGCAGCAGCTCGAGCGTCGGCAGGTCGCGGTCGACGGCCTGCAGCAGCGCCTCGAGGGTGCTCGCGTCCGAGAGGTCGCGCCCGGTCGCGAGCTCGACGAGCGTGAGGTGCTCGCGCACGAGCAGCTCCACGAGGTCGGCGTCCCTCGCGTCGAAGCCGAGGCGCAGGGCGGCGGCGCGGGCGAGCGGCGCCCCCTCAGCCGCGTGGTCCCGGCTGCCCGCTCGCTTGCCGAGATCGTGCAGGAGGGCGGCGACCAGCAGGATGTCGGGCCTGTCCACGGCGCCCAGCATCGCCTGGGCCTCGCGGACGGTCTCGATCTGGTGGCGGTCCACCGTGAAGCGGTGCACCGGGGAGCGCTGGGGGCGATTGCGCACCCCGTCCCAGCCGGCGATCCAGCGGCCGAAGGCCCCGTGGACGTCGAGCGCCTCGTAGGCGGCGCCGATGTGCTCCCCGGCCAGCGCATCCACGAGCACGTCGCGCTGCAGGGAGCTCAGCGAGGCGCGCGCCGAGCCGGCGGCGAGGCGGGTGAGGGTGGCATCGCTGAGCGGCATGCCGGTGGTCGCGGCGAGCCGCACCGCGGCGAGATCCCGCAGGGGGTCGGTGACGCGCGGGTCGATCGAGATCTCGTCGGCCTGGACGATCACCCCGTGCGGGTGGCGGGTGAGGACGGGGCGGCGGTCGGCGCCCAGGCCCCGGGTGCCGCGCCCGCCGGGCGCCGCGGCGGCGCGGGCCGCGCGCACGGTGCGGTGCAGCTGCCAGGCGACCGCGCGAGAGGCGTCGGCGAGGGCGGCGAGATGGTCGTCGGCGGTGTCGTGTCCGGTGAGGGCGGCGACGGAGTCCTGGTCGGCGCGGGCCAGCCGTGTGGTGCTGCGCCCGGTGACGGTCTGCAGGGCGTCGCGGGCGTCCAGCAGCACGCCGGAGGCCTCCTCGAGCACGCGGTGGTCGTGGTCGGCGAGCCAGGACTCGGCGAAAGCACGGATCACGACGGCGTCGCGCAGGCCGCCGCGGTCGGACTTGAGATTGGGCTCGGTGGAGTGGGCGAGCTGGCCGTAGCGGCCCTCCCGGTCCTCGGCGATGCGGATCATGTCCTCGGTGAAGCGCCGGGCGTCGCGGCGCCACTGGGCGCGCACGCGCGCGGCGGACTCGTCCACGAGCGCGACATCGCCGACGACCGGCCGCAGGTCCAGCAGCGAGATCGCGGCGCGCAGGTCCTCGCGGGCCACCTCGGCGCACTCGGAGGGGCTGCGCACGGCGTGGTCCAGCGACGTCCCCGAGTCCCAGATCGGGTACCACAGGCCCGCGGCCAGGCGCGAGGCCTCCTCCTCATCGACCTGCTCGCGATCCACGAGCAGGATCAGGTCGAGGTCGCTCATCGGCCCCAGGTCGAGGCGGCCCAGGGAGCCGATCGCGGCGAGGGCGGCGCCGGACGCCGGCGGGCCGGCCGCCTCCCAGAGCTCGCCGAGCCACTCGTCCACCAGGACGGCGTGCTCGCGGCGCCGGGAGGGGCCGGCCTGCTGGTCCGCGAAGCCCGCGTGCAGGACGTGGGTGAGACGCCTGCCGGGCAGCGGCTCAGATGGCATCCGCGCCCCGCTCCCCCGTGCGCACGCGCACCACGTCGACCACGTCGGTCACCCAGACCTTGCCGTCCCCGATGCGCCCGCTGCGGGCGGTGCGCACGATGAGGTCCACGGCCTCGGCGGCGCTCTCGTCGGGCAGGACGATCTCGATGCGGGACTTCGGGATCTGGTCGATGCGGTACTCGGCGCCGCGGTAGACCTCGGTGTGGCCGCCCTGGCGGCCGTAGCCCGCGACCTCGGTGACGGTCATCCCTGCGATCCCGTACTCGCGCAGGGCGTCGGCGACGTCGTTGAGCGCGTGCGGCTGGACGATGGCGGTGATGAGCTTCATCGGGGCTCTCCTGTGGTGGCGGGCTGGGCGGACCGGGGTGCCTCGTCGTGCTCCTGGGAGGAGCTGTCCGGACCCTGATCGGGCGCTGGGGCATGCATCGGCATGGTCTCACCGGCCGGGGACGGGATGGCAGACCCGGCGGGTCCTCCGGCTCCCTGCACCGGGCTCGCCGCCCGACGGGAACCGAAGCCCCCCATGAGGTCCCATCCCGTCTCCGCATGGTGGGTGACATCGATCCCGGCGAGCTCGTCCTCGTCGCTGATCCTCCAACCCATCAGCGCCTTCAGTACCAGGGCGATGATGGTCGTCACCACGGCGGAGAAGATCACAGCGGCGACGGCGATCACGATCTGGACCAGCAGCTGGCGCACGCCGCCACCGTAGAAGAGGCCGCTGTCAGTGGCCAGGAGACCGATGAGCACCGTGCCCACGAGACCTCCGACGAGGTGGACTCCGACGACGTCGAGCGAGTCGTCGAGACCGAGGCGGTACTTGAGCCCCACTGCCAGCGCGCAGACGATGCCGGCGACCGCACCCAGCACGATCGAGCCGACCGGGCTCACGGATCCGGCCGCCGGCGTGATCGCCACCAGGCCCGCGACCACGCCCGAGGCCGCCCCCAGGCTGGTGACGTTCTTGTCCCGGATCTTCTCCGTGATCATCCAGCCGAGCATCGCCGCAGCAGTCGCGACCGTGGTGTTCACCCAGGCGAGCCCGGCCGAGGCGTCCGCCGTTCCGGCCGACCCCGCGTTGAAGCCGAACCAGCCGAACCAGAGCAGTGCGGCACCGAGCATGACCAGCGGCAGGCTGTGCGGCTTCATCGGGTCCTTGCGCCACCCCAGCCGCTTGCCGACGATCAGCGCGAGGACGAAACCGGCCGTGCCGGCGTTGATGTGCACGACCGTGCCGCCCGCGAAGTCGATGGGCTCAGCGATCCCGGCGAAGGGGCCGTCGGCCGAGAGCAGCCCGCCGCCCCACACCATGTGCGCCATGGGCGCGTAGCAGAGGATGATCCAGATCGCGCTGAAAGCGATCCAGGTCCCGAAGCGCACGCGGTCGGCTATCGCGCCGGAGATCAGCGCCACCGTGATGATCGCGAAGGTCATCTGGAACCCTGCGGCGACGAGGAAGGGGACTCCGGAGTCGGCCAGGAGGGATTGTCCGTCCTCCCCGTGCAGACCGAAGAACTGGAACGGGTTGCCGAAGAGACCGGCGGTGTCGTCCCCGAAGGCGATCGAGTACCCGACGAGTGTCCACACGATCGCGCCGACGCCGAGGGCGGCGAAGGACATCAGCATCATGTTGAGCACGGTGCGCGCGCGCACCATGCCGCCGTAGAAGAAGGCGAGGGCGGGCGTCATGAGCAGCACGAGGGATGCGCTCACCAACAGCCACGCTGTGGCTCCTGTGTCGAGGGTGAAGGCCATGTCGGTGTCCTGGCTCGGAGGGGCCGGGCCACGGGCCCGGCGCGACCCGGGAGGATCGTGGTCACATCGTGCGGCGAGAAGGTCGCCTGGCACCTCCCCAGAGCCCGCCGTGATCTTTTCGTGACCTCGGGTCCGGGGCGTGGACGGGGCTGGAGGGCAGGGAGCGGCCGCGGACCGGAGCGGGCTCAGGCCTCCAGGAGGGCGTCGACGAAGCCGTGCGGGTCGAAGGGGGCGAGGTCGTCCATGCCCTCCCCGAGGCCGACCATCTTCACCGGGACGCCGAGCGCGCGCTGCACGTTGACGACGATGCCGCCCTTGGCGGTGCCGTCGAGCTTGGTCAGCACGATGCCGGTGACGTCGACGACCTCGGAGAAGACCTTCGCCTGCTGCATGCCGTTCTGGCCGGTGGTCGCGTCCAGCACGAGCAGCACCTCGGCGACGCTGTCGCCGTGCAGGGCCTTCTCGGCGACCCGGCGCACCTTGCCGAGCTCGTCCATGAGGCCCTTCTTGTTCTGCAGGCGTCCGGCGGTGTCGATGATGACGACGTCGGCCTCCTGCGCGATGCCCTCGGCGACGGCGTCGAAGGCGACGGAGGCGGGGTCGGCGCCGTCGCGGTCCGAGCGCACGGTGTCCACGCCCACGCGGGAGCCCCAGGTGGCGAGCTGGTCGGCGGCGGCGGCGCGGAAGGTGTCGGCCGCGCCGAGGACGACGCTGCGGTCCTCGGCGACGAGCACGCGGGCGAGCTTGCCGACGGTCGTGGTCTTGCCGGTGCCGTTGACGCCGACCATCAGGGCGACCGACGGGACCTCGGTGCCGTCGGGCGCCTCGCGGCGGGTCGCGGCCAGGCGGCGGTCCAGGCTCGGGTCGACGAGGGCGAGCAGCTCGGCGCGCAGCGCCTCGCGGATCTGCGCGGGGTCGTCGGTGCTGATGACCTGGATCCGGCGGCGCAGGTTCTCCATGAGCTCGTCGGTCGCGTCGGGGCCGAGGTCGGCCAGCAGCAGCGTCTCCTCGATCTCGTCCCAGGTGCTCTCGTCGATGGTGCCGCTCGTGAGCAGTCCCAGCAGGCCACGGCCGAGCGATCCGGAGCGTGCGAGCCGGTCGCGCAGGCGCTCCATGCGGCTGCCGGCGGGCTCGGGGGTCTCCAGCGGCGGCGCGGTCTCGGCGCCCTGGGCGTCCGCGGGCGCCTGGGCGTCGGTCTCGGGCAGCTCGGCGGACGTCCCGGCGGTCCCGGGGGCCTCCGTGGCCCCGGGGGCATCGGTCGGGGCCGACGGCGAGGCGCTGGTCGACGCGGAGTCGGGCGTCGCGGTGCGGCCCGGCTCGGTGCCGGGGATGACGGGGTTCGAGGGGTGGGCGGCGCGCGCGGAGGCGCTGCCGGCCGTGGGCGTCGCGGGGGCGGACGGCGAGGACGGCTTGGAGAGGGTGTCCCCCCAGGTCGGGGCCGCGGGCCGGTCGGCGCGGGGCTTCTGCGCCGTCGCGGTCGAGCCGCCGGAGCGATCGGCGGGGCCGCTGCCCTGGGACTCCTGGCGGCCCTGGGCGTCCCGGTCCCCGCCCTGGCCGCGTCGACGCCGGCTGCGCACCCATGCCCAGGCTCCGGCGCCGATGACGACGATGCCGCCGCCGGTGCCGGCGAGGGCGGCGAGGATGTCATTGGGGTCCACAGGTCACCTCCGGGTCGAACGGCGCCGGTCGGCGCAGGCCTCGCCCAGTGTAGGCGGGACGGCGGGAGGCGCGGACCGCGCGTTCAGGCGTCGCGGCGGGTGCGGGAGGAGCCGCGCAGCACGGTGCCGTCCTCGGCGCGCTCGACGGCGCGCGAGCTCAGCGCGGTCAGCACGAGGACGAGCGCCCCCACGAGGACGGCGAAGAGGAGGAAGACGATCATGACGATGCCCATGGGTTCATTCTCAGCGGGAGGGGCGTCCGCTTCCATCATCCGAGAGGACGACCGCGTGTCGCCTTGCTCACAGAACAGACGCGCGACGGCCCCGCTCCCCCGGCCCGGGAGGGCGGGAGCGGGGCCGTCGGCCGGTCGTCTGCCCGGAGCGGGCTCAGCTGAGCGCGGGGAACCAGATCCCGATCTCGCGGGTCGCGGACTCGACGGAGTCGGAGCCGTGCACGAGGTTCTGGATCACCGGGGCGTCCCACTCGCGGGCGAGGTCGCCGCGGATCGAGCCGGGCGCCGCCGCGGTCGGGTTGGTGGCGCCGGCGAGCGAGCGGAAGCCGGCGATGACGCCCTCGCCCTCGGCGACGACGGCGACGAGCGGGCCCGAGCCCATGTACTCCACCAGAGGGCCGTAGAAGGGCTTGCCCTCGTGCTCGGCGTAGTGGGCGGCGAGGGTGTCGGCATCGGCCACGCGCTGGTCGAGGGCGACGATGCCGTACCCCTTGGCCTCGAGCCGGCGGAGGATCTCGCCGCGCAGGCCGCGCTCGACGGCGTCGGGCTTGAGCAGGATCAGAGTGCGTTCGGTCATGCAGGGCACTGTATCTGTCGTGCCCGCACGGCGCCTCACCGCCCTCGACCCGCCCTCGGCACGCCCTCGGCCGGGGGATCAGGACCCCGAGGTGTCCGCCTGCTCGGGATGGGCGGCCCAGTAGCGGGCGTCGACCGCGTCCTTCTCCCGGTCCAGCGCATGCCCCTTGAGCACGCCGTACACGTAGAGCACGGCGAACAGGACGCCCACGATCCACATGGCGCTCACCCACAGCCCCAGCAGCAGGATCGGGATCTGCAGCACGGCGCCGAGCGCGTACGGCCAGGCGCGCTTCTTCAGCATGCCCGCGCAGGCGAGCAGGAGCACGGCGCTGATCAGGGAGATCGTCCACACGGGGACGCGGTCCTCGGGATTCAGCTGGTGGGAGACGAGCGCCGCGAAGAAGACGATGAGCGCCTCGACGGTGAGCGTCGTGGAGCTGAACATGCGCTGCGCCCCGTGGGGGCGCTGGGACGGGGTGAGGCGCAGGGCCATGCTCACGCCTCCTCGGCGACGCCGAGGAGGTCGCGGACCTCGGCGGCGAGGGTCACGGAGCCCGCGGCGACCACGCCGCCGAACTGGTCGCCGGAGGCCTCCGCGAGGTCCACGGCCCGCTGGATCGCATCGGGCAGGGAGGCGGACTCGATGACGCGGTCCTCGTCCTCGAAGACGTCGCGCGCGACGTCGGCGAGGCGGTCCGCGGGGATCGCGCGCGGCGAGGAGGACTGCGTGATGACCACGGTGTCCAGCAGCGGCTCGAGGGTCGCGAGCAGCTGCTCGGCGTCCTTCTCCTGCAGGATCCCCACCAGGCCGATGGTGCGCGTGAAGCGGAAGTTCTCCCGGACGGTCGCGACCAGCGCCTCGGCGCCCGCGGGGTTGTGGGCGGCGTCCACGAGGACCGTCGGCGCCTGGCGCACCACCTCGGCGCGGCCCGGGGAGGTGACGGCCTGGAGGCCCTCGGCGAGCAGCTCGGCGCCGAGCACCTGCTCGCCACCGCCCAGCAGCGCCTCGCAGGCGGCGATCGCGAGCAGGGCGTTGTGAGCCTGGTGCTCGCCGAGCAGCGGCAGGAACACGTCCTCATAGCGGCCGGCGATGCCCTGGAAGGTCACGAGCTGCCCGCCGACGCCGGGGGTGCGCGAGAGCACGCCGATCTGGTCGCCCTCGATCGCGGCCTCGGCGCCGAGGGCGAGCAGGCGCTCGCGGATCACGTCGAAGGCCCCGGGCTCGCTCTGCTCGGCGATCACGGCGAGCGCGCGGGAGGTGAGGATCCCGGCCTTCTCCCCCGCGATCTCCTCGATGGTCTCGCCCAGGTACTCCTGGTGGTCGAAGCCGATGGGCGCGATGACGGCGACGTCGGGATCGACGACGCCGGTCGCGTCCCAGGTGCCGCCCATGCCGGTCTCCACGACGGCGACGTCGACGGGCGCGGAGGCGAACGCCTGGTAGGCCATCGCGGTGAGGTACTCGAAGTAGGTCAGGGGCGGGCCGCCTGCCGCACGGGACTCCTCGTCGACCATCAGCGCGAAGGGCTCGACGTCCTGGTAGGCCTGGACGAAGGTCTCCTCGTCGACGGGGACCCCGTCGATCGCGATGCGCTCGGCCGGGGAGTGCAGGTGGGGGCTCGTGGTGCGGCCGGTGCGCAGACCGGCGGCGCGCAGGATCGCCTCGGCGATGCGCGCGGTCGTGGTCTTGCCGTTGGTGCCGGCGATGCGGATGGAGCGGTAGGAGTCCTGGGGGTCCCCCATCAGCTCCATGACCCGGCGGATGCGGCTCAGGTCGGGCTCGATGCGGTTCTCGGGCGCGCGCTCGAGGAGCGCCGCGTAGACCTCGCGCAGCTGGGGGCCGAGCTCCGGACGGGACGGACGTGGCACTGCGGCTCCTCGGGACGGGGTGGGGCGGGGTGACGTGGGACGGCCGCCCTCCAGTCTACGAGCGCGCCCCGGGGAACGCCCTCATGGGTCCTCCCCATCGTGCGCCCATCCACAACGGGCTGCGGGCCGTGGTGGCGGCAGCGCCGTCTTCCTAGCGTGATCGCCATGCGCCGCGGGGACCGTCCGCGGGCGACCGGCGGGCGAGGAGGGGGACATGGTCGAGGAGCTGGCGGCACCACGGGCGAGACGGTGGGCGACGGCGGGCACGGGGGTCGCGGGAGCGGGACGATGACCGGCTTCTGCGGCATGGACACCGCACAGGTGCGCGACCATGCCGATCAGCTTCGCGGCGCCGCCGATCGGCTCGAGGCATGGCAGATGCGTCTGGACGCAGCGATCGTGGGGACAGCATGGAGCGGACCGGACGCGGAGGCCTTCCGCTCCCTGTGGGCCCTGCTCTCCCTCGACGCCTTCCGGGCCGCATCCGCGGCGCTCGCCTCTCGAGGCGAGGAAGCCGCCGCGCAGGCGGACGACCAGGACGCGGCCTCGAGCGCCCGGGGCGGTGGGGGCGGCGCGGAGCCGGATGCGGTGGGCGTCTGCGCGCCCGGGGCCTCGGGGTCCGTCTCGGGGATCCCGGACGCGCCGTCGTCCGGCATGCGCCAGGGGTACCTGCGGGACGACAACCCGTTCCTCGCCGACTGGCTGGAGCATCCCGGCGAGCAGCTCCTCTCCGGCACCGCCCACTCGGTCTCGGATGCGATCGGGCGGGGCTGGGGCTCGGGTCTCGACGTCCTCGAGTGGGGGCTGGACCGCTCCGGGCGACGCAGCGACGCCATCGGCCAGCTGCGGCGGGACGGCGACCGGTTCGGGGGGATCCTCGAGGACTGGGCCGCAGGCGAGCGGGCTCCCACGTATGCAGAGCTCGGAGCCTCCGGGCTCGTGACGCTCGGCTCCGCCGGTGCCGTGACCTTCGAGGCGGGCTCCGACCACGATCAGGACACCGCCTTCCTGGACGACCGTCCCGGCGGCATCGTCTCCGATGTGCGGGTCGACGACGCGCCGTCGGCGAGCCCGCAGGATCTGGGCGACCTCCTCATCGGCAACGACGCCCTGCGGATGAAGGGCCGCGGCGCGGAGCCCTCCGGCGCCCTCGCGACCGGTCAGATCGGGGTGCAGGAGGTGCGCGGCGCGTCCGGCGGCGATCCCGTGTACATCGTGCAGGTGCCGCCCACCGAGGGCCCCGACGTCCAGGACCTCTCCGGCGCCTACGGGCAGACGGGCAACTCCCGGGACTGGGGCTCGAACCTGCGGCTCGTCGCGGGCCAGGATCCCGCCGCGATGAACGACGTGCGCGCGGCGATGAAGGCCGCCGACGTCCCCGCCGGGGCCGACGTCATGCTCGTCGGCCATTCGCAGGGCGGGATCATCACCTCGCACCTCGCGGCGGACCCGAGCTTCAACAGCGCGTGCGGCGCGGAGGGCACCTTCAACGTGACGCACAGCTTCTCGGCGGGCTCCCCGGTGCAGACGGTGATCCCGTCCCAGGACTCGACCCAGGTGGTCAACGTGGCGCACGGCCCCGTCGGCCTGGACCCCCACCTCTCCCTCGGCGCGTCGCACCGTCCGGACCTCGAGTACTCGGGCGATCCGATCGCGGAGCTGGACCTGCAGGGCGCCCAGATGGGAGGCGGCTCCCTGAGCGCGCCGAACGTGCACGAGGTGATGCTGCCCGGGAGCACGCAGCATGCGAGCGACGGTGTCCGCGGGATCGGGGTGAACCACGAGTCCTTCGAGAGCGGGTCCCCGGACGCCTTCTACTACGGATCGATCCAGGAGCACACCGCCTCCGACCCCGTCCTGTCCGCGCTCCAGGACGATCTCGACGGCCGGTACATCGGCGAGGGCACGTACGTCTCCCGTTCGACCGTGGTCGACGTCGGGCGCGGTGAGCCGTGACGGCGCTCGATCGGGTCGTCCCGGATCAGGGCCGACCGTCGCGGCGCCGCCGCCCTCCCCGCAGGCCGATGCTCAGTGCGAGAACGCGAAGCCCCACATGAACACGGTGATGAGCACGAGCATGATCAGCGCCGTCGGGATCTGCACGGCGATCGCGCCGTACTTGTTCTTCATCTCCAGCAGGGCGGCCGGCACGATGTTGAAGTTCGCGGCCATCGGCGTGCACAGGGTGCCGCAGAAGCCGGCGAGCATCCCGAGGGCGAACACCGCGGGGGCGTTGCCGTGGAAGTTCTCCACGAGGATGGGCCAGCCCACGGCCGCGGTCATGATCGGGAAGGCCGCGAAGGCGTTGCCCATGATCACGGTGAACACGGCCATGCCGACGCAGTAGGCGATCACGCCCCAGACCAGGACGTCCTCGGGGACGATGAACCCGAAGATGTCGCCGACCGCGGTGCCGACGCCGGCCTCGGTGAACAGGGTTCCGAGGGTCGAGAGCATCTGCGGGAGCAGCGCCGCCCAGCCGATGGCCTCGAGCAGTCGCGTGCTCTCGGTGAACGGCACCGACAGGCGCGGCGGCCGCAGGATGATGCACGCGACGACGAGGGCGACCAGCGCGCCCACGCCGAGGCCAGTGAGCGTGGCCGACCCCTCCGCGAGCAGCGGCTGGCCGCCCACGCTGAGCCGCGGGCCGAGCAGCGCCACGATCACCGTGACGACCGGCACGAGCAGCGCGGGGATGAACAGCCGCCCCCGCAGCCGCGCCGCGAACCCCGCCCTCTCCTCCTCGGAGGTGGTGTGCTCGGTGCCCTTGCCGAGACCGCCGAAGCCGGCGATCGCCACCATCGCGAGCACGGCGATACCCAGCACCCAGGCGGGCGCGGAGCCTGCGACCACGAACGTGGAGTAGAAGAACGAGAGGCCGAGCAGCCCCCAGAACGCCGCGGAGCCGAGCCTGCGCGAGTGGTCCTCGTGGGTGGCGACGAGCACGGCGACGGTGAGGAAGAAGGCGCCGATCAGCCAGTAGAGCCATTCGTTGGAGATCACTTCGCCCCTCCCTGCGGGACGGGGACGGCGCCGGCGAGCCGGTCGAGCCTGCGGTCGAGCCGCAGCAGCCGCGTGCCGTGCACCAGGAAGGCCATCACGGCCACGGGCACGGCCCACAGCGCCAGCTGGATGGGCTCGAGGGTGAGCCCGTAGGTGGTGTCCACGAAGGAGGTGATGAGGAGGATCGAGCCGATCGCCACGAAGGCGTCCTCCCCGAAGAAGACGCCGACGGTGTCGGCCGAGGCCGAGTACCCCTTGATGGTCTCGGTGGCCTTCTCGTTCGGCGCGGCTCCTCGACGCCGCTCCTCGGCGGCCTCCGCCATCGGGAACACCAGCGGCCGCACCGTCTGGGCGGGGCCGGCGACGGACTGCAGGCCGATCGCGGCGGTCGCCTGGCGGATCAGCATGTACAGGGCGAGGAGCCGTCCGGCGGTGAGGCCGCTCAGCCTGCGGATGAGGTTGCCGGCCGCGGCCTGCAGGCCGTAGCGCTCGATCAGGCCGATCACCGGCAGCACGAGCACGAAGGTGGTGATGGAGCGGGAGCCGGCGAACCCGGTCCCGAAGGTGCTCAGGATCTCGAGCGGCGTGAGGCCGCCGATCAGGGCGGTGACGATGCCGGAGGCGGTCACCACCAGGAGGGGGTTGATGCGCAGGGCGAAGCCGATGATCACCAGCGCGACCCCGATGAGGACGAACATGGGCGCTTCCTTCAGCGGGTGCGGGATGCGAGGGCGAGGTGCGCCTCCCAGGCGAACGTGGCCAGCCAGTGGGAGGCCATGTACTCCTCGGAGACGGCGGAGCGCAGACCGGGCTCCATCAGGGGCGGGGCCGCATCGCGCAGGGCTGCCGTGATCTCCCGGCAGTCCTGGGATGCGATCCGCTCGAGCGCGTCGGCGATGCGCAGGCCGCTCGCCGCGGCGGTGAGGCCGAGCCCGTCGAGGTGCGACTGGTAGCCGTCGCTCGGATCGATCACGGGGACGGGGCGGAGCACCTCGGAACCGGGATGCAGGCGGGAGAGGAAGCGTGGCAGCCAGGCGGCGAGCTCGTCCTCGTCGAGCACCTCGATCATGAGATCGGCCTCGCTGAGCCCGGCGGAGAGGAAGTCCTGGCCGCTGCGCTCCTGGTCGAAGGCCCAGTCGGCATCCTCGAGGAAGAAGCGCCGGGCGGCCTGCTCGATCTCGTCGCTCGCCTCGTCGGCGGCGGTCGCGCGGGCGGCGCGCAGCACGCGGCGCAGGCCGAACGCGGTGTTGGTGTGCAGCCCGTGACGCACCGGCAGCGGAGTCCGCGGGAGCCAGCTGCGCACGAGGGCGAGCACATCGTCCAGCAGCGGGGCGGCGGCGCCGGCGAGCGAGCGCAGCTCCGGTGTGCGGGCCTCCCCGAGCGCCATGACGAGCTGCGCCGCCCAGGCCCACCCGTAGGGCCGCTCCCAGGTGGGGTTCTCGCGCAGGTAGGCGGCTTCGGCCGCGAGCTTCTGCGGGGCGAGGTGGTCCGCGAGGAGCTCCAGCGCCTGCTCGCGCCAGGAGGAGGCGGCCGTGGCCTCGACGAGCGACGCGAGCAGCCAGTGCATGTGCACGCTCGAGTGCCAGTCGAAGGAGGAGGCGAAGGCGGGGTGCATCAGGGCGGGCTGGTGCAGATCCTCCGCGGAGGTCTGCACGTGGTGGGCGGCGAACGGGTACGGCCGCGAGAGGTTCGCCATGGCCACCGCGGCCAGCGCGTCGATCGGCGCGCCCGCGGGGACTCCGCTGTGCGCGATGGTGTTCATCCGGGGCTCCTTCCGCGGCGGCGCCCAGCGCGCGGACCGCCCCGACAGTCTGGGACCCGGCGCCGCCCGCATCGAGCCGACGCGCCGGGTCCCCGCCGCCTCAGGCCCTGGCGACCGACACGGTCACCGTGCCGCCGGAGACCTTCTCGCTCGCCGCGTGCGCTCCGGGAGCGGGCTCGGCGGGCACCTCGAGCGCGGTCGCGAGGACCTCGCCGGCGACCAGGTCGCGGTGGACGGCGACGGCGTCGACGACGGCCTGGTCTCCCGAGACCGTGAGGGTGATGCGGTCCGAGACGTCGAGCCCCGCGTCCCGTCGGGCCGACTGGATCGCGCGCACCACGTCGCGCGCGGTGCCCTCGGCCTCGAGCTCGGGCGTCACCCGGGTGTCGAGCACCAGGAAGTCGCCGCCGCGCAGCACGCCGATCGCGCGCCCCTCGGCCGCGGAGTCGGAGCCGGCGACGAGATCCAGCGAGTACTCGCCGTCGGCCAGAACGATCCCGCCGGAGGTCACGGTGCCGTCCTCGGCCACGGACCAGTCGCCCGTCTTCGATCCCTTGATGACGGCCTGCACCTGCTTGCCCAGGCGCGGGCCGGCGGCGCGCGCGTTCACGCTGAGGCGCTGCTCGACGCCCATCGACCGCGACTCCTCGCTCGCCACGTCCACGAGCCGCACGTCCTTGACGTTGAGCTCGTCGGCGATGATCTCCGCGAAGGGCGCGAGGGAGGCCGGGTCGTGGTGGACCACGGTGAGCTGGGCGAGCGGCAAGCGCGCCCGCAGCCCCTCCTTCTTGCGCAGCGAGTTGCCGACGCTCGCCACGTGCCGCACGTCGTCCATCTGCGCCACCAGGTCCGGATCGGCCGGGAACAGCTCCGGATCCGGCCAGTCGGTGAGGTGCACCGAGCGCCCGCCGGTGAGCTGCTTCCAGATCTCCTCGGAGACCATGGGCAGCAGCGGCGCGGCCACGCGGCACAGCGTCTCCAGGCACGTGGAGAGCACGTCGATCGCCTGCTCGTCGCCCTCCCAGAAGCGGTCGCGGGAGCGGCGCACGTACCAGTTGGTGAGCATGTCCAGGTAGTCCTGGACCTTCTCGGCGGCATCGGCGATCGCGAGGGCCTCGAAGGACTCCCGCACGCCCCGTGCGAGCACGCCCGTGCGGGCCAGCAGGTAGCGGTCCATGACGTCGTCGGACTCGTACCGGGTGCGCCCCTGGTAGCCCTGGGGCCGGCCGTCCGCGTCCTTCGGGCCGGCGGCGTTGGCGTACAGCCCCAGGAAGTACCAGACGTTCCACAGCGGCAGCACCACGTGGCGGGTGGCGTCGCGGATCTTCGCCTCGTCGACGATGAGGTTGCCCCCGCGCAGGATCGGCGAGCTCATGAGGAACCAGCGCATCGCGTCCGCGCCGTAGGTCGCGTACATGTCGCGCACGTCGGGGTAATTGCGCAGGGACTTGCTCATCTTCTGCCCGTCCTCGCCCAGCACGATGCCGTGGCAGATGACGGAGGTGAACGCGGGACGGTCGAAGAGCGCCGTGGCCAGCACGTGCATCATGTAGAACCAGCCGCGGGTCTGGCCGATGTACTCGACGATGAAGTCCGCGGGGTTGTGGCTCTCGAACCACTCGGCGTTCTCGAAGGGGTAGTGCACCTGCGCGAACGGCATCGAGCCGGAGTCGAACCAGACGTCGAAGACGTCGGTGATGCGGCGCATCGTCGACTTCCCGCTCGGATCGTCGGGGTTCGGCCGGGTGAGCTCGTCGATGTACGGCCGGTGCAGGTTGACCTCGCCGAACTCGTCACGCGGGAGCGTCCCGAAGGCCTCCTCGAGCTCCGCGAGCGAGCCGTACACCTCGATGCGCGGGTGGTTCGGGTCGTCGCTCTTCCACACAGGGATCGGCGAGCCGAAGTAGCGGTTGCGGGAAATCGCCCAGTCGCGCGCGCCCTCGAGCCACTTGCCGAACTGGCCGTGCTTGACGTTGCCGGGCACCCAGTCGATCTGCTCATTGAGCTCGAGCATCCGCTCGCGCTGATCGGCGACCTTCACGTACCAGGAGCTCACGGCCTTGTAGATGAGCGGCTTCCGGCAGCGCCAGCAGTGCGGGTAGGAGTGCACGTGGCTCTTCTCCCGCATCAGCCGATGCTCGCGCTGCAGGTTGCGGATGATCGGCCGGTTCGCGTCGAACACCTGCAGCCCGGCGATCTCGTCGAGCGCGGTGCCGCGGAAGTAGTCGAGGAACTGCGCGCCGTCGTCGACGGAGACGATCACGGGGATCCCGTACTCGGCGTTGACCTGCTGGTCGATCTCGCCGTAGGCGGTGGCCTGGTGGACCACGCCGGTGCCGTCGTCGGTCGAGACGTAGTCGGCGACCGTCACGATCCACGCGTTCTGGGTGCCCCAGCGCTCGCGGTCCTCGGAGTAGACGGTCCACAGCGGTTCGTAGGCCATGTGCTCGAGCTCGGCGCCGTGGTAGGCCCGCTCCTCGACCGCGGCGACGGCGTCCTCGGCGCTCGCGAACCCGAGCTCCTTCGCGTACTCGCCGACCAGGGCCGCGGCCAGCAGGTAGCGGTCGGTGCCGGCGACCCCGCTGTCGGCCGCTCCCTCGGGCCCGGCGGGCACCACCGCGTACTCGACCTCCGGGCCCACGGCCAGGGAGAAGTTCGTGGGCAGGGTCCACGGGGTCGTCGTCCAGGCGAGGGCCTTCACGCCCGCCAGCCCCAGCTCCTCGGCCTTCTCGCCGACGAAGGGGAAGGTGACGGTGACGGTCGGATCCTGGCGGTCCTGGTAGACGTCGTCGTCCATGCGCAGCTCGTGGGAGCTCAGCGGCGTCTGGTCGTTCCAGCAGTAGGGCAGCACGTAGTAGCCCTCGTAGGCGCGACCCTTGTCCCACAGCGTCTTGAACGCCCAGAGCACGGACTCCATGAAGGAGACGTCGAGGGTCTTGTAGTCGTTCTCGAAGTCGACCCAGCGCGCCTGCCGGGTCACGTACTCCTCCCACTCCTTCGTGTACTTCAGCACGGAGGAGCGCGCGGCGGAGTTGAACGCCTGGACGCCCATCTCCTCGATCTCGGACTTCTCCGTCATCCCCAGCTCGCGCATGGCCTCGAGCTCGGCGGGCAGGCCGTGGGTGTCCCAGCCGAAGCGGCGGTCCACCTTGTACCCGTCCATCGTGCGGAAGCGCGGGACCACGTCCTTGACGAAGCCCGTGAGCAGGTGCCCGTAGTGCGGGAGCCCGTTGGCGAAGGGCGGCCCGTCGTAGAAGACGTACTCGGGGGCGCCCTCGCGCTGCGCGATCGATGCGCGGAAGGTGTCGTCCCTGTCCCAGAACCGCAGGATGCGGCTCTCGAGATCGGGAAGGTTCGGCGAGGGGACGAGCGGGTCTCCGGAGACCGGATAGACCATGGGGACCTCCGAGCGGGGCGTAGGCGGACGGCGACTGTGCTGTCCGAGGACGCCGCTCCCCTCCCCTGCCGGCCTGCGGCGGGTCGGTGCGCGTGCGCGGTACCACCTCGGTTGACGCCCCGGGAGGCGTCCCCTCGTTCCTCAGCTGTGACGGGCTGGTCCCGGCGGGTTCTACTGGGCCGACGGGCCGCTCGCGCTGCGCGCTCGGGCCCCTGACCGTTCTTCCCGCGGCTCGCCGGTGATGGCCGGGTCGATGCCGATGGGCATCAGTCTACGTCGGCGCCGACGGACGGGTCACCGGGGGTCGCGGTGGAATCGGTCTCGTCGTGGGGTGGGGGCGGCGGGGTGGGGAGGACGGGCGGGCGTGCCGGTGCGGCGCGATCCATCGGAGTGAGGGGTCGACCCGTGTCCCTCTCGACGTGCGACGTGATCTGGTGTCGAGTACGCGTCGGCTCGGTATCCGCGGTTCCTCCACAAGGGGGCGTTTTCCACGGGGTTATCCACTACTGGGCGGGCGGGGGTGGAGGGAAGGAAGTTTTCCCGGCTTATCCACATTCTCGATTGAGGTCTGGTTTTTCACGGTACGGCGGGATAGAATCGGACATATCGATCGGGCGCGAGAGATCGCGGTTTCATGGGTGAGGCCGACGGATCTTCTGAATGCGTCCGTTGTTTCAGGGTTCCCGATCGACAGAGCACGTGTCGGTTCGTGGAATGCCGAGGGAAGGGGGTGGGTGGTGTGAGTGCGGTGGAGCAGCCGGAGTTGCAGGGGCGTCTGGACCTGCCCGGGGAGCGGGCGGTCGAGTCGACCTTCGCGATCCTGGACGATCTGGAGCAGATGACCGAGCGTCAGCGCGAGGACATGCACGTCCACACGCCCCGGTTCGTGGCCGCGCCCCCGGACGGTGTGAAGCCTCTGTTCATCGTGAAGGAACCGACGAAGCCGGTCTGCCGGGATGTCGTGGCACGCAGGGTGAAGGCTCGGCCGGGTGCGGAGCTGACCGGGCAGGTCCGTGCCCTCTGGGACGAGGGCGTCGACGAGTCCTACGAGCTCTCCCGCCGGTTCGTGGCGCTGGCGCCGTTCTGGGCGGGGCGCGAGGAGATGGACGCAGACCCGTACGAGGTCGAGCAGCAGGACCTGATGGTCGCGGTCGCGATGCGCTGCACCCGCGGGCAGGCCGCCAAAGCCATCACCGACGCCCACCGAGCGGTCGATCTGCTGCCTCGCTGCACCCAAGCCCTGGAGGCGGGGGAATTCCCGGCGGAATGGTTCCGGACCCTGCTGCGGCGGACCGCGGATTTCACTCCCGCGGAGATGGTGCTGGCGGATGTCACGGTCGCGTCATGGTGTCTGGCGATCATGCCGAGAGTGTTCACGAAATGCCTCGACGGGCGTGTCAGATGGTCTGTGTAAGTCCTGACTG
>NZ_VIGP01000005.1 GCF_009299795.1 Brachybacterium subflavum
TCATCCAGCACCGCGAACGCCGACCCCGACGACACGTCACCAGGCAGGTCCAAAGACCCCTGCGACTCCGGCTGCTCCACCGCACTCACACCACACACCCCCTTTCAGAGAATCCAGATCCCCGCGACCACAGAAAGCACAGGAAAACAAATGTCGGGACCGCGGCCAGAATCCGTCAGCCTCACCACGGAAGCCACAATCCCGACCACCCGATCGATATGTCCGATTCTATCCCGCGGCACCCCAGAACACCAGGCCCGAGCGAAGAATGTGGATACATCTGGGAAGATTCTCCATCCCATCGCTCCGGGCCACCGGAAAGTGGATAATCTCGTGGATAAACCACCCTTGTGGAGGAACCGATACACCCGTCACCCGATGCATCGGCGAGACCCCCACCCACCCCTACGGCGGTGCTCACCCCGGCCCCACGCCACGCCACACACCCACACCCCTCACGAAAGCCGCCGATCCTATAGCTCCGTCCGCCTCTCGCCTCGCTCGCCGCACCTTCCCTCGTGATGGACTCACGTCCGCTTCGAACGTCCTCGCCGGGCACGACCGGCCCGCCGCGCACTACCCAGCACCTCCCGGCCGCACGCCACCACACCCTCCGTCGGCCCTACGAGACACCCCTTGACTCCCTATAGGATCCACATCACACTAGCGATCGAACCATGGCAGGGACGCCGCGACGACGCGGCCCTGAGGTGCGAAGGAGCGCTCATGACTGCCTCTCACGGTCCGACCCAACCCGCCGATGCGGACTCCGCCGGGATCAACCCCGGCACCCACCGCCTGGTGCCGCGCGCACCCGCGATCTCGTGGTGGATGCTGCTGCTCACCACGGTCGCCATCCTCATGACCTCGGTCGATCATCAGATCCTCCCCGCGGTGCTGCCGGAGGTCTCGCAGGAGTTCGGGCTCTCGCCGGAGCAGGCGGGACTCATCAACTCGGTGTACTTCGCGGGGCTCGTCGCCGGCGGCATCGTGTTCGGCTACCTCTCCGACCGGATCGGCTCCGGCTACCGGCGCACGTGGACGTGGAACATCGCGATGCTGCTCGCGATCATCGGCGGCGCCCTCACCTTCGGCCTCGCCGGGAGCTTCCTGGCGTTCCTGCTGCTGCGCATCCCGATGGGCATCAGCCGCGGCGGGTCGGAGCCCGTGAACGTCGCGATCGTCGCGGAGTGGTGGCCCAAGGAGCACCGCGGATTCGCCGTCGGCGTCCACCACACCGGCTTCCCCATCGGGCAGTTCCTCGCCGGTGCGCTCATCGCGATCGTGCTCGGCTCGGGGAACTGGGCGACGGCGTTCCTGGTGATCCCGCTGCTCGGCATCCCGATCATCATCGGCCAGGCGTTCCTGGGCAGGCGGCGGAACCAGGCCACCCTCTATCGGAAGATCGAGGAGAGGGGGCAGACTCCCCCGCTGCCCCAGCTCACCGACCGCAGCGCGGCCGGCCTCTGGGGCCCTGTGCGCGAGGCGCTTCGCCATGCGAACGTGCGCTGGGCCGTGGTGCTGTGCTTCCTGTTCCTGTGGGGCGAGGCCGGGGTCGTCACGTTCCTGACCACGCAGTTCAAGGGGATCGGGATGGACACCTCGCAGGCGATCCTGGTCTCCGGCGCCTCGGGCCTGACGGGCTGGATCGGCCAGGTCGTGTGGGGGACGCTCTCGGACCGTCTGGGCAGGAAGTTCTCGATCGCCTTCCTGATCCTGGGGTGGACGGGCACGCTCCTCGCGATGATCCTCATCCACGACGTGATCACGGCGTGGATCATCCTGCTGGCGTGGGGCCTGTTCCGGAACGCGCCGTTCCCCGTGGTCTACGCGCTGCTGGTCGACTCGGTGCCGCGGGCCGCCGGCACGGCGCTGGGGATCATGATCGGCGTGGCCCTGGGAGTCTCCGGGATCTTCGCCTCGGCGGTGTCCGGCGTGGTCATCACGCACCTCGGCTTCACCTGGCACTACGTCATCCTCGCGGCGATCTGCCTGCTCGGGTTCATCCCGCTCGCGCGGATCACCGAGACCGTCCGCGTCGCACGCCGCGACCTCCCCGATGCACCGCGCGCCGCATGAGCCGCCGCGCCGCGTGAACCACGCCCCCGACCCCCTGGAGGAGAGCACCTCATGACCGCCTCAGATCTCTTCGACCCCGACGCGCGCCTCGAGAAGGTCGCCGACGGCTTCACCTGGACCGAGGGCCCCGCCTGGATCGCCGCGCGCGGCGTGCTGCGCTTCAGCGACATCCCCGGCAACCAGGTCCTCGAGTTCGACGAGGACGCCGGCGTGACACGCCAGGTCACGGGCGCGGCCGAGTTCACCAACGGCCGGACCGTCGCGCTCGACGGCGCGATCATCGAGTGCTCGCACGGCCGCCGCGCGGTGCAGATCGACCGCACGGGATCCTCCGACGATCCGTCCACCCCCTACGCCCCCGACGTCCTCGTCGATCGCTTCGGGCGAGCCCGGCTCAACTCCCCGAACGACGTGGTCGTGAAGTCCGACGGCACGATCTGGTTCACCGATCCGTCCTACGGGATCAAGCGGCCCGTCGAGGGGCATGCGGGCGAGGAGGAGTACGGGGACAGGTACGTCTTCCGCTTCGATCCGGCCGACGGCACGCTCACGCCCGTCGTCATCGACGTCGAGGCACCCAACGGGATCGCCTTCTCGCCCGACGAGTCGGTCCTGTACGTCTCGGACTCCTCGATCGATCCGCCCGACCGCGACCACCCGGACCCCGAGCGGCCCGGCGGGCACGCGATCCACGCCTACGACCTGCTGGGCGGGCGGCACGCGAAGAACGGGCGCACGTTCGTCGAGGTCGGCCCCGGGCTGCCCGACGGCTTCCGTGTGGACGAGGACGGCAACGTGTGGTCCTCCTCCGCGACGGGCATCCAGGTCTTCGCGCCCGACGGCTCGCGCCTGGGAAAGATCCCCGTCCCGGAGAAGGTCGCGAACTGCTGCTTCGGAGGGGCCGACGGGCGGACCCTGTACATCTGCGGCTCGACGAGCCTCTACCGGATCCGTACGCGGGCACGGGACGCGCATGCGCGCGGGGCCCGCTGATCACGCGGTCCTCACCCGTGGGCGACGACGTCCTCCAGGCGCAGCGGGTCACGGCCGAGCACCTGCCGCACGTCCTCGCTGACCGCGGCGAGTTCGCCCGAGGCGATCGCCGTGTACGTGCTGATCCACGCGTCGACCTGCCAGTCCGGGGCGCCGTAGGGGGCACGGGACCTGCGCGCCTCGTCCATGGTCTCGTCGACATAGGCGAAGGCCTCGCCGGTCGCGGCGGAGAGGCGCTCGGCCGCCTCGGCGAGGGTGAGGGCCTCGGCTCCGGTGACCTCCAGGGCGGTGTCCGCCCATGCGCGGGGGTCGAGGAGCACGCGGGAGGCGACCTGCGCGACGTCCTCGCGGGCGACGAAGGCGCAGCGGCCCTCGCCCGCGGGCCCGCGCAGCGTGCGGTCCTCCCCCGCCCAGGGCAGCAGCACGTCGAGGTAGAAGTCGTCGCGCAGGAAGGTCCAGGTCATGCCCGTGCGCGCGGCCGCCTCGCGGATCGCGTCCTCGGTGGCGCCGTGATCCCGCGCGAGCGTGAACTCGGCGTCGGCCGAGGCGCCCGTGAACGAGGTGTAGACGAGGTGGCGCACGCCCGCGTCGGCCGCCGCGGCGACGGCGGTCCGGTGCTGGGCGACGCGGTCGTCGGCCTCCCCGGCGGAGACCAGCAGCAGGGCGTCGAGGCCCGCGAAGGCGGCCCGGCAGGCGTCGCCGTCGCCGAACTGCGCGACCGCGATCTCGGCGCCCTCACCTCCCGCCGGGCGCGGGGCCCGCGCGGGGTCCCGGACGATCAGCCGCAGCTGATCGGCGCCGGGGCGGTCGACCAGGAGCTCCGCGACGCGACCCCCGATGTGCCCGCTCGCCCCGGTGATGCCGATCCTGCGGGCACCGGCGCCGGATCCGCTCACTTCGCGATGCCCTTGTCCTTCAGCCAGGCCTTCGCGATGGTCGCGGAATCGGCCTTCTCGTCGACGCTGCGCGTGTTCAGCGCGATCAGCTCGTCGGTGCTGAGCGCGTCGGTGACCTTCTTGATGGCGGCGGCGCCGTCGTCGCCCACCTTGGACGAGACGATCGGGACGACGTTCTCGGGCAGCACCATGACCTTCGGGTCCTCGAGCGGGACCAGGTCGTTCTTCACGATCGCGGGATCGGACGTGTAGAGGTCGGCGACCTGCACCTTGCCGTCCATGAGGGACTTCAGGGTGAGCGGGCCGCCGGAGTCGGAGACGGGCACCACGGTGATGTCCACGCCGTAGTCGCTCTTGGCGCCCTTGGGGCCGTAGGGGCGCTCCTCGAACTCGGGGTTCGCGGCGATCTTCAGGTCGCCGATCCCGGCGAGGTCGCCGATCTCCTGGAGCGAGTTCTGCGAGGCGAAGTCCTTGGTGACCGTGTAGGAGTCCTGGTCCGTGGCCCCGGCGTAGGGCAGGGCGCGCAGGCCGTCGTCGAGCGCCTTCTCGAGACCCTTCGCGAGGTCGTCGGCCGTGCCCTTCGCGGCGGACTCGTCGAGGTACTGCAGCAGGTTCCCGAGGTACTCGGGGATCACGTCGATCGTGCCCTTCTGCAGCTCGGGCACGTAGACCTCCCGCTGGCCGATCTGGAACTGCCGCTTCACGGTCGCCCCCGAGCCCTCGAGGGCCTGGGCGAAGAGCTCGGCGATGATCTCGTTCGAGTAGTACTGCTGGGAGCCGACGACGATCTCGCCGCTGCCGCCGCCGTCGGACCCGCCGGAGCCCGAGCCCGAGTCGCTCTTCAGCGGGTCGTCGTTCGAGCAGGCGGCGGCGCCGAGGGCGACGATCCCCGTGCCCGCGAGGGCGGCGAGGCTGCGGCGGCCGACGACGGGGCCGGTCGTGGTGATCGGGCTGCGGGCGGGGAGGTGGCGGCGATGGGTCATGGAGACTCCTCGATGGATGGGACGGAGGTCGGGGTGGCGTTCTCGGGGCGGGGTCTCAGTCCCGGGCGGCTCCGCGCGGCGCGAGGAGGCGTTCGAGGAGGCGCAGCGCCACGTCGAGGACGAGCGCGAGGGCGACCACCAGGATGGACCCCGCGAGCATCTGCGGATAGTCCTGCAGCTGGAGACCCAGGAAGATGAAGCGGCCGAGGCCGCCGTTGCCGATGTACGAGGCGAGCATGACGGTAGCCACGACCTGCACGATCGCGAGGCGGAAGCCGGAGATCAGCAGCGGCAGCCCGAGCGGCACCTCGACGCGGGAGAGGATCTGCCATTCGGTCATGCCCTGGGCGCGAGCGGCATCGACGGTGCGCGGGTCGACGGATTCGACCGCGGAGTAGGCGCCCGCGAGCAGGGACGGGATCGCGAGGACCACGAACGCGAGGATCGGGGCCCTCAGCCCGATACCGAGCCACAGCCCGAACAGGGTGATGAGGCCCAGCGTGGGCAGGGCGCGCGCGGCGCCGCTGAGCGCGACGACGATCCCGCGGCCGCGGCCCGTGTGGCCCACCATCAGACCGATCGGCACCGCGATGACGGCGGCGACCACCACGCCGAGCGCCGTGTACCAGAGGTGCTCGAGCAGGCGGGTGGGGATGCCGTCGGCCCCTGACCAGCGGGTGGGGTCTGCGAGCCAGGAGAAGGACTCGAGGAGCTGGCTCATCGGACCCCCTCCCCGCGCACGCGGGACCAGGGCAGTGCGAGCCGGCCCCCGAGCATGATCAGCAGGTCCAGGGCGATCGCGAGGGCCGCGGTGAGCACGATGCCGGCGAGGATCTCCGCGGTGATGCTGCGCTGGAACCCGTCGATGAAGAGCATCCCCAGGCTGGGCACGCCGAGCACGCCGCCCACGGTGACCAGGGAGACCGTGCTCACCGCGACCACGCGCAGCCCCGCGACCAGGGCCGGACCCGCGAGCGGCAGCTCGACCCGGAGGAACCGCGCGAACGGCGCGTAGCCCTGCGCGGTCGCCGACTGCAGCGTGTCGCGGCTGACCGCGCGCAGGGCCTCCGAGGCGCTGGGCACCATGAGCGCGAGGCCGTAGATGGTGAGGGCGACGATGATGTTGACCGTGGAACGGATGCCGGTGCCCAGGACGATCGGCAGCACGATGAACAGCGGCAGCGACGGCACTGCGTAGAGCAGGCCCGCACCGGCCGTGAGGCCGCCGCGCAGCCACCCGCGGGAGTTCGCGAGCTTCGCGATCGGGATCGCGAGCACGAAGGCCAGCACGATCGGCGGGATCGCCTGCCCCACGTGGGCGAGCAGGCGCTCGGCCAGCAGCGGGAGGTTCGCGAGCACCCAGCTCACGAGCCGGATCCCTCGCGCAGGACGCCGACGGGCCGGTCGCCCGCGTCGAGGACGACCTGCTGGCCGCTGACCTCGTCCACGTGCAGAGCGCGCTTGCCGGCGCCGCTTCCCACGAACGACTCGACGAACTCGTCGGCCGGATCGGCGAGGATCTCCGCCGGGGTGCCCTGCTGGGCGATCTCGCCGCCGGGGCGCAGGATCACCACCTGCTCGCCGATGAGGAAGGCCTCGTCGATGTCGTGGGTGACGAAGAGGATGGTCTTGCCGAGCTCGCTCTGCAGGCGCAGCAGCTCCTTCTGCAGCTCGGCGCGGACGATGGGGTCGACGGCGCCGAAGGGCTCGTCCATGAGCAGGATGTTCGGGTCCGAGGCGAGAGCCCGGGCGACGCCCACGCGCTGCTGCTGCCCGCCCGAGAGCTGCGAGGGATAGCGGTCGCCGAGGCGATGGTCGAGGCCCACCATCTCCAGGAGGGCCAGCGCCCGGGAACGGGACCGTCGCCGGGAGACGCCCTCGAGGAGGGGGACGGTCGCGACGTTCTCGGCGACCGTGCGGTGCGGGAGCAGCCCGGAGGCCTGCATGACGTATCCGATGCTGCGGCGCAGCTTCACGGGGTCCATGCCGGCGACGTCCTCATCGTCGATGAGGACGCGGCCCGAGGTCGGGTCGACCATGCGGTTCACCATCCGCATGAGCGTCGTCTTGCCGGAGCCGCTGGTGCCCACGAGCACCACGCTCGCATGGGAGTCGATGGTGAGGGAGAAGTCCCCCACGGCGGTCGTGCCGCCGGGATAGGTCTTCCCGACGTGGTCGAATCGGATCACGGCCGCCTCCCAGCGCGGGGGTCGTCGTACAGATGTTCGAGACGTGCGCGCCCGACACTACGCCACCGCAGTGGCCGGTGCGAACGGGACACGGTCAGCGCGATCGTCCGGTCCCCTCGGCCGCGCGGCGCCGCATGCGCCGCTCGAGGAGGCCGGCGGCCTTGGTGAGCAGGAAGTTGAGCACGATGTAGATCACCGAGACGACCACGTAGGTCTGCACCAGGAAGCGGGTGATGGAGACCATCGTCTTGCCCTGGAACTGCAGCTCGTTGTAGCTCACCACGAAGCCGAGGGTCGAGTCCTTGAGCAGGCTCACCAGGGCGAGGATCAGGCTCGGCAGCACGAGGCGCACGGCCTGCGGCAGGATCACGTAGCGCATGGTCTGACCGCGGGAGAGCCCGATCGCGGACGACGCCTCGTCCTGGCCGCGGTCCACCGCCCCGATGCCCGCGCGGAACACCTCCGCGGTGCTCGCGGAGCTCACCAGGATCATCGGCACCACGAGCATCCAGAAGCGCGGCAGGTTCACGCCGTAGGCGGGCAGCGCCAGCAGGAACGCGTAGACGACCAGCAGCATCGGGATGCCGCGGAAGAACTCGATCCACACCGCGGAGATCGCACTGAGGGCCCGCGCCCGCGAGATCCGCCCCAGGGCCAGGACGAGCCCGAAGGGGAAGGCGATGACGGCGGCGACGGCCGTCGCCTCGAGGGTTCCCATCAGGCCCTTGCCGAGGAACGCGATGTAGTCGCGGCGCAGGTAGGGCAGCCATTTGTCGGCCGCGAGCTGGCCGTTGCGCTGGAACTGCCACAGGCCCAGGGCGATCAGCGCGAGGATCCCGAGGGAGGAGACGATCGAGATCAGCAGGATCCGCCGACGGCCCCGTGGGCCGGGGGCGTCGAAGAGGACCTGGGTGGCGGAGGTGCTCGTGGTGCTCATGCCTGCGCCGCCCCCTGGAGCCTGTCGGCGGTGCGCATCGGGCGCGAGCCGCCCGGGGCGACCGCCCTCTCGACGCGTCGTCCGAGGTAGGCCACGCCCAGCGAGAGCGCGAGGTACAGGGCGCCCGCGACCAGGAACAGCAGCACTGCCTGCGCGGAGGCGATGTTCAGCTGCTGGGTGACGTAGGTGATCTCGACGACGGAGATCGCCGCGCACAGCGAGGATCCGATGACGGTCGCGATGAACACGTTCACGAGCGGCTGCACCATCGTGCGGAAGGCCTGCGGGAGCACCACGTAGCGCAGCACCCCGAAGAAGCCCAGCCCGATCGAGCGGGCGGCCTCGGCGTGGCCGATCGGGACGGTGTTGATGCCCGAGCGGATGTTCTCGCACACGAAGGCCGCGCCGGAGAGCGTCAGCCCCGCGACCCCGCACCAGAAGTAGGGCAGCAGCACGCCGGCATCCGGCAGGCCGAAGGCCAGCAGGATCAGCAGGCTCAGCAGCGGGATGTTGCGGAAGATCTCCACGTACACGGTGGCGGCCCAGCGCAGCGGCGGGATCGGGCTGACCCTGCACACCGCGAGCGCGGTGCCCAGGATCAGCGCGAAGGCGTATCCGAGCACCGTGAGCGCGATCGTGGTGCCGATCCCCTGCAGCAGCAGCGGGATGTTGTCGAGGATGATCTGCATGGCGTCCCTCCGTCGCTCCTCCGTCGGACCGTGGTCGGCTCCCCGCGGATCAGGAGGGCAGGTCGCCGATGGTCGGGGGCTCGGGCGTCTCGTCCTCGATGACCTGGCCGATGGTGGCCTCGTAGAGCTTCTTCCAGGTGCCGTCGTCCTCGATCGCCTTGAGGAAGCCGTTGACGAAGTCGAGGCCGCCCGCGTCCTTGTTCAGACCGATGCCGTAGGGGTCCTCGGTGAAGGGCTCGCCGACGACGGTGACCGACGGGTCCGCCTTCGAGTTCCCCAGCAGCACGCCCTGGTCGAGCACGTAGGCGTCGACGCGCTTCTGCTTGAGGGCGGCGACGCAGGACTCGTTGTCCGCGAGGGTCTCCGTCTTCCCCGGATCCTTCACGTGCTCCTCGATGGCCTGGATGCCGGTCGAGTTCGACTGGGTGACGAGCTTCTTGCCGGTGAGGTCGTCGGGCCCGGTGATCGAGTCCTTGTCCTCGGTGCGCACCTGGATGGCGGTGCCCGAGAGGTAGTAGGGGCCGCCGAAGTCGATGAGGTCCATGCGCTCGGGGGTGATCGAGTAGGTCGCGATCACGCAGTCCACGGAGCTGTTCTGGACGAGCTTCTCGCGGGTGTCGACGGTGGTGTCCACATAGTCGACCTTCTCCTCGCCGCCGTCGCCCAGGATGTAGCGCGCGAGCAGCTGGGTGATGCCCGCATCGAAGCCCGTGACCTTGTTCGTCGAGGGGTCGATGAGGGAGAACACCTGGTTGGCGGTGGTGCCGCCGCGGGTGAGCTTGCCGGCGTCCTTGATCTTCTTCGCCCAGGCGCTCTTCTGCACGTCGGCGTCCTCGGCGACGGGGCCGCCGGCGATGACGCCGTCGTAGGCGGAGGACGCGCCGCCGTCGTCGCTGCCGCCGCCGAGCGACGGGGCGTCGTCGGAGTCGGAGGAGCAGGCGGCGAGCGCGGCGCCGATCGGGAGGGCGGCCGCGGCGGCGACCACGGCGCGGCGGCCGGGGCGGATGCTGGTGGAGGTCATCGGGTTCTCCTTCGTCGGGAACGGGATCGGGGATGGAGGGATCGGTCGCGCGGGTTCAGTGCGGCAGGATCTTCGAGAGGAAGTCCTTGGCGCGCTGGGACTCGGGGGCGGTGAAGAACTGCTCGGGCTCGCCCTGCTCGACGATCTCGCCGGCGTCCATGAAGACGACGCGATCGCAGACCCGGCGGGCGAAGCCCATCTCGTGGGTGACCACGAGCATCGTCATGCCGGCCTCGGCGAGCTCGGTCATCACGTCGAGGACCTCGTTGATGACCTCGGGGTCCAGGGCCGACGTGGGCTCGTCGAACAGCATGGCCTTGGGCTTCATGGCGAGCGCGCGGGCGATCGCGACGCGCTGCTGCTGGCCGCCGGAGAGCGCCGCGGGCAGGCTGTGCTCCTTGCCGGTGAGGCCCACGCGGGCCAGCAGGTCCATCGCCTCCTTCGTGGCCTCGGACTTCGAGACTCCGCGGACCTTCGTCGGGCCGAGGGTCACGTTGTCGACGGCGCGCAGGTGGGGGAAGAGGTTGAAGGACTGGAAGACCATGCCGACGTCGCTGCGCAGGCGCGCCAGGTCCCGCCCCTCCTCCGGGAGGGGCTCGCCGTCGATGCGGATCTCACCGGCGCTGATGGTCTCCAGACGGTTGATGCAGCGGCACAGCGTGGACTTGCCGGAGCCGGAGGCGCCGATGAGCGCGACGACCTCGCCGCGGTGGATGTCGAGGTCGATGTCCTTGAGGGCCTGGAAGTCGCCGAAGTGCTTGTCGACGCCGCGCACCGAGATCACGGGCTCGGCGCCCGACGGGCTGCCCGGGCTGTGTTCGCTCATGCGGGAAGCATTCCCTGATCCGGGCATTCTGTCCACGCGATCCGGCCCGCACGGTGGGATCGATGCGCTCTCGTGACCGCTCGCGGCGCTGGTCACCGGCGCATGCACGGGTCCGCGCGGGCCACCGCGTAGGGTGCCACGGACCGCCACACAGCGCCTCCGCGCGCACCGCATCCGAAAGGCCGAGAGCGTGCCCTCCCCCGATCCCCGCACCGCCGTGTCCCCGTCGTCGGCCCCGCCCTCGCGGGCCCGGCGCCTGCTGCGCAGCTACCGCTTCCCCCTGGCCATCCTCGCCGGGGTCGTCATCGGCGCGGTCGTCGGCCTCGTCCTCGGCGAGCGCGCGAGCGTGCTGAAGCCCTTCGGCACGCTGTTCGTGAACATGATGTTCACGCTCGTGGTGCCGCTCGTGTTCTTCTCGATCGCCTCCGCGGTGGCGGGCATGTCCTCGGTCAAGCGCCTCGGGAAGATCCTCGGCGCGATGCTCGCGATCTTCGCCGCGACCGGGATCGTCGCCTCGCTGCTCATGATCGCGGCGCTCGCGGTGTTCCGGCCCACCGAGGGCGTGCAGGTCGAGCTCACGCAGCCCGAGAAGACCGAGGACGTCGGCTCGATCGGCGATCAGCTCGTGCAGACCTTCGTGGTCGACGACTTCTCGAAGATCCTCTCGTCCGAGCACATGCTCGCGCTCATCGTCTTCGCGGTGCTGGTGGGGATCGCGACGTCGGGCATCGGCGAGAAGGGCGCGCCGTTCGCACGGTTCCTCAGCTCCGGGTCCGAGGTGTTCCTGAAGTTCACCTCGATCATCATGTACTACGCCCCCATCGGCCTGGGCGCGTACTTCGCGGCGCTCATCGGTGAGCTGGGCGCGCAGCTCGTGGGCGACTACCTGCGCGCCTTCCTCGTCTACTACCCGGTCGCGATCCTCTACTTCCTGCTCGCCTTCACCCTCTACTCCTTCCTCGCCGGCGGCAGGCGCGGCGTGACGCGGTTCTGGACGCACATCCTGGAGCCCGCAGCGGTGTCGCTCGGCACCTCCTCGTCGGTCGCGGCGATCCCCGCGAACCTGAGGGCCGGCGAGAGGATCGGCGTGCCGCGGGACGTGCGCGAGACGATCGTCCCGATCGGGGCGACGATCCACATGGAGGGCTCCTCGCTGAGCGCCATCCTCAAGATCGCCTTCCTGTTCGCGGTCTTCCAGCGGGACTTCCTCACGCCCTCGAACATCCTCATCGCGATCGCCGTCGCCCTGCTCTCGGGCATGGTGATGGCCGGGATCCCCTCGGGCGGGTTCATCGGCGAGCTGATGATCATCACGCTCTACGGCTTCCCCGCCTCCGCGCTGCCGATCATCCAGATCATCGGCACCGTCATCGACCCGCCGGCGACCACCGTGAACGCCGTGGGCGACCAGGCGAGCAGCATGCTCGTCGCGCGCGTCCTCGACGGGAAGGACTGGATGGACCAGCCCGACGAGCAGGCGGGCCCCGATCCCGACGCGGCCGAATCCGCCGCAGCAGACCTCGCCGACGCACGAACGGAATGACCATGGACCTCGCCTCCCTCCCCCGCCGCCGGTACACCGACGGCCCCACCCCGCTGCAGCACCTCGAGCGCCTGAGCGCCGAGCTCGGCGGACCGCAGATCTGGGTCAAGCGCGACGACCTGCTGGGCCTGACCCTGGGCGGGAACAAGACCCGCAAGCTCGAGTTCCTCGTCGCCGACGCGCTGGCCCGCGGTGCCGACACCCTGGTCACGGCCGGCGGGGTGCAGTCCAACCACTGCCGGCTCACCCTGGCCGCCTCCCGCGTCGAGGGCCTCGCCTGCCATCTCGTGCTCGAGGAGGACCTGGGGCCGGGCGGCGAGGCCGCGCCCGGCGGGAACCCGCCGGAGGACACGGGCAACCACTTCCTGTTCGACCTCCTCGGCGCGGAGCGCGTCGAGGTCCACCCGCACGGCGCCGACCTGGGCGCCCGCATGGAGGAGATCGCCCGGGAGCTCGAGGCGAGCGGCGCCCGCCCGTACGTGATCCCGATCGGCGGCTCGAACGCGCTGGGCGCGCTCGGCTACGTCGATGCGGCCGACGAGCTGCTGCACCAGATCCAGGAGAAGGGACTGGAGGTCGAGACGATCGTGACGCCGAGCGGCTCCGCCGGGATGCAGGCGGGGCTGGTCGCCGGGCTGCACGCCGCGGGCAGCGGGATCGACGTGGTCGGCATCAACGTCAGCCGCCCGCGCGAGGAGCAGGAGCCGAAGATCATGGCGCTCACGAGAGAGGTCACGCAGCTGCTGGGCCTGCCCGAGGTGCCGCGCAAGAAGATCGTCGGTCTCGGCGACTTCGTCGGCCCGGGGTATGCGCTGCCCACGCCCGGCATGGTCGAGGCGCTGCGGCTGTTCGCGCGCACCGAGGGGCTCGTGCTCGACCCCGTCTACACGGGCAAGGCCGCGGCGGGGCTGGTCGCGCGGATCCGCAGCGGCGAGCTCGGTCCCGACCGGAGCGTCGTGCTCATGCACTCCGGGGGCGTGCCGGGCCTGTTCGCCCGCACCGCGGCCTTCGCCTGAGCCCGTCGGCCCATCGCCCTTCGGCCCATCAGGGGCGGTAGAAGCCCTGGTAGACGGCGTCGAACGGGGCGCGGCCGTGCTGGCGGTGCTCGATCGCGCTGGTGACGACGCGCTTCGCGGTGCGCGCTGCATCGAGTGCGTCGGAGCCCTTGGCGAGCTCCGCGGTGACGGCCGCGGCGAGCGTGCAGCCCGCGCCGGAGACGCGGTGCTCGCCGATCTTGGGGCTGCGCAGCACGACCTCGCGCTCGTCGTCGACGAAGACGTCCACGGCGTCCTCGCCCCGGAGCTCGACGCCGCCCTTGGCGAGCACGGTGACGCCCCAGCGCTCGTGGATCGCGCGGGCCGCGGCGGTCAGGTCCTCGAGGGTCTCGACGGGCCCGGTGCCCGCGAGGATCCGGGTCTCCCCCAGGTTCGGGGTGACGAAGGTGGCGCGCGGGAGGATCCTCTCCATCAGCGCGTCGTCCGTGGCGCGGGCCGGGGTGTCGCCCTCGCCCTCCTTGCAGATCATCACCGGGTCGAGCACCACGTGGGGGAAGTCGTGCTCGGCGAGCGCGCCCGCGACCACGTCGATCGTCTCCGGGGTGCCGAGCATGCCGAGCTTCACCGCGTCGACCTCGTGCACGGCGGTGCTCGACTCGATCTGGTCGGCGATCGTCCGCGGCGCGATCGGCACAAAGCGGTGCGCCCAGCCGTCCTGCGGATCGAAGCTGACGATGCAGGTCAGGGCCACGCTGCCGAAGACTCCGAGCTGGTGGAAGGTCTTGATGTCGGTCTGCGCGCCCGCGCCTCCGGTGGCCTCGGAGCCGGCGATGGCGAGGGCGACGTGGACCATGGTGAGCCTCCGGATGCTGGGGTCGGCGGCGCGGGTGTGGCGCGGCCGACGGGGAACGGGCGATCGCCCACTCTACGACCCGGCCGATAGTGTGCAGGGGTGCCCGGATCAGCATCGGACGGGCTCTGGGCCCGGCATCTGGGTCCGAGCCTGAAGTTCCTCACCGTGGGCGGCCTCGTCTTCCTCATCGACGCCGCCCTCTACAACCTGCTCGTCTTCTGGTCCCCCGCAAGCGGCTGGGGGCACGGGCTGCTGCACGCGCACCCGATCAGCGCGAAGGTGCTCACGATCGTGGCGGCCTCGTCCCTCACCTACCTGGGCAACCGGCTGTGGACCTATCGCGACCGGCCGAGCCCGCGCACCGCCCGCTCGATCCTCATGTTCGTGGGCCTGAACGTGCTCGCCTCCGCCCTGCAGCTTGCCTGCCTGGGCTTCTCGCGGTATGTGCTGGGGCTCGACTCCGCGCTCGCGGACAACGTCTCCGGGACCCTCATCGGACAGGTGGTCTCGACCACCTTCCGATATCTCACCTACGGGCGATTCGTGTTCCCGCACGGCCACGGGACGGCGCGCGAGGACGCCGGTGTCGCCCCGGAGGAGCGCAGCGGCTCCCTGCAGGACCGCTGACCGTCCTAGAATCCAGGCAGACCGGCGGACATCCTCCGCGTCGGCCTCGGCGTTCCACCGGCACGCCGCTCCGCCCACCCGGGTTGCGACCTTTCCCGCCCCGGGGCGTCGATGAGGACAGTCATGACTACAACAACCGAGGCCAAGAGCGGGTTCAACCCGCGCGTGGTCCTGCAGAAGGTCGGCACCTCGTTGTCGAACATGGTGATGCCGAACATCCCGGCGCTCATCGCCTGGGGCATCCTCACCGCGTTCTTCATCGCTGACGGCTGGACCCCGAACGCCGCTCTCGAGAGCGCAACGACGCCGATGATCCACTATCTGCTGCCGCTGCTCATCGCGAACACCGGCGGGCGGATGGTCTACGAGGCACGCGGCGCAGTCGTGGGTGTCATCGCGACCATGGGCGTGATCGCCGGCTCCGACTGGCTGATCGCCCAGGACAACGCCGAGATGCTCAAGCAGTGGGTGGCCGCCGGCAAGGACGCCGCCGACTACACCGAGCTGGGCCAGGTCCACATGTTCATCGGCGCGATGATCATGGCGCCGCTCGCCGCATGGCTCATGAAGAAGCTCGACCGGCTGTGGCAGGACCACATCCCCGCCGGCTTCGAGATGCTCGTGAACATGTTCTCGGCCGGCATCTTCGGCTTCATCATGCTGGTGATCGGCTTCTTCGGACTGGCACCGCTCGTCAACGGCCTGATGAGCCTCCTCTCCAGCGGCGTCGAGGCCCTGGTGCACGCGCATCTCCTCCCGCTCGTGTCGATCCTCATCGAGCCTGCGAAGGTCTTCTTCCTCAACAACGCGATCAACCACGGCGTGCTGACCCCGCTGGGGCTCTCGCAGGCATCGCAGAGCGGCAAGTCGGTCCTGTTCCTCCTCGAGGCGAACCCCGGCCCGGGCGTCGGCATCCTGCTCGCCTACACCTTCTTCGGCCGAGGCGCCGCGCGCGCTTCGGCCCCGGGCGCCGCCCTCATCCAGTTCTTCGGCGGCATCCACGAGATCTACTTCCCGTACGTGCTCATGAAGCCGATCCTGATCCTCGCTGCCATCGGCGGCGGCATGACCGGCGTCGCGATCAACGTGGCCTTCGGCACCGGTCTCATCGCGCCCGCGTCGCCGGGGTCGATCTTCGCGATCTTCGGCGTGGCCGCGCGCGACTCCTATCTGGGCATCGCCCTCGCGGTGCTGGGCGCCGCAGCGGTGAGCTTCGTGCTCTCCATGCTCTTCCTGAAGATCGGCAAGCAGGACGACGGCGACATCGCCTCGGCCACAGCGAAGATGGAGCAGATGAAGGGCAAGAAGTCCTCGGTCGCGGGCGCCCTGACCGGCGGCGCGGCGGAGGGCGGCGCGGCAGGCGCAGCGGCGGCTGCCGATGATTCGTCGCACACCGGCCCGATCCAGCGGATCGTCTTCGCCTGCGACGCGGGCATGGGCTCCTCGGCGATGGGCGCGACGGTGCTGCGCAAGAAGGTCCGCGCCGCCGGCTTCGACGACGTCGAGGTCACCAACAAGGCGATCTCGAGCCTGAACGACGAGTGGGACGTGGTCGTCACGCAGAAGGAGCTCACGGACCGCGCCCGCCAGCGCACCGGCTCGGCGATCCACGTGAGCGTCGACCAGTTCATGAACTCGCCGCGCTACGACGAGGTCGTCGAGCTCGTCGAGCAGCGCAACACCCCCGATGCGGCGTCAACCGACGCGTCGGCCGCTGACCAGGCCGGGTCCGATGGCGCCTCCGCCCAGGACTCCGGAGCCGGCAGCGCGGGTGCGGCGGAGGGGGCAGGGGCGGTCGCCGGAGCCGGGGCGAGCGCCGCCGCGGGCTCCGCCAACACGCACCGCGCCGAGCCGACGGATGCTGCCTCGAAGGCTCCGTCGACCGGCGACTCGTCGGTCGCCTCCGAGCCCGAGATCCTCTCGGCCTCCTCGATCGTGCTCGACGGAAGCGCCGGTGCGGCCGACGCCGCGATCGACGAGGCCGGCGGCCTGCTGGTCCGCGCGGGCGCGGTCGATACCGAGTACGTGAGGGCGATGCACGATCGCGAGGCGACCGTCTCGACGTTCATGGGCAACGGGCTGGCGATCCCCCACGGCACGAACGAGGCGAAGGAGTCGATCTCCCGCTCGGCCATGTCGTTCGTGCGCTACCCGAACGGGATCGACTGGAACGGCAACCCCGTGAACTACGTCGTGGGAATCGCGGGCGTGGGCAACGAGCACCTCGCCCTGCTGCAGAACGTCGCCATGACGTTCTCCGACCCCGCGCAGGTGGAGCGCCTCGAGAAGGCGACCACCGCGCAGGAGATCCTGGACATCTTCTCCGAGGACAAGGACTGATCCGGTATGGCCAGCAAGAAGGCAGTGCATTTCGGCGCCGGCAACATCGGCCGCGGTTTCGTGGGGCTGCTGCTCCACGAGGCCGGGTACGAGGTGGTCTTCGCGGACGTCGCCGACGCGCTCATCGATTCCCTCGACGCCGCGGACTCCTACACCGTGCGGACCGTCGGCCAGCACCCGACGGAGACGGTCGTCGACGGCTTCCGCGCCATCAACTCGGGGAAGGACCTCGAGACCCTCACCGGTGAGATCGCCTCCGCCGACGTGGTCACCACGGCCGTGGGGGTGCACGTCCTGCGGTTCGTGGCGCCGGCGATCGCGGCCGGGATCGCCGCGCGCCCGGCCGGCGCACCCCGCGTCGCCGTGATGGCCTGCGAGAACGCGATCAACGCGACGGACACTCTCGAGGAGGAGATCCGGAAGAGCTACGAGGGCGAGGATCTCGACGCCGGGGCGCTGTTCGCGAACACCGCCGTGGACCGGATCGTGCCCGTCCAGGATCCCGCAGCGGGCCTCGACGTCACCGTCGAGGACTTCCACGAGTGGGCCGTGGACCGCACGCCCTTCGACGGGAACGTGCCTGACATCCCTGGCGTGACCTGGGTGGACGACCTCGGCCCCTACATCGAGCGGAAGCTGTTCACGGTGAACACCGGCCACGTCACCACCGCCTGGCACGGCTGGAGGGCCGGGCACGCGACCATCGCCGACGCCATCGAGGACCCGGCCGTCGAGGCCAAGGTGCGCGAGGTGCTCGCCGAGACCTCCGAGCTGCTCATCGCCAAGCACGGCTTCGACGCGCAGACCCAGCAGGACTACGCCACCAAGGTGCTCGGCCGCTTCCACAACCGCGCCCTGCCCGACCCCGTCGAGCGCGTGGGCCGCGCGCCCCTGCGCAAGCTCTCCCGGCACGACCGGATCATCGGCCCCGCCGCCGAGCTCGCCGAGCGCGACATGGCCTCCCAGGGTCTCCTGGACTCCTTCGCCGCCGCCCTCGCCTTCATACCGGAGGGCGACGAGGAGGCGGACCGGCTGCAGGAGATCCTGCGTACCCAGGACTCCGACGGCGCCACCTCCGAGATCACCGGGCTCGAGCCCGACCATCCGCTGTACCCGCAGGTCAGGGAGAGGATCACCGAGAGGCAGTCAGCCCTCTGACCGGGCGGGCGAACCCCGGGGTATCCGGCGGGCACACCGGTGGGCGTCCGGCTCCAGGACAGCCCCCATCGGTGTCCGATATCGTCCCTGAGTACCCGAACACGCGCGCGGGTTGACCGTCCGCGTCCCTCGCCGCCGCACCGTGCGGCGGTCCATCGAAAGGCTGAACCATGGCAGAGCGCACCGTCACCATCGCCAGCGCCTCCGGGCTCCACGCGCGCCCGGCGGCCATCTTCTCGAAGGCCGCCGGCGAGCAGCCCGCGACCGTCACCATCGAGAAGGCCGGCGGCAACGCCGTGCAGGCCTCGAGCATCCTCATGCTCATGACCCTCGGCGCCGGCCACGGCGACGAGGTGACCCTGCGCGCCGAGGGCGACGGAGCCGACGAGTCCGTCGCGGCGCTGGCCGCGCTCCTCGAGAAGGACCTCGACGCCGAGGAGTGACCCGCGGCGGGCAGCTCGGACCGTGGACCCACAAGATGTGAGGGCCACGAGATATGAGGGCCACGAACCAGATCTCACCGATCCTGGTTCGTGGCCCTCATATCTTCGCCCTCGCGGGCGCGCGGCCGCAGGCGTGCTGGGAGCGACGGGCGCGCGTCAGAGGCCGAGCTCTCCCAGGATCGGGAGGCCGGCGCGGACGGCGTCCCGGGCGTCATCCGCGGTGCGTGCGGAGACGGCGGCGGCAGCGAGCTGCTGCGCCTGCTCGAGGGAGACCGTGGAGAGCACCTTCGCGACCGCGGGCAGGGAGCGCGGGGTCATCGAGAGGCTGTTGACGCCCAGGCCCACGAGCACGACCGCGAGACCCGGGTCGCCCGCGGCCTCGCCGCACACGCCCACCGGCTTCTGGGCGCTCTCGCCGAAGGCCTCGGGGTCGCCGCCCGCCGCGCGGGCGCCGTCGCAGGTGGCCTTCACGAGGGTGAGGACCGCCGGCTGCCACGGGGTGTTCAGGTGCGCGAGGGTGCCGAGCATGCGGTCGGCGGCCATCGTGTACTGGGTGAGGTCGTTGGTGCCGATCGAGGCGAAGTCGCACGCGGCCAGCTGCCGGTCCGCGGTGACCGCCGCCGAGGGCGTCTCGACCATGATCCCGGCCGGGGCGAGGTCGCGCTCGCGGCACAGGCCCACGAAGTCCTCGGTGTCCTCGGTGGTCGAGATCATCGGAGCCATCACCCACACCTTCGCGTCGCTCTGCTTCGCGGCGCCGGAGATCGCGTCGAGCTGGTTGGTCAGCACCGAGCGCTTCTCCCACGAGGTGCGATAGGCCCGCACGCCGAGCGCGGGGTTCGGCTCGTCCGTGTCCGTGAGGAAGGGCAGGGGCTTGTCGGCGCCCGCGTCGATCGTGCGCACCACGACCTTCTGGCCGGGGAACGACGCGAAGGCCTCCAGATAGGCCTTCGTCTGCTCCTCGACGGTCGGCTCGTCCTCGCGGTCCAGGAACAGGAACTCGGTGCGGAACAGGCCCACTCCGTCGGCGTGCGCGGCGGCTGCCGCCTTCGCGTCCTTCGCGCCGCCGATGTTGGCCAGCAGCTGCATGCGGGTGCCGTCGGTGAGCTCGACGCCGCCGCCCTCGTAGGTCAGCGGGTTCTTCTGCAGCTCGGTCCAGGCCTCCGCGAAGCGGCGGTGCTCATCGGTGACGTCGTCCGTGATGGTGCCGAAGCCGGCGTCGACGAACACCTCGGTGCCGTCGGCGATGTCGAGCACGCCCTTGGCGGCGACGATCGCGGGCAGGCCCAGCTGGCGGGCGAGGATCGCGGTGTGCGACTGGGGGCCGCCGTCGGAGGTCACCAGCGCCATCACCAGCGCCGGGTCGAGCGTCGCGGTGTCCGCGGGGGCGAGATCGGTCGCCGTGAGCACGAAGGGCTCCTCGACATCGGGGATGCCGGGCGCCTGCTCGCCGCGCAGCTCGGCGACGATGCGGCCGCGCACGTCCTTCACGTCGGCCGCGCGCTCGGCCATGTATCCGCCCAGGCCCTCGAGCATCGAGGCGACCTGGTCGCCGGCCTCCCATACGGCGCGCGCGGCGGAGGCGCCGCCGGCCAGCACGAAGCCCTGCGCGGTCTGGGTGAGGGAGGGATCCGCCGCCATCTGCGCGGTCGCCTCGAGAACGGCCTTCCCATCGCCCTGGGCATGCTCGGCGCGATGCGTCAGCGCCTTCTGCACGCTCGCGGCGGCCTCGGCGATGCGTGCGGCCTCGGCCTGCGGATCCGCGCCCTCGGGGATCTTCTCGCCGACGGGCGGCTCCGCGACCGGCGGCGCCATCGTCCGGACCGTGCCGACGACGCGGCCGGGGCTGACCGCCACACCTGTGTACTGGGACATCTCGGACTCCCTCTGTGATGGGCCCGTGGGGGAGGGCTCGGGCGCGCGGCGGCGCCGCGCGTGATCACCACATGCTACGTGCCTCGCCCGGGGCGAGAGTCGTATCGTCCCCGCGCCCTCCGACGGCCCGGTCGGCACCGCGACCGCCGCCACGACCGATAGGCTCGCCACCATGGATGAACGCAGCTCCTATCTCCTCGTCGACGGCGAGAACATCGACGCCACGCTGGGCCTCTCGGTCCTCGGGCGCCGCCCGCACCCGGAGGAGAGGCCGCGCTGGAACACGCTGCTGAGCTTCATCCAGGAGCACTGGTCCGAGCCCACCCACGGCCTGTTCTTCCTGGCCGTCGCGAGCGACCTGCCCGCGAGCTTCGTGCAGGCGCTGCTCGCCATGGGCTACACACCGATCCCGCTGCGCGGCGACGGCAAAGTCGTGGACATCGCCATCCAGCGCACGCTCACCGCGCTCAAGGACCGTGCGTCCGACGTGGCCCTGGTCAGCCACGACCGCGACTTCGTGGACCAGATGCGCGCGCTCTCGGAGGACGAGGAGCGGCGCCTCGCGATCGTCGGCTTCCGGGAGTTCATGGCCTCCGACCTGCGGCAGGTGCCGCGCGTGGAGATCCTGGACCTCGAGTTCGACGCCGGCACCTTCACGAGCCCGCTGCCGCGCGTGCGCGTCATCGAGATCGACGAGTTCGACCCGTACGAGTTCATCTGAGCCGGGCACGTCCCGCCCGGCGCGCCGGCGCGCCGCCATGGAGAGGACTGCCACGAGATCTGCGCAGAGGCGGCACCAGTACGCTGACCGCATGGGGATCGTGATCGAGGTTCTGGTGTCCTTCCTCGGGGACTTCGTCTTCGCGCGAGGAAGATCGCGCAGACGTGAGCGCGCGCCGCGGGACTGAGCACTGCAGGGCCGGGCGCCGTGCGTCGGCCGCGCCGCCCCGACCGTCCGCCCCTCGGCCCCATCCATGAAGAAGGCCCCCGCCGGATCCCGACGGGGGCCTTCACGACCCGGGTGAATCCCTGGGTCAGGGGCGGTAGCGGCGGGATTTGAACCCGCGGTGGCTATTAACCACACATCATTTCGAGTGATGCACCTTCGGCCGCTCGGACACGCTACCGCCCGCGAGTCTACGCAGAGCGTGAACGGCGGGCAAACCGTCCGGGCGCGGGTGCGACCCAGTTCACCGAGGCAGGCACTACCCTCGATCGGGTGATGAGCACCGACGCCTCCCGTCCCGAGTCCCGGCCCGATACGCAGCCCGCCGCCCCGTCCGACGCCGAGCCGGCGCAGGGGCCGCGGCCGCCTCGCCCGGACCGTCGGCCCACGGACCGCACCCACCACGGCGACACCGTGATCGATCCCTACGAGTGGCTGCGCGACAAGGAGGACCCCGAGGTCATCGCGCACCTCGAGGCCGAGAACGCCTATGCGGACGCCCGCACCGCCCACCTCGCGGGGCTGCGCGAGGAGCTCGTCGGCGAGTTCGTCGGCCACACCCAGGAGACGGACCTCTCCGTGCCCGTGCGCCGCGGCGACTGGTGGTACCTCACCCGCACCACCGAGGGCCAGGACTACCCGCGGCACACCCGCGTGGCCGAGGGTCCCGACCTGCCGCGCGGCGCGGGCGGCGTGCCCGCCGTCGACCCCGGGGAGATGCTCCCCGGCGAGCAGGTCGTGCTGGACGCGCAGGCCCTCGCCCAGGGCCAGGAGTTCTTCTCCCTCGGCGGCATGCGCCCCTCCCCCAGCCAGCATCTGCTCGCGTACAGCACGGACGTGCGCGGCGACGAGCGCTTCGACATCGTCGTCACGGACCTGCGGGCCGACGGCGCGAGCGCGGTCGTCGACGAGGCGGTGCGCGGTGCCGGCTACGGGCTCGCGTTCTCGACCGACGAGCAGTGGCTGTTCTACGCGCGCGTGGACGACGCCTGGCGCCAGCACCAGATCTGGCGGCACCGCCTGGGCACGAGCGCCGAGGAGGACCAGCTCGTCCTCGAAGAGGACGACGAGCGCTTCATGATCGGCTTCGAGCCCTCGCGCGACGGCTCCACGCTGCTCATCGAGTCCGCCTCGACCACCACGAGCGAGGGCTGGCTGCTGGATCTCGCCGACCCGACGTCGGATCCCCGCCCCGCGGGCGGCCGTCGGTCCGGCGTCGAGTACTCGATCGAGCACGCGGGCGACCATCTGCTGATCGTCCACAACGACGGCGTCCCGGGCTTCGCCCTCGCCACCGCGCCGCTCGAGGATCCGGGCTCCTGGACCACGATCCTCGAGGCGGCAGACGGCGAGCGCCTCGAGACGGCCGACGCCTTCGCGACCTTCGCGGCGCTCGAGCTGCGCAGCGGCGGCCTCGCGTCCGTGCGCGTGATCCCGCGCCGCGAGAGCTCGGCGGCAGCCGAGGACGGGGCGGCGCTCGGTGCGGACGCGGCCGCACGTGCCTGGGCCGTCGAGGACGCCTGGGACGTCTCCCACGGCGGCGAGCTCGACACGGTGTTCCTGCAGGCCAACCCCACGTTCGACGAGACCGTGCTGCGCTACCAGCTCACCAGCCTGCTCACCCCCGCGACGATCGCCCAGGTCGACGTGGCGACCCGCGAGCACGAGGTGCTCCGCCGCACCCCGGTGCCGGGCTTCGACCCGGAGCTGTACGTCGAGCGGCGGCTGTGGGCCCGAGCGGCCGACGGCACCGCGATCCCGATCTCCCTCGCCGTGCGCCGCGGGATCACGGCGGACGGCACGAACCCCGGCTATCTCTACGGCTACGGCTCCTACGAGGCGTCCATGGACCCGTCGTTCGTGCCCACGCGCCTGTCCCTCCTGGACCGCGGGGTCGTGATTGCCGTGGCCCATGTGCGCGGCGGCGGCGAGATGGGCAGGCCCTGGTACGAGCACGGCAAGCTGCTCGAGAAGCGCAACACCTTCACCGACTTCGTGGACTGCGCCGCGCACCTCGTCGACGCGGGCTGGGTCGCGCCGGACCGTCTCTCCGCGGAGGGCCGCAGCGCGGGCGGCCTGCTCATGGGCGCGATCGCGAACCTCGCCCCCGAGCGCTTCCGGGCGATCATCGCGGGCGTGCCCTTCGTGGACGCGCTCACCACGATCCTCGACCCCTCGCTGCCGCTCACCGTGGGCGAGTGGGAGGAGTGGGGCGACCCGCTGCACGACCCCGAGGTCTACGAGTACATGAAGTCGTACACCCCGTACGAGAACGTGCGGGCGGCCCGGTACCCGGCGATCTTCGCCTCGACCTCGCTGAACGACACCCGAGTGTTCTTCGTCGAGCCCGCGAAGTGGGTCGCGCGTCTGCGCGAGACCGTCACCGGCGACCAGGCCGAGCGGCCGATCGTGTTCCGCTGCGAGATGGTCGCCGGGCACGGCGGGCGCTCGGGCCGCTACGCGAAGTGGGAGCAGCGGGCCGACGAGCTCGCCTGGCTGCTCGACCAGATCGGCGCGACCGCTCGGATCTGACGGGTCGCCCGGCCGCCGGAACTCGCCCGTCAGGCGGCCGTCCCGCGGTCCCGTCGGGCTGCCGTCCCGCCGTCCCGCACGGACGATGGCCAGGTTCTATGACAGAAAGCGGACTTTCTGTCATAGAACCTGGCCGTCATCGCGTGGGCAGTGCCCGACTCCGCGGAGCAGCGCCCCACACCGCGGCGGCGGCGCCCTGCGCCGGTTCAGAAGGCCGGGATGACCGACCCGTCGGTGTACGTGGTGGTGATGAACTTCTTGACGTCGTCGGAGTGCAGGAGCTCGTCGAGCTTCTTCAGCGCCGCGTTGTCCTTCTCCTCGGTGCGCACCACCACGAAGTTCGCGTAGGGGTTCTCCGCATCGCTCTTCTCGAGCACGATCGAGTCCTCCGAGGGCTTGAGTCCCGCCTCGATCGCGTAGTTGCCGTTGACGACGCCCGCCGCGAAGTCGCCGAGCGTGCGCGGGATCTGCGCCGCCTCGATCTCGGTGAACTTCAGCTTCTGCGGGTTCTCGTCGACGTCCTTGGTCGTCGCGTCGGTGACCTTGACGCCGTCCTTGAGGGTGATCAGTCCCGCCTCGGCGAGCAGACCCAGCCCGCGACCGCGGTTCGTGGGGTCGTTGGCGATCGCGATCTCGTCGCCGTCCTTCAGCTCGTCGAGCTTCGTGATCTGCTCGGAGTACAGACCCAGCGGCTCGATGTGCACGCCCTTGAAGGCGAAGAAGTCGTACCCCTTCTCCTTCTTCTGCGAATCGAGGAACGGCTGGTTCTGGTAGTAGTTCGCGTCGATGTCGCCGTCGTTCAGCGCCTGGTTCGGGATCTGGTAGTCCGTGTAGGGCGTGATGTCGAGGTTCAGGTTCGCGTCCTCGGCGAGGTTCTTGCTGACGAATTCCAGGATCTCCTGGTGGGGCTTGGGCGAGGCGCCGATCTTGATGGTCGTCACCCCGTCCTTCTCCTCCGGGCCGTCGGAGCTCCCGCCCACCAGGCCGCAGCCGGTGATCGAGAGCGCGGCGAGGCCGGCGCCGGAGGCGAACAGGGTGCGGCGGGTCAGGTGCGACATGTGAGTCTCCTCAGGGGTGGGGGCGGGGCCGACGGGGCGATGCGCGTACGGGGTATCGGCGACGGGGGCATCTCAGGCGTTGCGGGCGCGGTGGTCGACGACGCGCGAGAGCACGGAACCGATCGACTGCACGAGGATCACGATGACGATGAGGACGACGACGGTCGCGACCATCACGACGTTGTCGTAGGACTGGTAGCCCATGCGGTTGGCGAGGTCGCCCAGGCCCTTGCCGCCCACGGCGCCGGCCATGGCCGTGTAGCCGATGACGGCGATCGTGGTGGTGGTCAGCGAGCCGATGATCCCGGGCAGCGCCTCGGGGAAGAGCACCTGGCGGATGACCTGCCAGCGGCTCGCGCCCATCATCTGCACGGCCTCGATCTTGCCGGCGGGGATCTCGCGCAGGTTGATCTCGACCAGGCGCGCGAGGAACGGGATCGCGGAGACCACGAGCGCGAACATGGCCGCGTTCGGGCCGGTCACGCGGCCCACGACGATCCTGGTGACGGGGATCAGGGCGATGATCAGGATGATGAACGGGAAGGACCGGCCCACGTTCACGATGAAGCCGACGATCCGGTTCACCCAGCGGGCGGCGCCGCCGGCGGCGCGGTCGGTCTCGAACAGCAGCACTCCGAGCGGGGTGCCGATGATCGCCGCGAAGAGCATCGTGCCGATCGTCATGTAGAGGGTGATCAGGGTGTTCGACCACAGGCTCGTGTTGGAGTCCCAGGTCGTGAAGACGGGATTGCTCAGCCACTCGCTCATGCCGAGGCCTCCTTCGCGACGACGCCGCGGCTCTCGAGCTCCCGCAGGAACGCCTCGAGGCCCTTCTGGGTGATCGGTGTGTCGTCCTCGTTGCGCAGGGCGAGCTGCACGCGTCCCACCTGGCGCCCGGCGATGGTCTCGATGGTGCCGGCGACGATCTGCGCACGGGCGCCGTGCTCGGCGGCGATGCGCACGAGCTCCTCGCTGCTGGCCACGGCCTTCTCGTTCTGCGGATCGGCGCCGTAGTCGCAGTCGACCACGCGCGCGCTGATGCCCGTCGGGGCCGGCGGCAGCGGGATCAGCTCGCTGGAGAGGGGACCGTGCGGGTCGGAGGCGACGTCGGCGAGCGCGCCGCTCTGTCGCACCCTGCCGTCCTCGAGGAGGGTCACGGAGTCGCAGATCTCGCGGACCACGCTCATCTCGTGGGTGATCATGAGGACGGTGATGCCCAGGCGGTCGCGCAGGCTGCGGATGAGCGCGAGGATCTGCCGGGTCGTCGTCGGGTCGAGCGCGCTGGTGGGCTCGTCGCACAGCAGCACCTTGGGCTCGGCGGCGAGGCCGCGCGCGATGCCCACGCGCTGGATCTGTCCGCCCGAGAGCTGCGCGGGATGGTTGTGCTCGCGCCCGGCGAGGCCCACGAGCTCCACGAGCTCGGCGACGCGCTGAGTGCGCTGCTCGCGCGGGACTCCCGCGATCTCGAGGGGGTGGGCGATGTTGCGGGCCGCGGTGCGGGAGTCCAGCAGGTTCGCGTGCTGGAACACCATGCCGATCTCGCGGCGGGCGGCACGCAGGGCGGGCCCGTCGAGCGCGGCGATGTCCGTGCCGTCGATGCGCACGCTGCCGCTCGTGGGCTTCTCGAGCCCGGTGAGGCAGCGGATGAGCGTGGACTTCCCGGCGCCGGAGCGGCCGACGATCCCATGGATCTGGCCGGCGTCGACCGTCAGGTCGATGCCGTCGAGCGCGGTGACGGGGTCTCCCCCGCCCGGCGCGGGGAAGACCTTGGTGAGGCCTTCGAGAGTGATCACAAGCAGAAGTAGAGCATCCCCCTAGCGCATCTGCCGACCCTCTCGTTCACGAATCGTCATCTGACCGGGGGCTGCGTGGTCGGGATCACCGCCGCTGACGGGATCGTGTGGTGCGGGCCTCAGCGGTTCCGGCGGGCGCGGAAGAACGCGCGCAGCAGGTCCCCGCACTCCTGCTCCCGCACGCTCGTGGTGAGCTCGACGCGATGGTTCAGCCGGGGCTCGCGCACGAGGTCGTAGAGGGAGCCTGCCGCGCCCGCCTTCGGGTCCGGGGCGCCGACGACGACGCGGGCGATGCGTGCGAGCACGATCGCGCCGGCGCACATGGTGCAGGGTTCGAGCGTGACGGCGAGGGTGCAGCCGGTGAGGTTCCAGCGGCCCGTCGCGCGGGCGGCCTCGCGCAGGGCGAGGATCTCGGCGTGGGCGGTGGGGTCCTCGTCGGCCTCACGTCGGTTCCCGGCCCGCGCGATCACGCATCCCTCGGGATCCAGGACGACGGCGCCGATGGGGACGTCGGCCGGCTCGCGGTCCGCGGCGGCGCGCGCCTCGTCGAGGGCGATGCCCATGAGGACGTCATCGGAGAGGAGCGGGGTGTCGTCGTCCACACCCCCATTCTCCCCGGCCGCGCGTTCAGCTGCGCGCACCGGTGACCGCGAAGCGCGCCTCGAGCAGGCCGCCGTTCCTTCCGAACTCACGAAGCTCCAGGTCGAGCCGGCCGCCCATCAGGGGCTTCCCGCCGCCGAGCGTCACCGGGGCGACGGATACGAAGACCTCGTCGAGCATCCCGGCCTCGGCGAAGGAGAACGCGAGGTCTCCGCCGCCCACGATCCACACGTCCTTGTCGCCGGCGGCCTCCTCGAGGCGCTCGCGGTGCTCGGCGGGAGGCCCGGAGACGCGGGTGATGCCCGCGAAGTCCTCGGGCAGCTCCCGGTGGGAGAAGACGAAGGTGGGCTGGTCGTAGACCCAGGCATCCGCGACGGTCTCGAGGTTCCCCACCACCCAGTCGTACGTCGAGCGCCCGGAGACCACCGCCCCGACCTGCGCGGTGAAGTCGTCGTAGGGGAGGATGCTCTGCGCGGGGTCGGTGGGCTGGGAGAGCAGCCAGTCCAGGCTCTCGTGCTCGTCGGCGAGGTAGCCGTCGAGGCTCGTCGCGGTGAAATAGCGGAAGCGGGTCATGGGTCCTCCTGCGTCCGGGGCGGTGCACCCGCGCCGATCGTCGCGTGCGGCTCCGAGGTATTGATCCCAGTATTCGCCCCTCCCCCGCGAACCGGGGCCCGCGTGCGGGGGCGTCGGGTAGATTCGGCGCCATGCGCGTGCTCGAACTCGACCATCCCCTCGTCGCCCACAAGCTGACGGCGCTCCGCAAGGCCGAGACGCGGTCCTCGATGTTCCGCCTGCTGGCCGACGAGCTGGTGACCCTGCTGGCCTACGAGGCCACGCGCAACGTGGCGGTGGCCCCCGTCGAGATCCGGACCCCGGTGACGACGATGACCGGCACGCGCCTGACGGATCCCAAGCCGATGGTGGTCCCGATCCTGCGCGCGGGCCTGGGCATGCTCGACGGCATGACCCGCCTGCTGCCGACGGCCGAGGTCGGCTTCCTGGGCATGGTCCGCAACGACGAGACCCTCGAGGTCACGACCTACGCGAACCGCCTGCCGGACGACCTCACCGACCGCCAGTGCTTCGTGCTGGACCCGATGCTCGCCACCGGCCACACGCTCATCGCCTCCGTGAACTACCTGCACGAGCGCGGCGCGAAGGACATCACCTGCGTGACCCTGCTGTGCGCCCCCGAGGGGCTGAAGACCCTCGACGAGCAGATCGACCCGGCCATCGACCTCACCGTGGTCACCGCCGCCATCGACGAGAAGCTCAACGAGAAGGGCTACATCGTCCCCGGCCTCGGCGACGCGGGCGACCGCCTCTTCGGCGTCGTCGACTGAGCGGACCCGTCGACGGACGACAGCTCTCGCCGGGTCTCACCTCGCGCGTCCCAGGATGCGAACACCTGCTTGAGAGCGGGCGCCGGCCTCGGGCATGATGGCCGCTATGTTCACGAACGCTCCGAGCCGAGAGGTCGCCACGACGGCGGCCCGCTCGATGATGCGTTCGATGATGATGTGCATGTGCATGATGCACCGTCAGCCGAGCCTCTGAGCGCTCGAGAGTCCTCCGGGGTCGGCTGACAGGAGCCGGCCGGAAGGCGCGGGCTTCAGGTGCCGGCCGGGAGCACAACCCAGCGATCCGCGAACCTGACGCGTCGATCGGAACTGGGATCCCGGGTCCCCACCCGTTGCACCAGGCGTGCACGAACCCGGAGAACGCATCATGAGCATCACCCTGAACAGTCCTGTCACCCAGACCCGCACCCCGCAGAGTGTCGCCGGCCAGAGCCCGGTCGCCCGCGTCGAGCGCCCCGCGCACGATCGCGGCCCCCGCGCCCTGCGTCCCCAGCACGCCGGCCGTCCCGCCTTCCGGGCCCCCGGTGCCGCAGGGCAGTCCGCCGGATCGTCGGCGCTGGCCGCCGCGCCGGAGTCCGACCAGGTCACGCTGACCCTCACGGTCACGCTGCCGGCCGGCACGCCCGACGTCGAGGCAGCCCAGATCGCCGACGCGCTGCGCGCCAACGCCCGTCGCCTCACGGCCGGTCGCCGCGCCTCGGCGAGCGTGGGCGTGCGCTCCCCGCGCCCCTTCTCCCCCACCGGCGAGGCCGCGGAGACGAGCACGACGAGCACCGCACCCACCCTGCGGGCGCTCCCGCCGCGCACCCAGGACGGCGAGGCCGCGCAGCCCGAGCGCACGCGCCGCACCGGCGTCGTCTCGCCGAACTCCCCGGCCCGCCGGGATGCCGAGGCGGCCCGCCAGCGCCTGCTGCGCGCCACCGCCGTGAGCCCGAACGCCGCTCCCGCCGCGAGCACGGACTGCTCGCTGGTGATCGACCTCTTCGGCCGCCGCGTGCGCATCGACGGCGAGGACGTGGACCTCACCTACAAGGAGTTCGAGCTGCTCGCGCACCTGGCGCGCGGCGCCCGCCGGATCATCGGCCGCGACGAGCTCATGGAGTCCGTGTGGGCCGACGCCTCGGCCGAGACCGGTGAGCGCACCGTCGACGTGCACGTGCGCCGCGTGCGCGCGAAGCTCGGCCGCTACCGCCGCCTGATCTCCACCGTGCGCGGTGCGGGCTACCGCCTGGACACCGGCAGCGACGTCGCGATCCTCGACTGACCGCGCCGCTCCCACCGAACCCCCACCCCGAGGACCACCGACCCGGACGGGCAGCCGCTCGTCCGGGTCGGTGCATTCTGCGCGGGATGCGCATTCCGCGCGGGATGCACGTCGTCGGCGCGGATCCGAGAAGAGCGAACGGCCCGGAGCTCACATCGACGCACTGTCGGGGCTCACGGGCCGTTCGCGATGCCAGCCGTCCCTCAATGGTGGTGGGTGCGGACGACCAGGCAACACGGGTCCACCGATATCGGGGGGAACGTCGGAGGACCCGATCGTCGCCTCCCGCGAGGGGGATCGAGGAGGCGACGTCCGGGACGATGCTACGGCTCGTCGAGCGAGAATGTAAACGCGAACATGCAATGCTTTGCAGGCCTTTGCGCGGCCATGACCAAGTCGGGGTCGCCGTTGTCTCCGGCACGTGTGCACCGGTCAGGCGATGGGCGTCTCGTAGAGTGGAGCACGGCCCCGCACGCACCGCGGGTGTGTCCACCACCGCAGTGAGGGAGAGCCCATCCATGATCGCGCAGGCGCGCATCGACTCCGACCGGTCCGCGACCGTCCACCTGGCCGATGAGGAGATCGGGATCCACGGCGAGCACATCTCCGAGGTGCGGGCGAACGTCAAGAGCGTGTTCATCGACGCCGCCCGTCGCGCCGGCCGCGACCTCGACGTCGTGATCGCCGAGCCCGACGCCACGCTTCATCTGCGCGTGGAGCCCTCGGGTCGCATCAGCACCCGCGAGGCCGACGACCGGCCGCTCTTCGGCCCGTCCGCAGGCCGCGCCGACCACGGGGCGGGCTCCCCCTCCGCGTCCTCCTCCCCCGCTCACTCGTACTCGGCGAGCTCGTTCGACGTGGCCTCGTTCGGACAGGGCTCGTTCGATCCCGACGGGGACGTCGCGGCGACCGCCGTGCACCCCGCAGTCCCCGAGGGCGGCACGGCGGACAGTCCCTCCTGGATCCCGCCGTCGCTGCTCGGCGAGGAGGCCCACGAGGCGCAGGACGAGCAGGGTCCACGGGACGAGCAGGGATCCCACGGCTCCCAGGGGCCCAACGGCTCCCAGGGGTCCCAGGACGGGCGCGCCGCCGCATCCGGAGCGCAGACCGGTGCGGCGAGCGCGTCGGGCGTCGGCTCCACGGCGGCGATCGCGCCGAGCACCTCCGCCGCATCGCCCGCGCCGGCCCCCGCCTCTCCGGCGGCTTCGCCCGCCGAGCCCGGTGACCAGGCGGGCCGTTCGGCGCGCCCCGGCCATGGCCGCCGCGCCGCCGCGATGGCGCCGCAGGTGGCGGACGCGCCGCAGGTGGCGGATGCGCCGCCTTCGGGCGAGCCCCGTCGGCCCACCCTCCAGGACCTCCAGTCCGCCGGCTTTCAGCCGTCGCCCGCCCCGGCGACCCGCGGCTGGCAGGGCACCCTCACGCGCCTGACCGGCGGGCGGATCTCCCCGCGCCCCGGCCGCGCCGAGCGCGAGGAGCGCGCCCAGCTGCAGCGCATCTCCCGCACCCTCGACGGCCCGAAGAACATCGCGGTGGTGAACCTCAAGGGCGGTGCCCACAAGACCACCGCCTCGCTCATGATCGCCGCGACGCTGGGCATGGCCCGCGGCGGCGGCGTGCTGGCCTGGGACAACAACGAGACGCGGGGGACCCTGGGCTGGCGCGGCGCGCCTGCCGAGCACCACCGCACCGCCATCGACCTGCTGCGCGACCTCGACCAGCTGCGCACCGAGCAGGCCACCGTCTCCGACCTCGACCGCTACGTGCGCCGGCAGGAGGCCACCCGCTTCGACATCCTCGCCTCCGACGAGGACCCGGGCTCGGCGGCCCTCATCGACGACGCCGCGTTCCGCGAGCTCGACGAGACCCTCTCGCGGTTCTACCGCCTCAAGGTCATCGACACCGGCAACAACGTGCGCGCCTCGAACTGGCTGGCCGGCGTGCAGTCGGCCGATCAGCTGGTGATCATCTCGACCCTGCGCGAGGACACCTTCAACGCCGCCGCCTGGATGATCGACGAGCTGCGCGCGACGGGCCTCGCCCAGCAGGTCGACCACGCGGTGACGATCCTGTCGCACTCCTCGGACAAGAAGAAGATGGACCCCTCGCTGCGCAGCCAGCTGCACAAGCACTTCGGGGCGCACACCCGCGCGATCGTCGAGGTCCCCTTCGAGGAGCAGTTCGTGGACGGATCGCCGCTGGACTTCTCCCGGATCCACCCGGAGACGCGGGCCGCGTGGCTGCGGGCGACCGCCGAGATCGTCGACGGCCTGTGAGGACGGGGCCGACCCGCTCGCTCCTCCCCACCGGGCTCCCGTCCACCGTGCGCCCCGGACGTCTGAGGATGCGCGTAGGTTCGCCCTCATGCCGCTGAACCGCTTGCACCTGGTCGTCGACGACGATCTGGGCCCCGCGCTGTGGGTGCGGGTGCAGGCGGAGGGCGGCGGCTCCCGCCCTGCTGCGGACCTCTCCGGTCTGCTCGCCGAGGCGCCGAACGGCCTCGCCGACGCCCTGTCCCGAGCGCTCGGTCGGCACGAGGGCACGCTGCGCCATCGCGTGCGCGTGCGCGGCCGCACGAGCGAGCACCGCGTCCCCGCCCTGCCGCTCGACGGGCAGGCGCTGCTGGACGTGGTCGGCGCGATCGGCGGCCTCGTGGCCGCGCGCACGGGCGCGGGCACGGAACCCGCAGGGCCGACGGAGCCCACAGGGGCCTCTGACACCGTGAGCGAGGTGGCCGCCGTGATCGGGCCGCTAGTGGAGGCCGGCACCTCCCTGCGGCTGTCCGACCAGGTCATCGCCATGCCGGACCTGCTCACGGCCGTGGTGCTGGACCGGCACGCCGAACGCCTCGTCGCCGCCCGCCACCTGCGGGTGCGGGTCCTCGAGCGCTTCGGCCGCCCCTGGGCGCGCTGGTCCGCCCTCGAGGACGATGCCCAGCCGCTGCTGCACTCCCTCGTCGATGCCCGCGCGCGCGAGGCCTTCGCCCGGCACGTCGCCTCCCGTCGCCGCGCGGAGACGGAGACGCCGGAGGGCGCCGCCGCGAAGGATCCGACGGCGCTCATCTCCTCGCTGTCCGCACCCTCCGCCGATGCCCCCGTGCGGGCCGACGTCCCGACCCAGCGGCGCATGCAGGCGGCGCTCGACGCGTTCGTCGACTCCGGCCGCGCCCGCGTGCACCTCTCCTCGACCGGCTCGGAGCTCGTGGTGCGCCTGCACGAGCCGCCGCTGGGCACCGCGTGGCCCCTGCAGACCTGCCTGCGCGACGCCGACGGGACGGTGCGGCCCGTCGCGGACCTGCGCGCCGTGGGCGACGTGGGCGTCGAAGGGGCCGCGGAGGCGTCGGCCGAGGTCATGCGCCTCGCACCGACGGTGCGCGGGGCCGCCGTCGACGACACCGGCGTGGACTGGCTGCTCACCACCGCCCAGGCCTCCGCCTTCCTCGCCCATGACACCGGCGCACTCGAGGCCGCGGGCGTCACCGTGATGCTCCCGCGCGAGTGGACGAAGCAGAAGACCCGCCTGCAGGCCGTGGTCGGCGAGGAGGAGGCCGAGCAGGAGAAGACGGGCAGCGGCGTGGGCATGCAGGCCATGGCTCGGTTCGACTGGAAGATCTCCGTCGGGGACGTGGAACTCACCGAGGACGAGATCGCGGAGATCCGCGCCGCCCAGGCCGAGCTCGTGCAGCTGCGCGGCCAGTGGGTGCGCCTGGACTCCACGACGCTGCGCGCCGCCGAGCGGTTCCTCGACGCGTTCACGGCGAAGAGGCGCGGGCAGGGCGATGGTGAGGGCGGGCTCGGAGGCGGGGGTGCCGTCGACGGCGCGCGTCGGGCGCCGTCCCGTCGGCCCGACGCACCTCGCGATGCCGGGCGTCCCGAGCCGATCGCGGCGAGCGCCGGCAGCATGCACTGGGGCGAGATGTTCACGCTGCTGGGCAGCGCCCAGGCCGAGGGCCTGCAGGTCCGCCTGCAGGCGGAGGATGCCGCGCCCGTGCCGCCTCAGGCCGGCGCGCCGGCGCGCGGACGCTCCAACGGTCTGCGCAACCTCGTGCCCGGCGGACCCGGGCCGCTCCCTCTTCCGCAGCCCGAGCGTCTGGACGCCTCGCTGCGCGGCTACCAGCTCGAGGGGCTGAACTGGATGTGGGCGCTGCACGAGCTGGGACTCGGCGGGATCCTGGCCGATGACATGGGGCTCGGCAAGACGATGCAGGTCCTCGCGCTGCTCTGCCGCGAGCGGGAGGCGGACCCCGCCGCGGTCGCCCCCGAGGTGCGGCCCGCGCGGGTGCGTCCGCGCCCCGGGGCTCGCTCGCGCAGCGCGGGCGCGGGCCCCGCGCCCGGCCCCACGCTGCTGGTCTGCCCGATGTCCGTCGTCGGCTCCTGGCAGCGCGAGGCCGCGCGCTTCGCCCCGGACCTCGCGGTGCACGTCCACCACGGCGGCGATCGCATCCGCGACGCCTCCTTCGCCGAGGGCGCGGCAGACGTCGACCTCGTGATCACCACCTACTCCCTGCTGGACCGGGACCTCGAGGTGCTCTCCCAGGTGCGCTGGCACCGCCTCGTGCTGGATGAGGCCCAGCACGTGAAGAACGCCGGCACGGCCGTGGCGAAGGCGGCGCGGGCACTGCGGGCCCCGCACCGTCTGGCGCTCACTGGCACGCCGGTCGAGAACCGGCTGAGCGACCTCCATGCCCTCATGGAGACCGTGAATCCCGGTCTGCTGGGCAGCGCCTCCTCGTTCCAGGAGCATCTCGCGGGCCCGATCGAGAAGGACGGCGACGACTCGGCGCTCGAGCGCCTGCGTGCCCTGACCACCCCGTTCGTGCTGCGACGCGTGAAGACGGATCCGAGCATCATCTCCGACCTGCCCGCGAAGATCGACATGGTGCGCACCGTGAACCTCACCCCCGAGCAGGCGGGCCTGTACGAGGCGCTCGTCGGCGAGCTCATGGCCCAGATCGACGGCGCCGACCAGAACCAGCGCCGCACGCTCGTCGTCTCCACGCTCACCAAGCTCAAGCAGGTCTGCAACCACCCCGCCCACTACCTCGGCGACGGCTCCGCGATCCTTCGCGACGGGCAGCACCGCTCCGGCAAGCTCGAGTACGTCGACGACCTGCTCGGATCCGCCTTCGCCGACGGCGAGAAGGTGCTGCTGTTCACCCAGTTCACGACCTTCGGGCACATGCTGATCCCCTACTGGCGCGAGCGGTTCGGCCGCGAGGTCCCCTTCCTGCACGGCGGGGTGAAGAAGGCCGACCGGGACGACATGGTCGCACATTTCCAGTCCACGCCCGGCGAACCCGGGGCGATGCTGCTGAGCCTGCGCGCGGGCGGCACGGGACTCACCCTCACCGCCGCCAACCACGTCGTCCACCTGGACCGCTGGTGGAACCCCGCCGTGGAGAACCAGGCCACCGACCGCGCCTTCCGCATCGGCCAGACCAAGGACGTGCAGGTGCGCAAGCTCGTGGCCGCGGGCACCGTCGAGGAGCGCATCGACAACGTGCTCGCCGAGAAGCAGGAGCTCGCGGACCTCACCATCACGCCCGTCGAGAACGCGCTGGTGAACATGGACGCGGCGCAGCTGTGGGGCATGCTCGCGCTGTCCGACGGGGACGCGCCGGACGAGCGGGCACCGGACGCTCGGGCGGAGGGAGGCGGACGATGAGCATCCGCATGCGCTCGCGCCGCGGGCAGATCGGCGCCAGCTGGCAGGGCGCCGCCCTGCGCGAGTCCCTCGAGAGCGTGATCAGCAGCGGCCGCAGATCCGCCGGCCGGCGCCTCGCGCGCGCGGACCGCGTGCAATGGCTCGACGTCGCCCCGCGCCGGGCCCGCGCGGGCGTTCTCGACGACGACGGGACGATCTACGAGCCCGAGCTCGACGTCTCCGCGTTCGGCGCCGCCGACCGGCAGATCGTCGTCGACACCCTCCGCACCCACCCCGAGCTGCCCGCGCTTCTGACCAGCGGCACCTACCCGCAGGCGATCGAGTCGGAGCTCGATGCGCACATGGCGACCCTGCTGCCGGGCAGCGCCTCCGAGGTCACCCACGACTGCACCTGCCCGGACTGGCCGGGCCCGTGCGTGCACGTCGCCGCGCTCGCCTACGTGCTGGTCGAGGCGATCGACGAGGCCCCCGTGCACCTGCTGACCCTGCGCGGCCTCACCCTCTCCGAGATCGCACAGCCCGTCGCGACGGGCAGGGGCGCACGGGCCCTCGCCGAGGCCGCGAGCCCATCGGACGACGATCCCCCGAAGGACGCGTCCGCCGCGGGGGTCCCGTCGGTGGAAGATGCGTCGGAAGATGCGTCGGCGGGAAGCCCGTCGGCCGGTTCGCCATCGGCCGACGGCGCGACGGAGGAGACGGCGGGAGCGGAGACGGCGACGGCGACGGCGGAGACGACGTCCTCCCGCCCCGCGAGTTTCGATCCGGCGATCGCCGACCCGACCCTGCTGCAGGATGCGCTGGGAGAGGAGGCGTCCGCGATGCTCGCCTCGTTCTATGCCGCCGGCGCCGGATCCGCACCGGACGAGACCGCCGACGAGGACTGATCCCTGCTCGCCGCGCGTTCGGGGCCCGAAGAAGAATCCGGGCCGGCGCGCAGAGGGGGTAGCGCGCCGACCCGGCACTCAGGGAACCATCACGACACGACAGCTGTGCCGGATCGGGACGAGGGGGGTGTCCGTCACGAGAATCATGGAACTCCCCCGACGTGGGAAACCACTGGTGCTTCCCTGTGCATTCGCTATGTCGGGCGCTCCGACGACGCGGATCGGCGGCGCCTCGCGCCGCGGTCCGCACCCCTAGAGTGGGAGCCATGCCCCGCGCCACGACCTCGCATTCCTCTGCCCCCGTCGGCTCCGCCGCCGTCCTGCCCGACGAGGCGACGTCGCAGATCGACCGCCTCGCACGCGACGCCGTCGAGGGTGATCGCACCGCCGGGGTGGTCTGGGCCGTCGTCGGCGGCCACGACCACGAGACCCCCGTGCTCGCCGCCGGAGCCGCAGGCGAGCGCCGCCTGGCGGACGGCGAGCGGGCCCCGGACTCCGCCCCCATGGACCCCGCGACGATCTCCAGGATCGCCTCGATGACCAAGTCCTTCACCACCGCGGCCGTGCTGCGTCTGCGCGACGAGGGCCTCGTGCGCCTGGACGACCCGATCTCCCGGCACGTGCCCGGGGCCGCGCACCTGGACCCCGTCACCCCGGACTCCCCCGCGATCACGGTGCGGGACCTGCTGACCATGTCCGCGGGTCTGGTCACCGACAACCCGTGGGGCGACCGCCAGGAGGCCATGACCCGCGAGGAGTTCGCGGCGATGCTCGCGGGCGGGCTCGGCCACGTGCACGCCCCGGGCACCGGCTTCGAGTACTCCAACACCGGCTTCGCCCTGCTGGGCCGTCTCATCGACGAGCTCACCGGCACCCCGTACGACCAGTACATCGCCGAGACCTTCCTGCGGCCTCTGGGCATGAGCGACACCGCCTTCTCCCGCGAGGGCCTGGACACTGCGCGCATCGCCACCGGTCATCGTCTGGCAGACCGCGAGGACCGCACCCGCTTCGAGGCCGTCGAGTTCGACTCCCCCGGCGTCTACGGGGCGATGGCGGGCCTGTACTCGACCGTCTCCGACGTGGCGACCTGGGTGCGCTTCCTCGCCGCCGCCGATGCGCCGGACGCCGCCGACCGCGACCAGGCGCTGCTGCGCACCTCCTCCCGCCGCGAGATGCAGCAGCTGCACCGCATCCAGGAGACCCCAGCACTGCCCGCCGGGCCCGACGGCGTCTCCCCCGGATTCACGCACGTGCGCGGGTACGGCTATGGCCTCGTCGTCGAGCGCTACCCGGACCTCGGCGAGGTCGTCTCCCACTCCGGCGGCTACCCGGGGTACGGGTCCTTCATGGTGTGGCACCGCGACAGCGGCCTGGGCGTGGTGGTCCTCGCCAACAGCAAGTACGCGCCCGCGACACGGATCGCGATGGACGCCCTGCGGGTCATCGACGCGCAGGCGCCGCACCTGCTCGCGGCGCGCCTGCCGACGGCCGCGCCGCGCACCCTCGAGGCCGCGGCCGCGGCGCTGGACTGGCTGCGCGCGGGGATCGGGGCCGACGAGCGCGCCGACGACGTCGCCGACACCTGGTTCGCCGACAACATGGACCTCGACATCTCCCGCGCGGAGCGGCGCCGACGCCTCGCGACGGCTCTGCAGAGCGCGGGGCTGGGGGCCGATGCCCTCGACGCCCTGCGTGCCGAGGACGCCGAGGTGCTCTCGCGCGCGAGCGTGCGCTGGACCGTGCCGGGCGGCGCCGGGGACGGCGCGGTCGGCGACGACTCCGCCGGCCGGCGCAGGCTGCGCATCACGCTGCTCATGGATCCGCGGGCCGAGGCCCTCATCCAGTCCCTCGACACGGTGGCCCTCGACAGCGCGGGCGCGCCCGTCACGGCCGGCTGACCGGGTCCGGGAGGGTCAGAGGAGGCTCACCAGGAGCACGGCCGTCGGCACCCCGACCACGACCGCGAGGACGGCGCCGACGCCCGCTCCCAGGAGGGTGGCGCCGCGGCCGCTCGGCCTCGGCGCATGGACCGGTGCCGGTCGCGCGGACGTCTGCGCGGGAGCCGGTCCCTGCGGACGACCGCCCGCAAGCCTCTGACCTGCCGCGTTCCGCGACGTGTCCCCGTAGGGGTAGGGGCCGTGGTCCTGCGGACCGCGCGGCGGGGCGACCTGCGCGGAGGACTGGGCGTGTCCCGGCGGTGGGGTGGAGGCCTGCGAGACGCTGCCCCGGCGGATCTCCTCCATCGAGGGGCCGCTGCGCGCGGGGGCCTCGGGGCGCTTCGCGCCCGGGGCGTCGGGCGGGAGCGGCGGCAGGGTGTCCGGGATGTGCAGGGGCGCGCCGTCGGCGAAGGCGAGCGGCAGGCCGGGAGGCACGCGCGGCAGGTCCCGGCGCACGCTCGCGGCGTCCTGGTAGCGGCGCTCGGGCTGCGGTTCGAGCATCCGTCGGATCACGGCGGCGAGCTTCGGGGAGACACCGCGCAGGCGCCTGGAGAGCTCCTCGGGTCGGAAGGCGCCGTCGCGCAGCGGGAAGGGCCCGTTGAGCGCGAACAGCACGACGACCCCGGCCGCGTAGAGGTCGTGGCTGGGGTGCGGCTCGGCCATGGAGAACAGTTCGGGGGCCATGTACCCGGGGGTCCCGTTGATCATGCCCACGCTCGTGAAGCGCACATCGGTCTCGTGCACGGCGATCCCGAAGTCCGCCAGGCGCGGGTGCGGCAGACGCGGCCCGGTGGACTCGAGCATGATGTTCGCGGGCTTCACGTCGCGGTGGATCCAGCCGTGGGAGTGGACGTGCGCGAGGCCGTCGAGCAGCTGGTCCAGCAGCACCACCACGGCGGGCTCGCCGAGCGGACCCCGCGCACGGACCATCGACTCGAGGGTCCCGCCGCTGGCCAGCGGCATCGCGATCACCACGTGCTCGTCCTCGGCGCCCCAGCCGTAGGGCGTGAGCAGGTGGGGGTGGTCGAAGCTCACGCCCTTCTCGCGCACGAAGCGCATGAGATCGGCCGAGTCCCGCTGACGCAGCACCTTCGCCGCGCACAGGCGGCCGGTCTTGGAGTCCCAGGAGCGCCACACGGCGCCCGATCCGCCCCTGGCGATCAGGTCGATGAGCGCGAAGCGCCCCACGATGACGTCGGCCATGCTCTCCGGTTCCCTCCGTGCTCCCGCTCCGCGGCCCTGCCCGCGGCGGGAGCGCAGGTCCACAGTACGATGGATCGTGCGCGAGGTCAGCGCTCCCGGCGTGCCTGTGGACGTCCTCGAGCGCCGCGCGATCGCGCAGGACAGCAGCGCACGACACGGCGCGTCACCGCACGGCACCGCACAGCGAGAGGGGACGGCACATGGACTGGCTCGTGGACTGGCTCAGCGACCCCTCCGAGTTCGATCCGTTCGTGTTCGTCGTGCTGGTCGCCCTCACCGTCCTGCTCACCCTCGGAAGCATCGTCTGGCTGGTGCTGGAGCGCGAGGAGCCGTCGACTCGCCGCGGCAGCAGGCACGGCAGGTCCGACGGCGCCGCCGCGGACGGATCCTCGCCCCTCGCGCGGATCGCCGCGCGCAGCGAGCAGGAGGCCGCGCGCGTGCGGCGCGAGATGGACGCCGACTCCGGTCGCGGAGCCGACGCTCGAGGGGGCGCGCGCCGATGAGCGCAGATCCGAGGCCGGCCGTCGCTGCGTCGACCGCCGCTCCCCCGCGCATCCGCCCGGCTCTCGCCGACGACGCCCCCGTGGTGCTCGGCATCCGCGACGAGGCCATCCGCAGCTCCTCGGGCCTGTGGATCGACGAGATCCCGGAATCCGTGTCCTCCCGCGCCTGGTTCGACGCCCACCTGGACCGCGGCTCGATGCTCGTGGCCGCGGGGTCCGACGACGAGGTGCTCGGATACGCGTGCTTCTCCCCGCTGCGCGACTACGCGGGCTACCGCTTCACCGGCGAGGACTCGATCTACCTGCTCCCCGCGGCGCAGGGGCGCGGAGTGGGCCGCGCCCTGCTCGGGGCGCTCGTCGCGCATGCCCGCGAGCACGGCATGCATTCCCTGGTGGCGCTCGTCGAGGCCGGCAACGTCGGCTCGATCCGCCTGCATGAGCGCTGCGGGTTCCGGGAGGTGGGCCGCATGCCCGAGGCCGGCTTCAAGTTCGACCGCTGGTGGGACCTGGTCACGCTCCAGCTGCTCCTCTGACCGCTCGGCGCCGCACCGGGATCGTCACGTGCGGGAGCACCCAGCCGACGATCGGGCCGATGGCGATCGCGTACACGAAGGTGCCCACGCCCACCGGGCCGCCCAGCAGCCAGCCCGTGACCAGCACCGTCGCCTCGATGCCGAAGCGCAGCGGGCCGACGGGCCGTCCCGTGCGGTGGTGCAGGCCCGTCATCAGGCCGTCGCGGGGACCGGGCCCCAGATGGGCGCCGATGTAGACGGCGTCGCTCACGGCGTTCAGCAGCACGCCGCCGAGCATCATCGTGATCGCGAGCGGCAGGCCGTGCGCCGGCGGGAGGACGAACAGCGTGAGGTCGGTGGCCACGCCGACCCACAGCGCGTTGGCGAGTGTCCCGATGCCCGGGTGCTGGCGCAGCGGGATCCAGGCGACCAGCACCAGGAAGCTCACCACGATGATCACCGTGCCCACGCTGAGCCCGGTGCGCTGGGCGATGGCCACGTGCAGCACGTCCCAGGGATCCGCGCCGAGCCCCGAGCGGATGAGCAGCGCGAGCGCGGCGCCGTACCCGGTGAGCCCGAGGAACAGGGACAGCAGGCGCAGCCCGATGCGGTCCAGGTGGAGCTGGTCGCGCAGGCTGACGTTCTCGAGAGCGGCGGGCATGCGTCCAGCATCCCAGGACTCCGCCCGTCGACACCGCGATGACGCACGCTCCGCGGACGTCAGTGGGCGGCGGCGCGGCGCCCCTCGTTGACGGGGGCGTCGAAGCCGAGGGCGTCGCGCACGAAGGAGATCTGGGCGCGGCGGGCGCGCTGGGCGGCCGGTCCGCGCCAGACCATCGGGTAGCAGTGCCAGCCGCCGGGCTGCTCGAGGTAGGTGACCTGGACATCGGCCTCGCCCAGGCGGTCACGCAGTCGCTGGGAATCGCCCAGCAGCAGGTCCTGGTCGCCGACGGTCAGGTGCACGGGCGGCAGGCCGTGGAGGTCGCCGCCGAGCGGGCTGAGCCGCGGGTCCTCGAGCGGGAAGCCGTCCGCGTACATCGCCGCGCAGCGCGCGAGCAGGTCGGGCCGCAGCGCCGGGTCCTTCTCGGCCTGGGTCACGCGGCGCGGGTCCTCGCCCGTCAGATCCGCCCACGGTGAGGTCAGCAGGATCGCCGCGGGCAGGGCCTCGCCGCGCTCGCGGAGGGCCTGGACCACGGCGAGCGCGAGCCCGCCGCCGGCGCTGTCGCCGGAGAGGACCCAGCGCGGGGTGACGGCGTCGAGGTCCTCGAGGATGCCGAGCACGCCCTCGACGGCGTCGTCGTAGGCGGCGGGGTAGGGCATCTCCGGCGCCATCCGGTAGTGCAGCATGGCCGCGGCCGACCCGGTGCGACGCTGCACGTCGGCGAGCCAGTCCCAATGGTTCGGGCTCTCGCCGTTCACGTACGCGCCGCCGTGGAGATGGATGACCACCCCGGTGTTCGCTCCGGCACGGTCGATCCAGGTCACGGGGATGCCGTGATGGCGGGAGCGGGTGACCAGCGAGCGGTCGACGAGCTCGCGGTCGGGCGTGGTGGGGTGGTGGGTGCGGCGCACGTTGAGCTCGTAGAGGCCGCTGGGCATCTGGGCGCTGATGAACGCGCCGACGCGCAGGGCGCGCGCCCCGGAGGCCTCCTCCTCGTCGACCTGCGGGACGGGGGTCTCGACGTGCATGGACTTCATGAGGGCATCTTCGCATGCGCTCTCGACCGCGCGGTGCGGACACCGCGTGATGCCGCGTGACGGCGCGTGATGCCCGACCCGTCGGACCCGTCGGCCCCGCGTCGGATCTCAGGCGCGCTCGACGGCGTCGACGAGGTCGTCGTCCACGAGCCTGTTGGCGCTGGCCCGCCAGCCGGCCACTCCCAGCAGGACGGCGCTCGCCACCAGCAGCCACAGCACGAGCGTCATCGAGCCCGTCGCCTGCAGCAGCGCGCCCATCACGAGCGGGCCGATGCCCGCGAGCAGGTACCCCACCGGCTGGACCATCCCCGAGAGCCTCGCGGTGATCGCGGGGTCGCGGGTGCGGCCGGGGATCATCGCGATCGCGGTCGGGAAGGCGAACCCGCCGATGCCCAGCAGCGCCGCCCAGGCGACGGGCGCGGCGGCCGGCGCGATGATCAGGGCGAGGTAGCCGGCCGCGGTGAGCACGCCGAAGGCGAGCGCGAAGACCCCCAGGCGCTGGGAGCGCGCGATCACCGTCGGCATCACGAGCCCGCCGATCATGCCCCAGGCGGCGACCTGCGAGACCGTCGCCCCGGCGGCGGCGCCGGAGAGTCCCGCGTCGGTGAGGATCTGCGGGAGGAACCCGAACTGCGTGTAGGCGTTCATCGACTGCAGGCCGAACATCAGCGTGAGGAAGAGCGCCGTCGGCGAGCGTCGCAGGGGCACGGTGCGCGCCGCCACGCGGGCGGCGGCCCGGGCACGCGCGCGCTCCGTCGCGGCGTCGGGGACCGCCGGGTCGGACGCGGAATCCTCGGGGGGTCGGACGCCATCGGCCGCGCGCGGGAAGTCGTTGCCGACCTTCGCGAGCACCACGAGGCCGACGAGCACCGGCAGCACGGCGAGCGCGGTCCAGGCCTGCAGGGAGAAGCGCCAGCCGCTGCCCCCGGAGGCGAGCGGGACGGCGATCGCCGGGCCGACGGCCGCCCCGACCGACAGCAGCATCGAATAGGCGGTCATGAGCAGCACGGTCGAGCGCCCGCCGTGGTGCTTGACCCAGGCCGGCGTGACCACGTTGACGAGCGACGGCCCCATCAGCGCGATCGCGCTGAGCAGCACGAACAGCCCGAACGAGCCGGAGAGCGGCCGCAGGATCAGCCCGATCGTGAGCAGCGAGAAGGCGAGCACGATCGTCCCCGTGAGGCCGATCCGACGGGACAGAGGCACCGCGAGCAGGCCGAACGCGCCGAAGCACAGGCAGGGCAGCGCGGTGAGCAGCCCGTCGGCCCAGGCGCCCACACCGTAGGCGCCGGTGATGTCCTCCATGAGCGGGCCGAGGCCGGACGCGGCGGGGCGCAGATTCAGCGAGATCGTCACCACGAAGACCAGCGCGAGCGCCAGGCCGACGGCGCCCGCGGTGCGGCCGGACGCGCGCGTGCCCGCGGCCCGTCCGGGAGCGGCGGTCGGTTCTGCGGAGCCGGGGACGACAGGACCTGAGGCGTCGGGATCGGGAGCAGAGGGGGACGGGGAGGCCGGGGAGGTCACCGGTCGATTCTCCTCCTCCATGCAGCCCCTGCGCGCATCGCCCCATACGCTGGACCGATGGAACCGATCCCCCGCTTCTGGGCCTCGCGCACCACCACCGTCCCCATCCGTCGCCGCGGCGAGGTCCCCGTGGACGTGTGGGGGTGGTCGGACCGCTCCCGCGAGGACGCGCTCTCGCGCGCCGAGCGACGGGCCCGGGATCTCGCGGGGCGCGGCATCGAGGACTCCCGGGCGGCCGAGTACTACCCCGGTCGGCCCGTGCGCGAGGAGATCCTCGAGGAGGTGCGCGGCGAGGACGGCGCGCTGCTCGCCGTGATCACCCGCAACCGCTACGGCGCTGCCGTGCTGAACACGGACGCGGTGCTCATCGCCGACGTGGACCTGCCCGCCTCGGCGCTGGCGCGGGGCCGGCGGGGATCCGCGCGCGGTGCGGGCCCGGCTGCGGGCGCGGCCGGGGAGCGCCCCTCTCTGCTGGGGCGCCTGTTCGGACGACGGGCGCATGCGTCCGCCGCCGCGGGCGACGACGCGAGCGCCGGGGCCGATGCGCGCACGGGGACCGGGCCCGACGACGCTGCGGGCGTGTCCGATGCGCTCGACGCGACGCCCGAGGCGACGGCCGTGCGCGAGAGGATCGAGGCCTTCGCCGGGGCCCACCCCGACTGGGGCGTGCACCTGCACCGCACGGCTGCGGGCTTCCGGGTGCTGATCAGCGGGACGGGCGCGGCGCCCGCGAGCGAGCAGGCCCGCGCCATCCTCGACGAGCTCGGCTCCGACCCTCTGTACGTCAGGCTGTGCGCGGCGCAGGGCTCCTACCGGGCGCGGCTCGCGCCCAAGCCGTGGCGCGTGGGCCGTGCGGCGCTGGGCGTGCGCTGGCCGGCCGAGGGCCGGGCGGCCGACGAGTACGCGTCGTGGGTGCGGGAGTTCGAGTCGTCCTGCGCGGACAGCGCTGCGTGCCGGCGCGTCTGGTGGAACGGCGTCGAGCCGACGAGCGATGCCGAGCGCCGGCTGCTCGCCCTGCACGACGAGCGCTCCGGCGCCGACTCCGGCCACGGGCTCGCATGAGTCCCGACGAGCGGGCGGATCAGGGCGGACCCGACGGACCTGTCGGCCCGGAGCGGAGCACCGAGCGCCTCGACCTCCACGTGCCGCGGCTCTCCGACCTGCCCGAGCTGCACGCCCTGTACGCGGATCCACGGGTGTGGGAGCACTTCCCGCAGCTGCGGCACACGGACGAGCAGGACACGCGCACGATGCTCGAGCGCTGGATCCACGAGTGGAAGCGCGATGGCCTGGGCACCTGGATCGTGCGCCCCCGCGGAGAGGACGAGCTGCTGGGCAACGCCGGCTGCTCGCTGCGCGGGGCGGCCGATGAGGCGGCGCAGGGCGCGCGGTTCTGGAACCTCGGCTACCGCTTCCGCCCGGAGGCGCAGGGGAAGGGCTTCGCCCGCGAGGCGGCGCAGGCCGCGATCGAAGCTGCTCGTGCGGCCACTGCCGACGTGCCGGTGGTGGCCTTCCTGCTCGAGCACAACGAGGCCTCCGCGGCTCTCGCCCGGCGGCTGGGACTGATGCAGCGCCACCGGGGACCCGATGCGGGGAACCCCGATCCCTCGGCGATCCGGCTCGTCTTCTCCGACCGGGAGCTCAGCGACGAGGAGCTGCTCGAGACCCTGCGGTGAGCGTCCCGTCCACGTGACAGGGTCGACGCTCAGTCGCCGAGCAGTGCGAGAGGGACGACGGCGACCCCGTCCGCGCGCCGGTAGGCCTCAGGTCCTGTGGTGAGGACGACGAGGTCGGCGACGTCGTCCCCGAGCTTCTCCCTCAGCCACAGGAGGTGGCGCACGTCGTGGTCGTCGACCGACCTCGCGAGCTTCACCTCGATGCCCACGATCCGTCCGTCGGGCGCTTCGACGATGAGGTCGACCTCTCGATCGCCGTTCCGGGTGCGCAGATGGCCCACGTGCGCATCGGCCGCAGTGGCTGACGCGCGGACGGAGAGCGTGGCGAGTGATTCTAACAGCGGCCCCACCATGTGGGCACCCCGCGGGCCCAACAGCGACTTCGCGCTCATTCCCAATGCCCTCAGAGCGAGGGCGGGATCCACGAGCTGGTGCTTGGAAGCCTGCTGCAATCGTCCCAGCGAGATCCGTATGGGCTCCCACGCGGGTACGGGGTCGAGCACCCACAGCTGCGTCAGATGCTCTCGGTACGCGATCGTCGTCGTCTTCGCCGGTTGCGTCCCATCACCGCCCGTCGTGGCATCCATGATCTTCGCGTACGCGGTGGTCGACGACGACACCGCCGCATAGGCGGCGATCCATCGGCGAAGCACTTCCGGGCGTCGCACCTTCAGTCCGACCTCGGGAAGGTCTCGATCGATGATCCTCAGGAGGTAGCTGTCCAGCAGGACGCGTCCAGCCCTCGCCTCGGCCCCCATGATTCCCGGGAAGCCGCTGCGCGAGAGGGCCTCCGCGTAGTCGGACGTCCTCCAGTCCGTCACCCCGGTGACCTTGGCGTCCCCCTCGCCGTCCATCATTGCTGCAAGGCTGACCGTCGGTTCGACGACACCTCTCTCGTGCAGTGCCATGGGCCGCATCCGGAGAGAGACGATCCGGCCCGCACCGCTGTGCGTCCCCTGCGCAGCGGACTCCGAGGCACTGCCGGTGAGGAGGAACCGGCCCGGATGTGCCCCGGAATCCACTCGACGCCGCACGACGTCCCACACCTCCGGCAGCCATTGCCACTCGTCGAGAAGGACCGTGCCCTTGTCACTGTTCAGCAGCGACGGATCGGATGCCAGGAGCTCGCGCTGCGCGGGATCGTCCAGCAAGTAGGTGCGGGATGCCCTCCGCAGGGCGGTGGCCGACTTCCCGACGCCTTTGGCCCCGTCGATCGCGATCGCGGGCAACGAAGGCATCAGCGCGTCGAGCGAGCTGTCGAGACTTCGTCGTCTGTATCCCACGATTTCCCCCTGACGTGCGGATCTGACGCACAAGGCCGCGCGTACGCTACCTTCAACAGGAACCTTACGCTACCTTCAGCAGGAACTCGGCGCTACCATCAGCATGGGAAGGATCTGCAGGGCACCCGCACAGGAGCGAGCCCCGCTCCACGAAGATTGCGGGCACCCCACGCGCGCACCCCGTCCCGCCATCCTCATATCTTCGGCGGCGCTCAGTGCCGCCGCCCCGCCGCTCACCCGCCGGTGAAGCCGCCGCCCCCGGGCATGTCCTTGAAGCGCGAGTAGTGGCCCTCGAAGGCCACGGCGATGGTGCCCACGGCGCCGTTGCGGTGCTTGGCGAGGATGAGGTCGGCCTCGCCGGCGCGCTGGGACTCCTTCTCGTAGTAGTCCTCGCGGTGGATGAGCACGATGAGGTCGGCGTCCTGCTCGATCGAGCCGGACTCGCGCAGGTCGCTCATCATCGGCTTCTTGTCCTGGCGCTGCTCGCTGCCGCGGTTCAGCTGGGAGATCGCGATCACCGGGACCTCGAGCTCCTTGGCCAGCAGCTTGAGCGCACGGGAGAACTCGCTGACCTCCTGCTGCCTCGACTCCACGCGCTTGCCGGAGCTCATCAGCTGCAGGTAGTCGATGACCACGAGCTTGAGGTCGTGCTTCTGCTTGAGCCGGCGGCACTTCGCGCGGATCTCCATGAGCGACATGTTCGCGGAGTCGTCCATGAACAGCGGCGCGTTGCCGATGCGGCTCATGGCGCGCGCCATCGCCTGCCAGTCGCGGTCGTCCATCGAGCCGTCGCGCATCTTGCCCATCGGCACCTGCGCCTCGGCCGAGAGCAGACGCATGGTGATCTCGGTCTTGTCCATCTCCAGGGAGAAGATGACGCTGGTCTGGCCGTTGTGGATCGACGCCGAGCGCAGCACGTCCATGCCCAGCGTCGTCTTGCCCATCGCGGGGCGGCCGGCGAAGATGATCATCTGGCCGGGGTGCAGGCCCTGCGTGATCTCATCGAACTCGGAGAAGCCCGTGGGGATGCCGGTGACCTGGCCGCCGCGGTTCTGCGTGGCCTCGATGACGTCGATGGTGCCGCCGATGACCTCTGACAGCGGCAGGAAGTCCTCGCTCTGGCCGCGCTCGGTGACCGCGTAGACCTGCGCCTGCGCCTCGTTGATGACCTCCTCGACCTCGCCGCCGTCGGCCGCGTAGCCGAGCTGGACGATGCGGGTGCCGGCCTCGACGAGGCGGCGCAGGGTCGCGCGCTCGACGACGATGTCCGCGTAGAAGCCGGCGTTCGCGGCGGTGGGGACCATGTCGATGAGGTCGGCGAGGTAGGCGCCGCCGCCCACGCGCTGCAGCTCGCCGCGCTTGGTGAGCTCGTCGGAGACCGTGACCAGGTCGGCGGGCTCGCCGCGCGAGTAGAGGTCGGTGACGGCGTCGAAGATGACCTCGTGCGCGGGGCGGTAGAAGTCCGAGCCGCGGGCCTTCTCGACGACATCGGCGATCGCATCCTTGGACAGCATCATCCCGCCCAGCACGCCGCGCTCGGCGGCGAGGTCCTGCGGCGGGGTCCGCTCGAGTCCGCGATCGGGGCCGGGTTCGAAGGCGTCGTTCTGGGTCACCGGGACAGTCTAGGGAAGAGGGCCGACGCCGCCCGACGGCGCTGTGGATCCACGCGGCTCGCGTGCGGAGTCGCACGCCGCCCTTCCCAAGTCTTTGATCTTTCCACTACCGTGGACGGCCACCGCCCGACGCCGGACGCTCGCCGTGGCGGGCGCGGGCCCGGGTCGACCCCCGCCTCCGACGGAAGGACCCCTCATGGCCACCGCGACCGCACAGCGCCACTCGACCGCCCGCGACCTCGGCCTGCTCGTCGCCCGCATCGTCCTGGGCGTCGTCTTCACGGCCCACGGCATCCAGAAGATCTCCGAGTGGGGACTGGACGCGACCGCGCAGAACTTCGCCGGCATGGGCGTCCCCATGCCCGAGCTCGCCGCCCCCCTCGTGGCGGTCCTCGAGCTCGCCGGCGGCATCGCCCTCATCCTCGGCGTGCTCACGCCGTGGGTCGGGATCCTGCTCGCGATCGACATGCTCGTCGCGGCGCTGCTCGTCCACGTGGGCTCGGGCGTCTTCGTCGACGGCGGCGGCTGGGAGCTCGTGGGCGGCCTCGGCGCCGGCGCGCTGGCGCTCGCCGCGACCGGCTCCGGCCGCCTCTCCCTGGACCACCTCTTCGTGGGCCGGCGTTCGGGCAGGCGCTCCGCGCGCGCCTGAGAGGCGCGCACGGCGCACGGGCTGAACGACCGACGGGCCGCACGGCGCGCGGTCCGATCGGCACCGGCTCGACACGGGCTCGACACCGCCTCGACACCAGTTCCACACCGGTTCCGGGCCGACGGCCCATCGGTGACGACCACGGGGCACGATGGGTGCGGAGCGATCCGCGCTCCCCGTGCCCCGTCGCGTTCCAGGAGGTCCCGTCCGATGCCAGGTTCCGCACGATCCGAGCAGCCCGGCGGGCCCGCGCCCACCGCCGCGACCACGACCGCCCACGGGTCCGCTGTCGCTCACGTCTCCGCGTCCGCCCGCGTGGCCGTCGTGGGCGGCACGGGCACGGTCGGCGCAAAGCTCGTCCGCCTGCTCGAGGCGGAGGGCCACGAGGTGATCGTCGCCTCGCCCTCCACGGGCGTGGACACCGTGACCGGCGAGGGCCTCGAGAAGGCCCTGCGCGGCGCGGACATCGTGGTCGACACCTCGAAGCCGCGATCCTTCGCGCCCGAGGTCCTCGAGGCCTTCTTCACGACCGGGATCCGCCGCCTGCTGGACGCCGAGCGCGCCGCGGGAGTGCGCCACCACCTCTCGCTCTCGATCGTCGGGGCCGACCGCGCGCCCGACGTGCCCTTCTACCGGGCCAAGGCCGGCATGGAGCAGATCGTCCGGGACGGCGGGATCCCCTGGACGATCCTGCACGCCACCCAGTTCTTCGAGTTCGCACGCGGCATCGCCGAGGCCTCGGAGCGCACGGAGCCCACGGAGGGACCGGACGGAACGAGCCCCGCGATCCTGCTCCCGGCGATCCAGGTCCAGCCGATCGCCGGCGACGCGGTCGCCGCGCACCTCGCCCGACTCGTCGCCGGAATCCTCACGGCCGTCCGGACCGACGGAGCCACCGCGACCCTCGGCGGCGACCTCGAGATCGCCGGGCCCCACCGGATGTCCCTCACCGCATTCGTGCGCAGCGCCCTCGGGGCCGACTCGCCGACCCTCCGCGAGTCACCCCGTGCCCCCTACTTCGGCGGCCTGATCAGCACGGACACCCTCCTGCCGGGCCCGTCGGCCCGTCTGATCGGCCCCGCTCTGAGCGAATGGACGAGGACGGGCCGCGGCGTCTCCTAGGTCACGACGAGCGCGCACGGGTTTGTGCCCGCCGCGCGACGGCGGCACGATGGCGGCCCGTGAATGCCACCCAGCCCCCGGACCGCACCGAGGCGGTCCCCTCCGCAGCATCCGGCGATCCCGCCGCCCCGCACCACGGGGGCCGCACGTTCTTCGGACAGCCCTGGCCGCTGATGAACCTGTTCAGCCTCGAGATGTGGGAGCGCTTCAGCTTCTACGGCATGCAGGGGATCCTCGCGATCTACATGTACTTCGCGATGACCCAGGGCGGTCTCGGGATCGACCAGGGCGTCGCCACCTCGATCGTCGGCGCCTACGGCGGCGCCGTGTACGTGTTCTGCATCGTCGGCGCCCTCGTCTCCGACCGGCTCATCGGCCCGCAGCGCACCCTGTTCGCGAGCGCCGTCCTGATCATGCTCGGCCACATCTCCCTGGCGCTGCTGCCGGGAGTACCGGGCCTGGTCACGGGCCTCCTGTGCGTCGCGATCGGCTCCGGCGGGCTCAAGGCCACCGCCGCGACGCTCGTCGGGTCGCTCTACGCGGTCGACGACCCCAAGCGCGACGCCGGCTTCTCGCTCTACTACATGGGCGTGAACATCGGAGGCCTGCTCGGCCCGCTCGTGACCGGCTTCCTCCAGCAGAACTGGGGCTTCCACCTGGGCTTCGGCGCCGCCGCGGTGGGCATGGCCGTCGGCCTGGTCTGGTACGTCCTCACCCGCGACTCCCTGCCCGCGAACGCGAACCGCGTGCCCGACCCGCTGCCCCGCTCCCGGTTCGCCCTGTGGGGCGTCATCGCCGTGGTCGCCGTGCTGCTCGTCGTGATCCTCGTGCTCGCCGGCGTGATCAACCCCGACAACCTCGCGAACATCGTGGTGGGGATCTCCGTGGTCGCCGCGATCATCATCTTCGCGATCATGCTGACCAGCTCCAAGATCACCGCGACCGAGCGCTCCCGCGTCCTCGCCTTCATCCCGATGTTCATCGGCACCGCCGCGTTCTTCGCGCTCTTCCAGCAGCAGTTCACGGTGCTCGTCGTCTACGCCGACGAGCGGCTGAACCGCAGCATCTTCGGCTGGGAGATGCCGATCTCCTGGCCGCAGTCCTTCAACCCGCTGTTCATCCTGCTGCTCGCGCCCGTCTTCGCCGCGCTGTGGACGAAGCTCGGCCGTCGCCAGCCCGGGACACCGGTGAAGTTCGCGATCGGCATCCTGCTGGTGGGCATCGCCTTCCTGCTGTTCGTGCCGATGGCGCCGGTCGCGGGCGTGCCGGTGCTGTGGGTCGCGCTGATCCTGCTGGTCGCGACGTTCGGCGAGCTCTCGATCTCGCCCGTCGGCCTCTCGCTCGCGACCCGGCTCGCGCCCGCCGCGTTCCCGGTGATGATGATGGCGCTGTACAACCTGGCCGTCGCGCTCGGCACCGCCCTGTCCGGCTCGCTGTCCACGCTGTACTCGGTGGACCACGAGGTCGCCTACTTCGGGATCACGGGCCTGGTCACCATCGCTGTCGGCCTGATCATGCTCGCGATCGCCAAGCCCGTCACCCGCGGCATGGCCGGGGTGCACTGAGCCGACCACCGGCCCGCGGGCACCTGAGGCGCCCGCGGGTCGACCGGCCCCCGATGGGGTCGACCGACCCCCGACGGGTCAGGTGCGGGGGATGCCCGCCGCGTAGGCGGCCTGGCCCACGTGCTGGGCGGCGTCGTCGATGACGCTCACCAGCCGCGCGCCGCGCGTGACCGGCGGGTCCCAGGCCTCGTCGATGACGGCGCCGAGCTCGTCCTCGGAGAGGGTGCGCAGGTAGGCGATGAGCGCGTCGGTCGCGGCGCGCACGTACTCGACGAGCAGGGCGCCGTCGGTGACGACGACGGAGTGGGCCTGGTCGGCGCTCTGCCCGTAGCCGACGGCATCGCCCAGCTCGCCGAGGTCGAAGCGCTCGCGGAAGCCTCCGCTGTGCCAGACCTCCTGCTCGCCGGAGAGATCCGCGAGCTGCACGTCGATCTCGCGCCCCGTGTGCCACAGCAGCCAGGCGATGGAGTTCGGATGGCCGCCCGGGTGCTGGACGAGCAGCTCGGGAGTGAGGGTGGGCCGCAGGGCGTCGACCGCGTCCGCCGGGCGCGACGCGGCGTCGATGAGGATGTCGATGGCGTTCATGTCCCTCACGCTACGCCCCGGGTCCGACGGCAGTTCCGTCGGCCGATCAGTGAGGGTCTGTGGGGAGCGAGGGACCCGCGTGGCGGGGCGCTCCGCCCGACGACCGGTGGGCGACCTCCTCCGCGATCCGCACCGCCTCGTCCTCACGGCCCAGCTGGCGCCAGGCGCGCTCGGCCCGGCGTGCGGCCTTCAGCGCCCGTGCGCGCTCACCGCGGGCGGCGAGCATCGCGGCGTGGCGGTCCTCGAGGTAGGCGCCCCAGTAGGAGGCCCGCGCCTCATGACCGTCCGGCACCCGCTCCAGGGTCGCCATCGCCTCGCGCCGTGCCTCCTCGTACGGGGTGCGGGCCTTCGCGGGCATCCCGTCGGCGCCACCGGTCCGGTGGGCCCTGCGGATCCGCCCGGCCCCGCCGGCAACGCGCGTTCCGCCGTCCCCGCCGGGCGGCCCGCCGTCCCCGCCGGGCGGCCCGGCGTCCCCGGCACCCGCGGCGCCGTCGGCCCTGAGCTCGGCGGCGGCGCGCAGGCCCTCGGCGATCATCGCGCCGACGCGGGCGTCGGCCTCGTGGTCCCAGAGCAGCGCGTCGGGAAGGCTGCCCGTGCCGCGCTCGGAGCGGACGCGGCGGACGACCTCGCGGGACGCCGCGGCGGCCTCCGCCAGCCTGCCCAGATCCAGGGCGTGGCGCAGCACCAGGGCCTCCGCGTCGAGCTCGGCGCGGATGAAACGGGGCCGCTCGGCGAGCGGGGTGAAGAGATCGTCGGCGACCCAGCGGGCATCCGCCGCCGCGAGACGGAGCTGGTCGAGCGCCTCGAGGCCCTGCCCCTGCTCGTGGTGCAGCCGGGCGAGGAGGCGGGTCGCCTCGAGGCGCGAGCGGCGATCGCGCAACTGCGCGCTCAGGGACTGCACCTCGCTGAGGGCGACCATGGCCCCGTCGTAGCGGCGGGCGGCGACGCGCTGCGCACCGACCGCGAGCAGCGGCTCGATCCGCTGCGCGTCGTGCGGGAGGGTCCGGGTGAGGGAGGCCAGGCGCCCGGCGGTGAACGTCGCCTGATCCTGCAGGTCGCAGCGCACCAGCGCGCGCAGCAGCTCGGTGATGAGGCCGACGCGCAGGGGCGGGTCCTCCACCTCGCGCAGACCCTCGAGAGCGGCGAGCGCGTGGCCGACGGCCGCCAGGGGGTTCTCCTCGAGCAGCGTCCGGGCGAGCACGGCGTGCGCGGAGACCACCACGCGCGCGGCATCGGCGAAGCCTCCCTCGCGGGCCTCGAGCCGGGAGACCTCGTCGAGGACGTCGAGCGCGAGGCGCGTCGCCTCCGGCAGCCGGCCGGTCGCCTCGAGGTCCTGCGCGTAGCGCACGGCGAGCAGCGGCCCCGGGTCGTCCACGAGCGCCACCTGCAGCTCCGGCAGGGCGACGAGAGCCTCGCGCAGGGCGCTCTGCTCGACGTCGACGGCGCCGGGCCTCGGCAGCTCGAGGCAGCCGACGACCGCGAGCAGACCGGGCGGGACGGCGTCGCCATCGCGGCGACGGCGGTGCCGACCGTGGGCGCCCCCGCTCGCGAGCGGGACAGCGGAGGCGGCGGCCGATGCGACGGTGGCGGAGGCCGAGGGATCCGACGGCGCGGCGAACAGGCGACGCAGGTGCGCGCCGAGCACCTCGAGGGTCGCGGCCGCCTGCTCGGGGGCGCCGGCGGCCTCGATGGTCCGGACCATGTCGCGCACGAGCTCCTGCAGCGCGACCAGGTCTCGCGGGCTCGTGGGCTCCTGCCCGGCGCGGTCGTCGTGGACAGCGAGCTCGTCGTGCGCGCCTCGCTCGTCGTGCGCGCCTCGTTCGTCGTGCGCGCCGAGGGCGGCGGTGAGCTGGGCCCTCAGCAGCTCCAGCCGCTCGGACGGCGGAGCGGGGACGCTGCGGAACCGCTCGGCGACGTACAGGGCTTCGGCGAAGCGCTCGGCATGGACGAGATCGCGCACCCGCACGGCCGCCTCGCGCACCCCGCGGGGCGGCGGCAGCGGCGTCTCGGGACCCCGCAGCGCCTCGCGCAGACGGGCCAGCGAGGGCACCTGCACCGGCACCGACGCGAGATCGGGGACGTGCCCGCCCGCGCCGTCGCTAGGGTGCGCCGTCCCGGTCCCGGAGGACGCGGAGCGGGGAGCGGTCATGGGGGCAACTTACCAAGGAGCGAGTCCGAGGGCCCTGTCGGGAAGGGAACCGGCGGAACGCATGGGCGGGATGTGCGTCACCTCCTGCCTCCGCCTGTTTCGCCCGTTTCTGACGGTGCGGGATATGGCACGTCGCCCCTCGTCACGGGCGGGTCCCACGGAGCCGGGGCGGCCCGCGCATCACGACGGCCGCTCGAGGCCGCGACGGACCGCTCGGCGCGGCGTCCGCCCCGACGTGGACCCGCTCACAGCGGCGCCCCGGATTCCCACGAGCACCCGGGCGTCACTAGGATGGACGGGCATCCGCTCCCTCGCGGAGCCCGGGTCCGACCGTCGCAGCCCGCAGCGACGGCGTCCCGGAGGTTCCGGCGACAACCGATGCTTCCGCGGCCCATCCCCTCGCGCGCCAGGAGGTTCCAGCACCCGTGAGCGCTCCCGCACGGCGCGGCTCCGCCCCTCGGAGCCGCACTCCACGCCCGACGCCGCGCCCCGTCGCCTCTCACGACGACGCGCCGCGCGAGGGCACGCGCGTCTTCTCCGACGGCTCCGTCGCCCCCGTCATGCGCACGTCCTTCGACGTCAGCGCCTACACGATCGAGGTGCCCGGGAAGATCGACGTCGACGCCGAGGAGATCACGCGCGCCGCCCGGGACCTCACCGCGGGTCCGCACGGCATCGAGGCCCACGACCTCGAGGATCTGCGGCGCGACCTGGCGTTCCTCCACTCCCTGGAGTCGACCGCCCTCACCGAGACCCGCACGATGTACAGCTCGTGGACGGCGAACGAGGCCCGCATCACCGCGTTCCTCGGCAGCTGGCTGTGGGAGCGCCACTGGTGGGCCCACGCCCTCCAGGAGATCGTCGAGGCCCTGCCCGGCGGCGGGCACGACGTCGAGCGGCCCCACCTCCCGCATCCGCGTCTCCCGCACCCGCATCTCCCGCATGCCGCCGCCGCACTGCGCCACGCGTACGTCGAGCGGGCGCTGCCGATCGTCGGCCCGGGCTGGACCTGGCTGGCCGGCGAGAAGGTCACCGCCGGCCACATGGCGCGCATGGCGATCCAGGAGGGCGGACTGCGGGCGGCCGTCGACGCCCTCCTCCCCCGCGCCGCGCAGGTTCCCGAGGCGGGCCGCGTGCTCGGCGAGCTGCTCGCCCGGCGCACCCGCACCATGGAGTTCTTCCGCCTCGAGGCGATCGCCCGGATCACGCGCTCGCGCGGCGAGGCGATCGCCGCACGCGCGGTCCTCGCCGTCGGCGGCGACCCGATGCGCCCGGCCGGTCAGCATCTGCCGGACGAGGAGACGGCGCTTCCCAGCATCTTCCGGCGCGCCTCCGACCGCGCCGCCCTGCGCTCGGCCCGCTTCGAGATCACGCGCCTGCTCCCCGGGCCCGACCTGCATGGTCTGCTCGGCCCGGCGCGCGCGATCCGTCGCGGGGTCGGGCGTGCCGGAGGCGTCGTCGCGCACGCGGGCGGCGTCGTGGCACACGCGGGCGGCGCCGTCGCCCATGCGGGCGGGGCCGTCGCCCATGCGGGCGGGACCGTGGCCCAGAAGGGCGCCGGGATCGTGCAGCAGGGCGTCGGACGAGCGGACAGAGGAGCCGATGGCATTCGACCTTGAGAAGTTCGCGGAGACCTCGGAGCCCGTGGGCTGGGACGACCTCGACTTCGACACCTTCGAGACCCAGCCGCTGGACGAGCCCACCCTGCGCTCCCTGCGCTACATGTGCGACGTCGAGTACCACACCTCCTGCTACCTGCGGGACATGCTGGTCACGCCCTCGCGGCGCGAGCACGCCACCGGCGGCTTCATGACCGTGTGGAACCGCGAGGAGTTCTGGCACGGCGAGGCCCTCGCCGCCGTCCTCCAGCGCCACGGCATCGTCGTCGACTACGACGAGCTGAAGTCCAAGCGCGTCAAGCTGGGCTGGACCCAGGCGCTCAGCCCCCTCAAGCAGTCCGCGCTCTCCAACCTCGCGGGCACCGACTTCGTCGCGGTGCACATGACCTGGGGCGCCGCGAACGAGCTCTCGGCCGTCGCCGCCTATCGTCGGCTCTCCGCGATGACCGACCACCCGGCCCTCAGCCCCCTGCTCAAGCGCATCGCCCAGCAGGAGACCCGGCACGTCGCCTTCTACACGACGCAGGGCCGCGAGCGCCTCGAGGCCTCCAAGAAGGCACGTCTGGCCACCCGCCTCGCGCTCTCGAAGGCGTGGCGGCCCGTCGGCTCCGGCGTCATGAGCGACGACGAGGTCGTGCACGTCATGGGCCATCTCTTCGGCGGCCGCGGCGAGGAGCTCGACGCCCTCGACAAGAAGATCCAGAAGCTGCCGGGCCTGGACGACCTCACCATCTTCCGCAACGCCTTCGGACGGATGGGCATCGCGATCTGAGGGGCTGGGCCGGCGGCGACCAGCGGGCGGATGAGGGCCGTGCCGGGGCTGCGGGCGGCGACGATCGGGCGAGGGCTGGTGACCGGGTCGCGCCGACTTGACGCTGCGGCTGGGTCATGGCCCCAGGGCCCGGGCGGCACGGCCGCAGAGCGCGAGCTCCGTCATGGGACGGCCTATGCGCGACGCGTATGCCGTATTTCGCACGGATGTCGCGCATGAGCCGTCGGACGACAGCAGTGGGCGGGGAGGACACGGGGACCAGCCGGTGCTCGGAGCAGGCCTCGGCCAAGAGTCCGGATCCGCCGGTCCTCCACAACGCGCCTCCGTCCACTCTCGCCTGCTCCCGCTCCCTCGGCCACGACGCTTCTGCTGGCATCGGCCCATGAAGATCCCCGGAGTCATCCTCAAGACCCAGCTCCCGAGCATCGAACCCGACCTCTCCGCCCGCCGTCGTCTGCTGCGCGGGGGCGCCATGCGCTCGGTGGGCCAGTGGTACGTGACTCCCGAAGCGCCGGACGATCTCGTCGCGCTGCTCGAGATCGGAGTCCGCCCCACCTGCCTGGATGCGGCAGCCCTCCTCGGACTCTGGGTCCCCATCGGCCGCGGTGTCCATGCCTTCTGCCCCAGGGCCACATCCGCACCGATACCGCCGCCGCGCCTGACACAGATCCGACGACGGATCGATCCGCGGACCGGTGCGCTCATCCGTCCGGCCGCCCCCGGCCCGGGCGAGCCCCGGCGTGCGCTGGAGCCGCTGGTCTACCACCGCCCCCGCATACGGACGTGGCCCGACGACGATCCGGTGCCCGACATCGGGCTCGTGCTCGAGCACGCGGCCCGGTGCCTCCCGGCACTCGACACCGCCATCCTCATCGAGTCCGCGCTCAACAAGCGCGTGCTGACCCCGCGGCAGTTGGACACCCTGCTGGCGACCCTGCCCGGCAGGTCGCGCACCACCCTGGCGCGGGTCCGATCGGACGCGCAGTCCGGCACCGAGACGGCTGTCCGCTGGTGGTTCGAGCGGCGCGGCACTCGCGTCCGCACGCAGGTGCAGGTGCTTCCGGGGATCCGCGTCGACATCCTCATCGGCACGAACTGGGTGATCGAGTGCGACAGCAAACGGTTCCACGACGACCCCGAGCAGTACCGCGAGGACCGTCGGCGCGATCTGGCCCTCACTGCTGTCGGCTACAAGGTCACGCGGCTGACCTGGGAGCAGGTGTTCCTCGAGTGGGACAGGACCTCGGCCGTTCTCGCGACCATCCTGCAGCGCCGACTGCACCATAGGGCGCTTCCGGCGTGACGGGTTCGGCGTTGCTGACACCTGTCGGAGGGCTGGATGGGAAACGGCCACCGGTCGGCTCGGCCACCGGTCGGGGTCGACCACCGGTCGGGGTCGACCACCGGTCGGGGTCGACCACCGTTCGGGGTCGACCACCGGTCGGCCCGGCCACCGTCGGTTGCCGTCATGGGACGGCCCATGCGCGACATCCATGCGACATAGCGCGCGGATGTCGCACAGAGGCCGCCCCGTGACTGCACACGGGGTGCAGTAGCGTTCGGCAGCGGATCCACTGCAGCGTGCCGCAGATCCGCGCCCGTCAGCGCCGGAAGCGGTTCCGGATCCGGCGCAGCGGGCCTCCGCGGCCGGCTTCACGGCGCGCGCCGACACGTCGAGCGCCGCTCTGTCCGGAGCCCGTACGACTCTCGCCTTCACCGCTGCGGCCCGCGGCATGCGCACCGGTCTCCCCCGCGGGGGCGGTGTGCGCTGGGCCGGACGCCCGGTGCGAGTTGGCCGACGGGTCGGCTTCGGACAGCGCGTCGGCCGGGGCCGAGGCACCCGCCGCAGTGGCACCATTCTGCGCATCAGCGGTGGTCGCAGCGCCAGCGGACGCTGGCGTCACGGACGCCGTCGTCGGCGAGGCACCGTCGTCAGGCGCCTCGACGGGCGACGCCGGGGACACCGGAGCAGCGGCGCCCGCGCCGGCCCCCGTCGTCGCCGGAGCCGCCGGAGAGGCGGCCGCTGCGGCCGCCGCCCGCTCGCCGAGCTCCCTCGACTGCGCCTCGCGCGCGGCCTGGGCCTCCCGCTCCGCGGCCTCGCGGCGGTCGCGCTCGGCGGCCTCGCGACGCAGACGACGACGCTCGCCCGGACCCTCGGTGAGCCGGTAGAGCACCGGCACGATCACCAGGGTGAGCAGTGTCGAGGTGACCAGGCCGCCGATCACGACCACCGCGAGCGGCTGCGAGATGAAGCCGCCCTTGCCGGTGATGCCGAAGGCCATCGGCAGCAGCGCGAAGATCGTCGCCGCCGCGGTCATGAGGATCGGGCGCAGACGCTTGGCGGCGCCCACGTGGATCGCGTCGTCCAACGCCATGCCCCCGCGCCGGTACTGGTTGACGAGATCGATGAGGACGATCGCGTTGGTGACCACGATGCCGACCAGCATCAGCAGGCCGATCATCGAGGGCAGCCCCAGCGGGACGCCGGTGAGGACCAGCAGGCCCAGCGCGCCGGTCGCCGCGAACGGGATCGACACGAGCAGCACGAGCGGCTGGACGAGGGACTTGAAGATCCACACCAGCAGCACGTACACCAGCAGGATCGCCGCGAGCATCGCGATGCCCAGCTGGCCGAACGTCTCGTCGATGTCCGAGGCGGAGCCGCCGAGCGACGCCTTCACGCCGCTGGGCAGGTCCGCATCGTCGATCGCCTTCTGCGCCGCCTGGGAGACCGCGCCGACGTTGTCGCTCGAGGTGGGGGCGAGGGAGACGGTGACGGTCTCGACGTTGTCCTGCGTCGCGATCGACGGCCGGGACTCCTCCTCGCTGACCTTCGCGACGTCGGTGAGCGGCAGTCCCTCGGCGAGGTCGAGGTCCTTGAGCTTCTTCAGGGTGGTGACGTCGTCCTTCTGCTCGACGTAGATGTCGAGGTCCTCGTCGTCCAGGGTGATGGTGCCGACGGAGCCGGGGTTCATCTTCTGGGCGACCAGGCCGACGACGGCCTGCTCGGTGAGGCCCTTCTCGGCGGCCTCCTTGCGGTCCACGGTCACCACGGCGGTGGGCTGGTCGCCCTCGAGATCGCTCGTGACCTCCTTGACGCCGCTGGGCGCCGGGTCGAGCTCGTCCAGGATGGCGTCGTTCGCCTCCTGGCGGTCCTTCGCCGTCGGCCCCGTGATCTGGATGTCCACGGTGCTCGAGCCGGTCGCCGACGTCATGTCGGCCGCCTCGACGTCCCCGGGATCCGGGAGGTCCTGCAGGGTGCGGACCATCTTCGTCTGCAGCGCCTGCTGGTCGGAGTCGGCGTCGGTGGTGATCGAGAAGCTGATCTCGTTCTCCCCGCCGCCACCGCCGGCGCTGAAGCCGCCGTCGCCGCCGGAGCCGATCGTGGTCTGGACGGTCTCGACGCCGTCGAGGTCCATGAGGGCCTTCTCGGAGTCCTTCGCCTTCTTCGAGGAGTCCTCGAGGCTGGTGCCGGCGGGCAGGGTCTGGGTGATCGAGGCGATGTTCTGCCCGGTGTCGCCCAGGAAGTTGATCTTCAGCAGCGGCGTGAGGAACACGGTGCCCACGAGCACGAGGATCGCGACGGCGACCGTGATCAGGCGCCGCGGCAGCGAGTTCAGGGTGAGGCGCAGCAGCGGCGCGTAGAGGCGGTGCAGCCAGGTGCGCTCCTCGCGCGCCTCGGCCGCCTCGCGGACCTTCGCGACCTGCGCCTCGTCGTCCGGATCGTCCGGCACCGGCTGCTTCTTGGGCGGACGCAGGAACCAGTACGCGAGCACAGGGACGATGGTGAGCGCGACCAGCAGCGAGCTCAGCATCGCGATCGCGACGGTGAGCGCGAAGGGCCGGAACAGCTCCCCGGCCATGCCGGCGACGATCGCGATCGGCAGGAACACGACCACCGTCGCGAGAGTCGAGGCGGTGATGGCGCCCGCGACCTCCTTGACGGCGTCCAGGATGGCCCGTCTGCGGGTCTTGCCGTATGCGAGGTGCCGGGTGATGTTCTCGATGACCACGATCGAGTCGTCGACCACGCGGCCGATGGAGATCGTGAGCGCCGCCAGGGTCAGCATGTTCAGCGTGTAGCCCGTGACGAGCATGCCGATGAACGCGATCAGCAGCGAGGTCGGGATCGAGATCGCGGTGACCAGCGTGGGCCGCAGGCGGCGCAGGAACAGCAGGATCACGCCTACGGCCATGACCAGGCCCAGCAGGCCCTCCTCCGCCAGCGAGACGATCGACTCGCGGATGAACGGCGCCTGGTCGAAGACGACGTCGCTCTTCGCGTCGCCGCCGACCTCGGTGAGAGTGCTGTCGAGCTTCGAGGAGACGTCCTTGGAGATGTCCACGACGTTGCCGTCGGAGGTCGCGGTCACCATCATCACGAGCGACTCGCGGCCGTTGGTGCGCGAGATCGAGGTCGGGTCCTCGGTGGTCTCCTCGACCTTCGCGACGTCGCCCAGGGTGGTGATCTCCTGCTGCCCGGACTGGCCGGCCTGGCCCTGCTGCCCGGCCTGGCCCTGCTGGCCCGACTGGCCCTGCTGACCCGCCTGGCCCTGGTCCGTCGCGGCGCCCTGGTCGGCGCCCGCCTGACCCTGCTGGCCCGCCTGACCCTGCTGGCCCGCGGCGTCGCCGCCGGCCGCGCCGCCGCTCGACCCGTCGGCCGATTCCCCGGAGGCGTCGGAGGCGCCGGACGAGCCGGAGGACGCGCCCTGCGAGCCGGGCATGACGACCATGCCCTTGAGGTCGTCGATGCTGTTCATCTCCTGGCCGATGACGACGTCGATGCTCTGCTTCTCGTCGGTCACGCTGCCGCCGGGCAGGGACAGGCCGTTGGCGTCGAGCGCCGTGGAGATGTCGTCGTCGGTGAGCCCGGCCTTCTCCATCTCGTCCTCGTCGGGCGTGATGCGCACGATCTTCTCGGGCGCGCCGATCACCGCGACGGAGGAGACCCCGTCCACGCGCTCGAGCTCCGGGGTGACGCTCGTGTCGAGGCGATCGGCGAGCTCGGACGGATCCAGATCGGAGGAGACCGACAGCACCACGGCCGGCAGGTCGCTCGTGCCGCCGGAGATGACCTGCGGGTCCGCGCCCTCGGGGAGCTGGTCGTCGATGCGGCCGACGGCGGCGTCGACCTGGTTGGTCGCGCGCGCGGTGTCGGTGCCGTAGGTGAGCTCGACGGTCACCACCGAGACGCCCGCCTGCGAGGACGACGAGGTCTTCTCGACGTCCTCGATGCCCGTGACCGCCTGCTCGACGGGTTTGCTGATCTGCTTCTGCACCTGCTCCGAGGAGGCTCCCGGCGAGGTGGTCATCACTTGGATCTGCGGGAGCGAGACGGAGGGGATCAGCTCCTGGCGCATGGTCGTCATCGCGAAGATCCCGATGATCGAGACGGCGATGCAGACCAGAGCGATGAACGGACGATTGTTCAGGCTGAGCTTGGCCAGACGGTTCATGAGTCTCCTGGGCCGGAGGGCCGGGACGATCGAGCGGGGCGGTCGGACGCGGCCGACACAGGACGGCCATCCTCGGGCATTCGACCACAGGTCGGACATGGCGAGCATCAGCCGAAGGTCGGAGCATGGGGTGTGATCCGTCCGCCGGCCGCCGTCCGCCCCCGGCGCCCGGTCGCCCACCGGCCGCCGCGCCCCTGACAGGATGGATCCGTGCCCCGCCCGACCCCCGACCCCTCCTCCGCGCAGACCCCCGATTCCTCTCCCGGCCCCTCCCCCGCCGCGGCCCGCCGCTCCGTGGACCGCGAGATCCTGCGCCTCGCCCTGCCCTCGCTCGGCGCGCTGGTCGCCGAGCCGCTGTTCGTGATCGCGGACTCCGCGTTCATCGCACGCGTCTCGACGACCTCGCTGGCCGGGCTCGGGCTCGCCTCGACGGTGCTGACCACCGTCGTCGGCCTCTCGGTGTTCCTCGCCTATTCGACGACCGCGTCGGTCGCGCGGGCCGTCGGCGCCGGTCGCATGCGCGAGGCGATCGCCCGCGGGGTCGACGCCGCCTGGCTCGCCCTCATGATCGGCGCAGGCTGCCTGCTGGTGCTCGTCGCGGCGGGCGGCGTGCTGCTCCCGCTCTTCGGGGCGGGGGCCGACGTCACCTCCGAGGCCGCCGTCTACCTGCGGATCTCCGCGCTCGGCCTCCCCGCGATGCTCTCGGTGCAGGCGACCACGGGCCTGATCCGCGGACTGCAGGACGCGCGGCTGCCGCTCATCGTGGCCGTGGGCGGAGCGCTGCTGAACATCCCCCTGAACGCCCTGCTTATCTTCGGCCTGGACATGGGGATCGCCGGCAGCGCCACCGGCACCGTGATCAGCCAATGGCTGATGGCCGGCGTGCTGCTGGGGGTGGTCGTGCGCCATGCGCGCCGCGAGGGCGTGGCGCTGCGGCCGCACCTGGGCTCGGTCGCGGCGACCGGCCGCGAGTCCTTGCCGATGTTCGTGCGCACCCTCAGCCTGCGCATCGTCACCCTCGTCACCGTGCTCGTCGCGGCGCGCCTGGGCGCCGTGCAGCTGGCCGCCCATCAGCTCGCGAGCACCGTGTTCATGCTGCTCTCGCTCGCGCTCGACGCCCTGGCGATCGCGGGCCAGGCGCTGACCGGCAGACATCTGGGCGCCGCGGACACCACCACCGTCCACGCCGTGACCAGCCGTCTCACCCGCTGGGGCGTGGGCGGCGGGGCCGCAGTGGGGGTGGTGCTCCTCGCGGCGAGCTACGTGGTGCCCTCGTGGTTCAGCCCGGACCCGGCGGTGCAGGAGAACCTGCGCGCGGCGATGTGGGTGCTGGTCGTCGCCCAGCCCGTCGCCGGCTTCGTGTTCGTGCTCGACGGCGTGCTCATGGGCGCGGGCGATGCCCCCTACCTGGCCCGGGCCGGCATGCTCACGATGCTCGCCGTGATGCCGGGGGCGATCGTCGTCTGGCTCTGGGCGCCGGCGGGACCGCTGGGCCTGGCCGCCCTCTGGGTCGCCACGAACCTGCTGTTCATGGTCGCCCGCGCCGTCGCCCTCGGAGTGCGCGTGCGCGGGGACGCCTGGATGCGCACGGGGGCGTAGGGCGGGATGCCGCCGCGCAGGGCACGTCGGCCCGAAGCCGCAGCACGCGGCGCCCCGCCCCGCCCCGCCCCGACATCGCACGGCGCACACCACGGGCGCAGTGGAGCCGCAGCTCGTGACCAGGATCTATGACAGGAATGGCCGTTCCTGTCATAGATCCTGGTCATCGTCGCCCTGTCAGCCGACGGGCAGACCTGCCCCCTCCCGTGCGGCCTGCTCGCGAACGGCGCGCGCGGCCTCGACGAGGTTCCGCAGGCTGAGGGTGGTCTCCTCGTAGCCGCGGGTCTTGAGGCCGCAGTCGGGGTTCGCCCACAGCCGCCCCTCCCCCACGCGGTCGAGGGCCGCGGCGAGCTGCGAGCGGATCTCCTCGGTCGCGGGCACGCGCGGGGAGTGGATGTCCCAGACGCCCGGGCCGATGCCGCGGGAGAAGCGCTCGGGGTCCAGGGCCTCGAGGATCTCGCCGCGCGAGCGGGCGGCCTCGATGCTCGTGACGTCGGCCCCGAGGGCGTCGATCGCGTCCACGACCTCGTTGAACTCCGAGTAGCACAGGTGCGTGTGGATCTGCGTGGCGTCGGCCGCGCCGGAGGTGGCGAGCCGGAACGAGTCCACGGACCAGCGCAGGTAGTCCTCCTGGTCGGCGGCCCGCAGCGGCAGCAGCTCGCGCAGCGCGGGCTCGTCGACCTGGACGATGCCGATGCCGGCCGCCTCGAGGTCCGCGATCTCGTCGCGCAGGCCGAGGGCGACCTGGTCGGCGGTCTCGCCGAGGCTCTGGTCGTCGCGCACGAAGGACCAGGCCAGGATCGTCACCGGGCCGGTGAGCATGCCCTTGACCGGCTTCGGCGTGAGCGACTGGGCGAAGGTCGACCAGCCCACGGTGATCTGCTCGGCCCGCGAGACGTCCCCGAAAAGGATCGAGGGGCGCGTGCACCGGGATCCGTAGGACTGGACCCAGCCGTTCGCGGTGGTCGCGAAGCCGTCGAGGTGCTCGGCGAAGTACTGGACCATGTCGTTGCGCTCGGGCTCGCCGTGGACCAGGACGTCCAGGCCAAGCTCCTCCTGGAGCTCGATGACGCGACGGATCTCCTCGCGCATCACCTGCTCGTAGGCGGCGTCGTCGATGCGCCCGGCGCGGTGGTCCGCGCGGGCCCTGCGCACGCCCGCGACCTGCGGGAAGGACCCGATGGTGGTCGTGGGCAGCACGGGCAGGCCGAGCCGCGACTGCTGGGCGGCGCCGCGCACCTCGAAGGCCGAGCGCTCGAGGTCGGCCGCGGTGAGGCCGGCCGTGCGGCGGCGCACCTCGTCGCGGCGCACGCCCGCGAAATCGCGGACCACCGAGCGCGGTCCGGCGGCGGAGCCGGGCGCGACCGGGTGCTCCTGCGAGGCGAGGGCGACGATCTCCGTGATCTTCTCGTCGGCGAAGGCGAGGGTCGAGCGCAGATCGGCGGGCAGATCGGGTTCGAGATCGAGGGTGTGCGGGACGTGCTGGAGGGAGACCGAGGTGGAGACGACGACGGCGCTCGGGTCCCCGCCGGCCTCGGCCACGCGCTCGCGCAGCAGCTCGAGCCGGGCGGCGGCCGTGGGCAGCTCGGTGCGCCACACGGAGCGGCCCTCGACGAGGCCCGCGACGATCTGCGCGCCGCCGGCGCCTGCGAGCTGCGCGGCGCTCGGGATCTCTCCGCGCGTGAGGTCGAGGTGGACGGCCTCGACGCCGGTCGCGAGCAGGGCGGGCAGCAGGCCGCCGATGCCGCCGTAGGGCGTGGTGACGAGGATCTGCGGGCGCGCCTCGGCCGCGGTCAGGCGCCTCTCGGCGCGCTCGAGCAGAGCGGAGAGAGCGGCGGCGTCCACGCGCTGGTCCGCGGCGAGGGCGGGCTCGTCGAGCTGGATCCAGGCCGCGCCCGCCTCGTGGAGGCGGTCCAGGAGCTCGGCGTAGACGGCGACGAGGTCGTCGAGGCGGTCCAGCGGGTCGAAGCCCTCGGGAGCGCCGTCCTGCGCCTTGGCCAGCAGGAGCAGGGTCAGGGGGCCGACGAGCACGGGCCGGGTGCCCCCTCCCTGTCCCGCTCCGTCCTCGAGGCTCTCCCGGAACAGGTCGATGACCTGCGTGGAGGCGACGTGGAGGTCGGTGTCGGGGCCGATCTCGGGGACCAGGTAGTGGTAGTTCGTGTCGAACCACTTGGTCATCTCCAGCGGCGGCTGCTCCGCGGTGCCGCGGGCCAGGGCGAAGTACCCGTCGAGGTCCACGGACCCGTCGGCCCCGAGCACGCCCGCGAAGCGGTCGGGGACGATGCCGACGGCGAGCGCGGCGTCGAGCACCTGGTCGTAGAGGGAGAACGTCTCGGGGATCGCGGCCGGGCCGGTGAGGCCGAGCTCGGCGAGGCGGGCGCGCGTCGCCCCGCGCAGGGAGCGCACGCGCTCCTCGAAGGCGGCGCGGTCGATGCGGCCGGCCCAGTAGGCCTCCTCGGCCTTCTTGAGCTCGCGGTCCGGGCCGATGCGCGGATAGCCGACGGGCGTCGCGGAGGGGAGCGTGGCCCGGTGGGCCCCCGGGTCCCGGTGGTCCTGCGGGGCGCGGGCGGTGTCCGCGGTGCGGGGAGCGGTCGTCATCGGGCATCTCCTGAGATCGGGTCGGACCAGCGGTCCAGGTCGAGGGTCTCGAGCACGTCGAGGGAGTCGGCGTGGCGGTTGAAGGTGAACAGGTGCAGTCCGGGGGCGCCGGCGTCCAGGACGCGGGAGATCAGGTCGACGGTCCAGCGCACGCCGATGCGGCGCTGCTCGGCCTCGTCGCGCGCGGTCTCCAGGGCGTGCATGAGCTCGCGCGGGAGCGGGACGCCGGAGAGCTCGGCGAGGCGCTCGAGGCGGCGCGGGTTCGTGGCGGGCACGAAGCCGGGGATGACGGGCATCCTCAGGCCCGCATCGCGGGCCCTGGCGATCAGCGCGCAGTACTCGGCGGGGTCGAAGAAGACCTGCGTGATCGCGAAGTCGGCGCCCGCGCGCTCCTTGGCGAGCAGCACCTCGAGGTCGTGCTGGGAGGTCGGGGACTCGGGGTGGCGGTGGGGGTAGGCGGCCACGCCCACACTCACCCGGCCGCCCGCCAGAGCCGCCGTGCGCTCGCGCTCGACCTCGCGGATGAGGTCCACGAGCGGGCGGGCGAAGGGGATCTCGTCGTCCTCGAGGTCGTGCCCCTCCTCCTGGTCGCCGCGCAGGGCGAGGATGCCGCGCACCCCGCGGTCCAGGAGCGCCTCGATCACGGTACGCAGCTCCGCACGGCTCGAGCCGATCGAGGTCACGTGCACGAGCGGCCGCAGGTCCGTCTCGCGCAGCACATGGTCGGTGAGCTCGAGGACCCGTGCGAGGTTGCGCTGGCCGGTGCGGCTGGTGACGGAGACGTGGTCGGGCGCGGTGGTCTCGAGCTGGGCGATGGTGTCGCGCAGGCGCTCGAAGGTGGTGTCGGTGCGCGCCGGGAACAGCTCGTAGCTGAGCGCGGGCCGACGGCGGGCTGCCACCGTGCGCTCGAGCTCGGGCAGGGTCGTGGGCGCTGTCATGCCCAGGGAAGCTACGGGAGGGGGCGGTGCCGGCTGAAGGATGGTGACCGTGTGTGAACCCTGTCATATGAAGTGGCTGGTCAGCGGCGTCTGGGGGTCATCGCCCCAGTGCCTCCCTGAGCACGTCGAAGGAGGGCTTGGGGTCGCCCTGCGCATCCTGGACTCCGAAGGTCCCCTCCCCGGTGTCCTGCCCGTCGTCGCGCAGCTGGTAGAAGAAGGCGACGGGGATGGCCGAGTCCTCGAGCGCGTCGAGGTAGAGGCGGTACGCCTGCGCCTGCTCCTCGACGCTCGAGCACTCCGAGCAGGTCTGCAGCCCGATCTCGCCGACCACGACCTCGCGGCCGTACGCCGTGCGCAGGCGGGAGGCCCTCTCCGGGATCAGTCGGGTCTGCTCGTCGGACAGCCCGGGATAGGTGTCGATCGTGATCACATCCAGGTGCTCGGCGATGACGTCCAGCGTCCCCCGCCAGTCGCGCTCCACGGCGTCGTCGAGCGGGTAGCCCGAGAGATTCGTGGTCATCGTGACGCCGGGATCGATCCCCTCGAGGATCTCGTGGGCGGCGCCGAGCGCGCGCCCGAGTCTGCGCAGGTACTCGGGTCGCGCCGCGCCGGACACGGCCTCCAGCGTCCGGAAGTCGGCGCCGTCCGGCTCGTTGAGGATCTGCCACATGTCGACATGGGCGGCCAGGGGCCGGGCCACCGCCGCCCAGTACGCGCGCATCGCCTCGAGGAAGTCGGCTTCGCGGGCCGACGGCACGTCGTAGACGTCCGCCACGATCATACAGACCTTGAGCCCCAGCCCGCGGGCCCGGGCGGCTCCCCGGGCGAGACGGTCGATCTGCGTGCCGTCGAGGCGGAGCCCATCGCCCGCGTCGCCCCAGGTCTCCACGACCGAGGAAGCGACGACGGCGAAGCGCGCCCAGTCCATGCCGAGGTCCACCAGGGTCGCCAGGTCCTCCTCGAAGCGGGTCGCACCGTCGTCGTCGGGCCCGGCGAGCGTCATGCCGAAAGCCGTGGGTCCGCTGCGGGATCCCGGTTCCCACAGACCGGCCCCGTCGGCGAGGCCCCGGTCCTCGGGACTCTCCCCGCACCCCGCGACGGTCGTCGCGGCACCGAGCGCGGCGCCGCCCGCGAGAGCGGCCCTCCAGGCAGTGCGCCGCGAGATCAGTACTTCTCGGGCTGCCACAGGATGTCCTCCGCGGCGCCGCTGAGCTCGGCGTCGACGGCCTGACGACCCTGCATGTACGAGTAGTCCTGGTTGCACGACTCGTAGCGCCATCCACCGAAGCGACCGCGGCTGTGCACCGCGTGCTCGAGCAGCGCGGAGTCCACCGGGCGCAGCACGTCGTCCCGCCCCAGAGTGGGCACGGGGTAGCCCATCGGCAGGTGCTCGGTCCAGGTCGAGACGAGGCTGCTCGGCTCCGCACCGAGCACCTCGAGCGAGCGCACGCAGGCGCGCACGGCGCTCTCCACGTCGATCGGCTCGCCGTTCTGGTCCGAGACCTCGAGCAGCATCGACCACCGGCCGCTTCCCGCGGCCGAGGGGTCGTAGGTCGAGAGCACCGTCCCGCGGAACCACGGCACCTTCGGGTCGGGCGAGTACACCCAGGTCACGCCGTCGAGCGCGGCGGGCGGCGCCCCATCGAAGCCGAGCCCGACCGCGACCTCGGTCGTCGCGTGCAGGCCCTCCGCATCGCCCGGGCGGCCCATCTGCTCCAGCATCCAGGTCATCGGCGCGGTGCTCACGAGCATGCGGTAGTCGATCTCGTCGCCGTCCTCGAGGAGCGCGCGACGCGCGGCGATGTCGAGCGAGACCACGCGCGCTCCGAATCGGAAGGATCCCGGATCCGCGAGTTCGCGCACGATCGCCTCCCAGAGGGCGCCCGTCCCGCCCACGGGGTAGGGGAACGTCTCGCGGGTCACCGCGCGGTCGCGGGCGAGGCCGGGGCGGGGGACGTTCCGCCCGCTGCCCCCGGAGCGCAGCGAGGTCCACGAGTGGTCGATCCTCTCGAGGGGCAGCGTCCACATCTTGCGGTTGTAGGGATCGAAGAATTCGTCGAACAGCCGCGAGCCGAAGCAGTTGCGGTAGTAGTCCGCGAGATTCGCCGCGGGCGCGAAGGGGTCCAGATCCTCCGGCATCTCCTCGAGCTGCGCCTGCACGGGCGAGGGGAGCATCGTCCCCGGCTCCGCACCGTCCATCCAGACCCATCCGTTGCGCTCGACCTGCCGCAGGGGTGCGCCGCTGCGGCGCACGGCGTCGTCGAAGTCGGGGAAGTGGCTGTGGATGACGTGACCGCCCAGATCCCACGTGAATCCGTGTGCGTCCGTGCGGGAGGCCGCCATGCCGCCCGCCGACGCTCCGGCATCGACCACCAGATGCTCGACGCCGAGCTCGCGCAGCCTCACGGCGGCGCCGATGCCCGTCGGCCCGGCGCCGATCACCAGCGCCTCCACGGTTCTTCTCATGCCTGTCCCTCCTCGCCGCCCACGCGCACGGCGACGCAACCTGAGCGATCAGCAGGTCTCCGCGCGGCAGGCTCCCGCCGCGTGTGGGGCGCTGCATGGCCCCTTGCTGGCAGCGCGGCGAGATGCTTGAATTGTCGCATACGGGGGTTAAGTCCGACTAGTCGGTAACCGGCGACCCGCTCGGATCCGCGTTCCGGGGGGAGCGCACGCACCGCCCCCGTCGACGACGGGCAGAGCGCGCGTCGCACGAGGGGGAGATCACGTGCTGGAGGAGAGTCCGGTCGTGCCGGCCGCCATGACGGTCGCGCCGAGGCGCGCCATCGGCACCGCTGTGCCCGTGCGAGTGCTCCACCTGATCCACGAGACCTCCTTCGGGGGCGTCGAGAGCGCCGCGGAGAACCTCCGGCGCACCCTGGGCAGCGGTCGCAGCGATGCCGGCCGCGGCGATGACAGCAGGAGCGATGCCGGCAGGGATGATGCCGTCAGGAGCGGATCCCACAGCGCGGAGGCGGAGTCGGCTACCGCTCGCCCGGCCGGGGCGCCGCACCAGCACCCCGCCGTCGACTATCGCGTCGCGGCCCTCGCCGCGTCCCCCGCGGAGATCCAGGTGGTCTCCGCGGACGTGGCCGGCAGCGGCGTGAACAGCCCGCGCTCCGCCCTGCGGCTGCTCGCGGAGGTCCGGCGCACCCGCCCCGACGTCGTGGTCACCTCCCTCTGGCGCACGGTGGCCCTGGGCCCGCTCCTGCGCCGCGTCTCCCCCGGCACCCGCTGGGCCGTCTGGGTCCACCTGCCCCGCTTCACCCACCGGCTCGACCGGCTGGTGCATCGCTGGTGCATGCCGCGTGCGGACGCCGTGCTGTGCGACTCGGAGGCCACCCGCACGGATCTCGTGGAACCCGAGCTCGCGCGCTCGGGGCGCACGGTCCCCGTGCGCATGCTGCGCCCGGCAGCCGCCTCCCTCCCTCTCGAGCACGCCCCCGCTCCGGTCGCGGAGGACGAGCCGCTGCGGCTGGTCTTCTGGGGCCGGATGGCCCGCCAGAAGCGGCTCGACCGCGCGATCGACCTGCTCGCGGAGCTGCATCGGCGTCGCCGGGGAGGCGCCGAGCTCACGATCATCGGCCCCGATGCCGGAGAGCTCGATGCGCTCCGCCGTCGGTCGGCCCGACTCGGCCTCACCCGCCAGGTGCGCTTCGAGAGCCCTCTGGACCGGCCGGGGCTCGCCCGCCATGCCGCGGCGTCGCATGCGTTCGTGCAGCTCTCCGACGCCGAGGGCTTCGCGATGTCCGCGCATGAGGCGCTCTCGGCCGGCATGGTCTGCGTGCTCACGCCCGTCGGCGATCTCGCAGCGGACACGCACGACGGCGTGAACGCCATCCACCACCACGGGGACATCGCGCAGACGGCGGAGCGCCTGCTCGCCGTCGTCGAGGACCCCGCGGACTTCGCACGGATCTCCCAGGCCGCGTTCGAGTCCGGGGACCTCGAGTTCGTCGACGACTTCGTCGCGGTGTGCCGCGAGCTGTCCGGGACGGCCGCATCATGACCGCGCGCTCGGAGGCGCACGGTCTCGCGAACCAGGTGCTGGTGCTCCTGGCCGCCGGGGGCGCCCTGCTGGCGTCGCTCGTGGCGCGCTTCGTCCTGCCGGAGAACTTCCTGCGCGACGACCACAGCATCCAGGTGGCCATGGTGCCCGCGAAGGAGTACCTGATGGCGGACTCCTTCCGCGGGGTCGGGGCGATCTACCGCGCCCTGGGGCTCCAGCATGCCGCTCCCCTCGCCGCCCTGCTGGCCGTGGGCCTCTTCGTGGTGTGCGTCTTCGCGGCGGTGGGATGGGAGCGGCTGCGCGATGCGCGACTGTTCGACCTCGCCGTGATCGGCGGCTCGCTGCTCATCGCCGTCGTGTACCTGGGGCAGTTCAGCAAGGAGCTCGTCACCGTCGCGGTCTGCGCACTCCTGCTGCTCTCGCCGCGGACGCGCCGATGGGACGTCCTGATCGTCCTCGCCTGCGTCGCCTACGGCGCGCTCCTGCGTCCGTACTGGCTCATCGTCGCGGCGCTGTACGTGGTGTGGCGGATCGTCCTGCCCCGCACGCAGCGCCCGGTCCTCCTCCTGGTCCCGCTGCTCGCCTATGTCGCGCTGCAGCCGGCCTTCGGGATCGCCCTGGGCGGCGGGCTGCAGTCGCAGCGGGACAGCGTCAACACCATCCGGGACGACCCCGGTGCCGTGGCCTCCCTCATCACGAGCCCGCTGCCCGACAGCGCCGGGCCCGTCGGCATCCTGGCCGCACTGCTGATGGTCCTGGTCATGATCTGCCCGCTGCCCCTGATGGCCGCGGGGTCCCTCTACCACCTGGCGAGCGGCGTGCTGATCATGGGGATCTGGGGCATCGTCCTCGTCCCCGTAGCACGCAGGCGCCTGGCCGTGCCGCGCGGGGAGACCGCTGACCGAGAGGTCGCGACGGCGACCCGCGCCGCCGCGCTGCTGCTCGCCCTGCTGCTCGTGCAGGCGCTTTTCGAGCCCGACTTCGGGTCCTATCTCAAGCATCTGACCCCGATGCTCCCGCTGGTCCTGGCGCTGCTGCCCTCCTCCCTGCGATCCGCGGCGCGGCCGCCCGCGGACGCCGGCCCGGCCGCGTCGGCCCCGGTCCCGGCCGCGGCCCCCCTCCAGCGATCGGGGAACACCCACAGGGGCGAGTCCGGATCCGTCGCGCCGGGCGCACCGCTCCGGCCGGTTCCCGTCCTCGCGGCCGCCATCGCCTCTTCGAAACGGGCCTCCGTCCCGCACCCGTCCCAGCGAAGGAACCGCTCATGACCACGATCCTCCACGTCACCGACGCCGCCTTCGCGGGCGTGCTCTACGCGGTGACCGACCTGGCGCGGGAGCAGGCGAAGCGCCCGGGCACCGAGGTCGCCTTCGCCTACGTGCCGCGACCGGAGTCCCCGGAGCCCGCGCACATCCGCAGCCTCGCGGGGCAGGATGTGGACGTCACCCGGCTCACCGGGGACCCCAGGCTGTCCTCGCCCACGCTGCTGGCACGGTTGGGCGGGGTGATCCGTCGCCGACGTCCCGACGTCATCCACGTCCACTCCTCGCGCGCGGGCATGATCGGCCGGGCCGTGGGGCTCCTCGCCGGTCACCGCGACCACGTGGTCTACAGCCCCCATGGCTTCTCCTTCGAGCGCGCCGTGAGCGGATCCGGCATGCGCGGGGTCTACCTGCGCCTCGAGCGGGCCGGAGCTCGGATGGCACCGGCGCTCGCGCTGTGCTCCGACTCCGAGCAGGAGCTCGCGCGCACCGCGATCCCGCGCGCCCGCACTGCGGTGCTCGCCAACGCCGTGGACGTCGACCGCCTGCGTGCCATCGTCGGCGAACGAGGCACTGACCAGGACCGCCCGCTCGAGATCGTGCACGTCGGCCGGATCACCGAGCAGAAGCTCGTGGGCGCCTTCGGCAGCGTCGCCGAGCGCTGGTCGCAGGTATCCGACGTCCCGGCCCGCTTCCGCTGGATCGGGGACGGCGACCGCGGACTCCTTCCCCCGCTCGTCGATGTCACCGGATGGCTGGAGCGCGAGGAGATGCTGCGCACCCTCGCCGGGGCCGACATCATGCTCTTCACGACCGCGGGCGAGGCGATGCCGATGACGCTCCTGGAGGCCCAGGCGATGGCGATCCCCGTGGTCGCGAGCCGCGTCACCGGCGTCGTCGACGTGGTCGACGACGGACGCACCGGGATCCTCGGCGACACCGAGGACGAACTGCTCGCCTCGCTCGCGGACCTCGCCCGCGACCCGGCTCGCCGCCGGGCGCTCGGAGCCGCCGCCACCGCGCGGATGGCCGAGAGGTACGACATGTCATCACTCGCAGACAGGTCCTTCACGGCCTACACGGAACTCGGGATCCGGATCCCGCAGATGGAAGGAGCCTCATGACCACCGAGAACCTCTGGCGGACGCTGCGCGCGACCTGGTGGCTGCTGGCGATCGGGGCCGTCGTCGGCGCCCTCGCCGGGCTGCTCGTGCTGGGGATCGCCCCCAGGCACTACGAGTCGACCTCGCGCGTCCTGATCCAGGTCGAGGGAGACGGCGCCGATCTCCAGGCGCAGCAGACCGCGGTCGAGGGGATGCTCCCCACCTACATCGCCATCGCGGGCTCCGACGACAGCCTCGCGGCGACCCGCGCCAGGCTCTCCGACCCGCCGAGCACCCAGCAGCTGCGCCGCGAGCTCCTCTTCGTGGCCGACGAGGACTCCCCGACCATCATCGTCACGGGTCAGGGCGATTCGCCGCAGGCGGCCGCCGACATGGCGGACGCCGGGGCCACGACCCTCACGGAGGCCGTCGAGGACGGCGACGGCGGCACCGTCGACGCCACACCCCAGATCATCGAGAAGGCCGTCGCTCCGAGCTCGCCGTCGAGCCCCGACCCCAAGATCGTGCTCCCCGCCGGGATCATCATCGGGGCGCTGGTCGTGCTCATCGCCGTGCTCGTGCGACAGGGCCGCACCCGGCTCCCCGTGCGCATGCGCCAGGCCGAGGCCGCCGCGGGCGGTCCGCTCCTGGGCATCCTCGAGCCGGCCGAGGCGCGGCTCGCGCGAGCCGCCCGCGCCACCGGCGCGCCCACATCGGCGGAGGGGATCCGCGGCCTGCTGCAGCGCCTCCCCCATCGGACCATCGCGCTCGTCCATCCGAGCACGGTCGACGAGGCCCGGCTCTCGAGGATCGAGGACGTGATCGCGACGCACCGCGCCGCGTCGCGACGCGAGGCCGACCTGCGGCGGGTGCCGCTCGACGACGCCCTGTCCTCGCTCCCGGCGAACGCGGTCGCCGTGCTCGTCATCGACGAGGGCACGACGCGGTCAGCCGTCTCGCGGGCCGCGACCTTCAGCCGGGGGCACGGAGTCGCCGTGGCTGGCTGCATCATCGTCCCCCGGGACTCCCGCGCCGACGTCGACCAGCGGGTCGGCACAGAGGACGCGGCGGACCCCGGGCAGACCGATCCCGGGCAGACGGGCCCCGAGCAGGCCGGCCCCCAGGAGTTCGACAGGAATCCAGTCCCCGCAGCCTCGGAGCACGATCTCCGAATGCCCGCGGAGGCATCGCACGGAGGCACGAGATGAGCACAGAGCCGAACCTCACGTCCCGGGGCACTCCGGATCCGGACTCACCGCCGCCGGTCCGCCAGGCGATCCTGGGCTTCAAGCGCAACTCCCCGGTGCTGGCGCTGATCGTCCTGGGCGGCGCGGACGCGGTGCTGGCCGTCGCGGCCTGGCTGCTCGTGTCGCTGATCGCCCCCACGAGCCTGACCGCGGTCACCGTCACCGTGCTGGCGGCGACGAGCATCCTCACGCAGCTCGTGGTCGGCATCCTCACAGGTCTGTACCTGCGCCGCCTGATGATCGGCTCGACCTCCGAGTTCCGGCTGCAGGTCCTCAGCGGCGCGATCACCCTGCTCGTGGTGCTGCTGGTGAACGTGGTGGCCTCTCTCGGCGCGCACGTGTTCACCGTGCTCGGCGCCGAGCTGCTGACCATCGTCCTGGCGACCACCTCGCGCCACCTGGCCCGCCTCTACCTCGACCACCAGCGCCGGCCCCGCGTGGGCGTGCCGGTCGTCGTGGTCGGCGCCGGGCTCGTCGGCGTGAACCTGGTCGACCAGATGCTGCGCGATCCGCGCGGCGCGTACCTGCCCGTCGCCTTCGTCGACGACGACCCGCGCAAGCGCCGGTTCCGCTTCCGCGGCGTGCGGGTGAAGGGCACCGTCGCCCAGACCGCCCAGCTGATCCAGTCCCACGGCGCCGAGGGGGCCGTGGTCGCCATCGGCCACTCGGCGCCGACTCTCTACGCCTCCCTGGCGGAGCAGCTCGCAGACTCCCGGGCGTGGGTGCGCACGGTGCCCTCGGCCTCGGAGATGCTCGAGGACCCCGCCGACGTCGCCTCGCTGCGCGACATCGACGTCACCGATCTCATCGGGCGGCCGGTCGCCCCGCCGGACCTCACGGCCGCGCGCGAGATGCTGCGCGGACGCCGGATCCTGGTCACCGGTGCCGGCGGCTCCATCGGCTCGGAGCTGTGCCGGCAGATCAGCGCCCTCGAACCGGGCCTGCTGGTGATGCTGGACCGCGACGAGACCGCCCTGCACCACCTGCAGATGAGCCTCACCGGGCGTGCGCTGCTGGACACCCCGGACCTGGTGCTCGCGGACATCCGCGACCGCTCGGCCCTCGACGCGGTGTTCGCGAAGCACCGCCCGGAGATCGTCTTCCACGCGGCGGCGCTCAAGCATCTGCCCCTCCTCCAGAGCCACCCGCAGGAGGGCTGGAAGACCAATGTGCACGGCACGCAGAACGTCATCGACGCCGCGATCCGTCACCAGGTCCAGACCTTCGTCAACGTCTCGACCGACAAGGCGGCGCACCCCACGAGCACCCTGGGCACCTCGAAGCGGGTCGCCGAGGGGCTCACCTCGAGCGCGGCGGCCCGCACCGGCAGGGCGTTCGTCTCCGTGCGCTTCGGCAACGTGATCGGCTCCCGGGGATCCGCGATCCCCGCCTTCGCCGAGCAGATCCGCAAGGGCGGCCCGATCACCGTGACCCACCCCGAGGTCACGCGCTACTTCATGACGATCCCGGAGGCCTGCGCACTGGTGCTGTTCGCCGGGTCCGTGGGCCGCGCCGGGGAAACCCTGGTGCTCGACATGGGGCGCCCGGTGCGCATCGCCGACGTCGCCCAGCGCATGATGATGCTGATGGGCGCCCGCTGCACCATCGAGTACACCGGGCTGCGTCCCGGCGAGAAGCTGCACGAGGTGCTCTTCACCCCCGACGAGACCGAGGTGGTGGATCGGCACGACCGGGTCTTCCACGTCATCAACCCCGGCATCGATCCCGACGGGCTGCCGGTGGCCTCCGCTCCGACGGAGCTCATCGACGAGTACGTCGCCCGTTCGCTAGGCGTGACGTTCCCTCCCCGTGAGGTGACGCCGCGATGACCGCTCGCATCCCCCTGTCCGTCCCCGTCGTCGGCGCCCATGAGCGCGAGCGCCTCCTCGAGGCGATCGACTCGGGCTGGATCGCCCCCGCGGGGCCCCAGCTCGATGCCTTCGAGGACCTCGTCGCCCGACGCGCGGGCCGACGGCGAGCGGTGGGCGTCTCCTCCGGAACCGCCGCGCTGCACCTCGCCCTGATCGTCGCGGGCGTCCGCCCCGGCGACACGGTCATCTGCCCCACGCTGTCGTTCATCGCCTCGGCGAGCTCGATCGTGCACGCGGGTGCCGTGCCGGTGTTCGTGGACTGCGACGCCACGGGGAACATCGCCCCGTCCCTGGTCGAGCAGGCCCTCGAGGACGGCTCGCGCACAGGCCGGCGGCCCGCCGCGGTCCTCGCCGTGGACGTCTACGGGAAGGTCGCCGACCACTCCGCTCTGCAGCGACTCGCCGACGTCCACGGCGTGCCGCTCGTCGTGGACGCCGCGGAGTCCCTGGGCGCGGAGCGCGACGGCGCGCCGGCGGGCTCGCACGGCCTGGTCTCGGCGCTCTCGTTCAACGGCAACAAGATCGCGACCGCGTCCTCGGGCGGCGTCGTCCTCACCGACGACGACGCCCTCGCCGACCGCGCGCGCCACCTGGCCACCCAGGCCCGCGAGCCGGTCCCCCACTACGAGCACCGCGAGATCGGCTTCAACTACCGGCTCTCGAACATCCTCGCCGCCCTCGGCCTCGCGCAGGTCGAGCGGCTCGACGAGTTCCTCGCCGCCCGCCGTTCCCACCGGGCGCAGTACCGCGCCCTGTGCGAGCGGACGGCGGGCCTGGAGATCCTCGGCGGGGCCGATGAGGGGGACAACTGCTGGATGACCTCGCTGACCGTCGACCCGGCGGTCACCGGCACGGATCCGCTCGCCCTGCGCGAGGAGCTCGCCCGCGCGGGCATCGAGAGCCGCCCCGTGTTCGCTCCCCTGCACGACCAGCCCGTGTTCAGCGACGCCGATCGCTACCCGCGGCGGCTCGACGGCACCGCGGAGTCCCTGTACCGCACCGGGCTCAGCGTTCCGAGCTCCCCGGCCAGCGCCCCTGACCAGATCGCCCAGGTCTGCGCGCGCATCGAGGACATCCTCGCGCGCGGCGCGACCGCCGTCGCCTCCACCACCACCGACCCGAGAGGAGCCGCCGAGTGACCACGTCCCGCGCGCTCGTCATCGCCCCCCATCCCGACGACGAGATCCTCGGCGCCGGCGGCGCGATCGCACGCCTCTGCGCCGAGGGCACCGAGGTGACCGTCGTGGCCGCCTGCTCGGACCTGCCCCCGCTGTACGACGCGTCCGTCGCACCGCAGGTGGAGGCCGAGGCCCGCCGCGCGCACTCCCTGCTGGGGGTCGCCGAGTCGGTGTTCCTGGACCTGCCCTCCGTCGAGGTCTCGCGGGGATCGGTCGCCGAGCTCAACGGCGCCCTGCAGTCCGTCGTGGACCGCGTGCGCCCCGAGCTGGTGCTGATCCCGTTCCCGGACCGCCACGTGGACCACAAGGCCGTTTTCGACGCCGCCATGGTGGTCACGCGTCCGGTGGGCGCGGGCACGGGGATCCGCACCGTCGCCATGTACGAGACCGTCTCCGAGACCTTCTGGAACGCACCCGGCGCGGAGCCCTCCTTCGTGCCCAACTGGACGGTCGAGATCACCGGGACCATCGGCCGCAAGATCGAGGCCTTCCGCTGCTTCGAGAGCCAGTTGCAGGCCTTCCCCGGCCCCCGATCCCCGGAGGCGCTGGAGGCTCTCGCCCTGTTCCGCGGCAGCCAGTCCGCCGTGGCGTACGCGGAGGCGTTCCAGATCGCCCGCATGAACACCCCGGCGGACACGACCGGCATCGGCGACCCCGCATGACGCGCCCCGGGGACGACGAGACCGACCGCCCAGCGGACGTCCCGGAGGACGACAGCACCCCGCGCTCGCCAGGGGACGACGCCGCGAGCATCGCCGGCTCGGGGGCCGGCTCCGCCTCGCCCTCGGGCGACTCCGCACCCACGGGCGACTCCTCACTGCGGGTGGGATCCGACGCCGTGGTGATCGGCCTCGGCTACCTCGCGTCGTTCGCGTATCCGCTCGTCTCCCTCCCCCTGCTGTCCCGCATCCTCGGCGCCCATGACCTGGGCCGCTTCATGCTCGCTCTCGCGCTCGTGGAGCTCGTCGTGCAGTTCGCCGACTTCGGCTTCGGCCGCAGCGCCCTGCGTCGGATCGCCGTGGCGACCACCCAGGCCGAGCGCTCGCGCGTGAGCGCCGCGAGCATGGGCTCGATCGCCGTGCTGTGGTTCGCCGCGAGCGTCGTGCTCATGGGGATCGTGCTGATCGCCCCCGCGTTGCGGGACCAGTGGCTGCTGTACCTGGTGGGACTGCTGCTCGTGGGCGTCGGCGCCGCCTACCCCAACTGGCTGCTGCAGGGCATGGGCCGACTGCGCTCCTTCGCCCTGTTCATGGCCGCCTCGCGCCTGATCTCCCTGATCTTCCTGGTGCTCACGGTCCGCACCCCCGGCGAGATGCTGCTGCCCATGGTGTGGCAGCAGTTCCCGCTCGCGCTCTCCGCGATCATCGCCTGGCTGATGATCCTGCTGGTCTGGAAGGACGTGCGGCCGGTGCGCACATCGCCCGCTCAGATCCGCGATGCGATCTCGGACTCCTGGCCCATGTTCGTCGCGAACATCGCGAACATCTCCATCAGCGGGTCGAACACCGTCGTGCTCGGGATCGTCTCGACGCCCGTGCACGTCGCCTTCTTCGGGGCCGCCGAGCGCTTCGGCAACGCGGTGCGCGGGATCATGCACGGCATCGTGGACGCGATGCTCCCCCGGATGACCCGCGGAGGCGAGGACAACCGCATCATCGAGCGCACGATCACGGGCGGGATCATCGGCTCCTACGCCCTCGCCGGGATCATCCTGGTGATCGCGGCGCCGCTGTTCATCCCCTGGTACCTCGGCGAGGGGATGCACCGGGCGGCGCCGGTCGCCCAGATCATCGGCGTCTCGCTGATCTTCTCGGGGATCGGGATGGCGTTCTTCCTGCGTGCGACCGCGCAGCACCGGTTCCGCACCTCCGCGCGCTACGCGATGATCGGCACGATCTGCCATGTGGTGCTGCTGTTCCCCGCCGGCTGGCTGTGGGGCTCCGTGGGCGCCGCCGCCGTCGCGATCGTCTCGGAGGGCACCATCGCGGGCCTCTACATCGCCGATGCGATCCGCCGTCGCCGTGCGGCACGCCCCGCGCCCGTCGACGACTCCGCGTCGTCATCGTCCCCCCACAGTGAGGCCGCCGCCCGATGAGCAACCCGATCGCGCCGCCGCGTGTCACCGTCGTCGTCCCCTGCTACGAGGCCGCGAGCACGGTGCGCGCCGCCGTGGACTCGGTGCTCGCCCAGACCTTTGAGGACTTCGAGCTGCTCATCATCGACGACGGATCGGTGCGCGAACCGGTACCGGAGGGGCTCGACGAGGATCCGCGCGCGCAGGTGGTGCGGATGCCCCGCAACGGCGGGTACGCGCGGGTGACCGACGACGCCGTGGCCCGGGCGCGCGGCGAGTGGGTGACCTTCGTGGACGCCGACGACACGGTCGCACCGACCTACCTCGAGCGACTGCTCGAGGCCGGGGAGGGCACGGGGGCCGACGCCGTGTTCACGCCGATGTTCCGCGTCGCCGAGGGCCGCGTGATCGGCACCGGCCCGTGGAGCCCGCCGGCCGCGGTGATGAGCTCGCGCACCGCCCTGCGCGCGCTGCTGCAGGGGGATCTCAGCGGCACGCAGCATCTGCTGCTGCGCCGGCCGACCGCCCCCTCCGAGCCCGACCAGGTCTACAGCGACTTCGTGTTCGTGGTGCGCTGCATCGCCCAGGGCGGGACCGTGGCCTGCGTCGACGAGGAGCTGTACCTCAACACCGTGCACGCCGCGTCCGTGACCGGGAGCCTCCGACCCGGGGCGTGGGACCTGGTGCGGCTCAACGACGCCGTGCGCCCGTCGATCGAAGGCGCCTTCGATGCGGAGGAGGCCACCGCCCTGCTGCAGGACCATCGCGACCTCACCCTCACACAACTGCTGCACACGGCGGTCCATGAGATCGAGGATTCGCCGCTGCGGCGCAGCGTGACGGCCTGGTGCCGTCGGCGGATCACCCTCGCGGGGATCCTCCGGCAGCTGCGCCGAGGGCATCGCGCCGCCGCCGCCTCGTGGCTGCTCGCCCGGGTCGCGCCGTCCCTGCATCTGCGCGCGTACCACGCCTTCGACGCCCGGCGCCGCCGATGAGGAGACCGCGTCGCGCTCGTCCGACGAGGCGCGGCGCCGCGGCCGATGATCCTCCCCTTCCGTCCGAGCACCTCATCCGTCCGAGCACCGGGATCCTGTCTCGCTTCCCCTCCGATACGCCCGTTTCGTGGCGTACGCTCGCATCGTCGGCGCGCATCGAGAGTCGGGGGTCGTGGCCGCACCAGGAGGTGGCGCATGCACATGCACTCCCTCCCGGTCCGCCTTCCCACCGGGGCAGACGGGCCCACCGGGGCCGACGGCCACCCCGGGCCCCACGATCCCACCAGCGCCGACTACCAGCACGAGGCGCTGAGGGCGCACGAGGACCTTGCCGCGGCGACCTCGCCGGAGAACGATCACCGCGTGGTGCGGGACCCCGTGCTCGCGTCCTGGCGCCGCTCCCTGGAGCTGCTCCCCCGCGACGTGGAGGCGCCCGTGCGCGTGGGCGTCTCCGGCGCCGAGCTCGCCGAGGCCCGTCGCCAGCACGCCTTCCACGCTCTCCTTCCCCTGCTCCAGGAGAGGCTGATCGAGCCCGCCGTCGAGGCCGGCCTGCTCGTGGCACTCGGGGACCAGCAGGGGCGTCTGCTGTGGCTCGATGGCCCCTCGCCCCAGCTCACCCTGGCCGAGAACGTGGGCTTCGTGGTGGGCGCCGACTGGTCCGAGGACGCGATGGGCACGAACGCTCCGGCCCTCGCCCTGGCCAGCGGCAGCGCGATCCAGGTGACGGGCGCCGAGCACTACGTCGAGGTGATCCAGGGCTGGAGCTGCAGCGCGGTGCCGGTGCTGGACCCCGCGAACGGCGAGGTCCTGGGCGTCATCGACGTCACCGGGGACGAGCGCGCCGTCGGCCCGCTCGTGCTGCCCCTGCTGCGGGCCGCCGCCCGCGCTGTACAGACGGAGCTCCCGCATCGCGAGGACCAGGCGGCGCAGCCCGTCCCCGTGCCCCGCTTCCAGCGCAGCGATGCGGCGACGCGCACGGGTGCGCTCGAGCTGCTGATCACCGGGCGGCGCACCTCCCTGATCCGCCGCGGACGGGTGACCGCGTGCCTCTCCGGCCGGCACGCGGAGCTGCTGACCCTGCTCCACCTGCACCCCGACGGCCTGGGCGCGGGCGAGCTCGCCGAATCGCTGTACGGCTCGCTCGACACGGTGGGCACGGTGCGCGCCGAGGTGCTGCGCCTGCGCCGCGTCCTCGAGGGCTTCGCGGGGGATGCGCTGACGCTCGGCTCCCGTCCCTATCGCCTGCAGGGTGAGCTCGACAGCGACCTCCTGCGCACGCGCGCCGCCGTCGACGCCGGGGACGTCGAGGAGGTCCTCGCCCACTACGAGGGGCGCCTGCTTCCCACGAGCGAGGCGCCGGAGATCCGTCGTCTGCGCGAGCGGACGTCGGCCCTGGTGCGGGCGCTCATGCTCGAGCGCGGGGACCATGAGCAGCTGTGGCGCTACGCCCAGCTGCCGGAGAACGAGAGCGATCTCGAGGTGCTGATGGCCGTGCTCACCGTGGCGCCGCCCGATGCCCCGGAGCGTGCCTCCGCCGCCGCCCGCGCGGAGGCCCTGGAGGCGGAGGAGCGAGCGGACGCCAGAGCTCTCTGACTCCCCGGCGACCGGGCTGTGCGGCCGACGCGCAGACCGCTGATCCGACCGATGACCGGCACGGACGACGGCGGATCGCTCGTCGCGACGCGCTCGGCGACCTCCTTGCAACCTTCGTGCAACGTCCCGCCGCCTATCGTTCAAGCATCCGATGACGGTCGGGGGCGCTCACCCCCGTTTCGCGCCCCGGCACACCCCCGCATCGTGCCGGACCCCCGACCCCGGTCGTCGTCGGAACCCCACCGCCCGCCCGCGACGCACCGTGTCGCCGGCGGGCGGCCGGGGCTCTTCCTCGCGCGCCGCGTGCCCGGCTCCGACGACGGAGGCTCAGAGCGTGCTCGGTCCGCCGGAGGCGCCGACCGCGAACCGGGCGTCGGAGGGGCCGACGCACCCCGGGCACCGGAGGCACCGACCGTGGCCCCGCCGGATGCGCCCGTAGGCCCTACGCGTCGGTCCCGGCGAGCCTCTCCCGCTTGCGGTCGACGACGCTGACACCGAGCGCAGCCATCGCCATCAGCATGATCACCGTCAGGGTGATGATGAAGGCCTCCACCCAGGGCGTGCCGTTCTCCGTCAGCGAGAACAGGATCCCGGGGATGAGCGCCGTGCCCACGGCCGCGCCGATCCGCTGGCCCAGCGACAGGATGCCGCCCGCGACGCCGCCGTAGCGCGGATCCACCGCGTTCAGCGTAAGGGTCTGGTTCGGGGAGATGGTCATGCCCTGGCTGATGCCCACCAGGGTGAGCGGGACGGCGAGCGTCCAGAAGGGCAGCGCACCGCTCTCGACGATCCCGGCCATCACCGCGACCAGGGCGAGGCCGACGAGGACCACGGCGAAGCCCGCGATCACCAGGCGACGCCCCAGGCGCAGCACGTAGCGACCGCCGAGCTGCGAGGAGATCATCGCCGCGAGCGAGGAGGGCAGGCCGATGATCGACGCCTCGAAGGGCGTGCGGTCCAGGTGCATCTGCAGGAACAGCGGCAGCACGATCCAGATGCTCGTGGAGCCCAGGAAGTAGACGGTGACGATGATGATGCCGTTGCGGAAGGGCGGGCTGCGGAAGATGTCGGGGTCGACCATCGGCGGGCGTCCGCCGCGACGGTAGCGGTTCTCCCAGGTCACCCAGCCGAAGATGAGCAGCAGGCCGAGCGGCAGCAGCAGCCACACCAGCGCGGACACGGAGCGCTCGAGGAACGGCAGCATGATCATGAGGATCGCCAGGGCCAGCAGCAGCGTGCCGACAGGATCCAGATCGGGCTTGGAATCCTTGGTGCGCAGCTTGTCATTGGGGATCCAGAGCAGGCCGAGCACGATCGCGAGGATCCCGATCGGGACGTTCGAGAAGAAGATCCAGCGCCAGCCCATGTCCTCGCCGAGGACCTGGATGAGCAGGCCGCCGATCACCGGGCCGATGGCGGTCGCGACGGCCACCGTGGTGCCGAACAGCGCGAAGGCCTTCGCCCGGGCCTGACCGCGGAAGTTCACCTGGATCAGGCCGATGGACTGCGGGTTCAGCAGCCCGGAGCCGAGGCCCTGCAGGATCCGCGAGAGGTTCAGGACGCCCACGTTCGGCGAGAGCCCGGCCATCAGCGAGCCCAGGGTGAACAGGGCGACGCCGATCAGCAGGATGCGGCGCCTGCCGGTCGCATCGCCCACGCGTCCCGCGGGGACGAGCAGCACGGCGAAGGCGAGGGCGTAGCCGGAGAGCACCCACTGCAGTCCCTCGGAGTCCGCCTTCAGAGAATGGCCGATGGGGGTGAGTGCGACGTTGATGACCGAGACCGCGACCAGCGCCATGAACAGCGGCAGCAGGAGCACGAACAGCACGCGGCGCGGGTGCGCGGGCGCCTGGGTCGGGGCAGCGGGACGGGGACGGGACTCGGCGGCACTCACCCGATCAAGGATACGGAGGGTGTCCAGGCACCGGGCAGGGATCGAAGAGGGTCTTGTGCGGCGCATCTCGCGACGCCCGCGGCCCCGAGTAGCCTGGGACGGTGTCGATCCTGCTGCTCACCGCCCAGCTGCTGGTCTCCCTCACGCTGCTGATCAGCGGCTGCGCGAAGCTCGGCGACCGGCGCGGCACGCTGGACGCGATGACCTCCCTGCGTCTGCCACTGGCCACTGTCCACGGCGCCGTGGCGACGATCCTGCCTGCAGTGGAGGTCGTCCTCGCGCTTGGGGTCTGGCTGCCAGTGCCCGTCGTGCCTCTCGTGCTCGCCTCGCTCACGGAAGCACTTCTCCTCGCTTACTGGGTGATCATCGCCCGGGCCCTCGGCTTCGAGGAGCAGGTCAAGTGCTCGTGCTTCGGATCTCTGGGTTCGCCGACGGTCTCGCGCACCACCCTCGCGCGCAATTCCCTGCTGGTCGCGCTGGGCGTGCTCGCCGTGATCGGTACGGCGCGAGCCGTCCCTGCCCACGCGGTCACGAGCACTCCGGGCCTGCTCGTGCAGCTCGCCCTGGCCGCGGTCGTCGCGTGCCTCCTGGCCCTGCTCACCCTCGGCGGCACACGAAGCAGCGGCAGGAACGCCGCCAGGGGACCATGGAGGGGCGAGACGCCCGCCGACCGGGACTCAGTGGACGAGCGGGCGAGCGCCGAGGACGACGAGGCTCTCGACTACATGCGCACGCCGATCCCGTTCGGCATGCTCCGTGGCAGTGGCGACCAGCCAATCACCCTCGCGGCCCTGACTGCCGAGCGCGCGGCGCTGCTGATCTGGGTGCGTCCCGGCTGCGGCCCGTGCGAGAGGGTGTTGAACGCCGTCGGGGGCTGGCGTGCGGCGCTCGAGCAGACGCTCAGCGTGCGCACGCTCGTGCGCGCGGATCCCGAGGAGCTCCCGCCGTCCGTGCGCGAGCGAGCAGGTGACAGCCTCGCCCGGGACATCGAGGGCAACCTTGCCGCCTCCCTGGGGGCGACCTCCTCCCCCGCCGCCGTGCTGCTGGGGGCCGACGGCCTGCTGGCGGGAGGTCCCGTCATCGGTGCGGAGGACGTCACCGCGCTGGTCGAGGAGATCATCGCGCAGATCGAGCGGGCCAGGGCGAACGGGGAGATTGCTACACCGCCCGCGTAGAACCGCCCCGGAGTGAAGTCCGCGAAGCGCATTCTCAGGGAACGCACGCCTGCACGATGCGTCCGATGCCTCGAACGCTGATGGTTCCATCGGAAGCGGGGATGAACACAGCCTGTCCTGCGCGCAGCTCGATGGCATCGTCCGAGCTCTCGAGGACCAGGAGTCCTTCGAGTCCCAGCACGATCCGCGGACCACGGCCGATCAGAGGCCATGAGTCACGCGGGGAGCACTGAACGAGGGTCGTGTAGGAGACTTCGAAGTCGTCGACGGGCGCGTAATACGACTGGGTGACCTCGTTGCGGCGCTCAGGTGCGATCCGCAGAGGAGGGGCAGCTGCGACGTTCACGCATTGAAGGAGTTCGTCCACGTCCAGAGGCTTCTCGGTGAGACCCGCACGGAGCACATTGTCACTGGCCGCTGTGACTTCAATACCGAACCCACTGATATAGGCGTGCAGGGTGCCCGTAGGGATGAACAGAGCTTCTCCCGGCTGCAGAGCGACAGGGTTGAGCAGAAGCGCCGCGACCACGCCGGGGTCTCCCGGATGGTGGTCCGCAAGCTCGGTCACGATGCGGTCCATGCGCGGTGAAGGAGAGGCCCCCGTGCGCTCGCGCTCGCGACAGGCTTCGACAACCTGCCGTACGAGTCCCGGCTCAGGGCGGAGCGCGCGGGAGAGAAGGGACCGCAGGGCAGCGTGCATGCCCCGCGCGTTCGGACTCTCCAGCAGGAGACGGTGCAAGCGTTCGGAGAGATCCGTGTCCAGCCCCTCGAGGATCTCAATGGCCCGTCGGGGCGCCCGAAAGCCGCAGAGCGCCGTGAACGGCTCGAGTGCGACCAGCAATTCTGGCTTGTGCTTCGGGTCCCGATAACTGCGCCGAACAGAGTCCAGCGGAAGGCCCGCAGCGGTCTCCGCAGCGAAGGACTCTTCCGCGCGGTCTCGACCCGGATGCACCTGCAGCGAGAGAGGTTTCTCCGGAGCTATCGCTTTGAGGAGGAACGGGAGCTCACTGCCGAAGCTGCGAGCGACGCCAACACCCAGCTGGGTCTGCGGCTCGGAGGCGACGAGATCCGACAACGTCGTGCCGTCCTCGAGGAGAGAGGGAGCCAAAGGATGGCCGCCGAACCACGCCTCAGCCCAGTTCCTGCCGTCCGGCTGCAGCCCAAGGAAACGGGGCAATCGTGTTCGAGATCCCCACGCGTAGTGCCGGACACGGCCTTCGATCCGACGCATCATGCAGCGCTAGACACATTTGGGCGTCGCGCTTCGGACATCAATCGTCACCCTCGACGCGGTTCTCGACCTCGCGGGCGATGCGCGCCGCGGGCTCCTCCTCGGGCAGCACGGGCGCCGGGGTGGGCGTGCCGTGCCGGCGCATCCCGTAGCGGTGCCAGAACTCGTGCACCCAGCCGGGCGCGCCCGGCGCATGCACCCACGCCTCTCCCCCGCGAGCGGCGACCTCGAGGATCTCCGAGGCCAGGATCGAGACCACGGGTGCGCGGAGCGTCAGCGGGTCCGTGCCCGCATCCAGCACCTCGATGCCACGCCGCTCCCAGAGCCGGTGCTGGGTGCGGGCGAGCCTCCCGGTCTCCCCCGCCTCGGGCAGGTAGCGGGCGGCACCGTCGCGGCAGAACGTGGAGGCGGCGCGGGCGGCGAGTCGGCTCGGCAGCTCGATGCGCGCGAGCTGGCCGAGCACGACCGGCGAGGGCACGGCCGACGGGCCGGTGCGCTCCGCGGCCTCGTCGGCCGGCTCGGACGCGGTCTCGTCGACCGTCCTCGCCGCGTCCTGCTCGGCGGAGGCCTCCGTGACATCGCCCTCCCCGCTGTGGTGCCCCAGCTGCCAGAGCCGCTGGGAGCCGACCGGCAGCAGGGTGAGGTCCTCGCGCCCCGAGCGCCAGAAGTCGGCGTCGTCGGCCGTCCAGGCCAGCAGAGTCGCCTCCGCCGGCAGGGGCGCTGCGTAGGGGGTGAGCACGTCGGTCTGGACCACGAAGGACTGCAGGCCGCGGCGCTCGGCGACCGAGTGCAGGGCTGCGCCCGTCGGCCCGCCCTGGCCGGCGGTCATCACCGCGGCGGCATCGGAGGGGACGGCGTCGCGCGCGGATTCGAAGGCGCGCCGGCGCCAGGCGGGCCCATCGAGCTCGGGGGCGATCAGGCCGCGCGGCGCGATCACGTCGACGCCCACGCGCAGGTACGGAAGGAAGGCGAGCAGGGCGGCGCGGCTGCGCGGGGAGGCGTCCTCGAGACCGATGGCCACGCGCGCCGACGTCTCGCCCTCGCGCGAGTGCAGCACCCACCGGGGCTCCTCCCAGGGGTCGTCGCGACCGCGCGTGCCGCGCAGCGTGCGGACCGCGTCGGCCACGGACCTGCGGCGCCGCGCCATGCCTCCGCGGGAGCGGGCCCAGTCCCGCCACAGTTCGATGCTCTCGGGGTGGACGAGACCGGCCATCATTCCTCCGCGATCCGACATGGGGACGACGGGCCGGTGCTCCCCGGCCGCACGTCCACACTGTCGCACACGCACATCCGCCCGGCCGTCGCGACGCGACGACCGGGCGGCAGGTGGGAGGAGGAATCCGCGGGGTTCGACCGCAGAGAACGACCGCCGGGGCGCCGGTCGGGATGCCCGCCGCGGCCGGGTCATTCCCGGTCCGCGGCGCATCCGCTCACCCGTTCAGGTGGACCTGGAGCGCCTTCACGGTCGAGTAGGAGGTGCGGAAGTCCCACACGCCGTTGTAGCTCTGGCCGATCGCGGCGCGCAGCTTGCCGGTGGTCTCCGAGCCGATCTTGCCGTCCTGCACCGCGCCGACCTTCTTCTGGAGGGCCTTGATGTCGCTCGTGGACAGGGATCCGTCGGCCTTCACGCCCACCCACGCCTGCAGGCTCGCAGTGGTCTTCGGGCCGAACTTGCCGTCGACCACGAGCTTGCCGCTCGAGGATGAGCCGACCGAGCTGGGCTTCGAGGAGCCGGAGCCCGAGGACTTCGACGAGCCCGAGCTGCTCGATCCGCTCGAGCTGCCGGAGGGGGTCGCGCTCGAGGACGCGCCGCCGTTCGCCTTGGTCAGCCCCGCGCGGGCGCCGCAGACGGGCCACGCGCCGGGGCCCTGCGCCTGCAGCGTGCGCTGGGCGACGGCGATCTGCTCGGCCTTGGTGGCCTTGTCCGCGGTCGCGGCGTAGCTGCCGCCACCGAACGCGTTCCAGGTGGAGCGCGAGAACTGCAGGCCGCCGTAGTAGCCGTTGCCGTTGTTGATCGACCAGTTGCCGCTGGACTCGCACTGGGCGACGTCGTCCCAGACGGCGGGCGTGCTGGCCTCGGCGACGCCCGCGCCGGCCATGCCGAGCCCGGCGGCGATCACGGCGCCGCCGGTCGCGGCGGCGAGCTTCGGGGCGACGCGCGTCCCGCGGAAGTAGACGGCTGCGCCCTCGGCGCGATGGGTGGGGGTGCGGCGGGCCTCGGACATGACATTCTCCTGGGGGTGCGGGAAGCGGGGGAAGGGCGGGGAAGACGAGGGGCAGCACCGGCACTCGAACGCGTGACCAGCGGTCCCGTCGCGGGATACCCCTTACCGTGCACCGGCCCCGTCACCGCGAGTAGTCCTCGTGACCACATCCGGCCGCTCGTTTTGCCGAACTTTTACCTGCCAGGCACGGCATGTCGGGTCGACAGCACGCATGGCGATCCCCTCTCGAGCCCGCGCCGCCCCCGCGCACCCCGGGGGCGGCGGGCGCCCCGGGGCGTGCCGGGCGCGGCGGGCGCGGCGGGGGCGGCGGGCGTGGCGGGTCGCGACGGCACTGACGCCGCCTGGCGCGGACGTGACCAGGTTCTATGACAGAAATGGCCTAGAACCCGCCGCCGTTATCTGTCATAGAACCTGGTCACGATCCTCGCCGGCCAGCGATGGGGGACGGTCCGCCTCGGAGCGCCCCGCGCCGTCAGCGCGGAATGTTCCGCACGTTCGTGGCCGCCATGTCCAGCATCTTCCCGACGCCGCCGCCGAGCACGACCTTCGTCGAGGCCATCGCGAAGCCGCGGATCTGCTGGGAGGTGACCTTGGGCGGCATCGAGAGCGCTGCGGGATCGGTGACCACGTCGATCAGCACGGGGCCCTTGTGCTTGAGGGCCGCCGCCAGCTCCTTCTTGAGCTTCTTCGGGTCGGTGATCTTCACCGAGTGGATGCCGGCACCGGCGGCGATCGCCGCGAAGTCGACGTGCTCGTGGTCGGTCTCGTAGTCGGGCAGGCCCTCGACGAGCATCTCGAGCTTGACCATGCCCAGGCTCGAGTTGTTGAACACGACGATCTTCGTGTCGAGCTGGTGGAGCTTCACGGTGAGCAGCTCGCCCATGAGCATCCCGAGCCCGCCGTCGCCGGACATGGAGATGACCTGGCGACCGGGGTTGCCGGCGGAGGCGCCGATGGCCTGCGGGAGCGCGTTGGCCATGGTGCCGTGGTGCCACGAGCCGAACACGCGGCGCTTGCCGTTGGGGGTGATGTAGCGGGCGCCCCACACGTTGCACATGCCGGTGTCGACGGTGAAGATCGCGTCGTCGTCGGCGAGGTCGTCGAGGGTGGCGGCGACGAACTCGGGGTGGATCGGCTTCATCTTCTCGACGTTGCGGGTGTACGCCGAGACGACGCCCTTGAGCGCCTTCTCGTGCTTGCGCAGCAGCGAGTCGAGGAACTTCCTGGAGCGCTTGGGCTGCACCAGCGGCAGCAGCGCGTCGATGGTCAGGGCGACGTCGCCGTTCACGGCGAGCTCCAGCGGGACGCGCCGGCCCAGCCGGGACCCGTCGGCATCGATCTGGACGACGGTCACGTCCTTCTGCGGGAGGAACTCGCTGTACGGGAAGTCGGTGCCCAGCAGGATCACGAGGTCCGCCTCGTGCATCGCCTCGTAGCAGGCGCCGTAGCCGAGCAGGCCGCTCATGCCGACGTCGTACGGGTTGTCGTACTGGATCCACTCCTTGCCGCCGAAGGCATGGCCGACGGGGGCCTTCACTGCCTCGGCGAGCGCGAGCACCTGCTCGCGGGCGCCGCGCACACCGGCCCCGGCGAACAGGGTCACGGAGTTCGCGCGGTTCACGAGGGAGGCGAGTTCCTCGACCGTCTCCGGATCGGGCTGGACGCGGCCGAAGCGGGTGGCGAGGTCCTTGGTGGCACTGGTCTCGATCTCCTCGTCGGCGACGTCGCCGGGGATCACGAGCACGGAGACGCCCTTCTTGGCGAGCGCCGTCTGCGCTGCGATGTGCAGCATGTCCGCGCCGTGCTGGCCGGAGTTCACCATCTCGCAGAAGTGCGAGCACTCCTGGAAGAGACGCTCGGGGTGGGTCTCCTGGAAGAACCCCGTGCCGATCTTCCCGCTGGGGATGTGCGAGGCGATCGCGAGCACGGGGGCGCCGTCGCGGTGGGCGTCGTACAGCCCCTGGATGAGGTGGGTGTTTCCCGGGCCGCAGGACCCGGCGCAGACGGCGAGCTTCCCGCTCACGCGCGCCTCGGCGCCGGCGGCGAAGGCGGCCGCCTCCTCGTTGCGCACGTGCACCCAGTCGATGCCCTTGGTGGTGCGCACGGCGTCGACGATCGGGTTCAGGGAGTCCCCGACGACCCCGTAGATGCGCTCGACACCGAAGTCCCGCAGCTGGGTGACGAGGTGCTGGGCGAGGGTGACTGCCATGGCGTGCTCCTGACGACTCGGCGGATCCGCGACCCGCCCTGCGGGCCGCACGACGAGGTCCAGCCTAGTCACGGGTCGCTCGGCCGTGATCGATGGCGTGGGCGAGGAGACAGAGCGGCCCTGATCACGCCCGCCGCGAGGGACGGCGCGACCATCGGCGGCCCGAGGCGTCGCCGCGCTCGCTCAGAGCAGCGGCAGCAGCTCCTGCCACACAGCGCGCAGGATCTCCTGCGTCGGCCCGCCCTCGTGATGGGAGGTCAGGGTGACGACCGCGCGCTGCTCGGGCAGCACGATCGAGAACTGGCCGTAGGCGCCGTCTGCCCGCCACGCCCCCGGCACGGAGCACTGCCAGACGCCGTAGCCGTAGCGGACGTTCTCGGGCTCCGGCTCTCCCGTGGGCACCCAGGACGACTCGGCGTGCATGGCGTCGATCCACTCCGCGGGGACCAGCTGCTCGTCCTCCCAGGCGCCGCGCTGCAGGAGGAGCCGGCCGATCCGGGCCACCTCGCGCGTGCGCAGGTGCAGACCGGTGGCGCCCCAGGTGCGGCCCTCGCGGTCGGAGTGCCACTGGGGATTCACGATGCCCAGCGGCTCGAAAAGCCGCGGCAGCAGGTAGTCGCGCAGGCTCAGCTGCGAGCGCTCGGCGATCGTGCGACCCAGCAGGAAGATCGAGCCGTTGGAGTACTCGAACCTCTCCCCCGGGGCGCGCACCAGGGCCGTGCGCAGCAGCAGGTCCGTGAGGTGCGGGTCCTCGCGCTCGGAGTCCAGGAACACGGTGACCGGGTTCCCCGAGGTCATGGTGATGAGGTGGCGCAGGCGCACCAGCTCCATGCCGCGCCCGTAGCCGCCCGCGGGTCGGGGCAGGTGGTCAATGAGGCGGTCCTCGAGGTCGAGCAGCCCCTCCTTCTGCGCGATGCCGACACCCAGGGCCGTGACCGTCTTGGACACCGACCAGACGTTCTCCGAGGTGTCCTCGACGAACCGCACCTCGAGGTCATCGTGCCCCTCCCGGTGCAGATGGATCGCGCGCACCCCGAGCCGCTTCTCGAGGATGCGCTGACGCAGGGGCAGCAGGATCAGCGGGTCGGTGACGGGCGCGCAGGACGCAGCGATCGGCATGCGCCCGACCCTAGTCCGACGACGGCGGCTCCGGGCGTCTTCGCGGCGGGCCGCTGCTCGCGGACGGAGGCTCAGTACGCACCGTCCTTGCCGACGACCGCCTTGACGGTGCGCAGCATGATCCACAGGTCCATGCCGAGCGACCAGTTGTGGGCGTAGCGGACGTCGAGCGCCTGCGCCTGCTCCCAGCTGAGGGCCGAACGGCCGGAGACCTGCCAGAGGCCGGTCATCCCGGGCACGACGCCCAGGCGGTGGAAGGCAGACCCCGTGTAGAGGGCCACCTCGGCGTCGCGCTGGGGCCGCGGGCCGACGAGGCTCATGGAGCCTCCGAGGACGTTCAGCAGCTGCGGGATCTCGTCGATCGAGTAGCGGCGCAGGAAGCCGCCGATCCGGGTCAGGCGGGGATCGTTCTGGATCTTGAACAGGGGCTTGTCGTCGGTCTGCTGCGCACGCAGCAGCTCGGCCAGGCGCGCGTCGGCGTCCACCGCCATGCTGCGGAACTTGAACATGTGGAACGGCGTGCCGTCCTTGCCCACGCGCTCCTGCCGGTAGAAGACCGGGCCGTGGTCGTCCAGCCTCACGGCGAGGGCCACCACGATCAGCAGCGGGGAGAGCGCGACCAGCAGCAGCGCGGATCCGAGGATGTCGAAGCCCCGCTTGGCCACTCGCACCGGCACGGGCTGGCGCGGGGGCCGGATCACCACGGCGGCGCCGCGCGCGCCGGAGACCACCCGCACGCGGGAGCGTCGGGCACCGGGCGCCATGAACGAGAGCTTGAGCGGGATGCCCCGCCTGCGCAGCTCCCAGCTCAGGTGCGTGAGGAGCTCGGCGGGGGCCGCACCGCGGACCTCGACCACCTCGCTGCCGGTCTCCTCGACGCGCTCGAGGACCTCCCGGACCTGATCGTCGAGCGACGCATCGCCGTCGCGCACGATCACCGGCGTCTCCTCCTCGAGGAGGCCGGAGGCCATCGGGTCGACCGGCTCGGCCGAGACCAGCACGGAGCGCACCGGGTGCAGCATCCGGCCCAGCGCCACGATGACCGCGCCGCCCGCGCCGAGCGCGAGGGGGAGCGCCACGAGCGCCGCGGCCGAGGGCACGGCTTCCCCGAGGAACGGACGCGCGAGAGCGAGCAGGAGCGCTCCGCCGCCGACGAGCATCAGCGGTCGCGAGGCGAGGGTCCTGGCGCTGTCGAGCGGCCGGGAGGACTGCGCGTCCAGCATCACGGCCCACGCGAGAGCGAGCACCGCGAGCGCTCCCGCGCCGGCGAGGGGAGCCGCGGTCAGCAGCGCGATCGCGCCCACCGCGATCACCGCGACGGCGGCGGAGAGGACGGCGGTGAGGGCGACCCGGCGACCGTGGGCACCCAGCCGCGCCGGTGCGCGGTCCCCCTGCGTGACGGCGGGAGCGAGCTCGGGCCGCAGCGGCACCACGAGGCTGTCGGCGCTGCGTGCCGCCGTGCCGGCGGCGATCGCCTCCGGCACGGCGGCGGCGATCTCCGTGCCGGGCTCCGTCAACGCGGTGTCGGGCAGGAGGAGGAGCGACGAGCTGTGCGCCTCGGCATCGACCGGGCGCGCCTCCGACTCCGCGGCCTGCGCGGCTGTTTGCGCGCGGCCCCCTCGGACCTCCGCGACCTGTGTACTCATCTGATGCTCCCCCTGGTGTTGACTCGCAGATCCGGCCGGACCCCACGTCCTGGCCGCGACGCCGGCGGGGCACCCCGCCCCCGATCACCGACGTTCTGCGCGTTCCGGCCATCCGGAACAAATGCGGACACTTCGGACAGCCTAGGGAAACGCAGATCCGGAGCGAAGGGGGGTGCGGCCTACTTGCGGGTCACCACCCCAGAGCGGCCGCGCCATGCGCTTCCGTTGCGGATCGGTGCGGGTTCCGGGGGCTCCGCACCGCTCTCCGCACGACGTACGTGGGGCATTACGCAGCAGGCGCTGCCGGCCGGGCCTCCCCCTGCTCCCGCCAGCGTCACGAATCGGGATGTGAGGCACATCCCGTATAATCCTCGCAAGTCGGACACTTCGGGACGGATCGTGCCATGATCGTGCAGCTCGATATGGGCGTCCGATGCGACCCCGGGGGGGTGCCGCGAGATCTGCGGCGCGCCCCCGCCACGAAGGATCGGACATTGCGGATGCACCGTCGGGCCACGGAGATCACTCCCGCGTGGGCGCCGGACCGCGCCGTCCGGTCCGTCGGCGCCGGGACAGGAGTCCGAGGGGAACGACTCGGGAAGGGGAGAGATGGCATTCATCGCGCGCCCGGAAGCGCTCGCGCAGGTCGATCGCGACCTCGCGGATCCCGCAGGGAGGATGCTCGCCGTCACCGGCCCCATCGGCAGCGGCAAGTCCTTCCTGCTCGGTGCGGTGCGAGAGGCCCTCGCCCTGCCCTCCGCCATCGTGCGTGCAGGCGCCGCGCCCGCCGAGTGGCCGCTCGGCGGTCTCTCCGCGGTGCTCGCCGCGCTCGACGGCCTGCTCGACACAGACACCCTCCCCCTCCTGGACGTGCACGGGACCGAGGACCTTCCCGCGCTCGCGCGCGCCGTCGCCGCGGAGGTCGAGCGGCGCACGACGACCGACTTCCTCGTGCTCGTCGACGACGCCGAGCTCCTCGATGCCCCCAGTCGCACCGTGCTCGAGGTCGTCACCCTGCGCTGCGCCCCGCGCGGCATGCGCTGCGTGCTCGCACTGCGCACCCCTGTCCAGGACCGGGCCGCCGACCGCCGCCGCGATGTGGAGCTCCCCGAGCTCGCCCTCGAGCCCCTGCGGCGCCTCGCCGAGGAGTTCGCCCCCGCGGGGACCGATCCCGCGGTCCTGCTGCTGCTCGCCACCGCCGCGGGCGGCAGCCCCCTCGCACTCGAAGGGCTGATCGACGCCGCACTCCCCGAGGTCCTGGACGGCGCCTCCCCCCTGCAGGTGCCGCTGCCCGCCGACCCGCGGCTCGAGTCCTCCCACCGAGAGGTCCTCGCCGGTCTCGACGCCGAGCAGACGCTCCTGGTCCAGATGCTCTCGAGCGCCCCCGCGACCCCGGAACGAGTCCTCCTGCGGCTCGGCGACCCCGCGGCGTCGGCGGTGGCCCTCGATGAGCTCCTCGGCTCGGGACTGGTCGGTCGCACCGGCGGTCTCGTGCGTCTGCGCTCGCTGTCCCTGCGCTCCTCGGTCTACTGGGGGCGCACGGCCCACGACCGCCAGAGGCTGCACGAGGAGCTCGCGGCGACCGCGCTCGAGGACGCGCCCGACTGGACGCAGTGGCACCTGAGCTTCGTCGACCCGGCGGCCACGCAGCCCACCGTGATGCTCGAGGGGGCGCGGGACCTCGTGGACGCGGGCGATCTGCGTCCCGCGCTGCACCTCATCGAGCGCGCGATCTCGCTCAGCGCGGGCGAGGACGTCGAGGTGGCCCGGCGCCTGTGCGAGGTCGCCGAGTCGCTGCTGGCCCAGGGCGAGATCGAGCTCGCCGAGCGGTATCTCAGCTTCGCCCGCGAGCGCTTCGAGGGGACCGGGACGCCCGCGCCCCTGATCCGAGCCGCCCTGCTCTTCGCGCACGCGCACGGCGACGCACTGCCCAGCCGGCTGCTGCGCAGCAGCATCTCCGACGAGCAGGCGGGCACCGCATCCGAGCGCGTGGACCTCCTGGCGCTGGGCGCGCTCCTCCTCCTGCAGCGGTGGGAGGTGCGCGCCGCGCAGGAGCTCGCCGGCCTCGCGCAGGAGACCTCCGGGACCCCGACGCCGCTGCTCAGGGCAGCCGTCTCCCTGGCCGATCTCTACCAGCAGGTGCTCCACGGCGGGGACGAGCGATCGGGCGCCCCCGATCGGGACCTGATCGCGCGGCTCGAGCGCCGCGGCGACGAGAGCATGGTCCGCACCGTCCTCGCGCAGGCCCTGTCGATCGCCGAGTCCTACGCCGAGGCACGCGATGTCGTGGACCCCTCAGGACGCGCCGGGAACTCCTCACCGGCGCCCCGACCGCTGAGCCGCTCCCTCGATCTCACCGAGATCGAGCTGCGGGCGGGGCTCTCCGCCCGTGCGCGCGACGCGTTCCGGGGTCTCGCCCCGATCAGCACGAGCGCACGCACCATGCAGCCGCTCGTGCTGCGTGCACGGGCGGCACTGCTGCTCAGCAGCGGGGACGTCGAGACGGCCGATGCGATCCTCTCCGGGCTCCAGCGCAGGCTCGCCCCCGGGGTGAACCCGCGCCTGGAATCGGAGGTCAGCGTGCTGCTGGCCCGCGCCGCCCGCATGCGGGGCCGGCTCGAGTCCGCCGCGCAGCACTACGCGCGGGCTCACGCGCAGTCGGCGCGCTTCCGCGCCCCGCATCTGCTGCGGTTCCACGAGCACTACATCCAGACCCTCGTGGAGCTCGGCCGCCGCGAGGAGGCGGAGGGGGTCCTCGTTGAGCTGACGCAGCTCTCCCACGAATCGCCGTCGCCCTGGGCGCGATTGGCGATCGCCAACTCCAGGGCCCTGCTCAGCATCGGCGAGGTCCCCGGCGGGGAGATCCAGGACCTCATCGAGACCGGTCTCCACACCGGGCACGAGCTGCAGCGAGGCCAGTTTCTGCTCGCCTACTCGCAGCGCCTCGAGGAGCTCGGGCGCAGCACGGATTCCCGGTCCGCGCGCGACGCGGGCCTGATGGCCATCGATCAGACCGGCCAGAGCACCGCTCGGCTGGTCCCGACGCCTCTCGAGCGCCCGACGGGGAGGGCCGATCCCCTCTCACCCCTCGGGGAGAAGGAGAGGGCCGTCGCCGAGCTCGTCGGTCGGGGCATGCGCAACAAGGCGATCGCCTCCGAGCTGTTCGTCTCGGTGCGCACGGTCGAGCTGCGCCTGACCCGCATCTACCGCACCCTCGGCATCCGCTCCCGCGCCCAGCTCGTGCAGATCCTGCAGGGCGAGGGCGCGCGGGCCGCCAGCAGCAGCGCGTGAGAGCAGACCCGGCCGGGGCGCGAGATATGACCGTGACGAGCCAAATCGCCCGGTTCTCGGCTCGCCATGGTCACATCTTCGAAGCGCCGGGGCGCCGAGCCGCGGAGCCGCGGAGCCGCGGAGCTCAGACCCGCACGCGCTGCGGGGACGGGGCGTGGGCCGAGCGGGCGAGGCCCTCGCCCATGCGCAGGCCCTGGCGCCGGTCGATCGCGTCGCACAGCAGCACGGTCAGCAGGAGCACGGCGATCCCCCACGGGGCGATCGAGGCGCCCTGACCGGGGAACACGGGAGCTCCGAAGGGCGAGAGCAGGCCGCTGAGCCCGAAGGTGCCCAGCTGCAGGAGGATCGGCAGCTCGAGGCCCCCGCTCTTCCAGGCCAGGATCCCGCTGCACAGCGAGATGAGGGCGGCACCGGCGAGAGCGCCCGCGTCGGCCCCGAAGCCGCGGCCGATCAGCGAGAGCGGCACGGGCAGCACGATCGCCCAGAAGGGGCTGCGCAGCCAGGTGCCGACGGCCTGCTGGCCGATCCCGCGGAACACGAGCTCCTCGCCCACGGCGCGCAGGGGCGCGAGCAGCATGGTCAGCACGAGCACGCCGACGATCGCCCCGCCGCTCCCCCGCGGCCCCAGCTGCGCGGGCCCGGTGCCCACGAGCATGCCCGCGACGGCCGCGAGGGCGAGCACCGGGAGCATGCGCACCGCGCCCCAGGCCAGCACGTCGCGGCGGAAGCGACCCGCGACCGACCACAGCGTGCGCACCGGTCGCCAGCCGCCGAGGCGCACGCCCAGCAGCGCCGCGGGCACCGCGAAGGCACCGAGCGCGAGGGCGACGAAGACGCTCAGCGGGCTGGCCGGATCGCCCTGGCTGCGGCCGATCTCCATCGGATCGACGCCCGGGAGGATCGCGAGCACGGTCACCGTGCCCACCAGCACGAGGTAGGCGAAGACGATCTGCGCGACGCCCGCGGCCAGCGCGGTCAGCAGCGGGCGGAACCAGCGCGCCCATTCGGGCCGCAGGTGCGCGAGGCGGTGAAAGGGCAGGCCGGTCGACGGGACGGCCGCCGGTTCGGGCGACGGTGCGGCCGCCGGTTCGGGCGACAGGGCGGCCGACGGCGCGGGCGCGTCCGGCACTGCCCGGCAGCGCCCCTCAGGCGGCACGTCGCGACCCGGGGGCGGCGGACTTGGCACGGCGCTCGGCGCGCTCCTGCGCCTCGGCCGCGTGGGCCTGGGAGGCGGCCTCGCTGAGGCCGAGATCCTCGATGCCCAGGCGATGGGCCGGCTGCGGGAAGGGCATCTCGGAGGTGACCTCGCCGGTGGGGCGGACGTGCAGCAGCTCGCCGTCGGCCAGCAGGCGCCACTGGTCGGAGTCGTCCATGGGCTCGCTCGCGATCACCACCGAGCGCACGTCGCGCAGGTCGGCGCTGGTCGCGCGAAGGGTGTCGGAGGCCTGATGGAGGGCGTCGTCGTTCCTGCCGCCGGCAGGCCGGTCGCGCACCCACAGCTCGTTCGTCTCGGGCAGTCGCAGCGCGTACAGGTGCTCGTCCCGTGCGGCGACGAGGTTCAGCGAGTAGACGGACACGTGCTCGAGCACCCAGGCGATCGCGGCGATCAACCCCGCGTGCAGGTCCCCGTGGGCCGCCGAGGTCTCACCGGCGATGAGGGCGGCGAGCCACTCGCTGTCGGTCGCGCCCTCGACGAGGTGACCGGCGCCGAGCTCCCGCACGCGCCCGCGCAGCTCGTCCGTCACGCGCAGCACCCCGTTGTGGGCCACGATGATGCCCTCCATGAGGAACGGGTGCGTGTTCACCAGCTCGTTCGCCGTCCCGGAGGAGTTGCGCACGTGCGCGATCATCGCGCGGGAGCGCAGGTCCGAGGCGATCCGGGCGTAGCGGCTCGAGGAGTGCGCGGCCACCGGACGCTTCTGCACGTGCGGCGCGCCCTCGTCGTCGAACCATCCGATCCCGGTGCCGTCGGCGTTGAACTGGGACTGGTGCGCGAGGCTGTACGGCGCGTCGAGCAGCCAGAAGCGCGCGGTGACGGGGCGGTCGGCGTGGAGAGCGAAGAGGCGGCACATGGTCCTCCCACTGTAAGGCGGTGGCGCGCGGGCCGTCCGGGCAGTGTGATCCGCGGACCCGGGCGCCGCGGGAGTAGCCTGCGTCACGTCCACGGCCGCTCCGGCCGACGCGACGCTCGCATCCGGGCGCCCGCCGACCGTCGTCGCCGATCGCACGTGAACAGGGGGACGCATGTCCGAGACAGCACAGCCTGCGCCGCACGGCGCAGCGCCGGGAGCCGGTGCCGCACGGGGCCGACCGTCGTTCCAGGCGGTGCGCAGCCTGATCCCGGCCCGCATGGACCGCCTGCCCTGGGCCCGCTTCCACACCCTGGTGATCGTGGGGCTGGGCGCAGCATGGATCCTCGACGGCATCGAGGTGCAGATCGTCGCGGCCAACGGCTTCGCCGCCGACCTGGGCATGAGCAACGAGCAGATCACCGCCTCGGCGACCTTCTACCTGTTCGGCCAGGTGCTCGGCTCGCTCGTGTTCGGTCGGCTCACCGACCGCATCGGACGCAAGAAGCTGTTCGCCCTCACCCTCGCGGTCTACCTCGCGGGCTCCGCGCTCGCGGGCCTGTCGTTCTCCATGTGGTTCTTCTACCTGTGCCGGTTCATCGCCGGCGCCGGCATCGGCGGCGAGTACTCGGCGATCAACTCCGCGATCGACGAGCTGATCCCCGCGAAGTACCGCGGACGCGTGGACCTCGCCGTGAACGGCACCTACTGGGCGGGCGTCGCCCTGGGGGCCGCCTCGACGATCTTCCTGCTCGACCCCGAGCTCGTGAACGAGCACTGGGGCTGGAGGATCGGCTTCTTCATCGGCCCCGTGCTCGGACTCATCCTGATCCTCATGCGCCGGGCGATCCCCGAGTCGCCCCGCTGGATGCTCACCCACGGCCGCGGCGAGGAGGCCGAGCAGATCATCGGCGGCATCGAGGAGCGGGTCCACGACAGCGGGCACGAGCTCGGCGAGGTCGACGAGTCCCGCGCGATCACCGTGAAGCCCGAGGAGCGCCTGCCCTTCCGGGAGGTCGCGCACGTCTTCTTCAAGGTCTAACCGGGCCGCACCGTGCTGGGCGTGACCCTCATGGTCACCCAGTCGTTCCTGTACAACGCCATCTTCTTCACCTACGCGATCGTCCTCGAGCAGTTCTACGGTGTCGCGAAGGACGCGGCGGGGCTCTACATGATCCCGTTCGCCATCGGGAACCTGCTGGGGCCGCTGCTGCTGGGGCCGCTGTTCGACACGATCGGCCGACGCCGCATGATCTTCGGGACCTACGGACTCGCCGCGGTGATCCTCACGGCCTCGGCGATCGCGTTCTCGGCCGACCTGCTGACGGCCACGACGCACACCGTGTTCTGGTGCGTCGCGTTCTTCTTCGCGAGCGCCGGCGCCTCCTCCGCCTACCTGACGGTCTCCGAGGTGTTCCCGCTCGAGGTGCGCGGTCAGGCGATCAGCTACTTCTTCTCCATCGCCCAGATCGCGGGCGCGATCGCCCCGCTCATCTACGGGGCGCTGATCGGCGACGGCTCCTCGCGCGGGCCGCTCGTCATCGGCTACATCGGCGGCAGCCTGATCATGCTGATCGGCGGCATCGTGGCTCTGGTCCTCGGCGTCGACGCCGAGCGCAAGGGCCTCGAGGACGTCGCAGATCCGCTCAGCAAGCGCAATGCGGAGTCCGAGGACCACGGCGAGCAGGAGGCGACGGCATGAGCACGAAGGCAACGGAGACGATGGGCGGCGCGGCGGAGGAGGCCGGCGGCGCAGGGGTCCAGACGGCCGACGGCGGCGCAGCTGCCCCGACGGCCGACGGCGGCGAGGGCCGCGGCCCGATCCTCGTGGGCGTGAGCGCCACGTCCGGATCGCCCGCCGCTCTGCGCTGGGCGCTCGAGCAGGCCCGCCTGCAGTCCCTGCCGCTGCTGGCCCTGCGCGCATATCGCGTGCCGACGACGGCCGCCGGGACCGTGCGCCCCACGCCCTCGCGGGTCGCCGACAGTGAGGACCCGCTGCGCAGCGCAGCCCTGGAGACCCTGGAGGGAGACGTGCGCCGGGCGCTCGGAGCGTCGGCCGACGAGGTCGAGCTGCGGGCCGTGCGCGGCTCGCGGCGCCGCGTGCTCCTGGACGCGAGCGCAGGCGCGAGCATGCTGGTCATCGACGCGCCGCGCCGACGCGAGGTGCGCAGCGACCCCACCTTCGCCGCGCAGCTCGTGCACCGGGCGCTGTGCCCGGTGGTGATCATGCCGGGACCGCTCGCACGGGACGCGGCGCGGCAGGGCGGCTGAGCGTCCGCGCCGTCCTCCGCCGTCCGCCTCTCACCCGTCGGCCTCTCACCCGTCGGCCCCTCATCCGTCGGCCCCTCGTCCCTTCGGCCGATCCGCCCGTTCGTGGCCGATTCCTACGATGGGGCGGTGATGTCCCCGTCCCCTCCTGCACCCGCCCCCTGCGAGGCGAGCTCTCCCCGCCCCTGGGTGCGGCGCCTCGCGGAGCTCGGCCGGATGCTGCTGGTCTCGCTCGTGTGCCTCGTGGTCGGGGCGATCGTGCTCCTCCTCCTCACCATCGCCTACTGGGACGAGTACGGGGACGTCCTCCCGCCCCGGTTCAGCCTGCTGCTCACCATCGACATCGGCATCGGCCTGCTCGCGAACCTCGCCGCCGGGCCCATGCGCCGGGCCGGCCTGTGGAACCTGCTGCTGGTGGTCCCCGGCGCCCTCAGCGGCTCGTCCCTGCCCGCCTCCGCGGTCGCGCTCGCGCGGCTGGGCGCGCGCAGGGACTGGCGCGTGGATGCGAGCGGCCTGGGCGTATGCGCCGTCGCCGCGCTCGCCTCGGGCGTCCTGAACCGCTGGGCGGACGGCGACTGGTCGCCCACCCTGCTCATCGAGGTGCTGCTGAGCGTCGTCTTCGCCGCCGCCTCGCTGCTGTGGGGCCGGGTGCGCGGCACCCGCCTCGCCCTGATCTCGTCCCTGCGCAGCCAGGCCGCGACCGCCCAGCGGGAGCGCGCCGCCGTCGAACGCGAGCACGAGGCCCTCGAGCGCGAGCACCGCGCCCTGGTCGCCCAGGCGGAGTCCGAGCAGCGCGCCGCGATCGCCCGGGACATGCACGACAGCCTCTCCCACCATCTCTCCCTGATCGCGATGCACGCCGGCGCGCTCGCCTATCGCCGGGATATGCCGCCCGAGAAGATGCGCGAGGTCGCGGACACGATCCGCGGCGACGCCCGTGCGGCGAACACCGAGCTGCGCGACGTGCTCAGCGCCCTGCGCGAGGATCCGGCCGAACCGCTGCCCACACCCGGGAGCATCGACGACCTGGTCGAGGCGGCCCGCGCCGAGGGACAGGACGTCCGCCTGCACTGGGAGGGCATCGGTGCCGGGGATCTCGAGTCCGCCGGCTCCGCGACCGTGGTGACGCTCGTGAGGATCACCCGCGAGCTGCTGACCAATGCCCGCAAGCACGCGCCCGGTGCACGGCTCGACCTGCAGATCGTCCGGGACCAAGATGATCTCCGGATGTCGGCGAGCAACCCCGTGCCGGCGTCGGACGCCGCGGACAGCGAGCTCGGCACCGGACTGGGCCTGACCGGCGTGCGCGAGCGGGTGCGGCTGCTCGGAGGCACGTTCCGCGCCGATGTGCGGGACGGCGCGCAGGACGGCGAGCACGACGATCCACGGGACGACACGCACGTCCGCCGGCGGGACGGCACGCACGTCCGCCCGCAGGACGGCACGCACATCGGCCGGCCGGACGATCCGCTGGCCAGTCCGCAGAACGCTCAGACTTTCGAGGTGGAGGTGCGCCTGCCATGGAGGACGCGATGACGCCTGATGCCCCGCAGACCCGCGTGCTGCTCGTGGACGACGAGCAGCTCATGCGCGCCGGGCTGCGCCTCATGATCGACGGGGCCGACGGCATCTCCGTCGTCGGCGAGGCCTCCGACGGAGCAGAGGCCCTCGAGCGCTGCGCCGAGCTCGACCCGGACGTGGTGCTGATGGACATCCGGATGCCGCGCATGGACGGGATCGAGGCGACCCGCGCGCTCCGCGAGCGCGACGTGAGGGCCGGCGTCGTGGTCCTCACGGCCTTCGACACCGACACCTTCCTCCTCGATGCGCTGCGCGCCGGCGCCATGTCGTTCCTGCTCAAGGACTCTCCGCCCGAGCAGGTCGTCCAGTCCATCCACGAGGCCGCGCGCGGCGACGCCCGCTTCTCCCCCGCTGTGCTCCGACGTCTGGTCCGCCTCGCCTCCGCGCACGACGAGGCGGCGACCGCCCCGTCCGGGGACGTTGCGACGACCGACCCCGCGCACGGCGGACCGACGGCCACCGCCGACGGCGCAGGCGCCGGCGCGGTGGCGGGCCCGCCCCAAGGCCTCACCGAGCGCGAGTGGGAGGTCGCCGGTCTGGTGGCGCAGGGGCTGACCAACTCGGAGATCGCCGACGCCCTGTTCCTCTCGCTGCCCACCATCAAGACGCACATCGGGCACCTGTTCGAGAAGCTGCTCGTCACCAACCGCGTGCAGCTCGCGATCCGCGTCCTCGAGATCCACGGCCAGGCCTGAGCGGAGCCGGCTCTCTCCCCGGCCGTCGGCCGTCGAGCGTCGGGCATCGGGCATCGGCCGTCGAGCGGCGGGCGGCGGGCGGCGGGCGGCGGGCGGCGGCATCATCACCCCCGCTGGCCCCGGACCGGCCCCGGCACCGGTAGGCTCGCCGCGAACCGACACCGGGAGCCGCAGACGTGAAGTACCTGGCCATCGCCCTGATCCTGGGCCTGCTCGCCCTGCGCCTGCTGCGCGGGCGCTGGGGCTCGCGTTTCCTCGGCGTCTCGGGCCGCGTGCTCGACATCGTCTACGTGGCGGCGCTCGTGATCGCCGGTGTCGCCGCCGTCGCCACGAAGTACTGGCTGCTTCTCGCGCTCGTGGTGGTGCTGCTCGTGCTGCGCGTCGTCGAGGCGGTGCGCGCCCGGCGCCCGCGGCGGTGAGACGCGCCATCGGCGTCGGCACGTCACGCACCATCGGTGTTGGTCCGTCACACACCATCGGTGGCGGTCCGTCACACACCATCGATGTTGGTCCGTCACACACCATCGGTGGCGGTCCGTCACACACCATCGATGTTGGTCCGTCACACACCATCGGTGGCGGTCCGTCACACACCATCGATGTTGGTCCGTCACACACCATCGGTGGCGGTCCGTCACGCACCATCGGTGGCGGCATGTCACGCACCGGCCTCCACGCGACATCCGTGCAATATTTCGCATGGATGTCGCGTATACGCCGATCGGTGACGGCACCCCGCCCCGCAGCCTCACTCTGAACCTCAGATCCAGCCACGCCCACGGCCCCGGCACCGGCTTCGCCCACGGCCCCGGCTCTGGCCTCGGCCCCGGCCCCGGCCCCGGCCCCGGATCAGCTCTCGCCGCACCTCCTCGGGAACACCACCAGGCGCTGGACGAGGAAGCTGAGCACGAACAGCGCCAGATCCGTCGTCACCTTCGCGACCAGCAGCGATGCCCCGAGCCCGACCAGGGCGTCCACGAGCAGCACCCCGGCCCCGAGCACGAGGGCGGCGAGCACCGCGTAACGGGCGAGCGCCCTGCCCAGCGGTACGTCGGTCCCGCCGTCGAACACCACGCGCCGATTCAGCGCGAAGTTCCCGCTCGCGCTGAGCACGCGGGCGGTCGCGAGGGCGAGCCAGACCGGCGCGCCGAGAGCGGAGAACGCCAGGAACAGGACGGTGTCCAGGGCGAAGGCGAGCAGACCCGATCCCATGAAGGCGAGCACCGGGCCGAGCACCCGCAGGGAGTCGCGCACGGGACGGAAGTGGCTGGCCTCGTTGTCGTCCAGGTAGACGGTCTCGATGGGCACCTGATGCAGTCCGATGCCCTCGCGCCCGGCGCGAACGAGCATCGAGTACTCGTACTCGTAGCGGTCGCCGGGGATCGCCTCCGCCCAGGCCAGGCGGGAGGCGGGCAGGCCGCGCAGACCGGTCTGGGTGTCCCCGAGGCGCTCGCCGGACGCCAGTCGCAGCACCCACGAGCTCACCACGTTGCCCAGTCGCGAGCGCAGCGGCACCTCGGAGCGGTCGAATCCGCGCACGCCGAGCACGAGGTCCGAGCGGGGCCGGGGCGGAGGGGCCGAGGCCGACGAATTGGCCTGATCCCCCGGAGCCGACCGGCCGGGATCCGCGCAGGCGAGCGCACTGCCTCCGTCGGCCGACGGCTCGATCCCGTCGAGGACGTCGCGCACGCGGCGGATGTCGACGAGGGTGTGCTGGCCGTCGGCGTCGGCCGTGACCACGCCGCTGCCGGGTCGAGTCCCGCGCACGTGGGCGATGCCGGCGCGCAGGGCGCCGCCCTTGCCGCGGTTCTCCGGCAGGCGGAGGACCTCGGCGCCCTCGAGCTCACAGCGGTCGAAGACGACCTCGTAGTCGGGGCCGGAGCCGTCGTCGACCACGAGCACGTCGATGCCGTCGGCGGCCAGTGCCGACACCAGGTCCACGAGCGGACGCGCGGGCGCGAGCGCCGGGATCAGGACCACGGCGCGGCCCGGAGCGGGCGAACCGGACGTGGGAGTGGGCGAGTCGGAGGCAGGGGTGGGCGGGGCGGACGCCGCGGAGGCCCTGGCACGACCGGGACCGGTCGTTGCGGGCGCCTCGGTCGCGGAGCTTCCGGCGGGCGCCGGACGGGCGGCGGCCGTGCTGGGCCGCAGGTGCGGGCGGATCGTCACCATCGCGATCACCCGGCCACGTAGAGGATGTCGGAGGTGGCGCGCTCGCCGCCGTTGGAGGGCTCGTTGAGGATCTCGCCGTCGAAGATCATCACCGAGGAGCCGCCGCCGTCGAGGTTGTAGCCGCTCGTGCAGCCGAGGTCTGCGAGGATCTCGCCGAGCTCGGTGAGGCCGACGCCGCGGGAGTGCCCCTCGGACCTTCCGTCGACGACGAGGAAGACCAGGTGGTTCTCGCCGATCACGCCGATCGCGGTGCGCGGCTGGTCGCCCTGGATCGAGTGGTTGCCGATGTTGGTGTCGATCTCGACGTCCTCGACGCCGTCGGGGACCTTCCCGTCCTCGAGCACGGCGGGGCCGAAGCTCAGGGTGTTCCAGGCGCCGTCGTCCAGCAGCTCGTCGGCGCTGGTGGTGGTCTCGTCGTAGATCTCGATGCGTCCGTCGGCATAGAACACGAGACCGTCGCGGGCGGGTTCGTCGCGGTAGGTGACGCCGTTGCGGATGACGATGCCGGTGTCGCGGAAGCCGTAGTAGTCGCCGTTGATCGCGAGCACCGCCGAGTTGTCCGAGGCGATCTCGCTGGGCTTCTCGGTGATGTTCTGGCCGAACTCGTCCTGCGCGAAGGCCGAGCGCACGACCGTCGCGTCGTCGACCTCGATTTCCGCGGCGTACCAGGCCAGGGCCTCGGAGCCGCTGCCCGTCTGGGTCTCGGTGAGGGTGATCGTCGTGGTCGAGGAGGTGAACCCGGTGCTCGAGTACTCGCCGTCGGTCGCGAGCGCCGCGGTCTGCGCGGTGCCGGCCTCGGACTCGGCGGCGGAGACGTCGGAGACCTCGACCTTCTCCCGCAGGAAGCGATCGTAGGCCCAGGCCGCGGAGCCGCCGGTCCCGGCGAGCAGGGCGACGCCCGAGCCCAGCAGGACACGGCGGCGGATGACGCTGCGTCCGCGGTGGCTGCGCCGGCCCGACGGGGGCTGCTCGGGCGGATTCTGGCCCGGCGGGTTCGGCCCGGGATCTCGAGTGGGTGCGTGCGGTGTGCTCATGCGCCACAGAGTCAGCGCGTGGGCTGTGCCCGGGACGTCGCCCCGGCTGTGGGGGTCCTGTGCGCCCCGCGGGAGTCGACGCATCGCCCCGCGTGCACCACGCTCCGCGCACCCATCGCGCCCCGCCCGCCGGTCGATCTGACGTTCGGGTGGGAATCGGGCGCGAATTCCCACCCGAACGTCAGATCGACCTCAGCGCGCGGAGGGGTGGGCGGCGAGGCGCTCCAGGGTCTCGTCGAGCGCGGCGCGGTCGCGGTAGGCGCCGTCGCGGACGACGCCGCGCACGTCGGCGAGCGCAGCGGCGTCGGCCGTCGGGTCCCCGCCCAGCAGCACCAGGTCCGCCTCGAAGCCGGCACGCACGGCACCGGCCCGGTCCTCGCGGCCGAAGAAGCGGGCGGCGTCGCTCGTGGCCGCGCGCAGGATCTTCGCGGGGCTCACGCCGGCCTCGGCGAGCAGGGCGAACTCGTCATGGAGGCCCAGGCCCGGGATCACCCAGCTGGCGCCGTTGGAGTCGGTGCCGGTGAGCATCGGGACGTCGGCGTCGGCGAGCACGCGCGTCATCCGCAGCTGCGCGTCCCAGTGCTCGGCGAGCGCCTCCCGCGTGGGGGCGGGGAGGTCCTCGAAGGTGTCGGTGACGGACTCCCAGAGCTCGAGCACGTCCGGCGCGATGAACCGCCTGCGGGGGTCCTCGCGGTGCCGGGGCGTGCCGGGGAACTGCTGGGTGTGCACGCGGATCAGCGTCGGGCACTGCCAGGTGTCGTTCGCCGCGAGCAGCTGCGCGAGGGACTCGGCGCGCTGGGCGTCGAAGCTGCGGTCCACGAGCCGGTAGTTCTCGGCGGTCTTGGCGCTGGTGCGGGCCGCGGGGTTGACCACGAGCTTCATGAGGAAGGGCTGGAAGATCCGGTTCGCGATCGGGGCGAGCCCGGGGATGCGCGGGAGGCTCGGGACGCCGCCGGCGTCCTTGCGCGCCTGCTGCTCGCGCCGCGAGGACGCCGCGTACAGCGAGACGCCGGTGCCCAGGTGCTCCATGCAGTGCATGCCGGCCTCGGAGGCCTCGCGGGCGTCGATGTCATCGGGCACATGGCCCACCACGTCCAGGCCGACCCTCTCGCCCTCGGCGATCGCGGCGAGCAGCGTGCTGCGATTGGTGAAGCCGGCCTTGACGAAGTCGGCGCCGCGCTCGGCCTGGTGGCGCACGGAGGCTGCGGCCCCCTTCGCGTCGGGCGCGGTGATCGGGGTGAGCAGGTCGCCGGGCAGGGCGAGCAGGCGCGGCGCCCCCTCGGGTGAGCGCAGCGTGCCCGCGGCGCGGCGGGCCAGCAGCTCGTCGCTGCCGGACATCTGCCGGTAGCCGGCGACGCCCGCGGCCAGCATGAGCGCATAGGTCGCGTCGACGTCCTCGGGGTTGTTCAGCGGGTGCGCGTGCGCATCGACGAAGGCGGGGACGACGAAGAGGCCCGCGCCGTCCACGACGTGCGCGCCGTGCTGCTGGTCGCCGTGCGCCCGCTGCTCGTCGTGCGCGCCGACCGCGGCGATCCTCTCCCCCTCCAGGCGCACGTCCTGATGGGCGGTGACCGCACCGCTCGCGGGGTCGACGACGGCGACGTCAGCCAGGACGACGGAGCCGGTGGCGGTGGGCGCGGGGACGTAGCTCGCGGTGGTCATGCCCCGAGGCTATGCCCGGCGGCTGTGCTCCGGGGCCGCGCCCCGAGACCGTGCCCCGGGGCCGCGCCACGAGGCCAGGCCAGAGTCCGCCGCCCTATGCCTCGAGGATGCGCTCGGCCGCCTCCGCGATGCTCATCCGCGAGGTGTCCGCCTCGATCGCGTCCGACGGGGCGGGCAGCTGAGGGATCGCGAGCACGTCGCGCAGGATGCCGGGGTCGGTGAGCTTGGTGCGCTCCGCCCGCTCGGGCGAGTCCACGCGGGCGGCGAGCTCGTCGGCCGACGCGGTGAGCCAGACGGGCACGAACCGCGCGCCGCGCTGGGCGGCGAGGTCCCGCAGACGCTGCACGTGGGCGGCGTTGTCCGGCTCGTCGGGAAGCCAGTTGGTGAACACGTGGGAGAGCTCGGCCGGCGCCGCGAGCGTCGCCTCGAGCACCACGTCGAGCACCCGTGCCCGCAGCGCGTCGGTGTCGGCGAGGTCGCGGCCGCCGCGGGCCAGACCCATGGGCACGAACACGGCGTTGTTGACCAGGTGGTTGTCCACGACGATCGCGCCGGAGCGGCGCGCGAGCTCGCGCGCGATGCTCAGCTTCCCGACAGCGGGCGGGCCGACGAGGAAGAAGAGGCGGGAGGTCTCGGGGTGACCTTGGCGGTCGAGGTGGACGGGGTGGTCGGTGCTCATGGTCATCGAGCGTAGTGGGGCGGCTCGCCGGCCATGGCCCGTCGGTCCCTCAGAGGGTGAAGCCGGAGGGGAACGGGTCGCTCGCGTCCAGGACGATCTGCGAGAGCGCGGTGAGCCAGGCGCTGCCGGTGATCGTGGGCAGCACCGCCTCGGCCCCGTCGGCGCGTCCGGCTCCATCGGCACGGGCGGATCCGTCGGCGCGGGCGGCCCCGTCGGAACCGGAGATCCCGTCGATGCGGGTGGTCCCGACCAGGCGGCCGGTGAAGGACGTGCCCAGGAGCGAGGTGCTCTCGAAGTCCTCCTCGAGGCCCAGCTCCCCGCGCGCATGGTGGATCGCCATGAGCGCGCTGGTGCCGGTGCCTCCGGGTGAGCGGTCCATCCAGCCGGGGTGGTTCACGAGCGCGTGGCGGGCGCGGCGCGCATCCGAGGCGGGGTCCAGGAGGATCGTGTGCTCGCAGCCCTCGTAGCCGGTCCCCGGATGGCGGGGCAGGATCTGCGCGTTCACCGCGTCCATGACGGCGCTGCCCGCGCGGATCAGATCGTCCGACGCCTCGCGGGCGACGCGCAGCCCGAGCGCGTCGGCGCCGAGGACGGCGTAGAAGTTCCCGCCGAAGCCGATGTCGACCGTGACCTCCCCGTACCCGGGAATGTCGATGCGCTGGTCGAGGGCATGGGCGAAGGAGGCGACGTTGGCGATGGTCACCGAGCGGGCCCGGCCGTCCCGCACCTCGACGTCGGCCGTGATGAGGCCGATCGGGGCGTCCAGGCGGATCCGGGTGACGGGCTCGGCGACCTCGACCATGCCGGTCTCCACGAGCGCGGTCGCGACGCCGATGGTGCCCGCGCCGCACATCGGCAGCGCGCCGGTGACCTCGATGAACAGCACGCCCCAGTCGGCGTCCTCGCGCGTGGGCGGCTGCAGGATCGCGCCCGACATCCAGCCGTTGCCGCGCGGCTCGCACATGAGCAGGGTGCGCAGGTCGTCGCGCTCGGCGGCCAAGTGGGCGCGGCGCTCCTCCATCGTCCTCCCGGGCAGCGGGGCCACTCCCCCGGTGACCACGCGCACCGGGAGCCCGGCGACGTGGGTGTCGACCACGGGCAGCAGGCGGCGGGCGCGCATCAGCGCTCCTCCGTCGTCCCGGTGAGCTCGTCGATCAGCGCACGGGGCAGCTCGACCTCGGTGACCTCGTCCTTGCGACGTCCGAAGTCCACGCCGTGCTCCTCGTGCAGTCGGCGCAGGTGCTCCTCGGCCCGCTGCGGGTAGTCGCGCGCGAAGGCAGACGGGTCGATGGCGATCGCGAACATGCCCAGGCTCGGGGAGGTCTCCCCGGAGTCGAAGGGTGCGGCGTCCAGGGAGAACGAGCCGCCGGACATGGCCGCGAGCATCTCGACCATGAGCGCGATGTTCCCGCCTTTGACGCCGCCGAAGGGCAGCAGAGCCCCGGCGAGCGCCGCGCGGGCGTCGGTCGTGGGCTCGCCGTCCGGATCGAGCGCCCAGCCCTCGGGGATCGCGGATCCGTCGTCGGCGGCGTCGCGGATCTTCACCCAGGCGGTCTCGCTCGTGGCCTGGTCGAACATGCGCGGCCCGTCGGGGTGCGGGAGGGCGAAGGCGATCGGGTTCGTGCCGGTGACCTCCTCGCTCGCGCCGTGCACGGCCATCAGCGCGGGCGAGTTCGCGCCGGTCACGGCGATCAGCCCGTGCCCGGCGAGGCGGCTCGCATAGTCGCCGAGCTCCCCGGCGGTGAAGGCGTCGCGCACGGAGAGCACCGCGACCCCGCAGTCGCGGGCGGCGGCGACGAGGTCGTCCTCGGCGACGTCGAAGGCGAGCTGGGCGGTGCCGCCGTCGGCGTCGACCGCGATCACGGCGCGGCGGTCCGTGGTCACGCGCGGGCGAGCATCGGGCGCGATCCTCCCGGTGCGCAGGCCGTCGAGGTAGTCCGGCAGGTGGGTCGCGCCGATCGCGGACTTGCCGCGCCGCTCGGCGGAGACGACGGCCGCGGCGAGCGCGTCGGCGACCTCGTCGGAGCCGCCGGCCGCGCGCACCGACCCACGGCAGAGATCCGACAGCTCGTCCAGGGTGAGGCGACGGGTCGGGGCGGGCGCGGCAGGGCCGGAGGAAGCGGAGCTCGAGGTCATGGTCGTCCACGCTATCGGAGCGGCGCGCCCGGATCGCGGGCGTCCGACGGGCGGGTGGGGGTGGGCGACGGACCGACGGGCGGCGCTCCCGACCCCGCCCCAGGCTCCGTCGCTACAGTGCCGAGGGGCCGGTGCCCCGCTCGCAGGGATCACACCCGCACCCCGACCCGAGCCGACCCGACCCGACCCGACCCGACCCGACCCGACCCGACCCGACAGAAAGCGATCATGGCCTCTTCCGCCTCGTCCACCGCGCTCACCGCCTCCGACGTCCACGCCGGCTACCCGGGCCAGAGGGTCCTGGACGGCATCGATCTGGAGATCCGCTCGGGCCAGGCGCCCACGGGGCTGCTCGGGCCGTCGGGCGCGGGGAAGACGACGCTCATCGACGTGCTGCGCGGGGTCCTGAAGCCGACCTCCGGTCACGTCATGTACGAGGGTCGGAACGCGGCGAAGCTGCGCGGCGCGCATCGCAAGGCCTTCACGGCCGACGTCCGCTTCGTCTCCCAGTACGCGCTGACCGTCACCGATCCCCGCGCGAGCGTCACCGGGGCCCTGCAGAACGCCGCCCGGGAGGCGCGCAAGGGCGGCCGCACCCATGCGGTCTCGGTGCCGGAGATGCTCGCGACCGTGGGACTCGAGCCGCACTTCGAGGGCCGCACGCTGCGCTCGCTCTCCGGCGGGGAGCTGCAGAGGGTCGCGCTCGCGACGGCGCTCGCCACCCGCCCCGGCATCCTCGTGCTCGACGAGCCGCTGACCGCGGTGGACCCGGGCATGCGCGGGGAGATCGCGGCGGGCCTGCGCGCCCGCGCCGACGAGCTGGGCGTGGGCATGCTCATCGCCTCCCACGACCTCGAACTGCTCCAGCGCCTGTGCGAAGACGTCGCCTTCCTCGGCCAGGGGCGCATCCTCGCCCGCGGCACGATGCACGAGGTCCTCGCGAGCACCGAGCACTCGGCCATCCGGGACCTCGCGGCGAGCGCGCCGCTCGCGGTGCAGCGCTTCCGCTGATCAGACGCCCTGGAGCACCCCGAGGTGCTCGAGCAGGATCTGCAGGCCGATGAGGATGAGGATGACGCCGCCGATGACCTCGGCGGGCGTGCGGAAGCGCGCGCCGATCCTCTGGCCCAGGAACACGGCGACGAAGGACAGCACGAAGGTCACCACGCCGATCACGGGCACGGCAGCCCAGATCGAGAGCTTCGAGAAGGCGATCGAGATGCCGACGGCGAAGGCGTCGATGCTGGTCGCGACCGCGAGCACGGCCACCTCGCGCGGGATGACGCGATGGTCGGGGTGGTCGGGGTCCTCGGGGAGCTCCTCGGCCGGGCCGTCGGGCCGGAAGGCCTCCCAGATCATCTTGCCGCCCACGATCGCGAGCAGCCCGAAGGCGATCCAGTGGTCGACCTTGTCGACGTAGGAGCCGAAGGCGGCGCCGAGCAGCCAGCCCAGCAGGGGCATCACGGCCTGCGCGATGCCGAACGCGGCGGCGAGGACGAGCGCGTTGAACAGGAGCTTCCCGCGGATCTGCAGGCCGCGCCCGAGGGCGACCGCGAAGGCATCGGCGGAGACGCCCAGGGCCAGGATCAGAAGGGTGGCGGTGGTGGCCAGGGTCATGGGGTCGGGACCTCACGAGTCGGGCCGGCGGATGGAGTCCTCCGGCATGGTCTGATGCCGAAGGTCTCGTTCACCCGGGCCCTCCCGCTGCTGCGGTCGCGGAGCCGGGCGGCGGGCCGGGTGCCGGGGCACCAGAATGTCGACATCGCCTCGGCGCTGCGCCATGGGGCCGGCGGTCGGGCCGACGGGCCTGCGGCGCACGCGCGCTGGGAACTACTCCCCTTCTGGGGTCAGCCTACGGGAGACGCGGCACACCGACGAAGCGCCCGTGGGAGGCTCCACAGCGGTCGGCCGCGCTGATCAGCGGCGAGCGCCCGCGACGGCGAAGCCGCTGAGCGCGATGAGCGCGGAGGCGAGCATGGTGAGGGCGAGCGGGAGCGTGGTGTCCTCGCCGGCGAGGCCGACGAGTCCCGCGACGATGCCGGCGAGCACGAACTGGAGCATGCCCAGCAGCGCCGAGGCGGAGCCGGTCGACCGCTGCGGGACCGCCGAGAGCGCGAGCGCGGTCGCGTTGCCGAAGACCAGGCCGAGCGGGGCGATCGCCGCGAACAGCGGCACCATCAGCCACGCCGGCGGCGCCCCGGCCAGCGTGAGCGCGAGGATCACCAGCACCGCGCAGGTGCTGATCGCCAGCCCCGCGCCGGTCAGGGTGCGCACGCCGACGCGGGAGGCGAGACGGGCGGAGAGCGCCGAGGAGGCCATGATGCCGATCGCGTTGAGGGCGAAGGCGAGCCCGTACTGCACGGTGCCCAGCCCGATCATGTCCTGGTAGACGAAGGGCGAGGCGGAGATGTAGGCCATCATGATCGCCATCCCGAAGCCGAACGCCGCGACGTGCCCGAGGTAGCCGCGGGTCAGCATCGCCGACCAGCCGCTGCGCCCGTCCGCCGAGCTGTCCATCGTGCCGTCCGTCGGGCTGTCCGCGTCCCGTCGGTGCTCGGCGCGGACCTCGGCCGGAAGGGTCTCGCGCACCCAGAGAAGCGTCGCGACCAGGGCGATGAGCCCGAGCGCCGCGACGATGCCCAGCAGGCCGCGCCAGCCGATCGACTCGGCGAGCAGGCTGCCGCCGAGCGGGGCGATGACGGGCGCGACACCGCCGATCATCATCATGACGTTCAGGGCGCGGGCGGCGGCGGGGCCGCGCTCGCGGTCGAGGATCATGGCGCGGCCGATCACCATGCCGGCGGCGCCGCCGAGGCCCTGCAGGAGCCGGGCGACCACGAGCATCTGCACGCTCACGGCGAGGACCGCGGCGATGCTCGCACCGAGGAAGAGCACCAGCCCGATGAGCAGAGGGGGCATGCGCCCGGCACGGTCCGACCAGGGGCCGAAGACGACCTGTCCGAGACCGGCGCCGACGAGGAACGCGGTCAGCGAGAGCTGCACGCCGGTCGCGGTGGTCGCGAGGTCCGAGGTCATGGCGGGGAACGCGGAGAGGTAGAGGTCGGTCCCGAAGGGCGCCACGGCCGCGAGGATCGCCAGGGTCACGAGCATCGCGCCGCCGATCGGGCGGGCGCGCGCGGGATGCGGGGAGTCCGCGCCCGCGGGCGTGGTCATCGCGGGAGTGGTCATCGCGGGCGCGGCCTGCGTCGTGCTCGCTGCCTTCTGCGTCTCCTGTGCGGGCGGGTCGAGGGTCGCTTCGCTCGTCACGTGGTCCGGTCCTCCTTCGCGGCGCACGGGCCGTCCGGCTCATCGCCGGCCCGTCGTGGGCCCGTCGGACGTTCCGACGCACCGCAGGAATATTGTTATGCATTCATTGCAATCGGGCGAGAGAGGCGTGCCGCAGGCCACGCGGCGGGGCGGCCGCGTGCGAGCTGCCGTACCGGGACGACCCGGGGCCGACGGGCCGGATGGTCGACGGCTCGCCTGTCCGTGCGCGGGCCTACGGTGAGGCCATGACCACCAGGACCCCGCCCGACGCGGCCCCCGCGGCGATCGCTGGGCTCGCCTCGATCTCGATCGACTGCCCGGATCCGCGCGCGCTCGCACCCTTCTACCGCTCCCTGCTGGGCCTCACGAAGGCCTTCGCAGCTCCTGATGGGTCCGTCATCGCCCTGGCGGGGGCGGGTCCGATGATCACGCTGATGAGGGTCGACGACTATGTCGCCCCGCAGTGGCCGGGCGGTCCGCAGCGCCAGCAGATGCACCTCGACCTCGCGGCCGAGGATCTCGACACCGGCTCTCGCGCGGTCGTCGCGATCGGCGGCTCGGAGGCGTCGACGCAGCCCGACCCCGGGCGCTGGCGAGTGATGCTGGATCCCGTCGGCCATCCGTTCTGCCTGAGCGCCGTACGGCCTGAGTGAGGACACCGGCCCGCCCGATCGGGTGCGGACCTGCACGAACCCCTCCCCGCTTGAGCACCTGCCTCACGTCAGCTCGTCGTGCTCCCCATTCGTCCACTCCGCGTGCCGACGGGCCGAGGCGAGCACCGCCTCGCGCGCGTGCCGCAGCACGGCGCCCGCGAAGTTCCCGTACAGCCGCTCGAAGCCGAAGCGCGCGGCGCCCTCGGCGACGCGCAGCGCGACGGCCCCGGACAGCGGGATCCGATTGGGGTAGGAGCGCATGAAGGCGAGGGTGCGGCCGTCGGGGTTCGGCGCGATGGTGTCGCCCGAGAGCAGCACTCCGCGTCCGTCGGCCCCACCCCAGTGCACGACGGCACTGCCGGGGAAGTGCCCGCCGAGCTGGGCCGCCGTCACGCCGGGGAGGACCTGCTCCTCCCCCTCCCACAGGTGCAGGTGCAGGTGCGCGGGCGCGCGACCCAGCCAGGCGGCGTCGGCCCGCGCGATCCACACCGGGACGCCGCCGAGCGCCTCCGACCACGCCGACTGCAGGCCGAACATGTGCGGGTGGCTGGGGATGATCGCACGCATCGGCCCGAGGGCCCTCACGGCCTCGATCGCGGCATCGGTGATCGCGGCGGGGACCTCGACCATCACGGTCCCGTGCTCGGTGACCAGCACGTTCGCCTCCTGCCCGATGCCCACGCCCTCGACGCCGCGCAGGGCGAACAGCCCCTCCTCGAGCTCGACGAGGTCGAGCGGGCCGGCGTAGCGGGAGGGGTCGGTCCAGTGCTGGATGCCGTCCGCCGGGAGGTACTGGCGCTCGTCGGCGCAGATCGGGCAGACATCCGGATGGTCCGCCGCGTCGTACTCGACGCCGCAGGTGGCGCACTGCAGGATCCCTCGGGTCGCGGCGCGCGCGTCGAGCATTTCGCCACGGACGACAGCACTGGCGTTCTGGGTCATGATCAGGCCTCTCCTTGAAGACCCTCACCCTCCGACCTCAAGTCCGCTTGAAGTCAAGGCTCTCCCGGCGCAGACTTCTGCCATGACCGCTGACCGCACCGACCCCACTCCCGGGGCCGCTGCCGCCCAGGGGGCCGACGGGCCCGTCCGTCCCTTCCGCGACGAGGCCTCGGGCGCACACGCCTCGCCCGAGGAGCGGCTGACCATCGGCGAGGTCGCCGCTCGCGCGGGCGTCGCGACGAGCGCAATCCGCCACTACGAGTCCCGCGGGCTGCTCACCAGCGAGCGCACCTCCGGCAACCAGCGCCGCTACGCCCGCACGGTGCTGCGGCGCATCGCCGTCATCCAGGCCGCCCAGCACGTGGGCCTCTCCCTGGCCGAGATCGCCGAGGCCTTCTCCCGCTTCCCCCTCGACCACGCGCCCACCAAGCGCGATTGGGCGCGCCTCGCCCGCGAGTGGCGCCCCCGCCTGGACCGCAGGATCCGCGAGCTCGAGCAGGTGCGCGACGGACTCTCGATGTGCGTAGGCTGCGGCTGCCTCTCCATGCGCCAGTGCGCGATCTACAATCCCGACGACGCGCTCGGGGCATCCGGCCCGGGAGCTCGGCGCGTGTTCCCGCACCCCGAGGAGGGGTGACGGGCTCCAGGTGACCGGCGCCAGATCACCGGCACCGAGCACCGGACCCCACGTTCCAGACCCCGGGTCCGCGCCCGCGCCGTCGGCCGTACCCTCGACCCATGGAGCACTCCTCGTCCGCCCCGCAGCCCCTGCACCACGTGGAGCTGTGGACCCATGACCTCGCGGGCGCGGTGCCGTCCTTCGACTGGCTGCTCGGAGAGCTCGGCTGGAGCGGCGAGTCGGATCCGCAGTGGCCGACGGGCCGCATCTGGCGCCACGCGAGCGGCGTCTACCTCGTGCTCGAGCAGTCCCCCGCCGTGGTCGGCGACGGGCACGACCGCCTGCGGCCGGGCCTGAACCATCTCGCGCTGCGGCTGCCGCCGGACGACGACGCGGGCATGCGATCTCCGACCGCCACCGGCACGGGCGCACTCCGGGACGCGGCCGCAGCCCCCGCCCCACTCGACCGCCTGCGCGAGCAGGCCCCGGACCACGGCTGGGCGGAGCTCTTCTCCGAGTCCTATCCACACGCCGGCGGCCCCGAGCACACGGCCCTGTTCCTCGAGAACGGGCAGGGATTCGAGATCGAGATCGTCGCCTGAGCCTCAACAGAGAGCCTATTGATACAATAGAAGTTACCAGGTAAACGCCCCGCCAGCCCCGCAACAAGTTCGACGCCCCCTATTGGGGGCCTTAGGGGCTCGCCCAATAAATTCCCATGCACTACATACCCCCCCCGACCAACAATTGACTAAACTCCAAATCGCATCAATCCGTCATTAATTTTTCAAGTGCGCGAGCACGGCTATCAGCAATTCGTAAGGGCTAGAATACTGCCCTGAAGCGCCATTACGTCTCGCGCTTTCTTCCTGTGCCGGAGTTGACGAACTTGAATACATAAGTACAGGTATCGCGGGCGCCCCCAAAATGCCTTCCTTGGTAATCCGGTATGCCAACTCTAGTCCAGCGAAAGCGCCCTCAGGTCGCCTAACATCAGTTATCACCAAGTCAAATGAATTGCATTGCATCAGAGCGATTGCGTCGGTGGAGTTTTCCACCCCAACTACACTCACCCCCGCGCACTGAAGGGCCCTACGTTCCCAAGCGACACTTTCCAACTTGTCATCCACCCACAGCACTTGCTTTACCGACGCACTCGCATCGGTAAGCCAGCGCGCAAGCTCGTCCTCGTACCTGCGCTCCAGGGAGTTGCTCGGCGCCTCACCTCCCCTCATCTCATTCGCACGCCGAGTAAAATGCAAGACCTCAAGGACGTTTTCATGGAAGTAACTCGCGCGATCCCAAGCGCGATCTTCAGTCTTGCCGGCTTCAATAGCTTGTCGGCGATAGATTGCAACAGCTAGCCCGATGGCCGCCATAGTTAACCCGATCGATAGCTCCGCACTGAAGGTCATGGAACTAAAGTTGCGCTTCACCCATGAATTTGGCACGAACGACTCGATGCACACAAGCATCGCTACGACGGCCACGACAAGACCTACCGAGCCAAGAACTTCACGTACAGACTTGAGTGCATTCATTGCAGCAACATGGGCGTGCTCACGCTTGCCGTGACTGCCGCCACGCGGTTTGTTGCCACCGCCCGGGAGGGAAGGCTTCTTGACACATTCGTCACTCACCCGACACCTAACCTCTGCTTGTGATGTTTTCATTGGCGTTCGAACTCGCGCCCAATCTGAACGCAGCAGGCTAGGGCGAATTCAGGCGGCACATTAAGGTCTCCGCGTGCAACCCAGTCAAGATGTGATTGTTCTTCCGCGTTTGCCGCACGCAGCAACACAAACAGTACCGCAGCACGTCTTCAGCACGGGTTAACGGGCGTGCTTCTCGTGCGGTGCCCCAGGAGGGTCCGGGCCAACGCATTCGTCACCAAACCGCCCCAAGAGACGCCGCACCAGGCCACCCCAACCTCGTCGGACACGCGGGTTCTTGCCGCAGGACGCTCGCCGTTCACCTCTCATACACCCGCGACAGGGCGGACATAGGCGCTCCACAGGCGCGGGACGAATCCTCGATGGCACACCGATCATCGAGGAGCACCCTTCATGTCCGCCATCGCCCTGTACGCCCTGGATCTCGTCGCCGCCGCGACCCTGACCTTCGGCATCTACTGGCCCCGCCATCGCCGCCGCGACCTCGTCGTCGCCTTCCTCGGCATCAACGTCGGCGTCCTCGCCGTCTCCGCCCTGCTCGCGAACTCGGCCGTGAGCGCCGGGATCGGCCTGGGCCTGTTCGGCGTGCTGTCGATCATCCGCCTGCGCTCCGACGAGCTCGCCCAGCACGAGATCGCCTACTACTTCGCGTTCCTGGCGCTCGGCCTCGTGGGCGGCCTGTCCGTCACTCCCGCCTGGATGGGCGCCGTGTTCATGGCGCTCATCGTCCTGACGATGACCCTCGTCGACCACCCGGCGCTGCTCGCCGAGCACCGTCGGCAGGTGGTGATCGTCGACCGCGCGATCGCCGACGAGGACGAGCTGCGCGAGCACCTCTCCCGGATGCTCGGCGGCCGCGTGACCTCGCTCAGCGTGCAGCGCCTGGACACCGTCTCGGACACCACCATGGTCGACGTCCGCTACCGCCTCACCGGCGAGCGCCCCGAGGGCGCCGCGATCCCGATCGAGGCCAGCGCCGCCGAGCGCTCGATCCCGTCGGCCGGGCGCACCAGCATGGCCGCCCCCGTCAGCACCGACTCGAAGACCGGCCCCGAGGACCGCACCGGTCTCCGCCCGGACGCCGACCGGACCGCCCAGGGGGTCGCACGATGACCAGCCTGAGCACGCTTCCCGCCGTCGGCCTCGAGGAGATCTCCGAGCGCGCCGGCCTGATGACCCGCGTGGACCGCAAGTACCTGGTGCCCCGCGAGACCGTCCAGGAGCTCATCACGGAGCTCGACGGCAGCATCCGCGTCCTGGAGATCGGAGGCCGCCGCACCTTCCGCTACACCTCCACCTATTACGACACCGCGGACCTCGCGACCTTCCGCGCCGCGGCCGGGAAGCGCCGTCGGCGGGCGAAGATCCGCTGCCGTGAGTACGTCGACTCCGGCACCGCCTTCCTCGAGGTGAAGACCGCCACCGGGCGCGGCGGATCCTCCAAGCAGCGGATCCCGGTCCCGGCCGGTCCCGGCGCGGCCCCGACCTCAGGGCCCCTGGAGGGCACCTCCCGCGCCTTCGTCGACACCGCCCTCGACGGCGCCGGCTGCGCGCTCGACGGGGAGCTCGGCCCCGTGCTCACCACCCACTACGACCGCACGACGCTGCTGGTCACCGGGGAGGAGAGCCGCGTGACGATCGACGCCGGGCTGCGCTGGGAGATCCCCGGCACGCAGCGTCCCACGGGCACCGGCAGGCACGCCTCGACCACCCCGCACCCCGGCTACGACCTCGACGGCCTCGTGGTCGTCGAGACGAAGGCGGGGACACGGCCGGGGGGCGCGGACCGCCTGCTCTGGGCCGACGGGCACCGCCCGGTGCGGATCTCGAAGTTCGCGACGGGCCTGGCCCTGCTGGATCCGCGGCTGCCGGGGAACCGCTGGCACCGCACGCTCCAGAAGGTCCGCTCGCCGGCGGCGCCGGCGGACGTCCGGGCCGCCTGAGGCCTCCCCGTCACCACCCGACCCGTCGCGAGGACACGACCAGCGATCACCACGAGCCCAGCCGACACCTCGAGACCAGCCATCAGCACAGCACCAACCACCAGCACAGCACCCGCCATCACCACGGCCCCGCGCCGCGAGAGGACACGATCACCATGACCAACCAGCACACCCCCGAGGACCCGTCGACCATCGACCCCGCCGCGACCGCTCCGCCGTCGGACGCACCGCCCGCCGCACCGCCTGCCGCGCCGTCCGCAGTGGGCGGGCACGGCCGCAGCGCACGGAGCATCCGGCGCACCATGGCCGCCGTGGCGGCGGGCGCCGCGACCCTCGCCCTCGCGGCCTGCGGAGCGGCGACCGCCGTCACCGGCGCCTCCTCGAGCAGCGACGCCGCGACGACGAGCACGACCTCCTCCTCGAGCAGCTCCGCCAGCAACGACATGCTCTCGAGCCTCGACCTGACCACGCTCGACACCCACTACGACGAGGGCGACCTGTCCTGGGACGAGGCCGACGAGCAGGCCATCACCCTCTCCGACGACGGCTCGACCTCTGACTCCTCGGGCGTGAGCGTCGACGACTCGACCGTGACGATCACCGAGGGCGGCGTCTACCGGGTCTCCGGGTCGCTGAGCGACGGCCAGCTGGTCGTCGACGCCCCGGACGACGAATCCGTGACGATCATCCTCGACGACGCCTCGATCACCTCCAGCAGCGGCCCCGCCATCTCCATGAACAGCGCGGACGAGGCGACCCTGTACCTGGCCGACGGCACGGAGAACTCCGTCGAGGACGGCACGGACTACGAGGTGGCCGATGACGCGACGCCCGTCGCGGCGATCGCCTCGGCCTCCGATCTCGCGATCGCCGGCAGCGGCTCGCTCTCGGTCACCGGCACCACGAACGACGGCATCTCCACGAAGGACGGCCTCGTGATCGCGGGCGGCGACATCACGGTCGACGCCGCCGACGACGCCATCCGCGGCAAGGACTACGTGGAGGTCATCGGCGGCACCTTCGACATCACCAGCGGCGGCGACGCCATCAAGTCCGACAACTACGAGGACGAGGACCGCGGCTGGGTGCTCATCAGCGCCGGCACCTTCACGGTCGACGCCGGGGACGACGGGATCGACGCCGAGCAGGCGATCGAGATCGCCGACGGCACGCTGACCATCGAGAAGTCCCAGGAGGGGCTCGAGGCGAACGACGTCATGATCGAGGGCGGCACCGTGGACATCACGGCCTCGGACGACGGCGTCAACTCCACTGCCGCCACCACCGAGGAGGAGGCCGCGGCGGAGGAGTCGTCCGACGCATCGGACTCCACGACCTCGACGGACTCGAGCACCTCCACCGACGACGCCGACGCCCAGCAGCAGGGCATGGGCGGGGGCAGCGAGGAGGACGATGGCTCGTGGCTGTCGATCTCCGGCGGCACCGTGACCATCGACGCAGACTTCGACGGCCTCGACTCCAACGGCTCGATCTCGCTGACCGGCGGCGACATCACCATCACGAGCGCCGACAACGGCGGCGACTCCCCAGTGGACGCCAACGGCGACGTGACCTTCGACGGGGCGACCCTGACCGCGAACGGCACCGAGATCACCTCGGCCGACGACCTGCAGTCCCAGGCCGGCGGCATGGGCGGCGGCCAGATGGGTCAGGGCGGCGGCACGCCTCCCGACCAGCAGGACAGCTCTTCGAGCAGTAACTCGGGCAGCGACTCGGGCACCGCCTCCTGACGTTCGACGCGGCCGCAGTGGGCCACGCAGCCACAGCGACCGGCGCGGCCGCAGCGACCGGAGCACCCCACACGATGTGAGCGTGGCGAGCCAAAGTCCCCGGACTCTGGCTCGCCACGCTCACATCTTCGCGTGCGCGGCGGGGCGCGGCCTCAGCGGAAGTCGCCGCCGGCGAAGGACTCCTCGAGCTCCTCGAGGGAGCGGCCGCTGGTGTTGGGCAGGGTGCGCCAGAGGAACAACACCACGATCGCCCCGAGCACGGCGAAGATCCCGAACATGCCCTGCAGCCCGGCCATGCTCACGACCACGGGGAACAGGAAGGTCAGCGCGGCGTTCGCGATCCACATGAAGAACACGGAGATCCCCATGCCGAGGCCCCGCAGGTGCAGCGGGAACATCTCGGCGAGCGCGACCCACACGGGGGCGTTCAGGCACAGCTGCACGAAGAACATGAAGGTCACGAACAGGCACAGGATGATCACGGCGCGGGCGGTGCCGGCGGGCATGGCGATCGCGGTGAGCATGATCAGCACGTGCACGGCGGTGGTCACGCAGAAGCCGCCGATGATCAGGCGGCGCCTGGCGACGCGGTCGATGAGCACGAACAGGCACAGCGCGGTGCCGACCACGGCGATCACGCCGTTGGCGACGTTCGCGATGATCGCGGCCTTCGCGGAGAAGCCCGCCTCGCCCAGCAGCTGGGTGCCGTAGTACATGATCGAGTTGACGCCGGTGAGCTGCTGGGCGACGGCCAGTCCGCTGCCCGCGACCACCAGGCGCACCACCCAGCCGATCTGCAGCGCCGCGAAGCCGGCCGTGCGGGTGGTCGTCTCCTCCTCGGCGAGCTGCTCGACCTCGGCGATCTCGGCGCGGGCGCGCTCCTCGTCGCGCACCAGCATGAGCACGGCGAGCGCGTCCTCGATGCGGCCCTTCGAGATCAGCCAGCGCGGCGACTCGGGCTGGCGCAGCATCCCCAGGAACAGCACGATCGCGGGCACGGCGCAGACGGCGAGCATGTACCGCCACACGCCCTCGTGGTGGCCCCAGAGGTTGAAGATGATGGCGTTGATGATGAAGGCGGCCATCTGGCCGGCGACGATGGCGAGCTCGTTGCGTCCGCTGAGGCCGCCGCGGCGCTCGGTGGGCGCGAGCTCGGCGAGGTAGACCGGGACCGTCACGGAGGCGGCGCCCACGGCGAGGCCCAGCACGAAGCGCGAGGGCAGCATGACGGAGAGCCCGGGTGCGAGCACGCAGCCCAGCGTCGCCACGAAGAACACGAGGGCGATCGTGGTCAGTGCCCTCTTGCGCCCCACGCGGTCGTTGAAGGCTCCGCCGACGGCCGCGCCGAAGGCCGCTCCGACCAGCAGGGACGAGGTCACGAGGCCCTCGGTGACCGCGGTGAGGCCGAGGTCGGAGATCATCGGCTCGAGCGCGCCGTTGATGACGCCCGTGTCATAGCCGAACAGGAGGCCGCCGAAGGTCGCGATGACGGCGATCAGGTCGAGCCGGCGCACGTGGGGGCCGGGCCGCAGCGGCGGCAGGGTCGGGGCGGGCGCCGCGGCGGGCACCCCGGAGGCAGCAGATCGGAACGACATGAGGTTCTCCTTCGAACTCTCGTCCCGGCCCCGCGGTCGGGAGCCGGCGGACGGGGCGCGCGCGGTGCGGGCGGCCCGTCGGGCGGCGCGTCGGTGCGCCGCCCGGTGCGGATCAGGCGGGGACGGAGGCGTTCCCGACGGCGCCGCGGGTGAGGTCCTGCGCCGCACGCAGGGTGCTGACGGCGAACGCGACGGAGTCGCGCTGGCTGAGCTCGTAGTCCTCGTTCTCGATGGAGACGGGGCCGGCGTACCCGCCGCCCGCGAGAGCCTCCATCCAGCGGGCCCAGAAGGCGGGCCCGTCGGGGTGCCCGCGGCCGACGGCCACGAAGTTCCACGCGCGCTCGTCGACCTGGGGGTTCGGCGTGGTCTCGAGGCGCGAGGCGACGGCCGCGCGCTCCTCGATGCGGGTGTCCTTGGCGTGGACGTGGTGGACGGTGCCGGCGAGGGCGCGGGCTGCCTCGATCGGGTCGGCGCCCATCCACAGCAGGTGGCTGGGGTCGAGGTTCGCGCCGATGGCGGGGCCGACGGCCTCGCGCAGCCGCAGCAGGGACGGCACGGAGTAGACGAGCTGGTTGGCGTGCATCTCTACGGCGATCCTCACCCCGCGCTTCTCGGCCTCGGCGGCGATCTGCTCCCAGTAGCGCGCGGCGACCTCCCACTGGTGGGCGAGCAGGCGGCCGTTCTCGGGCGGCCAGACGGTGGTGATCCAGGCCGGGAAGGAGTCGCCCGGGGCGGCGGGCAGTCCCGACATCGTCACCACGGTGTCCACGCCGAGGTCCTCGGCGAGGCAGAGTGCTCCGCGCAGCACGTGGTCGTCGCGTTCGCCCTGGTGGGGGTGCAGCGGGTTGCCGGCGGCGTTCAGCGCCTCCAGGCGCAGTCCGCGCCCGGTGATGTCCGCGGCCAGGCGTCGGCGCGCGGCGGGCTCGGCGAGGAGCTCCTCGAGGTCGGCGTGCGGGGCGGGCGACCAGCCGCCGTGGTTTCCGCCGAGGCCGATCTCGACGGTCTCGACGCCCAGCTGGGCGGCGAGATCCAGCGCGTCCTCGCGGGTGAGCTCGGAGAGGCTGTCGGTGAGCAGGCCGAGCGGGTGCGTGGTCGTCATGCCATCGCCGCCTCGGCCGCGTGGAGCCCGAACACCCCGAGCTCCCGCAATCGGGAGGTCCCGGGGACGTCGAGGTCGGGGATGCCGGTGACGCCGGCGCGGTGCAGGGGCCCGGTGGTCTCGAGCGGCAGGCCGACGGTGCGGCCGAGGGCCGCGGAGCCGTAGGCCGCGACGACGGTCTCGAGGACGTGGAGGGCGGCGGCGCCATCGGCCGCCGGGGCGCGGTGCTCATGGATCGCCGCGGCGAGGTCGGCGAGCAGGTCGCGCATGGAGTCGGCGATGAGGCCGTCGAGCTCCTGGCCGGCGGGCAGGTCGAGGGCGCGGGTGCCCTCGGCGGTGGTGACGTCGAGGGACTCGAACGGGGCCCAGGGGATCGTGCCGTCGGCCCGGTAGTGCAGGATGGCGCGGCCCGCGGTGCCGTCGACACGGATGCCGCCGGGGCCCATGCCCCAGCCGATGTTCACCAGGCCCGCGCGGTCGCCGGCCTCGAGGCGGGCGAGGGCCAGGCTCTCGACGGCGTCGCCCGGGGCGGCGTCGATCCAGGCGGAGACGCCCTCGACCTCGCGCCCCAGCAGGTGCTGGGTGAGGTAGACGCCGTGGAGCATGTCGATGAGCACGCCGCCGCCGGAGGCCGCGGGGTCCTTGCGCCACTGCGGGCGGTAGCCGCTCGCGCCGGCGGCGTCGACGACGCCGAGCATGTCGACGGCGACGCTGCGCACCTGCCCGATCTCGCCGCTCGCGATGAGGTCGGCGAGGGCCCGGATCTCGGGGAACAGGAGGTAGTTGTGCATGGTGGCGAGCTGGACGCCGGCCGCGCGGGCGGCGTCGACCATGTCGGCCGCCTCGGCGGGGATCGCGGCGAGCGGCTTCTCGCTCATCACGTGCTTGCCGGCGCGGGCGGCGGCGATCACGAGGTCACGGTGGAGGTGCTGGGGCGTGCAGACGTCGATCACGTCGATGTCCTCGCGCGCGATGAGGTCGAGGGCGTCGGCGTGCACCTGCTCCGGGGTCAGGCCGGCGGTGGTGCGGCCCAGCTCGAGTCGCTCCGGGGTGGGGTCGGCGAGGCCGACGATCTCGAAGGTGCCGGGCAGCGCCTGGTAGGCGGGGACGTGGAAGTTCAGGGCGACATTGCCGCAGCCGATGAGGCCGACGCGCACGGTGGTCATGGAGTGCTCCTGGGTGTGGTGGGAGGCCTCGACGTCGGGGCCGGAGGGCGAGGACGGGCGACCCGTCAGCGGGTCGGAGTCAGTGGGTCGGAGTCAGTGGGTCGGAGTCAGTGGGCCGGACCGAACATCGGCGTCAGCCCGAGGCGCCGGCGAGGGCGACGCTCTCCCCCGTGCGCGCGGCGGCGTCGAGCGCCTCGAGCACGGCGGCCTGGGCGATCGCGTCCTCTCGGCCGAAGCGGGGCGTCTCCTCACCGCGGACGGCGCGGGAGGCGGACTCGATCTCGAGGCGGTAGGCGTCGAGGCTGTCGGGCCCCGGGGCGAGACCGAGGACGCCGTCCGGGTCGGCCTCGATGCGTCGCGCCTGCTCGCCCTGCACGAGGGTCACGGAGGCCTCGCGGCACAGCCACGGGTCGGGCACGAGCAGGCGGCCGCGGGTGCCCACGAGCTCGAGCTCGTCGCGGCGCTCGAGGTCCAGGCCCACGTCGAGCTGGGCGAGGGCGCCGCCGGTCATCTCGAGGGTGGCCGCCATCCGCAGGTCCCCGCCGTCGGCCCCCGGCGCCTCGTCGACGACGCGGGCGGCGCGGACCGTGCGGGGCTCGCCCGCGAGGAGCCGCAGGGCGCTCACGCAGTAGCAGCCGAGGTCGCGGTGGGCACCCCCGCCGAGGGCCGCGATGCGGCGGATGTCGCCCGCAGGGGCGTCGACGGTGAGGGCGGCGCGGACCAGCGCGAGATCGCCGATCGCGCCCTCGGCCAGCAGGTTCTCGACGAGGCGGGTGCGCGGGTGCTGGCGCCACATGAGGCCCTCGATGAGCACGCGGTCCGCGGCTGCGGCGGCGTCGAAGCAGGCAGCAGCGTCGGCCGCAGTGAGGGCGAGGGGCTTCTCGCACAGCACGTGCTTGCCGGCCTCCAGGGCGCGGATCGCCCACTCGGCGTGCAGGGCGATGGGCAGCGGGATGTAGACGGCGTCGACGTCGGGATCGGCGAGCAGCTGCTCGTAGCCGGTGTGCGCGCGCTCGATGCCGAGCCCGCGAGCGAAGTCCTCGGTGCGCCGTGCGTCGCGACCGGCGATCGCCACGAGGCGCGCCCCGCGGGCCGCGTCGATCGCGGGGGCGAGGGTGCGGCCGATGGAGGCCGTGGAGAGCATCCCCCAGCGCACCTCGGGAGCCTCGCCGCCGCCGGGCGCGTGCTCGATCGTCGTCATCGTCGTTCCTCCTCGAACAGTCGGGATCGTGACCCGATGGACTAGACCGGTCTAGTCGTGTAGACCGGTCTAGAGTACGAAAGCGGGCCAGAGCCCGTCAAGGTTTGTCAGGACATCCGCCGCACCGAGAGGGGACCGCATGCCACCGGGACCGCATTCGCGCGGCGCGCCCACCATGAAGGACGTCGCCCGCGAGGCCGGCGTCTCCAAGGCCCTGGTCTCGATCGTGTTCCGCAGGGCGCCCGGCGCCAGCGAGGCGACGCGCCAGAAGGTCCTCGAGGCCGCGCGGACCCTGGGCTACCGCCCCCATCGCGGGGCGAGCATGCTCGCGCTCACGCGCACCCGTCAGCTCGGCATCGTCCACGACCTGCACAACGGCTTCCACGCGCAGATCGCCGACGCCGCCCTCGCGGCCGCCGAGCGCGCCGGCTACCGCCTGGTGATGACACCGCGCACCCGCACGCAGGACGAGCCGGCCGCCCTCGCCTCGGCGCTCGAGCTGCGCAGCGAGGCCCTGCTCGTTCTCGGCTCGACCCTGCCCGAGGCCGAGCGCGACCTCCTGACCGGCGACGTGCCCGTGGTGAGCATCGGCCGTGCGGCCCGCGGACCTGCGACCGACTGGGCGATGAGCAGCGACGAGGCCGGCATGGAGCTGCTGGTCGAGCACCTGGTCGCGCGCGGGCGCCGCCGGCTCGTCCATCTCGACGGCGGCGCGGGCGAGGTCTCCGCGCGCCGCCGCGAGGGCTTCGAGGCCGCCGCGGGCCGCCGGGGCGGGGAGGTCGATGCGCACGTCGTCCCGGGCGGGCCGACCGAGGCCGACGGCCGGCGCGCCGCCGAGGCCGCGCTCGCGCACTCCCCCACCGCCCTGCTGGCCTTCAACGACCTCGCCGCGCTCGGGGCGCTCGATGCGGCGATGGCCGCCGGGCTCGCCGTGCCCGACCAGCTCGCGGTGACCGGATGGGACGACTCCGCGCTCGCCCGCACCCAGGCGCTCAGCCTCACGAGCGTGCGCCAAGACGCCGACGAGCTGGGCCGATGGGCCGTCGAGGCCGCCCTCGAGCGGCTCGACGAGGGGCGCACCGAGGCGCGCAGCCTGATCCTCGAGCCCGCGCTGCGGGTGCGCCGGAGCACCGGCGGCGACGGGTAGCCGGCGGGGCTCAGACCTCCCCGCGGAGCACCCGCGCCAACCAGCTGGCGCGCGCCGCGTGCGCATCCTTCGAGACCTGCGCGTCCTCGACCACGCAGTCGGAGCCGTGGAAGGCGCCGGAGTGCATGTGCAGCTCGGCGCGAACCCCGGCCGCGGCGAGACGCCCGGCGAAGGCGAGGACCGAGTCGCGGAACAGCTCGGCCGCGCCCACGTCGAGGAACGTCGGCGGCAGGCCCTCGAGGTCCTCGCGCTCCCCAGGGGGCAGCAGATCGGTGCCCGCGAGCACCATCTGCCAGGCGGTGCGGTGGGAGACCGCGCTCCACGCCGGGGAGTCTCCGAACTGGCGCGCCGAGGCGGTGTCGGTGCGGTCGAGCATCGGGCAGACGAGCAGCTGGGCGTCCACGCGGATCCCCCGGCCCCGCGCGTGCAGTGCGCTCGCCGCCGCGAGCCCGCCGCCTCCGCTCTGACCGGAGAGGATGATCGGGACGTCGGCCCGATCGGCGTCGTCCATCGCCGTGAGGACGCCGAGCACCGTGGTGATCATGTCGGGCATGCGGTGCTCGGGCGCGAGCGGATACTCGAGGGTCCAGACCTCGAGGTCGAGCGCCGCGGCGTGGCGGGCGAGGACGTCCACGCCGTCGAAGCGGCAGCCCGCGATCATCCCGCCTCCGTGCAGGAACAGCACGCGTGCGGCCGGCCGCGCCGCCCCGCGCTCCCGCGGCGAGAAGACGGTGATCGGGCACCCGTCCACCGCATCGCTCTCCCGCCACGCGAGACCCAGGCGCTCGGCGACCGCGGGGGCCGTGGTGGTGCGCGCAGCCCCTGCCCGCCGGTACGCCTCGACGTCCTGCGCCGTGCGCAGGTCCGTGGGCATCGCCTGCGCGAGCTCGGCGAGGCCGGCGCGCAGGTTCGCCGCGAGCGGCGCCCGCCGCGGTGCCTCGGCGGCTCGACCCCGGGAGGCGAGAGGACTGCCGCTCATGCCCCGCCCCCGGCCGCGGCCCTCTTCCGCAGGTCGCGCTCGATCTGCTCGAGACTGCGACCGCGGGTCTCGGGGATCAGTCGGACGGCGAACACGATGAGGGCCGCACAGAAGAATGCGTACATCCAGAACGCCCCTGCCGTGCCCAGCAGGTCCAGCAGGGGCAGGAAGGAGAGGGAGACCACGAAGCTCATCGTCCAGTTCGAGAACAGGGTGACGCTCATGGCGCTCCCGCGCGCGTGCAGGGGGTAGATCTCGGACGGGATGATGAACACGACGACGTTGAGGCTCGCGGCGACGGCGGCGATGTACACGGCCACGCACACGAAGGCGACCACTCCCGTCGCCTCCGAGAGGCCGCCGATCGTCATCGTCACAGCCAGGGCGACGAGAGCGAGCACCATCACGGCGACGCCGCTGATCAGCAGCGCCTTGCGGCCGATCCGGTCCACCAGGGCCATGCCGACGATCGTCATCACCACGTTGACGATGCCGATGCCGACGGTGGCGAGGATCGCGGCGGATGCACCGAGGCCCGCGTTGCCGAAGATCACCGGCGCGTAGTAGACGACGGTGTTCACCCCGGTGGCCTGCCCCAGGATCTGCAGTCCGATGCCGGCGACGAGCGCCGGCGCCATCCACCGATGGAGCAGATCACGCAGGCGTCCCGGGCCCTCGGTGCCCACGCGCCGGATCTCCTGGACTTCTCCCTCCACGCTCTCGGCGGGTCGCAGCTGGGCAAGGACCTCGCGAGCACGCGCCTCCCTGCCGTTGGCCAGCAGCCAGCGGGGGCTCTCGGGCATCGCCAGCATCCCCGCCCCGAGAGCGATCGCGGGCACGGCCCCGATCGCGAACATGGCACGCCAGTTGCCGCTGTCCGTGAATGCGAAGCCCACCAGATAGGCGACCGCGATGCCGATCGTGATGAGCAGCTGGTTCACGGCGACGAGGCGACCGCGGGCCGCGGGCGGCGCGACCTCCGCGATGAAGACGGGGACCAGAGCCGAGGCGGAACCGATCGCCAGACCGAGCACCACGCGAGCCGCGACGAGCGCACCGAAGGACGGGGCGATCGCCGCGAGCACCGAGCCGAGGATGAACACCACGGAGGCCACGATGACCATCGTGCGCCGCCCGAAGCGATCGGAGAGCCGCCCGGAGGCGAGCGCTCCGACCATCGCGCCGACGACGATCGAGCTCACCACGACGCCGGAGCTGAGCGGCGTGAGCGAGAAGGCGTCCGTGATGAAGGCGAGTGCACCGGAGATGACTCCGGTGTCGTACCCGAAGAGGAAGCCGCCCAGCGCCACGACGGTCGTGATCGCGACCACCCGTCTCGTGCGGCTCCGGCGAGTGCGGTCATCCTCGGCGGAGCCCGGCGTCGCGCCGAGGTGTTCGGGCATGGATTCCTCCTCCGGTACGCGAACGTCATTGGTCAGAACCAATAGTGCAGCGATGACCTGCCGATCGCAACACGAGGGCGCACGGTGCGATGGCGTACGGGGAACATCTCCACAGTCTCTTGATAAGCTGCGTATATTGGTTCGGACCATTAGATGACATCGAGGGCTTTGGTATGACGATGCGAGCCGCCGACGGGCGTCCCAAGCACGAGTGGCTGGCCTCTCGCCTGCGCGAGAACATCGCCGCGTCGGCCCCGCGCGCGGCGCTGCCACCGGAGCGCGACCTCGCCTCGACCTACGGCGTCAGCCGCGCGACGGTCCGCACGGCGCTGCGCAATCTCGAACTGGCCGGACTGGTCCACCGTGTCCAGGGCGCCGGCACCTTCGTCGCGCCCTCGACCGTCTCGAAGTCACTCGCACTGACCTCCTTCAGCGAGGACATGCGCGCCCGGGGCAGCGTCCCGGGCTCGAGGGTGATCACGGCTGACGAGGCCGGTGCCGACGCCCACCTGGCGGAGTCCCTCGGAATCGCCCCGGGGGATCCGGTCGCACGACTCGTGCGCCTGCGCCTGGCAGACGGTGAGCCGATGTGCCTGGAGACCACGCACATCCCGGTCTCGAAAGCACCCGGGCTCCTGGACGGCGACCTCTCCCAGCCGCTCTACGAACACCTCGATGCGCTCGGTGCCGGCCCGATGCACGCGAGGCAGGTGGTCCGTGCCGTCGCACTCGAGGACGCGCAGGCCGCGCTTCTCTCTGTCCCCGTCGGCTCGCCCGCTCTCGCCGTCACAAGGGTCGCCTTCGACCGTCGGGATGCCGCGGTCGAGCGGACGACGAGCGTCTATCGCGCCGACCGTTACGACATCTCCTTCGGCGTGCGCCGTGCCCTGGTTCCGCGCGGGGCCCAGGAACAGTCCGGACCGACGTCGCCCTCGGAGTGAAGGCGACGGTCACCACCCCGGTCACGATGGCAGCGGACCGCAGAGACGAGGACGGCGAGCCGCGCGCATCGAGTCGCAGCTCGCCCTCCCCGGGCCCAGCCTTGGGCCGAGCTGTCACCCCTTCCGGAACGCCGTCTTCCGCTCGGCGATCAGCGCGTGGAGGAACTCGGCCGCCCACTCGCGCGTCAGCGCCTCCGTCGGCCGGAAGGCATTGCCCGTCGCGACCTTCTGCGTCTTCAGCCAGGAGATCTGGCGGGCGAAGGTGGAGCTCGCCGGCACGTCGCCGAACGGGGGCCTCGTGGGCTTCGGGGTCGACGGGGAGCCCGCGTACCGGTAGAGGTAGGCGGCGCTCTCCTGACGGTTGACGGCCTGGGTGGGGCGGAAGGTGCCGTCGGAGTAGCCGCCGACGATGCCCTCCTGCTTCGCCCAGATGATCGCCCGGTAGTTGTTCGTCTCGCCCTGCTCGACGTCGCCGAAGGGCTCGTTGCGCGGCAGGCGCACCTCGGGCTTCCCGGCAGCGCGGTAGAGGAACGCGGCGAGCGCCGCGCGGGTGACCTTCCTGCGCGGGGCGAACGTGTCATCCGCCCGGCCGGGGATGATCCCCTTGAGGGCCGCCCACTGGATCGCGTCGTGGTGCTCCGAGCCCTTCTTGACGTCGCTGAACTCGGTGCGCGCGGGCAGGATCTGCACGACCGTGGGCTTCGGTCCGGTGCCCTCGAACTCGGGCCAGTAGGAGACCTGCTCGTCGAAGGTGCCGTCCTCGCCCGGGTGCTGGACCGAGACGAAGGCGGTGCGGTCCTGGTCGCGCACGATCGGGCCGCAGGTCTCGGCGTCGACCGGGACGGAGGCGAACTGCTCGACCTTGCCGCGCTGGTTCCCCTCGAGGGTCACGCGGAACAGGCCGTCGTTGAACCCGATGGTGCTCGGGGCGCCGTCGGTCGAGATCCAGAGGTTCCCGACGGAGTCGAAGGCGAGGTTGTCCGGACAGGAGATCGGCGAGACCTTTCTGCGGGGGAAGCCCGAGAAGTAGGTCGAGGTGTTCTGCGCGGGGTCGCCGCACACCAGCAGCAGGTTCCAGGCGAAGGATGTCCCGGACTGCGTGCCCAGCTCGTCGATCTCGACGACGTGGCCGTCGCGGTTGACGGTGCGGGGGTTGACCTCGTCGGGCCCGGCCTTGCCCTCGGTGCCCCGGCCGTCGTTGTTCGTGCAGGCCACGTAGACCTTGCGGCTCTTCAGCGAGGGCTCGACGTCCTCGCAGCGGTCCATCTTCGTGGGGCCGACGGTGTCGGCCGCGAGGCGGGTCTTCACGAGCACCTCGTCGACGTCCATGCCCTCGACCTGGGACTTCCCATCGAGCACGAGCGGGATCCAGCGGCCGGTGCCGTCGAAGGAGCCGTCCTTCGGGACCGCGCCCGAGCCGTTGATGGTGCCCGAGTTGCCCTCGAACTTCGCGACGTAGAGGTCGCCCTCCTCGAGGAGGGTCATGTTGTGCCTGCGGTTGCCCTCCTTGAACTTCTTCGCGGAGACGAACTTGTAGAGGTAGTCGAACTTCTCGTCGTCGCCCATGTAGGCGACCGCGTGGCCGTCCTCGGCGAGGATGACGTTCGCGCCCTCGTGCTTGAAGCGGCCCATGGCGGTGTGCTTGCGCGGGGTAGAGGTCGGGTCCCACGGGTCGACCTCGACGATCCAGCCGAAGTGGTGGGCGGAGTTCTCGTAGCCGTCGTTCGTGGTGTCGAAGCGCGGGTCCACGTTCTCCCAGCCGCGGGCGGTGGCCTTCGCGCTCATGCCGTAGCGCGTGTCCTCGTCGGTGTCGCCGCCGGTGCGGAAGTAGCCGTTGAAGTTCTCCTCGCCGCTGAGCTGCGTGCCCCACGGGGTGAGGCCGCCCGAGCAGTTGCCGAAGGTGCCGCGGGTGGCGTTGCCGCGGGGGAAGTCCTTGGTCTTCAGCAGGTCGGAGAAGCGGGCGGGGCCGGTGAAGGCGTACTTCGTGTCGGCGAGGAAGCGGCGGTTCAGCTCGGCGTCGACCACGTACTCGTACGGCGAGTCGTGGTCCTCGCGCTGCAGCTCGACGACGGTCAGGCCGTGGGCGTTCAGGCCCACTTCGGCGACGGTCTCGGCGTCGGTGTCCTCCGGCAGCATGATGTTCTCGTTCGTGTACTCGTGGTTCACGAACATGACGGCGCGCAGGCCGTCGGTCTCCGGGATCTCCTGGATCTCGGTGTAGTCGTTGTTGTAGCCGAACTGGCGCTTCTGCGCCTCGGCGGTCTGGGCGTCCCAGTCGAAGTCGGGGGCGTCGGAGAACAGCTTGTCGCCCCACTTGATGATGGGATGCCACGCGAAGCCCTCGGGGACGGTGAACTCGTCGACGGTGAAATCGACGGGCTCGATCGCCTCGAAGCGCAGCGGGCTGCCGTTCGGGGCCTTGGGGCCCTTGCCGGCGTCGACCAGGGGGCCGACGGGGGCCGCGTCGGCCGACGGGGCGCCCGCGGTGCCGGCGACGGCGATCGCGAGGGCGCCTGCGGCGGTGCCGCCGAGCATGGCGCGACGGCTCAGCGCGGCCGAGGCGACGTCGCGGAAGGAGGAGTTCGACGAGCTGTTGCAGGTCTCGCCGAGGCACGCGTTCGCGCACTTCAGGGCACAGGTCACGGGCGACCGCTTGCCGGCCACATGATCCTTCATGAGCAGGGGGAGCTGGATGACCACGAGGGGTCCTTTCGCGTGGGGACGTGGCCCCGGCGGAAGGATTCCGGCGGCATGCGCAGCGCGGCACGGTCTCCGTCGCCGCACCATCGGGCGCAGCGCGGACTCCGCCGCCGCACCGACGGGCGCGGCGTGATCCTGCGCGGACGCTCGTGTCGCAGTGGCGCATCCGCAGTCCCCCGGGGCGCGAGGGGCGGATCGAGCATGTCGTCCTGGAATGTCCAGGGCCCCACGTCGACATGACAGGGAGGTGTCGGGACGGTGAGCGCGGCGCGGCGGGCGCGGCGTCAGTGCACGGAGGGTGCGAAGCGCAGGCTCGTGCCGGGCGGGAGCTGGGCGAGCAGGGGGAGGTCAGCCTCGTCGACCACCGCGATCACGGGGTACCCGCCGGTCACGGGGTGGTCCGCGAGGAACACGAGGGGCAGCCCGGAGGGCGGCAGCTGGATCGCTCCGGGGACCAGGCCCTCGCTCGCGAGCTCCCCGGTGCGCACTCGGCGCAGGGGCGCGTCGCCGTCGGCAGCCTCGAGGCGTGCGCCCACCCGGTCGCTGTGGCCGCCGACCACCCAGGTCCGTCCGAGCAGGGCGTCGTCCTCGGCCCAGTCCGCTCGCGGGCCGCGCCGGATCCGCAGCACGGCACCGGCGAGGCCACCGGCGGCCGCATCGTCGTCGGGGTCAGGGTCCTGCGGAGACCGGGGCAGGACGGTCGCCGGCTCCTCGGGGGAGCCGACGCTGCGGTGCGCATCCGCCTGTCCGATGGCGAGCACGTCGCCGGCGGCGAGGGGACGCGGGCCGAGGCCGGAGAGGGTGTCCGCCGCACGGCTCCCGAGCTGGGCGGGCACGTCGATGCCGCCGCGCACCGCGACGTAACCGCGCAGTCCCGACGTCGGTGCGGCGAGGGCGAGCGTCTCGCCGTCGCGCAGGCCGAAGGGCTCGCACAGGGGGACGGGGAAGCCCGCGTCCTCGCGCGCGGCCGCCTCCTCGCCCTCGTCGAGGTCGCTCTCGTCCTCCTCCGCGGCATCGTCATCGGCCCGGTGGATCCTGCCCTCGCCGATCACGCCGGACAGCGCGAGGACGAGGTCGCCGCGGGCGCGCACGCGGAGTCCGCCCAGCAGCGTCTCCAGGACCGCCGCGTCCGGGGCGTTGCCCACCAGGCGGTTCGCCTGGCGGGCCGAGGGGCCGTCGGCCGCACCGGAGCCCGTGACCCCCAGGTCGCCGAGACCGGGCCGGCCGGAGTCCTCCACGAGGGCGCGCGGACCGGGGACGAGGATCTCGAGCGCGGCCGCTCCCGCAGGTACATCAGGGAAGGGACGCGGGGCGGGCTGCGCCTCGACGGTGGCTGCGGCGTCGTCCGAGGCGGTGTCATCCGAGGCCGCGCCGTCCGCTCTTCCCTCGCCGGCCGTCCCGCCCCCGCGCCCCATCACCCGCGCGCTCTCGCGCCGTGCCTCGAAGCGGACGGTGTCGCCGGGGCGGATGAGCGCGGGATCCTTCGCGTCGGGATCGAAGAGCACGGCGTCGGTGCGGCCCACGAGCTGCCAGCCGCCGGGCGAGGCCTTCGGGTAGACGGCCGAGAACTCCCCGGCGAGCGCGACCGCTCCCGCCGGGACGCGGGTGCGCGGGCTGTCCCGGCGGGGGACCGCGAGACGCGCATCGCCGCCGGTCAGGTACACGAACCCGGGGGCGAATCCTCCGAAGGCCGCCGTCCAGGGCGTGCCGGTGTGGGCCGCGACGACGGCCTCGGCGCTGAGCCCGGTGGCGCGGGCGACCTCCTCGAGGTCCTCCCCGTCGTAGACGACGCCGATCCGGCGGGTCCGCCCGGTCGAGGCCTTCCCCGCCTCCGGGGTGCGCGCGGCGATCTCCTCGGCGGCCGCGCGGGCGTCGGCCGAGGTCCCGAAGCGCACGAGCACGGTGCGGGCGGCGACCACGCTCCACTCCTGGCCGGGCAGCGGCGAGGTGCGCACGGAGTCGTTCCAGGCCAGGGCGTCCTCGAGGCTGGGCAGCTCGAGAAGCAGGGCCCGCTCCCCCATCGGCAGCACGCGGGGCGGGGCCGCGCCGGCGCCGCTCCCGCGCTTCGCGCCGCGTCCGCGTGCGGGCCTCGGGTTCGCATCCCGGGCCTTCCCCGCTCTGTCCTCGCGGGGGCTCATGCGAAGCTCCGGACGTCCACGCCCGCGCCCTCGAGTCCGCGGCGCACGGCACGGGCGAGGTCGACGGCGCCTGGGGTGTCGCCGTGCAGGCAGATGCTCGTCGCCTCGGGGCGCAGGATCGTGCCGTCCGTCGCCTCGATCTCTCCGCTGGCGGCGAAGCGGACCATGCGCTCGGCGACCTCACGGGGGTCCTCGATCACCGCGCCGCTCTCCCCTCGCGGCACGAGCGTGCCCGAGGGGGTGTAGGCGCGGTCGGCGAAGGCCTCGCCGATCACCGCGGTGCCCGCCTCGCGGGCGAGCTCCGCCGCGCGGGATCCGGGCAGCAGCAGGAGGGCGAGGTCGCCGAGGGCCCGCACCGCCTCGACGACGGCCCGGGCGTGCTGCTCGTGGTGGACGATCGTGTTGTAGAGGGCGCCGTGCGGCTTCACGTAGGCGACGCGGGCGCCCTCCGCGCGGGCCATGCCCTGCAGGGCGCCGATCTGAAAGACGACGTCGTCGGCGAGCTCGTCGGGACTCGCGTCCACGAAGCGCCGGCCGAAGCCCGCGAGGTCGCGGTAGGAGACGTGCGCGCCGATCGTGACTCCGCGCGCGGCCGCCGCCCGCACCGTGCGCCGCATATGCGAGGGGTCCCCGGCGTGGAAGCCGCAGGCGATGTTCGCACTGGTCACGACGTCGAGGATCGCCTCATCGTCACCCATGGTCCAGGCGCCGAAGGACTCGCCGATGTCGCTGTTCAGATCGATCGTGCTCATGGGGCCTCTCCGTCGACGCTCGTGGACGCATCTCCGCTCCAAGGATCGCAGACTCCCCCGACAGCCGGGCCGTCCGTCGGCCGGGCCGATCGTCCGCACGACCGATCGGCCCACCCCGCCGGACTGGACCGCGATCCCGGACATTCCGCGCGACCGATCGGGTGACTTCGCGCCCAACCCATAAGCATCCCTAGGGGCACCCGGGTACGCTCGTCCCCATGGATCCCCGTCGTGTGCTCATCTTCCGGACGGTCGTGCGCAACGGCACCATCGGTGGTGGTGCCCGCGAGCTCGGCTGGACCCAGCCGGCCGTCTCCCAGCATCTCGCCGCCCTCGAGAAGGAGGTCGGCACGCAGCTGCTGCTGCGCTCCTCGAGCGGCGTCACACCCACCGAGGCCGGCCAGCGCCTGTTCGGCCATTCCGAGCGGATCGCCTCCTCCCTGCACGCCGCCGAGGAGGAGCTCGCCGAGATCACGGCGCTGCGCCGCGGCCGCGTGCGCTTCGCGACGTTCCCGTCGGCCGCGGCCCTGCTGCTGCCGCCTGCGCTCGCACGCATGGGCCGGGAGGCCGAGGGCGTGGACGTCACCTTCGACGAGCTCGAGCCGCCGGACGCGATCCAGCGCCTGCTCAGCAACGACCTCGACCTCGCGCTCGTCTTCCGCTACGAGGGCACCACCGTGGACGCCGAGGGCGCCCTCGAATGGACGCCCGTGCTGGACGACCGCGTGCTCGCGGTCCTGCCCAAGGATCATCCCCGGGCCGACGACTCCGACCTCACCATGGCCGACCTCGCCCAGGAGGAGTGGATCGCCGGGTGCGAACGCTGTCGTGCGAACCTGCTGGTCAACGCCCAGCGAGCCGGTTTCAGCCCGAAGGTCCGGCACACCACGGACGACGCGATCGTGGTGCAGCGCCTGATCCAGCACAGCGGCGGCATCGCCCTGCTGCCCGAGAGCGCGATCGAGGCCGCCCCCTGCGCCGACGTCACCGTGCGCCCGCTGGCCGGTCTCAACGAGCGCACGATCGGGCTCATCAATCGTCCCGGCGCGACGGCGATCCCCGCGGTGAAGGCGCTGCGGGACGCCCTCATCGACGTCGCGGCGGAGCGCTCGAGCGCCGCCGTCATGATCTGAGGAACCGAGGAGGAGCACGATGGAGCCGACGATCGCCCCGGACGCCGGCCGACGGATGAGCCGCGCCGGTCTGTGGGTCCGCCCCGTGCTGATGACCGTGGGCGGGCTCGTGATCGCGGCGCTGCTGCTGATCGCCCACCAGGAGATCGCTGCGGTGCTGCTCGCGATCGCCGCCCTGTTCATGGGCTACTGGACCTCGCCGCTGCGCGGCGGGCGCCATGTGCCGTTCGCGCAGGCACTCCAGGACCGCGACGATGCCCACGCGATCATCCTCTGGGCGCCCGGCGACCCGCTCTCGGCGCGCCTGCAGACGGCGATCCGCGGGGATCGCGACGACGTGGCCTGGGTGAACGTCCTGCGCGACGGCGCCGCCACCGAATTCCTCGAGGCCCACGGCGGCCGCGGCACCCTGCCTCTGGTGATCGTCGGCTCGACCGTGCTGCGCCGCGCGACCGCGGGCCAGTACCTCGAGGCGAAGGGCGAGGGCGAGCAGCGCGCAGCCGAGGAGCGCGCCTCCGGCTCGGCCGCGGACGGTTCGTCCCCCGCCTGACCCGGGCCCTCGCGCCGGTCCGCAGACGCCGGGGTGGCCTTGGCCGCCGACGACGGCATGGTCCCTCTCAGCCGCCTCGGCCGCCTCGGCCGGCTCACCCCCCGAGCGATCCGATCACGACGTTCCAGGTGTGGATCTCGCGCTCGGCGATCAGACCCTCGCGCCGGAACGGATCGTCATCGAGCGCCTTCTCGACGGCGGCGACGTCGGCCGCCTCCACGAGCAGGAGGGCGAGCGCGCCCTCGGTGTCGGCGTACGGGCCGCTGGCGATGATCGTCCCGCGCGCCTGCAGGCCGCCCAGGAACTCCCGGTGGGCGGGACGGTGCTCGTCCAGCCGGGCCGGCTCGTCCGCGTAGTGATAGGTGACGGCGAAGGTGGTCACGGCTGCTCTCCTCGTGCTCGGCGCTGGTCACAGCAGGATAGGTCCGGGGCCGGTCGTTCGACAGTCCCGTCCGTCGGCCCCGTCGGCCCGCCGGGCGCGTCGACCCCGTCGGCCTCGTCGGCCCGCGGGCCGATGCTCGTGCCCGAGGCGTCAGGCGGCGATGACCCCGCCGGCGAGCAGCCCCATCAGCGCCACGGCGATGATGATGCGGTAGATGATGAACGAGGTGAAGGAGTTCTTCGAGACGAAGCGCAGCAGCCAGGCGATCGACGCGTAGGCGACGACGAACGAGACGAGCGTGGCGATGATCGTGGGCCCCCATCCCACGGCCTCGGAGATGTCGCCGGCCGCGCTCACGGACTCCAGTCCGCCTGCGGCGACCAGCGCGGGGATGCCCATGAAGAAGCTCAGGCGGGTCGCGGTCACGCGGTCGAAGCCGAGAAGCAGACCGGCGGAGATCGTGGCGCCCGAGCGGGAGACGCCGGGGAACAGCGGCGCGAGCGCCTGGAAGAGGCCGATGACCAGCGCGTCGAGCACGGAGACGTGGTGCATCTCCTTGGGGGTGATCTGGTTGGCCTGGATGCGGTCGGCCGCCCACATGGCGAAGGACCACACCAGCAGGGCGATCGCGATCACCCACATGCTGCGCAGCGGCCCCTCGATGAGGTCCTTGAAGGCGAGGCCGACGACGGCCACGGGGATCGAGCCCAGGATGACGCCCCATCCGAGCGTGTAATCGGGATCGGTGCGGGCCTCGGCGCTCGCCAGTCCGCGCACCCAGGCGACGGCGATCCGCACGATGTCCTTCCAGAAGTACAGGATCGCGGCGAGGATCGCCCCGACCTGGATCACCGCGGTGAAGGCGGTCATCCCCCGGGAGTCGATGTCGTACCCCAGGAGCTTCTCGACGATGTTCAGGTGGCCGGTGCTGGAGACCGGGAGGAACTCGGTGATCCCCTCGATGATGCCGAGGAGGATCGCGTGCAGCCAGTTCACGGGGCGTCTCCGGATGTCGGTGCGGACGGGACGCCCGGAGCATACCGCCGAGGTGCGGGGCGAGCCTGAGCGGCGGGGGTCCTGGCCCGCGCGGCGAGGGGACGGCCCTCGATGTCCCCGGAAAGGGTGGATCCAGGAGGCCGGCTCCGGACTGGGGCTGGAGCCGCGGCAGAACGCGACCCCGCCCCGCACTTGTCAACTTCTCCGTATTTTCGTAATCTCGGTGACGACAGGCGACGACACCGGCGATCGGCATGGCTGACCGCGGGTGATCACGAGGAGGAACGATGGCCCGAGGAACGGCGACCAGCGACGAAGCGTCCACGCAGGCTCCGTCGGGCGCGTCCATCCCTGGCTGCACGCCCAGCTCGCCGTCGACCTCGACCTCGAACTCGAACTCGGGCGGCAGCCTCGAGGACCGCATGGACCGGATGGAGCAGAGGCTCGAAGGCGTCCTGGCCCGACTGGAGTCAGCAGCGGGAGAGCCGCCCTCCGCTCCGCCGGGCGCAGGCGGGCAACCCCCCTCGTCCGACGCTGCCGATCCTGCCGCCGGCCCGGCCGACCCCGCCGCCTCGGACCGCTTCTGGGCGCTCAACGCGCTGAAGTCGCGCCTCCCCGCGCCCGGCGGCGTGGTCTATGCGGGCGCCGTCGACCTCCCGATCGGCCACGTCGAGTACCAGTGGGGCCGCCCCACCGATCCGCTGCTGCGCGCGGACTGGGCCGATCGGGCCGAGCGCGTCGCGGCGCTCGGCCACCCGCTTCGGCTCTCGCTGCTGCAGAAGCTGCTCGAAGCAGAGTGCACGGTCGCCCAGCTCGTCGACGTCCTGGATCTCGCCTCCACGGGCGTCGCCTACCACCATCTCCATCAGCTGCAGGGCGCCGGCTGGGTCACCTCGCCCTCCCGCGGGACCTGGGCGATCCCGGCCACGCGCGTGGTGCCCCTGCTCGCGATCATCTCGGCACTCGAGGAGGCGTGAACGATGAGCGAGAATCCGAGGAGCGGCGCTCCGCTGGCCGGCGGTTCGACGCCTGAGGAGCCGAGGTCCGGCGCCCCCGACGTCGCCCGCCCCTCCCGCCGCACGGTGCTCGGGGTCGGGGCGGCCTCGGCCGTCGCGCTGCTGGGCACGGGCGCACTGGCCGGTCCACGGCCCGCACGGCTCGGTGCACCGACGGGCGACCGGGAGCTCACGGCCGAGCTCGCCGAACACCTCACCGACCAGCGCACCGTCGCGTGCGCACTGATCGACGGCGACGACATCCGCTTCGCGGGCTTCGGGGCCGATGAGCACCGGGAGTTCGAGATCGGCTCGGTCTCGAAGACGTTCACCGCGGCGCTCGTGATGGACGCCGTCCGCCGTGGCGAGCTCGACCTCGAGGCGAGCGTGCAGGACGTGCTCGGCGCGAGCGCGAAGGGCTCGGCCATCGCGGACGTGACAGTGCGCGAGCTCGCGAGCCACACGTCCGGCATCCCGTCCCTGCCGGGGCCGGTGATCGCGAAGAACCTCTGGCGCACTCCCCTGCACCGCGATCCGTACGCGGGCTTCAGCGCGCAGGAGATCGTGGACCTCGCACTGGATGCGGCGCCCGCGGGCCGCGGCTCGGTCGCCTACTCCAACCACGGCGTCGCCCTCGAAGGGCAGCTCGTCGCCCGCGCCGCCGGCGCGTCCTGGGAGGACTTGCTCGCGGAGCGCGTGCTCACGCCGATGGACCTCGCGTCCACGCGGGCCCCGATCACCGCGTCACGGCTCGGCGCGAAGGCTCCGACGGGGTTCACGCGCACCGGCCATCACAGCGCCGCGTGGACCATGGACGGCTTCGCTCCGGCGGGCGGCATCCGCTCGACCGCTGCCGACCTGGTCACCTGGGTGCGCTCGATGATGGACGGCTCCAATCCGGGGGCCGACGGGATCCGCCCCACCGCGCAGCAGGACGAGAAGACCTCGGTGGGCGTCAACTGGTTCACGACGGCGCTGGCGGGCGGCGGCTCCGCCGTCTGGCACAACGGCGAGACCGGAGGCTTCCACAGCTTCTGCGGGTACTCGCCCGAGGCGGAGCGGGGGTGGGTCCTGCTCTCGGACACGGCCGACTCCGCGACCGACGACCTCGCCTTCCGGATCCTCGACGGGGAGGTCGCGGCATGAACGTCTCCAGCCTGCTGCTCGCCCTCGCCCCCTACGGAGCGGCACTGCTGCTCACGCTGCTGCTGATCCTCGAGCTCGTCCACATGCTGCTGGGGCGCCGCCACCCGCTGCGCATCCTCGATCACGTGCTGAGCTGCGGGTTCTTCCTCCTGCTCGCGGGTCTGATGGTGCCGATCGGCGGCGCGCTCACGATCGTCTGGTGGGTGTTCGTGGCGCTGTCGCTCGGCGCGGCGGCGGTCGCCCTCGCGCGCAGCCGGATCGCCGCACCGACCGCGGTAACGGCTCGGGGCGACGCGCTCCCCGCGCGCGGCACTCCTGGGGCTGCAGCGGCGCGGCGGGACCGTCGTCGGCTCCGCCGGGCGACACGGCCATCGGTCCTCGACGTGGCGATCACGGTCGCCCTGTTCGCGGGCGCCGCGGTGCTCTGGCTCGTCGTCGGCTGATCCCGACGCGCTGGATCCGCCCCACTCGGCATCCCGCCTCGGCCCGCACAGCGACCGGCGCAGTTCCTCCGGCGCCCCGCCCCTCAGCGCGCGCGGACGGGCAGCCAGTCCAGGACGTCCTGGATGCCGCGGTCCCAGAAGTCCCAGGCGTGGACGCCGGGGCGCAGGCGCGAGGTGAGGTCGACGCCCCGCTCCTCGGCGAGGTCGATGAAGGCCTGGTTCTGGGTGACCAGGTGGTCCTCGGTGCCGCAGTCCAGGAACAGGCGCGGCAGGGCGGTCGGGTCGGCCGAGCCCAGCAGGCCCAGGAGGTCGTCGGCCGTGCCGGCGATGTCCTCACCACCCCAGATGCGCTGGGCGAGGTGGCCCGCGTGCTGGCTGAGGTCGAGGGCCGTGGGGTCGAGCGCGCCGGAGAGTGACGCGGCGGCGGCGAAGCGCTCGGGGTGGTTCAGGGCGAGCTTGAAGGCGCCGAAGCCGCCCATGGACAGGCCCGCGACGAAGGTGTCCTCGCGCGCCGTGGAGATCCGGAAGGTGCGTGCGAGCAGCTGCGGCAGCTCCTCGGAGACGAAGGTCCAGTACTTCTCGCCCACGGCCTCATCGGTGTAGAACGAGCGGCGCGCCTCGGGCATGACCACGGCGATCCCGTGCTCGGAGGCATAGCGCTCGATCGAGGTGCGGCGCTCCCATATCGTGCAGTCGTCGCTCAGCCCGTGCAGGAGGTAGAGGACGGGGACGCCTGCGGCGGCGGCAGCTCCGCCGACTGACTGCGCGCCCGCGCCGTCGGCTCCGTCGGCTCCGCCCGTCCCGTCGGCCCCGCCCATGCCGATGCCGGCCGCCTCCTGCGGCATCAGCACCACCATCGAGGTGCCCATGCCGAGGGACTCGGCGAAGAAATCGGTGCGCGTGCGGATCATGGAGGCTCCTCGAAGGCTCAGCGTTCGCGGGCGCGCGCCCGTGGCTCGAGCGCGGCTCCGCCTCGGTTCCGCCTCAGTATCCCAGCAGCGCCCCCACCGCGGGCTGCCGGCGGGCATAGGCGTCCACGAGCTTCTCGCCCAGGTCGACCGAGCGCACGAGCGGGTGCGTGGAGAAGCCCTCCCAGGCGGCGCGGCGCGCGCGCACGGGATCGCCGATCGTCGCGGCCTCGAGGATGCAGCGCTCGGCGCCGCGCTGCTGGGCCATCAGACCCAGCTGCTCGAGGGGCACGGGGCCGACGGCCTGCGGGTGCACGCCCTCGCCGTCGACCAGGCACGGGACCTCGAGGACGAGGTCGGCCGGGAGCTGGGGGACGATGCGTCCCGAGGGGTCCGCGGAGCCTGAGGAACCCGACGCGCCACCGGAGCCCGTGGGCGCGTTGCCGACGTCCAGGATCATCCGCTCGGTGCGGCCGCTCGCGATCGCGGTCATCAGGCGCAGCGCGACCTCCTGGTAGCCGCCGCCGGCGACGTCCTCGGGACGTCGCTCCTCGTCGGCCTCGCGGGACTCGGCCATGTAGGTCGCCTCGCGCTCGTGCAGGGTCGCGCGCCAGGCGGCGAGGGGACCGTCGCAGCAGGCGTCGGCGGGGGCGCCACCGGCCCGGCCGGAGCCGCCGCCCCCCGTCTCCCCCGCGAGGTGGCGGTAGAACCGGCCCTGCTGCGCGACGAGGAACTCGCCGCGGGTGGTGCCGGCCGCGAGGATCCGCTCACGGGCCTGCTGGGTGAACAGGTAGTAGTAGAGGTACTCGTTGGGCAGCGCGCCCATCGTGCGCACCCAGTCGAAGCCGACGAGCCGGGCCTCCTCGATCTGCTCGAGGGCGGCGTCATCGGCGAGGATCCCGGGCAGGCGGTCCTCGCCGTCGACCGAGAGGCCGCGCAGCCAGCCCAGATGGTTCAGGCCCACGTAGTCGATGCCGATGCGGTCGAGGGAGTCGGGCGCGTCGACGTCCTCGCCGATCAGGCGGCTCACGCGCCGCACCAGGCCGATCGGGGTGTCGCAGATGCCCACCACGCGGTCGCCGAGCACGGAGCGCATGGCCTCGGTGACGATGCCCGCGGGATTGGTGAAGGTGATGGTCCAGGCGCGGGGCGCGACCTCCGCGATGGTGCGGGCGATCCCGAGGGCGACGGGCAGCGTGCGCAGGGAGTAGGCGAGGCCGCCGGCGCCCACGGTCTCCTGGCCCAGCAGGCCGAGATCGAGGGCGACGCGCTCGTCGACCGTGCGTCCCTCGGCGCCGCCCACGCGCACGGCGCTGAACACGAAGTCCGCGCCGGCCACGGCCTCGCGCAGATCGGTGGTCGCGACCAGGCGGGGCAGGGGGCCGACGGTCCGACCGCTCGTGCGCAGCTCCTCGCCGAGCTCGTCGATCACCCGCTCGATGGTGCGCAGGCGTCCGGCGTCGACGTCCTGCAGGACGATCTCGTCGATCGTGAGCCCGGTGGCGCCGGTCGCGGCGGCCTCGTACACGAGCGGGACGCGGAAGCCTCCGCCGCCCAGGATGGTGAGCTTCATGGGGTGAGGACCTCCAGGTCGGAGTCGGGGGGCAGGTCCAGCTCGCGGGCCGAGGGCACCCGGTCCGTGACGAGCTGGTCGAAGCGCGTCAGCGGGGCGACCTCGAGGTACCCGGTGCCGGGCAGCTTCTCGTGGTCGGCCAGCAGGCAGGAGGCGGTCGCGATGTCGAGCAGTCCGCGCTTGGTCGGCACCTCGCTGGGGGTCGTGTCCAGCACGGTGCCGTCGGCCCGGATCCCGGACGTGCCCAGGAAGGCGCGGTCCACGCGGATCTGGCGCAGCGCGGACTCGGTGAGCGGGCCGACGAGGCTGCCGTAGGTGGGGCGCAGGATCCCGCCGAGGACCACGAGCTCCACGTCGCGGGCGCCGGCGAGACCCCGCACGACCGCGAGGGAGGAGGTCACCACCGTGATGGAGCGGCCCAGCAGGAAGGGGCACATGGCGGCGACGGTGGTGCCGATGTCCAGGGCGACGACGTCGCCGTCGGCCACGAGGGACGCCGCCCGCTGCGCCATCTCGCGCTTGGGGCCGACGGCGTCGCGGGCGACCTGTTCGAAGCGCCGAGGGTCGGGCTCGGGATGCGCGTCGCCCCGCGGATCGCAGGCGCCGCCGCGCACCCTGCGCACCTGGCCGTCCGAGGCGAGCTGCTCGAGGTCCCGTCGGATCGTCGCCTCCGAGGCGGCGAAGGTCTGCGCGAGATCGGCGACGGGGACCGAGCCGCGGCGGCGCACGGCGGCGACGATCCCACGGCGGCGGTCATCGGTGAGCATGCGGTCAACCTAGCACCGCACGCGCAGCTTCACGCAGTTATGAACACGTTCCTTCATCTTCTCGCATCCTCGCGCAACCTGTGGGAAGCTGAGGTCCCCACTCCCCTGGAGGACCTCATGCACCGTCGCCAGTTCCTCGCCTCCGCCACCGCCGTCGGCGGCATGGCCGCCCTCGCCGCCTGCGCCCCCGGCAGCGGCACCACAGACGACCCGACCGGTCCGTCGGCCGACGAGGTCGACACCGACGTCGCCGGACTCGGCGACATCACCCTGCGGGTGTGGGACCAGGAGGTCCGCGGCTCGCAGGACGAGGCCATCACCGCCCTCATCGAGGCGTTCGAGAAGAAGTTCCCGAACGTGGAGGTCGACCGCGTCAAGCAGTCCTTCGACGACCTGCAGAAGCAGACCGCCCTCACGCTCTCCGGGGGCGACGTCCCGGACGTGCTGCAGGTCAACAACGCGCGCGCCGACATGGGCGAGTTCGTGAAGGCCGGGCAGCTGCTGGACCTCTCGGGCTACGCCGATGCCTACGGGTGGACCAAGCGCTTCTCGGACTCCGTGCTCTCCAAGGCCCGCTACTCGAGCGACGCGAAGACCTTCGGCGAGGGCTCCCTGTGGGGCGTGCCCCAGACCGGCGAGGTCTGCGGCATCTACTACAGCGCGAAGAAGCTGAAGGGCATCGGCGCCGAGCCGCCGACCTCCTGGGACGAGGTGCGCACGGTCCTGGAGACAGCGAAGAAGGCCGACGAGCTGCCGATCATGCTCGGCAACCTCGACAAGTGGCCCGCGCTGCACGTGTTCGGTCCGCTGCAGGCCGCGTACGTCGACCCCGAGCAGATCACGACGCTCGCCATGGGCAACGCGGGCGGCAACTGGACCGACGCGAAGAACGTCGAGGCGCTCACGGAGCTCGCCGACTGGGCGGAGAAGAAGTACCTGGGCGACTCGCCCAACGGACTGGACTACGACGCCGCCTGGGCGGACTTCACCAAGGGCAAGGGCGTGCTGCTGATCGGCGGCTCGTGGCTGGGGACGGACATGGCCAAGGCCATGGGCGATGACCTGCACTTCATGGCCCCGCCCGTCGGCGTCGGCGGGAAGGTCGCGACCACCGGCGGCACCGGACTGCCGTTCTCGATCCCCGCGAAGGCGAAGAACCAGGTCGCGGCCGCGGCGTACATCGACTTCATCACCAGCGAGGACGCGATGGAGCTGATCGCGGACAACGGCGGCATGCCGGTGCTGGACACGGCGTCGCTCGCCCCGGAGAAGGGCGTGAACAAGGAGATCTTCGAGGCCTTCGGCGCCGTCTCGAACGACGGCGTGCTGCTGCCCTATCTCGACTACGCGACCCCCACCTTCTCCGACACCGCGGGCGCGACCCTGCAGGAGCTGATCGGCGGGCAGTCCGCTCCGGAGGACGCCGCCGCGGCGCTGCAGAAGGACTACGCGGACTTCACGGGCGCCTCGTGAGCACGGCCGGATCGAAGCGCCGGCGCGCAGGCGCCCCGTCGGCCGTGGTGCGGGGCCGCCTCACGCCGTACCTGTTCCTGCTCCCCGGCTTCCTCGTCTACGGCGCGTTCGCGCTGTACCCGCTCGTGCGCTCGGCCCAGTTCTCGCTGTACGACTGGTCGGGGATCGGCGCCTCCACCTTCGTGGGGCTGGGCAACTACGCGGACCTGCTGCGCGACGGCGGCTTCCTCGCCGCGATCGGCAACGCCCTGGTGCTCATCATCTTCTACGCGCTGCTGCCGCTCGCGATCGGCCTGCTGCTGGCCGCGGTGCTGCGCCGCGCGCAGGTGCGCGGCCTCGGCTTCTTCCGCACCGTGATCTTCCTGCCGCAGGTGGTCGCGCTGGTCGTGGTCGCCGTCGCCTGGAAGCACATCTATGCGCCCGACGGTCCCCTGAACACCGTGCTGCGCGCCGTGGGCCTGGACTCCCTCGCCCGCGGCTGGCTGGGCGACCCCGGCGCGGCGCTGCCGGCCGTCGGCTTCATCGGCACCTGGCTCGAGATGGGGCTGGTGATGCTCCTGCTGCTCGCGGGCATGAGCCGCATCCCCGAGGACCTCTACGAGGCGGCGCGCCTGGACGGCGCCGGGCCGGTGCGCGAGTTCTTCGCGATCACGCTGCCCTCCGTGCGCGGGGAGATCGTCTCGGCGCTCGTGCTCACGATCATCGCGGCCCTGAAGACCTTCGACCTCGTGTACATGACGACCTCGGGCGGGCCGGGCGACGCCACCACGGTGCCCAGCTACGAGGTCTACCGCAGGGCCTTCGAGCTCAAGGACGTGGGCTCGGCGAGCTCTGTCGCGATCGTGCTGACGATCCTCGTGTTCGCGATCAACCTGCTGGTCACGCGCATCGACGAGCGGCCGGAGACGCGAGGGGGCCGACGATGAGGGTCTCCCCCGCCGAGCGCACCATGAACTACGTCGTCCTCGCGGCGTTCGCCGTGTTCGCGCTGTTCCCCGTCCTCACGATCCTGCGCGACGCCTTCTCCCCGCGCATCGGCGCCGCCGGCGGCATCCATCCGGAGAACCTCATCGACGCCTGGCGCATCGGCGGCTTCGGGGCCTCGCTGGGGAACTCCCTCGTGGTCGCGCTGATCGTCGTGGTGGTCTCCGTGGCCCTGTCGCTCGGGACGGGCTACGCCTTCGGCACCATGCGCTTCCCGGGCTCGCGCGTGCTGTTCCCGCTGTTCCTGCTGGGCCTCATGATCCCCGCCGAGGCGATCGTGATCCCGCTGTTCTACGACCTGCGCACGGTGGGCCTCACCGACACCTACGCGGCGATCGCCCTGCCGCAGATCGCGCAGTCGATCGCCTTCGGCACCTTCTGGATGCGCGCCCAGTTCCGCGCCCTGCCCCAGAGCCTCGTCGAGGCCGCCGCGCTCGACGGGGCGGGCCCGCTGCGCGCGCTGGTGCGGATCCTGGTGCCGGCCTCGCGGCCCGCGATCGTCACCCTCGTGGTGCTGGTGGGCCTGTGGACCTGGAACGAGTTCCTCATCGCCCTGGTGATGACGCCGTCGGGCCGGCACCGCACCGCCCCGCTGGGCCTGGCGAACTTCCAGGGCCAGTACACGGCCGACAACGCCCTGCTCGCCGCGGGAGCGATCATCGTCGCCGCGCCGATGCTGATCCTGTTCCTGGTGCTCCAGCGCCACTTCATCCGCGGCATGATCGACGGGGCCTCGAAGGAATGAGAGACGGAGTGAGAGAGATGGACGAGACCGCACCTGCGACCGACCCGTCGGCCGGCCCGTCGGCCGGCCCCGCCCCCGCCACGACCGCCGCCCCCGGGGACTGGGACCCGCTTGCCTCCCAGCGCACCCCGGACGATCCGCCGCTGGACGTGCTGCTCTCGGGCACCGTCTTCTTCGACATCGTCTTCACGGGGCTCGAGCGGATGCCCGCTCCGGGCGAGGAGCTGTGGTCCGAGGGGCTCGGCTCGTGCCCCGGAGGGATCGCGAACCTCGCGACGGCGACCGCGCGCCTGGGCCTGCGCACCGGGCTCGTCGCCGGCTTCGGGGACGACGCCTACGCGGACTGGATGTGGGAGACCCTCAGCCGCGACGAGGGCATCGATCTGCACGCCTCGCGCCGCTTCCCCAGCTTCCACTCGCCGCTCACCGTCTCCGTCGCCACCCCGCAGGACCGGGCGATGGTCACCCACGGCCATCCCCTGCCCGAGCCGCTCTCGACGCTCATCGACAGGGCGCCCGCCGCCCGCGCGGCCGTCGTGGACCTCGCCGGGGAGACCGCCTGGTGGTCGCGCCTGGCGGAGGCGGGAACGATGATCTTCGCCGACATCGGCTTCGATGCGACCGGCCGCTGGGATCCGGCCGACCTCGCCCCGCTCACCCACTGCCACGCCTTCACCCCCAACGCGGTCGAGGCCATGGGCTACACGCGCACCTCCACCCCGGGCGCCGCCGTGCGGGCGCTCGCCGAGAAGGTGCCGCTCGCGATCGTCACCGACGGCGCCGAGGGCGCCTACGCGATCGACTCCTCGACCGGCGAGGAGGAGTACTGCCCGGCCGTCCCGGTGCGCGCCCTGGACACCACCGGCGCGGGCGACGTGTTCGCCGCCGCGATCGTGCTGGGCACCCTCGCCGGCAGGCCCCTCGAGCAGCGCCTGAAGTTCGCCTCGCTGTGCTCGGCACTGGCCGTCCAGCAGTTCGGCGGCTCGCTCGCCGCGCCCGGCTGGGGCGACATCACCGACTGGTGGAGGGCGCTGACCAGCTCCTCCGACGGCGGCGACCTGCGCGCCAAGCACACCCGCGACGGCTACTGCTTCCTCGAGGAGGTGATCCCCGACCACGCCGTCCAGGGCAAGCGCCGCGCCCAGGGCACCTTCGCGCTGCGCTCGGACGCCGGCGCGCACTGAGCGCCGCGGCCGGGCCGTCCGGGCGGGCCGCAGCCCGAGGATCCGTTCGAGGAGGAATGATGATCCCGATCCCCCAGTCCACGACCCGCCCCACCCGCCGCAGCGTCCTGCGCGGCGGCGCGGCCCTCACCCTCGCCGGCGGCGTCGGAGCGCTCGCCGGCGGAGCGCTCACGCCCGCCGAGCAGGCCGCGGCCGCCGGCACCATCGACCTGGACGTGCTGTACATCGGCGCGCACCCGGACGACGAGGCGTGGGCGCTCGCCGCCTTCGGCCAGTGGCACGAGTTCCACGACCAGGAAGCGGGCGTCATCACGGTGACCCGCGGCGAGGGCGGCGGCAACGCCGTCGGCCTCGAGGAGGGCCCCGAGCTGGGCGTGATCCGCGAGGCGGAGGAGCGCACCGCGGTGGGCATCGCCGGCATCCGCCACGTCTTCAACCTCGACGCCGTGGACTTCTACTACACGCTCTCCGCGCCGCTCACCCAGGAGGTGTGGGGTGAGAAGGCCGTGCTCGGCCGCATCATCCGCGTCGTGCGCGCGACGCGGCCCGACGTCATCGTGACGATGAACCCGTCGGCCGTCGAGGGCAATCATGGCAACCACCAGCAGGCGGCGCGCTTCGCGCTCGAGGCCTACCTGATGGCCGGCCGCGAGGACGTCTTCCCCGAGCACTTCGACGAGGGGCTGAAGCCCTTCTCCCCCGCCCGGATCCTGCGCTCGGGGTCCGACGGCACGGGCGGCACCGGCCCCGACGCGGTCGCCGAGGGATTCGAGCCCGCGGTCGCCTCCGACCTCGTCTTCGGCGCCTGGAACGGCACGGAGTCCGCGGAGCACGGCACGCGCTGGAGCGCTCTGCTCGATACGTCGATCCACTCCTACGCCACGCAGGGCTGGACGGTGAACCCGCCGTCGCCGACCGATCCCGCGAAGATCCCCGTCGCCTGGTTCACGCTCCTGGACTCCCGCACGCCGCTCGCCGATCCCACCAGCGGCGACGATGCCGCGTTGCGCGGTGCGTCCCTGCCGTCGGCAAAGGGCGGGCTGCCCGAGGGCACGCGACTGGAGATCAGCGCCGACGCCTTCGAGGTGGTCCCCGGCGTCCCGTTCACCGTGGAGGTCACCGCGCGCGCCGCGCGCCGTGCCCTGCCGCGCGCGGAGGTGGCGCTGGAGACGCCGAAGGGCTGGAGCGTGGAGGGGAGGACCTCCCTCGGCACGATCTCGAAGGGCCGCAGCGCGACCGCCCGGCTCACCGTCATGCCCGCCTCCGACGCCGAGACCGGGACGGCCGTGCAGCTGACGGCGACTCTGCGCTGCCGGCGGGGCGAGGGCCGCAACGTGCTCCCTCTGCAGGTCTCCGGTCCTGTCCGCGCGGGCCTTGCTTCCCGCTCGGAGATCGCGCAGTTCCTGGAGTGGACCGAGAGCCTGGGCATGCAGCGCCTGGACGCGCTGGTCCCGACGCAGCACGCGCTGGGATCGGGGCTCGCGAAGACGCTCGACGTCGAGGCCCGCAACCTCACCGACGAGGCCCGCTCCGCAGATGTGGAGCTCACGCTTCCCGAGGGCCTCACGGCGGACCCCGCGACACTCACTGTCGCCTCGATCCCGGCTCACGGGACGAAGACCGTGCAGGTCACCCTCGAGAACACGGACGCGTCCCTGCCGACGGCCAACCGCGCGCCGCACGGCGGGGTCTACCCGGTAACGGTGCGCGCCGTGAGCGACGGCGCCGCGCACGTGGAGAAGCAGGGGCTCGTGCTCGTGCCCCGACTGGTCGCGAAGCCCTCGGACGGGGTCGAGGTCGACGGGCGCCGGGAGGACGGCGAGTACCCGGGCGGTCCGATCGACGTGGGCACCCTGTGGGAGGGCGCCGAGGTCACCGCGGAGGACGCCTCGGGCTCCGCCTGGGTCACCTTCGACGACGAAGCGCTGCACGTCTTCGTGCACGTCGTCGACGACACCGAGGGCACGGTGCTCGGGGCCGACGACAACAAGCAGCGCTTCCGCACCGACTCCGTCGAGATCATGATCGACCCGCGCGGCACCTCCGAGGCGACCGCCTCGACCTTCATCCTGGGGATCCTCCCGGACACCCTCGACGCCGACGCGGCCTCGGCCGGGGTCGCCGCGGGCCGGGACCACGACCAGCACCAGGGCCCCCTCGAGAGGACGGCGCCGGGGGTGCGCGTCGCCTCCCGCATCAGCGACCCGTACGAGGGCTACGACCTCGAGGCGACCATCCCCTTCGACGCCCTGCCCAACGGGATCGATCCGGAGCACATCGGGCTGAACGTGGTCGTGTACGAGTCCGACACCCAGGACCGCACCGGGCAGTCCCGCATCGGCTGGTCGACCTTCCCCGGCGTGCAGGCGGACCCGTTCCGCTGGGGCGTGCTGCAGCTGCCGCAGGCCGACGCCGGGGACGACGCACCGCAGGATCCCGTCATCCCGAACACGGCCGCCCGCTCGGTCGAGTCCGCCCAGTCGATCGTCCAGTCGGCGGGAGACGGCGTGGGCCTCGGCGGCAGGCCCGCCCTGGGACGCTCCGTGCTGAGCATCCACGACGTCCGCCGCTCCGGCGACCGGGTGCGCGGCCGCGTCCGCTCGCGCCGCGGCGGCACCCTGCGCGTCCTCGCCTGGGACGGCGAGCGCACGCTGGGCCGTGCCGAGGAGGTGAGGATCCGCGCCGGCGGGACCGCGCGGGTCTCCGTCCCGATCGAGGAGGCGAAGGGCGGATCCTCCTCGAAGCACCGGATCATCCTCGCCGCCTCCCTCGAGGACGCCGACGGAGCGACGGCCGCCGCGACCGCGAAGGCGTGAGCGCGGTCGACATCGCACCCGCATCGCGCACCCCGTGACGCCGCTCACCGCACGGGGTAGCGTCGAGCCATGAAGAAGCTCATCGATGCCACGGCCGACGTCGTCGTCGACGCCCTGCGGGGCATGGCCCTCACCCATCCCGATGACCTGCAGGTCGACCTCGAGAACCGCGTGGTGCTGCGCGGTCGCCCGAAGGCCGACGGGAAGGTCGCGATCATCTCCGGCGGCGGCAGCGGCCACGAGCCGCTGCACGGCGGCTTCGTGGGCGAGGGCATGCTCGACGCGGCCTGCGCCGGCGAGGTCTTCACCTCCCCGGTCCCCGACCAGATCACCGCGGCGATCTCGGCCGTCGACCGCGGCGCGGGCGTCCTCCAGATCGTCAAGAACTACACCGGCGACGTCATGAACTTCGAGATGGCAGCGGAGCTGGCCGACGCCGAGTCCGGCACCGAGGTGCGCAGCGTCGTCACGAACGACGACGTCGCCGTCGAGGACTCCACCTTCACCGCCGGCCGCCGAGGCGTGGGCGGCACCGTGCTCGTCGAGAAGATCGCGGGAGCCGCCGCCGAGGAGGGCCGGACGCTCGACGAGGTCACCGCGATCGCAGAGCGGGTCAACGGGAACGCGCGCACCCTCGGCGTGGCGCTGACCTCGGTGACCGTGCCCGCGAACGGCAAGCCGTCCTTCGAGCTGGGCGAGGACGAGATCGAGATCGGCATCGGCATCCACGGCGAGCCCGGGCGGCGCCGGGAGAAGATCGCGCCGGCGCGCGAGATCGCCCGCACGATGCTCGAGCCGATCCTCGCCGAGCTCCCCGGTGAAGGCCCCGTGCTGCTGCTGGTCAACGGCATGGGTGCGACCCCGCTGCTCGAGCTGTACATCCTCGCGGCCGACGCCCACGCGATCCTCGAGGAGAAGGGCGTCGAGGTCGCCCGCGACCTGGTCGGGAACTACATCACGAGCCTCGACATGGCCGGCGCCTCGATCACCCTGCTGCGCCTGGACGAGGAGCTCACCGCGCTCTGGGACGCACCGGTCTCCACCCCGGCGCTGCGGCGCGGGCTCTGAGCCCGTCGGGCGCCCCTCATCAGCCACCACGAAAGGAGCTGGCGATGACCAGCGAGAACACCCCCGTCTCGGAGCTCGGCCTGCCCGAGCTGACCACCTGGCTGCGCCGCTGCACGGAGCTGGTCGACGAGAACGCCGCGCACCTCACCGACCTGGACGCGGCGATCGGCGACGCCGACCACGGCGCGAACATGCAGCGCGGATTCGACGCCGTCGCCGGGATCCTCGACGGCGAGTACGAGGACGTCCCGGCGCTCATGAAGAAGGCCGGGATGACGCTGGTCTCGAGCGTCGGCGGTGCCTCCGGCCCGCTCTACGGCACGTTCTTCCTGCGCTTCGCGACGAGCGCGAAGGGGCTCGAGGCGCTCGACCTGCACGCCCTGTTCTCCGCGCTGCAGGCCGGCGTGCACGGCATCGAGGAGCGCGGCAAGTCGATGATCGGCCAGAAGACCATGCTCGACGCCTGGGTCCCGGCCCTGGACGCCTACCAGCGCGCGGGCGAGACCCTGCAGGGCGCGGTCCTCGCCGGGGCCGCCGGTGCGCAGGAGGGCCGCGATGCCACCGCTCCTATGGAGGCCACCAAGGGACGCGCCTCCTACCTGGGCGAACGCTCGGTCGGGCACATCGATCCCGGTGCCGCCTCGACCGCGCTGCTCTGGGAGGCTCTCGCGGACGTGGTCCGCCCCGGCGGTCCGACGCCCGACGGGGAGGCCGGTGCCGACGGGCGCGCGAGCGCCGACGGTGAGGCGGCATCATGACCGGGATCGTCGTCGTCTCGCACTCGCGTCCGCTCGCCGAGGCCGCCGTCGACCTCGCCCGCCAGATGGTCCGCGAGGGCGGGCCGCAGATCGCGATCGCCGCCGGCGTGCAGGATCCCGAGACCGATCAGCTGGGGCTCGGCACCGACGCGGCGGCGATCAGCGCGGCGATCGAGGAGGCCGACGACGACCAGGGGGTCGTCGTCCTCATGGACCTGGGCTCGGCGATCCTCTCGGCGCGCACCGCGCTCGAGTTCACCGAGCCCGACATCGCCGAGCGCACCCGCCTGAGCTGGGCTCCGCTCGTGGAGGGCCTGGTGGGCGCGGTCGTCACCGCCGCGAGCGGCGCCGATCCCGCCGAGGTCGCCGCGCAGGCCGAGGTCGCCTCCGAGGCCAAGCGCCAGCAGCTCGCGGACTGACGGGGCGGAGCGCGCCCAGCCCAGCCAGCGCCTCGCCAGGCATCGCGCGACACCGGCCCGCCCGCTCGAGTGGTGCGAAACGACCGCCAAGATCGATCTTGGCGGTCGTTTCGCACCACTCGACGGGACGCCACGGCTCAGCGGGGCCCCGCCGGAGCGTCACTCCCCCGCGGTGATCATCTCCGCGCACTTCTCGCCCATCATCATCACGGTGATGTTGGGGTTGACGGTGACGATCTCGGGCATGGCCGAGGCGTCGACGACGCGCAGGCCGATGACGCCCTTGACGCGCAGCTGCGGGTCCAGCGGCGAGTCGGCGTCGTCGAGCGGCCCCATCCGGCACGTGCCCACCGGGTGGTAGACGGTGTTGTGGGTGGCGCTGATGTACGCGGCGAGCTCCTCGTCGGTCTGCGCCTCGACGCCCGGGGAGAGCTCGCGACCGGCCCACTCGGCCATGGCCGGCTGGGAGACGATCTCGCGGGCCTTGCGGATCCCGGCGATCATCACGCGCATGTCGTGACCCTCGGGGTCGGTGAAGTAGCGCGGATCCACCTTGGGCTTGTCGCGGAAGTCCCTCGAGCGCAGACGCACGGTGCCGCGGGAGCGGGCGTGGGTGACGTTCGGGGTGAGGCAGAAGACCTCGTCCGCGGTCGGGTAGCCGGCGCGGTAGGTGTGCATGTCGAAGGGCACCGACCCGAAGTGCATCATCAGGTCGGGACGGTCCAGGCCGTCCTCGGTGGGGGTGAACACGCCGATCTCCCACCACTGGGTGGACTCGCGCACCATCGGCTGCTTCGCCTCCCACTGGACCAGGCCCTCGGGGTGGTCCTGCAGGTGGGAGCCCACTCCCGGGGAGTCGACGCGCACGTCGATACCGTGCTCCTCGAGGTGCTCGCGCGGACCGATGCCCGAGAGCATGAGCAGCTGCGGGGTGTTGATCGCCCCGGCGGAGACGATCACCTCGCGCCGCGCCTCGATGAGCGAGGCCCGCCCGAAGGCGTTGTCGACGACCTGCACGCCGGTGCAGCGCTGGTCGTCGTCGAACTCGAGCTCGCGCACCCAGGAGCCGGTGAGGATCGTGAGGTTCTCGCGCTCGAGGATCGGGTGCAGGTAGGAGACCGAGGAGGACGAGCGCGTGCCGTCGGCCCGGCGGTTGACCTGGAAGAAGTTCGCGCCGTTGACGACGGTCTGCCCGGCGTTGAAGCGCGTGCGCGGGATGCCCGCCTGCTCGCAGGCCTCGAGGAGGGCGACGCCGGAGGGATCCTTCGGCGGCACGTTCATGAGGTGCACGGGGCCGTCGTGCCCGTGGTGGGCGTCGTCGTCCTCGTTGGTCTCGAGCTTCGTGTACAGCGGGTAGGTGCGGTCGGACTCCCAGCCCTTGGCGCCGTGGACGTCGGCCCACTCGTCGAGGTCCTCGCGCGGCGCCCAGAAGGCGATGCAGGAGTTGTGGGAGGAGCAGCCGCCCAGGACCTTCGCGCGGGCGTGGCGCATGAAGGAGTTGCCGTTCTCCTGCGGTTCGATCGGGTAGTCCCAGTCGAAGCCGGACTCGAGCAGCTCCATCCAGCGGTCCAGCTGCAGGACGACGTCCTGGTCCTCGTCGGAGGGGCCTGCCTCGAGGAGGCCGACGCTCACCTCGGGGTCCTCGCTCAGGCGGGCGGCGACGGCGGCGCCGGCGGAGCCGCCGCCCACCACCACGAAGTCGAAGGTGCGGGTGGTCTGCATGTGTGGGGTTCTCCTTCGTTCGGTGTCAGGGGTGCGGGAGCCGTGGGGCAGACGGGGGAGTCCTGTGGACCGGCTCGGTCGGCGGGGCCGACGGACGGGCCCGGGCGAGCCGGCCCGGCCCGTCGGCCCCGCACGCTCAGTGCTGGGGGAACCAGCCGGTGACCGCGGGGCGCAGGTTCTGGTAGATGTGCTTGGCCTCCTGGTACTCCGCGAGGCCCGTCGGCCCGAGCTCGCGGCCGGAGCCGGACTGCTTGTACCCGCCCCACTCGGCCTGCGGCAGGTAGGGGTGGAAGTCGTTGATCCAGATGGTGCCGTGGCGCAGGGCGCGGGCGACGCGCTGGGCGCGGCCGGCGTCCTGGGTCCAGACGGCGCCGGCGAGGCCGTAGAAGGTGTCGTTGGCGATGGCGATCGCCTCGTCCTCGCTGGTGAAGGTCTCGACGGTGACCGTGGGCCCGAAGGCCTCGTCGCGCACGACGGACATGCCGCGGCGCACCTGGTCGATCACGGTGGGCTGGTAGTAGTAGCCGTCGTCCAGGCCCTCGCCGGTGGCGAAGGCGCCGCCGGTGCGCACGCGCGCGCCCTCGGCCTCGCCGGCTCGCACGTAGGCGTCGACCTTCTCGCGGTGGGCCTTGGAGATCAGCGGGCCGGACTCGGCCTGCTCGTCGAAGGGGTCGCCCAGGCGGATCTGCTCGGCGCGGCGCACCAGCTCGTCGACGAACCTCTCGGCGATGGACTCCTCGACGATCAGCCGGGCGCCCGCGGAGCACACCTGCCCGGAGTGGACGAAGGCGCCGTTCATGGCGTTGTCCAGGGCCGCGTCGAAGTCGGCGTCGGCGAAGACGACGTTGGGGTTCTTGCCGCCCAGCTCGAGGGCGACCTTCTTGACGGTGCGCGCGGCGTTCTCGGCGATCAGGCGGCCGGTGACGAGGCCGCCGGTGAAGGACACCATGTCGACGTCGGGGTGGGTGGACAGCGGGCCGCCGACGCTCGCGCCGGCCCCGAGAACGAGGTTGCCGACGCCCTTCGGGAGGCCCAGGTCCTCGAGCACCTGCAGCATGAGGATTGCGGTGTGCGGGGTGAGCTCGGCGGGCTTGAGCACGAAGGAGTTCCCGGCGGCGAGCGCGGGCGCGATCTTCCAGGCGGCCTGCAGCAGCGGGTAGTTCCACGGGGTGATCAGCGTGCACACGCCCACGGGCTCGTGCTCGATGCGGCTGGCGACGTCCGGGTCGCCGGCGTCGACCACGCGGCCGGCGTCCTGGGCGGCGATCCGCCCGAAGTAGTCGAAACAGGCGGCGATGTCGTCCATGTCCAGGCGCGACTCGACCAGGCGCTTGCCGGTGTCCAGGGACTCGGCGCGGGAGAACTCCTCCTTGCGCTCGCGCAGCTGCTCGGCGGCGCGCAGCAGCAGGGCGCCGCGGTCGGCGGCCGGGACGGAGGTCCACACGCCGGAGTCGAAGGAGCGGCGGGCGGCCTCGATCGCGGCGATCGTGTCCGTCTCGGTGCCCTCGTCGACGACGGCGACGAGCTCGCCGTCCGCGGGGCAGCGGATCTCGCGCGTGCCGCCCTCGGCGGCGGCGCGCCAGGTCCCGTCGATGAACAGGGTGCTGGGCATGGTCTCTCCCTTCGTGGTGGGGCGCGGGCCCCGGGATGGATGGTCGGTGATGTCTGCTGCGGCCGGGACTGCAGCGACGGCCGGTGGGCTCGGGCCGATGAGGATCAGCGCGAGGGCGCCGGCTCCTCGTCAGCATGATCCTCGTCGGACCCCGCCCCGTCGGCCGGATCCCCGTCGGCCGGGCCCTCGCCGGCCGGGCCCTCGCCGGCCGGGCCCTCGCCGGCCGACGGGCCCTCAGGATCCTCCTCGAGCGCCGGGAAGTCCTCGTGCCAGTCGGTGGTGACGGCCGAGGCGAGGGCGCCGTCGGTCCCTCCCTGCGAGATGCGCAGGTACTCGAGGTGGGACTCGTAGAGGTCCAGGACGTCGGTGATCAGGTGCTCCGAGGAGTAGCCGTACACGTCGTAGCCGCGCGAGCCGGTCGCGGTGAAGACCTCGAGCCGGTAGTAGTCGTCGTCCTCCGGGGCGACGCGCACGGCGAAGGACGGCATCGGCTGGGCGACGGGATGCACCTGGTAGACGAAGTCGTCGCATCCGGGGAGGCCCACGCGCAGCACGAGGCTGGGCACGGGATGGCCCTCGACGTCCTGCCGCTCGACGTCGACCTCGGCGCCGCCCTCGCGCATCTCGGAGGCGACCTCCTGCAGGGCCGGGTCGACGGTGCGCTCGAGGTAGCGCAGGGTCGCGCCGCGCTGCGGGTAGGACATGGAGCGGCGCAGGCGGGAGCGCCAGGAGCGCTCGGAGGCGCCGGAGCGGGCGACGAGGGTCGCCCGGAAGCTGTCGACCTGCTGGGTCTCGCTGCGCAGCGCGCGGTACAGGGAGATCATCACCAGGTACAGGACGATCGAGAAGGGCACGCCGATCACGAGAGTCGCGCCCTGCAGGGTGGTGATCCCGCCGACCAGCAGCATCGCGAGGGTGAGCACGCCGGTGAGGACCGCCCAGAACACGCGCAGCCAGGTGGCGCCGTCCTGCTTGGGGTCCTCGATCACGGAGGTGAAGTTCGCGAGCACGAGAGCGCCGGAGTCGGCCGAGGTCACGTAGAACAGCAGACCGGTGAGGGTCGCGAGGCCGATGAGCAGGGTCGCGCCCGGGTACTGGGCGAGCAGGTCGTAGAAGGCGCGCTCCGGGGTGGCCATCGCGACCTGCCCGAAGGCGTCGTCCCCGCCGATCACGAGCTCGAGGGCGCTGTTGCCGAACACCGAGATGAACAGGGCGATGAACAGGAACGGCACCACCAGCACGCCGAGGACGAACTGGCGCAGCGAGCGGCCGCGGGAGATGCGCGCGAGGAACAGGCCCACGAACGGCGCCCAGGCGATCCACCAGGCCCAGAAGAACAGGGTCCAGGTGCTCGACCAGGTGTCCGGCTGCTCCCACGCGAAGGTGTTCAGGAGCATGCCCGGGAAGCGCGAGAGGAAGTCGCCGACGTTCATCACGAGGCCCTCGAGGATGCGGCGCGTGTTCCCGGTGACGGCGATGTAGACGAGCAGGACGATCGCCAGGATCACGTTGAGCTCGGAGAGCCGGCGGATGCCCTTCTCGACGCCGCTCACGGTGGACACGGTCGCCATCAGCACGGAGAGGACGATGAGGCCGATCTGCGCGCCGACGCCCTCGGGGAGACCGAAGAGCTGGTGGAGGCCGTAGTTCAGCTGCACCACGCCGATGCCCAGCGAGGTCGCGATCCCGAAGACGGTGCCCAGCACGGCGGCGATGTCGACCGTGTGCCCGGCCCAGCCGTCCATGCGCCGTCCGAACAGGGGCGAGAGCAGGGTGCGGATGCTCAGCGGCATGTTGCGCCGGTAGGCGAAGTAGGCGAAGGCCGCGCCCATCAGCGCGTACATCGCCCAGCCCACGGGTCCGTAGTGGAAGAGGGTCCAGACGATCGCCTGCCGGGCGGCCTCGATGTTCTGCCCGCCGCCCGTGGGCGGCTCGTAGTACTGGGAGATCGGCTCGGAGACCGAGAAGAACATGAGGTCGATGCCGATGCCCGCGGCGAACAGCATCGCCGTCCAGGTGAACAGGTTGAACTGGGGCCGGGCGTGGTCAGGGCCGAGCTTGATGGCACCCGTGCGGCCGAGGGCCAGGAAGAGCACGAAGGCGACCACGACGCCCGCGGTGACGATGTAGTACCAGCCCAGGTTCTGCGACGTCCAGGTGACGATCGCTCCGATCACCACCCCCGCCTGCGCGGGCGCCAGGATCGCCCAGAGCGCGACCGCGCCGATCAGGGCGGCGGATCCGATGAGCACGGGAGGGTTCGCGCGGGGTCCGCGCGGGGCAGCTGGTACCGGGGCGCTGGGAGCCGGGGCCGACGGGTCTGGCGACGGCGGGGCCGTGGTGGTCGGGGTGCGGTCGGTGCCTGCTGTCATCTGCTCCTCGTCCTGCTGCGGGCGGTCGCGGATCCCGGCACCCGGACGCCGTACGTCCAGGGCACGCCGTCGATCCTCCAGCACCCTAGACGAGGCATCCGGCGGCAACAGCGGTCCCCCGCAGCCTGCTGACCGGTTGCGGCATCCCTCGGGACAGACCAGCCGTCACCAGCGCAGACCCCCCTGTTCCCAGGGCGGTCCGTGTGCCACGCAGGGCACCCGGAGAGCCCGGGAGCGACCCCGCCGATCGGGAGGCACGTCACAGCGCGCGTACGTACGATGGACCGATGGAGACCTCATCCGCCCCTGAGGCCAGACCGGCTCCCCCCGTCGAAGCTCCCGCCGCCGATGCCGCCGGCGACGCGCCGCGCTGGCGGCACGCGATCTGCTGGCAGGTCTATCCGCTGGGGTTCTGCGGCGCCCCGCTGCACCGCGAGGACCTGGGGGCCGAGACCTACGGCGAGCGCCAGGGCGATAACGTCGTCCATCGTCTGGACCGCATCGTCGGCTGGCTCGACCACCTGCTCGCGCTCGGCGCGGACGTGCTGATCCTGAACCCGATCTTCGACTCCGCCTCCCACGGCTACGACACCCTCGACCATCTGCGCGTGGACCCCCGGCTGGGCGACGAATCGGACCTCGATGCGCTGATCGCGGCATGCCGCGAGCGCGGCATCTCCCCTGTGCTCGACGGCGTCTTCAACCACGTCTCGCACCTGCACCCGCTGGTGCGGCGGGCGCTGGCCGACGGCCCCGACTCCCCCGCCGGCGCATGCATCCGCTGGTCCGGTGCGCACCCGTACGGCTTCGAGGGCAACGAGGACCTCGTCGAGCTGAACCTCGCCGAGCCCGCGGTCCAGGAGCGGATCGCCCAGGTGATGAACCTGTGGCTCGACCGCGGGATCAGCGGCTGGCGACTGGACGCCATGTATGCGGCGGGTCCCGAGGCCTGGGCGCCGATCCTGGACATGGTGCGGGCCGAGCACCCGGAGGCGTGGATCCTCGGCGAGGTCATCCACGGCGACTACCGGACCTTCGCCGAGGCATCCGGGGCCGACTCCATCACCCAGTACGAGCTGTGGAAGGCGATCTGGTCCTCGATCCGCGAGACGAACCTCTTCGAGCTCGCCCACGCGCTCGGCCGGCACGACGCCTTCGTGCACGGCGAAGAAGGCGACGGCGGGGGCGCCCCGTTCCTGCCGCTGACCTTCCTGGGCAACCACGACACCACGCGCATCGCCTCCCAGCTGCCCGACGGCCGCGACCTCGCCGTCGCGTTCTCGCTGCTCGCGCTGCTGCCGGGCATCCCCGCGATCTATGCGGGCGACGAGCTGGGAGCCGTCGGCACCAAGGAGGACCGCGCGGGCGGGGACGACGCCGTGCGCCCGCTGTTCCCCGCCTCGCCCGACTCCCTCCGCTCCGGCATCGGACCCGACGGCACCTGGCACGGGGAGGCCCCCGCGGGCGTGTACCCGTCGCTCGCGCTGCTCTCCCGGCCCGCCGCGCCGCGCCTGATCGAGGTGCATCAGCGCCTGCTCGGTCTGCGCCGCCGCGAGGGATGGCTGGCGAGCGCGAGGATCCGCGTGGACGAGGACTCGCTGACCAACTCGTCCGTGCGCATCGTGCTCGAGCCCGACGGACCCGCGCCCTCCGACGGATCCGCCGCCCCGCGCGGCCTCGCCCTCTGGCTCAACCTCGGCGATGACCCCCTCGACCTGCCGACCGACGCGGAGGTCCTCACGCAGGTCTCCGGCGCCGACATGCTCGATGCCGTAGGCCCCGCCGCACCCGGCATCGTCCCTCCGCACGGTGCCGCCGTCGTGCGTTGAGCGGTGCGTCGACCGACCGGGGGGCGACGGGTCGCCGCCCGACGCCCGGCGCCTCTCGGCCGATCACGAGCCGCCGGTCATCCCCTCCACGCACCCTCTGTGCCCACCCAGCGTCGCGTCATAGGCTCGGCCCCATGAGCACCTCCACCGCGCTGAAGCCCGCCGAGTCCGTCCGCACCGCCCCCGTCGTCGCCACAGGCCTGCTGGGCGGCTGGATCACCGCGCGGGAGACGGGCATCCGCCCGCTCGGCGGCGTCGTCCTCGCCGCCGCGGGCGTCTACGCGGGCCGCACCTGGCTCGCCAGGCGCGGCGCCGGCACCACCGCGGCGCTGAGCGCGCTGTACGTGCTGGGCTTCGGGCTCTCCCACCCGCTCGCGAAGAAGATCGGCCCCTGGCCGTCCGTGCTGGCCGTCGCCGGCGCGAGCGCGGGCGCCGCCGCACTGCTCTCGGACGCGAAGCCCGCGCAGGACTGACCCGCGCCGAGCAGCAGCCGCCCCAGCAGACGTCGCAGCGGCCGCACGGACCCGAGGATCCTTCCGCGGCGCCGGACCGTCGGCCGACCCGACTCGGCGCCCCACGGCGATCACACCCCGGAATCCTCTGGTTTCCCACGTGATCGTTGACTAGGCTAAAGGGCCGGTCCGCACGAGGCTCACGGAGCCCGCCGGGCCGGCCCGCCCCGCATCCCGCCCCTTCTCAGCCCGGTGCCCCGACCCGTCGGAGCATCCGGGCTGGACCGTCCTCCCCGCCCGCTCCGCCTCCTCAGCCCGCGCCGCTCTCCCCCGCCCATCACCGCACAGCGAGGTGCCGCCTCTTCATGATCGCGTCCATGGGCCGTCTCTGGCAGACGGTCCGCCCCATCCGCTTCCGTCTCTTCCTCGGACTCCTCAGCGCGCTCGTCGCCTCCACGAGCGCCCTGCTCATCCCGCAGGCCCTCGAATGGATCATCAACCGTCTGGACGCCGACCCGACCGCCGCCGCGGTGTGGACCGGCGGGGCGGTCGTCATGGGCATCGGGCTCCTCGAGGCCTCCCTCATCTGGCTGCGACGGATGTTCGCCGTCTCGCCCTCGACCACGGTCGAGAAGGAGATGCGCGTCAGCTTCTACCGCAAGGTCATCCACCTGCCCGTCGCCTTCCACGACGCCTGGGGCTCCGGCCAGCTGCTCTCGCGCATGATGAGCGACATCAGCCTGATCCGCCGCTGGGTCGCCTTCGGCATGATCATGATCGTCACCGACGTGGTCACGATCATCGTCGGCATGATCCTGCTGTTCCGCTCGAGCTCGCTGCTCGCGCTGATCTTCGTGTGCGCGGCGGTGCCGGTGTGCATCCTCGCCTTCCGCTTCAACCAGCGCTTCGCCTACCTCTCGCGCCTCTCGCAGGACCAGAACGGCGACCTCGCCACCACCATCGAGCAGTCCGTGCAGGGCATCCGCGTGCTCAAGGCCTTCGGCCGGGGGCCGACGGCCCTCGAGGGCTTCACCGAGCAGGCCGATGAGCTGCGCCGCACCGAGGTGAAGATGGCGACGGCCATGGCCACCTTCAACATGTTCATGTTCATGCTCCCCGAGATCGCCCTGGGCATCGCCCTGCTGCTGGGGCTGTACGAGACCTCTCAGAACCACATGAACACCGGTCAGATGGCCTCCTACTTCGCGACCGCGACGATGGTGATCGGCCCCGTGCGGATGCTCGGCAACCACCTGGGGCAGGCGATCAACACGAACACGGCGCTCGACCGCCACTTCGAGGTCATGGACCTGTCCAACGACATCACCTCGCCCGAGAGCGCGGACGGGCCCGCATCCGCCGGATCGCGCGGCGACGTGCGCCTGACCGGCGTCCACTTCCGCTACGCCGACGCCCCCTCGCGCATCTCCGACGTCATCGACGGCGCCGACCTGCACATCCGCCCCGGCGAGACGATGGCGCTGGTGGGCGTCACCGGCAGCGGCAAGTCCACGCTGCTGCAGCTGATCCCGCGCCTCTACGACGTCACCGGGGGCCGCATCACGATCGACGGCGTCGACGTGCGCGACATGGACCTCGTGGACCTGCGCTCGCTGACGGCCGTCGCCTTCGAGGACGCGACGCTGTTCTCCGACACCGTGCGCGGCAACGTCATGCTCGGGGCCGACGAGGCCCTCACCCCCGAGCAGTCCGAGGAGCTGCTGCACCTGGCGCTGCGCACGGCCGACGCGGGCTTCGCCCTCGATCTGCCCGACGGCCTGGACACCCGCATCGGCGAGGAGGGCATGAGCCTCTCCGGCGGCCAGCGCCAGCGCCTGGCGCTCGCCCGCGCGATCGCGGCGCGGCCCGCCGTGCTGCTGCTGGACGACCCGCTGTCGGCCCTGGACACCAAGACCGAGGAGCGCGTGACCGATCGCCTGCGCGAGGTCCTCGAGGGGACGACCACGCTGATCGTCGCCCACCGCACCTCCACGGTCGCCCTCGCCGACCGCGTCGCCCTCATCGATCACGGGGAGATCGTCGCGGTGGGCACCCACACCGACCTCATGCGCAGCTCCGCCCGCTACCGGTACGTGATCGCGAACCAGGAGGAGGAGGCCCGCAGCAACCAGGACATCGAGACCCTCACCGGGGAGCTCGATCTGCGGGAGGTCCAGGAGACCGCAGGGAAGGAGGGAGAGCGATGAGCGCCCCCGCACGCGAGGAGGACGAGGAGCAGCGCGTCCTCTCCCCCGAGGAGAACAAGCGGGCCAGGTCCCGCTCGCTGAGCCTGCTGCGCGAGCTGCTGCACCCCGTGCGCGGCCAGTTCGCCGCCATGAGCGTGATGGTCGTGATCGCTCAGCTCGCGGTCGTCGCGGGCCCCGCGATCATCGCCTGGGGCATCGACAACGCCCTCACGCCGATGGTCGAGGGCAACCCCGCGCCCGCACTCGGCGCCGCCGCCCTGCACCTGAGCTGCGCGATCGTCGGCGGCGTGCTGACCTTCGGGTACGTCCGCCAGGGCACCGTGGTCGGCGAGCGGATGCTGCTGAGCCTGCGCCGGAAGGTCTTCCGCTTCACCCAGAAGCAGGACCTCGAGTTCCACGAGCGCTACACCTCCGGCCGCATGGTCTCCCGCCAGACCTCCGACATGGAGGCCCTGCGCGAGCTCGTCGACTCGGGCGTGGACATCCTCGTCGGCTCGACCCTCTCGATGGTGTTCACGGTGGTCCTCATCGTCACCATGGACTGGGTGACCGGCGTGGTCATGCTGCTGATGCTGGTCCCCGGCGTCATGCTCACCAGCTGGTTCCAGAAGCGCTCGCGCGAGCAGTACCGGCAGATCCGCACCCATTCGGCGCGGCTCATCGTCCACTTCGTGGAGACCATGGGCGGCATCCGCGCCGTCCAGGCCTTCCGCAAGGAGCCGGCCGACGAGCAGCGCTTCGACGACCTCGCCCAGGACTACCGCGACGCCTCGCTGGCCTCCACGATGACCTTCGGCATCTACCAGCCGGCCCTGCGCATCCTCGCCAACGCGACGATCGCCGTGGTGCTGCTCGTGGGCGGCTTCCGCGTGCTCGGCGGACACCTCGAGGTCGGCTCGCTGGTCGCGCTCGCCCTGTACTCGCGGCGCTTCTTCCAGCCGATCGACCAGCTCGCGAGCTTCTACAACACGCTGCAGAGCGGACTGTCGGCCCTCGAGAAGATCGCCACGCTGCTCGCCGAGTCGCCGAGCGTCAAGGAGTCCGAGCACCCCACGCCGCTGCCGGCCTCCACCGGCCGCGTCGACTTCGAGGACGTCTCCTTCCGCTACACGGCCGACGGTCCCCTCGTGCTGAAGCCCCTGGACCTGCACATCCCACCCGGGCAGACCATCGCCCTGGTGGGCCAGACGGGCGCGGGCAAGTCGACGATCGCGAAGCTCATCAGCCGCTTCTACGATGCGACGGAGGGCGAGGTGACGCTCGACGGCGTGGACCTGCGGGACATCTCCATGCAGGACCTCACGCGCAACATCGTCATGGTCACCCAGGAGGCGTACCTGTTCTCCGGGACCGTCGCCGACAACATCGAGCTGGGTCGCCCCGGCGCCCCGCGCGAGGAGATCGAGCGGGCGGCCGAGGCGATCGGCGCGGACGACTTCATCGAGAACCTGCCCGACGGCTACGACACCGACGTGAACAAGCGCGGCGGCCGCGTCTCCGCCGGTCAGAGGCAGCTGATCTCCTTCGCGCGCGCCTTCCTCGCCGATCCGCGCGTGCTGATCCTCGACGAGGCCACGAGCTCGCTGGACATCCCCAGCGAGCGCATGGTCCAGGAGGGGCTGACGAAGCTGCTGGGCGAGCGCACGGCGCTGATCATCGCCCACCGCCTCTCCACGGTGATGATCGCCGACCGCGTGCTCGTGGTCCACGGCGGCGAGGTCGTCGAGGACGGCTCCCCCGCCGAGCTCGTCGCCGTCGGCGGCCGCTTCGCCGCCCTCTACCAGGCCTGGCAGGAGTCCCTCTGAGGCGCGCCCCGAGGCCGGTCTCGGGGCCCGCCCTCGACCCGTCGTCCCTGGCGCTGACCTCCCCATCGCCACGCACGGGCAGGACGCGTACGGTCAGGATCTGTGCCATCGAACGCCGGATTCGGCACAGATCCTGACCCGGCGCCCCCTGACCCGACGCACCCTGACCCGACGCACCCTGGCCCGGCGCCCCATGACCCGGCGCGGGCCGTGTCGCGCAGATGACATGTTCCAGGGGTGTGGTCGTCCGCTCCGGGTGCTATCTTCCGACATATCCCCGTCGGACCGGGTTCCCGCAGGACGATGACGCCCCGCGGCCCCTCAGATCCTCCAGAGGTCGCCATGCATCCGCCCCTCCTCCAGCGCGCCCGATTCCAGGACGTCCGCCTCCGCCCCCTGTTCGCCCTCCTGCTTCTGCTCGCGCTCGTCGCGGGCCCGCTCGCGGTCGCCCCGTCGGCCGATGCGGCGACGAAGAAGCCGCTGGACATCGTGAAGATCGTCTACGACCCCTCGGGCCGCGACACCTGGAAGAACGGCCACCTGAACAAGGAGTACATCGTCCTGAAGAACACGGGGAAGAAGACCCTCTCGCTCACCGGGTACACGCTGCGCGACAACGGCCCGCAGCGCTTCCGCTTCCCCAAGGGCACGAAGATCAAGCCCGGCAAGACCCTCACGATCCGCTCGGGCACGGGGAGGAGCACCTCCTCGACCCTGTACTGGGGCACGAAGAGCTACATCTGGAACAACACCCACGACACCGCCCGGACCTATGACTCCAAGGGCAAGAAGCTCGAGTCCTGCACCTACAAGAAGCTCACCAAGAAGGCGACGAAGAAGTACGTGCGCACCACCGCGACGACCGCGTACTGCTGAGACCCCCGTTCCTTCTGGGCGGCTCCCCTTCCTTCTGAGCGACTCCCCCTCCTGCTGGGCGACTCCCACTTCCCACGGGGACGAGAGTTCTTCCGACCGCGTGCTTCCGCAGCACGCGGTCGAAGTGCGATCGTCACCGGGCTCAGCCACCCCGGCCGCCCTCCCTCACACATGGCCCACGCGGTCGATCCATAGCGAGGGACGCCGCTCGTGCAGCCGCGTCACCACGGCATCGATGCGCTCGGCCGACGGCGCCCGCCCTCCACGCTCACGCATCGTGCGCGCGAGGCGATGCAGGAAGCGCGAGGGACGGTGCCCGTCGCGGGCCGTCGTGCGCGCGAGGTGCCATCCGTAGGAGGCGAGCTCATCCCGACGCGCTTCATCGTCCTGCCACTGCCCGCGCCGTGTCCGATGCTCGTCGCCGTCGTACTCGAGCCCGATCCTCAGCCCGCTCCAGCCGTTGTCGACGAAACGGTGCATGCCCCGTGCGAGGGTCGACGACCTCCAGGTTCGGCACCGGCTCGCCGAAACCTGCCTCGACCACGAGCAGCCGAGTCAGCGTCTCGCCCGGAGAACGCACCCCGGCGCGCGCCGACTGCGCCGCCCGACGAAGCGCGGCAACGCCGCGCATCCCCGACATCTGCGCAGCGAAGTCCTGGACATCGCCAAGGGACACGCGCCGCACCAGGGTCTCGCCCGCGATGACGGCATCGATCACGGCGACCACATCCCAGACCGGCATCATCGTCGCGAGATCCAGGAGCGTGCGCAGAGGAGATGTCACGACGAGCGCGCCGGCTCGGGCGATCGGGACATCGATATCGGAGCGATGAACTGCGACGTTGTCATGCGCTCCCACACCGGACGGACCGGAGCGCCCGACCCAGCAGTGCAGCAGGGGAAGACGCGGACCGGGAGGGTGCGGAGAAGGCGGGGGCGCGGCAGGAACCCGTGGGCCACGCCCACCCAGGACGGCGGGGGCATCGGAGCCCGCGGGGTGTCGACGTCGGGCCATGTCATCGGCGCCCGGGTCGTAACGAACCGAGGGGATGCTGAGCGACCCATCAGGCCCCGAGCCCGCCGCCTTCCCGAGAAGGCCCACCCCGTTCTCCAGCCGAGCGGGAAGAGGCATTCCCCCATGAAGAGCCGCCGTCGTGTGGCTGATGATCGCACCGGGAACGATCCGTCTCTGCAGCACGCTGGCCATCGCGGTGAGCAGCGGCGGCGGGGACGCGAGCGCGTGGTACCCGGGGAAGACGCGCACGAAATCTGACGAGGCGAGTCGTCGTTGATGGACGCCGACCTCCTGCCATGCCGTGCGGTGCAGGATCGCGCCACGGTATCGATCGAACGGGGTCGGCATGCCCGAGAACGTATCGACGGTCGCGACGAAGCGCGTGGAGAGCTCGAGCCCTGTGGACACCGGAGGCATGGGGAGGAACCGCACGGCACGCGTGGCGAGACCCCACGCGTCTGCACCCGCCCATGCACCCGGGAGTCCCTCCGGCACCCGCTCGCTCCCCGTTCTTCCAGGATCCGTGCCGAGAACGGCCCGATCTGGCACGTTCTCTGACCAGTGGCGGTTCCGAGCGGCACCGGCGGCACCGGTGGTTCCGAGCGGCACCGGCGGCACCTGCGCGTCCAGCCGGTGAGCAGGTGCCGATCAGGCCGCGCGATAGACTGGGCGGGCTCCCGCGACCTCGGACCGCGCCGGCGGTGTGCGTCCTCTCGCCCGAAGCCACTGCCCGCCCGCCGCCGACCCTGCGCGCCGGCCGCCGACCCTCCTGGAGCCGCCCATGATCAACCTGGCGCTGGTCATCGGCCTGCTCGCCGTCACCGTCGTCTGCGTCGCCCTGGGCGAGCGCCTGCGGCTCCCCTATCCGATCCTCATGCTCCTGGCGAGCTCCGCGATCGCCTGCATCCCCGGCCTCCAGCATCTGGAGATCGACCAGGACCTGATCCTGCCCCTGTTCCTGCCGCCGCTGCTGTTCGCGACCGCGCAGAAGACCGACTGGTCCGTCTTCCGCTTCCGCTGGCGCACCCTGCTGTTCCTCGCCGTCGGGCTCACGGCGACCACGGCCCTGCTCGTGGCGGGCGCCGTGTGGGTGCTCGTGCCGGCCGTGTCCTTCCCGCTCGCGCTGATGGTGGGCGCGATGGTCGCCCCTCCCGATCCGGTCGCGGTCGAGGCCGTCGCCGGACCCGCGCGGATGCCGCGTCGCCTGCTGTCGATCCTGCAGACCGAGGGCCTGTTCAACGACGCCGTCGCGATCGTGCTGTTCACCTCCGCGCTGAGCGCCCTGTCCGGTCCGGACACCCTGAGGCTGGGCCAGGGGGTGGGCCTCGTGGTGAGCTTCTTCGTGGGCGCCGCGATCGCCGTCGCGATCGGCCTCGTGATCGGCTTCCTCTACCGCTTCGCCTCGCACCGCGTGACGACGACCGCCGCGCGCACCGCGATGAGCGTCGTCGTCCCCTTCGCCGCCTACATGCTCGCCGAGGAGCTGCACGCCTCCGGGGTGATCGCCGTGGTGGTCACCGCGCTGGAGACCCGACGCCGCGCCCGCGCGGAGGACTCCGAGGCACGGATCTCGCGCGCGACCTTCTGGGATGTGGCGAATCTTCTGGTCACCGGCCTCGCCTTCGGTCTGATGGGGATGCAGCTGCGCGACATCGTCGCCCACGAGGGCGCGGACGTGCTCCGCTACCTCCCGGTCGCGGGCGTGGCCTGCGTGATCGTGGTGGCGGTGCGCCTGGTGGGCATGCTCCTGATCAAGCCGATCGCCCGCTTCGACGCCGGCGAGAACCTCTCGCTCAAGGACTCCACGGTCCTCACCTGGTGCGGGATGCGCGGCCTGGCGACCCTGGCCCTGGCCCTGGCGATCCCCACCTCGGGCGTGTCCGGGGCGGAGGCCGACGCCCGCAACATGATGGTGATCGTCGCCTGCTCGGTGCTGCTGGTGACCCTGGTGCCGACGGGCCTCGTGCTGGGCTGGCTGCTGCGCCTGCTCAAGCTCCAGGACGACGGCACGGTCGCCGACCAGGAGATCGCCGAGCTCACCCATCGTGCGCAGCGCGCCGCACTCGGTGCGATCCACGAGCGCTTCGAGGAGACCGGCGAACTCACCGAGGAGCAGATGCGCGCGGTGAAGAAGCGCTTCAAGGGCCTGCGTCAGGAGCTGGACTCCACGACGCAGGCGATGAGCGCGATCAATCCGGACGGCTCCCCGCTGGATCCCGAGGCGCAGAAGGCCCTCGCGGCACGGCGCAAGAAGATGAAGCGCGGGCGCGAGCTCATGGTCGCCGCGCAGACCGTGGGCCTGGACGCCGCGCGCACCGAGGTGCTCTCGGCACGCTCGGAGCCCGGGATCGATCCCGAGGCGGCCGACGTGGTGCTGCGCCAGCTGGACCTGCAGATGCTCGCGGCCCCGCCGCGCATGCGCGCCCGCAAGCACTGAAACGGAGCCAGCGGGGACGGGCGGCCGCCGGCCGGCGCGCGCAGGCCGGGCCAGGCCGGGCCAGGCCGGGTCGGGTCGGGTCGGGCCAGGCCAGGCCAGGCCGGACCAGGCCTGGCCAGGCCTGGCCGGGTCGGCGATCCTCAGGCGCCTCGGCCCTCAGGCCCCGGCGCCCTCGTGCACCCCCGGCTGGGGGATCGGCTCGAGGTCGCGCAGCTGGGTGACGTGGCGCGGCTCGAGCTCCTCGATCGAGTGCACCTGGAGCAGGCGCATGGTGCGGGCGACCTCCTCCGAGAGGATCTCGATGGTGCGGTCCACGCCGCGCCGGCCGCCGGCCATGAGTCCGTAGAGGTAGGCGCGGCCCACGAGCGTGAAGTCGGCGCCGAGCGCCATCGCGGCGACCACGTCGGAGCCGTGCATGATGCCGGTGTCCACGATGATCTCCGTGGCCGAGCCGACCTCGCGCTTGACCTCGGGCAGCAGGTGGAAGGGCACGGGCGCGCGGTCCAGCTGGCGGCCGCCGTGGTTGGACAGCACGATCGCGTCGACGCCGAGGTCGGCGAGCTTCTTGGCGTCCTCGACGTTCTGCACGCCCTTGATGGCGATCTTCCCGGGCCACATCTCCCGGATCTCGCGCAGGTCGTCGTAGTCGATCGACGGGTCCATCGCGGAGTCCAGCAGCTCGCCGACGGTGCCGCCCGTGGAGGTGAGCGAGGCGAACTCGAGCTTCGGTGTGGTCAGGAAGTCGATCCACCACCAGGGTCGCGGGATCGCGTTGATGACCACGCCCGGGGTGAGCTGCGGCGGGATCGAGAAGCCGTTCTTCTTGTCGCGCAGGCGGGCTCCCGCGATGGGGGTGTCGACGGTGAAGAAGAGGGTGTCGAAGCCGGCCTTCGCGGCGCGCTCGACGAGTCCGTAGGAGATCGACCGGTCCTTCATGACGTAGAGCTGATACCAGTTGCGCCCGTGCGGATTCGTGGCGTGCACGTCCTCGATCGAGGTGGTGCCCAGCGTGGACAACGTGAACGGGATCCCGGCGGCGCCCGCGGCGCCCGAGCCGGCGATCTCGCCCTCGGTCTGCATGAGCCGGGTGAAGCCCGTGGGCGCGATGCCGAAGGGCTGCGCCGAGGAGCCGCCGAGGATCTGCGCGCTGGTGTCGACGTGGGAGACGTCGGTGAGGATGCCGGCGTGGAACTCGACGTCCTCGAAGGCCTTGCGGGCACGGTTCATCGAGATCTCGCGCTCGGCCCCGCCGTCGGTGTAGTCGAAGGCCGCGGCCGGGGTGCGGCGCTTGGCGATCGCCCGCAGGTCGTAGATCGACTGCGCCTTCTCCAGGCGGGTGCCCGTGAAGTCGAGCGAGGGCTTGCGGAACTTCATCAGCTCGAAGATCTCGGCGGGCTTGGGGAACTGGCGGGTGACCATGGGACCTCCTGTGTGCGGGGTGCGGTGCCTGCGCATCGCTTCTGGGTCTTTCGGGGAGCGTGGGGCCGACGATCGGGCGGGTATCTCGGGTCGGGCGATCGGGCGGGCGTCGCCGGGCGGGCCGATGAGGACGGGCGCCGTGGATCGGCGCGGCCGGTCCGACGGGACGAGCCGCCGTCGGCCGCCCCTCTCAGCGTGTCACGAGCTCGAGCACCGGCACGCCGGGCGGGGTGAAGCCGAAGACCTGGCCGTAGAAGGACAGCGAGGACTCGGTCGCGCGGATGATGCTCTCCGCCTTGCGGAAGCCGTGCTGCTCGCCGGCGAACAGCAGATAGGCGTGCGGGATGCCCTTGGCGGCGAGCGCGTCGCGGAACATCTCGGACTGGCTGGGCGGGACGATGCGGTCCTCGTCGCCCTGCAGGAGCAGCACGGGGCACTCGAGCTCGTCGACGTGGCTGAGCGGGGCGCGCTCGACGTACAGGTCCTTCCGCTCGGGGTAGGGGCCGACGAGCCCGTCGATGTAGCGGGACTCGAAGTCATGGGTGTCGCGGATGAAGTTCTCGAGCTCGGCGACCCCGAAGCTGGAGACGCCGGCGGAGAAGGTGCTGGTGCGGGTCAGGCACGCGAGCGTGGTCCAGCCTCCCGCGCTGCCGCCCTCGATCCCGAGGCGCTGCCCGTCGGCCAGGCCCGAGTCGACCAGGTGGTCCATGACGGCGACGGTGTCGGCGACGTCGACCACGCCCCACCGGCCCTTGAGGCGATCGCGGTAGGCGCGGCCGTACCCGATGGAGCCGCCGTAGTTGACCTCGACCACGCCGATCCCGCGCGAGGTGTAGTAGGCGACCGGGAGGCTGAGCACGGGAGGGACGACCGAGGTCGGGCCGCCGTGGACCCGGGCGATGACCGGCGGGAGCTCGTCGGCCGGGCCCTCGATGCCGCTCTGGCGCGGGGCGAACCAGATCGCGTGGACGGAGCCGCCGCCCGGCAGCGGCACCTCGATCTCCTCGGCGCTGGGGAGGACGTCGGGGTCGGGGGCGTCGTCCCGCGAGGAGCGCACCTGGTGGACGGCGCCCATGTGCGGGGCGGCGAACCCGCCCTCGATGCGGGTGAGGCAGATGGCGGAGAAGCGGGCCGGGGAGGCGCCGAGCAGGGCGAGCGCGCCGTCCTCGCGCACGTCCATACCGGCGATGGAGGTCAGCGGCAGGTCGAGGTCGGCTACCTCGCCGCTGGAGACCGTGAGCACCCCCAGGGTCTCGCCGGCGTGCCCATGGGCGACCAGCGCGTGATCGTCGTCGAGCACCGCGTACCAGGTGGTGCCCAGTGCCCACATGGAGCCGGCGAACTCCTGCTGCGCGAAGGGCGAGTCCGCGGGGAGCACGGCGCGGCTGCCGTCTGCCGCGGACCACACGCGCGGGTTCCACCAGCCGGACTCGTCGGAGACGAACAGCAGACGCTCCGAATCCAGCCACTCGGGCTGGACGACGGAGATCTCGGGGTCCCCCTCGGCCACGGGACCGCCGGCGATGACCTCGCCGGCCCCGGCGCTGCCGCCGATGAGCGGGGCGACGTGCAGGAGCGTGCCGTCCCAGGGCATCTGCGGGTGCTCCCAGCTGATCCAGGCCACGCGCGTGCCGTCGGGGCTGAGCCGCGGGTAGGCGACGAAGCGGGAGGCGGGGGTGACGCGGCGGATCGCGCCCGCGTCCTCGGCGGCCGAGCCGTCCAGCGGGACGGCGGCGACGTAGCGCTCGATGTGCGGGGCGCCGTCCGGATCCGGGTGCGGTCCCTCGGCGCCGCCCGTGTGGTCCTCGCAGATCCACCAGACCTCGCGGGAGCCGTCCGCCAGGGTCACCGGGGTGGGGCAGGCCCAGCGCAGCGAGGGCCCGTGGGCGGTCTCGACCTCAGGGCCGACGGGCGTCAGGGGGCGCGGGTCCTGCCCCTCGGTGAACGCGTAGACCCGCTGGTCGGCGAAGTTCACGAACAGCACGAGGGGGTCGCGGCGCACGGCATCGCCGGTCTCGCCGCGATCGCCGCCCTCGGCGAGGTCGCCCGGGACGGCGACCCACGAGCCCCCGCCGTACTCGTGCACGCGGGAGCGGGCGTTGTAGGGCGCGGGCAGCACGGTGACCGTGCCGGCGTCCTCGGTCCTCGGCGCGAGCGGAGTCCCGTCGGCGGGGGCGGCGACGGGACCGGCGCTGCGCACGATCGCCTGGCGTCCGCCCTCGGCGGCGATGCCCTCGAGCCACCACAGCTGCTCGCCGACGAACGCCGGGCCGCCCAGCCGCGCTCCCCCGGTGGCGAGCTGCTGGGCGGTGATGGGCGAGGGCCAGGTGCCGTAGGGGAGCGTCGTCGTCATGGGGCCAGAGTATGCCGGGGAACTGTCCGGAGGGCAGACTGGGCCCATGGCAGACTCCACCGACCCCCGCGTCGCCGTCTACCTGGACTTCGACAACATCGTCATGTCCTGGTACGACCGCGTCCACGGGCGGCATTCCTTCAGCCGCGACCGCCAGAAGATCGCCGCGGATCCCACCGACCCCGAGGTCTCCGAGCGCCTCGCCGAGGCGACGGTCGACGTGGGCGCGCTCATCGACCATGCCGCGTCCTTCGGCTCCATCATGCTGACCAGGGCGTACGCCGACTGGTCGGCGCCCGTGAACGCCGAGTACCGCTCGCAGCTCGTCGCGCGCGCCGTGGACCTCGTCCAGCTCTTCCCCGCCGCCGCGTACGCGAAGAACGGGGCGGACATCCGCCTGGCCGTCGACACCGTCGAGGACTGCTTCCGCATCCCCGACCTCACCCATGTCGTGATCGTCGCCGGGGACAGCGACTACGTCCCCCTCGCCCAGCGCTGCAAGCGCCTGGGCACCTACGTCGCCGCGGTGGGCGTCGCCGGATCGACCGCGAAGTCCCTGGCCGCGGCCTGCGACCAGTTCGACTCCTACGAGACGCTGCCCGGCGTCGAGCTGCCCGAGAAGCCCGCGAAGTCCCGCTCCTCGCGCGGCGGCTCCGGCGCGAAGAAGGGCCGGGGCGGGCCCGACGGCGCGAACGGGTCCGACGGCACGAGCGGGTCCGACGGCACGGGCGCCACCGGCGCCGGGTCCACCGGATCCGAGGCGACCGAGAGCGCGGACTCCGCCGCCAGGGGATCGAAGGGCACCAAGGGCTCCGCCGGGAACGGCGGGAAGAGCGGCAAGCACAAGGGCTCCGAGCGCGGGGCCGACGGGGCAGACCAGCCGGCCCAGGCCGATGCAGCCGACGCCCTCGCCTCCGATCCGGACCTCGACGCGCTGGATGCGGATCTGGACATCGACGACTCCGACGACGTCAGCCCCGAGGAGGCGCAGGCGGCGGCGAGCAGGCTGCTGGGCCGCGCCCTGCAGCTGGGCGAGCGGGACGACACCGAGTGGCTGCACAGCTCGCTCGTGAAGACGTACATGCGCCGCATGGACCCCTCGTTCAGCGAGAAGCTGCTGGGCTTCCGCTCATTCTCCGACTTCCTCAAGGCCAACGACGACATCGCCGAGCTCGAGGAGACCGGGCACGAGCGCCTGGTGCGCGCGATCGAGCCGCCCGTGAAGCAGACGACCAAGCGCTCCGGCAGGCGACGCCGCACCAGCTGAGACGACTCGCCGGCCATCACGATCGGTCGACGCGATCGACCGTCGCGATCGACCGTCGCGATCGGTCGCCGAGAGGTGAGTTGTTGTCCTCATGGAGCCCGAATAAGAGCAACAACTCACCTCTCGATGCTGGGCCCGTCGACCGGCCCCGGCTGCGCTCGTCCTCTCGCCCGACCGAGGCCCAGGACTGCGCTCGCGCGTTCCGGCTCGAGGATCGCCCGCACTCCTTCCGGCCCCTTGACGCCCGGCCGCGCCCGGCGCATGCTCGACGTGTGCGGCTTTCCGCACACGTCCCGGCGGAGGTCCCGATGGCAGATCCTGACGCCCGTGCAGGGCACACGTCGGTCTGGGACGCTCTCGCCCATCCCGCGCGGCGCCGGATCGTCGAGATCCTGCGGGGCGCTCCCGCCCCCACCGGGCGGATCCACGAGATCCTCGAGGACGAGGAGCTCTCCACCAGCCGCTTCGCGACCCTGCGCCATCTGCAGCAGATGCGCGAGGCGAATCTCGTGCTCGCGACCCGCAGCGGCCGCGAGCGCATCAACGCACTGAACGGCTCCGCCCTCTACGAGGCGACGATCGGCTGGCTCTCACCGCCCGACCGTTCCCTCGCCACCTCCCTGCACCGACTGCGCCTCACCGCCGAGGAGAACACCGTGTCACTCACGACCATGCACGTCACCCAGTCCATCGTCATCGCGGCCTCCCGGGAAGCCGTGTGGCGCGCCTTCCGCGAGCACCCCTCGCAGTGGTGGGGCGCGCCGTACACCCTGCTCGACCAGCCCGGGTCGGCGATCGAGATGCCGGTCGAGATCGGCGCGCCGATCGTCGAGCACTCCGGATCCCACCGCGCCGCCTGGGGCATCCTCACCGAGATCGACCACGAGCGCACCTACGCCTGGACGGGGAACATGGGGATGGGCGGCCCCAGCTGGGGCACCGTCTCCTACGTCTTCGCCGACGAGGGCGAGGGCACGCGCATCACCGTCGACCACTCGCAGATGGGCGAGATCCCCGACGGCGTCACCGCCGGCTACGACGCCGGCTGGCTGGACCTCAACGAACGGCTGCGGCTGTTCGTCGAGGAGGGCGAGGCGTTCGGGCTCGCGGGCACCAACACGGCCCCGCCGTCGATCGGCTGATCCGACCCGAACCGACCAGAACCGATCCGGAGAGCGGATCCGCTCCCCCGTCGGCGTCGACGACGACGGCGAGGGGTTGCCCGAGCATGCGTCCGCCCCGAACACGCCGACCTGTCGGAAGCGCCGGATGGTCGGCGCGTCCGGGGTCGTGGTGCTCGGGGCGAACAGAGGCGCTGCGGAGTCGGCCGCAGGGGCGCTGGAGGGCGCGAAGGGCGAGGTCATGGCTCGATCCTGTCAGACCGGCCGCGCCTCGGCCCCCTCGCGGTCAGCGCCCGCAGTCGTCGAGGGCCTGGGTCTCGGCGGTGATCGCCTCGACGCCGTAGTCCTCGCGCTGGGATTCGGGGACGTCGGTGCCCACCAGCGATGCACCGGCCGTCTCCTTGAGGAAGAACAGGGCGACGATGCCGAAGAGGCAGCCGAACATGACGTACACGGCCGGGAACTCGAGGAACCCGGTCGCGCTCACCACGGCCTCGTTGATCGGCGCGGCCGTGCCTCCGAAGACCGAGGTGAAGAAGTTGTACGTCACCGCGAAGCCCGCGAAGCGCACGTGCGCCGGGAACATCGCGGGGAACGTCGCGGAGATCGTCGAGAGCTGCGGGATGTACAGCAGGCCCAGCACCGCGAAGCCGATGATCGCCCACACGAAGCCCTGGCCCATCAGGTAGTACATCGGAAGGGCCATGACGAACAGGCCGATCATCGAGGTCCACCACATCTTCTTGCGGCCGATGACGTCGGAGAGCCCGCCGCAGAACGGCAGCAGCGCCATCATGATGACCTCGCCGATGAGGATGGTCGCCAGCGATTGGTTCGCCGACATGTTGATCTTGGTCTCGAGGTAGCCCGGCATGTACGTCAGCAGGGTGTAGTTCGCGATGTTCAGCGGGATCACGAGGCCCGCCATCGTGAGGATCGGCCTCCAGTAGTCGCGGATCAGGCTGACGAGCCCGTGGACGGCGGACTGCTGTGCCTCGCCCTCGCCCTCGAGGTCCTGGAAGACCGGGGTCTCGTCCAGGCGCGACCGCAGGTAGAGGCCGATCAGGCCCATCGGCAGCGCGAGGAAGAACGGCAGGCGCCAGCCCCAGGAGGCCATGGCGTCCTCGGAGAGGATGAGCTGCAGGATCAGCACCACGACGGTGCCGAGCGCGAACCCGCCGAGCGTGCCGAACTCGAGGAAGCTGCCGTAGCGACCGCGGCGCTTGTCCGGCGCGTACTCGGCCATGAAGGTGGCCGCGCCGCCGTACTCGCCGCCCGTCGAGAAGCCCTGCACGATGCGCAGCACGGCGAGGAGGATCGGCGCGAGGATGCCCACCTGCTCGTACGTGGGGAGCACGCCGATGAGGGTCGTGGCCAGCGACATGATGATGATCGTGAGGGCGAGGACGTGCTTCCTGCCCAGGCGGTCGCCCAGCGGTCCCCAGATGAAGCCGCCGAAGGGGCGGGCGATGAAGGAGATCGCGAGGAACGCGTAGGTCCAGAACTGGGCCGCAGAGCCCTCGGGGAAGAAGTGCGAGGCGATGTAGGTGGCGACGACGGCGTAGACGCCGTAGTCGTACCACTCGGTGGCGTTGCCCATCGCCGAGGCCGCGACCGCTTCTCTGATGGTCTTGCGAGGCGGGAGATCCGCGAACGGCGTCCCTCCCGTCGTCGTCGTAGGAGGCTCGTCCGGATGCTTGAACGGGACTGCGGATGACGTATTCACGGTGCTCCGATCGACGATGACGCACGGGACTCGCCCCCGCACTCGAGTTCGGCCGACGCCTCAGCGTATGTGGCCTACCAGACACATGCCAGAATGCACAGCCTCGCAAGGCTGTGCTCGCCGGACAATGCGGACGGAACCGCCCGGACGCATGCGGTCATCGAGCCGCCCGCCACCGGGGCCACCGCCCGTACAGTGGGCCCATGACCTCGTCTTCCGCTGTTCCGACCCCTGATCCGACCCTGTCCTCGACCGCTCGTGAGCTCGTCGAGGGGCTCGTCGCGCTCGACACGACCTCCGCGACCGGAAACCTGCCCGCGATCGAGCTCATCGAGCGGGCGCTGCGGGAGGCCGGCGCCGAGGTCCGCGTGCTGCCCAGGGGCGACGGGAACAACGCGAACCTCGTGGCGACCTTCCCCGCGAACGCGGGGGAGGAGCCGGGGGCCGACGGGCTCTTCGTCGACCCCGAGGACCCGACCCGCCGCGGCGTCCTCCTCGCCGGGCACGCCGACTGCGTGCCCGTGACGGGCCAGGACTGGGCGTCGGACCCCTTCACTCCCACCGAGCGCGACGGACGGCTGTACGGGCGCGGCACCGCGGACATGAAGTCCTACCTGGCGATCGCGACGGCGCTCGCCCCCGAGTTCGCCGCCGCCCGCCGCACCGTGCCCGTGCACATCGCGGCGACCTGGGAGGAGGAGACCACCTGCAACGGCGCCCGCGCCCTCGTCAGCCAGCTCGAAGAGCTCGGGATCCGGCCCGCGGTCGCCTTCGTGGGCGAGCCGACGTCGATGCGGGCCGTGCCCGCCCACAAGTCGATGAACGTGCTGCACGCCGACTTCCACGGCGTCGCCGCCCACTCCAGTCTCCTCCCCCACGGTCTGAACGCGATCCGCTACGCCGCGCGGTTCGTGGACTGGTTCCACCGCGAGATCGTCGACGACCTGCGGGAGAACGGGCCGCACGATCCGGCCTTCCCGGTCGCCTGGACCACAGGCGGCGTGAACCTCTTCGACGGCGGCATCGCCACCAACACCGTCCCCCAGGACGTCCATCTGAAGTTCGAGTTCCGCGCCCTGCCGCAGGTCGAAGTCGAGCCGATCGTGGCCCGCATCCAGGAGGAGATCGACCGTCTGGATCAGCAGATGAAGGCCGATGCACCCGCGGATCCCTCGGACCCCGCCGCTGCGGAGCGGGTGGGCGCGGAGCTCGATGTCGTCTCCCTGCTCTACGGGCTCGACGGGTCGGCCGACGGGCCGGCGGCCCGCGCGGCCGTGGCCCTCGGCGCCGAGCGCACCGAGGAGAAGGTCACCTACGGCACCGAGGCCGGCATCTACGAGCACGCCGGCATGGCCGCCGTGGTCGTGGGCCCCGGCGACATCGCCCAGGCGCACGGCACGGACGAGTTCGTGGAGATCGAGCAGCTCGCATGGTGCGAGCACTTCCTGCGGAACGTCGCGGGGGCGGTGTCGGCGCTCTGACGCGCGCCCAGCCCCGGTTCCGCGACCCTCCGCCGGGAGGATTCCGTGCCATCACGCGGCCGATCCGGCACGGATTCGTCCCATCCGCGCATCCTGCGGGATCACCGACCCCGTGCGTCATGGCACCATGGGACGCGGTGAGCCGGGAAGCCTGGTCGGCATCGGGCATAGAGTGCCCTGATCCCCGACCCCGTCCTGCCCTGGAGGCCCGATGACATTCCCGGCCTGGACGATCGCCCCGTTCGTGCTGATGCTCGCGGCGATCGCGATCGCACCTCTCGTCCCCGCGCTCTCGAAGCACTGGGACCGGCCGCGCAACCAGCTGCTCTGCGCCCTCCTGCTGGGCCTGCCCGTCGCGATCGGCGTGATCGCCGTGGGCGAGTGGCACCTGGTCGTGGATGCGCTCGTGGAGTACGGGCAGTTCATCGCGCTGCTCCTCGCCCTGTTCATCGTCTCCGGCGGGTTCTTCCTGCGCGGCGACATCGCCGCGACACCGCGCGCGAACACGATCTTCCTCGCGATCGGCGGGGTGCTCGCGAGCTTCATCGGCACCACGGGCGCGGCCATGCTGCTGATCCGCCCGCTGCTGAACACGAACCTCGAACGTCGGCACAAGGCGCACACCGTGGTGTTCGCGATCTTCATCGTCGCCAACTGCGGCGGCCTGCTCACACCGCTCGGCGACCCGCCGCTGTTCCTGGGAATGCTGCGCGGCGTGCCCTTCACCTGGACCTTCCACCTGCTGCCGATGTGGCTGTTCGTCAACGCGATGCTGCTGCTCACGTACTGGGCGCTGGACCGACGGATCATCGCGCACGAGGCGAAGGAGGACGTCTACGCGGACACCGTCAACGTGACCCCGCTGAAGCTCGTGGGCGCGAGCAACGCCGTCTGGTTCGCGATCATCATCCTCGCGGTCGCCCTGATCCCCTCGCTCGATCCCGATGCGATCGTCGAGGGCCATGCGACGTGGACCCAGTACGTGCCCTGGCGGGAGATCGTCATGATCGGCGCGGCCCTGTGCTCGCTCTTGCTGGGCAGCCGCAGCATCCGCTACGACGAGAACGAGTTCGAGTTCGGGCCCATCCAGGAGGTCGCGGCGCTCTTCGTCGGCATCTTCCTGACCATGATCCCGGCGCTCGCGGTGCTGCGCTCCGCCGCCCCGTCGCTCCCCCTGAACGAGATCACGCTGTTCCTGTTCACGGGCGGCCTCAGCTCCGTGCTCGACAACGCCCCCACCTATGCGACCTTCTTCGAGATGGCCTCGCAGCTGCCCGGCGAGCCGCGCGTGGCCGACGTCCCCGAGCTGTACCTGATGGCGATCTCGCTGGGCGCCGTGCTCTGCGGAGCGATGACCTACATCGGCAACGGCCCGAACTTCATGGTGAAGTCGCTCGCCGAGACCTCGGGCGTGAAGGTGCCGAGCTTCGGCGGCTACGTGCAGCGCGCCGCCATGTACCTCGCGCCCACGCTGATCGCGATGATGCTGCTGTTCATCGCCCAGCCCCTCTGGCTGAAAGCCATCGGGCTCGCCCTCGCCCTGCTGCTGCTCGGCCGGATCATCATGCTGTTCGTGACGACCGACGGCGAGGTCGGCGCGGCACTCGCGCACCTGGACCCCGACGTCCGCGGCACGCGCCCCGCCGTGCCGCCCGTCGGCCGCAGTCGGAAGCCCGCAGGGGCCTTCGACTCCCCGCCCCGGCCCGATGAGCCCTGAGATCCCGGCACCCCCACTCCCGAGGAGAGCCGCACCATGACCAGTCAGCGACGCACCGAGCACGAGTCCCGACGACGCCGCAGGATCCTCGAACGCGGCACCTACCGCGAGCACCTGCGCATCGAGCGGATCCTCACGCAGGAGACCACCGGCGGATTCGTGCTGCTGGGGGCGACCGTGCTCGCCCTCGTGCTCGCGAACTCACCGCTCGCCCCGGCGTACTTCGGAGTGCGCGATGCGCATCTGGGCTTCGACGTGGGCAGCTTCCACCTGAACCTCAGCATCGGGCACTGGGCGGCCGACGGGCTGCTCGCGATCTTCTTCTTCCTCGCGGGCCTCGAGCTCAAGATGGAGTTCACGGTGGGCGACCTGCGCTCACCGGGGAAGGCGCTGGTGCCGGTGGTCGCCGCGGCAGGCGGCGTCGCCGTTCCCGCTGTCATCTTCACCCTCATCAACGTCTTCGGTCCGCCGGGGGCGCTCACGGGCTGGGCGATCCCCGCCGCGACGGACATCGCCTTCGCCCTCGCCGTGCTCGCCCTGCTGGGCTCGCACCTGCCGAGCGCCGTGCGCACCTTCCTGCTCACCCTCGCGATCGTCGACGACCTCATCGCGATCCTCATCATCGCGATCTTCTACTCGAGCGACCTGCACCTGCTCTACCTCGCGCTCGCGATCGTGCCGATCGCCGCGTACCGTCTGCTGGCCACGCGCGCGGAGTCCCTGTTCCGGATCTCCTACGGCGCGGCATGGTTCCTGCTGCTGCCGCTCGGGGCGATCACCTGGGCGCTGTTCCTGAACTCGGGCGTGCACGCGACGATCGCCGGCGTGGTCCTCGCCTTCATGGTGCCGGTCCGCTCGCGCACCCGCCTGGGCGCGAAGTACTCGCTGGCCGAGACCTTCGAGCACCGCTTCCGGCCGCTGAGCAGCGGGATCGCGGTGCCCGTGTTCGCCTTCTTCAGCGCGGGCGTGGCCGTGGGCGGCGCCAGCGGGCTCCTCGAGGCGTGGGAGTCAAGCGTCGCGATCGGCGTGGTGGTGGGGCTCGTGTGCGGCAAGATCATCGGCATCGTGGGCTCGACGTTCCTGGTCACGCGCCTGCAGCGCGCGAACCTCGATCCTGATGTGCGCTGGATGGACCTCGTGGGCATGGCGGCGCTCGCGGGCATCGGCTTCACCGTCTCGCTGCTCGTCTCGGAGCTCAGCTTCGAGGCGTCCGATCCCATGCACGACCATGCGAAGGTCGGCGTGCTCACCGCCTCCGTGCTGGCCGCGGTGGTGGGCGCGGTGATCCTGCTGCCCCGGGACCGGCACTACAAGCAGATCGCCGAGCGCGAGGCGGTCGACGCGGACGCCGATGGGGTCCCCGACGTGTTCGGCGGGGATGCGGAGGACCCGTCGGATCGGACGGGCCAGTCGGGTGCGACGGGCCCGACGGGCCCCTCGGATCACCGTCCGTAGGCGCGCGCCGGGATCTGGGTGGCGAGCTTGCCGCCGGAGACGTCCAGCAGGGTGCCGGTGATGTAGCCCGCGGCGTCGCTCGCGAGGAAGATCAGCAGGTTCGCGACGTCGTCCGGGCTCTCCCATCGCCGCAGCGAGAGCGTGTCCAGGAGGCGGTCCTGGGCGTCCTGGGGCATCTCGGCGAAGCCGTTCATCGCGGTGGGGACCATGCCCGGCGCATACGCGTTCACCGTGATGTCCCACGGGCCGAGCTCGGAGGCGAGCACCCGGGTGAACTGGACGACCGCCGCCTTCGAGGCAGCGTAGGCGGCGCTGCCGACGCTCGGCACGATGGCCGCGAAGGATGCCGCGTTGAGGATCCGCCCGCGGCCGGCCTCCTGCATGACCGGGGCGACGGCGCGGCTCATGAGGAACACGCCGCCCATGTTCACGTCGAAGCACGCGCGCCAGCGCTCCCACTCGAGGTCGGCGACGGGCCCCTCGACGTTGATGCCCGCGTTGTTCACGAGCACGTCGATCGTGCCGAGGCGCTCCACGATCTCGGCGACCGCGGCGTCGACCGAGGTGGGGTCGGCGACGTTGCAGGTGAGGCGTGTGATCGGAGGGGCCGACGAGCGGGATGCCGTCGCGTGTGCGTCGGCAGCGGCATCGGTGCCGGCCTCGGCAGCATCAGCCGGGTCGTCCAGGAAGGCGAGGTCGAGCGCGACCACGCGTGCGCCCTCGGCGGCGAAGCGCCTGGCGATCATGGCCCCGATACCGCGCGCAGCGCCCGTGATGACCACGACTCTGTTCTTCAGATCCAGCTCCATCGATGATCCCTTCTCTCGCGGTGTCGGAACGGTGGGCAGAACTGCCCTGGTGAGCGCGCCGACACCAATAAGCATACTATTGGGGTCGGAGCGATCGCGCTCCGACCACTATCGAACCGAGGAGACAGGATGCGAATGCGAGGACCGAGCCTGTGGGTGACCGGAGGCGGCAGCGGCATGGGGCGAGCGACGGCGATCAGCGCGGCACGCGCCGGATGGCAGGTGACCGTGAGCGGTCGGCGTCCCGCGCCGCTCAAGGAGACGGTCGCCGAGATCACCGAGGCAGGGGGTAGCGCCATCGATCTCCCGCTGGACGTCCAGGACCGCGATGCCGTTGCGCAGGCTGCCCGCCAGGTCGTCGAGCGTTGCGGCGGGCTCGATGCCCTGGTCCTCGCCGCGGGTCTCAACACCCCGCGGCGCCGCTGGGACGACCAGGACCTCCAGGAGTTCGACGCCATCGTGGCCACCAACCTCAATGCCACGGCCAGCGCCATCAGCGCCGCACTGCCTCACCTGCGCGCGAGCGGCGGCCTCGCGGTCGCGATCTCCTCGTTCGCCGGCTGGACGTTCCAGCCCGGCGCGGGCGTCGCGTACTCGGCGAGCAAGACCGCGCTCGGCTCACTCGTGCGCACGCTCAACCATCAAGAGGCTCCGCACGGCGTGCGCGCCTGCCACGTGTGTCCGGGCGACGTCGCGACGGACTTCCTCGAGCAGCGTCCGGAGGTTCCGGATGCTGAGGCCCGATCGGTGATGCTCAGCGCGCAGGACATCGCACGCGCGGTGCAGTTCGTCCTTGACTCGCCCCCGCACGTGCGGGTCGACGAGCTGGTCGTCTCGCCCGTGTCGCAGAGGTGAGGCACCGATGAGCACCGTCGGCGAGTCCCGCTTCGCGAGCACCCTGGACTCCCTGGGCCTCGCCATCGTCACCGGGGAGCTGCCCGCGGGACACGCCGACACCATCGAGGGACTGGTCGAGCGCGCAGGCGCGTCGCGCAGCGTGGTCCGGGAGGCCACGCGCGTGCTCTCCGCCCTGGGGATGCTGTCGGCCGGACGCCGTGTGGGTCTCCGCGTGCTGCCCTTCGAGCAGTGGGACACCATGGATCCCCTGGTGATCCGATGGCGTTTGCGATCGCCCGGACGCATCGCGCAGGTCCTGGAGCTGCGGGACCTGCGCCGGGCCATCGAGCCCGAGGCCGCGGCCCTGGCGGCGCGACGAGTCGCCGCAGGAGATGCGCCGCTCGCGGCCCAGGAGGCTCTCGCTCACGCCGACCGTCAGCTCCGCGCGGCGGCCGCGGGCGCCGGCCGTGAGATGCTCCCCGCTGACGCTGCGGCATACCTGCACGCGGACAGCCTGCTCCACGCGCAGGTCCTCGCCCTCTCGGCGAACGCGATGTTCATCCGCCTGCGGGCCGTGATCGAGGAGGGGCTGCGAGAACGCGCACTCCACGAGCGGATCGACCTCGCACCCGAGGTCCACGATGTCGACCTGCACTCGGAGGTTGTCCGGGGGATCCGAGCGGGCGCACCGCAGGCAGCGGCCGCAGCGATGCGGGAGATCGTGGAGCGCACCGGGGAGCTCGAGTCCTGACAACCCCCAGGCGCGAAGCACCGGGTGCCGCTCCGCCCGTCAGGAGTCCAGGAGCGCCACGGCCAGGGGCTCGTCGACGACGAGCGAGTCGATGAGGCCGCTGGCCACCGCCGCCCGCACCGCCTCCACGCGATGGGCGCCCACGCAGGTCCCGATCACGTGCGGGACCTCATCTAGCTGCCGGAGCGTCATGCCGACGATGCGGCTGTCCGCACCCGCATCGAGCGGTGCGCCCTTTCGGTCCAGGACCCGGCCGGAGATGACGGCGACCGCGCCCGCCGCAGCGGTGCGGCGCACGAGATCGACGGGGAGCAACGGCAGGATCGTCGACCCTTCGCTGGTCCAGGTGCCGATCCCCACAACGGCGTGATCGACGCGCTCTGCACGATCCAGCGCCTGGGAGATCTCCGTCGAGCGCATCAGGGCGGCAGCGATCTCACCGCTCGGCGCCACCAGCGGCGCATAGATCGGGTGCGCCGTCCCCTCCGCGATGCGCGCGACGAGGCGGACGACCTCGACCGACCCGATCCGATCGCCCGATAGCGAGAGAGCCCCCGCGATCTGCACGACGTCGCACGGCGCGAGGCGCTCCAGCACCATCGGCAGGGCCTCGATCACGCGGGACCACCCCAGACCGAGCGACTCGCCCGGGCGCACGACCTCCGAGAGATAGCCCGCCAGCGCGGAGGCGACCGCCTGGGCGCTCCGCCGCCGTACCCCTTCGCCGGGCGAGCCCACGGAGCGCCCGGCGATGACCACGCGCCGCAGGCCCAGCGACTCCTCCAGGACACCCGCAGTGCCGTGCGACGGCCCGGGAGCGCCGACACGGATGGTCACCATCCCGCGCTCCCGCGCCTCCGTGAGCACCCGGGCGACCTGCCATCGGCTGAGACCAGTCGCCTGGGCGATTTGGGTCTTTGAGCGCCCCTGCAGGTAATACGCCTCGGCTACCTCGAGCATCAGCTCTTCGTCGACCGATTCCTCTCGTCTCCGCAGATCCACCATGGTCGCAGTATTGCACATCTGAGTGTTCCAACTGTCCGTCGATTGCACGTCCGCGCGGAGCGCTCCTACTCTGAGAGCCACATCCGTGACGAGCCTCAAATGCTCACACGTGCACTCCACGACATCGGCGTCCCCAGGAGGACAGGACATGCAGTCAACTCCGCCGCGCTCCTCGCGCCGCATTCCCCCGTGGTTCATCTACCTGTTCGGAGCGCTCGGCGCGATCCTGTGGGGGTATGACACCGGAGTGGTCTCCGGCGTGCTGCTCTACATCGAGAACGACTTCCCGGTGACGGCCACCGAATCCGGTCTCATCACCTCCTCGTTCACGATCGGCGCCATCATCGGGGCGATCTCGAGCGCACTGCTCGTGGATCGATGGGGACGACGACGGCTGCTCCAGGTCGCCGCGATCGTGTTCCTCGGCGGGACGCTCCTCGCTGCGACCGCGGGGAGTGCCGCCATGCTGATCCTGGGCCGCACGGTGCTGGGGCTGGGGATCGGATTCGTCTCCGTGAACATCCCGATCTACCTCTCCGAGCTCTCCCCCGCTGGCACCCGCGGCCGAGTGGTCTCGCTCGTGCAGTTCATGAACGCCTTCGGGATCCTCCTCTCCTACATTGCGAACTTCGTGCTCTCTCCGTCCGGGGCATGGAGGACCATGCTGGCGCTCGCGATGATCCCCGCGGTACTGCTGTTCATCGGCGTCTTCCTGCTGCCCGAGAGCCCCCGCTGGCTGGTGGCCCGGGGCCGCCTGGAGGAGGCGGCCGCTGGCCTGGCGCATCGTGACGACGGACCCGATCCGGCCCGCACGATCGCAGAAATCCAGAACGGTCTGGCGGCCTCCCGGGGGTCCTGGCGCACCTTAGTGGCGTCCTGGGCACGCCGACCCGTGCTGATCGCGGTCCTCATGACGGTCCTCGCGCAGTTCCTGGGCATCAACGCGATCACGTACTACTCCCCCACCGTGCTCACGACGATCGGGGTCAGCGAGAGGGCTTCCCTGATCACGACCATCGGCTTCGGGTCCATCGCAGTCCTCGCCACGCTCTGGGCCCTGCGCTGCGCCGATTCCTTCAGCCGGCGGCGGATCCTCATAGCAGGCGCCACGATCACCGGTAGCGCCATGCTGCTGTGCGCGATCGCCACCTGGTCGTTCGGACTGACAAGTGCGGTCACCGGCGTCGTCGCGATCATCTGCTTCTCGGTCTTCAAGGCGGGCTATGCGTCCACCTGGGCGCCCGTCTCGCGCGTGGTGCAGACCGAGATCCTTCCGATCTCGATCCGCGGCACCGCCATGAGCATCTCCGAGGTCGCCAACTTCGCGTCCATCTTCGTCGTCACCCTGCTCTTCCCGATCCTGCTCCACGCCGGAGGCGCGGGATTCGCCTTCGTCACCTTCGCGGCGGTGGGCGCGATCGCCGTCGTCCTACTGGGGCTCGTCGTCCCGGAGACCTCCGGGCGATCCCTGGAGGAGATCGAGGCGCAGATACGAGGCGAATCGACCGACGCGCCGCCGGAAGCGGCGCCCTCGGCCCGAGCGTCGCACGCCCCGCGCCGCTGACCCTCTACCCCTGCCCGGCACCCTTCACATGACACCACGAACGGAAGCCCGGGACCCGAGACCGAAAGGCACCCATGACGCCCCATCGTCCGAACATCCTGTTCGTCATCACCGACCAGCAGCGCTTCGACACGATCGCAGCACTCGGCCATGAGCATGCGATCACGCCGAACCTGGATCGGCTGGTGCGCTCCGGCACGACCTTCACCCGCACCTATGTGACCGCGCCATCGTGCGCCCCCTCGCGCGCGAGCCTGTTCACGGGGATGTACCCGCACTCCACAGGCGTGCTCAAGAACAACGATCCCTGGAACCATTCCTGGGTCGGGCTGCTCGCCGATGCGGGCTATCGCTGCATCAACGTCGGGAAGATGCACACCTACCCATACACGAGCAGCGTCGGCTTCCACGAGCGACATGTGGTGGAGAACAAGGATCGTTCGAATCCCGCCCTGCCCTTCTTCCTCGACGAGTGGGACAAGGCCTTCCATGCGCGTGGGCTGGTCAAGCCCGACCGCGCAACCAAGTACCGGGCGATCCCCGACTACCGGGAACGGCTCGGCGCCTTCGAATGGGACGCGCCCGAGGATCTCCACGTCGACAACTTCGTCGGTGGCCTCGCCACGCACTGGCTCGACGTCTACCCGGGCGACGAGCCGTTCTTCCTCCAGGTCGGCTTCCCCGGACCCCATCCGCCGTATGACCCCACGGCGGACGCCCTCGCGCAGTACGAGGGCCGCACCATGCCGTCGGCCCACGATTCGCCGGAGGATCGGGCGAGCCAGCCGTTGGCGGTCAAGGACCTCATCCGCGACAACCTGGAGGTCGACCACGACGCAGTGGTGCACCTCGAGCACCCGAGCCCCGAGCAGATCGAGCGTCAGCGCCGACACTACATGGCGAACGTGACCATGATCGATGCCCAGGTCGGACAGCTGCTTGATGCGCTGGAGCGGCGCGGCGTCCTCGAGGACACGGTCGTCATCTTCACCTCCGACCACGGTGACTGCCTGAACGACCACGGGCACATCCAGAAATGGTCGATGTACGAGCCGAGCGTCCGCGTGCCAGCGATCGTCGCGGGACCTGGAGTAACGGCCGACCATCGAGTCGACGGGCTGACCTCCTTGTTCGACCTGGGGCCGACGATCCTCGAGTTCGCCGGTGTGACCCCGCCAGCGTGGATGGAGGCGCGCTCACTCCTGCCCGGCATCCGGGGTGATGCCGACTTCGGGCGCGAGTTCGCCTTCGCGGAGCATGCCAGGGACATGATCCTCCAGAAAACCGAGCTGATGACGATGGTGCGGGACGACCGCTGGAAGCTCGTCGAGTTCGTCGACCATGAGGACGGTCAGCTATTCGACCTCGAGAATGACCCTCACGAGATGCTGAACCTGTGGGACCGCGCCGACCATCGGGACCAGCGCGAGAGCCTCTCCCGCGTCATCGCCCGCTGGAGGGCGGAGAGCGCACTGCACACCGCCGAGTGGTCGGCCGACTTCCGCTGACCGAAACCGAGAATGCGGGCTGCTGCACGCTGCCGGCGCAGGGCCCACACCTGTCAGCGCCCGCGGCCGTCCGGCTTCACGCAGACCACGGGGCACGGAGCCTCCATGATCACGCGCTGGGCCGTGGAGCCCAGCAGCATCTTGCCGATGGGGGTGCGGCGGCGCACCCCCAGCACGACCAGGTCGATCTTCTCGCTGTCGATGGTCCGGAGGATGTCGTCGGCCGCATCGTCGCGCTGCGGCACGTTCCGCAGCTCGAAGTGCACGCCGCCGGCCTCCAGCCGCTCGTGCAGGGGCTCGCGTCCCGCGTCGCCCGCGTTCTTGCGGGGATCGTCGCTGCGCTCGGAGGCGAGCACCACGAGCGTCGCGTCCTTGGTCCTCGCCTCCTCCAGCGCGTACTCGAGGGCGGCCTCGCTGGTGGGGCTGGGCACGTAGCCGAGCAGGATCTTCATCGTCGACTCCAGGTGTCTCGGGGTGGCTCAGGATGTATCGGGATCTCGAGGTCTCGACGAGCGCCGCGACCAGGCACCCGGCCGCTCACTCGCGGCCGATCTCGTCCTGGTCGTGGAAGCGCGTGCGCCTGCCCTTGATCGCGGAGTTGTACAGGTAGGTGATCACGTACAGCACGAGGCCCACGCCCAGCAGCCCGCCCGCGATCCAGTAGTTCTCCTTGGGCTGGGCGAGGGGCGTGACGAGGATCAGGGAGGTGACGCCGCCGATCACGGCCACCACGGTGGGGGTGCGGAAGTGCCCCTTCGCGCCCGGGTCCTTGCGGAGCACGAGCACCGAGACGTTCACCAGGCAGAACACGATCAGCAGCAGCAGCGCCGTGGTGCCGCCGAGGTTCTTGATGATCGTCTCCGGCAGGGCGTAGCTGACGACCACGACGAGCGCGAAGGCGAGGAGCGTCGAGAAGAGGATGCCTCCCACGGGGCTCCGGCGCCCCTTGAGCACGACCCCCAGGAACGGCGGCAGCACACCCTGCTTGGCCATGCCGTAGAGCAGGCGCGAGGCCATCATCATGTTGATCAGCACGGTGTTGGCGACCGCGAAGATCGAGATGATCGGGAAGATCGTGTCCATCGGCAGGTTCGGGGCACCGTGCGAGACGACGCTCAGCAGCGGCGTGGTGGCGGTGGTGAGCTCGCCGATCGGGACCACGGCGACCGCCGTGAGGGAGACCAGCACGTAGACCACGCCCGTGATCGACAGGCCGCCCAGAAGCATCTTCGGGAAGTTCTTCGAGGGGTTCACGGTCTCCTCGGCCATGTTCACCGAGTCCTCGAAGCCGACCATCGAGAAGAACGCGAGGGCGGTCGCGCCGATCACGGCCATGAACATGCTCTTGTCCTCGGGCGCCTCGAACAGCACCACCCGCGAGAAGTCCGCGTCGCCGCGGCCGATCGCGAGGAAGCCGATGATCAGCACCATCGCCAGGCCGCTGAGCTCGATGAGGGTGAGCACCACGTTGGCCTTCACGGACTCGCTCACGCCGTAGGAGTTCACGCAGGCCACGACCGCGATGAAGACGAGGGCGATGATCACGGCGACGTGATGGGAGGCGTCGGCCCCGAGGGAGTCCTCGAGGTGGAGGACCGCCAGCACGTTCTCCGCGAGGAAGATCGCGCTGTTGGAGGCCGAGGTGATGCCCGAGGACAGCACCGCGAAGGTCACCATGAAGGTGACGAAGTGGATGCCGAAGGCCTTGTGGACGTACAGCGCGGCGCCCGCCGCCTGCGGGTACTTCGTCACCATCTCCACGTAGGAGAGCGCCGTCATCATCGCGACCACGAACGCGAGGATCACCGGCAGCCAGCCCGCGCCGCCCACCTGGCCGGCGACCTGGCCGGTCAGCGCGTAGACGCCGGTGCCCAGGATGTCGCCGACGATGAACAGCAGCAGCAGGCCGGGGGTGATGGCCTTCTTGAGCTCGGTGCCCTGGCCCGAGGACGAGCCGTCGCCGTCGGGGGCGGGGAGGGTGGGATCGCCGGGTGCGCCGGAGCCGGCGCCGGTTTCCTGTGTCATGAGGGACTCCCGGGGTCGGAGGTGGGGAAGGTATCGGGCGGGTACGGCGCGCGGCGCGGATCTCGCGCTCAGGGACGCCGACTCGAGCGGGCGGGGCACCCGCGGCGCGGGCCCTGGGCCCGCGATCTGGGGATCCTACCGCAGCGTGAGCGCGCTCACGGGACCCTCGGGGTCGTCCTAGGCTGGAGGAGTCCGTGCGGGGCGCTGCCCCGCACCCATGCCACCCACGAGGAGCCTTCATGAGCAGCGTCGCGAACATCGCCCTTGCCGACGGCAGCACCATCCCCCAGCTCGGCTACGGCGTCTGGCAGGTCGAGGACGAGGTCGCGGCCGACGTCGTCGGCCAGGCCCTCGAGGCCGGCTACCGCCACATCGACACCGCCAGGGCGTACGACAACGAGGAGGGCGTGGGCCGCGCCCTGCGCGCCTCCGGCCTGCCGCGCGAGGACGTCTTCGTCACCACCAAGCTGTGGAACGACGACCACGACTACGACCGCGCGATCGCGGCGCTCGACGCCTCGCTCGAGCGCCTGGGCCTCGAGTACGTGGACCTCTACCTCATCCACTGGGCGAAGCCCAAGCAGGGCAAGCACGTGGAGGCATGGAGGGCGCTCGTGGAGCTGCAGAGGCAGGGCAAGGCCCGCTCGATCGGCGTCTCGAACTTCCCCAAGGCCCAGCTCGAGGAGATCATCGAGGCCACGGGCGTGACCCCGGTGATCCACCAGATCGAGCTGCACCCCGACTTCGCCCAGGAGGAGCTGCGCGCCTTCGGCCGCGAGCACGGCATCCTGACCGAGGCCTGGTCACCCCTGGGCCAGGGCGGCGCACTGCTCCAGGACCCGGTGATCACGGAGATCGCCGCCGCGCACGGGGCCACCCCCGCGCAGGTCGTCATCGCCTGGCACCTCGCGATCGGGAACATCGTGATCCCGAAGTCCGTGACCCCCGAGCGCATCGTCTCGAACCTCGCCGCCGCGGAGCTCGAGCTCACCGACGAGGACCTCGAGCGCCTCGCGGCCCTCGACCGGGGCGAGGCCGGCCGCATCGGCGCCGACCCGGCCGGCATCGAGTTCTGAGACGCCGCGGCCCGGCGCCGCGCTACTCCTCGGCGCGCTCCTCGCGAGGGCGCCGGCCGGTCGCGGCGCGGGCGACCTCCTCGGCAGCGGCCTGCACGGCGCGCGCGCACTCGGCGACCTTGTCCTCGCCCAGACGATGGGACTGCCAGGTGAGGCCGATGGCAGCGATCGGCCAGTCCGCGTGGTCGAGCACGGGCGCCGCGACCGAGCGGTACCCGGGGGTGACCTCGCCGTCCTCGCGGGCGAAGCCGTCGCGGCGCACCTGCTCGAGGATCGCGGCGAGCTGCGCGGGCGTCGTCGGTCCGACCCCGGGCCGACGGGGCACCAGGTCCTCGCGCGAGGTGAACAGGCTGCGCAGCTGCACGAGGGGCAGGGCCGCGAGCATCGCCCGGCCGGTCGCGGTGAGGTGCGCGGGGAGGCGCACGCCCTGATCGGTGACGAGGCTGCCGCGCCCCTTCGCGCGGTCCTCGACGACGTAGAGGACGTCGCGGCCGTGGAGCACCGCGAGGTGACCGGACTCGCCGATGGCGTCGACGGTGCGCTCGAGGACGACCCGCCCCACCCGCGCCAGCGGCGCGTGGCGCATGTAGCCGACGGCGACCTCGTAGGCGGCGGGCCCCAGCGCGTACAGCCGCTCCTGCGGAAGATGCAGCGCATAGCCGTGGGCGACGAGGGTCCCGAGCAGGTCGTACGTGGTCGACCTCGGCAGCTCGAGGTCCTGGGCCACGCGCGCGGCGGCGACGGGCGCCCGCCGCGAGGAGAGGTACGTCAGCACGCGCAGCGTGGCGTCCGCGGCCGGCGCCTTGGGCGGCTTCGGTGACGTCTGATCCGAGATTCGGGATGCCATAGTCCGACCAGGATGCCATTGCGCGCCCGGATCGCCGGGCTCGTCGGCCCGTCGTCCTCCGGGGCGGGGCGCCGGGTTCCTCGCGGATCTCCGGCCGTCGACCGACCAGATCCATAGCCGTGCTTATGTGACCCTATGGTCAAGGCATTGACCTGGCCGGGGCGCGCTCCTAACGTCGTCCCTCGTGAGCACCACGACCCCCTCCCCCGCCCCGCGCAGCACCCGCAACCCGCTGCGCGCGATCGCGCGCATCCCCTTCGGCTGGCAGGTCCTCATCGGCCTGGTCCTCGGCGTCGCCCTCGGCCTGGTCGCCTCGGCCATGGGCCCCGGCGGCGGAGAGGAGGGCGCCAACTGGCTGACCACCACCCTGGACACCATCGGCACCGCCTTCGTCACGCTGCTGAAGGCCCTGGTCCCGCCGCTGATCTTCCTCGCGATCGTCACCTCGATCGCGAACCTGCGGAAGGTCACGAACGCCGCCCGGCTCGCCTGGAAGACCCTGCTCTGGTTCGCGATCACCTCGCTGATCGCCGTGCTCATCGGCATCGGCCTGGGCGCGATCACGAGCCCCGGCGCGAACTCGAGCGTCTCGGCCGACGCCGCGCAGGCCTCCGACACGCAGGGCACCTGGCTCGACTTCCTCATCGGCCTGGTCCCCTCGAACTTCCTGGGCATCGAGGGCAGCGCGGGCGACGACGGCTCGATCTCCCTGAGCTTCAACGCGCTGCAGATCCTCGTCATCTCGATCGCCGTGGGCATCGCCGTGCTCTCCGTCGGCGAGAAGGCCGATCCGTTCCTGAAGATCACCGGCTCCGCCCTCGAGATCGTCCAGAAGCTGCTGTGGTGGGTCATCCGCCTCGCGCCGATCGGCACCGTAGGCCTGCTGGGCAACGCGGTGGCCAGCTACGGCTGGGACGCGATCGGGCAGCTCGGCGTGTTCGTGGCCGACGTCTACATCGGCATGCTGCTGGTCCTGCTCGTGGTCTACCCGATCCTGCTGCGCACCAGCGGCCTCTCGATCGGCTCGTTCTTCCGCGGCGTGTGGCCCGCGACCTCGCTCGGCTTCGTCTCCCGCAGCTCGCTGGGCACCATGCCCATGACCCAGACGGTCACCGAGCGCATGGGCGTCCCGCGCCACTACGCCTCCTTCTCGATCCCGCTGGGCGCGACCACCAAGATGGACGGCTGCGCCGCCATCTACCCGGCGCTCGCCGCGATCTTCGTGGCGAACTTCTTCGGCGTCCCGCTCGGGATCACCGACTACCTGCTGATCGTGCTGGTCTCCGTGCTGGGCTCGGCGGCGACCGCCGGCATGACCGGTGCGACCGTCATGCTCACCCTGACCCTCTCGACCCTGGGCCTCCCGCTCGAGGGCGTGGGCCTGCTGCTCGCGATCGACCCGATCCTGGACATGGGCCGCACTGCCCTGAACGTCACCGGCCAGTCCCTGGTCGCGGTGATCGTCGCCAAGCGCGAGAAGATCCTGGACCAGAAGGCCTACGACGACTCCGTGCGCACCTCCTTCGCCGAGATCCAGGCCGGCCAGAGGGCCGAGGCGGAAGCGTTCGCCGAGGTCGAGGCCGAGGTCGCCGAGCAGGACCCGGCCACCCCGGCAGGCGATGCGATCGCCGACCCGGAGCTGGGGACCGAGGGCGACCGGCGCGAGGCCGAGCGGGTCTGACCCCGCCCTGACCGGCCGACGGGGTTGCGGGATCCGCGTGCACTTCGCGTAGCGGGAGGTCGGGTGAGCCTCGTATGTGCACGTCACCCGACCTCCTGCTACGCGTGGTGCCCACCCCAACGAGTAGCCTCCCGCTCATGGACCCCGATGGCGACTGCTCCCCCGCCGCGGCGGCCTCCGCGACCGGGCTCAGCTTGGACACGCTGCGCTACTACGAGCGCGAGGGGCTGATCGGCCCGATCGCGCGCGATCCGGGCGGGCGTCGCCGCTTCAGCGCGGACGACGTGGCCTGGATCGGTATCGTCACCTGCCTGCGGGATGCGGGACTGGGGATCGATGACCTGCGGCGCTTCACCGCTCTCCTGAAGCAGAGCGCCGATGCCACCGACCGCGTCGCATTCCTGCGCGAGCGCCGCGGCGAGCTCGAGGAGCGGCAGCGGACCCTGCAGCGAGCGCTGGAGGTGCTGGACGACAAGATCGCCTACTACGGGGACCGCGGCGGTCCGGGTGAGCGGGCGGATCGCGCGGAACAGGCGGATCGAGAGGACGGCGACACGGGCGCGGCCCAGGGCTGACTCGGCCCATTTCAGCCCTGATCAGCCTGCATCAGCCCTCGTCACCCCACGTCGACCCGCCTCAGCTGGCGGCGTCCAGGAGCGCCCGCTCCTCGGCGGCGAGCACGGTGGTCGCGCCCGCCCATGCCTGCTCGAGCTGCTCGACCCGGCTGCCGCCGATGATCGGCACCAGAGACGGCGAACCTCCCGTCAGCCACGCGAGCGCGACCTGGCCGCGCGTCAGGCCGCGGCCGTGCGCGACCTCGGCGAGCGCCGCCATCCTCCGCTCGTTGCCGACGTGCCGGTACTCGGGAGCCAGCGGACGGTCCTCGCGGTCGTAGGCCCCGCGGAGCATCGGCGTGTAGACCCAGCCGGTCAGTGCGGGGTCCCGGCGCAGCAGGTCCTGCCCGTCGGCCGAGAGCATGCCGAGCGCGACAGGCTGCCCCTCGACCTCGGCTCCGGGCAGGGGCTGCAGGTACGAGAACCGCTGCTGGTAGCCCGACGGTCCTGCCGCGCCCGCGTGCTCGGCGAGCAGATGCGCCTCGGCCACGCGCCAGGACGGGTGGTTCGACAGTCCCCAGGTGCGGACGCGCCCGTCGGACACGAGCGCGCCGAAGGTGTCGACGACCTGGGCGAAGGGCTCGTCGTGGTCCTCGATGTGCGCCCAGTACAGGTCGACGGCGTCGACACCGAGCCGTTCGAGGCTGCGGGTGAGCGCCCCCTCGACGGCGTCCGGCGTGAGTCCCTCGAGATCGTCGGGGAAGCCGCCGGGCCCGTTCGGCTCGGCCCCGACCTTGGTGCTGATGGACACCGGCGCTCCCGGGTTCGCGCGCAGCCAGCGGCCGATGAGGCGCTCGCTCTGGCCGCCGAGGCCCGAGGGGTCCTGGTCGAAGTAGTAGTTGTCCGCGGTGTCGAGCCAGCGGCCGCCGAGCTCGACGAAGCGGTCGAGCAGCGCGAAGCTCGCGCGGTCGTCGAGGCGGGTGCCCATGTGCATGGTGCCGAGAGCGGGTCTCGCGGGCGTCGCGGGGAGAGCGGGTGCGGGTGCGGGGGCTGCGATGCGTGCCATGGACACGAGCCTGGATGCTGGAGCGCGCTCCAGGTCAAGGGCCGCGCTCCACGGGACGTCCCGCGTCCCCGGCTGCCGGGCACGACACGCGTAGCCTGCTCACGTGCCCCTCCTCCCCCGGTCGGTCGACCACCGTCACGCTCGACGATGAGCGGCTCGGCCCTCGCCCTCGTCCTCACCGCGGCGGTGCTGCATGCGCTGTGGAACCTCGCGGCCAAACGCGCGAGCGGCGACGGCTACCTGTTCGTGTGGTGGTACAACGTGTTCTCCGCGGTGCTCTGGCTGCCCGTCGGGCTCGTCGTCCTCGCCCGTGCGGGCTGGCCGTGGGGATGGGAGCTGCTCGCGGGCCCGGCGATCTCGGCGATCTTCCACACCGCCTACCAGCTGTGCCTGCAGACGGGGTACCAGCGCGCCGACCTGGGAGTCGTCTACCCGGTGGCCCGGGGCACGGGGCCGCTGATCACGGTCGTGGTCGCCCTCGCGGTGCTCGGCGAGCGCCCGGGCTGGGTGGCGGTCGGGGGCGCCGTGGTGGTGATCGCCGGGATCGTGGTGGTCGCGACCGGAGGTGCGCGCTCCCTGCGCCATCGCGCATCGACGGGGATCGCCTGGGGCACCGCGACCGGCGCCGGGATCGCCGCCTACACCCTGTGGGACGACCACGCGGTGACCGCCTGGGGCCTCGCGCCCGTCGTCTACTTCTCCTTCGGCTGCACCCTGCAGGCGCTCGCGATGACGCCCGGTGCGCTGCGCCGGGGCCGCACCACGCCGGTCGGCGGGGTGCTGCGGCGCCGGTGGAGGGAGGTCGGCGTGGTCGCGGTGCTCTCGCCGCTGGCCTACGTGCTGGTGCTCGAGGCCATGCGGTCCACGCCGGTCGCGCTGGTCGCGCCGGCCCGCGAGTCCTCGATCGTGGTGGGCTCGCTGCTGGCGTGGTGGCTGTTCCGCGAGCCGGATCCGGTGCGCCGGGTGCTGGGCGCGGCGGTGGTGCTCGTCGGCATCGGCCTCATCGTGGCGTGACCCGCCCCGCGGATCTGTGACCTCCCTGGCCGGGACGGGCCCGACCCCTGGCCCGCGGGCGGCACCTCCGGATAGGCTCCCGGCGTCCCATCAGCAGTGCATCACCTCGGGTCCGCAGATCATCCGGGAGGCTTCCTCCGGCGCGGGCCGTCCAAGGCGGCACCCCACCGTCCGGAGGATCGATGACCTCGCCGCAGAACCCGACGACCGCCCCGCAGGCCACCACCCTGACGCGCGCCGCCGGCTTCGCCTACTTCCCGATCGCGTTCGTGGCCCGCTTCCCGTTCGCGATGATGGTCGTGGGCACGCTCACCCTCGTCGTCTCCGCGCGCGGCTCGATCGCACTGGGCGGACTGAACTCGGCGGTCGTGGGCCTCGGCTCGGCGCTGATCGGCCCGCTGCTGGGCGCGGCGGCCGACCGCATCGGACAGCGCCCCGTCATCCTGCTCGCGGGGATCGTGAACTCCCTGGCCCTGCTCGCGATGGCCGCCGTGGCCTTCAGCTCCCTGCCCGATCCCGCGGTGCTCGCCGTGGGCTTCGTGATCGGCGCGTCCTCCCCGCAGATCGGCCCGCTCTCGCGCAGCCGCCTCGTGCACCTGATCCTCACCCGGCTGCCCTCGGGTCGCCGCGCGAAGAGCCTCAACGCGACCATGGGCTACGAGTCCGCGGCCGACGAGACCGCCTTCGTGTTCGGCCCCGTCGTCGTCGGCCTGCTGGCCACGACGATGAGCGCCGCGGCCCCGATGATCGGCGCGGCGGTCCTCACCCTCGTCTTCGTCACCGCCTTCGCGCTGCATCCGACGGCACGTGTCGCGGCGCCGGCGACGGGATCGCCCGTGGTCCAGGCCCCGGCGCGGGAGCTGCGCAGCGCGCGGGTGCTCGTGGTGGTCGCGGGCGCACTGGGCGTCGGCCTCTTCTTCGGCACGGTCCTCACCTCGCTCACGGCCTTCCTCGCGGAGACCGGCCACGGCGACTCCGCCGGGCTCGTCTACGGGATCATGGGCGTGGGCTCGACGATCCTCGCGCTGAGCATCTCGCTGTTCCCCGAGCGCTTCGCGCTGCGCTGGCGCTGGGTCGTGTTCTCCTCCCTGATGCTCGCCGCGATGATCGCCTTCGGCCTCGCGGGCGGCCTGGCCGGGACCGCGGGCGCAATGGCGATCGCGGGCATCGGGATCGGGCCGACGGTCGTGACGCTGTACAGCCTGGCCGCGGATCGTTCCCCGCGCGGGCGCTCAGCGACCGTGATGACGATGCTGGGCTCGGCGACGATCGTCGGCCAGTCCGGCGCCTCGGCGCTGACCGGTGCCTTCGCCGAGAACGTCGGGGCGCAGGCCGCCATGTGGCTGCCGGCCGGGGCGGCCGGCCTGGTGGTGCTCGCGGCCCTCGTGAACGCGGCGCTCGGCGGGACCCGAGGCCCGGCGCCCAGCACGTCTCCCGGCGCCGGCGACGAGGACGCGGAGGCCCCGGACCACCCCGTCTCGCAGCAGGAGGTCCTCGAGGAGGCGGAGGAGCTGCTCGAGAGGCCCACCGAGCACCTCTGAGGAACGGGCCGCCGCGGACCTGCCCCCTCGGTCAGCGCGCGGCCGGGTGGCCGATCTCGCGCAGGGAGCGGGCGAGCATCGACAGCTGCTCGAGCGTCTCGTCCTCCCAGGTCCGGGAGGTGGGGGCGGCATGGGAGCCGTGTGCGGCGCGGGAGTCCTGCGGCCCCTCGTCGGGCGCGGGTGCGGCGCCGACGGCGGCGCTCGCCTCCGCCACGCGCTCCTCGTCGGCGACGTCGCGGGCGAGGGCGGCGACGGCGTCGCAGGCGTCGGCCACCCGGGGATCGACCGTTCGCGGGTCCACCGGGCCCTCCGGGTCCCCGCTCGCGGCCCGTGCCATGACGCGGCTGGTCACGGTGCGGGCGATGCTCACGGAGGTCGCCACCACGGTGAGCCGGCGGCGCACCCGGCGCGGACGGTGCTCGGTGAGGTGGTAGCGCGTCAGCGGCGCGGCCGCGAGCGCGAGCCGCCTGCGGGCGCCGATCGTCGCGAGCAGCAGGGCGTCGACCTCGTGCTGGGCCCCCGGGCCGGGTTCGCGCAGCGCGAGGGCCGTGCCCTCCATGAGGTCGCCGACCGACGCCGCGACCTCGCGCTCCGCCCGCGCCACGGTGTCGCGCGTGCTGACCGGCGCGAACAGCAGCGCCACGAGCACGCCGATGCCCGCGCCCGCGATGGTCTCCGCGAGGCGCAGCAGGAGCAGGGCGTCGGAGAACAGGCCGAGGATCCCGTAGAGCTGCGCGACCAGGATCGTCACGAACAGCATCATGTAGGCGTAGGAGATGCGGATCAGGTAGAAGCCGCAGAAGACGCTGATCAGGATGACGGCGAGCTCGATCATCGGGTGGCCCGCGGTGAGGGCGGCGAGCGCGATGCCCACCACCAGGCCCAGCACGGTCCCGATCACGCGGTTCAGGGACTTGCCGAAGGAGTCCATGCGGGTGCCGGTGCCCGTGAACACCACGAACGCGGCGATCACCGCCCAGTAGTAGCGGGAGTCGCTGATCAGGGTTCCCGCGATGATCGCGAGCGCACCGGCGATCGCGACCTGCACGGCCTGCCGCGTGGTCGCCTGCGCGCGCACGACGGGGTTCCAGCGGGCGCCGCGGGCGCGCACGTCCTTGGCGACCGACGGCGGCCCCGGCAGCATGCCCAGCCCGGTGAGCGCCGCGGCCGGCGTGAACTCGGTGTTGCGCTCGAGGTCCGGAGGCAGATGGGGATCCGCCGGCCGTCGCACGAGCTCGTCGATGCCGCGCACCAGGGAGCGGACCTCGCGGCGCAGGCGACCTGAGTCCAGCGCCCCGTCCGCTGCGGGGTCCTGTCCGGGGGCGCCTTCTCGCGCCATCAGCCGCGCGAGCAGCGCGGCGACCCTGCGGGCGCTCTCGGCGTCGCCGTCGGCCAGGTGGACGAGGGCCCGCGCCGCGAGCGAGCGCACGCGCGGCGGCGCCTGCGTCAGGTGCAGGGACGCCCAGCCCACGAGGTCCAGGGAGAGCTGGCCCTCGAGCAGGCTGCGGCGCACGGTCTCCGCGCTCCAGCCCACCGGCAGCGCACGGGCGTTCGCCGCCCAGCCGTCGCTCATGAGCACCATCTCGTCGAACAGGGCGCGCTCGTCGAAGATGCGGCGGGTCAGCCGCTCCCGCTCGCGCTCCGTCTGCGCGCGCAGACGGGAGGCCATCAGCCGCAGAAGCCTGCTGCGGCGCGCGACCATGCTGCGGAAGATGCGCTGCAGCGTGCGGCGGGGGTGGGGGCGGAACACCGTGGTGCACAGCAGGGTGACGACCGCGGTGCCCACCACCACGGCGAGCATGAGGTGGGGCAGCTGACCGGGGGTCGGGCGCAGGAACAGCGAGAAGAAGAACCCCATCCACAGCAGGAAGCCGTAGAAGAAGAAGTCGAGGCCGAAGCGCCGCACGTACACGGCCCCGAACATGACGGCCACGAACATGAGGTGCGAGAGCCACAGGGAGCCGCCCACGAGGGTCCCGACGACGAGCCCGACGCCCATCGCGACGGGGAAGAAGAGCGCGGCGCGGAGGCTCTCGCGGGCCATCGGGCGTGCGAGGGCGTTCGAGCCGATCATCGCGATCACCGCGCCGAGGATCATCGTCGGCAGCAGCGTCGCGGGGTCGAGTCCCAGCGCGGTGCCCACGAGGGCCTCGGCGGCGAGGTTCGCGGCGACGCAGCAGGCCCCGGCGAGGCCCATGCGGAGTCTGCTCAGACCCGGATCGGAGGCGATGAGAGCGTCCAACGGGCGCGAGAGCAGCGGCGGCACTGGGCGGGAGCCTCCTCGGGCGGCAGGGGTGTCGGGGACCCATCGAGTCTAGCCGCGCCTCCCGAGCACTCCCTGTCCGCCGCCGCCCTCGCCCCGCTCACCCTGCCGAGCGCAGGACCTCCTCGAGCACCTCGCGGGTGCGCTCGGGCCGCTCGATCCAGGGGAAGTGGCCGGCGCCCTCGATGATGCGCTTGCGTCCGCGGCGCGCATGGGCGGCGAGCGCGGCGACGCTGGCGACCGGACGCGGATCGGCCAGCCCGTGGACGAACCACACGGGTGCCTCGATCCGCTCGAGGTCGGAGACGAGGGCGTCGTCGCCCACCGCCGGGTCGGCGGCCAGCAGCTGGTTCGCGCTGTGCTCGATGGTCAGGTCGACGGCGGCGAGGCGCTCGGCGCGCACGAGCCCGTCGGCGGTGTCGGCGAAGTCCGTGGCCCACTGCAGGGTGCGCCAGCGGACCTCCTGCTCCCAGGTGCGGCCCGACTGTCCGAGGGCGTCGAGCCGGGCGATCCCCTCGGTGATCCCGGCGGCCCGGCGCCGGCGGGTGCGCTCGGCGCGGAAGCCGGTGCGCCAGTCCCCGATGCCCGTGCCGCTGAGGACGCCGAGCGCCGCGACGCGCTCGGGGTGCGCGCCCGCATAGGCGAGGGCGAGGGACGCGCCGAAGGAGTGGCCGACGACGATCCAGCGCTCATGGCCGCCGTGCCGCTCGTCGAGCGCGGCGCGCAGCTCCTCGAGGTCGGCGACGGAGCGCTTCACGGCCAGCTGCCCGTCGGGCACCGGCCGGGGCGTGCTGCGCCCGCATCCGCGCTGGTCGAAGCGGTGCACGAGCGTCTGGTCGGAGATCAGGGCGGCGAGGTCGCCGAGGTCGTCCCAGAGGCCCGGCCCACCGTGGACGAGCACGACGGGCGGATGCGCCCCGGCCTCGCCATCGGTCCAGGTGGCGAGCTCGGTGCCGTCGGCGAGGGGGATCATGCGCATGGGGCCGACGGTATCGGGGCAGCCCGGCGCACCGGGCGAGGCCGAGGATCAGCGGACAGGAGACGTCCGCATCGGCGAGCAGAGTGTGGGCATGGCCGCGGAGCGACCCGGCTCCGGACCCGCCACTCCCCCACTCCCCGACCCACCCAGGAGCACACCATGTACGCACCCGCCCAGGACACCGAGGTCGACGGCCTCGTCGGATACATCGACTCCCAGCTCGATGCGCTGCGCGCGAGCCTCCACGGCCTCACCGAGGAGCAGGCGCACGCGACGCCCTGCCGCAGCGCGCTCTCGGTGGGCGCACTGGTCAAGCACGCGATCTATGTGATGCGCGGGGCGAGCGGGCGGCTCACCGCGGGGCCCCGCCTGGATCCCCTCACCCAGGAGGGGTACGAGAAGTTCGCGGACAGCACGGTGCTCGGCGAGGACGAGTCGGCCGCGGCGCTGCTGCCCGTCTTCGACGCCGTGCGCGAGAACTACCTCGCCGCGCTGCGCGCGACCGATCCGGAGGCGCCCTCGCAGGAAGCGCCCGCCCCCTGGTTCGGGATCACCGAGCCCACGCCGATCCTGCAGCGCTACTACCTGGTCCATCAGGTCGAGGAGCTGGCCCGTCACGCGGGCCACGCGGAGATCATCCGCGAGCAGATCGACGGGGTCACGATCCCCACGATCCTGATGAGCCTCGCCGGGCAGGACGCCAACGCGTTCTTCAGCCCCTATGCGGCGCCTGCCGGGACGATCACCGGCTGAGCCTGCGCGTCAGCGCCCCTCGCCGCCGAGGCGGTGCATCTCGGCCTGGATCCGGTCCTCGCTCACCCCGCGCCCGAAGACGCCGAGCACCTGCCAGAGCAGGCCGATGCCCCAGAAGGCGATCGGGAAGAAGGGCCAGAAGAAGCCGCCGCCGTTGCGCGCCCAGAACACCACGAGCATGCCGTTGACCACGACGTACACGGCGAGGCTCATGATCAGGCTGCGGCGGGCGTGGAGGCGGTCGATCGCGCGGCGGCGCAGGTCCGCCTCGCCGGCGCCTTCGGCGGGGGCGTCGAAGCTGTCCTGGTAGCGGTGCATCGTGATCCTCCTCGGTCGGCGCCGTCGTCGGCGCGTTCGCTGTCGATGTCCTCGACGCTAGGCGCGGGCGGGCCGCGCTCCCCCTGACAGCTGTCACGTCCGCGCCGGGACATCGCTCCGGGTATCCGCCCGTCGGCCCCGTCGGCCCCGTCGACCCCGTCGACCCCGAAAAGCCATTGCCCGGGGCGAGCACCGATCCGTAGCGTCCGCCCCATGACCTTCACGCCCATGACCTCGGAGTCCGCCGCCCCCGCCGCACGCGTCCACCAGAACTCCGAGGACCTCCCCCTGCCCCGAGCCGCGCTGGTGACGGGCGTCGGACGCCGCCGCGGGATCGGCGCCGCGATCGCCCGCGCGCTCGCCGAGGACGGCTTCGACCTCGCCCTGAGCTTCTCCGACGACTACGACCGGCGCGTGAACGCCGAGCCCTCCGATGTCGAGGTCCTCGCCGAGGAGCTGCGCGGGCTCGGGCGGCGCGTCGTGCTCGTCGCCGGGGACCTCGCCGATCCCACCGAGCCGCCGCGGATCCTCGCCGCGGCCGCCGCCGGGCTCGGCCGCCTCGGCGTGCTCGTCATGTGCCACTGCGAGTCGGTGGACTCGGCGATCCTGGACACCACCGTGGAGAGCTTCGACCGCCACTATGCGGTGAACGTGCGCGCGAGCTGGCTGCTGCTGAAGGCCTTCGCCGAGCAGGTGGAGGTCGGCGCGGACACCCCCGGCGGCGCGGTCGTCGCCCTGACCAGCGACCACACCGCGCATAACCTGCCCTACGGGGCGACCAAGGGGGCGCTGGACCGGCTCGTCCTCGCCGGCACGCACGAGCTCGCCGATCGCGGCATCCGCACCAACGTCGTGAACCCCGGTCCGATCGACACCGGCTGGATGGACGACGCCGTGCGGGAGGCCGGCGCCGCCCAGACCCCGGGCGGGGCGCTCGGCGACCCGAGCACCGTCGCGGACCTCGTGCGCTTCCTGGTCTCGCCGCGCGGCGGATGGATCCGCGGGCAGCTGCTGCTGTCCAACGGAGGGTTCGCGACACCCGCCGTGTGAGGCTCCCCGGCCCCGCCCCGGTCGCGGGGGCGCAGGACGGGCAGCGGAGACTATGCTCGCCCCGGCGCCGAGAAGGTGTCCCGTCACCCGGACACTCATCGCGCCCCTCCTCCGCCCCCGCCAGAGAAGAGCACCCGGCATGACCCAGATCGGCCCCGACGGCAGCACGCGCTTCGCCGAGGAGCAGAACCAGGTGCTGCATCGGACGCTCGGGCGCTTCGACATCGTGTTCATCGTGGTCTCGGCCGTCGTCGGCCTCGAGATGCTCGGCTCGGTGTCCTCTCAGGGACCGGAGACCTTCACCTGGCTGGTCTTCCTGATCATCGTCTTCCTCGTCCCCTACGCGCTGATCTTCGCCGAGACCGGCTCCGCGTTCGTGGGCGAGGGCGGCGTGTACCTGTGGGTGCGGCAGGCCTTCGGGCGACCCGCCGCGGCCGTGGCCTCGGCGTTCACCTGGATCACGCAGCCCGTGTGGGTGGGCGGGTCGATGGCCTTCCTGTGCGCGGAGGCCGCCCGCGAGCACCTCGTGCACTTCACCGAGGGCTCCGCCGCCGACTACGCCTTCAAGACCGCCTTCATCTGGATCACCGTGCTCGCGGCGATCCTCTCCCTCAAGCGCGCGAAGTGGATCCCGACCATGGGCGCGGTCTGCAAGATCGTCTTCCTCGCCCTGTTCATCCTCACCGCGGCCGTCTATGCGGCCGAGCACGGCATCCAGCACCTCGCGATCGGCGACTTCTCCCCCACCGTCACCGGGTTCATCACCCTCACGCCGCTGCTGCTGTTCGCGTTCCTGGGCTTCGAGTCCGGGTCCAGCGCCTCGGGCGAGATGAAGAACGCGGAGAAGGACGTCGCCTTCTCCGTGCTGCGCTCCTCGGCGATGGCGGGCGTGCTCTACCTGATCCCGGTCTTCACGATCCTGCTGGTCATCCCCCACTCCGACATCGACGGCGTCTCCGGCCTGCTGCGCGCGGTCGCGACCGTGTTCTCCGTCTACGGGCCCGCGGCCCCCGTCGTGCTCACCGCGGCCGTCGCCCTGTTCCTGCTCGCGAACATCGGCCAGGGCGCGGCGTGGATGATCATGTCCGACCGCATGCAGGCGATCGCCGCGGCCGACGGCTCCTTCTTCGGCGGCTTCTTCGGGACGTTCCACCGGAGCCTGGGCACGCCGATCCGCGTGAACCTGCTCTCCGGCACCGTCGCGACGGTGTTCATGATCGCCGCGATGCAGCTGACCGGCTCGAGCGCGGCGCTGTTCGACGTGGTGCTCTCGGTCGCGATCACCACCTACCTGTTCAGCTACCTGCTGGTGATCCCGGCGGCCGTGCGCCTGCGCCTGCGCTTCCCGGACCAGCCGCGCCCCTTCCGCGTGCCCGGCCCGAACGGCGTGTTCGTGGCGCTGGGCGTCGTGACCACGGCCTTCGTCGCGCTCGGCTCCTGGGTCTCCGTGTTCCCGGGGACCCTGGAGACCCTGCTGGGCGTCCCCTACGACTTCTCGAGCGCCATGGGCGTGCCCTACGCGGCCTTCGAGGCGCTCACGCTCGGCACGATCGTCTTCATCATCGCGATCGCCCTCATCGGCTTCGTCGCCGGCCGCGGCCTGCGCCGCGAGACCGTCGCGGCGGAGTCGGTCGGGTCCCGTTCTGAAGGGGCGGAGCGCTCCGAGATCACCCGCTGATCCCGTCCCTCTCCCGTCGGCCGACGGGCCCGAGCATCCTCCCGCGCCGCACCGCGAGGACCAGCATCACCAGCCCCGCGGCGAGCCCGACGAGCACGGTGACGAGCGAGCCCTCGATGCCCATCGAGCCGCCCGTCAGCCACGTCGGCCCGTGGATGTCGGCGATGAGCAGGCCGTTCTGCCGCCCGGTGCCGGAGACGTCGGAGGAGAACACGCCCGCCTGCACCGTGTTCCAGGCGATGTGGATGCCGATCGCGAGCCACAGCCGGCGCGTGAGCAGATAGGCGGCGCCCAGCAGGATCCCCGCCTCGATCACGAGGCCCAGTGCGCTGACCGGGCTCGCGCCCGCATTGGTGAGATGGATGAGCCCGAAGACGATCGAGGTGAGCGCGAGCGCACCCCAGCTGCCCATCCAGGCGTCGATGAGCCGCAGCAGGATGCCGCGGAAGAAGATCTCCTCGAGGAAGCCGGCGCCGATGCCGATCGCGAGCGGCAGGAGAAGCTGCGGGGAGGGCGAGAGCCCGGTAACCCGGTAGCCGCCGAGCAGCGCGATGAGGGCGACGCTCAGCGCGATCAGCGCGGTGCCGACGACGAGGCCGATGGCGAGCTCCGCGAGCTTCCCGCGTCCGTGCAGGGCCAGGCCCGGGCTGGCGCCGACGGGACCGACGATCAGCAGGAAGCCGCCGACGCCGATCGCCGAGCCGGCGACCGCGCCGAGCAGGAGCGCCCAGGGTGCGGGCCCGGAGGCGATGTCGTGGCCCGCGAGGGCGGTGACGATCAGCGCGAGCGCCATCATCGCGGCCTCCGCGACGAGGAACAGGAGGACGCCGAGGACCAGCTGGAGCCAGCGCCGGCGGTCGCTGCGGTCGACCATGCGCGGGGCCGGCGGCGGGGTGGAGGAGCTCATGGCGCCGATCATGGACCCGCGGAGCGCCCGCGTCCCGGTCTCAGCCGGAATCGTCGGGGCTGCGGGCCGGGCGGAGTCGGGTCGGCCCTACTCCTCGTCGTCCCGGGCGGGGGCGTCGAGGGTGATGGTGCCGCTGTCCAGGAAATCGGCGTCGTCGCGCGGATCGACCTGGCTCGAGCTCTCGGCCTCGGCGACCTCCTCGATGCCCTCGTCGGCCCGGGACCAGGGGAAGGCGGCGGTGGGCGGCAGGGACGAGATCGCCCCGCGCCGCAGAGGGCTGCGCGAGTCCTCCTCGGTCATGGGCATGTCCTCTCCGACGTCGGCGGGGGGCGGGCTGCTGCCCCGCTCTCCACCGTACGGCGTCAGCCCTTCGACGTCCGCGCGCCGCCGTGCCTACGGTGGCGGCATGGCTGATTTCGTGAAGCAGCGTCCCGGTGCCCCGCAGGGCTTCTTCGCCGCCGAGGCGGCGGGCCTCGCCTGGCTCGCCGCGGCGCGCGCGGTGCCCGTCGTCGAGGTGCTCGAGGAGGGCGAGGACCATCTGCGCCTCGAGCGCCTCGAATCCGTGCGGCCCTCTCCCGAGGACGCCCGCACCTTCGGCGAGCGCCTGGCCCATCTGCACGACGCGGGCGCCGAGGGGTTCGGCGCCGCCCCCTCGGACACCTCGTGGTTCGGGCCGCTCGAGTCGCCGTTCGAGCTGCCGACCACCGCCCGCGGGGACTTCGCGACCTTCTGGGTGCAGGACCGTCTGGAGCCGCTCGCGCGGCGCGCATCCCGGCAGCTCGGGGCCGACGGCACGGCGGAGGTCTCCCGCGCGATCGAGGCGATCGGCGCGGGCGCCTTCGACGGGGTCTCGGGCACCGGGAGGGAGGCGCCCTCGCGCGTGCACGGCGACCTGTGGTCGGGGAACCTGATGTGGACCTCGTCGGGCGGGACGCTCATCGACCCCTCCGCGCACGGGGGCCACCGGCTCGAGGACCTCGCGCTGCTCACGCTGTTCGGCGCGCCCCACCTCGACGCGATCCTCGCGGGCTACGAGGCCGCGCATCCGATGCCCAGGGGTTGGCGCGAGGACCTGCCCGCGCACCTGTTCTTCGCTCTGCTCGCGCACGTGGTGCTGTTCGGCGGCGGATACGCGGCCGAGAGCGTGCGCACGGCCGCGCAGATCACCGAGCGCGCCCGGGATCTCGCGGGCTGAGCGCGCGGCGGGACGTCCCCCTCACCTCCGCCCCTCACACCCGCGCGAGGATCTCCCCGTGCAGAAGCACGAACCAGCCGGCGGGGTCCTCGGCCCAGCGCTTCCAGTCGGCGCCGATGGCGGCGAGCTCGTCCTGCGTCGCGCGGCCCTCGTCCAGCAGCTGGCGGGCGACGGCGCCCGCGGTGATCCGCTGCGAGGAGGACCCGGCCCAGAAGGCACGATCGGCGGGCGTCGCGTAGCACCAGGTGCCCGCACCGGGCTCCACGTCGGAGAGGCCGGCCTCGAGGGACCAGCCCAGCAGACGGCGGCCGGCGTCGGGCGTGCCGCCGTTGGAGACCATGGCCTCGATGAACAGCTCGCGCCAGCGGTCGAGCCCCGGCAGCTCCGGATACCAGCGGAACGCCCCGTAGTCGGCCTCGCGGGCGGAGACGATCCCGCCGGGCGCGGTCACGCGGCGCATCTCGGAGAGCACCTGCACCGGATCGGCGACGTGGTGGAGCACCTGGTGGGTGTGGGCGACGTCGAAGGCCGCGTCCTCGAGGGGCAGGCGGTGGGCGTCGGCCGCGCGGACGTCCACGCCCTCGAGGCCCTGCCGGGCGAGCTCGTCGGCCGTGATGCGGGCGGACTCCTCGGAGACCTCGATCGCGGTGACGTTCTCGGGGCCGACGATCCGCGCGAGGTCCGCGGTGATGGTGCCCGCGCCGCTGCCGACGTCGAGCAGCCGCATGCCCTCGCGCAGGTGCGGGAGCAGGTGGGCCGCCGAGTTCTCCGCGGTGCGGTTGCGGTGGGAGGAGAGCACCGCGTCCTCATAGCCGTGGGTGTAGTGGTGCTCGTGCTCGGGATGCTCGTGGCCGGGGTGCTCGCTCATGGGCGGGACGCTACGCCCGCCTCCTCCGGCTCGGGCTCTGGTCTCGGCATCCGAGGATCCTGGTCCGGCGCGGCCCGCCGCCGCGGCGCCCACGAGGCCAGCAGCACGCCGCCGACCACGAGCACGCCGCCGGCCAGCTCGAGCGGGGCGACGCCCTGGGAGAGCACGATCCAGGCCGCGCTCATCCCCACCACGGGCACGAGCATCGAGAACGGGGCGACGGAGCCGGCGGGGTGGCGGGACATCAGCCAGCTCCAGATCCCCGAGGCGAGCAGCGTCGCGATGACGACCGTGTACAGCAGGCCCAGGATCGCGAGCAGGCCGCGACCGGTCAGGAGCCCGTCGCCCGAGGCGGCGATGCGCTGCGGCCCCTCGATGACGAGGGAGAGCAGGAGGGTCGGGATCGGCGGGATCACGGACATCCAGAGCACGAGGCGCAGGGGCTGCGTGGAGCGGGCCTCGCGCGTGCAGATGTTGCCGATCGCCCAGCCGAGGCCGGCGAGCAGGGTGAGCACGAACGGCCAGATCGAGGCGTTCTCCGCGCGGTGCCAGCCGACGACGGCCAGCCCCAGCACGGCCACGCCGATCCCGATCCCGGCGCGCCGCCCCAGCGACTCGCGGGTGAACAGCACCCCGAGCAGCACCGTGAACGGGGCCGACGCCTGCAGCACGAGGGAGGCGAGTCCCGCGGGCATGCCCAGGGTCATCGCGATGTAGAGCAGGGAGTACTGGGCGACGCCGAAGCCGAGCCCGTATCCCAGCAGCCAGCGCAGCGGCACCTGCGGCGGGCGCACCAGCAGCACCGTGGGGATCGCGATGAGGGCGAAGCGCAGGGCGACCAGGAACAGCGGCGGGAACTGGGCGAGGGAGGCGTCGATCGCGAGGAAGTTGATCCCCCAGATCGCGGCGACGGCGATCGCGAGGAGGCGGTGGCGGCGCGGCATGGGTCCACGGTGCATCCACACTCGCTTCAACACAATCGCAGAGTTCTGCACCATCGTTGTAGCGTGGCTGCATGGACGTGCGTCACCTGGAGCTCCTGCGCGAGTTCGCCGCGCGCGGCAGCGTCACCGCCGTCGCCGCGGCGACCCACCGCACGCCGTCGGCCGTCTCCCAGCAGCTGCGCGCGGCGCAGCGCGACCTCGGCGTGCAGCTCGTGCGCCCGCAGGGCCGGGGGCTGCGCCTCACCGAGGCCGGGGAGCTGCTCGCGCGCGGCGGCGACGAGGTCGCCGAGGCGATCGCGGGCGTCGCCTCCCGCCTGGACGACCTGCTGGGAGCGCCGAGCGGCACGGTCGACGTGCTCGCCCTCGCGAGCGCCGCGGTCTACCTGTACCCGACCCTCCGCGCGCGGCTCGAGGGCTCGGGGATCGAGCTGGTCCTGCACGACGACGACATCGCCGAGACCCGCTTCGCCGCGCTCACCGCGGACCACGACATCGTCATCGGCCACTCCCTGACCGGTCCCGCGCCCGCCGGCAGCGAGCGCTGCCGCGTCGTGCCTCTCGGCTCCGAGCCCCTGGACGTGGCGGTGGCCGCCGACCACCCGCTGGCGTCGAAGACCCTGCTCACCGCCGCCGACCTCGCCGACTGGGCATGGATTGGCGTGCCCGAGGGCTTCCCCTTCGACCGGGTCCTGCAGACGATCTCGATGGCGGCGGGCACTCCCCTGCGCGTGGTCCAGCGCCTGCGCGACAACCACCTCATCGAGGCGCTCGTGGCGAGGAGCGACCTGCTCGCGATCCTGCCGCGGTTCACCACGCGCACCGATCGCGGGATCGTCCTGCGCAGCGTGAAGGACGTCCCGACGCTGCGGCACGTCAGCGCCCTCATGCGGCCCGACGCGGCCCAGCGCTCCGCCGTGCGGCGCGTGCTCGAGGTGCTGCACGAGGCCGCCGCGGGCGCACAATGGGATGCCAGCGACCGCAGCACCGCCGACCACGAGAGGGACGAGGCATGAGCACAGCCCCGCAGGAGGCCCGCCCGTCGGACCCGGGGGGCGGCAGCGGCTTCACCGTCGTCCTCGCCTTCGGGGCGAATCTGCTGGTGGCGATCGCGAAGTCGATCGTCGCGGCCCTCACGGGATCCGCCTCGATGCTCGCCGAGGCCGCGCACTCCTGGGCCGACACCGGCAACGAGGTCTTCCTGCTGATCGGCGAGCGGCGCGCCCGCAAGCCGGCCGATGCCGGCCACCCCATGGGCTACGGGCGCTCGGGCTACGTGTGGGCGATGTTCGCCGCGATCGGCCTGTTCGCCGTCGGCGCCGGGGTGTCGATCTGGCACGGCATCCAGTCGCTCGGCGCGAGCGGCGACGAGGGCGCCGACTACACCTGGGGCTACGTGGTGCTCGGCATCTCCTTCCTGCTCGAGGGCACCTCGTTCCTGCAGGCCCTGCGGCAGACGCGCGCGGGCGCGAAGCGGCGCCGCATCAGCCCGCTGCGCTACGTGCGCACGACCTCGGACCCGATGCTGCGCGCAGTGTTCGCGGAGGACTCCGCGGCGCTCGTGGGCCTCGTGATCGCGGGCCTCGGGCTCTTCCTGCACCAGGTCACGGGGAACGCGGTGTGGGACGCGATCGGCTCGATCCTCGTCGGCGTGCTGCTGGGCGTGATCGCCGTGATCCTCATCGGCCGCAACGCCTCCCTGCTCACCGGCGAGGGCGGGACCCCGCTGGTGCGCAACCGCCTGCTGACGATCCTCGAGGACAACCCCGACATCGAGACCGTGACCTTCCTGCACACCGAGTGGATCGGCGCGAACAAGCTGTTCGTCGTCGCGTCCGTGGACGTGGTGGGCGACGTCAAGGAGTCCGAGCTGCGCGAGAAGGTGCAGGCCGTCGAGGACCTGCTCGAGCGCGAGGACGACGTGGAGCGGGCCCTGCTGACGCTCGCGCGGCCCGGGGACACGACCCGGCTCGAGCCCGACACGCTCCCCGACTGGTACGGACCGGCCGACGGGGACTGACGCGGACCGAGGATGCGGGGCGCGGGACCCGGAGCACAGCGGACCCGGGGGAAACCCCCATCGACGCTCCGGGGCGGCCGTGCCTACGATCGGGGCATGCGTGGAATCCTCACCCTCATCCTGAACATCATCTGGCTGCTCACCGCCGGCTGGTCGCTGTTCCTCGGCTACGTGCTGGCGGGGATCCTGGCCTGCATCTTCATCGTCACGATCCCGTTCGGCCTCGCATCCTTCCGGATCGCGGGCTTCGTGATCTGGCCCTTCGGCCGCGAGGTGGTCGACACCCACCGCGGCGGCGCCATGAGCGCGGTGGGCAACGTGATCTGGTTCCTGATCGCCGGTCTGTGGCTGGCGATCGCGCACGTGCTCACCGCCGTCGCGCAGGCGGTGACGATCATCGGCATCCCGCTGGCCTGGGCGAACATCAAGCTGATCCCGGTCACGTGCTTCCCCTTCGGCAAGGAGGTCATCTCCTCGTCCGACGCCCGCGCGCAGATGTTCCCGACGGCCCGCTGACGGGCCCGGCGCTCAGGCGGCCGACGGAGCCGGCAGCACGCAGAACTCGTTGCCCGAGGGGTCGGTGAACACCCGCCAGGGCAGATCGCCCCACTCCGGGTGCAGCTCCGCGCCGCCGCGGGCGGCAATGCCCGCGGCGACCTCGTCGGCGTCCTCCCCGGGCGCGAGGCGCACGTCGAGGTGCATCCGGTTCTTGCCGTCGACCGCGGCCTTGGGCGCGGGCTCCGCGCACATCTCGAGCAGCGGCCCGCGGCGCGAGGGGTGGCGCAGGGAGGCGTCGGCGACGCCCTCGACCGGCGACCATCCCGTGAGCCACGACCAGAAGTCCCGGTCGCGCGCGGGATCTGCCGAGTCCAGCGGCAGCGCGGCGATCGGCCCCGTACCGCGGTAGGCCTCGCGCTCCTGCATCACGCAGAAGGGGTTGCCCTCGACGTCGGCGAGCACCACCCACGGCACATCGCCCTGCCCGATGTCCAGGCGGCGTGCGCCGAGGGCGAGGGCGCGCTCGACGACGTCGGCCTGCGCAGGCCCGCCCAGCAGGTCGAGATGCAGCCGCAGGGGCTCGCGCGGCGGCACGGGGACGGGCTGGAGGCAGATGTCGAGGAAGGCGCCCGGGGCGGGCTCGACCGCAGGGCCGAGGTGCACCCGCATCTCGAACCCCTCCGGCCCGTCGCTGAGCGGCTCGGTGCCCAGCAGCTGCTGCCAGAAGCGCCCCAGCCGGTGGGGGTCGACGGCGTCGATGACGATGTTCTCGAGATGCATGGCTCTCCCTCAGCGCTCGTCGTCCGCGCGCCGCAGCCGGTCGGTGGGCAGCGGGACCTCGATGCCGCCCACGAGGTCGATGGCCTTCGCGACGTGCGCGGACATGCTCTCAACCGTGCGACCGACGACGACGCGGTCGCGGTCGATCTCGCGGATGCGCACGCGCGTCCAGCCCGTGTCCTCCCGCAGCAGCCAGTCCTCGGCGAGGAGCCGCAGGCCGATCCCGTCGAGCACGGCCTCCGCCTCGTCGAGCTCCATCGGCTCGCCGCGGCGCTGCCACAGCAGGTCGTAGGGGACGAAGCCGCCGTCGGCGGTCATCTCCATGAACCCCACGTGCTCGCCGTCCTCGGAACGCAGGTGGTCGAAGACGTCGGCCGCATCGGGCCGCGAGGGCGCTCCTGTGCTCATGGCGGGCGAATCTACGCGTCGGCGCCGCGGATGGCGAGGCGTTTGCGCGGGGCCCGGACGTCGACTGCCACGGCGCATTCCGCCCACAGCGCACCGGATGGCGCTCCCAGCATCCGAGGCGCAGGATGGCCCCCATGAGCACTGGACACATCGGAGACCTCACCGTCCGCCGCGTCGGATACGGCGCCATGCAGCTCGCGGGCCCCGGGGTCTTCGGGCCGCCCGCCGATCCCGAGAACAACAGGAAGGTGCTGCGCCGCGCCGTCGAGCTCGGCGTGGACCACATCGACACCGCCCAGTTCTACGGGCCCGACGTCGTCAACGACCTCATCCGCGCGGCCCTCCACCCCTACCCCGAGACCCTGCGTCTGGTCACGAAGGTCGGCGCGCAGCGCGGCGAGGGCGGCGAGTGGCTGCCCGCGGGCCGCCCCGAGCAGCTCGTCGAGCAGGTCGAGCAGAACCTGCGCACCCTGGACACCGAGCAGCTGGCGATGGTGAACCTGCGCCGCTACGAGCTCGACGCCCCCGGTGGCGAGGAGCCCGACCTCGAGGAGCAGCTGGCGGCGCTCGTGGAGCTCCGCGAGCAGGGCAAGGTCGCCGAGATCGGGATCTCGAGCGTCACCGCGGCGACCGTGCGGCGCGCGGTCGAGGCGGCCGGCGTGGTCTCGGTGCAGAACCCCTATTCGATCCTGGACCGCTCCGGGCAGGAGGCGCTCGACGTCGCCCGCGAGCACGGCCTCGCCTTCGTCCCCTACTTCCCGCTGGGCTCGGCCTTCACGGGCGGTCCGGCGAAGATCGCGGCCGACGTGCACATCGCGGCCGTCGCCCAGAAGCACGGCGTCGCGCCCACGCAGGTCGCGCTCGCGTGGCTGCTCGCCCAGTACGAGAACGTGCTGCTGATCCCCGGCACCGCCTCCCCCGCCCACCTCGAGGACAACCTCGCGGTCGACGACATCCGGCTCGACCCCGAGGACCTCTCGCAGCTCGCGAAGGTCGAGGAGTCGCCCGTCGGCCACTGATCGAGGCCCCGCGGGTTCCCCGCGCGCGGGACGGCTTTGCCGCTCCCGCGCGCCGGGGACTACCGTCGGCCCGTGCCGAAGATCCCCTCCCCCGCCGATGGCGCCACCATCGCCTATGACGTCGTCGGCACCGGCCCCGCCGTCGTCCTCCTGCACGGCTCGGTGCTCTCGCGCGCGATCTGGCGCGCCTACGGCTATGTCGACGCCCTGAAGGCCGAGCACACGGTGATCCGCCTCGACCTGCGGGGGCACGGCCGCTCCGACGCCCCGCACGAGGCGTCGGCGTATACGCAGGACGCGTTCGTCGCCGACCTGATGGCCGTCCTCGACGCCGAGGGCATCGAGAGGACGGCCCTGATCGGCTATTCGCTCGGCGCCCGCATCGCCGCCACCGCGGCCATGCGCCGGCCCGAGCGCATCACCCACCTGGTCTCGCTCGGCGGCTCCGCCTCGGCGCAGCACGGCTCTGTGGACACCGTGTTCTTCCCGGGCACCGTCGAGACCCTGCGCGAGGAGGGCATGGAGGGCTTCTGCGAGGCGCAGGGCCTGGGGCCCGGGGTCAGCGGCCGACGGGACCGCGGCACCCGCACCGCCTTCCTCGCCGCCGATCCGCTCGCGATGGCCGCCCTGTTCACGGCGACCGAGACGACCCCCGGCATCCCCGACGCCGAGCTCGCCGCGTGCCCCGTGCCCGCGCTGTGGATGGCCGGCGACCGCGACCATCCCCGCTTCGAGGAGTCCCAGCACGCCGCCTCCGTCATGCCCGCGGCGCGCTTCGTCCCGCTGCCCGGCCGCACCCACGCGAGCACCCTCGCCCCGGCCGAGCCGATCCTCGAGCAGGTCCTGCCCCTGCTCGCGACCCCATCCTCCTCGATCCCCACCCCCTCCGTCCCCTCCCCCGCATCGACGCGTCAGGAATCCCGATGACCACCTCCATTCCCGCCTCCTCGCCCGCGCCCGGCACCGCCACGCCCTCCGCCCTGCCGGCACCGCACCCGCGGCGCTGGCTGATCCTCGTCCTCGCCTGGGCGGCGTTCACCATGACCTCGCTCGACCGCTCCGTGTGGGGACCGGCGGCCCCGAGCGTCGGCCAGGCCCTCGGGGTGGCCCTCGCGTCGCTCGGCGTGTTCGCCACCTGCTACTACATCGGCTACGTGGTCTCGAACTTCCTGGGCGGGCTCGCCTCGGACTGGGTGGGCCCGCGCGTGGTGCTCACCGCGTCGATGGTGCTCGCGGGCGCCGGGATGGTGCTCTTCGGCAGCGTCGAGTCGTTCGCGCTCGGGCTCGTCGCGCAGGCCCTCGTCGGCTTCTTCGCCGGCGCCGACTACTCGGCGGGCGCGAAGTCGATCTCCTCGTGGTTCACGGGGCGCGAGCGCACCTTCGCCGTCGGCCTCTTCACGACCGCGACCTCGCTGGGCACGGTGGTCGCGAACCTCGTGGTGCCCACGATGATCGCCGAGCACGGCTGGCGGCTGTCCTACCACCTGTTCGGCGTCATCTCGATCGTGCTCGGCCTGGTCATCGCGGTGCTGCACCGGTCGCGTCCGCCGCAGGCCGCCGGCGCGGAGTTCGCGACGCCGTCGGCCCCGCGCACCCCGCACCTGGGCAGGGTCCTGGGCAGCCGCGACCTGATCGTGCTGGGCATCGCCGGGTTCTGCTCGCTGTGGGGCACCTATGGGTTCATCACCTGGTCGAACACCCTGATGATCGAGGGCAAGGGCATCGACCCGGTGCACGCGGGCGGGATCGTCGCCCTGTTCGCGATCACGGCCGTGGTGATGAAGCCCGTGATCGGCCTGGTCGCCGGGCGGGTGCCCTTCCACCGCAAGTACCTGGCCGCGGGCATCCTGGTGCTCTTCGCGGTGATGCTGCTGGTCTTCGGCGCCCTGGGGACGCTGCCGGCGTTCTACATCGCGGCGCCCGTGCTGGGCTTCGCCGCCTACTGCTACTCGCCGATCCAGAACGCCCTGATCCTCGACTACGCGGGCGCCGCCGATTCCGGTTCGGCCGCGGGCACGCTCAACGCGGTCTGGCAGCTGGGCAGCGTGGTGGTGCCGACGGTCGTGGGCGCGGTGTTCGCCTCGACCGGCTCGGTGTACTCGGCGTTCGTGACCCTCGCGATCGGCCCGCTGCTCGCCGCGGTGCTGATGCTGCCGCTGAGCGGGCGGTTCCGCTCGACGGCCCCGGAGGACGAGGCGCCGGCACCTGCGACCGCGGGCACGGGCACGGGCACGCGCGAGGGGACGAGCGGGGGCGCGCAGTAGTCTCGCTCCCATGGAGCAGCGCATCTCCCTCATCACGCTCGGCGTCGCGGACCTCGCGCGGGCCCGGTCCTTCTACGAGGCGCTCGGCTGGCGCGGGCAGGAGATCGAGGAGACGGTCTTCTTCCAGGCCGGTGGGCTCGTCCTGAGCCTCTGGAGCCGCGAGAAGCTCGCCGCGGACTCGGGTGTCCTGGACCGTCCGGCCGACGGAACGTTCGACGGCATCACCCTGGCGCACAACGTGCGCGCTCCCGGCGAGGTCGACGAACTCGTGGCACGGGCCGAGCAGGCCGGCGGCACCGTCACCCGCGCCCCCGCGGACACGTTCTACGGCGGATACGCGGGCTGCGTCGCCGACCCCGACGGCCATCAGTGGGAGATTGCGTTCAACCCCGGCTTCCCGCTCGCGGAGGACGGGTCGCTGCACCTGCCCGACCTCGGCGGGGCTGGCGGGGCCGACGGGGCCGACGCTTCCTGAAACTCGCCGATCCGAGCGGGCCCGTCAGTCCGCGAGGGCGGCGTCCACCGCGGCCTGCGCGTGCAGACGCGTGGTCGGGAACACCGGGACCGGGGCGTCGTCGGCGCCGATGAGCAGCTCGATCTCGGTGCAGCCGAGGATGATCCCCTGTGCGCCGCGGTCGACGAGCCGCTGGATGACCTGCTGGTATTCGCGGCGGGAGGTCTCGCTGACCACGCCGACGACGAGCTCCTCGTAGATGACGCGGTGCACGAGCGCGCGGTCCTCGGCGTCGGGGACGATGACGTCGATGCCGTGTTCGCGCATCCGCTCCACGTAGAAGCCCTGCTCCATGGTGAAGGCGGTGGCCAGCAGGCCCACGCGCGAGAGCGAGGCGCGGGAGACGGCGCCGGCCGTGATGTCGACGAGGTGCAGCAGGGGGATGTCGACGGCGGCCTCAATGGCGTCCGCGACCAGGTGCATCGTGTTCGTGCACAGCACCAGGAGGTCGGCGCCGGCTGCTTCGAGGGCACGGGCGCGCTCGGCGAGCAGGCGCCCGGCCGCGTCCCAGTCCCCGGCCTCCTGCATGGCCTCGATCTGTGCGAAGTCGACGGAGTCCAGCACGATCCGTGCCGAGTGCGTCCCCCCGAGGTGTTCGCGCACCGCCTGGTTGGCCAGCCGGTAGTACTCGGCCGTCGACTCCCAGCTCATCCCGCCCAGCATGCCGATCGTCCGCATCCTCATGCTCCTCCGCCTCGTGGTCGCGCGTGCCGCCGAGGTCCGATCCTCGCACGCCGCGGGATCGCGGAGGGGCGAGAGAGCGCAAGGGGCCGAGCCCGCAGGCGTGCCGAGGGAGCAGCGGTGGAAGTCGCCGGCGAGTCCGGCGGAGAGCTCAGTCGCGGAAGCCGACGTGGAGTCCCGCGACGATCAGGCCGACGACGATGCCCACGATGATGCCGAGGAGCTGGTTGCCGACGTGGAAGGCGATGTTCCCGGCGATGATGCCCCAACCGACGGACAGCAGCAGGGAGACGATGAGCCCCACGACCGGGAGCAGCAGCAGGATCCCGCCGCCGACGAAGACGCCGATGCCGATGGCGATCGCGGTGGGCGTCGACAGTCCATGCGCCATCGAGGCGTACATCCCGGCGATCACGGCGATGAAGGCCATCTCGGCGAAGACGAAGCAGTTGCCATCGCGCCTGCCGACGGCGCCGTCATATGCAGCGGCGCCCCACCGTCGTGCCTGCGCTCGATCCTCGCGGCCCATCCATGCATCCTCTCGGTCCGTCGATGAGTCGTTGCAGGACCGCGCGCGAACATCGATGCCTCGGGGGCGCGGACCCGCCGTGGTCTGCGGATCAGTGTTCCATGCGGGCAGGGCGATGCATGGGGACCGTCCAGCAGCTGCTCACCGTTTCGGGCATGCCTGCAGAGGGGCACGGTGATGTGCCCCTCTGCAGGTGAGGGTGGTGCTGGTGGGTGCGCTGACCTCGGTGCTCAGGTGATCCACCGCCCCGTGGCCTGGTCGGGCCGGTGGGTCAGAAGGGTGGTGGTCCGGGGTCGAACTTCGGAAGTGGATCCTGCTGCTTGCGCGGTCTTCGTACGGAGGCGCTGATGGGGAGGTCCCCGTCGTAGTGGAACGTCGGGGGTGGTTGGTACCGATGTCGCACGGACTTCTCGACGGGGACTTCTTCGAGATCGTGGGCGCCGGCCTCGTCCATGTCCACGCGGGGCCACGGGTCCGGAACACCAGCCTTGATCGGCCAGGGCGAGTCCAGACGCGAGGGATCAGGTGTCTGCGGTGAATCGATCCCTGGAGCGCCTTCTGCATCGCGGCGCTGTTCGAAGTCGTCCTGCCGGCGCTGCATCACGTCCGAGAGGGCGCCGAGTTGGGCGACGGCTTGTGGTGTCAGCAGGTCGGTGTCGTCCTCACGGAACACGCGGAGCCGCTCGTGCATCTCCCACACCGTGCCCGCGATCCCTGCCGGCGACTCGTCCGCCTCCACGCGGATGGGGTCGAGCTTGCCGGCGGTCTTCATCGCGTGGTGGAACCAGCACAGGAAATGCAGGTTCTCCACCGCGGTCCGACCGCCGGCATCGGGGTGTTCGTGGTCGTACTCCACGATGTGATCGGCTTCGGAGGCCACGGAGGCTGCGCGTTCGCAGCCGGGGACGCCGCAGGACTGGCCGCGCAGGCGGAGGTGTTCGAGCATCGCCCCGGTCGGCCGGTACTTCTCCGCCGGCCGCGGCAGGAACTCCCCCGTCGACGGGTCGGTGAGGACCCGGAACCACTCGTCACTCGTCCCGGCGATCTCTCTCGCCATCTGCGCGGGAATCGGGGTCCCGTCCTCGAGCACGCCCGGGGCGTCGTCGCCGCTGACGAGGGTGAGGAAGGGGACCAGGACGTTCAAACGGAACCGGGCTTCGGGGACGGTGATCCCGCCGGTGTCGAGCTGCGCCGCGTGAGCAAGGTGGTAGCGGATCAGGTTCAGGGACAGGGGCATGCCCTCGTTCTCGACCTGCCGGTCCGGATCCAGAGGGATTTCTGTGCCCTCGATGAGAGCGTGGCGCTGGGCGTTCTGGATCGCCCGCGCGGCCTGGTCGAACTTCCCGGCCAATGCCTTGATCTCCGGGACCGGGCCGATGATCCGCAGGGACGCGACCCCGTCGAGGGTTCCGGGGTCCAGGACCATGCGGCGACGGGCGGCGGCGACTTCTTCGGGTTCTTTCGGATGCCGCTGCCGAATCTTCGCCACCAAGAGCTCGAGACATTTCGTGAACACCCGCGGCATGATCGCCAAACACCACGACGCGACCGTGACATCCACCAGCACCATCTCCGCAGGAGTGAAATCCGCGGTCCGCCGCAACAGGGTGCGGAACCATTCCGCAGGGAATTCCCCCGCTTCCAGGGCTTGGGTGCAGCGCGGCAGGAGGTCCACGGCCCGGTGGGCGTCGGTGATTGCCTTGGCAGCCTGCCCGCGGGTGCAGCGCATCGCGACCGCGACCATCAGGTCCTGCTGCTCGACCTCGAACGGGTCGGCGTCCGTGTCCTCACGTCCCACCCAGAACGGCGCCAGAGCCGCGAATCGCCGGGAGAGCTCGTGCGACTCATCGACCCCTTCGTCCCAGAGCGCGCGGACCCGCGCGGTCAGCTCCACATCCGGGCGCGGATCCACCCTGCGCGCCACCACATCGCGGCACACCGGCTTCTTCGATTCCTTCACGATGAACACGGGACGGACGCCGTCTGGAGGTGCGGCGACGAAGCGGGGCGTGTGGACGTGCATGTCCTCGCGTTGACGCTCGGTCATCATCTCCAAGTCGTCCAGGATCGCGAACGTCGACTCGACCGCCGACTGCCCGGGGATGTCCAGACGACCCTGCGGCTCCGGTTGTTCGACTGCACTCACACCGCCCACCTCCTCCCTGGCATTGCACGACCCCGCGCGATAGTGCGCGACTCGAAGGCTCTGAATCGATAGACGAGAACACAGATTCCGGCGACTTCGCCCATGAACCCATTGCCGCTCACCCTTGATCGATATGTCCGATTATATCCCGCATTCCCGCGGAACACCAGACCGCAATCGCGGATGTGGATAAGCCGGAGAAAGACTCCCTCTCCTCCGCTCCCGCACGCTCCTCAGTGGATAACCCCGTGGAGAACACCCCCTTGTGGAGGAATCACTGCGCATGTCCAGAAATCGATGCACACGCCCACATCCTCGACGCACCCACCCCTTGACCCTGTGCCGACCACACGGTCTCTGATGAACCTGTCAGCCCCACCCGAGAGAAGGGACCCGCATGAGCCAGCACGACCTCGTCACCGACCTCCGCGCCCGACACTCGGAGATCGCCCTCGCCCGGCCCGGCGAGGACATGTACGCCCGCTCGCTCGACCTGTGGAACGGCGGGGTCACGACGAGACCCGCCGTGATCGCCCGGCCGACGAGCACCGACCAGGTGTCCTCGCTCGTCCGGATCGCCCGGGAGCACGGCACTCCCCTCGCCGTGCGGGGCGGGGGCCACGACTGGCTGGGCCGCTCCCTGGCGGCCGACGGACTCACGATCGACCTCACCGACCTGCGCGACGTGAGGATCGAAGGCGCGGAGGCCGTCGTCGGCGGCGGCGCCCTGGCCGGTGACCTCGTCGCCGAAACGAGCCCCCGCGGGCTGCTCGCCGCGACCGGCACCGCCGGATCGGTGGGACTGGCCGGCCTCTCCCTCGCCGGCGGCTACGGCCCTCTGCTGGGGACGGCGGGGCTGGCCTGCGACAACATCTTGGGGGCGGAGGTCGTCCTGGCCGACGGCACGGTCACCTCGACACAGGAGGATCCGGAGCTGCTGTGGGCGCTGCGGGGCGGCGGCGGGAACTTCGGCGTGGTGACGTCGATGCGGATCGCCCTGCACCGGGACCGCGGCATCGTCGGCGGGACCGCGCTCTTCCCGGGGTCGCAGGCGGCGACGGTGCTCGACGGCTGCGCCGAGCTCATCGCACGCGGGATCCGCGGTCTGACCCTCCTCGCCGAGCTCACGCACGTTCCCGACGTCGGCCCCAGCGTGCTCGTGGTCGCGGTGTGGTCCGGCGAGCCCGACGGGGCGGGCCCCGCGCTCGACGCGGTGCGAGGACTCGGCACTCCCCTCGTCGAGGACATGGAGCCGACGACTCAGCAGGACCTGCTCGCGGGCTTCGACCAGCAGGTGCCGCACGGGATGCACTGGTGCATGCGCGCGCGGACGGTCCGCGCCCTGACCCCCGAGGTCATCCAGGCGCTGCTCGCCGCGGTCGAGGGCCGGCCGAGTCCCGGCGCCGGGATCGGGATGCGGCAGTTCCACGGCGCGGCGACCGACGTGCCGGCGGATGCCACCGCCTTCGGCCGGCGCGAGGAGCACGTGGCCCTGGAGATCTCGGCCGGATGGACCGACGGGGAGGACCCGGAGCCGTACGTCGAGTGGGCGGAGGCGGTGCGGCGCACCCTCGAGCCGCTCGCCCTCCCCGGCGGCTATCCGAACTTCCTCGCTCCGCAGTTCACGGATCAGGTCGCGGCCTCGTACGGCGGCCACGCCGATCGCCTGCGCAGAGCGAAGGCCCGCTTCGACCCCGACGACGTCTTCACCGCCACGCCCCTGCCCTCCTGACGCGGCATCATCCCGCCCCGCGACCGCTGACAGCGCGCCCTGGATGCCCGATCATGGGCGTGGGTGGGAGCGTCGATCGCCCGAGAGCCGAGAACGTGCGAGAGCGGGGAAGCCTGTGCACCTGAGCGAGACGGTCGGACACGACAGCGAGTCGGTCGCACGCGACAGCACCCGCAGCATCGTCCTCATCCACGCCGTGCGGTCCTCGCGGACGATGTGGAAGGGCCAGACCCGTCGTCTGCGCCGGCGCGGGTACACGGTGATCGCGCCGGACCTCCCGGGGCACGGCCGGCGCCGGGGCGAGCCGTTCACCCTCGAGGGCGCGCTGGCGACGATCGACGAGGCCGTGGACGCATGCGGCGAGCCGCCGCTGCTGGTCGGGCTGTCGCTCGGCGGCTTCCTCACGCTGCACTGGGCCGGCGCGCATTCCGGGCGGCTGGCCGGCGTGGTCGCCGCCGACTGCACGATCGTCCCGGGGCCGGCGCTCGCCCGGATCTATGGGCTGTGGATCAGCATGAAGGACTGGATCCCCGGGGATTCCGACGCAAGGGTCGCCCGCGCTTTCGCGCGTCGGCACAGCGAGAAGGCGGCGCGGCGCTACTACGGGGGCGGGCGCGCCCACGGGGTGGTCCGGGGCGTGGTGCGCACCATCGGTTCGCTCGACCTGCTGGCCGACGTCGCCGCGATCGACGGGCCCCTGACCTTCGTCAACGGAGCGCAGGATCCCTTCCGACGGCACGAAGCCCTGTTCCTGGAGGCCGCGCGCGACGCGTGCCTCGTGATCCTCGAGGACGCCGGGCACCTCGCGAACCTCTCCCGGCCCAGGCGCTTCACGAAGGTGCTGCGCCGCGCCGCCGGCGAGAGGGCCGAGCGCCGCGCGCCCGTCGGCCCCTCGGCCGACAGCCCCGCTCAGCCCGCCCGCAGCACCCACTCGCCGTAGAAGATCGCGAGCCCCGCGCCCACGCAGATCGCGCTGATCAGCCAGAACCGGATCGAGACCGTGACCTGGCTCCATCCGCGCATCTCGAAGTGGTGGTGGATGGGGGTGATGAGGAACAGGCGCCTGCCCACGCCGTTGTTGCGCCGCTTGGTGAGCTTGAAGAAGCCGACCTGCAGGATCACGGTGACGGTCTCGAAGACGAACAGGCCGCCGAGCACGATCATCAGCAGCTCTGTGCGGGTCATGATCGCGAGGCCCGCGAGGGCCCCGCCGAGGGCGAGGGAGCCGGTGTCTCCCATGAACAGGATCGCCGGCGGCGTGTTCCACCACAGGAAGCCGATGCAGGCGCCGGCGAGGCACGCGGCGACAAGCGCCAGGTCCAGGGGGTCGCGCACCTCGTAGCAGCCCGGCTCGACCGCTGCCCGGCAGCTCTGCAGCGACTTCCAGATCCCGATGAACGCGTAGGCGGCGAAGGCCATCGCGGAGGCGCCGGCGGCCTGGCCGTCGAGGCCGTCGGTGAGGTTCACGCCGTTGCTGGCGCCGGTGATCATGAGGACCGCCCAGGCCACGAACAGGAGGGTCCCGACGATCACACCGAACGCGGCCAGGTCGATCGCCGTGTCGCGGACCAGGGAGATCCGGAAGCTCGCCGGGGTGATGCCGTCGCGGGCGAACCGGGTGGCGAGCAGGGCGAAGACGACGGCCACCGCCGTCTGGCCCAGCAGCTTCTGCCACGATCGCAGCCCGAGGGAGCGCTCCTGGCGGATCTTCGTCCAGTCGTCGAGGAAGCCGACGAACCCGACGCCGAGCATCAGGAAGAGCACGAGCATCCCGGAGACCGTCGGCGGCGACCACGTGACCAGGTGCGCGAGCAGGTAGCCGGCGAGCGTCGCCCCCATGATGGCGATCCCGCCCATCTGCGGGGTGCCGCGCTTGGACAGGTGGGTCGTCGGCCCGTCCATGCGCACGAACTGGGCCCACCCCCTGCGCTTGGCGAGGCTCGTGTAGAGCCGCGTGCCGACGGCACCGACGATCAGCGCGATCGCCGTGCCCAGGAGGATCAGGGTCATGACTGGGGATCATTCCATCCCGGCTCAAGGGTCACCAGTCGGTGGGTCGCGCGGGTGCGCGCCACATAGAGGTCCCGGGCGCCCGCATCCCCCGCCGCCTCGATCGCGGCGGGGTCCACGACGATCACGCTGTCGAACTCGAGTCCGCGCGCCTCGGGCGCGGCGATCACGCTCGCGACGCCGCCGGGTAGGGCCTCGATCGCTCCGTCGGCGTCCTCGGCGGCGGTGATGACGCCGACGAGGCCGTCGGGGTCGATCTCGCGGAGGTCGTCGACCGAGCGCCGCAGGTCCTCGAAGAGGCTCGCGCGCGATGCGGGCACCCGGGTCGGCTCCTCGCCGTGGCGCAGGGAGCGCGAGAGCCGCTGCTGCGGGGCGATCCGCGCCAGCAGCTCGCGCGTGGACTCGAGGATCTCCGCGGTGGTGCGGTAGTTGATGCTCAGGGTCCGATGCTCGAAGCGATCCTGGACGAAGGGGCCGAGCGCCTCGCCCCAGCTGCGGATCGTGCTGGTGGGCCCCGCCTGGGCGAGGTCGCCGACCACCGTCATCGAGCGCTCCGGGCAGCGTCGCACGAGCACGCGCCACTGCATCGGGGACAGCTGCTGGGCCTCGTCGACGACGATGTGGCCGACGACCTCCTCGGGCGGCCCGTCCACGAGGGCCCGCGCCTCGTCGAGCAGGGCGAGGTCGGCGAGGGTCCAGACCGTCGGCGCGCCGGGCCCCTCGGCTCCCGCCATCTGCGCGAGGTCCTCGGCCGACGCCTCCGGCAGCGCGCGGGCGAGCGCCGCGGGATCGGTGAGGACGCGGCGCACCACGTCGGCCGGATCCAGGCGCGGCCACACTCCTTCGACGGCGCGGTCGATGGCGGGATCCACGAGCAGGTCCTCGTGGATCTGCTCCCAGTCGATGTCGAGATCGGCGCCTGCCCCCTGCCCGCCGTCGCCGCCCATCCGGGCGATGTCGCCTGCGACCGCGCGGTCGAGGTTCAGTCCGTATGCGGCCTCGAGCTCGGCCTCGTACGCGGTGTCCTCGCTCGTGGTGCGCGCCTCGAGCTCGCTGACCAGGTCGTCCACGATCGCCTCGAGGAACAGGGCGCGGGCCTCGGTGTGCCCGGGCGCGCCCTGCAGGGCCGATCGCCGGGCCGCATCGACGTGCTCGGCGTCCAGCACGACCGTGTCGTGCGCGGTGGGCAGCTCGAGCGGGACCCCGCGGGGCTGGTGGTCGCGCACGTGCGCGGCGAGGGCGTCCGCGAGCTCGGCGCGGCCCTTGAGGCGGGCGATGCGGTCGGGCTCGGTGCGCGCGGGCTCCGCGCCGACGAGGTCCGGGAGCGTCGCCAGGTGCACGTCGTTCTCGCCGAGCGAGGGCAGCACGTCGGAGATGTAGGTGAGGAAGCGCCGGTTCGGGCCGAAGACCATGACGCCGCGCCCGGCGATCGCGGGCCAGGCATAGAGCACGAAGGCGGCGCGGTGGAGGGCGACGATCGTCTTGCCCGTGCCCGGCCCGCCGTCGACCACGGTCACGCCGCGATGGGAGGAGCGGACGATCTCGTCCTGCTCGGCCTGCAGGGTGGAGGCGGCCTCGCGCATCCGTCCCGTGCGGGGTCCGCCGAGCGCGGCGGTGAGCGGCCCGTCGCCGACCACGTCGCCGGGCAGCGGGGCGCTGCCGTCGAGGATCTCGTCGCTGACGCCGACGACGCGCCGGCCGTCCGTGCGCAGGTGGCGGCGCCGGCGCAGCCCCATCGGACTGAGCATCGTCGCGGCGTAGAAGGGGCGCGCGGCCTCGGCCCGCCAGTCCACCAGCAGCGTGTCACCGTTCGCGGTGCGCATGCCGATCCTGCCGATGTGCAGTCCGTCCGCGGGCGCGGAGTTCCCGTCGCCGCTGCCGTCGATGCGTCCGAAGCACAGCGAGCGCTCGGCCGCCCGCAGCTGCTGGATCCTCTCGCTCAGCCGGTGCACCTCGACGTCCCGTGCCAGGGAATCCGTCGGGCCGCCGACGGGGGCCGCGAGCGCCCGTCGCTGCGCCTCCGTCCTCTCCTGCACCTCCCGGTCGAGCTGCGCATGCATGCGGTCCACCGCGCGCTGCTCGACCGCCGTCTGCTCCTCCTCGCTCCCACCTGCATCGATGCCGCTCTGACCTGCCGAACTCGTGTGTCCGTCCACGCACCCCGCCTCTCGAAGACCCACCAACTATGAGGACGGAGGCGGCGAAGGTCAACGTTGACTTCTCCGCCCGGTTCGTATCCTGCGCCGTCCGCGGGAGCACGGGTCTAGGCTCGCGGAGCATGACACCGGAACCCGATCAGCAGCCCCTCGATGAGCATGGCCGCCTCGACCCGCCGTTCCGCGCCGACGAATGGGACACCCTGCGCGGTTTCCTCGACTTCCAGCGCGCGACCTTCGCGTGGAAGTGCCGCGGGCTCGACGCCGCGCAGCTGGCGCGCACCATCGGACCGAGCTCCATGACGCTCGCCGGGATGATGAAGCACCTGGCCTATGTCGAGGACGATTGGTTCAGCCGCGACCTGCACGACGAGCCGCTGCGCGAGCCCTGGGCGTCCGTCGACTGGAGGGCCCGGCCCGACTGGGAGTGGGAGACCGCGACCGAGGACGATCCCGACGAGGTGCGCGCGCTGTGGACCGCGTCGGTCGAGCGCGCCCGCGACCTCGCCGCCCGGGCCTACGGGGAGGGCGGCCTGGGCATCGAGGCGAAGCGCCTGTTCCCCGACGGGCGCAGTCCGAGCCTGCGCTGGATCATGACGCACATGATCGAGGAGTACGCGCGCCACAACGGGCACGCGGACCTGCTGCGCGAGTCGATCGACGGGGAGGTAGGCGAGTAGCGGCGCGCAGGTCGGCACGCCCGGCCCCTGGCGCTCGCGGCCGCCCCGCGCGAGGATCGAGCCATGACCCCGAGCACCGACCCGCGGACCATCGCCATACTCCTGTTCGACGGCGTCGAGGAGCTCGACGCCGTGGGTCCGTGGGAGGTCCTCTCGTACTGGACGCAGAACCATCCCCAGGACGGCTGGCGGGCGGTCACCGCGAGCGTCGGCGGCGGCGCGATCACGGCCGCGAAGGGCATGGTCGTCACGCCGACGACCTCTCTCGAGGAGCTCGGGCACGTGGACGTGCTCCTGCATCCCGGCGGCCACGGCACGCGGGCGCTGTTCAGGGACGAGGCGCACCTCGAGCGCGTGCGCCGCATCGCCGGGACCGCCGAGCTGATGACGAGCGTGTGCACCGGGTCCCTCGTCTATGCGGCCGCCGGCCTGCTGCGCGACCGTCCCGCGATCACGCACTGGGGCTCCGTGGACCTGCTGCGCGAGATCGATCCGAGCATCGACGTGCGCGAGGGCGAGCGCTGGGTGGACGACGGCGACGTGGTCACCTCGGCCGGGGTCTCCGCCGGGATCGACATGGCGCTGCACCTGGTGGGGCGCCTGGTCTCGCCGCAGCGCGCCCGGGATGTCCAGCACGGCATCGAGTACGACCCCGCGCCGCCGGTGTGGGACGACGAAGGAGACGCATGATGAGCACCGATCCCGCGAGCCCCGCTCCCGCCCCGCGCCCGCCGCTGCCGCCCTTCACCGAGGAGACCGCGCGGGCGAAGGTGCAGGCGGCCGAGGACGCCTGGAACACGCGCGACCCCGAGCGTGTCGCCGGCGCGTACACCGAGGACACCGTGTGGAGGAACCGCGACCGGTTCCTCATCGGGCGCGAGCAGGTGATCGAGTTCCTGCGCGCCAAGTGGGAGCGCGAGCAGGCGTACCGCCTGCGCAAGAACCTCTGGACGTTCGGGGACGACCGCATCGCCGTGCGCTTCCAGTACGAGTGGCACGACGACAACGGCCAGTGGTGGCGCTCCTTTGGCAACGAGCTCTGGGAGTTCGACGAGCTCGGGTACATGCGCCGCCGCGAGGCGTCGATCAACGACGTGGCGATCCAGGAGGCGGACCTGCGCGTCACGCCCGGCGAGGGCGAGCTGCCTGCGCACTGACCCGTCGGCCCCGGGCGTCGAGGCGTCAGGCCCGCGCCGCGATCCCGGACAGCAGGACGTCGGCGATTCCCTCGGCGAACGCGTCGGCGTCCGCCTCGGGGTGGGCGCGCAGGTGGGAGACCATGGCCTCGACGGCACCCTCGTAGGCGAGGGCGAGAGTGCGCGGGTGGGTCCCCACGCGGACGACCCCCTCGCGCTGACCACGCGCGAAGATGCCCTCCTGACCCGCGAAGGTCTCCTCCATGTCCGCGATGCCGAGCACCGGCCCGCCCCGCTCATCGCGCAGTCCGGCGACGATCTGCTCGAGGGCCGCGAGCTCGCGCTCGTGGGTGCGGGCGAGCCGCGCCGCTCCCCTGATCGCCGCGCGCAGGAAGGTCACCGCGTCGGCCTCGGCATCGAGGTCCCGGGCGACCCGCTCTCGCAGCTGCACGAGCGCTGTCCTCGCGGCCGCGGCCATGAGGGCGTCGCGGGAGGAGGCGTAGTGGACGACGAGCGCCTTGGAGACCCCCGCCTGGGCGGCGATCACCTCGAGGCTGGCGGCGGCGAAGCCGCGGACCGCCACAGCATCGATGGCCGCCTGCACGATCTGAGCGCGGCGCTGATCGGGCGGGAGCCGGCGACCCGCCATCACGCGGCCCGTGCGCCGGGACTCGTGCGTGCGGCCTCGAGGGCCACGCTGGTGACGACGCCGGCCATGAGCACCGCGATGACGATCATCTCCACCCGCATCCAGGCCGGGAAGAGTCCGGGGATCAGCGCTTCGACCACGTTGGCCAGCAGCAGCACGGCGGCGATGATGCCGGCGGCGCGCAGCGCGGATCGCGACCCGGTGCCGGCCCGGCGCAGCCGCAGCGGCAGCAGCACACCGAGGATCAGCACGATCACGGCATGGATCCAGGCGTCGATCGGCGCGAGGTGCGGGGCGAGGACCGTGAGGACGATGAGCGCCGGGATCGTCACGACCACGAGTGCGAAGTAGACGGCGGCGAGGGTCGAGGCGAGCGGGAGGCGAGACGATGCGGCCATGCGGTCACCCTATTGACCGCTTGGTCAATAGGCAAGAGGGGCGCCCGGCGCACCCCACCTCTTGACAACCTTCAACCGATCGGTTGTAAGTTGTGCGTGTGCTCGACATCGATGAGGACCGCGCCGACGCGCTGTTCCATGCGCTCTCCGATCGCACGCGGCGGGACATCCTGCGGCGCGTGCTGGTGGGCGAGCATTCGGTGTCGGCCCTCGCGCCGAACTACGACATGAGCCTCGCCGCGGTCCAGAAGCACGTAGTCGTGCTGGAGCGTGCGGGGCTCGTGACCAGGCGCCGCCGGGGGCGGGAGTCCCTCGCCCGCGGCGACGTCGCGGCGGTCGGCTCGGCCGCCGCCCTGCTGCGCGATCTCGAGGAGATCTGGCGCGGACGCATCACCCGGATCGACGAGCTCCTCGCCTCCGGGCCCGACCAGGAGGACGACCATGCCGGTCACCGACATCAGCACTGACCTCGACGCCCTGACCATCACCATCACCGCGCAGTTCGACGCGCCCGTCGAGCGGATCTGGCAGATCTACGCCGACCCGCGCCAGCTCGAGAGGATCTGGGGCCCGCCCACCTACCCCGCGACGTTCGTCGACCACGACCTCACGCCCGGCGGACGCATGAACTACTTCATGACCGGCCCGGAGGGCGAGAAGCTCGGCGGCTTCTGGGAGATCCTCGAGGTCGACGAGCCGCGCTTCTTCCGCTACCGCGACGGCTTCGCGGACGCGGAGAACGGCTTCGCCGTGAACACCGACCTCCCGGTCGCCGAGAACACCGCGACCTTCGATTCGGTCGACGGCGGCACCCGCGCCGTCTACGTCTCGATCCACCCCACCCGCGAGGGCCTGCAGCAGGTCATCGACATGGGCGTCGAAGAGGGCTCGCGCGAGTCGATCGACCAGATCGACGCGCTCGTGGGCTGAGAGGCCAGACTCCCCGCCTAATCCTGTGCGGGTGCTCGGTCCCGAGGAGTCGTCCGGCTCCGGGGATCAGCGAACCACACGCTCTGCTGACGCTCGTATCCCCAGCGCGCTCCGAGCTCTCGAGATGAGCGCGACCCGAGCTCGCGCTCGACGATCCAGAGCCCGAGGTCCACGCCCGAGAAGAGAGCACCAGCAGTGACTCGGTCGCCATCGTCGACCACACGTGCATCTACGGCCTCGGCGACGAAGGGGGCAAGGTCAGCCAGGCATGCCCTATTCGTCGTAGCCGCCCTCCCATCCAGGAGGCCTGCGTGCGCAAGGATCATCGCGCCGCTGCACACGGACCCCACCCATCGGCAGGAGTCCGCGATCTCGCGCAGCCGTGCACCCAGGAGGCCGCTCGCAACCTCGGTGCGAGCCCCGCGAGGCGCTCGATCCAACCAGCCCCCGCCGGGAACTATCAGGCCGTGCGCAGGCTGCAGAACAGCGGTCACCTTGATCGGGATACCCCGCATCGACGTGACCGTCCCCGGCGTGAGCGCCGCCAACTGCACCTCGTACCCTGCAGCGGCGAGCACCTCGAGGGGACCGAACACGTCGATCTCGTCGAAGCCATCGAAGACGGCGAACTGGATGGGAGTGTTCATGACCCCATCCCAGTCCGATCGGAAGAGAGGCACCAGTGGCACACTCGCCCTCATGCACAAGGAATCAGCCAGAGGCGAGATGTCCCGACGCGTCGCGGTGCTCACCCTTCCCGGCGTGAACGGGTTCGATGCCTCGATCGCGCCCCAGGTGCTCGGAGAGTGCACGGGACACCTTTACGACGTCACGATGTGCAGCCTGGAGGCGGGCCCGGTGACCACGTCGAGCGGCTATGCACTGCAGGTCACGAACTCTCTCGATGTGCTGGCCACAACGCACACCCTCATCGTCCCGGGCCACCGCATTCAGAACCGTCCCCCGGCTGTCCTCGGAGCCATCAGGGAGGCGCACGCGGCCGGCGTACGCATCGTCTCCATCTGCACGGGGGCGTTCATCCTCGCCGACAGCGGGATCCTCGACCACCGCCGTGCCACCACGCATTGGGACTTCGCGCATGACCTCCGGTCCCGAGCGCCCCTCGTCGAAGTAGTCCCGGAGAACCTCTACATACAGGATGCGGGCATCTGGACCAGCGGCGGGGTCGCGGCCGGGATCGACCTGTGCCTTCGTCTCGTCGACATCGATCACGGCGCCGACGCAGCCCTGCATGCAGCGCGACTCATGGTCATGCCGATCCATCGTTCGGGCGATCAGCGGCAGTACCGCTCGAATGACGGCAGCGGAGACGGTCGCGGGACATCGATTCGTCCGGCCCTGGAGTGGGCAGTGGATCACCTGAACGAACCCGTGACCGTCCAAGCGATGGCTGCTCGAGCACAGATGTCTCCACGCTCGTTCACCCGACATGTACGCAGTGCCACCGGGATGTCTCCCAAGACGTGGCTCATCGATCAGCGCATCTCGCTCGCGAGTCGACTCCTCGAGCGAGACCATCTGTCTGTCGAAGCTGTCGCACAGCGGGCAGGGCTCGGATCGGCGGCGAACCTCCGCGCGCATTTCCGCGCACACCGCGGGGTCTCACCTCGTGAGTACCGCGCGTCGTTCAGGCCTTGAAACGGCAAGAACGCAGACCCGCTTCGCCTCCCTCTCGCTGCTCAGTCATCACACCTCCCCGAAGCCCTCCCAGGCCTCGTCGCCGGCGCGGGGGCGCAGCAGGGCGGGCTGCAGGGCCCGGGCCTCGCCGCGCGCGTAGAGAGCCGGCTGCGGGCTGGCGCTGGACGCCGCATCGCCCGAGCGCTCGTCGGGCACCACGAACCCGTCGGTCGAGAGCACCTTGCGGATGAAGGCGCCGCGGTCCGGGAGCGCTCCCCAGACCGCGCCGTAGACGCTGCGCAGCTCGGCGAGGGTGAACGGCTCGGAGAGGAACTGCGTGGCGAGCGTCGTGTACTCGAGCTTCGCGCGCACCCGCTCGAGGGCGTCGGTGAGGATCTCGAGGTGGTCGAAGGCGAGCTGGGGCGCGTCGGGGTCCTCGAGGATCTCCTCGACGCCCCACCAGCGCGCGAACGCCGCGTCGTCCCCGGCCGTGGGATCCGGAAGGTCCGGGGCGAAGGCCAGGTGGGCGACGGAGACCACGCGCATGCGCGGATCGCGGTCGGGGGCCGAGTAGGTGCGCAGCTGCTCGAGGTGGTAGCCGGCGGTGTCCATGCCGGTCTCCTCGACGAGCTCGCGCGCCGCCGCTGTCGCCGCGTCCTCGTCGGGCTCGATGAAGCCGCCGGGCAACGCCCAGCTGCCCGCGTACGGGTCGGCGCCGCGCTGGACGAGCAGGACGCTGAGGGCGCCCGAGCGGATGGTGAAGACCGCGAGGTCGACCGTCACCGCGAAGGGCGGGTGCTTGCTGGCGTCATAGCCGGCGGGAGCGGTGCTGCCGGGCATCTCAGGCGTCCTTCCGGGAGGCGGTCGGGGCTGTGGAGGCTGCGGGCGAGACCGTCCGGATGCCCGCCTCCGCCAGGTGCTGCGCGGTCTCGGCGTCGGCCTCGGGGTGCACGGCGGCGGTGAGGTCCTCGAGGACCCGCACGGTGCCGGCGCCGGGCAGGGCGGCGATGTCGCGGGCGCTCGCGGCGACGCAGTAGTCGAACGCCAGGCCGGTCACGTCGACGTCGCCCGCGAACAGGGAGGGAAGATCGGTGCCGCCCGCGGGGGCGCCGCCGTCGACGCCCGCCACGCGGCCCTGGGCGAGGCTGTAGTCGGGCCGGCCTTCGCCCTTGACCACGTGGACGACCTCGGTGCCGCTGCCGATGAGCCGCTCGAGAGCCCCCAGGATCGCCGGGTGGTACTCGGCGCCGCGGGTGCCCTGCACGCAGTGGACGGGCCACGTATCCGCGAAGTCGGGCTGCGCGGGCGGGAGGGCGAAGTGGCCGCCGTTGTCGCCCTCGGCCAGATGCCAGTCGCGGGAGAAGACCACGCGGTCGTAGTCGGCGGCGTGCTCGGCCAGGTGCGCCGCGATGCGCTCGGCGACCGCGTTCCCGCCGGCCACGCCCAGGGCCCCGCCCTCGCAGAAGTCGTTCTGGACGTCGACCACGACGAGCGTGCGGGGTGCGTCGTCGGCCCCCTCTCCCCCGTCCCACTGCTCGCTCACGCGGAAGGCCTGGCCCTCGCTGATCTCGCGGGCACGGGCGGGCAGGCTCGCGAGGCTCGCGGCGGCGACCTCGCGGGCCTCCTGGGCGTTCGCGACCGGCTGCGGGATCCCGTCGCGGACGACGTCCACGTGCACGGGGTCAGCGCCGTCGGGCACCGAGCCGTCGAGCGTCCACACCTCGCGGCCGTCGGGGAAGCGGGAGACGGTCTTCGCGCCGCCGGTCGATCCCTTGTCGGCCGAGAGCTTCTGGACGCTGCGCAGCGGCGTGCCGGGTCCGTCGCCCACGGCGACGAGCTTGTACACCATCCCGGCCGTCGGGTGGTCCGAGCCGGTCGCCACGCGCGTGCCCACGCCGTAGCCGTCGATCGGGGCGCCCGCGAGGTGGACGAGCGCGTACTCGTCGAGATCGCTGGTCACGGTGATGCGCGTGCTCGTCGCACCGAGCGCGTCGAGCTGGGCACGGGCGGCGGGGGCCACGGTCATCAGGTCACCGGAGTCGATGCGCACGGCGCCGAGCCCGGGCCCGGCGACCTCGACCGCGGTGCGGATGCCCTCGGGGATGTCGTAGGTGTCCACGAGCAGCGTGGTGCCCGGCCCGTAGGTCGCGGTCTGGGCGGCGAAGGCGTCGCGCTCGGTGGGGCGCGCGAGGGTCGCGGCGTGCGCGGCGGTGCCCGCTACGGGGACGCCGAAGCGCCGGCCGGCCTCGAGGTTCGAGGTGGTCGCGAAGCCCGCGATCCAGGCCGCGCGGGCGGCCGCCACGGCGGATTCCTCGTGTACGCGCCGCGAGCCCATCTCGATGAGCGGCCGGTCGCCGGCGGCGATGACCATGCGCGCCGCCGCGGAGGCGATCGCGGAGTCGAAGTTCAGGACCGAGAGTACGAGGGTCTCCAGCAGCAGGCACTCGCCGAGCGTGCCGCGCACCGTGAGCAGCGGGGTGTGCGGCCAGTACAGGCTGCCCTCGGGCAGGGCGGTGATGGTGCCGGAGAAGGTCCAGTCCCGCAGGTATTCCGCGGCGGCCTCGGTGATCGCGCCGACCTCGCGCAGAAAGGCGAGGTCCTCCTCGTCGGGCGCGAAGTCCTCGAGCAGGGGCAGCAGGCGGCCGAGCCCCGCGAAGATGCCGAAGCGCCGCCCTTCGGGGAGGCGGCGGGCGAAGGCCTCGAAGACGGCCTCGTGGTGGACGCTGCCGTCCTCGACCATGGACGAGAGCATCGTGTACTCGTACATGTCGGTCAGCAGTGCGGTGCTCGCGGGGGTGCTGCCGGTGCCGCGGCGCGACGCGGATGCCGTCATGAGCGCTCGCCCTTCATCGGTTGCGGGGTGGCGGAATGGCGGGCCCGAAGGCCCGTCCCAGCCTAGCCCCGCGCGCACAGGGCGATGGTGTGTGATGGAGGGATGAGCACGGACGACTGGTTCCTCTCCGCGATCGAGCGCGGCAACCCCTTCACCCGTCTCGACCATCGGCACCAGGGGAAGGCGCTGACCAGCGGCAACACGGCGCGCGTGCATGTGCACGGCGCGGCGTACTTCGCCCGGCTGCGGGAGCTGATCACCGCGCAGGGGCCCGGCGACCTGCTGATGTTCACCGACTGGCGCGGCGACCCCGAGGAGCGGGTCGGTGAGGACGAGCTCACGATCGTCGAGCTGATCGCGGACGCCGCCCGCCGCGGCGTCATGGTCAAGGCACTCTTCTGGCGCTCGCACCTGGACTCCATCCACTACTCCGAGGAGGAGAACCGCAGCCTGGCGGACACCGTGCGCGCCGCCGGCGGCGAGGTCATCCTCGACCAGCGCGTGCTGCCGCTGGGCTCCCAGCACCAGAAGTTCCTGGTGATGCGCCATCCCGGGCAGCCGGAGCGGGACGCGGCGTTCTGCGGCGGCATCGACCTGTGCCACACCCGCCGCGACGACGCCCGGCACCTGGGCGACCCGCAGACCGTCTCGATGGGGAAGATCTGGGGCAGCACGCCCGCGTGGCACGACCTGATGGTCGAGGTCCGCGGGCCCGCGGTCGGGGACCTCGAGGCGACCTTCCGGGAGCGCTGGGAGGATCCGACGCCGCCCTCGCTGGACCCGCTCTCGCAGATCCAGGCGAAGATCCACCGCGACGACGAGCACGCCGACCCCCTCCCCCTGCAGGAGCCGGACCCGGCGCCCGCGGGCACCGTGGACGCGCAGGTGCTGCGCACGTACCCGCCCAAGCGCCCGCGCTTCCCCTTCGCGCCGTCGGGCGAGCGCAGCATCGCCCGCGCCTACGTGAAGGCGGTGCCGCGCGCCGAGCGGATCATCTACCTCGAGGACCAGTACATCTGGTCTCCCCAGGTGCTCTCGTGCTTCGCCGACGCGCTGCGCCAGCATCCCGGCACGCACCTGGTGATCGTGCTGTCGACCTTCACGACCGCGGACACGACGATCGCGAACGCGAGCGCGATGAGCGCGCGCAACGCCGCCCTGGACCTGCTGCACGAGGCCGGCGGCGAGCGCGTCCACGTGTTCGGGATCGAGAACCACGAGGGCACGCCGGTGTACGTGCACTCCAAGGTGTGCCTCGTGGACGACGTCTGGATGACCGTGGGCTCGGACAACGTGAACCTGCGGTCCTGGACCTACGACACGGAGATCGCGTGCGCGCTCGTGGATCAGGAGGAGGACCTGCGCGAGCCTCGGCGCCTGCGCTGCGACGACGACGCCGCCCGGGTCCTCCCCCGCGAGGTGCGCCTCGAGCTCGCGCGGGAGCACCTGGATCGGGCCGACGGGGACGACGCCGACCTCGTGGACCCGGACGCCATGGTGCGGGCCTTCGAGGAGAGCGCTGCACGGCTGGACGCCTGGCACGAGGGCGGTGAGCAGGGCCCGCGGCCCGCGGGACGCCTGCGCCGGTACGTGCGGACGCCGATCCCCGCGCGCGAGCTGCCGCTGGGGCGTCTCGTCTACAAGATCGCCGACGACCCCGATGCGCGGCCGCGGCGGCTGCGCGGGACGGACTGGTTCTGATGACGCACGATCCGACGGACGACGAGGCAACGCTGCCCATCGCCGAGTTCGCCTTCCCGGGGCCGCTGCGGGACCAGCTGGTCGGGGCGATCCTGGCCGGCGCGAAGACCACGACCGCCTCGCTGCGCGAGGAGTATGCGCGCGAGGGCGCGGCGCTGCCCGCCGCCGGCGCCGCGGAGGTCGTGGTCGACTCGGACGAGCGCCCCATCGCGGTGATCCGCACCCGCGACGTGCAGGTGGTGCGCCTGGCCGACGTGACCGATGAGCACGCCCGCGGGGAGGGCGAGGGCTACCCCGACGCCGCCGCCTGGCGCGAGGGCCATGAGGAGTTCTGGACCTCGATCGAGTTCATCGCAGCGCTCGGGGAGCCGAGGATCGCGATCGACGACGACACCGAGGTGGTGTGCGAGACCTTCGAGGTCGTGCGCAGGCTCTGATGAGGATTCCCGTCGACCTCGCCGACGAGTGGCGGGAGCGAAGGGCCGGAGCGCGGCGTCGTCAGCGCCCCAGCAGCCCGTGCATGGTGGAGACGAAGCGCTCCGCGTGGTCCTTCGTGGCCGTCTTCAGCACGATCTGCGCTCCGTCGCGCAGGTGGACGCGCAGCTTCCCGGACAGCAGGGTGGGCTTGTAGTCGACGCCGACGACCTGCGCAGCGGGCGCCTCCTTGAGGATCTTCCACGAGCCGAACGCACGTCGACGGGTGAGCACGACGCGTCGGTCGGTGGCCAGGAGGATCGGGGTGGTGTCGTTCTGGATGTCGCCGATCTTCGTGTCGATGACGGTCTCCTCCGGATCGAGGACCCGCCCCGGCAGGTCGATCGTGAGCGCGTTCTTGACCTCGTCGTTCCTGTTCAGAACGGCGAAGAAGGTCTGCTCGGCATGCGTGGGGTCGGCGAGGCTCACGAGGTCACCGTAGCGCGAGGGCCACGAGGACTTCTCCTGCGGCCATGGGGACTTGTCCCCATGGCCGCGCAGTCTGCCGTGCCCTAGGGTCTCTCCTGACACGGCGACGAGGGGACGATGATGAGCGGGTTCTACGGAGCCGACACCAAGCAGCTGCGCGAGTACTCGCGTCTGATGAGTGATCGAGCCACCTCTCTCGAAGAACTGCACGCGAAGCTGAACCCACTGGTCATGGACGATTCCGCGTGGCGGGGATCCGACGGCGAGGCGTTCCGCTCCACGTGGTCGGGCGATGTCAGCGGCTCGTTCCGCGACGTCGCCGACCGGCTGCGGAAGAAGAGCGAGGACCTCGGGAACCAGGCCGATGAGCAGGACCGGACGTCAGATTCCGGGGGCGACTCAGGCGGCGGAGAAGGAAGCGGCCACGGGAAGTCGTCCGGGGAGGACTCCTCGTCGTTCTGGGACAACGTGTGGACGGGCAAGGACCTCTACAACAAGGTCCAGGGGGCGTTCTCGAAGGGGAAGAAGGCCTGGGACCTCCTGGAGATCGCGAATCGTTTCCGCAAGGGGATCGATGCGGTCGACGATCCGTTGCTCAAGCTCATGGGGACCATCCCATACGGAGCCGAGGTCTCGGACAAGGTCTTCTCCAGCGCCAAGGAGTACGGGACCCTCGCCCAGAAGATCGCCGGCCATTTCGGCGTCCCCACCGGAATCGGCACCAAGAACTTCTTCGGCTGGGCCGACAAACTCGCGAGCAAGGCCGGGTTCCTCACGAAGGCGGCACCGTTCGTCGGCAAGGCGCTCCCCGGCATCGACGTCGTCACCGGCGGCTGGCAGATGATCGACAGCATCAACAAGGGCGACACATTCCATGCTGTGACCGGAGGTGCATCGGCGCTCGGTGGCGGTCTCATGCTCGCCGGCGGTGCGCTCTCGGCCACCGGTGTCGGGGCCGTCGTCGGCGGACCTCTCGCGGCGGCCGGCGCGGTGATCTCCGGTGGCGCTGCGGTCGCGGACCTCGGGAAGTTCGTCTACGACGAATGGGGCGATGACATCGCCGCGGGCGCAGGCAAGGCGTGGGACGCCGTCTCCGACACGACCTCGCACGTGGTGGATGCCGTGGGCGACACGGCATCCGATGTCGGCGGCGCCATCGCCGACGGAGTCTCCGGCGCGTGGCACGGAGTCTTCGGTTGACCCCACCACCAGAACAGTCACTGGCCACCACCTTCCCGACGGGAGCTCCCATGAGCGCACAGACCGTATCCGATGAGTACGCCACCGAGCCCGCGATCACCGAGCGCGACATGCTCGGGGCCCTCGAGGTGCTCGCCACTGCGGCGGACGATCCGGACGAGCTCCTCGTCCTCACCGATGAGGAGCTCCTCGGCCTCGGCGGCCCCGCCGCGCTCGATCTTCTGGGCAGTCCGTATCTGTCCCAGCCGGAGGTCGACGCCGATGCTTCAGCGGCCGCGGCCGTTCGCTCGCTCGCCGCTCGGCGCCTGCTCACTCCGGCCGACGACAGCGCGCAGCCCGAGGGAGACATCGTCGTCGGCAACGCGGAATCCACGCGACGTCCGTTCCAGCTCGATCGGCGCCTTGCCGGTGTCCTCGCGCTGCGACGCACGTCCCTGGGGCTGGTCAACGTCGTCCGCACACTCGCCGGGGGCACGACGACGCTCGCCATCTACTGCTTTCCCGGAGGCGGCGTCCTCGAGGAGTACGTGACCATCGACGGCTTCCATCACTTCTCTGTTCCCGAGCCCAGCGCCGTCGCGCTCCGCCTCGGACGATTCGTCGACCCCTTCGACGACGCCTCGGACGACGGTGACGTCGCGACCGTGCGCGTACCCGGTCAGGACGTCGACGCGGCGGTCGACGGCGCCCGTGCGCTCTCGATCCTCACCTCGGTCGTCGAGGGTGGGGGCACCCAGGCGACGTTCATCGCGCACCCCGGCCGCCTGCGCATCATCGACAACGGCCCGATCAGGGAGGGCTCCGATCCGGTCGACCGCGAGATCTCCGACGTCTCGCCGGAGTCGCTGCTCTCGATCCTGCAGTCGCTCGTCCCCGTCCCCCCGGATGACGACGAGCAGGACGAAGCCCCGGAAGCCTCTCGGGACTAAGACCGGGACCGGGCCGGAACGCGCCTTGGTCCGAGCATCAGCGCCGCGGGCGCTGAGCGCCCTCCAGCAGGTCCTGGATGGTCGCGACGAAACGCTCCGCGTGGTCCTTCGTGGCGGTCGTGAGCGTGATGGCCGACCCGTCGCGCAGGTGGACGCGCAGCTTCCCGGACAGCAGGGTGCGCTTGTAGTCGACGCCGACCACCTCCGCAGCGGGGGCCTCCTTGAGCACTCTCCACGACCGGATGGCGCCCTCCTTCGCGAGAAGCACCCTCCTGTCCGTGGCGATCAGCAGCGGGTTCGTATCGGAGGTCGTGTCCCCGACCTTCACGTCGATCACGGTCTCACGGGGGTCGAGGATCTTCTCCGGGAGGTTGAGGTCCCACACGTCGCGCGGCTCGTCGTTGCGCTCCATCACGGCGAAGAACGTCTGCTCGGCATGCGTGGGTTCGGAGAGGGTCACGGTGCCACGGTATCGCGGGCCGCGGCTGCCCTCGGCGCTCGAGAGCGCTCAGCTCCAGACCGCGTTCCATCCGCAGCCGTCGATCCGGTGCCGAGAGGTCAGCGCGGTGCCGGCCCGCATCCCCTGCGCAGCAGACCCTCCAGGGTCTGCACGAACGCCTGCGCCGGCTCCGCCGCCCCCTTGCCCAGGCTGATCGGCTTCTGCCCCTGCACCTCGACCGCGACCGAGGCCGCCTTCAGAGCCGTCCCTCCCGCGCTGCGCACACCGGTGACCGCCGGCGCCGCGGCCTCGCGCTGGGCGATCCAGCTCCCCGGTGTCTGCTCGCCCACGAGCAGCACCCGGCGGTCGGTGAGCAGGAGCAGCTGATGTTCGCTCGACCACGTCGACCAGCCCTCGAAGACGCAGTGCACCTGCTCGCCCGGGACGAGCAGAACCTCGAGCTCGGCCGGGACCGGCGCGGGCGGAACGGATCGCTCAGCGGCGCCCGTAGCGGGAGCGCCGGCAACGGCGTTCACCGGGGCGGTGCCCCTCTCCGCGGGCCCTCCCGGCGCGCCGCCGGCACGCAGGGCTTCGAGAGTGCGCAGCAGCTCGGCCGCTGCCTCGTGGTTCCCGATCTTCATCGTCACGGGCTTCTGTCCGTGCACCCCGATCTCGATGGACGCGGCCGTGAGCGTCCCGGTGACCTGGTGCCCTCCCAGCACCTCCGCCGCCGGCACATCGCGCATCGCCTTCCAGCGCCCGGGGATCGGGGCCTTGACCAGCAGCACGCGACGATCCGTGAGCAGCAGCAGATGCTCGCTCGTGTAGTCGCGGTACCCGTCGGCGACGCTGTGGACACGCTCGTCGGGATCGAGCATCTCGTGCAGTCGCCGATAGATCGACGGCTTCGCCGGGCGGCCGCGATAGGTGCGGTCGAGGGCGGCCAGCAGAGTGGTCTCGGCGGTCGTGGTCGTCACGGAGAGCACCCTATGCGGAGCCCATCAGGCCGCGCCGAGGCGCCCGGCCCTCCGTCGCTCGAGGGCGACGGCCAGCAGCACCGTGCCGATGCCGACGACGGCGCCGATCGCGGACTCCGAGACCCTCGCGACGAGCAGCGAGGCGACCGGCCGCGGGCTCGCGAGCTGCACCATCAGCAGCGCGAGCGGAGTGATGAAGACGAGGGCCAGCGAGTAGTTGCGCAGCACGAACATCTCGGCGAGGAACTGGAAGAGGATCACCCACACCAGCAGCTGCCAGGGCTGGCTGGGGAAGGACAGCAGGAACGCGGTGACGCCCACGCCCAGGGCCGTGCCCACGATGCGGTGCAGACCGCGCTCGATCTGCAGGCGGCGCCCGGGAGCCGAGAGCGGGACGACGGCAGCGACCTGCGCCCAGTAGGGCGAGGGGATCCCCGTGAGGGAGGCGATGATGCCGCTGACCAGCGCGGCGAATCCGTAGCGGGTGAACTCCTGGCGGCGCATCGCCGAGGTGATGCCGGAGGTGTCCGGGGCGGCGGCATCGACGTTCGCCTCACCGGTCCAGCGGGCCAGGAACCCCAGCAGCACGCACCACGCGGCCGCCGCGCCCGCGATGAGCAGCGCGAGCCAGAAGGGAGCGGCCGACGGCGCGCTGGAGACCGCGGTGATCGCGAAGACCGGGAACACGGCGCCGGTGGGCCGCAGTCCCTTCACCATCACCATCACCGAGCCGATCGCGGCGGCGAGCGCGCCGCCCAGCGTGGTGAGGGCGAGGTGCGTCCCATGGCCCAGGACCCCGGCGGCCGCCAGCTGGGAGAGCAGGGCGCCGATGCCCACGCAGATCGTCAGCAGGATGCCCACGCGCACGTGGTGGCGCACGCGGATCGCCGTGGGGACGTAGCGCGCGTAGATCGAGGTGAAGCCGCCGAAGGAGGCGAACATGGCCCACTGGATGTGGCCGCTGAGCAGCAGGATCACCAGCGGCGCGGCGAGCGAGAGCGCGATCCTCACGGCCGGCGCGAGGTCCGCCCGGCCCGGGCCGAGGGTCACCATGCTGCGGGCGGTCGAGGACAGCTGACCGCCGAGGGAGCGGGGATCTGGGAAGGAGGAGCGCACGGCTTTCCACGATAGGACGACCGACCGCCTGCGGTCCCGGGTGTCCCGCCGATTGCCTGCAATCTCTCACGCCCCGTCCCAGGTGGGATGATGGGACTCCCCCGTACCCGGTCAGGCCTTCCGGCCGACCGGGCGCGCGCACCCCGTCCCTGCAGCGCGGTCCGTCCGCGTGACCACACACCTGGAGGCGACGATGTCGTCCGCAGATCCCCGTCCCGTCGGCCCGTCCGACCCCTCCACCGTCGGCCCGACCGGCTCGAGCGGCCCGACCGGCTCGAGCGGCCCAGCCGGCCCGACCGGCTCGACCGGCTCGACCGGCTCGACGCTGATAGAGACCACCGGCATCGAGATCATCGCCGAGTCCGAGCGCACCGCCAAGCCGCACCAGCTGTTCTGGCCGTGGTTCGCCGCGAACGTGTCCGTGTTCGGGATGAGCTACGGCGCGTACGTGCTGGGCTTCGGCATCTCGTTCTGGCAGGCCGTGATCGTCTCCCTGATCGGGATCGTCGCGAGCTTCGCGCTGTGCGGGCTGATCGCGATCGCCGGCAAGCGCGGCAGCGCACCCACGATGGTGCTCTCGCGCGCGGCCTTCGGCGTGCACGGCCAGAAGCTCCCGGGACTGGTCTCGTGGCTGACCTCGATCGGCTGGGAGACGATGCTCGCGATCTCCGCGGTGCTCGCCACGGCCACCGTCTTCCAGGCGCTCGGCCTCGCCTCCGGCACGGCGGTGCTGGTCATCGCGACCCTCGTGATCGCGGCGATCATCGTCACCGCCTCCGTGCTCGGGTACCACACGATCATGCGGATCCAGTCGGTGCTGACCTGGGCGACCGGCGCCATGACGGTGCTGTTCATGCTGCTCACGATCCCGCACATCCACCTCTCGACGGTGATGGCCGCCCCCACCGGCGACGTGCAGAAGATGATCGGCGCCCTGGTGATGGTGATGACCGGCTTCGGGCTGGGCTGGATCAACATCGCGGCCGACTGGTCCCGCTACCAGCGCCGCTCCACGTCCGACGGCGCGATCATCGCCTGGAACACGATCGGCGGCTCCGCGGCCCCCGTGGTCCTCGTGGTCTTCGGCCTCCTGCTCGCCGGCTCCGACGCCGACGTGATGGCGAAGATCGGCGACGACCCGGTGGGCACGCTCGTCACCCTGCTGCCGCTGTGGGCGCTGATCCCCTTCTGGATCGTGGCCGTGCTGACCCTGGTCTCCGGCGCCGTCAACGGCATCTACTCCTCGGGCCTGACGCTGCTGAGCCTGGGCATCGGGATCCCCCGGCCCGCCGCCGCGTTCGTGGACGGCGCGATCCTCACCGCGGGCACGATCTGGGTGGTGTTCTTCGCCGGCAGCTTCATCGGCCCCTTCCAGAGCTTCCTCATCACGCTCGGCGTGCCGATCGCCTCGTGGGCGGGGATCCTCATCGCCGACGTCCTCACCCGCCGCACCGACTACGACGAGCAGGCCCTGTTCGACGCCCGCGGCCGCTACGGGGCCGTGGACTGGACCTCGATCGCGACGCTCGTGGTCACCTCCGTGCTGGGCTGGGGCCTCGTCGTGAACTCCTATGCGGCCGACGCTCCCTGGAACAACTGGCAGGGATACCTGCTCGAGCCGCTCGGCCTGGGCACGCTGGTCGAGGATCCGTCGGGCGCGTACTGGGAGGGCCCGTGGGCCTACTCGAACCTGGGCGTGCTGCTCGCGCTCGTGCTGTCCTTCGCGATCGCGATGGTGTTCCGCCGCCCGCGGATCCGCCAGCAGGAGGTCGGCCTCACGCGCCGCGCGGGGTGAGTACGGCGCGGGGTGAGCACGACGCGTAGTCATGCGTCGGGTCACCGCGAATATGACCGGTCACCCGACCTCTGACTACGCGTAGTGCACGGGGCGGCGCGAGAAGACTGCGCGGCTCCGCGAGTGGCAGCGGCGCGCGACGCCAGCGGGAGGTTCGGTGGGACTCGGCGGCGGCTCGGCGGGATGCGGCGTTGATCGCGCCGTGGGCCGACCGCCGTGGCCGCGCGTCCGCGTCATAGTCTGGGCGTCCGGATCGACGGCGGGCGGACGCCCGCACGGACGCCCACACGGACGAAGGAGTCCCATGACCTCGCACGACGCGACCCCAGCACCCGACGCCGCGCAGTCGCTCGGCTCCGACGACCGCGCTTCCGCGGACGACCACGCCGCCGCCCCCTGGCTCGTGGTGGTCGACCCGCAGCGGATCTTCGCCGACCCGGCCTCGAAGTGGTCCTCGCCGTTCTTCGACCAGGCCATGGAGCGCATCGCCCTGCTCGCGGCGCACGTGGGGCCCGAGCGCACCGTGGTGACCCGCTGGCTGCCCACGGCCGACCGCGCCGGCTCCTGGGGCGCGTACTTCCGCGCCTGGCCGTTCGCCGACGTCTCCGCCGAGGACCCGCTCTACGACCTGGTCGGTGCGGCGCAGGGCCTGTCCTCGCACCTGAGCGTCGACGCGCCCTCCTTCGGCAAGTGGGGCGACGGGCTCGAGGAGGTCGTGGGCCCGCAGCCCGAGCTGCTGCTCACGGGGGTCTCGACCGACTGCTGCGTGCTCTCCACCGCCCTCGCCGCGGCCGACGCCGGCGCGCACGTGCGCGTGGTGACCGACGCCTGCGCCGCCTCCAGCGGGGAGAACGCGACGGCGGCCCTGCACGTCATGGGCCTGTACGCGCCGCAGATCGAGCTGACGACCTCGGCGGAGCTCCTGCAGGGCGCCGCCGGGCCATGGCAGGGTGAGGCGCAGGACTGACGCGGGCAAACAGGTCATGTGCGGGCACTGCGGCGGCAGCCAGTTCCGCGTGCGACGGGTGCTGCTGAACTCCGGCACCTCCGAGCTGTTCGGCTTCGCGGCCTTCAGTCCCGAGGCGATCGCACTGGCCTGCGTGCAGTGCGGCAAGATGCAGGAGTTCGAGGACGGCCGCGTCGAGCTCGTCGCCGCCGAGCAGCAGCCGGGCGGGAAGTGACCGGCCCCGGCTGCGGCGAGTAGGCGCTTCGATGTCTCCCAGTGAGGTCTCGACGCCATAGAGGGCGTGAGGTCTCACTGGGAGACATCGAAGGCATCAGTGGCGGCCGTGGCCCTGGCCCTTGTCCTTGCCGTGGCCCATCCCGTCGCCCTTGCCCTTCCCGGGATGGCCGCCGTCGTCGTCCTGGGCGGTGCCCGTGCCGGTGAAGACGCCGTACTGGACGATCCCCTCGGAGAGGTCGTTGGAGGAGCCCTTCAGAGCGACTTTCCGCGCCGCCTTCCTGTCGGCCGCGGCGGCCTCGGGGTCGGCCTGCTTCCCGTCGCCCACCCGCGAGACGTCCCGGGTCACGGCGAACCAGCCGTAGGGCTTCCCGTCCTCCAGTCCCTTCCAGGTCACGCGGGCGTCCTCGCCGGAGCCGTGGACCACCTCACCGATCGCGTCGTCGGTGGGGGTGACGCCCATCAGCGCGTCGGTCGTGAACGCGGTGGTGCGGCCGTCGAACTGGACGGGGACGCGGAAGTCGTCCTCACGGCCGTCGTACCGCCCCTTGGTGTCGTACTCGCCCGCCCCGAACTCGTCGAGGTACGGGGAGAAGGTGTCCACGGAGACCTCGCCCCTGTCCAGGTCGAACTGGAGGAGGCGGAAGAAGCTCGCCCCGAAGCGCAGCCCGGTGTCCTTCCCGTAGCCGCCCTCCTCGGTGAGCCCCAGCTGGTCGGAGCCGACCTCGTAGAACTGGTAGTCGGCCAGCAGCTCGGTGACGTCGTTGCCCTTCTCGCCCACGTCGCGGCGCACGCTGATGCTGACGCCGTGCTCGTGGCCCGAGAGCACCAGGTCCGCGTTCGGGCTCTTGGAGAGCACGCGGTCGTGGATGATCTGGCCGTCGGCCGAGAAAGGACCGCCCCGGCCGTCGGGCGAGCTGCTGGGCTTGTTGTAGGCATGGGTGAGGACGATGCCGTTGCGCGTGGGGTACTTCGCGAGGATCCCGGCGGCCCAGTCGGCCTCCTCCTCGCTCACCGAGTAGCCGAGGTTCACGGTCACGAAGTCCTCGCCGCCCGCGCTGAACAGGTTGTAGGAGTTGGAGTTGTCGCCCTCCTTCCACGGGTGGTACTCGGCGCCCTCGGCCTTCCACGAGTCCTTCTGCTCCTGCGCCTCATAGCGCTCGGGGCCGAAGGTCTCGTTGAACAGGGACTCGTCGGTGCCGCCGAGGCTGTCGTGGTTGCCGGGGATCACGGCGTTGGGGATGCCGGTGTCCTCGAGCTTCTTCTGGGCGCCGTCGGCGAAGACCATCTCCTTCTCGGGGACGGAGCGGTCGGTGGCCCCGGAGTTCCAGGACTCCACGACGTCGCCGGTGTGCGCGACGAAGGCGACCTTGCGCTCCTCGCCGTGCTCGGCGAGCCAGCGGTAGGAGTCCTCGTAGGCGTTCGCCCACTCGGTGCGCTCGGCCGCGGTGGGCCGGGAGGTCGCCCCCTGCGAGAGGTACTGGGTATCGGTGATGTGCATGAGCGAGAAGTCGTAGTCGTCCGGGTCCTCGAAGGAGTCCTGGACCGGGGTGTCGAGATCGTCGGCGAAGGGATCCGTGCCCAGCACGAGCGTCCTGATGGTGCCGTCGTCGTCGTTCGCCTCGTCGGCCGTCGCGCTCAGCTCGACCTGCCCGTCGGAGGAACCGCGCGCGGAGTCGAGCACCTCGTAGCGGCCGGTCTCGGTATTCAGGGCGAGCAGCTGCACGGCCCGCTCGGGGTCGACCTCGCCGCGCCACAGCAGGCTCTGCCCGGCCTCGGTGAAGGGGATGTCGCTCGCGAGCGCCGGGATCTGGTCGGTCGCCGGGGTCTGCAGGGTCTTCCCGTCCGACGGCTGGAGCGCATCGTCCACGCGCTTCGCGCCCTTGAGCTGCACGTCCCCCGCGACGCCGTCCTTCTCGTCGAAGGCCGAGGCGGGGATCGTGCCCAGCTGCGCCTTCTTCGCGGAGGAGACGTCGCCCTCGAGGAAGGTGGTGCGCAGCGAGGCGCCGGTAGGGCTGGTGGCGCGGGCGGTGAGCTCCGCGGAGCCGCCACCGCTGGACTGGGCGGTGCCGCCCGCGGTGGGGATCGAGGTGGAGGTGAAGGCGGTCGAGCCGGAGACCTTCGCACCCAGGGAGTCGGTGCCGGAGTACGAGATCGCGTGGGTGCCGGCCTTCAGGCCCGGGCCGATCTCGTCGCCGAGGGCGATCTGCGTGCCGTCCAGCTCGTAGGTGAGGTCGCTTGCGAGCAGGTCCTCGTTCTCGACGGTGCCCTTGAACGTCGTCGGGCGGGTGAGCTGGTCGCCGGGCACGGGGCTGGTGAGGGTGAAGGCGGCCTGGTCCTCGGTGCGCGTGCCGAAGACGTCGGCATAGCGGGCGGTGACCTGGTCGGCGCTGAGCGCGCTCGAGTAGATGGCGGCGTTCGCGACGCTCGTGGTGCCGTGGAACTGGGGCTTGCCGCTCGCGTTGGTGTCGGCGCCGAGGAAGAACTTCCGGGCGGAGTCCTTCGGGGCCTTGATGGCCGTGCCCTTCGTCGGCGTCTCGGCGACCTTCTTCCCGTTGAGGTAGAGGGCAACGGTCTTCCCGTCCCAGACGCCCACCGCGTGGTACCAGACGCCCTGCTCGATCTTCGTGCCGGCGCCGTAGTAGGTGCCGTCCACGTTGACCATCATCTTCAGCGTGCTGCCGTAGGCGGTGAGCGAGTAGCCGCCGGCGTCCTTGGCGCCGCAGAAGTTGCCCGTCTCCTCGCCGTCGCCCGCGCCGAGCGGGGCGTCGAAGCGCACGGTGCACTCCATGGTGATGGCCTTGGCAGTCCTGTCGTAGCCGTCGGCGAAGTCGTAGCCGATCGCGTTCGAGCCGTCGAAGGAGGTCACGTCGCGGCCGAGCGCGTGGTCGGATGCGGTCTTCGGGGCGTCGCCGAAGACGCTCGCGGCGCGGCCGGTGGCATCGTCCGTGCTGCCGCGCGAGGGGTCGACGTCCAGGACGTCGGGCGCGGGGACCGTCGCGTCCGAGCTCGGCAGGGGCGAGCGCGCGCCGGGCTTCGAGGGCGCGGGGTTCGCGGGGGCCGGGTTCGCGGGGGCCGCGGCCGACGGACCGGCGGCGAGGGGGCCCGCGGGCAGCGGGGTCGAGGAGGCCATCGCGGGACACAGCCCCAGGGAGAGGGTCGCGGCGAGGGTGAAGGTCGTGGCACGCCAGGGCGTGGTGGTCACGGGGGCTCCTTGGGGATTCTCGGGGAGAGGGATCTCGCCGGACGCTAGGGAGCCTGGGGGACGGGGGCGTGGCCTGCGGGCGTCACGTTCGCGGCCGCTCGGGGGCCCGACGATGACGCGCGGGCGAACCCGAGGAATAGTGAACGGACCTGCGCCGTTGCACAGTGCTCGGACCAGCGGGGGCGCTGCGCGCCCCGGAGCCGGTGAACACGGATGTCGGAATGGGGAAGCGATGATGACGATCCGCGCGCAAGCGGACCACCTGGTCGATCTGGGCCTCGCCGAGCTCGCGGGCACGACGCCCGAACGGCTGCGGGAGCTGGCCACGGGGCTCGAGGCGGAGGCGTCGAGGGACGGTGCGGCGGCGTCGGGGGACGGTGCGAAGTCGCAGGGAGACCATGCGGAGTCGCAGCCGGTCCTCGCCGTGCACCCGTCCCTCGTGGATCCGCGCCGACTCGTGGGCCTCCTGGAGCGCGCGGGCAAGCCGGGGTTCGTGGTCGTCGACATGACGGACCTGGACGAGTTCGTGCCGCTGGACGGGCTGGACGTCCCCGACGCCCCGCTCTACCTGCTCCGCGATGTGCGCCGGGGCGACGAGATGCGCAACCGGTCTCCCGACGAGGCGCTGCCGAAGATCACGGGAGAGGGCCGCAGCCCGCTCACGATCAGCGAGGGCATCAGCTGGCTGCTCCAGCAGCCCGCGCAGCTCGAGCCCGGCAGCTGCTTCATGTGCATCGGCTCCCGGCGCCCCAAGAGGAGCGGTCGCGGAGGGCACGATGCCCGCACGCCCGCGCTCTGGATCAGCGGCGGCACGGGACGCGACGGCGCGGCGAACACGGGCGCGCCGAAGCTCGGCTGGTGCTGGGCGGGCAACCGCCACACCTGGCTCGGCTTCGCCTCGGCCGCGGGGCGCGCGGGCTGAGGCGGACGACTGCTCGCGGCGGCCGCTTCGGGGACCGCGTGCCCGGTGAGCGGCCCGTCGTGCGCGAGTCGTTCAGCCGGCGAGCGGGGCGGCGGCAGCTCGAATCCGGTTCACTCCACCGTCCCCACGAGGCGTACCTCGTCGGCCGTCGAGCGGTCGCTCCATGAGACGTCGGCCGGCCACTCGGCGCGCTCCGCGGCCGCGTCGGTGACCGCCGCGCCGGCGACGATGACGACCCGTCCGCCAGGCACCAGTCGACGTCGGCACTCGCGGTTCCACGCGAACCGGTCCTCGCGCCGCGGCAGGCGGACCCAGACGCTGGCGATCACGTCGAAGCGCTCGTCGGGACGGAGCGGGATCGGCAGCTCGGCGAGGTCGGCCGTGATCGCGCGGTAGTCGACGCCGACGGATCGGGCGCGCTCCCGGGCATCGGCGACGGCGGAGGGGACGAGCTCGAGGCCCGTCACCGTGTGGCCGAGCTCGGCGAGCCAGACGCCGTTGCGCCCGTAGCCGTCTCCCGGGCAGAGGATGCGCAGGGGCCCTGCGGGCAGGCCGTGCTCGATCGGGTCGCTGAACACCTCACGCACGAACGGCGTGGGCTCCTCGCCGAACGGCCTGCGGTGCTGCGCGTAGCGGGTCTCCCAGTCCACGTGCGGCTCCTCGGGTGGTCGGCGGCGGGACGGCGACGTCAGCGCCAGCGGGCCGGCGCCAGCACGGGCACCAGCACTGACACTGGCACTGGCATCGGCACTGATCGACTCGACCTCATCAGATGTTCCGATGATGCCCGACCCGGGCCGCGGAGACGTTCCCGCGGGAAGGTCATTTCACGCGGATGTGTCAGAACGTCGGGCGCTCTGGGGTCGCAGGGGTCGCAAGCGTGTCGGTGAGCCGGGCGCGGATGTCGCCGCGGACCTCGTGCTGCGACAGGCTCGTCGGCCAGGTGTCGAGGCCGTCGGCCGGCCATCGTGGCACGACGTGCATGTGCAGGTGGGGCACGGACTGGCCCGACGCGGGACCGCTCGCGTTCAGGACGTTGACGCCGTCGGCCCCGAATGCGCCGGCCATCGCGCGTGCGACGCGCTGGACGAGATCGACCACGGCGTGCAGGGCGCGCGGGGAGGCGTCGTGGACGCCGACGCAGTGCTCGGCGGGCAGCACGAGGGTGTGGCCGGGCGCGAGCGAGCTGTCCGGAAGGGGCAGCAGGGCGACGGCGGCCGCCCCGGGCTCCCGCGACACCCATGCGGCGGTGCCGCGATCCCCGAGGAGCCCGCAGAAGAGACAGTCGTCCTGGTCCATGGTGGGAGCCTGTCAGCCGCGGCGGGCGCTGTCATCCGGATTCGCACGGCGCCGTGCGCTGAGAACCCCGCGCACACGCAGCATGCATGCTGGCCCGCTCACCGCCAGGCCGGCGTCGCCGCCCCGTACTGCGTGATCGCCCCGGTCAGCGAGATGCCGTCGAGACGTAGAGGTGCCGGGACCGTGCGGATCCTCCCGTACGGGGTCGCCTGTTCGAGGGTCGCGAGGGGTTCGGTCGGGTCGGGGTCGGTCGGATCGGAGTCGGCCGGACCAGGTCGACGCGGGTCGTGCGGCGCTGTCGGCCGCTCCATCAGTTCACGAGCCGCGCCGACCAGGCTGGCGCGGACCACGCCGCCGCGCCCGTCGGCCAGGAGATCGAGGATGCCGGCCGCGAGCACGTTCCCGGTCGCATGGTCGAGGGCCTGGACGGGCAGCGCACCGGGCTTCCGGTCCAGAGGGACACCGTGCACCGGGTCGCTCGCTCCATCCGCTCCGCCGTTCCCGCAGACGTCGGCGATTCCGGTGGCGGCCTGGACGATCGAGTCGAAGCCCGCGCGCTCGCCCCACGGGCCCACCTCGCCCCAGGCGGAGAGCGCGCCGATCACGAGATGATCGAAGCGTTCACGCAGGTCATCCAGGGCGAGACCGAAGCGGCCCAGGGAGCCGGGTCGGTAGCCGAGCACGACGACGTCGGCCGATCGGAGCAGGCTCTCGAGGACCTCGCGCGAGGCGGAGAGATCGAGCTCGGCCGAGCGCTTGCCCATGCCGCTCGCGAGGTATGCGTCCCTCAGCTCGGGCCGGTGGGGCGGGTCGATGCGCAGCACATCGGCGCCGAGGCACCCGAGCAGCTGGGTGGCCATCGGCCCGGCGACCACACGCGTGAGGTCCAGGACGCGCACGCCCGCGAGCGGCAGCGGGGACGAACTGTCGCGGGGCCGGATCATGCGGCCGACGGGCGGGTCCTCGCGCTCCTCGCCCGGGTCGATCCGGCGCCAGGGGACGTCGTGCATCGCGCGGGCCTGCGGATGCGCCGCCCAGTCCTCAGCGGTGCGCACCGGGGTCGCGATGCCGCCCTCGGCGAGAATCCGCTCGGCGGCGTCGGCGGCGGGGAGCCGGCGGATCGCGGCGGCCGCGCCGTCCCTGTCCTCGGCGCCGAGGGCGCGGCGGATCGCCGCCTGGTGGTGCGGATAGTTGCCGTGCAGGCGCACCCAGCCGTCGTCGGCCGCGAAGAAGCCCGAGAGCTCGCCCCATGCCTCCACCGGACGGCCGTCGACGCGCAGGTGGTCGATCGCCGCGAACGAGCCCGCGACCAGCGACGGCGTGGTCTCGACGGGGACGTCGAGTCCGCGCACCCGAGCAACCCTTCCGGCGGCGGAGGCGGCCTGCCGGACGGCGTCCATCGCGAACGCGGGGACGTCGAGCGGGCCCGACCACGCGGGAATCGGCGACGTGTGCATGCCCGGAGCCTCGCACATCCCGCGTCGGCTGCTCTTCAAAGAGCTCGCCGGCGCCCGCGCGGACCTGGCAGGCTCGAGGGGTGGAGAACCTGACCATCCGGCCGACGATCGGCGCCGCCGAGTACCCCGTCCTCGTGGAGATCTGGCGCAGCGCCGTCGAGGCCACGCATGATTTCCTCGCCCCTTCGGATCGCGAGGAGATCGCCGCGCACCTGCCCGGCGACTACCTCCCGGCCGTGGAGCTGAGCGTCGCCGAGCGCGACGGCCGGCCCGTCGGCTTCTCCGGCGTGAGCGACGGCGAGCTGCAGATGCTCTTCGTCCATGCCTCGGCGCGCGGCAGCGGCGTGGGCTCGGCCCTCCTGCGGCACGCGATCCGCTCGCAGGGCGTCACGCGGGTGGACGTCAACGAGCAGAACCCGCAGGCCGCGGGCTTCTATGCGCACCACGGGTTCGAGGTCGCCGGGCGCAGCGAGAGGGACGACGCCGGCCGTCCGTATCCGATCCTGCACCTGCGGCTGGCAACACCCTGGCAGCTCACGGCGCCGGAGGGTGGTCCCAGCACACCGCACTGATGCGGCGGGGCTCGAGGCACTCATCCGCCGCGGCACCGCGGGCCGCTCGTCCTGACTCACGGCATCGCCGACAACGGACCGTTCCGCGCGGCCCCGCGCGAGATCGGGCGCGGTCAGGTCGGGCACGACCCGACGTGCTTGGATCGAGGGATGCGACTGTGGAGCCTGCACCCGTCCCTCCTGGACCGCGCCGCGCTCATCGCCGGCTGGCGGGAGACGCTGCTCGCGCAGAAGGTGCTGGCCGGTGGCACGAAGGGATACACCCGCCACCCGCAGCTCACCCGCTTCCGCGCACACCCCGAGCCGCTCGATGCGATCGGCGCATACCTGGTGGGGCTGCGCGAGGAGGCGACCGCCCGCGGCTACCGCTTCGATGCCACGCGGATCCTGCAGCCCGGCGACCCGTCGGCCCTGCACGCGACCGCGCCGATCCCCGTCACCACCGGACAGCTCGAGTTCGAGCTCGCGCACCTGCGCCGCAAGTGCGAGGGCCGATCGCCCGAGTGGCTCGAGCGCCTTCCTGCCGACGGCGAGGTCCCTGCCGCGCACCCGCTGCTGAAGACGGTGCCGGGGGACGTGGAGGCGTGGGAGGTGCGGTGACCCCTTCTGCCCCGGACCTCCCCTGATCATCTGCCGGTGCCACGATCGCGGTGCCATCCTGGATGCATGTCCTCGCAGCTGATCACCCTGGGCCACGGCACGCTGTCGCGGGACGAGCTCGCCGCGCTGCTCACGGACGCGGGCATCCAGCGCCTCGTCGATGTGCGCCGCTTCCCCGGCAGCCGCGCGAACGAGGCCGCCGCGAAGGGCTCGGTGCCGGAGATCTGCACCGAGGCGGGCATCGCCTACCGCTGGGACGAGCGCATGGGCGGCAGACGCCGCCTCACGAAGGACGAGGACAACGCCTCGCCGGATACCTGGTGGCGGGTCCCGGCCTTCCGCGCCTACGCCGCGTGGACCCGCTCCCCCGACTTCCGCGCCGGCGCCGCCGAGCTGCTCGAGGACTGCCGCACGGCCCGCACCGCGATCATGTGCTCCGAGGCCGTGTGGTGGCGCTGCCATCGTCGGATCATCGGCGACGTCATGGAGCTCGAGCACGGCGTCGAGGTCCTGGACCTCATGCACGACGGGTCGCTGCGGCCGCACGAGCCCAGCGAGGGAGCGCGGCTCGACGAGGACGGGCACGTGGTCTGGGCCGGGACCTGACGCCCCGCAGACCGCTCCCGGCACGCGGCCCCGGGCCCGGGCCCGAGCAGCGCGGCCACCGATCTACGCTGTGCGCATGGAGCTGAACTGGGCATCTCTGGCGCCGGTCGTCCTGAAGGTGCTGATCACGCTGGGCGCATTGCTGTGCGTCTGGGCCACGGTCGTCATCGTGACGCGCTGGCGGGATCGGCCCTCGGTGCGCCGTCTGCCCCACGAGGCCGTGCGCCGGCGGATGCCGGTCTTCGTGCCGTTCGCCGGGTTGATGATCTTCCTGTTCGGAGCGCTGATCGGCCTGGTCGGGACCACGCAGGACGCCGACCCCGAGAACGGCCGGCAGATGATGATCGCGGGCGGAGCCATGATGCTGCTCGGGATCGTGCTGCTGGCGCTGTACGTCGTGGTCTACGTCGAGTCGACGGGCACGGCGTTCATCATGCGCGGCCCGCTGGGGCGCACGCGCACGATCGCCTACGAGGACATCACCTCGATCAGGAAGACGGTCTCCGGCCGGATGCCCATGATCGACATCCGCAGCCGCACGGGCGAGCGCATCCAGGCGGGCCCCGTCTTCTTCGAGTGGTTCCACTACGAGCAGTGGCAGGCGGAGCGGGAGCGACGCGCGAGAATCTGAGTCCGTGCCTGCCCGCGCCCTGCAGCGTGCGCGTGCACCGTCGACAGCGCGTCACGAGTTCGTGCCACGACGCACACATACGACATTCCCGCCGAACTCGCCCGACTGGACGATGACGTCGAGTCCGTGGCGCTCCAGCTCGCGGCGGAGGGCATTGGGCTTCAGATGACGGCGCACGGGAGCGAACCACGTCCGGTCCAGGAGGCGTGCTTCCTCGGTGTCACGAGGACTCGGCGTCCAGACGATCCCCGTGTGCGGGTCGTACCTGTCGTCGCCGTACTCCCTGCCCGGTTCGAACATCGCCGTCGTGAGGATGAACAGGCCGTCAGGTTCCAGCCATCGGTGCACGCCGTCCAGCACTGTGGACCGGTCCTCATCGGCGACGACGGACTGCAGGCAGAAGCAGTCGACGGCGTAGTCCACCGTTCGACCGGGACCGGCGCCCCGGCAGACGTCACCGACGTCGAAGACGACGTCGAGGCCGCGTTCCGACGCGCGTTCGCGCGCCATCTGGATCGCATCGGGGACGAGGTCCATCGCGTGGACCGCATACCCGCGCGACGCCATGAAGCACGCGGCTCCACCCGTGCCGCACCCGTACTCGAACACCGTGCGGCCATCGCCCCGTTCCGGCAGCTCGCGCTCGAGGAACTCACGCGCGGCGAAGTGCTCGTACCCGCGCGCACCGTCCTGAGCATAGAGGTCGTTCCACTGGTCCAGGCCCTCCGCACGGATCCGCGCATAGGCCTCGACGTGCTCCTTCTCGTAGTACTTCATGCGTCCTCCGGTCGGTCTTCGCAAGTGACATGCCCGCTCACCCGTGAGAGTCGGAGTCCGATTGGTCCGGCCGTTCTGCGTGCGGGGAGAAGAGCCGCACCGCCCGGTCGGTGATCGCGAGGGTGTCCAAACCGGTGCAGTTCCGGCGCTGGTAGCGGACACCGTCGATCACCAGGCCCTCGCCGGGGTGGGCGGCGAACCCCGGTGTCCTCGCGTCGCTCCGCCGACCGTCCATGTCGACGCTCAGGAAGTCCGCGCTCATCGACGTCAGGCGGGCCGTGAACCCGATGCGACGCTCGTCAGGTTCGAGCGCTCCCGCCGGGAACGTCCTCTCGCGGATATCGATGCTGACTCGGCCGGGATCCTCCGGCAGCGGGAGCACCGGGCTCACCGTCTCGCGGGCCATCGTGCGCCGCCGCGAACCCCGGTCGTACCAGCACGCACTGCTCGTCTCTCCCGCGCGCGGGACCACGAACCACCATTGCAGCTCGTCGCACACCACCGACTGCGCAGTGTTCTGCTCGAGGACATCGATGCGGACCTCGGGCAGCGTCTCAGGGAACGCGGCAGGCGTGACGATGTCCATGCCGGGACCCTAGGGCCGGCACAGCGGGCGCGCACGGTCTTTTCCCGTCGCAAGAACCGCGGCTGAGCGGTTGCTGCAGGATAGTCGGCATGGACGGTCACGACGACGCGGCGAACGCTCCGGTGCTCCCGCAGATACTCGAGGCCGCTGGGCTCCCGACGACCGGTCGCTTCCGTGAACGCTCGGGCTGGGTGAGCCGAGCCTGGGTCGGAGACGAGTACGTCGTCCGCGTGAACACCGACCCGAGGCATCACGACGCCTACGGCCACGAAGCGCGGGTCGTCGGCATGCTCGCCCGCACGGACGTCCCGCATGCCCGGCACATCGCCCACGGCCAGGGGCCGGATGGGCCCTGGTACATCTCGGAGCGTCTTCCCGGTGTGCCCCTCCATGAGGCGTGGTCGACTGCCGACGTCTCCACGCGGCGCATGATCATCGAGAGCCTCGGGACTGCGCTGCGAGCCCTGCACGGCGTGAGCGCCCCCGAGGGCCTTGTACCTCCGTGGCTCGAGAAGGCGCTCGACGGCGGGCAATGGCCGGCATTCCACCCGCCGGTCATGGGCTCCGCGCTCCGACTCGTCGAGGACGCGCGCGCCGCACCGGATCACGACGCCGGACTCCTGTCCGAGGTCGCCGCGCGATTGCAGGACGCGCTGCCTCTGTTCGCCGCCGACCGCCCCGTGCTGGTCCACGGCGACGTGCACGGATCCAACGTGATGGTGGAGAACGGCCGGGTGACAGGCCTGATCGACTTCGCCGAGGCGCTCGCCCAGCCAGCCGATGCCGAGCTCGACACGATCCTGCGCTGGTGTGCGAGGCCGACCGAGTTCCCACCCGTTCCCGGTGCCGGTGGCCTCACTGCGGCGTCCCTTCGCGAGGTGCCCGTCTGGCTTCGCGGCACCTATCCGGAGCTCTTCGCGAGCACGCGGCTGCGCGCTCGCCTGGAGCTCTACGACCTGTGCGTCGACCTCGCGATCTGCGGGCACCATCCGGAGCCCGGCGCCCGCCGGGCCGCGCAGGATCGGATCGCGCGCCTGCTCACGGGCCGGAGCCACCTGGCAGGGCTGGGGCTGTAGCGCGGAGCCGCAGCCCTCACCCCAGCCGCTCCACGGCCTCCTCGACCGCCGCGAGCACCGACCCGTGGGCCAGGATCTCCTCCGCCAGGCGGGCCGATCATGTTCGACTGGCACCACTATCCGCGGTGGCAGGCGGAGCGTGAGCGGCGGGCCAGAGTCAGCGGCTGGTCGTGGTGCGAGTCCAGCTGCGCGAGGCTCGCGCGCGACGCGCACGAGCGCCCCGCACCCTCCCGTCCCCACCGCTCCAGATGCCGGTGCTACGACACCTCGTCGCTCAGGAGAGTGTTCACCCGTGCCAGGACGTCGAGCTGCGCCGGCCGATAGAGCTCCTTGAGGGCGACCCCGATCGCCTCGCGCGCGATCGGCCGCTGGCGCCCCGAGGCCAATGCGGGCGCCACCAGCTCAGGGTGGTCGGAGTAGATGCGGCGAATCACATCGACCAGCTCGGTCGCGACCTCGGCACGCCGCTCAGGGCTCGCCGCGTCGTCGATGTCCGCGAACGCCACGAGCGCGGCATCCCGGGGCGCCGAGTCGTGCAGTGCGTTCCACGACTCGAGAGCGTCCGCGCGGAGCACGCGTGACAGGACCTTCATGAAGTCCTCGTCGGCGGGCGAGAGCTCCTGACCATCGCCTTCCCCCTCGGGTCCGTCCTCATGGGCTTTCAGCTCCTGACGGATGCCGGCCCTGATGGCCTGGAAGCGCAGGATGGCGCGCTGCGCCTCGTCGTCGAGGCGGCGCAGGGTGGTGAGATACCCCGCCGAGGCCGAGCCGGAGTCCACGCTCAGGTCCATGGTGCGGATCTCGCTCAGCGGTGCGCCGAACTCGACGAGGCGGCGAATGTGCAGGAGCTGGGTCAGGTGGCTCACGCCGTAGCTCTTGTACCCGTTGGTGCCACGGGGCGGCTCGGGAAGGAGACCGATCTCGTGGTAGTGCCTCACGGTGCGCAGCGTCGTCCCCGCGAGATCGGCGATCTCCTGAGTGCTCCACCCCATGCGCCCCACTCCCACATCACCCGGTCTGGACCATGCCGTGACGGCCAACTCTACCGGCGGGCCACCTCCGGGATGCTCTCCATCGATCGGCATCCCGCACCCGAACCATCAGGAGCTGCCGCCGTGAACCACCCGACCCTCCTCCCGGATGACACCGACACGGGCACCAGCCGCGCGGAACAGGTCGGCAGCGGACCGCCCGAGCCCTCACGCCATGTGCTCCTGTGGCGGCTGCACGGCGCGACACGCCTCCTGCTCGCGGTCATGCTGCTGTTCAACGGAGTCATCAAGCTGGGACTCTGGCAATTCGGCCACCCTGACGTGGGCGAGGCGCTCATCGCCCTGGGAGAGATGAGCCCCATGGGCCTGCTCTCCCGCATGGTGGGCTTCTCGCCTCTGTTCCAGCTCCTCGCCGGGCCCGCCGAGGTCGGCGCATCCGTCGCGCTCATATGGCGACGCACGGTGGTGTTCGGCGCCCTCGTGTCGACCGCCTCGATGACGTTCGTCCTCGTGCTCAACCTCGGCTACGACATGCCGGCGAAACAGCTCGCGATCGCCCTGCTGGTGATGAGTCTCGTCATTCTCGCACCCTGGGCGAAGCGGATCGTCGTGGCGATCATCGGCGACGGGCCCGTCCCGGCTGCGGTCCGGCCTCGGCTCTTCCGGTCCGAGCGCCCCCAGCGGCTCGCTCGTGCCATCGCACCCGTGACGGGACTGGTCGTCCTGATGGCGACCGGCCTCTCGGTCGCCGCCGCACAGCCCACGAGCTCGATCGACGAGTCCCTTCCCTCGGGAGTGTGGCGCGCACCCGCCGACGACTCCGCCCAGGGGTCGAGCTGGGAGGATGTCGCGCTCGGGAACATCCGAACCGACGGCGCTGCCACCGCGCAGGTCCGTCTGCGCGATGGATCCCTTCTCACCGGTACGTACGTGCGGGAAGGCAACACGCTCACCCTCACGCTCAGGCCCCTGCAGCAGCCGGGACAGTCGGCGCTCCAGTACGCCCGGACTCCCGCGGAGACCGTCGACCTCGCCGATGCAGCGGACGGCGACGATCGCCTCACGCTCAGCGGAGACCAGGACCTCGCGCTCGAACGTGACGCGAACGGGTCTCTGCTCTTCGACCGCGGGTTCACGTGGAAGATCCGGGCCGACGACCCCTTCGAGCGATGACTGCTATCCCACTGCCCGAGAGGACTCAGCGCCCACAGCCCTTGAGTGTGCCGTTACGGCATGCCGTTGCCTCTGTCTCAGCTCCTACAACCGCTGGAGGTCCGATGAGTACCCGACTCGAGAAGAACGAGCACACGACCCGCAGTGTGGTCGACCAGATGGGCGGCCCGCTGGGGCTGACGTACTCCGTTGTGCCGGTGATCGTGTTCGTCCTGGCGAACACGTTCATGTCGCTCACCCCGACCATCGCGCTGTCGATCACGGCCGGCGTCGGTCTGTTCGTCGTGCGCCTGGTGCGTGGCGAGCGAATCGTTTCTGCCGTCGGCAGCCTCGTGAGCGTCGCTGTCGCCATCGGGATCGTGATGTGGACCGGTTCCCCGCGCGATTTCTTCGTCGTGGGGATCTGGGCTTCCCTGGCCGGGTTCGTGCTGACGGCGGGCTCGCTCCTGGCGCGACGCCCCGTATCAGGAGTGATCTGGAATGCCGTCCACGGTGGGCGGAACAACTGGCGTGCACACCCCGGTGACCTGCGCGCCCATGACATCGCCACCGCGTTCGCCGCGCTGGTGTTCGGCGCCCGGTTCGTGATCCAGCAATGGCTGTACGTGCAGTCGAACACCGGGGGCCTCGGTATCGCACGCCTCGCGATGGGCACCCCGCTGACGATCCTGGCTGCGCTCCTCGTGGTCTGGGCCTTCCGACGCAGCACCACCAGCATGCGCGCCACCACCTCGCCCGCCTCCGACGACCGTCGCCCCGAGAGGACGCTCCCATGACCGCCCCCGCACTGATCCCCACCGAAGACTTCTTCCGTCTGCCCGATCGCACCGGGTTCACGATCTCTCCGGATGGCACGAGGATCGCGTTCCTCGCGCCGTGGAGGAACCGGCTGAACGTATGGATCCAAGACCTCGAGGGCGACTCCCCTCCCCGATGCGTGACCGCCGACGAGTCCCGCACCGTCTCCCGCTACCAGTGGACCGACGATCCTCGGTGGCTGCTCTACCAGCAGGACGATCGGGGCGACGAGAACTGGCACCTCTACCGTATCGACCTCGAGGACCCGTCGGCCCCGACCGTCGATCTCACACCTTTCCCCCACGCCACCGTCCAAGGGCTTGAACTGCGCCCGGAGTCCCCGGGCCGTGCCCTCCTCCAGCTCAACGAGCGCGACCCTGCGGAGTTCGACCTCTACGAGCTCGACATCGCCTCCGGAGAGCTGCGAGTGCTCGCCCAGAGCCCGGACCCGGGGGCCACGCATGTCCTGGCCGGGGACGCGGTACTCACCAAGAGGCAGCATGCCGACGGGACATGGGAGCTCTGGCACGGGGATCACCGCATCGCCGGTTTCGACGGCGACGCCTACCCCATCGGCGTCCACCCGTTCGAGGCGACGCCCGACGGCACGGGCATCTGGTTCGGCTCGTATCGGGACACTGACCACATGCATCTTGCGCGGCTCGACCTGGATACGGGCACGGAGACCGAGATCGACCGGCACCCGACCTGCGACCTCGACACCCGCGGACAGATCTTCTCCGGCGTGCCTTCGCCGCTGATCCGCGATCGGCGCACCGGAGAGCTCCTGGGCGTGCGCTACCAGGGGATGCGGATGGATGTCCACGCACTCGAACCACGCTTCCGAGAGGTGCTCGACGAGATGCGTGCACTCTGCGACGGCGATATCGGCGCAATCTCCAGCGATGCGGAGAACCGCAGGTGGATCGTCTCCTTCCTGCACGATCGCGATCCGCAGACCTGGCTCTACGACCACCGCACGCGCACGGGCCGGCGGCTCGCGCGGACCGCCGGACACCTCGACCCGGAGCTGCTGGCGCCCGTGCAGGAGACGGAGATCCCCGCTCGCGACGGCCGCCTGCTCCCGGCCTACCTCACCCTTCCCCGTGGCGCAGGGGCAGATAGCCCGCCGCCGATGGTCCTCATGCCCCACGGAGGGCCGTGGACGAGAGACTGGTGGGGGTTCGACGCGACGGTCCAGCTGTGGGCGAATCGCGGCTACGCGGTCTTGCAGCCCCAGTTCCGCGGTTCCGCAGGGTTCGGGCGCGACCACATGGAGGCGGCGGTGGGAGAATTCGCCGGCCGCATGCACGACGACCTCCTGGACGCTGTGGCCTGGGCGGTCGCCCATGGCCATGCCGATCCCGAGCGCGTCGGCGTCTTCGGCGGCTCCTACGGCGGCTACGCGGCCCTGGTGGGAGTCGCCTTCACTCCGAACGTGTTCGCAGCCGCCGTGGAGTACGTCGGCGTCACCGACCTCGCGGACTTCATCCGTTCAGTGCCCGAGTACGCGAGAACAGGCCTGACGAACAACTGGCTGCGCTACGTGGGCGACCCCTCCGACCCCGAACAGGAGGCCGACATGCTGGCACGCTCACCGATCAGCCGCCTGGATGACATCCACGCACCGCTGATGGTGGTACAGGGCGCGCACGATGTTCGTGCGCGGCGCACGCACTCGGACACGATCGTCGAGAGCTTGCGCGGCAGAGGAGTTGACGTGGACTACCTGGTCTTCGACGACGAGGGCCACTTCATCGTCAACCCTGAGAACCTCTTGACCATGTTCCGCGCCGCGGAGCGGTTCTTCGCGACCCATCTCGGCGGGCGCGTTGCGGACTGAGGACAGAAGGCCCTCGGCGGACCGAAGCCGGGTGCCCGAAAACGGCACGGGACGATGCCCCGACTCTCACCCTGACCATTATCGCGAAGGAACCACCATGATCAGTCATTGTCCGAAGCCAGGGACCGCTCTGTGGGTGAACGCGAACCCACGGAAGGCGTCTCTGAACGACCACCTCTTCCAGGCCGGCGTGCGCGAGCTCTCCAGAACTTTTGACGTCCACACCTCGGACCTCTACGCGCAGGGCTTCGACCCTGTCCTGTCCGACCGTGATCTCGGAGAGTTGGCGGAGTCCACGGGGAACATCGGCATTCTCGCCTCCCGGGCCCATGATCGCGGACTACTCCCCGAGGAAGTGCGCGAAGAACAGGCGAAGCTCGCGGCCGCCGAGCTTCTCGTACTCCAGTTCCCGCTCTGGTGGTACGGGCCACCGGCGATCCTCAAGGGCTGGATTGATCGCATTTTCCTGGCGGGCTTCGCCTTCGGCGACCTTGATCCGGATCTCGGCGTACCTCGGCGGTACGGAGACGGCGGCCTGGCTGGACGCAGAGCGCTGATCATCGTGACCGCCGGTGAGGACGAGCGCACGCTCAGCTCACGCGGTGTCAGCGGCGATCTGGACTCGCTACTGTTCCCACTCGCCCACGGCGCACTCTGGTACACCGGTATCGCATCACTCCCACTCCACGTCGTCTACGACGCCGAGAGCTTGAGCCGCGAAGAGGGCGACCGGGAAGCAGATCGCCTGCGTGGCAGATTGGCCCGGATAGCGCAAGAACCACCACAACTCTATCGGCGGCTGCGCGACGGAGACTATGCCGGAACGCGCGCATTACGAGAGGATCTACTGCCGGGGCGGACGGACCTTGGTATTCACGTCGCCCCGCCGAGCGACCCCGCACGCAACGACCGGGAGTGCACACCAAAAGCGTAGTCCAGACAGCATTTCGAGGTTCATCGCGGACGACGGGGAGCAGATCGCCGGGTTCGCGCTCGCCACGGCGCCGGGCAGCGGCCAGGCCACTGACCCGGAGGACGCCGCAATCATCGGGCTCCTCGCGACCCACCCGCGCTGTCAGGCCCAGGGACTCGGCCGCACGCTGCTGCGGGCGATCACCAGCGAACTCGTCGATGCGGGCCATGCCCGCGCCGTCCTCCATTCGCTGCTCGACAACCGCTCGGCGGTCGCGCTCTACGAGAGCGAGGGGTGGACACCGATGGGCCCGGAGTGCGAGCATTCGCTGCTCGAACGCCGTACCCGGGCATTCGTCCGCGACCTCACGAAGCTCTGACGAGCCGGGCTGTCCTCCCGCCCTGTCAGTTGGCACCGATCATCGAGCGTCGCCAGTCCCGAGCCCCGTTCTCCGGCCGCGCACCGACACTGCTGATCACCAGGTCAGGACGCTCCTCGCGGTCACACGTCGCAATCCATCCGCCGGTGGCCGAGATGATCCCTGCGGGTGAGACCGGCGCGTTGGACGTCGGCACGCTGTATCCGATCGCGAACCCCTGGTGACGCGCCGCGACGCGCGCCGAGCTGCTGAGCGTCTCCGCCTCGGCAGGGTCTCCCGGTCCCTGGGTGGAGAACAGGACGACATCGACGCCGAGGTCCTCGTATCCGACGAAGATGTCCTCGAAGAGCACCTCGAGCCCTGAGGCGATGCCGAAGGTCACGCCGTTCTTCGTGAACGTCGCTGGCCGATCGCCCTGCTCGTAGAGGTAGGCCGCCTTGGAGCGCGACAGACGCCTCTCGTCGTATCGCACGACATCGCGCCCGTGCTCGTCGATCGCGAGGATGCTGGTGCTGGGCCGCCCCGCTTCGTTGCGCGTCTGGGCGCCGATCACGACGGAGAGCGCGAGCTGCCGGGCAGCTGAGCGGATTCCCGCCAGTGCCGTGTTCAGCGCGTCCCACGGGTACGCGGACCAGTCGGCCTCACCGAGGTCTGGCGCCCTGTTGGAGAGGGAGCGCTTGTCCGGGAAGCAGAGCGCTGCCTCGGGGAACTGGATGATGTCTGCGCCGCCTGATCGGGCGCGCCGCATGAGCTCTCGGATCTCGCGTGCAGCAGCCTCGAAACCCTCGATGTCGAAGGGATCGTGGCGCGGCGTCGTCTGGGCGACGGCGAGTCGGATCTGCGGATCTGCGGTGATGTCTGAGTGCACGGTGTCTCCCTGATCTGAGCGGACGTGCCGGAGAGCAGACGTGTAGGACTCACCCGTACGAGCCATGCGGCGTCGCACGTGCTTCTTGAGTGATCGATTGGCTGTCATCCGGACTCCCGCGTGCCCCCGGCTCGTTCCCCAGCAACTGCACCGGATGGCGCGAGTGTTCGTCGACAGCGCCCGGAGACTGAGTCCCTTTGCCCCGGAGAACCGATGGTGCGGTGGGCTCGCGCTGGGGGCGAGCGTTCGGGGTTCGGCATTGGGCATGCCGTGTGAGCGTCACCGAATCACACAAGACCGGACAGCGCAAGACCAGCAGTCGCCTCCGCCCTGCTCGGTGAGCTTCTCGCTCCTGGGCCATCGCCGTACTGCGAACGCTCCGACACGCCACGTATTGTCGGCGATCCGACCCGCACCCGGCACAACTCACTGAAGATGGTCGACATGGACGATCACGACCTCGACAACGCGGAGGCCCAGCTGTCCTCCCTGCTGCACAAGTGCGAGTCCGTGCTGCGCAACAGCACTCTCAGTCCGTCGAGACGATCGATGATGACCCGTCGCGTCGAAGCGCTCCGCACGGCTCTCTCCCTCGTGGCGGACGCGCGGGATCGCAGCGGGAGCTAAGAGGCGACCGCGAGATGGTGGACGCAGCTCGCCTTCCTCGAGACGTACCTCGATGATCCCCGCGCACCCCACCACTAAGCTGAGCCCCGTGCCCGTCCACCCGCTCACCGCTGAGCGCCTCGAGACGATCCGCGCCGCGCTGGCCCGGATCGCCGGCGGCGATATCCACGTCGTGTCCGTGCGCCATCTGGGTCATGACTGGGCGCCGGTCTCGCGAGTGGTCCTGGATCGCGATGTCCCGGGCGTCGGCTCGAGCGTGGTGGTGAAGACGCGCCGGGTCGACGGACCCGGCCACGGCGGCCCGGCTTTACTCCGCCGCGAGGCCGCGGCGCTGCGCACCGCCGCCGCGAGCGGCGTCAGCGCCCCGCCGATCCTCATGGACGACGCCGCGGGCGTCGTGCTCCAGAGCGATCTGGGCGCGTGGCCCACGCTGCAGGAGCATCTGCTCGGACGCGATCCTGCGGGGGCCGCGCAGGCGATGACACAGATGGGGACCACCGTCGGCCGGCTCCATGCTGCGACTCTCGGCCGCGACGCCGAGCATGCGCGGCATCTCGCCCCTCTCGGCTCCGACGTGACGACCGGCGAGGTCTACACCTATGGCATGGAGGCCTGGGACGAGATCGCGCACGCCTGCGCCGCCACGGGGCTGCCCGCGGGCGACCGAGCGCGAGAGGAGTTGGCCTGTCTCCTCCGGCGGTCGGCGCGCCCCGCCTGCGGCAGAGTGCTGATCCACGTGGACCTGAATCCGACGAACGTCCTGATCACGCCCGAGGGAGCGAAGCTCGTCGACTTCGAGGGCAGCCGCGTCGGGCATCCCGGGATCGATGCGTGCTTCCTGCACTACCCGTTCCCCCACCACAGCGCGCCCTGGGCCGTTCTGCCCGAGGGCGTGACCGCAGCCGCCGCAGCCGCATACCGCGCGGCGCTGGCGGCGGGCGGCGCGGAGCGCATCCTCAAGCACCACGATCAGATGCTCGCCGACGGAGCAGCGGTCGTGCTCATCGAGCGGCTGCGCAGGCTGCCGCGCATCGCCCAGGCGGATCAGACCCCCGAGGACGCGCGGCGCCGACGCGGCCAGATGGTGCAGCAGATCCGCGCGTTCCTGCGGATCGCGGACTCGTCAGAGGAATTGGTCGCGCTCCGGGACTGGCTGCGGGAGCTCGCGGACACGATGACCGCGCGGTGGCCCGAAGCGGAGGATCCTCCGCCGCCGCTGTTCCCGGTCTTCGCCGCGGATCCCGACGTGCCCGGCAGCGGGACCTGACGCACCCCGTCTCCGCCGCCTCACCCCAGCTTCCCCACGACCCCCTCGACCGCCGCGAGCACCGACCCGTCGGCCAGGATCTCCTCCGCCGCGGCGATGTCGGGCGCGAGGAAGCGGTCCGGGCCGGGCCCCTCGACCCTCTCGCGCAGCACCGCGATCGCCGCGGCCGATGCCGCAGACGGCGCGAGCGGCGCCCGCAGGTCGATCGCGCGGGCGGCCATGAGCAGCTCGATCGCGAGCACGCGGCGCAGGCAGTCCACGGAGCGGCGCAGCTTGCGGGCGGCGTGCCAGCCCATCGACACGTGGTCCTCCTGCATCGCCGAGGACGGGATCGAGTCGACGCTCGCCGGCACCGCGAGGCGCTTCATCTCCGAGACCAGTGCCGCCTGCGTGTACTGGGCGATCATGAAGCCGGAGTCCACGCCCGGGTCGTCGGCCAGGAACGGCGGGAGGCCGTGGGAGCGGGACTTGTCGAGCATGCGGTCGCTGCGGCGCTCGGAGATCGAGGCGAGGTCGGCGGCGACCACGGCCAGGAAGTCCAGGACGTAGGCGACGGGCGCGCCGTGGAAGTTGCCGTTCGAGGTGACCTCGCCGTCGGCCAGCACCACGGGGTTGTCGATCGCGGCGGCGATCTCGCGCTGGGCGACGGTGCGGGCGTGGGCGATCGTGTCCCGAGCACCGCCCGCGACCTGCGGGGCGCAGCGCAGTGAGTACGCGTCCTGCACGCGCGAGCCCTCGGCGGCGACGTCCGCGATGATCGGCGAGCCCTCGAGCAGGGCCAGGATGTTCGCGGCCGACGCCGCCTGCCCCGGGTGCGGTCGCAGCGGCATGTGCAGCTCGGGGCGGAACACGCTGTCGCGCCCGCGCAGGCCCTGCACCGTGAGCGCCGTGGTGAGGTCGGCGATGCTCACGAGCTCCTCGAGGTCGGCGAGGGCCATGAGCAGCATGCCGAGCATGCCGTCGGTGCCGTTGATGAGGGCCAGGCCCTCCTTCTCCTCGAGCAGCACGGGCTCGATGCCCGCCTCGGCCAGCAGCTCGGGCACGGGGCGCTCGATTCCGTCGGCCCCGCGGGCGCGCCCCTCCCCCATCAGCACGATCGCGCAGTGGGCGAGCGGCGCCAGATCGCCCGAGCAGCCCAGCGAGCCGAACTCGTGGACGATCGGCGTGATGCCCGCGTTCAGCAGCGCGAGCATCGTCTCGAGCACCACCGGGCGCACGCCGGTATGGCCAGTGGCCAGGGTCTTCGCGCGCAGGAGCATGAGCGCGCGCACCACCTCGGGCTCGACCTCGTCGCCGGTGCCGGCGGCGTGGGAGCGGATCAGCGAGCGCTGCAGGGCGTGGCGCATGGACGGCTCGATCGAGGTGTCCGCGAGCGCCCCGAAGCCGGTGGAGACCCCGTAGACCGGGGCGTGGCCGGGGGCGGCGAGCGCGTCGATGTGGGCGCGCACGCGGGCGACCTCCTCGCGGGCGGCCGGGTCGAGCTCGACCCGGGCGCCGCGGCGGGCGACGGCCAGGACGTCGGCCGGGGCGAGATCGCTGCCGGCCAGGATGATGGTCTCGCGGGGATCGGCCGACGGGGCGGCGGGGGCTGTGGTCATCGCGGAAGGGGTCCTCTCGTGCGGGGCGTCGGGGGGGGTCGGCGGGGCGGACAGGCAGTCCGGAGGGCGTACGGGTGGTCGGGCGGGCGTACGAGCGGTCGGGCGGGTCGCCGCGTCAGACGAAGCGCCGGCCGCGGCGCCGCACCTGGTGGGTGAGCGGCATGCCGGGGCGGTAGGCGAGGTGGATCGCGGCGGGCGCGTCGAGGACGTGCAGGTCGGCGCGTGCGCCGACGCCCAGATGGCCGACGTCGCAGCGGCGCAGGGCGAGCGCCCCGCCGCGGGTGGCGGCGCGGATCGCCTCGGCGAGGCTCAGGTGCATCTGCAGCACGGCGGTCGCGACGCAGAAGCCCATGGCGCTCGTATAGGAGGTGCCGGGGTTGCAGTTGCTCGCGATCGCGACGTGCGCCCCGGCGTCCAGCAGGGCGCGGGCGGGCGCGAGCGGGGCGCGGGTGGAGAGGTCGCAGGCCGGCAGCACGGTCGCGACCGTCGGCCCCTGATCGACCGCGAGCAGTCCTGCCCGCGCGCCGGGCACGACGGGCCGACCGGCGGTCCCCGCGAGTGCCTCCACGTCGGCCGCATCGAGATGGTTCACGTGGTCGACGCTCGCCGCGTGCTCCTCGACCGCGAGCCGCACCCCGCGCTGCGCGCCGGAGAGCTGGTTGCCGTGGACGCGCAGGCCGAGCCCGGCGGTGCGGCCCGCCTCCAGGACGCGGCGGGAGGCGGCGGTGTCGAAGGCGCCGTCCTCGCAGAACACATCGATCCAGCGCACGCTGCCGCGCACCGCCTCGAGCATCGGGCCGAGGATGAGCTCGAGGTACTCGGCAGGGCCCGGGCGGCCGTCCTCCCCGTCGTACTCGGAGGGCACCAGGTGCGCGCCCAGGAACGTGGCCTCGTCGAGCGCGCCGTCGGCGACGAGGCGGGCGGCGAGCGCGGCGGCGCGGGCCTCGTCGGCCACGGTGAGGCCGTACCCCGTCTTCGTCTCGACGGTGGTGGTGCCGCCCGCGACGGCCTCGCCGATCCGCGCCCTGACCAGCGCTTCCAGGCGCGCGTCGTCCGCGGTGCGGGTCGCGTCCGTGGTGACCTGGATGCCGCCGGCGGCGTAGGACTGCCCGGCCATGCGGGCCTCGAACTCGGCCGAGCGGTCGCCGTCGAAGATCAGGTGCGAGTGGGAGTCGACCCAGCCGGGCAGCACGGCGCGCCCGCCCAGGTCGACGCGCTCGTCGGCCGCCGGGGCATGGGCCGACGGGCCCGTCCAGGCGATCCGTCCGTCCTCGATGACGAGAGCGGCGTCGCGGAGGATCTGGCCGTCGGCCGCACCGCGCTCGGTCTCCTCCTCGAGCGCCGGGTCCAGCGTCCACAGCTCGCTGATGCCGGTGAGAACGGTGGTCGACTCGGTGGTCATGGTGGTCCCGGTGGTCGTGGTGGTCACAGCGTTCACCCCTTCGCCGGCGCCGCGCTCGCGCCGGCCCTCTCCGAGGCCTCGCGCTGGGCGGCCTCGGGATCCTCGGCGTCGCGGACGTGCGGCGGCATCGGCACCCGCACGCCGCGCTCCTCGGCGACCTCGGCGGCCCGGGAGTAGCCCGCGTCGACGTGCCGGATCACGCCCATGGCCGGGTCGTTCGTGAGCAGGCGCTCGAGCTTGCGTGCGGCGAGCTCGGTCCCGTCGGCCACCCCGACCTGGCCGGCATGGATCGAGCGGCCGATGCCGACGCCGCCGCCGTGGTGGATCGACACCCAGGTCGCGCCGGAGGAGGTCGAGGTGAGCGCGTTCAGCAGCGGCCAGTCGGCGATCGCGTCGGAGCCGTCGAGCATGCCCTCGGTCTCGCGGTAGGGGCTCGCGACGGATCCGGAGTCCAGGTGGTCGCGGCCGATGACGATCGGGGCCTTGACCTTCCCGGCGCGCACGAGGTCGTTGAAGAGCCGACCGGCCTTCGCGCGGTCGCCGTAGCCGAGCCAGCAGATGCGCGCGGGCAGCCCCTCGAACTCGACGAACTCGCCGGCCGCGTCGAGCCAGCGGTGCAGGTGCTCGTTCTCGGGGAACAGGTCCTTGAGGGCGGCGTCGGTGACGGCGATGTCCTCGGGGTCGCCGGAGAGCGCGACCCAGCGGAACGGGCCCAGGCCCTCGCAGAACAGGGGTCGGATGTAGGCGGGGACGAAGCCGGGGAAGGCGAAGGCGCGCTCGCAGCCGGCGCGGCGGGCCTCGTCGCGGATCGAGTTGCCGTAGTCGAAGACCTCCGCGCCCTCATCCGCGAACTCCACCATGGCCTGCACCTGGCGGGCCATCGATTCGCGGGACTTCTTGGTGAAGCCCTCAGGATCGGCCTCGGCCTCGGCATGCCAGGTCTGCAGGTCGTGCTCGAGCGGCAGGTACGAGAGGGGGTCGTGGGCGCTGGTCTGATCGGTGACGACGTCGATCCGCAGGTCACCGGCGCGGTGGCGGGCGAGGAGGGCAGGGAAGACGTCGGCCGCATTGCCGACGATGCCGATCGAGACCGCGCGTTGCTGCTCGCGGGCGGCGTTCGCGCGGACGATCGCGTCCTCGAGGTCGTCGGCGATCTCCGTGAGATAGCGCTTGGCGACGCGGCGCTCCAGGCGCGTGCGGTCGACGTCGGCGATGAGGCAGACCCCGCCGTTCAGGGTGACGGCGAGGGGCTGCGCGCCGCCCATCCCGCCGCAGCCGCCGGTCAGCGTGATGGTGCCGGCGAGGCTGCCGCCGAAGCGCTGGGCCGCGACCGCAGCGAAGGTCTCGAAGGTGCCCTGGAGGATGCCCTGGGTGGCGATGTAGATCCAGGAGCCGGCGGTCATCTGGCCGTACATCATCAGGCCCTCGGCCTCGAGGCGGCGGAACTCGGGCCAGGTCGCCCAGTCGCCCACGAGGTTCGAGTTCGCGATCAGCACGCGCGGCGCCCACTCGTGGGTGCGCAGGATGCCGACGGGCTTCCCGGACTGGACCAGCAGGGTATCGTCGTCCGCGAGGTCGGCGAGGGAGGCGAGGATCGCGTCGAACGCCTCCCACGAGCGGGCGGCGCGGCCGGTGCCGCCGTAGACGACGAGGTCGTCGGGGCGCTCGGCGACCTCGGGGTCGAGGTTGTTCTGCAGCATGCGCAGCGGCGCCTCGGTCTGCCAGCTCTTCGCGGTGATCGCGGTGCCGCGCGGGGCGCGGACGGGACGGGCTCCTGGAAGGGTCATCGTCGGCTCCTGGATCGTGGGGGCTCACGTGCTCCCACAGGACAGCACCGCGCGCCCTCCCATGCCGAGGAATCGCGGCCGTTGCGTCCGGCATCTCGGACGCATGAGCTGTGAGCTGTCCTTCTTCTCGTGTGTCAGCGACCGGTCGCGGCACCTGTCGGGGCGCCGCGCACCGTTCAGACACCCGCGGCGTCCCGCTCCCGGCGCACCAGCTCCCACGTGCGCACGAGGCGCGGGACCGTGAGGATCGCCAGGCCGCCGATCATGTTCAGCGGGATCACCCAGCTGCACCAGACCAGCCAGTCCATGTAGCCGATGTCGGCCCCGGCGTGCATCGCGCCGAAGATGATGGCGGAGGACAGGGCGCCGTGGTGCATGGAGAGGCCGACCACGAGCAGGCCCGAGATGAGCGAGTTCGCGAGCGTCGCGATGCCTTCGCTCGAGCCCTGGTTCATGCGCGTGATCAGAGTGATCGTGAAGCCCGCGAGCAGGGCGAGCGAGCCGGTCTCCACGGTCAGGCCGTGCTCCATGTAACCGGCCGCGGAGTCCGCGAGCACGTCGTCGAAGCGCGGGAAGGCCGCGACCACCAGCCAGGTGAACGCCCACCCGCCGATGAGGTTGGTGACCAGCGTCGAGATCCACAGCCTCAGCAGCTGGGTCCAAGTGCCGTGGCGGGAGACCACCGCGTTGATCGGCACCAGGAAGTCCTCGGTGAACAGCTCGGAATGGGCCAGTCGGAGCGCGTAGAGGCCGATCCCGAAGGCGAGGCCGCCCAGCAGCTTCGACCCTGTCGCATCCACCACCGCGAGCATCGCCAGCAGACCGATGCCCACGTCGATGCCACCGAAGAGGCCCGTCACCACCAGGGCGCGCCACGTGCGGTTCAGCCGGTTCGCGCCCTCGGTCACCGTGTTCTCGAACTCCTGGACCAGGGCGTCCTCGACGGGCTCCTCGCTCGCACCGAGCCGGCGACGCTCATCGGCTGCGGCCTTCCGGGAATGATCGGCCATCGTCTGCTCTGCTCTCTTCTGGAGGGACAGGTCCGTTCCGGGGCGGCCAGGGCATCGGCCGGAGCCGACGCGCGCGACCTCGTCCGCCGAGTGCCATCATGGCACCGCGCACATCCCGTGCGAGATGCCGCACGGCCGAGACGGCGAGGAGACCCGATGACGCGATCACCCGGCGAGGACGACGCCCCGGTGTGGACCGGCCGACGGGACGGTGAGGGCCCCCAGCACGCGCGCTGGCACCAGAGCGTGCACGTGCGCGACGGTGCCGCCGGCGGCGCCGGGACCACTGGCGACGGGGAGGCCGGCGGCCCCCGGTCCGGCTCCCCGCACGTCGCGCTGCTCGGATTCCGCTCCGACGCGGGCGTGCGCCGCAACCGGGGTCGCGTCGGCGCGGCCGACGGTCCCGCCGCGCTGCGTCGCGCCCTGGCGCCGATGGCACTCCACGGCCCCCTCGCAGCCGGCGAGGTCGACCTGGTCGACCTGGGTGACGCCGAGACGATCGGCGAGGACCTGGAGAGCGGGCAGGAGGCTGCCGCCGCCCTCACCGCACGGGCTCTCGACGACCCGGGAGCACGGCTCGTCGTGGTCCTCGGCGGAGGGCACGAGACCGCCTGGGCCTCGTACCGCGGACTCATGGACTCGCGCCTGGGGCCCGCCTCGGGGCGCCGCTGGGGGGTGCTGAACCTCGATGCGCACTTCGACCTGCGCGAGGAGGAGGTGCCGACATCGGGGACCCCCTTCGCGCAGATGGCGGCGGCCGAACGGTCAGCCGGCCGCGACCTGCGCTACGCCGTGGTCGGGATCGCGGGCCCGTCGAACACGAGCGCCCTGTTCGCCGCGGCACGGGAGATCGGCGCCCGGTGGATGTCCGACCTGGAGTGCCTCGAGCAGGGGGCCGCAGGGATCCGCGACTTCGTCGAGGACTTCACGGCCGACCTCGATGTCCTCTACCTGACGATCGACCTGGACCTGATGCCCGCCGCGAACGCACCCGGGGTCTCGGCCCCCGCCGGACTCGGCGTGCCCGTGCCGCTCGTGATCGCCGCGGTGCAGGCCGCTGCGTCGAGCGGGAAGCTCGCGCTCGTGGACGTCGTCGAGCTCAACCCGCGCCTGGACATCGATTCCCGCACCGCGCGCACCGCGGCGCGGCTCATCGACGAGGCCGTGCGCGGCGCCGTCGGCGGTTGACGAGCGGGCTCAGCGAGCGGCGGACGCGTCGGCGAGCGCGGCCGGCTCGGACTGCGCGAGCCACTGCCCGAGGGTGAGGTCGTCGATGATGGTGCTGCGCGAGCGGGGGATCAGCAACCCCTCGGCGAGCGGACGACCCAGGTAGGGCAGCTGCGTCACGATGCTCGGCGAGCGTCCGGCGAGGCTCCCGCGCGCCTCGAGCGTCGTGCGCACGAGGTCGGCGGAGGTCATGACCTCCGGGCCGCGCATCCGCACGATCCGGTTGGTGGGGTCCTCGCCGTAGGCGGTCGCGAAGCGGGCGTTCTGGCCGGGGACGACCTCGGGGACGGTGCCGCGGCCGGTCTCGATGATCTCGTGGGCGATGTGGTCGGCCGCGCGCTCGACGGCGAGCGGCGCGATGCGCATCGTCGGCAGCACCGCGACCGGGCCCAGGCTCGCCTGCGCGAGCATCGACTCGGCGAGGTCGAACCACTGGGCGGAGCGGATCACGGTGATCGGGATCGGCGCCGCGCGGTAGCCGCGCTCCTGCGCGCTCTTGCCGCGGTAGTAGCCGAAGCGCTTGCCGGCGCCGGGCTTGGTGACGCCCGCGATCGAGACGCAGACGACGCGGCCGACGCCGCCCTTCTTGGCTGCCTCGGCGATGTTCTTGGCGCTGCGGGCGAAGAACGGCACGGCGCGCGAGGCGCGGATGCTGTCGATGTTCACGGCGTCCACGACCACGTCGGCCCCGTCGAGGGCAGTATCGAGCCCCTCGCCGGTCTCCGTGTTCACGCCCGCGCGGCGGCTGAGGCGTCTGACCTCATGACCGGCCGCTTCGATGCGGTCGGAGATGAGAGTGCCGATGGTTCCAGTGGCCCCGAGAACAGCGATGTCCATGACGCCACTGTAGGTCCGCGGCCGCCGCGGCGGGTTCAGGTTCGTCACGCGAGGACTCCTGGGGATCGATGGGGGTTCTCAGCCGGCGGGCGTCGGCACGGGCCCGTGCGTCCAGGTGCCCGCATCGACCGTGTACTCGATGCGCGTGTGCTGACGGTCCTCGCGGGCCTGCATGAACTCGAACGCGCTCGGCACCAGGGCGTACACCTGCCACTCGGGGTTCGGCTCCCCGGTGAAGGAGGGGCGCGAGGCCCAATCGGCCTGCGAGGTCTCCTCGTCGAGCGCGACGACCGTGCCGGTGATCCGCACCTGCCGCCCGGACTCGCGCCAGAAGAAGATCATCGAGGCCTTCGCATCCTCCTCGAGCTGGAGGCCCTTGCGGGAGGTGCGGTGCGTGGAGACCTGGTAGCCGCCGTCCTCGATGTCCTTGAGGATCAGGGTGCGGCCGACGGGGAAACCCGCCTCGTCGATCGTCGTGAACGTCATCGCGTGCGGCTGCCGGGCGCCGCTCGCGATCGCCTCCTCGAGCCATTCGAGGAACAGCGCCTCCGGGTCCTGCGGGACGGTCTCCGGGTCGAGGACGGGCAGGTCGGACGGGAACGCGGGGAGCTTCCGCAGACGATCGCGCAGCTGGGTCATCGGGTCTCGCCTCTCTGGTGGTCGGCGCCCGGTCCGGGCGCCGACCACTCTACGACCGGAGGCTCAGGCGGCCTCGTCCTCCGCGTGGTCCTCGCCCTCGTGGTCATGGCCCTCGTGGTCGTGACCCTCGTTCTCGTGGTCATCGGCGCCCGGGGAGACCTCGTACTCGCCCGAGGCGGTGCCCGTGGTCACCTGCATCTCGTGCGGGACCTCCGGCAGGTCGATCTCCTGGTAGGCCTTGCCGGTGTCGATGTCGACGAGGGTGAGCTTCTTGTTCTTCGAGTCGGCGACGAAGGCGGTGCCGTCGGCGACCGAGAGCATCGGACCGGCCTCCTGCCACTGGTCGGGCTCGGTCCACTCCTGGGCGACCTTCGTCTCGTGCAGGACCTTGCCGCTCTCCGGATCGAGGATGTTCAGCTCGCCGTCGGCCGTGAGGACGAGCGCCTCGCCGTCGGGTCCGCGGTCCAGCGAGCGGAACCAGTACTCCGAGCCCAGGTCGACGGTGTCGAAGGAGCCGTCGCGCGTGTCCAGCAGGCCCACCTTCGTGGGGCGCTCGATGCCGCCCTCGGGGTCCTCCTCGACCTTGTAGTCGGTGAGGACGATCGGGGAGTCCTCGTGGCCCTGCTGGTTGCCCGAGCGCTGGAAGTCCTCCTTCACGTCGATCTTCTGGAACTTCCCGTCCTTGAACATGACGGGCCCGTTCTCGCAGCCGAGGGTCACGACGTCGCCGCCCTCGGTCGCCTCCGCGGCGGCCTCGCCGTGGACACCGGGGCAGTCCTCCGTCTTCGCCGTGACCTTGCCGTCCGCGTCCTCGACGACCACGGTGTGGCGCTCGTCCTCGGTGCCGACGGTGTGCAGCAGCGACCCGTCGGACAGCGGCACGGCGACGCCGTGGTGCGGGGCGTCCGTCTGCGTCTCGGCGACGGTCTTCAGCTGACCGTCCGCGAGGGCGGTGGAGTCGAAGACGGTGATCGCGCCGGTGCCGTCGGCGAAGGTCGCGGTGCGGTCGCCGTGGGGGACGACGTGGCCCGGCTCCTCGGCGGGGATGGTGACGTCAGGCAGCAGGGACGGGTCCTGCGTGTAGTAGTGGAAGTGGTCGCCGTGGGCCTGGGCGATGAGCCCGGTGTCGTAGGCGGTGATCGAGGATCCGGCGCTGACCATGACGCTGCGCCCGTCGCCGGCGGGGTTCAGCCGCACGTACCCCTCGACCGGGGTCTCGTCAATGACCTCGCCGCTCGAGGAGTCGAGCGTGGTCACGCCGCCCTCGTGGGCGAGGACGATGCGCGGAGTGAGCGCGCCGACCTCGGTGCGGTCCGAGGCCGCCTGGGCCGAGGACTTCTTCGGGTCCTCGCCGTCGGAGGCGGCGGAGTCCCCGCCTCCGCCCCCACATCCGGAGAGGGCGAGCATCGAGGCGGAGACGGAGGCGACGAGAAGCCCCCATCGTCGCCGCTTGGTGAGAATGGTTCCTGAGTGAGTCATGCGCAGGACCGTAGCATGTTCTGAGAACGGTTCGCATCTGAGGCTCAAGGGGGCGGCTTCACCAGGTGATCCGGACACGCGGCATTGACCTCCAGCGCACTGGAACTCCTAGCCTGCCGGCATGGACGAGCACGACGCACTGATCGAGCGCATGGCCGAGGACATCGCGGCCGGCCGACGCCCGCCACCCACCAGCCAGGAGGTCGAGCAGCACGCGCTCGAGCTCCCGACCTCGGGCGACCTCACGATCGGCGAGGCCGCCGCGATGTTCGGGATCCTGCCCACCACCATCCGCTACTACGAGGACGCCGGCCTCCTGCGTGTGGGCCGTCGCGAGAACGGCCACCGGGTCTTCGACCGCGCCGCCCTGGGCGACCTGCTGTTCGTGCACGGGATGCGGCTCTCGGGCATGGCGGTCAAGGACATCGCGCGGCTGCGGGAGCTGCTGTCCGACGCCCCCGACGACCCGTGCGGCACCACTGCGCGAGGACTCGACGAGGCACCGCGCACTGCCGCCCGGGACCTGCTGGAGCATCACGCCGCGCAGGTGCGGCTCCAGATCGCCCGACTGCAGATCGCGCTCGCGGTCGCCGAGCACAAGACCGACCACCTGATCGGAGACGAGAGATGACCACCCTGCCCGAGGACACCACGCCCGACCGCCTGACCGACGGGGTCGTGCACAGCCCCCTGCCTGCCGCCCGCATCGGATCGCTCATCGTGCCCCGCATGGGCCTGGGCTGCATGGGGATGACCATGGCCTACGGCCGGCGCGACACGGAGCAGGGCGTCGCCACGATCCGCCATGCGCTGGATCGCGGGGTCTCCCTGCTGGACACGGCCGACATGTACGCGAACGGCCGCAACGAGAAGCTCGTCGGCCGCGCGATCACCGGGCGCCGCGACGACGCCGTGCTCGCCACCAAGGCCGGGATCCTCACGGTGCCGGGCATCGGGCTGCCGCGTGGCCTCAGCGGCCGGCCTGAGCACATCCGGGCACGCGCCGAGCGCTCCCTGAAGAACCTCGGCACCGACCGCATCGACCTCTACTACCTGCACCGCGTGGACCCGAAGGTCCCGATCGAGGAGTCGGTGGGGGCGATGGCTCAGCTCGTCGAACGCGGACTGGTCCGCGAGATCGGGCTCAGCGAGGCGAGCGGCGCCGATCTGCGCCGGGCGCACGCGACACATCCGATCGCGGCGCTCGAGACCGAGTGGTCGATCCTCACGCGGGACATCGAGGCCGACGCTCTGCCCGTCGCCCGCGAGCTGGGCGTGACGGTGGTGCCCTACTCCCCCATCAGCCGCGGCATGCTCTCCGGGGACGCCGCCGCGATGCGGCCCGGGCTGCTGGACTTCCGGCGCGTCCTGCCGCGCTGGTCGCCGAAGAACCGGGAGCACAACGCCGGGATCGTCGAAAGGATCCGGGAGATCGCCGAGGCCCACGACGCGACTCGTGCGCAGATCGCGATCGCCTGGGTGCTCGCGCGCGGTGAGGACGTGGTGCCGATCCCCGGCACCAGCAGGCCCCATCGGATCGACGAGAATCTCGGAGCCCTCGACGTGCGCCTCGGCGCCGAGGACCTCGCGGTGCTCGATGCGCTGCGTGCGGCCGGTGCGCGCTACGGACGCACGGGCGGGGTGTGAGGCGCCGGTCCGCACCCGGCATCTCACGCTTCAGCTCTCGCGCCCGCCGACGAGTGTCCGCCGACCAGCGCCCGCAGCACCTCCGGCAGCGCCCGTCGTCCGCGTCCCGCTCGCGCAGGATCCAGCCGGCGGCCTCGAGTCGGGCGAGGACCCCGGTGAGGGTCGATCGGTCGTCGGCGCCACCGCCTGGTGGACGTGGGCGTCGTCGCCGAGCTCGGCGACCATCGCCGCGGCGAGGTCGGGGCGGGTGGTGGTGCCGCGGCTCCGAGCACTGTCACGTCCATGGAGGTCTCCACGATCGCGCGCTATTGCGGGAGCCGTACTCCATGCGCCCCGCCCCGCCTCTCTCGTCCCCCACCCCGACCGCGGTGCGGTCCCGGACGACTCCGGAGCCGCGAGCGCTGCGGACTAGGATCGGGAGGACCAGGTCACGGGGCAGCACTGTCGAGGAGGGCACGATGGCCAGCACGTCCTCCGCCGCCGGGGCCGCCGCGGCGCCCACTCCTCCAGCGGCCGCCTCGCCGGAGATGGGCGAGCGGATCCGGCGCGCGTGGCATGAGGAGACCCTGCTGCTCCCCCTGCGGGACGCAGATCATGCACGGCGCCTTCCGGGCCAGTCCAAGCACTCCCGGCTCGCCGGACTGGGAGGCCCCGCGCAGGTCGAGCTGCTGGGCACGGGCGAAACCTTCGCCGCCTGGCGCCTGAGCGCGGAGGACGGCACCGCGCTGCTGGTGCGGATCCCCTGGCACACCCCTGCCCACCCCCTGGCCGACGAGCTCGCCGCCCTCACCCAGCTGCCGCCCGGCGTCGGCCCCGAGCCCCTCGCCCTGCACGACGACGCGGAGTCGAGCCCCCTCGGAGCCCCGTATCTGGTGACGACGCCCGTGCCCGGTCGGATCCTCGTGCCGCCGCGGTGGTCCCGCGGCCACCTCATGGCCCACGCCGATCGTCTCGCCCAGCTGCATCGGGTGGCCACGCCGGGGCGCGGTCCGGTGTCGCTCGGAGCCGATCCGTGGGGCCGCATGGAGCCGGTTCGCCTCTCGCTCCTCGAGCTCTTCGAGGCCGACACCGAGTCGGTGGATGGGGCGGTCCTCGCGAGGATCGGCGGCCCGGGCGTGCTGCGCTCCGCCGCGCGGCGACTGCGGGAGGCCGACGCCGCCTTCGCCGGCCTCGAGGGATTCGTGCTCAGCCACGGCGACCTGTGCGCGACGAACATCGTGTGGGACGCGCAGGTCCCCCGCTTCATCGACTTCGAGTGGGCGATGGGCGACGATCCGGCGCGGGACCTCGCGATCATCGGAGGCGCTGTGCACGGCGGCCCCTGGTACGTGCCGCTCACCGAGGAGGACATCGAGGCCTTCGTGGGCAGCTACCTGCACGCGCGCGCACGGCTCGACGGTGCGTCCGAGCTGCCGCGTCTCGAGGGCCAGGCGCCGCCGCTCCCCGCACCGACGCTCGACGCTGCTGGCCTGCGCGCCCGTCGGGATGCGTGGGAGATCTACGAGAAGACCGCGATGCTGCTGCACGTCGCGGGGCGGGTCACCGATCGCGGCGACGCAGATCGGGGCGGGGCGGATCGGAGCGGGGCCGCCCACGACGGGGCCGACGGGACTGCCGATGCGCCCGCGCCCACCGCCGCCGCCCACGGCCCCTACGCCACGGCGCTGCCGATCCTGCGCGACACCCTCCGTGCCCGCCTCGGCGCCGACTGACCGGCGAACGAATCAGCCCGAGACAGCCGGAGACAGCTCGAGAGGTACGAAACGGTTGCCAAGATCGATCTTGGCAACCGTTTCGTACCTCTCGACGGCCGCGGCGGTCGGCACCACCGGAGCCGCCGGGGTGGCCGGCGCAGGTCCCCCTGCGCCGGCCGCGCTGCGGATCAGATGACGCCGAAGGCGATCATCGCGTCGGCGACCTTGCGGAAGCCGGCGACGTTCGCGCCCACCACGTAGTCGCCGGGGCGGCCGTACTCCTCGGCCGTCTCGAGGCAGGTGCGGTGGATGCCGACCATGATGTCGGTGAGACGGCCCTCGGTGTAGTCGAAGGACCAGGCGTCGCGCGAGGCGTTCTGCTGCATCTCCAGAGCGCTGGTCGCGACGCCGCCGGCATTCGCGGCCTTGCCGGGACCGTAGGCGATGCCCGCCTCGCGGAACACCTCGACGGCGTCGGGGGTGCAGGGCATGTTCGCGCCCTCGGAGACCGCCTTGACCCCGTTCTTGACGAGGGTGCGGGCGGCGTCGGCGTCGAGCTCGTTCTGGGTGGCGCTGGGCAGGGCGATGTCCACGGGGACGTCCCACACGCTGCCGCCCTCGACGAAGCGGGAGCGGCCGCCGCGGCGATCGGCGTACTCGGCGATGCGGCCGCGCTCGACCTCCTTGATCTGCTTGAGCAGCTCGAGGTCCAGGCCGTCCTCGTCCACGACATAGCCGGAGGAGTCCGAGGCGGTCACGGCGATGCCGCCCAGCTGGGCGGTCTTCTCCGCCGCGTAGATCGCGACGTTGCCGGAGCCGGAGATCGCGACCTTGCGGCCGTCGAAGGACTCGCCGCGGGCCTTGAGCATCTCGTCGGCGAAGATGGCCGCGCCGTAGCCGGTGGCCTCCTTGCGCACGAGCGAGCCGCCCCAGTCCAGGCCCTTGCCGGTCAGGGTGCCGGCCTCGTACTTGTTGGTCAGGCGCTTGTACTGGCCGAACAGGTAGCCGATCTCGCGGGCGCCCACGCCGATATCACCGGCGGGGACGTCGGTGTACTCGCCGATGTGGCGGTGCAGCTCCGTCATGAAGGACTGGCAGAAGCGCATGACCTCGCCGTCGGACCGGCCGTGCGGGTCGAAGTCGGAGCCTCCCTTGCCGCCGCCGATGGGCAGGCCGGTCAGGGAGTTCTTGAAGATCTGCTCGAAGCCGAGGAACTTCACGATGCCCACGTTCACCGAGGGGTGGAAGCGCAGGCCGCCCTTGTACGGGCCGAGCGCCGAGTTGTACTCGACGCGGAAGCCGCGGTTGACCTGGACGGTGCCCTGGTCATCGACCCACGGGACACGGAAGATGATCTGGCGCTCCGGCTCGCACAGGCGGGTGATGATGCCCTGGTCCGTGTACTCGGGGTGGCGGTCCTGGATGACCTCCAGAGACGAGAACACCTCGCGCACGGCCTGGTGGAACTCCGGCTCTCCCGGGTTGCGACGCAGTACAGCGTCGTAGGTCTCCTGCAGGGTCGAATCGAGCATCGCGGTCCTTTCGCTCGGGGCAGGTGAGGGCACACAGGGGTGCCCGGGCCATCAACAGGTGGGGCGCTGGGGACACACTACGAGCCATGACGTCTCACGTCACGGGACGATCGTCCTGCGGGACGGGACGAGGGGCCGACGGGGCCGCATGGCCGGCCGGCGGTCGCGGTGTCCCCCTCTCCACGCCTTCTCCTCGCGCGCGTTCTCGCGACCCCTCGCGGGACCCTCGCGCGCGCGTTCCCGCGGAGCGTACAGTCGTACGCATGACCGCTCTTCGACCGGCCCGGGCCGCGGCGCCCCCGGCCCGACTCCGCCGCGCTCGCTGGGCGGTGGCGGCGCTGTTCCTCACCAACGGCGCCCTGCTCGCCAACGTGCTCCCCCGCTACCCCGAGATCAAGCAGGGTTTGGGGCTCGTGAACTCCACGTACGGGCTGGCCATCGCCGCATTCCCCACCGGCGCGATCCTTGCCGGGCTCGCGGCGGCGCCCGCGATCCGGCGCCTCGGATCGGCCCGTGCGGCGACCATCGGCACGGTGCTGACGGCGCTCGCGCTGCTGATGGTCTCGGCCGCGCCGTCGGCCGCAATGTTCGCGCTCGCGCTGGGCCTCGCGGGCGCGTGCGACGCGATCACGGACGTCGCCCAGAACGCCCACGGGCTGCGCGTGCAGCGCGCCTACCGCCGCTCGATCCTCAACTCGTTCCATGCGGTGTGGTCGATCGGAGCGGTGCTGGGCGGCTCGATGGCGGCCGCCGCGATCGCTCTCCGCGTGCCTCTCGGGATCCACCTGACGGTCTCGGCCGTGCTCTTCGCCGCGATCTCGCTGGTCGCGCTGCGCTTCTGCCTGCCGGGGAAGGACGAGGGCGCGCAGGCGCCGGACTCTGCGCCGGCCTCCGTCCCGGAGGCGGGGACCGAGCACGCGGAGCCCGAGCACGCGGCGCCCGGCACAGCCTCGTCCGGCGCGGGCCCGTCGGCCGCCGCCCACGTCTCCACCCGCACCCTGCTGCTGCTCGCGGCGCTGGTGGTGCTCGCGATCGGCGGCACCGTCGTCGAGGACTCGGGCAACTCGTGGGCCGCGCTGTTCCTGGGCCGGGACCTGGGCGCGAGCGCGGCGGTCGCCGCCTACGGGTACATCGCGCTGGTCGGGGCGCAGTTCGTCGGCCGCCTCGTCGGCGACCGCCTGGTCGACCGCTTCGGCCAGCGGACCGTCGCCCGCACGGGTGGGCTCCTCATCGCCATTGGCATGGGCGCCGCCCTCGCGATCGCCACGGTCCCCGCCGTCATCCTCGGCTTCGCCGCGGCGGGCCTGGGCTGCGCGACGCTGGTCCCGGCTGCCATGGGGCACGCCGACGAGCTGCCCGGACTGCGCCACGGCACCGGGCTGACCGTGGTCTCCTGGCTGATGCGCCTCGGCTTCCTCGCCTCGCCGCCGGTGGTGGGGCTCATCGCCGATGCGGCGTCGCTGCGGGCTGGCCTGCTTGTGGTGCCGGTCGCGGGGCTCGCCGTCATCGTCGCGGCCGGGGCGCTGCAAGGCCGACGAGTCTGACTGGGACGACGCTCGTCAGCTGTCTCGTGGAAGGCGCCCTGGTCGCCGAAGCCGGGTGGGACCGCCCTCCTCATCCGCGATCTCCCACGTGTCCCCCATCGCCTCCACGAGGTCTTCGAGCCCGACCGCGGACGCGCAGTCACCGAGGCTGAAGCCGAGGTCCACGGCTGTCGCCTGCAGCGCTTCCCCTTCGTCCAGACCAGCTTCCCGTCTCCGCCCGAACTCGTCTCTCACGAGGTTCATCCGATACCGAGGTTCTGACTCGTCCACACTGCCCATTGCGCTGTCAGCTCCTCCCCGTTCCCGCTGGAACCGCTCGTGCGGTACGTCGTTCATCGCCTCGACCGCCTGTTCCACCGACGCTCAGGGAGGTCCACCCCACCGGCTCTCAGTCCTCGTCGGTCCCGCGCGCGATCCGGGCGAGGGCGTCGGCCGCGAGGCCTTCGCTCGTGGGGTCCGCGTGCAGGGCGCGGTGGATCGTGAGCCCCTCGTTCATGGCGTCGAGGATCTGCCCGGTGCGCGGGTCGACGAAGGGCTCGAGGGTCGCGCGGGTGCGCGTCATCCAGGTGGTGGTGATGTCGCGGAACTCGGGCCTGCGCGCGGCGAGCGTGTAGAGCTCGAGGGTGAGGATCAGGTCGCGCTGCGTGGCCAGGACGTCCTCGTCGATGTTCCGGCTGAACTCGGCGAGCGCGTCGTCGAGGTCCTCGGCCGCGGCCATGCGCCGCTCGGCCTTCCGGGCGACGGAGTCGGCGAAGCGCGTGAAGGCCTCGCGGAGAAGTTCGTCCATACCGCTGAAGTGGTAGGTCATCGAGCCGAGGGGGACGTCGGCCGCAGCGGCGACGCGACGGTGCGAGGTGCCCGCCAGCCCGTGCTCGGCGATCACGTCCAGGCACGCGTCGATGATGCGGTCGCGGCGGTCCGGGTCGTATCGGCGTGCACGGGGGCCACGAGCCCCGGACCGACCGGATGCGGGGTAGCCCTGCTCGATCGAAGACGGGCTCATCGCGCTGTCAGCCCCGCCCGCCGTGCACGAGCAGCACCGTCTCGTCGGCCCGCAGGAACTTCTGGGCGAAGGGCCCCCAGGCGACCGCCGGCGGCGCCTCGCCGTCCGCATCGCTCGCGCCGAGCACGGCGACGAGGGAGGCGAGAGGGTCCTGGGTGAGCGGGGCCGGGGTCTGCGTCACCTGGTCGAGTCTAGGCCCGCCGACCGCGCCGCCGTTCGTCGACCACGCCGCCGCCCGGCGCCTGGACCCCTCGCCCCGAGGCCTCAGACCCCGACGCCCTCGAAGGCGCCGCGGAACCGGGCCGCGGGATGCGAGTCCGGCAGCCGGTCGGTGCCCGACAGCCGCCCGCGCAGCGTTCCCTCGCGCTGCGGCAGACGCCCGCGCTCGCGCAGGATCGGCGAGACCAGCTCGGCGAAGTCCCGCACGGTATCGAAGGAGTGGTACTGGCGCAGGTTGATGCCGTCGATGCCCTCGACGTCGAGCCAGTGCTCGATCGTGTCGGCCACGACCTCGGGGGTCCCGGCCACGAAGAAGCGGTCCTGCCAGGCCTCGTCGACGGCGTCGAGCAGGTCGCCGACGGTCTCGTGCGCCCCCTTGCGGCCGACAGGGGTGTCGGCGGGGAGGCCCTCGATCTCGAGGGCCTCGGCGATGGTGCGCTCGCGCGGGTGGTCGAGGGCGCGGATGGGCACGGACTGGTGGACGAGCATGCCCTCGGTCGAGCGGTGAGCCTTGTACCGGGCGAGCTTCTCGTCGACCTCCTCCTGCGTGGGCGCGGTGATCACAGCCGCCTGGACCACGAACTTCGGGTCCGTGGCCTCGCGCCCGGCCGCCACGGCGGCCTCGCGCACGGCGGGCACGGTGCGCTCGAGCAGCGGACCGTGGGTGAAGACGATCTCGGCGTGCTCGCCCGCGCGCTTCGCCCCTGCGGGAGACGCGGTCGCGAGGATCAGCGTGGGCGTGCGCTGCGGGGACGGCTCTGCCAGGTGCGGGCCGGCGACGCGGAAGTTCGCGCCCTCGTGGTCGATCCGGTGCACCTTCGCGGGGTCGGTGTACACCGCGCCCTCGGCGTCACGCACCACGGCCCCGTCGTCCCAGGAGCCCTCCCACAGCTTGTAGAGGACCTCGAGGTACTCGTCGGCGATCTCGTAGCGGTGGTCGTGCTCGATCTCCTCGGAGAGGCCGAAGTTGCGGGCGGCGTTGGGCAGGTAGGAGGTGACGATGTTCCAGCCCACGCGGCCGCCGGTGAGGTGGTCGAGCGTGGACATGCGCCGCGCGAAGGCGAAGGGCGGCTCGTAGCTCGTGGAGAACGTGATGCCGAAGCCCAGGCGCTCGGTGACCGCGGCCATCGCCGGGACCACGAGCATCGGGTCGTTGCTGGGGATCTGCAGGCCCTCGCGCAGCGCGGTCTCGGCGGAGCCGCCGTAGACGTCATAGGCGCCCTGGACGTCGGCCAGGAAGATCGCGGTGAACCCGCCGTCCTCGGCGATCCGCGCGAGCTCCGTCCAGTAGTCCAGCTCGGTGTAGCGGTGCCGGTTGTTCCCGGGCAGGCGCCACAGGCCGTGCGTGATGTGGCCGACGCAGTTCATCTCGAACAGGTTGAGGATGAGCGGTTTGGGCGACATGGACCGTCCTGGGTGATCAGCGGGTGCGGGTGGGGCTCGACGCCCTGCACTCTCCGCCGCCGGGTCGCGCGGGCGCATCCCGTGTGACGGCGCGTGACGGCGGATGCATCCGTCGGCGCCGCGCCGGGCACGCGGGCGACGTCCGGGGCCGCAGGCCGTCATAAACCTTTGGTGGTCCATCACTCCTGCTTAGGGTCGGGCGGGTCCGACCGGATCCGACGCCGATCCCGTGCCCCGCCTCCGCCTCGCCCCAGCACATCCCGCCCCGCACACCAGGAGCCGCCCATGCGACCCCGCCCCGCCCTCGCCGCCGTCGCCGCGGCCGCCGTCCTCGCGGTGCTCGCCGGCTGCGGGACCGCCGACCCCTCCGCCTCCCTGCCCACGGGCACGAAGGAGGGCGGCGACCTCGTCTACGCCACCGACCGCGAGCCCACCTGCCTGGACCCGCACAACAGCGGAGACATGCCGCAGACCTACATCGCCCGCCAGTACCTCGACTCGCTGGTCTCGATGAAGGCCGACGGCACCGTCGTGCCCTGGCTCGCGCAGTCCTGGGACGTGTCCGAGGACGGTCTGACCTACGACTTCCACCTGAAGAAGGGCGTGGAGTTCACGGACGGGGAGCCGCTGGACGCGGACGCGGTGGTCGCGAACTTCGAGCAGATCATGGACCCGGACACGCAGTCCTCGACCGACCTGCTGTACCTCTCGCCGTACTTCGAGAAGGCCACCGCGGTCTCCGAGCACACCGTGCGCGTGACCCTCAAGCGCCCCTATTCGCCGCTGCTGACCGTGCTCTCGCAGGCGTTCTTCGGCATCGAGTCCCCCAAGGCGATGGCCCGCGGCCTGGAGGCGAACTGCGCGGCGCCCGTCGGCACCGGCCCCTTCGAGGTCGCCGAGTGGAAGCGGAACCAGGAGGTCGTGCTGGTGCGCAACGACGACTACGACTCCGCTCCGGCCGACGCGAAGCACCAGGGCCCCGCCTACCTCGAGAAGGTCACCTGGCGCTTCCTCAAGGACAACACCGCCCGCTTCGGCGCCCTGCAGTCCGGGAAGGCGCAGGCCATCTTCAACCTGCCGCCCGAGTCCGTGCCCGCGGCGAGCGCGGACTCGCGCATCGACACCGACGACTTCGTGCACTCCGGCGTCCCCTTCGCGCTGGACTTCAACACCGACAGCCCGCAGCTGTCCGATGTGCGCGTGCGCCGGGCGATCGTGCATGCGGCCGACGCCCCCGGGATCGTCGAGAGCGCCTACGCGGGCGTCTTCCCCTACGAGGGCAACGCCCTGTCCAGCGGCACCCCCGACTACGACGAGAGTTACCACGAGCCCTTCCCCTACGACCCCGACAAGGCCGCGAAGCTCCTGGACGAGGCGGGCTGGACGGGCCGCGACGCAGACGGCTACCGGACGAAGGACGGGAAGACCCTCACCCTGCGCCTGCCCTATAACTCGGATCCTGGGGAGACGCCCCCGGCGGACCTCACGATCTTCCAGAACTTCCAGGCGATGGAGAAGCGGGTCGGGGTCAAGGTGGTCCTGCAGCCGAAGGACGCGGCGTCGATGACCGCGATCAAGACCGACCCCGCCGCCTACGACCTGCAGGGCCGCTACTGGAACAGCCCCACGCCCGGCGTCATGTACATCAAGTTCTCCCAGGAGACCCTCGACATCGACAACGGGCAGAACGTGGCGCGCGACTACGACGACGAGCTCGATCGGACCCTCGTCCGGGCCGCCGGCACCACCGACCCGGAGAAGCAGCAGCAGCTCTACTCCACGGCCCAGGACATCCTCACGTCCCAGGCCTGGCACCTGCCGCTCTATCCCGTCCAGACGCGCCTGGCGACGAGGTCCGACCAGGTGGCGGACATCTGGATCGAGCCCAGCGAGGGCGAGCCCGTGCTGCACGACGCCTACCTGATCCGGGACGGAGCCTGAGATGACCGCCGAGACCACGTCCGCCGCCCGCGCGCCGCAGGCAGCCCCCGTCGGCTCCGACGAGCCGTCCGCGCCGGGCGGCCCCGGGCCCGCCGCGCCGCGACCCGCGCTCCTCGCCCGCCTGCGCGCCTCCCTGCCCGGGCGGATCGCGCTGCGGATCCTCTCCGCCCTCGTCCTGCTGTGGGCCGTCGCGACCATCGTGTTCTTCCTGCAGCACCTGGTGCCGGGCGATCCTGCGCTGGCGATCCTGGGCGGGGCCTCGGCGAACCCGCCGCCGGAGACCGTCGCCGCGGTGCGCGCGCAGTACGGCTTCGACCAGCCCCTGCTCGTCCAGTACGCCGACTTCCTGGGCGGGCTCGTGCGCGGGGACCTCGGCAGCTCGTACACGATGAAGGAGCCGGTGGCCCGCATCATCGCCGAGCAGATCGTGCCGACCCTGCAGCTGACCGGCGCCTCCCTCGCGATCGCCTGGGCGATCGCGATCGGCAGCACCCTGCTCACGGCCGCCCGTCCGGGTCTCGCCGCGCGCATCGGCTCGGGCCTCGAGGTCGTCCTCGCCGCCCTCCCCCACTTCTGGCTCGGCGTGGTGCTGCTGGTCGTGTTCGCGGTGACCCTGCACTGGCTGCCCGTGATCGATGACGGCCCCGCGGGTCTGGTGCTGCCCGCGCTCACCCTGGGCGTGCCGCTCGGCGGCTTCCTCGCCCAGGTCACGCGCGACGAGTTCGACGCCGCCTCCCGCCAGCCCTTCGTGCTCTCCGCCCTCGCGCGCGGCACCCGGCTGCGCGACGTCCGGTGGCGGCACATCCTGCGCCACGCCGCCCTGCCGGGGATCGCGCTCTCGGGCTGGGGGCTCGGATCGCTGATCTCCGGGGCGGTCGTGGTCGAGGTGATCTTCTCCCGCCAGGGCATCGGCCAGGTGCTGGTGACGGCCGTGACCTCGCAGGACCTCCCGCTCGTGATCGGGGTGACCTTCGTGGTCGCCCTGGTCTACGTGCTCGCGAACATCCTCACCGACCTCGCCGCCGTGGCCGTGGACCCGCGGCTGCGCACCTCGATCGGAGGCGCCTCATGACCGCGCTCGCCACCGCGCCCGAGACCGCCGCGCCGTCGGCCGCATCCCGGCCCCGCGCCCGACGGACCCGCCCCGCGACCGCCCTGCGCAGCGTGAGCTTCTGGCTCGCGGCCGTGGTCGTCGCCCTGGTGCTGCTCGCGGCGATCGCTCCGGGGCTGCTCGCCCCGCAGGATCCGCTGGAGATCAGCCTCGGCGAGAGCTTCGACGCGCCCAGCGCCGCGCACGTCTTCGGCACCGACCAGTCCGGTCGCGACGTGTTCTCCCGCGTGGTCCACGGCGCCGGGCAGTCGCTCGCGATCGGCCTCGGCGCGACCGCGATCGGCCTGCTCGGGGCGATCACCCTGGGGCTGCTGGGCGGACTCGGCGGGCGCTGGGCCGATGCCTCGGTGACCCGCGTGATCGAGGTGCTCTACGCCTTCCCCGGGATCCTGCTCGCGCTCATCCTCATCGCCGTCTACGGCAGCAGCGCGGCCACGCAGATGGTCGCCGTGGGCGTCGCGACGATGCCCGGCTACGCCCGCATGGTGCGCGGCCAGGTCCTGGCCGTGAAGGGCTCGCTCTACGTCGAGTCCGCTCGCGCGCTCGGCCACTCCTCGGCCCGGATCCTCTGGCGCACGATCCTGCCCAACGCCTTCCGCCCGCTCACCGTGCTCGTGACCCTCGGGGTGGGGCAGGCGATCGTGTGGGCCGCGGCGCTGGGCTTCCTGGGCATGGGCGTGCAGCCGCCCACCGCCGAGTGGGGCGCGATGCTCAACGCGGGCCGCACGTACATCCAGCAGGCCTGGTGGATGGACTTCTTCCCCGGCATCACGATCGTCGCCTTCACCCTGTCCCTCACCGTGCTGGGCCGTCACCTGCAGCGCGCCGCCGACTCCGGAGCCTCCCGATGAACGCCCTGATCAACGCCCAGAACCTCTCGGTCGCCTTCGACGCGAACGAGGTCGTGCACGACGTCTCGCTCACGCTGCGTCCGGGCAGCTGCCTGGGGATCGTGGGCGAGTCCGGCTCCGGGAAGTCGGTGACCGCCCGCAGCCTGCTGGGGCTGAACGGCGAGCGCGCGGAGGTGCGCGCCGAGCGGCTCGAGGTCGCGGGCACCGATCTGCTGCGGGCCACGGACGCCCAGCTGCGCGCCCTGCGCGGCCGGCGCCTCGGCTACGTGCTGCAGGACGCCCTGGTGTCCCTGGATCCGCTGCGCCGCGTGGGCGCGGAGATCGCCGAGCCCCTGCGCGTCCACGGCGTGCCGCGGCGCGAGCGGGAGCGCCGCGTGCACGAGCTGCTCGCGGCCGCCGGCGTCCCCGAGCCCGAGCTGCGCGCGCGCCAGCTGCCCAGCGAGCTCTCCGGCGGGCTGCGCCAGCGCGCCCTGATCGCCGCAGCGCTCGCCCTGGACCCCGAGGTGCTGATCGCCGACGAGCCGACCACCGCTCTCGACGTCACGGTGCAGGCGCAGATCCTCTCGCTGCTCGAGGCGAACCTGGCCGCGGGCCGCGCGATCATCCTGATCAGCCACGACCTCGCCGTCGTCGAGCGCCTGGCCGACGAGGTGCTGGTGATGAAGGACGGCCGCGTCGTCGAGCAGGGGCCCACGTCCCAGGTCCTCTCCCGCCCCGCCGATCCGTACACGCGCCGCCTGCTCGCGGCGGTCCCCTCCGCCCGCTCCCGCGGATCGCGGCTCTCGGATGCGCCGCCGCTCGAGCTCTCGGCGCGGGACCGCGAGACGCTCGGCGCGCGGCACAGGGGCGCCGGTTCGTCGGACGCGGCCGACGCAGCGGGCACGGCGGGCGCAGCGGGCGCGGCGGGCGCGGCCGGCTCGTCGGGCGCGGCCGGCTCGTCGGCCGACGGGCCGGTGCTGCAGGTCGAGGGCATCTCCAAGCGCTTCCGCGGGCCCGACGGCCGCGAGCGGACCGTCGTGGACGACGTCTCGTTCGCGCTCGCGGCGGGCGAGACCCTGGGGATCGTGGGCGAGTCCGGGTCCGGCAAGTCGACGACGGCGCGCATCGCCCTGGCCCTCGCCGAGCCGAGCGCGGGGCGCGTGCTGCTCGACGGGAAGGCCTGGTCGGGGCTTCGCGAGCGAAAACGCCGCCGTGACCGTCGGCGCCGCATCTCCGTGGTGCCCCAGGATCCGCTGGGCTCCTTCGACCCGCGCTGGGACGTCGGCCGCACCATCGCCGACGCGATCCCCGCGGAGACCGGCGGACCCGCCCGCAGCGAGGCCCGCGCCCGGCGCGTCCGGGAGCTGCTCGAGGCCGTCGGCCTCACCGCGGCGCACGCCCGCCGCCACCCCCTGTCCCTCTCCGGCGGGCAGCGCCAGCGCGTCGCGATCGCGCGTGCGCTGGCCACCTCGCCGGAGGTCCTGGTGCTCGACGAGCCGGTCTCCGCGCTCGACGTGTCCATCCAGGCGCAGGTCCTCGACCTCCTCGGCGACCTGCAGGAGGCCCTCGGCACGGCCCACCTGTTCATCTCCCACGACCTGGGCGTCGTCCACCACGTGTCCGATCGCGTGCTCGTCATGCAGGCCGGCCGCGTGGTGGAGCAGGGCACCGCCGACGACGTCTTCTTCCACCCCCAGCACGACTACACCCGGGAGCTCGTCGCCGCGCTCCCGCACCCGACCCTCCAGGAGACCGCATGAGCACCACGATCACCTCCTCCGGCCTGGCCGGCGCCCGCCCGAGCGACGCCGGCCCGGCCGACGCCCGTCCGACGGACGCCACTCCGAGCGGCGCCTCTGCCAGCGATGCCCATCCGATCGGCAGCCGTCCGACCGCGGAGGACCTGCGCGCCCGCTTCGCGCCCGTCCTCGCCGAGATCGCGGCCGGCGCGGTCGAGCGCGAGCGCGAGCGCCGCCTGCCCTTCGACGAGGTCCGCGCGCTCGCGGACGCGGGCTTCACCGCGATCACCGTGCCGAGCGAGCACGGCGGTGCCGGTGCCGACGTCGAGACCCTGTTCCGCCTGCTCATCGACCTCGGGGAGGCCGACTCGAACCTCCCGCAGCTGCTGCGGGCCCACTTCGCCTTCGCCAACGGCCTGCTGCTGGGCGACGAGGAGGAGGACCCGAGCGTCTGGCAGCGCCTGCTCGCCGGCGGCGCCGTCTTCGGCAACGCCAGCCATGAGCGCTCCACCGCCCGGGTCGGGGACCTCGCCACGACCGTCACCCCCGACGGCGAGGACTTCCTGATCAGCGGCGAGAAGGCCTATTCGACCGGCTCGATCTTCGCGGACTGGATCAACGTCACCGCGCAGACGCCGGACGGCCTCCGCGCCCGCGTGACCGTGCGGCGCGAGGACCCCGGCGTCCAGGTGCGCGACGACTGGGACGGCTTCGGCCAGCAGCTCACCGGCAGCGGCAGCACCCTCCTGGACGAGGTCCGGGTGCCCGCCTCCCGGGTGCGGATCCGGGGCGCGAGCGCGGACGGCCGCCCGACCCCGCAGACCGCGTTCCTGCAGCTCGTGCTGTTGTCCTCGCTCGTGGGCGTGGGACGCGCGGCGCTGCGCGACGGCGTCGACTTCGTGCGCTCGCGCACCCGCGTCTACTCCCAGGGCAGCGGCGCCACGGCGGCCGAGGACCCGCTCGTCCAGGCCGTCGTCGGCCGACTCTCGGCGAAGCTCGCCGCCGCGGAGGACTCCGTGCTCGCGGCCGCCCGCGCCCTCGGTGCCGCGCAGGACGCGGTGATCCGCGATCACCGCGACGGGACGACCGGCTGCGAGCGCTCGCTCGCACTCATCGACGCCGCCGAGCTGCGCACCGTGCAGGCCCAGCTCACCGCCGTCGAGAACGTGCTCGCGGTGACCACCCAGCTGTTCGAGGTGGGCGGGGCCTCCGCGACCTCGCGCGGCCGCGCGTTGGACCGCCACTGGCGCAACGCCCGCACCCTGTCCTCGCACAATCCCGCGATCTACCAGGAGCGGGCCATCGGCGACCGGCTCCTCAACGACTCCGAGCTGCTGTACTTCTGGTCCACCGGCGAGAAGAAGAAGGGTGAGCCGAAGACGGGCGAGCAGCAGACGGAGTGACGCTCCCCGACTCCCGCGCGGCCGCGGGAGCGTCTCAGCCGACCTCGATCAGGCTCGCCATGACTTCTCGAGCGCGTCTCGATACGCCGTGAACGTCGCATCGTCGAAGAGCCAGACGCGGATCTCCTCGACGCCGCCGAGTGCGGCCGCCGTCTCGCGCACCGTGCGGATCGCGATCCGGGCGGCGCGCTCCACGGGGAAGCGGTAGACGCCAGTCGAGATCGAAGGGAAAGCGATTCTGGCCAGGCCGTTCTCCCGGGCGACCTCGAGGCTGCGCCGATAGCACGAGGCGAGCTGGTCGTCCTTCTCCTGTCGGCCGGCCTCGTCGGCCCGCGCCGACCAGACGGGGCCGACGGTGTGGATCACGTGCGCGGCGGGCAGGTCGTAGCCGCCGGTGATCTTCGCGTCGCCGGTCCCGCAGCCACCGAGCGTGCGGCACTCGGCGAGCAGCCCGGGGCCGGCGGCGTGGTGGATCGCGCCGTCGACCCCGCCGCCGCCCAGCAGCGTCGAGTTCGCGGCGTTGACGATCGCGTCGACCTCGCCGTCCGTCGTGATGTCGCCGCGGTGCAGGGTGATCGGGACCGTCGGCTCGCTCATCAGCGCACTCCCCTTCCCGCGCCCTGCCTCGTGTTCGTGTCGCGCACGCTCACTCGCCGACGCGGACCACGATCTTGCCGCCGGTGTGGCCCTCCATGTTGGCGCGGAAGGCGTCGGCCGCCCGCTCGAGCGGGAAGGAGTCGGCGACGTCGACGCGCAGCTTGCCGGTGTCGACCATGTCCGCGAGGACGGCGAGGTCCTCGGCGTCGGGTCGCACCCACATGTAGGTGCCGCCGGACGCGGCGACCTCGGGGTCGGCGATCGAGGCGTGGCGCCCGCCGTCTGCGAGCACGGCGAGGGTGTCCTCCAGGACCCCGCCCACGTAGTCGACCACGACGTCCACGCCGTCGGGCGCGAGCTCGCGCACGCGGTCCGCGAGGCCGTCGCCATAGGTCACGGGCTCGGCGCCCAGAGAGCGCAGGCGCTCGTGGTTGCGCTCGGAGGCAGTGCCGATGACGCGCGCGCCGAGGGCCACGGCGATCTGGACGGCGAAGCTGCCGACGCCGCCGTTCGCGCCGTGGACCAGCACGGTCGTGCCCTCGGCGACGCCCATGCGGGTGAGGGACTGGTAGGCGGTGAGGCCGGCGAGGGGCAGTGCGGCCGCCTGCTCCCAGTCGAGCGCCGCGGGCTTGCGGGCGAGGGTGCGCACGGGCACCGTCATCTGCTCGGCGAAGGAGCCCTGCTCGACCCAGTCCTTGCGGCCGTAGGCCATGACCTCATCGCCCTCGACGACCTCGGTGACATCGAGCCCCACGGCCTCTACGACGCCCGCGACGTCCCAGCCCGGGATCGCGGGGAACTGGATGTTCATGAGCGGATCGAGGCCGCCGGCGACGATCTTCCAGTCCACCGGGTTCACGCCCGCCGCGCGGACGGCGAGGCGCACCTCGCCGGGCCCGACCTTGGGGGTGTCGACCTCGCTCACCTCGAGGACATCGGGGTCTCCGTACGCGCTGTAAGTGATGGCCTTCATGTCCATTGCGAACGCGCGCGGCGGGGGTGCGTATTCCGAGGGGCGGGCGGCACGGCAGGTGTGCCGACGGGTCAGGCGACGGGCAGACAGGTCCAGGGGATGCGCGTCCGGGGAGCGGAGATGTTCGTCGACGTCGCTGGGTGAGGCCTCGACGCGCACATGGGGTGGAGACCTCACCCAGCGGCTTCGGCGGAGCTGACTTCCCGCACGAGCGCGCCGGGACACCCTCGAAGGCGGCGCGAGATCTTGTTAGGGTGCCAAGGCGGATGTGCCGTGGGTCACCGCGGCCCCGGGTGCGACCGCGTGCATCGAGGATCCGAGCGGGTCGACGAGACCCTCTCCCCCTCCCCCGGACCCACGAGAGGGCCGCTTCGGTCGGGTTCCGTGCCCGATCGGCCGTGATCCGGCACAGATCCTGACCAGACGTCCCCTCTCGTTCCCGCCCACTCCTGTCCGCCCGGCAGCCCGCCGGGCCGACGCCGCCCCGCCCCCATGCCACCCCACCCCGGAAGGCCGTGCTGTGAATCCTTTGACTCCCGATGGGCGTCCCGCCCGTCTCACCAGCGACCCCGGCACCACCGACTCCACCGGCTCGTCCCGCCCCGCCAGCACCCCGCGCGGCGCGGCGGCCCGTGCCGACGTCACCCGTCGTCGGGCGCTCGGGCTCGCGGCGGCGGTCGGCGGCGGGGTCGTCGCCGCGTCGGCCGCCGCACCAGCCCTCGCCGCAGGGACCGCCACCGGCGGCGCCGCCGACGGCGCCCCAGCCCCCGCGTCTCCCGCGGAGGATCTCCCTCCCGTCCACCCCGTCCCCCAGAAGGTCACCGTGCTCGACGGGAGCGTGCAGCTCGCGGGGAAGGTCAGCGTGATCGTCGGCAAGGGCACCGACGCCGCCGCGCTCTCCGCCCTGCGCGAGGTGCTCGAGGACGCGGGCGCGACGATCTCGCTCATCACCGCCACCAGCGAGAAGACCACGGCGCAGGGCACCCGCATCCACCTGGGCACCTCCGCGGACAACCCGACGATCGCCCCGAACCTCAAGGCGCTCGGCGCGAAGGGGGCCGACGACCTCGAGGCCGAGGGGTACGTGCTGGCGGCCGGACGCTCGAAGGGCGTGCTCGTGGTGCTCGCGGGCCGCGACGCCGCCGGCGCCTTCTACGCCGTGCAGACGCTGCGCCAGCTGCTCGCGGGCACGAGCCGCCTGCGCCAGGTCGAGGTGCGCGACTGGCCGCTGATGCCGATCCGCGGATCCATCGAGGGCTTCTACGGCATCCCGTGGTCGCACCGGGCACGGTTGGACCACTTCCCCTTCTACGGCCGCCACAAGCTGAACACCTACATCTACACGCCCAAGGACGACCTGCTGCTGCGCTCCAAGTGGCGGGATCTGTACGAGGGGAAGGCGCTCACGGACATGGCGGAGCTCGTGGAGACCGCCACGAAGAACCACGTGCACTTCACCTACGCCCTCTCCCCCGGCAACGACATCACCTACGGCAGCGACGAGGACTTCGCGGCGACCGTGAAGAAGTTCGACCAGGTGCGAGATCTGGGCGTGACCAGCTTCTACATCGCCCTCGACGACATCCCCACAGACCTGAACGACGAAGACGCCGCCCAGTTCGACTCGCTCGCCGCCGCGCAGGCGCACTACCTGAACCGTCTGCAGGACGAGTACGTGAAGGCCAACGACCTCGAGCCCCTGCAGACGGTCCCCACGGAGTACTGGGGCTCGGACCCCTCGGACTACAAGACCGCCTTCGGAACCGGCATCGACCCCGACATCCGCGTGCAGTGGACCGGCGAGGGCGTGTTCTCCCCGCAGGTCACGGCGGATTCCGCGGCCAAGGCCGAGGAGTCCTACCACTCCGAGCACCTGTACATGTGGGACAACTTCCCGGTCAACGACGGACGCCGCGACCGCATCTTCCTGAACCCCCTCGAGGGCCGGGACGAGACCCTGCACGAGCACTTCGACGGCTTCACCTCGAACCCGATGATCGAGCCGTACGCCTCGCTGCCCGCTCTCGCGAACTACGCGGACTACTGCTGGAACCCGCCCGCCTACGACGCCGAGGACTCCTTCGCCTCCGCGCTCGACGAGCTCGCGGGCTCCGATCGCCAGGTGCGGCGGGCGCTCGACGTCTTCGTCGACCTCAACGTGAACTGGCCCTACCGCGACGGCTCCCCGAAGGCTCCCGCGCTCTCGGCCGACGTCGAGCCGTACCAGGCGGCCTACGAGGACGGCGCGCAGGACGGCCGCGCGGACCTGCGCACCCGTCTGAACCAGATCACGACGCTGCCGCGGACCCTCGAGGCGATGGCCTCCCAGGGCTTCGTGGACGACACCAAGCCCTGGATGGTCGCGGCCTCGCAGTGGGCGCAGGGCCTGAAGGAGCACGACCGCATGCTCACGGCCCTCGAGGACGGCGCGCTGAAGAAGGCCTCGAAAGCCGCGGCGAGCGCGAAGGCCAGCTTCCGGGCGGCGACCGCCGCGACCGTCCCCGACCAGCGCGAGGACGGCGTGTACAAGGAGGACCAGATCACCCCGAGCGTCGGCGACGGCGTGTTCGAAGTGTTCATCGCCTGGGCCTGGGCACAGCTGCGCGACGTGCTGCCCGACGATCCTTCGCTGCCCTTCGCCGGCCTGCCCACCACGGCGAGCACGACCCTGGACCAGTACAAGGACTACGCCCCCGCGCTCATGGTCGACGGCGACGAGTCCACGATGTTCTGGTCCTCGCGGGCGCCGAAGAAGGACGACACGATCACCCTCGAGCTGACGACCCCGGCCGATCTGCGATTCGTGCAGCTGAAGATGGCGACGTCCGACGAGACGGCCGGCGACCAGGTCTACGAGGGCGTCGTCGAGAGCTCGGCCGACGGCGAGGACTGGTCGAAGATCGGCGCCCTGACCGGCGATCCGGTGTTCACGAAGGAGCTCGGGTCGGCCGTGCGCGCCTCCCACGTGCGCGTGCGCGTGACCGGGAAGAACCCCGGCGGGAAGTGGGTGCAGGTGCGCGAGTTCGCCGTCTCCGACAAGGTGCCCAGCGGGAGCTGAGCGCGCGGAGCGCGAGGGGCGGGCGACCTCCCGCTCTGTGCGGGTCTGCGGACCTTTCGCGCGCGTGAATGGTCCGCAGACCCGCACACACACGTGGTCCACCACCGCGCACCGCGGCACGGGGCGGGGCTGCGGGGGCGGGACGGGTCGGCCGACGGGGCTCTGTGCGCCGGGCGCGAGGTCGGCCGACGGGGCGCTGTGCGCCGGGTCAGGCGACCGGCAGCGCGCCGGGGGTCCGTGCCCGGCGGTCGCGCTCGCGGACGACCCAGCCGGGGTCGTCGGTCGCGATCGAGGCGACGCGGACGGCGAGCGCCGCGTCGAGGTGCTCGGGCGTGTTCACGGTCCACACGTGCAGGCTCGCGCCGCTCGCGGACCACGCGCGGTCGGCGTCGCCGTCCTCGAGGGTCTGGATCCAGACGCTCACGCGCTCGGCCCGCAGCTCGGCGAGGACGGCCATCACCTCGTCGTCCACACCCGCGGCGAGCAGGCCGATCGGGACCTCCGGGGCCGTTTCGCGCACGGTGCGCAGCGCGTCGGGGTGGAAGGAAATGACCACGGCAGGCGGGGCCCCGTCGGGCAGGGGCATCGGCTGCGGTCCGAAGCGCTCGCGCAGGGCGAGGGCGGTCGCGCGCGCCGCGGCCGGGGCCTTGACCTCGACGATCGCACCGACGGGCCGTCCGGCGCCGCCCTCGCACACGTCGAGGTAGTCGTCGAGCGAGGGGATGCGCTCGCCGCCTCCCAGGTCGACGGTGTCCAGCTGGGCGCGGGTGAGGTCGGCGATGTCGCCGCCGCACAGGGGTCCGTGCGGGGAGGCGGTGCGGTCGATGCTGTCGTCGTGCATGACGACCAGGTGGCCGTCGGCGCTCAGGTGGACGTCGCACTCGAGGGCGTCGGCCCCGTCGCGGACGGCGCGGGCGAAGGAGGCCAAAGTGTTCTCGGGCGCACCGGCGGGGGCGCCGCGATGGCCGATGACGGCGGGGCGGGGAGATGGGCCGGGCGTGGAAGCAGTGCTGGGGCCGGGGGCCGCGCTGGGGCGGGCAGCTGCGCTGGGGCGGGCGAAGGATGTGCGCTCCATGACGGAATCCATGCCCTCATCCTGTGCGGGTTCGCCGCGCACGACGATGCCGAGCGGGCCCACGTGGCGAAGTGTTCGCCGGATGTTCCCCGCGCGGCGACCGGGAGCCGGCACCCGTGCCCGCCATGCCCACCGCCACCGGCCGTCACGAGACGTCCCCTGCCGTCACGCGCCGTCCCCGGCCGTCCCCGGCCGTCACCGGTCCTCACCAGCCGACGACGCTCGCGTACCCGGGGGCGCCGAAGACTCCGGTCGACTCGTCGAGGTCCTGCGTCCACTGCAGGTGCTTCGGCTGGTCGGACGGCAGTGCGCCGTCCTGGTCGTCGGCGAGATCGAGGTGCAGCACGACGTGGGCCCGCAGCCTGACCTCCGAGTGCTCGGAGTCCTCGTCGTCCGGGTCAACAGGGTCGACGGGGGCGGCGGGATCGGGGGCGTCGAGGCCGCCGACATCGGCCGTGCCCGTCGCGCTCGCCTCGCTCCCGGTCTCGTCATCCGCCGAGGCCTCGAGCGGGAGGGCCCTCTTCCCCATCATGAGCTCCGCATCGCGGATCTCGATGCGGGGCACGTAGTCGGCGCGCGCCGCACCCTCGGGCCGGAAGGCGACGGGCTGGGGACTGCCGTGGTCGTCGGTGCCCAGCACCTCGTCGTCCTCGTCGCTCGCGAGGAAGGAGGCGGTGGCCCGGAACTCGACGGGCACGGTGTCGTGCGTGGTGCGTCCGCCGAGGTCGAGAGTGCCGTCGACCCCGAGGGTCAGTCCGCTGGGAAGCGTGTCGGCGTACGGGTCGATGATCGGGAAGAAGTCCTGCTGGGTCGCGGGAACGGTGGTCGAGGACCGGGGCTCGTCGCTGCGGAAGGCCGCCGCGTACGTCCCGTCGGAGACCGTGACCACGGCAGGCTCGCCCTCGGGCACGGCCACCAGGCGGACGGTCGTGCCTGCGGGATGGTCGTCGTCGGGTGCGGGCGGGGCGTCGCTGCTGAGACGGTCGAACACCTGCTCGGCGCTCGCCGTGGCCTCCGGAAGGTCGCCGAGGCCCCGGGCCTTCTCGTCGCCCACGGCGAGGGAGGCGGTGAGCGTGCCCTCCTCTGCGCCGCCCAGTGCGCCGTCGGTGCCCACCGGCAGGAGGCTGGCGAGATCCGTCGAGGTCCGGCGGGATCCGTCGGACCCGCCCCCGGCTGCCCCGCCGCCGGCGGGCGCACCCGAGCCGCCGCTCGTCGCCTCGTCGTCACCGTCCCTGCCCTGCGGGTCCTTCACCCGGGTGTTGATGATCGTGATCGCCATGAGGCGAGTTCCGGGCGCGGGATCGTAGGGCTCGGCCGCGTAGCCGGCGTCGCCCGCGTCCTGGAAGACGACGAAGATCTCGCGGCCGGCGAGCTGGAGGATGCGGCGGCCGCCGTCGCCCGCGGTGTCGATGGTGCACAGGGCGCTGCCGGTGAGCATGCAGCCGCCGTAGGTCGAGCCGTCGTCGGCCGTCTGCGGGCGGGCGGGCACCTCGACGGCTTCCCCGGGAGCGAGCTCGGTGCCCTTCGGCGGGCCGATGGTGATCGTGAGGTCGGGCTGCGAGCCGTCGGCCGCACGCAGCTCGCCGACGCTGCGCGGGTCGACGTCGCGGAAGCTGCCGTCCCCTCCGAGGGTCAGCGCGACCTTGCCGCCCTGCTGGTAGAACGACGTGATCGGTGCCTGCTGCCAGAGGGTAGCGCTGTGGCCGGCGAGGCGCGTGGGGCCGCAGACCACGTCGTCCTGGACCGCACCGCCCTCGAGGTGGAGATAGCAGCCGGCATCGGAGGGGACGTTCGCTCTGGCCTTCCCCTCGGCGAGGCTCTCGCGCCACGCGTCGCCGATCGTGCGCAGGTCATCGGCCGGGCGCAGCAGGTTCGAGTGGTGGTACGTCCAGTCGGCGGGTTCGGGGACCGAGCATCCGGCGAGAGCCAGCAGGAACGCGATCGAGGCGGCTGCGGCGAGGCGCACGGGGGTGCGGCCGGACGCGGGTCGCCGCCTGCCGACCATGGCCCCTCACCCCCTCGTCCCCGGGCCCGGGCCCGGGCGCGGCATGGTCGTCCGACGCCGGGACCGGCATGTCCGCGCCACGCTGGCGACGTCCGACACCGCGCGCCCGAGATGCCGCCTGCTCGTGCGTCGGCACGATCGGGCGCTCCGTGCCGATCCCTGATCGATCCCTGACGACCTTCACCCAGAGTAACCGCGGTCACATTCCCCGCGGCGGGCGGGCTGCGGAAACCCGATGGCCGTGCGCGCGGGGCCGACGTACGGTGCCGCCATGAGCAGACCGGAGGGCTTCGAGTACGTCGAGCGCAGCGAGGAGGTGGTGATCCTGCACCACGGTCGCGCGGCGACCACGCTGCGCGGGCATCGCGCGGCCGACTTCCTCGAGGACGCCGAGTCCGGTGACGCGCAGGAGCTGATGGCGCGCCTGACCGGCAACTACCGGCGCGGGAACGAGCGGACGGCGAGGCGGCACCTGCGGAACGCGGCGCGGGGCTCCGGGGGATAGCGAGCGGCCGCGCAGGGACGGCGCGCAGGTCGACGACCGATGGGGGCGCCCGTCCGCTGCACGGTTCTCCGGGCGCTCGGGAATGGCGTGCGCATACGGTGCTCCCATGTCCCTCGCCCTCCTGATCTGCAGTATCGTCACGGCGATCAGCGCCCTGGTCTCGTTCGTCTACGCCGTCGTGGGGCTCCGCGAGGCCGACGACCTCTCGCGGATCCCGTCGCAGTACGCTCTCTCACGCAGCCTCGCCCTGCTCGTTGTCGCCCTCATCGCGGTGGCCACGGGGTCGGAGGGCATCGTCGCAGCGGTTGCGGTCGCGATGATCCTCGTGCAGACGGCCGACGCCGTGATCGGGGGCCGACTCCACGACCGATGGAAGACGGCGGGACCCGCCGCGACGGCCCTCGTGAACTTCGCCGCCCTGATGTGGATGCTGCTGTCCTGAAACCTCGCCCGCATGCGGGCTCCTCACCCGACCCCGCCTGCGTGCTGACCTTGCGTCCTCGCCCGGCGTCCCCGCCCCGGACGTCGACGGCCGCACCTCCCGCATCTCGTGGAATATTCAATGATCGAGTACGGTTGACCCCATCATGCGAGCCTTCGGATTCCTGAGCTTCGGTCACTACGGCAGCGCCGTCGGCGCTCCCGGCCTCGATGCGCGCCAGATGCTGCACGACGCCGTCGACATCAGCGTCGGCGCGGACGAGCTGGGCGTGAACGGCGCCTACTTCCGCGTCCACCACTTCGCCCGGCAGTCGGCCTCGCCGATGCCGCTGCTGGCCGCCGCCGCGGCGCGCACGCGGCGCATCGAGGTCGGCACCGGCGTCATCGACATGCGCTACGAGAACCCTCTCTACCTGGCCGAGGAGGCCGCCGCGCTCGACCTCCTGGCCGACGGCCGCCTCGCGCTCGGCGTCTCCCGCGGGAGCCCGGAGCCGGCCGATCGCGGCTGGGAGTCCTTCGGCTACCACGGCTCGACCGACCCGCGCGGGGCCGACGTGGCGCGCGAGAAGTTCGACCTGTTCCTGCGTGCCGTGCGCGGCGAGCCAATGGCCCGCGCCGCCGAGAACGGGTACATGTCCAGCTCCGCGCCCGGGGCGGGACTGCGCATCGAGCCCCACTCGCCCGACCTCATCGACCACGTCTGGTGGGGCGCGGGCAGCCGCGACAGCGCCGAGAACGTGGGCCGCATGGGCCTGAACCTCATGAGCTCGACCCTGCTCACGGAGGCCACGGGCGAGTCCTTCGGCGACCTCCAGGCCGACCAGATCGACCGCTTCCGCGCCGCGTACAGGGCCGCCGGCCACACCGGACGCCCGCGCGTCTCCGTCTCGCGCAGCGTGTTCCCGATCGTCGACGAGCAGGACCGTCGGCTGTTCGGCATGCGCCCGGGCGAGGGCGCGGACCAGATCGGCATCATCGACGGCATGCGCTCGACCTTCGGCCGCACGTTCACCGGCGAGCCGGACCACCTCATCGAGCAGCTGAAGGCCGACGCCGCCGTGCAGAGCGCCGACACCCTCATGCTCACGATCCCCTCGCAGGCCGGCGTCGACCTGAACCTCCACATCCTCGAGTCCTTCGCCGAGCACGTCGCGCCGGCGCTGGGCTGGAAGCCGAACACCGAGGGACCCGTGGAGGGCGACGAGGTCTGAGGCGGCGCGCAGCTCAGTCCCGCATCTCCAGATGCAGCTCGACATGCACGTCGTCCCCGACGCCCACGCCCGTCGCCCGCTGCACGGCGACCTTCACGGGCACCAGGTAGACGCCCTCGCGGGGGAACAGCGAGGTCGTGAACTCGACGTCCTGGATGCGGGCGGTCACGGGGATCGCGCCCCAGCCGTAGGTGACGTACGGCGCGACGTCGGCGATCGCATCGGACTCGTCCTCGGGCACGCGCGCGAAGACGAACGGCGCGGGGCCGCGCCAGGAGATCGTCGTGGTGTCGAAGGAGAGGTCCACGGGGCAAGCATGCGCCCTCGGCCCGTCGGCCGCACTGTCCTCGCCCGGATCGGGCGCGTAGTCTCGCGGACCCGGCGGGAGCGCCGCCCGTCGGCGCTCATCGAGCGCAGCGAGCGATCGAAGGAGAAGACATGCCCCATCCCGAGGAGCTCACCCAGGAGAAGGCCGTCGAGATCATGCGGGAGCAGCGCTTCGTGATGCTCTCGACGGTGCTGGACGGCAAGATCGTCTCCCACCCCATGACCCCCATGCGCGTCGAGGACGACGCGAGCGTGTGGTTCTTCGTGGGCCGCAGCGGCGAGCAGGGTTCCGCCCTGCAGGGGAACACCCAGGTGAACCTCGCCTTCGCGGAGACCGGCAGCTGGCTGTCCGTCGCCGGCACCGCCGAGTTCGTCGAGGACGCCGCGAAGGCCCGCGAGCTGTGGGACGACCAGCTGGACGCGTACTTCCCGCAGGGCACGGACGATCCGGACCTCGGGCTCGTCAAGGTCCACGGCGAGTCCGCGCAGTACTGGGGCGTCCCGGGACCGCGCGCGGCGGCCGCCGCGAAGATGCTCGTCGCCAAGCTCCGCGGGGACGAGGGTCCCGGGATCTCCGGCAAGACGGAGCTCTGAGCGCGACTGCGCGGGACGTCGGTTCGGGGCAGAGGGCCGAGCAGGGACAATCGTGGGGTGCTCCCCGATGATCCGATGCTCGCCGACGTCCTGCGCGCCCTCGAGGCCGTGCCCGCCCACGACGCCTCACCCGCGCTCGCGGCCCGCGACAACTACCTCACCTTCGTCCACGAGCACGGCGGGTCCGCGCTGTGGAAGGGGCTCGCGCCCGAGCACGTGACCGCCTCGACCTTCGTGCTCTCGCCCGACGGGGCGCAGGTGCTGCTGTGCTTTCACCGCAAGGGCGGATTCTGGGTGCAGGTCGGCGGGCACCTCGAGCGGGAGGACGCGAGCCTCGCCGACGCCGCCCTGCGCGAGGCCCGCGAGGAGTCCGGACTCGAGCACCTCGCCCTCGCGACCGACGCGATCACCGACCTCGACCGTCACGAGCTCGCCGGCGCGTTCACGTGCCGCGCCCACTGGGACATCGGCTTCACCGCCGTCGCCGATCCGCGCGAACGGATCGTCGTGAGCGAGGAGAGCCGCGACGTGCGCTGGTTCCCCGTCGACTCCCTGCCGAGCGGGCTCGCCCCCGGGTGCGCGCGGCGGATCCGGGCCGCGCGGGAGGTGCTGCGATGAGCGGGCACGAGGATGCCGCGACCGCAGCGGAGGTGCAGACGACCAGGCGAGCGGCGGGAGATGCGGCGTCGGCCCTGCGCATCGCGACCGTGAACATCAACGGCATCCGTGCGACCCTTCGCCGCGGGTTCGATGCATGGCTGCGCGAGCGCGGATGCGACGTGGTCGCCCTGCAGGAGGTGCGCGCCCAGGCCGACAAGCTGCCCGACGGCGCCTTCGGGGAGTACCACGCGGCCCTCGACACCGGGAGCATCCCCGGGCGCAACGGGGTCGCCGTGCTGACGCGGCAGCGGCCCGTGGGCGTACGCACGTGGAGCGGCGAGGCACTGCTCGCCGAGCCGTCGGTATCGGCGTCGGCATCAGCATCGGCATCAGCATCGGCATCGGCATCAGCGTCAGCGCCGGACTTACCCTCGAACACTCCGCTCATCGAGGTCCCCGCGCAGGACCGCGTCACGCTCCCCCGCGGTCTGCGCCCCTTCGCCCATCAGGGCCGTTACATCGAGGTGGACCTCGCGGAAGCGCCCGTGACGATCGCGAGCCTCTACCTTCCCAAGGGCGGACTGCCCGCGGAGCTGCAGCGACCCGAGCGGATGCGCGAGGCACCCGACGGTGGGGCTCGCTACGAGCGCAAGATGGCGTTCATGGCCGCCTTCTCGACCTACCTCACGCGCACGCGTCGGGCGGCCGCAGCGGCCGGACGCGAATACCTGCTGATGGGCGACATGAACATCGCCCATGCGCCCCAGGACCTCGCGAACTGGCGGCGGAACCAGCAGAACGACGGCTTCCTGCCCGAGGAGCGGGCGTGGTTCGGACGGCAGCTCGGCCCGCGCACGCTGGTGGATGTGGTGCGCTCGCTGCATCCCGACGAGGACGGGCCGTACTCCTGGTGGTCATGGCTCGGCCAGTCCTTCGCGAAGGATGCCGGCTGGCGCATCGACTACCACCTGGCCACCCCGCGGCTCGCCCGCCGCGCCCGGTGGGATGCCGTGGACCGGGAGGTGGCGGGGACGCGGCTGTCGGACCATGCGCCGGTGGTCGTGGAGTACGGGATCTGAGGGGTCGGCAGCGAGGCCGTGAACAGGCCTCGAGCGAGGCGTTCGCGATGTGGGAGCGCATCCATGGTCCCCACTCGTGCAACGAACCCCGCATACGGACCTGCCTGCACGCTGAGGGGCCATGGATGCACGGTCCGCGAATCCATCACCGCCGCACGACGCCACGCCCCCTCGCGGTGCAGCGCGGGACTGGCGGAGCGGACACGATCGCCGACTCGCCCCGTCGAGGCCGCCCGGGCCGGACCCCGTGCCCGCCCCGCACACCTGACACACGCCGTCACACCCCTCCCCCGGGGAACATCTCCGGCCGCCGGGCGTTGCACGATGCATGACAACCATCGGCATCATCGGCGCAGGCAACATCGGCAGCCAGGTCGCACGTGCGGCCCTGACGGCGGGATACGACGTGGTCATCGCGAACTCGCGGGGACCCGAGACGCTCGCGGACCTCGTCTCCGAGCTCGGTGACGGCGCGCGCGCCGCGACCGCGACGGAGGCGGGCGAGGCGGGCGACGTGGTCGTGGTGACCGTGCCGCTGAAGGCCATCGACCAGATCCCCGTCGACCCCCTGGCCGGGAAGATCGTCCTGGACACGAACAACTACTACCCCGGGCGCGACGGGCAGATCCCGGCGCTGGACGCGAACCGGACCACCACCTCGCAGATGCTCCAGGAGCACCTGCCCACCTCGAAGGTCGTCAAGGCCTTCAACCACATCCCCTTCGGCGACATCACGACCGACGTCGCCCCGGCGGGCACGCCGGACCGTCGGGCGCTCGCGGTCTCGAGCGATCACCCCGAGGCGGTCGAGTTCGCGACGAGGCTGTACGACGAGCTGGGCTTCGACGCGGTCGACGTGAGCCCGCTCAGCGAGTCCTGGAGGGTCGAGCGCGACCGTCCGGCGTACGTGGTGCGCCAGAACGCCGAGCAGCTGCGCGCGAACCTCGCCACGGCCGAGCGGGAGGGCTGAGAGCCCGGAAGCGGCGTGACGGGCGCGGCGCGGCTCAGACCGGGCCGCGCCTGTCGTCGGCCCGCTCCCAGTCGTCGGCCCGAACCTCGTCGTCGGTCCGCTCCCCGTCCTCGGCCGGATTCTCGTTGTCGTAGCCGAGCACCTCCGGCTCCCCCGTGCGCACGTCGAGCCCGTGGTCCACGCGGTACTCCCGGACCACCAGGCGGTCGCGCACCACCAGGGCTATCAGCAGGCCGACGACAGCGATCGCCACCTTCGCGTTCGCCGGCCAGTGCACGGTGAAGGCGAGCATCACCGTCACGATGACGATCACCGCGGTGATGGCTCCGGACGCTCGTCGAAGATCTGCACCCATGCCGTCCACGGTAGCGAGTACGTCGTTCCCGGGAGCCGGGACGCAGAGATGTGCCGCTATCCACGAGACTGAACGCGGATCGGCCCGAAACGCTGCGTGCCGACACCGCACGCGTGACCTGGCGTCGCCTTCGTACCCTCATGGCATGTTCATCCGCTTCCAGAGTGCCGTGCCCAACCGCCCTGGGCGGAGCTGCGTACGAGGACCCCTGGTCGCATCGTCTACGAAGATCCAGTACAGGTCGTCGCCGTGCCGTTCACCCATGAGGAGGACTGGCCCCTGGCCGACGGCCGCTGAGCACCGGTCCCCTCTCGCTCCGAGATGGTTTTCGTAATACGCTCCCGGCATGAGAGAGATCAACGGCCAGGAGGTCACCGAGGAGCAGGTCGATGCTTGGGTGGCCGAAGCCGAAGCCGGGTACGACATCGAAGAGCTCCGCACACGGGGACGGCGCACGCGCGGACGCACCGCTGCGAAGGTGGTTCCCGTGCGGTTCACCGACGAAGAACTCGCCGCACTCATGCAGCGCGCGGACCGCGAGCATCTCAATCGATCCGAAGCGATCCGACGCGCAGTGCACGACTGGGCAACGACATGAGGGTTCGCGCCTCGGCGCGCAAGCATGGAGTCTCCACCGAGGACTCTGTGCATGCAGCAGAGAACTGGCTCTTCGCCTCCGACCTCGACGACGAGAATCCACAGCGCGAACTCCGCCTCGGATCCGACCTGCAGGCGCGCCTACTGGAACTGGTGGTGCTCATGGGGGACGACGGCACGGAAGAGGTCATCCACGCGATGCCCGCCCGCAAGCAGTACGTGACTCTGCTCGAATAGGCGACTCGACTCCCCATCGGCGGATCCGACTCCACCGCCGCCCCGCCCCCGAAAACCCCCTCCCGCCCCGCCGCGCGCGGGCCTACTGTGGACCGCATGCCATCGACGCCTGCTGACGTGCCCACCGATTCACCCTCGACGACCGCCTCGACGACCTCCCCCGCACCCGGCAGCTCCGATGCCGCGCGCACCTCCGCCGCACCCGGCACCGCGTACCTCCGCTACCCCGATGTGCGCGGTGACCTCGTCGTCTTCACCGCGGCCGACGCGGTCTGGGCCGCCCCGCTCGCCGGCGGCCACGCCTGGCGGCTGAGCGAGGACTCGGCTCCCGTCGTCTACCCGCGCATCTCTCCGGACGGCACGCAGGTCGCCTTCACCTCGCGCGCGACCGGGAGCCCCGAGGTGCACGTGGTCCCGATCGACGGCACGGGCGCCGCGCGCCGCCTCACCTGGTGGGCGAACCGGCACACCCGCGTCGCGGGCTGGCTGCCCGACGGCCGCATCATCGTCACCACCGGCCATGGCGCCACGCTGTCCTCGCGCGATGCGCAGCTCTGGGCGCTGGACACCGAGGGCCACGCCGAGCTGCTGCCCTTCGGCCGCGCGAGCGAGGTCGCCGTGCACGAGGCCACGGGGACCACCGTCGTCGCGACCATGTGGCGCAAGGAACCCTCGACCTGGAAGCACTACCAGGGCGGCACCGCCGCACGGCTCTGGATCAGCCGCGAGTCCCTGCCGATCGACGCCCCGCACGAGGCCCACGCCGCCCGCTCGTGGGAGCCGCTGCGCGATGACCTGCTGGCGAACAAGACGCGCCTGGCCTTCGCCGGCGACCGCCTGCTGTTCGCCTCGGACACCCCGGGCGAGGGCGCCGCGATCACGGACCGGGCCACCGGCAACCTGTGGTCCGTCGCCCTGGACGGCTCGGATCTGCGTGCGCACACGCACCTGACCTGCGAGGACGGGTATCTGCGCGATCCGGCGTCGGACGGCTCCTCGATCGTCTTCTCCTCCCGCGGCCGCCTGTTCTCGATGGACGGGCCCGACGATGCGCCGCGCGAGATCCCCGTGATCGTCGCCGGCGTGGGCTCCGCCCGCCGCATGCGCGCGGCCGACCCGCACAAGAACCTGCTCGCGATGCGCCCCACCTTCGACGCCCGCGCGAGCGTGGTCGAATGGCGCGGCTCCGCGCACGTCCTCACCCATCGCGGCGGGCCGTCGCGCCTGCTCGCGGGCTCGTGCGGACTCCGCTTCCGGGAGGCGGCGCCGCTGGGCCGCTCGCCCTTCGCGGTCGTCGTCACCGACGAGCTCGCCCAGGGCGACCGCACCGACCCCGATGCCTTCGAGGGCCGCACGGGCTCGGACGCGCTCGCGCTGCGCCGCCTCGACGCCGAGGGCGAGCAGATCACGCTCGACCTGGGACCCGTCGGCCGCATCCTCCACGCCGTGCCCTCGCCCGACGGCACCCGCATCGCGATCGCCACCCACGACTACGTGGTGCGCGTGGTGACCCTGCGCGGCGTCCTCGACCCGGCCGGCGCCAGCGGGAAGGACGCACGCGCCGCCGAGGACGACCCCGCCGTCCCGCGCCTGGACTCTGTGCGCGAGGTGGGGACCTCGCACCACGGCGAGATCAGCGACCTCGCCTGGTCGCCGGACTCGCGGTTCCTCGCCTGGGCGCAGCCGCGCAGCGAGTTCGTCTCCCAGCTCATGGTCTCCGAGGTCGACGACCCGGAGCCGACGGGCCGCGCGCTCACCAGCGGACGCTTCCTCGAGTCCTCGCCCGCCTTCACGGCCGACGGCAAGCACCTCGCGTTCGTCTCCGCCCGCACCTTCGAGACCCAGTACGACGACATCGTCTTCGACCTCGGCTTCGTCGACTCCCAGCGCCCGTACCTGCTGCCGCTCGAGCGGACCACGCGCGACCCCTTCGGGCCCGATGCCGACGGCTGGGTCCTCGGCGGCGAGGAGAAGCCGGGCGACAAGCCCGGGGACGGCGCCGGCGCGCCGGGAGCTGCCGGCGCAGGGTCCGACGGGGGCTCGTCCGGCCCGTCGGCCGATCCCGCCTCCGGGGCCGCGCGCACCAACACCCACCGCGGCGCGCCCGCTGCCGCGGACCTCTCGGCGCCGGCGACCGCGTCGAGCGCCGCGGGGGCGCAGGACGCCGAGCGTCCGCCGCGGACCAGCATCGACCTCGAGGCGGCCGAGGACCGGATCGTTCCGTTCCCCGTCCCCTCCGGCCACTTCACCGATCTGCAGGCCGTCGCGGGCGGCGTGGTCTGGCTGCGCCATCCCGCCGAGGGCGTCCTGGGGGCGACCCGCGCGGGCGTCGAGGACGAGGGCCCGAAGCCGACCCTGGAGCTCTGGGCGTTCGCCGATCACAAGGTCACCGTGCTCGCCGAGGGCGTGGACCAGGTGTGGGTCTCGGGCGACGGGAAGCAGCTGGTCATCCGCCAGGGCGAGGCGTTCGTGCAGGTCCCCGCCGACCGCAAGGTCGAGGACGACGATCCGGCCCGGATCACGATCGACCTGGGGCGCCTCACCCTGCGCGTGGATCCGGTGCTCGAGCGCCGCGGCATGCTCTGGGACAACTACCGGCTCATGGCGCAGCAGTACTGGCGGGCGGACATGGACGGGCAGGACTGGCACGCGATGGTCTCGTGGTACGACGAGGTCGTGGACCGCCTGGTCACCGCCGACGACTTCGCGGACATGATGTGGGAGGTCGTCGCCGAGCTCGGCACCAGCCACGCCTACATCATGCCGGTGCCCGGAGACCTCGAGACCGAGGGTGCGCCCGGTCTTCTCGGCGCGGACTTCCGGGTCGAGGGCGACAGGCTCGTCCTCGCGCGGATCCTGCGCGGGGACTCCTCGGATCCCGATGCGCGCTCCCCGCTGCTCGCCCCCGGCGTCGCGGCGCAGGAGGGCGATGCGATCGTGCAGATCGGTGGCCGCGCGGTCGATGCCGGCGCGGGCGTCGGCCCCCTGCTCGCGGGCTGCGCGGACAAGCCCACCGAGATCGTCCTCGAGCGCGACGGCGAGCGCCGCCGCGTGGTCGTCACGCCGCTCGCCGACGAGTCGCAGCTGCGCTACCAGGACTGGGTGGCCTCCCGCCGGGCCTTCGTCGCCGAGCACTCGGACGGCCGCCTGGGCTACCTGCACATCCCCGACATGGTCTCGAGCGGCTGGGCGCAGATGCACCGCGACCTGCGGGACGCCTCCGCCAAGGAGGGCATGGTCGTGGACGTGCGCTACAACAACGGCGGCCACACCTCGCAGCTGGTCACCGACCGCCTGGCGCGCAGGGTCGTCTCCTGGGACTACCCGCGCGGCGAGCAGCCCTCCACCTATCCGGCGTTGGCCCCGCGGGGGCCGGTCGTGTTCGTGACCAACCAGGAGGCCGGCTCCGACGGCGACATCGTGGGCGCGGTCGCCAAGGCCATGAACATCGGCCCGCTGATCGGCACCCGCACCTGGGGCGGCGTGATCGGCATCGACGGCCGCTTCGACCTGGTCGACGGCACGGGCGTCACCGAGCCGAAGTACGCGAGCTGGTTCGCGGGCGTGGACTGGACCATCGAGAACTACGGCGTCGACCCCGACATCGAGGTCCCGTTCCCGCCCAACGAGTGGCTCGCAGGGAAGGACCCGCAGCTCAGCTGCGGGATCCAGGAGGCCCTCGCCACGCTCGAGCAGACGCCCGCGGCCTCGGCCCCGCCGCTGCCGCCGGCGCGGTTCGGGGGCGGCGAGGGCTGAGGCGGCCGGGACCGGCGGGGTCGGCGTCCGGTCCGCGATCCACTGGTCCCGGACCCCGCCGCACGCCGCAGCTCACGGATCCTTCTCGGGGCAGCGTTCGCTCGCGCGGTGCTTGTGCGCCGGATCATCCCGGCCCGGGCCCGGCCGCCCCGCAGGCGCGAGCACGGTACCCGCCAGCGCCAGCACGCCTGCACCGAGGAACGCCGCCTCGGCTCCCGCCCGGTCAGCGACGGCTCCCCAGAACGGTGTGGCAAGCGTCTGGCCCAGGGCGATCGCGAGGAAGCCCACGCCCACCACGACCGCTGTCCGCTCCGGACGGATGCGGGTCGCCCCCACCAGGACGAGCCCTGTGAGAGCGACGTACGCGGCGCCGAAGGCTGCGCACGCGGCGATCGCGGCCGGCGGACTGTCCGGGGCGATGCCGAGCACGACCGTCGATAGGGCCAGGAGCCCCATGAGGAGCGCCCAGGCGGCGCGCGTCCCCAGGCGACGCACGAGGTCGCCGGCGGTCGCTCCCCCGAGGCCGCAGGCGCCGAGCACGATCCAGGCGGTCACTCCCACCTGCGGCCCCGCCCCGTCGGAGCCCGCGATCCGGTCCTGCCCGAACGTCCACGCCATCGCGCTCGCCGCCCCCATCACGGCCGCCGCCCCCATGAGTCGCGCGAGGGCGAGCGTGCTCGCCGTGGAGGCATCGGCCCTCCCAGGGCTGCCCGCGGCTCGGGCCCTCGACCCGCGCTCACCGCGCTCGGCACCATCGCGACCACGCCCCGCCCGCGGTCCTCCGCGCCTCGCGTCCGTCGGCACGATCCGCACCTGAGGAACCACGACGGCGACCGCGACGCACACCGCGAATGCCGCGAGCGCGAAGAGACCCCAGGACAGGCGCCAATGATCCTGGCCGAGCAGGGCGACGGGACCGGACAGCATGACGCCGGCTCCCGTGCCTGCGTTCGCGATCGACTGCACGCGGTCGCGCCTGGCCGGAGCGACGCAGCGGGCGATCGCCTGGGCGAGCGGCGGCGACGCGACGCCGGTGCTGGCGCCGGCGATCGCCACTCCGCCGAGCAGCATCGCAGGGCTGATGGCCGTGGCGACGAGCGTGATCCCCGAGGTCGCCAGGACTCCGGCGGCGAGCGCGACCGTGCGCGATCCCGACCGGGGGGAGAGCGCGACAGCGCCGATGATGCCCGCGCAGTAGGCGAGGTAGCTCGAGGACGCGATGAGGCCCGCGGTCCGGGAGGTGAGGTCGAAGGTCTCGCGGAACGTCGGCAGGAAGAGGCCGAAGGCGAACCGGGCGAGTCCGTAGCAGACGCCGATCAGGGAGAGCGCCACGACGGCGAGCAGGGCATCCGTGCCGAGCTCCCGCCCAGCGGCGCCGTGCAGCCGCCGTGCGGTGCGCGCACCCGTGTCGCCGCGCGTCTCGGTGTGGCTGCTCGCGTCCACGAAGCCCCCTTCGGTTCACAGGTCTGTGAAGTTCCCTCGCACGCTAGACTTCACTGGTCGGTGAAGTCAATCCGGGAGCAGACGAGACGGAGGGGACGACATGGATGACGCACGAGAGGCGCGCGGGACGGCACCGCCCGCCGATCCCGACCGAACGGCACATCTGACCCCGGGCGCGCAGCGCATCCTGGAGGCAGCGGGCCCCCTGTTCTACGAGAACGGGATCCGTGCGGTCGGGGTGGACACGATCGCCGAGGTCTCAGGGGTCACCAAGCGCACGCTCTACGATCGCTTCGACTCGAAGGACGCACTGGTCGCCACCTACCTTCAGCTTCGCGACGAGGCCTGGCGGAAGACGCTCGAGATGCACGTCGCCGCCGCGTCGCCGCCGCGGGCGCTCGCCGTGTTCGAGGCCTACGAAGACGCCGAGCAGACGGATCGCGGCTGCGCCTTCCTCAACGCCGCGGGCGAGCTGCCCCCGGACCACCCGGGGCAGGTCGTGGTGCGCGCCCACAAGGCGCATGTGCGGATGCGTCTCGGAGAGCTCGTCGAGGAATCCGTGGAGTCACCTGCGGCCGAGGACGTCGCCGAGCATCTCTTCCTGCTGCTCGAGGGCGCCATCGCGCATCGGGGGATCGACGGGGACGCCCACCGCCTGCGAGATGCACGACGCCTCGCCACGGAACTGCTGACACGGCGCTGGACCCCGGAGTGACCTGTTCCGGGCCGGTCACCGCGACCCGGTTCCTCACCCCTCGTCGTCGAGGACCCGCACGAGCGCGCCCAGGCCGTCGAGCAGCTGCTCGGCCCCGGGCGCACCGAGGGCGTTGAGCATCGATCGCTCGATCTCGCGCACCCGCTCGTCGGCCTCGCCGAGCAGACACTCCCCCTCGTCGGTGAGCTCGATGGGCAGGCGCCTGCCGCTCGGGGCGGCGGCGGGCCGCGTGACCAGCCCGCGAGTCTGCAGGCCCGTGACGACGCTGTGCATGGACTGGGCGGTCACGAAGCCGGCACGGGCGAGCTCCGCGCTGGTCTGCCCGGGGCGCAGCCGGAGGTTCTGGAGGCACACGTACTGCGGCACCGTGAGCCCGAGCGGCCGCAGCCTCGCGTCCATCCGGGAGTGGAGCGACGCCTGCGCGCGCTTGAGCACGTAGCCGATCCGTCGTCCGAGGTCGCCGGGAGCCGAGACCACGGCGCCGGCATCCTCGGCGGCGACCGGTGCGGCGGCCCGGCCCGACCCCGCGCCGATCTCCGCACCCGCGCCCGCGTCCGAAACTGACTCCGATACCGATCCCGATCCCGATCCATCCATATCAGCATCTTGACATAGCGTCGTCCCGACGGTTGTATATCAGCGTCCTGATATTGCTCGGAAGGATCCACCATGACCGCCACCGGTCCCGACTTCATCGCCCTGCAGGTGCGCGACCTCGACGCCGCCGCGGCCTTCTTCGAGGAGCACCTCGGTCTGCGCCGCGCGCCCGCGTCCCCTCCGGGCGCCGTCGTCTTCGCCACCTCCCCGATTCCCTTCGCCGTGCGCGAGCCGCTGCCCGGCGTCGACCTCGGCGCGGCGAGCCCGCGGCCCGGCACTGGGGTCGCCCTGTGGCTCGCCGTCGAGGACGCCGATGCCCTGCACGATCACCTCGTCGGCGCGGGCGTCGAGATGTTCGGCCCCGTCACCGACTCGCCCTTCGGCCGCACCATGAGCTTCGTCGGCCCCGAGGGCTACGCGCTCACGGCCCACACCGGGCAGGTCCCCGCCTGATGGCAGCCGGCGGCGCAATCACGCAGGACCTCGAGGTCAGGGGACCCTGGTCGCTGAGCACGAGCCGCCGCTTCTGGGAGGGGTTCGCCCCGCAGCGGCTCCCCTCCCAGGAGGGCCCGCTGACCACCGTGTTCCGCGCCGAGCGCACGTGGGAGCCGCTGCGGGCGCAGGTCACGCAGGACGGGTCGACCGCCCGGATCACCGTCGGCCGCACGGACGGCAGCGCTCCGAAGGACCCCGAGGCGGCGGTCGCGCAGGTCGCGCGCTTCCTCTCCCTCGACGTCGACGCCGCCTCGTGGCCGACGGTCGGCGAGCACGATCCGGTGATCGGAGGGCTGCAGCGCGAGCTGCCGGGTCTGCGACCGTGCGGCTTCCACTCCCCCTACGAGGCGGCCGCGTGGGCCGTGCTCTCCCAGCGCATCCGCATCACCCAGGCGGCCTCCCTGCGCGAGCGCCTCACCGCGGACCTGGGAGAGGGCGGCGCCTTCCCCGCCCCGGGCGCGCTGCTCGAGGCGGATCTCGACCTGCCCGGGCGCAAGGCCGAGTACCTGCGGGCCGTCGCCCGCGCCGCGCTCGAGGGAACCCTCGATGGCGAGCACCTTCGACGGCTCGACCCGGACGACGCCTTCACCGAGGTGCAGGGCATCCTGGGCCTGGGCCCCTTCGCCGCCGAGCTCGTGGTGATCCGCGGCGCGAACGCCCCCGACGCCCTCCCCCGCAACGAGCGGCGCCTCGCGCAGGAGATCACCGAGCGCTACGGCGAGGATGCCGACGTCGCCGCGGTGAGCTCCGCATGGCGGCCCTTGCGATCCTGGGCCGCCGTGCTGCTGCGCATCGGACGCGAGCAGCGCACGGGCGAGATCGAGGGCGGGCGTTCCGGCAGGAAGTGAGCCCGGCCGACGCCGCGGCCGTCAGAAGCGCACGGCGATGCGGTCGATCGCGCGGCCGACGGGGTCCTGGTCGCGCGCGGCGTCGGGCTCGGGAGGGGACGGCGGCTCGTCGTCCCGGGCGAGGCGGGCGACCGGGACGGTCGCGTCGGGGGCGAGGGTGCGGGTGATCGCGGCGTTCCCGTGCTCGAAGGCCTCGGCCGGGGTGCGCGGCGTCGGATCGGCGCGTCGCACCCAGCGGGGGTCGTCGTCGGGCGGAGGGGCGGGGAGGAGGAGTCCGAGGACCACGCGGATCGCGGCCCCCAGGGCGACGGAGACGGCGGCGATGAGAAGGATGAGGGCGATGCCCATGACGAAGGTGGTCATGCGTCGATCCTGCGACCGCCAATCCGGAAGGACAAGCGAACATTCCTACCCCATTGTTCAGTACTGCTGATCGGTCGTAGGGTGGCCGCATGCTCGATCCCGTGAAACTGCGCGTGCTGCGCTCCGTCGCCGCGACCGGCAGCATCCGCGCGAGCGCCGAGGCGCTCGGATACACGCCGTCGGCCGTGAGCCAGCAGCTCTCCGCGCTGCGCCGGGAGACCGGCGTCGACCTGGTGGAGCGCTCCGGCCGCGGCATCGAGATCACCCCTGCGGGCGCGGAGATCGCACGGGCCGCGGGCACCGCCCTGGACGCCCTCGACGACGTGCAGCGCCTGGCCGCGAACCTGCGGGAGGGACGCTCCGGGACCCTCACCTTCGCCTACATGACCTCGGTCGCCGCCACCTGGGTCCCGCGCCTCGCGCAGGACGTGCGCGAGGCGTTCCCCGACCTCTCCCTCACCCTCCTGCACCGGGACTGCTCGGTGAGCGAGCTCGATCTGCGCGGGGACGTGCTGATCGCGGACGACATCGACGCGGAGCCCGGCACCGACTGGCAGCTCTGCGACCTCCTCGAGGAGTCGTACGTGGCCCTCGTGCCCGCGAGCCACCCGCTCGCCTCGCGCGAGAGCGTGGCGCTCGCGGATCTCGCCGAGATCCCGTGGGCGACGGACGACCCCCTGGACTCCACCTGGTTCGCTCGGATCCTCTCGGCCTGCCACGCCGCCGGGTTCACACCCCGGGTCGAGGTCAATCCGCCCGACTACTCCGCCGTGCTGGGCTTCATCGCCTCCGGGGGCTTCGTGAGCGTGCAGCCCTCGCTCCTGGAGCAGAACCCGCCGCCCGGCGTCGTCGTCCTCCCGCTCCGCGCCCCGGCGCCGCGGCGCAGCCTGCAGGTGTGGGTGCGGCGGTCCTCCGCGAAGAACCCCGCCGTGCAGTTCATGGTGCAGCGCCTGTGGGCGATCGCGGCCGAGCATGCGGAGCGCATCCCCGGGATCACCCTGCTGGGCGAGCCGCCGCAGTACGCGGCCGCCCCGTCCCGCGCCCCGTCCGGCGCGACCGCCGGGTGAGATGATCACGGGAGCCCGCGCCGACGCCGGCGCGGATCCGCCGTGAGGAGGCCCCATGAGCAGCGACAGCACCGGCGCCGAGGGAACGCACCCCGTGGACATCGACACCCGCATCCGTGACCTGCCCGTGCGCGCGGAGATCGCCGACGACACCCTGGTCCTCGAGGTCGACATCGCCGGCACCGAGGAGCAGCTGTGGCGGGCGATCACCGATCCCGAGCAGCTCGCCCGCTGGTCCCCCGTCGTCCCCGACCGTCCGCTCACCGAGGTGGGCCCGGCGCTCAGCCGCGAGAACCCAGGGGACGACCCGGTCGCGGCCGACGTCCTCGCTACCGCGGGGCAGCACGCGCTCACCCACCGCTGGGCCGACGCCACGATGGGCTGGATGATCGAGGAGGGGCGGCTCGACATCCAGGTGGGCCTGCCCGACGTCCAGCAGGCCCAGTACTTCGCGGCCGGCTGGCAGGTGTGCCTCGCGGTGCTCGACGCCCAGCTCAGCGGCCTGGACCAGGAGCGGCTCGTGGGCATGGACGCCATGGACCACGGCTGGGAGGAGCTCCGGGCGCGCTACGCCGAGGAGTTCGGGCACCCGGACGGGGCCGCGCCGGAGGGGTGAGGGGCGCCCCCTAGGATCGACTGCATGCGATCCCGTACCGCACTCCCCCTCCTCCTCTCCTCCGTCCTCACCCTCGGCCTGGCCGGCTGCGGCGCAGGGCAGGGCGACTTCTGCGACGTGCTCACGAACAACACGGAGACCGCCGCAACGGTCTTCACCCCGGTGATCCCCGGGATGGTCGACGAGGCGACGATCCAGCAGCGCATCGACCTCGTCGACCAGATCGAGAGCCCGCCGAGCGACCTCGAGGACCACCTCTCGACCTGGCGCACCTATCTGCAGACGGCGCAGGACAACATCGACGACGCGACCGCGGTGATCGACGCCGGCACGCCCGAGGTGGACGAGGCTCAGGAGGCCCTGTTCGAGAGGTACACCGGGACCTGCATGTCCTGAGCCGCCAGTACGCCCGACCGGCCGGGCACCCGGTCCCCGACGCCCGGCACCCCTCGCTTCCCAAGGAGCTACCGATGCCGGACATCCACTACTCAGCACGCGGCTTCAACGCCAACCCGCCGACCGCCACCCTCCCCGAACAGCAGAAGCCGACAGCCGGCGTGGGCTGGGATGGCGTCATGACCAGCAGCTTGCTGGATGTCGTCACCGAAGCCGTGGCAGTGGGCGACTCCGGCATCTTCACCAACCAGCCCAAGCGCTCGGCGCTCCAGAAGATCTGGCGAGCCGCAACGATCGAGGCCTTCCTCGAAGAGTCCTCCGAAGGATTCGTGCTCTCCACAGACCACGAGACCCTCGATGGGACCGAGCGCGCACAGGTGAGCTATCACCTCGGCATGGCGCAGGCCGCCCTCGTCGCCAGGGAGGCGCTCAAAGTCCAGACCACCGTCCACTCCGACCTGGTCCTCAAGCTGCTCTACGGGAAGATCGCCGGGAAGGTCGCGGGCGAGAAGCGCCCCGACCTCCTCGGATACAGCTTCACCCCCAACAGCCCCAAGACCTTCCCCAGGGTGCTCCTGGAGGCCAAAGGGACGATGGACGGAACACTTTCGAAGCCTCTGAATGACGCACTCGAACAGCTCAATTCGCCGAGGCATGAGCTCGTCCGCCTCATCGGCACCGAGGGGATCAGAGCGGCATCCGTCGCATACTTCCCCGCTCGCCGAGGAATGGGGGCCGCGCCTCGGGTCTGGGCGAGCCACTTCGCTGACCCTCCAGGCGGAGTGGTCGAGGACCCTCTCCAGATCAGCGACAACGAGTTCACCCAGTTGCTCAACCTCGCACAGCTGCTCCCGATCCGCTGGGCCATCGACGAAGTCCGAGAAGAACTTCCCGAGCGAGTCGAGGACGACTACGCCGGCGGCTTCGTCAGAGCGAAGCTCCCCTTCACCGACACCTTCATCGCTCTCCCCACCCAGATCTACACGTTCCTCGGCGGGATCGACACCCCCTTCTCGACCGGCGCGCCGCCGCTTCGGAGCTCGAGGAATTTGGCGTAATGACCGCCAAGCTCGGGGTCGACCAGCTCACCGAAGGGCTGACCAGCACCTCGCAGCGAGCGAGGGTTCTCCCCTCCCGTCTCGCCGTCACCCAAACGGTGTATGCCTGATCCGGTGTCGCGCGTAGAGCCGTCAGGGAGCAGTGTCGTCGGGTGTGCTGGTGGGGATCTCGGGCCAGCTCGTCGTCAGGTACGCCTCGACCGCACGGTGACGGAACGTGTAGGGCTTTCCTCGCGTGACAATGCCCCGGACAGAATCCAACCGTCGGGCGGTCGGGCCGGCGTCCGATCCTTGGGTCAGTCCCATCTTGCGGGCGATTGTCGTCAGAGTGCGTTCGGAGGGCTCGAGTTCCGCCATTTCTCCCAGGAACTCGCGCTCCCGGGTAGGTAGGCGGGCAAGGATCCGTTCGACATGGTCCCTGGCCTCGTCGCGGGCCATCTGCCACCCCTTGGTGACGTGTTCCCTTGTGATCACGTCGTCGGTTCCCGCATACCAGGCCTTCTCCCCGGCGAGCTGGAACAGGAAGGGCTCTCCGCGCGAGAGGTCGACGATCGCCGACTGCGCTTCTTCCTCCATGAAGATCCTGGTGGATCCGCCCTGCTCGCCAGGGATCTCCCAGCCGCCCACGATGAACGGACGTAGGGCACTGACGAGGTCGTCGTCGTCGAGTGGCCCTAACGTGGTCGTGTGAAAGCGTCGCGCGAAGGTCGCGCCCTTGCGAGCCCCCGCCATGTCCTTGAACTCCGGTAGGCCGGTCAGATAGATCGCGAGTGGCAGAGCTCGCTTGATGAGGCGACCGCCGGGTGCCGTGACTTCCTCTTCGTGGACGATCGCATCCCCGAGGGCCACGAGGAGCTGCGACAGTGCGTCCTCGGAGGTGATGTTCTGTACCTCGTCGATGTGAATGAGGACCATGACCTCGCCCCGATGGATCGCGGCACGTCCGAGCTCGATCAGCAGCTCGGTCAGTGTCGAGTAAGGCTCGGGGCCCTGGCTCTCCCGGAGCGTCAGGGAGACGCCCGCTGCCGCGACAGTCTCGACACGATTGAGAAGTTCGACGATCCGCTTTTCGCGTGCCGTCGCGAGGCCTGCCTGACAAGCCACGTCCAGAAGCGCCTTCGCGACCCGCTTGAGGGGGTCGGACCCGGAAGGGATTCGCAGCTGGGGTGTCACCCAGTCCCCACGCTCTGCTGCGTCGGCGGCGATCCGACGCACGAGCGAAGACTCCCCGAGCCCTGCCTCACCGAGGATTGTCCGACCGCGCTCAGGCAGCCCTGCCAGTCGACGAGGGCGGACCACGTCACGCCAGTCGCTGAGTTGGCCGGTCCTGCCCGCCCAGACCTGGGGGACGGTATCCGAGCCGGGGCTGAATGGTGAGTCCACAGGCGTACGCATCTTGATAACATTATCAGTCGTCGTATCGGCCGATAACTTTATCAACGTGCAGTCCGGTGCGCGCGACCCGTGAGTCCTTCGCGGCACCTCCGAAACGCCCTCGGGGCCACGCTCCGCCAGCGCGCCTGTCCTGAGCCGCCCGACGGCAACAGGTGGCCGCTCGCTCGCGTCGGACGGGGCGTTCCCTATCCTGGAGCGCATCGCCGTGCAGTGATCCCGCGCGGCCGCGCGCCCGGACCAGCCGGGCATCGCGACGCCCACCAGCTGGAGGACCTGTGACCCCGCGCTTCTCGATCCCGACCGACGACGCCGTCGGCCCCTTCGTCGTCGGACTCGACGTCGGCTCCGGCGGCAGCCGCGCCGCCGTCTACGACGCGTCCGGACGCGAGGTCGGCACGCGCCACCACAAGGTCGAGCACTCCTTCACCACGGCGGCCGACGGCACCTCCACGATCGACGCCGACCAGGTCGTCGAGGAGCTGTGCGTGGCCATGGAGGCCGTGCTCGAGGGGTCCCTGCCCGGGCCCGTCGTCGGCATCGGCGTCGACACCTTCGCCTCCTCCCTGATCGCCGTCGACGCCTCCGGCACTGCTCTCACCCCGTGCATCACGTACGCGGACACCCGCTGCCGCGACCAGGTGAGCGCGCTGCGCGAGGAGCTCGACACCACCGCCCTCCACGACCGCACCGGCTCCCGCCTGCACTCCTCGTACAACGCGCCGCGCCTGCGCTGGCTGCGCGAGGAGCACCCTGACGTCTTCTCCCGCGCGAGCGGGTTCATGGCGCTCGGCGAGTACGTCGCCCTGAAGCTGCTGGGCGAAGGCGTGCTGGGCACCGCCTCGGCCGCCTGGGGCGGCATGATCGACCGCCGCACCGGCCAGTACGTGCCCGAGCTGCTCGAGGCCACCGGGGTCTCCGCGGACCGTCTCGGCGGCCCGCGCGACCCCTCGCAGGGGCAGCCCGTCGCGGGCACCCCGCTCGCGAAGCGGATCCCCGCGCTCGCCGACGCCACCTGGATCCCCGTCGTCGGCGACGGTCTGACCGCGAACCTCGGGATCGGGGCCGTGGGCCCCGGGACCTGGGGCATCTCCACCGCGACCTCGGGCGCGATCCGTCAGTTGCTCGACACCGAGACCGGCACCCTGCCCGGGGGGCTCTGGGCCTACCGCGTCGACGCGCGCCGCACCCTCGTCGGCTCGGCCATGAGCGACGCCGGGCGTCTGCTCGACTTCGCCCGCACGCGCCTGGCGATCCCCGAGGACGTCTCCCAGATCGACACGAAGAGCCTGCTCGGTGCCCCACCCCAGGCGGGAACGCCGCTGGTCGTCCCGTTCCTCTCCGGCGAGCGCGGCACCAAGTGGCGCGACAGCGCCCGCGCGATCTTCGCGAACGTCTCCGCCTCCACCACCGCCGAGGACCTGCTGCGCGGCAGCTTCGAGGGCCTCGCGCTGTCCTACCTGCGCATCGCCGACCAGCTGCGCGAGGTGGGCGGCGCCCCGCAGCGCATCGTGCTCTCCGGCGGCATGACAGAGAACGCCCCGGCCTGGCTGCACCTGCTGGCCGACGCCCTGCAGACCCCCATCGATCACGTCGCGATCTCCCGCTCGACCATGCGCGGCGCCGCCCTCCTCGCCCTCGAGCAGACCGTGCCCGACGCCGAGCGCGCCCCGATCCCTGTGCGCAGCACCATCGAGCCGGTCGCCGCCCACGCCGACTACTACCGCGAGCGCCTCACCCGCTTCGAGATCCTCGCCGACGTCGCGTGACGGGCGGTCCACCGAGGGAACCTCCGGGACCCGCGATTGCCAGACGGGCCCGGACGCGGTGTGCTTGTGCCATGGACCCGACACTGCGCGCCCCCAGCGTCCCCGAGCTGCTCCTCGCCGCCGACGCCCTCGCCAGCTGGCAGCGCGACGACGCTCCGGTGCAGCTGCACCCCGGTGACCTGGGCTGGCACGCGATGAACGGGCTGGCGTCGACCGCTGCGGCGACCCGCGTCTGGGAGCTGGACGACGTGCCGGCCGCGATCGGGCTGCTCGACGGCCCGGACCTGCTGCGCCTGGCCTTCGCCCCCGGCGCCGAGACCGACGAGGTCCTCGCGCGTCGGATCTCGGGCGACCTCGCCGACCCCACCCACTGCATCTTCGACGAGGGCCCCGGCTCCGTCGAGGCGCGCGGGAGCACCGCGCTCACCCGGACCCTCGGGGCCGACGGCTGGGAGGAGGGCGAGCACTGGACGCCCCTGCGCCTGGACCTGGGCCCGATGCCGGACATGAGCGACGCCCTGGCCTCGGCGGACGTCGTCGACCCGCAGTCCGCACCCGACTTCTCGCAGGACGAGCCGGTCCAGGAGCCGTCGGCCCGCCTCTCCCCCGTCGAGGAGTGGGCGCGCGTCCACTTCGCCGCATTCCGCGAGCGCGAGCCCGCGCCCGCCGAGCTGCACCGGCACGCCCGGCGCTGGGCGAGGATGGCCGCGACCCCGCTCGCGGCCTCCTCGCTCACGCTGCTCGGCCGCGATGACGACGACGCCGCGGTCGCGATCGCGACGGTCTGGTCGGCCGGGGTCGGCCGCCCCGGGCTGCTCGAGCCCGTCGCCGTGCATCCCGATCACCGCGGGCGCGGCTTCGGACGCGGCATCACGCTCTCCGCCGTGCACGCGCTGCGCGCCATGGGCGCCTCGAGCGCGATCGTGTGCACGCCGAGCTCCCGCGACGGCGCGGTCGCCACCTACCTCGCGGCCGGATTCGGGGCCGACGACGAGGCCCCCGACATGCAGCGCCGGTTCTGACCGGCCACCGCGACCCTCCTCCGCGGGCGGCGGGGCCGTGACAGGCTGACCGGGTGCACACGATCGACATCACCGAGCCGTTCTTCCACGGCCATGCGGACCTCGAGCAGACGGCCGAGGGGGTGCGCGTCCATCGACTTCCGGCCTGGCTGCGGAGGCTCTGGCCCGAGCCGGGGCTCATGGGCGCCCAGCGCCAGCCCGCCGGGGTGCGGCTCGTGCTGGACACCGACGCCCGCGCCCTCGAGCTGACGATGCACGCCACGCGCTCGGCCTTCCCCGCCGCGCAGCGCCCGCGGGGCGTGCTCGACATCGTCGTCGACGGCGAGGTGAACACCCACGATGTCCTCACCGGCGGCGCTCTGATCGTCATCGACCCGGCCGCGGGCGCGACGACGTCGAGCCCGGGCCCGGCCCACACCACCCGGATCGAGCTCGAGCCGGGCACGCACCGCGTGGAGCTGTGGCTGCCGTACAGCGAGGACATCCTGCTGCAGTCCCTGCGCGCGGAGCCCGACGGCGCCGGACGGCCGCTGGTGCGGCCCGTCGCCTCTTCGGGAGCGCGCTGGGTGCACCACGGCAGCTCCATCAGCCACGGCTCGAACGCGGCGACCCCGCTGGGCACCTGGACGGTGCGGGCGGCCCGCGCTGTCGGCGCGGACCTGCGCAACCTCGGCTTCAGCGGGAACGCGCTGATCGATGCCCCCGTCGCGCAGGTCATCCGGGATGCTCCGGCCGACATCATCAGCCTCAAGCTGGGCATCAACGTGGTCGGCGGGGACATCATGCGCCGTCGGGCGCTCGTGCCCGCCCTGCACGGCTTCCTCGACACGATCCGGCAGGGTCATCCGGACACCCCGCTCGTGCTCATCTCACCGCTGCACTGCGGGCTCTTCGAGGGCGTCCCCGGGCCCAGCGCCGTGGACCCGCAGGCCCTCGCACACGGAGAGATCCGCTTCATGTCCACCGGCGATCCGGCCGGCATCGCCGGCGGCCAACTCGACCTGCCCGCCGTCCGCGAGGCGCTCGCAGAGGTCTGCGCCGCCCGTGAGGATCCGCATCTCCACCCTCTCGACGGGCTCGAGCTCTACGGCGCGCGCGACGAGGCGGAGCTGCCGCTGCCCGATGCCCTCCACCCGAGCCCCGAGGCGCACGCCCGCATCGCCGAGAGATTCGTGGACCGCGTCTTCGGCGACGGCGGCGTCTTCGCCGCGCACCGGGCGCACGCATGAGCGGCGGCACGACGGCCGTCCGGGTGCGGCCGACGACGGCGGCAGACGTCGCCCGAGCCGGCGGCACCGCAGGAGTCGGCCGGGACGCAGGAGTCGGCGGGGATCCAGGAGCCGACGGGGCCGCAGGGGCCGACGGCGGCACGTCCTCCTTCCCCGACCTGATCGAGGACCGCTGGCGGCCGGGCGGGAACCGTCGCTCCTTCGTGGCCGTGGTGCCCGACAGCGCGGGCGAGCGCATCGTCGGGCACTGCCGCGCCGTGGACAACACGGTGCATCCGAACTCCCGCGTCATGCTGCTCGAGGTCGCCCCGGATGTGCAGGGGCAGGGCGTGGACGATGCCCTGCTGCACGCGCAGGTCGAGGCCTCGAGCGTGCCCCCGCGCATGAAGATCTATGAGCACCAGGTCTCCGACCAGCAGCTCGCCGCACGCTTCGGCGGGATCGCCGTGCAGGTCACGCCGCCGTGGCGGTACGTCGTCGGCCCCGAGATGCGGGCCTGGGCGACGCAGCACGCCCCGGACCGAACCGTCTCGATCAGTCCCCCGCGCCCCGCGGACTCCGCGGACCTGCTCGCGCTCGAGGTCGACCACTACATCGACCAGCACGTTTCCTGGTCGCCGACCGCGCCCCGCGAGGTGATGCTCGCCGAGCTCGGCGAGGACCACGATCCCCAGACCCCGGGCACCTGGGACCGCGGTCGCAGCCGCGTGCTGCAACGGGACGGCCGGATCGCCGCCGCGGTTCTGGTGTGGCCCGCCGACGACGCGTCCGACGCGGACGCCGGGAACCAGGACGGAAGCGAGGGCGAGGGCGGGGACGCGAGCGGGGCCGCGAGTGCCAGCGGGGCACCGGAGATCTCCCTGCTCTCGCGCCCGTACGCCGGCCCGACGTCGCGCGCCGACAAGGAGGCGTGCCTGGCCGCGCTCATCGAGGCGAGCGCCGACGGCGACCAGCTGCTGATCGACTCCCACCTCACGATGCGCGAGGAGTGGGCGATGATGCGCGAAGTCCCGGGCCTGGTCCCCTCCGACGGCACCGGCTGGATGACGATCACCGCGATCCCGGTGCCGGGCGGACCTGCGCCGGTCCCCGTCCCGCACGGACTCGTACCGGCGGAGACGCCCTGGGTGCACACGCTGCTGCCCTGAGTTCCGTGCGGCGCGCGCCCGCGACGTCGGCTCAGCGCCTGGTCGGCCCAGCGCCTCGGCGGCTCAGCGCCTGGTCGGCTGAGCGCCGGCCATGCCGGGCGGGCCCGCTCTGCCGACACGGCCGGATCCGTCGAGCCGGGCCCTTCCGTCAGCACTGAACCTCAGGTACAGTCCCATAGGGACAGGGCAGTGAACCTCAGGTGCAATGCCGACGACGAGAAGCCGCGGGCCCCTCGGGCCGCTCCGCAGGAGGACGCCATGACCACCTCGTCCAGCTCCATGACCCCGTCGGACGCGGGGAGCACGCCCGGCAGTGCCCCGACCGGCAGGGCCCCGTCGGACAATGCCCCGTCCGGCAATGCCCCTTCGGCCGCCCCGCGCAGCCCCGCCGCGGCCGCGCACCGCACCCTGCTCCCCTACGCGCTCACGCTGATCGCGGCGAGCGCGATCCTGCAGACCGTCATCGCCGTGACCGGCAACCGGATCAGCCTGCTGTCCATGATCCTGCTGTCCGTGATCGCGCTCGGATACGCGACGTACCTGCTCACGATCGGCAGGCGGCTCTCGCGCGTGCGCTACGGCCTCTTCGCCGCCCACGCGATCAGCTATGCGGCGATCAACGTGGGGTACCTGCTGCATGCGTACCTGCTGATCGCGCTGCGCTCTCCCACGATCGCCGGCGACGGAGGCCTCGCGATCGACACGACCTGGTTCGGGGCCACCTTCGGCATGGCCGGCTTCTGGGGGCTCGGCCTCCTGATCCACGGCCTGGGCGCCGTGCTGTCTCGCGGATTCGAGCAGGCGCGCGCATGACCGGCTCGCGTGCGCAGCCCGCGACGGGCGACGACGCTCCGCCCCTCGCACCGGAGGACTCCGAGTGGGCCGACGAGCTCGCAGCCTCCTGGGTGGAGGTCTACAAGAAGGCGGCCACCACGCTCGCGCTGCTGCGGTTGGTGCGCGAGAGCGGACCGATCTCCGCCCACGTCCTCGCACCGCTGTTCGCGGAGGCTACGGGCTGGTCGCTGAGCGAGCGCGGCCTGTACCGGTCGCTGCGGCGCCTCGCGCAGGCGGGGGTGCTCGACGTCGCGCAGGTCGAGGTCCCGCGCACGGGGGCGAAGCGCCAGGACTTCTCGCTCACGGCCGTCGGCCGCGCCTATCTGCAGCGGATCGAGGGGCACGTGCTGCCCTGAGCGCCGCGCGACGCATACCCGACCCGACCCGATCCGAGCGGGCGAGGCGACGGAGAGGTGCCGCGACGAGAGGTGCGGCGACGAGAGGTGCGAAACCGCCGCCAAGATCGGTCTTGGCGGGGGTTTCGCACCACTCGTGGGGTTATTCGGGCGCAGCTCGTGGAGGTTGTTCGGGCGCAGCTCGTGGGGGTGTTCGGGCGCAGCGCCGGTACCGGTCGGTCAGGTCGCGCAGGCCGCCCCGCGGCCCCCTCAGCGCTTCTCGCGGCCGCCCGTGCTGCCGCGCACCACGAGGCGCACCGGCAGGGCGCCCTCGACGGGCCCCTTCACGCTGGAGGGCTGGCGGATGCGGCGCACGATGCGATCGACCGCCACCCGCCCCTGCTCCCGCTTGGGCGCGGCGACGGTGGTGAGGCCGGCGCCGACCAGGCGCGAGAGCGGGATGTCGTCGTGCCCGATGACCTGCAGCTCCTGAGGGACCCGGATGCCGCTGCGCAGCGCCGCGACCAGCAGGCCGAGTGCCTGCAGGTCGTTGTAGCAGATCACCGCGTCGGGCAGCGGATCGCCGACGCCGCGCGTGGACTCGATGAGCTCGGCGAAGGCGTCCTCGCCGCCGCGCGAGGTCGGCGGGAACGGGCCGATGCGGTGCACGCGCATGCCGTGGGAGGTGCCGATGGTGCGGGCCGAGCGCCAGCGCTCCCCGTCGGACCACGAGTTCGAGGGGCCGGCCACGTACGTCATGGTGCGCACCTGCTGAGAGTCCAGATGGGCGACCGCCTGGCTCATGCCGTGCTCGTAGTCCGGGGTGATCGAGTCCAGGCCCGCGACCCGGCGGTTCAGCACCACGATCGGCACGCGCTTGGCCAGCTGCAGCAGCGTCGCGTCCGAGAGCCGGGTGCCGGTGAGGACGATGCCGTCGACGACCTCGAGGGAGCGCTCGAGGGAGATGCGCTCGCGCTCCTCGTCCTCCCCCGAATCCAGGAGGATCGGCAGGTACTCGGCGACGTGGGCGGCCTCCTGCATGCCCGAGAGGACCTCGGCGAAGTAGGGGTTGGACAGGTCCGGGGCGGCGACGCCCAGACGCCCCTGCGTGCCCTGGCGCTCCTGCTGGTCGGGGGCACCCGTGCGGTACCCGAGACGGCGTGCGGCATCCATGACCTTCGCGTGGGTGGCGGCGCTGACGCGACCGGGGCGGGAGAAGGCGCGCGAGACGGTGCTCGGGGCACAGCCCACCTCACGGGCCACGTCATAGATGGTGACGTGCTCCTTCTGGGTCATCGTGCGCCTCCCTGGGACTCCGTCGGCCGAGCAGCGGCAGGGTCCCAGGGTAGCCCGGGAGGAGCGCCGCACTCGCCCGGACACCCGGCTCGTGGAGCACGACGGAAGCCGGACCGCGCCCGCCTCACCCCGCGGCGAGCATCCCCCGGGGATCGAAGGCGACGCGGATGGCACGGATGAGACCGTTCCCGCGTGGCACCCGTTGACCACCGGCGTCGGCTCCGCGTCGCCGACCGTCAGGGAGAACCAGGTCATGACGTCGTGCTCGTCGGCCAGTCGTGCTCGCCCTCGACACGCGTCGTGGCACGGGCGAGCCCGGAGAGACCTTCGAGGCATGCGCCGCGCCACAGGATCGAGGCGAGCGGGTCGTCGAACGTGGCGTCGTCCGCGAGGAACGCGGCGAGGCCCGTGAGATCGCGGCCGGCCCAGCAGCGGAAATGCGACTCGGCGAGCTCGCGGGGTGAGGGAACGGGTGCGGGCGACGGTGCCGACGCGGCAGAGGTTCCTGTCGCCGAGGGGCCCATGTCTCCGAGGGGCCCATACGCGACATCCATGTCTCATCTTGCACGGATGTTCCGTATAGGCCCCTCGGTGACCGTTATGTCGCAGGACATCGGTGACAGTTCTGCCTCAGGACATCGGTGACATATGGCGCTCACCTGACCGCCGAGCCGTCCGGTGATCCGCCCGGTGATCCGTCCGGCACAGGTCTGGTCGCCCCGCTTCGCGTCCGTATGCGCGGCCGCGCAGGGGCACGGCCCCAGGGCGCGGCCGCGCAGGGACCAGGCCCGGACCGAGGCCCGGATCAGGCCGCGGAACCGCCGGCCCCGGCGCTCGCGCCCTCGGCCTCGCGGCGCTCGTGGAGCTCCTCGACCATGGTGGCGAAGGTCTTCTCGTCGATCGGGTAGAACTTCATGACGATCGCGGCGAGGATGCCCATGAGGATCGGCAGACCGCCCATGACCAGGGACAGGCCCAGGCGCACGTGGTCCGAGGTGTTCGTGGCGGTGGCGACCGCGTCCGAACCCTCCATGAAGCCGAACAGGGCGATGAAGCTCAGGGCGAGGTAGCGGCCCACGGCCTGGCTCATCTTGCGGGCGAAGGAGAACAGCGAGTAGGTGGCGCCCTCGGCGCGGTCGTCGTTCTTCCACTCGCCGTACTCGACGGTGTCGCCCTCGAGGGCCCACATCAGCGTGTTGTTCAGGCCCACGCCCAGGTTGATGAGGAAGTAGCCGATCAGCGCGAAGGCGAGCACGTGCCCCAGCACCAGCATGATGATGCCGCCGACAACGAAGGCGGCGCAGCCCACGAGGTAGCCGCGGCGCTTGCCGATGCTCGCGATGATCTTCGGAGCGAACGGCGCGGCCACGAGGTTCGCGACGACGCCGGCCAGGGTCAGCCAGATGAACAGGGTCGCGTCGCCCAGCACGAAGGAGGTGAAGAACGCGGCCACGGCCTGCATGCCGTACATGCCGCCCAGGAAGATCACGCTCGAGGCGCACAGGAACGCCAGCGGACGGTTGGTCCGGATGACCCGCAGGGACTGGCGCACGGTCAGCTTGGGGGTCTCGCGGAACACGCGCTCGCGCACCCCGAAGAAGGTGATCATGAACAGCGCCATACCGAGGACCAGGAAGCCCAGGGCGCTGACGGTGATGGAGTGCTGGAGGGCGTCGGCGTCGCCCTGGTGCTGGTTGATCTGGGGGGAGATCACGAGCACGAGCAGCAGGGTGATGATCTGGCCGCCGTAGGTGCGGGCGGCGCCGAGCTTGCCGCGATCCTCGGCGACCTGGGTGATCGCGGGGGCGAGCGAGCCGTAGGGGATGTTCACCATCGAGTAGACGAAGCCCCACACCGCGTAGATGACGGCGGCGACCACGGCGGTCAGACCCTGGCTGCCCATGTGAGGGATGGTGAACAGCAGCACCGTCATGATCATCAGCGGCAGGCTGCCGAACAGGATGAACGGGCGGAACTTGCCCCAGCGGGTCATCGTGGAATCGACGATGCGCCCGGCGATGACGTCGGCGAAGGCGTCCCAGATCAGCACGACCAGGGAGATCGTCGCGACCACGCTCGCGGGCAGGCCCAGCACGGTGATGAAGTACAGGGGCAGGAAGTTGCCGGCGAAGGCGAAGGCCGTGTTGCAGCCGGCGTCGCCCGCGCCGTAGGCGAAGACCTTGCGGAACGGCAGGCGCTCCATGGCGGCGCGCGGATCGGGCCGGGCGGCGCGCAGCGCCTGGGCCGAGGGGTCGGCGGGGCCGGCGGGCTGTGGCTGGGTCATGTCATCTCCTTCGATGCGGGTCCGCTCGTGCTGCGGTGCGCGGGGTGGCGGCGTCGGACGCCGCAGGATCCTGCAGACCGTGGGAGCACGTCGATGGCTCGCCTTCCGGGGACTCTCCCGGCGGCGCAGGACCGCAGCCGAGTGTGTGCTCCAGTGCACCCCCGTGACCCACACCGTGCCGCGAGTTGCCATGTTGACGGGCCGCGGAGCTGGTCAGAGGGGCGGCGGGGTGGCCGACGCCCGGGCGAGCGCCGAGACTCGGCTCACATGGGGCGGGCGGTGGGGCGGGCGGATCGGATGCGGTGGGGCGGGCGGATCGGATGCGGCGCGGTGGGAGCGGCGGGGACGCCGGACATACCGGAACGACGGGTGCGGCGCCGGCCGGGACGGCTCGCGGGGCCCAGCGATGTCACCGTCCGGCGTATACGCGACACTCGTGCCACATATTGCACGGCCTGCTCGCCCGCGCCCCTGCGTGACAGGTGAGGGTGGGCCGGGCCGGCCCGGCCCGGGCCCGCCCGGGCCAGACAGGATCAGACCGCCGCCGACTCAGGCACCGGCCGACTCAGTCCGCGGCGGGATCCGGCCCGGGCGCCCAGCGTGCGATCTGCGCTGCGAGGTGTCCGGCACCGTAGCCGTTGTCGATGTTGACCACGCCGATCCCGGGCGCGCAGCCCGAGAGCATGGTGAGGGCGGCGGTGACCCCGCCGGCGGCCACCCCGTAGCCCACGGACGTGGGCAGCGCGACCACCGGTGCGGCGATCTGGCCTGCGACGACGGTGGGCAGCGCCCCGTCCATGCCGGCGGCGACGATCACGCAGGCTGCCTCGCGGAGCTCGGGCAGTCGCGCCTGCAGACGGTGGAGGCCGGCGATGCCGATATCGGCGATGAGCCGTGCGGGCCGGCCCAGGTGCTGGACCGTCAACAGCGCCTCGCGGGCGACGGGGAGGTCGCTCGTCCCGGCGCAGGCGACGATGACCAGGCCGCCGCTCGGGGCCGGAGGCTGCGCGGGCCATGCGAGCATCCGCGCCTCGGGATCGTGATGGGCAGCGGGCAGGGCAGCGAGGACGGCGCGAGCGCGGTCCCCGTCGGCCCGCGTGAAGAGGATCGGGCCCATCGGCGCGGCACCGTCATCGGAAGCTTGAATCTCGCCACGCTCAGCTATGAGCCGCGCGTACTCGCGGGCGATGGCCGCCACCTGCTCGACCGTCTTCCCGTCGCACAGCACCGCCTCGGGGGCCCCGCGGCGGCGGGCGCGGTCGAGATCCAAGGTCACCAGGCCGTCGATGACCCCGTCGGTCGCACCGGACTCGGCACCGCCCTCGGGACCGGTGCTGCTCACAGGCTCCCCCGGGCGTTGAGGATCTGCAGGGTGAAGGCGCCGGACTGCATGCCGCCGAGGTCCAGGGCGACGTGGCGGAAGCCCGCCTCCTTGCCGGCGCGCTGGAGCTGCTCGCGGATGCCGGGGGCGACGGCGCGCGGGAGCTCGTCGGCCGGGAGCTCGAGGCGCGCGATCTCGCCGTGGTGGCGCACGCGGCAGTCGCTGAACCCGGCGTCGATGAGGGCGGACTCGAGCTGCTCGATCTGGGCGAGCTTCTCGGGCGTGACCTCCTGCCCGTGCGGGATGCGGGAGGCGAGGCAGGGGGCGGCGGGCTTGTCCGCCACGGGCAGCGAGAGCACGCGCGCCACGTCCCTGACCTGGGCCTTCGTCATGCCGATGCGGGCCAGCGGGCGCAGCACGCGGTGCTGGGTCGCGGCCTCGGCGCCGGGCCGGTCGGGGCGCAGGGCGTCGTCGGCGTTCTCTCCGTAGGCGACGGCGTCCAGGCCCAGCTCGCGCGCGACCTCGTCGTCGATCCGGGTGAACAGCTCGTCCTTGCAGTAGAAGCAGCGGTCGACGTCGTTGCGGCGGTACTCCTCGCGCTCGCCCTCGTGGGTCCGGATCTCGACGACCTGGGCGCCGATGAGGTCCGCGACGCGATGGGCGATCGTGCGCTCGCGCGCGGCGAGGGACGGGGAGACGCCCAGCAGCGCCACCACCCGCTCCGGCCCGAGGGCGCGGACGGCGAGCGCGAGCAGCGTCGCGGAGTCGACGCCGCCCGAGTAGGCGACGCCCAGGCGCTCGACGCCCGCGAGGTCTCCGGCGACCGCGTCGGCCAGGCGCAGCGTCTCCCCGCCGAGGGCCTCCGGGGTCATGGATCCGGCCCAGGCATCGCCCCCGTCGACCGACGGGCGGGCGGCAGGACCGGCCGACGGACGGGCGGCGGGCGCGACGGTCGACGCCGACGCGGCGACCGGCGCCGACGGACGGGCGTTGGGCAGCGCGCTCACAGTCCGTCCTTCTCGCTCGCCAGGCGGAACAGGACCTCGCCGGCATGGTCGATGACCAGGGTGCCCGGATCCGCGCGCAGGGCCTCGAAGTCGAGCGAGGCCGGGTCGACGTACTCGACGGCGTACTCGGCGCAGACCTCCGGGGGGATCGACGTCGCGAAGGCGCGGCGCACGCGGTTGCGCTCCTCGCCGGTCTCCGGGTCGTAGGTGCCCAGACCGGTGACGTGCGTGGAGTGCGCGAGCTCGCCCCAGGGGTGGTCCTTGAAGCGGTCCCATTGCTTCGTGAAGTACTCGATGTTGTGGTACCCGATCTCGCGCAGGCCGGGGTGCATGCCGGCGACCTCGGTGATGTGCGGGGCGAAGATGATGACCTCGCCGCCGTCGGCGCACACGGGCTCGGACTTGTAGAAGCCCTTCGCGCCGGTCCAGATGTCCTCGTACATCTCGGGGACGATCGCGACGATGCGCTGGTAGGGCTTCTCGACGTAGGTGATGTGGGTGCGCGCGGAGATCTTCGCCATCGCGGCCCAGGCGGCCTGCGGGTCGCCGAAGGACATGGCGCCCAGGTCCGCGCCGCCCTCGGCGACGTCCATCGCGAAGCAGAGCTTCTCGGTCTCGATGAGGTCGCTCGCGGCGTCGATGAGCTGGCGCACCGGGGTGATGCCGAGGGTGCCGATGATGCGGCTCGCGGTGATCAGCGCCCCCACCCAGTGGGAGATGTCGATGACGTCGTGCACCGAGCAGCCGGGGAAGAAGTACTTGTTGCCGCCGGAGAAGCCGACGACCTCGTGCGGGAAGACGGGGCCGACGATCAGGTCGACGTCGCTCTCGACGACCAGGCGGTTGATCTGGACCCGCATCGGGGTGTCCTCGAGGAGGCCGCCGGTGAGCTCGGAGATGCGCTCGGCGGGGATCTCGCCGAGGTCGGCGATCTGCGTCTCGTCGTGCCAGGCGTGGTTGACGACCTCCCAGCCCGGGTAGGTGCGCTCGGGGTGGCCGGGCTCGGAGCCGAGCAGCCGGCCGATGGCCTCGTCGCTCATCGCTGCGTGGGTGCCCAGCGCGATGAGCACCGTGACGGAGCGGGCGCGGCCGGCGAGGGCGCGATGGATCGCGGGCAGCACCTTCGGGAGGGGCACGGAGCGGGTGCCGTCGGGGATGATCAGGCACACGCTCTTGCCGTCGAGGTCGCTCGCGGCGAGCTGGTCGGCGACGAAGCCGTCGATCTGCTCCTGGGTGAGGATCTCGCCGGGGCCGCCGATCTGCGCGGCCCGTTCGGCCAGCCCCTCGGGGATCGGATGGATGGTGGGCAGCGCTGCCCCGTCCTGCGCGGACGTGCTGGTCTGGCTCATCGCTCCACTATGCGCCGTGGCCTCGGCCGGGACAAGCGCGGGTCCGGCTGTTGCCACCGGCCGACGGGCATCGTCGGCCCGGGCCGGGCGGAAGCAGGACGATGCCCGGCGGGGGCGGCGACCGCGTAGGTTGGGCCGCGCACGAGGACGCGCAGCCGACCCAGGAGCGGACATGACCATCGATTCCACCAAGGCCATCCACACGTGGTCGCTGTTCCGGACCCTCGGGAGCTTCGCGGCGCCGGGGACCATGCCTGCGCTCGAGGGGCGCACCGACGGCGCGGCCGATCCCGTCGCGCTCCTCGATCTGCCGGCTCTGCTCGCCTCCCACGGCTTCCGCAGCGCACAGATCTGCCACTTCTCCCTGCCTTCGACGGACTCCGGCTATCTCGCGGACCTGCGCGGGGCGTTCGCCGACGCGGGCGTCGCCCTCGAGTGCTTCCTGGTGGACCACGGCGACCTCGCCGATCCGGCGGAGGGCGGGCGCTGGCGCGGCTGGATCGACGACTGGATCCGCGTGGCCGAGCAGCTCGGGGCCCCGAAGGTGCGCGTGAGCGCCGGGGACCAGCCGCCCGCCCCCGACACGATCGAGCGCAGCGCGGAATCCCTCCGCGCGCTCGCGGCAGGCCACGACGGGATCCGCGTGCTCGTGGAGAACTGGCAGGGCCTGCTCCTGGACGCGGACTCGACGCTCGAGCTGCTCGACCGCTGCGAGGGAGCGATCGGATTCCTCGCGGACTTCGGCAACTGGAGCGGCCCGGGCAAGTACGAGGACCTCGCCCGCGTGGCACCGCTCGCCGAGGCCTGCCAGGCCAAGGCCGGCTTCACCGAGGACGGTGCGATCGACGCCGAGGACTACCGCTCCTGCCTGCGCATCATGGCCGACGCCGGCTACGGCGGGCCGCTCTCGATCGTCGTGGATCCCCAGAGGCCCGACGTCTTCGCGCGCCTGGACGAGGCGCACGCCCTGATCCGCGCGGAGGCGGGCACGGCCTGAGCCGGAGCGATCAGACGAGCGGCCGGCAGACGTCGGTGAGCTGACCCTCCTCGCTCGCCTGATCGGGCGTGGTCAGGCAGATGTCGTCGGCGTGGCCCGCGAGCGCGCCGTCCGCGCGCGCCCCGAGGGCTGCGCGGATGCGGGCCCGCCCCTAGGCTCCCAGGCATGACCGCAGCGCACGACCAGGACCCCTCGCACCCCTCGTCCTCCGCATCACCCGCCCGGGACATCCGCCGGATCACGGTCTTCACCGGATCGGCCTCGGGCGACTCGCCCGTCTTCGCCGAGCGCACGACGCAGCTCGCCCGCGCCCTCGCGGAGCGCGGCATCGGCGTCGTCTACGGGGGCGGCAAGGTGGGTCTGATGGGCGTGCTGGCCGACGCCGCGCTCGCCGCGGGCGGCACGGTCCACGGGGTGATGCCGCGCGCGCTCGTGGACGGCGAGATCGCGCACGCGGGCCTCACGGACCTCGACGTCGTCGCGGACATGCACGAGCGCAAGCAGCGGATGGGCGAGCTCGCCGATGCCTTCGTCGCCCTCCCCGGCGGTGCGGGCACCCTGGAGGAGCTGTTCGAGGTGTGGACCTGGCAGCAGCTCGGCATCCACGCCAAGCCCGTCGCACTCCTCGACGTGGACGGCTACTGGCGTCCGCTGCTGACGGCGCTCGAGGGCATGAGCGCGCACGGATTCCTCTCCCCGCAGTTCCTCGCCTCGCTCGTCGTCGCCGACACCCCGGGCGACCTGCTGGCGCAGCTCTCGACGTGGACGCCGCCGCGCGCCAAGTGGTCCTGACCCGCGGCATCGCGGATCGGGCGCACCGATTTCGTGATCGACGCCGCAGTGGCATGTGATTCGTTTTACACTCGGTGGCCTGGCGCCGATCCGATGGCGCCCGACGCGTGCGGAGCACTGTCGCAGCCGCAGCCGAGATCCCCTACCCACGGGGCCGGAGGTCGGCGGCCCAGCGGTCTCGCGCCCCGCTCCGCGTGACCCGATCCCGGCCCCCACCAGGAGAGACCATGGCCCCCACGACCACCCGCCGACTCCTCCGCACGATGACCTCGGCCCTCGGTGCCGCGCTGCTCGCCCCCGCCCTCCTCGCGGCGCCAGCGAGCGCCGCCCCCGCCGCGCAGGAGGAGACGCAGCCCTTCGGGGGCAACGTCGGCTACGCCTGGGAGATCCCCGACGCCCCGGCGTCCGGGATGACCAGCCTGACCATGCCCATGACGATCCATCAGGACTCCGACCACATCGACGGCTCCTACGTCGCGGCGCAGTACGCCTTCACCGGGCAGGACCAGGTCGGGTACATGGGCCTGCAGCCGCGCCCCGACTCGAAGAAGGGCAAGACCCGTCTGCACGGCGTGTTCTCGAGCTTCGTCCCCGGGACCACCTCCACGGATCCGAACTGCACGGACGGGGCCGACGGCGGAGCCGGCGTCAGCTGTGCCACGGACTTCACCGCCGTCGCCGGTCGCACGTACGACGTCGAGGTGAAGAAGACCGGCAAGAACACGTGGACCGGCACCGCGATCGACACTGTGAAGGGCAAGCGGTTCCACATCGGCACCTACACCGTGCCCAAGGGCAGCGGGAAGCTCGTGAACAAGCAGATGGGCTTCGTCGAGAACTACTGGAACCATTCGCGCACCTGCGAAGGCGTCCAGCGTATCGACGCCACCGTCGGCCGCCCGCGCACGGGGAGCCTCCAGGGCCGGGCCGACTCCCCCAAGGAGTACGGGGACTGCCTGGACCAGGCGAACTACTCCGCAACGGTGAAGAACGGCCAGGTCCGCATCTCGCGCGGCTGGCTCTGAGCAGGGCGACGGGCCCCGGCCCGGGCGACGGGGGCCCGTCGCGGACGTCGGCTCATCGCCCGGACGCCAGCGGTTCTCAGCCGACGAGCAGGCAGAACGGGTGGCCCTCCGCGTCTTGGCTTGACCCTCACGCTGCGTGAGGGCCGACGGTGGTGGCCATGAACGAGTACTACAACGCCTTCGACGTCAGCCCCGTCCCCGAGCCCGGTCCCGACGCGGTCCCGCCCGAGCTGTTCCGAGGGATCTACGGAATGCCGACGTACGTGACGATCCCGTCGCCCGATCTCGCAGCCTCTGTCGACTTCTGGACCCGAGGACTGGACTTCTTCGAGCTGTTCAGCGTCCCGGGGCAGATCGTGCATCTGCGCCGGTGGGCCTTCCAGGACGTACTCCTCGTACCGGGGGAATCGCCGCCCGCCGCGCGGCCCCCGGCCCTGACCATCGGCTTCTCGTGCGTCCTCGACCAGATCGATGGGCTCGTGGACTCCTGCCGGGCGGCGGACGGGGGATCGGTCAGCGATCCGCGCGACACCCCCTGGGGCACTCGGGACATCGAGGTGATCACGCCGGAGAACGTGCGGATCGTCCTCACCGCGGCGAAGCCCTACGACCCGGACAGCCAGGTGGCGCGGAACCTCGAGGACATGGGCATCCCCGCCCCGGAGTCCCCCGCCCCTGCGTCCGACGGCGAGCAGAATGGGGCTCGTGCTCGATGATGATGACGCCGAGGACCTGACCGTCGGCCGTGCTGCGGCGAGACTCGGCGTGACGGTCAGGACCCTGCACCACTGGGACGAGGTCGGCCTCGCAGGACCCTCCTCGCGGTCGGCTGCGGGCTATCGGCTCTACGACGATGCGGATCTCGAGCGGCTGCGCCGGATCGTCGTGTACCGCGAGCTCGGGCTGGACCTCGAGGCCATTCGGCGCGTCCTCGAGGATCGGTCCACCGACGTCGTCGTGGCGCTGCGCGAGCAGCAGACCCGGCTCGCGCAGCGGATCGCGCGCCTGCGCACGCTCCACGCCGACCTCGAGCACATGATCCGTGCGCACGAGCACGGTCTGCTGCTGAGCGAGGAGGAGCAGACCTCCGCATTCGGCCCCTCGTGGGATCCGCAGTGGCCGGCGGAGGCGCGCCAGAGGTACGGGGAGTCCCATCAGTGGCGCGAGTTCGCCGAGCGCTCCGCCACACGCACCGCAGCCGACTGGCACGAGATCGCCGACGCGACCCGCGCGGTCGACCAGGCCATGGCCGACGCGATGGACGCCGGCGTCGAGCCCGGAAGTCCTGCGGCCGACGCCCTCGTGGAGCGCCACCGCATGGCGTTCTCCCAGTACTTCTCCCTCTCGCGCGAGATGCAGGTGTGCCTCGGCCGGATGTACGAGGCCGATCCCGGATTCGCGGCGCACTACGGGGCAGTGCACGTCGGCCTCGCCCGGTGGCTGCGCCGATCCATCGACGCCTCCGCGCGGTCCCGGGGCATCGATCCCGACACCGCGTCCTGGCAGTGAGGGCCGCGGGACTCGACCAACCCCCGCCGCATCGGGGCTGTGCCCGTCATCTGCGGCACCAACTAGCATCGGACCCCATGAGCGCGCAGCCGGATCTTCCCCCCGAGAGCCCCGCCGACGACGGCCGGGTCGCCTTCATCGATGCGACCGCCGGCATCGCCGGGGACATGCTGCTGGGCGCCCTGGTGGACGCGGGTGCCGACCTCGGCGCGGTCCAGTCCGTGCTCGACGCGCTGATCCCCGATTCCGTGCGCTTCAGCAGGCGCACGGTCGATCGCTGCGGACAGCAGGCCACGAAGGTCGACGTCGAGCTGCTGGTCGAGGATCCGCCGCATCGCACCTGGTCATCGATCCGCACGATGCTCGAGACGGCGCACGCGGAGGGAACGGCCCCGGCCCGCACGCTGGAGCTCGCGCTGGACGCGTTCTCGCGCCTCGCCGATGCCGAGGGCCTCGCCCACGGTCTCCCGCCCGAGCAGATCCACTTCCACGAAGTGGGAGCCCTGGACTCCCTGGCCGACGTGATCGGCGCGTGCGAGGCATGGCGCCAGCTCGGCATCGTCGGCGCCGTCGGCAGCGTGATCGCCGTCGGCTCGGGACGCATCCGCGCAGCGCACGGGGACATCCCGGTGCCGGTGCCCGCGGTGGTGCGTCTCGCGCAGGGGTGGCCGACGGTCGCCGGCGAGCTGCTCCCCGAGCGGGGGCACAGCCACAGCCACGATGACGGGAACGGGCACGCGCACGCGCACGCGCACGGCCATAGTCACGGCCACGAACACGAGCACGTTCCGGGCCCCGGTCACTCCCACGGTCCCGCCGGTCAGGCCGCGCACTCCCACGACCACGACCACGACCACGACCACGACCACGACCACGACCACGGTGGCACGGACGGTCACGAGAACCCCTACGGCCTGCGCCACCTGCCGCACGTGGTGAGCGGGGACGGCATCGGCCACTCCCACTCGATCCAGGAGGCCGTCGTCGCAGGCCACCCGGATCCGCACGCCCAGGATCCAGGCGATCGGGCTCCAGGTTCCTCGGACGCCGAGGACCCCCTCACCGACCACGAGCACGGGACGCCCGATGCTGACCATCAGCACGGGACACCCGGGGACGAGCAGCTCCCCCCGCACGTCGTCGGCGGGCCGCACGCCCACCCGTCGCGCCCGGCGCCCGCGGGTGTCGCTCCCGGCATCGGCGAGCTCGCGACGCCCACCGGGGTCGCGCTCGTGCGGGCGCTCGCCCAGACGGCCGGTCCGCAGCCGGCGCTGATCGTGGACGCCGTGGGCATCGGCGCCGGCACCAAGGACACCTCGGGCCGCCCGAACGTGGTGCGGGTGATGGTGGGCCGCGCCGCCGCGGACGCCGACGCCCATGCGGTCTCGGGCCCGGGCGCCGCCGACGCCCACGCGACCCCTCGAACTGCAGTCCAGCTCGAGGCGAATGTGGATGACCTCGACCCGCGGCTGTGGCCCGGAGTGATCACGAACCTGCTGGAAGCGGGCGCTCTCGACGCCTGGCTGACGCCGATCATCATGAAGCAGGGGCGGCCCGGGATCACGGTCCACGCGCTCGTGCGCGAGGGCGACGAGCAGTCCGCGTCGGCCATGATCATGGACCTCACCGGCAGCCTCGGCGTGCGCAGGTACGGCGTCGACCGCTCGATCCGCGTCCGCTCCTTCGAGGACGTCGACCTCGACGACCGGCGCGTGCGGGTGAAGGTGGCCCGGGACGCCGACGGCCGCGTCGTGCGGCGCGAGCCCGAGTTCCGCGACGTCCAGGCCGCCGCCCGCACGCTGGGGATCTCCGAGCGCGAAGCCCTCGAGAGGGCGCGGGCTGCCGCACTGCGCGAGAACTGACGTCCCCTCACTCGCACTCCCCACGTCCCGCCGCCGAGCCGGCCCCCATCCCCGGCCAGATCACTCGCCGCTGGGCCGATCGATCTGACGTTCGGGTGGGAATGGGGCACGAATTCCCACCCGAACGTCAGATCGACATCCGGTCGACGACAGATCACCGGGGCGAGCTCCGTGCGGTGGCCGCAAGGGCAGCGCAGGCGGGGCCGGTCGAGCGAGGCTACGGCTAGGCTTGCCCGCATCGTCGGCAACGAGCCGGCGACGACGTCGAGGAGGACGCCATGCCCGCAGCACTCCATCCCTACCTGAACTTCGCGGGGAACGCCCGCGAGGCCTTCGAGTTCTACGGCGAGGCGCTCGGCGCGACCCCGCAGTTCGCGACCTTCGGCGAGTTCCACGCCGTGCCCGAGGGCGACCCGAATGCCGACAAGATCATGCACGGGTCCCTCGAGGTCACCGAGCTGATCCGCCTCTACGTCTCCGACACGATCGAGGGCATGGGCCCGCCCTTCCAGCCGGGCAACAACGTGACCCTCTCGCTCATGGGCGATGACGAGCAGGTGCTGCGCAGCGCCTTTGAGAAGCTCTCCGTGGGCGGGACCGTGGCGATGCCGCTCGAGAAGCAGATGTGGGGCGACGTCTACGGCTCCTTCACCGACCGCTTCGGGATCGTGTGGCAGGTCAACATCAGCGCCCCGCAGGAGGCGCAGGGCTGACCCTGCATCATCCGCGGTCGCCGTCGCGCGACTAGCATCGGGCGAGGACCGCTGCACCGGCCCCCGTGATCCCCGGATCGCGGGGGTTCTCGCGTGTCCTCCCGGCCCCCGGTCTCCCGGTCTCCCCTGCCCCTGCGCATCCCGAAGGACTCGCCACGCCCACCGTCGATCCCCACGACCCACCGGACCCCAGCTCCGAGACGCCCGCGCTCGGCGCGACCCCCGGCGCGGACGCCCCGGAGCCCGGCGCCTCCCCGTCCGCGCCGCGCAGCCTCCGTTCGCGCGCCCGCGGACTCTTCGCCGACACCCGCCCTCTGCAGAACCTGCACTTCACACGGCTGTGGCAGGCGAACATCGTCACCGTCATCGGCGCGCAGATCACGATCATCACCGTGCCCGCGCAGCTGTGGTCCCTCACCGGCAGCTCGCTGTACGTGGGGCTGACGGGCCTGTTCGGCCTGGTGCCGCTCGTGGTCCTGGGCCTGTGGGGCGGGGCGATCGCCGACGCCTTCGACCGTCGCAAGATCCTGCTGGTCACGACGCTCGGCCTCATTCTCACCAGCGCTCTCTTCGCCGCGCAGGCCATGCTGCAGGTGAAGAACGTCTGGGTGATCCTCGGGATCTTCGCGGCGCAGCAGGCCTTCTTCGCGGTCAACCAGCCGGCCCGCACGGCACTGATCCCCTCGCTCGTGCCTCGCGAGCAGCTGCCCGCCGCCAACGCCCTGAACATGACCGTCGGCCAGTTCGGCGCGATCGCCGGACCGCTCGTCGGCGGTGCCCTGCTGCCCTTCCTGGGCTTCTCGCTGCTCTACCTGATCGACACCGTGTGCCTGCTGGCGACCCTGTGGGCGGTGCTGCGCCTGCCGGCGCTGCGACCCGAGGGAGCGATCTCCCGACCGGGTCTGCGCAGCATCCTCGACGGCTTCGTCTACACCTGGAAGCACAAGATCCTGCTGGTCAGCTTCGCCGTCGACCTCATCGCCATGGTGTTCGGCATGCCCCGCGCGCTCTACCCGCAGCTCGCGGACCAGAGCTTCGGCGGGCCCGCGCAGGGCGGCATGGAGTTCGCGGCGCTCTCGGTCGCGATGGCGCTCGGCGCCCTGCTGGGCGGGATCTTCTCCGGCTGGCTGGGCCGCGTGCACCGGGTCGGCCTCGCCGTGCTGATCGCCGTGGGCGCCTGGGGCCTGGTGGTCATGGGCTTCGGCGGCGCGACCTGGGTCGCGGACGGTCGGGCCATGCCCTGGATCGCCGTCGCCGTGGCCTTCATGGCCGCCGGCGGCATCGCCGACATGATCTCGATGGTCTTCCGCCAGACCATGCTGCAGGGCGCCGCCTCCGACGCCGTGCGCGGGCGCCTCCAGGGCGTGTTCCTGGTGGTCGTCGCGGGCGGCCCGCGCTTCGCCGACGTCGCCCACGGGGCCGCGGCCGACGTGCTCGGCGCACCGCTCACGGTGGTCCTCGGCGGCGCGCTCGTGGTGGTCGGCGTCGTCGCCTGCGGAGTGCTCGTCCCGCAGTTCACCAGGTACCGGGTGCCCCAGGGCTGGTGAGGCCCCGACGGGGGGCCGACGGGCTCAGCGTCCCACCGCCGCCGTGACCGGCGACCGGCCGCCGCCATGTCCGGCGGTCGCCCGCCGCTCACTCGGCCGGCTGGATCACCTGGTCCCAGTGCTCGAGCAGGTGCGTGAGCGCCGCCTTCGCGGTGCCGAGCTCGTCCGCGCTCGCATCGGGCGCCGAGAGCACGTGCATGTCCTCGTCGCCGACCACGACCACGAAGGCGAAGCGCTCGGGCGCCTCGTGCAGCGCCTCGTCGATCCTGTCGATGACCTGCGGTCGCAAGTGGTCGTGGTCGTGGTCGGGGGTGTCTGTCACGGGAGAACTCCTGTCGTTCGTCGTCCGCCCACGGGGCGAGGGGCTGGATCGTCCGTGCTCGAGGATCGCACGCGGGGCCCCGGACGCTCCGGCGAGCGCTCACGCCACCCTCATCGGACCCGACCGACCAGATCGCCCAGCCCCGAGATCCGGTCCCCATCGCCGGCGGCGTCGCCGCGACGATCCAGGTGCAGGGCCTGCAGCCCCGCATCACGTGCACCGCCGAGGTCGTGCACCGGGTTGTCGCCGACGTGGAGCACCTCGGCCGGATCGAGGTCGAGCGCCCGGCAGACCGTGAGATAGCTGGCGGGATCGGGCTTCGCGGCCCCGAACCTCTCGCTGGTCCAGACGCCGACGACGAGGTCGCGGAGCCCCAGGTCCCGCATCTTCTTCTGCTGTCGCCGCTCGGGCCCGTTGGTGAGCACGGCGATCGGGACGCCCCGTCCGCAGAGCGCCCGCAGCGTGGGGAGAGCGTCGTCGAAGGCCGTCCACTCCTCCTCGTAGAGGGCGAGGAAGCGGTCGTAGAGGGCGTCGCACTCCTCCGCGCCCGGCCGGCGGGGACTGTCGGTCAGACGAAGGCTGTCGATCCGGCGTTGCCTGTCGGGCCGACCGGGCGGGTCGATCCGGCGGGGGCTGCCGGGCCGACGGGCATCCTCCGTGCCCAGATCCGCCAGCAGGTGCCGGACTCGCTCGCGGCGGTACTCGGCCCGGTCGAGCTCACCGGCACGCCGACGCGCCGTGAGCTCCTCGGCCGTCTGCTCCCAGGCGTCGGCGATGTGCTCGCTGGGAACCGCCCCGAGCTCCCTGACCAGCAGACCGAGCCCCCGCCGTGCCGAGGTGCGATGGTCGAACAGGGTGTCGTCGAGGTCGAGGATCACTGGCCCGGTTCCCGCCCACCGGCTCCACCGCCTCACGTCGTCGTCCGACGATCCTCGCAGACGCCGCCCCCGCCGTGCGCCAGACTGGCCCCATGCACCGCTGCCGCCTCCATGTCCTCGGCGCGAGCGGCTCGGGGACCACGACGCTGGGCCGCGCCCTGGCCGACGCCTGGGCCGTCCCCCACGCCGACGCCGACGACTACTTCTGGGTGCCCACCGACCCTCCGTTCACCACGAAGCGCCCGCCGGCCGATCGCCTCGCCCTCATGGAGCAGATGTTCGCGCCGCGTGAGGCGTGGGTGCTCTCGGGAGCGATGACCGGATGGGGAGAGCGCATCGTGGAGCGCTGCGACGCGATCGTGTTCCTGACGCTCGATGCAGACGTCCGCATGTCCCGCCTGCACGCGCGCGAGGCGCTGCGCCGCGAGGGCGGGCCCATGGACGACGCCGCATGGCACGACTTCCGCGACTGGGCCCGCTCCTACGACGATCCGGCGTTCGACGGACGCAGCCGGCACCAGCACGAGGCCTGGCTCGCCGCCCGCACACAGCCGATCCTGCGCCTGGACGCCGCCCACAGCGTCCCGGACCTGCGCGACGCGGTGCTCGCGTGGGATCCGGCGGGCTGACGACCGGCCCGTCGGACGCACCCGCGCCGACCCGTCGGACGCGCCCCTGGTGACGCATCTGCCCTTGCCGCCGCACCTCCCGCGTGCGAATCTGATAGCGGATCCGACGACAGGATCCCCGGACGAGGGTGCCGTACCCGGACAGCGACAAGACGGCCGAAGGAGGCCATCATGTCGTGGATCGTCCTCGTGCTCTCGGGTCTGATGGAGGCCGTCTGGGCCACCGCCCTGGGCCGCACCGAAGGGTTCAGCCGGCTCACCCCGAGCATCGTGTTCTTCGTCGGGCTGCTGCTGAGCATGTCCGGCCTGGCCTACGCGATGCGCGATCTGCCCACGGGCACCGCCTACGCCGTGTGGGTGGGCATCGGCGCGACCGCGACGGTGATCTATGCGTTCGCCACGGGGGCCGAGGCCGCGTCAGCCATGAAGGTGCTGTTCCTGGCGATGATCATCGGCGGCGTGATCGGCCTGAAGGTGAGCAGCTGAGGCCCTGCGGGCCGGGAGGGACTGAGCGCCCTCGGCCGCGCGTCCTCAGTCGCGCGCCTCCTCCGCGAGGCGCGAGCGGACGAAGGCGGCCACTGCGCCGAGCACCTGCTCGTCGATGCCGTGGCCGAGGGCGGGCGAGAACTCCTCGGTCAGCCGCGTGTGCTCGCGCAGCCATTCCCTGACCTGCGCGTTCATCGCGTCGTCGAAGAGGGGGTCCTGCCCTCCGTGTCCCCAGAGCGCGGGCACCTCGCGCGCGGCGAGCGCCGCGTCGCCCGGGAGATCAGCGGGGAACGGGGCGCTGGAGAGCACGACCACCCAGTCGAGGGCCTCGGCATGCCGGCGCAGCAGCTGCAGGGCGAGCACGCCGCCCTGCGAGAAGCCGATCGCACCGATGACCCGTCCCGGGACGGAGCTGCGCACCCACTCCTCGACCGCGGCGGCGGACTCCTCGAGCAGGCCGAGGTCCTCCGCCACCAGCGGCGGAGGCGCCAGCCACCCGAAGCCCGGTCCGCAGGCCAGCACCCCGCGCAGGGAGGCGAGGACGACGCCTCCCGGGAGCATCGGTGCGAGCGAGATCAGGTCCTCCTCGTTGCTGCCCAGTCCGTGCAGCAGCAGCACCACGCGGTCCTGAGGGCCCGGCGAGTGCGGGAAGCAGCGCACGGCGCCCTCGTCGATCCGGGCTCGGTCCTGGCCGATGCCCTCGACGGGCGGGAAGCCGAAGGGGTTGGGTCTGGTCATGGCTGCTCCTCGTGTCACCCGACGTCGGGAAGGGCGGCGCGCAGGGCGCCGAGCTCGTCGCGCAGCGCGTCGGCGAAGGAGTCGGCGCCGTCGCCGTCGGTCCAGGCGGCGTAGGCGTTCTTGAAGGCGAGCAGGCCGATCTCGGCGGCGATCGACGCCGTGCGCGGAGCGATGCCGCGCGCCTCGAGCGCCTGTGCGGTCTCGGCGGCGAGCCCCACGTGCTTGAGCTGGTCGCGCTCGCGCAGCTCGGCGCTCGCTGCGATCACCGCGCGCAGCTGCGGTCCGATCTCGCGCCGCTCCGGCGTCATCACCTCGCTCGCGCGCAGGAGGCCCGACTCCACGGCGGCGAGAGCGCCCGAGCCGTCCGGCGCCTCGGCGACGCCCTCGCGCAGCAGCTGCGAGAGGGCACCCTGCCCGGCGGCGAGCACGTCGCGCTTGTCGCCGAAGTGCCGGAAGAAGGTGCTGCGTGTGAGCTCGGCGGCCTCGGCGATCTGGGCCACGGTGGTCGCGTCGTACCCCTGCTCGGAGAACAGGCGCAGCGCGGCGGCGACCAGGCGCTCGCGGGCATCGGGCTTCCAGCGGGGCATAGGAAGGGACTCTATCGGTCGCAGACCCCATGCGATATCTATCGCATCGGGTGTACGGTGACGGGACACATGTCGCATCGGGCGGCATCGTCGGGAGGTCCCACCATGAAGGTCTTCGTCACCGGAGCCACCGGATTCATCGGTTCCGCCGTCGTCCCCGAGCTCATCTCCGCCGGTCACGAGGTCGTGGGCCTCGCGCGCTCCGACGCCTCCGCCGACCGTCTGCGCGGCATGGGGGCGGGCGCCCTGCCCGGCGATCTCTCCGATCCCGACGCGCTGCGCCGCGGCGCCTCCGAGGCCGACGCCGTCATCCACCTCGCCTTCAGCAACGACTTCACGGCCTTCGAGGCCGGTGCCCAGCAGGAGGCCGAGGCCGTGCGCGCCATCGGCGAGGCCCTCGCCGAGAAGACAGGTCCGTCCGGCGGGGCCGGCCCCGCCCTCGTCTTCGCCTCCGGGACGCCCGCCGTCCCCGGGCGCGCCTCGACCGAGGAGGACCCCTTCCCCGACGAGGGCCACACGGGCGGACGCGCGGGCACCGCCCAGTACGCGATGGGCCTCGCCGAGCGCGGCGTCCGCCCCGTCGCCGTGCGGCTCCCGCGCTCGGTGCACCAGGCGCACGTCCGCTACGGCTTCGCCTCCATGCTCATCGATGCCGCCCGCCGCAGCGGCGTCTCGGGGTACGTGGGCGACGGATCCCAGCGCTGGCCGGCGGTGCACGTGCTGGATGCGGCACGGCTGTTCCGCCTCGCGCTCGAGCGGGCCGAGCCGGGCTTCCAGGCCCACGCCGTGGCCGACGAGGGCGATTCGATGCTCGAGATCGCGACCGCGATCGGCGAGGTCCTGGACGTGCCGGTGCGCGGCGTCGACCCGGAGTCCTTCGGCTTCCTGGGCAGCGTCTTCGCGGTCGACCAGCCCTCGCGCAGCGAGCGCACCCGCACCGCTCTGGGCTGGGAGCCGAGCCGCCCGAGCCTGCTCGAGGACCTGCGCGCCGGCGGCTACCCCTCCTGAGGGCGGGAACCGGTCCCGGGGCGGTGGCGCCCCGGGACCGGGTGCTCGAGCGCGAGCCGGAGCGCAGGGGCCACGGCCCGCACGACCTCCGGCCTGCTCATGCTCGCGATCGGCTCGATGCCCAGCACGCAGCGCGTCATGAACATCCCGCTCATGATCGCGGCGGCGGCAGCGGTGCGGCCCCGCGCATCCCGTCCGCCGATCGCCTCCTCGAGACGACCGGCGAGGCGGGATCCCAGGTACTCGCGCACGACGCGCTCCGCGTCGGCATCGGCGAGCGCCGTGCGGACCATGCGCCGGAACGTCGTTGCCACGTCGGGCCGGTCCCAGAGCTCGAGGGCTGTGGCGAGAAGGGCGGTCGCGAGGTCCCTCGGATGCTGGGCGATCACGTGCTCGACCACCTCCCCGGGCGCGACGGCCATCTCGAGCACCGCGCGCAGCAGCCTCTCCTTGGAGCCGAACCAGTAATTCACCATCGCGTGGTCCACGCCGGCGTCGCGCGCGATCGCGCGCACCGTCGCGGCCTCGTAGCCATGCTCGAAGAATGAGGTCCTGGCTGCGAGGATGATCCGCTCGCGCGTGGTCGACGGGCCCGTCGGCCGCCCCCTCCTCGAATTCACCATGGTGGCATCATGCGCCTCCGGGGATCAGCCTGGGGCCATGCGCACCCCACCCGCTCCGGCGCCGCCGCGGACCCTCACCACCGACGTCTGCGTGGTCGGCGGCGGACCGGCGGGGCTCATGGCCGGATACCTGCTCGCCCGGCAGGGCGTCGAGGTGACGGTGCTCGAGAAGCACCCGGACTTCCACCGGGACTTCCGCGGCGACACGATCCACCCTTCGACCCTCGAGCTGCTCGGCGAGCTGGGCCTGCTCGAGGACTTCCTCGACCTCCCCCATGACGAGATGCGTCGCGCCGAGGTCTCCTTCGGCTCCGCCCGCCGCACGGTCGCCGACCTCTCGCGCCTGCCCACCCGCTGCCGCTTCATGGTCTTCGTCCAGCAGTGGGACTTCCTGGACTTCCTCGCCCGCACCGCCGAGACCCTGCCCACCTTCCGCCTGGTCCGCGAGACCGAGGTGACCGGCCTGATCACGGCACCGATCGAGGGGGATCCCGGGTCCGCGCGCATCAGCGGCAGGGCGCGCGCGGGCAGGCGGAGCGCCGGCCGGCGGGTCACAGGTGTGCACGCCCGCTCCGCGCGGGACGGCGACGCCCTCGAGATCCGCGCACGCCTGGTCCTCGGGGCCGACGGCCGCTCCTCGCTGATGCGCGCAGCGACCGGGCTGCCGCTGCGCACCACCGGCGCCCCGATCGACGTGCTGTGGATGCGGATTCCCCGCCGACCGGACGAGGACCTGCCGCTGTTCACGGGCGGAGCGGGCGTGCTCGTGCTCATCGATCGCGGCGAGTACTGGCAGGCGGCCTTCGCGGTCCCGCACGGGACGATCGCGCGGATCCGCGTGCGCGGCATCGGCTTCCTGCATCGCCGCCTGGCCCTCGCCCGACCGGAGCTCGAGGACCGCGTGGCCTCGCTGACCTGGAACGATGTGCATCCGCTGGCGGTGCGCGTGGACCATCTGACGCGCTGGCACGTGCCCGGGCTGCTGTGCATCGGGGACGCGGCGCACGCCATGTCCCCCGTCGGCGGCGTCGGCATCAACCTCGCGATCCAGGACGCGGTCGCCGCGGCCCGGATGCTCGGCCCGATCCTGGCGCCGAGAGCGGCGGGGCCCCACCGGCCGGCAGGAAGCCGCGCTCCCACCTCCCGCGAGCTCGATGCCGTGCGGCGTCGCCGGCTCTGGCCTGCTCTGCTCACGCAGCGGATCCAGGCGGGCGCCGCGAGCGGAGCCTTCCCGCGCACCCTCGACGAGGTCGCCACGGGTGAGCCGCTCGTGCTGCGGCTCGTCGGCGCGCTGCCGCTCCTACGGCACGTGACCGGCCGGTTCATCGGCGTGGGCGTGCGCCCGGAGCACGCGACGCGGCTCGCTCCCCCCGAGCGTCGCCTCCGCTGACAGGGCACCCGTGACCCACCAGACATCGTGCACTCTATGCAAACGTGCACTCGGTGCATACTCTGGATCTCGTCGTCGGCAGACAGCCCGCGCACAGTCGCGGCGCCCCGTCGGCCGTCATCGAAACGATCCAGGAGAGGTGCGATGTCCCCGGCAGACACCCTGAACCCCGGCAGCCGCGAGACCGCGTCCTCGACGAGCACCGAGCCGTCGGATGCTGCATCGTCGAGCGCCGCGACGTCGGATGCTGCACCGTCGAGCGCCGCGGCGTCGGGCGCCGCATCGTCGGGCCCGAAGAGGCCGGGCCTGCGCGAGCGCAAGCGCCGGGAGCTGCGCGGCCGCATCCAGCGGGCGGCCTTCGACCTCATGCTGGAGCACGGCTTCGCCGATGTGACCGTCGAGATGATCTGCGAGTCCGCGGAGGTCTCGCGCCGCACCTTCTTCAACTACTTCGGCTCGAAGGAGGTCGTCGTCATCGGCGGCGATCCGGGCCCGATCCCCGACCGGCTCCAGGACCGCTTCGTCGAGGGCACCGGAAGCATCCTCGTGGATCTTGCCCGGATGCTCCTGGCGATGATGACCACGAAGCCGCGCGACGTGGACCCCGCGATGTGGCGATCCCGGCTCGAGCTGATCCGCAGCGACGCCACGCTCGCCAAGGCCCTCGCCGACAAGGTCGCCGCGAAGAACCACGACCTCGAAGAGCTCGTCGCCCGCAGGATCCGCCTGCGCTACGGCGCCTCCGGCACCCCGCCCGGAGGAGACGGCGCCCCGGGCGGCCCCGCGGTCGACGCGCTCATCGCCCGTCAGACCGGCTTCATCGTCGCCATGTGGTGGGGCATCGCCCGCTACGCCATCCAGACCTCCGTCGGGAACCCCGACATCGATGACCGCGAGCTCATCGAGTCCCTCCTCGACACACTGACCCTCATCCAGGAAGCAGAGCTATGACTGCCACCCAGACCGCCGCCCCCGCGGCGCACGGAGCGCACGGCCAGCCGGCCGCCCCGAGCGCGCCCTCCGGCACGGCTCCGTCCACCAAACTCGTGCCGCTGTTCGCGGGCCTTCTCATCGCGATGTTCATCGCGGCACTCGACCAGACCATCTTCTCCACCGCCCTGCCCACGATCGTGGGCGACCTCGACGGCGTCGACCAGATGCTGTGGGTGACCACGGCGTACCTGCTGGCCTCGACGATCATGATGCCGATCTACGGCAAGCTCGGTGACCTCATCGGCCGCAAGCCCCTGCTGATCTTCGCGCTGTCCGTGTTCGTCGCCGGCTCCCTCGTGGGCGCCGTCGCCGGGAACATGGGCGTGCTGATCACCGGCCGCGCCATCCAGGGCATCGGCGGCGGCGGCCTCATGCTGCTCGCCCAGGCGATCATCGCCGACGTCGTCCCCGCCCGTGAGCGCGGCAAGTACATGGGCGTCATGGGCGCCGTGTTCGGGCTGTCCTCCGTGGTGGGCCCGCTGCTGGGCGGCTGGTTCACCGAGTCGCTCAGCTGGCGCTGGGGCTTCTGGCTGAACATCCCGCTGGGCGCGATCGCGATCCTGGCCGCCGTGTTCTTCCTGAAGCTGCCCAAGAAGTCGCAGCGCGCCCGCCTGGACGTGTTCGGCATCCTCACCATGGCGATCGCCGTGACCTCGCTGATCCTCGCGACCTCGTGGGGCGGCAACACCTACGAGTGGGTCTCCTGGCAGATCATCCTGCTCTTCGTCTCCACAGCCGTGTTCGGCGCCCTGTTCGTGCTCGCCGAGCGCTACGCCGCCGAGCCGATCATCCCGCTGCACCTGTTCCGCAAGCGCAACTTCGTGCTCACCACCATCGCCGCCCTGGTGATCGCGATCGCGATGTTCGGCGCGATCGGCTACATGCCCACCTACCTGCAGATGTCCACCGGCGTCTCCGCCACGGAGTCCGGTCTGATGCTGCTGCCGATGGTCGGCGGGCTGCTGATCACCTCGATCGCCTCGGGCCAGATCGTCTCGCGGACCGGCCGCTACAAGTGGGCGCCGATCCTCTCGATGCTGGTCGCCGCACTCGGCGTGTTCCTGCTGTCCACCATGACGACCGACACCGCGACCTGGGTGATCATGTCCCACATGTTCGTGCTCGGCGCGGGCCTGGGCATCGGCATGCAGAACCTCGTGCTGATCGTGCAGAACACCTTCCCCGCGGCCGAGGTCGGCACCGCGACCGCCTCGAACAACTTCTTCCGGCAGATCGGCGCCTCCCTGGGCTCGGCCGTCGTGGGCTCGGTGTTCACGAGCCGGCTGACGGACCTGCTCAGCGAGCGCATGCCCGCGCAGGCGGCCCAGCAGATGGGCGGCAGCGGGGACACCAACTCCCTGACGCCGGCCGTCGTGGACAAGCTGCCCCAGCAGATCCAGGACATCGTGGTGGGCGCCTACACCGACGCCCTCACGCCGATCTTCCTGTGGCTGGTGCCGCTGCTCGGCGTCGCCTTCGTGATCGTCTTCTTCATCAAGGAGGTCCCGCTGGCCACGACCGTGGGCGCCTCCGGGATGACCGAGGGCGAGGCCGGTGCGGCGAGCGCACCCGGCACCGGGTTCCTCGCGACCGGTGCGCCGACGAACGGCCTCCCGGCCGGCGGCGCCGCGCTCGCGTCCCGCACCGAGCGCGAGGACGATCTGCGGCTGGGCCTCGTGCTCTCCCTCGTCATCCAGCGCGCCCATCGCGCCGACGAGGACTCCGAGCTCACGCGGGCCCTCGCCCACCTCGCCGGGGACCGACCCGGCAGCACCGCCGAGCGCGCCGACTTCGCCGTGCGCTCGCTGGTCACGCCGGCGGCCATCGCCCTGCTGCGCGGGGCCGGGGCCGACGTCGACGCCGCCGACCCCTCCCGGGGTCGCCACCGCGCGCCGCACGCCGCCGATCTCGAAGGCACCGATGCGGCCGACCCCGAGCGCGAGCACGGGCACGGGCACGAGAGCCACGACCCCCACCGGGCCGACGGCAGCGCGCCCCTCATGTCCCCGCACCTCGCCGCCCAGTCCTGAGCGGCCCCCGACACACCTCGCCGTCCCGTCCGGGACGGCCCCCGAAAGGACAGATCTGATGACTCGTCGACTGATCGGAGCGATCGCCTCGCTCCTCGCCATGATGGCCGGGCTCTGGCTCGTGCTCTCCCCCTTCGCCCTGGGCTTCCAGAAGAAGGACGCCGACTGGACCGACGCGACCCTCACCGACGTCTGGACCGGCCTCCCGCTGGCCCTCGTCGGCCTGATCGGCGTGATCGTTTTCGCGGCCGCACTCAGCAAGCACATGGTCCAGGCCGGGTTCGTCACCCCGCGCCCCGCGCCCCAGCAGGCGCAGTACGGGCAGCAGGATCCCGCCCAGCAGTACGGCCAGCAGCAGTACGGCCAGCAGCCCTACGCACAGCAGGCGTACGCACAGCAGGCGTACCCGCAGCAGGGCGCCCAGGCGGCCCCCGCCTCGGAGCGCTCCCGCGAGATGGATGCGATGCTCGAGCCGCTGATCGCGGCCCTCGCCCGCGACATCGAGCGCGAGGAGCACACCGCCTCCACCGCCGCGGAGACGCCGCACCACCGCGAGTACGGCCGCGCCGCCGTCGGCACCGACACCGGTGCCCAGGCCGCCGTCCCCGCCGAGCGCTGAGCGCTCCCCCGTATCCAGCGCTCCGGCGCGCGCATCCCGCGCACGCAGCCAGCGCATTCTCGCCCCAAGGAGAATCCTGATGACCCAGATCTCGCACACCGCCCCCGCCGGCACGGGCTCGCACGCCCAGCCCACCGCATCGCAGGCCGCACCCCGGACCGCCGACGCGGCTGGTTCCGCCGGCTCGACCGGCTCGACCGGCTCGACCACCTCGGCCGACAGCGCCGAGTCCGTCTCCGCCGTGAAGGCCGAGCCCATCAGCGTGCTCGACAAGGTCGGCATGGGCATCCTGGGCCTGCTCACCCTGAGCGGCCTGTGGATGATGCTCGCGCCGTTCCTCACCGACACCCAGAAGCGCGGGGCCGACTGGTCGGCCGGCACCACGAACGACTTCTTCGTGGGCCTCGTGCTCGCGGTGGTCGCGCTCGCGGCCCTGGTCGCGGTCCTCGCCGGCGGACTCTCCGCCGTCGCCCGCCGCGCCCGCGCCCGCGCCGCCCGCTCGGAGGCCTGAACCCCGCCCGTCGGTGGAGGCCGCCCGTCGGCGGGGGCCGCCCGTCGGCCCGGCGCTCGGTCCGACCCGTCGGCCACCACCTCGGACCTCTCCGGGTCGGCCGACACACCGTGAGTGCTGCGCATCCGGGTCGGCCGACAGACCGTGAGTGCTGCGCAATCGTCGTTCTGAGCGATCAGAACGACGATTGCGCAGCACTCATCGCATGCACGGGCCCTCACACGGCCCGCACGGAGCATCACGACCGGCTATCACGGATGCTCGACGGAGACGTCCTCGGCGACGGGGCTTCCTCCTACGCGTCCCCCGTCGCCCGCACCGTCCCCGCATTCCCGTCGATCGTGACCCGCTGGCCCGTGCGCAGGCGGCGGGTGGCCGTGCCGGTGCCGAGCACGGCGGGGATGCCGTACTCGCGGGCGACGATGGAGCTGTGGCTGAGGGGTCCGCCGACGTCGGTGATCACGCCCGCGGCCATGGCGAACAGCGGCGTCCACGCCGGGGTGGTGATCGCGGCGACCAGGATCTCGCCGGGACGGAAGTCGCGGAACTCGTCGGGCCCGTAGAGGACATGGACGGATGCGGTGACCGTGCCGCCGCTGCCGCCGATCCCGGTGAGCACGAGACCTTCCGCACCGCCGTCGCCAACGCCGTCACCCCCGCCCCCGCCCTGGCCGACCGACGGCATCCAGCGGTCGAAGCCGTGCCAGATGGAGCGCTCGGGCAGCAGCTGCGGGGGCGTCGCGAGCTTCTGGCCGCGCCAGGTCACCCGGCGGTCCTCGATGATCCCCGCCCGTGTGGGCAGGGACTGCGCTCCGCCGTCGAGCGCATGAGCGAGGTCGAGCAGCTCGTCCCGGCGCAGCCAGAACACGTCGTCCGCCTGCGCGATCACGCCCGCTGCGACGAGGCGGCGGCCGATCTCCCGCAGAGCGCGCCGTGCCGCGGGCCAGCCCAGGCCGATGCCGGCGAGCGCGTCCTCGCGGGCGGGCGCGAGCTCCTGGGCGCGGCGCAGCAGGCGCGCGAACACCCTGCGCAGCGGTGAGGAGAGGTGGGCGGAGATCCGTGCGGCGCCCTCTTCTCTGGCCCGCGCCGCCTTCTCGCGGCGCTCGCGTGGATCCGTCCCCTCCCCGCGCAGGTACATCCGCAGCACGTCCCACAGCAGCTCGGGGGAGTCGGCGGCGACGGGCTGAGCGAGGTCCAGGGTGTAGGTGGCGTGGCCGTGCGCGTCCAGGTGGGCGGCGAAACGCTCGCGCCACTGCGTCCACGCCTCCTCGTCGACACCCTCCGGGCACTGCTCGGGGACCACGTCGGAGGCCTCGAGCGCGGGCGCGAGGCCCTCGTGCCCGCGCGCCCACGCGGCCAGGTCGAACAGGGACTGCTCGGCGCGGATCGGCTCGCTCTCGAAGCCGAACACGAGGGTCTCCGGGCGGGGGTCGCCGGGCCGGGCGACGCGCCGGCAGAACGCGGTGAACGCGGACTCGGCGATCACCACGGGCGGGATCACCGTCTGCACTGCGGTGTAGTAGGCGAATCCGGCCGCGACCAGGTGCTCCGCACTGGCCAGCAGCGCAGCGGCGTCGGCCGCTCCGACACCCGTCCGCGACTCCTCCTCGACGATCCGCCGGTACCGGGGCAGCGCCGTCGTGCGCCAGTAGCGCGGCCCGCCCACGCCGCCTCGCAGCAGGCGGGGCACGAGCAGCCCCGAGCGGGCCGTCATCCCGACCATGGCGGCGTTCGTGTAGCCGTAGTACGCGTAGCCGTTGATGGTCGTGAACTCGACGCCCTTCTCGCGGAAGACGCTGCTGCCGCTCGCGTCCCTCACGGTCGCGATCATCTGCTCGATGACGTGGGAGGCCGTGAGGTCGGCGAAGAGCGGCGTCAGCGGATCGGGCATCTGCTCGACGATGCTCGCGCGGAAGTAGCCGGCGCGGCGACGGGGCACGGGCCACGACGTCGGGGCGGGTCCGGCCGGTGCCGGGAGGCCGATGATGGGCCGCGCCTGGGTGATGACGAAACCGGTGCCCGCGCGCGCCCACTCCACGTCCTGCGGGGCGCCGTAGTGGTCGGTGATCCGTGCACCCCAGGCGGCGAGGTCGAGCGCGGCGGCGTCGTCGAGCACGGGGGCGCGCCGCTCGGCGGGGCCGACGGGAACCGTGCGGGTGCCTTCGTCGGAGCCGGTGCCGCCGGAGCCGGTGCGGTCGGAGCCGGTGCCGTCGGCCCCGCTGGGCCTGCCGGTGCCGGCCGCCGGGACCACCATCACCTTCTTGTCGGCCGTGGAGCGGGAGGCGACGCGGCGGCGCAGGGTGTCGATGACGAGGTCGTCGGTGTCGACCTGCCCGGAGACGACGGCCTCGCCGAGGCCCCAGGCGGCGCTGATGAGCGTCTCGGAGCGTCGGCCGTTCTGCGGGTTCGCCGTGAACATGACGCCCGCGGAGTCGGCCGGGACCATCTCCTGGACGACCACGGCGAGCGCCATCTCGGCCGGGTCGATGCCGCGGTGCGCGCGGTAGGCGAGCGCCCGGGCGGACCACAGGGAGGCCCAGCAGTCGCGGACGGCCCGCAGCAGCGCATCGTCCCCGTCCACGTGCAGATACGTCTCCTGCTGTCCGGCGAAGCTCGCGTCCTCGAGGTCCTCCGCGGTGGCCGACGAGCGCACCGCGACGGGCGTCCTGCCGAGCTCGGCGCGCGCCGACAGCAGGTCCCGGCGCAGGTCGTCGGGGATCTCGACGCCCGCGAACAGCGCGCCGACGTCCGCGCTCGCCCGATCGGCGGCCTCGGTGTCCTCGGGGTCGAGGCCGCGGACGGCCTCGAGCAGCCGTCCCCGGATGCCCGCGGTCTCGACGAACCGTCGGTAGGCGTCGGTGGTGAGCACGAAGCCCGGCGGCACGGGGATGCCCGCCCGCGTCAGCTCGCCGAGGTTCGCGGCCTTGCCGCCCACCTCCGCGACGTCCTCTCGTGAGATGTCCTGGAACCAGCGGACCGTGCGGTCGACCATGGCGCCTTCTTCGACGGTGCGCCCGGAGTGGGGCGCGTGGCGCCAGTGAGCGTAGCGCCGCGCCGACGCCGCGGCCACCCTCCGCGGCCGGGGGCGTGCACGCATGCGCTGCGAGGACTACGGTTCCCACAGCACGCCCCGTGCACCCGGATCCGAGGAGGCCCATGGCCTGGCACGCCGGTGACATCACCGTCCACAGCATCCACGAGACCACCCTGCCCTCGAGCACGGGAGCCTGGCTGCTGCCGGATGCGACCGAGGACCTCGTCGCGGCGACGCCGTGGCTGCGCCCCGACTACGCGGACCCGGACGGTGCGCTGCGCATCGCCAGCCGCACGTTCGCCCTCCGGATCGGCGGGAAGCGCGTCCTGGTGGACACCGGCATCGGCAACGGCAAGCAGCGCGCGAATCCCGCATGGAACGACCTGAGCACTCCCTATCCGCAGCGCCTCGCGGAGGCGGGCTTCGAGCCCGAGTCCGTGGACCTCGTCATCCTCACGCACCTGCACGCCGACCACGTCGGCTGGAACACCCGGTGGGCCGACGGACGATGGACGCCGACATTCCCCCGCGCCCGCTACCTGACCTCCCGTCTCGAGAGGGAGTTCTGGGAGGGATACGCCATGGACGAGGCGCGCGAGCAGATGTTCCGCGACTCCGTCCTGCCCGTGGAGCACGCCGGCCTGCTCGATCTCGTCGACGTCCCGGCGGGTGGGGCGGAGATCCTCCCCGGGCTCCGCCTCGTGCCCTCGCCGGGCCACACGCCGGGCCACGTATCGGTCGCGCTCGGAGACCGCGACCTGCCGTCGGTCCTGATCACGGGCGACTGCATCCACCATCCCGTCCAGATCGCCCATCCGGACATCGGCTCGTGCGTCGACATCGATCCTGCCGCGGCCCGGAGCACCCGACGCGATCTCCTCGAGGCGTGCGCGGAGCGGGGAACCCTCGTCCTGGGCACCCACTTCGCATCGCCCGCAGGAGGCACGATCCTCCGCGCGGCCCCCTCCCGGCGCTTCGCCCCGGCCGGTGAGGAGCCGCAGGACGCGTCGACCGGCACCTCGCAGCCCCTCTGCTAGCGTCGCAGCACGCCGCACCGTCGGCGACGTCGCGCCGTCGGCCATCGATCCGAGGAGGGCCGGGTCCCGCCATGCAGAACGACACCGCCCACGGCACGCACGCCGAGCAGCCCGATCGGCCAGATCGGCCGGATCGGCCCGATCGGCCCGATCGGCCAGATCGCTCTCAGCATGCCCCGCAGTCCGGGCAGGCCCAGCACCTCGAGCATGCCCGCGCGCACCGCGAGGACTCCGATCTGGACGTGCGCATCGGCCACCATGAGCTCATCCTCAGCCAGCGCTACGAGGCCGCGAGCATCGCGAACGACGTGCTCATCGGCATCTGGTTCATCGTCGGGTCCATTTTCTTCTTCTTCGCCTCGATGATGACGGCGGGGACGGTGCTGTTCCTCATCGGCTCGGTCCAGATGACGATCCGACCGGTGATCCGCCTGGCGCGCCGCTTCCACCTGCAGCGCGTGAGCGGCCGCAGCGTGCCCCACGCGATGGACTTCTGATGACACGGCTGAAGGACTCGACGCGCCTGCGTCTGCTGCTGGCCGTGGTGGTGGGGGCGGTCCTGGGGATCCTGCTCTGGCTCGCGGTCGACCGCGTCCACGCGACGATGATCGCGATCACCGCGGGAGAAACGGTCTTCCTGGTCAGCTCGTGGCTCTCGCTGTGGCCGATGGACGCGGAGCAGACCCGGCGCAGCGTGGGCCGGGAGGACCTGCGTCCCTCGGCCGACGAGGCCCTGACCGCTGGCGCCTCCGCCCTCGCGGTCATCACGGTGGTCGCCCTGCACCTGGGCGCGGCGGGCCCCGGCGGCGCCTCGACGCTGGGCGCCGTCATCACGCTGGTGGGCGTGTTCGGCGCCTGGGCCTGCGTGCACCAGACCTACGCCGTGCACTACGCCCACCGCTACTACGCGACGCGCGGCGGCCTCGATTTCGGCGACGACCAGCCGCCCGCCTACTCCGACTTCCTCTACGTCGCGTACGCGGTGGGCATGACCTACGGCGTCACCGACACCGGTGCCGTGGACCGCGGCATGCGCAAGATCGTGCTGCGCCACGGGCTGGTCTCGTTCGTGTTCGGCCTGGTCATCCTCGGCGCGGCCGTGAACCTCGTGGCAGGCGTGTTCGGGCTCGGCTGAACGCGCCCGCCGGATCCGAGGCCCGGCCGCGGGTCGTCGGTCGCCGCTCAGGCCCGCGCGAGGATCGCGACCAGGAAGTCGTCGTCGGCGGGGCGCAGGTCCCAGCTCGAGAAGCGCTGCTGGAGAACGAGGTCGACGGCCCCTGCGTCCGCCGCGAAGTCCTCGAAGCCGTACCCGCGTCCCGCGCCGAAGCCGACCACCAGCCGGCCCTCGGGGGCGAGGTGCGCGCCGAGGTGCTCGAGAGCGGGCCGACGCTCGGAGGCCGAGAGGAAGGCGAGCACGTTGCCCGCGCTCACCTCGAGGTCGAAGAGGAGTCGCTCCCCGTCTCCGGAGCGCTCCGTGCTCGCCGTGCTCTCCTCGCCCGGATCGCGCAGGTCGAGCTCGGCGAGGTTCTGGACCTCCCAGCGCGCCTGCGGATGATCCTCGCGGGCCACGGCGACCAGCTCGGGATCGAGGTCGACGCCCACGACCGTGTGGCCCGCGGGCAGCAGGTGGGCGGCAAGCCGACCCGTGCCGCAGCCGGCGTCGAGGATGCGTGCGCGGCGCGGCGCCATCGCGTCGATCAGTCGCGCCTCGCCCAGGATGTCCGCGCCCTCGGAGGCGATCCGCCTCCACCGCTCGGCGTAGCGGCGGGCGTGCTCCGGATCGCGGCGCACCGCCGCGCGCCAGAGGTTCTCGGCAGGTCCGGGGAGATCCGCGGGGACGGCCGGACCCGTGGGGCCGGGTGGATCCGCGGGGCCGACGGCGGAGTCGTCTGCCCCGGAGCGGGACGGCGGTGTGGGCTGCAGAGGGAGGGACGGCATGCCCCCAGTGTGACAAGCCGCCCGGGGGAATGGGCAGCTCGAGCGGCCCCGGCAGCTCGAGCGGCCCCGGCAGCTCGGGCGGCTCGGCGCTGCTCGCCCCGCACGGCGACGGGGCGCCCCGCCGCAGCGGAGCGCCCCGTCGATCCGAGCTCGGTGGGAGCTGTGGTGGAGCCGGGGTCAGGCCTGCGGTCCCTCCGTGGAGGGAGCCGAGGCGGGACCGGTGGACCCGGGACCGGAGGAACCGGTCGAGCCGGAGGTCGCGGACGCCTTCGGGGACGTCCCCGCCTTCCCCGTGTTCTCCTCGATCTTCTCGAGCTGGCGGGCGGCCGCATCCCGGCCGCCCAGTCCGAAGGCGAGCACGGCGGCGGCCGCGAGGCCGATCACCAGCGAGCCGAAGGCGATCTCGATGATCCGGTCGGCCACGCCCATGGACTGCAGTCCCATGGCCGCGAACAGGATGATGATCGCCCACTTGATGACCGTGGACGCCGTGCCCGAGACGAGCTTGGAGACCACGGAGGCGATGAAGAAGCCGGCGGCGATGATGACCGCGCCGAACAGGACGCTGCCGCCGAGGTCCAGGATCTGGCTGAGGATCTCGGTGATCTGCGGGAAGCCCAGCACCTGCGCCGCCATCACGGCGAAGAACAGGACCACGGCGATCTCGATGATCCGCAGCACGGTGGGCGTCGCCGAGGAGCCCTCCGAGATCACGTCGTTCTTCTGCAGCCAGTCGTCGATCCCGGTGGATTCGAGGATCGGACGGAACAGCCCGGTGACGAAGCGGGCGATGAGCACGCCGATGCCCACCAGGGCGACCGCGGCGATGATGTTCGGGATCGCCGTGAACACGGTGGTGAGCATCGCGGCGGCGGGGTCGGAGATCGAGGCGATCCCGAGGATCTGCAGCGAGGCGATCGACACCACGATCATGATCAGCGCGAACACGACCGAGGCGATGATCTCGGGGATGTTCGAGCCGGGCTTCGCGCCGCCCTGGCCGGGCTGGCCCTGCTGCGGCTGTGCCTGCTGGGCCTGCTGGGCCTGACCCTGCGCCGAGGCAGCGCCCTGCGCGGAGGCGGCGCCCTGCGTCCCTCGCTGATCCCCCATCGCTCCGCCGGTGGCCTTCTGGATGCCGGACTGGGCGGTGCCCAGGAGCTTGCCGAAATCGACGGCGTGCAGGGCGGTGGTGATGAGTGCTCGCACGATCTTGGCGATGACCAGGCCGATCACGAACACGAAGACGGCACCGATGATGTTGGGCAGGAACCCGAGGCCCTGCTCGAGCATCGAGGTGACGGGCGTGAGGACCTGGTTCAGCTGGAAGATCCCCAGCACGATCACGAGGCCCAGAAGCCAGATCACCATCGAGAGGATCGTGCCCACGGCGTTGCCGAGGGACGCTCCGTCCTGACCGATGCGCCGCAGCGCCGGCACCTTCTGCGCGAGCTTCGAGGCCGCGCTCTTGAGGACGGCGGCGAGGATCGCGGTGATGATGAGGACGACGATGGCGGCCAGGACCTTCAGTCCCAGTCCCGCCCAGTCGACATTGGACAGTGAGTTCACGGGTACCTCCGTGGGTCACGGGAGCCGACTGTCCGACGGGCTGTGCGCCGGGGACGGTGAGGAGGCTCCACTGCCGGGGAATGCAGATGTGTGACCACGCTAACATCACGCTCCGGTCACGGCGCCAGCCCCTGTGCCGCGGATCAGGCGGCGTCGCCGCCGAGGGCGACTCCGCCGGACCCCGCGCGGTGCGCCCGCTCCCGGCAACGGAGAAGGCCCCCGGGATCTCTCCCGGGGGCCTTCGCCTCACGTGCGCGAGGGGGGACTCGAACCCCCACGCCCTCTCGAGCACACGGACCTGAACCGTGCGCGTCTACCAATTCCGCCACTCGCGCGTGTCTTCGGCACCAGGAGTCGCAGCTCACCGAGACCGAAGTGTCCTCAGACTACTCGTACGCAGGCGCTCGCCCAAACCCCGCCGACCGTGGGGTGCGCAACACCACTCCGGCACCGGGACGCCGGCGCGCACGTCAGCGGGAGGATCCGGCCTGGCGCTCGCGCACGAGCTCCGCCTCGGTGAAGGCGTCGTCGATGTGGGCGGGGTCGATGCGCCGACGCACCACCGTCACGTACAGCACCGTCGCGATCGCGACGGCGATGATGCCCACGACCGCCGCGAGGGTCATCTCCGCGCGCACCACCACGGTCGCGAACACCGCGAGCAGGCCGACGATCCCGATGGTCGCGGAGACGCGTCCGCCGGGCATCCGGAAGGTCGCGCCCTCGATGCGACGGGCGCGGAAGCGCAGGTAGGTCACCAGGATCAGCATCCACACCAGCAGCACCGCGAACACCACGACGCTCATGAGGTAGCCGAAGGCGGCGACGCCGCTCATCTGCAGCACGGCGGCCGCGAGGATCCCCACGCAGCTCACGGCGATCGCGGGCGCGGGCACCCGCCTCCGCGTGACGCGCGCGAACACCTGCGGGGCCAGACGGTCCTCCGCGAGGGAGTGCATGATGCGGCTTCCCGCATACAGGTTCGCGTTGGCGGCGCTGAGGGCCGCGATCAGCACCAGCAGGTTCGTGATGCTCGCGGCGGCGGGCACACCGATCGAGTCGAAGACGGTGACGAACGGGGACGTCTCCACGGCCTCGCCCGTCGCCGAGGCCTGCCTCCACGGCACCAGCGCCACGACGATCCCGATGCTCACCACGTAGAACAGGGCCAGGCGCACGATCGTGGTGCGAGCCGCAGTGCGGATCGAGCGTGCGGGCTCCTTGGCCTCTGCCGCGGTGATCGACAGCAGCTCGATGCCGCCGAAGCTGAACATCACCACGCTGAGCGCGATCCAGACCGCCGCCCAGCCGTTGGGGGCGAAGCCGCCGTCGGCCGTCAGCCCGGTCAGCCCCGGCGCGGGATGCGCACCCGTGCCCAGGAACACCAGGAACAGGCCGACCAGCATGAACACCACGACCGCGATCACCTTGATGCTCGAGAGCACGAACTCGACCGCACCGAAGGAGCCGACGGTGGTGAGGTTGATGGCCAGGATGACCGCGGCGAACAGCACGATGCCGACGGGCACGGGGATCGCCGGGAACCAGTAGGCGAGGTAGAGCGCGCAGGCCACGAGCTCGGTCGCGGTCACGGCGACCGTCACGATCCAGTAGAGCCAGCGGCTGAGGTACCCCCAGTACGGGGTGAGGTAGTGGGCGGCGAGCGTGCCGAAGCCGCCGCGCACCGGGTGGCGGGAGGCCATCTCGCCCATCGCCAGCGCGATAGTCGCGGCGATCAGCGAGCCCACGGCGAAGGCGATGATGACGGCCGGGCCGGCGTAGCCGATGGCCTCGCCCGAGCCGAGGAACAGGCCGGTGCCCAGCGCCGATCCCATGGCGATCATGGCGATCTGGCCGTGGCCCAGCGAGCGGGCGAGCTGGGGGGCCGGGGCGCCGCCGGGGGCGCGGGGGGCGGGGGACGTCTGCTCGGCCGACGGGGCCGGAGGCGTCTGCCCGGCCGACTCAGCGGGGGCCGACGGGGAGGATGCGGCCCCGGAGTCCGCGCGGTCCGACGCCCGGGAGGACGGCGACGAGGAAGAGTAGGAGTTCATCCGCACGAGAGTAGTGGGTCTTCTTCGCCCATCGGGCCCGCCACGGACTCGGGGCCTCAAGGTCACAGCGGCGCGCGGAGCGGGAGTCGTCATGGAAGGGCCCTGGTGCGACATCCATGCCGCATGTTGCGCGAGTGTCCCCTATGGGCCCTTCGGTGACACAGCCGGCCCGATCTGCCCGCCCAACGGCACCCCCGCACCGCCCAACCACGGCATGCCCGTGCCCATGCCCACCACCCACCACAACACGGAAGCGCCCCGCCCCCGAATGCTCGGGGACGGGGCGCTTCGCTCGCCGGGGCTCAGCCCGCGGCGGAGGGGATCACTTCGCGGCGCCCTTGGCGGCGACGGCCTGGACGACCAGGTTCGCGAAGACGTCCTCGTGCAGACGCACGGTCGCCTTGTACTCGCCGAGCGACTTGATGGGAGTCGTGAACTCGACGGAGCGGCGGTCGATGTCGCGGTCGAACGCGGTCTTCACGGCGTCGGCGACCTCCTTGGAGGTCACGGCGCCGAAGAGACGGCCGTTGGTGCCGGCGCGCTCGGAGACGACGACGGGCTTCGACTCGAGCACGGCCTTGAGCGACTGCGCCTCCTCCAGGCTCGCCACGGCGCGCTTGCTGCGCGCGGAGCGGATCTGGTCGAGCTGGCGCTGGCCGCCGTCGGTCCACGGGGTGGCGAGCTTGCGCGGCAGCAGGAAGTTGCGCGCGTAGCCGTCCTTGACGTCGACGACGTCGCCCGCGGTGCCGAGGCCGGTGACCTCGTTGGTGAGGATGAGCTTGGTGGTCATGTGTGTGCCTTCCTCGCTCAGCGACCGGAGGTCGAGTAGGGCAGCAGGGCGATCTCGCGGGCGTTCTTCACGGCCTTCGCGATCTTGCGCTGCTCCTGCACGGACACGCCGGTGACCCGACGCGCGCGGATCTTGCCGCGGTCGGAGATGAACTTGCGCAGCAGGGCTGCGTCCTTGTAGTCGATCGACTCGACGCCCGCGGCCTTCAGCGGGTTCTGCTTCTTCTTCGGCTTGCGAAGAACAGGCTTGGCCATCGTGGTGCTCCTTGTTCCTTGGTGCGGAGCCCGGGTCTCCCCGGGATGGGTGAATGGTGTGTGAGCAGGGGATTCGCCCTGCCGTGGTCGGGGACGCGCTCCGTCCGTCCGGCCCCTCGGTCCGGTTCGCCTCTCACCCGCAGGTGATCAGCGCGGATCCCTCGGGATCAGAACGGCGGGTCGTCGTACCCGCCCTGGTTGCCGCCGGCCCACGGATCCTGGTCGGCGCCGCCGCCCTGGTTCCCGCCGTAGCCGCCCTGGCCGCCTCCGGAGAAGCCGCCGCCCTGGCCGCCCTGGGGGCCGCCGAAGCCGCCGCCCTGGTTGCCCTGGCCGCCCTGGCCGCCGCGCTGACCGCCGCCGTTGAAGCCTCCGCCGCCGCCGCGCTGGACCTTGTTGGCCTTCGCGGTGGCGTAGCGCAGGGACGGGCCGATCTCGTCGACGTCCAGCTCGATCGAGGTGCGGTTGTTGCCCTCACGGTCGGTGAAGGAGCGCTGCTTGAGGCGGCCCTGCGCGACCACGCGGGTGCCCTTCTCGAGGGACTCCGCCGCGTTCTCGGCGGCGTCGCGCCACAGCGAGCAGCGCAGGAACAGGGCCTCGCCGTCCTCCCACTGGTTCGACTGGCGGTTGAACGTGCGGGGGGTGGAGGCGATGGTGAAGGAGGCCACGGCGACGCCGGACTGCGTGAAGCGCAGCTCGGGATCGGCCGTCAGGTTCCCGACCACCGTGATGATCGTGTCATTGGCCATGCTCTGCTCCTGATCTCCGGGTGCTCTCGTGCGGGGGTGGGTGCGGCGAGCCGACGTCGGCTCCGTCATGCGGCTGCGGGCCCGGGGCCCCTCTGCGGGGTCCGAGGATTCCGCGGCCGACGGGCCGGTCAGCTCTCGCGGATCACTTCGCGTCGAGACGCATGAGCTTCGTGCGCAGGACGGACTCGTTGAGTCCGAGCTGGCGGTCGAGCTCCTTGGCGGTCTCCGACTTCGCGGTGAAGGACAGGACGACGTACAGGCCCTCGGACTTCTTCTGAATTTCGTAGGCGAACTTCCGCTTGCCCCAGACGTCCACCTCGTCGATGGTTCCGCCTTCGGCAGGGATGACCTGCACGAGCTTCTCAAAAGTGGTGCCGACGGTCCGCTCGTCGATCGAAGGGTCGAGGATGACGACCATCTCGTACTTGCGCATGTTCGAGTACCCACCTCCTGTGGTCTCAGCGGCCACGGGACTTCCGTGGCAGGAGGGTTCCATGCCGTCCGGACCGCTCGGATCGCGGCACAGACCAGCCAAGACTACCCGGGCGTGCGCGGGCCCGCCAGGCCGGCGCACGGCGTGCGCGGGGGATCACAGGGACGGGCCGACGGGCTCCGGGCCCTCACGCCCCTCGGCTCACTCGCCGTCGTCCTCGGTGGCCTTCTTCGTGTCCTTCGAGCCGGAGCCCGTCTTCTTGTCGCCCGAGCTCTTGCCCGAGTCGCCCGTGCTCTTGTCGCCCGAACTCTTGTCGTCCCCGGAGTCCCCGCTCTTGTCGCCGGAGTCCTTCGAGTCGCCCGTGTCCTTGTCGGAGTCCCCGCCCTTGTCCTCGTCGGAGTCCTTCGAGTCGTCCTTGCCCTTGTCCGAGTCATCCTTGTCGGACTCCTTGTCCGTGGGCTTCTCGGTCTTCGAGGACTCCTCCTCGGTGGGCTTCTCGGACTTCGAGGACTCCTCCTCGGTCGGCTTCTCGGTCTTCGAGGACTCCTCGTCGCTGGGCTCCTCGGACGGCTCCTTGCTGGGCTCCTCCGTGGTGGGTGCCTGCGTGGTGGTCGGGGCCTTCGTCTGCGGGGCCTGCGTGGTGGGCGCCTTGGTGGCGTTGCCCGCGGAGGACTTCTGGTTGTCCAGGACGACCTCGCCGTCGAACTGCTCGATGGGCTCGCCCTCGAGGGTCTGGGACATGATGCGGCCCCAGATCGTCGCGGGCCATGAGCCGCCGGTCATGCTGGAGACGCCGCCGAACGGCGTGAGCTGCTCCTCGCTCTTGCCGTCCTCGGAAGGCTGGAACATGCCCACCGCGGTCACCATCTGCGGGGTGAAGCCGACGAACCAGGCCGACTTGAACTTCTCGGAGGTGCCGGTCTTGCCGGCGACGGGACGACCGCCCATCACGCCGGCCACGCTGCGGGCCGAGCCGGTGGACGGCGGGCCCTGCAGGGCCACGGTCGCGTTGATCGCGACCTTCTCGTCGAGCACGCGCTTCGAGCTGTCCTTGTGCTCGTACTCGTCGGAGCCGTCGGGGTTGGACACCGAGTCCACGATGTAGGACTCGTGATGGACGCCCTTGGCGGCGATCGTCGCGTACGCCTCGGCCATCTCGCGGACCGTCGGCGAGGCGCTGCCCAGCACGTTGGAGGCGTCGTCGTTCAGACCCGGGGTCTTCTCGGGGATGCCGAGCTGCACGGCGGCCTTGCGGGTCTTCTCGGGCCCCATGGCGACGTTCAGCCCGGCGTAGGCGGTGTTCACCGAGTTCGTGGTCGCCTGCTTGAGGGTGATCGGGCCGTAGGAGGTGTGGCCGAAGTTGTTCACCGTCCAGCCGCCGAAGGTGCGCGGCGAGTTGCCGTCCCAGGTCGAGTTCAGGCCGTAGCCGTTCTCCAGGCCCGCGATCAGGGCGAAGCTCTTGAAGATCGAGCCGGCCTGCATGCGCGACTGGGTGGCGTCGTTGATCGACTGCTTCACGAAATCGGGGCCGCCGTACATCGCGGTGATCGCACCGGAATCGGGGTCGATCGACATCGTGCCCACGCGGTTGGCGTCGGGCCGGCCCTCGTCCTTCAGACCGTCGATGGTGTCGACGGTGATGTCCTGGTCCTTCTTGGAGACCGTGGAGACGATCTTGTACCCGCCGGTGTTGATCTCCTCCTCGGTGAAGCCCTCGCGCTCGAGCTCGCTGCGCACCATCATCAGCAGGTAGCCGTTGGTGCCCTCGAGGTAGTTCTGCTGCTTGTTCTCCGAGGTCTCGGGGAACTCGAGCTTGTCGGCCTGCTCCTCGGTGAGCGTGCCGGTCTGGTTCACCTCGCGCGTGATCACGCGGTCCCACTTCTTGGCCGACGCCTCCTTGTCGTTCGCGGGATCGTAGGCCGACGGGGCAGGGATCACGGCGACCAGCAGGGCGGCCTCGGACTCGTCGAGGTCCTTCGCATCCTTGCCGAAGTAGGCCTGGGAGGCGGCCTGGATGCCGTAGGCGCCGCGCCCGAAGTAGATCGTGTTGAGGTAGCGGGAGAGGATCTCGTCCTTGCTGAGCTCCTGATCGGCCTTGAGCGCCATGATCATCTCCTTCACCTTGCCGGTGTAGGAGGTGGTGGTGCCCGTGTAGTACCGCTCCACGTACTGCTGGGTGATGGTCGATCCGCCCTGCCGGGAGCCGCCCTTCAGGTTGTTCCAGAGCGCGCGCACGATGCCCTTCGGGGACACGCCGCGATTCTCGTAGAAGGTGGAGTCCTCGCTCGCGACGACCGCGTCCTTCACGGTCTGCGGTATCTCGTCGTTGCTCAGGATCGTGCGGTTGACCTCGGAGAACTGCCCCATCTCGGTCTCGCCGTCGGAGAAGTAGACGCGGGTGGTCTGCGCGACGGCGACGTCGTCGGCCTGGGGGACGTCGGTCGAGTTGTAGAGCCACACGGCCCCGCCCAGGCCCAGCAGCACGATCAGCGCGATGGCGCCGCCGAACATGCGCAGCGAGGGGAACCAGCGCAGCGGACCCTTCGTGCCGGCGCGCGGGTAGTTCAGCGCGGCGGCCAGACCGGTGCGCTTGGCCGGACCACGACCCCCGCGTCCTCCGCGACCCCCGCGGCCCGAGCCGGCCGCCGCCGAGGTGCCGCGCTTCGCGGTCCCGCTCTTCGCGGCGCCGTTCTTCGCGGTCCCGCTCTTCGCTGCGCCGCTCGCGCCCGCGGCGCCAGCCCCGGCGGCGCCGGCGCGGCGCGCGGTGCGGCTGGTGCCCTTGGGCGAGCCCTCGTTCGCGGATCGGCCGGCGGCCGAGCCCGCACCGGCGCTCCTGCCCGATGCCTTCCCCGCGCCCTTGCTCGCGCCCGCACCCTTCGTGCGGCTGCGGCCCTGGGCGCCCGGGAACTGCTTGCGCGCCGAGGAGGCGCCGTCGCCGGCGCCGCGGGACCGGCCGGTGCCGGAACCGCCGTCGCGTCCGGATCCGGACGACGGACGCGAGGGTCCACGAGAATCGCTCACAGCTGCTCCTGACGGCTCGACTCCAGGGCATCCCGGCGCGCCTGGGGCAGGCGTCCGGGGGCGAGGCGCCGAAGGGCACGGCGTCGCAGTCCTCCAGTATCCGCACGAGCGCGCACGGATGGGAACGCCCCGGCGGTGACCATCACACGGCCTTCACCCCGCCCGTCCAGGTGAGGAGAGGTGCGGGTGGTCCATGCCACAGCCGCTCGGAGCGACGTCCCGGGGCGGCGCCGCGCCACCGTCGGAGCGGCCACTCTCAGGGCTTCATCTGAGCGTTCACCCGCGATCCTCCCACCAGGCGCGCAGCCGGCGCTCGGCCTCGTCCTCACCGAGGGGGCCGTGCTCCATGCGCTCCTCGAGGAGGAAGCCGTAGGCCTCGCCGACCTCCCGCCCCGGCGCGATCCCCAGGACCTGCATGATCCGGTTGCCGTCGAGGTCGGGGCGGATCTTCTCGATCTCCTCGCGGGCGGCGAGGTCGTCGATGCGCTCCTCGAGGTCGTCGTAGGCGCGGGAGAGCGCGCGGGCCTTGCGGCGGTTGCGGGTGGTGACGTCGGCGCGAGTGAGACGGTGCAGGTGCTGCAGCAGCGGACCGGCGTCGGTGACGTAGCGGCGCACGGCCGAATCGGTCCAGCCGGAGTCCGCATAGCCGTGGAAGCGCAGGTGGAGCTCGACCAGTCGGGCGACGGCCTTCGTGGTGTCCTTGTCGAAGGCGAGCTTCTTCATGCGCTTGGCGGTCATGCGGGCGCCCACGGTCTCGTGGAAGCGGAAGGTCACCAGCCCGCCGGGCTCGAAGCGACGGGTCGCGGGCTTGCCCACGTCGTGCATGATCGCCGAGAGCCGCAGCACCAGGTCAGGGCTCTCGCAGGGACCGCCCGAGCCCTCGGGGCTCTCGAGGTCGATGGCCTGGTCGAGCACGGTGAGCGTGTGCTCGTAGACGTCCTTGTGATGGTGGTGCTCGTCCCGCTCGAGGCGCAGGGCGGGCAGCTCGGGCAGCACGTGCTCGGCGAGGCCGAGGTCGACCATCAGCTCGAGGCCGCGGCGCGGGTGCGCTCCCACCAGGAGCTTCACGAGCTCGTCGCGGGTCCTCTCGGCGGAGACGATGTCGATGCGCCCGGCGAGCTCCCGGATCGCCGCGGCGGTCCGGTCCTCGATGGTGAAGCCGAGCTGGGAGACGAAGCGCACTGCGCGCATCATCCGCAGCGGGTCGTCGTCGAAGGACTGGGTGGGCGGGGCGGGCGTGCGCAGCAGCTCGCCGGCGAGGTCGTGGAGGCCGTCGAAGGGGTCCACGAACTCGAGGGAGGGCAGGCGCACGGCCATCGCATTGACCGTGAAGTCGCGGCGCGAGAGATCGCCCGCGAGGGTGTCGCCGAAGGCCACCTCGGGCTTGCGGCTGGTGGGGTCGTAGGACTCGGTGCGATACGTCGTGATCTCGACCTTGACGCCGTCGCGGGTCGCGCCGAGCGTCCCGAACTCACGACCCATGTCCCAGATCGCACCGCCGTGCGTCCAGCGCCGCAGCACGGCCTCCGTGTCGTCGGGCCGGGCGGAGGTCGTGAAGTCCAGGTCGGCGCTCGAGCGGCCCAGCACCGCGTCCCGCACGGGCCCTCCGACGAGCGCGAGCTCCTGCCCTGCCTCCTCGAAGAGGCGTCCGAGCTCGTGGATGGGTGCAGGCAGAGCCTGGAACATCGAGGCCGCGCGGGTGCGCGCGGCCGTGAGACGTGCGGCGCGCTCGTCGGGGTGCTGCGGGTCGGTCACAGAAGTCCTGTCATGTCAGGGGCGCAGGGAGCCGAGATCCCGGGGCGGGGGCTCCGAGGGCCGAGGGCCGTGGGGGATGCCCTGTGGAGATCTCGCGGCAGGCCCGGTCACCTGCCGGGCTCTACCGTATCGGCCGCATACAGTGTCCCCATGTCCGAGCCGAGCCCGTCCGTGCGCCCGCGCGCGCCGCTCCCCGGACCCAGGGCCCTCGCGACGGCCGCCCCGCGGCTCCTGCTGGTGGCGCTGCTCGCCCTCGCCCCGGCGCTCCTGATGCCCGCCGGGCCCGCGATCGCCCAGGTCACAGGCTCACAGTCCGTATCGGCCGGCACGCAGTCCGCGTCGACCGGACGGACCTCGAGCACCCTTGCCACGGCCTCGTCGGCCTCCGCCTCGTCCGCGAGCGCCCGGCCGTCGGCCCCTCAGCCGGCGGAGCCCGAGGCGACCGGCGGGGTGAGCCTCGACCTGCTCGACGGCGGGGACGTCACCCTCAAGCCCGGGGGGAAGCTCACGCTCAAGGTGCGGCTGACCAACCGCGGCACGACGGCGATCGAGGATCCCGACCTGGAGCTGCGGGTGCGCACCGATCGCGTCACGGACCGGAGCACGCTCGCGCAGTGGCAGCAGCAGGACGGCCCGGACACCTACGGCGTCCCCGCCGCCACCGAGAAGGGCCCGGCGACCCTCGACGCGGGAGACTCCGCCGACCTCACCCTCTCGGTCGACGCCGATGACCTGGGCCTCTCCACCGCCTCCTACCTGTGGGGCGCGCGGCGGCTGTCGGTCACGGCCGCCGATGCCGACGGGCCCCTGGCCTCCCTGCGCTCCTTCACCGTGTGGCGGCCCGACGACGCCGACGCGAAGATCGCCGGGAGCGTGCTGCTGCCGCTGTCCGCGAGCGACCCCGGCGCAGCCGTCAGCGATCCCGACGCCTACGAGGCGTCGGCCGAGAGCGGCCGGCTCAAGGATCTCGAGGGCCTCGCGGCGCGGAAGGACGTGGACTGGATGCTGGATCCCGCACTGCTGGATCCGCCGTCGCTCTCGGACGCCGCCGCCGGCGACTCCTCGGGGTCGGGATCGTCGGGGTCCGACGCCTCGGCGGACACGGACGACGGGGACGACGGCGACTCCGCGCAGACCCCGCCCGCGCGCTTCACGACGCCGGACGCCACGAAGCACCTGGCCGACGCCCTCACCTCGGGGGCGGAGGACCGCGACGTGATCGGGCTCCCGTACGCGCAGTCGGACACGATCGCGCTCGAGCAGTCCGGCACCACCGATCTCTCCGACGCGCTCGCGGCGCGCAGCGAGAAGGTGTGGGAGGACGCGCACATCGACCCGCTCGGCGAGGCCGTCGCGATCCCGGGCGAGGAGGCGAGCGGCAAGACCCTCTCGCAGGCCGTGACCAGCGGCGCCGATCTCCTCGTGGTGCCCTCCTCCTCCCTGCGCGCCGACCCGGCGGGGACCGTGACGCCGTCCTCCGTCGGCACCTTCACCGCGGGCGATCGGACCGTGCCCGTGCTGGCGCCGGACCCGACGCTGTCCGAGGAGGTCTCCGAGCTGCGCACGGGCGAGGACGTGCAGCAGGTGCGCCAGCGGATCCTCGCGGAGACCGCCGTGATCGCCTCGGAGCAGTCGAGCACGCAGCGCCAGGTCCTCATCGCCCCCCAGCTCGGGGAGGACATGGACGCGGATGCCGTCTCCTCGACCCTCGACGCCCTCGACGACGCGCCCTGGATGACGCAGGCGCCCGTCTCCGACCTGCTGGACGCGGCGGAGGGCGGCGACATGGTGACCGACACGGGCACCGAGGGCGACGGCCTCTACGCGCTCGGCGAGCTCGACGCGGACGACGTGCGCCCGTCGGGCCCCGGAGAGGACGGCACCTGGGCGCATCTGCCGCGCGCCCGTTCCCGCGACGAGGTCGACACGGGCACCCTGCAGTCCCTGCAGCGCTCGCTGCGCTCGATGAGCACCGTCGCCGCGGTCGCCGAGGACGACGCCCCCTTCTCCTCGACCCGCACACTGATCCTCACCACGACCTCGACGACGCTCGCGAAGGACCATGACGAGGCGTCCCGGCGCGCGAAGACCGCGCAGAAGGACGTCGCGACGATGCGCGAGGCCATCCACGTGGTGCCCGCCTCCGGCTACAACCTGGTCTCCGACTCGGCCGGCGTGCCGATCACGGTGACCAACGACCTGGACAGCCCGATCACGGTGAAGGTCGAGGTGGGCACGGATCGGCCGATCGTGCGGGTGGGAGAGCCCACCACGGTCGAGGTGCCCGCCCGGCAGAAGAAGGAGGTGACGGTCCCGATCGACGCGATCGCGAACGGGACCGTGACCCTCACCTCCACCGTCCGCTCGGAGGACGGGGAGGAGCTCGCCGCACCCGTGTCGGTCCCGCTGAGCGTGAACCCGGCATGGGAGAACTGGACGACCATGGTGCTGGTGGGCGCCATGGGCGTGCTCGTGGTGGTGGGCGTGCTGCGGGCCCGGCGCACGGGCTCGCGCCGCCGGGCCGCCGCGGCCGAGCTGACGGACGACGGCGAGGGGCAGGCCGCAGGGGATGCGGCCGACGAGGAGAGACGATGAGCGCACCACGACGCATCCAGCACCGGCCGCGGCATCTGCGGCCTGGCCCGCCCCGCGCCCGGCCCCGCCCGGCCCGGGCACGGCCCGCCGCGCAGGCCGCGCCGTCCCCCGCGTCGACCGCTCCCTCGGCCCCCGCACCCTCGGCCCCCGCGCCGTCGGCGCCCGAGCGGCCCATGCCCGCCGCCGAGGGCTCCGACTCGGCGGAGGTCTTCTCCTCGCGCACTCCGGCTCCCGCGCGCCGCACCGCGCCGGTCTCCGACGATGCGGCCGCTGCGCACGCGGCCGACCTCGAACGAGCGGTCGCGACCCTCGACGAGACGACGGGGTCGCTCGACCCGATCACCGAGCAGATCGCCACCGGCAGCGGTGATGGCGCCGCCGAGCGTGCGGGCAGCACGACCGACGGCGGGACCGGCGGTGCGGACGACACGGCCGACGCACCGGCCCCGAAGCTCACGGGAACCCGCGCGCGGCTCATGCGCGCGACCGCCGTGATGGCACTGGGCTCGACGGTCTCGCGCGCGCTCGGGTTCGTCCGCAACTTCCTGTTCGGCGCCATGTTCGTCGGCATCAGCAGCTCCGTGGGCAGCGCGTTCAGCTCCGCGAACGTCGTGCCCAACACGATCTGGATCATGATCGGCGGCGGCACGCTGAACGCGATCCTGGTGCCGGCGATCGTGCGGGCCGCGAAGCGCCCCGATCGTGGCAGCGACTTCACCTCGCGCCTGTTCACGCTGGTCACGGTCGCCGCGGGTGGGGTGACCCTGCTCGCGATGGTGCTCGCGCCGCTGCTCATGGTGCTCACCAACGGCTCGCTGCCGCCGGACACCTACGCCCTGGCCGTGCAGCTCGTGTACTGGATGATGCCGCAGATCCTGTTCTCGGCGCTCTACCTGATGCTCGGGCAGCTGCTGAACGCGCACGACTCCTTCGGGCCCTACCAGTGGGCCCCCGTGCTCAACAACCTCGTCGCGATCGTCGGCGCGCTGATCTTCCTCGCGATCTGGGGAGGGCAGGGCGATCCGACGGCCTGGACCGTGCCGATGGTCGTGGCCCTGGCCGCGATGAACGTGGGCGGCTCCGCGATCCAGGTCGTCTTCCTGGCCTACTTCGTGCACAGGCTCGGGCTGAAGCTGCGCCCGAAATGGGGTTTCCGCGGTCTGGGCCTGGGCAAGCTCAGCCGCATCGGCATGTGGAGCCTCGGGATGCTGATCGTCGGCCAGCTCGCGCTGTACGCCGGACGCTGGAGCGTGGGCGGCGCCGTGGAGGCGGCCGAGACCAGCCAGGGCACCGACGCCTCGAGGCTCTATCCGGGCCTGGGCACGATGGACTGGGCCTATACGGTCTTCATGATCCCGCAGGGGATCCTCGCGGTCACCCTGGTCACCGCCGCGTTCCCCTCGATCTCGCGCAGCGCCTCGGAGGGCGACCACGAGCGCGCCCTGCACCGGTATCAGCAGACCAACCGGATCCTCGCGGTGCCGATGATGCTGTGCGCCGCCGTGTTCATCGCCCTGGCGGGCCCCATCATGTGGGTCATCGACGGCGGTTCGAGCGTCGCCGGAGCGCAGGCGAGCGCGTGGGTCCTCGCCGCGTACATGCTGGGCCTGGTGCCGTTCTCCGCGAACTACCTGACCAAGCGCGCTTTCTACGCGTACGAGGATGCCCGCGCCCCGTTCTGGATGCAGATCCCGACCTCGGCTCTGCCCCTGCTGGGCGTGGCACCGGTGCTGCTGTTCGTGGATCCGCACTGGCAGGCGGCGACGGCGGCGCTCGTGGTCTCGCTCGGCAACGTCGTCGGCTGGGCGTACGGGCAGTGGATGCTGCGCCGGCGCGCACGGGAGCTCGGGACCTCGCTGGACGGGGGCGCGAAGGCGATGCTGCTGCTGGGCCGGCTGCTCGTGGCGGCCGTGGTGGCCTTCCTGGTGGGCGATGGTCTGGTCGCGCTGATGGGCGGGGCGATGTGGACGAACCGCGTGCTCACCGTCGTCCTCGGCCTGGTCGTCGGGGCGGTGGCGAGCGCCGTGTTCGTGGCGGTCGCGTGGGCGCTGCGCGTCGAGGAGCTGCGATCGCTGATGGCGATGGTGCGCGCGCGGATGCCCGGTGGCGGCCGCCGGTCAGCGGGCACCCGTAGCATGTGACAGGCCGCAGGGCATCAGGATGTCGGAGAGGGACGGACACAGGTGAACGAACGACACCACGAGCACGCGGTGCGCGAGCGCTGGAGCGTCGAGGCGAAGATCCCGCTGTCGGGCGTCGCCGAGGGCGCGTCCTGGCATCGCGCCCGCTCCGTGCGCTCCGGTGAGCTCGTCACCCTGTTCATGGTCCACGGCGATCTCGCCCTCGAGGTCGCCGACGCCGCGCGCCGCGCCTACCTCGTGGAGAACCCGCGCCTGCTCCCCGTCCTGGACGTGACCGTGTTCGGGGATCCGCGCGAGACCGGCGAGGGATCGGCCGACGACGCCTCCGGCGATGCGTCCCAGGGGGACTCCGGTCATGGCCTCGGGGCCGCGAACGAGGGCGCTCCGCTGACCGTCGTCGAGTACCCGGCCCCGCCGGCACCGCCCCTCGCGGCGCTGTTCGCCCAGGGCGCGCTGCGCCCGGAGACCGCGCGGTCGATCATCGGCGAGGCCGCGTCGGGCCTCGAGGCCGCTCGCCGCCGCGGACTGCGACATCAGCACCTCGATTCCAACCGGGTGTTCGTGGACACCGCGAGCGGGGAGGTGGCGGTGCTGGGCGTGGGCGTCGAGGCCGCCGCCCATCACGACGCCGAGCACGACGGCCGCGTCGCCTCGTTCCTGGACGTGACCGCGCTGGTCGCGCTGCTGTACCGGGCGCTCACGGGGGCCTCCCCGTCGGCCGCCGACGGGCCCCTGCCCCGCCCGTCGCGGATCAGTACGCGGAGCATCCCGCGGGATCTCGACATGCTGTGCGAGCTCGTGCTCACCGAGGGCGATCAGCCCGTGCCGGAGACCACGCGCGACCTCATCGCCGAGCTCGAGCCCTGGCAGTCCATCCCCGTCACGCTCGAGGCCTACGACCCCCAGGACCCCTCGCGCACCTCCCGGGACGCGCAGTCGACGACCGCCGACGCACGCGACGCCTCCGGCGGCGCGCAGGGATCGTCCGGCGGGGCACGGAGCGGCTCCGCTGACGCACCGAGCCCGTCGACCGGGGTCGAGGACACGTCCTCCCCGACGTCCGCAGGGAAGGATCCGGCGAAGGATTCGAGCACGCCGTCTTCGAACGTCTCCGGTGATGCGGGCGCCCGGTCCTCGCACGAGGGCTCCGCAGGACGCCTCGACCTCGACCAGGAGCCGCGCGCCGACATCGAGAAGGTGCACACGAGCCGCACCGCCCGCCGCGCGGCCGCTGCGGCGGCCGCCGGAGCGGCGACCGGTGCTGCGGCAGGTGCCGCGGGTGCGGCGGCCGGTGGAACCGAGGCGACCACCGGTGGCACGGGCCCGACGTCCGGCGGCGCCGGTGCGGCCTCCGCCGATGCCGGTGCGACCGAGGGCAACGCGAGCGCCACCGACGGCGACGCGAGCGCGACCGACGGCGGCGCGAGCGCAGGCGCCGGCACGAAGGGTGCGACGCCCGCCGACATGCCCGCCGACACGGCTGCGACCGGGACGAACAGCTCCGAGCCGAGCACGACCGGTGCGCCGTCGGCGGATCCCGGCGCCTCTCCGTCGGCAGCGCCCGCCTCGCAGGACGCGACCGCCGCCGAAGCCCCGCCCGAGGACACCACGGGCACCGAGGCTGCGGAGTTCGTGCGCGACCTGCACCTCTCCGAGACCCGCAGCAAGGCCGCCTTCCCCGGGCACCTGGATGTCCAGGAGAAGGAGAACCCGCTGGCCGCGGCCACGATCCCGCCGGCGGCGGCGGGCCGCGGCGCCGTGCTGCCCGGCTCCTCCCGCGATGCGGACGAGGCCTCGTGGACGGACTCCGTCGCACAGACTCCCGTGGAGGAGGAGGACGCCTCACCCGGGCCGATCATCGTGCGCGGGCGTCCCGTCACCTACGGCGACGAGGACCAGGACGCCTGGGCGGCCACGCCGCACCGGGGCAGCGCGCTCGTGCGCGACGTCGTGGGTGTCGCGATGAGCGCCGAGGACAGCTCGAACGTGTACACCACCACGGCGGAGCCCGATGAGCAGCGCTCTCGGCAGACGCAGTGGATCCTCATCGGCGCCGCTCTCGTCGTGATCATCGCCCTGGTCTTCGCGATCACGAGTGTCACCTCGGGGCTGCGCGAGGCGGCCACGGGGCCGAACGAGAGGGCGACGACTCAGCCCGCGCCCACCGAATCGAAGACGAACGCGCAGGTCCAGCCCACGGAGACCACAGAGTCTGCGACCGAGGGTCCGCCTCCCACCTTCGGCGAGCCCGAGGTCTTCGCCGAGGGCGGCAACGGCAATGCGGACCACTCCGAGGATTCGAGCCGCCTGACGGACGGGTCGAAGGACTCGTACTGGTCCTCGAAGACCTACCAGGGTGCGGACTACTCGGGTCTGAAGGACGGCATCGGCATCAAGCTGCCCTTCGAGAAGACCTCGACGCTGAAGAAGATCACCGTGAGCACGGCGGATGCCGAGGGCGGCTCGATGGAGCTGTACGCCCTGAAGGAGGACGGCAGCCGGGGCGACAAGCTCGGCGACGGCGAATTCACCGACGGCGGGGACGTCGAGTTCACCCTCGATGAGCCTGTGCAGGCCGACGGCGTGGAGCTGTGGATCGCGGAGCTGCCCAGCAGCACCACCGGCGACGGCTTCCGCGCCCGCATCCAGGAGATCAAGGCGGAATGACCGCGCCCGGGATCCGCCATCGGCGCCCGGGCGCCGGTCCCGGGCCGACGTCCGGCCAGGGCGTGAAGACCTGGGTGGTGGTTCTCGCGCTCGTGCTCGCATCCCTCGTCGGGCTCATGCTCTCCGAGGCCCTCCAGCAGTCGACCACCGAGGTGGCGCGCGGCAGCGCGGCGTCGTCCCCTGAGACGGGCAACGCACCCGGGAAGAATTCCTCGGGTCTGCCCGTTCTCACAGAGAGCACCTTGGGGAGCGAGGCGCAGCGACTGGTCGCCTCGGGCGGCACGTTCCAGGCGCCGGCGACCTTCGACCTCAACCGGTGCCTCGAGCAGCAGGGCGTCACGGACGCGCCGATCGTGATGGAGGAGATCGAATGGGGAGCGGATTCCGGTCAGTACTGGATGATCGTGCACGGCCCCTACCAGCGCGATTCCCTGCGGGCGAACGGTGGGATCGTGCAGATCACCGTGGTCCGTCCCACCTGCGGCACCGAGAACGCCGACGCCGCGGGGACGCTGGTGTGGAACGGCTCGACGAACATCGGCAGCGTCTGACCTCCCCGTCCACCGCCCTGCTGGCATCGGCGCCCTTCGCGCTCTCCGCCCGCTCGCACACCATCCGCTCCCCGCGACACCGATCATGCGCCCGCCCCGCCCAGCGGACCTCCCCGCTCCCGTCTGACCTTCGCGTCGCTGCCCGAGCTCGACGCCTGCTCCACATCGGAAGGACCCATCCATGACCCAGCCCATCCAGGCCCTCAACATCCTCCGCGGCGCCGGATCCGCCGCGCCCGCCGCGAACACCACGGCGCCGGCCGCCGCTCCGGCCGGCGGCTCCTCGGGCGATGACACCGTCCACGAGGTCCTCGTCGTCGGCTCCGGGCCCGCCGGCTACACCGCGGCGATCTACGCGGCGCGCGCCGAGATGCACCCCGTCGTCATCGCGGGGGCGCTCGATGCGGGCGGTGCCCTCATGACCACGACCGATGTCGAGAACTACCCGGGCTTCGCGACCGGCATCATGGGCCCCGAGCTGATGGGGACCATGCAGGAGCAGGCCGAGCGCTTCGGCGCGGAGATCCTCTTCGAGGACGCGATCGACGTGCAGCTCGAGGGCCCGATCAAGACGGTCACCCTCGAGGACGGCACCGTCTACCGGGGCCGCTCGCTGATCATCGCGACGGGCTCGGCGTACCGCGAGCTCGGGATCGAGGACGAGAAGCGTCTCTCCGGCAAGGGCGTCAGCTGGTGCGCGACCTGCGACGGCTTCTTCTTCAAGGACAAGGAGATCGTGGTCGTCGGCGGCGGTGACAGCGCGGTCGAAGAGGCCACGTTCCTCACCCGCTACGCGACGAAGGTGACGCTCGTGCACCGCCGCGACGCCCTGCGCGCCTCGAAGATCATGGCCCGACGGGCCGAGAACGATCCCAAGCTCGACTTCGCGTGGAACGCTCAGGTCGTCGGCATCAACGGCCAGGAGCAGGTCGAGTCCGTGACCATCAAGGACACCGCGACCGGGGAGGAGCGCACGCTGCCGACCTCCGCGGTGTTCGAGGCGATCGGCCACGAGCCGCGCTCCGCGCTCTTCCGAGACAAGGTCGAGCTCGACGAGCAGGGCTACATCGTGGTCCAGGGTCGTTCGACGCACACCTCGGTGGAGGGCGTGTTCGCGGCGGGCGACGTCGTGGACCACACCTACCGCCAGGCCATCACCGCTGCCGGCAGCGGATGCCAGGCGGCCCTCGACGCCGAGCGCTGGCTCGCGCTGCAGGATGACGAGCCCGAGCAGCTCGCGACCGCCGGTGCCCGCGAGGCCTGAGAACCCCGCGCTCCACCCCGAGGCCGTCATCGTTCTGGTGACGGCCTCGTGGTGTCTGCCGTGCCGTCCCGCGCGCACCCTCCTTCAGGAGCTGCGGCGAAGGTGGGGAGAACGGGTCCTTCCCCTGGTCCTCGACGCCGATGCGGCGCCGACGAGCAGCACCGGCGTCAACGGATCAGGCGGCACCGCCGAGAACGCCCGCGATACAGGGGACGATCCCGTGGTCGACGAGGTGGTCGGGAGGTCGGAGGGCGATGCTGGCGTCCCCGTGCTGGCACGTCTTGCGGTGGAGCAGCTGCCCACCTGGATCCTTCTGCGCCCCGAGACCCGAAAGGGCGAGCCGTCGCCGCACGTCGATGTCGTGCCGAAGGCTCCAGATGACGCCGGCGTGCCCGGCAGCGGGCTCGCGGGGGAGAGTCTGGAGGGCCAGGGTCTGGTGCTGCGCGGGGGCTGGCACGAGGTCGCGCGTCGCGTCGGGGCTGTACCGAAGCTCGAGATCCTCGCCCTCGCGGACGAACCGGACGTGCCTGAGCGCACGGCCGTCTCTGCGGACGCTCTCGCATCCGACGCCGGCGCTGCGCAGAGGGGTGGTCATCGAAGCGGTGCGAGCGGCGAAGACGCGGAGCTGACTGCAGACGTGAGCCCGACGGGCACTTCCGAATCACCTCACAGACGGTCTCACGGCAACTGACCCGGTGAAACTCCGCCGATCTCCTGGCCGTCGACTGGTCGGAGAGTGCGTGTTTCACGCAGGTGCCCCCTCGTGGCGCCCGATTCACGGCACCGAACAGCTCTGGGACTCGTGCATCGCCACGCCGGGCTCACGAGCACTGATGCCGAGACCCATGCCCCGATCCACACATCTCCACATCGTTGTCCACAGGCATGGGCGCACTTCTCCACACAGTTATCCACAGTCGCCGTCGATGTGGCGCAGCCTCAGCGTCTCCCGCTGCGGCCTGCGGTGAAGGAGCTTTAGGTTTCTGACCTGTTGGTTTTATGACGGTGCGTCCATTCGTGTGACGCAGATCCCATTCAGACTCGAGCGTTCGTCCACCCGACCGTCCACCGGTGTGCGCTGCTCGAGACGCTTTGTCCACAAGCTCGTGCACAGTGTGCATTTCCACGCGCAACTGTCCGACCGCACTCTCGCCACGTCCCGGTCCACTGCTGTCGTGGGCTTGCTGCCTTACGCCTGCTCGTACAGGTACGTCAGTTCGTGTTCCACGCGAAACATGGACCCTGGGGTGACTCCGCCTGGCCACGTTCTTCTGACAGCTTGAGTCCGCGTTGCCGACGTTGACTTTTTTTCATCGCTGACCCCTCGCGGCGCCCACCAATGCACGCTGTCTCGCCCGGGAGTTTCCCTGAAGGCAGCGTCCACGCCCGAGGCGGCGTGCGGCCTTTGGCAGCATCCGACGAGGCCGTCATCCTTGGCCACGTCCGCCTGTTTCACGTGAAGCAGAGTGAGTGCTCGTCCACGCCGCTCCGCCCCTCGAACATCGGTCGGTAGATCGCACAGGAGTGGAGGTTCTTGGTGCCGCCCCAGGCCACGTCCACTCTCAGACGCCACCCTTCTCGCACCCATCACGCGAGTATCTGTTAACAAACGTGCAGGTCACGACGCTTTTCCTGGACCTCGTTCCACGTGGAACAACTCCCACGTCCCGTCAGTGCATGCTCCTGGGAGGAGTGGTGAGAAGGAGGCGAACACAGTCTCCCGCCGTGATGATCCCCGTTCCACGTGGAACATCGGGGGCTCTCGCAACGGACTGTCAGACCACGAGGTGCGAGCGGCGGCGCTTTCACCGGCCAATGGGGCGTTTGGTGAGGGAGTTTCACGGGAAACATGCGCGCCGCGCGCAGTACAGCAGCCGCGCGAGAAGCGGGGCCTCGGCCCCACATTTCTCTGCGCGCCGTCACTCGCATCACGTGACCACGAGAGCCTCCCTGACGAGTCGGGAGGGTGCGTGCCTCAAGGACGGAACGATCTCGTCAGCACAGAACCAAACCCAGCCCCACGGGCGCCACGACTGTTGCACGTGAAACACGCGCCGCGGTGAAGGGTCGGCCGCCCCACTGCCCCGTCCACGACACGTTGCTCCAGGCCACGCGTCCGTAGGTTCCACGTACAACGCGGCTCCTCGCATCACGCAAGACTCGGGCTCAACAGACTGCCGCCGGGCTCAGCCTTTTCCTCTTGCGCAGATTTCACGTGCAACACATCAGGTCGTACCGAGCGAAATTCAGCGTTCACCAATCGACGACCTGGCTCAGATCTGTCACGTGCGTAGGTTTCACGTGCAACGTGGCGTTCTCAGACGGCTGCGCTCCCAGATCCAGGGCGCGCTCGGTAGTCCCTTACGGTCGCCGGAGAACGCTGGGGTGGCGTGACGCCTCGACGGGTAGGCCGCCATTCGTGGGGGGTTCCTTCAACACGCTGTCACTGCGCCAGGTTTCACATGGAACGTCGCGCCGACGCGTCTCGCATACACAGCTGTCAGCAGGTGGAACCAACCGATGGTTTCACGTGAAGCAGAGGGTGGGCTGCCCCAACACGTGGAGATGTTCATGTGCACGGAGGACCCGAGACGGCGGCGAATCCAGGGGAGCGTTTCACGGGAAACGCTGCTCCCACGCACTCATTCACCCCGCCCCAGGCGTAGCGGGCAACCGACGTTGGAGCTTTCTTCAGGTCCATGACAGCGCGGTAGCGAAGCACCAGTGGCACCGGCACCATGGACAGCCACGGTGTGCTGATCCCGTTCCACGTGGAACACGTCGCCGGCCCCACAACCCCACGAGACGAAATGCTGGGCCAGCTTTCCACAGCCACGTCCACACATGTGCAAGCCCACAAAGCGGTGCTCTCGGTACTGGGGACGCGTTCTCGCTGCAGGAAGAGACCGTTTGTATTACGCGGCAGTGATACATACTGTTGCGAGCACTGCCGGTAAGACAATAGGCCCGGGGCAGCCCCCCAGCTCACCGCACAAGGCTCGCGTGACTCTTGTGATGCCAGGTGCGTTCACGTCGTGGCCTGTCCGCACCACGCCTCCCATCCGGAGGCCCTGAGAGCCCCACCCCGGCCCCACGCTCGGGTGCACCGCATGTGTCTGCGCGTTTCACGGCGGGCACGACGAAGCCCTCCCCGCTCGGAACGGGGAGGGCTTCGTCGTAGAGAAGGCTCGGGAGTTTTCAGCTCTCCTGCGAGCCGAAGGCATCGCCGAGGTCCAGGCCGATCCTCGCCGCGAGACGCTCGAGGTCCTCGAGGTTCGAGAACTCCATCGTGATGCGACCCTTGCGCTTGCCCACGTCGATCTTCACGGGGGCCTCCAGGCGGTTCGACAGTCGACTGGTCAGATCGACCACGCGCGGGTTGTAGCTCGTGCGACGGGGAGCAGGGCGGTTCGCCGCAGGCTCGGTCCCGCGGGAGGCGAGGCGCTCGGTCTCCCGCACGGAGAGCCCGTCCGCGACCACGCGCTGCGCGAGCTCCTCCTGCAGGCGAGGGTCCTCGACCGCGAGGAGGGCACGCGCATGGCCCGCCGAGAGCGCGCCGCTGGCCAGGCGCCGCTGCACGAGGGCCGGAAGGCGCATCAGGCGCAGAGTGTTGGAGATCTGGGGACGGGAGCGGCCGATGCGATCGGCGAGCTCGTCCTGCGTGCAGCCGAAGTCCTCGAGAAGCTGCTGGTAGGCCGCAGCCTCTTCCAGAGGGTTCAGCTGGGACCGGTGGAGGTTCTCCAGCAGAGCGTCCCGAAGCAGGTCATCGTCGCTGGTGGCACGGATGATCGCCGGGATCGTCGCGAGTCCGGCGCGACGGGCTGCGCGCCAACGCCGCTCACCCATGACGAGCTCGAAGGACTCGCCATCGTCGGTGACGGGGATGGGTCGCACCACGACCGGCTGCAGCACGCCGACCTCGCGCAGGGAGAACGCGAGCTCGTCGAGCTGGTCATCGTCGAAGTCAGTGCGGGGGTTCCGCGGGTTCTCCCGGACCTCGTGGATCGGGATCTCGGCGAACTCGGCCCCCGGGACCGGCATGAGGCCCCTGCGGTCGTCCGTGTCACCGTCCTCGACGGACTCATCCTCCGCGCTGTCGAGCCCGAGGTCGTCATCGGTGCCCGCTGCCGAGCCGGCGAGGTCATCCGTGGAGTCTCCGCGCTGCGGCGAGGTCTCCGCGGTCCCCTCGTGGGCGGGGAATCGCTGGCCGGGCTCGACGTCCACGACCGGACTGTCCTCGCGCGGCGGCTCGACGGCCCCCGCAGCGGTGCTGTCCAGCGGGGCGCTGTCCTCGTGCGCGGGGGTGTTGGCACTCGAGGTCGGCTGTGCGCCGTCTTCAGCGCTCCGCTGCGGCTTGCCCTCGTCGGCCCGATCCGTGGAGGTGGGGGCCTCGGCGGATGTCGCGGAAGCGCCTGACCGGTTCGCCGATGCCGTGGACCGCGTGGACCGGGAGCTCTTCGGCTGCGTGGAAGCACTCTTTGCAGGACTCGTCGCGGACGCACCCGATGCTGACTTCGCAGCTGCGGTGGTGGATCCGGAGGCGGACGCGGCATCCTTCGGGGAGGAGCTCTGCGACGAGCTGCTCTTCGAGGACGAGGACGTCGACGCTGCGGCCTTCGACGCCGAAGCCCTCTTGGCCGTGGACTTCTTGGCCACGGACTTCTTGGCCGCGGGCGCCTTGGACGTGGGCTTCGTGGTCGACGTCTTGTGGGTCGACGACTTCGCGCTCGATGCCGGGGCCGAGGACGCCACCGCCTCGGTCGACTCGTCGGCACCGTCCGTCCCCGCGGGAGCCTCCTGCACCGAAGCCTCCTGCACCGGCGCCTCCGAGGGGGAGGCGACGCTGCGAGCGGCCACACCGCCGCGGGCGCGGGAGGAGCGGGGAGTGCGCGAAGCGGCGCGGCGCTCACGCGCATCGCGCGCCATGTCGCCGGCGATGTCCCCGCGTGCCGCGCGGGTGCGCTCGGAGGACTGGCCGTCCGTCGGATCGCCGGAGAAGAACATGTCGACGGGGCGAGCGGATGCTCCGCTCTCCCCGGGCTCGGCGGACGTGCGCGGATGGCTGCGCGTGCGCAGAGGCTGCTCGGCGGGAGGCGTGGACCCCCCGGGGATCAGCGCACCCAGACCGCGTCCGAGTCCTCGCTTCTGCGTCATGTCCGTCCTCACTGCTCAGTGATCGTGCGGGCCTCCGGGGCGTCCTCGCCTCTCGAGCCGTTCATGGATTCAGGGTGTTCTCCGGCGTCCCGCTGCAGGTCAGGGGACGCTTCGTGTGGTGAGCTCGTGCGCGGCCGCCCGATAGGCGAGCGCGCCGCTGCTCGTCGGATCGTACGACAGCACGGTCTGGCCGTAGCTCGGCGCCTCCGAGATCCTCACGGAGCGAGGGATCGTCGTCCCGAAGGTCTGATCCGGGAAGTGCGTGCGGACGTCCTCCGCGACCTGCGCCGCGAGCCGGGTGCGGGCGTCGTACATCGTGAGCAGGATCGAGGAGACCACGAGCTCCGGGTTCAGGTGCTGACGCAGCAGATCGATGTTCTTCAGCAGCAGCGTGAGGCCCTCGAGCGCGTAGTACTCGGCCTGGATGGGGATGAGCACCTCGCGGGCGGCGACCAGCGAGTTCACGGTCAGCAGCCCCAGGCTCGGCGGGCAGTCGATGAGCACGTAGTCCAGGCGCTCGCGTCCCGAGGACTCGCGAGCGGCGAGGTAGTCCCGGATCGAGCCGCGCAGACGGTTCTCGCGCGCGACCATCGAGACCAGCTCGATCTCTGCGCCCGAGAGGTCGATCGTGGCCGGGGCGCACAGCATGCCCTCGACCTCGCCGACCCCCTGCACGACGTCGTCCAGCGGGGTCGACTCCACCAGGACGTCGTACATGCTCGCGACCTCGGACTGATGGTCCACGCCCAGCGCCGTCGACGCGTTGCCCTGCGGGTCCATGTCGATGACCAGGACCTTCAGCCCGCCCATGGCCAGGGCGGCCGCGAGGTTGACGGTCGTGGACGTCTTGCCCACCCCGCCCTTCTGGTTGGCCACCGTGATCACGCGCGTGCTCTCGGGAGCGTCGAACACGAGTCCCTCCAATTCCCGTCGACGAGCATGGTCCCGGGCGAGCTGGCGCATGAGAGGGGTGTCGTCCATGCTCCCGGTGGGACCGGTGGAACGGCTGCGGCTCTCAGCCACGTGCCTCTCCCTTCCTCGTCCGTGCAGTGCTCGCGCTCCCGTCCTGCGGGGCGCGGCGCACCCTGACCACTGTAGTGGGAACCTCGACCTCTCCCACTCCGAGCTCCAGCACATGAGGATCGACTCCGCCCAGGCGACGCAGCACCTTCTGCGCGCGCTCGATCTCCTCGGCAGCGGAGCTCCCCTTGAGCGCCAGCAGCTCCCCCTCGGGGACGACGAGCGGGAGGGTCCACTTCGCGAGCTTCTCGAGGGCGGCCACGGCCCGGGCCGTCACCGCGTCGAAGGTTCGCTCTCCGTGCAGATCCTCTGCGCGTGCGCGGACCACCTCGACGTCGATCCCCAGCTCCTCGGCGACCTCCTCGAGCCAGCTCGCCCGGCGCTGCATGGTCTCGATGAGCGTGATCCGCAGATCGGGCCGGGCGATGGCGAGGACCACGCCGGGCAGGCCTGCACCGGAGCCGACGTCTGCCAGCGTGCGCGTGCCCTCGTCGATCGCGTCGGCGAGCAGCGCGCAGTTGACCAGGTGGCGCTCCCAGAGCCGGTCCACCTCGCGCGGGCCGATGAGGCCGCGCTCGAGGCCGTCGGTGGCGAGCATGCCGACGAAGCGCTCGGCAAGGCCCAGCCGGTCACCGAGCAGCCGCTCGGCGACGGGCCGCAGAAGCTCTGGCAGCGCCGGAGCCTTGACATCGCTGCCGACGGTGCCCTCGGAGCCCGCGGGACCGACGCCCATCAGGACGCCGGGTAGATGACGACGTGGCGGTCCTTGCCGTCCCCGTCGGACTCGGAGCGCAGACCCGCCTTCTTCGCGACGTCGTGGACGACCTTGCGCTCGAAGGGGTTCATCGGCCGCAGCGGCACCGGACTGCCGTTCTCGCGGGCGGTCGAGACGGCATCCTCGGCGAGGTGCTCGAGGTCGTCCTTGCGCTGCGCGCGGAAGCCGCCGATGTCGAGCATGAGGCGCGAGCGGTTGCCGGTGCGGGACTGCACGGCGAGGCGGGCGAGCTCCTGCAGGGCATCGAGCAGCTCGCCGCGAGATCCGTTGAGCTGCGCGAGGCGGTCGGCGCCGCGGATCTCGACCGACGCGCGGTCCCCGTCCACATCGATGTCGATGTCGCCGTCGAGATCGGCGATGTCGAGCAGCTCCTCGAGGTAGTCGGCTGCGATGTCGCCCTCCTCCTCGAGCTCGCGGACGCGCTCTGCCGGATCACGGGGCGCCACGGGCTCCTCGTCGGAGTCCTCGGACGCGGCGCGCTCCTGCGCGGGGGCCTCGTCTGCGGCGTCCGCGCCGGCGCCGTCCTCGCCGGCCGGGGGCTCGTCGGCCGTGTGCGCGTCGGACGACGGCTCCTGGGCCTCGGGGGCGTGGGCCTCGGGCGCGTCGCCGGTCTCGACGACCGGGGTGCTCGTGGGGACCTCGGGCGTCTCGACGGCGTCGTCGGAGGTGCTGGGTTCGGTCATGGTGCTCTCCTCGGGGGATGGATAAGGCCGTGGGCCGTGCATCGGATCCGCAGGGGCGGGGCGATCCGCCCCTGCGGGATCGTGCGGGGAACGACTCAGCGCTTGCGCTTCTTGCCCTTGTTCAGGGCGTTGGAAGGCTTCTTGCCCGACAGATCGGGGGCCTGCTCGCCACCGGCCTGGCTGCGGGCCCGCCGCTCCTCCTGGGCCTTGCGGCGCGCCTCGCGGGCCGCCTCGAGGCGCTCGGCGTCCGTCATCTTCTTCCCGCCCTTGTTGGCCTTGGGCTGTACCCGGATCGGGGCGTCGTCGTCGACGACCACGGGCTTCTTGGGCGTGAAGTCGAGGGGCTCGAGGCCGTTCTTCTCGCGCTTGGCGTTGATGCGCTTCTGGTGCGAGGCCTCGGCGGGCGAGCCGGGCGTCGGGTACGTGTAGACCACGATCGCCTGCTGCGCCATGGTCCAGACCGTGGTGGTCAGCATGTAGGTGAGCACGCCGATCGGCAGGCCCGGTCCCGTGATCACGTAGATGAACGGGAGCATGTAGATCATCATCTTCTGGGTGCTCGCCATCGGCCCCTCGAGGGCTGACGGCGGCATGTTCCGCATCGTCAGCTCCTTCTGGGTGATGAAGTTGCCCAGACACATCAGAGCGATGATGACGCCCGCGACGATCTTGGTGCCGATGCCGCCGGCGCCGGAGTTCAGGAAGCTGTCCGCGATGGTGACATGGCCGAAGAGGGTCGCGTGGTAGGCGTTGGAGGCCAGATCATGCGTCAGGGGGCCGAAGGCCTCCCCGTTCGCCGCATCCTTGAGCTTGTAGAACAGCACCCGGAACAGTGCGAAGAAGATCGGCATCTGCAGCAGCAGAGGCAGGCACGAGGAGAGCGGGTTCGCCCCGGCCTCCCGGTAGATGGCCATGGTCTCCTCGCTCATGGCCTGCCGGGACGCCTGGTCGGTCTTGCCCTTGTACTTCTTCTGCACGGCCTTGAGCTGCGGCGAGACCGCCTGCATGGCGCGCGAGGAGCGGATCTGCCGGATGAACAGCGGCGTGATCAGGGTGCGGACGACGATCGTGAGCCCCACGATGGACAGCAGCCAGGTCCAGCCGGAGCTGCCGTCCATGAAGAGGTCGAGGAACCGGTGGAACAGCACCATGATCCATGCGACGGCCCACTCGATGGGATAGAGGATGTTGGGCATCGGCCTGATCTTCCTGCCGTCCGTAGGCGCATGTCGTTCATGCGGTGTGACGGCTGCGGGTCGGGGTCTCGGACAAGGGTAGGCCCTATCGGGCTGGGCGCCGCCCTCGCGAGCGATGGCCGGGACGTGGGTTCGTCCACATCCCGGGTGCCGGCACGGGATCGATCCCGCCCCGGGTGAAGGGGTTGCAGCGCACGATCCGCCAGGCGGTCAGCAGCAGTCCCTTGACGGCTCCGTGCCTGCGCAGGGCGTCCATGCCGTACTGCGAGCACACGGGGTCGAAGCGGCACGCCGGCGGCGTGTAGGGGGAGATCCCCACCTGGTAGGCGCGGACCGGGAGCATGAGCACCCGGCGCGGGAGCGCCGCCAGGGGCATCACGGCGCGACCGCCGTGGTCGGTGCCGCGGACTCGGTGCTCTCCGAGACTCTGGGTGCCGAGCGCTTCTCGAGCTTCCGGCGGGCGCTCGCGATGGCGCCCGTCACCTGCTCCTCGAGGTCGGCGTAGAGCACGTCCTGCACCCCGGGGAGGGTCCGCAGCACCAGGTCGGAGCGCTCGGGGATCTCGGTCAGGTGGCTGCGCACGATCTCCCGCAGACGGCGGGCCACCCGATGGCGCACCACCGAGTTGCCCACCTTGGTGGAGACGACGAATCCCACGCGGGCCTCCTGGGGCTCCTCCGTGCGGAGGACCAGGTGGGCGACCACGTGGGATCGTGCGGCGCGGGCTCCCCGACGGGTGGCCGTGCGGAACTGCTGCGCCGTGTGCAGCCGGTGGCGGGACCAGCTCATGGCCCTGCCTCCGAGATCACCGGTCGAGCCGAGGCTCAGGCCGAGAGCTCGGAGCGGCCCTTCGAACGGCGCGCGTTGATGATGGCGCGGCCGGCGCGGGTGCGCATGCGGGCGCGGAAGCCGTGCTTGCGGGCGCGGCGGCGGTTGTTCGGCTGGAACGTACGCTTGGTCATCGGTTCTCCTCGATCGCGGCACAGGGGCGTGCCTCTCGCGGTGGCTCTGGGGCCGCTGCGCGATCACGGGGGCGGGCGCTTCCGGTGTCCGGGGCCGACGTGGTGCCCGGTTCCGTGCGACTCCGCCGACCCAGGGGGCGGCACAGCGACGACTGCACGATCCTAGGCTCGGGCACACGGGGGGTCAACGGACGCGGCCCTGGTCAGCCCGATTGTGGTGCGATTCTCACCGGCCGCGAGGAATCCTGCGGCGTCCCGGCGAGGCTCTCATGACGGTCAGCTGACGAGGCGGCCACCGGGTGCTCCCGGCGATGTGCATGCTCACGCCCGGAGCGTCCCCAGGGGTTCCGAGACTGTGGAAAACTGGGTGGACAACCCTGAGCCCGTACGGAGAGCAGCATGGACGAGACAGCCGTCGACTACGACGCGACCTGGGACGAGACCCTTCGGATCCTGCGTCGGTACGAGACCGTCACCGAGCGCGCCATGGCCTTCCTGACCCTCTCCCGGCTGATGGCCATCGTCGCGGACACCGCCCTGGTCGCAGCGCCTTCCACCTGGGCGAAGGATCTCTTCGAGCAGCGCATCGCCGGGGCACTGAAGGAGGCGCTGTCCGAGGCCACAGGCCGGGAGACCCGCTTCGCCGTGACGGTCGACGAGTCCCTCTTCGAGGACGACGACGAACCCCCGCGGAGCACGGCCACCACCGACCGCGCCGGATCCACCGGTGCTGTGGACGCCGATGTGGACAACGTGGACGGAGCGGACGCCCCGGGCGGCGCCCAGGGCGGCTCCGGGGGTGCCCGGAGCACAGCCTCCGGTCCCTCCTCGGCCCCGTCGTCCGCAGCCGCCGGGGTCCCGCGGTCCGCCCCGTCCCCCCTGACGTCCTCACCGTCCTCCTTCTCCTCCCCGGACCCCGCTCCGGCCGGAGCCGCTGGTGCACGCGGACCGTTCGGCGCCGATCGCTTCCCCGCGGAGGGGCCGACGGAGGCGGGGACGGGAGCAGCGCCGTCCGACGCCCGGAGCCGGCGCGAGGGCGCCGAGTGGTTCGCCCACGAGGACGAGGCCCGTCGCTCGGAGAGGACGCAGCGGGTCGACGAGTCCCGTCGGCCCGCGGAGGCGGCAGCACCCGCCGACGAGGAGTCGACGCTGGGCTCGGACTCGCGCCTGAACGCGAAGTACACCTTCGACACCTTCGTCATCGGCTCGTCGAACCGCTTCGCACAGGCCGCCGCGTCCGCGGTCGCCGAGGCCCCCGCCCGCGCCTACAACCCTCTGTTCATCTACGGCGGCTCGGGCCTGGGCAAGACCCACCTGCTGCATGCGGTGGGCCACTACGCGCAGTCGCTGTACCCGGGCATCGAGGTGCGCTACGTGAACTCCGAAGAGTTCACCAACGACTTCATCAACTCCGTGCAGTCCGGCCAGTTCGGCAAGGCCCAGGAGTTCCACCGCCGCTACCGCGACATCGACATCCTGCTCATCGACGACATCCAGTTCCTGCAGCGCGCCCCGGAGACGATGGAGGCCTTCTTCCATACGTTCAACACCCTGCACAACGCGGACAAGCAGATCGTCATCACCTCCGACCTGCCCCCGAAGCAGCTGGGCGGCTTCGAGGACCGCATGCGCTCGCGCTTCGAGATGGGGCTGATGACGGACGTGCAGCCGCCGGACCTCGAGACCCGCATCGCGATTCTTCGCAAGAAGGTCGAGATGGAGGGCACCCAGGAGGTCCCCCGCGACGTCCTGGAGTACATCGCCTCGAGGATCTCCACGAACATCCGCGAGCTCGAGGGCGCCCTGATCCGCGTCCAGGCGCTGCATTCCCTGTCGCGGCAGCCGATGGACGTCTCCCTCGCCGAGAGCGTGCTGAAGGATCTGCTGGCCCATGACGACGGAGCCGAGGTCACGGCCGCGACAATCATCGCGCAGACCGCCTCCTACTTCGGGCTCACGGTCGACCAGATCACCGGCGGCGCCCGCACGCGCGTGCTCGTCACCGCGCGCCAGATCGCCATGTACCTGTGCCGGGAGCTCACGGACATGCCGCTCATCCGGATCGGGGAGGAGTTCGGCGGCCGCGACCACACCACCGTCATGCACGCCAACAAGAAGATCTCCGAGCTCATGAAGGAACGGCGGGCGATCTTCAACCAGGTGACCGAGCTGACGGCGCGCATCAAGAACTCGAGCTCCCAGAACGCCTGAGACCGCTTCGCCGTCCGGGAGCGCTCGACGGGCATCTCGTCGCAGCCGGGCCCTGACACACCCTGCGACAGACCACGGGTCACAGGGACGGCAGGAGCTTCTCCGTCCCCAGTGTGAACAACTCTGTGGACAATGTGGAGGACAGGACGTTCCCGCAGGGGTCGATGTGCATGGATTCTTGTGGTTCCGAGGGCCGGATCGGACAGATGTGCACAGAGCGCCCACATCGGCAGCGGTGTCGTCAACGCTCCATGCACGAATGGAGAGTGCATCGTGACCTGCGATGACGTGAGTTCTCCACGACATCAACAGCCGTGAAGAAGAGGAATCCTGTTCTTGTTCCGCTCATGATGTGGAGAAGTCGGGGTGCGCGGGCTGCATCCGTCGGGCCGGAGCCCCGGAGCTTCGAGGCCGTGAATGTCAAGCGTGTGATTCGGTGTGTCGCGAGAAGTGCCTCCGAGCGGCTACGCTGACGACCGCGCCCCGAGGGATCCGTCCCCGGGGCGATTCCCGCCGAGAGCCGGCGTCCCGGCAGCTCGGCACCCCGCACCTGATCCGCCGGGAGACCGGCACCGACCTCGACCCCCTGCGAAGGAGTGGCAACGGTGAAGTTCCACCTCGACCGCGGCGTCCTCGGCGACGCCGTCACCTGGGCGACCCGTACGCTCCCCGTCCGGCCCGCGATGCCGATCCTGCAGGGCGTGCGCATCGTCGCCCAGAGCACCGGCGAGCTGCTGCTGTCGACCTTCGACTACGAGGTCAGCGCGCAGATCACCCTTCCCGCCGAGGTCGAGGACCCGGGCGAGGTCCTGGTCCAGGGCCGCATGCTCTCGGACATCGTCCGCTCGCTGCCGAACAGGGACGTCTCGATCGAGCTCGTCGGCACCAAGGTGGAGGTCCGCTGCGGCAGCGCCGCGTTCTCCCTGGCGACCCTTCCCGTCGACGAGTACCCGCAGCTCCCGGAGATGCCCCCGGTCGCGGGCTCCGTCCAGGCCGACGTGTTCGCCGAGGCCATCTCCCAGGTCACCGTCGCCGCCTCCAAGGACGACACCCTTCCGCTGCTGACCGGCGTGCGCGTCGAGATCGTCGGCGAGAAGATGACGCTGATGGCGACCGACCGCTACCGCCTGGCGATGAGCGAGATCACGTGGCGCCCCTCGCGGCCCGACCTCGAGATCACCGCCCTGGTGCGCGCCCGCACCCTGCAGGAGGTGGCGCGCTCCCTCGCGACCGGCGGCAGCGTCGACATCGCGATCTCCGACGACTCCTCCGCGAACCTCATCGGCTTCGAGTCCGGCGGGCGCCGCACCACCTCGACCCTCGTGGACGGGGACTACCCGCCGGTGCGCCGCCTGTTCCCGAGCTCGACCCCGATCACGGCCGTGGTCGCGACCGCTCCGCTCATCGACGCGGTCAAGCGCGTCTCCCTGGTCGCCGAGAGGAACACCCCCGTGCGGTTCTCCTTCACCGAGGGAAACGTGACCCTCGAGGCCGGCGCGGGCGACGACGCCCAGGCCTCCGAGTCCCTCGAGGCGAAGCTGGACGGGGAGGAGCTCGTGGTCGGCTTCAACTCCGGCTTCCTGCTCGACGGCCTGGGCGCCCTCGGCGAGGACTTCGCGAAGCTCACCTTCACGGACTCCATCAAGCCCTCGGTCATGGGCGGCCAGGAGTCCCTCGAGGGCGATGCCTCCGGCGAGTACAAGTACCTGATCATGCCGATGCGGATCTGAGGGGGCGGGGTGATGTCCCCGTGCATCTGACCTCCCTGGATCTTCTCGACTTCCGCTCCTACGAGCACCTCGAGCTGCCCTTCGCGCCCGGCGTGACCGTCTTCGTCGGTCCCAACGGGCAGGGCAAGACGAACATCGTCGAATCGCTCTGGTACCTCGCGACCCTCTCCAGCCACCGCGTCCCGCACGACGCCGCCCTGGTGCGGCGCGGGGAATCGACCGCGATCATCCGCGCCGCCTTCGTGCGCGCCGGCCGCGATCTGCAGGTCGATCTGCAGATCACCCCGGGCAAGTCGAACCGCGCGCGTGTGCAGGGCGCCGCCCTGAACCGGCTGCGGGACCTGCTCGGCGAGGTGCGCGCCGTGCTCTTCGCCCCCGAGGACCTGGGCCTGGTCAAGGCCGATCCCGAAGGTCGACGGCGATTCCTCGACGAGCTGCTCTTCCTCATCGCCCCCCGTTTCGCGGGCGTGAAGGCCGACTACGACCGCGTGGTCAAGCAGCGCACGGGTCTCCTCAAGCAGATGCGCACCATGCGACGCGGCGGCGCCGGCCGCTCCGTGGGCGGTCTCGACCCCGAGGAGGCCGCGATCTCGACCCTCGAGGTATGGGACCAGCAGCTCGCCCGCTTCGGCGCCGAGCTGCTGCGCGCCCGCGTGCATCTCGTGAATCGCCTGCGCCCCCACGTCGGCTACTCCTACCTGCGCGTGGCGAGCGACGCCGGCGCCGAGTCCTCCCTCGATCTGCCGCCCGACCAGCGCGGCAGCATCGACTCCCCGGCCGACATCTCCTACCGCTCGAGCGTGCTCGACACCCTCGCCGTGCCCGACGGCGCGCTGCCCAGCACCAAGGAGCTCGAGGACGCCCTGCTCGCCGAGGCCGTCGCCAAGCGCGACGAGGAGGTCGACCGCGGAGTGACCCTCGTCGGCCCCCATCGCGACGACCTCGAGATCCGTCTGCACGGCTTCCCCGCCAAGGGCTACGCGAGCCACGGCGAGTCCTGGTCGCTCGCGCTCTCCCTGCGCCTGGGCTCCTACGACCTGCTGCGCCTGGAGGAGGGCGACCTGGGCGCCGGCGAGCCGATCCTCGTGCTCGACGACGTCTTCAGCGAGCTCGACACCAGCCGCCGTGAGCGCCTGGGACGCATCGTCACCGGTGCCTCCCAGGTGCTCATCACCACGGCCAACGACTCCGACATCCCCGACTCCCTCGAGGGCGAGATCCATGTGGTCGACGTCCAGCTCGGCGAGGCGCGGGCCCGCGAGGGGACTCTCCACCACGGCGGCGGGAGCAGCTGGTGACTCCCGCGTCGGGCGGGGTGCCCAACCCCTACGACCTGGGCACCTGGCGGGAGCGCGCGGCGCAGGAGGAGCGGCGCCAGGCCCTCGCCGGCAGCGGCGGTCGGCGCGCTCCCGCACGTCGGGACGACGCGACCTCGCCGATGAAGGGGGTGGCGGAGCGATCGGCCGGGCAACCGGCGGATCAGGCGGCGGAAGAGCCGGCGTTCGGGTCCGCCGGCCAGACGCCCGTCGATGCGGATCGCGTCGATGAGGAGCCCGTCGACCCTCCTGAGCTGCCCCGCAGCGACGACTCCTTCGAGCTCGCCCGACGCACCGTCAACCGCTCCCGCGCCGCCGCTCGGGATCGTGGCCTGTTCCCGATCTCCGCGAAGACGCAGGGCCTGCACGAGCGCCGCAGGCGCAGCACGCCCGGGTACTCGGGCTCGCGCCCCGATGCCCGCGATCCGCAGGGGCTCGAGGCCGTGATGCGACGGGTCCTGGGTGACCTGGGCTGGACCGAGGGCATGAACTCCGGGCGCGTCCTGGAGGAATGGGACGAGATCGTGGGTCCGAGCGTCGCCGAGCACTGCACCCCCGTCTCGCTCGACGAGGGCGTGCTCGTGGTCTCCGCGAGCTCCTCGGCCTGGGCCACCCAGATGCGCATGCTCACCCCTCGCCTGATCTCCACGATCGAGGAGCACGTCGGCGCGCACGTCGTCTCCGAGCTGCGGGTCACCGGGCCCGCCGCCGCGGAACGCACCTGGAAGCGGGGCCGGCGCACCGTCACCTGGCGCGGCCCCCGCGACACGTACGGCTGAGGAAGTGGCCGAAGCACCACACGCCCTCCAGACGCGTCAGCGGCCCGCCGGACGTACCGGCCCTCATCTCCACCACCCCGGATCACTCCGAGAGGCGTCCCAGAGTCTCCTGGAGGCACTTCCAGGGACGATCTGTCCCCATTTTCGCGTCGCGGAGCGTGAATCGAGGCCGTCGATCCGCTAGAATGAAGAGGTTCGGCCGGGAGCATCCACGGCCGCGGATCAGGAGACGTCGGCTGCGGCCGCTCGCTCCGGGTCGCCCCAGGTCATCGCACGGACTCGCGCCGTGGGGAGATCGGTGCGCCGTCTGCGGCACACGATGCCGCCGGTCGGCGAGCACGGCACCCGTCGGCGGGATGACCCCGCCCTTGGTGTGCACCGAGACCCGAGGAGCGAACCCCGACGTGAGCGACAGCGCGATGCCAGCCGAGAATCCCGAGCAGCAGACGCCGGAGGAGACCGAGCATCAGCTCTCGGCCGAGGTCGCCGGAGGGAACTACGGCGCCTCCGACATCACCGTCCTCAAGGGCCTGGACGCGGTCCGCAAGCGCCCCGGCATGTACATCGGGTCGACCGGTGAGCGCGGCCTGCACCACATGGTCCAGGAGATCGTCGACAACTCCGTGGACGAGGCGATGGCCGGCTACGGCGAGACCATCGAGGTCACGCTGCTCGTCGATGGCGGAGTGCGCGTGGTTGACCATGCCCGCGGCATCCCCGTCGGCATGCACCCCACCGAGGGCAAGCCCACCGTCGAGCTCGTGCTCACCCAGCTGCACGCGGGCGGCAAGTTCGGCGGCGGCGGGTACGCCGTCTCCGGCGGCCTCCACGGCGTGGGCTCCTCCGTCGTGAACGCCCTGTCCACCCGGCTCGACGTCGAGGTGCGCCGCGAGGGCCATGTGCACCGCCAGACCTACCTGCGCGGAGCGCCGTCGACCGATCTGGTCGAGGGCGAGGAGACCGAGGAGACCGGCACCACCATCACCTTCTGGGCCGATGCCGACATCTTCGACACCGTCGACTACGACTTCGAGACGCTGCGCAAGCGCTTCCAGCAGATGGCCTTCCTCAACAAGGGCCTGCGGATCACGCTGACCGACGAGCGCCCGCAGGTGGTCGAGGAGGAGGACGACCAGGCAGTCGACGTCGCGCGCGAGGCCGAGGACGCCGCCGAGGGCACCGACCCCAAGAAGCCGCGCACCGTCACCTACCGCTACGAGAACGGGCTGCGCGACTTCGTCGCCTACATCAACTCCGTCAAACGGGCCGACATCGTGCACCCCGAGATCATCGACATCGAGGCCGAGGACACCGAGGTCATGATCTCCGTGGAGATCGCGATGCAGTGGACGACCGCGTACTCCGAATCGGTCCACACCTACGCCAACACGATCAACACCCACGAGGGCGGCACCCACGAGGAGGGCTTCCGCTCCGCGCTCACCGGCGTCGTCAACCGCTACGCCAAGGCGCAGGGCCTCATCAAGGACAAGGACCCGAACCTCACCGGCGAGGACATCCGCGAGGGCCTCACAGCGGTCGTCTCCGTGAAGCTCGGCGAGCCCCAGTTCGAGGGCCAGACCAAGACCAAGCTCGGCAACACCATCGCCCGCACCTTCGTCTCCAAGGTGATGACGGAGAAGGTCGGCGACTGGTTCGAGTCCCACCCGGGCGAGGCCCGCGACATCGTGCGCAAGGCGCAGAGCGCCGCGCTCGCGCGCGAGGCCGCCCGCAAGGCCCGCGACGCGACCCGCCGCAAGTCCCCGCTCGAGAGCGGCGGCATGCCCGGCAAGCTCAAGGACTGCCAGTCCCGCAACCCCGCCGAGTGCGAGGTGTTCATCGTCGAGGGCGACTCCGCCGGCGGCTCCGCCGTGCAGGGCCGCGACCCGCGCACCCAGGCGATCCTCCCCATCCGCGGCAAGATCCTGAACGTCGAGAAGGCGCGCCTGGACCGCGCCCTGGACAACCAGGAGGTGCGTTCGCTGATCACCGCCTTCGGCACCGGCATCGGCGAGGACTTCGACGCCACCAAGCTGCGGTACCACAAGATCATCCTGATGGCCGACGCCGACGTCGACGGCCAGCACATCTGCACCCTGCTGCTGACTCTGCTGTTCCGCTACATGCGCCCGCTCATCGAGCTCGGCCACGTGTTCATCGCGATGCCGCCGCTGTACCGCCTGAAGTGGTCCAACGCCCCGCACGACTACGTGTTCAGCGACGACGAGCGCGACGCGCGCCTCGCCGAGGGCCGCGCCTCCGGCAAGCGGATCCCCAAGGACAACGGCATCCAGCGCTACAAGGGCCTGGGCGAGATGGACTGGCAGGAGCTGCAGACCACCACGATGGACCGCGCCTCGCGCACCCTCAAGCAGGTCACCGTCGACGAGGCGGCCGACGCCGACGCGGTGTTCTCCGTGCTCATGGGAGACGACGTCGATTCCCGCCGCCGCTTCATCCAGGAGAACGCGAAGGACGTGCGCTTCCTCGACATCTGATCGAGCGCCAGCCCGCCCCGCCCCTCCGAGACGACCCGCACTGACAGGCCCTGAACGAAAGGCGCCAGCTGATGAACGACGATTCCGACACCCCCGAGAACCCCGGCACCCCGGGCGACCCCGGGGACCAGCACACCACGACCGGCGCCGAGGGCGCGGGCGACGTCCCCGACCCCTCCGACGACGCGACCGGCTCCGGGGCGCCCGTCGGCCCCGACGGGCCCGACGCGGGCGGCACCCAGATCGAGGTCGGCGAGGCCTCCGAGCGCGTGATCACCCTGGTCGACCCGCTCGACGAGGGCGAGGGCGACCTCATCACCCAGGTCGACCTGAACCAGGAGATGCAGCGCTCCTTCCTCGACTACGCGATGAGCGTGATCGTGGACCGCGCCCTGCCGGACGTGCGCGACGGCCTCAAGCCCGTGCACCGCCGCATCGTCTACGCGATGTACGACGGCGGCTACCGCCCCGACCGCTCCTTCTCCAAGTGCGCGAAGGTCGTCGGCGAGGTCATGGGCGGCTACCACCCGCACGGCGACTCCGCGATCTACGACGCGATGGTGCGCCTCGTGCAGCCCTGGAACATGCGCTACCCGCTGATCCTGGGCCAGGGCAACTTCGGCTCGGCCGGCGACGACGGCGCGGCCGCCTCGCGGTACACGGAGTGCAAGATGGCGCCGCTGGCCCTCGAGCTGGTGCGCGACATCAACGAGAACACCGTCGACATGCAGGACAACTACGACGGCACCCTCGAGGAGCCGACGATCCTGCCGGCGCGCTTCCCGAACCTGCTGTGCAACGGCTCCGCCGGCATCGCCGTGGGCATGGCCACGAACATCCCGCCGCACAACCTGCGCGAGGTGTCCGAGGCCGTCCAGTGGCTGCTGCGGAACCCCGAGGCGACGAAGGAGGAGCTGCTGGACGCGTGCCTCGCGCGCATCAAGGGCCCCGACTTCCCCTCGGGCGCGACCATCGTGGGCACCCGAGGCATCCAGGACGCCTACCGCACCGGCCGCGGCTCCATCACCCAGCGCGCCGTGGTCTCCACCGAGGAGATCCGCGGGCGGATGGCGCTCGTCGTCACCGAGCTCCCGTACCAGGTCAACCCCGATTCGCTCGCCCGGAAGATCGCGGAGCTCGTCAAGCTCGGCAGGCTCCAGGGCATCGCCGACATCAACGACGAGACCTCGGGCCGCACCGGACAGCGCCTCGTGCTGACGCTCAAGCGCGACGCCGTCGCGAAGGTCGTGCTGAACAACCTGTACAAGCACACCCAGCTGCAGGAGAACTTCAGCGCGAACATGCTCGCGCTCGTGAACGGGGTGCCCCGCACCCTGTCGGTCGACTCCTTCGTGCGCGAGTGGACGAAGCACCAGCTCGACGTCATCGTGCGCCGCACCCAGTACCGACTGGACCGCGCCGAGGAGCAGATCCACATCTACCGCGGCTACCTCAAGGCGCTCGACGCGCTCGACGAGGTCATCGCGCTGATCCGCCGCTCCCCGGACGCCGACGAGGCCCGCACGGGCCTCATGGAGCTGCTCGAGATCGACGAGGTCCAGGCCAACGCGATCCTCTCGATGCAGCTGCGTCGCCTGGCCGCCCTGGAGCGCCAGAAGATCATCGAGGAGCACGACCGCCTGCAGGCCCTCATCGAGGAGTACAAGGCGATCCTCGCCTCCCCGCAGCGCCAGCGCGACATCGTCTCCGAGGAGCTCGCGGGCGTCGTCGACAAGTACGGCGACGACCGGCGGACCGAGATCCTGCCCTTCGACGGCGACATGTCGATGGAGGACCTCATCCCCGAGGAGGATGTGGTCGTCACCATCACCAAGGGCGGCTACGTCAAGCGCACCCGCACCGACCAGTACCGCGCCCAGAAGCGCGGCGGCAAGGGCGTGCGCGGCGCCAGCCTGCGGGACGACGACGTGGTCCAGCACTTCTTCACCACGACCACCCACCAGTGGCTGCTGTTCTTCACCGACGCCGGCCGGGTCTACCGCGCCAAGGGCTACGAGATCCCCGAGGCCCCTCGCGACGCCAAGGGCCAGCACGTGGCGAACCTGCTGGCCTTCCAGCCGGATGAGAAGATCGCCTCGGTCCTCGCGATCTCGAGCTACGAGGACGCCGAGTACCTGGTGCTCGCCACTCGCCACGGCCTCGTGAAGAAGACCGCGCTCACCCAGTTCGATTCGTCCCGCACGGGCGGCATCATCGCCGTGAACCTGCGCGAGATGGAGACGGCCGACGGGCCCCGGCCCGATGAGCTCGTCGCCGCCCGGGTGGTCGACGGCGACGACCAGCTGCTGCTGGTCTCGCGCAACGGCCAGAGCGTGCGCATGCCCGCCTCGGACGACGTGCTGCGCCCGATGGGCCGCGCCACCAGCGGCGTCACCGGCATGAAGTTCCGCCATGACGACGAGCTGCTCGCGATGGACGTGGTGCGTCCCGGCACGTACGTCGTCACCGTGACCGACGGCGGCTTCGCCAAGCGCTCGGACATCGAGGAGTACCGGGTCCAGGGCCGCGGAGGCCTCGGCATCCGCGTCGCCAAGCTGCCCGACGACCGCGGTCACCTGGTGGGCGCCGCCGTCGTCGAGGAGGGCGACGAGCTGCTGGTCGTGATGGAGAAGGGCAAGGTGGTGCGCTCGCGCGTCGCGGAGGTGCCCGTCAAGGGCCGCACCACCATGGGCGTCGTCTTCGCCAAGCCCGGCAAGAACGACCACATCGTGCTGGTCGCCGTGAGCGCCGAGTCCGACGTCGACCTCGACGAGGCAGATCCGGAGGACGGAGTGGCCGATCCGTCGGCCGCCGGCCCGAGCGGCGCCCCGGCCGACAGCGCGGATGGACCGTCGGCCGAGTCGTCGGCCGATCCCGTGGTCGATCCCGCGCAGCAGGCGCCCGACGCGTCTGCCGAGGATGGGGACGCAGATGCTCTAGGCTCGGATGCGTCCGACGACGCGTCGAGCGACGACGCGTCCACCGGCGACGTCTCATCGGAGGAGTGACCCGTGGCAAGCAGCAAGAACGGTTCGACGCCCGGCCGCCCGGGCGGCGCCGGCGGCACGGAGGGCGCGCCCACGGTCACGTTCACGCCGACCGACGACGCTGAGGGGCCCGCGAAGGGCTCCTCGAGGACCTCCTCGAAGGGCGCGTCGAACGGCTCTGCGACGACCGCGAACTCCGCGGGCTCCGCGAACGGCGCCGGCGGCTCGAGGACGGGCAGTGCGAACTCCGGTGGCGCGAGGACGGGCGGCGCGAAGAACGCAGGCACCTCCTCCGCTCAGCGGACCGGTCCCCAGCGCACGGGCTCCGCGACCTCCGCGTCGAGTGCGAACTCCCGCGGGACCGTCGGCGCGAGCAGCGCGAACGGCGCGAACAGGGGGGCGAGCCGCTCCCCGGCGAAGGCGACGGCCAAGGCGCCCACCCGATCCGGTGGGCCCCGCCGCATCCGCCTCACGCTCTCGCGGATCGACCCCTTCTCCGTCATGAAGATGTCGTTCCTGATCGCGATCGCCGTGGGCATCGCGACCGTCGTCGCCGTGGCCGTGCTGTGGAACCTCGTCGAGGTCATCGGCATCTGGGACAAGATCGACGAGATCGGCCGCGACCTCAACAACGACAAGCCGCTGCCTTTCATGGAGTACTTCAAGTTCTCCAAGATGATCAGCTACGCGACCATCGCCGCCGTCGTCGACATCGTCATCATCACGGCGCTCGGCACGCTCCTCGCGTTCCTCTACAACATCGTCGCCGCCCTTCTGGGCGGACTGAAGATGACCTTCACCGACGAGTGAGCGGCCCCGCGGGAGCCCCGGCAGGGGGCCCTCGGCGGCAGAGGATCCCCGTCGCGGACTCCCGCCCCGGGATTCTCGCGGCAGGCACTCACGGTCAAGCGCCCGGCACCGTCCACGACGGTGCCGGGCGCTTCTGCGGGGGGCGCCGCGCGCTTCTGCGAGGGCGCCGGGCGCCGGGGTACTGGGCTGCGACGGCGTCACGCAATGGCCCCGGCGCGACACTCGCGTCGTATATTGCGCGAGCGTCGCACATAGGCCCTTGGAGGACAGGTCAGTGCGTCGGCGGGAGGCCCAGTCCATCGGCCCCAGCCCACCGGCCCAGCCCACCGGGCCCAGTCCATCGGCCCCAGCCCACCGGCCCCAGCCCACCGGCCCAGCCCACCGGCCCCGGCCCACCGGGATCCGCCCCGGCTCGGCTCAGGCCACGGTGAAGCTGATCGTGTGCCAGCCGCTCGCGCCGTTCGGCGCCGGATCCGCGTGCTGCGAGGTCTGCAGCTCGCCGGTGCCGTCGGTCGCCCGCACGCGGGCAGTGTGCTCCCCGGGGCGCGCATCGGCCCAGCGCAAGGACCACTGGGTCCAGGTGTCGGCGGTGACCTCCGCTCCCAGATCGGCGTCGAGCCAGTCCCCGTCGTCGATCTGCACCTGCACGGAGCGCACCCCGCGATGCTGCGCCCAGGCGGTGCCGCCGATCATCACGGCGCCCTCGCCGTCGGCCTCGACGTCCTTGCCCTCGCGGGGCACGTCGATGCGCGAGGCGGTCTTGATGGGGCCCCGCTCCGACCAGCCGCGGGAGGTCCAATAGGCGGTCTGGTCGGCGAAGCGGGTCACCGTGAGCTCCGTGAGCCACTTCGTCGCCGAGACGTAGCCGTAGAGCCCCGGGACGACCATCCGCACCGGATAGCCGTGCTCGGGCGGCAGCGGGGAGCCGTTCATGCCCACGGCGAGCAGTGAGTCGCGTCCATCGGTGAGCGCCTCGAGCGGGGTGGAGGCGGTGAAGCCGTCGGCCGAGCGGGAGAGGACCATGTCGGCCCCGTCCTTCACACCGGCGCGCTCCAGGAGCCGCGCGACGGGCACCCCGATCCACGTGGCGTTCCCCGCCAGATCGCCGCCCACCACATTGGAGACGCAGGTCAGCGTCACATGGGACTCGACCATGGGCTCGTCGAGCAGCTGGGAGAAGTCGAGCTCGAGCTCCCGGTCCACGAGTCCATGGATGTGCAGGCGCCAGCTCGTGGGATCCACGCGGGGCACCGCGAGGGCGGTGTCGATGCGGTAGAAGTCGCCGTTCGGGGTGACGAACGGCGGCATCCCCGCGAGGTCGACCTGGGCCCCGGCCGGGATCGGGGACGCGCGCTTCGACGGAGTGGGCAGCACGAACTGCGCGACCTTCCGGCTCAGATCGCGGCTGGTCGCGAGGCCCTGCGCGCCTGCGGCGACGATGGCGGCGAGGACGCCCGTGCCCGCGATGAGAGCCCGGCGAGGCGGTGCGGGGGCAGGGGGACGCGCAGTGGCGGATGAGGGCGCATCGGCAGGGGCGGGAGCGTCCCGCCCGTCGGCCGACGAGGAGGGGACGGGCCTGCCCACCAGCACCAGCAGGGCCACGACCGCGAGAACCGTCCCGGCGAGGGTCGGCACCACGTCGGCCGCGGAGTTCTGGGCGCGGGTGAGGACGAAGACGCCGGCGCCGACGCCGAGCACTGCGAGCAGGACGGCCGCCGTTCGCGGACGCTTTCCCGCCAGTACCCCGAGCAGCCCCGTCACCACGGCGTACACCAGCAGCATCGAGATGCCGAGAACGAGCTTGTCGCGCGTGCCGAACAGGCCGATGACCAGGTCCTTCACACCCGGTGGCACCACGTCGACGAATGCGCCCCCCACCGCGATCAGCGGCGCGGACGAGGAGCTGAAGGCCAGCGAGCACACCCCGGAGACCGCGAGCAGGACGAGGCCCGAGGCGATCCCGGCCAGGGCCGACCACCACGGGATGCGGCGCGGAGAGCGGGGTGCCGCCGGCCGTCGCGGGTCGCTGCCCGTGCTCGGCCGTGAGCGCAGATCGGCCACGGTGCGACGCTCCTTCCCGACCGGGCGGCATCGGCGATCGACGGGGCGCGCGGTCGATACGAGTCTGCTCCTGTGCGCGAGGGACGTCGACACCTGTGACGAAGCCGTAAGGGATGGGACGAGGGTGAGGCGCAGCGGGCGGGACCGTGCTCGGGGCCGCGGCTCCCGGCCCGGTCAGGGGCCTGTGATGTCCGGTACAGGGCACCCATCGGGTTGGACGCGGATGCTCACGCTTCGCTACAGTTGAGCGTCGGTGCGGCCCGGTGATCCGGATCCGCAGCACACGGGCCTATAGCTCAGTCGGTTAGAGCGCTGTCCTGATAAGACAGAGGTCACTGGTTCAAGTCCAGTTAGGCCCACTCCCACGCTTTCGGAGGTTCCGATGAAGAAGCTGCTCACGTACTCCGCGGTCCTCGTCTCCAGCGCTGTCGCAGGCATCCTGGTGTGGCGCAAGGTCGAGGCGGACAAGCTCGAGAACGATCTCTGGGCCGAGGCCGAGAAGATCAGCGAGCAGCAGTCGAAGTCCTGAGCTCTTCCGAGAGCCCGGATACGGGGACTTAGCTCAGTTGGTAGAGCGGTAGCTTTGCAAGCTTCAGGTCAGGGGTTCGATCCCCCTAGTCTCCACTGCCCAGCACTCAGAGGCCCCTTCCTCCAGGAAGGGGCCTCTGGGCATTCACGGGCGGCCGTTCAGACCACCGGTGAGCGGGCGCCCGATGGGCGCCGCCGGCTCATTCCCCGGGAGCACCGCTGCCCTGGTAGAGCGGCAGGTCCTCGACGAGCTTCGTGAGCTCCGCGTCCAGGGCGAATCGGCGCTGGTGCAGCTCGGCGATCTTCCGGGCGATCTCCGGGTCGCCGTCGTCCGTCATGTCGAAGGAATGGAACTTCTCCAGCAGGGGCAGTCCGATCCGGTCGGTGTGCCGGTGGGACGGCGCCATCAGGTACTCCCAATAGCCTTCGAGGTCCTCGAGCACGAAGATGGCGCCGTATTCGAACTCACCCCCGATGTCGGGGCCGACGACGAAGCTCTTCACCGCGTCGATCGACGCGCCCTGGTGGCGGAGGCTCTCGAGGGCCTCCTCGCGCTGCTCGGGGGTGACGTCGGCCTTCATGGTCAGACGGTTGCCGTGGTAGATCATCGATCTGTCCTCTCTTCTCGTGCTTCTCCTGAGTGGGTGCGGGCGCCTGCGGCGACGACGGTCGCCGCGAGGAGCGCCAGCGCGACCGCGGAGACCAGGAAGGTCCCGCGGAGACCTATCGCGCCGATGACGGGCGCGAGCAGCAGCGGCGAGAGGAACTGCCCGCCGAAGACTCCGGCGACGACACCTCCGAGCGCCGTTGACCGATGGGGGCCGGGCACGATCTCGCTCATCCATGCGTTGAGGCCGGGCACTATGGCACCGACCCCGACGCCGCCCACCAGCGCCCCCGTGATCACGCCGAGCGGGGCATCGGTGCCGCTGAGCCCGATGACTGCCCAGCCGAGGCCGAGTATCAGGAGGGCGCCCGCGATGAGCGCGGCGAAACCGAGCCGGCCGCGCAGAGCCGGGTAGGCGAGGGCTCCGAGCACACCGGTGGCTGTGCTCGCTGCGATCGCGAGGCTGGACATCACCGGTGCCAGTCCCGACTGCGCGAACATGAACGGCAGTTGGGTGGGTGCCATGAAGAAGACGGCGGTGCCGAGCACCGCGACGACCACGACGAGGACGGCCAGCCCGGACGACGCGCGGTCGGTGCGCGCGCCTTGTGCGTGCGGTTCTCGCGGTCCGCGGTGACGGCGCCGCGAGCCCGGCAGCAGAGGAGTGCGGAGCGCGAGGGGCACGAGGAGCAGGGCGACCGCGTAGAGCATGGAGGGTGCCCGCCAGTTCTCCGCCGCGAGCAGCCCCGCCAGCGGGAGGAACACCACCCCGCCGAGGCTCGCGAACGCCTGCTGACCCGCGAGCATGCGCGTGCGCTTCACGCCGCCCCAGAGCCCGGCGATGGAGCTGGAGATCGCTGTCATGACCATGCCGACGCCCACGCCGAGCACGAGTCGGGAGATCAGGAGCGGCCCCAGGCCCGGGAGCCAGAGTCCTGCGGTGCCGCCGACGGCGTAGAGCGCGAGGCCGCCGACGAGCACGGTCCGGGAGCCGGTCCGTCGGATGGCGATCCCCGCGAGCGGCGCCGCGGCCGCGATCGCCGCGGAGGTCAGCGTGACCGTCTGCCGGAGCAGGACGGGGGAGGCGTCGGGGAATGCGAGTCCCATCGCGGGCAGGCTCGGGGAGATGATCGCCGCCGCCATGATCGTCAGCGCGGAGGCCGCGAGCAGGATGGGGGCCCGTGTGCGCGCGGTGCCGCGTGCGGTTCTCGGTGACGGCGCTATGCGCGTGCTGGTCATGTCGTCCTCCGTCTCGTCGTCCTGGTTCTCGGTGCCTGGCCGGGGCCGTCCACCGTCCCGGTGTATGCGTGACTGGTCACTCACTCTCGGGAGAGCGCACTGGGGGAGCGGGCGATTCTTTCGATCCCCGCAGTGCTGTCAGTCGGGGTGGCGCATGCCCTGGTCGAGGATGCGCGCCCAGGGCTCGGGGATGTTCTCTATCTCGGCGGTCACCAGCAGGTGGCACAGCTGGCCGAAGGCGACGAAGCGCTGGACGTCCTCGTCGCTCCCGCGGGAGCGTTCCTTGGCGAATGCGGTGATGCGGGCGAGGCCCTCGCGCAGCGCCCGACCGATCTCCGGGATCCCGGCGACCGATTGCGCGTGCACCTGCATCATCAGCAGGCGCCGATCCCCGATCAGCTTCGCGTAGGCGCCGCCGAGCCGATCCAGCATCGTGGTGGGGTCCGGTGGATCGCCGGCGGTGCCGGCCTCGTCGACCGCGTCGGCCTCGAGAACCAGGGCGGCGATCACCTGGTCGTAGCACTCCTCGAGCGCGGCCGCGAAGAGCAGCTCCTTGCTGGGGAAGAGCTTGAAGACGTACGCGGGGGAGATGGACGCCGCGCGGCCCACATCGGCCACGGTGGTGCCGTAGTAGCCGCCGTCGCCGAACTCGTTCAGCGCTGCGGAGAGGACCTGGGGCCGACGCAGGTCGGCGGTCGAGAGGACCTTTCCCTGCGACGTGCTCTGGGAGCTGCTCGTCGGGCTCATATGAGTGACTGTACACTCACTCTCTTCGGGGTCGCAAGCCCTGAGGTGCGATCTCTCTTCCCGACTGGTCCGATATGTGAAGAACCCCAGAGTTGCTCCGGCCGCGCGGTGATGTGGCTATAGCGTGACCGTGAACAGGGGATGACCGAGCACCGCGGGGGCGGGCAGGAGAAGGAGTGCAGAGGTGCTGCGAGTGGGGGCTCGAAGGGCGAGAGCGCTGGCAGGGGGCGTCGATGGCTGACTTCCTCCGGGGCAGCGCCGTGCCCCTGGAGGCCTCCGGCCCCACCCTCGACGAGCAGATCGACCAGTTCGCCGCCTTCGGCCTGGACCTCCACCCCGACTGCGACCGGGAGACGCTCGCGCGCGCCGTCGCCCGCGGCGCGACGCCCGAGGATCTCGGCGGGAGCGGCATCGGAGCGCATGCGATCCCCCCGCACCGCCGGGCGTGCTACTGGTGGCTGCTGTGCGAGGACGTCGGCGGGGTGCCGGCCCTCGAGCGGCGCGTGCGCATCGACCTGGACGAGCTGGCCTTCGCCGCCGGCTACGTCGACGAGGACCAGATGCCCCTGGCCGAGCAGATCGCCCTGATCCGTCGGATCGGCCACCGCTTCCGCGGCGCCGTCCCGGACGTCGGGGACGTGCACCTCGCTCCCGTGTCCGGTGACGGCGCCGCCCGCGTGCGCATCGGCGGGACCGTCGTGGACTGGATCCGCGCGGGGCTGCGGGACCGTCTGCGATCGGTGCTCCGCGCGATCATGCCCGCGGGCCAGCGCCTGGTCATGTACCGCGACCTCGTCGAGGACGGCCCCGACCTGTGCCTCGTCGTGCCGTCGGCCCACGAGGCGGCGGTGCGGGGGCTGATCGCCGAGGTGCTGCCGCCCGCGCTGCGCGCCGGCGGCGAGTGGCTCGAGCGGGTCGAGCACCACTCGACCTCCGAGCAGGTCCCCTTCACCCTCGACGCCTTCCGCATGACCTCCGGGCTCGCGGTGGCGTCCGTCGAGGTGCCGGCATGGACCGGCGTGCATGCGCCGATGGCGCTCGCGGACCAGCTCGAGAACCTGCGCCGCGTGGGCCTGGTGCCCTGGACCGATGACGTCGCCTCCCAGCTGCCGGTGCGAGGCCCCGCCCGAGTGCCGCGCAAGTGCGACCGGCCGTACCACGACCTGTTCTCGACCCCCAGCGGCCTTCCCCATCGCGGCCTGCTGCGCGGCATCGTGCACCTCCCCGAGCGGATCCCCGACGAAGGCCCCTCGGCGCACATCGTCGCGATCCTCACGCGCAGCGTGCGCGCCATGGCAGAGGTCGCCCGCCCCGGGCTCGCGATCCCGCGCGTGGGCATCGCGACCGCGGAGGAGGGCGTCCTCGAGGTCACCGCCCGCATCGACGGCACGGAAGTCGGCGCCCACGTGCGTCTCAGCGGCGGCAGGCGCCCCTACTGGGACGCCGAGGAGTTCCTCGATGCCGCGGCCGCCGAGCTGCGCGATGACGCCCAGCGCTGGGTGGCGCTCCGCCCCGGCTCGCGCACCACGCCCGTGATCGCCGCGCTCGTCGCGCTCTGGCAGGCCGACGAGGTGCTGGAGATGGCGCGGATCGCCTTCGGCGACGAGGGCCGGCATCTCGCCGCGGCCACCCAGGAGCGCACCTGGGGCGAGTGGTCCGACCGCACGAGCGCCCACGACCTCATGCTCGCCATGAGCCCCTCGGGCAGGCTCGCCGCGCTCGAGAGCTGCGGGATCGCTCTCGCCCACGCGGCCGACAGGTGCCTCGCCGAGGCGGCCGCCGAGAATGCGACCTGGGTCGGTCTGCTGGGTGCCGCCCACCGCGGCCACCGCTCGGTGTTCGGGCACGTGTGCGTGTGGTCCGCACGGGAGATCGCCGACCAGAGCGCCGAGGGACTGCCCACGGCCGCGCGGAAGCTCGCCCGGTCCGTCGGCCGCGACGACGTGGAGCTGCGGATCACCGAAGTCGACGGAGAAGAGCGCGCCCTGATCCTGGACGTCGGCGGCAGGCGGACTCGGCTCATGGACCGCCTGCCCGCCCCCGAGGAGATCTGCGGGCTGATCACCGACATCGCGCACCATGTCACGCCTCCGGGCCGCGAGCTCGTGATCATCGGCGAGACCCGCCTGTGGCCCCTCGCCTCCCGGGCCGGCGAGCTGCGGATGCTGCTCTCGGGAGGCTGAGGAGCACCGGCGCGCGCGACCCCGAGCCCGGGGCGGGGCCGCGGGCGCGGGGTCAGCGCGATGGGGCCGACGGCTCGTCGATCTCCTCGAGCGCGAGCTGCATGTGGTGCAGGATCCGCAGCGTCGCGTCGATCTCCGCTCCCGTGATCCCCCCGCCGACCCGGGTCATGAGTTCGTGCTCGCGGGCGGCCACCGCCGAGATCGCCCTCTCGCCGTCGGTCGTGAGATGCACGAGGGACGAGCGGCGGTGCGCGGGATTCTCGCGGAGCTCCACGAAGCCGGCCGCAGAGGCGTCGTTGACCATCCGCTGGACGAACTGCCGGCTGAGGTCCTGGGCGCGAGCGAGCTGGGGCACCGTGCGATCGCCGCCGCGGCGCAGCTGGTCCAGGACGTTGCGCACCCCCGTGGACATGCCCATCGCGCCTTCGCTGCGCTCCACGATCCGCGCGACCGTGCGGTACACCGGTCCGATCGCGACATAGACCTCCGCGAGACGATCGGCCAGGTCATCGGGCTCCAGCGGTGTGTTCACGTCATCGAGTATGACACCTCGGTTGTCATTGTGCATGGAACATGACAACCTGGGTGTCATGAATGCGATGACGCAGCAGCTCGCGCTCCCCGACCAGAGGATCGCGCACCTCGACATCCCTCCGACCACCGCGGAGCCCGGCGACCGGGACCCTCTCGTGCTCCTGCACGGCGGAGCCGTGGACCACCGCATGTGGGGACCGCAGCTCGGATCCTTCCCCGAGCGCCGCGTCATCGTGCCCGATGCGCGGGGGCACGGAGGCTCCTCCGATGCCGAGGCCCCCTACCGGCTCGCCGACGACGTCGTCGCGCTCCTGGACGCGCTCGACATCGAGCGCGCCGTGCTGGCGGGCATCTCGATGGGAGGCGGCACCGCGGTGGACGTCGCCCTCGAGCACCCCGGGCGCGCATCGGCGCTGGTGGTGGGCGGGACGGGCACGAGCGAGCCCACCTTCGAGGATCCCTGGTGCCTGGACGCCCTGCGTCGCTGGAAGGCGGCCGAGACCTCGCGGGACCTCGAGACCTGGATCTCCGTGTTCAGCGAGTTCACCGCGGGTCCGCAGAGCGGGCGCGGCGACGTGGAGCCGTCCGTGGTCGAGCTCGTCGAGACGATGGCCCGGGACACGGTGGCCCACCACCTCCGGCTCGATGCGCACGGCACCCCGATCGCGCCGATCCCTTTCACCCCGGTCACCCGCACGTGGGAGCGACTGGGACGGATCGACGTGCCCGTGCTCGCCCTCTGCGGGGCGATCGACGGCGCGGACCATCGCCGGATGGGACAGCGCCTCGCCGCATCGGTGCCCGACGGCCGGTACGCCGAGATCCCCGACGCTGCGCACTACCCGAACCTCGAGCGGTCGCAGGCGTACGACGACGCGGTGAGGACGTTCCTCGCGCAGCACGCGGTCTGAGGGCGGGTTCGATGCCCGGGCTTCAACCACCCAGGCCCAGAGCTTGCGCCGTCGGCGTCCCGGCGATCTCCGCGACCGGCCCCTCGTAGAGGACGCGCCCGCCGTGGCGCCCAGCGCCGGGGCCGAGGTCGACGATGTGGTCGGCCCGGCGGATCACGTCGAGCTCGTGCTCGATCACCACCACGGTGTGCCCCGCGTCCAGCAGCTGCTCGAGGACGGCCATCAGCGTCTCGATGTCGGCCGGATGCAGACCCGTCGTCGGTTCGTCGAGCACGTAGAGGCTCCCCGGTGAGCTGGAGCGCAGCTCCCTGGCGATCTTCACGCGCTGGCTCTCCCCACCCGAGAGCGTCGAGAGCGGCTGGCCGAGCCGCAGGTAGCCCAGTCCCACCGCCTCGAGATCCGCGAGGCCCTCTCGCACCTTCGGCGCGGGCAGGCGCCGCGCGGCCTCGGCGATCGTGAGTGACTCGACGTCGGCGATGCTCAGCCCGTCGAGCGTCATCGCGAGCGCCTCGGGCCTGAAGCCGGTGCCTTCGCACTCCTCGCAGGGCGTCTGCTGTCCGTCCATGAACGCGAGGTCCATGTGGAGGACACCGAGCCCCAGGCAGCTCGGGCAGCTCCCGTCTGAGTTCGCGCTGAACATCCCCGGCCTCACGCCGTGCTCCGGGGCGAAGAGGCCGCGGATCGGGGCGGCGATCCCGGTGTACGTCAGCGGTGTCGAGCGACGGGTGGCGGCGACGGGCCGCTGGTCCACCACGACGGCCTCGTGCTGAGCGACGAGCTCTGCGGCGAGACTCGACTTCCCGGAGCCGGCGACCCCCGTGAGCACGGTGAGAACTCCCGCAGGGATGTCGACGTCGATGCCGTCCAGGTTGTGCCGCCGGGCTCCGCGGACGGGGATCGCGTCGCGCGCAGCCCGCGGGGAGTGGTTCAGGGGTGTCGCCGAGCGCAGCGCTCGGCCGGTCAACGAGTCGGCGCGGCGCAGATCCTCCCCCGACCCCTGCAGGACCAGGCGTCCGCCGTCCTCACCTGCGCCGGGCCCGATCTCGAGCACGTGATCCGCCGCGGCGATCACCGCTGGATCGTGCTCGACGACGATCACGGAGTTCCCCGAGTCCCGCAGATCCTCGAGCAGGCGGATCATCGCGTGGACGTCGCTCGCGTGCAGCCCGATCGTCGGCTCGTCGAACACGTAGAGCATCTCCACGAGGCTCGATCCGAGATGCTTCACCGTCTTGATCCGCTGGGACTCCCCGCCCGAGAGGGTGGTCGTCTCGCGGTCCAGCTGCAGGTAGCCGAGCCCGATGTCGTGGATCGCCTGCAGGCGGGCCACGAGCGCGTCGCGCACCGGTGCGACTGACGCCTCGTCGAGTTCTGCGATGACGTCGACGAGCTCGGTGATCTCCATCCGCGCCATATCTCCGATCGTGCGGCCCAGCATCCGGGCGGTGCGGGGCGCCTCCGCGAGGCGCTCTCCGCAGCAGTCGGGGCAGGTCTGGGCACGCGTGAACTCTCGCACTGCGGCAGCCTTCCGCTCTGAGAGCTCGTCCGATGTGTGCAGGTAGATCCGCTCGAAGCGTTCGACGACCCCCTCGTAGCCCTTGGGGGGCCTGATGGCCAACCGCGCGGCTGCATCACCGCCGTACAGGAGGGCACGGCGCTCGTCCTCGGTCCATGAGTTCAGCGGAGTCGTGGTGTCGAAGCTGCCGATGTCGGCGTACTGGCGGTACCAATATCCTCCGCTGCCGAAGCCGGGCAGGCGGATCGCGCCCTGCTCGAGCGAGAGGCTGGGGTCGAGGAAGCTGTCGACGGCGCTGGTCACGACCTGGCCCAGGCCCGAGCAGGTGGGGCACATGCCGCCGGGCAGGTTGAACGAGAACATTCCCGAGTCACCCACGTGCGGGTCTGACAGGCGCGAGAAGAGGAGGCGCAGGGACGACCAGGCGTCGGTTACCGTCCCCACGGTCGAGCGGGCGTTCCCGCCCAGGCGCTTCTGGTCGACGACGATCACGGGGGAGACGCCGTGGATCGCGTCGACATCGGGCCGCGACCAGCGGGGCAGGCGGTTGCGGGCGAACGGCGGGAACGTCTCGTTGAGCTGGAAGCCCGCCTCGGCAGCGATGGTCTCGAAGACGAGGGACGACTTCCCGGAGCCCGAGAGGCCGGCGACGGCCACGAGCCGGTTCCGGGGGATGTCGACGTCGAGGTCGCGGAGGTTGTGGGTGCGGGCGCCGCGGATGCTGATCATGGGGACGGAGGTCGGAGTTGATGCGGGCATGACGAGACCGTAACGACGGTTCCGGTCGGATCCTGACCTCAATACGTTCTACTCTCGGAGCCATGGCTGACGTGACGAGCAGGGCGCTGGAGATGCTCACGGTGCTGCAGACGGGGCGGGAGCTGACGGGTTTCCAGCTCGCCTCGCGACTGGGCGTGAGTGCGCGGACTCTGCGGCGCGACGCCGAGCGTCTGCGGGAGCTCGGCTACCAGGTCGAGTCACGGCGCGGCCCCGGCGGCGGCTACCGGCTCGGAGCGGGGGCGAGCGTCCCGCCGCTCGTGCTCGAGGACGACGAGGCCGTCGCCGTGCAGTTGGGGCTGGCGATGTTGGCCGCGTCCGGGGCCGATGGGACGGCAGGATCATCGACCGGCAGGGAGGGAGGAGCGCTCGCCGAGGTCGCGGAGCAGGCGCACGCCAAGCTCGCACAGCTGCTGCCCCGCCGGCTGCGTCCGCGCGCAGGGGCTCTGCGGGAGGCCCTCGAAGTGGGAGTGCCGCGCTCGCCGGCGATCGCGGCCGAAGACCTCGCCTCCCTGGCGCTCGCGATCGAGGGCAGGCTGGTCGTGCGCTTCGTCTACCGAGGGTCGACGTCCGCCGAGGGCCCGGTGCGCCGCGTCGAACCCCACCGGCTCCTCCACCGGTACGGACGCTGGTATCTGTGGGGCTGGGACCGGGAGCGTACGGACTGGCGCACGTTCCGGCTCGACCGGATGCGAGCTCACGCGACGACGGGCGCCAGGTTCCCGCGTCGGGAACTTCCCGCGGACGCGGGCATGGAGAGCCTCGCTCGGGGCGTGCAGCGGGATCGTCTGCGGGCGGTCCTCGAGGTGGGCGCGGGGCCCGCGGAGATCGCCGACGCCCTGCCCTTCGAGGATCTCGAGCTCGAGGTGCTCCAGAACCGGCGCCGTCCCGTCACGCGGGTCACCGCGCACGTGAGGGCGTGGCAATGGGTGCCCCACCTGCTCGGGGAACTTCCCGGGGAGGCACGGATACTCGAGCCGGAGTCCGTGCGCGACGAAGTCCTCGCGCTCGCTCGTCGGACCCTCGCGGCGCATGCGGACGAGAAGGAGACGAATCCGTTCCTCCCCTGATCGGCGCATGTCGATCCAGCCCTGCCGGCGTCCGGCGGATGTCGACCGAGGCACCGCACTCGCGTTCTCACCTGCCGGCTGCTTCAGTCGGGCACGACGACCGCGCGGGAGCGTCCCGCGTGCGCCCATGCCTCGCCGACCCGCTGCAGCGGGTAGGCGGTGTACGGGAGATCGATCGTCCCGTCTGCGAACAGCTGCAGAAGACGGGGGAGCCGGGACATCAGCGCGTCGGTGCTGATCGAGCCCGCCCCGCTCCCGCGCAGGGCGATGGGGCGGCTCCGCAGGAGGCTCGCGGGCAGCGCTGCGTGCTCGCCGGCGAGGCTCCCGATCTGGACATAAGAGATGGTGCGGGGGTCCTCCGCGAGGCCCTGCCGCCCGAGCGCCGCGAAGGCCGACTCGGCGACCGGTCCCCAGACGTAGTCCAGGACGAGCGAGGGCTCGTTCTCCGCGATCGCCTGCTCGAGCTCCTCGCCCGAGCCGGCGATCGAGATGCTCTGCGCCCCCAGGGCCCGCAGCTCGGCCAGGGCCCGGCCGTCGCGGCCGGCCGCGAGGACGGCGTCGGCCCCGAGGGCGAATGCCGTCTGGACAGCGGCGCGCCCCGCCATGCCGGTGGCGCCGAGGACGAGCACCGTGCCGAGCTCTCCTCGCTCCTCCTTGTGATCCATGAGCGGCATGAAGCCCGACATCGCCGGGTTCATGCCCGCGGCCACGGCCAGCGGGTCGCACCCCGCCGGCAGCGGCAGGGCGAAGCGTGTGGCCATGGAGTCGGCCATCGTCCCCCAGGGGTCGCGGGCGAACCCCGTGTAGACGAGCGTGCTGTCCTCCGTGCGGGCCGCGGCGTCGACTCCCGGCACGAGCGGGTACTCGTGCGTGCTGCCGTAGTGGCGCCCGCTCGCCAGCGAGCGGACGACCTGGTGGACCCCGGCGCCGACCAGCGACACCAGCTGCTCGCCGGGGCGGGCTTCGGGATCCGAGAACTCGGCGAGCGCAGGGACGGTGTCGGGGGAGGTGATGACTGCGGCGCGCATGTGCTGCTCCTTAACTAAGTTCAACGTCAAGCACGAGCATGCTATAACTTTGTTAAGGTGTCAAGCATGGCGAAGGGGATCACCAGGCAGCGCATCGTGCAGGCGGCTCTCGACGTGCTCGACGACGGGGGAGCAGACGCCGTCACCGTGCGAGCGGTCGCCGCCCGGCTCGGCGTGAAGGCGCCCGCCCTCTACTGGCACGTCCACGGCAAGCAGGAGCTCCTGGACGAGATGGGCACGGAGATCCAGCGCCGGGTGATGGCCTCCGCCGCCCCCGGCTCCGGGGCGACCCCGCTCGAGTCGCTCGGCGAGTACGCGAGGGCCCTGCGCGGCGAGTACCTGCTGCACCGCGACGGCGCCCGCACCTTCAGCGGCACCCGGCTCACCGACCCCGATGTGCTGCGCGCCCAGGAGCCGTGGCTCGAGGCGTGGACCGCGGGCGGCATCCCGCTCGAGACCGCCGTGGACGCAGCGGAGCTGGTGACCGCCTTCGTGGTCGGCTTCGTGATCGAGGAGCAGGAGCGCGCGCAGTCGGCCGAGGAGGATCCCGAGCGCTACGACGCGGAGTCCCGGGATGCGCTCATCGGCGATGGGGCCCCGCTCGTGCGGCGGACGGGGCGCGTGCGGACCGATCCGGATACGAGGTTCGAGACCCAGCTGGCGATGGTGCTCACGGGGGTGGCCACGACGCTGGGGGAGTGACCGCCCCCGGTCGCGCGCCGGAGTCGTCGGCAGGTGAGGCGGGCGGGCCCCGCCGTCCCCTCACTCCGGTGCCGGGCCCGTGGAGCCCCGCCACAGGATCTCGTTGAGCGGGGCCTCGTCCTCGGGCGGATCCTCGTGGCGCAGCGCGGCGGTGAGTCTGCGCATGAGGTTCCTCCCGAGCTGGCGGTGATCGGTGTCGACGGTGGTCAGCGCGGGGCGCATGTTCGCCCCGAGCACGTGGTTGTCCCACCCGGTGACGCTGATGTCCGCGGGCACGGCCCAGCCCCTCTCGGCGGCGGCCTCGAGCACGCCGGCGGCCGTGGGGTCGCATGCGGTGACGATCGCGGTGGGCCGCTCCCGGCCGTCGAGGGCGGCGATCGCCTCGCGCCCCGCCTGTGCGGTCCACGCCCCTTCGTGGACGCGCGCCGGGCCCAGGCCGAGCCTCTCGATGGTCTCGACGAACACGCGTCGTCGCTCCCGGGCCGAGAAGAATCGCAGCTCGCCGGTGATGTGGAGGAACCGGCGGTGACCGAGGTCCGCCAGGTGCTCGACGATCTCCGCGATCGGCGTCGCATCGGCCAGCTCGCCGATGGAGCGGCTGCCCTCGTCGTAGTCGTCGGCGATCACCAGCGCAGCCCGGGGCGGGTAGGAGCCCTGCGACTCCGGGGGGAGCGGCACGAGGGCCAGCACCCCGTCGACCTCGCCCGAATCCGCGATGTCGCGGACGCGGTCGGCGCGCTCCTGCGGTCCGCCGGACTCGCTGACGACCTGCACGGCGTAGCCCTGCTCGTTCGCGGCGAGGACGGCTCCTCCCAGCGCCATCGCGAGCCCCTGGTGGATCATCGGCGGAAGCACCACCGCGATGCGCTGGCTGCGTCGGGTCCGCATCGAGCGCGCGCTGAGATTGGGGCGGTATCCGAGCTCGCGGATCGACGCGGAGACCCGCGCGCGGGTCTCCGGGCGCATCCTCGGGTCCCCGTTCACGAACCGGGAGACCGTCTGGTGGGAGACTCCCGCGCGCGCCGCGACCTGCCAGATCGTCGCCCTGCCGGTCGTCTCTTCCATGTCGTCCCCTGCTCTCGTGCTCCGGCCCCTCGGCTGGTGGGAGCGCCGGTGCGCTGCGCAGCGGAGCTCTCCCGCCGCTCTGCCGCTGCTCTGCCGGCCCCGGTTGCATCTTCCCGCGCGGCGCGCGGTCCGGGCGAATCGTCCGCACCCCGAGCCGCCCATGGCAACCCGCGGCAAGCACATTGACCCCTTGCCGAGTGATCGATCACCCTCTAACGTGAGAATCGAGTGATCGATCACTCGCGACGACGCGGTTCCTCGATCCTCCCCTTTCCGAACTCCGAGGCGCCCCGGAGGAGCCTCCCCTGTTCCCTCGGACCGCAACGAAGCATCCAGCCCCTCGCACCCGCACCCCGGGAACCGGATCATCCGGCTCGCGTCCCGGGGGCACCGTGCACACCAGAAGGGAGGGCAGACATGACCCTCGACCAGACCGAGAGATCCCGGACGGACGCCCCGCCGCCCGAGGAGAAGACGCCGCCGGCCCGGCTGCGCCCCCGCCGCCGGCTGCCCTGGTACAAGCGCATGTGGCGGGACCGCACGGTGCTGCTGCTCGCGCTCCCGGGCATCGCCGTCATCGTCACGTTCCACTACCTGGCGCTCGGCGGGAACGTCATCGCCTTCCAGGACTACCAGCCGTACCTCGGCATCGGGAAGAGCCTCTGGGTGGGCGTCGAGAACTTCTCGATCCTGTTCAACGGCGACCCCGAGTTCCTCAACGCGCTCAAGAACACGCTGATCATCACCCTGCTGCAGACGGTCTTCGTGTTCCCCGCGCCGATCCTGCTGGCCCTGACCCTGCACAGCCTGGTGTCCAACAAGGTCCGCCAGGCCGTGCAGTCCGTCCTCTACCTCCCGCACTTCCTGTCGTGGGTGATCGTCGTGGCGCTGTTCCAGCAGATGCTGGGCGGTGCGGGGCTGGTCAACAACTTCCTGCAGGACCACGGCTGGAAGCCGCTGGACATCATCGGCAACGCCGACGCCTTCTACGCCCTCCTCACCTCGCAGGTGATCTGGAAGGACACGGGCTGGGCGACGATCCTGTTCCTCGCCGTCCTCGCGGGGATCGACAAATCGCTCTACGAGGCGGCCTCCGTCGACGGCGCCTCGCGCTGGCGGCAGACCTGGCACGTGACGCTGCCGGGGATGCGGCCGATCATCATCATGCTGTTCATCCTCAAGCTCGGCGACTCCCTCTCCGTCGGATTCGAGCAGCTGATCCTCCAGCAGGACGCCGTCGGCACGGGCGTCGCCCAGGTGCTGGACACCTACGTCTACAACAACGGCGTGGTCGGCGGGTACTGGGGAGTCGCGGCGGCCGTCGGCCTGGTCAAGGGGATCGTCGGACTGATCCTCGTGCTCGGCGCCAACAAGATCGCGCACATGTTCGGCGAGGAAGGCGTGTACAAGGCATGAGCACCGCAGAGAGCACCGCGCAGAGCACGCGTCCCACGGCGGCACCCGCACCTCAGGCACCGAGGCGCAGACGCCGCCGCATGATCGACGGCATCCAGACGCCCGGACCCGTCGAGTCGATCATCAAGGGCATCGTCCTGCTGATCTGCTGCGCAGCGGTCGTCGTCCCCTTCATCGGGGTCGTCTCCACGTCCGTCGCGAGCCCCGAGCAGGTCACCGACGCCGGCGGCTTCGTGCTGCTGCCCAAGGGCCTGGACTTCGACTCCTACCGTCTGATCTTCGCCGGCGGCGTCGTCACCCGCGCCCTCGGGGTCTCGATCTTCGTGACCGCGGTCGGCACCGCGATCAGCCTCGCCCTCACCGCATCCCTCGGCTGGGCGCTCAGCCGCCGGGGGACCTTCGGCAACCGCCCCCTGCTGCTGATCGTGCTCATCAGCCTGCTGTTCGGCCCCGGCATCATCCCCGGGTACCTGGTCGTGCAGCAGCTGGGGCTGCTCGACACTCTCTGGGCGCTCATCATCCCCACCTGCGTCTCCGCGTTCAACGTGGTGGTCGTGCGCTCCTTCTTCGTGCAGCTGCCCCAGGAGATCCTCGACTCCGCGAAGGTCGACGGGGCCGGTGAGCTGCAGCTGTTCCTGCGGATCGGGCTCCCGCTGTCCAAGGCCGTGTTCGCTGTGGTGGGCCTGTTCTACGCCGTCGGCTACTGGAACTCGTTCTTCAACGCCCTGCTGTACCTCAACGACAACAGCAAGTGGCCGCTGCAGATGGTGCTGCGCACCTACGTGGTGCAGGGGACCCAGCTGGGCAACCAGGACATCGGCATCGACGGCGCTTCGCTCCCGCCGCAGATCTCCCTGCAGATGGCGATCCTCGTGGTCTCCGTGCTGCCGGTGCTGATCGTCTACCCGTTCCTCCAGCGCCACTTCGCCAAGGGCATGCTCACCGGCGCGGTCAAGGGATGAGCCCCGCAGCGGCCGACCACGCCCCCAACTGACGTTTCCCGACCAGTTCCGACCAGTCCGCACACTCGATGAGGAGTCAGACCATGGACACCACCCCGAAGAATTCAACCGAGACCGGCACCCGGGGCCTCTCCCGTCGTGCCTTCGGCGTCGGCGCGCTCGGAGCCGGCGCCCTCAGCGCACTCACCGTCGCCGGATGCAGCAACGAGGGCCGCGGCAGCGCGGCCGTGGGTGACAACTCGGACACCGTGTTCCCGAGCTATATCCCCTACAAGGGCATCGAGTTCGACCTCCCCGGCGAGGACGGGGTCAGCGACGCCATGCTGACCTATCCGGAGAAGCCCAAGAAGGTCACGGAGGGCGCGCCCGGCGACGGGAAGGACTTCGGGGTCTTCGCCCTGACGAACAACCCCGCCCCGCCGGCGATGGACAAGAACCAGTACTGGCAGGAGCTCAACGAGCGTCTGGGCTGCACGATGAAGGTGACCGTGGTGCCCACGGGCGACTTCGGTGACCGGTTCCAGACGACGCTCGCCGGCGACAAGCTGCCGGAGATCTTCACCTTCTTCCCGGGCGATGTGCCCAGCCTGCCCTCGATGCTCTCCGAGAAGGCGGCCGACCTCACGGACCTGCTGTCGGGGGACGCCGTCAAGAAGTACCCGTTCCTGGCGAACATCTCCACCGAGACCTGGCAGGCCTGCGCCTACGGCGGGAAGATCTACGGCATTCCGATCCCCCGCGGGGGCATGCAGTCCATCGTCATGTACACGCGGAAGGACTTCCTCGAGGACAAGGGCGTGGAGGTGACCTCCGATTCCCTGGAGGACTTCACCGACGCGTGCCGGGAGCTCACCGGCGGCAAGCAATGGGCCCTCGGCGGCGCACCCACGCAGTTCGTGCGCGAGATGTTCGAGATCCCCAACGGCTGGTCCGAGGCCGACGGGAAGCTGACCAGTGCGAACGAGCACGAACAGCAGGAGGAGGCCCTCGAGGCGGTGCGCTCGATGGTCAAGGACGGGCTGCTCCATCCAGATGCGTTCACGGCCGACGGCCCGAAGCAGAAGACCTGGGTCATCAACGGGACCACCCCGCTGCTGCAGGGGACGCTCACCGCCTGGGCCGACTTCCAGAACTACCCCCTGCCCGACGGATTCCGCCTGAACGTCCTCCAGCCGCCCAAGGCCGACGGCGGCGGCACCGCACCGATCTGGCACGGTCCGACCTCGCAGAACATCACCTCGATCAGCAAGAAGGCCGAGGACCGCGTCGAGGCGCTGCTGGACGTGCTCAACTACTTCGCGGCCCCGTTCGGCAGCGAGGAGTACACCTTCAAGATGTTCGGCATCGAAGGGGTGGATCACGAGCTCAAGGGCACGGACCCCGTGCTGACCGAGAAGGGCCGCAACGAGACCCAGCTCGCCCTGCGGTACGTGGGCCAGGGGCCGTGGGTGAACTTCACCCCCGGCGCGCCCGAGGTGACCAAGGACCAGCACGCGGCGGAGGCCGCCTCGATCCCGAACGCCGTGAAGAACCCGACGACGGGCCTCTACTCCGAGACGCAGTCTCGCAAGGGCAAGCAGATCGGCAGCGCCCTGGGCGATATCGAGAGCGACATCATCCAGGGGCGCAAGCCCGTGAGCGCGTGGGCGGACGCGGTGAAGACCTGGAAGAAGAACGGCGGGGACAAGATGCGGGACGAGTACGAGAAGGCGCTCGCCGAGGCCGCCGAAGGATGACCCCGTGAGACCCAACATCATCTACCTGAACTCGCACGACACGGGGCGCTGGATCAGCCCGTACGGCTTCGCGGCGCCCACCCCGCACATGCAGCGATTCGCCGAACAGGGACTCGTCCTCCGCAATGCCTTCTCCGCGTCGCCGACGTGCTCCCCGAGCCGGGCCGCGCTGCTGACAGGGCGCTGGCCGCACGAGGTCGGCATGCTGGGCCTCAGCCATCGCGGGTTCTCCCTCACCGACCCGACGCGGCATCTGAGCCATGTCCTGGGCAGATCGGGCTACCGCACGGCTCTCGCGGGGCTGCAGCACGTCTCCGAGGACCCGGCGCTGCTCGGATTCGACGAGATCCTGCCGGTCGACAGCCATTCGGCCGTCGACGTCGGACCTGCCGCGGCGCGGTTCGTGTCGACAGAGCACGAGCGGCCGTTCTACCTCGAGGTGGGCTGCTTCGAGACCCACCGTCCCTATCCGGAGCCGGGACCGCACGACGACGCACGGTATCTCCGGGCACCGGCGCACCTGCCGGACTCGCCGGAGACCCGCGAGGACATGTCCGGCTATTCGGCGAGCGTCCGGCGTCTCGACGATGCGGTGGGCGCGGTGCTGGATGCGGTCGATCGCGCGGGGATCGCCGATCGCACGCTCATCGTGTGCACCACGGATCACGGTCCGGCGTTCCCGGGGATGAAATGCACGCTCACCGAGGCCGGACTCGGTGTCGCGCTGATGATGCGCGGGCCCGGCGTCCGCCCCGGCACGGTGAGCGACGCGCTGGTCAGCCAGCTGGACCTGTTCCCCACCCTCTGCGAGTTCGCGGAGGTGCCCGCACCCGCCGGGCTGCGCGGCACGTCGTTGGCGCCGCTCCTGGAGGACGAGCGGGCCACGCTGCACGACGCCGTCCACGCGGAGCTCACGTACCACGTGGACTACGAGCCGCAGCGGTGCGTGCGCACCGAGCGTTTCGCCTACGTGCGCACGTTCCGAGAGCTCGAGCGCAGGATCCTCGAGCACACCGATGCGGGCCCCAGCAAGGAGTATCTCGTGGAGAGGGGATGGGGCGACCGGGCGCCGGAGACGGAGATGCTCTTCGATCTGCAGCTCGACCCGGGTGAGTCCCGCAATCTCGTCGACGACCCCGCCTACGGAGCCGTCCTGGTCGAGATGAGAGCACGCCTGGAGAGCTGGATGCGCGAGACCGACGACCCGCTCGCGCGCGGGCCGATCCCTCCGCCTGCCGGAGCGAACGTCATCGGAGGCCCGCCCCGCGCCGGGTGACGGCGAAGCAGGGTGCTCTGCAACCCGGTGGACGGCAACGCCGGTGATTGGCGCGCGGCCGAGCACACAGGATCTCCCCAGGGGCGACGCGATTCCTCCCCCCGACCTGTGTCGTTCCCCCGCCCGTGGCACGGAGGCTCTTCGTACGCTCGCCCTATGGGGGACCAGAACCGAAAACCGCGCGCCCGGTCCGATGCTCGCTCGCGCACCTTCACCCCGCTCGAGCAGCGCATCGACGCCTGGGCGCACCGGCGCACGCGTGCGCTCGCCGAGAACGCCGGCCCGTGGCGCCTGCGCGCCCTCGAGCTCGTGGTCTTCACGCTCAAGCAGGCGTGGGCGTGCGTGTTCGGCGCCTCGATGCTCGCGGTGCTCGTGCTCGCCCGGCTGCTCTACCCCGAGGGTGCCCCGATCGCTCGGGCGGATGCCCTGGTGATCGCCGCGCTCGCCCTGCAGTTCCTCATGCTCGCGTTCCGCCTCGAGAGCCTGCGCGAGATGGGCACGATCGTGCTGTTCCACGTCGTGGGCACCGCCATGGAGGTGTTCAAGACGCACGTCGGCTCATGGGAGTACCAGGGCGAGGGGCTTCTGCGCATCGGAGCCGTGCCGCTGTACACGGGGTTCATGTACGCCGCGGTCGGCTCGTACATGGTGCGCGTGATGCGGCTGTTCGACCTGCGGTTCACGCGCTACCCGCCGCGCTGGGCGACCGCGCTGCTCGCGGCCGCGATCTACGCGAACTTCTTCACCCACCACTTCCTGCCCGACGCCCGCTGGGTGCTGCTCGTGCTGGTGGCGCTGCTCTTCGGCCGATGCATGATGAGCTTCCGCAACCACCGCGGCGGCGCCTGGCATCGCATGCCGGTGCTCGCGGCCTTCGCCGGCACCGCGTTCTTCCTGTGGGTCGCCGAGAACGTGGGCACCGGCGCGGGGGCCTGGATCTACCCGCAGCAGCAGGCCGGATGGGAGATGGTGCCGCTGACGAAGATGGTGGCCTGGCTGCTGCTGATGATGATCTCGGTGGTGCTGGTGACGCTCGTGCACCCGCCGCAGCGACCGGTGACGGCAGCGGTCGAGCGCCTCACTCCAACGGGTTCTCCTGCGCGGGCAGCGCCTCGATGAGCGGGTGGTCCTTGTCGATGACACCGGTCTTCGCGGCGCCGCCGGGGGCGCCGAGCTCGTCGAAGAACTCGACGTTGGCGTTGTAGTAGTCCGCCCACTCGTCGGGCAGATCGTCCTCGTAGAAGATCGCCTCGACCGGGCACACCGGCTCGCAGGCGCCGCAGTCCACGCACTCGTCGGGCTGGATGTACAGCGACCGGTTCCCCTCGTAGATGCAGTCCACGGGGCACTCGTCCACGCAGGCGCGATCCTTCACGTCCACGCAGGGCAGGGCGATCACATAGGTCACGCTCGCGGCTCCTTCCTCGCTCGCTCCTCGCTCGTCGCGGGTGCTCCCGCGTCCTTCGACGGTAGAACCTCATGCGCGCTTGAGGTCAATCCTCGGTGAGAGCGTCGGCCGCCCAGGCCGATGCGCCGCGTCCCGGCCCTTGACCTCACGTGCACTTGAGGTCCTACGGTCGAAGGCGTCCTATCAGCCACAGGAGAGGAATCCACGATGGCGGAGTACACGCTTCCCGATCTCGATTATGA
>NZ_VIGP01000006.1 GCF_009299795.1 Brachybacterium subflavum
CAGTCAGGACTTACACAGACCATCTGACACGCCCGCAACGGGCAGCGCGTGCACCGACCTCCACCCGCACCCCGAGTTCCTCGCGCAGCTCGCGCACGAGTGCTTCCTGCGGCGTCTCGCCTGGCTCCACCTTGCCGCCCGGGAATTCCCAGAGCCCGCCGGCGCTGCGCTCGGGTGACCTCCGAGCCGCGAACACGAGACCGTCCCGCACGATGATGGCGCCAACGACGGCAATGGCGGAGTCGGGCATGGTCCTAGCGCTCCTCGGATGTGTGGGGCGGTGTGACCTCAGAGTACGGTGCCCCACGGCGGGGGTGAGGGGTGCGGTGCGCATGCGCTTGATCGTCGGCCCGTCGGCCCGTCGGCCCGTCGAGCCGACGACCGCCACAGCACACACGCACCATCCGCCCTCACTCACCCACCGGCACCCCGACCCCCGGCTCGGGCAGGTACACGGTCCCGCCGCGCTCGCGGAACTCGCGGGACTTCTCGGCCATGCCGGCGGCGGCGATCTCCTGCTGGGCGGCCTCGCCGCCGAACTCGTCGCGGATGTCCTGCGAGATCTTCATCGAGCAGAACTTCGGCCCGCACATCGAGCAGAAGTGCGCGGTCTTCGCGGGCTCGGCCGGCAGGGTCTCGTCGTGGTACTCCTCGGCCAGCTGCGGGTCCAGGGAGAGCCCGAACTGGTCGCGCCAGCGGAACTCGAAGCGGGCCTTCGACAGAGCGTCGTCCCGCTCCCGGGCGGCGGGGTGTCCCTTGGCGATGTCCGCCGCGTGGGCGGCGATCTTGTACGTGATCACGCCCGTCTTCACGTCGTTGCGGGCCGGCAGCCCCAGGTGCTCCTGCGGGGTGACGTAGCAGAGCATCGCGGTGCCGTAGCGGGCGATCTCCGTCGCCCCGATCGCTGAGGTGATGTGGTCGTACGCGGGCGCCACGTCCGTGACCAGCGGGCCCAGCGTGTAGAACGGCGCGCCGTGGCACAGCTCCTGCTGGCGCTCGACGTTCTCGCGCACCAGGTGCAGCGGCACGTGGCCGGGGCCCTCGACCATGACCTGCACGTCGTGCTCCCAGGCGCGCTCGGTGAGCTCGGCGAGGGTGTCGAGCTCGGCGAACTGGGCGGCGTCGTTGGCGTCCGCGAGGGATCCGGGCCGCAGGCCGTCGCCGAGCGAGAAGGCGACGTCGTACCGGGCGAAGATCTCGCAGAGCTCGTCGAAGTGCTCGTAGAGGAAGTTCTCGCGGTGGCGCGCGAGGCACCAGCCGGCCAGGATCGAGCCGCCGCGCGAGACGATGCCCGTCACCCGGTTCGCCGTCAGCGGCACGTACCGCAGCAGCACGCCCGCGTGGATCGTCATGTAGTCCACGCCCTGCTCGGCCTGCTCGATCACCGTGTCCCGGAAGATCTCCCAGGTCAGGGCGTTCGCGTCGCCGTTCACCTTCTCGAGCGCCTGGTAGATCGGCACGGTGCCGATGGGCACGGGCGCGTTGCGCAGGATCCACTCGCGCGTGGTGTGGATGTCATCGCCCGTGGACAGGTCCATGACGGTGTCCGCGCCCCAGCGGGTGGCCCACTCGAGCTTGGAGACCTCCTCGGCGATCGACGAGGTGACCGCCGAGTTCCCGATGTTCGCGTTGATCTTCACCAGGAAGCGCCGGCCGATGATCATGGGCTCGGCCTCGGGGTGGTTCACGTTCGCGGGGATGATCGCGCGACCCGCGGCGACCTCCTCGCGCACGAGCTCGACGTCGCAGCCCTCCCGCAGTGCCACGAAGCGCATCTCCGGGGTGATCTCGCCGCGTCGGGCGTAGTACATCTGGGTGACGGTGCGGCCATCGGCCGAGCGCACGGGGGAGCGGCGCGCCCCGCGCCATTCGGCGCTCGCCCCACCGCGGCGGACGGCCCCACGGCCGTCGTCCGCCAGGTCCCGGGCGCGGCCCTCGTAGGACTCGACGTCGCCGCGGCCCCGGATCCAGGCCTCGCGCAGGGGCGGCAGGCCCACCTCCGGCTCGCTGCCGGGGCCGGCGGTGCGGTAGACCTCGAGCGGCGGGTTCGTCGCGCCGGTGGGGGAGTCGTCCTGGGCGATCCTCGTGACCGGCACGCGGATGCCGTGCGCGGGGTCCTCGAGGTGGCCGAGGCTGTGGGTGGGGTAGTTCTCGGGGCGTGCAGACATGCAGTCGCTCTCCTTCTTCCTTCGCCGGCATGACCCGGAGCAGGTTCGGTCGGTACTCGGACGGCATCAGTCCGATCTCAGCCCGTTGCGACGGGCACCCGAGGGATCGGCGACGACCGTAGCACGGGGCGGGAGAGGGGCCGACGGTCCGCTGCGGGCGCGGACGCTGCGGTTCCGGCGATGAACGCGGATGTGCGCGGGTCCCACCATCCGACGCCGCCGCGGGTCCGTAGACTGCGCCCCGGCAGCAGCGCCCTCCCGGGCGCTTGCGCCGGCGCGGAGCCGCCTCCTCGTCTCAGTGCTCCATGTCCTCCTCGCGTGTCCGGTCGGCTTCTCGTCTGATACCGCGCACGCACCCCGATCCCGAACGGAATCCCCAGATGACCAGCACTCCTCCCACTCCCGGCACGTCGGGCTCCGCGAATTCAGGGATCCCCGGCCCCGCATCCGCGAACGGCGGGTTCGGCGCGTCGGACCCCGCGTCGTCGTACGGCAGCCCCTCGCAGGCCCCGCAGTACGGGGGCCCCGCGCAGGGGGCGTCGTTCGACGGCACCACTCAGGCCGCGCAGTTCGGCGCCGCGCCGCAGCCGGGACAGGGCCAGGAGCCGCCGAAGAAGTCCAAGACGCTGTGGTGGGTGCTGGGCGGCTGCGGCTGCCTCGCGCTGCTCGCGATCGCGGCCGTCGTCATCGTGGTCGTGGTGCTCGTGAACAGCGCCGGCAGCGATGAGCCGGCGCCCACCACGGTCTCGGCCTCCTCATCCGACGACACGTCGGATGAGCCCACCGACTCCGCCACCCCGTCCGATCGCACCGTCGACGCGACCCCCGACGACGATTCCTCTGCCGACGCGGACTCGGATGATTCCGCTGACACCGGCACGGACGTCGACCCCGACGACAAGGACGGCGCGCTCGCCGACGCGAAGATCCAGTCCGACATGCTCTACTCCTCGAAGCAGGGCATCCACGACACGCTCGTCTTCGAGGGCTACAGCGAGGAGACCGCCACCTACGCGGCCGACCACGTGGATGCGGACTGGAACAAGAACGCTCTGGAGAAGGCGAAGCTCTACGAGGAGTCCGGGGGCATGTCCGACGACGACATCCATGAGCAGCTCACCTCCGAGTACGGCGAGCAGTTCACGGACGAGCAGGCGGACTACGCCATCAAGCACCTGCACGACTGAGCGGTCGGCGGGGCGCCGGGGTGGACGCTCCTGGCGCCCCGCGCCTCACATGGTGTACATGTAGCTACATGTACACACAGGTTGCGCGGAGCAAGCGTCAGTCGATCGTCGACACGCTCGCCGGTCGCATTCGCGCGGGGGAGTACGAGCCCGGGACGAAGCTCGAGGGCGAGCACCGCCTCGCCGAGGAGTTCGGGGTGTCCCGCAGCACCATCCGCCAGGCGCTGAGCGAGCTGCAGCACCAGCGGCTGATCGCCACGGAGACCGGACGCGGGTCCTTCGTCATCTTCGACGGCCACCAGCTGGATCAGGACCGCGGATGGGCGCAGTCGATGGCCTCCGCCGGCAGCGACGTGACCGCCGAGATCCTCGGCATCGAGCCCGTGGGTCGCGACGAGGTGCCTCTCCTTCCCGCGGACGTCGACCTGACCAGGGCCGTCGCCGTGCGTCGCGTGCGCCGCCTGCGCACCGCCGACGGAGACGAGGTCCCGGTCTCCTTCGAGTGCGCCACCGTCCCCGCCATCGGCCTGCTCGCGGATCTCCCCGCCGCAGGTCTCGTCGAGGACTCCCTCGCCTCCACCCTCCGGGCGGCGGGGCTCGTCCCCGTGCAGGGCACCCAGCGGGCCGACATCCGCCTCCTCGACGCGCGCGAGGCCGGGATCCTGCGCCGCGACGCCGGGGAGGCCTTCCTGCGCACGTCGCGCACCTCCTTCGACTCCGACGGTCGATTCGTCGAGCACGTGGTCTCCCTCCTCGACCCCCAGCACTTCTCCCTCGCGCTGACCTTCGGAGGCGAGCGATGAGCGCCGCCGGACACTCGACGACGGCACTCGACCGCGCCCACGGCGCGCTGCTCGGCCTCGCGATCGGCGACGCCCTGGGAATGCCCACCCAGTCGCTGCCGCGCGAGCAGATCCGGGCCCGCTGCGGCCGGATCGACGGCTTCGTCGCCGGGCCGCCCGATCAGCCCATCGCCCCCGGGATGCGGGCGGGCTCCATCACCGACGACACGGAGCAGGCGCTGATCCTCGCGGGGCTCGTGGTCGACGGCGGCGGCCGCGTGGACGAGCACGCCTTCGCCGACGCGCTGATCTCCTGGGAGCAGGACATGATCTCTCGCGGCTCCCTCGACCTGCTCGGGCCCTCCACACGCTCTGCGCTCGCGAAGCTGCAGGCCGGAGAGCCCGTCGAGGAGACCGGCCGCTACGGCACCACGAACGGTGCAGCGATGCGCATCGCGCCCGTCGGCATCGCCCACGCGCCGGGCCCGCACCTGCTGGAGGCCGTCGTCCAGGCCAGCAGGGTCACCCACAACACGGGACTGGGGATCTCCGGCGCCGCGGCCATCGCCGCCGCGGTGTCGGCCGGCGTGGACGGCGCTGACATCGACCAGGCGCTCGACGCCGCGACGTCGGCCGCGGCCGACGGCGCCGTGCGCGGGAACTGGATCGCGGGCGGCTCGATCGCGCAGCGCTTCTCCGTCTTCCGCGGCCCCGTCCGAGGGATGGAGCGGGAGGACGCCGAGGACTTCATCTACGACGTCGTCGGCACCTCCGTGCAGTCGCAGGAGTCGGTCGTGGCCGCGCTCCTGCTCATCGAGCGGGGTAGCGCAGATCCCTTCGACGCGCTCTGCGCCGCGGCCTCCCTCGGCGGCGACACCGACACCGTGGCCGCCATGGCGGGCGCGGTGCTCGGCGCCGTGCACGGCACCGCGGCGTTCCCCGCCGAAGCCCTCCGGATCGTCCAGCAGGTCAACGAGCTCGACCTCGAGCCCATCGCGCGGCGGCTCCTCGCCCTGCGCTCCTGACCCCTCGTCCCCCAGACCCCTCGTCCCTAAGGTGCCGAAGATGCCCACCGAGATTCCCGACCCCGTGACCGCCCCGCCGACGTATCCCGCGGACGCCGCGCACGCCGACGCGCCCCCAGTGCAGGACGGGGCCCTCGGCTCCCTCGAGCAGCGGGGGATCGAGCCGGTCCCCGAGGAGGAGCGGCACGGCAACCCCCTGGAGCTGTTCTGGGTGTGGTTCGCCGCCAACATCTCCGTGATGGGACTGCCGCTGGGCGTCAGCCTCGTCGCTCTCGGGCTCTCCGTGTGGCAGTCGATCCTCGTCGCCGTGATCGGCGCGTTCGGCTCCTTCGCGATCGTCGGCCTGATCTCCATCGCGGGGCGCCGCGGCGGAGCGCCCAGCCTCACCCTGTCCCGCGCGATCTTCGGAACGCGCGGGAACGCGGGCCCCACCCTGGTCGCCCTGCTCTCCCGGCTGGGCTGGGAGACCGTCAACACGTCGACCGCCGCCCTCGCCGTGGTCACCATCGCCTCGCTGGTCCTGGGCACCGGCGGCGATGCGAAGTCCGCACCCCTGATCGCCGTCCTCGGCGTCGTCCTGTTCGTCGGGTTCACCGTGTCCGTCTCCGGCATGGGGCACGCGATCATCCTGGTCGTCCAGAAGTGGTCCACCTGGATCTTCGGCGCGGTGAACCTGGTGATCCTCGCCTTCCTCGTGTTCCGGATCGACTGGGCGCAGGTGGCCCAGGCGCCGAACGGCACCACCGCCGCAGTGCTCACGGGGATCGGGACGATCGCCGCGGGGACCGGCATCGGCTGGGCGAACTCGGGGGCGGACATGGCCCGCTACCAGGCGCCCTCCGTCCGGGCGCTGTCGCTCGTGGTGTCCGCGTCGGCCGGTGCGGGCATCCCGCTGGTGGTGATGATCTCGATGGGGTCGATGCTCGGCGCGTCCGACGCGGCGATCGCGACCTCCGCCAATCCCCTCGACGCCATCCGCAGCACGCTGCCGCACTCCATCGCGGTGGTCTACCTGCTGGTCTCGTTCGTCGGCCTGCTGCTGTCCAACCATCTCTCCGTCTACTCGGCCGGCCTCACCACCCTGACGCTGGGACTGCGGGTGAGGCGGGTGTACGCCGTGGTCGTCGACGTCGTCGTCACGACCACCGGATCGCTGCTGTTCCTGCTCGTGGCCGACGGCTTCTACGGCCCGTTCATCAGCTTCATCTCGCTGCTGGCCGTGCCGATCTCCGCCTGGGTCGGGATCTTCCTGGTCGACCTCGTGAAGAGGCGGCGCTACGACCCCGAGGCTCTGCTGGACCTCTCCCCGGGCAGCCGGTACTCCTATACCGGCGGTGTGCGCTGGGCGGCCGTCGTGCCGTGGGTCGTGGCCATCGCCGTGGCCGCACTGTTCATGCAGATCAGCCCGGGGACGACGCCCTGGTACACCGGCCCGCTGTACGACACGTGGATCGGTGTCAACGGCATGGCATGGGTGCTCGCGGCGGCCATCGGCGGGGCCCTGTACGCCCTCGTCGGCCTGCGCAGTGTGGAGCGCGAGGCATGAGCGGCGACGCCGCGGCGCGCGCCGCGAGTGCGGGGACGGGCCCGCGCGTGATCCATACGGGCCAGGCCGTGGTGGACGTCGTGCTCCGGATCCCCGTCCTGCCGGAGCCGGGAGGCGACGTCTTCTCGGCCGAGCATCTGCTCGCCGCAGGGGGCGGAGTGAACACGATGGCGGCCGCCGCCCGTGACGGAGCTCGTGTGGTGTACGCCGGCAGCCACGGCACCGGACCCTTCGGCGACCTCGTGCGCGCGACGCTCGAGGGCGAGGGCGTGGACCTCGTGTCCGCGCCGGATCCGTCGCTCGACACCGGCTTCAGCATCGCGCTCGTCGACGCCGATGCCGAGCGGACGTTCGTCTCCACGGCGGGTGCGGAGGCGCGCACGAGCGTCGATCAGCTGCGCGCCGCAGACCCGGGACCCGGTGACGTCGTCTGCGTGTCGGGGTATTCGCTGGTCCACGAGGTCAATCGCGGAGCCCTCCTGGACTGGTTGCCGAGCCTCCCCGACTCCCTGGTGGTCGTCGACCCCGCTCCCGTGATCGGCGACGTCGAACTCGACTCCGTCCGTGCCGTCATGGAGCGGGCCGACGTGTGGACCACGAACGAGCGCGAGGCGCGGATCCTCCTCGAGCGCCTCGGAGGCGGTGGGGAAGCGGCCGACGAGCCCGGGGACTCCGCACGCGGGCTCGCGACGGCGCTCTGTCAGCTCTCCCGGACGGCCGTCGTGCTGCGCGCAGGCGCCGACGGGGCGTACGTCGCGCAGCCCGGCGCAGGCGTGCTGCACGTCGCCGCGCCGGTAGTCGAGGCCATCGACACCAACGGCGCGGGCGATGCGCACACGGGAGTCCTCTGCGCCCGCCTCGCCGCCGGCGAGCAGCTCCCCGATGCCGTCCGGCGCGCCAATGCCGCCGCCGCGCTCGCGGTCACCCGCCGGGGTCCCGCCACGGCTCCGGACGCGGCGGAGACCGATGCGCTGCTCGGAACCATGGAGCGCTGACTCCCTGCCGCACTGTCTCGTCGGGCCGTGTCATCCCGACCCGCCCCGCGCGGCCCGCGGCGCCCCGCCGGGTCACGCCGTGCCGCCGCGCTGCGCCGTGTCGCCGCGCTCCGCCGCGCCGCGTCCTCCCGCCGCAGTCGGTTCGTCGGTCCGCTGGAGCACAATGCGCACATGAGGCGGATCGGCGATCCGGCCGAGGGGCCGGGGGAGAGCAGGGGCGGACCGCCGTCCGGCGACACCCCTGTGCTCGACGCCCTGTGCGCCCAGTACACGCAGGGCCTCCCGAGCGGCGGGGACGTGCGTTGGCTGGTCCACGCGTGGTCCACGCTCGCCGTGGTCGGCGAGGTGCCCGTCGAGATCCCGTCGGAGGGTATCGAGGGGGCCGACGCGCGGATCCGCCTGGCGGCGCTCGCCCTGTTCGCTGCGACCTACGACGGGACGGACGACGAGCCGGAGCCGCCCGCGATCCTCGAGGGGCCGTACGCCCTCGCCGCGGCAGACATGGCGGTCTGGATGGCCGAGCACGACCTCATGACCGTGGCGCAGCTGCAGGCGGAGGCCGAGAGGGTCGACCCCGACGGTCCGTCGGTCGGCGACCGGACCGTCCCGCCGGAGGACGGGCCGGCCCAGCATGGGGCCGGCGGCGCCCCCGCTGCCCGGGAGCGGCCCGGAGACGGTCCGCTCCTGTGCACGGAAGATATCGAGTTCGCGATCGATGCCGTGGCGGGAGAGGTGATCGGCGCCTATTCGCGGCTGCGGCCGGACGTCATCACGCTCTTCGCCGAGCTCTGGGTGCAGAGCTATCCGGCGTCGGACCCGGCGGACGTGGATGACTCCCGCAACGGCGGACCGCTCATGTTCCCGCATTCGACGTATCCGATGCCCTGGAACGAGGTGCTGATGGTTCTGAACGACAACGGCAGCGACATCGAGAAGCGCGCCGCCGTGCTGCGGCTCATGGAGCAGATGAGGACGCTGCGCGACTGAGCGGTCCGCCGCAGAGTGCTGGTCAGTCCGCGAGGAACCCCGTGATCAGCGCGTTCACCCGCTCCGGGCACTGCCGGTTCGACCAGTGGCCGGCGCCGTCGACCAGCTCGAAGGCCGCACCGGGGATCGCCTCCGCTGCGGCGCGCGAGCGCTCCGGCGCCACGGCCGCGTCCTCGCTGCCCTGGATGATCAGGGTCGGGCACTGGATGCGGTGCAGGTCCGGGCGCAGGTCGATGGCCATGCGCCGGAGCCCGATCGAGGCGTTCTGCCAGTCCGAGGACCCCGACCCGTGGGCGAGGACGTCGGCGTGGAACTCGTCCACGATCTCCTCGAGATCATCGACGGGGCCCGCGAACAGGCTGGTGCGGGCGAACCACGCGCACGCCGCGCGGCTGCGGAAGATCAGCGAGGGCAGGGTCCGGTGCAGCAGGCGGCAGCGGGCCGTCAGCCACAGCAGCTGGTGGACGATCGGCGGGAACGAGAGGACCCCCGCGGGGGCGAGTGCGACGAGGCGCGAGACCCGCTCGGGATGCTCGATCGCGTAGGAGAGTGCGAGCGCACCGCCCTGCGAGAGGCCGACGAGGTCGACGGCGTCCAGGTCGAAGTGCTCGAGGACGGCATCGATGCACCGCAGCATCCGCGGATGGTCGGCGGTCCCGTCCCAGGGCACGGAGCCGCCCTGCTTCGGCCAGTCCAGGGCGAGCACGCGATGGGTCTCGGCGAGGACGGGGATCAGTCGCCTCCAGCTCAGGGAGGCGCTGTCGTTGCCCGCGCCGCTGAGCAGCAGCACGGGCGGACCGTGCTCGCCGCGCGTGATCACCCGCAGGGAGCCCTCGGGCTGCGGCACCCGCACCGCGTCCCCGAGCTCGGAGCCGTCCCCGTGGGACCCGCTCATCCCCACAGGCTCGCGTAGGCGGCGCGGATATGGGCCTCGATGCGCTCGGAGGCCAGCTGCGCGGACCCCTCCTCGATCGCCTCCAGGATGCCGTGGTGCTCCGCGCGCAGGCGCGCGATCAGCGCGTCGGAGTCCTCCAGGGTGCCGTAGGCCTGCAGGATCGGCAGCTTCATGGACTCGCGGATCGCGATCGTCATGTCGGTGACCAGACGGTTGTGGCCCGCCTCGGCGAGGGCCACGTGGAAGGCGGTGTCGAGCTCGTTGAACGCTGCGCGGTCGATGCCGGGCGCGTCCATGTCCCGGAGGATCTCGCGCAGTCCTGACAGGTCCTGCGCGGAGGCGTTGCCCGCCGCGAGGCTTGCGCTCGAGCGCTCGAGCATGATGCGCGCCTCGATGACGTCGGCCATCGGGAAGCTCGAGAGGGCCACGTGCAGGCGCAGCAGCCGGGTGAGGGCGTCGCTGGTCTCCGCCACCACCTGCGTGCCCGCGACCGGACGCGACCCGACGGCGGAGCGGACGGCCCCCTGGGCCTCGAGCGTGCGGATCGCCTCTCGCACCGCCGCGCGGCTGACCTGCAGCCTCTCGGCGAGGTCGCGTTCGGCGGGGAGGGTGTCTCCCACGTGCAGGGCGCCGTTGGTGATCTGCTCCTCGATGCGCTCGACGACGAGCTCGTAGGCGCGGCTGCGGTTCACGGGCCGCCAGGCGTCGGCCTCCCCATCGCGGGGGAGCTGCGACCCGTGGTGTGAGGTCGTCGGGGTCACGACACAGCTCCCTTCGCGTCATTGACATGTGCTGCGCGCCACCCTAGCGTGCCGCTGTGTGGTCAGACCACTGATCGGTCCGGCCCGCCCCTGCAATCACCGTCACCGTCGACGGAGAGCCCTTCGCGCGCGCTTCGCGCAGGCCCGGCGTCGGACGCGGCGGACGTCCCCGTCCCGACTCCCACGAGCGAGGTCCCCATGTACCAGCCGATTCTCGACGCCCTGGGTGGATCGCTCCTGCTCACGGCCCTGGTGGCGATGCTGCCCCTGGTCGTCCTGTTCGTCCTGATCGGCGTCGTGCGGCTGACGGCCTGGAAGGCGGGGCTGATCGCCCTGGTCCTCTCGCTCCTGGTCGCCGTGCTCGCCTACTCCATGCCCGTGGGCCAGGCGCTGCTCTCGGCCACCGAGGGCGCCGCGTTCGGGTTCTTCCCGATCCTGTGGGTCGTCATCAACGCGATCTGGGTCTACAACATGACCGTGGTGACCGGGCACTTCGATGTGCTGCGGCGTTCCTTCGCCAAGGTCAGCGACGACCAGCGGATCCAAGCGGTCATCATCGCCTTCTGCTTCGGCGCGCTGCTCGAGGCGCTCGCCGGCTTCGGCACGCCAGTGGCGATCACGAGCGTCATGCTCCTGGCCATCGGCATCAAGCCGCTGAAGGCCGCCGTGGTCGCGCTCGTCGCCAACACCGCGCCGGTCGCCTTCGGTGCGCTCGCCGTCCCGATCACCACGCTCGCCAAGGTCAGCGGCCAGGACGAGCACCTGCTCTCCTCGATGGTCGGGCGCCAGACCCCGCTGCTGGCCGTGATCGTGCCGATGATCCTGGTGCTCATCATCGACCGCCGCAGAGGACTCGTGCAGACCCTCCCGGCCACGCTCACCTGCGGCATCGTCTTCTCGCTGGCCCAGTTCGTCACCTCGAACTTCATCTCCACGCAGCTCACCGACATCGTCGCCGCCCTCGTCGCGGCCCTCGCCGTGGTGCTCCTGCTGCGCGTCTGGCAGCCGCGCGAGGCGTTCGTCCCCGCGGCCGACGCCGACGAGGCCGCCGGACGCTCCCGCGCCTCCGGCGCCGGCGTCCGGACCCCCGAGGAGATGGCCGAGGCCGATCGCGACGCCCACGACACCACGGCCGACGTGGTCCGCGCCTACGCCCCCTACGGCATCATCGTGGCGCTGTTCGTGCTCACCCAGCTGCCGGGCATCAAGGACCTCATCGCCCACGAGGCGCTGAACCCCTCGTTCCAGTGGCCCGGTCTGCATCTGCTGAGCGCCGCGGGCGAGCCGTCGACCATCCCGACCTTCAAGCTCGACATCCCGGCGTCCGCCGGTACCTGGCTGGTGATCGCGGGCCTGATCTCGATCCCCGTCATCGGCATCTCCCCGGCCCGCGCCTGGAGGGCATACACCGGCACCTACAAGCAGCTGGCCGCCGCGATCATCACCGTGATGGCGGTGCTCTCGCTCGCATACGTCATGAACGCCTCCGGTCAGACCTCGACGCTGGGCACCTGGCTCGCGGCCTCCGGCGGCCTGTTCGCGCTGGTCTCACCGGTTCTCGGCTGGATCGGCGTGGCCGTCACCGGCTCGGACACCTCCTCGAACTCGCTGTTCGGCGCCCTGCAGGCCTCAGCCGCCCAGCAGGCCGGGCTCGAGCCCCTGCTGACGGCCTCGGCGAACTCCTCCGGCGGCGTGCTGGGCAAGATGATCTCCCCGCAGAACCTCGCGATCGCCGCCGCGGCGGTGGGGCTCGCGGGCAAGGAGGGCGAGATCCTGCGGCGCGTGCTGCCCTGGTCGATCGTCTTCCTCGCGCTCATGTGCCTGATCGTGTTCCTGCAGTCCACCCCGGTGCTCGCCTGGATGGTCCCGTAGATCGACGAAGGCCCGACGGGTGCCCTCAGACCCCGTCGGCCTTGACTGCCCAGACCGCCCACACCTCAGATGTCCCGGAACGTCTCGATCCGAGCCCCCAGGGCGTTCAGGCGCTGGGCGAGGTCCTCGTAGCCCCGGTTGATGACGTAGACGTTGCGCAGCACCGAGGTGCCCTTCGCGGCGAGCATCGCCAGCAGGATGACGACGGCCGGGCGCAGCGCCGGCGGGCACACGAGCTCCGCGCCGCTCCAGTGGGTCGAGCCGTCGATGAGCACCCGGTGGGGATCCATGAGCTGCACACGCGCCCCGAGCTTGTTGAGGTCGGTCAGGTAGATCGCGCGGTTCTCGTACACCCAGTCGTGCAGCTGGGTCTGGCCCTCGGCGGTCGCGGCGATGACCGCGAAGAACGGCAGGTTGTCGATGTTCAGGCCGGGGAAGGGCATCGGGTGGATCTTGTCGATCGGCGCCCGCAGGTCCGAGACGTGCGTGGTGATGTCCACCAGGCGCGTCTTGCCGTTCGCCGCGAGGTACTCCTCGGTGCGGTCGTAGGTGAAGCCCATGTCCTCGAGCACGGCGAGCTCGATCTCCATGAACTCGATGGGCACGCGGCGCACGGTGATCGAGGACTTCGTGACGATCGCGGCGGCGATCAGGCTCATCGCCTCGATCGGGTCCTCGCTGGGGGCGTAGTCGACGTCGGCCCGGATCTCGGACTTCCCCTGCACGCGCAGGGTGGTGGTGCCGATCCCGTCGATCCGCACGCCGAGCTTCTCGAGGAAGAAGCAGAGGTCCTGGACCATGTAGTTCGGGCTCGCATTGCGGATGATCGTCTCGCCCTCGTAGCGGGCGGCCGCCATCAGCGCGTTCTCGGTGACGGTGTCGCCGCGCTCGGTGAGGACGATGGGCCGACGGGGGCCCGCGCCCGGGGTCGCGGTGGCCTGGTAGTGGCCTTCGGTCGCGACGACCTCGAGGCCGAAGGGCCGCAGCGCGGTCATGTGGGGCTCGACGGTGCGGGTGCCCAGGTCGCAGCCGCCCGCATAGGGGAGCTGGAAGTCGTGCTCACGGTGCATGAGCGGGCCCAGGAACATGATGATCGAGCGGGTCCGACGGGCCGCGCCGGCGTCGATCGAGGCCAGGTCCAGGTGCTCGGGGACGCTGATCTCGAGGTCGTTGTTCTCGTTCAGCCAGCGGGCGCGCACGCCGATCGAGGTGAGCACCTCGAGCAGGCGGTTGACCTCCTCGATGCGCGCGACCCGGCGCAGCACGGTGGTGCCGCGGTTCAGCAGCGAGGCGCACAGCAGCGCGACCCCGGCGTTCTTCGAGGTCTTCACGTCGATCGCGCCGCTCAGCGTGGTGCCGCCCTGCACCCGCAGGTGCGAGGGGGCCGACGATCCGATGCCCACGAGCCCCGAGTCCAGCGCTGCGCCGATCTTCGCGAGGGTGTCGAGGGTCAGGTTCTGCTGGCCCTTCTCGATCCGGTTGATCGTGCTCTGCGAGGTGGAGAGCTCGGCGGCGAGCTGGGACTGGGTGAGACCCGAGTGCAGGCGGGCGTCGCGGATCAGGGCGCCGATCTGGCGGCGGTAGTCCTGGTCGCCCGCACGGGCGCCGGCTGCGGCGGACGCCGCGGCGAGCCGTGCGGAGGGCGAGGAGGGCTGGGAGGAGCCGTCCGCGGGCCGGGCCTGCGAGGTGAACTCATCGGTCTGCGTCATGCTCGGGAGCGTATCTCATCTATGAGATACCGCCAGGCAGTGTGAGCGGGAAGACGTCCGGGGTGGCCGACGCCGCGCCTGCGCGTGCGGCACGGGGCCAGGGCAGCTCGCAGCGGACGGTCGATGTTCGCCGGGCGGGGCCGCGCAGTGTCCGCGGTGTCCCGCGGTGTCAGCTCTCCGGAGGTGGGGGAGGGGTCGGAGCTCCCACCGGCGGAGCGACCCGTGGATAGCGTCCCGCAGTGCCGCCGGCGGCCACCTCGGCCCCGCTGCCGCCGTCGGCCGCCGTCGCCGCGCCGCCCTCATCCGCGCCGCCCGCGCCCGCCCGTGCGGGAGCCGGGTCCCAGCCGCGGTCCACGACGCGCTTCTGCACCGTGATCGCCGCGACCAGGATGGCCAGGCCGATCACCGCGAGGATGACCGAGCCCAGCAGCACGCCCGGGCGCGCGCCGTAGCCGATGAGGATGCCGAACCAGCCGAAGTCGGTGTCGCCGAAGGTCGTGTTCGCCGAGCCGAAGGTGCCCAGCACCTTCAGCAGCAGCGCCGGCAGGAAGGTGACCAGCAGGCCGTTGACGAACGCTCCCGCGACGGCGCCGCGGCGCCCGCCGGTCGCGTTGCCGTAGACGCCCGCGGCACCGCCCGTGAAGAAGTGCGGGACGAGCCCGGGAAGGATCAGCGCGAGCCCGAACAGCGGACCGAACACGGTGCCGAGCAGCAGCAGACCCACGAGGCCGCCCACGAAGCTCGAGAGGAAGCCGATGAGCACGGCGTTCTGGGCGTAGGGGAAGACGATCGGGGCGTCCAGCGCGGGCACCGCGCCGGGCACCACGCGGGCGGCGATGCCCTGGAAGGCGGGCACGAGCTCGCCGAGAATCGTGCGCACGCCGAACAGGATCACCGCGACCGCGATGCCGAACTGCAGGCCCTGCGTCACCGACTGCATGAGGTAGTTGCCCACGTTCGTGGCCCCACCCTCGAAGGCGGTGAACGCGGTGGTCGAGCCGGCGCGCACGAGGTAGACGACCGCGACGATCACGTACATCAGCACCATGGACAGGGCGGTCGCGACCATCGAGTCGCGCAGGAAGCGCAGCGACTCGGGCACCTTGAGGTCCTCCGTCGAGCGGCTCCTGCCCTTCGGGTCGACCAGTCGGCCGACCGCCCCCGAGGCGATGTACCCGGCGGAGCCGAAATGGCCGATGGCGATCGAGTCGTCGCCCGTGATGCGCCGCGTCCACGGCTGGGCGAGCGCGGGCAGGGACACCATCAGCACGCCCAGCAGCGCCGCCCCGAGGATCACCACGACCGGCGAGGGCATGCCCGCCGAGGCCATCACGATCGTGATCAGCGTGGCCATGAACAGCAGGTGGTGGCCGGTGAGGAACACGTAGCGCAGCGGCGTGAACCGCGCGAGCAGGATCGCGACGACGAAGCCCAGGATCATCAGCCACGACACCTGGGCGCCGAACTCCTCCTGGGCGATCCCGGCGATCGCCTCGTTCGTGGGGACGACGCCCTGCGCGCCGAGCGCGCCCTGGATCATCTCGCCGAGCGGCGTGAGGGAGGCGGTCACGAGCGTCGCCCCGGCCCCGATGAGCAGGAAGCCGAGGACGGCCTTGATCGCGCCGCCCGCGATCTGGCCGGCGCTCTTGCGCAGGGCGACCAGGCCGATCGCGGTGATGATGCCGATGAGGAAGGCGGGAACGCTCAGGATCTCGTTGACCAGGAACTGGGCGATCGCGACGAGGACGTGCATGACGGGCTCCGTGCGGGTGACGAGGGGACGGGGAACAGGCGGGGAGGGAAGGTCGGGTCAGACGGCGTAGAGGCGGCGCAGGGCGGCGTCGATCTCGGCCTGCGAGGTGAAGTTCTCGATCACCTCGACGGGCACGCCCACGTCGCCGAGGGTCTGGGCGATCGCGCCGGAGGTCAGCAGGAAGTCGGCCTCCTTCGCGCGGCCCTTGGCCGAGATCGTGTCGGTCGCCTCGACCGTGAGGTACGGGGACCAACCCCAGCGGTCCAGCACCTGCTCGGCCGTGTTCTTGAGGAACAGGCTCGTGCCCAGGCCGTTCCCGCACACCGTGAGGATCAGGTTCTTCGACGGGACGGCGTCGGAGACCTCCGCGGTGTCCGCCTCGGCGGGGCGCGGGGCGGAGGAGCCGGCCGACGGGGAGCCGGCGAGGGCACCGGTCTCCGGGGCGGCGGTTCCCGGAGCGGTGCTCACAGCGGCGGCTCCCGCGGCAGCGGGCCGGGCTGCCTCGGCGGCCTGCGGCGACGACGCGGCGGACGACCCGGCCAGGGCATCGAGGATGCCCTCCGGGGTGGTCGCGGTGTCGAGGGCCGACCGGCGCTGCGGATCGGCGAGCGCCCCGGCGAGGGCGGCGAGCGCCTGCTGGTGGGCGGAGGCGTCGGCCGCGGCGAGCCCCATCACGATCGTCACCGGGTCGTTGCTCTCGTGCCCGAAGGCGACCGGCTCCGCCAGACGCACGAAGGACATGCCCGTGCGGGCGACGGAGTCGTCGGGCCGGGCATGGGCGAGGGCGAAGCCGGGCGTGATGACGATGTACGGGCCGTGCTCCTCGACGGTGCGGATCATCGCGTCGGTGTACGGGGCGCCGGCGGTGCCGGACTCCGTGAGCAGGGCGCCCGCGGCGCGGATCGCCGTGCGCCAGTCCTCGGCGCGGACGTCGAGGCGGACCGCGCCGGCCGGGAGCAGGTCGGCGATCGGGGAGGGGGACGCGGACGGAGAGGACATGGGCACCTCGCGGGAAGGGTGGAGAGGAGAGGGCGTCGGCGGAGGGTTCGGCGGGTCCGATTCCGAGACTACGCGTGCGTGGCCCGGACGCCGCACCCCTGTCGTGTGAGCCGCCGCTGGGTCTGCCGGCTACTCAGTGGGGCCGCCTGGACGCTCAGTCGCGTCGCTCGATCGCTCCGAGGGGCCGCCCGTGTACTCAGCGGGGCGTGACGGTCAGCATGTGCAGTACGCAGGGGGTCGCGCCGGGATTGCGCAGGCGGTGCGGCCGGTCCGCGCGCACCGTGAGCGTGTCGCCCTCGTGCAGCTCGTGCTCCACGCCCTCGACCTCGTACACCAGCGATCCTTCGAGGATGTGCAGCACCTCCTGGGTGCGCCCGCGGTGAGCGGCGAGCCCGGTCGACGCCGCATGGGCAGGCACCTCGTAGCGCAGCATCTGGATGCCGGGGGCGGGCTGGGCGAGCGTGGTGCGCACGATGCCGGAGCCGTCGGTGTACTGGGTGGCCTCCTCGGCGCTGATCAGCAGCGACTCGGGCTCCTCGAGCAGCTCGCCGAGATCCACGGAGAGGGCCGAGGAGATCGCGAGCGCGTTCGCGAGGCTCGTGGACAGCGCATTGTTCTCGATCCGCGAGAGCGTGCCTCGGGAGACCCCGGAGGTGGTTGCGAGCTGATCCAGGGTGATGCCGAGCTCTGCACGGCGCGCACGGATGGCAGGGCCCAGTCGGCGGGCCGGGCTCGAAGTCATGGGACCAGGATACCGACACGGATTGCGGGAGCGAAACGAAATGGGCATGATGCGCAACATGGCTCTGCTCGCCCTGTTGCCGGTGCTCGTGACGATCGGCGCGATCCTCGCGCGGCGCTCGACCCTCGCCGCCGCCGTGCTCGGACTGGCCACGGCGATCGTGCTCACGGCTGGGGTCTTCCGCGCCGACGCCGGCCGCTGGTCCGAGGCGGCGGGCGCCTGGGTTCCTGTGCTCGCCGAGGTGCTCGTCATCATCTTCGGCGGGCTCCTGCTCGCCGAGGCGATGACCCGCACCGGCAGGCAGGAGCGCATCGCCCGCTGGGTCGGCGGAGCCCTCGGGAGCGGCCCGGGCGCGGCGCTCGCCGTGGTGCACGGCGTCGCGCCCTTCGCGGAGTCCGTGACCGGTTTCGGGATCGGCGTGACCCTCGCGATCCCGCTGCTGCTGGGGTGCGGCTTCTCGAGCCGGACCTCGGCGGCCGTCGGGCTCCTCGGTCTGTGCGCCGTGCCCTGGGGGTCGATGGGGCCCGGCGTGCTCATCGCCGCGCACCTCGGCGGGCTCGGCGACCAGCAGCTCGGAGTGGCGACCGCGATCGCCAACGGCCCTGTGTTCCTCGCCGTCGGCGTGGTCGTCGCCCTGCTCACCGCGCCGCGGAGCGCACGCGAGCGGGCCCTCGCGGTGATCGCGGCCGTCGGCTCCGGCCTGATGCTGTGGGCGGCTGTGCTGCTCACGAACCTGCTCGTCGGCACGGCTCCCGCCGGAGCGCTCGGGGCGCTCCTCACTCTCGGCGCGCATCTGCTCGTGCACCGGCTGCGCGGAGCGCGGCTGCGCGGGGACGCCGCCCTCCTGCGGGCCTTGGCCCCTTACGCGGTGCTGCTGGGCGGCGTGCTCGGTGCGACCGCCCTCCTCGCCGCGGTGGGGGCCGACGGCGAGGGCTGGCACCTGCTCGCCTCGCCCGCGCTCTGGCTGATCCTCGCTGTGCTCGCCACCACCCGGGGCGGACTGCTCGTCCCCGCCCTCGCCGCCGCCGCGCGGCGCTGGCTGCAGGTGGGCCCCGCGAACGGGCTGCTGATGGCGCTCGGCATCGTCATGGCCACCAGCGGCATGGCCGGGGCGCTCGCGCTCGCCGCCTCCCACCTGGGGCCGGCCTATGCGCTGGTCGTGGCCCCCGTCGGCGCGCTCGGCGGCTATCTCACCGGGTCGAACAGCTCCGCGAACGCCATGTTCGCCGCCCCGCAGGCGCAGATCGCCCCGCTCGTCGGCATCCCGACGCTCTGGGCGATCGCGGTGCAGAACGCCGCCGCGGGCATCTTCCTCATGCCCTCGCCCGCGAAGATCGAGCTCGCCGCGCAGCTCTGCCCGGATCCCGCCGAGGCCCGCCGGGCCGTGGCGCCCGTGCTCAGCGCCGCGCTCGTCTCCCTCGCGGCGCTCACGGCGGGACTCGTCGTCGCGCTCGCGCTCGCCGCGTGAGCGGGGGCGCATGTGCGCGGCGGGGTCGTCGAGACCGCGTGACAGTGAAGCGGCGGCGGCCGTGGGCGGTCCGCTGACGACCGACGGTCGGCGATCGGGGTGAGCCTGCACACGGGGCGTTCCGGCCCGCGCGGAGGATGCCCACGTCAGAGCCTCATGCTGGGGTCGTCGCAGAACGGGGCGCCGCGAGCAGTGCGCGCGAGCATGCACCATGGGACGCGATCCTGACCGTTCGGTCGCCGTTACGCCCACAATCGAGCGTCGGGGCCGCTCTCCCCGAAGGCAACGATGAAGTTCTTCCAACGACTCGGCAGGTCCCTCATGCTGCCGGTGGCGGTTCTGCCCGTGGCCGCGATCCTCAGCGGCCTCGGCTACTGGATCCTCACCGCGACCGGCAACGACACCAACATCGCGGGCGTCTTCCTGAAGACCGCCGGCAGCGCGCTGCTGGACCACCTCCCGCTCCTCTTCGCCATCGGCGTCTCGATCGGCATGGCGACCAAGCCCGACGGGACGTCGGCCCTCTCGGGACTGGTCTCCTGGCTGACGGTGACGACCTTGCTCTCGCCCGACAACGTCGCACTGTTCAAGAGCATCGACGTCTCCCAGGTGAATCCCGCCTTCGACCAGATCGAGAACGTGTTCGTGGGGATCCTCTGCGGTCTCATCGGCGCCTGGACGTACGACCACTTCAAGGACACGAAGCTGCCCGACGCGCTGTCGTTCTTCTCCGGCAAGCGCTCGGTCGCCATCGTCTCCGCCGGCATCTCGCTCGTGCTCGCCCTGGTGCTGTTCTTCCTGTGGCCGCTCGTGTTCAGCGGCCTCGTCGCCTTCGGCGAGTTCACCCTGACCCTCGGCCCCGTGGGCGTGGGCATCTACGGCTTCCTCAACCGACTGCTCATCCCGTTCGGCCTGCACCACGCCCTGAACTCGGTGTTCTGGTTCGACGTCGCGGGCATCAACGACCTCAACAACTTCCTGAGCGGCACGGGCACCTACGGCGAGACCGGCCAGTACATGGCCGGGTTCTTCCCGATCATGATGTTCGGCCTTCCCGGCGCCGCCCTCGCGATGTACACGACCGCGAAGACCAGCCGCCGCAAGATCGCCGCGGGCGTGCTGCTCTCGAGCGCGATCGCCGCGTTCTTCGTCGGCGTCACCGAGCCGCTCGAGTTCTCCTTCATGTTCCTGGCGCCGGGCCTGTACGTGGTGCACGCCCTGTTCACCGGCATCTCGATGGCGATCACGGCCGCGCTTCCGGTCCGCATGGGCTTCGGCTTCTCCGGCGGGTTCATCGACCTCGCGCTGGGCTGGGTGAACCCGATGGCCCAGAACCCCTGGGCGCTGCCGGTGATGGGCGTGTTCTGGTTCGTCGTCTACTTCCTGTCCTTCCGCTTCATCATCCGCCGCTTCGACCTCAAGACCATCGGCCGCGAGGACGGCGACCCGGAGGACGAGGAGTCCGAGGACGCGGCCGGCGCGGTCACCGGCGATGCGAAGTACCTCGCCGTCGCCACGGCGTTCCTCGCCGCCCTCGGCGGTCGCGAGAACATCCTGGATCTCGAGAACTGCGCGACCCGCCTGCGCATGCAGGTGGCCGACGCCTCCGTCGTCGACGAGGCCGCGCTGAAGAGGGCGGGCGCCGCGGGCACCATGAAGCCCGGGCGCGGCTCCGTGCAGGTCATCTACGGGACCAACGTCCAGTTCGTGAAGGACGCGATGGACGACGTGATGAGCGGACGCGCGCAGACGCTCGATGCCGCGGAGGCCGAGGCGATCGCCGCCGGCTCCGCGAGCAGCGGCGGGAGCTCTCAGGGCGGCGTCGCGACCGCCGCTCGCACCACCCACCTGGTGCGCCTGCGCCAGGCGCTCGAGGGCACCGCAGTGCCGCTCGCGGACGTCCCGGACCCGACCTTCGCGCAGGAGATCATGGGCCCCGGCATCGCCGTGCAGCCCGCCGAGGACCTCGCCGACGCCGTGGTCATCGCCCCGGCCGCAGGCACCGTGCAGCACGTCTTCGACACCGGGCACGCCCTCGCCCTCACCCTCGACGACGGCACCGAGGTGCTCATCCACGTGGGCCTGGACACCGTCGCCATGAAGGGCCGCGGCTTCGAGGCCCTCGTGGCGACCGGCGATCGCGTGGTCGCGGGCATGCCGCTGCTGCGCGTCGACCTGGCCGCAGTGCGGGCCGACGGCCACCCGACGATCACCCCGATCGTCGTCCTCAACGACGCCGACGCGGTCGTCGAGTTGGTCTGAGCCAGGGACCGGCCTCGCCCAGGCCCGGGGCCGGCCTCCCCGTGTCCGACCACGGGCAGAGGCCGGCCCCGCGCCCTCCCACCGCTGGGGGGATGACCCCGGGAGCGCGGGATGGGACGCTTGACGCATGTCCCTCCTCCTCTCCCCGGTGCCGATCCTGCTGGTCGTCCTCCTGATCCTGTCCCTGCGCAGGGACGCGCGCTGGACGGGCAACGCCTTCCTGCTGTCCCTGACGGCGCTCACGGTCCTCTTCGCGCTGGCCGCGGGATCCGACAGCGCCGCCGGCGCGCTCGTGGGCGGCCTGGTGGTGCTGCTCGTCGTGCTCTCCCCACTGCTCACGCTCGTGCTCATCGGCTTCCTGATCGCCAACGGCGTGTTCATGATGCGCAAGGAGGGTCGGAGCCTGGGGAACCTGCTGTCCCTGCTGGCAGGTCTCGGACTGCTGACCGTCATCGTCGGCGCCGTGATCTCGCTCCGCTTCGCCGCGGAGCACCCGTGGCTCTTCGCCGTCCTCACGTTCGTGGCCCTGCTGGGCACATGGGCCGGGTACGTGCTCACCTCATACCTCGTCTACGACGTGGTCTACGCCTGGATCGCCTCGCGCACCCGCGCCCGCTACGTGATGGTGCACGGCTCGGGCCTCATCCGCGGCAGGGTGCCCAAGCTGCTGGCCAACAGGGTCGACGCGGGCATCGCGCACTGGAGGCGGATCCGCGAGGAGCACCCGGACGCGCTGCTCGTCCTCTCCGGGGGCCAGGGGCCCGACGAGCCCCGCTCGGAGGCCTCGGCGATGGCCGAGCACGCGCGCGAGCAGGGCGTCCCGCAGGAGGCGATCGTGCTCGAGGACCGCTCCCGCACCACCGAGGAGAACCTGCGCAACACCCGCGGGCTCGTCGGCACCGTGCTCCCGGCCGACGGGCCCGGCCTCACGGTCACCAGCAGCTATCACGTGCTGCGCACGGCCGCCCTCGCCCGGCGCGTGGGCCTGGACGCGCAGGTCGCCCCCGCGCGCACCGCCGGCTACTTCTGGCCGAGCGCGTTCCTGCGCGAGGTCGTCGCGCTCGTGAGCAGGCACAAGATCCTGCACATCGTGGTCGCCGCGCTGTTCTGCGTGCCGCTCCCGTTCCTCCTCGCGCTCGTCGTCGCCAACGCCTGAGGTCCGGGAGCCGGGCGGGCCGACGGCAGGGTCAGTACGCCGTGCTGATCAGCGCAGGCCGGAGAGCCTGCGCATGAGCGCCGTGCCGAGCTGCGAGAACGGCGGGCGCATGAGCGCGAGCGAGTCCGGTCGCAGAGGCTTGCGCAGCACGGGCTTGGAGCGGCTGAACGTCTCGAACGAGAAGCGCCCGTGATAGGCGCCGATGCCGCTCTCGCCCACCCCGCCGAACGGCAGCGTGGGCGTCGCGACCTGGATCAGGCCCGCGCCCTCGACGACGGCTCCGGACGAGCTCCTGCGCGCGAACTCGTCCGCGATCCGGCGCGATGCCGTGAAGAGGTAGAGAGCGAGCGGCTTCTCGCCCGCGTTCACGAAGGCGATCGCCTCCTCGGGGCCGCCGACGGGCACGATCGGGAGGATCGGTCCGAAGATCTCCTCGCGCATCACCGCCGGCGTGTTCGCCTCGGTGCGGGAGGCACCGGGGGAGTCGGGCTCGCCCATGACCAGCACCGTCGGCTCGATGTACAGGTCCTCGCGGTCCACGCTCCCGCCGAGCGCGACGCGACCGGCGCCCTTCCCGTCGGCCGCCTCGATGTATCCGGCGAGCCGGTCGAGGTGCCGCGGGGCGACGATGCGCCCGAAGTCGGGACTGCGCGAGGGGTCCTGGCCCCACAGCGCGGCGATCGCGCGCCGCAGTGCCGCGACCAGGGGCTCGATGAGCTCCGGGGTGGTGAGCACGTGGTCGGGCGCGACGCAGGTCTGACCGGCGTTGACGAACTTCGCCCACGCCAGCTGCTGCGCGACCTGCTCGAGATGCGCGGCGTCGTCGACCCATACGGGGCACTTGCCGCCCAGTTCGAGCGTCACCGGGGTCAGGTGCTTCGCGGCGGCCGCCATCACGATCCGGCCGACGCTCCCGTTCCCGGTGTACACGATGTGGTCGAAGCGCTCCTCGAGCAGCATCGTGGTCTCCGGGGCGCCGCCCTCGACCACGGGGAACGCCTCGGCGTCGAGGTAGCGGGGGAGCAGGCGCGCGAGCACCGCGGAGACGGTCGGCGTGACCTCGCTGGGCTTGACCACGGCCGTGCTGCCGGCGGCGATGATCCCCACCAGGGGCGCCAGCAGCAGCTGCACCGGATAGTTCCAGGGGGAGATCACGAGGATCGTGCCCAGCGGCTCGGGCAGCAGATGGGCGGCGGCCGGCCGGAGCATGAGCGGCAGAGGCGCACGGCGCGGTCTCGACCAGCTCTCGAGGCTGCGCAGGGCGTCCTGGATCTCGGACATGACCGGGTAGACCTCGGTGAGGCGGAACTCGGTCGCGCTCTTGCCGAGGTCGGCATCGACCGCCGCCTCGAGCTCGGCGTGGTGCGCCCTGAGCAGGGCGCGAAGGCCCTGCAGCTGGGCGCGTCGGAAGACGGGGGAGCGGCTCGCTCCGCGTGCGAACGCCCGGCGCGCGCCGTCGACGCGCGCGCGGATCAGTGCAGGATCGGTGGTGGGGGCGCGGTCTGCTTCGCGCCTGGCACGGCGCGAGGGAGCGGGCGAGGGGGAGCCCGGTGCCCGCGCACCAGTCGCAGACGAGTCGGTCGCTGGCATCGGTGCCTCCTGGACGGGCCGCGCGGGTGGCTGCTCCGGGCAGTCCTCCCATGGTCGCTTCGCGTTCGACAGTAGCGCGGAAGGGTGTCGGCCGGGCCCCGAGCCCCGGCCCGTCCGCCGCGCGCGGGCGAGCCGGGGCCGATGCTCACGCCGCGGTGCGCACGTCCAGCGACCAGGTGACCCCGAAGCGGTCGGTGAGCATGCCGAAGCCAGCGCTCCAGGCCGAGGCGGCGAGCGGCTCGATCACCCGCGCGCCCTCGGCCAGGCCGTCCCAGATCGGCTGCAGCTCCTCGAGGGAGGCGGCGCTCGCCGAGAGGAAGAACGGCTGGTCGGTGAGGGTGGCGCCGTTCTCGCGGCGGGTGTCGGAGGGGAAGGCGTTCTCGCGCCCGGGGATGTCGTACGCCATCAGCCGCACGCCGTCCTCGGAGCTCAGGCTCCCGAACACGACCTTGTCCGCGTCGGGCGATCCATCGGGCATGCCGAGCTCCCCGTAGGTGGTCGTGGAGACCTCGCCGCCGAACACGCCGCGGTAGACGTCGAGCGCGGCGCGCGCGGTGCCGGGCAGGTTCAGGTGAGGGGTGGTGGAGATGCTCATGATCGATCCTCTCGGAGTCCGCGGACGAGCCGCGGTCGGTGCGGGCGACGGCGGTGGTGCCGTCGAGGACGACGATGCCGGGCGAAGAGGACAGGACGGGTCCTCTTCATGGGGGAGGATCGGGAGCATGCCCACCACCTCGTCCCGGACGCTCTCGCTGCTGTCTCTCCTGCAGGTGCCGCGCGCATGGACCGGGCCCGCGCTCGCCGACCGCCTGGGCGTCACCCCGCGCACGGTGCGCCGGGACGTGGACCGGCTGCGCGAGCTGGGGTATGCGATCCGCTCGACGAAGGGTCCCGTGGGCGGGTACCGGCTGGACGCCGGAGAGCGGATGCCGCCCCTGCTCCTGGACGACGAGCAGGCGCTCGCGACCGCGGTGGCCCTGCGCACGGCGCCTGCGAGCGGGGTCGCCATCGAGGAGGCGTCGGCCCGTGCGCTCGCCACGATCCTGCAGGTCATGCCCGCTGCGGTCAGGAACCGGGCATCCGCTCTCGACCTCGATGTCGCGCCCGCGGCGGCGCGCGCCGACCCGGCGGTCCTCGAGGCGGTGAGCGCCGCTGCAGCGCGCCACGAGATCCTCCGCTTCGACTACCGCGGCTCGACCTGGCCTCGTCGCACGGAGCCCCACGGCCTCGTCGCCCGCCGAGGGCTCTGGTACCTCGTGGCCTGGGATCTCGAGCGCGAGGACTGGCGCACCTTCCGCCTGGACCGGATGGCGCCGCGCACACCGTCGGGCCCGCGCTTCACGCCGCGCGAGCTGCCCACGGGCCACGCGGCGAGCTTCCTCTCCGCCCACCTCAAAGGGGAGCGCGAGACCGACCGCTGGCCCTGCGAGGGGACCGTCGAGATCGACCTGACGCTGTCCGAGCTCGCCTCCTGGCTGCCCGATGCGGACGTCGAGGAGATCGGGGACGGCCGGTGCCGCGCCGTGCTCGGCTCCTGGTCCTGGTCGGGCCTGCTCGCCCAGGTCATCCGTCTGGGCGCACCGTTCCGGGTGATCGGTCCGGCCGAGCTCTCCTCCGCGGCGCGCGAGGTGCACGAACGCCTGGCCGGTGCGATCGAGGACGTGGGAGGCTCTCGCCATGACCCCTGCTGAGCTCCCGCCCCCGCTCGTCGTCGCCGACGCCGCGGCCTGGCGCGCATGGCTCGACGCCCATGAGGACACCTCCGAGGGCGTCTGGCTGCTGCTCGCGAAGAAGGGCGGCAGCGGGCCGACGACCCTCACCTATCAGCAGGCGCTCGAGGAGGCCCTGTGCAGCGGATGGATCGACGGGCAGCGCCGCGCGCTCGACGCGCACTCCTTCCGCCAGCGCTATACCCCGCGCCGTCCGCGCTCGATCTGGTCGCAGCGCAACGTCGACATCATCGGCCGGCTGGAGGCCGCCTCACGGATGCGCGAGCGCGGACGGGCGGAGGTCGAGCGGGCGAAGGCCGACGGGCGCTGGGACAGCGCCTACGCCGGGGCGGCCAGCGCGCAGGTGCCGCCCGCGCTCGCGGAGGCGCTCGCCGCTTCACCCCGGGCCCGCGCAGCGTTCGACCTGCTCACGGGCAGCGCCCGCTACTCCGCCCTGCACCCGATCCTGAGCGCGACCCGCGAGGCGACCCGCCGCACCCGCATCGCCGCGCTCGTCGAACGGCTCGAGAAGGACTGAGGGCGCGGCCGACGGGTAGGACCGTCGGCCCACCGGGCTCAGGCGGCGATGCCGACGGCCTCGAGCACCCGCACGAGCGTGTCCTGGTCGCCCACGTTCCCGGGGACCACGATGTACAGCAGCTCGCGGCCGTCCCGGGCGCTCAGGCGCCACGCCGAGATCCCGGGCAGGATCTGCCCGAGCACGTGCGCCGTGCGCGCACCGAGGCCCGCGCGCGCGACCTCCGCCGAGGTGATCCCGCCCTTGGAGATCACGGTGCCCACGCGGGGCAGGAGGCCCGCGACGGCGGTGGTGAGCGCTACCATCACGCGCTCGCCGTGGTCGAGCGTGCCGTGGCTCGCGGAGCGCTGCCGCTCGGTCGAGAGCAGGAGGAGCGGCGGGGCGTCGTCGGTCTGGGCGGCTGGGGCGGCAGTGGCGGCGCGGGTGGCAGTGCCGACCGGGGCAAAAGCGTCCGCCGCCGCGTGCCCCGCCGTGGTGGGATCCGCGAGGGCCGCCTCGGTGCCGACGAGCGTCGGCTCGCCGAATCGCTGCGTGACCTGCGCGAGCTGCGCCGTCGCACCCGCCGTGTGCGAACCGCACACGAGCAGGGTCTCGCCCGTCGGCCGCTCCAGGGGCCGCGGCAGCCGACCCTCGCTCGCGACCCCCGCGAGGTGGGCCGCGAGCGGCGAGGCCGAGCGCACCACGATCCGCGTGCCGTGCTCCGCCGCCGCGTCGACCGCGCGGGCGATCAGCGCGATGTCCTCGTCCGTCACCGCGTCGGGCAGGACCACCTCGCCCGGCTCGGCTGCGGTCAGCGCACGCTCGAGAGCTCCCGCGCGGACGTCGGCGAGGGGCACGGGGACGCCGTGACGGCCCGAGGCTTGCCCCACGTAGTCGGGCAGGTAACCGGTGGTGAAGCCGAACACCGGATCCTCCGCGTACTCCGTCTCGTGGGCCGGCACGTCTTGGCCGTCGATGCGCACCAGGTGCACGCCGTCGCGGGTGGTGCGGCCGCCGTCGGGGAAGGCCGGGACGAACAGCATGACGGCGTCCTCGAGGAACACCTCGGTCTCGGCGAACACGTGCCCGCGCAGCGTCGAATCACCGCGCAGCACGAACCGCACCGGCTCGCCGAAGCGCCCGCCGACGGCGAGCCCCGCCGCCTGCACGCGTCGCGCCAGGGCGACGGCCTCGTCCGGGGGCAGTGCCCGGCTGTTGGTCTGCACGTACACCGAGTCCGCCCCGGTCAGGGCCTCCTCGAGGTCCCGCTCGAGCGTCTCCTCGGAGAGGTCCAGCAGCACGGTCACGCCGGTCGCGGACTGCGTGCCCGTGGGGTCGTCGTCCAGGACGATGGTCTTCATGGGGTCCTCTCGGGGTGGGTGGGGTGGGGTCGACGTCGGGACGTGGGGAGACTGACATGAGCCTGTCACGGGGCGGGACCGCATCGGCAGCGGCGGACGCGAGCGCCTCGTCGGCCACGGCGGATGTAGCGTCCCCATCGATCTCGCGCGAAGCCGCGAGCAGCGCACCGAGGAGGAATCATCAGCGAGCTCCTGTCCCACCTGCCCCAGCTCGGCGCTGCAGGCTGGCTGCTCGTCATCGCCGGGGCGCTCGTGGTCGGCTTCTCGAAGTCCGCCCTGCCGGGCGCCGGGACGATCGCCGTGGGCCTGTTCGCCCTCGCCCTGCCGCCCAAGGAGTCGACCGCCGCGCTGCTGATCCTGCTGATCCTGGGCGATGCGACCGCGCTGTGGATGTACCGGCGCGAGCCCGACTGGCGCACGCTGATCCGGCTGATCCCGAGCGTGCTCGTCGGTCTCGTGGTGGGCGCGCTGTTCCTCAAGTACGCCGACGCCTCGGCCGTGCGCGGCGGCATCGGCGTGATCCTCCTGCTGCTGGTCGCGCTCACCCTGTGGCGCCGCCGCCGCGCGACCCTGCGCGCTCGCCGCCGCGACGATATTCAGGGCGACGGGAACGCGGCCGGGGAGGAGGAGCCGACCGTCGGGAGGATCGGACGCATCGGCTACGGATCGCTCGGCGGCTTCACCACGATGGTCGCGAACGCCGGCGGACCGCCGATGTCCATGTACTTCTACGCGATGCGCATGCCCGTGCTGACGTTCCTGGGGACCTCCGCCTGGTTCTTCGCGATCGTGAACCTGCTGAAGCTGCCGTTCTCCGCGAGCCTGGGCCTCTTCAGCCTGCAGTACGCGCTCATGGACGTGCTGCTCGCACCGCTGGTCATCCTCAGCGCGCTGATCGGCCGACGCATCGCCCAGCGCGTCCCGCAGAGCGTCTTCGAGAAGGCCATCCTGGTGCTCACCGTGGTCTCCGCGGCCGCGCTGATCGTGGGGGCGTGAGCGGTCTCAGGGGGTCGTCAGCGGGATCCAGGCGGAACGTCGGCGGAGTCTCCGCTCGAGGCGAGCGCTACACGTAGTCAGAGGTCGGGTGACCGGTCATTTATGCCGTGACCCGACGTATGACTACGCGAAGTGCACGGGGCCGCCGGAGTCCTGATCCTCGGCGGCCCCGTGGGCGCAGCCTTCCCGGGCGGTCGCGACAGCGTGCCGAGTCCTGGTCGCCGCCCAGCGGGCTCCCTGCCCGCAGCGTCAATCGTGAGGCCGTCGGACCCGCAGATGAGGAGATCCCATGAGCACCCCGAGCCTCGCCGGCACGTATCCCATCGGAGTGCGCGGCGTGCCCCGCATCGGCTACGGCCTGGGCAGCCTGCACCGCTCGGCCGAGCAGCCCGGCGGCCACGATGCCGCCGTCTCCCTGCTGCACGACGTCTACGGCCTGGGCATCCGCATGCTCGACACCGCCCACTTCTACGGTGACGGCCTCGCGAACTCGCTGATCCGCGAGGCGCTGGGCACGCACCGCGACGACCTCTTCCTCGCCACCAAGGCCGGAGCGCGGTCGACGCCCGAGGGCCCGTTCCCGATGACCGCGGCGCAGAAGCCCTCCGAGCTGCGCGACAGCGTCGAGATCAACCTGCAGACCCTCGGCACCGACCGGTTGGACCTCCTCTACCTTCGCCGCATGGACTTCCTCCCCGGCCTCGTCGTCGAAGGGGATCAGCAGGTGCCGCTCGAAGATCAGCTCGGCGAACTGCTCGCGCTGCGGGACGAAGGCAAGATCCTGGGCATCGGCCTCAGCCACGTACGGCTCGAGCAGGTGCAGCAGGCCCTCGACCTGGGTGTCGAGGTGCAGGCCGTGCAGAACATCTTCAACGCCGTGGACCGCCACGACCAGGCACTCGCCGACCTCACGGAGGAGAGGGGTGCCGCGTGGATCCCCTACTTCCCGCTGGGCGGCGGCTTCCACCAGGGTCCGAAGGTCACCGACGAGGAGACCGTGCAGCGCATCGCCGCCGCGCACGGGATCACGTCCTCGCAGGTGGGCCAGGCATGGCTTCTGCACAGCGCTCCGAACACCGTGCTGATCTCCGGCACGTCCCAGCGCGCGCATCTCGAGGAGAACGTCGCCGCGGGCGACGTGCAGCTGAGCGATGAGGAGTGGGCGCAGCTCGACGCGCTGGGATGATTCGTCGCTGACGGTGCGAACGGGCGCGGCGCAACCCCAGGTGGGGCGCGTATAGCGGTGGAGTGACCGCCAGCGCGTGAGGACCGAAAGGTCGGCTCCGGTTATCCACAAGCAAACGCGAACGGTGGCGGGCTGGACGTCGCCTGGATACTGTGCAGGCATCCCGCCCCCACCCGGAAGCCGCCATGACGACGACTCGACGCACCCTCTCCTCCCTCGCCGTCCTCGCTCTCGCCGCCGGTCTGATGACCGGTTGCGGTGACAAGGACGAACCCTCTCCCAGCGCTGGCAGCGAAGCCACCGCGTCTGCCCCCGAGGAGCAGTCCGACGGGGGAGGGGAGAGCGCGAAGCCCACGAAGTCGGACGTGCCGAAGCCTGACCCGAAGGATTATCCGGGGATGGATGAGCGCACGGATGAGGGGGCGGAGCAGGCATTTCGGTACTTCTGGGCGCTGGTGGTGTGGGGGCATGAGACAGGGGACTCGTCGGCGATGCAAGAGCATTTCAGCGAGGAGTGCGACGTTTGCGCCAGGTTCGCGGGCGATATAGAGCGAATCGACAAGAATTCTACCCAGTGGTCGGAGGGTGGCATTGGAGACAATCAGCTTTATTCGGACTCTGATAACAAAAAGTACGATGTTGTCGTCTCTTACTCTTTCGTGATCAAGTCCCACAACGAGCCGGTTGCGGGAAATTCGAAACAAAACACTGTTTCGGACTCGACGGTTCTCGCAATAGGGGGGCTCGATTGGCGCGACGATGCCTGGATTGTGCGCGGGGTTAAAACCGATGTCCAGGACTGATTCGTTTCTCAAGAGACTGGTCGGGGCCCTTGCGGTCGTGGTCATCTGTGTCGCGGGATCGTTGGTCGTGACAGCTAACGTCGCCTCAGCGGATGGAGATCGCGGCGCGGGCGCGGAAGAAACTCCGCCGCCGTCCCCATCCCCTCCGCCCCCTGGGTCTAGTTTTAGGAGCGACTCGGACAGCAGTGAGTTCGACGGTTACGCTGAGGAGCTGTCCGAAAAAAGTGCGGCGGATGCCGCCTCCAACGCCCAGTCTGTCGACCAGCCTGTCTCGGGCAGTAAGCCTGGTTCAGGAGTTTCCAAAAAGGGCCGGAAGTCTGCGGCGAGTTCGGTTTCGTGGAATCCCATCGAGGCGCTCATCCGGGGCCTGTATGTAGATAGTTGGGAGAAGTCTTCTGGACTGAGTTGTGAGGAAGCGCCGGGAGCTCTGGACTGCATACCAGTCGCGGGGTCCTGTGAGGAGGGGTCGATACCGCGAACAAGGTTCGATGCTGAGGGTGCGCACACGGTGGGGAGAGCCGACGCGACCGCAGGCGCAGAACCCGCTGATGGAACGACCTATCGCGGTACACGGCGCTTGAGGGGTGCGCCCGCGGCGTCGACGGGCATGGACCTCGGCATGACCTGTGCTCAGGATGCTCCTCAAGGGGAACGCGCCGCTCCGGATAGTTCCCCTGGGGAGAAACCGGTCGTCATCACCGTCACGCAGAAGGACTTCGCGAAGCTTCCGGTGAAGGCGGCGACGGCCCACGCCGGCCCGGACCAGGGGTGGTTGCCGGCGAATATGGATCTGGTGCTCTATGCGGATTCGGAGCCGCAGGTGCTGGAGACGGAGCTGCTGGATACTCCGGTCGGGATCCGGGCCACTCCTGTGGAGTACCGGTGGGACCTGGGCGATGGCAACGTGCTCGTCACGGATGACCCCGGGGAGCCGTGGCCGTCGAAGGATGTGAGCGCGACCTTCGCCTATGAGGGCTGGTACGACGTCACGCTGACGACCACGTACGAGGGGCAGTTCTCTGTGGAGGGCGGGGAGTGGCAGGACATCGACGGCACGTTGGAGATCGCTTCGGATCCCCAGGAGGTCTACTCGAAGTCGCTGGAGTCCCGCCTGGTCAATCCCGACCGTCCTCATGATGAGGAGAAAGATCCCTTCTTACCGAAGCGCTCGAAGGACACCGAAGGCCCCCGCGACCCGAACGCCACCACCAAGGAGATCTGAGCGGAGGAAGGCTGCTGATCGTCGGTCGTCCGTCGGCCCCGATCATCCCTCCTGGCCGGACACCTCCACCCGCTCCGCGAACGACCTCGCGGGCGCAGGAGCATCGGTCAGGTGCAGTGCGAGCTCGCAGAACATGGCATCGGCCCAGGAGAACCAGGGTCGGGTGAAGCGCTCGGGGTCGTCCACGTGGAAGGACTCGTGCATGCGGTCCGTTCCGCCGTCGGTCGCGAGTAGCAGACGGATGATCTCCCGTCCCCGCTCCGAGGTGCCCGTCAGCCCCTCGACGGCGAACGCGATGGGCCACACGTACTGCTGGGGCGTGTGCGGGCTGCCGATGCCCGTCGCCACCGCCCCCGAGAAGCGATACGGGTTCGCCATCCCCAGGCAGAACGCCCGTGTCGCGGCCGTGAGCTGGGGATCCAGCACATCGGGCGCATCCAGCGGCAGGGACAGCAGCGACGGCATGTTCGCGTCGTCCATCAGCAGCTGCCCGCCCAGCCCGTCGACCTCGTAGGCGTAGATCCGGGAGCCCTCGTGCTCGACCACGCCGTGCGCCGCGACGCCCTCGAGGATCGAGACGCGCAGCGCGTCCGCATCCGCCGCGAGCGTCTCGTCGTCGTACACCGACAGCGCCACGTCCGCGATCGCTATCAGGGCCTGCGCGGCCTGCAGGTTCGCCGGAACGTTGTACCCGAAGGTGCAGGCGTCGTCCGAGGGCCGGAAAGCGCTCCAGGTCATGCCGGTGACGCCGAGGGGCGATCCCAGTCCGTCGCGGTCCAGGGTCTCCGTCGGGATGCCGATGTCGCGCACGAACCGGTACTGCGAGCGCTCCTCGTGCTCGGTCTCGAGGCGCCATTGGTCCACGATCGTGCGCAGCACGCCGTGTGCGAGATCGTCGAACAGGTCGTCGCGACCGGTGATCCGCAGCAGACGGTGCCCGAAGATAATCGGGAACGCGAGCGAGTCGACCTCGTACTTCTGCTCCCAGATCATCGGGTCCTGGCACAGGTCGTTCGCATCGTGGTGCGCGCCCGTGGGGCCCAGGTTCGCGGAGTTCGCGTACGGATCGTGCGCGATCATCCGCAGCTGGCGGCGCACCACCGCGGCGAGCACGTCCGCGAGCGGCTCGCACTCGCCGGCGAGGCGCAGGTAGGGGAGCATCTGCGTGGTCGAGTCGCGCAGCCACATCGCTGGGATGTCGCCCGTGATCACGAACGCTGTGCTGTCCTCGTCCAGGGTGATGGTGTCGGTCAGGGTGCGCAGCAGCGCCGCCTCGACGAACGATCCGGCCTCCTCGCCGAGCTCGCTGCGCACACGGTCGGCGGCCGAGCGCACGGCATCGGCGATCGGGGGTTCCACGGTGAAGCTCACCCGCGCAAGAGTATGCGGAAAGCGCTCTGCGAGGCGATCGGTTTCACGCTGTGCGGGGCGATCGGTTTCGGCGGGAATCCGATCACGGGGTCTCCGGCGAGACTCGTCGGGCCGCCGAGTCACAGCGTTGAGGCGAACGGATCGAACTCCTCTTCCATCGGCTCGACCGGCGTGAACGAGGACTCCACCCGTTCCGTCTCTCCGCTTCCGAGCGAAGACTCGATGGCCACCATGATGTCCAGGACATGCGCGGCGATCTCGCCCTGGGCGCGATGTGGCACTCCCGCACGGAGAGCACGGGCCATTTCCAGGACTCCGAGTCCTCTCCCCGTGGTCGCACCGCGGGCGGGGACCACTTGCGAGCTGTCGGAGCGGTAGGGCGTGAGCTGGGAATCGCCGTCGAAGACGTTCGGGTCGGGGAACGACAGCGTCGCATCGGTGCCGTAGACCTCCACGAAGCCCGCTCGCTTGTGCGGCGAGTCGAAGCTCAGCAGCGTGGTGGCGTTCTGGCCCGATGCGAATCGCAGAATCGAGGTGACCTGGGTGGGCACCGTGACGTCGAAGGCTTCGCCGGCCTTGGGGCCGGAACCGATCGTGCGCCGGTCACGCGCCCGACTTCCTGCAGCGGAGACGCTCGTGACCGGCCCCAGAGAGAGCACCAGGGTGGTCAGGTAATAGGGCGCGATGTCGTACAGGGGCCCGGCTCCCTCCTGGAACAGGAAGGCGGGATTGGGGTGCCAATCCTCAGGTCCGGGGGACTGGAAGAGCGTGAGCGCGGAATGCAGCGCTCCGGCACCACCGTCACGAAGGGAGCGCAGCGCGGATTGGACACCGGCACCCAGCACGGTGTCCGGCGCCCCGCCCACGCGGAGACCCTTCTCCGCGGCCAAGGACAAGAGGGAGATCGAGTCGGCGGGAGCGGTCGTGATCGGCTTCTCCGTCCAGACGTGCTTGCCCGCATCGATGATGGCCCGGGACACCTCGAAGTGCGCCGTCGGGATCGTCAGATTGACGACGATCTCGACGTCGGGGTGGGAGAGGATGACCTCAGGAGCTCCGGCGACGGGAACCGAGAACTCCTCGGCACGCCGGGCGGCCGCGTCCGGGAACAGGTCCCCGACCGCGTGGACCGTGATGTCGGGGAACGACCGGAGGTTGGTGAGGTACTCGGCAGCGATGGTTCCCGCACCGATGATGCCGATGCCGACGGGGCCGGACGCGGGGGACGAGGACGTGGCCATGTGGACTCCTGGGGTGGTGGAGGAAGCGGTCGGGTCTGTGCTGAGAGAACGACGCAGCGGTGGGAGAGCGGGTGTCACTTCACGGCGCCGGCGGTGAGGCCGGCGACGAAGTTCTTCTGGAGCAGCAGGAACCCGACGACGACCGGGATGCTCACGACCAGCGAGGCCGCGAGGATCTGGTTCCAGTAGACGTTCGTCTGCGTGGCGTACTGGCGCAGGCCGACGGCGAGCGTCCTACTCGTCTCCGTCGTCATCACCGAGGCGAAGAGCACCTCGCCCCAGGCGGTCATGAACGCGTAGATCGCCACGGCGACGATCCCGGGCCGCGCCGCAGGAAGGATGATCCGCAGCAGGATGCCCAGGTTCGAGGCGCCGTCGACCTTGCCCGCGTCGTCGAGCTCGCGGGGGATGCCGTCGAAGTACCCGGCGAGCATCCAGATGGAGAACGGCAGCGAGAACGTCAGATAGGTGATGATCAGACCCAGGCGCGTGCCCACCAGGGGAACTCCGAAGCTGGTGTCGATGTTGACGAAGATGATGTAGAGCGGCAGCAGGAACAGCACGCCCGGGAACATCTGGGTGGAGAGCACGGTGGTCATGAACGGGCCCCTGCCGCGGAACCTCCAACGGGAGACCGCGTAGGCGGCGAGGATCGCCACCAGGACGCTGAACGCCGTGGCGACGCCCGTGACCACGAGCGAGTTCATGAAGTACCGCGCCAGCGGGACCGTCGACCACATCTCGATGAACGGCTGGATGGTCAGCCTGCTGGGGATCCAGCTGAACGCGGATTGCACGTCGCCGAGCGGCTTGAGCGACGTCGTCGCCATCACGTAGAGCGGTGCCAGCACGAAGATGCTGAGCACGACCACGACGATCACACGGAAGACCTTCTCTCCGGTGGTCTCACGCATCGCGCTTCTCCTTCCTCTGGGTGATGAACAGGTAGACGAGCGTGACGAGCAGCAGGAACACGAGGAGCAGGACGCTCATGGCGCTTCCGGTGCCGAAGTCCCAGGTGAGGAACGAGGCGTTGTAGATGTGGAAGCTGATGAGGTCGCCGGCTGCCGGCTGCGCAGTGCCGAACAGGACGTACGGGGTGTTGAAGTCGTTGAAGACCCACAGGAACATGACCAGCAGCAGGGTGCGGTTCACCGGGGAGAGCATCGGCAGGGTCACGCTGCGCCATTGCCGCAGCGGCGAGGCCCCGTCGAGGGCGGACGCCTCGTAGAGCTCCTCGGGAATCGACTGCAGACCGGCCATGAACATGAGGAATGCGAAGGGCCACATCCTCCAGACGGCGACCACGACGACGGAGACGAAGGCGTTGTCGCCGATGAGCCAGAACGGCGCCGAGTCGAGCACGTGCAGCTGGTCGACCAGAAGGTGGTTCACCGCGCCCGTGTCCCGCTGGAACATGAAGTTCCAGGTGATGACCGCGGCATAGAGAGGAAGGGCGTAGGGGATGAGGAAGAGTGTCCGGAACAGCGCTCGACCGCGGAAGGAGCGCTGCAGGGCGACCGCGGCCGCCATGCCCAGGCCCCAGCTGAAGCCGACGACGAGGATCGTGAACGCCACCGTGACCAGGAACGAGTTGAGCAGCCCCTGTCCGACGGGCGTGTTGACGTCGACTGCTATCGAGTAGTTCTCGAGGCCGACGAACGGCGCCTCCGTCCATCGGCGGATGAAGAACTTGGTCAGCTCGACGAAGCTCATCCAGAAGCCCGTCACCATCGGGACGATGTGGATCAGCAGCTCGAGGACGAGCGCGGGCAGGAGGATCAGGTACGGGAACCAGGTCCGACGAGGTCGGTGCGGTGACGAGGGTCCCGAGGAGTCGCCGGCGACCTCCGCTTCCTCGTGCACGCGCGTGGTGGTGCTAGTCATGGGTCTCATCTCGGTCAGTGGGGCGGACGGCCGCGACGGCACGCCGTGCGTGCCGTCGCGGCGGAGCGGTCTCAGGCGCGGATCGAGTCCTGTGCGGTCTTGAGGGCGGTCCGGACGTCGTCCGCGGTGACCTTCCCGCCGGTGGCGATCTTGGCGAACATGTCGTTCATCGCCTGGCCGACGGACGTCTCGAACTGGTCCTCCCAGGCCACGAGCGGCAGCGGCTCGGCGCGCTCGGAGTAGACCTCCATGAACATGTCGGCCTGCTGGGCGTCGTCGGTGAAGGTCGGCTCGCCGTCCTTGAGCACGGGCAGCGCCGCGAAGGGCTTGTCGAGCTCCTTCTGGGCGTCCGCCGAGGTCATGTACTTGACGAACTTCAGGGCACCGTCGCGGTTCTTCGTGGAGTCCATGATGGCGATGTTGATGCCGGCCAGGTGCGAGGCGCAGTCGCTCGTGGAGTCCTTGGGGGCGGGGAAGGGCACGGCGGCGAAGTCCTCGGCCTTCATGCCGTTGGCCTCGATGGTCGCGTTGGCGTTGTTCTGGTTGATGATCATCGCGGCCTTGCCGTTGGCGAAGGCGGTGACCGACTTCGTGCCGTTGTCGAACTGGGCGTTCGAGGGGTTGACGACCTTGTCGGACTGCATCAGATCGAGGTAGCGCAGCACGCCGTCGACGACGCCGTCGGAGGTGAAGTCCGGCTTGCCGTCCTCGGTGTTCAGGGCGACGCCGTTCTGCGTGGCGTTGATGAAGGCGAAGTGGACGTTCTCCGTGTAGGAGCCGGCGGCCAAGGACATGCCCCAGACGCCCTTCTTCTCGTCGGTGAGCTCCTTCGCGGCGGCGACCATGTCCTCCCAGGTCTCCGGCGGCTCGATGCCGGCCTTCTCGAACATCTTGGTGTTGTAGTACAGGCCGTAGGCCAATCCGTACAGCGGCACCGAGGAGGGGTCGGAGCCGGCTTCGCCGCCGGTGGCAAGAGCCGCCTCGACGTAGCGGTCCTTGCCGCCCAGGGACTTCATCTCCTCGTCGCCCAGCTCGAGGAGCCCACCGGTGGCCTGCAGGCTCACACCCCAGGTGTTGCCGATGTTGATGACGTCGGGGCCCTGGCCGGAGGTGATGGCCGTCTGGATGCGGGTCTGCAGGTCGTTCCAGCCGATGACCTCGAGGGAGACCTCGATGCCGGAGTCCTTCGTGAACTTCTCGAGCACCGGGGTCAGGATCTTCTTGTCGTCCTCGAGGCTCTGGCCCTGGTTCGAGGCCCAGTAGGTGAGCGAGTCGGGCTGGTCGTTCGACCCGCTCGATCCGGAGCCGCAGGCGGCGAGGCCGGCAGCGGCAGCAGCGGCGAACGGGGCAGAGGCGAGAAGGGTGCGTCGTCGCATCGAGATCTCCTTGGGCACCGACGTCGGTGCGAAGTAGGGGAGGGGTTGCGGGGGAGAGCCCGGAGAGGACCGATCGGGAACCCATCGGTGGGTTCGTCCCAGGCTTAATCGATTCGAACTTAATCGATTCGTCGAGTGTGGCACCGGGCCGGGGCCGTGTCAACGGATGTGCGTCACGGGGAGGTCACGATGCGCCGGGGCCGGCGAAGGGCCACATGACTTCGGTCCAGGGGACGGGCCGAGCAGGGGACGGGCCGGGCAGGGGGCGGGCCGCTCTGGGCTCAGCGCGGCGCGGTCGAGGAACGCTGCACCAGACGGGACTCCTCCGCCGTCTGCACCGTGCCGGCCGGGACGGCCCCGTCGATGAGGCCGGCGAGCAGTCGGCCCGCTGCGCGTCCCTTCTCGTAGGGATTGCGGGAGAGCGCGGTGACCGAGGGCGTCATCAGCTCCGCGATGAGCGAATCGTCCCAGCTGACGACCCCCGTCTGCGAGGGCACCGAGAACCCCCGGGACCGGATCTCCCGGACGGCTCCCGCGGCGATCAGGTCGCTCGAGGCGACGACGGCCCAGCGCCCCGACATCTCGTCGGCGAGGGACCGCAGAGCCTCGCTGCCGCCCTCGACGGTGTACGCACCCTCCGCATGCGCGTGCCGGATGCCCCGTCGGCCGCAGAGATCCGCCAGGAGGTCCCGGCGTCGCACCTCGTGCCCGTAGAAGAGCGGGCCGGAGATCTGCAGGCACGCCTCGTACCCGCAGTCGTCCAGATGCCGCGCGATCATCTCGGCATCGCCGGCCTCGGAGCTCGAGACCTTCACGAAGCTCTCGGGCCCCGAGTACTCGCCGAGGACCGAGAAGGGCAGGCCGAGCTCGGAGAGCGCATGCGGCCGGGGATCCTCGAGCACGAGATCCAGGAGCACGACACCGTCCACACGGCGCTGGTCCGCCCAGGTGCGGAACACCGAGAGCTCCTCCTCGACCCCGCCCTCGACGAAGCGCAGGAGCAGCTCCGAGCCCTGCGCGCTCGCGGCGGACTCGATGCCTGCGGTGACCGACGCGTAGAAGGGCTCCCGGGAGACCTCCTTCGGGTCGCGCACGAGGACCAGACCGACATTGCCGGTACGGCCCCGGCGCAGGGCGCGCGCTCCGAAGTTCGGGACCCATCCCACGGCGTGCGCGTGCTCGACGACGCGCCGGCGCATCGCGGGGGAGACCCCCGGCTTGTCGTTCAGGGCATAGCTGACCGTGGCGGCGGAGACACCGAGGTCGCGAGCGATGGTCGCGACGGTGGGGCGAGTGGGATTCCGCGGCATGGGTGCATCCCCCTCGTGGAACGGTCGTCGTGGCGCCCCTCGGCGCTCGGGTGGAGCGGATCGGCAGCAGGGGCGGGAGAGCCACATGATAGAGGCGGGACCTCAGTGCCCAGCGGCTGAGCACGGTCCGTGCCGCTCCGTCGGCGCACCAGGGGGCGGCATGAGCCTCCGCCTCTGGCCCTCTCCCCGCGCGTGCGGCACTCTGGTGGCATGCCCAGGAAGAAGCGGCAGGACCCGTACCCGGGCGACCGCGACCGCGCGCAGGCACTCGCCGAGTACTCGGTCTGGCTTGAAGCGCCGGGTGCGGGCGCGGATCCGGCCACGACGCGCGGTGTCGACGTCGCCTCGGAGACCCAGCTCGTGGACGAGCTGCTGCGCCTGAAGGCTTCGCGTCTGGGGAGTCCGGATGCGGGCGAATGGACGGGGCCGATGATCGAGCAGCTGCTCACGCAGCTCGTCCCCCGCACGGTGATTCAGGTCCGCGAGGCATCCATGGACCTGGTCCCCGCCCTCACGCGATTCTTTGTGTTCCTCCAGGAGACCGGCCGATGGTCGCCCCGGTCCATGCGCCCGGAAGCCGCCGCACGCACGCTCGCCGACCTCGAGTTCGCGGTGCTCGAGGCGGCCGATGACCCCTCTCGACGCTCCTTCTCCACGAACCTCATCGGCTACGGGCTCGAGCACGGGCTGGACCCGCGCGATGAGGGAGCGCTCATGGGGTACATCGACTGGTACGACTCGCTGCCCGATGACGAGCGCACCCAGCTCAGTCGGACCGGCCGCCTCCCCGACCCCGCCGTGCCCTACGACCCCGCGACGATGCGCGCCCGGCCGGGGGATCACGACGGGATCGCGGACATCGACCGGCTCGAGCGAGGGCCTTCATCCGACGCCCATCGAGGACCGCGCGCCACCGGCCGACGACAGCCACGCGACAGCCGCACGCGAGGCCACCACGGCGACGCTCCGGAGGAACCCTGGCCGGTGTGGCCGCCGGCCCCTCACCGCGTGAGCGAGCCGACGCCCGAGACCGCACAGGACCGCGACGAGGCGGACGCGCAGGACATGGCGCTGCGCGCGGAGATGGCCGCGAGGGTGCCGTTCGTGCGCGCCGCCGTCGCGCTGCTCGAGACCGTCGGCAGCGGCATCGCCGTGACGTCCACGGCGGGGCTCGATCGCTCCGCGACCAGCGAGGTCCTCGCCCGCCTGGGGATCGAGCCCGAGGTGCGGTCGATGTGGGAGACGCCCGAGATCGTGGGCCCATGGATCGCGCTGCTCGACGGCGGGTGGCTGATCCGCGAGCACCGACGGGTCGTTCCCGACGCGTCGGCCGACGGCGGAGCCGGCACGGCGGACGGGGCGGACTCCCCGCGATTGCGCCCGTCGGCGTCGGAGCCCGAGGAGTTCCTCCGCTTCGCGCGCGCCGTGATCGTCAGCCTTCTCGCCGGCCTCGGCATGCGCAGCCCCGAGGAGGGCGGTCTGCGCGGACTGCCCGAGACGCTCTCCGCGCTGCGTGCGGCGTGCGGACACGACGGAGCAGAGGTGACCACGGGGCCAGGCGGGGCCGACGTCCGCGCCGACCTCGAGGAGCTCACCGCCGTCGGCCTGCTCCGCCGTGAGGGGGAGCGCTTCGTCGGCCCTCCGATCCTCCATGTCGCGCTCGACGAGGCCGAACGGATCCTGGGGGAGGCGGGCCGCCGGCGCGGGACCCCGTGAGGTCCCGCGCCGCCGGTCGGCCCACTGCCGGAGATCGCGGGCCGCGCACCGGTGGCCCGCGCCGCGCTCAGCTCACCGTCGCAGCCACACCGTGGTCGCGCCCGGCAGCGTGCGCGTCCCGTCGGCCGCATCATCGGCGCCCCCGAGCTCCCCGCTCGCCACGAGCACCTCGCCCGAGGGCAGCGGGACCTCGGTGTCGCCGAAGTTCGTCGCGCAGACCCAGCCGCCCTCGCGCTCGAAGACGAGCACGTCGCCGCCTGCGGGCACCTCGCCACCTGCGAGCACGTCGTCCCAGGTGAGCGTCTCCGCGCCCTGCAGCTCGCGGCGCAGGTGCAGCGCCCGTCGGTACATCTCGAGGGTCGACGTCGGATCCTCGGACTCCGCCTCGACGGAGAAGTCCGCGAACCACGACGGCTGGGGGAGGTGCGCGCCGCCCTCGCCGAAGCCGAACGACGCACCGCCGCGGGCCCAGGGCAGGGGAACGCGGCAGCCGTCGCGCCCCAGTCCGTCGTCGCTGCGGGTCTCGGGCGTGGTGCGCAGGAACGCGGGGTCCTGTCGCTGGCCGTCGGGGATCTCGGCGACCTCGTGCAGCCCCAGCTCCTCGCCCTGGTACAGGTAGGCGCTGCCGGGCAGGGCCAGTTCGAACAGCGTCGCCGCGCGGGCGCGCCGCAGACCCAGCTCGCGGTCGATGCCGTCGTCGGGCCCGCCCGCGGTGATCCAGTCGGCGCCCTGCTTGCCGGGCCGACCGGCGCGCGGCGGCAGGCCGTAGCGGGTCGCGTGGCGCACCACGTCATGGTTGGAGAACACCCAGGTGCTCGACGAACCCGTGCGCGCGGACTGGGCGAGGTTCTCGGTGACGATGCGGCGGTAGTCCGCCGCGTCGAAATCGGCCTCGAGCAGGTCGAAGTTGAACGCCTGGCCGAGGCCCTGCGGGCTCGCGTAGCGGGCGCGGCGCTCGGCGGAGCCCACCCAGGCCTCCGCGACCGCGGTGCGCGGCGGGGAGTACTCCTCGAACACGCGCCGCCACTCGGCGTAGATCTCGTGGACCTCGTCGCGGTCCCACAGCGGGTGCCGGCCGTCGTGGGGCATCGCCTCGAGCTCGGCGGCGCTCGGAAGGTCCTCGCGGAGGTCCTTGGCGAGCGCGTGGGCGACGTCGACCCGGAAGCCGTCGACCCCGCGGTCGGACCAGAAGCGCAGCGTGGTCAGGAAGTCCTCGCGCACCTCGCGGTCCGCCCAGTTCAGGTCGGGCTGCTCGGTCGCGAACAGGTGCAGGTACCACTGGCCGTCCTCGACACGGGTCCAGGCGGGCCCGCCGAAGATCGATTCCCAGTCGGCCGGGGGCAGCTCGCCGTGCTCGCCCCGTCCCTCCCGGAAGATGTACCGCTCGCGCGCACGGGAGCCGCGGCCCGCGGCGAGGGCCTCCTGGAACCAGGAGTGGCCGCTGCCGGTGTGGTTGGGGACGAGGTCCACGATCAGCCGCAGGCCGGCCGTATGCAGGGCGGACGAGAGCTCGTCGAAGTCCTCGAGGGTGCCGATCCTCGGGTCGACGTCGCGGTAGTCGTCGACGTCGTAGCCGCCGTCGGCCAGGGCAGAGGGGTAGAACGGGCTGAGCCACACGGCGTCCACCCCGAGCCCCTGCAGGTAGGGCACGCGCGAGGTGATGCCCCGCAGGTCGCCGATGCCGTCGCCGTTCGCGTCCGCGAAGGAGCGCGGGTAGATCTGGTAGACGGCGGCCTGCCGCCACCAGGTCGGGTCGTCGACGAGCAGCGCGGCGGAATCGTCGAGGGGGCGGATCTGGGCGGTGGACTGGGAGGTCATGGGGTCCTTCGAGGGGTAGCGGGTGGTCACTTCACGGCGCCCTGGGTGAGTCCGGAGATCACCCAGCGCTGCGCCAGCAGATAGACGATGATCGCCGGGGCCATGGCCATCAGGTAGCTGGCGAAGGCGATGTTGTAGCTGTTGTTGAACTGGGTCTGGAACATGTTCTGCAGCACCGGCAGCGTCTGCAGGGTCGGGTCCGAGATGATCAGGCTCGGCATCATGAAGTCGTTCCACGAGCCCAGGAACGCGAAGATGCCCACGGTCGCGGCCATCGGGCCCAGCAGCGGGAAGATCAGCCGCCAGTAGACCTGCCAGGTCGTCGCCCCGTCCACGCGCATCGACTCCTCGAGCGACATCGGGATCGCCCGCAGGAACGCCGTGAACAGCATGGTGTTGAAGGCGAGGGCGAAGACGACGTGCAGGATCGCGACGCCCAGCGGCGTGTCCAGGTGGATGATGCCGGTGAGCTGCACCTGCGGGAGGGCGACCACGGGGAACGGGATGAACATCGCCGCGAGCAGGTAGAAGAACGACCAGCGGAACAGGCGCCGGTCCCAGTTGCGCACGATCGCGTAGGCGGCGAGGGAGGAGATCACGATCTCCCCGGCCACCGCGAGCAGGGTGACGAAGCCGGAGACGGCGAGGGCGCGCGGGAAGTCCGTCAGCTCCCAGGCGTCCGCGAAGGCCTGGAAGGTCAGCGGGGAGGGGAGGGCGAAGGCCTCGCCCTCCACCGCCTGGGCGTCGGACTTCAGGGACATGTTGATCGTGACCAGCAGCGGCACCAGGACCGCGAGCGAGCACACGATGAGGATGATGGTCGCGGGCCAGTTGGCCCGTTCGCGCGAGCGGGACATCGGCCGCCTTCCGCCGGACGGGCCGGATGCGGTGCCCGAGGGCGTGGAGGCGGAGGTGGTGGCGATGGTGCTCATGCTCCGAAGCTCGCTTTCCCGCGGGTGATGCTCAGCTGGATGACCGCGATGACGATGCTGATGATGAAGAAGACGAAGGCGTTGGCCATCTGGTAGCCGTAGTCGCCGCCCTCGAAGCCCTTGAAGATCGACATGGCGACCGTGCGGGTCGCGGTGCCGGGGCCGCCGTCGGTCAGGCCCACGACGATGTCGTAGGCGTTGAGGTAGTTCTTGAAGCCCAGGATCGTGTTGATGACGATGTAGCCGGAGACCAGCGGCAGGGTGATGTTCCACAGCCGCTTCGCGGGGCCGGCGCCGTCGATCGACGCGGCCTCGTAGACCTCGTCGGGGATCGTCACCAGGCCCGCGATGTAGATGAGCATCGTGGAGGGGATCGTCGACCAGGCGGTGACGATCACGATCGCGATCCAGGCCAGCGACTCGTTCGCGAGGATCGAGGTGGACAGGGACTCGATGCCCAGCGCCGAGCCGATGGCGGGCAGCGACGTGGAGAACAGGAACTTGAAGACGAAGGCGATGATGATCCCGGAGATCACCATCGGCAGCACGAACACCGTGCGCAGCGCCGCCTGCAGGCGGATCCGCGAGGTCAGCCCCAGGGCGAGCGCGAACGCGAGGACGTTCACGACGATCACGGTGACCAGCGCGAAGCCGAGAGTGAAGAGGTACGCCGAGACGATGCCCTGGTCGCGGAACATCGCCACGTAGTTGCGCAGCCCGATGAACTCCCAGTCGCCGAAGCCGATCGAGTTCGTGAACGAGTAGGCGAAGCCCAGTACGGCCGGCAGGGTGATCGCGAGGGTGAAGATCGCGAGTGCCGGGAAGAGGAACAGGTAGTAGACGGGGTCGACGCGGCGGGTGCTCCCGCCCCGACGACCGCTGCGGGCCCCGCGCTTGCGCGCGGTGCCGGCGGATCCCGTGGAGGGATCGGCGACGGTGGATGTCGTCGTTGACATGGTGGGCTGTCCTTGCGTGTCGAGAGAGGGGATCAGGAGCGGTAGGCGAGGCTCGAGAAGTCGTTGTCGACCTTCGCGAGGATCGTCTTGGGGTCCGCGCCGAACAGGATCGACTGCAGATAGTTCGTGAAGGGGATCGTGGTGGGGATGAACTGCGAGGCGCCCTGGTAGAAGGCGGCGTCGTCGTAGTACTTCTGCATCGGCGCGATCCGCGGGTCCTTCGCCGGCGGGGCGTCCTTGGTGGTGCCCATCGCCAGCAGCGCCTTGTTGTACGGGTCCATGACCTCGGGGGTCATCAGGAACGAGAGGAGCTCGCGGGCCTCGTCCTTGCGGTTCGCGCCCTCGGGGATCCACAGCGAGAGGTCGATGTTCACGCGGATCTTGAGGTCGGCGGGATCATCGGTCACCGGAAGCGGGAAGCAGGAGAGATCCTCCTTGCTGCCCGCCTTCTCGATCTCGGCGAGCGCCCACGGGCCCTGCAGGAGCATCGCGGCCTTGCCGCTGCCCATGGCCGTGTTGCCGTCGCCGTAGAAGCGCGAGGCGGCGTCGTCCTGGTGGTACTTCTTCAGCTCGAGCATCCGCTCGATGGGCTTCAGCATGTCCTTCTGGAAGGACGTGTCCGAGTCCGGGCCGACGTCCTCGCCCAGCTCGTTCATGCGCTCGAAGAAGCCGCGCACGTCCATCATCCCGCCGATGGTGTAGTCGAACAGCCCCTGGCTGACGGTCCACGGGTCCCCGAAGGTGCCGTAGATCGGGGTGATGTCGGCCTTCTGGAGCTTCTCGCAGACCTCTGTGAACTCGTCCCAGGTGGTGGGGATCTCGAGGTGCTGCTCCTCGAAGATGCGACGGTTGTAGATCACCGCGGCGCCCGCGACGGAGAACGGGATCACCGAGGTGCGTCCCTCGTAGCCGGGATACCAGTTCACGAGCTCCTGGACGTCGTCCCTGATCAGGCCGGCCTCGGGCATGTCCGCGAGGTCGGAGAGGGCGCCTCGCTCCATGAACCGCGCCATCTCCAGGTTGTAGTTCTGGCAGGCGATGTCCGGCGGGTTCTTGCGCACGAAGCTCGCCGAGAGGTTCGTGGCGATGTCGTGGACCACGCTGATGTCCTGGTGCTCCTTGCGGAACGTCACCAGGAGGTCGTCGAAGTACTGGATGGCCTCGCGCTTGGACTGGTAGAAGATCACGGATCCGCCGGACCCGCCGGATCCGCCGGTGCCGCCGCAGCCGGCGAGGCCCGCCGCGGCGAGCAGGCCTCCGGCGGCCAGCAGGCCGCGACGGCTCAGCGGCGATCGGAGTGGGGAGGAGGGGGACATCATCGTCTCCTTCGAGGGTGGTGGAAGGGTGCCAGGCTATGCGGGGTCGAGAGGGGCGGGAAGGCGGATCGCCGGGCGGACGCCACAGGGGCTCGACGGCGGATCTCGCGGCGGGTCCGGCGGCGGGGCGACGACGGGTCCGACGAGCGCGTCCGACGGGTCCTCCACGCGACGGGCAAGAAAATATAGAACGTAGATTTACAGTCTGCATGAAGTATGTGGAGGCGCTCCGGTACTGTCAAGGCATGTCCGACGGCCCCGCTCGATCACCGCGTCTCCTGCGGCGCATCAACAGCGGTGAGCTGCTCCGGTTCGCCCTGGCCAGCGGCGAGTTCACCGCGGCGGAGGCGATGTCCGCGAGCGGTCTGACGCGGGCCACGGTGCTCGGCGTGTGCGGGGATCTCGTGGCCGCCGGATGGCTCGAGGAGATCGCGGATTCGCGCGCTGCCGGGCTGTCCAGCCGGGGGCGCCCCGCGCGCCGCTACCGCCTGCGCGAGGACGCCGGCGTGGTGGTCGGCGTGGACGCCGGCGAGCGGAGCTTCGCGGCGATCGCCGCGGACCTGCGCGGTGCGGTCCTGGGCACCGCCCGTCGACGCGTGGATCCCTCCGAGGTCGATCGCGACGGGCGCGTCGCCCTCGTGCGGGGACTCGTGGCCGAGGTGCTCGAGCAGGCGGGGCGCGGCGAGGACGCGCTGCTGCTCACCGTCGTCGGCATCCCCGCCCCGGTCGATGCCGATGGACGCTCCCCGGACGACGAGGGCGCCTTCTGGGGCGTCATGAACGCCGGCTTCCAGGACCATCTCGCGGGAGGCGTCCTCATCGAGAACGATGCGAACCTCGCCGCGCTCGCCGAGCACGCGCACAGCCCCGGTCCGCACATGGCCGCCCTGCTCGCGGGAGAGCGCTTCGGCACGGGCCTGATCGTCGACGGCCGCCTGCTGCGCGGCAGCCGCGGCGGCGCCGGCGAGATGCGCTTCCTGACCCTCATCGCGGGCGACGACCCCGACGCCGGGGCGGTCGACGGGCTCGGCGCCCTCGCCCGCCGCTGGGCCGTCGGCGAGCTCGATCGCAGCGACGCGCCGTCGACGCTGCGTGCGCGCGACCCGGACGACCTCGACGCCGAGCAGGTGATGGCTGCGGCGGCCGACGGCGACGCCCTGGCCTCGGGCATCGTGCGCCGGCTCGGCGATCGCCTCGCGCACGTCGCCGTGGTGCTGGAGAGCCTGCTGGACGTGGAGAGGGTCGTCGTCGCCGGGGGCGTCGCCCCGTCGGCCGGCCCGATGCTCGGGCATGCGCGCTCGGTCCTCGAGGCAGATTTTTTCCCGCCCTTCCCCGAGCTCGTCGCGAGCACGCTCGGCCGGGACGTGATCGTGCGCGGCGCGATCGAGCTTGCCCTCTCCCGCATCCGCGAGGAGCCCCTGGACTTCCTGCCGGCGGGGGCCGACCGCGGGGTCTGAGTTCGGGGGCGTGCGCCGGCCCGGGCAGGTGCAGGGCCGCGGTGCCCGTGAGCTCAGGCTGCGAGCGCCTCGCCGATCCCCGGGATCACCTCGACGTGCCCGCCCACGCGATAGGCGACGGCGGGATCGTAGGGCGCGAAGCGCAGGGGCATCCCCGCCTCCTCGGGGGTGCTGTCGGCCTTGCGGCCGTTGCATTCGCGGCAGGCGGAGACCAGGTTCGTCCAGCTCGAGGCGCCGCCGCGGGAGACCGGCATGATGTGGTCAACGGTCGCCAGCAGCGCGGAGCACGGCGGTGTCTTGGAGACGCTGCGCCCGCAGTAGGCGCAGGTCCAGTGGTCGCGCTCGTGGACGGCGCGGAAGGAGAAGCCGACGGAGCGGCGGCCCTCGCCCTCGACCCATGCGCCGCTCAGCTCGCGCGTCAGCTCCAGGGCCGTGGGGACGATGTCGTCCCCGGCCAGGGTCAGCTCGACGGGGTCCGCGACGCCGCGCCGGATCATCCCGAACGCGTGCCGGACCGAGGTCGTGTGCAGCAGCTCGCCGATCCCGGTCGCCGGGTCGTACCCCTTGTTGAAGACCTTCACCACGGACATCGCTGCCACCTCCTGCCGCCGTGCGGCGGTGCGCCCGCGCGAGTGGGTTCCCGCGGGGCACGCTTGCATCGTTGCGCGTCGGGGTTCCGGAATCAACCGATTTCGCTCACTCGTCGCCCGCGTGTCGTCCGCTCGTTCCCCGAGGAGACGGCGTTTCGTCGTGCCCTGTCGTGCCCTGTCGCGCCCTGTCGCGCCCTGTCTCGCCCTGTCTCGCCGCGACGCGTCGCGGGCCGGGTGCGTCCGTTCCTCCCCAGAGCTCCGCCGTCCACATTCCTCGCCGACCCCTCGCGGTCGCCCGCGACGACCGGGAAGCTCGGGCCATGACGCACATGACGCACGCACCCATCGGCCCCGACGACGGCCAGGACGCCGACCGCACGCCCGACGCCGAGGAGGTGGACGTCAGGGAGGGCCCTCCCTGTGGTCATACCTGGCGGGAGGGCGGCGAGGCATGGCCCCTCGAGGACCGTGCCGCGGTGCCGTGGTTCCTGCCCCCGCCGTCCTCCCTGCTCGAGGAGGAGGAGATCGACGACCTCGAGTGGGTGCGGCAGGCAGCCGCGATCCCCTTCGTGCAGCGCTGCCGACTGCTGCGCGACTTCGTCGGCGACGGCCGGCCGCTCACCGAGAGCGGAGTGCTGCCCAATGCCGCGGTCCGCGAGCTCAAGCAGCGGGCCGGGATCGTCCGCCCCGGCGGCCGGCTGCGCGAGATCCCCGAGCTGCTCGGGCCGTGGATCGTGCTGCTGAACCTCGGAGTGCTCGTCGGCGACGACGAGAACCACAGGGTGCGCCGCTGCAGCGCGGAGCATCCCGGCGCGCGAGGGGCTTTTGACGAGGGCGACGAGCCGCTGGGGGAGATGGACGGCGAGGTCGACGGCGTCCTGGCGATCGCCGAGCTGCTGCACGTCATCAGCCGCTACTGCCCCGATCACGGCGGATTCCGGAACACCGGCCTCCTGCTCGAGAGTCTGCTCGCTGCGACCTGCGAGCACGGTGTCACGCTGCCGGAGCTCCCCGCCGACGGGTGCCTCGACGAGGCCGCGATCGCTCGGCTCTTCCGAGGCATCGGCGCGAACACGTCGATCACGTGGGACCCGATCGACGACCGCCGAGGCGAGGTGGATCTGCAGGCGGTCGACGACCTCGGTGACGCGCAGAGGGATCTCTTCCTGCTCCAGGCCTACGGGATCCTCGGGGTCTCCGAGCCCGGGCGGTCAGGCATCGTGTTCCGGGCGCCGCGACCCGTGCGCACAGCGGTCGCCCTCCTCGCGCTGCGTCGTCAGCAGGAGGAGGACGCCCGACGGGAGGCGCGGGGGACTTTCCTGTGATGGGGGCCGATGCGTGAGGAGCTGGTGCCGGAGCGCTCGCGACACGTGAGCGGCACGTGTTCGCATCGGACGACCAGGAGATCAGGACTCGGCGTACCAGAAGCCCTCGAAGGTGTCCTTGTAGCCCCTGTAGCCCAGGTTGGAGGTGTCATAGCGGTAGGAGGCCAGGATCTCGCCGTCCGCGCCGCGCTCGGAGAACACGCCGGACTTCCCGGAGTTCACCACGGCGTTCTCGTCGATGCCCCCGCTGCCCAGACGGAACACGTTGGAGACGACGGAGGAGTAGGGCACCTCGACTGCCAGATCCTGCGTATAGCTCCAGGTGTTCTCGTCCACGAGGTAGCGCAGCATGTGGCTGGTTCCCTCGAGCTCGTCCGTCGAGGCGTTGTCCGGCCCCTCGTCCTTCCAGTCCACCTCATTGCGTGTGCCCACGTACCAGTAGTTGTTGTTGAACATCTCCAGGTAGAACTGCCCGTCGGGCAGGGAGTCGTCGTCGATGCGGTGCACCGAGTGCTGGCCCGCGTTGCCGATCATCGACCCGGAGGGCTCGAGGAACTTCCCCTCGTAGCCGGTGCCCTCCCAGAGACCCTCGGCCCCGAGCATCCACCGCACGCTCGGCGTGGAGCCGGGCTCGAGCGCGTTCTCGAGCGCGAAGATCGTGGAGGTCTCGCGCGAGGACAGGTACATGACGTCGTCGATGATCTGCAGGGTGTTGATGTGGATCCAGTCCTCGCCGGTCGCGACGGGGTCCCCGAGCCCGTCGCCGGTGCGGGCGTGCGCGAGCTTCTCGTACTCGGGGAACACCTTCTGGAGGTCGACCACCTGATCCACGTCACCGGTGCGCAGATCCACTCTGCTCACCCGGTCCTCGGAGCGCCCGCTGCTGGTGACCGACGTCAGCACGAAGGCGGCGTCGCCCACCACGTCCAGGTCGTGGTGCACGGACTGCTTCCCCAGGTCGATGATCGTGCCGGCATGGCCCAGGTGGTCCAGCACCGAGACCTGCGCGCTGCCCGTGGTGGTGACGATCCGGCCGTCCTCGACCACCAGGTGGTGCTGGGCGGAGGTGGTCGAGGCGAGCTCGGCGCGCATCAGGCCCGTGTTGTCCATGAGGAAGGAGTTGTTCCCCGGCCCGGAGATGCCGGACATGGCGAACAGGCCCTCGGTCAGCGACTTCGCGTTCTTCACGTCGGCCGCGATGCTCGAGGAGTAGCCCGAGGCGGTGGTGGGTGTGCGGATGCTCAACGACCCGCGCACGGCCTGACCGCTCGTCGGCTTCCAGGTGAGCGCGAGGGTGCTCGTCGCCCCGGGGACCAGGCCGACGAGCAGGCCGTCGAAGCCGGTCTCGGCATGGTTCGCGGCCGTCTTCGCGAAGTCCTCGGCATCGGCGACCGCGTCGACGAACGAGAGCTCGCCCGCGGAGTCGTCCGCGAAGTGCACGTAGAGCCCGGTGCGGGTGGTGCCGTACGGGTCGAGCACCAGCAGGGGGTTCTCGGAGGTCCAGCCGCCCTCGGCCTTCTTCGCCTCGAGCGCCTCGTGCCGCGCCATCTGCGTCGCCTCCGTGTACAGCTCGGGATTCGACTCCCCGTCGTCGAGGTCGTAGGAGACCTGCCAGATCGTCCAGTCTCCGCGCGCGTTCTCGAACTCCGAGATCGTCACCTCGGGCGCCCTCGCCGCACCGCCCGATGACCCGCCCGATGACCCGCCCCAGACCTCGCAGCCGGCCAGTGCGAGGCCTGCGGCGCCCGCCCCCGCGCCGAGCAGGACGGAGCGACGACTGGGCGCGCGGTGGGCGAGTCGGGCGTCGGTGTCCTGGGAAGGGGTGTCCCGGGTAGGGGAGTGCGGTGCGGGTCGGTGCATCGGGCGAACGTAGCGAGCGTCTGTCGAGCCTCTGCTGTCGCCCGGCTGTGGATCCGCTGTGCGGCAGTCCGCCCTCGACGGGCACGACCATTCCCACGTGGAGAGAACCTCTGGCCTCGGGCTTCACGGACCGGTAGCGTCGGAGCCTCGCACCTTCGAAAGGCATTCGACGATGACTGCTCGCGCGACCGCCGGCACGCCTCTGGGCGCCTCCGCCCAGGACGGCACCCATCCCCGCCCCACCCTGATCCGTGAGAGCTGGACCAGCCTCGACGGCACCTGGGACTTCGCCCATGACGACGAGGACCGCGGCCTCGCCGAGCACTGGTTCATCGGCGGATCGGCGGGTGGAAGCGCGTCCGACGCCACCCGTCCCGACCCGCTCGACCGACAGATCCAGGTGCCCTTCGTCCCCGAGTGCGAGGCCTCCGGGATCGGCGACCGCGGTTTCCACCCCGTCGTCTGGTACCGCCGCACCGCCCAGGTCAGCACGCCCGCAGGGCACCGCGCGCTGCTGCACTTCGGCGCCGTCGACCACGAGGCCATGGTCTGGGTCAATGGGCACCTCGCCGGGCAGCACACCGGCGGCCAGACCGCCTTCACCGTCGACATCACCGACCACCTCGCGGGCGATGGCAGCGCCGAGATCGTGGTCCGCGCCGCCGACGATCCCCACGACGTGGACCTCCCGCACGGCAAGCAGGACTGGCAGGAGCAGCCCCACGGCATCTGGTACGACCGCACCACGGGCATCTGGCGCAGCGTGTGGATCGAGGTCGTCGCCGATCAGCATGTCGACTCCTTCACCGCCGAGACGGACCTCGCGCGCTGCCGCGTCGAGGTCGTCGTCGACCTGGCCCGTCGGCCCCGCCCCGGCACCCGTGTGCGCATCGAGCTCAGCAGCACGACCGATCGCGGGACCGAGCAGCTCGGCGCGATCGAGCTCGACGCCGTGGAGCCGCGCGTCGCCGGCGCCGTGGAGATCTCCGCCCTGCGCAACACACAGGCCCGGGACCGCCTGCTGTGGCGGCCCGGCCACCCGCACCTCGTGGACGCCCGCATCCTCGTGCTCGAGACCGAGGGCGAGGCCGAGGATCCGGCCGAGCACGCGGGCCGCAGGACCGCCGTCGTCCGCGACGAATCCTTCAGCTACCTGGGTCTTCGCACCGTCGGCGTCGATCGCGGCTGGTTCCTCCTCAACGGCGAGCCCTGCTACGTGCGCTCCGTCCTCGAGCAGGGCTTCTGGCCCGACACGCACCTCACGCCGCCCTCGGCCGACGCCTGCCGCGAGGAGGTCGAGCTGATCCTGGATCTCGGCTTCAACGCCGCCCGCATCCACCAGAAGACCGAGGACCCGCGCCTCCTGTTCCAGGCCGATCGCCTGGGCCTGATGATCTGGGGCGAGACCGCGAACGCCTATACCTACTCGCCGCGCGCGGTCACCGCGCTCAGCGCCGAATGGGCCGAGATCGTCGCCCAGTACCGCGCCCACCCCAGCATCGTCACCTGGGTGCCGATCAACGAGAGCTGGGGCGTGCGGGACCTCGCCGACCACCCCGGCCAGCGCCAGCTCGCCCTTGCCATGATCGCCCTGACCCGGGCGCTCGACCCCAGCCGGCCCGTCGTCTCCAACGACGGCTACGAGCACACCGGCGGCGATCTGCTCACCCTCCACGACTACTGCACGGACCCGCCGGCGCTGCGCGCTCATTACGCGGATACCGCGGCCCTCGAGCGCACCCTCACCGGCATGGGCCCGCAAGGGCGACGCCCCGTGCTCGACGGCGCGACCGAGCTCGGCACGGACGCCCCCGTGATGCTCACCGAGTTCGGCGGCATCGCCTACGCCACGGCCGAGACCTGGGGATACGCGGTCGTCGGCAGTGAGGAGGAGTTCTCAGAGCGCGTCGGCGGCCTGTTCGAGGCCGTCACCGCGAGCCCCGTCCTCGCCGGCTTCTGCTACACGCAGCTCACCGACACCCAGCAGGAGGCCAACGGGCTCGCCACGGCCGAGCGCCGGCCGAAGCTCGACCCGGCCGCGATCCGCGCCTTCGTCACCGGGGAGGTGCCCGCATGAATGCCGCCCCCGCGTCGGATCCCGCTGCCGCGTCGGATCCCGCTGCCGCCACGGACTCCGTTGCCGCGTCCGCCCCCGCTGCCGCGTCCCCTCCCGCTCCCGACGGCACCTGGAACCCCCTGGCCGGAGTCGCGAACCCGCTGCCGCTCGGGGCGGTCAGGCCGCGCGGCTGGCTGGAGCGGCAGCTGCGCCTGCAGGCCGACGGCCTCACCGGGCGCCTGCCCGAGGTCTGGCCCGACGTCGGCCCCGACAGCGGCTGGCTGGGCGGGGACGGCGAGAGCTGGGAGCGCGGCCCCTACTACCTCGACGGGCTCGTGCCGCTGGCCCACGTGCTCGGCGACGAGAAGCTGATCGCAAAGGCGCAGCCCTGGATCGACTGGATGCTCGGCTCCCAGCGCGAGGACGGCTTCTTCGGGCCGGGCGTCGACGAGGACTGGTGGCCGCGCATGGTCGCCGCCAAGGTGCTGATCCAGCACGCCGAGGCGACCGGCGATCCGCGCGTCGTCCCCTTCCTGCTGCGTTGGCACCGCTTCCAGCTCGAGCACCTGGCCGAGCGCCCTCTCGCCCAGTGGGCGAAGGCCCGCGGCGCCGAGGACGTGCTCACGATCGCCTGGACCCGCGCGCACCTGCCCGCCGGGCAGGAGGACGAGGGCGCCTGGCTCGAGGACCTCGCCCGCCTCGTCCTCTCCCAGACCTTCGACTGGGACACTCATCTCATCGAGCACGTCATCACCGGTCAGGCCCAGGTCTCCGCCCACTCCGCCCATGGCGTGAATGTCGCGATGGGCTTGAAGACCGGCGCCGCCGCTCAGCTCGTCGACGGCGATCCGGGCCATCGCGCGCGCACCGAGGAGGCCCTCGCGCACCTCCAGCGCTGGCACGGCCAGGCCCACGGCTGGTTCTCGGGCGACGAGTGGCTGGGCGGCCGCGAGGCGACCGCGGGCGTGGAGACCTGCCTGGTCGTCGAGATGATGTGGACGGCAGAGGTGCTCTCCAGGGTCTTCGGGGACGCCGTGCAGGGCGACCGCCTCGAATCCCTGGCCCTCAACCTGCTGCCCGCATCGTGCGATCCGCGGACGCTCGCCCACCAGTACCACCAGCAGGGCACGCAGATCGAGGTCTCCGTGGCCCATCGCGACTGGTCGTTCTCCAGCGACGACGCGAACATGTTCGGGCTCGAGCCGCACTTCGGCTGCTGCACCGCGAACCTCCACCAGGGCTGGCCGAAGTTCGCGGCGAACCTCTGGGTGCGCGACCCCGACGGCGGGCTGCGCGCCGTCGCCTACGCCCCCTGCACGATCGACGTCGACGCGGCCGGCATGCCCCTGCACCTCGAGGTGGTCACCGACTACCCGTTCCGCGAGACCGTGCGGATCCAGGTGCGCGGGGGAGAGGGCGCCGCCGTGCCGCTGCGCCTGCGCATCCCCACCTGGAGCACCGAGCCGCGCCTCGTCGTGGACGGCGAGGAGGTCCCGGTCTCGCCGTCGGCCGACGGGCACGTGGAGCTGCGGCGCGACTGGAGCGGCGAGACCGCGATCGAGCTCACGCTGCCGATGCGCGCCCGCGTCGAGCGTCGCGAGCGGCAGGCGGCCGCGGTGCACGTCGGCCCGCTGGTCATGGTCGCGACCCCGGGAGAGACCTGGATCGAGGTGCCCGGCGCCCCCGGGCTGGGGGAATGGGAGGTGCGCCCGCGCGGGAACTGGAGCTGGGCGCTCGCCGACGTCGAGCAGGCCGGGACCTGGCGGATCGGCCACGGCGAGATCCCCGCACAGCCCTTCGCCCCCGGCGGGGCCCTCACCCTCGAGGCGCGGGGCAGCAGGCTGTCCCAGTGGGTCGCCGACGGCGCCTCGGCGACCCCGCCACCGGCGAGCCCCGTCCTCGAGCACGGACCCGTGCATGGTCTGCGCCTCGTCCCCTACGGCACCGCGCGCCTGCGCGTCATGGAGTTCCCGGTGATCGGGGCGTGGCTCAGCGACGGCAACGAGGACGAGTTCTGATACCTATGGGGCCATGGAACCCCTGAACCGGTCGACCTTCCCCTCGCTCGCGCAGATCGGCGTCTCCGCGCCGCCGACCCCCGGGATGATCCATCTGGGGCTCGGCAACTTCCACCGCGCCCATACCGCGGTGTACACGGCGCGGGCGATGGAGGCCGCGGGCGGGGACTGGGGCATCAGCGCCTACGGGCACCGCAGCCGCGGCGTCGTCGACGCGATGACCACCCAGGACGGCCTGTACTCGGTGCTGCAGCTGTCCCCGCAGGGGGAGAGCGCGCAGGTCGTCGACGTGCACCGCCGCTTCGGGGTCCTCACCGAGGACCCCGCGGCCGTCGTCGCCGAGATCGCCGACCCCGCGCGCCGGATCCTCACCCTCACCGTCTCCGAGGGCGGGTACGGCTGGTCGCCCAACGCGCAGGGACTGGACCTCGAGGACCCGGCGATCCGCGCCGACCTCGCCGCCGGGAAGGGTGCAGGGGCAGGATCCGGCGAGGCCCCGCGCACCGTCATCGGCACCATCGCCCGGGGCATCGAGCGCCGCGCCGCGAGCGGCGAGCCGATCACGATCCAGTCCTGCGACAACCTCCAGGGCAACGGCGACGTCGCGCGCGCCGTGGTCACGCAGTTCCTGCAGGAGGCCGGGGCCGACGAGGACGTGCTGCGCTTCGCCCGCACCCGCGTGGGCTTCCCGAACTCGATGGTCGACCGCATCGTGCCCTCGACCACCGACGACACCCGGCGCAGCGTCGAGCGCCTGCTCGGCGTGCGCGACGACGCCCCGGTGCGCACCGAGGAGTTCACCATGTGGGTCATGCAGGAGGACCACCCCGGCGGCCGTCCCGGCTGGGAGGCGGCCGGGGCCGTCATCAGCGACCAGGTGGATCGCTACGAGCTCGTGAAGCTGCGCCTGGTCAACGCCTCGCAGTCCCTGCTCGCCTACCTCGGCGTGCTGCAGGGCACCCCCACCATCCCCGGCACCTGGCAGCGCCCTGCCGTGCAGGACACCGTGCTCGCGCAGATCCGACGCGACGCCCTGCCCACGATCCCGCTGCCGAACGGCCTGGACCCCGAGGAGTACATCGCCTCGCTCGTGCTGCGCTGGGAGAACGCGCCGCTCGCGGACTCGACCTCGCGCATCGCCTCCCTCGGCTCGATCCGCCTGCCCCAGCGCATCCCCGTCGCCGCCCTCCAGCACCTGCGCGAGGGCCGCATGCCGCACGTGTTCGCCCTGCTCGTGGCCGGGTGGATCGCGACGATCGTCCAGCCCGAGGGCGTCACGGTCACCCGCGAGATGGAGGCGGTCGACGAGCCCGCCCGCGAGAGGATCCTGCAGGCCGTCGGCTCCGCGACCGCGCCCCGCGAGATCGTCCGGAAGGTGCTCGACGCCGGCTTCCTGGGCCTCGACCTGCCCCGCGAGGAGGCGTTCACCGACCGCGTCGGCGAGCTGCTCGAGGTGATCGCCCGCCATGGCATCGAGGCGGCGATGAAGGACGCGGTGGGCTGAGGGGCCCCGGGGTTCAGCCCCTGCCCATCACCGTGAACCCGCTCGGCCCGAGCCGCTCCAGCTCCGTGCGCAGCAGGGCGCCGAGCTCGGCGCGGCACTCCTCGTCCATGCGCTCGGCGGGACCGGTGATGCTCACGGCCGCGGCGCGGCCGTCGAAGCGGAGCGCGGCGACGCCCACGCACGCGATGCCCTGCTCGTTCTCCTGCACCTCGGACGAGAAGCCGCGCTTGCGCGACTCGTCGACCACCTCCTGCAGGCGGGCGAGGGGGACGTCGAGCCCGTCGTCGGCCGTCGTGGCCTCGGCGTACGGGGCGAGAGCGGACCCGGAGACGCCCTGTGCAGCGAGCATCGCGCGGCCCAGGGCCGTGCGCGCCGCAGGCGCCCGGTTTCCCACGCGCGACCACACCCGCAGCGTCCGCTCGGGCTCGACCTTGTCGAGGTAGAGCACGTTCGTGCCGTCCATCGTGCCCAGGTGCACGAGCTCCTGCGCACCGCGGCTGACGCTCGCCAGGACGGGGGAGAAGAGCGCCGCCAGGTGGTCCCCGCGTGCATAGCGCTCGGCGAGCACCATGGGCGCACTGCCCAGGCGGTAGCGCTGGTCGGAGGGGTCCTGGGATGCGAACCCCCGATGCGCGAGGGCCTGCAGGATGCGATGCGAGGAGGCCTTGTGGAAGCCGCTCGCCTCCGCGATCTCGCGCAGCATGAGCCCGTCGGGCCCCGCCTCGGCGAGCACCTCGAGCAGCACGAGCGCCTTGTCGACGCTGCCGACGGGGGAGGCGGGCGAGGGGGCCGGGTCGGGGCCGGGGACGGAGCCGGGGGCTGTCGGCATGGTGGCCTCTCGGGTCGGTGGCGCGCCGTGCCCCGCGAGGCGCGGGTCGGCGATGACCGGGGTGCGGGCGCGATCTTGCCGGACACCTGGGCTCGACCTATAGTGATCACGCATTACGGAACTGCCGTTTCAGACTACAAAACGAAACGCGATTCCGCTACCGAACCCGAAGAAGCCGCCGATGTCGGCCCGCGCAGCCGCGCGAGGAGGAGCGACGATGAAGTCCCTGGTCATCCATGGTGCGGAGGACATCCGCTTCGAGGATCAGCCCGTTCCCGAGCCCGCCGACGGCCAGGTGCGCCTGCGCGTGAAGTTCGTGGGCATCTGCGGTTCCGACCTGCACTACTACTACCTGGGGCGCAACGGCGAGAACCTCGTGCGGGAGCCCTTCGTCCCCGGCCACGAGCTGTCGGCGACCGTCGACCTCGACCCCTCCGGCGAGCTCGCTCCCGGCACCCCGGTGACCGTGCACCCCGCCCGCTACGGCGCCCCCGTCGAGGGCCTCGAGGAGCGCCCGCACCTGTGGCCCGGAGGCGACTACCTCGGCAGCGCCGGCGTGTTCCCGCACCGCCAGGGCGCCGCCGCGGAGCTCCTCCTCGTCGAGCGCGACATGGTGCGCGTGCTCCCCGAGGGCCTCTCCCTGGAGACCGCCGCGCTCGCCGAGCCGCTGGCCGTGTCCATCCACGCCGTGAACATCGCCGGCGACGTCGCCGCTCGCCCCGTCCTGGTCCTCGGCGCCGGCCCCATCGGCCTGCTCGCCGTCTCCGCCCTGCACCACGCGGGCGCCTCCGAGATCGTCGTCGGCGACGTGCGGCCCGAGCCCCTCGAGCGCGCCCGGGCGCTCGGCGCGACCCGCACCTTCCTCGTCACCGAGGAGCAGGTCGACCCCGGCACGTTCCCCGTCGTCCTCGAGTGCTCCGCAGCCCCCGTCTCCCTGGGCTCCGCGGTGAAGGCGGTCGCCCCCGGCGGCATCGTCGTGCAGGTCGGGATCCTCCCGGACGCCGAGATCTCGGTGAACCTCGCCCCGCTGCTGGCGAAGGAGGCGGAGCTGCGCGGCACCTTCCGCTTCTCCACCGAGATCGACGACGCGATCACGCTGCTCGTCCAGGACCCGGCGATCGGCGAGGTCGTCACCCAGGTGATCCCCGCGGCCGACGCGACCGAAGCCTTCGCGACCGCCCGCGACGCCTCCCGGTCCGCGAAGGTCCTGCTCGCCCTCTGAACCGACAGCGCTCGAGCCGACGAGGTCCGGGCGCCCCCGGGCCGAGCGTCCGTCGGAGACGGGTCCGTCGGACGTGGCCCCCTCGGATCCGACCCCACACGTCGAGAACACCCCACCCCCGCCTCCGGGCACCGCGCGAAGGAGCACGATGACGCACGCCCCCACCACCGACGACTCCCCGTCGACCCCCACCGGCACCGCCCAGCCCGAGCGCAGCGTCGGCGATCTCGTGCGCGCGGCCGTCTCCGGCTGGCTGGGCACGGCGCTGGAGTTCATGGACTTCCAGCTCTACTCGCTGGCCGCGGCGCTCGTGTTCAGCGAGCTCTTCTTCGCGAACGACGACCCCGGCATGGCCGTGGTCGGCGCCATGGCGACCTACGGCGTCGGCTACATCGCCCGGCCCGTCGGCGCCTGGTTCTTCGGCCGCATGGGCGACCGCATCGGGCGTCGCAAGGTGCTGTTCTACACGATCGTCATCATGGGGCTCGCGACCGCCCTGATCGGCGTCCTGCCCGTGTACTCACAGGTCGGGATGCTCGCGCCGGCGCTGCTGGTGGTCCTGCGGCTCCTGCAGGGCTTCGGCGCGGGCGCCGAGATCTCCGGCGCCGGGGTCATGCTCTCCGAGTACGCGCCCGCCCGCCGACGCGGCGTGATCGCCTCGCTGGTCGCCCTCGGCACCAACTGCGGCACCCTGTTCGCCTCCGGCATCTGGGCGATCCTGCTGGTCGCCGTCACCGATCAGCAGCTCATGGACTGGGCGTGGCGCATCCCGTTCGTCGCGAGCGCCCTGGTCATGGTCTTCGCCGTGTGGGTGCGCCTCAGCCTCAAGGAGAGCCCCGTCTTCGAGGCGCGCGATGACGTCGTCGAGGGAGAGGCCGTCACCGCCGCCGACGTCCAGACCGGGGACGCCCCCGCCGAGGCCGTCCGGGCGGTCGAGGCGAAGTCCCTGACCTTCAAGTCCGTGGCCGTCGCCTTCCTGCTGCGCTTCGGGCAGGCCGGCAACTCCGGCATGATCCAGACCTACCTGATCTCCTTCATCACCGTCGTGCTGATGCTGAACAAGCAGCTCTCGACCGAGGTCGTCATCATCTCCTCGCTGGTCGCCTTCGCGACCGTGCCGATCGTCGGCGCGCTCGGCGACCGCTTCGGCCGCCGCACGATGTACGGGGTGACCAGCGCCGCCGCGCTCGTGCTCGCGGTGCCCTGCATGCTCGCGATCTCGAGCGGCACCACCTGGAAGGTGATCGTCGGCTACGTGGTCATCCACAACGTCTCCGTGATGTCGATGTCCTCGATGGAGAACCTCACCCTGCCCGAGATCTTCGGGGCGAAGAACCGCTACCAGGCCACGGCCGTCGTCCGCGAGATCGCCGCCATCATCGCCACCGGCGTGGCACCCGTGGTCGCCGCCGCCTGGGTCACCGCCGCCTCCGGCTCCTGGATCCCGGTCGCCGTGATCATCGCGTTCTTCAGCGCCTGCGCGCTGTTCGCCGCGATCTGGATGAAGGAGGTCGCCGGTCGCGACCTCACCGATCCCGAGCCGGCGATGTGACCGTCTCCCGCCCCGACTCCGCCACCGACCACCCGAGAGGACTCTCATGAGCATCCGCAGCATCGACGTCGACGTCACCAGCCCGGGACGCAACTTCGTCACCGCGATCGTCACCACGGACGACGGCGTGACGGGTCTGGGCGACGGCACCCTCAACGGCCGCGAGCTCGCCGTCGCCTCCTACCTGCGCGATCACGTCGCGCCCACGCTCATCGGCCGCGACGAGACGCAGATCGAGTCGACCTGGCAGTACCTCTACCGCAGCCCCTACTGGCGGCGCGGACCGGTGACGATGGCCGCGGTCGCCGCGATCGACATGGCCCTGTGGGACATCGCCGCCAAGCGCGCGGGCGTGCCGCTGTACCGGCTGCTGGGCGGCGCGAGCCGCACCGGGCTGATGACCTACGCCCACGCCTCCGGCACCGACCTCGCCCACCTGGACGACGCGATCCGCGGCTACGTCGAGCAGGGCTTCCAGGCCGTGCGCATCCAGACCGGCGTGCCGGGCCTGGGCCAGATCTACGGGGTGCACGACTCCGCGCCCGGCGGTGCCTACGAGTACGAGCCCGCAGGCCGTCTCGCGGCCGACGCCCCGCGCCGCCCCGACGAGGAGACCTGGGACACCGCCGCCTACCTGCGGCACCTGCCGACGGTCTTCGAGCACGTGCGCAGCGAGTTCGGCCCCGAGCTGCACCTGCTGCACGACGGCCACCACCGCATGCGCCCCATCGAGGCCGCCCGCCTGGCGCGCGACCTCGAGCCCTACCGCCCGTTCTGGCTCGAGGACTGCACCCCCGGCGAGGACCAGAGCGCACTGCGCCTGGTGCGCGAGCACTCCACCACGCCGCTCGCGATCGGCGAGGTCTTCAACTCCGTCTTCGACTACCAGACGCTCATCACCGAGCGGCTCATCGACTACGTGCGCTCCTCCGCCACCCACGCCGGCGGCGTGACCGGCCTGCGCCAGCTGATGACCTTCGCCGGGATCTACGGCATCCGCTCCGGCTTCCACGGGCCGACGGACGTCTCCCCGGTGGGCATGGCCGCGCACCTGCACCTGGGCCTGGCGATTCACAACTTCGGCATCCAGGAGTACATGCCGCACTCCGCGCGCACCCTCGAGGTCTTCCGCACCTCCTACACGTTCACGAGCGGCATGCTCCACCCGGGGGAGACCCCCGGCCTGGGCGTCGAGCTGGACCGCGAGGCCGCCGCCGCGCACCCGTACGAGCCCGCCTACCTGCCCGTGAACCGCCTGCGCGACGGCACCGTGCACGACTGGTGAGCGACGGCGGGCCGTCCGTCGGCCCGCTCGCGGCGCATCGTGCCGCGTCGCCTTCCATCGCACCCACGCCGTCCGACCCCTCCGACCCGAGGAGCACCCCATGACCGACCCCCGCACCTCCGACACGTTTCCCGCCGACCGCCTTCCGCTGCCCGAGCGCTCCCTCGCCTCGCGCCTCGTCGTCGTCATGCGCGGCCGCGAGGCATCCCAGTACCCGCAGGTCATCGAGACGCTCGCCGGGGCCGGGGTGCGCAGCTTCGAGCTCACCCTGACCACCCCTGGCACGCTCGACGCGCTCCCGGACCTCGTCGAGCGCTTCGGCGGCGAGGCCGACCTGGGCGTCGGCACCATCACCACGCCCGAGGAGGCCCGCCGGGCCGCCGAGGGCGGCGCCGCCTACCTCGTCACCCCGGTCACCGACCCCGCCGTCATCGAGGCGTCGATCGCCGCGGGCACGCCGATCGTCCCCGGCGGCCTCACCCCCACGGAGCTGTTCACCTCGTGGCGGGCCGGCGCGAGCGCCGTCAAGGTGTTCCCCGCGGGCACCGTGGGTCCCGGATACGTCAAGGACCTGCACGGTCCCTTCCCCGACCTGCGCGTGATCCCCTCCGGCGGGGTCGACCTCTCCGCCGCCCGGGCCTGGCTCGAGGCGGGGGCCGACGCGGTCTCCGTGGGCGGTCCGCTGCTCGGCGACGCCTTCCGCGGCGGCGACCTCTCCGCGCTCGCCGACCGCGCCCGCGAGTTCGTCGCCGTGTGCGCGGAGGCGGGCAGGTGACCGACGCGCACGGCCGACGGGCCGAGCGGGCGGGCGACGCCCACGGCCGGCGGGCCGAGCGGGCGGACGATGCGCCGCGCGTCGTCACCGTCGGCGAGACCATGGCGCTGCTGCACAGCGAGGGCATCGGCTCCCTCGCCCACGCGCGCGGCATGACCGTCGGCATCGGCGGCGCCGAGAGCAACCTCGCGATCGGCCTGCGCCGCCTCGGCGTCCCGGTCGCCTGGGCGAGCAGGGTCGGGGCCGACGAACTGGGCACCCGGGTGCTGCGCGAGCTGCTCGCTGAGCAGGTCGACGTGCGCGCCCGCATCGACCCCGAGCGGCCGACGGGCCTGATGCTCAAGTCCCATCCCAGCGGCGGGGCGACCACGGTCCGCTACTACCGCAGCGGCTCGGCCGCCTCCGCCCTCAACGCGCAGGAGCTCGCCGAGGATGTCCCGGACGAGCTGCTGGCGGGCGCCGACATCCTCCACCTCACGGGCATCACGCCGCTGCTGTCGCCGCAGGCGCGGGATGCGGCCGTGGCGCTCCTCGAGCGCGCCCGCGCCGCCGGCACGCTGATCAGCTTCGACGTGAACCTGCGCTCCGCCCTGGCTCCGCGCGAGGTCGCCGCCCCGCTGCTGGCCCGCCTCGCGGCCGCCGCGGACATCGTCTTCGGCGGCACCGAGGAGCTCGAGCTCGTTGCCGACGCGCTGGGTTCGGCGAGGCAGAGCACGGGTGCGGGGGCAGGTGCGGGCGAGCGTGCCGACACCTCCCTGCTGCGCGCCCTGCACGCCCACGGGATCCCCGAGGTGGTCGAGAAGCGCGGCGCCTACGGCGCCCGCGCGCTCGTCGGAGCCGGAGCCGGTGCCGGAGCCGATGCGGGAGAGTCCGGTGAGGACACTGCCGGTGCCGGCCCCCGCACCGGCCCTGAGACGGCCGAGGTGCCCGGGCTCCGCGTGGACGTCGTGGACACCGTCGGCGCGGGCGACGCGTTCGTCGCCGGATACCTCAGCGCGCACCTCGAGGGGCTCGACGTCGCCGGCCGACTCGCTCGCGGCAACGAGTGCGGTGCCCTGATGTGCACGAGCCCGGGGGACTGGGAGGGCGCCGTCCACCGCGAGGGCCTCGGCCGCCTCGCCGCGGGCGCGGCGGACCCCGTCGCCCGCTGACCCGTCGGCCCCGGCCCCACGCGAGCCGCTGCGCCCGGATCCCGGCCACAATGGGTCCATGACCTCCCCGATCGCGACCCTGGACTCCGTGCTCGCGCTGCTGAGGGAGGACCCGACCGGCGAGGCCGGCCTCGAGCGCCTCGCCCGCGAGGCGCACGCCCTGCCGGTCGCGGACCTCGTCTACCTCGTGCGCACGAGCGACGCGGAGCAGTCGGCCCTGCTCTTCCGCGTGCTGGACAAGAGCCAGGCGCTGCGGGTCTTCGAGGAGCTCGCGCCCCATCAGCAGGCCGAGCTGATCTCCGCCCTGCGCGACCCGCAGGTCGCCCAGATCATCGAGGACCTCGACCCCGACGACCGCGCCTCGCTCTTCGACGAGCTGCCCGCCTCCGTCGCCGAGAAGCTCCTGCACGGGCTCGACGCCGACGAGCGCGCGATGACGACGACGGTCCTGGGGTATCCGCGCGATGCCATCGGTCGGTTCATGTCGCCCGAGGTCATCGCGCTGCACCCCGAGCAGAGCGTCGCTCGGGCCCTCGCCCACCTGCGCGCCCACATCGACGAGCCCGAGACGATCTACCTGCTGCCCGTCGTCGACGGCGCGCGGAAGGTCCTCGGCGTCGTGGGCCTGCGCCGGCTGCTCGCGGAGGACGGGACGACCCGCGTCGGCGACCTCGCGCACACCGCGGTCATGGCCCGCGCGAGCGAGGAGCGCGAGCAGGTCGCGCGGCGCTTCCTCGCGGAGAAGCTGCTGGCCATGCCCATCGTCGACGGCGAGGACCGGCTCGTCGGCATCCTCACCATCGACGACGCGATGGCGATCATCGAGGAGGAGGACGCCGAGGACTCCGCCCGCCACGGCGGCGCGGAACCGCTCTCCCGCGCCTACCTCGCGACCCCGATCCTGCAGATCGTGCGCAGCCGCATCGTCTGGCTCGTGGTGCTCGCGGTCTCCGCGATCCTCACTGTCCAGGTGCTCGAGTTCTTCGAGGCGAGCCTCGACCAGGTCGTGGTGCTCGCCCTGTTCATCCCGCTGCTCACCGGCACGGGCGGGAACACCGGCAACCAGGCCGCGACCACGGTGACGCGCGCGCTCGCCGTGGGGGAGGTGCGCGTGCGCGACCTGCCGCGCGTGGTGTGGCGCGAGCTGCGGATCGGCGCGACCCTCGGATCGGTGCTCGGCACGCTCGGCCTGGTCATCGCCGGGATCTTCTACGGCCTGCCGATCGGCATCGTGATGGGCCTGACGCTGCTGGCGATCTGCATGATGGCCGCGGTCGTCGGCGGGCTGATGCCCCTGATCGCCAAGCGCATCGGCGCCGACCCGGCCGTGTTCTCCAACCCCTTCATCTCCACCTTCTGCGATGCGACCGGTCTGGTCGTCTACTTCTCCATCGCGACCGTGGTGCTGGGGCTCTGAGGGGAGGGATCGGCCGACGGGCGGATCCGTGCACGAGCCCCTGGACATGACGAAGCGCCCGCACCCCGGGTGGGGATGCGGGCGCTTCCGTGCGCGCGGGGCGCGTCAGGACGTCAGGCGGTCGGCTCGCCGGACTGCTCCGACGGGGACGACGTGGCGGACGGGTTCGACGGGGACGACGGGGAGGACGGGGAGGATGGGCCCGACCCATTTCCCTGCGCTCCGCTGTCGTCCGCGCTGCTCGCGGCGGCCGGGACATCGCCGGCGAGGATCCGGTAGATCGAGCGCTTGGCCTCGGTGAGGACCTCGGCGACCTGGCTCATCTGCTGGGCCTCGCCCGAGCGGGTGGCCTCGCGGACGGCGCCCGTGAGGTCCCGCAGCGAGCTGCGCAGATCGTGCGCGCCCTGCGCGAAGGAATCGTCCTCGCCCGCGAAGGGGTCGGACCAGGAGGCCCTGTTCTCCTCCACGTGCGCCGTGCCGGTGTCGGTGAGCGTGGCGAGCTTGCGCCCGCCCTCCTTCGACATCTCGACGAAGCCCTCGTCCTCCAGCTGGGAGAGCGTCGGGTAGATCGCGCCGGGGCTGACCGACCAGGTCCCGCCCGTGCGCTCGTCGATGGTCTGCATGAGCTGGTAACCGTGCATCGGCTCCTCGCTCAGCAACAGCAGGACGGCCGTGCGGACGTCGCCACGGGGCCGACGCCCGCGTCCCCGGCCGCGACCTCGGCCGCCGCGAGGACCGCGCGGACCGAAGCCGCGCTCGGGGTCGTCGGCGTCCTCGAAGCCCGGACCGCCGGGACCGCCGGGACCGCGGCCGCCGGGGCCGCGCCCGCCGACACCGGGGCCACGTCCGTCGAAGCCGGGGCCGCCGAACCCGTGGCCGCCGGGTCCGCCGAATCCGGCGTCCTCGGGGCCACCGAAGCCGTGGCCTCGGCCGCGACCACGACCGCGACCGCGTCCATCGGGTCCGTCGAAGCCGCGGCGATCGACGTCGCCGTCCTCGAACGAGCCGTCCTCGAACGAGCCGTCCTCGAACGCGGGGCCGCGGCCCTCGAAACCGTGATGCTCGGGGTGGGCGTGGTGCTCCGGGTGTCCGTGATGCTCGGGATGCTCAGGGCGCTCCGAACGCTCAGGGCGCTCAGGGCGCTCGGGACGCTCCGGGTGTCCGGCGTGGTCCGGGTGAGCGCCCGGACCACGGCCCGCACGGGGTCCGCCGCGCCGCTCGCGAGGGCCGAAGCCCAAGTCATCGGGGTACATGGCCCCTCCTTCCTCGGCGCGTCGGCGCTGGCCTCCGCGTCGCATGAGTGCCCGGCGCAGGGCGCGCGGGTCGAGTTCCTGATGCTGGTCGTGATGATCGTGATGGCGTCGCATGAGTGATCTCCTTACGGTCGTTCATGTCGTGACAGCATCACGATATATCGCTCACTCGAGAATGTGCAAGGGTGAGCTGCGCGACGCGGGGCCGTGAGTCGTCCGACGCTCGAGCGCGCCACGCACCGCGGACACCCGGAACGAGCGGTGCGAAACTCCCGCCATCAGCGCTTTTGGCGTCGGTTTCGCACCACTCGTGGGCAATTCTGCGGGACTCGGTGGCTCCGGGGCGCGCGTGAAGGAGGCCTTCTGCGGGGGCATCGCTGCCCGGCGCTCCAGGCGCTGTGGAGGACCGGCGGTGTGGATAACTCCTGGTGTGCGGCGCGGGCTTGGGCATTCTGATCGCCATGCCCTCGCGCCGGTCGACCTTGCCCCAGAGCCTCGCCACCGTGTTCACGATGGCCGAAGCGCGCGATGCGGGCGTGAGCCCACGGCGACTGGATGCCCCGGATGTCCGTCGACTCTCCCGCGGTGTGTACGCGCGAGCGGGCGTCGCCGTCACGATCGCCGATCTCGCCCGAGCACACTGCAGCGACGCCCCCGACATCGTCGTGTGCGGCGCCACTGCCGCCGAACTGCTGAAGATGCCGCTCCCGTTCCGTCGCACGGTGCGCGAGACAGGGGTTCTCGACGTCTCCGCTCAGGCTCGGCGGCGTGACGTGCCGTATGTGCGGTGGCATCGGCTCGGCGGGCTCACCGCAGCGGACGTGCTCGAGGCCCAGGGAATACGGTTGACGTCGCGCGTGCGCACCTGGGAGGACCTCGCGGCGGTCCTGACGGTCGACGAGCTGGTCTCCGTCACCGACCATCTCATCCGCTGGCCCAGGTTCCGGTTCGAGGGACGCCGACGTCCCTACGCGACCCTCGATGAGCTCGACTCGTCCGTGGAGGGCGGTTCGGGACGACGGGGCAACGCGAGGCTGCGCGCAGCGCTCGAGCAGGCTCGCGTGGGGAGCGACTCACCTGCCGAGACCATGCTGCGACTGCACCTGGCCCGCGCCGGCCTCCCGGAGCCGCGCCTCAACGTCACGATCTCCGAGCGCGGGATCGATCTGGGGCAGCCGGATCTGTCCTGGCCGGAGTACCGCGTCTGCGCCGAGCATGAGGGGCCGACGCATCTGACCCGTGAACAGCAGGAGCGGGACATCGCGCGGACCGAGGCGAGGGTCCGTCACGGCTGGATCGAAGTGCGGACGGTCGCCGCAGACCTCCGCGAGCAGGGCGCCCGAGCGGTGAGACGGGTGTCCGCCGCGCTCCGGCGCCACGGATGGGACGGACGGAGACGCTGAGGACGCGCCCTCGCGCCCCGCAGACCCGGCGCCCTCCACGGGCCTCCATCACCTCTCCCGCCACCCTCCCCAGCGATCCCGGGCCCCGAGGAGACCACGAACGGTGCGAAACCGCCCCCAAGATCGATCTTGGGGGCGGTTTCGCACCACTCGATGGCCGTGGGAGGGGGACACCTCGCTGGGCCGGTCCCGCAGCCCTTCAGCGCAGCCTCACACCTCGTCGCCGGCGGTGATGGCCTCGGCCTCCTCCTGGCTGGACAGGTGGTGCTGCTGGCCGACGTGGGAGAGGTGGCGTCGGCCGATGACGAGCATCAGCATGCTCAGCACCACGGTGACGGCGCCCAGGATGTACGGCGAGGCGGGTCCGGCGGCGGATTCGGAGAGCGGGCCCGCGACGGCCGGGGCGATCGCGCCGCCCAGGAAGCGCACGCCCGAGTAGGCGGAGCTGGCGACGCCGCGCGGCAGGTCGGTGGCCTCCATGACGGTCTCGGTCAGCGCGGTGTTCATGACGCCCAGCAGCAGGCCGCCGATGATGATCAGCACGATGATGCCGACCATCGATCCGTGCGCGAGGGCGAGGCCCAGCATGAGCACGGCGAGCAGGCCCTCGATGGTGAGCAGCGTGGGGATCAGGCCCAGCTTGCGGGTGAGGATCGGGGCGACGAACACCGAGGTGATCGCGAGGCACACGCCCCAGCCGAAGAACACGCCGCCGATCTGCATGGCGCCGAACTCCTTGCCCTGGGCCGCGGCAGCGGCCTCGAGCGGGAACGGGGAGTAGGCGAGCATCACGAAGAAGGTGAAGTTGTAGAAGATCGCGACCAGCGCGAGGGTGCGCAGAGCCGGGTTGCCCAGCGCCCGCAGGGAGGCGAGCGGGGAGACGTGGACCGGCTTGGCCTCCTTCTTCAGCAGGGCGGTGATGGCGATGAAGCCGATGGCCATGAGCACGGCGGTGCCGAAGAACGGGGCGCGCCAGGAGACGCTGCCCAGCAGGCCGCCCAGCAGCGGGCCGAGCGCCATGCCGATGCCCAGCGCGGTCTCGTAGAGGATGATCGCGCCGCCCGACGGGCCGGCGGTGGCGCCCACGATCGCGGCGAGCGCGGTGGAGATGAACAGGGCGTTGCCCAGGCCCCAGCCGGCGCGCAGGCCGATGATCTCGCTGACCGAGCCGGACGCCCCGGCGAGCGCCGCGAAGACGACGACGAGCGCGAGGCCGATCAGCAGGGTGGTGCGCACGCCGACCTTCGAGCTGAACCAGCTCGTGAAGAACATGGCGATCGCGGTGATGAACAGGTAGCTGGTGAACAGCAGCATCGCCTGCGTGGGCGAGGCGTCCAGCTGGGAGCTGATCGCGGGGAGGATCGGGTCCACCAGGCCGATGCCCATGAAGGACACGGTCGCGGCGAAGGCGATCGCCCACACGGCCTTGGGCTGGTGGAAGGCGTCGCGCAGGGTGGGAGCGGTGTTCGACGCGGGGGCGGGCGCTGAGCCCGCCGTGTGCGGATTCGTGTCGGAAGGGGCTGTCATGCGATCGGTGACCTTCTCATGATCGGTGGGGCGGGACGTCGGAGGACGGGTTCGGGGGAGCGGGCGAGGCCGCCGGGTCGGGGCGCGGCGACGCCGACGAGTCAGGTCGCGGGAGGTGCGGAGCCGGTCGCGGGAGGGGCGGAGTCGTGGGTCTCCACGATCCGCGCCAGGATCTCGGCGGCCTGCGCGAGGGTGCGGCGGTCGTCGTCCCCGAGGTCGTCGAGGATGGGGCCGACGCCGTGGTTCATGCGGCTGCGCCAGTCGGCGAGCTTCTCGCGGCCGGCCGGGGTGATGTCGACGAGGACGGAGCGCGAGTCGGCGGGATCGGGGGCCCGGAAGACCAGGCCCTCCTCCTCCAGTCGCTTCGCCACGGTGGTCGCCGTGGGGCGGGTGACCCTCTCGCGCTCGGCGATCTCGCTGAGCCGCAGCGGTCCCCGCTGCTCGATCGTGCTCACGACCCGCCAGGAGACGGAGGAGACGCCGACGTCCGCGCGGCGCGCGGCGAGCCGCACGAAGCGGCTGCAGGCGAGCGTCAGGTCCTGGGGGAAATCTTGGGTGGGCACGTCACCCCAATGTAGTTAGGAATGCGAACTACTGCAACATGCTGTGGCGCACGGGACGGCGGGCGGCGGTCTGTGGGTGGGTGGATGCCTCGCTCAGTCGCCCGTCGGCCGGTCTTCGTCGTCCGCGCCCCGGCGCGAGGCGGCGCCGTGGTTCCAGTCCGGATGCCAGCTGCCGGGCCCCGTGTACGGGTGGTCGCCGACGTCGGCCTGCATCTGCGCGAGCTGCGCGGCCAGGTCTTCGCGGATCCCGGCGTAGTCGGGGTCCGCGGCGACGTTGCGGAGTTCCTCGGGGTCCGTGCGCAGGTCGTAGAGCTCGTACTCGCGCTCGAAGACGCGGTCCGAGGCGCCGGGCGCTCCGAGGCCCGCGCCGTAGTAGTCGATGAAGGCGAACTCCTCTGTGCGGATCCCGTAGTGCGCGGGAGCATGGTGCTCGGGGTCGTCGTGCTCCCAGTAGCGGTAGTAGACGGCGCGCGGCCAGTCCTCGATCTCCTCGCCGCGCAGCAGCGGGCGGAAGCTGCGGCCCTGCTGGCCGGGCATCGCCGCGTCCGCGTCGAGACCGGCGACGTCCAGCAGGGTCGCGGCGATGTCGACGTTGCGCAGCATCGAGGTCACGCGCGATCCCGCCGGGACCTCGGCGGGCCAGCGCACGAGCATGGGCATCTGCAGCGACTCGTCGTACATCAGGCGCTTGTCGAACAGCCCGTGGTCACCCAGGAAGAACCCCTGGTCCGAGGTGTAGACCACGAGCGTGTCCTCGGCGATGCCGAGCTGATCGAGGTGGTCGAGCACGCGGCCCACGCTGTCGTCGACCGCCTGGACGGTCTGCAGGTAGTCGCGCAGGTAGCGCTGGTAGTTCCAGCGGGCGCGGTCCTCGCGGCGGTCCTCGGCGCGCAGCTCCTCGGGCATGTCCTCCTTGACGTCGGTGCGGGTGAGGTCGTCGGCGATCGACATGCGCGCGCCCTGCACCGCCTTCGAGCGGGTCGAGAGGTCCTCGAGGAGGGTCTCGGGCTCGGGGATGCTGCCCACGGGGTAGCGCTCGGCGTGCCGGGGGTGCGGGATCCACGGCCGGTGCGGCGCCTTGTGGTGGAGCATCAGGCAGAAGGGGTCCGACGGGCGCTGCGCGCGCTCCTCGTCGATCCAGTCGAGCGCCATCTCCGTGAGCAGATCTGTCACATACCCCTCGTGCTGCTCCTCGCCGTCCGGCGTGAGGAACCGCGGATCCCAGTACTCGCCCTGGCCGGGGAGGATCCGCCAGGAGTCGAAGCCGCGCGGCAGGGCCGACGGCGAATGGCCCAGGTGCCACTTCCCGAACAGCGCGGTCGCGTACCCGGCGTCCTGCAGCGCCTCGGAGACCGTGGGCACGCGGTGGTCGAACTCGGTGTAGAGCGTCGCGGCGCCGTTGATGTGGCTGTAGGTGCCCGTGAGGATCGAGGCGCGCGACGGTGTGCAGATCGAGTTCGTGCAGTACATGGCGTCGAGCCGCGCGCCCTCCTCTGCGAGACGGTCCATGTGCGGGGTGGAGTTCACGCGGCTGCCGTACGCGGAGATCGCGTGCGCCGCGTGGTCGTCGGACATCACGAAGACGATGTTGGGGCGGGCGGGGGATGACGGGACGCCGCGCGCTGCGGACGACGCATGGCCGGGGCTGGACATGGGGCTCCTCGTGGGTCGTCGATCGGCGACCGGACTGAGAGCAGCCGCCGTGCTGCCATACGGGCACGCTATCGCGATCCATGGCGTGGGGGAGCGGTCGATGCGCGTCCGGACGCGCCATACATCCGAGGACCGCCCGACGGGCATCCGGGATTCAGAGGAGCGCGGAGTCGGGGTGGGCCGCTGACATGCGAGCACGCAGGGGCGGAAACGCGGATGGACGCGGCAATCCCTCGGACACCTCTTGACTCATCCCATGTTTTCCTCAAGAGTGGTCGTGCCGCGAAGACATCCGATGTCTTGAGGGGCGGGCCTCGACGGCGCAGGACGCGACGGCACATGACGCGCGGCTCGGGCCTCTGCGGCTCGGGCGTCCGCGGCGCTCGAGAAGGACGACGACGACCTTCGGGACCAGGGGTGGTACATGCCGATGACGAAGAGAGCCGCACCGCTCTCGCGCCGCGCGCTGCTCGCAGGCGCGGGCATGGGACTGCTCGGTGCCTCCGGCGCGCTGACGGCCTGCGGAGGACAGGGCGGCGACCCCAGCACGCGACTCTTCACCTGGATCTCGAGCGCGAGCGATCGCGAGCAGTGGCAGGCGTTCATCGACGCCGCGCAGCAGGAGGACCCCGGATTCTCCCTCACTCTCGAGGGCCCCAGCTTCGAGGACTTCTGGACCAAGGCGAAGACCCGGATGACGGCGAAGGACGCCCCTGCGCTGCTGACCACGCAGGCGGCCAGGACGCAGGAGATCGGCCCCCTGCTCGCTCCGCTCGAGGATCTCGCGCAGGACGCGGGCGTCGATCTGGGCGCCTTCAACGAGGCGATGATGACCGCCATGACGGTCGACGGCACCATCCGCGCCGTCCCGTACGACGCCGAGCCGATGGTCCTCTACTTCAACCGCTCCCTGTTCGAGGACGCCGGCCTCCAGATGCCCGGCCTCGACTACACCACCGACCATTTCCTCGAGGATGCGAAGGCGCTGACCTCGGGGGACGTCCACGGCCTCGCGATCTCCGCGGGCCTCGTGCACCTGGGCATGGCGATCGGCTTCGCCGACGGCGGAGCCCCCGTCGCCGACGGGGGCCTCACGCTCACCGACCCCGCGATCGTCGAGGGCATGCAGTTCGGGTTCGACCTCGTCACCGAGCACGGCGTCGCGACGGCCCCGCCGGCCGTGGACTCCGAGCCGGCCGCCCAGCAGGACCTCATGAGCAGTGCCGCCGCGATGTACGTCGACGGGCCGTGGATGTACCAGGTGTACGCCGACGCCCTCGGCGACGACCTCGGCGTCGGCGTGATCCCCTCGCGCAGCGGCGATGCCCGCGGGCTGATCCAGGGCTCGGGTTTCGGGATCGCGGCCGAGGCGGAGGACCCCGCCGCGGCGTTCCGGACGCTCGCGGCCATCACGACCCCGGACGTCATCGGCAGTGTGGCCCACGCGCGCGGCACGTTCCCCTCGCTCGCGCAGGAGCGGGACCGCTGGGCGGAGGGGAAGCCCGAGGACAGCGTCCGCGCCGTGACAGCTCTCGCGGACTCCGGGCAGCCGCTGGTGACGACCTCGAACTGGAACGAGATCGTCTCGGTCTTCGCCCAGTACGCGACCGACGGCTTCCGGGGGCGCCGCACGGCGCAGCAGATCCTCGGCGAGATCCAGGAGGCGACCGCACGATGACCGCAGCTCTCGACCAGGCGCCCGCGTCGGCCCCCGCCGCGCCGGCGCGCCGCCCGCAGCGCGCGGGCCGGGGCCGCCCGGCGCGCTGGCCCGCCGTCCTCTACCTCGGTCCGGGCATGCTCGGGTTCGCCGTCTTCATCGTCGTGCCCCTCGCGGCCTCGCTGGTCATCAGCGTGTTCGACTGGCCGCTGCTGGGGTCGCCGAAGTTCGTCGGCCTCGAGAACTACCGGTACATGCTCGCGGGCGACCCGGCGTTCTGGCGGAGCATGCTGAACACCCTGATCTTCGCGGTGCTCTACACGGCCGTGAACCTCGCCGTCGCCCTGGGGCTCAGCTACTGGCTGATGAACCTCGGCGGCCGCTGGGCCGCGTTCTTCCGGGTCCTCTTCTTCGTCCCCGTGGTGACGCCGATGATCGGCAACGCGCTGGTCTTCCGCCTCCTGCTCGACGACGACGGCGTGGTCAACGCCCTGCTCGCCCACCTCGGGATCACCGGCCCGCAGTGGCTCAACACGCCGGGATGGGCGATGGTCTCGCTGGTCATGATGTCGCTGTGGCAGGGGATGGGCTACAACATCATCGTCCTCGGCGCGGGGATCTCCGGCATCAGCCCCACCGTCCTCGAGGCCTCCCGGATCGACGGCGCAGGGCCCGTGGACCGCTTCGTCCGGGTGGTCTTCCCGATGCTCTCGCCCACGATCTTCTTCTGCACGATCATGACCGTGATCGGTGCGTTCAAGGTCTTCGCCCAGCCCTACGCCCTCACCGAGGGCGGGCCGGGGAACGCGACCAACACGCTCGTGCTCCACCTCTACCGCAACGGCTTCTCCTTCGATCGCCTCGGCTACGCCTCCGCGCTCGCCTGGGCGCTCTTCGTGATCGTCATGCTCATCACCGCCGTCCAGTTCAGCCAGCAGAAGAGGTGGGTCTCCTATGACAGCTGAGATGACAGCCCAGCGCGCCGCTCCCATCCCGCGCCGCAGCGGCTTCCGCCCGGGGCGGCTGATCTCCCGGGTCCTCATCTGCATGGTGGGACTGGCCTTCGCCTTCCCGTTCCTGTGGATGCTCGCGACGTCGCTGAAGCCGACCGACGAGGTCTTCGCGACCGGCACCAGTCCGCTGGGCTCCCGCCTCGAGTGGTCGAACTATCTGACCGCGTGGACGGCCATCCCCTTCGCACGGATCCTCGTCAACAGCTTCCTCATCGCCCTCGTGGGAGCCGCGATCACGGTAACGGTCTCCGTGCTCAGCGCCTACGCGTTCACGCGCTTCGCCTTCCGGGGGCGCGCGGCCCTGTTCGGCGCGTTCCTGGCGACGATGGTGCTGCCGCAGGAGGTGCTGATCATCCCGTTGTACCTGATGATGCAGGAGCTGGGGCTGGTGAACTCCTATCCCGCGCTGATCCTGCCCTTCGCCTTCGGGGCCTTCGGCACCTTCCTGATCCGCCAGTTCCTGCTCAGCCTGCCCGCCGACTACGAGGAGGCCGCGACGATCGACGGGGCAGGGCGGCTGCGCACCCTGGTCAGCATCATCGTCCCGCTGCTGCGCGCTCCGATCTCCGTGGTCTTCGTCTTCGCGTTCATCGAGTACTGGGCGAGCTTCCTGTGGCCGCTGATCATCGTCAACGACACCTGGATGGCGACGGTGCCCATCGGCCTGCAGATGTTCTCCGGTGAGCGTGGCACCGACTGGGGGCCGCTGATGGCGGCCGTCAGCCTGGTCGTCCTGCCCAGCCTGCTGATCGTCGTCCTGCTCCAGAAGCAGCTGCAGCAGGGGGTGAGCATGGGCGGCTTCGGAGGCCGCTGACTCTTCGCCGATCTTCCCGACCGACCCCGCACCGACGCTCCAGAGGAGACGATGAACCCATGGCCGCTGATCCCGACACCAGCACGGACACCCCAGCCGAGATGACCGCTCCCGATGCCGACCGCGCCGCGGTGACCGACGATTCCCGGCGCTGGGCCTCCCTGCCCACCCGGCACCCCGACTGGTTCCGCGACGCCCCGCTGGGCATCTTCATCCACTGGGGCGCCTACGCGGTCCCGGCCTGGGCGGAGCCGATCGGGGAGCTCGGCACCTTCGACAACGACCACGAGTGGTTCTCCCACAACCCCTACGCCGAGTGGTACTTCAACACGATCCGGCTCGACGGGTCGCCTGCGCAGCGGCATCAGCAGGAGGTCTTCGGCGGCGCCCCCTACGACGACTTCCTCGACGCCTGGGACGCGAGCGCCTTCGACGCGCGCGCCTGGGTCGACCTGTTCCGCCGGGCGGGCGCCGACTACGTCGTGCCCACCACCAAGCACCACGACGGCATCACCCTCTGGGACGCCCCCGACACGGGGGACCGCAACACGGTGGCCCGCGGACCGCACCGCGACATCGTCGGCGAGCTCGCCGAGGCGACGACGAGCGCCGGGCTGCGCTTCGGCGTCTACTACTCCGGGGGGCTCGACTGGCACGTACGGCCGACGGACCCGATCGGTCTCGAAGGGGCGGCCGAGCGCATGCCCCGCCCGCTCGACGACGAGTACGGCCGGTACTGCTCCGCCCACGTGCGAGACCTCATCGACCGCTACGCCCCCGACGTCTTCTGGAACGACATCGGCTGGCCCGACGAGAACCACCACTTCGGGCCCGGCGGCCTCGGGGAGCTGCTCGAGCACTTCTACGCGCAGCGCCCGGAGGGCCTGATCAACGACCGCTTCTCCGATGCCCACCACGACTTCGTGACCACCGAGTACCAGGCCGGGGAGATCCCCGAGGGCGAGGCCTGGGAGAACTGCCGCGGCATCGGCCTGTCCTTCGGGTACAACCAGGTGGAGGGCCCCGAGCAGTACCTCGGCGTCGCACAGGCGATCCGCCACGTCGTCGACGCCGTCTCCCGGGGCGGGCGCGTGCTGCTGAACGTCGGCCCGAAGGCCGACGGCACCCTTCCCGCTCCCCAGGTCGCGGTCCTCGAGGGACTCGGGGAGTTCATGGCCGAGCACAAGACGCACCTGGCCGGATCCACGGGCCTCGGCGCGCTCGAGATCCCCGGGGTGACCTGGGCGCGCGCCGTCGAGAAGGACGGCACCGTGCACGTCTTCCTCAGTGGACCGGCGGAAGAGGTCGAGATCCCCGCGGACGCGCTGCCCGCGGCCGGCTGGGCCGAGGGCGGCGTGCGCGTGCGCCTCGCCGGCGAGGGCGCACCGCCCGTGGCGATCAGCGCGCCCGCCGCCTGATCCCGCCCCACCAACCGACCGACCGACCGAACCGAGGACAACCACCGGTGAGCACCTTCGTCTCCTTCGACGTCCGCGACGTCCGCTTCCCCACGAGCCGCGACCTCGACGGCTCGGACGCGATGAACCCCGACCCCGACTACTCCGCTGCCTACCTCACGATCCGCACGGACGCCGGGGACCCGGCCGACGCCGGCACGAGCCTGGTGTTCACCATCGGCAGGGGCAACGACGTGCAGAGCGCGGCGATCCGCGCGCTCGAGCCGCACGTGATCGGGAGGGACGTCGAGGAGGTGCTCGCCGACCTCGGCGGCATGCAGAAGGAGCTCGACGGCGACTCGCAGCTGCGGTGGCTCGGTCCGGAGACGGGCGTGATGGCGATGGCGATCGGCGCCGTCGTCAACGCCCTGTGGGACCTGCGCGCGCGCCGCGAGGGGCGGCCGCTCTGGCTCACCCTCGCCATGCTCTCGCCCGAGGAGATCCTCGACCTCGTCGACTTCCGCTACCTCAGCGACGCCCTCACCCGCGCCGAGGCCCTCGAGATCCTGCGGCGCGGGACCGAGGGCCGCGAGGAGCGGATCGCTGCGCTGCGCGCGCACGGCGTCCCCGCCTACACGACGACCCCGGGCTGGCTCGGCTACAGCGACGAGAAGCTGCGCCGCCTGCTGGGCGAGGCCCGCGACGAGGGCTTCGAGATGGTGAAGCTCAAGGTCGGGGCCGACGTCGAGGATGACGTGCGCCGCTTCGCGCTCGCCCGCGCCGAGATGGGGGAGGGCTTCCCGATCGCGGCGGACGCGAACCAGCGCTGGGACGTCGCCGAGGCGATCGAGTGGCTGAGCCGCCTCGCCCCCTACGACCCGTACTGGATCGAGGAGCCGACGTTCCCCGGGGACGTCCTCGCCCACGCCGCGATCCGTCGGGCCGTCGCCCCGCTCAAGGTCGCGACCGGCGAGCAGGGCGCGAACCGGATCGTGTTCAAGCAGCTGCTGCAGGCCGGCGCCATCGACGTGCTCCAGCTCGACGCGACCCGGGTTGCGGGGGTCGGGGAGAACGTCGCGAACCTGCTGCTCGCGGCGAAATTCGGCGTGCCCGTGTGCCCGCACGCGGGCGGCGTGGGGCTGTGCGAGATGGTGCAGCACCTCGCGTTCTTCGACGCTGTCGCGATCGGGGGCGAGGACCCCCGGCGCCGCATCGAGTTCGTCGACCACCTGCACGAGCACTTCGAGGTGCCGGTGCGCGTCGAGGGCGGCGCCTACCGCGCGCCCGAGGAGCCCGGCGGCGGAGCGCGCATGCTCGCCGCATCCGTCGAGGAGCACGAGTTCCCGAGCGGCGCCGTGTGGGCGGGGGAGAGCGCATGAGCGCGGGCGGGCCCGGCACGGACATCGCGGATCTGCGCCTCCCGGTGCCGCCGCTCGGCTTCGGGGCCGCGCAGCTCGGGAACCTCTACCGCGTCACCACCGACGAGGAGGTCGACTCCGCGGTCGCCGCCGCCTGGGACCGCGGGATCCGGTACTTCGACACCGCCCCGCACTACGGGATCGGCACCAGCGAGCGCCGCCTCGGCGAGCGGCTGCGCGGTCTCCCGCGCGAGGAGTACCTGGTCTCCACGAAGGCGGGCCGGCTCCTGGACCCCGGACCGGGCACGGGCGACGACCACGGCAACGCCTTCTGGGTTCCCGACGACCACGTGCGCCGCTGGGACTTCTCCGAGGAGGGCGTGCGCGCCTCCCACCAGGCATCCCTCGAGCGGCTCGGTCTGGACCGCGTGGACATCCTCTATGCCCATGATCCCGAGGAGGGGCCGACGGAGCAGGCCTTCGCCGAGGGCCTGCCGGCGCTGGCCCGCATGCGCGAGGAGGGGTTGGTGGGCGCGATCGGCGTCGGCTCCAAGGACGCCGACGTCTGCACCCGGGCCGTGCGCACGGGCCTCATCGACCTCGTCATGCTCTCGGGCCGGTTCACCCTCCTCGAGCAGGGCGCCGCGCGCGAGCTGCTCGAGGCCTGCCTCGAGCACGGCGTGCGGATCGTCGCCGTCAGCGTCTTCAACTCCGGGCTGCTCTCGCGGCCCACCGTGCCCGACGACGCCACCTACGAGTACGCCGCCGCCCCGCCCGAGATCATCACACGCGCCCGCGCACTCGCCGCGCTCGCCGAGCGCTTCGGCGTCACCCTGCCCGACCTCGCCGTCCAGTACCCGCTGCGCCATCCCGCGATCGCCTCGGTCGTCCTGGGGATGCGCACCGGTGCGCAGGTGGACTCGAACGTCGAGCGGATGGGGCGTGCAGTGCCCGAAGAGGCCTGGCAGGCCATCGCGGCGCTCGAGGCGCAGTGGACGGCCGACGACCGGGCCGCCGATCGGGCTGAACCCGGGCACCCCGAGCCGGAGCCGCGGCATGGCTGACACCCTCGCCTCGACCTCGACCTCGACCTCGACCTCGACCTCGACCCCGACCCCGACCCCAGCACCTGCCGTCACCGACACCCACCTGCACCTCTGGGACCTGCGGCGCAGCCCGTATGCCTGGCTCGCGACGGCGCCCGCGCCCCTGCGCCGCACGGGGGAGTGGTCGATGGTGCGCGACGGGCTCGTGGGACTCGGCGCCTCCCGCGTGATCCTGGTCCAGGCCGACGACACCCCGGAGGACACCGCTCATCTGCAGCGCACCGCGCGCGCCATCGAGGCGGAGGGCGCGGGCATCAGGGCCGACGTCGTCGGCTGGCTGCCGCTCGAGGACCCCGCGGAGGTCGAGCGGGCGCTCGCCGACCCCGAATGCACCGACCATCTCGTCGGCGTCCGGCACCTCGTCCACGACGAGCCCGATCCGGGCTTCCTCGAGCGCCCTGCCGTCGGCCGCTCCCTCGAGCTGCTCGCCGCGGCCGGGCTCCCGCTCGACGTGCCCGACGCCTTCCCCCGCCACATGGAGCAGGTCGCGCGTCTGGCCGCAGCGCATCCGGGGCTCACCCTCGTGCTCGACCACCTCGGCAAGCCGCCGCTCGGCGACCGCGCGCAGATGGCGCACTGGCACGCGGCGCTCGCGCGGATCGCCGCGGCACCCGGTGCCCGCGCGAAGCTCTCCGGGCTCGCGACCAGCGGGAACGGAGAGTTCGCCCCCGCGATCGACGCGGCGCTCGAACTGTTCGGCCCCGCGCGCCTGATGGTCGGATCCGACTGGCCGATCGCCCCGTCGGCCTTCACCCTCGACGGCTTCTCCCCGCTGCTCGCCCACGTGCGCGAGCAGCTCGCCGGCGACGACGAGGCGCTCGACGCGGTGCTCCGGGGGACGGCGGAGCGGGTCTACGCCGGAGTGACGGAGGGCAGGGGGCTCGCAGAGGAGGACGAGTAGACGCTCATGCCCCGGCGAGCCGGTGAGCGGCGAGCCTGTTCAGCGAGATGTTCTGCTCGGCAGCCTCGATGGCGAGACTGCGATGCGCCTCCGGAGGGATGCGGACGAGGAACTTCCCCGAGAAGGATCTCTCGGTGAACGGAGTGGGAGGCGTCTCGCCCGTCTCCGCCATGTCCGCCAGGACCTCGTCCAGCGCATCGCGGATGCCGTCGAAGGCGGCGCGCGGATCCTCGGAGATCCACGACAGCGAGGGGAACTCCGCGACAGTGCCGACGAAGCCCTGATCCTCCGGGGACCACTGGACCCTGTATGTGAAGTGATCGCGGCTGCTCACGCGCGCCCCTCCCTCTCCCATGTCTCGATCGCGACGAGGACCTGTTTCACCTGGTTGGGCTTGGCCTTCCCGTGGTCGTTCTGGATGTTGACGCGGGGGTCGCCCTGCCACGGCGTGCGGTACACGTGGTGGGAACCGCTACGGTGGCGGGGCGGACCGAAGTAGTGCTCGCAGACCTTCGCGAGGTCGTCGAACCGGACATCGGTCGCGCTTCGCCTCATCCGCTGCACGAGCCTCTGACGCTGGTCATCGGTGAATAGTATCGATGATGATACTAGACCTCAGGGGTTTGTGGACGACTGCGGACGGGCCGTCCTTCGTGTCCCAGGGCCGGCCGCTTCCGGACGCGCGGTTCCCCGCCTGCCCATCATTCCTGTGCAGCCGTGGCGTCTGCCTGTGTCGGTACCGCGTGGCCGGTCGAGCCTGCTCCGTCGTTCCCCGCCTCGCCCGCATCCTCCTCGGGCATGCCCTGGCGGATCAGCCAGGACTCGACGCCCGCGACGTGCGAGGTCGCGTACGCCCGGGCGAGGTCGGCGCGGCCCTCGCGCAGCGCCTCGAGGATCCGCGAGTGCTCGGAGAGCGTGCGCTCGACGGCCTCGGAGTCGGTGAGGCCGCGCCAGACGCGCGCCCGCGAGGTCGAGCTCGCGAGGGAGTCCAGCAGAGTGCTCAGGTAGGCGTTGGGGCAGCGGTGGTTGATGAGCCGGTGGAAGGCGATGTCGGAGGCCACGAGGGCCTCGACGCCCGAGTCCGCGTTCAGCTGGGCGAGCATCTCGTCGAGCCGCGCGAAGTCCTCGTCGGTCAGATGCGGGGTGGCCTGCTCCACGGCGATCGGCTCCATGAGGCGGCGCAGCTCGAGGATCTCCAGGTGCGAGGAGTCCTGGTGCAGGTCCAGCACGAAGGAGAGCGACTCGAGCAGCTGCTCGGGCTCCAGCGCCGTGACGTAGGTCCCGTCGCCCTGGCGCACGTCGAGCACGCGGATCACAGAGAGCGCCTTCACGGCCTCGCGCAGGGAGTTGCGGGAGACGCCGATCGTCTCGGCGAGTTCCTTCTCGGTGGGGAGGCGGTCGCCGGGCTTCAGCCGCCCGTCGACCACCATCTGCTTGATGGCGGAGATCGCCTTGTCGCTGACTGCCGAGGCCATCTCAACCCACCGGCCTCGTGCGCAGGCCGCTCATGCCGCCGTCGACCGCGAGCGAGGTGCCCGTGGTCGAGGAGTTCAGGGGGCTCGCGAGGAAGGCCACGGAGTCGGCGACCTCCTGCGGGGTGACCATGCGGCCCGTGGGCTGGCGGGCGTCGAGCGCCGCCCGCTCGGCGACCGGATCGGGGAAGCGCTGGACCATGCGGTCGACGAACTCGGTCGCGACCGTCCCGGGGTTCACGCAGTTGACGCGGACGCCCTCGCGCACGTGGTCGGTGGCCATCGCGAAGGTCATCGCCTGCACGGCGCCCTTGGTCGCCGAGTAGAGCACCCGCTCCTGCAGCCCTGCGGTCGCCGCGATCGAGGACATGTTCACCACTGCCGGATGCGCCGAGCGGCGCAGGTGGGGGAGCGCCGCCGCGGTCACGCGCGCCATGGCGGTGACGTTCACGCTGAGCACGCGCGCCCACTCCTCGTCGTCGTTCGCGCTCACATCGCCCACGGCGCTGACGCCCGCGTTGTTCACGACCACGTCGAGCCCGCCCAGGGACTCGGCAGCGGCGTCGACGGCGCTGGTCGTGGCCGCGCGCTCGCCCAGGTCGACCTGGTGGACGACCGCGCCCTCGGGGGCGCCGGTGGCCGAGAGGTCGAGGACGGCGACGCGCGCGCCGAGCTCCAGGAACCGGGCCGTGGTCGCCCGGCCGATGCCCGAGCAGCCGCCCGTGACCAGGACTCGGAGGCCGTCGTAGGGGTTCGCGGGGCTCATCGGACGTCCTCCTTCGCGGTGGAGGTGGTCGCCTCGGCGGACGGGGCATCGCGGAAGGTCTGGCGCTGGTTGCCCAGGCCCTCGATGGCGAGCTCGACGACGTCGCCGTCGCGCAGGTAGGGCTGGCCGGGCAGGCCCATCGCGACGCCCGCGGGCGTTCCGGTGTTCACGAGGTCGCCCGGGTAGAGGGTCATGAAGCGCGAGAGGTAGGCGAGGACCTCGCCGACGCCGAAGATCTGGTCGGCCGTGGTGCCGTCCTGGCGGCTCTCGCCGTTCACCGAGAGGGTGAGGGAGAGGTCCTGGACGTCGGCGATCTCGTCGGCCGTGACGAGGAACGGGCCCATGGGGTTGAAGGTCTCGCAGTTCTTGCCCTTGTCCCAGGTGCCGCCGCGCTCGATCTGGAACTCGCGCTCGGAGACATCGTTGCTGATGGTGTACCCGGCGACCGCCGCGAGCGCCTCCTCGGGAGAAGCGGCGTAGCGCAGCGTGCGGCCGATGACGACCCCCAGCTCGACCTCCCAGTCGGTCTTCGCCGAGTCGCGGGGGAGGAGCACATCGTCATGGGGGCCGACGGCGGTGTCCGGCGCCTTCATGAACAGGATCGGCTCGGCGGGGATCTCGGCGTTCGTCTCCGCCGCGTGGTCGCGGTAGTTCAGGCCGATGCACAGGATCTTGCCCGGTGCGAGCGGGGCGCCGAAGCGGGCGTGACCGGCCGGGGACGCGGAGGCGCCGGCCGTGCCGACGCTGCCGGCCGTGCCGACGCTGCCGCCCGTGCCGACGGTGCCGCTCGTGCCGGTCGCACCGGCCAGGTCCGCGGCCCCGGACGACACGCCGTCCAGGGTCGGCAGCGCGGCGGGATCCAGCGCGGGCAGGGCGCCGTCCGCGATCGCGTGGCGGGTGCGCTCGATGCCGCCGTCCTCGAGGAATCCCCTCGAGATCGCGGTGACCTCGCCCGTGAGAGGCGTCAGGTCATAGGACGTGCCGTCGTGCAGGACGGCCGGGCGCTCGGCCCCGGCAGGGCCCTGGGCATAGAACTTCACGGGGACTCCCCTTCGCGTGGGCGGTGATGCCCTCGCAGGCTACCCCAGACATCGGATGTTTGGAGCGGAACAAGGTGGGGCGAGACGACCGTGGTGCGGTGCGTCCCGGACGCGTCCCCGACGTCCTCCGCACGGAGTCTTCCAGGCGGGTGTGCACGACGCGTAGCAGGAGGTCGGGTCACGGCGAATAGTGCACGTGACCCGACCTCCCACTACGCGTAGTGCACGGGGCGGCGGTAGACCCCGAGGGCGTGGAGCGCGCGAGGTCCGGGTTCTGGGGGCAGACCAGGGGTCGCGAAGCCCCGCGCGAGCTCAGGCGCCGGGCGCTTCCTTCAGCACGCGGGCCTGGTCCTGTGCCTTCAGGGCGAGCTCGACGGCGGTGAAGACGTGCTCCTGGGTCATCGCGTTCTCGGTGCGGTGCAGGACGTCGAGGATGAGGTCGCCGAAGAAGGGGTAGCCGACCTTGCCGGTGGCGTCGATGCGGTGCTCGCCCTCGCCGTCGACCAGGAGGACCTGGCCGGGGCCGTTCTCGGTGGTGACGTCGATGTACTTGCGCAGCTCGATGTAGCCCTCGGTGCCGAGGATGAAGGTGCGGCCGTCGCCCCAGGTGCGCAGACCGTCGGGGGTGAACCAGTCCACGCGCACGTACCCGGAGGCGCCCGAGGACAGGGCCACGTGGGCGTCGCCGAAGTCGTCGAGCTCGGGGTGGTCGGCGTGGTCGAAGTTGCCGATCGAGGACGAGAGGATCTCGGCGCTGTCGGACCCGGTGAAAGTGAGCATCTGCTCGAAGTTGTGCGAGCCGATGTCGGTGAGGATGCCGCCGTAGCGTGCGCGCTCGTAGAACCAGTCGGGGCGGGAGTCGGGATCGCCGAGGCGGTGCGGCCCCATGCCGAGGACCTGGATCACGGTGCCGATGGCTCCGCGGTCGATGAGCTGCCCGGCGAGGACGGCGGCCTCGACGTGGATGCGCTCGGAGAAGTAGCAGGCGTACTTCTTCCCGGTGCGCCGGGCGGCGGCGCGTGCGCGCTCGAGCTGGTCGAAGCTGGTCAGCGGCGTCTTGTCGGTGAAGTAGTCCTTGCCGGCGTCCATGACGCGGATGCCGAGGTCGGCGCGATCGGCGGGGACCGCCGCGGCGGCGACGAGGAGCACCTCGGGGTCGGTGAGGATCTGCTCCTCGGACTCGGCGAGCTGGACGCCCTCGAAGTGCTCGGCGAAGGCGGCGGCGCGCTCGGGCTGGGTGTCGTAGACCCACTTCAGGGTGCCGCCGGCGCCGATGAGGCCCTCGCACATGGCGGTGATGTGGCCGTGGTCCAGGTGCATCGCGGCGAAGGTGAACTCACCGGGGGAGACGACGGGCTTCGGCATCGGAGCGGGGGCGTAGTTCGCGCCTTCGGAGACGGCCATGATGCGGAGGGTTCCTTTCGCGGAAGCGGATGGGACGGGGCGGAGGGTCAGGCCTGTGCGGCGTCGGGGAGGCCGACGGGCATGTACCCGTCCTGGCTGGCGACCGATCCGGTCTTCTCGTGGAAGTGCGGGGCGCGCTCCACAAGGGTGCCCGAGCGGTAGTACGGATCCTCCGGGCTGATCGGCAGGTCGATGACGCGCCGCTCGATCGCGGACTCGTAGACCGCGGTCACGAGCTCGACGGCGTTGCGACCGTCGTGCCCGGTGACGAGCGGCTCGCGGCCCTCGCGCACGGCGGCCACGACGTCGGCCAGCTGCGCCGGATGCCCGGTCCGGGGCAGCGGTGGGAGCGAGGCCGCGAACTCCTCGAGCTCGGCGACGGTCTCGGCGTCGCCGCCCTGCTCGGGGAAGCCGTTGGGGCGGGCGACCTCGGCCGCGGGCTCCCAGGGCTGGGAGACGCGGGCGCGCGCGCCCTGGATCTCGATCCCCTGGTTCTGCCCGTGATGGACCACGGAGCTGGTGAGCTCGGCGAGGCTGCGCTCGTACTGGAGGATCGCGATCGACAGGTCCTCGACCTCGGCGTTGTCGTGCTGGGCGTTCGTCATCATCGCGCTCACGGCGAGCGGACGGCCCAGCAGCCACAGGGCGATGTCGATGTGGTGGATGGCGTGGTTCAGCGTCGGACCGCCGCCCTCGGAGGCCCACGTGCCGCGCCACCACAGGTCGTAGTAGGAGTGCCCGCGCCACCACTCGGAGGCGATCCGCGCGGAGGAGAGCGGGCCGATCTTCCCGGAGTCCAGCACGGCCTTCAGTCGCGCCATCTCGTCGCGGAAGCGGTTCTGGGCGATCGTCGAGAGGACCTTCCCGCTCGCGCGCTGGGCGGCGAGCATCGCGTCGCACTCCTCGAGGGAGGTCGCCATCGGCTTCTCGACCACGACGTTCACGCCGGCCTCGAGCGCCTGGATCGCCAGCGGCGCATGGGCCGACGGGGGCGTGGTGACGGAGACCAGGTCCAGGTCCTCGGCCTCGAGCATCGCTGCGACGTCGTCGTAGACGCGAGCGTCCTCGAGCCCGAAGGCCTCGCGCTTGGCCGTCGGCCCCGCGAGATCCAGGTCCGCCAGGGCGACGATGCGCAGGTCGGGGAACTCGGCGGCGAGCTCCTGGTAAGCGCTGATGTGGGCGTCGGAGATGGCGCCGGTGCCGATGATGCCGACGGAGAACATGTCGGGGATGTGCCTTCCGGAGGTGGGCGGAGGAGCCCGCGGGGTCGTCGTCGGGTGCCGCGGGCGGTGATCACGCACCCGTCAGTGTCCCGCGTCACCTCGATCGTCGCAGATGGATGCCACGGGTTGCCGCCGGATGCCACGGGCGACGGGCCGCCGGGCGTGCCGACGGATGGGCCGACAAGCGGATCGACGGGCGGGGGCCGACGGGCGGGCCGATAAGCGGACCGAAGGGTGGACTGACGGACGGACCGACGGGCCGGAGACGCTGCGCGGCCCGGCTCGTCGGCCCCGCGCCGCCGCTCAGCCCCGCACGTCGGTCAGCGGCACCGCCTCGGGGCGCCCGCAGCTGCTCGCGACCTCGACGCGGGAGCCGCTGCGGGAGGAGGCGAGCACGGCGTTCATGACCTCGAGGGCGTGCTGGCCGAGCGCGCCGCTCGCCCGCAGATCCGCGCCGCGCAGCGCCATGTCCTGCAGTCCGATCCCGCGCGAGGCGTCCACATAGCCGGCGCTCACGGGCAGGGTCTCCCACCCTTCGCCGCCCAGGCGGTGCAGCTCGACATCGCCGTCGAAGCGGTTGGGGTCGGGCACCGCGAGGCTGCCCGCGCTGCCGTGGATCTCGATCGGGTGGATCGAGGTGGCCACCGCGTCGAAGCTCATGACGAGCGTGGAGAGCACTCCGGAGGAGTGCACGAGGATCCCGCTGACGTGCGTGTCCGTGCTGACCGGGATGACCTCGCCCGCCCGCGGGCCGGAGCCGATGGTGCGCTCGGAGCGGGTGCGGGAGGCCGCGCCGATCACCGCGTCGACCGGGCCCAGCAGCGTGACCAGCGCATGGATGTAGTACGGGCCCATGTCCAGCAGTGGTCCGCCGCCGGGCACGTAGTAGAAGTCGGGGTTGGGGTGCCAGCGCTCATGGCCGGGGGTGAGCATGGTGGCGGTCGCCGCGATCGGGGCGCCGATGAGGCCCTCGTCGATCGCGGCCCGCGCCGTCTGCGTGCCCGTGCCCAGCACGGTGTCGGGGGCGGAGCCGACGAGCACTCCGGCCGCGCCGGCCGCCTCGAGCACGGCGGCGCCGTCGGCCGTCTCGACGGCGAAGGGCTTCTCGGCGTACACGTTCTTCCCGGCGGCGATCGCCCGCTGGTCCACCTCGGCGTGGGACGCGGGGATCGTGAGGTTCAGGACCGTGTCCACCTCCGGATCGGCGATCAGGTCGTCGACCGAGAGGGCGCGCACGCCCTGGTGCGCGGAGGCGACGGCCTCGGCGCGGGCGGCGTCGAGGTCCGCGACCGCGACGAGCTCCACGTCCGGGAGGGCGGGGAAGGAGGCGAGGTACTGCGCGGAGATGTTCCCGCAGCCGATCATGCCGATCCGCAGGGGCCTGGTCGCGGCGCTCATCGGGCCTCCTCCGTCCGGTGCGCGCGGCCGGCTGACGGGGCGGCGTACGGATCCTCGGAGCCGCGCGCGGCCCACAGCAGCCCGCGCTCGACGATCGTGCGCACGCTGGGATCCTCGAGCACGTCGACGTGGTGGCCGGGGGTCGCCACGAAGATGCGGCCCTTCCCCCACTGGCGGGTCCAGACCGCGGGCGAGGTGATCGGGCGGCTCCACGGGTCCCACTCCCGCACCTTCTGGGTGGTGGTCGCGAGCACGTCGATGTAGTCGTCGGAGAGCACCCAGTACTGCTCGGTGACCAGGTCGAAGTCCTCCACGCCGCGGGTGATGGGGTGCTCGGCCGCAGCCGGCAGCATGTTCACCGTGTACGGGACGTAGTTGTCGGCCTGCTCGCCGCGGCGCTCGTCGGGGTGCTTGCCCGGGTGGCAGCCGAACTGGCCGCCGATGAGGGTGAGGTAGTCCGATTCGGCGCGGTAGCTGTCGGCGATGCCGCCGTGCCATCCGGCCAGACCCGTGCCCGCCTCGACCGCGGCGCGCAGGCCCTCGAACTGGGGGCGCTCGATCGCGGACATCGTCATGCACTGCACGATGAGGTCGACGCCTGCCATGTACTCGGCGTCCGCGTAGATCGCGGGGCTCTCCTCGATGCGCACCTCGAAGCCGTGCTCGCGCAGGTGGGGGATGAACAGCTCGGTCGCCTCGACGGGCTGGTGCCCGTCCCAGCCGCCGCGGACGACGAGGGCAGTGCGGGTGGTGGTCATCGGGCGGTCTCCTCGGTGGTGGGCGATGCGGAAACGGGGGCGGACGGGTCGGATGGGCTGGTGCCGACGTCCGTCCAGCGGGAGCCGTCGGCGTGGCTGGCCTCGACGGCGGCCAGCACGCGCTGCACGCGCACGGCCTCGTCGAAGGAGGGCGAGGGGTCGGTGCCCTCGCCGATGGCGCGCACCAGGTCCGCGACCTCGTGCGTGAAGGTGTGCTCGTAGCCCAGGCCGTGCCCGGTGGGCCACCAGGCGGCGGCGTAGGGGTGCTCGGGCTCGGTGGTGAGCACGCGGGTGAAGCCCTGGCGCCCCGCGGGGGCGGTGGCGTCGTAGATCTCCAGCTCGTTCATGCGCTCGAAGTCGAAGGCGATCGCGCCGCGCGAGCCGTGGAGCTCGATGCGCATCGCGTTCTTGCGCCCCTGCGCCATGCGGGTGGCCTCGAAGGAGCCGAGGACGCCGCTCGCGAGTCGCACCGAGAACAGGGCGGTGTCGTCGACGGTGACCCGGCCGCGCTCTCCGGAGGCGTCACCCGTGCCGCCGAGGCCCTGCATCGCTCCCGCCGCCGGACGGGTGGGGACCACGGTCGCGAGGGTCCCGGAGACGGCCTCGACGTCCTCTGCGGTGATCCACTGGACGAGGTCGATGACGTGCGCGCCGATGTCGCCGAGCGCACCGGACCCAGCCTTCTCCTTCTCCAGCCGCCAGGTCATGGGGGCGTCGGCGTCGGCCAGCCAGTCCTGCAGGTACTGGGCGCGGACCTGCCGCAGGTCGCCCACGAAGCCCTCCTCGACGAGCTGTCGGGCATAGGCGAGTGCGGGCGTGCGGCGGTAGGAGAACCCGCACAGCGAGCGCACGCCGCGGGCCGAGGCGGCGCGGGCGGCGTCGGCCATCTCCTCGGCCTCCGCCACGGAGTTCGCGAGCGGCTTCTCGCACAGCACGTGCTTGCCGGCGGAGAGTGCGGCGAGGGCGATCTCCCGGTGGGTGTCGCCCGGGGTGCAGATGTCCACGAGGTCGATCTCGGGGTCCTCGACGACGTCCTGCCAGCGCGTGGTGGTGGCCGCGAAGCCGTACCGCTGCGCGGACTCGGCGAGGGTCTCGGGGCGCCGGCCGGCGAGGGTGCGCAGCTCGGGGGTCAGCGGCAGGTCGAAGAAGCGGTGCGCGGTGCGCCAGGCGTGGGAGTGGGCGGCGCCCATGAAGCCGTGGCCGATGAGGCCGACGCGCAGCGGGCGGGAGGACGGGGTGGTCACGGCAGGGGTCACGGCTCCTCGGTGAGCGGACGGTGGCGGTGGGGCGGAAGCTCGGCGGGCAGGACGTCGAGAACCGGCGGCCCTCTCGAACCTATCCGGGCCGCCGCCGGTGGACAACCGGCATGGCCGCGCAGGTCAGCGCGCAGAAGGACGGGGAGGACCGCCGCAGCGGCCCTCCCCGTCCCACGGGGTCGGGTGGGGTCAGAGGATGCCGCCGAGGAGACCGCCGACGACGCCGAGGATCGAATCGAGGAGGCCGGTGACGAGGTCCATGGTGGGTCCTTTCGCAGGGACGGAGGGATTCCGTCGGGGACCCCCAGCCTCCCGGGAAGGCGGACCGGAGCTGCCGTCCGGTCACCGGTCGTGACACCCTCGTGACCGGCACGTCCACCGTGCGGGCGGGTGTTGACCCCGCCTCTCGGATCCCGGGCGGCGATGCGCCGTCGGCACCGACTCACTTGCCTGCCCCCGCGGTCATACCGCCCACCAGGTACCTCCGGCCCAGGGCATACAGGACGATGATCGGGATCGAGGAGAGGACCACGGCGGCCATCACCACGGGCACGTTCGTCGCGTACTCGCCCTGGAAGGACCACAGCGCGAGCGGCAGCGTGCGCTTGTCGGGGCTCTGGGTGAGGATCAGCGGGAACAGGAACCCGTTCCACGACATCAGCGCCTGGTACACGCCCACGGTGACCAGCGCGGGGCGGGTCATCGGGAAGGCGAGGCGCCACATCTTCTGCCACTCGCTGCAGCCGTCGATGTCCATCGCCTCGAACAGCTCGCCGGGCACGTCGCGCATCGAGTTGGAGATGATCAGGATGCTCAGCGGCAGGCCGAAGGCGATGCCGGGGAGCATCAGCGCCCCGAGCGAGTCGTACATGTGCAGGCGGATGATCAGCAGGTAGATCGGCACGATCGTCGCCTGCACGGGGATCGCCAGCCCCAGCAGGAACACACTGCGCAGGGGCCTCGAGAAGCGGCCGGTCGCGCGGACGATCGAGTACGAGGCCATGAAGGCCATGAGCACCAGCGGGACCACCGTGCCGAGCGCGACGAGCACGCTGTTGACCAGGTACATCCCGAAGTCGGCCTCGAGGACCGCGGTGAAGTTCTCGAACGCGAGCGTCGCCGAGGGCAGCACGGGGTTCGAGCCGAAGTACGTGGAGATCGACTTCAGGCTGGTGATCCCCACGAAGTAGATGGGCAGCAGCACGAGCAGCAGCCAGAGCCAGCCGAAGGCTCCTCCGATCCAGTTCCTGCGCATGGCTCAGGCTCCTTCCGTCTGGCTGGCAGAGGCGTCCTTGCCGCCCAGGCGCTGCACGCCGAGCGCGAGGCCGAGGCCCAGGACCACGAGGATCACGGCGAGGGCGCTCGCGACCCCCATCTCGTTGCCGCGGAATCCGGTGAGGTACATGTCCAGCGGCAGGATCCGCGTGGACGTGCCGGGACCGCCCTGGGTGAGCACGAAGATGATGTCGAAGTAGGTCAGAGCGCCGACGACCATCAGGGTCGAGCTCGTGATCAGCGTGTACTTCAGCTGCGGCAGGGTGATCGAGAAGAACTGGCGCACGCGGCCGGCGCCGTCGATCTGCGCCGCCTCGTACATCGTCTGCGGGATCTGCCGCACCGCGCCCTGGTAGATGAGGGTGTGGAAGGGGATGAACTGCCAGGCGATGATCACCAGCAGGACGATCCACACGAGGGTCGAGTCGCCCAGCCAGTTCTGCTTGAGGAAGGGCATGTTCAGCCCGCTCGCGAGCCCGAAGTTCGGGTCCAGCAGCGACTTGAAGGTGATCGCGATCGCCGCCGAGGACAGCAGCAGCGGCAGGAAGTAGAGCACCGCGAGCACGTTGCGGTAGCGCTGGCGGCCGGCGAGGAACGTGCCCAGCAGGATGCTCAGCGGCGTCTGCAGCACCCAGGTCGCCACGATCATGAGCACCACGAGCGCGAGCCCGTGCCAGGTGGTGGAGCGGGTGAGCACCTCGCCCCAGCTGGTGAGCCCGGTGAACGTGATGGCGCCGATGCCGTTCCACGAGGTGAAGGACAGGACGAGCACGCCCACCAGCGGCAGCAGCGCGAAGATCGCGAAGAAGGCGAGCGCGGGCAGGGCGAACAGCACGTGGGAGAGCTGGAGGGGCTCTCGGCCGGGGGCGCCGCGGGCCGTGCGCTCGGCGCCCCCTGCGGTGCGGTGCACCGCGGCGTCCGGGAGGCGCTCCACGCGCTCGCCGCTCTCGAGCCGCTCGCCGTGATCGAGGCGGGCCGATGGGCTGGTCATGCTCAGGCCCCCTTGCCGCTGTTCATGTTCTCGGCGAACTGCTCGGGCTCGAGCTTGCCCAGGAACAGCTGCTCGGTGTTCACCAGCAGCGTCTCGGCGTCGGTGGGCTGCAGCGCCTGGTCCCAGGACTGGGTGAAGGCCGACGCGTCCTGGAGGGACTGGTAGACCCACTGGAGGTAGTCGGCGTCGTCGCTCGCCTTCAGCGCGTCCTCCTGCCCGGTGATGACGGGGGCGGAGCCGGAGTCGACGAAGGCCGCGGCCACGTCGTCGGTCATCATGCCGTCGAGGAAGAAGTCCTTGGCGACGGTCTTCTCGGCGTCGGAGGCGGCAGAGGACAGCGAGACGTAGTTGCAGGGGTTGCCCACGAGGTCGCCGAGCTCGCCCTTGCCGCCCTCGATGGTGGGGAAGGGGCCGTAGCCCAGGTGCCCGCCGGAGACGAAGTCGCCGCCGCTGGCCTTCATGCCGCCGAAGGTCCAGCCGCCGTGCAGCATGAGGGCGGCCTTGTCGGACCACAGCAGCGCCTGGTCGGTGTTGGAGTCGGCGGCCATGGACTCGAAGCCGTCGGCGAAGGCCTTGACCTCCAGCAGCTCCTTGACCCTGTCCCCCATCTCGACGACGGCGTCGTCGAGCCAGGCGTCCTTCTCCCCGGCGGCGATCCTCTCGAACACCTTCGGCCCGCCGATGCGGTCCAGCAGGTACTCGAGCCACATCATCGAGGTCCAGCGGGACTGGCCGGCGAGGGAGATCGGGGCGACGCCGCCCGAGTGGGCCTTCTCGATGACGTCCAGAAGGTCGTCCCAGGTGGTGGGGGCCTTCGCACCGATCTTCTGGAGCACCGTCTTGTTGTGGAACATGATGATCGGCTGGGTCGCGCCGATCGGGAGCGCATAGATCTTGTCATCGACGGTCGCGGCGCCCCACACCGACTCGATGAAGCGGTCCTTGAAGTCGGCGTTCTCCTCGAGCCACGAGGTGAGGTCGTCGACCTGCTTCTCCTCGGCGTAGGTGCGCAGTCCGCCGCCGCCCCAGCCGTAGATGATCGTGGGCGCCTCGCCCGCGCCGATGGCGGTGCGGATCTTCTGCTTGTAGGCGTCGTTCTGGAAGAACGTGAGGTCGATGGTGCCCTTGTCGAGCTCGTTGAAGGCGTCGACGGAGTCCTTGTAGATGCCTTCGTTCGGCTGTCCCGAAAGCTGCCAGAAAGTTGCGGAGTCGACGCCGCCCGAGGAGCCGGATCCGCCGGGGCCCGACGTGCCGCAGGCGGCGAGGGCGAGGGCGGAGGCGCCCGCGGCGGCGCCGAGCGCGGTGCGGCGCGAGATGAGGGGTGTGTGCATGACCTGCTCCTGCTGTCGACGGTGACGAGAAGTGCGGTGGGAAGCGGGTGCGCTGCGGGCCGACGGCCATCGCCGCGCGATAAGTGAGGCTAATTTACAAAGCCGTGCGGGATTGGTCAAGGGGTCGGCGACGTTGGGGATCGGGAGTGCATTGTCGTTCGAATCCGCAGGTCAATCGCATGTATGAGGCGGGGCGCAGGGCGGGTGCGTGGTGGTGGCGATGGTGTCTGGGCATTTCTCCTCCCGCAGCGGCGGTCTGCATGGAGCCGTGCCGGCTCCTGTCCTGACCCCCGATGCGGTGGTCGGTCGCGGCGGGGTGAGAGAGGTGTGTCCTCCCTGCTGCGCGGTTCCCGGCACAGGGCGCGGTGCCCGCCGGCGGGGCGCGGGAGAAGAGGTGCGGCGAGTACGGTGACTCCATTGCTGCCCGGGACGAAAAGTTTCGAAACGGAGCGTGTCGGATGCTCCGGCGGAGTGGCGGGCGAGGAGTCAATGGGGATGCGAGGTGCGGTGGACATGAGGGGCGATGCAGGTGGCGCGCACAGGAAACGTGCGCGCGGGAGCGCGACGGGTGACGGGAGCAGCCGGGGTGGCGGAGCGCAGCAGCGGAAGGTGACCCTCGGGGAGGTCGCCCGCCGGGCCGGCGTCTCGCTCGCGACGGCCTCGAAGGTGATGAACGCGCGCGCCGACGTGCGCGAGGAGACCCGCGAGCGCGTGTCCCGCATCGCGCGGGAGCTCGGGTACGCGCCGCGGACCCGCGCGCCGCGACCCGGCCCCCTCGCCCTCATCCGCTTCCCGCGCCTGGACAGTCCCTACGTCATCGACATCCTCGCCGGGGCCGAGCACGCCGCGCAGCGCGCGGGGGCCCAGCTCCTCGTCGAGACCGGTGGAGGCGACATCGGAACCCAGGAGCCGCTCACCCGGGACCGGATGGAGGAGGCTGCGGGACGCGGCGCCGCGGGGATCATCGCCGTCACCACTCCCGTCGGCCCCGAGCATGCGCACTGGAGCCGCGAGCTCGACCTGCCGCTCATCGTCATCGACCCCATCTCGGTGCCGGACGCGGCCGTCGGCGCGCCCGTTCCGGGCCTGGTGACGATCGCGGCGACGAACTGGGAGGGGGCGGTCTCGGCTGTCCGCCACCTCGCCGAACTCGGCCACCGCCGGATCGCCACCCTCGCCGGCCCGGAGGAATCGATCCCCGGCAGGCAGCGCCTGCAGGGGTATCGCAGCGGGCTCGAGCAGCAGGGCATCGCCTTCGACCCGGCGCTCGTGCGGCACGGCCGCTTCGACGACGCCGACGGGGAGAGGGGAGCCGCGCAGCTCCTCGATCTCGAGGACCCGCCCACGGCGGTCTTCGCCGCCTCCGACGGGCTCGCGGTCGGCGCCCTGCGCGAGGCGCGCCGGCGCGGGCTCGATGTGCCCGGCGACCTCAGCGTGATCGGCTTCGACGACACCATCGTGTGCCGCTGGACGTGGCCCCGCCTCACCACCATCCGCCAGCCGCTGTACGCGATGGGGCAGGTCGCCGTTGAGCGCCTGCTCGCGCTCGCCGAGGACCCCGAGCTGTTCGCCCACCCCTTCCAGCTCGAGACGCGCCTGGTGGAACGCGAGTCCACCGGGCCCGGACCCGCTCGGGAGGTCCCGAACCCCGACACCGACGAGCACGTCTGAGCGGGTGGCGTCGCCTGGTCGGTCCGCGTCGTCGAGTCTGGCCGGGCCGCGGGGTCGAGCCGCGCCATCGGGCCTTTCGACGCGGGCGGCGCGAGCGATCAGGCCGCGCGGGCGATCCACTCGCCGGGGGCGGCGAAGACCGGCTCGAGCGCCCACCGCGCGGCGCCGCGCAGGGCGAGGTCGGCGGGGGCGTCCGAGCGCTCGATCGTGAGCGGGCCTGCCTCGGTCGCGAGCGCATGCTCGGCGACGGTCTCGCTGATCACGGGCCCGATCTCCTCGCCGATCGGGGCGAGGTGACCCGAGAGGACCACGGTCGAGAGGTCGAGGACGTTCAGGGCATTGGCGAGCGCGATGCCGATAGCACGGCCGATCGTGCCGATCACCTCGCTGCGGCCCCCGGTCCCGCCGTCACCGCCCTCGCGGGCGAGCGCGTCGACCAGCTCCTCCAGTGACGCATCCGCGCCGAGTCCCGCGCGCTCGCGCAGGGCGTGCGCGGACACGTACGCCTCGAGGCAGCCGCGTCGCCCGCAGCGGCAGAGCGCACCGCCGGGCTCGACGACCATGTGCCCGAACTCGCCGGCCCAGCCGTGCTCGCCCTCCAGCACGCGTCCGCCCAGAACGACCGCGCCGCCCACGCCGGTGTGTCCGCGCAGGTAGAGGAAGGACTGGCCAGGTCGTTGATCGAGCTCGGTGAGCACCGAGAGGCGGTTGTCGTTCTGCGCGAGCACGGGGAGACCGGCGAGCTCGGGCCGCTCGCCCAGCCGGGCGACGAAGGGGACGTCGGTCCAGCCGAGCCCGGGCGCCGAGAGCACGGACCCATCGGCCGGATCGATCCGTCCCGGCAGGGCCGCGCACACCCCGACCACGGGCAGCGGTGCCGGAACGTCGGCACTCGCCGCCTCGCGCGTCCGCGCGACGAGCCGTCCGCAGGTCTCGATGACATGCTCCGGCCGTGCGCGGATGACCTCCAGGGGTTCATCGACCGCTGCGAGCACGTCTCCGGTCAGGTCCGTGGCCGCGCAGGAGACGCCGTCGGCCGTGACCTCGAGGCCGATCGCGAGCAGCGTGCCGCTCGCAGGGCGCAGCGGGACCATCGGCCGACCGGTGCCGTGGATCAGCGGGGCGTCCTGCGCGACGAGGCCCGCCCCGATGAGCTCCTCGACGAGCTTGGAGACGGTGGGCTTGGTGAGCCCGGTGCTGGCGGCGAGGCCCGCGCGGGAGAGCGGCTCGGGCGCTGAGGAGAGGGTGCGCAGGCAGAGGGAGAGGTTGTGCTCCCGCAGGTGGGTGGACTGCACGGGGTGCTCCTCTCGTCGTTCGCCGCGGTGCTCGCCCGGTTGGGCTCGCGGCCGGGGCCGGGCGCGGTCGGGATCGTCGTCGGCCCGCTGAGCGTATCCGGTGGGCCGACGGGTCGAGCCGTGTCCGGGACCCGGGCGGGTCGAGTCCTGTCCGGTGCACTTGTGCCGTCGGACGGCGCCCGGTAGGTTAGTTGCCGCATCTTACTAAACAGAGGAGATCAACGATGACCGCACCCACCCCCACCCGCGAGGACCGCTTCTCCTTCGGCCTGTGGACCACCGGCTGGACCGCGAAGGACCAGTTCGGCGACCCGACGCGTCCGCCGCTCGAGCTCACCGCGCACATCCGCCGGCTCGCCGAGATCGGTGCCTGGGGCTTCACCTTCCACGACAACGACGTGGTCCCCTTCGGGGCGAGTCCCGAGGAGCGCTCGCGCATCATCGAGCAGCTGAAGAGGGTCACGGAGGAGACGGGCCTGGTGATCGAGATGATCACGACCGACACCTTCGCCCACCCGGTCTTCAAGGACGGCGCCTTCACGAGCAACGACCGCGCCGTGCGCCGCTACGGCCTGCGCAAGGTGCTCACGAACGTCGACCTCGCCGCCGAGCTCGGCGCGAAGACCTTCGTCATGTGGGGCGGGCGCGAGGGCGCCGAGTACGACGGCTCCAAGGACCTGCTCGCCGCGCATCAGCGCTACGCCGAGGGCATCGACACCGTCGCCGGATACATCAAGGACAAGGGGTACGACCTGCGGGTCGCCCTCGAGCCCAAGCCCAACGAGCCCCGCGGCAACATCTTCCTGCCCACCGTCGGCCACGCCCTCGCCTTCATCGAGCAGCTCGAGCACCGCGACATCATCGGCATCAACCCCGAGACCGGCCACGAGCAGATGGCGACCCTGAACTACACCCACGGCCTCGCCCAGGCGCTGTGGGCCGGCAAGCTCTTCCACATCGATCTCAACGGCCAGCACGGCCCGATGTACGACCAGGACCTCGTGTTCGGCCACGGCGACCTGATCAGCGCGTTCTTCACCGTGGACCTGCTCGAGAACGGCTTCCCCTCGAAGCCCGGCGCCTTCGAGGGCGCTCGCCACTTCGACTTCAAGCCCTCGCGCACCGAGCACGAGAAGGGCCAGTACGACGCGGCCGCGGCGAACATGGAGATGTACCTGATGCTCAAGGAGCGCGCGCTGGCCTTCCGCGCCGATCCGGAGGTCCAGGAGGCCCTGGCCTACTCGGGGATCGAGGATCTGGGCAAGCCCACCCTCGGCGCGGGCGAGTCGCTCGAGGACCTCCTGGCCGACCGCAGCGCCTACGAGGACTTCGACGTCGACGCCGCGGGGGCCCGGAACTTCGGATTCGTGCGCCTGCAGCAGCTGGCCATGCGGCATCTGCTGGGGTTCGCGGGGTGAGTGGGGAGCGTGGGCCCGGCTGATCGGGCGGCCGATGTCGCTGGGTGAGGTCTCGACGCGTATATGGGGTCGAGACCTCACCCGGCGACATCGAAGGCCGCACGCGAGGGGCATGAGCGCCCCCGCGCCTACTACGGCAGCACCACGTGCGCCTGCACCGGCAGGTGGTCGCTCGGGAAGACTCCGCCGGGCCGACGCGCGTCGATCGTCGCGTCCAGGACCCGCACGCCGGGGCTGAGCAGGATCCAGTCGATGCGGAAGTCGGACTCCTCGACCTCGCCGAAGAAGGGGAAGGTCGACAGCTGCGGGCTCAGGCGCTGCTCGGCCGCGACCCACGAGTCCTGCAGTCCGCCCCGCTCGACGAGGATCTCGTAAGCGGGGGAGTCCCCGGCGACGGAGTTGAAGTCACCGGTGGTGATCGTCGGCAGGCCCCACAGGGAGAACTGCCTCAGACGGTCGGAGATCAGCTGCGCGCCCTTGGCCTTCGCCTGCGTGATCACGTGGTCCAGGTGAGTGTTGAGGTGCACGAGGTCGCTCCCGCTCTCGCGATCGCGCAGGCGCGCCCAGGTGGCACCGCGCGGACCAGTGTTCCCCCAGGTCGTCGAGCCGATCACGCGCGGGGTGTCCGAGAGCCAGAACTGGTCCCAGGCGACCAGCTCGAAGCGCTCGGTGTTGAACAGGATCGGGTTGATGAGGCCCTGGCTGCCGCCCTTGACGCCCATCGTGCCGACGGCCCGATACGTGCTCCCGAGCCCCTCCTCGACGGGCCCGAAGGTGTGCATCTGCATCTCCTGCAGGCCCAGCAGGTCCGGCGTCACCTCCGCCATCAGATCGCGGATCGCGGGTGCGCGATGCGCCCAGTGGGCGGGCTCGCCCGGGGCGGTGGAGTCGGTCTGGAAGAGCGCATTGAAGCTCATGACGTGCACGGGGCGGGCGGCATCGTGCCGCTCGGCGGGCGCTTCGTGTCGCCGGTCGGGGATGTCCTGCTCGGGAGTCATCTGCGGGATCCTTCCTGGTGGCGTTGAAGGCCGGGGTTCCGCGTCGGCCGGGCGGAGGCTCAAGCCCCCTGGGGGAGCCGTGCGAGGATCGCCTCGGCGAACACCTCGACGATCTCGGGCGCGAGGTGGAGGTTGAAGGTCGGCTCGAACAGCTCGGCCTCGAGCAGCACGAGTCCGTGGTGCGCGGAGTCCACGGTATCGATCCGCGCGTACAGCGGCATCTGCTGGCCCGTCGCCCGGACCACCGCGGAGAGCACCTGTTTGGCGAAGGCGCGCTCCTCCGCCGTAGTCTCCACGACCACGGGGTTCTCCTCGTACACGCCGCCGATGAGGCCGCCGCCGCGGGCGAGCAGCGCACCCTTGGCGATCGCGTGGGTGAAGTGCCCGTCGATGAGGTAGAGCGCCTTCTCCGCGCCGGCCGAGAGCTCGGGCACCTCGGGCTGCAGCATCACGGTGCCGCCCTCGGCGAGGATCTCCAGGCCGAGCGCCTGCGCGGAGGGATCGCCGGCGCTGAACAGGCCGGTCAGGCGGGATCCGGCGCCGACGGCGGGCTTGAGGACGACATGCTCGGTGCCGTGCCCCACGAGCGCCGTGGCGAGCTCCGCCCCGTCCTCGAGGTAGTCCGTGGGGACGACGGCCACGCCCTCACGCTCGAGGTCGGCGAGATAGTGCTTGTCCATGTTCCAGCGCACCAGGGCCGGGTCGTTCAGCACGTGCGAGGCCGTGCCCGCGTGCTCCAGCCAGGCGTCGAACGCCCGGGGCTGGGTCGCGTAGTCCCACGGACTGCGCAGCACGAGCAGGTCCCAGGCGCCCCAGTCCAGGTCCTCGTGCCAGTCCAGGCGCGCGGAACGATGCCCGCGCGCCTCGAGCGCGGCCACGAGAGGTGCGGAGTCGTTGTCGTAGTCGAGGTCGGAGTAGAAGCTCGGGCTGGTGCCGATGATGCCGATGGATGCCACGTGACCAGCGTAGGGGCAGGGATGCGCCCACGCTCGGGCGTCCGCGGAGTCGGGGCGGGCGGCCGTCCCTGGGACGCCGACGACGGGAGGGCCGCCCCGCCGTGCCGCGGTTCAGTCCGCCGGGTCGCTGCCGACCCCGGCCCTCGAGTGGCACGAAATCGACGCCAAGATCGATCTTGGCGTCGATTTCGTGCCACTCGTCGGGCGACGGGAGGGGCGAGCCGTGGGCGGAGTGCGACGGGACGGAGAGTCGGCACGCTGGCTCAGTGCCAGTGCCAGTGCCAGTGCCAGTGCCAGTGCCGGTGCCGGTGCTGGCGCCGGTGATCGGGGGCCGGTCAGCCCTTCACCGCTCCCGCGACCAGCCCCTGCACGTAGAACCTCTGCAGTGCCACGTAGAGGATGATGCACGGGACCATCGCGACGACGGCCCCGGCGACGAGGAGCCCGTAGTCGAGCTCGCCGAAGGTGCCGGACTGCAGGTTCAGCAGCGCGATCGGCAGCGTGTAGAGGTTCTCCCGGGTGATGAAGGTGAGCGCTCCCAGGAACTCCGTCCACGAGGCGAGGAACGCGTAGAGCCCGGCGCTCGCCATCCCCGGCAGCAGCAGCGGACGCAGCACGCCCGTGAGCATCCGCAGCGTGCCCGCACCGTCGACGATCGCGGAGTCCTCGAGGGAGGAGGGCACCGCATCGCAGGCCGCCTTCATGACGAACACCCCGAAGGGAAGGTTCACCGTCGTGTAGAAGAGCACGAGCCCCAGCAGGGAGTCGGTGAGGTGCAGGGCGTTCATCTCGAGGTAGAGCGGGGTGAGGATCGCCTGGAACGGCACCATCATCGACAGCAGGATCACGGAGAACGCCACCCGGGCCCCTGGGAAGCGGAAGCGTGAGAGCCCGTATCCGGCGAGTGTGGCGATCACGGCCGTGAGCACCGCTGTGCCCAGGGAGACGATCACCGAGTTGATCAGGGCCGACCACAGCGAGCCGCTCGGAGACAGGATCTGCGCGAAGTTCTTCCAGGTGAGGTCGAACATCTGCGAGAGGGAGGCGGCGGTGACGATGGTGTCGTTGGGTTGGAAGGCCCGCAGCACCGCCCACACCAGCGGCAGGGTGAACACCAGGGCGAGGGTGACGCCGAAGGCGGCGTACAGCGTCACCTTCCCGCGAGGCTCGCGGTCGGTCGCGTGGGTCGCGTGGGTCGCGCTCATCGTCAGTCCTTCTCTCGCAGCAGCAGGAACTGGGCACCGGTGACCGCGGCGACCACGATCACCAGCAGCAGGGACATGGCGGTGGCAGAGCCCAGCTGGAGCTCGACGAAGGCGCGGTTGTAGATGTAGCCGACCATCGTCATGGTGTCCGTGCCCGGGCCGCCGCGGGTGAGGATGTAGAACTGGTTGAAGGCGAGCAGCGAGCCGATCACCGAGATGATCAGGGCGATCGCGATGGAGGGCCTGATGATCGGGATGGTGATCCGCCATTCGCGCTGCCACCAGGTGGCGCCGTCGATCTCGGCGGCCTCGTAGACCTCCGAGGGGACGCCCTGCATGGCGGACATCAGCAGGATCATGGTCAGCCCCGGCACGGTCCAGATCACGAGGAGGCACAGGAGGATCGTCGCGAGCGGCCCGTCGACCAGCCAGGCGGTGGTGCCGTCGGTGATCCCGAGAGCCTTCAGCAGCCGGTTGATCACGCCGGAATCCGGCTGCGCCTCGAGCACGAGCATGTAGCTCAAGGTCGTGAGGCCGACGACGTAGGGCACGAAGAAGATCGTGCGCAGCAGGGTCGAGCCACGACGGCGCCGCCGCACGAGCACCGCGAGCCCGTACCCGAGCACGAGGATCGGCACGGTCACGATGAGCGTGTAGACCAGCGTGTACCGCACGGCCTTGAACATGCCCGGGTCCTGGAGGGCGAGGCGGTAGTTGTCCAGGCCCACGAACCGGTACTCGCCGATCAGCGGCCAGTTCGTCAGCGAGATGTACACCGCGAAGACGAGCGGGACCAGGGCGAACAGTGCCACCAGCAGTACGGCCGGGGCCACCAGGAGGATGCCGGTGCGGGCCGGGTGCGTGAGGGAGCCGCGCCGTCGGCGCCGCGAGCGCGCCGCACCCGGCAGCGCGGGGAGAGCTTCTGAGCTGGATCGTGTCGTCATGACGTTCACGGCCTCGTCTGCTCGAGGATGCGGTCGTACTCGGACTGCGCGGACTGCATCGCGCCCTCTACGTCGCCGGCGAACACGGCTTCGCGGAACATCGCGAGCCAGGGACCGGCGGGCTGGTTGTACAGCAGGTTGTAGCCGAGGGTGAAGGGCACGTACCCGTCGGCGATCCCGTCGATGGGCGGGACCGCGAGCGGGAAGTCCTCGCGGAACCTGTCGGTCGCCGCATCGGAGCGTATCGGCAGGTAGCCGGCCTCCGGCAGGCGCTCCTGCTGCTCGACCGCCAGGAGGAAGCGGCAGAACTCCCAGGCTCCGGATGCGTTCGCGCAGCCGTTGGGGATGCACAGGTCGTCGCCGCCGGAGAACGTGGAGCGCCCGCCCTCAGGGCCGGGGATCAGCACGTTCGCGAAGCGACCGCGCATGTCCTCGGTCGCATCGGGCACGGCCATGCCGTAGCTGCCGGGGATCATCGCGACCCCGCCGGTCCGGAAGTCCGCTCCCCACTGGGTGCCGTCGTCGGAGTAGGTCCGACGAGTCACCAGCTCGCCCTTCCACAGGTCCCGGTGGAATTCCAGCACGGACTGCAGAGCGTCGTTGCCCTCGACGTTCCCGCGCTGGTCGGCGGGATCCTCGGTCACGAGGTCCGTCCCCGCCGCCCAGATCATCGGCTGCACGGTGAATCCGAGCGTCCCGGACGCGTTGCCGGGGAAGCTCCACGGCGTGACGTCGGGGGTCTTCTCCTGGAGGGTGCGGCAGGCGTCCAGCACGGACGGGAGGTCGGCGGTGGCCTTCTCGGGGTCGACTCCCGCGTCCTCGAGGATCTGCGTGTTGTACCAGAGGGTCGAGTAGTCGCCCAGGAACGGGATGCCGTAGTACCGCTTGCGGTAGGTGACCTCGCCGAGGTGGCCGGGGGAGAGGACGTCGGTGATGCCGAGCGCCTCGACCTGCTCGGTGAGGTCGGCGAAGGCGTCGCGGACGATGAACATCGGGCAGTTGATGAGGTCGAAGTCCACGAGGTCCGGGACGGTGCCGCCGCGGATCGAGGTCGCGAGCTTGGTGACGTACTGGGCGTCGGGGATCGGCGTGACGTCGACGGTCAGCCGGTCCTGTGCCTGGGAGAAGGCCTTCGCCGCCGCGGTGATCGCGTCCTGTGTTCCCGCTCTGCACCACACGCGCACCGTGCCCTTCGCGCCCTCGCCGAAGCCGCGTACGCTCGTATCGGTCGCCGGCAAGGTGCCCGAGCACCCCGCCAGCGCGGCCGCGCCCGCGGACACCCCGGCCAGAGCGCCGCCTCGAAGGAGCGTCCGTCGGCTGATCACGACGTCTCCCGCAGCGGCATCCACACGCGCATCGGGCCGATCTCGCGGTTCGCCCAGGCGAAGTAGGGGATCGCGCGCCAGGTGTGCGGGGTCGGCTCCGGGGTGGCAGATGACGCTGAACCCGACCAGGCGCGATACGGCCATGCCTGGTCCGCCGCGGGCACCTCGCCCTCTCCGGTCACGGTCGGGGGCGGGGGCGCGGCCCAGCCCGCGACGTCGAGGGCGACCACGCCGTCGAGCGCATCGATGCGGTGCTCGCGAACGGGCGCCGAGGGGTCGACGAGCGCGTCGTCCACGGTGCGCTGGCTTTCCTGGTCGGCCTGCTCGAGCGCATACACGAGCGGGCCGCGCTCCAGGGCGACCGCGCGGCGGGAAGCGTCGACCCGATGGGGAGCGGTGACGAAGCGGGCGCTCATCGGCAGGTCCAGCAGCAGCTCGTCACCGGGGGCGAAGATGCGCCGCACCGTGCGGGTGCCGGGGGAGAGGCGCGTCGAGCCGTCCCCGTCGGCCGAGTCGTCCGCGCCGCCCGCTCCCGCGGCGTCGACGAGACGCGCCCCATCGGCCCAGGTCGGCACGCGCAGTGTCAGCTCCGCCTCGGTGCTCGGGGCCCTGAGGACGCGGATGTGCACGCGACCGTGGTGCGGGTAATCGGTCTCGACCTCGATCGTGAAGTCCTCGCCGCCCACCTGCGTCCCGAAGCGGCCGCTCGCGAAGAGGTGCAGCTGCAGCCCGGCCCCGTCGGACGTCGCGACGTACTGGTCGAGGCTCGCCAGGGTGCGCATGACGTTCGGCGGGCAGCATGCGCAGTCGAACCAGCCGCGGCGACCGTGGGCGATGGAGCGGCCCTCGTCGGCGATCGCACCCTCGCGCAGCTGCAGCGAGTTCACATAGAAGAACTCCGTGCCCGCGAGCGAGACGCCCGGCAGCACGGCGTTGTGCAGGAGGCGGTCGATCGCGTCGGCGAAGGTCTCGTCGCCCGTGGCGAGCAGAAGGCGCCAGGCCCACTGCACGGCGGCGATGCCCGCGCAGGTCTCCGCATAGCCGCGGTCGGTGCCCAGCTCGAAGGGGTCGCCGAAGGCCTCCCAGTCCCAGCGCGATCCCATCCCGCCGGTCACATAGGTCTTGGTGGCCAGGGTCGTCGCGAACAGGCGCTGCTCGTGGGCGAGCAGCTCGGCGTCGTCGTCCTCGATCGCGAGGTCCGTCGCCCCCGCGGCGAGGTACAGGGCGCGCACGGCGTGGCCCTCGACCGTGGTCGTCTCCCGCACCGGCACACGGTCCGAGAAGTAGCCCGGGCCCGGGTCCTTCGAGGTGGTGGCATGGCCGCGGCGCTCGAGGAAGCCCCGCGCGAGGTCCAGGGCGTCGGTCCGGCCGGTCTCGCGGTACAGCTCGACGAGGGCCATCTCGATCTCCGGGTGCCCGGGGACGCCAGGGTTCCTGCCGGGGCCGAAGACCGTCGTCAAGTGGTCGAGAATCCGCAGCGCCACCTGCAGCAGCGCGTCGTCGCCGGCGCTGCGGGACTGGGCGACGGCGGCCTGCATGAGGTGGCCGTAGCAGTAGAGCTCGTGGTTCCACGCGAGGTTCGTATAGCGCTCCTCGCGCGAGTGGCGCAGCTGATGGACGCTGTTGAGGTACCCGTCCTCCTGCTGGGCGGAGGCGACGGTCGCGGTGACCTCCTCCATGAGTCGCCGCAGCTCGGCGTCGTCCTCGCGTCCCAGCTCGAAGGCCACGGCCTCGAGCCACTTGTAGACGTCCGAGTCCTGGAAGATCATGCCGTGCGCCTCGCCCTCGGCGCTCCCGGCGGCGATCCGGAAGTTCTGCAGCGTGCCGGAGGCCTCGAGCTGTGCGTGCCCCGCGCGCAGGGCATCGCGCCGGTTGCGCTCCTGACGGAGGCCCCAGAACCCGCCGTCGATGCGGGCGGCGCCCGGTGCGAGGGGATGCAGCCGGACGCGGGCAGACGGGGTGGGCCGCACCGGGGCGGCGAGGGCGGGTGCCGGGCGCGCCGTCTGAGCGGCGGCGGGCTCGGGGCGGCTGGGGGCGGCGGAGCCGGACGGCTGCGTCATGGGTGCTCTCCTTCGAGCAGTGGGAAACTAGGCAAACGTTTGCCTCACGTCACAGTATGCGAGGTCCTTCGCCGCGGACGCAAGCCCCCTGACGTACAGTTCCTGCATGTCTGCGCATTCCTCCGTCCCTCCCGTCGTGAAGATCGGCGATGTCGCGCGCGCTGCGGGAGTTTCCGTGGGAACCGTCTCCAAGGCCCTGAACGGGACCGGCAGCCTGCGGGCCGAGACGCGCCGACACGTCCAGGAGGTCGCGGACCGTCTCGGGTTCGTCGCCGATTCTCGCGGGCGAGGGCTCTCGAGCGGTCGCACCTTCACCGTCGGCTTCCTGACCACGGACACCTTCGGCCGATTCACCCTGCCGATCCTCATGGGTGCCGAGGACGCGCTCGCCGTCGGGCGCATGGCGGTGATCCTCGCCGACACCCGAGACGACCCCGCCCGCGAGGAGCACCTTCTGCGCTCACTGCGCGGTCGACGCGTGGACGGCCTCGTCGTCACGGGCCGCACCACGGACGAGCGCCCCCCGGTGGACATCGACATCCCCGTCGTGCACGCCTTCGCCCCCTCGTCGGACCGGGACCGGCCCGCCGTGCTGAGCGACGAGAGCACCGGCGCGCGCATGGTCGCCGAGCACCTGCTGGCGATCGGCCGCACCCGGGTCCTGCACGTGACGGGACCGCGCCGCCATCACTCGGCGACCGTCCGGGCGGAGGTCGTCGCGGGTGTCCTCGGCGAGGCCCTGGTCGGCCAGGCGATGTTCGGCGAGTGGAGCGAGGAGTGGGGTCGGCGCGCCGTCGACCTCGCCCTCGCGTCGGGACTCTCCTTCGATGCCGTCTGCTGCGGCTCCGACCAGGTGGCGCGCGGGGTGCTGGACCGGCTGCGGGATCACGGCACGAGCGTCCCGGGCGAGGTCGCCGTCACCGGGTTCGACAACTGGGATGTGATGGCGCTCGCCGCCCGGCCGCCCCTGACCACGATCGATCTGTGCCTGTGGGACGTCGGACGCAGTGCCGGCCGCATGCTCCTGGATCTCATCGAGGGGCGCGAGGTCGCCGAGCGCCGCGTGGTCGTGCCGCCCCGCCTCGAGGTGCGCGGCTCGACCGTCTGAAGCTCCCCGTCCAGTCGGCATCGACGGTTCGGCCGTGAGGGGTCGGTCGCCGCGCCCCGCCGCTCGCCGCCCGCCGCACCCTCATCCTCGACAGCCCGTGCCGTTCATGGTCTACGATGCGGGAAAGCGGTTACCCACATCGTGCTCGCGATGACTCGACGGGGGCCGCCCCGACGCACCCGACCCGGCACCGCCGCCGGACACCAGGAGACCCCCATGACCCAGCGACGCATCGGCATCATCGTCAACGGCGCGAGCGGCCGCATGGGCTACCGCCAGCACCTCGTGCGCTCCCTGCTGGCGATCCGCGAGCAGGGCGGCGTCGAGCTCGCCGACGGCACCCGCCTCGTGCCCGACCTGCTGCTGGTGGGCCGCAACGAGGAGAAGCTGCGCGCGATCGCCGAGCGCCACGGCCTGACCGAGTGGACCACCGACCTCGACGCCGCGCTCGCCGACGATCGCTTCGAGATCTACTTCGACGCCCTGGTCACGAACCTGCGGGTCGCGAACATCCGCAAGGCGATCACCGCCGGCAAGGCCATCTACACGGAGAAGCCCACGGCCGAATCCCTCGACGACGCCCTCGCGCTCGCCCGCGAGGCGAAGGCCGCCGGCGTCGTCACCGGCGTCGTCCACGACAAGCTCTACCTGCCCGGCCTGCTCAAGCTGCGCCGCCTCATCGACGAGGGGTTCTTCGGGCGCATCCTCTCGGTGCGCGGCGAGTTCGGCTACTGGGTGTTCGAGGGCGATCACCAGAGCCCCCAGCGCCCCTCCTGGAACTACCGCGCCGAGGACGGCGGAGGCATCGTCGCCGATATGTTCCCCCACTGGAACTACGTCATCGAGAACCTCTTCGGCCGTATCGAGGACGTCTACGCGCAGGTCAGCACCCACATCCCTGAGCGCTGGGACGAGAAGGGCGAGCGCTACGAGGCCACGGCCGACGACGCCGCCTACGGCGTCTTCCGCCTCGAGGGCGGGACGATCGTGCAGATGAACTCGAGCTGGGACGTGCGCGTGGACCGCGACGAGCTCGTGCAGTTCCAGGTCGACGGGACGCACGGCAGCGCCGTCGTCGGCCTCTGGGGCGCGAAGATCCAGCCCCGAGCGGCGACCCCGCGCCCCACCTGGAACCCCGATGTGCCGGACGCCCACGACTACCGGGCCGACTGGCACGAGATCCCCGACAACGCCGGGCCCGACGGCTTCGACAACGGCTTCAAGGCGCAGTGGGAGGACTTCCTCGCCCACTGGGCCGAGGGCCGCGACTACCCCTACGACCTGCTCGCCGGCGCCCGCGGCGTGCGCCTCGCCGAGGCGGGCCTCGAGAGCTCCGCGCAGGGCCGACGCATCGCCCTCGATCCGCTGACGGAGGCGTGAGCGACATGACCGAGCAGGCCACCGGCACGACGACCCCGACGACCCCGACGACCCTGACGGCCCCGCGCCTCGCCCTCCTCGACGAGGACGGTGCTCTCCGGACGGCGCCGCTGCCCCCGTCGGCCGCCTTCGCCCGTCCCACCGCACCGCTGCGCTCGCGTGTGGTCTACGCGGCCTCGCACGTGGTCCCGCTCGCCCACGCCGACAACACCCCCGGCGCCCCCGCGGCGATCGACTGGGAGGCGACGCTCGGCTTCCGCCGCACGATCTGGTCCTGGGGGCTCGGCGTCGCCGACGCCATGGACACCGCGCAGCGGAACATGGGGCTGGATCCCGCGGCGACCCGGGAGCTCATCACCCGCAGCGCCGACGCCGCCCGCGAGGCGCTCGCCGATCCCGCGATCGCCCCACTGTTCGGTCCGGACGCCCAGGTCAGCGACCTCGTCGTCGCCGGGGTCTCGACCGACCACCGGGAGGAGGCGGAGCTCTCGCTCGACGAGATCGTGGACGCCTACCGCGAGCAGCTCGCGGCGACCGAGGAGTCCGGCGCCGGCGCCGTGCTGATGGCGAGCCGTCACCTGGCCCGTGCCGCGCGCTCGGCCGCCGATTTCGAGGAGGTCTACGTCCGCGTCCTCGAGCACGCCCGTCGTCCCGTGGTGCTGCACTGGCTCGGCACCGCCTTCGATCCGCAGCTCGAGGGCTACTTCGGCTCGTCCGACACCGCCGAGGCCGCGGACACCCTGCTGCGCATCATCGCCGCCGATCCCACGCGGATCCGCGGCGTGAAGATGAGCCTGCTCGACGACGCCGCGGAGGTCGCCGTGCGCGACCGCCTGCCCGCGGGCGTCCTCATGCTCACCGGCGACGACTTCCACTTCTCCCACCTCATCGTGGGCGACGAGGGCGAGAGCGGTTCCGCGCAGCGGAGCACCCCGGCCGACGGGGGCTTCTCCCACGCGCTGCTCGGCGCCTTCGCCGCGACCGCCCCGGCCGCATCGGCCGCGATCCAGGCGCTGGATGCGGGCGATGCCGCCCGTGCCCGTGCGATCCTCGACGACGCCGAGCGTCTGGCGCGGCAGGTGTTCGCCGCCCCCACCTACCACTACAAGGCCGGCGTCGCGTTCCTGTCCTGGCTCAACGGCCACCAGCGCGCCTTCCAGATGGTCGGCGGACTGCACAGCGCGCGCAGCCTCCCGCACCTCTCGCGCATCGTCGAGCTCGCCGCGGCCACCGGGAACCTCGAGGACCCGGCCCTGGCCGCCGAGCGCTGGCACGCGATGCTGCGCCTGCACGGCTTCGACCCCCAGGAGGCCCTCGCATGAGCGTCCCGCGCCCCGCGCCCGCATCTCGCCCCGCATCCGTCCCGCGCCTGTCCCTGAACCGCTGGAGCGTGCGCACCACCCCCATCGGCCAGGTGCTCGCGGCCTGCGTCGACGGCGGCATCGGAGGGATCGGCCTGTGGCGCCAGGACGTCGAGACCACGGGGCTGACCGAGCTGCGGCGCCGGGTCGACGACGCCGGGCTGCAGGTCACGAGCCTGTGCCGCGGCGGGTTCTTCACGGCCGCCGATCCTGCCGATCGCCGCGCCGCGCTCGAGGACAACCGCCGCGCGATCGACGAGGCCGTGGGACTCGGGACCGACGTGCTCGTGCTGGTCGTCGGCGGCCTGAGCCATGAGGACAAGGACCTCGCGGCCGCCCGCGAGCGGGTCGCGGAGAACATCGCGCAGCTCGCCCCGCACGCCGAACAGGCCGGGGTGCGCCTCGCGATCGAGGCCATGCATCCGATCTTCGCGGCCGACCGCGGCGTCGTCTCCACCACCGCCCAGGCCCTCGACATCGCCGAGCAGGTGGGCAGCGACGCCGTCGGCGCCATCGTGGACACCTATCACGTGTGGTGGGACCCGGGCCTGGCCGCATCCATCGCCCGCGCGGGCGCGAGCGGCCGCCTGCTGGGCTACCAGGTGTGCGACTGGATCCTGCCGCTCGCCGCCGAGACCCTGAACTCCCGCGGGTACATGGGGGACGGTTTCATCGACTTCCCCGCGATCACCCGCATGATCGCGGAGACCGGCTACAGCGGTCCGATCGAGGTCGAAATCTTCCACGAGGACGTCTGGGCGACGCCCGTCGAGCAGGCCGTGCGCACCATCCGCGAGCGCTTCGAGGAGCTGGTCCTGCCCAGCGCCTGACGCGGGTACCCGATGCGAGTGCCTGACGCGGGAGCCCGACCCGGGTCACCGGTCGGGGTCAGGCGCCGCCGACGGGGTGCGCCCGCGTCCGGTGGTCAGCCTGCCGGGGCACACGTGCTGCAGCGCTTCCCCGATGTCGTCGAGCGTGGCCGAGTACTGGGCGGGCTTGACCTTCAGTTCCTTGTCGCGCCCGGAGACGCGGATCCGCACACCGCCGCCGCGCATGTTGACCTCCTCGATGCTCTCGGCCGGGATCCAGATCGCCCCCTTCTCCGCGCGCAGGGCCTGCAGGCCCTTCCGCTCGAGGCGTCGGGTGATCCGCTCGGCCTGGCGGTCCTCGCGGCTGCCGCCCGCGAGCATCGCGAAGCCGTTGATCCTGCGGCGGATGTTCAGCAGGTCCTGGCATCGGACCCGGCCAGCCGCAGCGAGAAGCCGTCGGCCGCGCGCTCCATCTCACGGGAGCTCAGCTGCGCCGCCCAGACGTACAGTCGCGCGTAGCCGCGGAACAGAAGACCCCACGGGCCCGAGGAGTTGCGGCCGATCGCGACCAGGGCCCGCTGGGCGTGCAGCAGGAACGAGCCCAGTGCGCAGCACCCGGCCGCGTAGTGGCCGAGCTCGTGCGCGAGGACCGAGCGGAGCTCGACGATGGTGAGGACGAGCAGTGCCACCACGATCACCACCAGCGCGATCACGAGGACCGGGTAGAGGATCAGCATGAGCAGCGCAGGGAGTGCGCGGAGATAGGACATGGGTACGGGGCCTCCTGAGGTGCGGAGTGAGGGTAGGACTGCACGGGCGGACGCGGGACGGCTCTCCAGATTCCGTGCGTCGTCCGCGCGTGGCCCGGATGTCGAGAAGCCTCCTGCGTCCGTGCGCGCCTCGCGCGGAGACCACCCACCGCTGGACGATCGGGAAGCCCCTCAGCCCCGGACGCGGGATCGCCGGTCACCGCGGTGACGCGACCGTCCCCTGCTGTGCCTCCCTGTGGCGCGATCGCCGTGACCTGCCGCGACGCGATCGTCGTGGCCTACCGCGATGCGATCGTCGTGGCCTACCGCGACGCGGTCGCCGTGCTCTCGCGCAGTGCGATCTCCCCGGGCGCCGTCCAGACGGTCTGCGTCGCCGGAGGTTCCTCGCCGTCCTCTCCGAGCACCCAGCTCACGGCCGTGTCGGCGATCTGCTCGAGGGGGAGGGCGAGGGTGCTCAGGGTGGGGCTCGCGTCGAGACCGGCCGGGACCCCGCCGAACCCGGCGACGGCCACGTCCTGCGGGACCCGCAGTCCCTGGCGGCGCAGTTCGCCGATGGCACCGAGCGCCATGACGTCCGCCGGGGCGAACACGCACAGCGGAACTGCTGCCGCCGGGCTGTCGGTCCCGGTGCCCGCTCCGGTGTCCGCCCTGTCGCGCGTCCCGGCTCCCGCGGCCTCGTCGCCCTCGCGCAGGTGCTCGGCGACGCGCCGGGCGAGCTCGTGCCCGCCCTGGCGGTCGAGCGTCGCCTCGACGCTCAGCTCGGCCTCGAGGCCCGCCTCCGCGAGGCCCGCGAGGAATCCGCCTGTGCGGTGGGCGGCCGCGGGCACGGGACCGTGCGCGCCGACCACGGCGAAGCGACGATGTCCCTCCACGACCAGCGCGGTCGCGAGCGCCCGGGCGCCGTCGGCGTCCCCGACGTCGATCGTGCGGCCCACGCCCGGTGACTGGCCGATCCCGACCACCAGGCCGCCGTTGCGCGCGAACCCCTCGAGCATCGCCGTCAGGGTCTCGTCGGAGCTGGCGCCGTAGGACGAGGAGCCGACGATCACCAGGGCGTCCACGCGCTGGGCGATCAGCGCCCGGATCGCGCGCGACTCGGTCTCCGCATCGCGGTCGGTCTGGGTGAGCAGCACCTGCGTGCCCGAGGCGAAGACCCGCATCTGGATCTGCCGGGCGATCTCCCCGAAATACGGGTCGGAGATGTCGTGGACGACGAGTCCGATGAGCCCGGATCGGGAGCGCGCGAGGGCCTGGGCCTGCGCGTTCGTCACGTACCCGAGCTTCGCCGCCGAGCGCTGCACGCGCTCTGCGACGTCCTTGCCGGGCACCCTGTCCGAGCCGTTGAGAACCCTCGAGGCGGTGGCGAGCGAGACGCCGGCGTCTCGCGCGACGTCGGTGAGCCGGACGGCGGGCATGCGGCCTCCTGCAGATCGGGACGGCGTCCGCGCGGCACGGTGGGCCCGAGGACCGGGGCTCGGTGCCGCACGGACGGTTGCTGGGAAGGATACGTGCGCGAGCAGGCGCGCACCGACCGCGCTCGCGAGATCCCGGCTGTCCGTCACCTCGCCGACTGGCCCGGCGGTCGCCTACTCGCCCAGCAGGGCGTCCACGTACTCGTTCCTGAACACGCGGCGGGGGTCCAGTCGATCCCGCAGCGCCTGGAAGTCAGCGAGCCGCGGGTACTGGGCGCGCACGGCCTCCGGCGCCATCGTGAACACCTTCCCCCAGTGGGGGCGCGGCGAGAACGGGGCGAGCGCGGCTTCGACCTCGGGCAGCAGGGCACGGACCTCGTCCGGCCTGCTCTGCCAGGTGAAGTGGATGCACGCGCTCGCGCGCTCGTGGGCGGGGCTCAGCCAGAGGTCGTCGGCCGCGGTGGAGCGGATCTCCGAGACGATCAGCAGCGGGCGGATCCGCTCGGCCCGTTCGCTCACGGCGGCGACGGCCCGGCCCACCTGCTCGCGCGGCACGAAGTACTCCGACTGGATCTCCGCGCCGCTGCTCGGCGTGAACTCCATCCGGAAGTGGGGGAGGACCTCGAACGCGGGGCCGGGCCGCCCGCTCTGATCGGTGCAGAACGTGGGCGACATGCCCGGGGCCGGGTGGACCGGGCCCGGGGCGCGCCGCGCGCCGTGCCATGCGTCCGGCATCGGCTCCGCGTCGCCCTCGGCCTCCTGCTTCACCCACACCTGCGCGGTCTTCCCGTCCCAATGGTGGAACATGCTCACGCTGTAGGCGCTCGCGAGCACGGCGCCCAGGCCCTCGTCGCTCATCCGCTCGGGAGGCAGATCCAGGTAGACGGCCTGCCGCATCCGGAAGGCGGGCACCAGGTCGAGCTCGAGGCGCGTGACGACGCCCAGCGCGCCCAGGGCGAGCACCATCCCGTCGAACACCTCGGGGTCGGCCTCGCGGGAGAAGCCGACGAGGTCGCCGTCCGCCGTCACCAGTTCGATCGCCCGCACCGAGGACGCGAGCGACCGTTGGGCGTCGCCGGACCCGTGGGTGCCGGTCGCGCTCGCGCCGCCCACCGAGATGTGCGGCAGGGAGCCCATGCTCGGCAGCGCGAGGCCCTGTTCCCAGAGGGCGAGCACGAGCGTCCCGTAGCGCACGCCGGCGCCGACCCGGACCGTGCGGCGCGCGGTGTCGATCTCGATGCGCTCCGGCAGGGCGTCAAGGGTCACCAGGTCTGCGTCCGAGGCTGCGACCTGCGAGAACGAGTGGCGCGTGCCGAGCGCGCGGATCCGCGCCGAGCGGCCGACGAGGGCGCGCAGCTCGTCGACGCCCGTCGGCCGATGCAGCGGCCCCGGGCCGAGGTCGATCGTGCCCGACCAGCTGAGGCCCGGACGGGCGCCCGCGCTCATCGCTCAGAACCCCTGCGCGAGGCGGTGGAAGACCTGGTTGACGCGCAGATCCTGCGCGAAGGAGCGCACGGTGGTCGACTCGTCGATGACAGCGAGCTCGAGCCCGGAGATCTCCGCGAGGTCCTGCCAGGTCTCGAGGTCGGTCGCCGTGGTCATCACCGTGTGGTGGGCGGCGCCGGCGGTCAGCCAGCACTCTGCCGAGGTCCCGAGGCTCGGCGCGGGCTCCCACACCGCGCAGGCCACGGGCAGGTGCGGCAGGGGCGCGTCGGGCGCGACGATCTCCACCGTGTTGGCGACCAGGCGGAACCGCTCGCGCATGTCGCTCATGGCGATCACGAGACCGGGGCCGGCGTCGGCCGTGAACGTCAGCCGCACCGGGTCCTCGCGGTCGCCGATCCCCAGGGGGTGGATCTCGAGACGGGGCCGCGCCGTGGTCAGCGACGGGGAGACCTCGAGCATGTGGGCGCCGAGGATCTTCTGCTCGCCGGGCGTGAGCTCGTAGGTGTAGTCCTCCATGAGCGAGGCGCCGCCGTCGCGGCCGTATCCCATGACGTTCGCGACGCGCACCAGGATCGCGGTCTTCCAGTCGCCCTCGGCGCCGAAGCCGTAGCCGTCTGCCATGAGGCGCTGCACCGGCAGGCCGGGCAGCTGGCGCAGCCCGCCGAGGTCCTCGAAGTTGGTGGTGAAGGCGCCGAAGCCGCCCTCCTCGAGGAAGGAGCGCAGGCCCAGCTCGAGCCGCGCGCCGTAGCGCAGGGACTCGCGGCGCTCGCCACCCTCCTGCAGCTCGGGCACGACGTCGTACTCGGCGTCGTAGACCGCGACGAGCTCGTCGATCGCGGAGTCCTCGATGCCGTCGACGACCTCGACGAGGTCGTTCACGCCCCACGTGTTCACCGAGACGCCCAGGCGCAGCTCGGCCTCGGTCTTGTCGCCCTCGGTGACGGCGACGTCGCGCATGTTGTCGCCGAAGCGCGCGAGGCGCAGCGAGTGCAGCTCCGCCCAGCCCGTCGCCGCGCGCGCCCAGCGGCCGATGCGCTGCTGGACGTCGGCATGCGAGGCATGGCCGACGACCGTCTTGCGCTCGACGCCGAGCCGCGAGGCGATGTACCCGAACTCGCGGTCGCCGTGGGCGGCCTGGTTGAGGTTCATGAAGTCCATGTCGATGCTCGACCAGGGCAGCTTCTCGTTGGCCTGCGTGTGCAGGTGCAGCAGCGGGGTCGTCAGGGCGTCCAGCCCCAGGATCCACATCTTCGCCGGGGAGAAGGTGTGCATCCAGGCGATGACGCCCACGCAGGCAGGGTCGGAGTTCGCCGCGAGAGCGGTCTCGCGGATCGCGTCGCGGCTGGTGAGCACGGGCTTCCAGACGATCTTCACGGGCACGTCGCTCGCGGCATCGAGAGTCCGGGCGATGGTGCGCGACTGCTCGGCGACCTGATCGAGGGTCTCCTGGCCGTACAGGCCCTGACTGCCGGTGAGGAACCAGATCTCACGTGCTGCGAACGGGTTGTCCACGGATTCTCCTGTCGTCGGGATGTGCTCGAGCGCCCCGGCGTCACGGCGGCGTTCTCCGGAGAACCAAGTGTGAACGTTGACATCGCGGGAGTCAATCACTCCTCGACCAGCGGCGCGGCCGGGTCGCGGACCGGGGCGGCGACGGCTCCGGGTCGCGGGCGATGGGGCCGGGGATGAGCGCACAGCACAGGAGGCCGACCCATCCGGGTCGGCCTCCTGCGACTGTGCGGTGTCCCGTATCCTCGCGCAGGGCAGACGCCCGTGGCGAGGAGACTCAGGAGACGGTCACTCCGAGGTGGTGGGCGCAGAGCCCGAGCCCTTGCCTCCCCCGGGAGCGCCCTTCTCGGCCCTGCCGCGACCTGAGAACGCGCCGCGCGTGCGGCTGAGGCGATAGTCGATGCGATCATCGACGTAGCTCTCGAACCTCTCGTTCTCCGGGAGCGTCGAGGTGAACTCGGAGGAGATGTGCCGGGTGACGCGCTCCAGGCGCTCCATCTGCTCGTGCTGGCGCAGCACCGCGTGGTCCAGGCCCAGGGCCTTCACGAGGGCGACGCACATCAGCAGCAGGATGATGCAGAACGGCAGCGCTGTGACCAGGGACCCCGCCTGCAGGGACTCGAGACCGCCGGAGAGCAGCAGCGCGATCGCCAGGAAGCCCTCGAGGACTGCCCAGACCACGCGGGACCAGATCGGCGGATTCGGGTGGCCGCCCGAGGCCAGCATGTCGACCACGAGCGATCCGGAGTCCGACGAGGTGATGAAGAAGATCGCCACCAGGATGATACCCAGCACGGACAGCAGCCCCGTGGCGGGGAATCCGTCGAAGATGCGGAACATCGACTCCTCCGCGGTGATGTCGCCGAGGTCGCCGGCGCCGAACCACTGGCGGAAGAGGCCGTTGCCGCCCCAGACGGAGAACCAGATCATGCCCACCAGCGAGGGCACGAGCAGGACGCCGGCGATGAACTGGCGCACGGTGCGGCCGCGGGAGATGCGGGCGATGAACACGCCCACGAACGGCGACCAGGCGATCCACCAGCCCCAGTAGAACAGGGTGTTGCCGGCGAACCAGGTCTGCGCCTCCTCCGAGCGCTGATAGGCGCCCACGTCGAGCGTCATGCTGAAGAAGTTCGCCAGGTAGATGCCGAGCGACTCCACGAAGTTCTGGAAGATGAAGACGGTGGGCCCGAACAGCAGCGCTGCGATCATCAGCAGGCCCGCCAGCGAGAGGTTCGCGTTCGAGAGCCACTTGATGCCCACGCCGACGCCGCTGACCACCGAGAGGGTGGCCAGGAACGTGATGCACACGATGAGCACGATCATGAACCAGTTCGTCGCCTGGCCGACCAGGCCGATGGCGATCAGGCCGGCGGTGATCTGCTGGACGCCCAGGCCCAGCGAGGTGGCGATGCCGAACACGGTGCCGACGATGGCGAGGACGTCGATGACGTCGCCGATCCATCCCTTGACGCGCTCGCCGAAGATCGGCTCGAGCGCCCAGCGGATGGAGACCGGGCGGCCCCGGCGGTGGATCGCGTAGGCGATCGCCAGCCCGATCACGGCGTAGGCCGCCCACGGGTGCAGGCCCCAGTGGATGAAGGTCTGGGCCATAGCGAGCCCTGAGAGTTCCGCCCCGTCGCCGGTCCAGCCGGGCTTGACGTTATTCGTCGTGAAGCCGAGCGGCTCAGCGACGCCGTAGAACACCAGGCCGATTCCCATGCCGGCCGCGAAGAGCATCGCGAACCAGGAGATCAGCCCGAACTCGGGACGGTCGTCGTCACGGCCCAGTCGGATCGCGCCGTACGGGGACAGTGCGAGAACGATCGCGAAGACCACGAAGACGCCGATCGAGACCATGTAGAACCAGCCGAGGTTCGCCACGACCCAGCCCTGTGCGCCCTGGAAGACGGTGCTCGAGGCACCGGGGAAGAACACGGTGAACAGCGCGGCGCCGAGGATGATCACGAGCGCGGGGATGAAGACCGCCGGGGCGACGGTCCCCCGTCCGATGCGCGCGCCCTGGCGGCGCAGCTTCTGGGTGATCTCGTCGTCGTTGTCCTCGTCGGCGATCTGCAGGGACCGGGGGAGGTGGACGGTGGTGGGGAGCTCCTCGGGCCACGCGACCGGGGTCGAGGAGTGGGGCGGGCTCGCACCCTGGGGGGTCTCCCCCTCGGGCGGAGCGGTGCTGCCTGGGGAACTCATGCGCGGATCCTTCCGTTAGGGGACGAGACTGCCGGCCGCGCGGGAGCGGAGTCGGTGTGGGCCGAGCCCCGAGGAGGAGGCGGGTCGCGGCAGGGAGGGCGTGCCCGCATCACCGGGCGCCCTCGCGCCGCGCCTGTCGCCGCGCACCGGCGAGGGGTGGTTCAACGGGCATTCGCCACCGATGCTTTCACAATCGAGCGGACACGTCGCGGCTCATGCGGGGTGAGACATATGACGTCAGCCTGTGGGGACGTCCGCGCCTCGGGCTGCGCAGCGGGGAATCGGCCGCGGGCTCCGGGGCGGACGGGGATCACGCGCGGGGGCCGTCGCCCTGTCCGTAGACGTTCTGATACCGCTCGAACAGGGAGTCGACGAGGTGCTCCGGGATCTCCAGCGGCTCGCCGAGCTGCCGGGAGACGTGCACGGTGCGCGCGACCTCCTCGCACATGACGGCGGCCTTCACCGCGTCGCGCGCGTCGTGCCCGATGGTGAACGGGCCGTGGTTCCGCATGAGCACGGCGCGCGAGCGCGAGTCGCGCAGGGTCTCCACGATGCCCTGTCCGATCGAGTCGTCGCCGATCACGGCGAGCGGCCCCACGGGGATCGGGCCGCCGAACTCGTCGGCCATCATCGTGAGCACGCAGGGGATCTCCTCGCCGCGCGCCGCCCATGCCGTCGCGTACGTGGAGTGGGTGTGCACGACCCCGCCCACGTGGTCCAGGTGACGGTAGACGTAGGCGTGGGCCGCCGTGTCCGAGGAGGGGCGCAGGGCATCGGGGGTGCCGTCCTGGATCTTCTGCCCGTCCAGCGTGCACACGACCATCGTCTCGGGGGAGAGGTCGTCGTAGGAGACCCCCGAGGGCTTGATGACGAACAGCTCCGGGATGTCGTCGTGGCCGGCCGACGGGGTGGGGGCATCCGGCGCGGCAGGTCCGGCCGACGGGGTGGGGGCATCCGACGCGGCAGGTCCGGCCGGCGCGCTGGGGCCCTCCGGCGGGCGGGGCACGCGTTCGGACACGTTCCCGGCGGTCCAGACGACGAGGCCGTTGCGCGGGAGCTCGGCGTGCAGTGCGGCGACACGCTCGCGGGTCCCCGCGACCGCCGCTTGGACGGTCTCGGGGAGCTCGGTGAGGACGACGGTCATGGGTCTCCTTCGAAGTGCGGCCCCATCATCATGGCAACGTTCACATTACGGTTCTGGCGACAGCGCGTGCAAGACCGGCGTCGGAGTGTGCGCTCGCCGAATCGCTGGTCTTGGGCGGGTCTGCGGACCTTTCCGTTCGCTGAAAGGTCCGCAGACCGGCCCGAAACGGGAGCGTCGAGGCTGTCACGCGGCTCGGCGCCAGGCCGTGTACGGCGCCCCGCCGTCAGTCGATGGACTCGCCGGCCAGGCGCTCCGCGGGGAGTGCGGCACGGTAGGAGCGCAGCCACCGGGCGTACCCGGCCGCGCCCTCTTCGGTCGGCTCGAGCGTCGTGACCTGCTGGGAGGCGAAGACCTCATCGGCCAGGAAGCGGCGCAGCGCGTCGGCGGTGGCCGCCTGCTCCCCTCCGGTCCGTCCGCCGTCCTGACCGTCCTGACCGTCCTGAACGTCCTCGGCGCCGTCGCGGGCCAGCTGCGCCGTGTGCGCGGCGAGCAGCGCCATGCCCCAGGCGCCGCCCTCCCCGGCGGACTCGCCGAGGGCGACGGGGGTGCGCAGGGCATCGGCGAGGACCTGCTGGGCCACGCCCTTCGTGCGGAAGATGCCGCCGTGGGCGTACATGACGTCGAGCCCCACCTTCTCCTCCTCGAGGAGCACCTCCATGCCCACGGCCAGCGCGCCGAAGGCGCCGTGCAGCTGGGCGCGCATGAGGTTCTCGAGCGTGAAGCTCGCCTGCTGGGTGCGCACGAGCAGCGGCCGGCCGGAGTCGACGCCCGTCTGGTGCTCGCCCGAGAGGTAGTTGAAGGACAGCACACCGCCCGCGTCGGCGTCGCCCGCGGCACCGGCCTCGAAGAGACGCGCGTAGAGCTCCTCGGTGTCGACGTCCTGCCCGAGCAGCTGCGCGAACTGCGCGAACACCCCGAGCCACTGGTCGAGATCGCCCGTGCAGTTGTTCGTGTGGATCATCGCGACCGGGTCGCCCGAGGGGGTCGTGACCATGTCGATCTCCTCGCGGGGGGTCGCGAGGGGGCGCTCGAGCACGACCATCGCGAAGGCGCTGGTCCCGGCGCTCACATTGCCCGTGCGCGGGGCGATCGCCTGGGTCGCGACCATGCCCGTGCCGGCGTCGCCCTCCGGCGGTGCGGTGAGGGCGCCGGCCTCGAGGGCACCCGACGGGTCGAGCAGCCGCGCGCCCTCCTCGGTGAGCGTCCCGGCGTCCTGCCCGGCCACGAGCACCTCCGGGAGCAGATCGGCGAGGTCCCACGGGACGCCCGCGACCGCATCGAGGGCGGCGAAGCGCTCGAGGAGATCGCGGTCGTAGTCCGGCGCGCCGCCCGCGGAGGAGATCGGGAACATGCCGCTGGCATCGCCCACGCCCAGCACGGAGCGTCCGGTGAGGCGGCGGTGGACGAGGCCGGAGAGCGTGGTGATCGCGGCGATCCTCCCCACATGCTCCTCGCTGCCGAGCACGGCGTGCAGGAGATGGGAGACGGACCAGCGCAGGGGGATGTTCTGGCCGAAGGTCTCCGAGAGCAGGGACGCTGCGTCGGACGTATAGGTGTTGCGCCAGGTGCGGAACGGGGCGAGCAGCTCGCCGTCCGCGTCCAGGGCGATGTAGCCGTGCATCATCGCGGAGATGCCCAGGGACGCGAGGCGGGCGAGCGGCACGTCGAAGCGCGTGCGCACGGCGTCGGCGAGGTCCGCGAAGCACGCGGCCAGGCCCTCCCAGACCTCGTCCATCGGGTACGTCCAGCTGTCGTCGGCCAGGGTGTTCTCCCAGGCGAACGAGCCGGTCGCGAGCACGGCCCCGGCATCGTCGATGAGGGCCGCCTTGATCCGGGTCGAGCCCAGCTCGATCCCCAGGTGCGCGCGCCCCCGGGAGATGAGGTCGGCGGCATCGGGGCGGGGGGCGGTCACATCGTCGTGAGTCATGGCCCTATTCGATCAGGCGCACCCGGGGTCGGCAACGTGCGGATCGGGCGCGGCGCGGGATTCCGGCCGCCCGGGAGCATCGGCGCGAGCGGCCGAGGGCGCGGAGGTGCGTCTCAGCGAGGTCGGATGCTCGACTCGCGGACGACGAGCTCCGGGGCGAGCGCGGCGGGGGAGTGCGACGGGCCGCTGCTGCCGTCGGCCGCGTCGGACCCCTCCGACTCGTCGGCACCGTGCCCGAGCCGCGCGAGCAGCCGGTGCATCGCCGCCCGACCGAGCTGCGCGAAGGGCTGGGCGACGGAGGTGAGAGAGGGCGTGGAGTAGGTGGCGCCCTCGATGTCGTCGAAGCCGACGAGGGCGACGTCGCGGGGCACCTCGATGCCGCGCTCGCGCAGGGCGCGCAGGATCCCGATCGCCATCAGGTCGTTCGCGGCGAAGATCGCGTCCGGGAGTGCTCGCGCGGCGAGCTCCGTGCCGATCCGATGGCCCGAGCGCGCCGACCAGTCGCCGGGTTCCGTGCACTCGCCGTCGGCCCCGATCCGCGCGAGCGCCTCCTCCGTGCCGCGGCGGCGGGCGCGCGCGTCGAACCAGTCGACGGGGCCCGGCACGTGCACGATCCGACGCATGCCCTGCTCGGTCAGGTGCGCGATGACCGCGCGGGCGCCGCTCGCCTGGTCCACGCCGACGACCTCCACGCCCGTCGCGTCCAAGGGCCCGGAGGACACCGAGAGCACGGGGGTGGTGCGGGCCGCGGCCTCGGCCACGGGCGTCATCCCGTCGTGCCCGGCGACCACGATGATCCCGTCGACCCCGGACCCGACGAGGTCCGAGGCGACCTGCTCGTGCGGCTCACCAGGGGCGACGGTCGCGAGAAGGGTCGAGTAGCCGGCCTCGCGCGCGGCCCGTTCGATCGCTGCGGTGGTCTCCGCGGGGCCGAACAGCGAGGAGCCGTCCGACAGCACGCCGACGAGCGCCGAGCGGGTGGTCTTCAGCGCCCGGGCCGCGCGGTTGCGCGCGTACCCGAGCTCGTCGATCGCCTCGAGCACGCGGTCGCGGGTCTCCGGGCGCACGATCGCGGGCTCGTTCAGCACTCGGGAGACCGTCTGGTAGGAGACCCCGGCGCGCGCCGCCACATCGAGCATCGAGGGTCGGCGCGAGGTCGTCGGCATGGGAGCTCCGTGGATGTCGGCGGGGGAGGAGGTGCGTGCGGCATGCGTGGGGGAGTGCGCGGGGCCTTTCGAAGGATACGGCGGCACGGCTGCGGGCACCCCCGTCGCGCACGCCGATGTGAACGTTGCGATTCCGTGACCTCGTGGGGCGCGCAAAGAGTTGCGCCCGGAGAGGATGTGAACGTTATCATCCATGGTGCTCCACGCCACAGAGCGTGGATCCGATGCCGCCGGCACCGCTGCCGGCCCATCCGCCCGCCGCCCCATCTCGTCGCCCGCGCAGCGCGCGCGAGCCCCGGACGCGGACACCGTTTCGAAGAGGAGACACCATGACCAGCAGCCATCCCGTGCCCAGCAGGCGCACGTTCCTCGCCGGCGCCGGCTCCCTCGGCGCCATCGCCGCCCTCGCGGCCTGCTCCGGCGGCGGCGCCGGATCCTCGGGCCCCGACACCGAGGCCGACCCCAAGGACCAGACCATCGGCGTGGCCATGCCCACCCAGACCTACGAGCGCTGGGTCCAGGACGGCGCGAACATCAAGAAGTCCCTCGAGAAGGAGGGCTACAAGGTCACCCTCCAGTACGCCGACGACGACATCCCCACCCAGTCCCAGCAGATCGACCAGATGGTCACCCAGGGCGTCGCCGCATTGATCATCGCCTCGATCGACGGCTCGGCCCTGACCAGCCAGCTCGACGCCGCGAAGGCCGCCGGGATCCCCGTCATCTCCTACGACCGCCTGCTCACCAACAGCGAGAACGTCGACTTCTACGTCACCTTCGACAACTACAAGGTGGGCGTCACCCAGGCGAACTCCCTGCTCTTCGGGCTGGGCCTGCTCGACGAGAAGTTCAAGAAGGCCTCCGACGCCCCGAAGGGCCCGCTGAACATCGAGCTGTTCGCCGGCTCGCTCGACGACAACAACGCCCACCTGTTCTGGAAGGGCGCGATCGACACCCTGCAGCCGTACATGGACGACGGCGTGCTCGAAGTGCCCTCCAAGCAGACCGACATCGACCAGTGCGCCATCCAGCGCTGGGAGCAGGAGACCGCGCAGAAGCGCATGGAGAACCTGCTGACCACGCACTACAAGGGCGACAAGAAGCTCGACGGCGTCCTCGCCCCGGCCGACCCGCTCTCGCGCGGCATCATCAACGCCCTGCAGAACGCCGGCCGCGGCGACACCATCGATGACGGCCTGCCGATCATCACCGGCCAGGACGCCGAGATCGCCTCGATCAAGCTCATCGCCGACGGCGTGCAGTTCTCGACGATCTTCAAGGACACCCGCAAGCTCGCCGACCAGGCCGTGGTCGCCGCGAAGGCGTACCTCGAGGGCGAGGAGCCGGAGGCGAACGACACCAAGACGTACGACAACGGCTCGAAGGTCGTCCCCTCCTACCTGCTGCCGGTCGAGATGGTGCTCGAGTCCAACTACGAGAAGATCCTCGTCGACTCCGGCTACTACACGGAGGAGCAGGTCGAGAAGGGCCAGGCCTGAGCGTGCTCGGGACGAATCGGCGTCGGCCGCGGGACCGGCGGATGCTCGCCGCGGCCGACGCCCCCACCCGTGCCCGCGGCGCATGCACCTGTGCCCCAGCCCGAAGGAGGGCCCGATGAACGACAGCATCCTCGAGATGCGCTCCATCACCAAGCGCTTCCCCGGCGTCACCGCCCTGAAGGACGTCTCCCTGAGCGTCCGCGAGGGCGAGATCCACGGGATCTGCGGGGAGAACGGGGCCGGGAAGTCCACGCTCATGAAGGTGCTCTCGGGTGTCGAGCCCGCCGGCACCTACGACGGCGAGATCCATTTCCGCGGCCGCCCCATGAGCTTCCACTCGGTCAACGACTCCGAGGCCGAGGGGATCGTGATCATCCACCAGGAGCTCGCCCTGGTGCCTCACCTGACCATCGCCGAGAACATCTTCCTGGGCAACGAGCGCTCCCGCGGGGGCGTCATCAGCTGGGGCGAGACGAACGCCGAGGCGCTGCGCCTGCTGCGCCGGGTGGGGCTCGACGAGAACCCGGTGACGCCCGTCGGCCACCTCGGGGTCGGCAAGCAGCAGCTCGTCGAGATCGCCAAGGCGCTCTCGAAGAACGTGAGCCTGCTGATCCTCGACGAGCCCACCGCCGCCCTGAACGACGACGACTCCGAGCACCTGCTCGGCCTCATCCGCGGCCTGCGCGACGAGCAGGGCGTCACCTCGATCATCATCTCCCACAAGCTCGGGGAGATCGCCGAGATCGCCGACACCACCACCGTCATCCGCGACGGCTCGACCATCGAGACCATCGACATGCACGGCGGGGGAGCGGGCGGCGGCACGTCGGCCGACGGAGCCCCCGTCGGCCCGACGGGACGCGCCCTCATCCCCCGGATCATCAAGGGGATGGTCGGGCGCGACATGGACAGCATGTTCCCCGAGCGCAGCGTCGAGATCGGCGAGGAGGTGCTGCGCATCGAGGACTGGCACGTCACCCATCCGACCCAGCCCGACCGCACCCTCGTGGACGGCGTCTCGATCACCGCGCGCGCAGGTGAGGTCGTCGGCATCGCCGGCCTCATGGGCGCCGGCCGCACCGAGCTCGCGATGAGCGTGTTCGGCCGCTCCTATGGGCGTGAGATCAGCGGGAGGGTGTTCATGCACGGGCGCCCCGCGAACGTGCGCGGCGTGGCCGACGCGATCGGCAGCGGCATCGCGTACGTCAGCGAGGACCGCAAGCGCTACGGGCTGAACCTCATCCAGGACGTGCGGCGCAACATCAGCGCCGCGGCACTGGACAAGGTCTCCCGCACCGGCTGGATCGACGGCAACCAGGAGATCTCCGTCGCCGAGCGCTACCGGAAGTCGCTGAACATCAAGACACCGACGGTCCTCTCGCGCGTCGGCCAGCTCTCCGGCGGCAACCAGCAGAAGGTCGCGCTGAGCAAATGGCTGTTCACCGAGCCCGACGTGCTGATCCTCGACGAGCCCACCCGCGGCGTCGACGTCGGCGCGAAGTACGAGATCTACACGCTGATCAACGAGCTCGCCGAGCAGGGGAAGGCGATCGTCGTGATCTCCTCCGAGCTGCCCGAGGTGATGGGGCTCGCCGATCGCATCTACACACTGTCCGCCGGCCGCATCACCGGTGAGGTGAGCGCCGCGGACGCCACGCAGGAGCACCTGATGGAGCTCATGACCATGGAGAGGGAGTGAGGGACCACCGATGGCCGGAACCTCCGATATCAAGGACCTGCTCACCAGGAACGTCCGCCAGAGCGGCATCTACATCGCGTTCGTGTTCATCGTGCTGCTGTTCACGGTGCTCACCCGCGGCGCGCTGCTGAGCCCGGGCAACCTCACGAACCTGATCCTGCAGTACTCCTACATCCTGATCCTCGCGATCGGGATGGTGCTCATCATCGTCGCCGGGCACATCGACCTCTCGGTCGGCTCGGTCGTCGCGTTCACCGGCTCGGTCGCCGCCGTGGTCGTCATCCAGCACGGGCTGCCGTGGTGGCTGGGGATCCTCGCGGCCCTGGGCGTCGGCATCCTGGTGGGGCTGTGGCAGGGCTTCTGGGTCGCGATCGTGGGCATCCCCGCCTTCATCGTGACCCTCGCCGGCATGCTCATCTTCCGCGGCATGACCATGCAGACCCTGGGCAACGTGTCGCTCTCGCCGTTCCCCGAGGCGTACCAGAAGATCGCCGGCGGATTCCTCAACGGCCTCTTCGGCGGGCCCGGGTACGACGTGTTCACCCTGGTCGTCGCGGCCGCCGTGGTGATCGTTTTCGCGCTCCAGCAGTGGCGGGCGCGCCTCGCGAAGCTGCGCTACGACCAGAGCGTCGAGGCGCTGTGGATCTTCGCGGTCAAGGTCGCCGTCGTCGCCGTCATCGTGATGGCCTTCGCCTGGCAGATCGCCAATGCCCGCGGCCTCCCCGTGGTGCTGATCCTGCTCGCCGCGCTGATCCTCATCTACTCCTTCGTCAGCCAGCAGACCGTCTTCGGTCGGCACGTCTACGCCATGGGCGGGAACCTGCAGGCCGCGAGGCTCTCCGGCGTGAAGACGCGCCTGGTGAACATGATGCTGTTCGTGAACATGGGCCTGCTCTCCGCGATCGCCGGCATCGTCTACTCGGCCCGCTCGAACTCGGCGCAGCCGGGCGCGGGCAACATGTTCGAGCTCGACGCGATCGCTGCGGCGTTCATCGGCGGCGCCGCCGTCAGCGGTGGTGTGGGCAAGGTGCAGGGCGCCATCATCGGCGGCCTGATCATGGCGGTCATGTCCAACGGCATGCAGATCATGGGCATCGGCCAGTCCACCCAGTCGATCGTGCGCGGCGTGGTGCTGATCCTCGCCGTCGCCTTCGACGTCTACAACAAGAAGCGCGCCGGCGCCGAGGGGTGAGCGGGCGGGCCGGCGGCCCGCCAGGCCCGGCGGCCCGGCTCGTCGGCCGCCCGCGGAGCGCGAGAGGTGCGAAACCGCTGCCAAGAGTGCTTTTGGCAGCAGTTTCGCACCTCTCGTTGCCTGGCGGGCGCGCGTCGGCGCGCCAGCGCGCCCGCGCTCCGGCGCGGCGGCGCGATGCGCAGGGCGGAGAGCAGGGCAGGGAACAGGTCAGAGATAGGAGGATGGTGAGCCACCGGAGCGCTCCGGTGGCTCACCATCCTCCTATCTTCGTGCTCGTCGGCCGGAGGCCGCGTTCGTCCGTCGCCCGCTACCCCTTCAGGCCGGTCCCCGCCACGCCTTCGACGATCTGGCGCTGGAAGACCAGGTAGAGCAGCACCAGGGGCAGGGCGGCGAGGATCGCGCCGGCCTGGATGTCCGCGTAGCGCTGGCCGAAGCTGCCCTGCACCGTCGCGAGGCCCACGGGGATGGTCATCAGGTTCGGGTTGGTGAGCACGAACAGCGGCAGCAGCAGGTTGTTCCACACGCCCACGAAGGTGAGGATCGCGACCGCGGCGATCACGGGGCGCGAGAGCGGCATGATCACCGACCAGAAGATCTTCCAGAGCCCGGCGCCGTCGATGCGCGCGGCCTCCTCGAGCTCGCGGGGGATGCCGTCGAAGAACTGCTTGAAGATGAACACCGAGATCACCGCGGGCACCTGCGGGAAGATCACCGCCCAGTAGGTGTTCAGCAGGTTCGCGGCACCCAGCATCTCGAAGATCGGCACGATGAGCACCTGGCTGGGGATCATGATGCCCAGCAGGATCATCAGCATCACCGTGGACCGGCCCCGGAAGCGCAGCCGCGAGAGCGCGAACGCGGCCATGGCGGAGAAGAGCACCGTCAGCGCCGTCGTGATGATCCCGGTGATCGCGCTGGCGATGTACCAGTTCCAGATGTCACCGGCCCGGAACAGCGTCGCGTAGGAGTGCAGCGTCGGGTACCAGTTCGAGAGGATCTCTCCCGCACCGAGCGCGGCCGTCCCGTTCTCGGACAGCGAGGTCTTCAGCGCGAACAAGCTCGGCGCCAGCCACATCAGGGCGAAGAGCGTGAGGATGACCCAGGTGACGATCGTGAAGGTGCGGCCGCTGATGCCCGCACCGGCGCCCGTCGGCCGGGCCGGGGGAGCGGCGGCGCTGATCCCGTTGCGGGCGCGGGGCGAGCGGCGGGGGCTCGTGGTCGTGGCGCTCATGGCTCAGGCCTCCTGATCGCGACGGGCCGCCGCGCGCTCGACGAGCTCGCGGATCACGGCGATGACGATGATGATGACGAACAGCAGCACCGAGGCGGCCGACGCGGCGCCGATCCTGTTGTCGGTGAAGGCCGTGCCGGTGACGAGCCCTAGGGTGACCTGCGTGGAGATGCCCGGTCCGCCGCCTGTCATCAGATAGACCTGGTCGAAGACCTTCAGGCTCGCGATGATCTGCAGCAGGATCACCAGCGTGGTGGTGCGGCGCAGCAGCGGGAGCGTGACGTGGCGGATCTGCTGCCACGTCGTCGCCCCGTCCACCGCGGCGGCCTCGTACAGCTCGCGCGGGATGTCCTGGAGACCCGCCATGTACAGGATGAAGTTGAAGCCGATCGTCCACCACACGGTCGCGATCGCCACGCCGATCATGGCCGTGCGCGGGCTCGCGAGGATCCCGGCGCCCGGGTCGATCCCCAGCAGGGACTGGATGCTCGCGAAGAGCCCGGTCTCCGGCGTGAAGATGAACATCCAGACCATGGAGATCGTCGCCGACGGGAGGATGAACGGCAGGAAGAACGCCAGACGGAAGAACCACTGGCCCCGTCGGAGACGGTTGGTGAGGACCGCGAAGACGAACGCCAGGATCACCAGCGGCGGCACGGTGTACAGCGTGAATTGCAGGGTGTGCCACAGCGAGGACCAGAAGTCGGCGCGGGAGAACATCTCGATGTAGTTGTCCAGGCCGGCGAAGTCGCCGAGGCCCTTGTGCACGAGCGAGGTGTTGAAGAAGCTCGCGACGAACATCCAGATCGTCGGCCCCAGCAGGAACGCCAGGTAGAACAGACCGAATGGGGCGAGGAAGAGCCAGGCGCCCCCGGAGCGGCGGTCGGAGGCGTTGCCCGAGGAGCGTCGAGCGCGAGCGGGCGCCGAGCCCGTCGTGGCGGACGCGCCCGAGGCCGTGCGGCCGGGGCTGTCGATAGAAGCTGTGCTCATCAGTGGTGATCCCTTCGGCTCACAGGGGGCTGGGGGTGTCGAGGTAGACCTGGAGCTGGCCCCGGATGGCGTCGAGCCCCTGCTTCGGGGTGATGGCCCCCAGCTGGATCTGCGCGAGCTGCGCGCCGACGGTCTCCTCGAACGTCGAACCCGAGCCGCCGTACCAGGCGGGATCGTCGTAGACGGCGTACTCGGCGGCCGGGGCGTAGTCCGACTGGGGAGTGAGCTTCTTGTACTCGCCGCTCTCGAAGGTCGGCATATAGGCCGGGACGTGGCCGCCCTGCGCCCACGTCATCGACTCCTCGAGCATGGTCTTGATGAAGGTCATGGCCTGCTTGCGCTGCTCCGGGCTGCGGTCCTTCCGGGGGAGCACGAAGCAGTGCGAGTCGGCGTGGGCGGCCTTGCGGTCGAAGAGCCGGGGGATCGGCGCCATGCCGAACTTCAGCCCCTCGACGTCCTGGGCGGTGCTGATCTCCCACTCGCCCTGCAGGTAGATGCCGACCTTCCCCGTGTACATCGAGGTCTGGGATCCCGGGTAGTCGATCCCGCGCGTGAGCCATCCCTTGTCGACCCACCTCTGGATCCGCGAGGTGATGTCCTCGAAGATCCCCTCGTCCACGGTGATCGAGGCGCCGCCATCCGAGAGGAACGGCGTCGCGTCCTCGTACTGGTTGTAGAGGGACCAGAACAGGCGCCAGGGCGTCGCCGTCTCGCTCACGTTCGCGACGGCCAGGGCCGCTCCGCCGGTGACACCGCTGATCTCCTGGAGGGCCGACTCGAACGTGTCGACCCCGGTGAGCTCGGTGATGGTGCCGTCCTTCTCGAGGAGGTCCGCCTGCTCCAGGACGTCCTGGTTGAAGAACATGACGAAGGGGTGCGTGTCCAGGGGGATCGCGATCGCCCTGCCGTCCGTGACCTGGGCCTTCCAGGCCTTCTGGTTGAAGTCCTCGGCGGTCAGGCCGACGCTCGCCAGGTCCTCGGTGGTGACCGGCTCCAGGATCCCGCCGTCGAACAGCGGCTTGGCCCGGGTCAGGTGGGCGGCGGCGACGTCGGGCGGCTGGTTGCCCTCGGTCGCGAGCGTGACCTTCGAGTAGTAGGGGTTCCCCCAGGAGAACGTCGTGGCCTGGAGCGATGACGGGCCGCCGTGCGCCTTCTCGTAGACCTTCTCCATGTCCTGCATGCGACCACCGTCGCCGCCCGCGAACAGGTTCCAGTACACGAGCGTGGAGGGGTCGAGCTGGCTGCCGAAGAATCCCGAGGCGACCGGCGAGGAGCAGGCGGCCAGCGGCGCGGTGAGTGCGAGCGCCCCGCCGGCACCGAGGAGCGCTCGGCGGCTCACGGGCGTCGCGCGCATCCGGGACCCACCGGTGGGGTGCTTCGGAGATGTGCGTGGGCGCATGGGCATCACTCCGTCGTGGTACGGGATCGCGTCATGAACGTGATCCAGGGCATCTTTGCAACGTTGAGAATACACGCGCGCCTATGGGGTGCAACACGTGGCGGCGGAGCGCCGGCGAGGAGTGGGAGAGCGGCGGGGGTTAGCGGCCGTGCGCCCCTCAACCCGCCGGCGTGCTCCCGCGGACCATCAGCTCATGCGGCGCGGTGATCGTGCGCGGAGCGCCCTCGTAGCCGTTGATCCGCTCGATCAGCATGTCCAGGGCGGCCTTGACCAGGAACTCCTTGTCGGGCCGGATGGTCGTGAGCGGCGGATGGGCGAAGAGGGCCTCGGGGCTGTCGTCGTAGCCGACCACGGCCACGTCGTCCGGGACCGTGCGGCCGCGGTCCCGCAGGCCCGCGAGCGCGCCGAGGGCGATCTCGTCGCTGCCGCACACGAGCCCGTCGAGCTCCGGGTGCTCGTCGAGCAGGTGGTGCACGGCGTCGCGCCCGTCGGCCCGATGCCAGTCGGAGACCTCCTCGATCGGCGCCCGGGAGGGGTCGAGGTCGTGGCGCCACAGCGCCTGGCGGAAGCCCTCGATGCGCAGGCCGGAGGAGCTGTGCGGAGCGGGATCGGTGGTCTCCATGGCGCCGACGAACGCGAGGCGCCGCCGTCCGCGCTCGAGCAGGTGGGCGGTGGCGTCGGCCGTCGCGCGCGTGTTGTCGATGCGCACGTAGTCGGATCCGGGCGGCAGGTGCGCATCGGAGAGATGCTCGCCGATGAACACGGTGGGCTGGTCCACGTGCTCCATCTGCGCGAGGTAGTCCTCGCCCACCTGCATGGGGTTGAAGATGACGCCGTCCCCGAGGCGCCGCCGGAAGCCGCGCAGCACCTCGATCTCCTCGTCGCGGCCCGAGGAGGTGGTGTGCAGGACGACGGTGCGGCCCCTGCCCTGCGCCTCGTCGATGAAGGTCTGCGCGAGGTTCGAGAAGTAGCTGAAGTTCAGCGAGGGGACCGCGAGGGTGACGATGCCGCTCGCGCCGGTGCGCAGCTGCTGGGCGGCGAGCTGCGGGCGGTAGCCGGTCGCGGCGATCGCCTCCTGCACCCGGGTGCGGGTGCTCTCGCGCACGTGCGGGTAGTCGTGGACGACGTTGGACACCGTCTTGATCGAGACGTCCGCGATCTCGGCGACGTCCCGCAGCGTGGGCGGTCGGCGCCGCGCGCGGCGGGTGGACGGTGGCATGCGGCTGATTGTGCCACCGCGGGCAGGCACGAGATGCCGGTTGCCCGAGGTGGTCGCGGGGTCGCCGCGGGGGGCGCCACCCGGTCGGCGGCGGCCGGGGAGATCTTCTTGACGGCCGACGGGGCCCGTGGTGAGATCGTCTGCAACGTTGTAGACGATGAAAGGCCCGCCGCGATGTCCCGCACCGTCACCCTCTCCCTGCACCCCGCCTTCCGGGTCGCGCCCGTGCGTCCCCGCACCTTCGGGGCCTTCGTCGAGCACCTCGGCCGCTGCGTCTACGGCGGCATCTTCGAGCCCGGCCACCCCGCGGCCGATGCGGACGGCTTCCGCACCGACGTCCTCGAGCTCACCCGCGAGCTCGGCGTCACCAGCGTCCGCTACCCGGGCGGCAACTTCGTCTCCGGCTACCGCTGGGAGGACGGCGTCGGCCCCGTCGAGCAGCGGCCCGCGCGCCACGACCTCGCCTGGCACTCGACCGACCCGAACACCGTCGGCCTCGACGAGTTCATGGCGTGGGCGGAGCGCGCCGGCGTCGAGCCGATGTACGCGGTGAACCTGGGGACCCGCGGCGTCGCCGAGGCGCTCGACGTGCTGCAGTACGCGAACGCGCCGCAGGGCATCGCGCTGTCCGACGCGCGCGCGGCCAACGGCCACCCCGAGCCCTACGGGATCCGCATGTGGTGCCTGGGCAACGAGATGGACGGCCCCTGGCAGACCGGCCACAAGACCGCCGAGGNCCCCTGGCAGACCGGCCACAAGACCGCCGAGGAGTACGCGCGCACCGCCGCCGAGACCGCGCGCGCCATGCGCCAGGAGGACCCGGGCCTCGAGCTCGTCGTCTGCGGATCCTCGAGCTCGCAGATGCCCACCTTCGGCGCCTGGGAGGCGACGGTCCTCGCCGAGACCTACGACCTCGTCGACATGGTCTCCGCCCACGCCTACTACGCGGAGAAGGACGGCGACCAGGCCTCGTTCCTCGCCTCGGCCGACGACATGGACCACTTCATCGACTCCGTCGTCGCCACCGCCGACCACGTCCGGGCCGAGCTCAAGGCCGAGAAGCGCATCATGGTCAGCTTCGACGAGTGGAACGTCTGGTACCAGCACCGCGCCGAGTCCCGCCCGCCGGAGGGCGACGACTGGCCGGTCGCGCCCGTGCTGCTCGAGGACACCTACAGCGCGATGGACGCCGTGGTCGTGGGCAGCCTGCTGATCTCCCTGCTGCGCCACAGCGACCGCGTCGCCTCGGCCTCCCTCGCGCAGCTGGTGAACGTGATCGCGCCGATCATGACCGCCCCCGGCGGGAAGGCGTGGCGCCAGACCACCTTCCATCCCTTCGCCCTCACCGCCCGCCACGCCGCGGGCGAGGTGCTCGACGTGCGCATCGACGCCCCGACCTTCGCCAACGAGCGCTTCGGGCAGTCGCGAGCGGCCGACGCCGTCGCCACCTGGGACGAGGCCTCCGGGGACCTCACGGTCTTCGTCGTGAACCGCGATCCCGTGCGCGAGCTCGACCTCGGCGCGGACCTCGCGGACTTCGGCGGCCTCTCGTTCGTCGAGGCGCTCACCCTCCACCACGAGGACCCCTACGCCGCGAACACGCAGGATGCACCGGACACGGTGACGCCGCAGGCCAACGACTCAATCCGGATCGAGGACGGGCGCCTGGTCGGCACGCTGCCCGCGATCTCGTGGAGCGTCGTGCGGCTGCACCGGGGCTGAGCGAGCGGCTCCTCCAGTCCGCGGCGCTCTCCATCCTCGGCACCTTCAGTCCTCGTCGGCGGACCGGCTGCAGGCGCGGCAGCGGTTCGCGCACTCCGTGTCCTCTGCGGGTCCCGAGCCCTGTGCTCAACCGAGGGGTTGATCACGGCCGCCGACGGGTCTACCGTCGTCCTCAACCCACCGGTTGACGAAGGACGTGATGGACGACGATGAACTGACGAGGGCCTTCGCCGCCCTTGCCGACCCCACCCGGCGCGACCTGGTCTCCCGGCTCGCCCTCGGCGACGCCGCCGTCGGCGACCTCGCCGCCCCCTACGACATGTCCCTGCAGGCCGTCAGCAAGCACATCGCGGTCCTCGAGAGGGCGGGCCTGGTGACCCGCAGCCGCGACGCGCAGCGCCGCCCCGTCCGCCTCGACGCCGAGGCCCTGGGCGAGCTGACCGGATGGATCGAGCGGCACCGGTGCGCGGCCGAAGCGCGCATGTCCCGCCTCGAGGACGTCCTTGCCGATCCCGGGACCGCCCCGCCCGCCACCCCGACGCATGCACCCTCCGAGGAGGACCAGCCATGAGCACCGACGCACCCCTGACCACCGCGCGCATCAGCGCCGACCCCGACCTGCCCGTCGTGCACATCGAGCGCGACTTCCACGCATCGCCCCAGCAGGTGCTGCGCGCCCACACCGACCCCGAGCTCTTCGCCCGCTGGATCGGCCCGCACGACCTCACCACCCGCATCACCCGCTGGGACGCCACCACCGGCGGCGCCTGGGCCTACACGGCCTTCCGCACCGACGACCCCGAGGGCGAGTCGTACTCCTTCCACGGCAGCTTCCACGACGTGCTCCCCGACCGCATCGTCCAGACGTTCACCTACGACGCCTGGCCCGAGGCCGTGAACCTGGAGACCGTCCGCGTCGAGGACCTCGGCGACGGCCTCACCCGCCTGCACGGGCGCTCCCTGTACGACTCCTTCGCCTCCCGCGAGCAGATGCTCGCGAGCGACATGGAGACGGGCGTGCAGCAGGGGTACGAGGCGCTCGACGCGCTCCTGGCCGAGCGAGGCGAGCAGCGATGACCGCGTCCCTGCCCCAGCTCCCGCCCGCCGAGAAGTACCGCGCCATCGCCGACCGCTTCGCCGCGACCGTGCGCGGCACGGCCGACTGGGATGCACCCACGCCGGTCGTCGAATGGCGGGCGCGCGACGTCGTCGACCATCTGGTGACCTGGCTGCCCGCCGTCATCGAGGACGGCTCCGACGTGCGCTTCGCGCGGGGCCTGTCGACCGACGAGGACCCCGTCGGCGCGTGGCATGCCCTGGACCGGCAGATCCGCGAGATCCTCTCCGACCCGGAGACCTCCTCGCGCCCTCACGCGAATCGCCACACGGGGCAGGACCGCCCGGTCGGCGCCGTGATCGACGAGATCTTCACCGGCGACGTCTTCTTCCACACCTGGGACCTCGCGCGCTCGAGCGGCCAGGACGACCGCCTCGATCCCGACATGGTCCACGCGGCGCTCACCGGCATGAGCGCCATGGAGGAGTACCTGCGGCCGACGGGCCAGTTCGGCGAGCAGCAGCCCGTCCCGGAGGGCGCGAGCGAGCAGGAGCGGCTCTTCGCCTTCCTCGGCCGCGATCCGCGCTGGGCGCCGCCGGCGGGCTCAGGACAGGGCCGGCTCGGCCTCGGGAGCTGACTGCGGGGCGGGGGTGGGCGACGAGGGGCGGCGCGAGATGCACAGTGTGACGCCGGCGGCTGCGAGCCCCGCGACCGCGCCGAGCGCGAAACACAGGCGGAAGGCGTCCAGCGTGGGGATCGCCGCGCTGCCGAGCGGCATGGTGACCGAGGTGAGCACGATCGCCATCACCGCCCCGGCGCTCGTGGTGCCCATCGAGCGCATGAGCGAGTTCAGCCCGACCCCCGCCCCGGCCTCCGCCTCGGGGGCGTTCTCCATGATCAGCGTGGGCATGGCCGCGTAGGCGATGCCCACGCCGGCGGAGGACACGCAGGAGGCGAGCATGAGCTGCCAGGGCGCACCGGTGAGGAAGAACGCGAGCACGTAGCCGGAGGCGAGCACGATCATGCCGATCGCGAGCGTGATGCGCCCGCCCAGGCGGTCCAGCATGCGGCTCGAGATCGGGGTGAAGGCGAGCATCATCAGGCCCGCCGGGGCCATCCAGAGTCCCGCCTGCAGCATCGTCTGGTGCAGGCCGTAGCCGGTCGCGTCCGGCGCCTGGAGCAGCTGGGGCATCACGATGGACTGAGCCATCATCCCGAATCCGGCGAGCACCGCCGCGATGTTCGTGAGCAGGATCGGCCGACGGGCGGTGGTGCGCAGGTCCACCAGCGGGCTGGGGCGGCGCAGCTCGAAGCGGCCCCAGAGGAGCAGGACCAGCAGCCCGCCGAGGATGGTGCCGAGGGTCGCCGGGCTCGTCCATCCCCAGCTGCTGCCCTTGGACACGCCCACCAGCACTCCGACGACGCCGACCGCCATGCCGAGCGCGCCGAGCACGTCGAGGCGACCGGAGGCCGCGGCGGGCCGATGGGGGAGGGCGGCTGCGGTGGCGATCACCATGATGGCGGCGAGGCCGCTGGCCACCCAGAAGAGGGCGTGCCAGTCGTAGGACTGGGCGATCCATGCCGAGATCGGAAGCCCCAGGGCGCCCCCGACGCCGAGCGTCGCGCTGATGCCGGCCACGGCCGCGTTGCGCAGATGGGCGGGCATCACCTCGCGGACGAAGCTGATGGCGACGGGGATGTACCCCATCGCGAGGCCCTGCAGCACGCGCCCCGCGAGGACGGGGGCGAGCGAGTCGCCGAGGGCGCAGACCAGTGAGCCGATCAGCAGGAGGGCGGCGGAGGCCAGGAGCACGGGCTTGCGGCCCTTGAGATCGGCGAGCCGCCCCGAGACGGGCATGGCGACGCCCCCGGCCAGCAGCGTCGCGGTGACGACCCACGCCGCGTTGGGGGCCGAGGTGTCCAGCATGGTGGGCAGCTCGGGCTGGATGGGGATCACGAGCGACTGCATCAGCGAGGCGCTGAGGCTCGAGAAGCCCGCCACAGCGAGGATCAGCGCCGGGCGCCGGGTGGCGGCGCGGCGCGGGGCGACGTCGGGTGTCGGTGTCATCAGGGCCTTCCGGAGTGGTGCACGGAGCGATGTGTAAGTTACACAAGGTGTGCTATGTAGACTACACACCACGCGACGGGAAGCCCATCCCAGGTGACGAGAGGAACGAGATGACCGCGCACGAGGGCGACGACCCGACGATGGACGTCGAGGGCGGCAGGCGCCTGGCCGGCCAGTACGCGAGGCTCGAGCGCTTCCGTCGCACCCATCAGCAGAACATGCGCCTGGGGACCGCGGACCTGCGGATCCTCTGGCTGTTCACGGACGGGTCGCCGCGCACGCTCAAGGAGATCGCTCGCGAGCTCGGTCTCGAGCAGTCGACGGTCAACCGCCAGGTGAACGCGGCTGTGGCCGACGGGCTCCTCGAGAAGTCGCGCCCCGCGGCGGGGTCCGCCTTCCATGTCGTGAGCACGCAGGCCGGCAGGGACGCCTTCGAGAACGACGTCGCCATCTCGCTCCAGGGGTACGAGGCCGCCCTGCGCACGCTGGGGGAGGCCGACTCCTCGCAGCTGCTGGAGCTCCTGGAGCGGTTCGTCGACGCCTACGGATCTCTCGCCCCTGGGGACGAATCCTCCTGACCTGCGCCGGCCCAGCGTCCGGTGACCTGCGCCGGCCCAGCGCCCGGAGTCCCAGCTGGTGGACATCGCCTGCGAATTCCCCACGTGGGAAGAGAACCCGCCTAGGCTCGGGGAATGTTCTCGAACCTCTCCGCCGGCGCGCTCGGCCTGGACCTCGACCTGCCCACCGCCGTCGACCTCGCCGCGAAGCACGGCTTCGGCGGCGTCGACCCCGATCTCGGGCACTTCCGCTCGCTGGGCAGCACCGCCGCTGTCCGCGAGTTCGCCGACTCCGTGCGCGAGCGCGGGCTGGAATGGGGCATGACGGGGCTGCCCGTCCCGCTCGACGCCCCGGCCGGGGAGTTCCGCCAGGCGCTCGTCGACCTCCCGCAGAGCCTCGAGCTGCTGACCGCCGCGGGCGTCACCCGCGTGGGCACCTGGATGCGGCCGATGCACGACGAGCTCGACCACCGCCGCAACTGGCGCCTGCACGCCGGGCGCCTCGCCCTGGTCGCGGACCTGCTGGCCGACGCTGGCCTGCGCATCGGCCTCGAGTACATCGGCCCGAAGACGTTCTGGTCCACCGAGCGCTTCCCCTTCATCCACTCGCTGCGCGAGGCCCGCGAGCTGATCGCCGATTCGGGCGCGGACAACGTGGGGCTCATCCTCGACAGCTACCACTGGTACACCGCCGGCGAGGACGTCTCGGACCTCGAGGGCCTCACCGACGCCGACATCGTCTCGGTCGACATCAACGACGCCCGCGACGACCGCGAGCGCGACGAGCAGCAGGACCTCGATCGCCGTCTGCCCTTCGCGACCGGAGTCATCGACGTTCCCGGCTTCATGGGCGCCGTGCGCGCGGCCGACTACTCGGGCCCCGTGAAGATCGAGCCGTTCATGAAGGAGCTCGCCGAGCGCCCCGTCGACGAGGTGCTCGAGCAGATCTCGGGACTCCTGGACCGCGCGATCGCGGGGGAGTGAGCCCCGCGACCGGTCCGGCGCGCGCGACGCGACGCGGCGCGCCCGACCCGACCGCGCCTGACCCGACCGCGCCCGACGCGGCGCGCCCGACCCGAAGATATGAGGCGGGCGATCCAGAAGGGGCTTCTCCTGGATCGCCGGCCTCCTATCGTGTGGGGCCGTGGCTCGTGTGGGGCCGTGGCACTTCGTGAGGGCCGCGAGGCCTCGGAGCCGCTTGCGCTGATCGGGTCACGCGTCGGCGCGGAGCCCCGTGCCGTATTCCTGTTCAGGGCCGGCGACCGCGACCGCGAGGGTCGTGTCGGACTGCCCGTAGTAGGCGAACCAGCGGTCGTGGAACTTCACGAGCCCCTCGACGAAGGTGACGTTGGAGACCAGGCCGTGGGTGTCCTCGTAGGTCTGCGGGCGCAGCCACGGGTCCTGGAGACGGGCCAGCACCTTGGTGGGCTGGGCCGGGTCGATGACGATCTGCCCGCAGCGGTAGTCGACCCCGGTGGATCCGTCCTCGCGCACGATGCGGGTGGCGCCGTTGGTGAGCATGAGCAGCAGTCCGGAGTCGGTGAGGACGGGAGAGGTGCCGATCTCCACGAGTGCCTCGTCGAAGCTCCCCGGGGTCGGGGAGTACATCGGCTCGCTGTCGGGAGTGCCGGGCGTCCAGTGGATGAGGTCCTCGCTCGTGGCCCAGTAGATCGCTCCTTCGCCGAAGTACATCCACCACTGCCCGTCGATCTGCTGGGGGACGATCACGCCGGCCTTCGACCAGTTCCGCTTGCCGTTGTCGCTCACCGCGGCGAAGGTGTTGAAGTCCTCGAACAGTGGTCCGTGCTTGGTCCAGGTGCGCAGGTCCGGTGAGGTCGCCAGGCACAGCTGGGCGGTCTCACGGTCCCAGCCCGTGTAGGTCAGGTAGTAGGTGCCCTCGATGCAGGCGATGCGGGGGTCCTCGCAGCCGTACCGCTCGTAGTCGTGCTCGGGGGACAGGATCGGGGCGTCCTCGCGCTCGAAGTGGTAGCCGTCGTCGCTGAAGGCGATGCCGATGTGGGAGACGATGTCTTCGGCGTGGGCGCGGTAGAGGAGGACGACCTGGTCGTCGACGACGAGCGCTGCGGGGTTGTAGAGGTTCGCCGATTCCCAGGAGTCGCCCTTGGGGCGCAGGATCGGGTTGTGCTCGTAGGGGGTGAACGGCCCCAGGGGGAAGCGTGCATCGCCGAAGAGGCTGACGGTGGTCATGGAGTTCCTTCGCGGTTCGGGGGTGGGGTGCGGGGTGCGGTTCGACTCCGTCGGACCTCACGGAGGACGGGGCGGATCGGGCGGTCCCGCTGCCGGGTCGCATGTGCGCATCGAGCGGTGAGGAGATCACCCCTTGATGCCGGCTCCGATGTCGGAGGCCGTGAAGTAGCGCTGGAACAGGCAGAACAGGATCACCACGGGGAAGGCGAGCGTGCAGGCGCCGGCGAGGATCGCGCCGTTGGGGTTCGCGACCGTCCCGGCGACGTTGTTGATGTAGTTGGCGAGCGCCACGGCGAGCGGCTGCATCGAGGACTCCTTGGTGATGAGGAAGGGCCAGAGGAACTCGTTCCATGGGCCGATGAAGGTGATCAGCACGACCGTCGCGATGGCGGGGCGGACCATGGGGATCGCGATGGACCACAGCACGCGCAGCTCGCTGGCGCCGTCGATGCGAGCGGCCTCGAAGATCGACTCCGGCAGGCTCCGGAAGAACTGGCGGAAGATGAACACCGCCGTCGTGTTGATGAGCGAGGGCAGGATCATCCCTGCGTAGGTGTCGCCGAGCCCGTAGTTCCCGGCGATCTGGACGTACAGGGGGATCATCAGCAGCTGGAAGGGGATCATCTGGACGCCCAGCATGACCACGAACAGTGCGCCGCGGCCCCGCCATCGCAGTCTGGCGAGGGCGTACCCGGCGGCGAGTCCGAACACGAGGGTTCCCGCGAGGACGCCGGCGGTGAAGACGAGTGAGTTCACGAGCGCCCGCAGCAGGCCGAGCCGCTCGTTGATCGTCGTGAAGTTCTCGAGCGTCCATCCGCCCCTGGGAGCCAGTGCCGACAGGCTCGTCGTCGGGTCCTCCTGGAACGCACCGATCGCCATGAAGTAGAAGGGGAAGATGAAGACCAGCGCGATGATGGCGAGGACCGCGTACACAGGCCCTCGCGACCTGCGCTTGCGGCCTGCACGATCCGGGGCGGACACGGGGGTCGACCGATCGACGGACATCTCAGTCCTCCTTCGTCAGGCGGGTCGAGAGCAGGGACAGCAGGCCGACGAGGATCACGAGGATCACGCCGATCGCCGAGGCGAGATCAGGGTTCCCCTGCTGGATGCCCTTCTGGTAGATGAGCAGGACGGGTGAGGCCGAGGCGCCGTCGGGCCCGCCGCCGTTGGTGAGCAGGTAGGGCTCGGTGAACAGGTTCGAGCCGGTGATGATGGCGAGGATCAGCACGAGCAGCGTCGTGGAGCGGACCCCGGGGACGGTGATGTGCAGGAAGCGCTTCGCCGCCCCGGCGCCGTCGACCTGCGCGGATTCGTAGAGCTCCTTGGGGACGTTCTGCAGGGCGGCCAGATACAGCAGGACGTAGAACCCGAGCTGCTTCCAGGTCACGAACAGGGCGATGGAGGGCATCGCCAAGTGCGAGTTCACGAGCCATGACGGATCAGGGGCCAGCGGACCGAGGATCGAGTTCACCAGCCCGTCCTGCGAGAACATGAGCATCCAGACGCCGATCAGCGACACGCTCGCGGTCACGTAGGGGACGTAGAAGGCGACACGGAAGGCCGCCGTCCAGCGCGTCAGCGAGTTCAGCGCCGAGGCGAGCACCATCGAGAGGATCACCGTCAGCGGGACATTGATGATGAGGAAGACTGCGATGTTCGCGAAGGAGCCGAGGACTCGCGGATCGCTGAGCACGGCGCGGTAGTTCGCGAGCCCCACGAACGGGTGGTCGGCGTGGACGCCGGGCGCTGTGAACACGTAGTCGAAGAACGAGATGTAGACGGCATAGCCCAGCGGGTACGCCATCACCACCGCCAGGAAGACGATGTAGGGGAGGGACATGCCGAGCCCCAGCGGCTGTGTGCCGAGAAGGCGTCGCCACCACGGGTCGCGGGCGGAGGTGCGGGCGCGAGGCGCCGCGAGAGCGGAGGGAGTCGTCATCGTCATCACTCCTTGATCAGGGCGTCGATCTGGTGGGCGACGTCCTCGAGCCCCTGCTCCACGGAGTCGGTCCCGAAGATCACCGCCCCGGAGTACGCGTCGCGGAATCTCTGCCAGATTTCGATCCCTCCGGAGACGTACGGGACGTCGGCCACGCGGTCCGCCTGGTCGGCGAAGCTCGTGTAGTCGGGGTTCTTCTCGAAGTACTCCGGGTACACGGAGGCGAGATCCTGGCGCAGAGGCATCTGCCCCGTCAGCTCGAGGAGCTTCCCGTCCCACGTCTCGTCGGTCGCGAAGGCCAGGAACTCCCAGGCCGTGAGGCGGTTCCTGCTCGTCGAGCACAGCGAGACGTTCTTGGAGTCGGCGAAGGTGATGGTCTTCTCGGCGGGCATCCCCTCCACCGTGGGCACAGGCATGAAGCCGTAGTCGATCGCGTCCTTGTAGGTCGCGATCGCGTAGGGACCCGCCAGCTGCATCGCGGTCGCGCCCGTGGTCATGGCGTCGTCGGTCGACTGCTCGCGCGGAGCCAGCTCCTCGTCGTACATGGTTCTCCACATGCGGGCGACGGCCAGGCCGTCGGGCGAGTCGAAGGTCGTCGAGCCGTCCTCGATGAGCCGGGTCCCGCCGGTCTGGGCGAGGTAGAGCGGGTAGAAGTCGGACCAGGGCTGGTAGAAGTCGCTGGTCGGCGAGGGCCAGATCGCGGCCCCGGACGCCCCGGAGGAGACGATCTGCCGGGAGGCGTCCAGGAGCTTGTCGAAGGTGTCGAGGCCCGGCTCCTCCGCGTCGAGGCCGGCGTCGGCGAAGATCTTCCGGTTGTACATGAGCATGACGGGGTTGGACTTCCACGGCAGCTGGTAGTAGCCGCCCTTCCCCTCGTCCTCGGCATAGTCGCGGGCGCGCGTGCCACCGCGCTCCTCGATGTGGCGGCGGCCGCCCTCGAAGGTCGTCAGGTCGACGAGACCGCCCGCGCGCACCCAGTCCGGAAGGGCTGCGGGGGAGATGTTGAAGATGAGGTCCGGGGTGGTTCCCGCGACGATCGCCGCGGTGATCGCCTCCTCGGAGCTCGATCCTGCCGGGATCTCCTGGAGCGTGACCTGCTCGTGCTCGTGCTCGTGCTCGGCGTTCCATGCCTCGCTGACGGCCTTGCCCCAGGCGAGCTCCTGTTCATTGGTGGAGACCCAGATGCTGATCGGGCCGCGCGAGGTCGCGGCCTCGTGGGCGTCCACGGCGCTGCGGCCGCACGCCGAGAGGGCGAGCGGGAGAGCGAGTGCTGCGGTGCCGAGAGTGCGGCGGGTGAGGGTCCTCATCGATCTCCTCAGGGACGGACGGCCTCATGGGCCGAGGGGCGGGCGCGCATTGCTCGGGTGCGCGCGGTGGGTCAGACGGTGGGCGGGGGAGCGAGGCTTCCTCGGCGCACGACGCGATTGCCTTCGACTTCCACGCACTGCGGGGCCGCGCCGGTGAGGACGGACAGAAGGGTGCGTGCCGCGGCCTCCCCGCGGGCCTCCGCCCCGGTCGATACCGAGGTGAGTCCGGGGGAGAGGTGCGCGGAGAGCTCGGAGTCGTCGAAGCCGGTGATCGAGAGATCCTCGGGAACCCGCAGTCCGATGCTGCGGGCGTAGGAGAGTCCGGCGATGGCCATCACGTCGTTGGCGAAGACGATCGCCGTCGGGTGATCGGTGTGTGCGATCGGCGCGGTGCCGTCGGGAGAGGGGTGGTGCGTCGCGGACCCGAGCAGCTGCTCGGCGGCCGAGCGTCCCGAGGCCGCAGTGAAGTCGCCCTCGACGATGCGGGCCCCTCCCAGACCGTGCCGATGCATCGCTGCCTCGAATGCGCGGCGTCGAGACGCCGCGTGGATGTAGCGCTGAGGGCCGGCGACGTGGGCGATGCGTTCGTGGCCGGATGCGACCAGGAGGTCGACGAGCTCATGGATGGCCGAGGCGTCGTCGGTCCAGACCGCGGGGAGATCCCAACCCGCCCCTGCCTGGGGCTTCTCGCCGGTGAGCAGGACCGCGCTCAGTCCGAGGTCGCGCACGAGCTCGGGTCGGGTGTCGTCCTGCTCGACATCCAGCAGGATCACCCCGTCGACCCGTCCGGCTGCATAGCGCTCGTAGACCGCGGCCTCGGCATCGGGGTCCTCGACGACATGGAGCATGAGGCCCATCCCCGCCTCGGCCAGCACGGCCTCGCAGCCGGCGATGAAGCGGGAGAAGAAGGTGTCCGTGGCGATGACGTCGGGGCGCCTGTTGAGCACCAGTCCGATGCTCCCGGTGCGGGAGGTCGCCAGGGCCCGGGCGCTCTGGCTGGGGGTCCAGCGCAGCTCCTCGGCCGCGGCGAAGATGCGTCGGCGCGTCTCCTCCGCGACCGGCCGGTTCCCCGAGTACGCGAGGGAGACGGTCCCCTTGGACACCCCGGCGACGCGCGCGACGTCGCCGATGGTTGCTCGCGGCATCAGGCACCTCCTCGTGGAACGGCGTGCTCGGCGATGGTGTGCGTCGGCGACGCGCATCGGAACGAACAGGCGCTATCAAACCGGTTTGCGTCCACGGCGTCAAGGTGTGCGGCTCGGTGCGGGCCGGCGTGACCGAGCCCGTGCTCGAGGTGTGCAGCGGTGGCCGCGGCTGCGGTCGTGGCCGTGGCCGTGGCCGTGGCCGTGCCTGTGTTCGTGCGGGTGTGCGGACCATTCGTCGACGCGAAAGGTCCGCAGACCCGCACAGATGGCTGCGCAGGCCGGCACGGATGTCGTGGCGAGCGGGCGAGCGGGCGAGCGGGTGAGCGGGTGAACGGGCGAGCGGGCGAGCGGGTGGGCGTGAGGGGTGGGGCGGAACGCGCGCGCTGCTCGCCGCCGTCACCCGCGCGGCGAGACCAATCCGAGACCTCCCACCCCTTGTGATGCACACCATGTGCAACGTTAGAATCACCGCGACACCACCGGATGGAGGAGGACGACGACGTCCTGCCCGGTGGAGGCCCAGGGAGGTCACCATGACGCGACGGAGCGCACGGAACAGCGACGATCACTCGATGCGGGACGCAGGGCGGCTGCCGAGAGGCGCCGTCGGGGACGGCGGGATCTCACGGGCACCGCTCAGCCGGCGCAGCGCCCTCGGCCTCGCCGGGGCGACCGCGATGGGCGTGGGCCTCGCCGCCTGCGGAGGCAACACCGGCGGGCTGACCCAGGGCGGCGGCAGCGACGGCGGTGGCGGCGGGATCAGCCAGTGGTACCACCAGTACGGGGAGGACGGCACGCAGGACGCCGCGAAGAAGTACGCCGCCGCCTACGACAAGAACGACGTCACCGTGAACTGGGTGATGGGCGACTACGCCGCGAAGCTCTCCACGAGCCTGCTCTCGGGCAACGGGGTCGACGTCTTCGAGAACAACGCGATCGCCGTCGACCAGGCGAAGCAGGGGCGCTACGCCGACCTCTCCTCGATCATGGAGCCGGTCAAGGACCAGTTCAACCCGGCGTCGCTGAACACGGTGACGATCGACGGCAAGATCTGGGGCGTCCCGATGATCCTGGACCCCCAGCACTTCTACTACCGCAAGTCGCTGTTCGAGAAGGCCGGCATCGACGTCCCCAAGACCATGGACGACCTCGTGGATGCGGCCAAGGAGCTCACCACGGGCAAGCAGAAGGGCCTGTTCCTGGGGAACAACTTCGACGCGACCTGCTGGACGATGATCTGGGCCGCGGGCGGCAGCCCGATGAACGAGGCGAGGGACGCCGTCGGCTACAACACGCCGGGCATGGTCGAGGGCCTGGAGCAGATCCAGCAGATGAAGTCCGACAAGTCGCTGCTCACCGGCGCACCCTCGGACTGGACCGACCCCGCGGCCTTCTCGACCGGCCTCTCGGCCATCACCTGGGGCGGATGCTGGGCGCTCCCGCAGCTCGAGGACGCGCTCGACGACATCGGCGTCTTCCCCCACCCGGCCGTCGGGTCCGACGGGAAGCAGGTCGCGATGGTCGGCTCGTGGAACGAGCAGGTCGCGGGCGCCTCCAAGAACATCGACGCCGCCACCGAGTTCGTGAAGTGGCTGTGGATCGACCAGTCGGACGACCAGACCGACTGGGCCCTGAGCTACGGCTTCCACATCCCGCCGATCACCGCCGTCGCCGACAAGGCCGAGGCCCTGAAGTCCGGCAACGGACTCGAGATCGCGACCATGGCCAAGGAGATGGGCGTCTCGGGTCCCCCGGAGTGGACGGGCGCCGTGGGCACACCCTTCACCGACGCCATCAGCAACATCCTCAAGAAGGGGGCGGACCCGGAGTCGGAGCTGTCCAAGGCGGAGGAGGCCAGCAACAAGGCAGTCGCGAAGTGAGCACCGCGACCGCGCGCAGGCCCTCGCGCTCCGCCCGCGCCCGCTCGCGCGACAGCTCGCGGCCCACCCGCATCCGCGGGAACGGGATGGCGTTCTGGCTGTTCTTCACCCCGTTCGCCGTCGGCCTCCTGGTCTTCACGATCTTCCCGCTGCTGTGGGGAGGGGCGCTGAGCTTCTTCGAGGCCAAGGGCACGGTGCTGCCCACGCAGTTCGTGGGCCTGGGGAACTTCAAGGACTTCCTCACCGACACGGCGTTCCTGTACTCGCTGCGCACCTTCACGATCTTCGCGATCTTCATCGTGCCGGTGACCATGGCCACCTCCCTGTTCCTCGCGGTGCTGGTCAACGGCATCCCGCGGTTCCAGGCCTTCTACCGCTCCGTGTTCTTCCTGCCGACGGCTTGCAGCTACGTCGTCGCGTCGGTGGTGTGGCGGCTGGGTCTGTTCAACGGCCTGGACTCCGGCGTCGTCAACACGATGCTGTCGGGCATCGGGCTCGACCCGATCGCGGACTGGCTCTCGGCCTCCCCGTACTGGTGGGTCGTGCTCATCTCCGTGCGCCTGTGGATGCAGGTCGGCTTCTACATGCTGCTGTTCCTCGCGGGCCTGCAGGCGATCCCGTCCCAGCTCTACGAGGCGGCGGCGGTCGACGGACTGAACCCGGGCGGCTGGCGCATGTTCCGCATGATCACGCTGCCCCAGCTGCGCACCACCTCGACCGCGGTGCTGCTCCTGCTGCTCATCGCGGCCTTCCAGGCGTTCGACGAGTTCTACAACCTCACCGGCAACAACCCGGAGACCCGCCCGCCGCTCGTGTACCTGTACAACATCGCGCTCGGGCCCGAGCAGGACTTCGGCCACGGCAGCGCGGGCGCCCTCGTGCTCACCGCGATCATGGTCGTCGCCGGTCTCCTGCAGACCTGGATCATCGGCTTCGACAACAACGACGACGCCCGTCGGCGTCGCCTGCCCTGGCGCCGGCGGCCCGCGACGCCCGGGGTCGGCGCGGCCCTCTCGTCGGACCTGGCCGGGAGCGGCGCGTCGGCGGGCGGTGAGCCCGTGAGCGGCGGGGCCGACGGTCCCGGCGACCCTGCCGACACTGCCGGCCCGGCCGATCCAGCCGCGCCCGAGATCATCCGACCCGACGGAGGAGACCGCTCATGAGCACCCTGACGATGGCCGGATACCGGCGCCGCCGCGGCGGACTGATCGTGCGCTACGTGATCGCGTCCCTGCTCGCGCTCGTGTTCCTCGTGCCCTTCTACGCGATGGTGAAGACGGCGCTGTCCACGAACGAGGAGATCTACTCGACCACCTTCACGTTCTGGCCCTCCGACCCGCAGTGGGGGAGGATCCCCGAGGTGCTGGGGGATCCGCGGTTCCTGGACGCGCTGAAGAACTCGGCGATCATGGCCGTGGTCTCCACGAGCCTGTCGATCCTCATCGCCGCGCTCGCCGGCTACGCCCTCGCGCGGATCCCCAACCGGTTCGCGCGGCCCATGTTCATGATGGTCGTGATCGTGCTGCTGATCCCGGGCACCACGGCGTTCGTCCCGAACTTCATCATCGTGGCCTCGCTGGGGTGGATCGGAACGCTGCGCGGCCTGATCATCCCGGGCCTGTTCGGCGCGTTCAACGTGTTCCTCTTCCGGCAGTTCTACGTGAACTTCCCGAAGGAGGTGGAGGAGGCCGCGCATATCGACGGCGCGGGCTACTTCCGCACGTTCTTCCAGGTCATCTTCCCCAACACGCTGCCCTTCGCCTCGGCGCTGACGGTGCTGGGGCTCATCGGCTCGTGGAACGCGTTCCTGTGGCCGCTGGTGGTCGCCGGATCGGGGCAGAGCGCGAACACGGTGCAGATCTACCTTTCCTCGTTCCTCACCGCCCAGACCTTCGACTACGGGGGACTGTTCATGGCGGCGGCGCTCAGCCTGATCCCCGTGCTCGCGATCTTCTTCTTCCTCCAGCGCTACCTGGTGGCGGGCATCGCGGCGACGGGACTGAAGGGATGAGCGCGCAGCGTCGCGGGGCGGAGCACGTCGGGCCGACGGGGCACGGACCCCGGTCGACGGGGCAGGCCGTCCCTGCATTCGATCATCCGCTGCCGGATCCCGACGTGGTGCGGACCGACGACGGGTGGATCGCCTACGGCACGGGGCCGCGCACCGAGCAGGGCCGCGCGGTCCCCGCGGCGGTCTCCGCGGACCTGCTCTCCTGGGAGCCGATCGGCGAGGTGCTCGAGGCGCTGCCCGAGGAGGCGGGGGAGTCGTACTGGGCGCCCGAGGTCTGCGCGCGCGACGGCGCCTGGTGGATGTACTACTCGGTGGGCCACGGCGATCGCGGGCACCACCTGCGTGTGGCTCGGGCGGAGTCTCCGCGCGGGCCGTTCCGCGACGAGGGGGTCGACCTCACCCCGGACGAGCTGTTCGCGATCGATGCCTCCCCGTTCCGCCTCTCCGACGGATCCTGGTGGCTGTTCTTCGCGCGCGACGTGCTGAATGCGGAGCGCGTGGGCACCCATCTCGCCGTCGCGCCGCTGCCCGGGCCGGCGCGGATCGGGGAGATCACGCCGGTGCTCGCCCCGGACGCCGACTGGCAGATCTTCGCGCGCGAGCGGCCGATGCACGGCGGCGTCCACGACTGGCACACGCTCGAGGGCGCCCACGTGCTCGAGCGGGGCGGCGTGCTGTTCCTCAGCTACTCGGGCGGCTCCTACCAGGGGGCCGGCTACCGGACCGCGTGGGCATGGGCGCACCATCCCACGGGGCCCTGGCGCCGGCCGGCCGACGGCGAGGACATCCTGCTGGCGACCGACGAGGCCGTCGGCCTGATCGGACCGGGCCACAACTCCTTCACCACCGGGCCCGATGGCGAGGACATCATCGCCTTCCATGGCTGGGACCCCGAGCGCACCGGACGGTTCATGCACCTGCGGCGCCTGGAGGTCGATCCGCAGGGGCCGAGCATGCGGGTGCTCGAGGCGAGGAGATGAGGCTGGCGAGCCGCCGGAGACCTCAGGTGGCTCGCCAGCCTCATGTCTTGACGTGACCCGCGGGGCGCGAGCCTGCGCGTCGGTCGATGCCTCTCAGGCGGCGTCGCCGGCCGACGCGGCATGCCGCGCCCTGAGCGCTCCCGCGAGGCCCATCGCCACGCCGATCAGCAGCCAGATCCCCAGCACCGACAGGTCCTGGACCGGGTTGACCCAGCCGCCGCCGATCACGCCGCGGAAGGCGTCGATCGCATGGGTCATCGGCAGGTACGGGTGGAAGAACCGCAGGAAGGCGGGGATCGTCTGCACCGGGTAGGTGCCTCCGCCGGCGGCGATCTGGAGGGCCACGAGGATCAGTCCGACGAACTTGCCGATCGGCCCGAACACGGCGCCGAAGCCGTGGTTCAGGGCGACGAACACCAGGGAGGTGAAGGCGGCCAGCAGGTACATCCACCCCAGATGCATGACGTCGATGCCCACGGCCAGGTGGAGGACCGCCACGGCCATCGCCGACTCGACGACGCCCAGCACGAACGCCGGCAGCAGCCCGCCCACCAGCAGCTTGACGGCCCCGACGCCGCGGCGGGCGGCGCGCGCCGAGAAGGGCGGCATCATGAGGAACATCGACATGCCGCCGACCCACAGGCCGATGCACAGGAACAGCGGGGTGAGGCCCTCGCCGAAGCGGCCCACGTCGTTCGAGCGCTCGAAGTTCATGCCCACGGGGTCGCTCGCGACGTCGTCGAGGTTCTCGCGCTCGGAATCGGAGTAGTTCGGCACCTCGTCCTGGGCGTCGACGAGGCCGCTGTGCAGCTCGTCCGCGCCGTCCACGAGCTGCACGGCGCCGCCGTCCAGCCGGTGGGCGCCGTCGGCCAGCTGCGAGGAGCCGTCGGCCGCCTGCTGCGCCCCGTCGTCCAGCTGCACGGAGGAGGAGGCCAGCTGGTCCGCGCCGTCGTCGACGCGGGTCGCGCCGTCGTGCAGGTCGGAGGCGCCCTGCGCCGCGGAGCCGGAGGCGTCGGCGAGCTGCGAGGACCCGCTGGTGAGCTTCGAGCTCCCGGCGGCGAGCTGATCAGCACCGGAGCGGGCGCTGGAGACGCCATCGGTGTAGCGGCCGAGCCCCGAGTCGAGCGACTGCGCGCCGGAGTTCAGGGTGCCGGTGGAGCCCGCGAGCTGGTCGGCGCCGTCCGCGACCTCCTGGGCGCCGTCGTTCAGGCGGTGCACGTCGGCCGCGCCGGACTGCAGCTCGTCGTAGGCGCCGGGGAGCGCGTCAGCAGCCTGCCGGGCCTGGTCGGCGAGGGCGTCGATGCGCCTCTTCGCATCCTCCGCATCGGTGCCCTGGGCGGCCGTGCGTGCATCGTCGATCGCATCGGCGATGTCCGCGATGTCCTGCGCCTGCTCCTCGGCCGGCGTGCGCAGGGCGTCCATGGCGTCGCTCGCCGTCGCGGCCCGGGTCTGGATGCTGTCCAGGCGGGTCGCGAGGTCGTCGGCGGCCGTGGTGACGTCGTCCCCGAGGGAGTCGAGGTTCGCCGCGGCGTCCTTCGCATCGGCCGTGGCCTTCGCGGCGGTCGCGGCGTCGCCGGAGGCGGTGCTCGCCGAGTCACGCAGGCCCTTCGAGTCAGCGGAGAGAGCGTCAAGCTGCTCGCAGATCTGCGCGTCGGCACCGGCTTTCGCGTCCCCGCCGCCGTCCGAGGCGCCGTCGGAGCCGTCGCCCGCGCCGTCGCCGGAGGCGGTGCACGCCTCGGCGATCGCGTCGAGCCGCTTCGTGTAGTCGTCGACCGAGGAGGCGACATTGCTCGAAGAGGTCTTCGAGGTCTGCGCGGCGTCGTCGGCGTCGGCCGTGTCGTCCTTCAGGCCCGATGCGCCCTGCACGCCGTCCAGGGCGTCGCGCACGGTGGTGAGGTCCTCGCTCGCGGCCGAGACGTCGTCGCCGAGGTCGGTCACCGCCGTGTCCGCGCTCTTCGCCTTCTCCGCGAGGTCGTCGGCCTTCTTGCGCAGGGAGCCGACGTCGTGGGAGGGGTCGTCGAGCGCGTCGACGAGGTCGTCGGCAGCGGTGGAGAGGTCGTCGACGGCCTTGTTCGCGTCCGTGGACGCCTTGTCGACGGAGTCCGAGTCGATGCCCAGGTCATCGGCCTTCTTCTGCGCATCGCTCACGGCCTTGTCGAGAGCGGCCGTGCCGTCGGCGACCTGATGGGCCCCGTCGGCCAGATCCGAGGCGCCGCCGTCGAGCCGAGAGGTGCCGTCGGCGAGCTTCGAGGAGCCGTCGCGCAGGGTCGAGCTGCTGCCGTCGAGCGTGGTGAGGCCCTGGTCCAGGGTGTTCGCGCCGCTGCTGAGGGTGACGGTGCCGTCGTGCAGCTCGACCGCGCCGCTGCGCAGCTGGGTGAGGCCGACGGCGAGGGTGCCGCTGCCGTCGACGAGCTGGCCGGTGCCATCGGTCAGCTGCGAGGTGCCGTCGACGAGCTGCCCGGTGCCGTCCGCGAGCTGCCCGGTGCCGTCCTCGAGGTCGTCCGCCCCGTCGGAGAGGTCGGAGATGCCGTCCTCGAGGTCGCTCGCGCCGTTCTTCAGGTCGCCCGAGCCGTCGACCGCGTCGCCCAGCCCGTCGTGGATCGAGGAGAAGCCCACGTAGATCTGGTCGAGGTACTCGCTGGACAGGGAGCTGCGCAGCGAGTCGGTGAGCGCGGTGCCGATCGACTTCGTGAAGTTCCCGCTCACGTAGTTGATGGTGTCGTTCGTGCGCACGTCGATGAGCGTCTGCGCGGCCTTCTCGGGGTCGTCCGAGAGCTTCGAGACGTTGGAGGAGAAGTCCTCGGGGATCACGACGCTCGCCCCGTAGGTGCCGTCGGCCAGGCCCTTCTGAGCCGTCTCGGCGTCGACCTCGACGAAGCGGTAGACGGTGGGCTTGTCCAGATCGGTGAGGGTGTCGGCGAACTCCTCGCCCGCGTCGAGGTGCTTCTTCTCGCCCGACGGCGTGGTCAGGTCGGCGCCGGAGTCCTCGTTCACCACGGCCGCGGTGATGCGGTCCAGGTGGTTGTTGGGGTCGGCGAAGGACCAGGTGAGGTTGCCGGAGTAGATGATCGGCACGAGCGAGAGCCCGGTGATGAACAGGGCGGCGATGGGCTTCGCCCACTCATCGGGCAGCACGCTGCGCAGGGAGCTGAGGAGTCGCGCGGGGGCACTGGTCTGAGGCACGGGCACGACGATACTTCCGCGAACTCAATACGTCGATGTATCGAGTCGAGGTGTGGCGGAGCGAATAGAGGCGCGGCGCGAGGGCGAGGGAGCGGCCGACGCGGCGCGTGGACGGGGTCGAGCGCGGGGGAGCGCGGAGCGGACCGCCGCGTCGCAGCCCGGTCCGCACCGGAGAGGTCTCAGGCGGCGGGCCCGGACCCGGCGCGGGCCTCGGCCTGCTCCTCGCCGATCTCCTCCGCGGGGGTCAGCGGACGGCGCTCACGCGGGATGGGGCGCAGGCCGCCGCGCGCCGCGGCGACCAGCAGCACGATCACGCCGAGCACGAAGAGGACGCCCATCGAGGCGAAGGCGAGCCGGTAGTCGTCCAGGCCCGGACTGCCCGCAGGGGCGAGCAGATCGAGCACGAGGCCCACGAGGAACACGGAGACCAGCCCCGCGCCGAAGCCACCGATGTTCACGAAGCCCACCGCCGTGCCCACCGACATCGGCTGCACGCCGGTGCGGGCGATGTCGAAGCCGAGGCCGCTGAGCGCCGCGCCGAGCGCGAGGGCGCAGGCGAGCGGCACCAGGGCCAGCACGGAGTGCTCACCGGGCACGGCGAGGGTCACCGCCCACAGGGCGGCCATGAGGGTCACGCCCACCGCCAGCACGCGCCCGCGGCGCAGGGGGAACCGTCCCGAGAGCGTCCCGATCACGGGCCCGAGCGTCATGCCGATGAGGACCTGGATGGTCAGCAGCGTGGAGACCTGGCCCATCGGCAGATGGTGCCCCGAGGACAGGAAGGGCACGCCCCACATGACCACGTACGTGTTCACGGCGAACAGGGTGATCCAGTGCGCGGCGAGCCCGGCCCAGGCACCGGGCGAGGCGAGCACGTCCCTCAGCACCTGCATCGGCGACGAGGCGAGCACGGGGATCGCGCCGGTGGGGAGCCCGTCCCGGGGCTCGTCGCGCACCAGCAGCAGGCACCCCAGACCCGCGACGAACACGAGGGCGGCGAGCAGCGAGAAGGCCGGGGCCCAGCCCGCGTGGGCGAGGATCGCGAAGAACGGGATCGCCGAGATCACCTGGCCCGACTGGCCGAGCACACCCGTGAGCTGCGTGATCAGCGGCACGCGGCGCGCGGGGAACCAGGCGGCGGCCAGGCGGATCACGGAGATGAAGACGGCGGCGTCGCCCGCGCCGATCAGGACGCGTGCGGCGACGGCGAGGCCGAAGACGGCGCAGAACGCCATCCCGATCTGACCGATGAACATGAGCACGCTGCCCGCGACCAGCATCCGTCGTGCCCCGAAGCGGTCCAGCAGCAGACCGGCGGGGAACTGCGCGGCCGCGTACGTGCCCAGCTGCACCATGCCGAACAGGGACAGGGCGGCCGAGCCGACGGAGAAGCGGTCGGCGGCCTGGACGCTGGCGACGCCGAAGCTCGTGCGGCCGGCGACGGTGACGATGTAGGCGAACATCGCGATGCCCCACAGGAACAGGGCACGCCGGCCGCGTCGGGCGGCCTGGACACGGGGGTCGATCGCGGCGCGGCGGACGCGTGCGGAGCGGGCGCGCTCGCGCGCGGTCCGCTCGGGTGAGCAGCATTCGAGCGAGGAGGCGGACTCGGGGGTGCGGGCGCTCGGGGACGTCCGCGCGCTCTGCGAGTCGGTGGCGGTGGACGGGGCCGGGCCGGACATGGGGGAGCACCTGTTCTGCATGGGGATTCTGCGTGGGGAGGCCGGCGTCCTTGCCGAGGGGGCGCTCCCAGGCTACGCCGGGTCTCCCGGTGCCCCTCGCGCGATGAGACGGGACCGACGTCGGGCGGCCGCGGCGATTCGTCACGATCGCCCGGAGACCGCTCACGACGCCGGGATTCTCACAGCGGCCGCGGCCCGCGCCGACGGTACTCTGAGGGACCAGACCCGGCCCGTGCGTCGTGCCGCCCGTCCTCCCGCGCGAAGCATCAGATGCATGAGACGCGCCGCGCAGGATGCCGGAGCGCGGCGGATCCGCGCGAGAGGCCTCGCGCCGCCGGCCCGGGTCGCACCGTCCCCGCACCGCTTCCGAGAGGGTCCCCTCGCATGGGTGAGCTGTCCATGACCTTCGAGATCACCTCCCTGGTGGTCCTCATCGCCATCATCGTGGGCGACCTGATCCTGGTCTCGCGCCGTCCGCACGTGCCCTCCATGAAGGAGTGCTTGGCATGGGTGGGCTTCTACGTGGCACTCGCGCTGGTCTTCGCGCTGATCCTGTACTTCGTGGGCGACACGCATCACGTCGCGGTCGAGTTCCTCACCGGCTGGCTCACGGAGTACTCGTTGAGCGTCGACAACCTCTTCGTGTTCATCCTGATCATGGGCAAGTTCGCGGTGCCCAAGAAGTACCAGCAGGAAGTGCTGATGGTGGGGATCATCATCGCGCTGATCGCCCGGGCGATCTTCATCCTGGTGGGCTCGGTCGCGATCTCCCACCTGTCCTGGATCTTCTACATCTTCGGCATCTTCCTGCTGTACACCGCGATCAAGCAGGTCAAGGGCGATGACGACGAGGATGACGGCGAGGAGAGCGCGGTCCAGAAGTTCGTCGGCCGCTTCATCCACGTCCACGACGAGTACGACGGCAACAAGATCCGCACCGTCCTGGACGGCAAGAGGGTCTTCACGCCGATGCTCATGGTGTTCGTGGTCATCGGGCTCACGGACGTCATGTTCGCGATCGACTCGATCCCCGCGATCTTCGGCATCACCCAGAACCCGTTCATCGTGTTCACCGCGAACCTGTTCGCGCTCATGGGGCTGCGCCAGCTGTACTTCCTGCTGGGCGGCCTGGTCGATCGCCTCGCGTACCTGCACTACGGCATCGCCGCGATCCTCGCGTTCATCGGCGTGAAGCTGCTGATCCACGCCATCCACGAGGCGCCGCTCGAGTTCATCCCCGGCTTCGAGGTCCTCGAGAAGCTCCCGGAGATCGGCACTGCGGCCTCGCTCGGAGTGATCATCGGGGCCATGGTCATCGCGACCGTCGCCTCCCTGCTCTTGGCCCCCCAGGGTGAGCCCGAGGAGGTCGGCTCCGGCACCGGGGACGACCAGCAGCAGGGCTGAGCGCAGCCCGCTCCCGAGCGGGCGGTGGCTGCTCGCCGTCTCAGGCCGGCAGGTCCACGACCCACGGCTCGCGCGGCAGCGTCGCGGGATCCCAGCGTTCGAGCACGTCCGGTGCGCTGCGGCATCCCTCGAGCCCGAGGGAGGCACCGATCCGCTCCACCACGTCTCCGGCATCCTCGCCGCGCTCGAGTCGATCACGCAGGGTGACGGCGCCGTCGCGCTTCGCCAGCCGGGCCCCGCTCGGGGAGACAGCGAGCGGGACGTGCGCGTACTCCATCGGAGCCTTCTCCATCGGGGCCTTCTCCATCGGAGCGCGCGTCGCCTGATCGATGCGCGTCGCCTGATCGATGCGCGTCGCCTGATCGGTGCCGGCAGCCTCGTCGAGGCCGTCCAGCAGGCGGGCCAGATACGCCTGACGGGGGGCGGAGCTCAGCAGGTCATCGGCCCGCACCACCTGGTCCACGCCCTGCGCGGCGTCGTCCACGACGACCGCGAGGTTGTAGGCCACCACGCCGTCACCGCGACGCAGCACGAGGTCATCGACCGAGCCGATGACCTCGCCCGCGAACATGTCGTGGACCGACCACTCGGCGACCCCCGCGCGCAGTCGCAGAGCCGGCTCGCGTCGCAGCTCGCGCATCCGCGCGCGGCCGCCCTCGCGCGCGGCGTCGTCCAGGTCGCGGCATGTGCCCGGGTAGGCGCCGGGCGGGGCGTGCGGCGCCGAGGGCGCCTCGAGGATCTCCCGTCGCGTGCAGTAGCACTCGTAGACCAGTCCCGCACCAGCGAGCCGATCGATCGCGACCTCGTAGGCGTGGGCGCGCTGGGACTGGTGCATGACCTCCCCGTCCCAGTCCAGGCCGATCGCCGCGAGGTCCTCGAGCTGGCGCGCCTCGGCGCCCTCGCGCACTCGGTCCAGGTCCTCCACGCGCAGGCGGAACAATCGTCCGCTGCGGCGGGCGAGCACCCACGCCAGGATCGCCGTGCGGAGGTTCCCCAGGTGCAGGTCGCCGCTCGGGGAGGGAGCGTAGCGACCGGCCGGCGGCAGCCCGCCCGAGCCCGAGTCCGGTGCCTGTGCCGCGGCCGCGCCCGACAGGGACGGATCGAGGGCGGCGGAATCGGCGACGGGCATGATCCCAGTCTGGCATCGTGAAGGGTCGGCCGGCGCGTGAGCGTCGGCGGAAGGGGGAACCATGTCCGCCGCACCGACACCCGGGCAGTTCGATCGACCCGAGCACCCCGGGCGATCCGAACATCCCGAAGAACGCCAATACCCCGACGCACGCGAACACCCCGAGCGGCCCGGTCAGCCCGCCGTCCGAACCACTCGGCCCGCGGGTGGTGAGACGGCGGTGGCCCTGCGGATCGCGCTGTGGGTATGCGCGGCGATCCTCGCGCTGGGGATCGTCCTCGTGGTCGGCGGGCAGGTCTGGAACCTCGCCACGGCCGACGACGGCGAGGGGGCGAACATCGCCGCAGGCCTCCTGATCATCTTCGGTGGGATGGTGGGCGTGCTCGGCCTGGCCGGCTGCCTCGTCGCCCTGGTGGGGCGCTGGCTGGTGCGGCGCCGGGTGCGGGCGGAGCGGAGGCGCTGAGAGCGGATGCCGGTCCCGGCGCCGGTCGCGTGACCGGCGCCGGCGTCGGCAGCGGGCTCAGGCCTGCGGCTCGAGCCGCGTGGGGATCGCCAGACGGTTCCACACGTTGATCGTCGCGATCGCGAACAGCAGATCCCCCAGCAGGGGCTCGTCGAACTGCGCGGCGGCCTCGTCCCAGATGTCGTCGGGGACGCCGTCGGGCCCCAGCTTCGTCACCGCGTCGGTGAGGCGCAGTGCGGCGCGCTCGCGGTCGTCGAAGTGCGGGGACTCGTGCCATGCGGCGACGCCGAACAGCTTCGGGGCGGGGATGCCGGCCTCGATGCCGTCGCGCGAGTGCATGTCCGTGCAGAACGAGCAGCCGTTGAGGATCGAGGCGCGCAGCTTCACGATCTCGTACAGCTCGCGCGGGAGCCGTCGACTGCAGTAGGACTCGAGGCCCAGCACGGCCTTGTACCCCTCGGGGTGGGTCTCGAACAGCTTCATCCTGGTCATCGCATGTGCTCCGTTCTGGAGCCCGGGTGTCCTGGGGGACTGGGGGCCCGGGCGTCCCGCCATGATGACCGACGAGCGGCTCGATGTGTGAGGCGCGGAGGGCCCAGGACGCGACGCGGCCCCCGGTGCATCAGCACCGGGGGCCGCGTCGCTCCGAGGGGCCGGGCCGCCGGAGCGGCTCATCGGAGGTGGTCAGGGCCGGTGGAACCGGCTCCGATCGCGTCGGGCGAGGATCAGGCGTCGCCGCGGTGGTTGCCGCGCTTCTCCGGATCTGCCGGGTTGTCCGCCGGGTCGACGGCGGGGTCGATCACGCGACCCTGCTCGACCTCGCCGTCGGCCGAGCCCTTGGCCGGGCTGTTCGCGGACTCGGTGCCCTTGGCGGCGCCGCCCTTCGCGCCGGCGGCCGTGGCCTCGGATCCTTTGCCGGTCGCGCCCTTGGCGTCGGACCCCTTGGCCTCGGCACCCTTCGCGTCAGCCTTCTTGGCCTCGGCCGAATCCACCTTGACCTCCGACGGAGCGGTGTCCGAGGAGCGGTCGGCGGTGTTCGGGGTCGAGGCGGCGTGCGAGCCGCCCTTGAGCGAGGAGGCGACGTCCCCCGCCTCGGCACCGGCGACGGCGTCCGAGACCTGGGTGGAGTCGGACTCGCTCGAGCCCGAGGCCGGGTAGTGGGCGCGGGCGAAGTCGGCCGGCGGGGCCCAGGGGTCCTCGACCGGGCGGGTCTTCTTCCACACCAGGTAGCCGGCGGCAGCACCGGCGGCCGCGAGACCCAGGATCAGCAGCACCTTGCCGGCGCGGCCGCTCTTCTTCTCGGGCGCGGCCACGGCGGCCTTCTTGATGTCGCCCTGGCCCTTGTCGAACTCGCTGCGAGCGGCATCGACCGCGGCGGCGACGGCCGAGCTCACCACGGAGCCGGTCGCCTCGGCCGTGCGGCGGGCGCGCGGGAGGTAGTCGTCCTGCAGGTCGGTGCGGAACTTCTCGGCCTGCGGGCCGATCTTCTCGCCGAAGGCGGAGATCTTCTCGCCCTGGGTGCGAAGCCCCTCCTCGACCTGCGGGCGGACCTGGTCGACGAACTGCGTGGCCCGGTCGCCCGCGTTGCCGGCGAGGGACTTCAGCTCCTCGACGGCCTTGCCGGCCTTGTCCTCCGCAGTGCTGCCGAGGTCCGCAGCGGTCTTCTGCGCCTGGTCCTGGACCTTGGACGCGGTCTTGGCCGCGTCCTTCCGGCTCTTCTTCGCTGCCTTCTTGGCACGTTTCGTGCTCAGCGCCATGCGAGTCCCCTTTCGGTCATGTCCGCCGGGCTGTCCCGACGGGGGAGTGCGTGCGGACGAGGGTCGCGTCGATCGAACGCGACGACACGTCTCGAGTGGTTCCACCCTACCGTGACGCCCGGCACGCGGATCCAGAGTGCTGACAGGCGGGGATGGAGATCCGCGGTCGTGCGGCACCGCGGGCGATATCGTGATCGAACGGACCCGCGCCCATCCCCGCACGAGCGCACCACGAGCAGGTGATCTCCCGATGCCCCGCAAGCCCTCCCTCCCGCCGCTGCGTCGAGCGACGCCCCCGCAGGCGATCGGCCGGTTCTTCCGCCTGTACGGCGTCTCCAGCGGCCGCGCGAGCCGCAGCGAGTACTGGTGGTGGGTGCTCGTGAACCTGGTGGTGACGGCCGCTCTGCAGATCGCCGGCAGGGTGAGCGTCGATGGTTGGGAGTGGAACGGCACGCTCGTGATCGTCGGCAGCCGCTGGCCGATGGGAACCAGCGGAGCGACGCTGATCGGCATCCTCGCGACGATCTGGGCGCTGGGCACCCTCATCCCGAGCATCGCGGTGATCTGGCGCCGCCTGCACGACGCCGGCCACGGCGGCGGCTGGTTCTTCCTGATCCTGGTCCCGATCGTCGGCTGGCTGCTGCTGATCTGGCTGCTCGCCTCGAAGGAGAACCCGGACGGGGCGCGCTTCGACCGGCCGACGGCCACCACCGGCCCGGACGCGCCGCTCGGCGTGCGCAGCGATGCCTGGTCCGAGTCCTGATCCGCGCGGGCCGACGCGACGAGCCCGCCCCGGGACCGTCCCTCGATCGACTGCGGACCGTCCCTCGAACGCCCGTGGACGACACGTGGCCCGCTCGTGCGCGCCCACTCCGCGCCCACGCGCCTGTGCGACACTGGCCGCATGTTCGCAACACTGCACACGAACCAGGGCGATATCCGCCTCGAGCTGTTCGAGAACGACGCCCCCAAGACCGTCGCCAACTTCGTCGGCCTCGCCGAGGGGACCCGCGAGTTCACCGACCCCGACTCCGGCGAGAAGGTCACCCGCCCGTTCTACGACGGCGTCATCTTCCACCGCGTGATCGACGGCTTCATGGTCCAGGGCGGCGACCCGCTGGGCACCGGCACGGGCGGCCCCGGGTACATGTTCGACGACGAGATCTCCGAGAAGAACTTCGACGAGCCCTACAAGCTCGCGATGGCCAACGCCGGCAAGCGCATGAACGCGATCACCGGCAAGCCCTCGGGCACCAACGGCTCGCAGTTCTTCATCACCGTCGCCCCCACCCAGTACCTGCACGGCAAGCACACCGTGTTCGGCGAGGTGGCCGACGACGAGTCGAAGAAGGTCGTCGACGCGATCGCCACAACCCAGACCGACATGCGCGACCGTCCCGTGGAGGACGTCGTCATCGAGTCCGTCGACATCGAGAAGTGATCCCCGGGCGCGGCGGCCCCGAACGGTCCGCCGCCCCTCGAGAAGCGCGGGACGGTTGCCATGAGCTCTCATGGCAACCGTTCCGCGCTTCTCGACGGCGTCCGTGGCCGATAGGCGGCCCGGGCGGCCGTTCTCTGGGCCCTGGGGCGGCCTCGGCCTGCGTGCTCAGCCGCGCGCCGAGCCGGCCTCCTGCGCCCCGCGGCGGACGATCGCCCGGCGGATCAGGACCATCAGCAGCACGAATCCGACGGTGAGCAGGATGTGGCCGATCCCGGCGATGCCGGCGATCATCGGGTCCATGCCGCCCAGGTCGGCGCCCTGCACCGTGAGCAGGCCCCGCACGAACATCATGATCGTGCTGATCAGCACGCCCGCGTGGTAGATGCCCTGGAACCAGCCGAACAGGCGCGGGGAGTCGGACAGTCGCAGCACGGCCTCGAGGGCGAGGACGGCGAGCAGGGTGACGACGCCGAGGGTGAGCAGGTGCGTGTGCACGACGCTCAGCTGCGTGTGGTCCGTCGCGGGCCAGTCGGAGTGCTTGGTGATCTCGCGGAACGCGAGGCCCGAGGCGAGCCCGAGCCCGAGGTAGATGCAGATGGCGGTGAACAGGCGGTTCATGGCGCGCATGGGATGTCCTTCCATGGGGTGGAGCGGTCTGAGGATGGTGCGAAGGGCCGACGGATGCGCCCGAAGGGGGCCGACGGATGGGGTCCGACGGGCGGGCCCGCCGATCAGTGGGCCCGGTGCGCTGCGTGGCCGCCGAGGCGTCCCGGCCACCACATGCGGTCGCCGAGCACGGCGAACAGTGCGGGCACGAGGATCGTGCGCACCAGCACCGTGTCGACGAGGACGCCGAGGCCGACGATCAGCCCCAGCTGGCCGAGGACCACGAGAGGCAGCACTCCGAGGGCGGCGAACACGGCGGCCAGCACGATGCCGGCGCTGGTGATCACCACGCCCGTCGAGCCGACGGCCCGGACGGTCCCGTGCACGGTGCCGAAGCGCTCGGCCTCGCGACGGATCCGGTGGGTCAGGAAGATCGTGTAGTCCACGCCGAGCGCCGCGAGGAACAGGAACGCCAGCAGCGGCACGGTCACGTCGAGCGCCGGGATGTCGAACAGGGTGCGGCCCACCCAGAGCCCGAGCCCGATCGAGGCGAGCGTGCTGACGAGGTTCGCGGCGAGCAGCACCACGGGGGCGACGGCGGCGCGCAGCAGCACCACGAGCACCACGAGGATCACGGCGAGGATGATCGGCGCGATCAGCAGCAGGTCGCGCTTCGAGTCGTCCTGGACGTCGAGCGCCTGGGCGGAGGTGCCTCCCACCAGTGCGTCCGGGGTGACGTCGTGGACGGCGGCGCGCAGGTCGGTGACCTCGGCGTCGGCCGCGGGCGACTCGGGCTGCGCGGTGCCGGTGGCCGAGAGGACCGTCTGCCCGCCGGGCGTCGTGCCGGTCTCGGAGACGGACTCGATGCCGGGCACGTCCTCCGAGGCGGCCGTCACGGCCTTCGCCTCGGAGGTCGGGACGGTGATCAGGTGGGGGCCGGACCGGCCCGCGCCGTAGTGCTCGGCGATCGCCGTGAAGCCGGTCTGCGACTCGTTCGCGGAGGCGAACTGCTCGCTCTGGGAGAGGCCGACGCGCGTGCCCAGCAGGCCCGTCGCACAGATGGCGAGCACGGCGAGGGTCCCGATCACCGAGATCACCGGGTGGGCGGTGACCCGGCGCGCGACGGCGGCGAACACGCCGCGCTCGGCGTCATCGGTCGCTGCGGACCCTGCCGTGGCCTCGACCGCGGATTCCGGGTCGGAGCCCGGCTCCGCGTCGTCCGCGGCCTGCGCGGGACGGGGCACGAAGGGCCAGAAGACGCGGCGACCGGTGATCGCGAGCAGCGCGGTGAGCGGGAACAGGACCGCGAGCAGGGCGATGACGAGCCCCACGGCGGCGGCGATGCCCAGACCGCGGGTCGCGGGCATCACCGCGAGGACCAGGGTGAGCAGGGCGAGCACCACGGTCACGTTCGAGGCGAGCACCGCCGGCGCGGTCTCGCGCCACGCCATGCGCAGGGCCTCGCGATGATCCGCGTGCCGATGCAGCTCCTCGCGGTAGCGGGAGATCAGCAGCAGCGCATAGTTCGCGCCGGCGCCGAAGACGAGCACGCTGATCACACCTGCGTCGAAGGCCAGGGAGAACGACTCGCCCATGCGGGAGGTGACCGCGCCGGCGACTCCGTCGGCCGATCCGACCACCGCGAGCGGCAGCAGCCACAGCACGGGAGAGCGGTAGGTGAGCAGGAGGAGCAGGCCGACCACCGCGATCGTCACGATCAGCAGCTTGAAGTCGGCGCCCGCGAAGGCGCCGCGGATGTCCGAACCCACGGCCGGCCCGCCCGTGACCTGCACCTGCAGGTCGGCAGCGGCGCCGCCCTCGACGGCCTCATGGGCGACGTCCCGCAGCTGGTCGATCTTCGCGTCCACGGCGTCATCGCCCGCACTCACGTCGATCGGGGCGAGGACGAGGTCGGCGCGGCCGTCCTCGGAGGGCATCGGCGGCAGCTCGTGGCCGTCGGTCGCGGAGGCGAGGTCGCTGCGCAGCTGCGCGATCTGCTCCTGGTCGGCCGACGTCAGCTTCCCGCCGTCGGTGCGGGTGACCACGGCCATCACGGTCTGCTGGTCGGCGTCGGGGAGCTGGTCGGCGACCGCCGCGGCGCGCGAGGACTCGGCGCTCTCCGGCAGGGCGTCCATGCCGGCCGCGGGGCCCGAGCCGCGCAGGCCCATCAGGCCCAGTGCGAGGACGGCCGCGATCACGAGCACCACCCATGCCGAGCGGCGGCCGGTGAGGATCGAGGCGGCCTTCGCGAGCGCGCGGCCGGCGGGCGAGCGCGGCGGGGCCGACGTCGCGAGCGTGTCGTCGGTCGGGGAGGATGTCGGGGACGTGTTCGAGGTTGTCATCGTTCTTCCTGGTCGCACAGGGGTTTCGGGTCCGCGGCGCGCAGCGCCGCGGTACGTGTTCCACGCTAGGAACGACCCCGTCGGCCGGAATCAACCGTTCGATGTATTCGACCTGTGACCCGGAGCGCCGCCGCGCCTCGGCGTGCTCCCCGGTGCCTCATGTAGGAATGGGGGCATGGAGAACCGACCCACCTACGGCTACGGCGCCGACGACCCGGATCCGGCCCAGCGCCCGCGACCCAGCTACGGCTACTCGGCCGGCGACGCCGAACGGGCCGGAGCGGCCGACGGCGACGCGGCCGGGGCGGGCGGCTCCACAGGCGCCGCGGACGATGCCTCGCTGCCTGCGCACCAGATCCCGGGAGGCGGGCAGGCGGGAGCGCCCGTGTGCCCACGCCACCCCGACCGCGTGAGCTACGTGCGCTGCAAGCGCTGCGGTCGGCCCGCGTGCGGCGAGTGCCAGCGCCCCGCACCCGTGGGGATGCTCTGCGTGGACTGCGAGAAGGAGCTCGCGGCGCAGCAGCGCTCGGCGAGCCCGCGCAACATGGCCGGCGGCCGCATGGGCAGCTCCGCACCGTTCCTCACCTATGGCGTGATCGGCCTGTGCGTGGTGCTGTTCCTCGGCCAGACCCTGATCCCCGGGGGCGCCGTCGAGCAGGCCCTGATCTACGCCCCCGTGCGCACGCTCGCCATGCCGTGGACGCTGATCACCACCGGATTCCTCCACGGCGGCGTGTTCCACCTGCTGCTGAACATGTACGCGATGTACCTGGTGGGCACGCACCTCGAGCGCACGCTCGGACACTGGCGCTTCGGCGCGATCTTCATGCTCTCCCTGTTCGCGGGGCAGGTGGCCGTGCTCCTGTTCGCAGACCCGGCGGACCCCTCCTCATGGGTCGGGGCGACGCTCGGCGCGAGCGGCGGCATCTTCGGCCTGTTCGGCACGCTGCTGATCGTGAACCGGCGGATGGGTGCGGAGACCACGCAGATCCTCGTGCTGATCGGGCTGAACCTCGTCATCACCTTCACGATCCCCAACATCTCCTGGCAGGGGCACCTGGGGGGTCTGGTGATGGGCACGGCGCTGACCGCGGTGATGTTCGCGCTGCGTCCGAAGGCGCGTCCCGGTGCGGATCGCGCGGCCCTCGCGCGTCGCTCCGCACTCGTCCACGGCGGGGTGCTCGCCGCCGGGCTCGTGCTGTGCCTCGTGCTCATCGCGGTGAAGATCGCGATCGTCCCCGCCGGGTATCTGCCGCTGCTCTGAGGCGGCAGGACGGCGGGGCGGCGGGGCCGGAGTCGGGGCGGCGGGGCCGGTGAGTCGAGCAGCCGAGGGGCCCGAGCCGCCGGACCGAGTCGCCGCCGGTCGAGCGGACCCCGGCCCGAGGCCCCGCCGGGCCGAAGAGCCGACGGGAGGTGACCCCGCACTGCGGAATCACACGCCTGTGATTATCCCCAGCTGTGGATAACTTTGGGGACAACTGCGGATCGTGTGTGGAATCGCGGGGGACAGAGCCCCGGAACCTGTGGACCTGAGGTGTCCAGCGGGTGTCGAGACCATGCGACAGCCCCCATGACCTGCGGTACGAAGCGCTCCTTGGTGCGGAATCACAAACCTGTCATTCGTCCCCAGGTGTGGAGTTCTCTGTGGAAAACCTACTCAGGACTCCACACCACCGGTGATCCGGACGTCCTGATCCGTCCCCAGAGCGGCCTCGACCATCGCCACCAGGGCGCGCGCGGCGTCGTCGGCGCCCACCACGTCGGCCGAGGGGACATGGACGAAACCGCCGCGGATGGTGACGGCGCCACCGCCGACCGCATCGTCATCGCCCGCGCTCGCCTCCGCCTGCAGCGCATGGCACAACCGGTAGAAGACGTCGTTGCACACGTACGTGCCGGCGGTCTGCGAGACCGCGGCCGGCACGTCGAGCTCCCGCGCCGCCTCGACCATCGCCTTGATCGGCAGGGTCGAGAAGTATCCGACGGGCCCGCCGTCCAGGCAGGGGGCGTCGAGGGGGGAGCTGCCGTCGTTGTCGGCGATGCGCGCGTCCTGCACGTTGACCGCGACCCGCTCGGGAGTGATCGCGCGCCGACCCGCGGCGAGTCCGGTCGCGATCACGAGGCGCGGCGAGCGGGCCCCGACCTGCTCGAGCAGCACGTCGGCCCCGCGGGAGAAGACGACCGGCAGCCGCACCGTCGCGACACTCACGCCCCGCTCCTCCAGCAGCGGCGCGGCCCGCCGCACCGCCTCCCACGACTCGTTCGTCGGGGCGCCCGCGAAGGGCTCGAATCCGCTCAGCAGCACGTCGATGCTCATGGGGGCAGGGTATGCGCCTCTACTCTGGGCACATGCCCGCCTCGCCGACGCCCGACCCGTCCTTGTCCCTCGGACTCCCGCCGGACCTCGACGCCCTGCACCCGCCGTTCGCCCTGCGGGTGCGCTCCGGCCCGCTCACCCTGCGGGTCCTCGCCGATCGTGACCTGCCGGAGTACGCCGAGCTGCTGCGCCGGCCGATCTTCGCCGACCCCGATGCCCCGCACGTCTTCCCCTGGTATGCCCGCCCGGAGCAGGAGCGGATCCGCGAGGCGCTGCGCTTCCAGTGGCGCCTGCGCAGCGAGCTGGCCCCGGAGAACTGGTCGCTGACCCTGGGCATCTGGGCCGACGGCCGGCTGATCGGCTGCCAGGACGTCAACGGGAAGCAGTTCGCCGTGCGCCGCACCGTGACCTCGGGGTCCTGGCTCGCGCGGGACATGCAGGGACGCGGCTACGGCGGTCTCATGCGCCGCGCCGTGCTCGTGCTCGCCTTCGACCACCTGGGCGCGGTGCGGGCGGAGTCCGCGGCGGTCGTCGGCAATGAGCGCTCCTACGGCGTCTCCCGCTCCTGCGGCTACGTCGACAACGGCAGCGAGGTCATCGAGCAGAACGGCCGAGCCGTGGAGCACCAGCGGTTCGTCGTCACCCCGGAGACCTTCCGGCGCGGGTCCCAGACCGTCGAGGTCGAGGGGCTCACCCCGGAGCTGCGCGCGCTGCTCGGGGCGCCGTCTGCAGGCGCCGCGGCCACCTGAGCACGTCGTCCTCCGGGTCGCGGAGCGACGCTGCTCCGCGACCCGCCCCACCACCAGCGAGGGTCTGTGTCCCGGGGTCGCGGCCCCGCGGGGTTCTCAGGCCGTGCGCTCCGGCGGGCGCTCGCGCGGGTGCTTCGCCCGCAGGACGAAGTAGTTGATCGCGCCCACCAGGGCGAAGACGACCACGCCGAAGGCGATGCCGATCAGGAGCGCGCTGCCCACCGACGCGCCGCCCAGCACGCCGAATCCGATGATCGCGGCGGCCAGGGCGATCACCCCGGCGACGGCGCCGTTCAGCGCCGACCGGGCATAGATCTGGTTCGAGCTCATGGGAACCTCCGTTGCGAGTCCCTGTGCTGCAGTGCCGACCCGTCCGGATGCCGCAGGAGCGCGGCATCGTCGCAGACCAGACGTGTTCTCACGGTAGGGTCGGCCACGAGCCAGGGCTACTTCTGCACGGAACGTGAGGAGAACGGTGACGGATCTCGAACGCTATCGGCGCACCGACCGCGCGCAGGACGTCGGGTTCGTCTTCGGTGCGCTCACGGCCGCGAGCCTGCCCGGCCCGGGTCTGCTGCGCCTGCTCGGCCGCCTCCACATGACCGAGTCCGCCGCCCGCAGCACGCTCGCGAAGATGGTGAGGATGGGTCGCCTCGACGTCGAGCGGCACGGACGCGTGGGCGTCTACTCCCTGGGTGCTCCGCTCGCGCGCCGATACCGGCAGATCGAGGGCACCGCGACGCTCCCCGCGTGGTCCGGCGACTTCCACGGGATCGTCCATCAGGTTCCCGAGAGCGCGCGCTGGTTCCGCGACCGTCTCACCTACTACGCCGACTTCCACGGATTCGGGACCCTGCGTCCCGGTGTGCTGATCAGCGTCCGGGCCGAGGCGGACACCGTGCTCGGCCAGCTGGGCGAGGCGCCCGAGGGCGCCGTCCTGCATCGGGTGCTGATCACCCCCGGGAGCGTCGAGGAGGCACGGGGGATGGCGGGGGCGACGTGGGATCTCGCCGAGGTCGCCCGCCGCGCCGAGGACCTCACCTCACGGATCCGCGAGCTGCGGGGGAGCGTGGAGCTCGAACACCGCCCCGGCGCCGAGGGGCGCGAGGGGTGCGAGGGCCGAGAGTTCCGCCGCGACGATCCGTCCGCCGACGAGGCGCGCCTCTGGGACGTGTTCGGACGATGGAACGCGCTCTACCAGCAGGTCATGCGCGTCGTGCTCGCCGACCCCCATCTTCCCGTCGAGCTGCTGCCGCCGCGCTGGCCCGTCGGCGCGATGTTCGACGAGCTCGATCGGCTGAACGCACGATGGGGGCCGACGCTCCAGCCGTTCCTGCGCGCGCAGGTGGAGCAGGCCGCACCGGGTCTCGCCCGGTACGAGCCCGCCCCGTGGGAGCGCAGCCGGTAGCTGCGCTGGAGCTGCGCTGGGGCCGCGTCGGCACCGAAGCGGCGGGCCCGCGTGCTCCCTCAGACCCCGTCCGCCGCGAGGCGCAGCGCGGCCCGGGCGGCGGCGTCGGATCCCGGTGTCTCCTGGACGCAGCGCGCGAGCAGCCAGCGCGCCGTCCGCTCCGGGTCGAGGCCCGTCAGGCGCGCCATCCGGGCGCTGAAGTCCGACGGGTCCTCGACCAGGCGGTCCTCGGCGTTGAACATGTGCTGCAGCAGGTCGTAGTGCGGATCGCCGACGTACGGCTTCGGGTCGATGACCAGCCAGGACCCGCCGCGATCCGGCCCTTCGCCGCCCGCTGCGAGCACGTTGTGGTGGTGCAGATCGGTCGCGAGCAGCACCTGGGGCACTCCGTGCTCGCGAGGGAGCGCGCGGAAGAGGTCCAGGCCCCGTCGCACCAGCTCCTCCGGCAGGCCGCGGGAGTCGCGGGCGAGGCGCTCGGCTGCCTCGTCGGCCCACCAGGCGCACATGTGCGCGAGCGGGCGGAAGCCGTGCTCGGGAGCGTCGGGCAGGTCGTCGGCCGGGATCCACAGGCGGCGCAGCAGCCCCGCGACCACCTCGTCCTCCTGCTCCGGCGCCAGGCCGCTGACCGCGAGGGTCGTGCCGGGGCGCACGCGCTCCATGAGCAGCACGCTGAGCGCACCCTCGCGGCGGGCCTCGAGCACGCGCGGCACGATCGGTCCAGGCTCCTCCCGCCCGGAATCCGGACCGCGGGACCAGATGCTCATCCCGAGCGCCTCGTCCCGGGCCTCCTCGTGCGCCCACGCGACCTTGAGCACCAGGTCCTCGCCGCGGGCACCCGTCGCCGCGCCCACCCAGCCGGTCGAGCCCTCGGGGAAGGCGCCGCCCAGCGTCAGGCCCAGGCGCTCGGCCCAGGCGCCCCGGGCGGCCAGGATCTGAGCGTCCGACGGCCGTGGTTCCTGCGTCGGTGCGGGCCCGGGTCCGGGCGCGGGCTCGGGGCTGGGATCGGGCCGATCGTCGGGGAGCGTGCTCACCCCGGCGACGCTAGCGGGGCGCGACCGGGCGTGGCGAGCGAATACACCGGACGCCGCGCCGCGCCGAGATGTGCCGTCTGTCCGTTCCCGGCGGTGCCCCTGGGTGACAATGACCGGGTGAAACCGTTTCTTCTCATCGCGACGCGTCCCGAGGATGCGGTCGCGCAGTCCGAGTACGAGGCCGTGCTGCGCCTGACGGGCCTCGGGGCCGAGCAGCTGCAGCACATCCAGCTCGACCGCACGCCGATGCCGCCCGTCGACCTCGAGGAGATCTCGGGGATCATCGTCGGCGGCAGCCCGTACAACACCTCGGACGACGCCGCCTCGAAGTCCGCCGACCAGCTGCGCGCCGAGCGCGAGCTGGGGGAGCTGCTGGACCGCGTCGTCGAGGCCGACTTCCCCTTCTTCGGCGCCTGCTACGGGGTCGGGACCCTGGGCGTCCACCAGGGCGCGATCGTCGACCGCACCTACGGCGAGCCCGTGAGCGGCATCGACGTCGAGCTCACCGACGCCGGTCGCGAGGACCCGCTGATCAGGGCCTCCGGCGTGCCCGACAGCTTCCTCGCCTTCGTGGGCCACAAGGAGGCCGTCCATGTGCTGCCCGAGCACGCCGTGCTGCTGGCCACGGGCCAGGGCTGCCCCGTGCAGATGTTCCGCGTGGGCACCTCGCAGTACGCCACCCAGTTCCACCCCGAGCTGGACAACGACGGCCTCGTCTTCCGCATCCGCGCCTACCGCGACAACGGCTACTTCGACCCGGCAGAGGAGGAGGAGCTGATCGAGCGCGTGCGCCCCGTCGACGTCCACCACGCCGCGAAGCTGCTGCGCGCCTTCGTCGAGCTGCACGCCCGCTGACCCCGTCGGCCGGAGCATCCGACCGTCCGCCCGCGCGGATCCCCGCGCCGGAGGACGCCCGCCGCACCGCGCCACCCGCCCCCACCGGAGGCCCCGAGACCGATGACGCCCTCCCCGCCCCCAGGCCACTCCCCACGACCCGGTGATCCCGTGCGCTCGCGCCCCCGGCCCCGCCGGAAGTTCACCCGTGAGCAGGTGCGACGCCGCCAGATCGTCGCGGGAGGATGCCTCGCGCTCGTGATCCTGCTGGTCGTGATCTCGTGCAGCGCGATCCTGGGGCGCCACGGCGGCGGGGGAGGGGGAGCCCTCGGCGGCGGGGCCGACGACTCGGCGATGAGCGTCCCCGCCACCCCTGCCGACGCCCCGGCGCTCTCCCAGCTGCCGAAGGATGCGAGCCTCGGCGGCGAGGAGGCCCTCGGCATCGATGTCTCCGCCCATCAGGGCGAGATCGAGTGGACGAAGGTCCGGGGCGACGGCATCTCCTTCGCGTACATCAAGGCCACCGAGGGCACAGGCTTCACCGACCCGCAGCTGAACGCGAACTGGCGCGGCGCGCGCGATGCCGGCGTGACCCCCGGCGCCTACCACTACTTCACGCTGTGCTCGCCCGGCGCCGACCAGGCCAAGGCGTTCCTGGAGGCCGTGCCGCCGAGCGACGACGCCCTGCCGCCTGCCCTCGACCTCGAGTTCGACGGCGCCTGCGAGAAGCGCCCCGAGGCGAAGCAGGCGAAGGAGGAGGTCGCCGCCTTCATCGACGCCGTCGAGAAGGCCTGGGGGCGCCGCATGGTGCTCTACTCCTCGCGCGAATGGCGCGACCACTACGGACTCGATGCGACCGAGGACCGGCCCGACTGGCTGTACAACGACGGCTCCCGGCCCGTCCAGGGCGACTGGGCGCTGTGGCAGACGCGCTTCGACGGCTCGGTCGCGGGCGTGAAGGGCGACGTCGACATCGACGTGCTGCGCACCGAGGTGCTCCGCGCGTCCTCCTCGATGAACGACGACGCCTGAGCGGCAGACCGTCTCTGACCCCCAGTTGACCTGGTCGAGAAGAGCGGGCGACGCCGCGCAGCGGCGCGTGTGACCCCTCACGCATCCCCACGTGGGACGTGGTGGCGGCCCTCGCCCACCCTCTAGGGTGAGGGTCGCCGAAGCCTCGGAGAAGTCGACCCTCACCTGCCCTCGGCGGGCATCGCCGAAGGCGCCGTCGACCCTCCCGCATGCGGACGCCCCACCGGATGCGCGGCCCGGCTCCATCCCCAGTCACCAGGAACGGAGACCGCACCGCCATGACCCGCCGATCCCTCTCTCGGAGCCCCCTCGCGCCCCGCCCCCTGTCCGCCGACGGGGCCCGTCGGTCCGAGCCCGCCCGTCGGCCCCGCCGCCGCTCGCTCCTCGCCGGAGCGGCCGCGGCCCCCATCGGCCTCGCGCTCGCCGCCTGCGGCGGAGCCTCCTCGGCCGACGAGACCGCCTCCGACGCCGGCGGCGACGCCGAGGACGGCGCCTTCCCCGTCACCATCGAGCACGCGCTCGGCACCGCCGAGATCACCGAGAAGCCCCAGCGCATCGTCACCCTGGGCCAGGGATCCACCGAGACCTGCATCGCGCTGGGCACCATCCCCGTGGGCGTCGAGGACTACGCCTGGGGCGCCGACGACTCCGGCCAGCTGCCGTGGGTGCACGAGGCCATCGACGAGAAGAAGGGCGAGCTGCCGGAGCTGATCACCGGCTCCACCGAGCTCGACACCGAGGCGATCCTCGCGCTCACCCCCGACCTGATCCTCGCCCCCTGGTCCGGGATCACCAAGGAGCAGTACGACGTCCTCAAGGACATCGCCCCCACCGTCGCCTACGAGAAGGAGGCGTGGGTGATCACCTGGGAGCAGCAGATCACCACGATCTCCACGGCCCTCGGCCTGCCCTCGAAGGCCGACGAGCTCATCGCGGGCATCAAGGACGAGTTCGCCTCCCGCCGGCAGAAGGAGTGGGAGGACCTCACGTTCTCCTTCATCTACAACTCCGGCAAGGGCACGCTGGGCGTCTTCTACCCCGACGAGCAGCGCGTCGCCATGGTCAGCGCGCTGGGCCTCACCGTGGATCCCATCAAGGACGAGATCTCGAAGTACGAGGTCGAGGGCACGGACTCGGCCATGATCGGCCTCGAGAACGCCGACATGCTCGACGACTCGGACCTCATCTTCACGTTCTACTCCGACGAGAAGAACCGCAAGGAGGTCGAGGCGCAGCCGCTGTACGCGGACATCCCCGCGATCAAGGCCGGCGCGATCGTCGCCCCGACCGACCAGGCCTTCGTCACGGGCTCATCGATGATCAACCCGCTCACCGTCCCGTGGGCGCTCGAGCGCTACGTCCCGCTGATCGAGAAGGCCGTCGCGAAGGTCTGATCGTGAGCACCGCGGTCACGTCCGACCCGAGCACCCGCCCCGCCGCCGGCGCGGGGCGGGTGCTCCTCGGCGGCAGGCGCCGGATCCCGCCGCTCGCCGCGACCGCGCTCGCGGTGCTGCTCGTGCTCGCGGTGTGCCTGGCCAGCGTGTGCCTCGGCGTCCGGGCCGACGACCCCGGCCAACTGCGCGCCGCCCTGCTGGGACGGGGCGAGGAGCGGATGGAGCTCATCGTCCACGGCCGCGCCGTGCGCACCCTCGTGGGCCTCGCCGTCGGCGCGGCGCTCGCGCTCTCCGGCCAGCTCATCCAGGCCCTCACCCGCAACCCCCTCGGCGAGCCGGGGCTGCTGGGCGTCACCTCCGGCGCATCCTTCGCGATCGTGCTGGTCACCGCGGTCCTCGGGTCGGTGAGCACGCAGGTCGCGGCGCTCGCCGCAATCCCCGGGGCTCTGCTCGCCGTGCTCGTCGTCCACCTCGTCTCCCGCCCGGCGGGCACCTCCTCCGTGGTCCCGCTCGTGCTCGCCGGCGCCGTGGTCAGCGCCGTGCTGGGCGCCGTCGTGCAGGGGATCATCCTGCGCATGCCCGGCGTCTTCGACTCCTATCGCTACTGGGTCGTCGGCTCCCTGACCGGCGCGGACCTCGCCACCCTCGCGACGGTCGCCCCCGTGCTGCTGGTCGGTCTGGTCGTCGCGATCCTCGTGAGCCCCGCCCTGAACACCCTCGCGCTCGGCGACGACGTCGCGATCTCGCTGGGCTCCCCGGTGCGCCTCGTGCGGGGCGCCGGGATCGTCGCCGCCGGGCTGCTGGCCGCGGGCGCGACCGCCGCCGCGGGCCCGATCGCCTTCGTCGGCCTCGCCGTCCCGCACCTCGTGCGCGGCCTCGTCGGCGCCGACCACCGCTGGCAGCTCCCGCTCAACCTGCTGCTCGGTGCCGCGCTGCTGGTTGCCTCCGACGTCCTCGCGCGCGTCCTCATCCGGCCCGAGGAGCTCATGGTCGGGGTCGTCACCGCCTTCGTGGGCGCCCCGTTCCTGCTGCTGGCCGTGCGCCGCGGGGCGGTGACCGACCGATGAGCACCATCTCCGCGCCTCCCGCCGAGCACGCCGCGCGCCGCCCCGAGTCCGGCCCGTCCCGGGCTCCGCTCCCGCCCGGGCTGCGCACCGCGCTGCTCGCCCTCGTCCTGGCCGCGATCGCCGTCGCGGCCGGGGTCGTCACCCTCGCTCGCGGCGACCTCGGGGTGGGACCGTCGGACGTCCTGAAGGTGCTCGAGGGCGGGGGAGACCGCCGCGCCGAGATCATCCTGACCCGCATGCGCGGCCCGCGCGTGCTGGTCGGTGCCGGCGCCGGAGCCGCGCTGGGCCTCGCCGGCACCCTCTTCCAGACCGTGACCCGCAATCCGCTGGGGAGCCCCGACGTCATCGGGCTGGGCGCGGGCGCGGGCGCCGGCATCGCCCTGGTCTCCCTCGTCTCCGACGGGCCCGCCCCCACGTGGATGGGTGCGCTCGCCGGCTCGGCGATCGCGATCGGACTCGTGCACGCGGCGACCGGCCGCGGCTTCGCCTCGCCCTCGCGGCTGATCATCGCCGGGATCGGTGTGGCCGCGATGGCGCTCGCCCTCACCCAGTACGTGGTGGCCGTGGTGCTGCGCGATGCCGGCTCCCAGCTCGCCGGGCAGCTCGTGGGCTCCCTGAACTCGCGCAGCATGCAGCACGCGGCGATGATCGGCATCGTCCTGCTGGTGTGCGCGCCGCTCGCCGGTCTGCTGCGCCACGACCTGACCGTCATGGACATGGGCGACGAGATGGCCGACGCCCTCGGCGGCGGGGCCGTGCGCACCCGCACGAGCGCGATCATCCTGTCGGTGCTGCTGTGCGCGGGAGCCGTCGCGGTCGCCGGGCCCGTCGCCTTCGTCGCGCTCGCCGCGCCGCACATCGCCCGCAGCATCCTGCGCCTGCCCGGCCCCCACCTGCTGGTCTCCGCGCTCGTGGGAACCGTGATCCTGCTGGTCTCCGACCTCGCCGTGCAGGCCGTGCCCCTGCTCGACGGGCTTCCCGTGGGCGTGATCACCGCCGGGTTCGGCGGCGTCTACCTGGGCGTCCTGCTGATCGGCACCTGGAGGAGGAACAGCGCATGAGCACAGGACCCGAGTCCGCCGCGGCCCCGGCCCTCTCCCTCGAGGGCGTGAGCGTCGGCTACGGGGAGAAGACCGTCCTCGCCGACCTCGACCTCGAGGTGCCCGCGGGCCGCTTCACCGCGGTGATCGGCCCGAACGGCTGCGGCAAGTCCACGATGCTCAAGGCCATGGCGCGGACACTGCCCGTGCGCTCCGGACGGATCCTCCTCGACGGCGAGCCGCTGGACGCCCAGCGCTCCCGGGCGGTCGCCCGGCGTCTGGCGATGCTCCCGCAGGAGCCCGTGGTGCCCGACGGCATCACCGTGCGCGGCCTCGTGGACCGCGGGCGCCACCCGTACCGCTCCGCGCTGCGCCGGCGGCTCCCGGGCGACGCCGAGGCCGTGGACGCCGCGATGGCCGCCACCGGCGTGACCGAGCTCGCGGACGTGCAGGTCACGGATCTCTCCGGCGGGCAGCGTCAGCGCGTGTGGATCGCGCTCGTGCTCGCCCAGCAGACGGCGCACGTGCTGCTCGACGAGCCCACGAGCTTCCTCGACGTGGCCCACCAGATCGAGGTCCTCCACCTGTGCCAGGACATGCGCGCGAGCGGCCGCACCGTCCTCGCCGTCCTCCACGACCTGAACCAGGCCGCCCGCTACGCCGACGAGCTCGTGGTCCTCCACGAGGGCCGGCTCGTCGTCCAGGGCGCCCCGGCCGACGTGCTCGGCGAGCAGCTGCTCGCCGACGTCTTCGACCTCGACGCCCAGGTGGCCACCGATCCGCAGAGCGGCACGCCGATGGTCGTGGCGCGGCAGCGGAGAGCGTCTCAGGCCGGCTGAAGCCGGTGATGTTGCGGTCGCGCCCGGTGGCGACCCGCGGCACGGCGTTGGTGGTCCCGCTGAGCCCTCTCATGGCGCAGGGCGGACTCCGCGAGGCGCTGTCGGCGCCGCTCCTCGGTGCGGCGCTCGGCGCGGATCCGCTGCAGCTCCTCGAGGGCGCCGGGATCGCCGAGGGCGGCGTCGAGCGGACGGTAGGTGATCAGGTGCGTGCTCATGCCCCGGCCCTCCCGCGCCCGGCCCTCGTCCTCCCCGTGATCGGGCTGTGCCGTCGCTGTGGACGGGACGCGGCGCCGGGTGCCGGTGCGATCCGTGCGACCGGTGCGTGAGGTCCCGCTGGTCGCAGGGCGGGGAGCGGGGCCGTCGCGGAACGGAGCGGAGTCGTGGCGGAAGCGGCGGAGCAGGTCGTCGAAGAACATGCCTCAAGGCTCGCGCCGTGCGGGCGCCCCTCGCATCGCTCCGCGGTCGCCTGCGGCTGGGACCGCGGGTGGATCCCGGGGCGGTGCGCGCCCTACCGGGGAGTGAGCGCCGGGTGCCCGCACTGCGGCGTCCCCGCGGGACCGGTCCCGCGGAACCGGTCCTGCGGGATCGATGCCCGGAGGTCACGGCTGCAGGCGCACGCGCTCCCAGGTGCCCGCGGCCGCACCGGCGGCGCCAGAGCCGCCCGTCGCTGCGGCCCCGTCGACCCGCCGGTAGACGATGCGGTCGTGCATGCGGCCGCCGCGGCCCTGCCAGAACTCGATGCGGTCGGGCGCGAGGCGGTACCCGCCCCAGTGCGGAGGCCGGGGGATCTGGTCCTCGTCGGCGAAGCGCGCCTCGACCTCGGCGTACTGCGCGTCCAGCTCCTCGCGGGTGCCGATCTCGCGGGACTGGTGGGAGGCCCGCGCGCCCAGCTGCGAGGCGCGCGGCCGACGTGCCCAGTAGTCGTCGGACTCGGCGTCGGCCACGTCCTCGATGCGGCCGTCGACCCGCACCTGCCGCTGCAGCGGGTACCAGGGGAACAGCATGCTCGCCCACGGGTCGGCGGCGATCTGCTCGCCCTTCGCGGAATCCTTGTTCGTATAGACCACGAAGCCTGCGGCGTCGTGCGCCTTCAGCAGCACGGTGCGCGAGCGCGGGCGGGGGTCGCCGTCCTCGGAGCGGTCGACGGTCGAGAGCACGAGCGCCGTGGGATCCGGCAGGTCTCCGTGCTCCTCGCGGCGTGTGAAGGCCTCCTGCATCCACGCGTCGAAGAGCGCCATGGGATCCGCGGGGGCGGCGTCGGCCAGGGAACCGGCGAGGTAGTCGTTGCGGTCGGCCGCGAGGTCCGGCGCGGGATGCGAGTCGCTCATGCCCCATGAGTACGCCCGCGCGAGGCCGGGCGCAACACGGTCCGCGCACGGCGTGCAGGGCAGGGACCGCCGTCCCGGACTCCCGACCCGTACGCCCGTCCCGCACGCCCCTCTCACGCGCGCTCCGGACGCCCGTCCTCACGTCACGATTCGGCCACGGGATGGGGCCAGTGCGTCCAGGGCGCGGCCCTCGCGCGCACCGGGTGCTAGGTTTCCGTCCACCATGCGCCGTGGGGCTCAGGTCACATTCGCGCCCAGCGCACGCCCTGCCCCCGTCACCCCCATCGGAGGATCTCCATGTTCGACGCAGCTCTCACTCCTCACCGCCGCACCGTGCTGCTCGGTCTCGCCGGCGTCCCGGTGCTGCTGACCGCCTGCGCCCAGACCAGCGACGACGGCGGCGAGGGCGGTGGCGGGGACTCGTCGGGGTCGCTCACCGTCGGCACCACCGACAAGGTGACCGCGCTGGATCCGGCCGCGGCGTACGACAACGGCTCCTCGACGGTGTGGACCCAGGTCTACGGCTACCTGCTGAACACGAAGATCGGCTCGAAGGACGGCAAGCCCGAGCCGGACCTCGCCGAGTCCGCCGAGTTCACCTCGGACAGCGTGTTCACCGTGAAGCTCCAGGAGGGCCTCACCTTCGCCAACGGCAACGAGCTGACCAGCGAGGACGTGAAGCACACCTTCGACCGGCAGCTCGCGATCGCCGACCCCAACGGCCCCTCGAGCCTGCTCGCGAACCTCGATGCGGTGGAGGCCACCGACGACCTCACCGTCGAGTTCCACCTCAAGGAGCCCGACGACCAGACCTTCCCCTACGTGCTCACCAGCCCCGCCGGCCCGATCGTCGACAAGGACGTCTTCCCGGCCGACAAGGTCCTCGCGGACGACGAGATCGTGAAGGCCAAGGCGTTCAGCGGCGCCTACCAGATCGCCAGCTGGAAGCTCAACGAGCTGGTCGCCTTCCAGGCCTTCGACGACTACAAGGGGATCTACGGGAAGCCGAAGACCTCGGACGTGTCGCTGAAGTACTACGCCGACCAGAACAACATGAAGCTCGACATCCAGCAGGGCAACGTCGACTGCGTGTTCCGCTCGCTCTCGGCGACCGACATCGAGGACCTCACGAAGGACTCGAAGGTCGCGGTGCACGACGGCCCCGGCGGCGAGATCCGGTACATCGTCTTCAACTTCGACACCATGCCCTACGGCGCGAAGACGAAGGACGCCGACGCGAAGAAGGCCCAGGCCGTGCGGCAGGCCGCCGCGGACCTCATCGACCGCCAGGCCATCGCGACCTCGGTCTACAAGGACACGTACACCCCGCTGTACTCGTACATCCCCGAGGGCCTGCCGGGAGCGGGCGACCAGTTCAAGACCATGTACGGCGACGGCTCGGGCAAGCCCGACGCGGCCACGGCGAAGAAGCGCCTGTCCGACGCCGGCGTCGAGACCCCCGTGAAGCTCAGCCTGCAGTACAACCCCGACCACTACGGCAGCTCCTCGGGCGACGAGTACGCGGCCGTGAAGTCCCAGCTCGAGGCCGACGGCCTGTTCGCCGTGGACCTGCAGTCCACCGAGTGGGTCCAGTACTCCAAGGACCGCACGGCCGACGTCTACCCGGCGTACCAGCTGGGCTGGTTCCCCGACTACTCGGACGCCGACAACTACCTCTCGCCGTTCTTCATCAAGGACAACTTCCTGGCCAACCACTACGACGACGCCGAGGTGCAGAAGCTCATCGAGCAGCAGCGCGGCACCCAGGACGCCGACGAGCGCGAGAAGCTCTTCGTCGAGATCCAGGACAAGGTCGCCACGGCCGTCTCGACCCTGCCGCTCCTGCAGGGCGCCCAGATCGCCGTGTCCACGAAGGACCTGCAGGGCGTCACCCTCGACTCGTCCTTCAAGCTCCGCCTCGCGCCGCTCGCCCCGTGACCGCGGACCTCACGCGCAGCGCCACCGACGAACCGGCCGGCGCGGGGGGAGCCGGCCCGTCGGCCCCCTCCGCGACCGCCGGCCGCGGCCGGCGCAGCGGCGGGGGACTGGGCCGCTACATCCTCACGCGCTTCCTGCTGATCATCCCCACCGTGCTGATCCTGATGACGGTCGTCTTCTTCCTCATGCGGATCACCGGCGACCCGATCACCGCGGCCCTCGGCGGGCGCCTGACACCGGATCAGCTCGCCCAGCGCCGCGCGGAGGCCGGCTACGACCGGCCGCTGATCATCCAGTACCTCGACTACCTGTGGGGCGTGGTCCGCGGCGACTTCGGCACCACGTACACGGATCGCACGCCGGTGGCGAAGATCCTCACCGAGTACGGCGGGGCGACCGCGGAGCTCGTCGTCTACGCGGTGGTGGTGGCGCTCGTGATCGGGGTGCCGCTCGGCATGCTCGCGGCCCGCGCTCGGGATCGCTGGGGCGACCTCGCCCTGCGCGTGCTCGCGATCCTCGGGTACGCGACCCCCGTGTTCTTCGTGGGCCTGCTGCTCAAGCTCGTGTTCTCCGTGGGGCTGGGCTGGCTCCCGGTCGCCGGGCGCATCTCCAGCCGGGGCGAGCTGACGATGGGGAAGATCCTGAACCCCACCCCGTTCTACCTGCTGGACGCGATCCGCCTGGGCGACGCCTCGCTGCTCTGGGACGTCATCAGCCACGCGATCCTGCCCGCGATCGCGCTGGGCCTGCTCACCGGCGGGATCTTCCTGCGCCTGGTGCGGACCAACATGATCGGCACCCTCGAGATGCCCTACGTCGACTCCGCCCGCTCCCGCGGCGTGCGCGAGTCGCGACTGACCACCCGCCACGCCCTGCGCCCCGCCCTGATCCCGATCATCACCGTGATGGGCATGCAGATCGCGATGATGCTGGGCGGCGCCGTGCTCACCGAGACCACCTTCGAGTGGAAGGGCCTGGGCTACATGCTCGCCGAGTACATGACCGCCCGCGACTACGTGGCCGTGCAGGGCATCGTCATGATGCTCGCGGTCATCGTCGCGATCTCGAACTTCCTGGTCGACGTGATCGCCGCCCTCATCGACCCCCGAGTGAGGTACTGAGATGACGATCCCCCCGCCCCAGCCGCCCGGCGAGTCCGCCGCCGCGCAGGAGGGCACCGAGCTCGCCGCCGAGGCAGCCGTCGTCGCCGCCACGGTGCGCGAGCGCTGGTACCTGCGACTGCCGATCATCAGCCATCTGCGCCGCAGCGTCGGCCTGCAGCGGGGCATGCTCGTCGCGGGCCTCGTGCTCGTGCTCGGCCTGCTGGTGACGGCGCTGTTCGCGCCGCTGCTCGCGCCCTACGGCTTCGCCGAGACCTCGGCAGACGGCGCCTCCTTCGGCACCCAGCAGCCGCCGTCGGGCGCGCATCCGCTGGGCACGACCGTCGCCGGCTACGACGTGCTCTCGCGCGTCATCTGGGGCACGCGGACGGCCGTGGCCGTGATGGCGTGCGCCGTGGTGCTGTCCCTGTTCATCGGGGTCGCGCTGGGGCTGGTCTCCGGATACGTGGGCGGGTGGCTCGACCGGATCCTGGTGATGCTGGCCGACGCGATCTACGCGTTCCCCTCCCTGCTGCTCGCGATCGTCATGTCGATCGTGATCTCCGGCGGCCAGTCGAGCGCGGGCGGCGGCATCCTCGCCGCGGCCATCTCGATCACCGTGGTGTTCGTGCCCCAGTACTTCCGGGTCATCCGCGCCGAGGTGGTGCGGCTGAAGGCCGAGCCCTTCGTCGAGGCCGCGAAGGTCATCGGCACCGGGCACCGGCGCATCATGGGCACCCACCTGCTGCGCAACGCCACCCGCACCCTGCCGCTGATCTTCACCCTCAACAGCTCCGAGGCGATCCTGACCCTCGCCGCGCTGGGCTTCCTGGGCTTCGGCATCGAGCCGACGAGCGCCTCCGAATGGGGCTACGACCTCAACCGGGCCATGGCCGACGCGACCTCCGGCATCTGGTGGACCGGCCTGTTCCCGGGCCTCGCGATCGTCGCCGCCGTGCTCGGCGTGACCCTCGTGGGCGAGTCCATCAACGACCTCAACGACCCGCGCCTGCGCGTGCGGCGCCGGCGCCGGTCCTCGCGGGCCGAGGCCACTTCGCAGGAGGCGACGGCATGAGCGGGACCCTGAGCGGGCCGACGGGCGGGAGCGGGTCGATGGGCGGGACCGGGCCGATGGGCGGGAGCGGATCGGCGAGCGGGAGCGGATCGGGAGGTGCGGGTGCGCGCCTCGCGATCCGCGACCTCGACGTCACCTTCGCGACCGACGCCGGGGAGGTCCACGCGGTCGACGGCGTCAGCCTCGAGGTCGCGCCCGGCGAGATCCTCGCCGTCGTCGGCGAGTCCGGCTCGGGCAAGTCGGTGACGGCCCGCAGCATCCTGGGCCTGCTGCCGGAGACCGCCGAGGAGTCCGGCGCGGTGCTGGTCTCCGGGACCGACGTCGTCGGCCTCAGCGGCGCGCGCCTGCGCTCGCTGCGAGGCGAGGACGTCTCGATGGTCTTCCAGGAGCCCTCGAGCGCCCTGAACCCGGTGTTCCCGATCTGGTGGCAGATGGGCGAGGGCCTGCGCGCCCACCAGCCGAAGCTCACGCGCAAGCAGATCCGCGCGAAGGCGATCGAGGCGCTCACGGCCGTCGGCATCCCCGACCCCGCCGAGCGCATCGACCGCTACCCGCACGAGTTCTCCGGCGGTCAGAAGCAGCGCATCATGATCGCGATGGCGCTCGCCCTCGATGCCGAGCTCATCGTGGCCGACGAGCCCACGACCGCCCTCGACGTCACCGTCCAGGCCGAGATCCTGGACCTGCTGCGCGACGTGCGGGACCGCTTCGGCACCTCGATCATCGTCATCACCCACAACATGGGCGTCGTCGCCGACCTCGCCGACCGCGTGGCCGTCATGCACCACGGCCGCGTGATCGAGCAGGCCGGCGTGCGCGAGCTGTTCGCCGAGCCCCGCGAGGAGTACACGCGCACGCTGCTCGAGGCCGTCCCGCACCTGGGGCGGCGCAGCGCCTGGAGCTCCCTCTCCCGCGCGCAGCGGGAGGAGATCGAGGCCGCCCAGCCGCTGGTGACCGCGAAGGACCTGGTCATCGAGTACCCGGGCCGGTTGGGGCGGCCCGCCTTCCGCGCCGTCGATGGGGTCGACCTCACGATCCGCCGCGGCGAGGTCTTCGGGCTGGTGGGGGAGTCCGGCTCCGGGAAGACCACCATCGGCCGCACCGTCGCTGGCCTCGAGAGGGCGACCGACGGCAGCCTCACCGTGCTGGGCCACGAGATGCTGGGTCTGCGCGAGCGCGCCTTCAAGCCCGTGCGGCGCCGCATCGGCTTCGTCTTCCAGGACCCTGCGACCTCCTTCAACCCGCACCTGACCATCGAGGAGTGCATTGCCGAGCCGCTCGCCGTGCACGAGCGGGGCATGTCCGCGCAGGCGCGCTCGCAGAAGGTGGGGGAGCTGCTCGAGGCCGTCGAGCTGCCCGCCGGGCACCGCCGCCGCTACCCGCACGAGCTCTCGGGCGGGCAGCGCCAGCGCGTGTCGCTCGCGCGTGCGCTGGTGCTGGATCCCGAGCTGCTGATCGCCGATGAGCCGACGAGCGCGCTGGACGTGTCCGTGCAGGCCACGGTGCTCGAGCTGTTCCGGGAGCTGCAGGAGCGCCTGGGCTTCGCGGCGCTGTTCATCAGCCACGACCTCGCGGTCGTCGACTCCCTCGCCCACCGCATCGGCGTGCTCCACCACGGCCGCCTCGTGGAGCAGGGGCATGGACCGGACGTGCTGCAGAACCCGCAGGATCCCTACACCCGGCGCCTCATCGCTTCGCTGCCCGTGCCCGACCCGATCGAGCAGGAGCGCCGCCGCCTCGCCTTCGCGCAGGAGTTCGGGGCCGCGCAGGGGTGAGGGTCGGTGCCCGGTGCCCGGTGCCCGGTGCCCGGTGCCCGGTGCCCGGTGCCCGGTGCCCTGCGCCCGGTGCCCTGCGCCCGGTGCCCGGATCGGGGCGCCGCCCTGGCGCCGGTGCCCCGAGCCGGGCGCAGACGGGGTGGCTCAGTCGCCGCAGGGCCTATGCGCGACACTCGTGCCGGATATTGCATGAGTGTCGCGCATGAGCCGTTGCGTGACGATGCGGTGCATCGATCGCCCGCCCGGGACGATTCCCCATGTGTCGTGCCGCGCGGGTGCGCCGACGCTTTCTGTTGCCACTCCATGACCAGCGTCGATGGGGACTTCTCCCCATGGTCGGATGTCGGTGGACGGACCTAGTGTTCGAGGTGCCCCCACGGGGGATCGGGCTGATGCCCGGTGGGGAGCGGACGATCGGCCCCGCGCGACGGAGGGGGTCCGTCGGCGCGGGGCCGAGTTCGTCGACCGGATGACCGGTCCGCACGTCGCCCCGGTCCGCCGGCCCCGCCCCGCCTCGCACTGATTGGCACGGGTACCTGAAACCGTTAGTATCAGGAACGGCCGGTATCGGTATCCGTCCTGCGGTGCGCCTGCGCGCGGCACCTCCGGCGGACCCGGGACCGGCGCCCCCACACCCGTCGAAGGAGACACCGTGCCCGAGGCCGTCATCGTCGCCGCTGCCCGTTCGCCCATCGGCCGCGCCCGCAAGGGCTCGCTCATCTCGATCCGCCCCGACGACCTCGCCGGTCAGATGATCGGCGCGGCCCTCGAGCAGGTGCCGGGCCTGGATCCCGCCACCATCGACGACCTGCAGCTGGGCTGCGCGATCCCCGAGGGGTACCAGGGCGGCAACCTTGCCCGCACCGTCGCCATCCGCCTGGGCCTGGACACCGTGCCCGGCGCGACCGTCACCCGTTTCTGCGCCTCGAGCATCCAGACCACGCGCGCCGCCTTCCACGCGATCCGCGCGGGCGAGGCGCACACGGTGATCTCCGCCGGGGTCGAGTCGATCTCCATGTCCAGCGGCAAGCTCATGGAGGAGGACGACCGCGACCCGCTCTTCCGCGACGCCTGGGAGCGCACCGACAGGCGTGCGAGCCGCGAGATCCCCGCCCCCTGGCACGATCCCCGCGAGGACGGCGATCTGCCGGACCCGTACATCCTCATGGGCCAGACCGCGGAGAACGTCGCCGAGCTGCGCGGCATCACCCGCGAGGCGCAGGACGAGTACGCGGTGCGCTCGCAGAACCGCGCCGAGGCCGCGATCTCCTCGGGCTTCTTCGACCGCGACATCACCCCGGTCACCCTGCCCGACGGCACCGTCGTCTCCGCCGACGATTCCCCGCGCGCGGGCGTCACCTACGAGTCCGTCTCCCAGCTCGACCCCGTCTTCCGCCCGGACGGGACGATCACGGCGGGCAACTGCTGCCCGCTGAACGACGGCGCCGCGGCGCTCGTCGTCATGTCCGACGAGCGCGCTCGGGAGCTCGGCCTCACCCCGCTCGCGCGCGTCGTCGCCACCGGCGTCTCCGGCCTCAGCCCCGAGATCATGGGCCTGGGCCCGGTGGAGGCCACCCGCCGCGCCCTCGACATCGCCGGCATGAGCATCGGCGACATCGACCTCGTCGAGCTCAATGAGGCCTTCGCCGCCCAGGTCATCCCGTCGGCCGACGACCTCGGCATCGACCATGACAAGCTCAACGTCCACGGCGGCGCGATCGCGCTGGGCCACCCCTGGGGCCAGACCGGCGCCCGCATGACCACCACCCTCATCCACGGCCTGCAGGAGCGCGACGGCGCGCTGGGCCTGGCCACGCTGTGCGTCGGCGGCGGCCAGGGCATGGCCCTGATCCTCGAGAGGATGTCCTGATGACCACGACCGACCACCCCGGCCAGCCCCAGACCCCTCCGGCCCCGAGCACCGACGCGGGCGCCGCCCGCTCCGAGAGCGCCGGCGACGCCGCGACCGGCATCGGCCCCGGCCCCGTCGTCTCGGCCCCCGACCCGACCGCCGCGACCCCCGCCGAGCTGCTGCCGATCGAGGCCGACCACTTCGCCCTCTTCCAGGACGTCGCCGGAGAGGACCTGCAGGCCTGGGTCGACGCCCGCCGCCTCGCGGAGGACCTCGAGCGCCTGAGCGAGGCATGGGACCGCGCCGAGTACCCGACGGAGCTGATCGCGAAGCTCGGCGACCTCGACCTGCTCACCGACGGCCTCGACGTCCCCGGGCACCGTGCGCTGAGCCCGCTCGCGGCGGGCCTGGTGAACATGGAGCTCTCCCGGATCGACGGGTCGCTCGGCACGATGGTGGGCGTCCAGGGCGGCCTCGCCCTGCGCTCGATCGTGCTGCTCGGGTCCGACGCCCAGAAGGAGCGCTGGGTCGAGCCTCTGGTCGCCGGCCGCGAGTTCGGCGCCTTCGCCCTCACCGAGCCCGACCACGGCTCCGACTCCGTGTCCCTGGAGACCACCGCCCGGCGCGAGGGCGACGAGTGGGTCCTGAGCGGCCAGAAGCGCTGGATCGGCAACGGCGTGAACGGCCATGTGTCCGTGGTCTGGGCACGTGTCGACGACCCGAGCGACGAGACCCTGCACGGCCAGGTCTCCGGCTTCCTCGTCCCCCAGGACCTTCCCGGCTACGAGGCCGAGGTCATCACCGGCAAGGTCGCCCTGCGCGCCATCCACCAGGCCCACATCCGCCTGGACGACGTGCGCGTGGGGCTGGACGCGCGCCTGCCCGGTGCGCGCTCCTTCAAGGACACCTCGAAGGTCCTGTTCGCGACCCGCGCGGGCGTCGCCTGGGGCGCCCTCGGGCACGCCACCGCCTGCTACGAGGCGGCTCTCGAGCACGCGCGCACCCGCATCCAGTTCGGCCGGCCCCTCGCCAAGGCGCAGAACGTGCAGGTGCGCCTCGCCGACATGCTGCAGACCCTCACGTCCATGCAGCTGTACTGCACGCGCCTCGCCGAGCTCGAGACCGCGGGGACGATCAGCCCCGAGCAGGCGTCGCTCGCCAAGGTGCACAACACCCGCGCCGCGCGTGAGATCGCCTCGAACGCCCGCGACCTGCTGGGCGGCTCCGGGATCCTGCTCGAGAACCGCGTGGTGCGCCACCGCAGCGACATCGAGGCCCTCCACACCTACGAGGGCACCGACACCATGCAGTCCCTCATCGTGGGCCGGAAGGTGACCGGGGTCAGCGCGTTCGTGTGAGACGCGGGCGGGTCCGCATGCAGGCTCGGCGGACCCGCACGCGGCGCGCCGCGCCGACGGGAGACGGCTCTCCTGGTCACCGTGCGAGGGGCGTCAGCGCTCGGGATCCGGGTCCTCGGCGACTGTCACGTTCTGGAACCGCTCGCGGTACTCGTCCTCGGTGAGGACCAGGGTGCCGGGCTTCTTCACGCTGTCCCCCTCCTGGTAGCCGCCGTCGGGGCCCCACGGGTTCTGCAGCTCGACGTGACCGTCCTTCGTCACGCCCGTCACCACGTACTGGTGCGTGGAGACGGTGTCGCGGGGGACCGGGCCGTCCTTGTCGTCCCACGACTCGGTGTCGAAGAGGCCGCCCTCGCCGTCGCGGGGGCCCGTGTCGGCGACGACCACCTTGCCGTCCTTCAGGTTCCGGCGCAGTTCGTCGACCGAGGGCTCCACGTCCGTGGTCGTCGGCTCCTTGCCGGTGATCGTGAACAGCGCGTCCTGCGCGTGGCCGCCGTCCTCGATCCGGTCGTACCCACCCTGCTGCTGCGCGTAGGCGGTCTCGTAGACGGACATCGTCGAGATGCTGCCGTCGGAGCGTCGCGCGCCGCGCTCCGCGACCTGGGGATCCACGGCGACGACCTTCTCCTCGGTGTTGCCCCAGAATCCCTTCTCGTAGAACCGGACGTGGTACTTCCCGTCGCTGAACCAGACGTTCTTCTCGATGAAATCGGGATTCGTCTGCGCGACCGCCGCGGCCGAGGCGAGGGGCGGCCCTCGTAGTCGGCGCGGAACGCACGTGCATCGGGACCGGTCCATTCGGCGCCGACGACCGCGCTGTCCAGGGCGGCCAGGAGTTCCGCGAGGCGAGTGCGAGCCCGCTCCGCGTCCGCGGACCACGCCGCGAGCGCTTCGGTGTCGGCACCGAGGGAGGTCATCGGGTCCCCCTGTCGGATGCGGCCTCTGGCGGAGCACTACGGACGACGTCGTCGGCGGTCGATGGGCACTTCTCCCCATCGCGCGCGCTTGCGGGGGAGGGTCGGCCCGATGAGACTTGTCCGAGCGGCCCGGCCGGGCCGCAGATCAGGAGGCGCGATGGCAGAGCACCTGCGCAGGACGCCCGGACGGCGAGCGGCGCTGATCCTCGGCGCGACCATGGTCTCCACGGTGATGGCAGCGTGCCGGGGAACCGATCCCGCGCAGGAGGAGAGCACCATGCCCACGAGCACCGAGGAACCTCAGGACGCGGTCGACGCGGGACGCACCCTGCTCGAGGACGCGCAGAAGGCGCTCGACGATGCCTTCGGAGGTCACGACTGGAGCGACGCGTCGCCTGCCGGCACCGAGCCGCGCGACGGGGGATGCCGATGGACGTCCCCCACGCGACGCTGCGACGCCTACCTCGGCGAGGACCCCGAGCATCACCAGCGCATCGCCGACGCCCTGACCACGGCGCTCACCGCCCATGGGCTCCCCGCCGCCCCGGCTCCGACGGGCGGGAAGGGCGGCTGGCTCACCACCTCGAGCGCCGCCGAGGGCACCACCCTCAGCTTCCGCTCGAAGGGATACGCGGAGCTCGCGGTCACGGTGGATGTGGGCGGCGACTGCTCCGCCCTCGACGCGGGCTGAGGTTCTCGCTGCGAGGTCGGCCTCCATGCAGGGTCGGCGCTGCTCCCAGGGATACTGCCGCCATGGATCTCGATGTCGACGACACCGCCACCCTGATGACGCTGCTGGACGAGAAGCGCCCGACGCGCGTCACCCGGTACCTGCTCTCCGGGTGGGACATGCTGCAGACCGACGTCCCCTCCCGCGAGCGGATCGAGGGTGCGGCCGCCGTCCTCGTGGGCACCGGCCTCGCCGCGGTCGACGCGGACTGGGGAATGCAGCTCACTGCCGAGGGCCCCGGTCGCGGTGCCGCGCCGCCCGGTCACCGCATCGCGGTGATCTCCGCTTCCGAGTGCAGGATGCAGAACTCGTTGCCCTCGGGATCGTCGACGTATCCGAGCGCCCTCTTCCAGAACTCCGAGAGCTCGAAGGCGTGCGCGCAGTCGATGGACGTGTGGGAGACATAGCTCGTCACGGCGCCATCGAACGCCGGGGACGCGCGGGCGGCAAGGGGATGCGGCCGAGCCGGGTCTGGTCAGGGTCCGTGCCATCCTGGCGCGGACCCGGCACATTTTCTGACCGAACGCCCAGGGGCGGCGCGAGTCCGGCCCGGCGCGGTGCCGTGTCCAGCGCCTCCGTCGGCCTCGACTTAGAGTCACCCCGTCAGTGACGGCGGTCACAGCTCCGCGTCACAGCGCCCCTGTTCGGGTCATGGCGACCATAAGGTCTCCGCAACCGTAAAGGTCTGCGTGACTTTAACTGGAGGTGACCGCTGTGGCCGATCCCGTCTCCCTTGCCGTCTCGACGGTGATCTTCGCGCTGCGTCCGCATCCCAGCACCCGACTGCCAGTGCTGTGGGTTCCGCTCGTGCGCCGTATCCGAGCCCCTCACCAGGGGAAATGGGCCCTTCCCGGCGGTCCGCTCGGAGCCGGCGAGGGGCTCGCGGCAGCGGCCGGTCGGACCCTGCGCGAGACCACGAGGCTCACTCCGCGCTACCTCGAGCAGCTCTACGCCTTCGGGAGCCTGGACCGTGCGCCCTCGGCCGCGGAGCGCACGGTCTCGGTGGTCTACTGGGCGCTCGTGCGCTCCGAGGAGGCCGACGCGAGCGTCGAGTCGGTCAACGTGCGCTGGTTCGTCGCGGACGAGCTGCCCGAGCTCGCGTTCGACCACTCGCTCATCGTCGAGTACGCGCTCTGGCGCCTGCGCAACAAGGTCGAGTACTCCCGCATCGCCGCCGCCTTCCTCGGGGAGACCTTCACCCTCGCCGAACTGCGCGCCGTCCACGAGGCGGTCCTGCAGAAGCGCCTGGACCCCGCGAACTTCCGCCGCCAGATCGAGGCGAGCGGACGCCTCGTCCCCACGGGCGAGTACCGCGCCGGCGGCAGGCACCGCCCCGCCCAGCTCTTCCGCCACGACGAGTCCATCCACCTGGCCGACAACGGCCCGCTCACCGGCCTCTGACCGGTCCCGCAGCCCCATCGCCCCGCCCCACACCCTGGAGAACCCGATGACCACCACCGCCTCGGTCGACCTCACCATCCGCGACATCTCGACGGGCGCCGCCCGCGGCAGCACCTGCTCGACCGCGCTGCTGGACGCGCCGTGGGACGTGGACGCCGGGCCCTCCACGTACGGCCCCGGCGCCTCCCAGGCCGACCTGATCCCGGGCGCCGCGCCCCGCCAGGGCGGCATCCCCGAGGGCTACCGGCAGGCCAGCCGCGAGGAGCTCGACCGGCGCATCCGCGCCGCGAAGGCCGAGCTGGGGGACAGGGTCGTGGTCCTCGGCCACTTCTACCAGCGCGACGAGGTCGTGCAGTACGCCGACTACGTGGGCGATTCCTTCCAGCTCGCGACCGCAGCGAAGGCCCGTCGCGAGGCCGAGGCGATCATCTTCTGCGGCGTGCACTTCATGGCCGAGACCGCCGATCTCCTCTCCGGCCCCGAGCAGGCGGTCATCCTGCCGAACCTCGCCGCGGGCTGCTCGATGGCCGACATGGCCGACATCGACCAGGTCGAGGAGTGCTGGGAGCAGCTCATGGAGGTCTATGCCGACGAGCTCGGCGCGGCCGACGCGCGGGGCGATGCCGATGGAGCGAGTGCGGCCGACGGGGACGACGCCCTCGCCCCGGTCATCCCCGTGACGTACATGAACTCCTCCGCGGCGATCAAGGGCTTCGTGGGCCGCCACGGCGGGATCGTGTGCACCTCCTCGAACGCCGCGACCGTGCTCGAGTGGGCCTTCGCCCGCGGCCGGCGGGTGCTCTTCTTCCCCGACCAGCACCTGGGCCGCAACACCGCGAAGGCCATGGGCATCCCGCTCGAGCAGATGCCGATGTGGAACCCGCGCAGCCCGCTCGGCGGGAACGACCAGCAGACCCTGCGCGAGGCGAAGGTGGTGCTCTGGCACGGTTTCTGCTCGGTCCACAAGCGCTTCACGACCGCGCAGATCGACAAGGCCCGCGCCGAGCACCCCGGCGTGCGCGTGATCGTCCACCCCGAGTGCCCCATGCCCGTGGTCGACGCGGCCGACGAGTCCGGCTCCACCGACTACATCCGCAAGGCCATCGAGGCGGCCGACGAGCCCACGACCTTCGCGATCGGCACCGAGATCAACCTCGTCCAGCGCCTCGCCGCGCAGCACCCGCAGCACACGATCTTCTGCCTTGACCCCGTGGTCTGCCCCTGCTCGACGATGTACCGCATCCACCCCGGCTACCTCGCCTGGGCGCTCGAGTCGCTGCTCGAGGGCGAGGTCATCAACCGCATCACCGTCGGCCCCGACGTCGCCGATCCCGCCCGCCTCGCCCTCGAGCGCATGCTCGCCGCGAAGCCCGGGGCGGTCGGCGGCGGATCGGCCGACGGACCGACGGCGGGCACGGGGAGCGCGACGGACGCGGCTGTCGGGAGCGTGGCCGGCGCGGCGCGCGCATGACCCGCACCCTGCGCACCGACGTGCTCGTGGTCGGCTCCGGCATCGCCGGTCTCACCGCCGCCCTGCGCGCCGGCCGCACCTGCCGCGTGCTGCTCGTGACCAAGGGCGAGATCGACGCCTCCGCCACGGCCCGCGCCCAGGGCGGGATCGCAGGTGCCCTCGACCCCGCGGACTCGCCCGCCCAGCACGCCGCCGACACGCACGTCGCGGGCGCCGGGCTGTGCCTCGAGGACGCCGTGCGCGTGCTCTGCGAGGAGGGGCCGGACCGGATCCGCGAGCTCATCGACCTCGGGGTCGCCTTCGACCGCGAGGACGGGCCGGCCGGGTCCGAGGACCGGCCCTATGCGATGGGCCTCGAGGGCGCGCATTCGCGACCCCGGATCCTGCACGCCGGCGGCGACGCCACCGGCCGCGCGATCGAGGATGCCCTGGTCAGCGCCGTCCGGCGTGCCGGGATCGAGATCATCGAGCATGTCGCCCTCGTCGATCTGCTCGTGGCTCCGGGCGCACAGCAGGATCCGGTGGCCCGACGGGTCGTCGGTGCGGCCCTCCTCGCGGCCGACGGGTCGGCGTGCGAGGTCCGGGCCGGCGCGGTGGTCCTCGCGACCGGCGGCGCCGGGCAGCTCTACGCCCACACCACGAACCCCGAGGTCGCCACGGGCGACGGCGTCGCCGCCGCCCGGCGCGCGGGGGCGCGCGTCGACGACCTCGAGTTCGTGCAGTTCCACCCGACGGCCCTCACCGGCAGCGCCTTCCTCGTCTCCGAGGCCGTGCGCGGAGAGGGCGCCGTCCTGCGCGATGCGGAGGGCCGGCGCTTCATGCCCGATATCGACCCGCGCGCCGAGCTCGCGCCCCGCGACGTGGTCGCCCGGGCCATCGCCCGCGTCATGGCCGCCCAGCAGGGGCGACCGGTGCTGCTGGACGCCACGGGCATCGGTCGCGCCGAGCTCGCACGACGTTTCCCGACGATCGACGCCGCCGTGCGCGCCGCGGGGCTCGACTGGGCGTCCGCGCCGATCCCGGTGACCCCGGCCGCCCACTACGCGATGGGCGGGATCCGCACCGACCTCGAGGGCCGGACGAGCCTTCCCGGGCTGTTCGCCGCGGGGGAGTGCGCCTGCACCGGCGTGCACGGCGCGAACCGCCTGGCCTCGAACTCGCTGCTCGAAGGCGCCGTCTACGGCGCACGCGCCGGAGAGATCGCGGCTGTCGAGGCCGCTGGGTCGACTGCTGGGTCGGGCGCTGACTCCCGCGCAGCACCCGCCGCAGCCTCCGCGGCGCCCACCGCCCCGCCCGCATGGACGCGCCGCGACCTGCAGGAGCTCATGTGGGAGCACGTGGGGCTGCTGCGCACGGGCGACCAGCTCGCGCACGCCGCCCATGTCCTGGACGGCTGGTCCGCCCCGACGCCCCGCACCGTGGCCGCGGTCGAGGATCGCAACCTCCTGCATCTCGCCCGCCTCACGGTCGCCGCGGCCCGTGCCCGCACCGCCTCCGCGGGCGCCCACCACCGGCTCGACGACCCGTCGGCCGCAGAGGCGATGGCCCAGAATTCGCCGATCCCCGCCCCGCCGGCCCCACCCCTTCCCGCCCCCGCCCTCCAGGAGGTCCACGCATGCTGACCACCGCCCACATCGACCGCGTCGTCGCCGCTGCGCTCGCCGAGGACGCGCCCTGGGGCGACGCCACCTGCGAGGCCTTCCTGCCCGCGGACGCCCGCGCCGAGGCCGCCCTCACCGCCCGGGAGGCCGGGGTGCTCGCCGGCATCGACGTGGTGAGCGCCGCCTTCCGGCTCACGGACACGTCGGTCCAGGTCACGGCGCATGCCGCCGACGGCGACTCCTTCGCGGCAGGCCAGGTCCTCGCCGAGATCGAGGGGCCCGCGCGCGCCGTGCTCCAGGCCGAGCGGATCGCCCTGAACTTCGCCCAGCGCATGTCCGGCATCGCGACCCTCACCCGCGCCTTCGTCGACGCGGTCGAGGGGACCGGCGCGCGCATCACCGACACCCGGAAGACCACGCCCGGACTGCGCGCCCTCGAGCGCCATGCGGTGCGCTGCGGCGGCGGCGTGAACCACCGCTTCTCCCTCTCCGACGGCGTGATGGCCAAGGACAACCACCTCGCGGTGCTGCGCAGCCAGGGCCTCGACCTCACCGAGGCGATCCGCGCCGCCCGCGAGCGCCTCGGGCACATGACGCGCCTGGAGGTCGAGGTGGATCGCATCGACCAGATCGAGCCCGTGCTCGACGGCGGCGTCGACGTCATCATGCTCGACAACTTCTCGCTTGCCGACCTCGCGCGCGGCGTGGAGATCGTCGGCGGCCGCGCGATCGTCGAGGCCAGCGGCAACGTCACCCTCGAGACCGTCGGGGACATCGCCCACACCGGGGTCGACGTGATCTCCTCCGGCGCCCTCACCCATTCGGTGCGCAGCCTCGACCTGGGGCTCGACGCGACGGTGAGCGCCGCCCGGTGATGCTGTATCTCGACGCCGCCGCGACCGACGCGGTGCGGCGCGAGGCCCTCGAGGCCGCGTGGCCCTATCTGACCGGCGTGTTCGGCAATCCCTCGAGCCACCACAGCGCGGGAGAGGCCGCCGCCGCGGGACTCGCCGACGCCCGCTCCCGGGTCGCGGCCGTGCTGGGTGTTCGCCGCAGCGACGTCACCTTCACCAGCGGCGGCAGCGAGGCCGCGAACCTCGCGATCAAGGGCCTCGCGCTCGCGACCCCGCGCGGAAAGCACCTGGTCACCTCGCCGATCGAGCACGAGGCGGTGCTCGGCAGCATCGATCACCTGCGCCGCCTGCACGGCTTCGAGGTCTCCTTCGTGACCCCCTCGGCCGACGGGACGATCGCACCGGAGGCCCTGCGCGAGGTGCTGAGGGAGGACACGACCCTGGTGTCCCTCGCGTACGCGAACAACGAGGTGGGAGCGATCTCCGACGTGCCCGCGCTCGCCGCGGAGGCCCACCGCGTCGGCGCGCTCCTGCACACCGACGCCGTCCAGGCGGCGGGCTGGCTCGACCTGCGCGACCTCGGCGCGGACGCGCTGACGATCTCGGGGCACAAGCTCGGTGCGCCCAAGGGGATCGGTGCCGCGATCATCCGCGGCCGTCTGCCCCTCGAACCGCTCGTCCACGGCGGCGGGCAGGAGGCCGGCCGACGCTCGGGCACCGAGAACGTCGCCTTCGCGGTCGCGCTCGCGACCGCGCTCGAGCTCGCCGAGTCCGAGCGCGAGGAGACGACCGCCCGGCTCACGGCTCTGCGCGATGCCTTCATCGCCCGCGTCCTCGCCTCCTTCGAGGGTGCGCTGATCACGGGGCCGACGGTCGCTTCTGCGGGTGAGGATCGTTCGGCGGGCGCGGGCGCGGGCGCGGGCGCAGACGCGGACCCGGTCACGACCGCCGCTCCGCCGGTCCGCCGCCTGCTGGGCCACGCCTCCTTCTGCTTCCCCGGCACCAGCGGCGAATCGGTCCTGCTGGATCTCGAGGAGCACGGCATCATCGCCTCGAGCGGCTCGGCCTGCGCGGCCGGAAGCGACGAGCCCTCGCACGTGCTCACGGCCTTGGGCGTCCCGCGCGAGGTCGCGCAGACGGCCGTGCGCTTCAGCTTCCCCCGCAGCGCGGATGCGCAGACCCTCGAGGCCGCGGCCGCGGCGGTGGAGCAGGTGCTGCGGGAGCGGTGAGGCGTGCTCAGCGCCCAGCGCCAGACGTCAGCGCCCACCCCTGGAAGCGCCTCCTCTGCACCCGCTCCTATCGCTGCGTCCGCGACCTCGCGTCGAGGTGGAAGGCCAGGAACAGCAGCGCCGCCACGACGACCAGCAGCGGGACCCACAGGGGCGCGTGGATGCTCTCGATGACGAGCGAGGACAGCAGCGTCAGCCCGATGACGCCCAGGAAGATCATCCGCGAGGCGACGGGCGTGGTCGGCGCGCCCGTGCGCGGCAGATCGGATCGCCTGATCGCAATCCCGTAGAGCAGCACACCCGCCACCAGCAGCGCGAGCATCACCAGCAGCCGCGCCAGCCCGTTCGAAATCAGCCACGGGGCGTAGGGCATGAGCACGCCGCCCGCCATCAGCAGCGAGGACAGCGCCTGCCCGGGCCAGAGCGGTCGGCCGGATGCGACCCGTCCACGGTCCGCGCTCATGCCCGGTCCTCCGCATCCTCGGCGCCGCCCACGAGCTCGGCGAACCGGGCGAGGTCCACGTTCCCGCCCGAGAGGATCACGCCCACGCGGGGCCGTCTGCCGAGGTCGCCGGCCAGCTCCCGCGCCTGTGCGACGGCGGCGGCGAGGCCCAGGCAGCCCGTCGGCTCCACCACGGTCTTCATCCGCGCTGCGAGGAACCGCATCTGGGCGACGAGCTCGTCGTCGCTCGCAGTGAGGATGCCGCTCGCGCGCTCTCGGATGATCGCGAAGGTCGTGTCGCCGACGCGCGTGGTCTGCGCGCCGTCGGCGATGGTGCGCGGCACGTCGATGGACACCGGCTCGCCCGCCTCGAGGGAGCGGCACACGTCGTCCCCGGCCTCCGGCTCCACGCCGAACACGCGACAGGCGGGGGAGAGGGTTCCCGCGGCGAGCAGACTGCCCGAGAGCAGGCCCCCGCCTCCGCAGGGCACGAACAGCAGGTCGAGATCGCCCACGTCCTCGAGGAGCTCGAGGGCCGCGGTGCCCTGGCCGGCGATGATCGCCGGATGGTCGAAGGGCGGGATGACCTCCGCGCCCTGCTCGTGGGCGATGCTGCGCGCGATCGCGGTGCGGTCCTCGCGGTAGCGGTCGTAGAGGACCACTTCGGCGCCGTAGCCGCGGGTCGCGGCGAGCTTCGCCGCCGGGGAGTCCTCCGGCATGACGATGGTGGCGCGGCGCCCCTGCTCGCGCGCCGCGAGCGCGACCGCCTGCGCATGGTTGCCGGAGGAGAACGCGACCACGGGCGTCCCGGGGGCGAGGGCGCTCAGCGCCGTGAAGGCGCCGCGGAACTTGAACGCCCCCACGCGCTGCAGGTTCTCCGCCTTCAGCAGCATCTCGCAGCCGGTCAGAGCGTCGAGCGTGCGGGAGGTGAGCACGGGCGTGCGATGGGCGACGCCGTCCAGGAGGCACGCGGCCTCGCGCACGTCGGCGATCGTGGGTGCGCTCACGCGGTTCCTTCTTCCTGCTGCGGCCGGGTCCCGTCCGACTCTATGCGGCCGATGGGACCGGCCGTCGGACCCCTGCGTACGGTGAGGCCATGGCGACACTGACCACCGGCCCCTTCGGCGACCTCCCCACCGCGCCCTACGACCCGCCCGTGCCGCCGCACGCCCCCGGCACGGACGTCGTCCAGCGCAGCGTCCGCGACTTCCCCGAGACGGGCCCGGCCGTGGGCTTCGCCGTCGCCGGCACGGTCCTGCACGACTCCGAGGACCTCATCGTGATGATGACCGTCCCCGGCTCGGAGATGGCGGGGCGCGGCGGCCCCCGCTCGGGCCCGAACGGCCGGCTCGTCGCACCGGGGGACTGGGACGGCTCCTACGAGCTGTCCGCGTGGCGCGGCAGCACGGTGGTGCGCGCGCACCGACCGGGCGAGCCCTGGTCGATCTGGCGCTGGCACGACGGCACGGACTGGACGCCCCGCTGGTACGGGAACCTCGAGGCGCCGTGGCGGCGCACCCCGCTCGGCTACGACATGCAGGACTGGGCGCTCGACGTGGTCGCCGAGGGCGATCCCGCGACCGACGACTGGCGCGTCGCGATGAAGGACGAGGACGAGCTGGCATGGTTCGTGGACAACGGCACCGCGACCCGCGAGATCGCCGAGCGCATCACCGAGGTGGGAGCGACGGTGCGGGGGATCTTCGAGCGCCGCGAGGGTCTGGTCGGCGCCGACTGGGGCGCCTTCGTCCCTCCGGCCGACGCGGGACTCGTGACGTTTCCGGAGGGCTGGCAGGAGCTGCGACCATGAGGCCGCTGCGATCGCCGCTGCCGCTGCCTCCGCAGGTACGACGACGAGAGGGGAGAGCGCCATGGACCAGCGCACGCGGCTGAGCATCCTCCTGGGGTTCCTCGCCGTGCTCGTCCTCGCGATCGTGATCGGGGTCGAGAGTCTCACGGCGGGCGCTATCGTCGGCGTGCTCGGCTGCCTCGTGGTGCTCTCGATCGGCTGGTGGTCGGGCCGGCGCGGACGCCACATCGCGTGGGCCGAGGCGTCGGCGAAGATCGCCCCGGGCCGCGCCCTGGTGCTGTGGAAGCCCGGCTGCGTCTACTGCGAGCGTCTGCTGCTGAGTCTGGGGCGCGACCCGTGCGTGACCTGGGTGAACGTGTGGCAGGACGAGCAGGCGAACGCACGTGTGCGCGAGCTGAACGGCGGCGACGAACTCACGCCTACGGTGATCATCGGCGACCAGGTGCTGCGCAATCCCACGGCCGACGAGATCCGCGCGCTGCTCTGATCAGGGCCGATGAGATCCGTCGGACCGATCCGATCCGCAACGGACGTGCCCGCTCGGCGCGGCGAACCGCTCAGCGCGGGGAGGCGGGTGAGGGGCCGACGACGTCCTGCGGACCCGACGCGGTGGGCTGGACGAAGTGCCCCTCCCGGGCGCGCTGCAGCGACGCGACGTCGTCGAAGCGCAGCAGCGCGGTGAAGCCGAGGAAGACGACGAGCATGGCGAGGATCCCCCATGCGGTGAATCCGAGGCTCTCCGCGAGGAGCACGAGCACCACCAGCGGGACCGCCGCGATCGCACTCACCGCGACGACCCTGCCGCTGCGGGTCACGCGCCCTCCGAGATGACGGCGTCGGACGAGTCCTCCGAGGAGGAGCCCTCCGTACATGAGGACCGCATAGACCAGCCACGGCCACCAGCTCGTGGTCACAGTGGTGAGCACCATCATCACCGCGAGGGCGCCGCAGAGCATCACGGCCTGGAGCTGCGTGAGCGCCAGCGGGATGGGCCGAGGCGTGCTCCGCTCGGCCGATGCGCCCGTGAGATCCTGCGCCGTGCGCGCTGTCCGGACGCCTTCGGGTGTCGGTGTCGTCGGCGTCGCCGGCATCGTGCTCCCCCTCGATCGCCGCGCCATGTTCCCCGTCGTGCGGGCCCTGCGCCGCGGAACAGGACCGCTCCTCGACCGTACGGAACCGTCGCGGACGAGACAACCGTCCGGGTGCTCAGGGCGTGCGCACGGCCTCGAAGGCCGAGGCCGGTCGTCGTGAGGGGCGGGTGGTGTCGGGCCGTTCGGACGGCCGACGTCGAACGGGTCGATGGCGGAGCTGCTGCTCGGACGAGCGCGGGTGCACGGTGCCGAGACCTGGACGTGAGCCACCGGGGGCAGAGCCGCCGGCGCCGAGGTCGGCGTCGGCGGGGAGGCCGACCGGGCGCCGTCGTGCCCGGTGCTGACCGGTGGCCCACCCGGCAAGCGCCACGGAGGCCCAGCCGATGCCCATGCCGAAGATGTCGTCGAGGATGTAGTGCCAGCCGAAGTAGATGGTGGCGACCGTCGTCACGCCGAAGAAGATCCAGGCGGTCACCCGGAGGGCTGCCTTCTGATGGGTGCGCCTCATGAACAGCGCTGCGGCGAAGGTGACGGAGACGTGGAGCGACGCGAACGCGGCGACACCCTGGATGGAGTCGCTGCCGACAGGGTTGCTGAGAAAGTCGAGGCGCGTGGTGAGGAGGGAGTCCTGGAGTCGGCTGACTCCGGTGTCGGGCAGTGTCCGGTAGGCCTCGGGATCGCTGAACGCCGGGCCGACCGACGGCAGGATGTAATAGCTGACGGTGCCGAGAGCCCAATTGAGGCACAGGGTCGTGGCATACCAGGCGCCGATGGAAGGCGTGCGACTGAGCACGAGGAACGCGCCGAGGCTGATCGGGACCAGCGGAAGATAGGCCAGGTAGGCGACCGAGAGAAGGGTCGCAGCGATGTCGGTCCCGAGCAGATGGTGCAGCATCACTGCCGGGTTGTGGCCCTCGGTGAGCGAGGAGTCGATGTGGAGCAGCTGCCGGTCGAAGAGAGTGCCGCGACGGTACACCGGCAGCATGCTCTTGAGGTTGCGGTAGGCGACGTAGCAGACGTAGAAGCTCAGCAGGCCCGTGCCGATGCACAGCAGGCGGTGGGCGGTCCATTCCTTCTTGGCGACGTCGATGACCGCGGTGGGAAGGCGCCGCACCCCGTTCCGTCTCACTGCCTCTACGATGAGCCCGCCGCCGATGAACCCGAGAGCCAGCAGAGGCAGGCGGATGTACGAGGGTCCGAGGAAACCGTCGGGGTCCCGCAGGGGGAGACCGAGGTAGAGGGACGAGACCACGGCGGCTGCTCCGATGAGCAGAGAGAGCGCCACGGCGAACGTGTACGGCCAGCGTCGCATTCGGGTCATCGGGATATTCTCGTGACAGTTTTTAACGTTGCCTCGGATTTCTCTTGGTGCCCGCTGACCGGGTGAACGGGCTTCGGTGAGGTGCTGGTCGAGAGATCAGTGCCAACGGGAGCGAGTCCGTGGCCGACGAGGAGACCCCCGGTCGCGCCGACTCAGGGCGTGCGCACGGCGCCGAAGATCAGCGTGCGGCGCAGGGCGAAGCCGAGCTTCTCGTAGGCCGCGATCGCCCCGGTGTTCTCGGCTCCCGTGTGCAGCAGGGCGCGGTCGCCGCGCTGCTGGATGCCGTGGGCGACGTCGAGCACGAGGCGCGAGGCCAGACCCTGCCGGCGCTGATCGGGGTCGACCGCCACGGCGCTGATCTCGGTCCAGCCGTCGGGGTGGAGACGCTCACCGGCCATCGCGACCAGGCGGCCCTCGCGGCGGATGCCGACATAGCGGCCCAGCTCATGGGTGCGGGGGAGGAACGGGCCCGGCTTGTTGCGCTCGACCAGGGCGAGCATCTCGGAGGCGTCGTCGGCGCCGAGGACGACGGCCTCCTCGTCGGGCCGGGTGTGCAGGGCCGGGGTCTGCGTGAGCTGCACGCCGTCGATCCTGTGCTCCCAGCTCCAGCCGTCGGGCAGCGTCGGGTCGGCGTGGGAGACGCTGACGACGGCGTCGTGGCCGAACACGTCCACGATCGCGTCCCACACGCCCGGGTCCTCCCAGTCCTTCACGCCGACGAACGGCGAGACGTCCTCCGGGTAGCGCAGCACCAGGTCGTTGCCGATCGCGAAGTGCGCGTGGGCGCCCGTGAGCGCGGACCAGGCGGGGGCATCCAGCACGGACTCGTCCGTGGGAGCGGAGGCGGTGTCGGCGAGCGTGACCATGGTCGGACGATCTCCAGAAGCAGGCGGGACGGGCCTTCACGGTAGATCCACGAGGGTCGGCGGCGACAGGCGCGGAGCGCGGGTGTGACGAAGGGAGAACACATGCGGCGAGCAGCCCGCGGCAGGGGCGGGCTCCGCAGCGTCGCGCTGCCGGCCCGCCCGCGGCCCGTGCGGCCCTCGGCCACCGCGCTCCCCACCGGGCCTGCCCCTGCACCCCTCCCGTCCCGGGATCCCCGCCGCTAGGCTCGATGCACGCCCGGATCACCGCCGACCGGGATCGCCGATCGCACCCCTCAGGAGGGACGCCATGGACTTCAGCGACACCATCATCGTCGGGTACGACGGCTCGGATCAGTCGGCGATGGCCCTGCGCTGGGCGGCGCGGCTGGCGAGGTCCGGGAAGAAGCCGCTCGCGATCATCCACGCCTGGATCTTCCCGCTGGTCACCAAGGACCTGGGACCGGTGAAGGGCGTCTCCGGCTCCGGCCACCGCAACGTCGCCGAGCAGCTGCTGAGGGAGGCCGCGGGCATCGCCGAGGAGGCGGCACCGGGGGTGGAGGTGCGCACCGAGCTGATCACCGGCAACCCGCGCGCTGTCCTCGAGACGGCCTCGCGCACCGCGCTGCTGATGGCCGTCGGCAGTCGCGGCCTCGGCGGCTTCCTCGGCATGCTGCTGGGCTCGGTGAGCCTGGGCCTGATCACCCACCCCGGCTGCCCCGTGATCGTGGTGCGCGAGGACGAGGCACCGCACGGGCCCGTCCTCGTCGGCGTCGACGGCTCGGAGGCGAGCCTCGAGGCGGTCGACGCCGGCGTGCGCCTCTCTCGCGCTCTCGGCGAGGGCCTCGCCCTCCTGCACGTGCGCGGCACGGTCGACGGGCACGTCGTCGAGGGCGACGGCGCCGAGCGCATCCTCGACGAGGCGACCGCCCGCGCGCACGCGTCGGCCCCCGATCTGGCCGTCACTGCGCAGGCGACGGAGGGGAGCAGCGTGCCCGACGGTCTCCTGCAGGCCTCGACCGAGGTCGGCATGCTCGTGCTGGGATACCGGGGCCGCCACGGTCGGCTCTTCGGGTCGACCGCGCACGCCGTGGTCCACCATGCGGAGTGCACGACCGTGATCTGCCGCCACGAGTTCCGCGGCGAGACGGAGAGCGCCTCGGAGGAGTCTGACTGAGGGGCTGCTCCTCGCCTCCCGCTCCACGCACCCTGCTCCTCCCCTCCGGTCCGACCTCCCCTGCGCTCACTCCTGGCGTTCGGCGATCTCCTGCGCCCGTCCCACCTGCACGCGCTTGTCCCAGCGCAGCTCGATGAACAGGCCGACGCCGATCGCGACGACGAGCAGCCAGCGCGCGGGCTCCGGGGCGGCGGACGACGCCCCCATCACGACGAGCACGATGGCCAGCAGGGTCAGACCGCCGACCACGAGCTGGCGCATCGAGCGCTCGAGGCCGGACCCGGCGCAGAGCATCCGCGCGAAGCCGTCGATGAGCACGAGCGCGACGACGAGCCCACCGCACACGATGGTGCGGGCGAGCAGGTCCAGCGGAACCAGGCCGAGCATGGTCGCCGCGGCGGCGCCGCCGAGCACCGCCTCCGCGAGAGTCCACCCCCAGGGCACGGGGCGCGGATGGGGGACGACGGGGCTGTAGCCGGAAGACATGGCGCACCTCCTGCGCGAGGTCCTCCTGCCAGCGTACGCGCGGCGCGAGCGCGCGATCCGGCAGCGTCGGAGGGTGTTCCGCCGGGTGCTCCCACCCTTGTGGCGACTCGCTCGCTCCCCTAAGGTCAGACATCAGACGTCCCCCGGCGAGTCCCCGCGAGGCGACCGCCCCCGCCGCCGGTGGACAGGAACGAAGGAGCTCCCGTGACGTCTTCTCCCCGCAAAGCCGCGCCCCATCGCCGCACCGTCCTCGGTGCGGGCACCGGCGCTCTCGCCGCCCTCCTCGCCGTGCCCGCGGCAGCCCACGCGGCACCCGCAGGCCACGGCCGCGACGGCGGGAACACGGGCGGACGAGGGCACGGCCACGGGCATGGCCACGGGCGAGATGGCAGCACCGGCGGGCGGTTCCTCACGGCGACCCTCGCGACCGGCGGCGACGGCGAGTTCCCGAACTACCGGATCACCGCGCTCGTGCAGCTCGAGAACGGTGACGTCCTCGCCGCCTACGACGGCCGCCCCACCGGCATCGACGCCCCTGGCCCGAACTCGATCCTCCAGCGCCGATCGCGCGACGGGGGTCGCACGTGGGAGGAGCAGACGGTCATCGAGCAGGGCCGCGACGGCGACGACAAGATCGGGTTCTCCGACCCCAGCTACGTCTGCGACCGCATCACCGGCACGCTGTTCAACTTCCATGTGTTCTCCAAGGACCAGGGGTTCTTCGGCAGCGCCTATGGCAACGACGACGCCGACCGCGCGGTGCTCAGCGCCACCGTCTCGGTCTCGGAGGACGACGGGCGCACCTGGACCTCACGGCGGCTGACGGAGGTCACCAAGCCCGAGGACGTCCGCGGCATGTTCGCCACCAGCGGCGCAGGCATCCAGATCACCCGCGGGAAGCACCGCGGGCGCCTCGTCCAGCAGTACATCGGGCAGTGGCGCGACGAATCCTTCCGCGCGTACTCGGTGTTCTCGGACGACCACGGCGAGACCTGGCGCATGGGCGAGCCGACGGGCGTGAACATGGACGAGAACAAGGTCGTCGAGCTCGGCGACGGCACGCTCATGCTCAATTCCCGCGTCCACAGCGGTGCCGCTGCGCGCTACGTCGCCCTCTCCCATGACGGCGGCGAGACCTGGTCCGAGCCCGTTCTCGACGCGACCCTCACCGACCCGCGCAACAACGCCTCGATCATCGCGATGAACCCGGGCGCGAAGACAGGGTCCGCCGCCGCGAAGGAGCTGCTGTTCTCGAACTCGGACAGCGCGACCGACCGCGTCAACGGCACCGTGCGCTATTCCTACGACGACGGCGAGACCTGGCCGGTCAAGAAGACCTACCAGGCGGGTGACCACGCCTACTCGCAGCTCGCCGCGCTCGAGGACGGGACCTTCGGGGTGCTCTTCGAGGGCGAGGATGCCGACACCATCGTCTTCGGACGCTTCGACTGCGACTGGCTGAACCCCTTCCGCCTGCACGTGCCGGACACCTCCGCCGAGGTCGCCCCGGGCGAGGACGCCCGGGTCGCGGTGCGGCTGCGCAACGACGAGAAGCGCGCTCTGCCCTCCTCCCGCGTCTCGGCGGACCTGCCCGACGGGTGGAGCGCCGAGAGCGTGCACGTCCCGGCCATCCCTCCGGGCCGCAGCCGCACGGTCCGCCTGCGCGTCACCGCTCCGGCCGACGCCGCGGCGGGCGCGGTCACGGGCGACGTGACGATCAGCGCCGGGTCGTTCTCCCTGCGCGGGGACCTGGAGGTCACCGTCACGGCGTGAACGCCCGCCTGCCGGTCCGACGGGGAGCGCCGCACATGCGGCGCTCCCCGTCGTCGTCGCGAGGCGTCCGCTCGGGATCGTCGGCCCCGCGGTTCGTCGGACGTGCGGGCCCACGGCCCATCGCCTGCACCCGTTGGACACCCGCGCCCCGCCTGCGGCATGCTGTACCTGAAACCGTCGGTATCAGGAATCAGCGCCTCGATGACGACCGGCGCCTCGACGACGAGAAGACCCCGAAAGGCTGGCCATGGCCCCCACCACCGCGCACCCCGGCAGCGTTCCCGCGTACACCGAGCACGTCACCCGCGTCCTCGCCGAGGACCGCGAGCACGAGGGGATCGGCACGATCACCGTGCTCACCTTCGCCCCGCCGGAGGGGGAGACCCGCCCCGCGACGCTCGGGCCGCAGTCCCTCGAGAACGTCGATGCCGCACTCACCCGCGCCCTCGACCGCGCCGAGGCCGGGGAGATCCAGGCGATCGCGCTCACCGGTACGGGCCGCGTCTTCCTCGCCGGCGCCGACCTCTCGATGTTCGCCGATCCCGCCGGCCGCGAGGCCATCGACCCCATGACCCGTCGCGCCCACGACCTGCAGGTCCGCATGCGCCGCGCCGCGGTCCCGGTGCTCGCCCACCTCAACGGCGCGGCCCTCGGCGGCGGCCTCGAGGTCGCGCTGATGGCCGACATCCGCACCGCCGGCCCCACGGTCCGCGGCATCGGACTGCCCGAGACCAGCCTGGGGATCCTGCCCGGCTGGGGCGGCACCACCCTCCTGCAGTCCGTCATCGACCCGGCGGACGCCGTCCGCGTGATCCTCGAGGACCCCGCCCGCGACAAGCAGCTCACCGCCGCGGCCGCCCACGAGCTCGGCATCGTCGAGGCGCTGGTCGAGGACCTCGACGCGGCGATCGACCACCTCGCCGGCCGCATCGCCGACGGCGGCATCGACCCGTCGGCCCGCCCGGACCCGATCCCCGCAGCCGGCTCCGAGCGCGCCCGGACGCTGCTCGCCGCGCTCGATGCCCCGCACAGCCCCGCCGAGACCCGCCGCGAGTGGGCCGATCGGATGGAGGCTGCGGGCGCCCCGTCGCTCACGCGCACGCTCGGCATCCTCGAGGCCCTCCCCGGCTCGAGCCTCGAGGACTCCCTGGCGGCGGAACGCGGGGCCATCGTCGGCCTCGCCGCCTCCGATGCCGCCGCCGGGTCGCTGTACTCGGCGGAGCTGCTGCGCCGCGGCAAGCCCGGCCGCCGCCCGGTCGAGGGCGCCCGAGAGATCCGCCGCGTGGGCGTGGCCGGGGCAGGCCTCATGGCCTCCCAGATCGCCGCGCAGCTCGCCCTCGGTCTGCAGGTCCCCGTCACCCTGCGCGACCTCGACGAGGACATCGCCGCCACGGGCCTCGCGCACGCCCGCGAGGTGATCGCCCAGGCCGCCTCGCGCGGGAAGCTCGACGAGCAGTCCGCCCGCTCCGTCTCCGAGCTGCTGAGCGCGACGGCCGATGTCGCCGACCTCGCCGACTGCGACCTCGTCCTCGAGGCCGTCCCCGAGGTCCTCGCGATCAAGAAGAGCGTGCTCGGGGAGCTCGAGGGCGTCCTCGACCCCTCGGCCCTGCTGGTCACGAACACCTCCTCGCTCTCGGTGACCGCCATGAGCGAGGATCTCGACCACCCCGAGCGCGTCGTCGGCCTGCACTTCTTCAACCCCGTCGCGAAGATGCCGCTCGTGGAGGTCGTGCGCACCGAGCGCACCGCTCCGGAGGTCCTCGCGACCGGCCACGAGGTCGTGCGACGCTGCGGCAAGTTCGCCGTCGAGAGCGCCGACGCCCCCGGGTTCATCGTCAACCGTCTGCTGTTCCGGGTGCTCAGCGAGGTGCTGCGCTCCGCGGACCAGGGTGCGGACCTCGCCGCCGTCGACGCCTCGCTCGACCCCTTCGGCCTGCCGATGCGGCCCTTCGAGCTGCTCGACCTCGTGGGCATCGGCGTCGCGGACCACGTCGGCAAGGTCCTCGGCGAGCAGCTGGGCACCGAGCGCTTCCCGATCTCCACCGGACTCACGCGTCTCCTGGATTCCGGCGAGGCGGGCACCGTGCGCGACCGCTCCCAGGTCCACCCGCAGGTCTCCGACGCGCTGCGCGCCGCCTTCTCCGACGGGACCGCGGCGGGCGACTCCGCCCCCGTCGGCGATGCTCTCCTGGACCGGGTCCTGCGCGGGCTCGCCGAGGAGACCGGGCTGATGCTCGAGGAGGGCGTCGTCGAGCATCCCGAGCAGATCGATCTGGCGCTGATCCTCGGTGCAGGCTATCCGCGTCACCGCGGCGGGCTCACCCCGTACCTCGACCAGGCCGGCGTGAGCCGCGAGGTGGTCGGCCAGCCCTTCCACGGGGACCGCTTCACCCGCTGAGGGCACCCGGCCGCCGGCGGCCGTTCCGGGAGCTGGCGGTCCCGGGAGCCGATGTCGCTCGGCGCCGCTCCGCACGGGGCGGCGCCGAGCGGCGTATCGGGCTCCCGCCCCTGTGTGCGCTGGGGCACAATGGCCTCTCAGAGTGCCGTGGACCTCGTCGGCACAGGTGCTGAGAGGAGGGGCGGGGCCGTACGGCGCCGCGCGACACGATGACGCAACCACCGCAGAATCCCGGTCAGAACGGATGGGGCTCCGCCCCGCAGGGCGACGGCTCGGCCGACGGCGCCGCGGGCCCGCCCGACGGGCATCAGGGCTATGGACAGGACTTCGGCTCGGCCGACGGTGCCTATGGTCCGGCCGATGGCGCGTACGGCTCGGCGAATACCGGCTACGGCGGCCAGGGCACGGGCTATGGCGAACCGAACTCCGGCTACGACGCTCAGAACTCGGGCTACGCCGGCCAGGGCTCGAACTATGGCGATGCGAACTCCGGCTACGGCGCCCAGAACTCCGGCTTTGGCGGTTACGGCTCGGCGAACCCCGACTACGGCGCGGCAGGCGGAGGATATCCGGCGCCGCCCACGAGCCCCGGCTCATCGGCCTCCGCGAATCCCTACGGCGCGGCCACGGGCGCCTCGAGCGCGCCCGCATACGGCGGGGGCGGCGACGGCTTCTCGAGCATCCAGCAGCAGGGAAGCGGAAGCGGCTCGAAGAAGTGGTGGTTCATCGGGTGCGGCGGCTGCGCGATCCTCGCGCTGCTCGCCGTCATCGCGATCATCGCGGTGTTCGCCCTGGCGGGCGGCGACGATCCGGAGCCGACGTCGGGCCCCGCCACGCAGGAGCAGACGACCGAGCCCGAGGAGACCACCGCCTCCGAGGAGCCCAGCGAGTCCGACGAGTCCAGCGAGGACGCGACCGCGTCCGACGGGGCCGGCGGCGGCTCCTCCTCCGAGCGCGGCACCCGCACCGACCCCCTGCCCGCGGGCAGCACGGTCACGGTGGAGGCGATCGACGGCGGGCAGGTCGACGTGAAGCTCGGGAAGGCGAACTTCGACGCCGACGAGGCCATCGCGAAGGCCGACCAGTACAACGAGAAGGCGCCGAACGGCCAGAAGTACATCCTGGTCCCCGTGACGATCACGTACCACGGCGACGGCAGCGCGGCCGCGAACTTCGACGCCGCCGTCTCCTACGTGAGCGCGGACGGCAAGGGCTACGAGTACACGTACGCCATGACCGAGCACGACTACCTCGACGCCGAGCAGATCTACGACGGCGCCTCGGTCACGTACGACATGCCGTTCCTGGTCCCCGATTCCGACAAGGGCGACGGCGCCTTCAAGGTGTCCGGACTCGTCGACTTCGACACCGATCCGGCGTTCGTCGCCGGCAAGTGACGTCGGGGCGCGGGGTGGTCCGCGCGGTGCCTGCTCAGCCCGCGCGGACGCCCTCGGCCCAAGCGGCCAGGCGCCGCCCGGCCTCCTCGAGGGTGGCGCGGTCCTTGCAGAACGCCAGGCGCGCCCAGCTCCTCCAGCTCCCGGCCTCGCCCTCGGGCAGGAATGCGCTGACGGGGATCGCGGCGACGCCGGCCTCCGCGGGCAGGCGGTCGCAGAGCTCCGCCGCGTCCTCGGTGCCCAGGGGAGCGAGGTCGGCGAGGACGAAGTAGCCGGACTCCGCGACGATCAGCGGCAGCCCGATGTCGTCGAGCGCCCCGACCAGCAGGTCGCGGCGCTCGCGCAGGTCGTCGGCGATCGCCGTGAAGTCCTCGTCGGCCATGGCGAGACCGCGTGCCACGGCACCCTGGAAGGGCGTGCCCGAGGCGTACGTGAGCCACTGCTTGACCCCGGTGACCGCCACGAGGATCGGCGCGGGCGCCGTCACCCAGCCGATCTTCCAGCCCGTCACCGAGAGCGTCTTGCCGGCCGAGCCCACGGAGATCGTGCGCTCGCGCGCTCCGGGCAGGGTCGCGACGGGCACGTGCTCGCCCTCGAAGACGAGGTGCTCGTAGACCTCGTCGGTGAGCACGAACGCGTCGTGCTCGGCGGCCGCATCGACGATGACCTGCAGCGTCTCCACGTCCAGGACCAGGCCCGTGGGATTGTGCGGGGAGTTCACGAGCACCACGCGCGTGCGCTCGGTGATCGCCGCGCGCAGCTCGTCCGGGTCCACGCGCAGGCGCGCCCGCGCGCCGCGATCAGCCTCCTGGCCGCCCGTCCCTCCGGCCCCGACGCTCTCGCGGCGGATCGGCACCGTCCGGTGCACGCCGCCGGCCAGGGCGATCACCGCCGCATAGGCGTCGTAGAACGGCGCGAGCGTGAGCACCTCGTCGCCCGGCCGCACGAGCGCCAGGAGCGACGCCGCGAGCGCCTCGGTCGCGCCGGCCGTCACGAGCACCTCGCTCTCCGGGTCCCAGCGCAGCCCGTAGAAGCGCTCCTGGTGCGCGGCGATCGCCTCCCGCAGGGCGGGAACCCCGGCGCCCGGCGGGTACTGGTTGCGCCCCTCCCGGATCGCCGCCACCGCGGACTCGGCGACGACCTCCGGGGGATCGGTGTCGGGGAAGCCCTGGCCCAGGTTCATCGCGCCGTGCGCCGCGGCGAGGGCCGACATGTGCGCGAAGATCGTCGGCCGCACCTCGCCGTCGCGCAGCAGGCCTGCGGCGCTCACCGCACGGGACCACGGGCCCGCGGGCGCCGGTGCGGACGACGGCACGGGCCGCGACGCTCCAGCGGGCTCCGGCGCGGATCGGCGGGCGGGGGAGAGGTGATCGGACATGGTGCGAGTCTGGCAGGGTCTCGGCCGACGGGGGCAGGGTCGTCGCGGGCTGGACCGCGAGCGGCGCCGGCGGTCCTCGCGAGTCGCCGGGACGACCAGGAGGAACGCGGACGCACGCACCGGCGAACGCCCGGACGCGCCCCGTCGGACCTCCCGCGGCCCGTACTCAAAAGTTATGAACGTGGGGTGACCTGCGGCATCGCCCGCAGGGTGGTCCGTGCCACTGGGAAATGACTGTCCGGAAACCTATAGTTCCCAGTTGTACAGGCACGGCCTGGTACCAGGCGCCTCGGGTGGGGGTCCGAGGTGTCGTTGTGCAGCGGCCCGCGTCGACTGACATCGACGCGGGCCGCTCGCTGTGTCCGGACAAGAAGCGCCTACTGCAGGCCGGCCTTCTCGCCGAGCTGGCGCTTGATGCGGCCCAGCATCCCGGCCATGCCGCGCAGGCGCAGCGGGCTCACGACCTCGGCGAGCCCCAGGTTCTCGGTGACGTCGGCCGGGACCGCCCTGATCTGGCCCACGGTGAGCCCCTCGAGGCCCGCGGCGAGGATGCCCGCGAAGCCGCGCGTCGTCGGGGCCTCGGGCGGGGCCGAGAAGAACAGGCGCGCCGGGGCATCCTCGCCCTGTCCGTCGACCTCCGTGATGACGAAGATCGGTGACTGGCACTCGGGCACCGGCTCGAGCAGCTCGGGATGGTCGCGGTAGCGCTCGGGCAGCTCGGGGAGGCCGTCGGCGAACTCGAGCAGCATCTGCACACGATCATTGCCGGAGACCGCGTGGAAGTCGTCGACGATCTCCGCGAACGCCTCCGGGAGGGGCGCGCTCGCGCCCCGGTCGGCGGGGCTGTCGGCTGCGGGCATGCCGCCGGAGGCGGCCGTCATCGGGCGGGCACCTCGCCCGCCTCGGAGCCGGTGGCGATCGGGACGCGCACGCTGTTGCCCCACTCGGTCCACGAGCCGTCGTAGTTCTTCACGTCGGAGAAGCCCAGCAGGTACTTCAGCGCGAACCACGAGTGGCTCGCGCGCTCGCCGATGCGACAGTAGGCGATGACGGGCGCGGCAGGATCCAGGCCCTGCTCCTGCAGATAGACGGACTCGAGCTCGGCGCGCGGCCTGAAGCGGCCGTCCTCGCGGGCGGCCTTCGACCACGGCACGGAGCTCGCGCCGGGGATGTGGCCGCCGCGCACGGCGCCCTCCTGGGGGAAATCGGGCATGTGCAGGCGCTCGCCCGTGTACTCCTGCGGGGAGCGCACGTCCACGAGCTGGCCGCCCAGGAAGGCGAGCACGTCGTCGCGAAAGGCGCGGGAGGCCTCGTCGCGGCGCTCGAGCACCGGGTACTCGGTCGCCGCGGGCTGCGGGACCTCGCGGGTGATCTCGCGGCCCTCGGACTGCCAGAGGGCGCGGCCGCCGTCGAGCAGGCGCACATCGGCGTGGCCGAACAGCTCGAAGACCCACAGCGCGTAGGCGGCCCACCAGTTCGACTTGTCGCCGTAGACGACCACGGTCGTGTCCGGGGTGATGCCGGCGCGGCTCATGAGCGCGGCGAACCCCTCGCCGTCCACGTAGTCGCGGGTCACCGGGTCGTTGAGGTCCAGGTGCCAGTCGATCTTCACGGCGCCGGGGATGTGCCCGGTGTCGTACAGCAGGACGTCCTCATCGGACTCGACGACCACCAGGCCGTCCTCGCCCAGGTGATCGGCGAGCCACGAGGTGGTCACGAGCTTCTCGGGATGCGCGTACTCCTGCAGCTCCGGTGCCGGGTCGGCGGGCAGTGCCATGGGGTGCCTCCTCCAGATCGCGTCCCGGGCGGGGCGGCGTCGGGCCGATACCGCATCGAATGGCCCACCCAGGTGTGGCGTATGGAGCCAGTCTCCCACCCTCGCGCGACGAGCGGCAGGGCGGGGTGAGCCGGGGAACGGCGGACGAGACACGCGGGACACGGCTCCGCAGGTGGACGCCGACGGTGGCGCCCCGGAGCGCGGAGGCGTCAGGAGGCGAACAGAGCGAACGCCCCGCCGATGCCGCCTGCGGACAGACCGCGGGCGAGCGCCAGCTGCAGCAGCAGGCGCGCCTTGTGGGCCGGGAGCACGCCCGCCATCAGGCAGCCGCTCGCGAGCAGATCGACCTCGCTGCCCGGGTAGGAGTAGTGATGGGTCGAGGTCCCGCCGTCGGGGATCCGGGTCGCGACGACCACCGGGACGCCCAGCTCGACGAGCCTCCGCAGCCGGGGCATCGCGCCCGCGGGCACGTGCCCCATGCCCGCGCCGTCCACGACGAGGCCGGCGATCGAGCCGCCCGGCAGGTCGTCGAGGATCTCGCCCTCGTCGCCGATGCCCAGGGAGATCACGGGGACGCGGGGCAGCGGGTCCGGGAGCTCGGGGCGGCAGGTGGCGGTCGGATCGGCCGACGCGCCCGGCGCGGTATCCGGCGACGAGCCCGCCGGCGCCTCTCCGAGCAGGCGCACGAGCGGCCGATCGGCGGCGTGCATCTCTCCCGCCGCGGGTCGCTGCAGCAGTCGCGCCGCGTCGTCGACGATCGCGAGCGCGCCGGCCGGCACGGAGCCGAAGGCGCTCACGGATCGGGAGGACAGCTTGCGCACGCGCGCGCCCAGATGGACGGCGCCGTCGAAGACCGCGAGCACACCGAGGCCGCGCAGCTCGGGCGCGGCCGCCGCACGGATCGCGTCGCGCACGTTCGCGGGGCCGTCGGCCCCCGGCGCGTCCGACGGGCGCATGGCACCGGTGAGCACGAGCGGGGAGTCGCGGTCCCAGAGGGCGTCGAGCACGAAGGCTGACTCCTCGAGGGTGTCGGTGCCGTGCGTGAGGACCGCCCCGCGTGCGCCCGCGTCGACGGCGGACCGGGCCCGGTCGAGCACGGCGCGCAGATGATCGGGCCGCACGGACGGCGAACCGATGTTCGCGACCTCTTCGTGCGTGACCTCGACGCCTGCGGGCAGACCCGCCGCGACGACATCCTCGCCTCCCGAGCCCGGTGCGGCCCCCTCGCCGTCCGCGCCGGTCATGAAGATCGTCCCGCCCAGCGACAGCACGTGGATGCGCGCGGAGGCGTCGGGAGCGGGGAGGCCGTCGAGGATGCTCACCCGGCGATCCTACGGGGCAGGCGCCTCGTCACCGGGGCCCTCGGAGTCGTCGCGATCCGGGGCCGCGTCGTCCCTCGCCTCGAAGAGGACGACCATGGGGTCCGCCTCGGTGCGCCGGCGCTCGATCTCCTCGGGCGGGTACTGGTGGACATCGGCGCCGCCCGCCTGGCGATAGGCGCGCTCGGTGACGTGGAGGCGCATGTCGGCGGGGATCTCGACCCTGTCGTCGTCGAGCAGCACGGCGAAGCCGCCGTCGACCGCCTCGATGCCGTGGAACGTCCCCCATGCCTCCACGCGCGGAACCTCGATCGACACGCGGTCCAGCTCGGCCATCAGGGGACCCTGCACGTGGGCGGGGTCGAGGAGGACGTCGGGCATGGCGCCGTGGTGGACCCCTCCGTCGTCGGCGATCCGCTGGCGCGCCATCTGCTCGGCGAAGAGTGCTGCGAGCAGGGGGAGCGGGCCGTCCTGCGGCGGGGGCGAGGCCTCGACCCCGGCGACGGTGCGCGGGTTCGATGCTTCCACCGGATCGCCCGGTCCCTGCGGGTCCTCGGGTCCTGATGCGGCTGCTGTATCCATGGCGCTCGACCTCCTCGACGGGCATCGCGGTGCTGTCTGTGCCCACCGCCCACTGTTCCACGCGGCGCGGACGCGCGCACCCCTCCCCGAGGCGCCGGGTGCGACCTGCGCTCAGCCGACCCGGCGCAGCCGCACGAGCACCTCGTCGTGCGCGGTGTGGGGGAACATGTCCACCAGCCGCGCGGCGGCGATCCGGTAGGAGGGCATGGCCGCGAGGTCCGTCGCGAGGGTGCGCGGGCTGCAGCTGGAGTACACGACGTCGAGGACGCCCGAGTGCTCGAGGAAGCCGGCGAGGCGCTCACCGATGCCGCGGCGGGGCGGATTCACGATGACCGCCTGCGGGGGCCCGACGGCCTCTGCCTCCCGGATCGCCCAGGCCGTCGCATCGTCCGCATGGAAGGTCGCGGCAAGCTGCGCCTCGGCGGCGGCCGCCCGGGCGGAGTCGATCGCCTCGGAGGAGATCTCCACACCGGTCACCTCCCGCGCGGCGGGGTCCGCAGCATCCTGCGCGCAGTGCAGGGCGAAGCCCCCGACACCGCAGTACAGGTCCCACACGCTCGTGGGGTCGATCGCGTCGATCCAGGCGCCCACCTGCGCATAGAGCTGCGCGGCGACCGAGGAGTTGGTCTGCACGAACGAGCGCGGCCGCACCTGCAGCGTGATCTCGCGGCCCGGCTCGGGCGCCGCCGCGGGTCCGCTCGTCGGCACCGCCATGCGCATCCGCAGCGCGGCGTCGCCGGCGAGGTGGATCTCGGTGGCGCCGTCGAGGACCGCTTTGTGCTCGGGGTGGATGTTCGCGCTGACCACCCGCAGCAGCGGCTGGCTCTCGAGCAGCCGGGGGAGGTGCTCGCGGATCCTGGGCAGCGGCTTCTCGCTGCGCAGCACGAGCCGCAGCATGAACTCACCGTCGGGCGAGACGGTGACCAGCACGTTCTTGAGCTCTCCGCGGCGCCGGGGCACGTCGTAGGGAGGGATCTGGGCGCGCCGCACCAGGGTGCGGACGTCCTCGAGCAGCTGCTCGACGCCCTCGGGATACAGCGGGCAGTCCACGAGGTCCACGCCGGGGCCTCCGGGACTCCCGCCCGGGGCGGCCAGCAGGCCCAGCACCGGATCGGCGGCGGTGCCGGTCGCGACCATCTTCGCGGTCGTACGGAAGCCGGAATCGGCGCTGCGCACGGGCGGCAGCCAGATCGCTGCGGGGTCCGCGGGGTCGACGGCGAACGGTCCCAGCAGCTCCTGATACCGGGCCCGGGCGCGCGCGATCTGCTCGTCGTGCGGGACGGGGATCAGGGTGCAGGAGCGGCAGGTGCCGGCGTCGAAGTGGTGGCACTGCACGGTGTGAAGTCTACGGCTCCGCGGCGTCGGCTCCCTCCGATCGGACCCCCGTCGCGGATCCCCCTTGCTACGTTGCGGAACATCATCCACGCCGTCATCACGGATGCAGAGGGGGCATCGATGCAGGAGAGCCGGGCGCAGTCCGCGCCGGACGTCGCGCCGGACGTGGCGCGCACCTGGCGCACCCAGCGGATCTCCTTCGAGATCGCGGGGCTGGGCCGCTTCTCCGTCACCGCGGATCCCCGCTCGGCCTCGCCCCGGGACGTGGGGGCGGACTCCGGCGTCCCCGTCCCGCCGGAGCCGGGCAGGGGTATCGGGGCCGACGTGGCCGGCATGATCGCGAACGAGCGCTCCCGCGACGCGGTCGAGCTGCCCGGAGAGGTCATCGTGATCCCCGCACTCGGTCCGGTGATACCGACCGAGACGCCCGTGGTGCCGACTCTCGAGGAGCGCGAGGACGGGTCGATCCTCGCGATCGATTCGCCGGATCTCCCGGACCCCTCCGACGTCGCGGCGCCGGATCCCGAGGAGCCGGTCCCGTCTCCCGTGCACCGCGACGATCGGAAATGGCTGCGTTCCCAGCAGGTGCTCGATCGCGTCTGGCGCGAGGGCGTGGTCACCGGGTCCGGCGCCCTGATCGGCGAGGACCGCACCTGGTTGGAGCCGGCCGTCGCCGTGATGCGGGCGAGCGATGCCACCCGGGGGCGTGCTCCGGGCACCGAGATCGACCTGCTCGAGCTCGGCCTCGAGGTCGCGCGCGACCGCGGCCAGGTGGCCGTCGTGCACGTGCACGACGGCGTCCTCGACGTGATCCCCACGGGGCTGGACCCGCGCGTCCCGCATCTGCGGGACCAGCCCGCGCGCACCTCCGTGTGGCCGGGGATGTGTCCGCTCACCGGCATCGACGAGTTCTCTCCCTGCCGCGCCGAGGGCGGACCCGACGGCGATGAGGACATCCGTGCACGCCTCGCCTTCGACGCACGGCGCTCGCTCGCCGTCGGCCTGCTGGGCTGCGGCGTCTGCCATGGTCGCGGGCGCTCGGACGACGGCCGCGGCCGCCCCGTCGAGGTGCCTCTCCCGCTCGCGCTCTCGCTGGCCCAGATCCCCCGGATCACTCTGCGCACCGGCGAGACCATCGAGATCGACGCCCTCGAGGACCTCTACGGCGCAGGGGAGCCGTTCTAGAGTCGGCCGCTCCGGGGTCAGTCGTCGTCCCAGCTCACGATGTGCGCTCGGGTCAACGGCACGGGCCCGCGGGACAGCACGTGCGGGGTGCGATGGAACCATGCACCGCGGCGTCCAGAACCTGCGAGATCGTGGAGCCAGGCTCGGTTCCCGGCCGTGGTGATCGGTGAGGACGTGTACTGCTCCGCCAGCACCCGGGACACCTCGCGCTCGTCGATCGGGTCGCCGGTGCTGCTGAGCGAGCGGTCGAAGAGATAGGGGTCGGGGACGTCGTGGATGGGGATCGCCCAGAACTCCTGGGTGGCCAAGGCCGTGCCGGTCTCCTCGAGCCATGCCTGCCAGATGGCGTGGGGTCGGATCGGAGTCAGGAAGACCACGTCGATCCAGGTCACGTCCATGTGCGGAATGCGTGTGCCGGGCAGGCGCCGCCGCTCCGGGGTGCCGTCGTACTTCGCGATCGCTCGCGCATAGGCGCCAGGGTCGCGCTCCCGCAGGGCGCTGAGCGGGATCAGTTCACGTGCCTGAGCGTTCTGGGACGTGCGCGCGTGGAACACGCAGCGCTCGGTGCTCGGCCCCGTTTCGCTCATCGTGTCCTCCTGTGCTCGGTTCTCCGGGTCCACGAGCTCTTCGCGCTCATCGGATCGTCGTCAGCGTGCAGTCTTCAGTGCTTCGCGTTCCCGCGGCGCGTGGTGCGGGCGGTCGCGGGTGCGGTCCACGGGTCCTCGGGCCACGGGTGCTTGGGGTAGCGCCCGCGCATCTCCTTGCGGACCTCCCGGTACGGCCCGTCCCAGAAGGAGCGCAGGTCGTCGGTCACGGCGAGCGGCCTGCGCGCGGGGGAGAGCAGGTGGAAGAGCACGGGCACGCGGCCGTCCACCAGGAGCGGGGTCTCCGCGAGGCCGAAGAGCTCCTGGAGCTTCACCGCGACGACGGGCCTGCCCGATCCGTCGGCCGCGGAGGACTCCGATGATCCCGCCGCGGCCGACGGGTCGGGATAGTCGATCCGTGCGCTCGAGCCGGAGGGCACCGCGAGCCGCTCCGGCGCGAGCTGGTCCAGCCGCGCGGCCTCGGGCCAGGGCAGCAGGCGCCGCAGCGCGGAGGTCAGATCGAGGCGCGAGAGCGGCGCGTCGGGACGCAGCTGCAGCAGGTCCGGCAGCAGCCAGTCCTCGAGGGCTGCGAGCAGCGAGTCATCGTCCGTCCCGGGCCACGGAGCACCGAGCTCGCGATGGAGCAGAGCCAGCCGCGAGCGCAGGCTCCGGGCAGAGTCGCTCCAGGTCAGCGCATCGAGACCGTGCTCCCGGAGATGCGCGGCGCGGGCGGGGCCGACGTCCTCCGCAGTCGCGGCCACCGGGGTCGCGCGCAGCACGATCGCGCCCAGCGAGCGCTCCTCGCGCACCGTGACCTTCCCGCCCTCGAGCCGCGCCCTGCGCGTCGCCCGCAGCAGCGGCCCGGCGAGCTCGAGGGCCGAGTCCTCCTCGAGCGGGGCTGCGGTGCGGATGACGGCCCCCGTCCCGTCCGCGGCGCGCCCCTCGGCCCGCTGCACCTCGCCGATCGCGAGCCAGGTGCTGCCGGTGAGGCCGGAGCCCTCGGGCAGGGCGGCGCGCGTGCCGCCTGCGAGCAGGTAGCTGCGCCCGCCGGGCGCGGCGAGGCGGGCGATCCGCTCGGGCCGCGCGAGACCGAGGACCCGGCCCGGGAGGTCGTGGGGGAGATCCACGCCATCGGCATGTGCGCCGGAGCCGCGGCTGCTCATCGCCCCCTCGGCGATCCGACGCAGCCGGGAGGTCTCGCGCCGCCAGCGGTCCGCTCCGGGCGCACGGCCAGCGCGCAGCTCGCGCAGCAGACGGGGCAGGTCCGCCTCGGGCGCGCGATGGTCGTCGGAGACCGCCGCGATCACCTCCGCAACCGCCTCCGGCGCCCGCAGCCGCTCGGCGCCCTCGAGCAGGGCCCGTGCCTCGCGCACCCCGACGGGCAGCCGAGCGACTCTCCTGCCCAGGGCGTTCGCCCTGCCGTCCGCGTCGACGAGCCCCAGTCCGGCGAGCACCTCGACCGCCCGCCGCGCGGACGCCGCGGGCGGGGGAGTGAGCAGGAGGAGGCCGGGGAGGAGTGAGGGAGCGTCGGCTGCGCCGATGCGCGCGGAGTCATCGCCGCCGGCCCCGTCCCGCGCGTCGTGCGGCGCCGCCCACGGGGACCCCCACGCCGCGACCAGCAGCGCCGCGTCCGTGAGGTCCGCCGAGGCGATCTCCGGCGGGGAGATCGCAGGCATCCGCGCATCGTCCGTCGGCGAATATGCGCGCACCGTGAGCCCCGGACCCTGGCGGGCCGCGCGGCCCGCCCGCTGGTCCGCGCTCGCGCGTGATGCGCTCACGGTGACCAGGCCCGTCATGTCGCGGGCTCGGTCCCGTCGAACCTCCCGGGACAGCCCCGCATCGATCACCAGGCGCACGCCCGGCACCGTCAGGGAGCTCTCGGCGAGAGCGGTGGAGACGACGACGCGGGCCGGCGCCGCCTCCGCATCGGCGCGGCCGCGCGTGGCCCGGTCCTGCTCGCGCGCGGGCAGACGGCCGTGCAGGGGCAGCACCTCCAGGTCGGGGGCGCGCGAGCGGATCCTGCGCACGAGCTCGTCGACCTCGCGGGCGCCGGGGACGAACACGAGCGCGTCGCAGTGCTCTCGCGCCTGGTGGTCGACGGTGGTGCGCGCGAGATGGTCCAGGTAGTCCCGGGTCACGCCGCGGGCATCGAGCCGCGGGGCGCTGCCGGGCTCGTGCTCGATCCGCAGCGGGTGCAGGGGAGCGGGGACGTCGACCACGCGCGCCCCGCCCAGCAGGTCCGCGACCTGCGCGGCATCGAGCGTCGCCGACATCGCGACCACCAAGAGGTCATCGCGCAGCGCCCGCACCTCGGTGAGCATGCCCAGCAGCAGGTCGCCGTCGAGGGAGCGCTCGTGCACCTCGTCGAGGATCACCGCGTCCACGCCCTCGAGCTCGGGGTCCGAGAGCAGTCGGCGGAGCAGGACGCCCGGGGTGAGGACCTCAAGACGCGTCTGCGGGCCGACGTGCCTCTCCCCGCGCACGGTGAGGCCCACACGCTCGCCGAGGCGCGAGCCGTCGAGCTGGGCGATGCGCCGCGCGGCCGCGCGCACGGCGACGCGTCGCGGCTGGGTGATCAGGGTGCGGCCGGGCACGAGGTCCGCCACGAGCGGCGGCATGAAGGTGGTCTTGCCGGTGCCGGGAGGCGCCGTGACCACGAGCGCCCCGGTGCGCGCGGCATCGGCGAGCTCCTCGCGCGCGCCGGCGACGGGCAGGCCGGCGCCGATCGCAGCGAGGTCGAAGGGGCGGGGTGCTGTCATGGGAGGAGGATCATCGATGCGCGTCGCATGCTTCTGCGGAGCCGCGGCCTCAGTCGATGAGGTCGAACTCGACGGAGTCCTTGCACACGCTCGTCACCGACAGCGTCCACTGGTCCACGGAGATCGTGTCGCCCACGTGCGCGGTCTCGATCGGCCGCTTCGTGCCGTCGATGTCCGCGACGAGGTCCGCGCCGTCGTCGTCGGTGAGGTCCTCGAGCGAGACCTCCAGCGTGAGGTCATCGCGCTTCGGCAGCGCCGGATCGTTGGGCTTCTCGCCCTTGACGAGGAAGGCACCCTCGCCGGTGCAGGCGTCGGTGAGCTCGGGCTTCTGCTCCGGCGGCGTGACGGCGATCGGCTCGGCGGACGACGGGGAGTCCGCGCCGGCGGCCCCGCCGTCGGAGGCGGAGGATCCGCCGCCGGATGCGCCGCCGCCATCCGACGGCGCGGCGCCGGAGCTCGCGCCGTCGGAGCCTGCGCCGCCGGCTGCATGATCCCCGCCGCCGCAGCCCGCTGCGAGAACCAGGGTCGCGCCGAGCGCGCACACGAGAGACAGGGGACGGCGGACGGCGGCGGGGCGGGGGCGGAAGCGCTGCACTGCGGTCTCCTTCGAGGCGGGGCGTTCGAGGCGGGCTGGGTCGACGAGGCCGGTCGGGCCGACGATGCCGGTGGGCCCGGTGGGGGTGGGATCGGCGGGGGTGGGATCGGAGGAGCCGAGGGACCGAGACGGCCGACGGCCGAGTCCACGCTACCGGAGCCGTGTCCGACTCACGAGGACACATGGGGAGCGTCGGAGCCGGTCGTGCGAGAGACTGGCGCGGTCGGCTCAGGCGACGCGCGCGAGCATCGCGCGAGACCAGCACGCACGAGCTGGTCGCATCAGGCGGAAGGAGGAGAGATGAGCAGGCAGAAGCCCCGCGCACCCCGGTCGGCCGCGACGCCTTCGGGCCCAGCCGCCCCTTCGACCGCCGCCCCCTCGCCCGCCGCGCCCTCGCCGGCGAACCCCTCCTCGGCCGCGCCCTCGCCGGCCGTCCTGCGCGGACGCCCCTCTCCCGCGGCGCGCGTGCGGCGCGTGGACTGGACCGCCTGGACCGCCACCGGGCGCCGCACGTCGGACCAGGAGCAGAGAACAGGGCAGCGACCGGACACGGACCCGGGCCGCTCGCCGCAGCAGCCACCGTCGGCCGGAGACCGTCTCCCCGCCCACCACGCCGAGCGCCGGCGCGCCCGCACCGTGGAGCTCCCGCGCCCCGCGCAGGCGCCGCCCGCCGCGGCGGTCCACTCCTTGGTCCCCGAGGACCCTCGGCCGAACCTGCGGCCGCTCGCGATCGACGAGGGCGCGATCCGCAGCGTCGGCGTCGCCGACGTCTCCACCGAGCAGATCGTGCTCGCCGTGGCCGACCCGGAGGAGTCCTGGAGCGCCGACGCCGGCACCAGCGACCACTTCCTGCGCGGTGATCTGGTGGTGCAGGTGCATCGCGCCGAGAACGCCGTGATCGGCCTGTTCACCGCCCGCTACGCCCTCTCCGTGCGTCCCGAGGAGTACGAGGACGCGTTGGACGTCGCGATCGAGGCCTCCGGGAAGTCGGCGCGCGGCGGCCGCGGCACCCGTCACCCGACGACCCGCCGCGAGCTCCTCGCGCGGATGGAGAGGGCCGGGTTCGTCGTCACCCCCGGCGCCGGCCACGGCCGGGTCGCCCACCCCGATCACCCGGGGCTGTTCGTGCCCTTCGCGAGCACCCCGTCCGACGTCCGCTTCACCCGACACGCCGTCGCCCAGATCCGGCGCGTCTTCGGCATCGATCTGCGGCACTGAACGACCGCACGCACCCGCCACGCACACACACCCGCCCCGCACCCGTACAGAGGAGAGCATCATGACCCAGCCCATCAGCACCGATCAGGCCCCCGCCGCGATCGGCCCCTACTCGCAGGCCGTGCGCCACGGCGACACGATCTTCGTCTCCGGGCAGATCCCGCTGGACCCCGCCACCGGCGCGATCGTCGAGGGCGGCATCCGTGAGCAGACGCGCCGCGCGCTCACCAACGCCGGCGCGATCCTCGAGGCCGCCGGCTCCGGCCTCGAGAAGGCCCTGCAGGTCACCGTGCTGCTCGATTCCATCGATGACTTCGCGGTCGTCAACGAGGAGTACGGGACCTTCTTCGCCGAGCCCTACCCCTCGCGGATGGCCTACGCCGTCGCCGCCCTGCCCAAGGGCGCGCTCATCGAGGTCACCGTGGTCGCCGCCGCCTGACCGGCCCGCGGCGGCCGCTTCGTCCAGCAACCCCACCCGCCCACGACCCAGGAGGAATCATGACCGCGTACGACCTCGACACCCTCGTCGACCGCACGTCCATGGGGTCCTCCAAGTGGACGGCGATGAGCGAGGCGGCGCGCACGGCGGACGTCGACCTCGAGCGATGTCGCGACACGGCGGGCGCCCCCATCGCGCCGTTCTCCGTCGCCGACCTCGACCTCGCCAACGCCCCCGAGATCATCGACGCCCTCCAGGGCGCCCTCGCCCGCGGCCTCGTCCTCGGCTACACCGTCCCCACCGACCACTATCTGGGCGCCGTCACCGGCTGGATGCGCCGACGCCACGGCTGGGACGTCGACCCCGACTGGATCCGCGTGACACCGGGCGTCATCCCCGCCTTCACCTGGGCCATCCGCGAGCTCACCGCACCCGGGGACGGCATCATCGTGCAGACCCCCGCCTACTACCCGATGTACCGGTCGATCACCTCGAGCGGCCGACGCATCGTGCGCAACCCGCTCGTCGAGCACGGGGGCCGCTTCCGCCTCGACCTCGACGAGCTCGAGCAGCTCGCGAAGGACCCCACGACGACGATGCTGCTGCTGTGCAGCCCGCACAACCCGACCGGCCGCGTGTGGGAGCGCTGGGAGCTCGAGGAGATCTCCCGGATCGTCCTGGAGAACGACCTGCTGCTGGTCAGCGACGAGATCCACGCCGATCTGGTGCAGGCGGGCCACGAGCATCTGGTCGCGCCGACGCTCGACCCGCGGCTGGCCGAGCGGACCCTCGTCCTCACCTCGCCCAGCAAGTCCTTCAACCTCGCCGGTCTCGGCATCGCCAACGCGATCATCCCCGACCCGGGGCTGCGCGCACGGCTCACCGAGGCTCGCGACGACCTCGGCTTCGACAATCCCAACGTGCTGGGGGCCGTCGCCTGCGAGGCCGCGTACACGCGCGCCGAGCCGTGGCTGGACGCGGTGAACGACCTGGTCGCCCGCAACCACCGCCGGGTCCGGGAGATCTTCGCCGAGCGCCTGCCCTCGGTGCGCGTGTGCGATCTCGAGGGCACGTACCTGCAGTGGATCGACCTGCGCCCGCTCGGGCTCCATCACGAGGACCTGACGCGTCTGCACGCGTGCGAGGCGATGCTCTACTGCGACGAGGGCGCCGTCTTCGGTCCCGAGGGGGAGGGCTTCGCCCGGCTCGTGATCGCGACCCCGACGCCCGTGCTCGAGGCCGCGCTGGACCGCCTCTGCTCCGCCTACGAGCGGGCGCTCGCCGAGCGGCCGGACGCGCAGCGCCAGGGTGCTCAGAAGCGATCGGCGATGGCCTCCAGCCGCGCCCTGTAGTCGGGCCAGTCCTCGCCGGCCGGCAGGTTCGAGTTGTCGCGGCGCAGGCCGGCGGCGCCGTCGATCCCCTCGCGCAGGATGTCCGCGTGGCCCGCGTGCCGGGAGACCTCGGCCGTGACGTGCACGAGGATCCGGTGCAGGGAGATCGTGCGGCGACTGCGCGGCCACCAGGGGACCTCGGCCGTGGTCTCGAGCGGCAGGGCCCCGACGACCTCATCGACGAAGGTCTGCACGCGCCGGTAGCGGGCGACCACGAGCTGCGCGCTCTCGTCGGCCGCGGCGTACATGTCGACCAGCGGGTCGGTCTCCTCCGCGGCCATCGGCACCAGGTCCTCCGGGTGGGGGTAGGGCTCGGGGGCGACGAGGGAGAAGTAGCCGGCCTCGACGTTCGCGACGTGCTTGACCAGGCCCAGCAGGTTGGTGCCGGTGGGTGTGCGGGGAAGGCGCAGGTCCCGCTCGCTCAGGCCGTCGAGCTTCCAGAGCAGGGACTCCCGCGCCTCGCGCAGGTACTGCAGGAGTGTGGATGTGGGATCAGGGGTGGGCGCCATGGGGACCAGTCTGCCCCTCGTCGGCCCCGACCTCGAGGCTCACGGAGGCGTGGGCGAGCGCTCGCAGCACGACTGTCAGCTGGGTGAAGGCGAGGGAGCCGATGAGCGCTCGGCGCACGATCGCATCGGTGCTCGGGCCGCTCGACGCACTGGACGACGCACCCCGCGGGCCCTGCGGAGCGCTGCGGATCCCCGCCAGGTCCTCCCGCGCGATCTCCTCGAGCGGACGGGCGTAGCGCAGCAGGGTCGGCAGGTCCGAGGCGACGCCCTCGGCCCCCATCGTCCCGAGTAGCCGGTCGAGGGCGACCCGGGAACCGCTGCCGACGTCCGCCCAGCCCATCGCTCCGATCAGTGCCGCCACGCGCGGGTCCTCCCCCTCCGGCGGCGGCTCCTCGTGCAGACGGGCGGGCAGTCCCGTCGCGATGGCCTGCGCGATCTCGAGGGCCTTCACGAGGGGCCGACCCTCGTCGATCACGGTGGTGAGCACCCGGATGTCCTCGATCGGGGCACGGGCGAGCTCGCGCAGCGCGCGGATCAGCGCGAGGCGCTCGAGGTGCTCGCGTCCGTAGTCGAAGCGCGTCGCGGTGAGCCGACGGCCGGGCGGGAGCAGCCCCTGGCGCCGGTAGTACTTGATGCTCGCCGTGCTCGTGCCGCTCGCGCGGGCCAGCTCGTTCAGCAGCATGGGATCCCCCTCGGACCTCGCCGGCGCCGCCGTGCGGATGCTCCGGGACACTCGGATAGTGCGAGGACCAGCAGCTATCTTGATGGCGCCGTGTCGCCCGTCACATTACCGTCGGCGCATGGGCACACCCGTCGTCGTCATCGTCCTCCACGCGCTCGGCGCGCTGATCGTCCTCACGCTGGGGCCGATCCAGATGTTCCGGCGCCACCGCGACCGTGCGCACCGCTGGCTGGGTCGCACGTGGGCGATCGCCATGGTCCTCACGTGCGTCTCGAGCTTCTTCATCCACCCGCAGGGGCTCAGCTGGCTGCACGCGCTCGCGGTGTGGACCCTGTTCTCCATCACGATGGGCGTCATCAACATCCGGCGCGGCAGCGTCGCGACGCACCGGGTGTGGATGATCGGCTCCTACCTGGGAACCTGCATCGCGTTCGTCTTCGCGATCCTCTCGCCCGGGCGGCTGATCCCGCATCTTCTGCGCTCGGATCCTGTGCTGACCCTGGTCTTCTTCGCGGGTGTGGTCGCGCTCGCCGCGGCGTGGGCCGGGATGGTGGTCCGCGTGCGCGGCACGCGCCGCGATGCGCGCAGGCCTCTCGCCGTGGAGTGAGGCCCGGAAGGCCCCCGACAAAGAAAGCGCCCCGGCTCGTCCCCACGAGCCGGGGCCATCCCTTTCCCCCGCGTTCCGGCTTCTGTGGCGGGGCCACCTCCTCAGAAGGCCCGGCCGCCGGTAACGCGTTGAGTACAGATAACCAGCCTGTCTGCAAGATTCGCTGGAGCGTCCCTACGGGTTTCCTGGGAAGGGCGCCCCAGGGTGTGCAGATCCTGTGCGCTCCTCGCATCGCCGCAGGTCAGCGCCGCGAGGGCTGGGTCGCGAGAGCACGTTCCCTGCACCGTCGGACAGGGGGTGATCCGCGTCACCGCGAGGCGGCCTGCGCACGCCGGTCCTGCGAGGCCGCGTCCTGACGCTGCGCGGTGCGCCGGTAGTACATGGCGAGCACCGCGCCGGAGAGGTTGTGCCAGATCGAGAACACGGCGCCGGGCAGTGCCGCGGCGGGGCTGAAGTACTGGGCGGCGAGCGTGGCGGCGAGTCCCGAGTTCTGCATGCCCACCTCGATCGAGGTGGTGCGGGCGGTGCGGATCGGCTGGCGCAGCACGCGCGCGAACCAGTACCCCAGCAGGTAGCCGAAGGCGTTGTGCAGCACCACCGCGAGCAGCACGAGCGCGCCCGCGGAGACGATCTGGTCGGCGCTGCCGGAGACCACCGCGATGACCACCAGGGAGATGCCGGCGACGCTCACCCACGGCAGGGCCGGCAGGATGCGGTCCACCAGGCGCGAGAGCACGAGGCGGATGACGAGACCGGCGATCACGGGGATCAGCACCATCTTCACGATGCTCAGGGCCATCTCCCCGGCATCGAGGGGCATGTAGGCGCCGGCGAGCCAGAGGGTCAGCACAGGGGTGAGGATCGGGGCGATGAGCGTGGAGATCGAGGTCATCGTCACCGAGAGCGCGGTGTCCGCCTTCGAGAGGTAGTTGATGACGTTCGAGCTGGTGCCGCCGGGGGCGCAGCCCACGAGGATCACGCCCGCCGCGAGCTCCGGCGGCAGCTGCAGCGCCCAGGCGATGGCGAAGCCGACCAGAGGCATCACCACGTACTGCGCGAGCACGCCGATCAGCACCGGCAGCGGCCGCTTCAGCACGAGCGTGAAGTCGGGGATCGTCAGCGTCAGCCCCATCGCGAACATGATGATGCCCAGGAACAGGTTCGTGTACCCGGAGATCGCCTGGCCGGTGGCCGGCACGAAGAAGCCGAGCGCGGCGGCGGCGAGGATCAGCACGGGGAACACGGTCACCGCGACGCGTGCGGAGCGGTCCTCGCTCGTGGATCCGGCGGGGTCCGACGGGGGCGTGGGCGGAGCGGAGGCGGGGGAGGAGGGATTCTGGCTCATGCGCTCACTCTAAACCGGGCATCCAGGATCTGAGACGCGCTCTCGGTATGCGGGCCGACGGGGCGGGGCGGCGCCGGCCGGGCGCTGACCGGGCGCCGATCGGGCGCCGATCGGTTCCCTCAGGCGTCGGCCTGGCCCCGCGCGGGCATCGGCCACTCGTGCACGGGGCGCCCGGAGTGGACGCCCTCGATGTACATCGCGGTCATCCGGGCGAGGGCGTCCTGGCGGCTCGCGCCGCGCAGCTCGAGGGAGGTGACGGTGTCGATCTGCCAGCGGGCGCCGTTGCGGCCCGAGCGGGCGCGCCCCAGCAGCACCGACTCGTAGCGCTCGATCACGTCCTCATCGGTCCCCAGATCCCGCAGGCCCTGCATGGCCTGGGGGATGAGGTGCTCCACCAGCAGGTCCGCGACGCGCACCTTGCCCAGGCGCGGCCAGGTGATGCGGGCCTCCAGGCCCCACCGCGCGCACAGCTCGAAGTGCTCGGCGGCCTGCTCGAAGCTCATGCGCGACCACAGCGGGCGCCGCTCCTTCACGAGCGACTCGAGGATCCCGTAGAGGAACGCGGCGTTCGCGGCCATGTCGATCGCCGACGGCCCGGCCGGCAGCAGACGGTTCTCCAGGCGCAGGTGCGGCATGTCCTCGCCGGGATCGTAGATCGGCCGGTTCCAGCGCCACACGGTGCCGTTGTGCAGCATCAGCTCGTGCAGGCGCGGGGACGCACTCTCGGCGAGCAGCGGCTCCTCGGCCATGGTGCGGGACTCGGGGATGAGCGCGGGGAACAGCCGCACGTTCTCCTCGAAGAGGTCGAACATCGAGGTGATCCAGCGCTCGCCGAACCACACCCGCGGACGCACGCCCTGGGTCGCGTACTCCGGCGGGCGCGTGTCCAGGGCCTGCGTGAACGCCGGGATCCGGTTCTCGTGCCAGAGCCGACGCCCGAACAGGAACGGCGAGTTCGCGCCCAGCGCCGCCTGCGGGCCGGCGATCGCCTGCGCGGCGTTCCAGACGTCGGCGAACTGCTCGGGGGAGACCTGCAGGTGCAGCTGCATGGAGGTGCATGCGGCCTCGGGCCCGATCGAGTCGAACTCGACGTCCAGCCCGCGGCCCTCGCCGCTGATGCGCAGGTGGATCTCCTCGCCGCGCGCCTCCATCACCGTGTTCTCGAGCGCCTCGTAGCGGGCGCCGGGGGAGCGCCAGGAGTCGTCTTGGAACATCTCGGAGGTGAGGGTGGGCAGGTGCCCGACGGGCACCACGCGCGCGCCGTGCCGGCGCGCCGTGGCGTCGGCCTTCTCGATGCGCTCGTGCAGCTGCTGCTCGAGGTCCCGCAGCCCGCTGTCGCGCGGGTGGGTGACCGGCAGGTTCGCCTCGACGTTGAAGCGTCCCAGCTCGTGCACGAAGTCGGGGTCGTCGATCGCGGGGATGACCTCGTCGGCCAGCAGGGCCGGCGCCATCGGGTCCCCGTCGCCGGACTCGACGGCGAGGTTCATCTCGAGCTCGACGCCGATGGTGCCCTCGGTGCGGAACTCGGCGGTGTCCAGGAACGTCTCGAACAGGTCGAGGTTGCGCCTCAGCTCCCGGCGGTAGTGCGTGCGCTCGCTGCGGGTGTACTGGGTCGAGCCGATCTCGCGTCCCATCGCGACCTCCCCCTGGACTCCGGTGCGCGCGGGGCCGGCGGACGGGCCGACGGGCGGGTCGGGCCGCTGCCTCCCGCGCGCGGGTGCGCCCCATCAAAGCACGCGGCCGGGGCGCACGGAACGCGTGCTCGCGCACTGGTGGTCGAGCGCACGCCGCCCCCGACCCGCGGCTGCGGATCGGGGGCGGCGGTGGGGAGGGCGCAGGGCCGTCAGCGCCTCAGCGGCGACGACGCACCCCTCACCGAGCTCAGGGCTTCTGGTGCGCGAGCGTCAGCACCTCGGAGTCCCAGCTCTCCCAGTCGGAGGCCGTGTCGGGATCGCCGAGGGCCTTGAGCACGCGGACCTCGATGATGTACTTCCCGTCCTTCGCGGTGACCGTCTTGCCCTTCGCGGTCTGGTAGGTGCCGTCCCAGGGCAGCGCCTCGGTCTCGGAGGAGCGGCCCCACTTGCTCTCGGAGCTGACCGTGCCCACCTTGGGGTTCACGAGCCTGCCCTTCGAGCCGTCGGCCTTCGCGTGGTACACGGCCACGTCCAGGCGCTCGACCGGGTAGTCCAGATAGAAGAGGACGTAGGGGACGTCGTCCCCGGACATCGAGTACGTCGCGTCCTTGCCGGAGACCGGCACGATGTTCTCGCCTTGCGCCCTGCCGAGGACCGGCAGGGCGTCGTGGGCGCCGAGCACCTCGACGTTCTGGTAGTCGCCGGACATGCCCGCGAAGGGCACCGAGAGGTCCTCGTCATCGCTGGCCAGCTGGACCCAGCCGCCATAGATGATGCCGTCCTCGCCGAAGTCCTCGCTGATCCGCGCGGTCACCAGCGCCGAGCGGTGCGGCTGGATGGTCACCGAGCGGCTCGAGAGCCTCACGGAGGGGTCCGCGACCTGGAAGGCCGGGTCCGACGGCGAGCCGCCGGTGGCGACGCCGGTGCGGGTCGAGACCGCGTAGGTCTTCGCCGTGTCGCCGTCGTTGCGCACGTTCACCGTGACCGAGTGGGCGCCCTGCGAGCTGTCCCCGAGCGAGATCGTCGGCTCGCCGATCGAGGTGGAGGTGTGGGCGGCCTCGACCATGTCGAGCATGCCCGCGCCCTGACGGTGCACCGGCTCGAGGTAGCCCTTGCCGGGCTCGAGCGACCAGTCCAGCGGGTCTGCCGTGTTCACGAGGGCCGACTTCACCTGCTTCGGCGTCCAGCCCGAATGCTCCTGCAGCATCAGCGCGGCCGCGCCCGCGACATGCGGGGAGGCCATCGAGGTGCCGGACTTCGTGCCGTGCCCGCCCTGCTCGAGCGGCACGGTCGAATAGATCTGTCCGCCGGGTGCCGACAGGTCGGGCTTCAGGCCCAGCTCTGCCGTGAGCCCGTACGAGGAGAAGGACGACATGAGGCCGGCGCCGAAGTTCGGGAAGACGGCTGTGCCGTCCTTCCAGGCGAGCTTCGGGCTCGTGCTCGCGAGGGTCTTCTGCAGGGCGATGCCGTCGGACTCGGCGATCGAGACCACGGGGATCGTGATCTCCGGGTCCCCCGACACGTCCGGATTGATGAGCCCGCCGCTGTTGTTGTAGAGCACGACGGCGGTGTACCCGGCCTTCTGCGCGTTCGCGGCCTTGTCGTGGAAGGAGCAGGTGCCGCGCTTGATGAGCAGCGCCTGCTTCTTCTTCGTCGGCTTCGTGAGGGAGGCCGGGTCGCAGGCCAGGACCGCCGCGTCGGCCTCGTCCGAGTCTTCGCCCGCGGTCGCGAGCGAGACCTTGCCCGTGGTCGGGGCGGCGCCGCCGTCCTGGGCGTTGATGTAGCCGACCTTCTGCGTGCCGACGGCGAAGTAGGGCAGGTGCACGTCGGTGTTCTCGACGGAGCCGACGGTGATCACGTCGCTGCCGACGCCGGGCGCGCCGCCCGAGAACGTTCCGGCCTCGCCCTCGTTGCCGCCCGAGGCGACGACCACGACGCCCTTGGCGGTGATCTCGTTCGAGGCCTGCGCGGTCGGGTACTGGTCCCAGGTCATGAACGACGCGCCGAGCGACATGTTGATGACGTCGACGCCGTCGGCGAAGGCCCGGTCCATCGCGGCGAGGATGATGTCGGTCGAGGTCGTGCCCTCGCAGCCGAAGACGCGGTAGGACGCGATGTCCGCCTTCGGGGCCACGCCGGTCACCTCGCCGTCGGCCCCGATGATGCCCGCGACGTGGGTGCCGTGGCCGCCGCAGTCGTCCGGGTGCTCGTCGGGCTTCGGGACGCTGCCCGGGATCTTCGAGTTGTAGTCGTCGCCCACGAAGTCGAAGCCCATGGTGACGCGGGAGCCCGGGAAGTCCTTCGTCTGGTCGTTCGTCCCGGAGCCGCCGAGGTCGGGGTTGTTGTAGTCCACGCCCGAGTCGATGACGCCCACGGTGACGCCCTCGCCGTCCAGGCCGTCGACCTTCTGCACGGTGTCCACGCCGGTCATGGCGTTGGCGTACTCGTCCTCGGGGGAGGCGTCGTCCTCGTTCGGCGGCAGCGCCACCTGCATCACCGGGTAGACGGCGGTGACGCCGTCGACGTCCTGGAGGGCCTCGGCGTCGGCCTTCGTCATCGAGACCGCCATGCCGTTCCAGGCGTGCGTGTACGACTGGTCGACGGTGACGTCCAGCCCGTCCTTCTCCGCCTCGTCCACGACGCCGGTCTGCTTCGTCTTCAGCGTGCGCTGGGGGGTGCCCTGCGCCTGCGGGGCGCCCTCGACCTGGACCAGGTAGCGGTCGGGCACGGACCCCTTCGCGTCGTCGAGGGACGGGGAGCCCTTCGCGGGGGCCTCGACTCCATGGGAGGAGGCCGTCCCGAGATCGTCGCCCTGGCCGTCGGCCCGGGCGGGGAGGGGGCCGAGCATGGCTGCGGCGAGGGCTGCCGCGGCGCCGGCGGTGAGGAGGGATCGGGGGGAGAGGAGAGCGCGGCGATGCGCAGGGAGATGTCTCATGGGCTGCCTCGGGGAGGGGAGAGGGATGGCCGGCGGCGCCGGGCCGGGCTCCGGAGGAGAGGACCCCGACGTGACGCATGACACCATGCCCTGACCGCGCGCGGAGCGCGTCGGCGGACACCGAGACCCATCCGTGACCTTCCCGTGACATCCCGGCCCGGTCGGATCCCGGCCGATTCCGGAACGGAACTCGACCAATCCGGTCCGCCCGACGCTCCGAACACCCTTCGTCACCGTCCCCTGCGGTCCGTCGGCCGCACGGTGACCCCGAACGGAGGCATCATGCGCAAGACGATGAAGTCCATCTCCCTCATGGCCGCCACGATGGCGGCGGTCGGCTTCGGCGCGACCGCACCGGCTCTCGCGGAGGGCAGTGACGCGCACAGCTACCAGGCAGACCTCAGCGAGCTCAACGATTCCGGCGCCTCGGGCACGGCCTGGCTCACCCTCGACGGCGACCAGCTCACCGTGAAGATGGATACCAAGGGGCTGCTCGAGGGCTCGCCGCACGCCCAGCACATCCACATCGGGGGCAAGGGCAAGTGCCCCGACCCGAACATGGAGGGCTCGGGCGAGAACGGAGCCATCCAGGTCAGCGATGCCATGGACGACTACGGCATGATCGGCACCTCGCTCACCACGAAGGGCGGGACCGGTCCCGACAACGGTCTGGATGTCGCGAACTTCCCCACGGGTGACGGCCACTACGAGCGCACCATCACGGTGAGCGACGACGTCGCCTCGTCCCTCAAGGACGGCAAGGCGGTCGTGGTCGTGCACGGTGTGGACCACAACGGCAGCGGCAAGTACGACGGGGACACCAAGTCCGATCTCGACCCGTCGCTGCCCAGCGAGGCCACGGATCCAGCGGCCTGCGGTGCGGTCACCGTGAGCCAGATGTCCGACATGCCGCAGGGCGGCGTCGAGACCGGTGACGGCACCACCGCCGGCATCGAGGACGCCGGGCTGCTCGCAGCCGGCGGCGCGCTCGTCACCGCGGGCGTCGTCGGAGCCGTCGTGAGCCGCCGTCGCAGTGCTCGCACGGAGAAGTGAGGATCGTCGTCCCTCGATGAGCAGCACGACGACGCAGCACCGCCGCGGCGGCCGCCTCTGGGCGGCCGCCGCGAGCGGTGCGCTGTGCGTGGCGGGGCTCGTGCTCCTGATCGTCTTCCTGGTCGACCAGGAGCCGCCCCCGCCCCAGGCCCCTGCGGCGCAGACCGCCTCCAGCAGCTCCAGCAGCTCCAGCAGCTCCGGCGCGACGACGCCGCCGTCGAGCGACGCGGAGCAGACCCCTTCGACCTCCGCGGCCCCCAGCACGCCCGCGGCGCTGCCGGCATCGAAGCCGGTCCGCGTCCGGGTGCCGGACCGCGACATCGACGGCGCGGTGTTCGGGATCCCGCTCGCCGATGACGGCACGCTCCCGGCCCCCAGCGGGGCCCGCAAGGACGACGCCGCCTGGTTCGACGGCTCACCGACCCCCGGTGAGCAGGGCCCCGCGGTGATCGAGGGCCACGTGACCTACAGCGGGAAGCCCTCGGTGTTCTTCGAGCTCGGCGCGGTGCGCAAGGGCGACCGCGTCGACGTGGAGCGTGCGGACGGGAGCACCGCGACCTTCGAGGTCTACGACGTCGGCCGCTTCCCCAAGGACTCCTTCCCCACCTGGGCCGTGTACGAGAACACGTCGAGCGCCGAGCTGCGCATGATCACCTGCGGCGGCACGGTCGACGCGGCAGGGCGTCATGCGGACAACGTGATCGTCTTCGCGAGGCTCGTCGACGAGGGATGACCCTCGCCCCGCACCTCACGGGCAGTCCGTCTCAGGAGTAGTCGAGCTCAGCCAGGACGTTCGTCGGCTGCTCCGAACCCCCGGCGGGCTCGAGGCTGATGGCGGCTCCCTCGGCCGACCCCGCAGACAGCAGCGTGCGGGAGTCGCCGTCGTCGTCGGGACGGACCAGTCCGGCGCTCACGGGGCCCTCGGACTCCATGGTCCATGCCTGGTAGTCCTTGCCCGACGGAGCGGCGGGGAGGTCCTGGACCTCCAGCACCGCGGAGCCCAGGGAGGGCGAGCGCACCGCCGTGATCCGCGCCGAGCGCCACGTCGTCGTGTACTCACGGGCATCGTCCGCCGCGAGCACCTCGTCGATATCCTTCTCCTCCTGCGAGCGCCAGGGGCGTGCGACGACGAGGCCGGTCGCGACCAGCGCGCTCGCGGCGAGGGCGAACCCTCCGGCGAGGACGGCGCGGCGCCTCGGCCGGCGCGGGAGCCGGTGCTCCTCGGACTCCTCGGGCGCGGTGGGCTCCTCGAGGGTCGTGGGCGTCGTGGGCGCCGCATCCGACTCGGCGCTCACGGCCTCCAGGATCCGGTCGCGCAGCGCGGCGGGAGGAGGCGTCTCGAGCCCCTCGGAGAGGCCGACAGTCGTCTCGCGCAGCGAGTCCGCGAGCTCACGGCACTGCGGGCACGTGGCCAGGTGGGCCTCGACCTCCGCGCTCCGGGAGGGGTCGAGGGCGTCGAGCGCGTAGGAGGCCACGAGCGACTCGAGCTCCTCGTGTCCGCCCGCGCGCGGTGCTGCGCCGGTCTCGCTCATCTCTCCTCCTCCCTCGTGTGCTCCGTGCTCATGATCCGCCGCAGGGCCAGCAGGCCGTCCCTGATGCGCGTCTTCGCCGTCCCCAGCGGGATGCTCAGCCGCTCGGCGACCTGGGACTGGGTGAGTCCGTCGAGATAGGCCAGGCGGATCGCCTCGCTCTGTCTGTCCGACAGCTGCGAGAGCGCGCCGCGCACGTGACGCGCCTCGATGCCGTCCAGGGCCGTCTCGCTGGTCGGGTCCGGCTGCTCCGTCGACGATCGTGATTCGTAGGCGACATCGCGATCGGATTGCGACTGTGACGCGCGCACCCTGTCCACCGCGCGGCGGTGGGCCATGGTGAGGATCCAGGCCAGGGCCGATCCCCTCGACGGGTCGAAGGACGATGCCCGGCGGAACACCTCGAGGTACACCTCCTGGGTGACCTCCTCGGACTGCGCGCGGTCCCTCAGCACCCTGAGCACGAGGCCGAACACGCGCGCGCTCGTGGAGTCGTAGAGCTGGGGGAAGGCCTCGGCATCGCCGCCGGCGACCGCGAGCAGGAGTCCGCGCAGGACGTCCGCGGATGCCGTCGCCGCGGGGGCAGGCTCCTCCTCGGGCGTCGTCATCCGGCCATCCTACGGGCGGGGCGCGGGCGCTGGGTCACGCGGTCCCGGGCGTCGCCGGTGCGACCGTCGCGTCGACCTGGGCGGACTCCGGGCCGCTCATCGATTCCATCGAGTGCACGTGGGGGCTGAGGTTCACGAGCAGGCCGGTGATCGCGAGCACCCCCAGCAGCAGCGCGGCCTCGCGCCGCATGGTCCGCAGCAGGCGCTCCCAGGGGGCGTCGGCCGAGGCGATCGCGGGCAGCAGGCGGGTGCGGTTCCACGCCGCCAGCCCCACCGCGACGACGACGACCACGAGCTTGACGAGCAGCGTGCGGCCCCACGCCGAGGTCACCAGCGCCGCCGGCGTGTCCAGGATCAGCACCGCCATCGTGGTGCCGCTCGCCGCGAGCACCAGCACGCTGACCAGTGCCACCAGGGAGAACCGCCGCACCACGGCGACGCCCTCCGCGGCCGCCGAGTGCCGGTGCAGCACCGTGAGCATCGCGATCGCCGCGAGCAGCCCGCCGGACCACACGGCGCCGGCGAGCAGATGGGCGACATCGGCGACGAGCATCAGGGGACGCGGCGCGATGGACGCCGAATGGCCGACGAGCACCGGGGCGACCAGCGCCAGCAGCGCACCGGGGACGGAGAGCGCGGGCCTGCGCGCTCCTCCCGCCCCGATCACCAGGGCGGCCCCGAGGACCACGGCGCCGGCTCCGACGACGGGCGGGGCGGAGAGCCCCGCGCCCATGCGCGTCCAGCCGGCGGCCTCGGCGGCGGTCACGGGGACGAGGAGCACGGCCGAGGCCGCGGCCACCAGCGCGAGCACCCGCAGGGCCCGCGCCCCCCGGGGCGAGGCCATCACGTCCCGCGCCGCCGCGCCGCGCGCCACGAGCGCGGAGCACAGCAGCGCGCCGGCCATCAGGAGCAGCGAGAGGTACTCGAGCACGGTGAGCACCGGGACCAGCGTGGAAGCGCCCGCGCCCGGTTCCTCGTGCGCCGCGGTGCCGGTGCCGGAGCCGGAGTCGGCACCGGCGTCGGAGCCGGCGGACGGCGCGGCAGGGATCGTGGAGGGGGCGCCCACGGAGAAGTCGAGGGTCCCCGTCACCGGATGCCCGTCGGCCGAGACCACCCGATAGGTGAGCACATAGCTGCCGTCGGGGAGGTCCGAGGGCAGCGCGGCGAGCACGTCGTCGTCGCGCGAGTGCGCCTCGAGCGTCGTCGAGGTGCCGTCCGGGCGGGTCAGGCGGGTCTCGCCGTCGATCGGCCGCACGTGCTCGTCGAAGGTGAGGGTCGCCGAGGCGGGGGCGTGCTCGAGGACGGTCCCGTCGTCGGGGCTGCTCGACTCCAGCTGGGCGTGCGCGAGGGCGGGAGCGGCCCCGCCGAGCATCAGCAGCAGGCCGAGCAGGCTCCCGAGCAGCACCCGCAGCGCGGGGATCCGGAGGTGGGTCACGACGGGATCAGCGCCTCCTGCGCACGGTGATCAGCGCCGCCGCGCCGCTCAGCAGCCCGAGCGCGCCGATCACGAGACTGGTGACGACGAGCGCCGTGGTCGTCCCGTCGCGCGACGCCTGGGGCTGGGCGGCGGCGGTCGCGGAGGAGGACTCGTCGGAGGCCGCGACGGAGACGGAGGGCGCCGGGGACTCGAGGTCGTCCTCGCTCTGCCCCTCCTTCGGCACCTGCGTCCACGCGGTCTCGCCCTTCTCGCAGGTCTGGGTGGTGGGGAAGGTGAGCGTGGTGCCCGCGGCGTCCTCGGGGATCTGCAGGGAGAGCTCGAAGCTGTCGCGCTGGCCGTCGGGCAGCGGGGTCTTCGCCGTGTACACGACCTGGGCGTCGCGCTCGGTGACCTCGTTGCCGTGGGCGTCGGTCTCGGGCTCCGCGAGCTTCTCGTTCTTCGTCGTCACGTCGTAGTACGGGTTGCGCGTGGGCGTGACCTCGTCGACCCCCTCCGGCAGATCGATGGCGACCCTCGTGGTGGCCGAGCCGTCGCAGCCGTGCGGGACGCTGAAGGTGACCACGGTGTAGGCGCCGGCGGTCGTGTCCGCGGCGCTCGCGGTCACGTGCGCCTGCGCGGCCGCTGGCACGGCGAAGGCGAGCCCTGCGGCGGCGAGGCCGAGAGCTGCGCGGAGGGGGAGTCGGCGTGCGGTGTTCGCGGTCATGGCTGTCCTCGAGGTGGGGGGATCGGCAGGGATTCGGAATCGGACGGGGATCGGATGGGTCGATCAGTGCAGCAGCATGAGCCAGCAGGCCAGGGCCATGGCGAGGTCCATCGCGGCCATCATCCGCAGGCCTGCGCGCGGGCCGGGCGACTCGTGCGCCTCCGCGAGCTGCAGCAGGCCGGAGACCGCCAGCGCGCCCGTGAAGGCCACCCCCAGCAGGCCCGCGCCGGTGGGCAGCATGGTCATCGAGTGGGTGCTCGCGCCGGGGTCGGCGGACATGGTCACCACCATCCAGACCATCGCCAGCATCATCACCGCGTGCTGGCCCTGGTGGAGGGGCCCGTGGGTGCTCGCGTCCGTGCGGCCCTCGGCGAGCCGGAGCAGGGCGAGCAGGGCGAACCACGCGGTCGAGACGGCGAACAGGATGATCTGGGGGAGCGCCGGGAGCACGTTCCACCAGGACCAGGACATGGCGACCATGACCGCGCACATGAGCACGTGCAGCAGATCGCCCACGAGGTCGACGGGCCGCGCGCGATGCCGCACCGCGCGCACGAGGGCATGGACGCCGAGCACGGCGAACAGGGCGCTGAGCGCCACCGCGCCGATCGTCCCGTGCATCCCGCTCCGCCCGTCGTAGTTCTACGTTCTGTAGAGAACTCTAGGGTCGGCCGACGGGGACTGCAAGTCGACCCGCGGGGCGCTCAGCGCCCGGAGCGCCCCGAGCGCCCCGAGCGCGGCCGGCGCGAGCGGAAGTTCTGCAGGCGCAGCGAGTTGTGCACGACGAACACCGAGGACAGCGACATCGCGCCCGCAGCGATCAGCGGGTTCAGCAGGCCGATCGCCGCGATCGGGATCGCCGCCACGTTGTAGCCGAAGGCCCACACCAGGTTCGCGCGGATGGTGCGGTTGGTGGCCCGGGAGAGCGCGATCGCGTCGATCACGGCGAAGAGGTCCTCGCGCACCAGGATGATGTCCGAGGACTTCAGGGCGACATCGGTGCCGGTCACCATGCCCAGCCCCAGGTCCGCCGCGGCCAGCGCCGCGGCGTCGTTGATGCCGTCGCCGACCATCGCCACCGAGTGGCCCTCGGCGCGCAGCTCCTCGATCGCGGCGGCCTTGCCCGTGGGCAGCACGCCCGCGCGCACGTCGTCGATGCCGAGGTCCGCGGCCGCGCGCCGGGCGGCGGCCTCGGAGTCGCCGGTGAGCAGCACGGTGCGCAGGCCCGCCTCGTGGAGCGCGGCGATCGCTCCGCGCGCATCGGGCTTGATCTCGTCGGCCAGCACGATCGCGCCGACGGCCCCGCCCTCGCGGGCGACGAGCACGGCCGAGCGCCCGGAGGACTCCGCCTCGCTCACGGTCTCCGCGAGGTCCGCGGGGACGGCGATGTCGAGGCTCTCCATGTGCGCGGGACTGCCCACGGCCACCTGCGCGTCCTCGATCACGGCCTCGACGCCCAGCCCGGGGGTGACGTGGAAGTCGCGGGCCTCGGGGACGTCGGCCACGCGGCTCTCCGCGTGCTCGCGGATCGCCGTGGCCACGGCGTGCTCGGAGGAGGACTCGGCGGCCGACGCCCAGCGCAGCACCTGCGCGGCGCTCGCCTCGCCCGTCACCACCACGCGCTCGACGCTCGGGGCGCCGACCGTGAGGGTGCCGGTCTTGTCGAGGACGACGGTGGTCACGGTGCCGCTCGCCTCGAGGGCGTCCTGGCCCTTGACGAGGATGCCGAGCACGGCGCCGCGCCCCACGCCCACCATCAGCGCGGTGGGCGTCGCGAGGCCGAGCGCGCACGGGCAGGCGATGATGAGCACGCTGATCGCGTTCGAGACGGCGGTGGCGATGTTCGCGCCCAGCAGCAGCCAGACGCCGGCGACGAGCACGCTGAGCACGAGCACGACCGGCACGAACACGCGCACCACGGCGTCCACCGTGCGCTGCACGTCCGCCTTGCGGACCTGCGCCTGCTCGGCGATCGCGGCCATCTGGGCGAGCTGCGTGTGCGCGCCGACGCCCGTCGCCCGCACCACCAGCAGCCCGTCGGTCGAGACGGTGCCGCCCACGACCTCGTCGCCGATCCCGCACGTGCGCAGCACGGACTCGCCGGTCATGGCGCCCGTGTCGAGGGCGGCCGAGCCCTCGACGATCTCCCCGTCGGCCGGGACGGTCTCGCCGGGGCGCACCACGAGCAGGTCGCCGCGGCGCAGCTGATCGATCGCGACCATGGACTCGGCGCCGTCGCGGCGCACGCGCGCCTCGCTCGCCCCGAGCGCCGTGAGCGCGCCGAGGACATCGCCCGCGCGGCGGCGACTGCGGGACTCGAAGTAGCGCCCTGCCAGCTGGAAGGTGGTCATCCCGGCCGCGACGTCGAGGTAGAGGGCGTCGGCCCCGGCCGGTGCGCGCCCGAAGCCGAGCCAGAAGCCGTCCTGCGGCTCGAGGCCCACGAGCATCGAGACGATCGCCCAGCCGAAGGACACCGCGATCCCGATCGAGACCAGGGTGTCCATGGAGACCGCGCCGTGGCGCAGGTTCCGCAGCGTCATCCGGTGGAAGGGCCAGGCGGCCCAGGTGACCACCGGGATCGCGAGCAGCACGCACAGCAGGGCCCAGCCCGGGAACCGCCACTGCGGCACCAGGGCGAGCACGAGCGAGACGTCCATCAGCGGGATCGTCAGCAGCGCGGCCGCGATCAGCCGGCGCCGCAGCGAGGTGATGCGCATCTCCGTCGCCCGGCGGGACCAGGTGTCGTCGGCCTCGTCGTGCACGGCGGCGTCGTAGCCGGCGGCGCGGATCAGGGTGATCGCCTCGTCCGGAGCCTCGATGCCGGTGACCAGGGCGCGCTCGGTCGCGTAGTTCACCGTCGCGGAGATGCCGTCGGCCTTGTTGAGCTTGCGCTCGATGCGGTTCGCGCAGGCCGCGCAGGTCATCCCGGAGACGTCGAAGCTCCAGCGCTCGGCCGGATCGATCGGGGCGGGAGCGGTCGCGGGGGAGGCGGAGTCCCCGTCGGGGGGCGTCCGGGACTCGAGCACGGGCGGGGTCATCAGCTGCCCTTCCTGTCCGAGAGCTTCTTGAGCATCTCGTTGTACGCGTCGAACTCGTCGTCGAGCCCGCGATCCATGTGGCGGTCGCGGCGCCGGGCCTCGACGTCGTCCTGCCGGGCCCACTGCACGCCGAGCGCGATGATCGCGATCACGAGCGGCACCTCGCCGCCCGCCCAGGCCACGGACCCCGCGACCTGCTGGGAGTGGGCGAGGTCCGCCCACGGCAGGTCGAGGTAGGTGTAGTAGGTCTCCGCGAGGATCGTGGAGCTCGAGATGATGGCGACGCCGAAGAAGGCGTGGAACGGCATCGCCGCGAGGATGTAGCCGAGGCGGCCGATGTGCGGCAGCGGCCGCGGCGGGCGGTCCACGCCGATGATGAGGCTGTAGTAGAGGTAGCCGACGATCAGGAAGTGCAGGTTCATCAGCTGGTGCGCCCAGTGGTAGCGCATCATCAGCCCGAACAGCGGGGAGAAGTACAGGCCGTAGTAGCTGCCGATGAACACGATGAACACGAGCGCCGGGTGGTACACGGTGCGCAGCACGGACCAGTTCAGCGCCTGCGTGATCCAGGCGTGGATGCCCACGGTCCGCGCGTGCGCCGCCGACGCGCGCAGCATCAGCGTGATGATCCCGCCCTGGACCAGGAAGATCGGCGCCAGCATGCCCAGGCTCATGTGCACGGCCATGTGCACGCCGAAGTCGGGCGCCGAGTAGCGGCCGATCCCGCTGTTGGTCGCGAGCAGCACCACCAGCCAGCCGGCGATCCAGAAGATCGTGCGAGAGAGCGGCCAGCGGTCCTCGCGCCGCCGCAGCGAGACCACCATCGCGAGGTAGAGCACGATCATGCCGAGCGAGAGCACGCCGAACAGCAGATTCAGTCGTCCGGTGGAGACCAGCACCTCGGCCGTGGGCGCCTCGGGCACCTCGTAGCCCATGAAGACCTCGGGGATCGAGGTGGGCATGAAGTACTGGGGCGGCGGGATCCGCAGCATCGCCGCGCCGGCGCCGAGCACGGCGAGCAGCAGCACGCCGAGCGCCGCGACCCGTCGGCCCCCGAGGGTCCCCGAGCCCCGCATCAGCAGCAGCGCGCCCATCGCGAGCAGCAGCAGGATCCGCACGCCCTCGAGCGCCGCGGTCGGGGTGGCGAGCGCGCCGGCGCCCTGGAGCTTGAACCAGGCGAGGAAGACCTCGAGCACGAGCGCCGCGGGCACGCCGATCCGCGCCAGCAGGCGCAGGCGGCCGCGGTCGGTCTGCGGGGCGCCCGCCGCGCCGAGGATCGCATCGATCAGCAGCGGGGCGAGCAGCAGACCGACCACGAGGGTCTGCAGGGTGCCGGCGTCCGAGCCGACGTCGTGGTTCGGGCCGACGAGGATCTGCCCGACGACGACCGGCGCGAGGATGCCGATGCAGCCCGCCCAGAGGGCGAGCAGGAGAGTCGCCCAACGGGTCGCGAGGAAGGCGGTGAGGACGACGACGAGCGCCGCGACCGCGGTGACCGTCCAGGCCCGCGGCATGTACCCGAACGAGTACACCCGCAGCATCGTGTCGGGGTTGATCACCCGCGAGAGGGCCAGGCCGTTGGTGTCGGCGGCGCTCGCGACGATGCTCGCGAGCGAGAGCACGCACCAGCTGATCGAGGAGACGAGCAGCGCGGTGAGATCGGGCGCGGACTGCACGCGCCGCGCGGTCCTGCGGGTGCGTCCGTGCAGGAAGGTGACCGTGACCAGGGATCCCAGGGTGAGCACTCCCGCGAGGGCGGCCGCGGACTCGACGAGCCCCGCGACCATCGCGGTGGTCGCCCCCGGGTACTCGCGGTGGATGGAGGTGAAGAGCTGCTCGCCGAGCGCGGCGTCGGCGATCAGCGGCGGCACGCACACGAGCGCGACCGCCACGGCGATCCACGCGACGACTCGGGTTCTCACGCCCAGAACTCTACTTCGTGTAGACGTTCCCGGCCGGGCCGGGAAGGGGTGCTGGAGCCGAGGTCACACGGTCCTGGGCGCCGCGGGCGGCGAGGCGCTCGGCGCGCACCAGCAGTGCGGGCGAGGCCACGAGGGCGTGGGAGGCGCGCAGCCCTGCGAGCAGCCGCCCCTCGCCGACGGCGCGGGCGGCGGCATCGTCGGCCGCGAGCTCGGTGAGCAGGTGCACGCGCCCCACCAGGAGGCGGCGCAGCGCGGAGCGCCGGGGCAGGCACGCGGCGTGCCAGGCGCACAGCCGCCGCATCTCGCCGTGGCGGCCGCGCAGGTGGGCGACCTCGTGCGCGAGCACCCCGCGCAGCTCGGCGGCGGTGAGGGCCTCGCGGGCCTGCCGCGACACCGTGATCTCGGGGTGGCGTCCGCCGATCGCGTGGGCGATGAGGCGCGGGTCGTCGACCTCGTAGAGCACCGCTCCGGTCTCGGCGTCGAAGGCCATGCGCACGGTGGCGGGGGAGCGGGGCGCGGCGGAGCCGTGCGCGCTGGGGCGGGCTGCGCCCGGCCCCTCCGCATCGAGCAGCGCGTCCTCGGCCACGGCGTCAGCATCGACGCCGCCCGCCGACGCGCTCCGCGACGGCCCCCCGAGCGCGAGCGCCGCGAGAACTCCCGCGCCGCCGAGCCCGACCCACGCGAGCAGCACGAGCGCGAGCGCCCGCGCTGCGCCGGAGAGGGAGACGGCTCCCGTCGGCCCCGAGAAGGCGACGAGCAGGCCCGCGGCCAGGACCGAGCCGGCCGCGAGCACCACGCCCGCCGCGCCGATCGCGAGCCACAGTCCGAGCGCGAGCCGCGGATGCCAGACCTGCCAGCGGCCCGCGACGAGGGGGAGCACGGAGGCCGGCGCGCACAGCAGCGCCCCGGCCAGCACGAGAAGCAGCACGATCACGAGGCCGCGCCCCGTGGTCGGCGCGCGTCGATCGCCCGGCGCATGAGCTCGATGTCCTCGCTGCTCAGGGTGTCGGCGAAGGCGAGGAGCGCGCCGCGGCGGTCGTCGGCCTCCTCGAGCGTCTCGACCATGTCGCGGGCGTGGGCCTCGGCGCTGCTCACGCGCGGGCGGAAGCGCACCTTGCGCGGCGAGAGCGCCTCCCGCTCGACCATCCCCTTCTCCTCGAGGCGCGTGAGCACCGTGAGGACGGTCGTGTACGCGGGGACGGGGTCGGCGAAGGTGCCGAGGATCGCGCGGGCGCCGAGCGCCTCGTCGGCCTGCCAGAGAGCACGCATGACCAGCGCCTCCAGGGCGCCGTTCGAGCGTGCGCGCACGCCTGCCATGGGCGGATCTCCTCGGGTGGACGGGGTGGGGACGACCCGCGCAACTCTACACGGCGTGGTGCTGATCCGGCCGCTCCGTCGGCCCGTCTCCCGGCCCTCCGGGGTGAAGCCTTCTACACTCGTCCCCGTGAGCGAGACGACGACGAGCCCTGCCGCCCCCGTGACCCGTGCCGTGATCCTCGCCCGCGGGCTCGGCACCCGCATGCGGAGGGCCGACGACGGCGCGCAGGTCGACGAGAAGCAGGCGGCGGTCGCCGCGAGCGGCGTGAAGGCCCTCATCGACGTGGGCCGCCCCTTCCTGGACTTCGTGATCAGCGCCCTCGCGGACGTCGGCGTCACCGAGGTGTGCCTGGTCATCGGCCCCGAGCACGACGCCCTGCGCGAGTACGCCGAGCGCACGAGCGGCGGGCGCGTCACCGTCACCACCGCGATCCAGACCGAGCCCCGCGGCACGGCCGACGCGGTCGCCGCCGCCCGCGACTTCGCCGGCGACCAGCGCGTGATCGTCCTGAACTCCGACAACCACTACCCGGCGGATGCCCTGCGCGCCCTCGCCGCCGCCCCCGGCAGCGCCCTGGTCGGCTTCGACCGCGAGGCCCTCGTCGCGCAGTCGAACATCCCCGCCGAGCGCATCCGCGCCTTCGCCCTCGTGGACGTCGACGAGCGCGGCCACCTGCGGGACATCGTCGAGAAGCCCGACGCGCAGACCCTGGCCGCCTTCGGCGACGACGCCCCCGTCTCCATGAACGCGTGGCTGTTCACCCCCGGCATCTTCGAGGCCTGCGCACGCATCGACCCCTCCCCGCGCGGCGAGTACGAGGTGATCGACGCCGTGCGCCGTCAGGTCGCAGACGGCGAGGTCTTCACCGTGGTGCCCGCCGCCGCGGGCGTGCTCGACATGTCCTCGCGCGGGGACATCGCCTCGGTCCAGGAGGCGCTCGCGGGCATCGAGGTGCAGCTGTGAGCGCGCCCTCCCCCCTGCCCGACGAGGTCGCCTGGTTCGTCCCGGGCCGCGTCGAGATGCTCGGCAAGCACACCGACTACGCCGGCGGGCGCTCCCTGCTGGCCGCCGTCGACCGCGGCCACACCGTCACCGCTCGCGCCCGCGAGGACCGGACGCTGCTGGTCACGAGCTCCATCGCCCGGGAGACCCTCGAGATCGACCTCGACGCCGAGCCCACCGGACGGCTCGGTGCGGGCCACTGGTCCGGCTACGTGCGCACCGTCGTCGACCGGCTGCGCGCGAACTTCCCCGGCCGCTCCCGCGGCGCCGAGATCACCATCGAATCGGACCTGCCGCTCGCGGCCGGGATGTCGAGCTCCTCGGCGCTCGTCGTCGGCCTCGCCCTCGCCTACGGCGAGCTCTGCCGGATGGGCGACGAGCCCGCCTACCGGGAGGTCGTCACCGATCGCGAGCGCCTCGCCGAGTACCTCGGCTGCGTCGAGAACGGCCAGAGCTACGGCCCGCTCGCCGGCCGCCGCGGTGTGGGCACCTTCGGCGGCAGCGAGGACCACGTCGCGATGCTGTGCGGCCGCGGGGGACAGATGGTCCAGTACTCCTTCTGCCCCGTCGCCTTCGAGCGCGCCGTGCCCTTCGCCGAGGACCGCGCCCTGGTCATCGCCGTCTCCGGTGTGCAGGCGGAGAAGACCGGCTCCGCCCTCGAGCGCTACAACCGCGTCTCCCTCTCCGCCCGGGACATCGTGGGCATCTGGAACGAGCGCACCGGCCGCGACGACGCGACGCTCGGCGACGTCGTGGCCGCCGACCCCGGCGCCGCGGACGAGCTGCGCGCCCTGATCGACCCCGGCACCTACCTCTCCGCCCGCCTCTCCCAGTTCCTCGAGGAGTCCGAGCGGATCATCCCGGCGGCCACCGACGCGCTCGCGAGCGGCGACCTGACCGCCTTCGGGGGCCTCGTCGACGAGTCGCAGCAGCTCGCCGAGGAGGGCCTGGGCAACCAGACGCCCGAGACCGTCGCCCTGCAGCGCCTGGCCCGCGAGATGGGGGCCGACGCCGCCAGCGCCTTCGGCGCGGGCTTCGGCGGCAGCGTCTGGGCGATGGTCCCCGCTGAGCGCGCGGACCGCTTCGCCGTCGACTGGGTCGACCGCTACGCCGACACCTTCCCCGTCGCCGGCCGCGCCGCGACCTGGCTGGTCACGAGACCGGGACCGCCCGCCCACCGGGTGCGGAGCGCCTGAGGTCGTGCGCAGCCCCGTCGACGAGTACCTCGCGCAGATCCTCGCGGAATGCGCGGAGGACAACGGCGCCGTCGCCGACTTTATCCCCGAGCTCGCCGCGGCCGACCCCGATCCGCTCGCCGTGGCCCTGTGCACCCCCGACGGCACCCTCTACAGCGCGGGGGACGCCGAGCGCCGCTTCACCATCCAGTCGATCTCCAAGCCCTTCGCCTACGCGCTCGCGCTGCGCGACCACGGCATCGACGCGGTGCTCGAGAAGGTCGGCGTCGAGCCGTCGGGCGACGCCTTCAACGAGATCAGCCTCGAGGAGCGCACCGGCCGCCCCGAGAACCCGATGATCAACATCGGCGCCATCACCACCCACACCCTCGTCGGCCCCGCCGACCTCGACGAGGACGCCCGCACCGCCCGCGTCATCGAGGGCCTGGGCGCCTTCGCGGGCCGCGAGCTCGCGGTCGACGAGGACGTCTTCGCCTCCGAGATGTCCGAGGTCTGGCGGAACCTGGCGCTGGCCTCCCTGGTGCGCGCGAACGGCATCATCTCCGGTTCCCCCGAGGAGGCGGTGCGCGGGTACACGCGCCAGTGCGCGGCGCTCGTGGACGTGCGCGACCTCGCCGTGATGGGCATGACCCTGGCCCGCGGCGGCGTGAACCCGCTGACCGGCGACCAGGTCGTCCCCGAGGAGGTCGCCCGCCAGGTGCTCTCGGTGATGACGAGCTGCGGCATGTACGACGCGGCGGGGGACTGGCTCTCGACCGTCGGCATCCCCGCGAAGTCGGGCGTCGCCGGGGGCATCCTGGGCGCGCTGCCCGGGCAGGTGGGCGCGGGCACCTTCTCCCCGCGCCTGGACCGCTTCGGCAACTCGGTGCGCGGGGTGCGGGTCTTCGAGCGCCTGAGCCGCGACATGAACCTGCACCTGATGCGGATCCCCGAGCCGTCGCTCGAGGTCATCGGCCGCCGCGAGCGGACGCTGCGCGGGCGCCGCCTGGTCGTGCTGCAGGGCGCGCTCGACTTCGCCTCGGCCGAGATGGCGCTGCGGCACTTCGAGCGCATCGATCCGAGCGAGGGCGACGTGGTGGTGGACGTCGGCATGGTCTCCTCCCTCAACGACGTGGCGCGGCGCATGCTCCACGAGGGCCTCGCGCGCCTCGCGGCCGACGGGCACCGCGTGGTCGTCGTCGACCCCCACGGCCGTCTCGGGGACCTCGGCGGCGGGCGCTTCCCCCACATCGCCCGCGTGGTCTCGGACCGCCGGGACGAGTAGGGCCGTCCCGACCGGCTCCTGTGCCACGATGAGCCCATGCCCGCTTTCGACTGGCCGCACGACGCCTCGCCCCTGCCCATCGAGCCCCTGCGCGGGGCCATCGACCGCCTGACCGCGCTCGCCGCCCGCCACGAGAGCGCGCTCGAGCTCATCGCGCCCCTCGAGGTCGAGGACGAGTCGGGCACCGCGGCGCTCGCAGGCGGCGTCGCCGGCGACCCGCGCGCCTACCTCCCGCCCGTGCTCGCGAGCATCGCCGACGAGTTCGGCGGCATCCGGGTGCTCGGCGGCGACGCCGCGCTCACGATCGTGGTCGACGAGCGCAGCGACCTGGGCCCCTACACGATCCTCACGGACCCGGTCTCCTTCACCCCGCTGTACGAGGGCGACGACGTGGCCGTGGTCCTCGCGATCGATGAGCACGGCGCGGCGGGCCCGGTGTTCGCGATCGGCGAGGACCTCGCTCTCACTCTCGTCGCCCCCGATCTCGCCGACTACGTGCAGCGCTTCACGGAGGCCCTCGACCTCGCACTCGTCGCCCCGGCCGGGGGCGAGGTCGCGGCGGCCGACGCCGAGCTCGTCGCCGAGCGCATGGAGGAGTCCTTCTTCGCGCCCCTGTTCGCCGAGGACCCCGAGCGCGCCATCGCCCTGAGCGTCGGGATCCCGGCCGGCATCGACGCCCCCGAGCACGCGATCGCCGCCGCTGACCTCCGCCGCGCGGCCCCCGGCGCGCGCGTCGAGGTCATGGACGCCGAGCTGCCGGGCGACCCGCTCGAGATCGGCATCGCCTGGCGCGACGGAGGGTTCGTGGTGGTGGTGACGGGCGAATGAGCGCGCGTAGAATCGGCCGTTCCCCTCGCAGCGCCCGCTAAGGAGTCGTCGTGTCCTCTCGTCCTGCCGTCCTGGTGATGATCCCCGGGGTCGCCGCCGATCCCGAGCTCAAGGCTCGACCGGCGTTCCGCCTGGTCGATGAGGGCACCTCGCAGCTGCGCGTCACCGATCTCGCCGCGACCAGGGGCGACGGCGTCTTCGAGACCGTCGGCGTGTTCGACGGCCGCGCCGCGAACCTCACCCCGCACCTCGAGCGCCTGCAGCGCAGCGCCCGCATGCTCGACCTGCCCGAGCTCGATCGCGACGTGCTCTCCCAGGCGGTCGATGCGGCCGTGACCGCGCACCTGCCGGTCCCCGAGCTGCTCGTGAAGATCGTCGTCTCCCGCGGCGTCGAGGGGCAGCCCCGGCCCACCGCCTGGGTCTTCGCGGACGCCGCCCCGAGCTACGCCTCCGCCCGCGCGGGCCTGCGCGTCGCGGCCCTGGACCGCGGCATCCCCACCACCGCACCCCGGACCAGCCCGTGGCTGCTCGCGGGCGCGAAGAGCCTCTCCTACGCGATCAACATGGCCGGTCTGCGCGAGGCCGCGCGGCGCGGGGCCGACGAGGTCCTGTTCGTCTCCTCCGACGGCTATGCGCTCGAGGGGCCGACGTCGACCCTGCTGGTCAAGCAGGGCGACCGCTTCCTCAGCACGCCGGTGGATGCGGGCGTGCTGCCGGGGACGAGCCTGGGGTCCGTGTTCGAGCTGGTGCGCGGCGAGGGCTCCGAGGCCGCGGAGGAGCTGATGACGCCCGCGCAGGTGGCCGAGGCGGACGGCGCCTGGCTGCTCTCCTCGGTGCGACTGGCCTGCCCGATCACGCATCTCGACGATGCGGAGCTGCCCGTGGACCGGGAACTCACCGATCGTCTCAGCGCGGCGATCGCCGGGCGGAAGTAGGGAAGCGAGCAGGTCCCTCAGGCGGCCCGGCGGAGGAGCGCGGGCGGCGCCCACGGCGTCATCCGCTGCCCGCGGCGGCGGCCCGCGGCCCGTCGGCCGCTCCGGCGCGCCTCGTCGCGTCCCGAATAGGGGAGGTCGATCCACGCGTGCGCTGCGGCGACGGCGGGGCGCACGTGCTCGCGCAGGAGCGCGGCGACGCCGTCGACGTGCTCGGCCGGCACCACGAGGACGTCGACCATGGGCCGGGTCCAGTGGGTGTCGGCCCCGTGGTCGTCGAACACCATGATGGTCTGCTCGGGCGTCGAGCAGACGCGGGCGAGGGTGCGCACGAAGTCGCGGTCGCGCACGTCGGACCAGATGTGCGGGCGGCCGTCGAGGCGGACCGTCGCGGTGGTGAGCAGCTGCGAGCGCACCCGCAGGTCGCTCACCTCGATCTCGGGCAGGCGGGCCCCGGTGTCCGAGCACAGGCGCTGGGCGACCTTGTGGATGCTGCGCGCGAGCTGCTCGGCGCTCGGCGCGGACTCCCCGAAGAGGTCCGCGCGGGGCGGCAGCACGCGGTGGCGGCCGCCGATCACGTAGCGCCCGTCGATCCGCTCGTGCAGCAGCCACCAGAAGGCGCAGCGCTGCAGGCCGGGGACCGGGGGAGTGGTCTCGGGCTGCTCGTCCGCGGCGGGTACGAGCTCGAGGTCGCGGCGCGAGGCGGTGCGGACGGCGCGGGCCACGGCCTCGGCGGTGACGTGCTCGCGCAGGGTGAGGCCGAGCGCGGCGAGCATGCCGACCTGCCGGTCGATGCTCGGAGCCGGCGCTCCGGCGCGCAGGACGTCGTCGACGGGCGCCGTGTGCGCATCGTGCGCTCCGTCCCCGTTCAGCAGGGTGCGCATCCGATCCGTGATGCTCATGGCGACCTCCTTCTTCTCGTCGAGCTGCGGCTGCAGGACCACCGTATGCAGGGCCCTCCCGTCGGCAGGTGACATGCAGGCGAACACTTCGCGTCGAGTGCACGACGGAGTGCTCGGGGCAGAATCGGGGCATGACCTACGAGATCGAGGATTCCCTGATCGTCCCGGGCACTCCCGAGGACGTGTACGCCCTGCTCAGCGACGTGACCCGCACGGGCGAATGGAGCCAGCAGTGCTATCGCTGCGCGTGGGACGACGACGCCCGCGGCACGGGTGCGCGCTTCACCGGCTGGAACCGCACGCCCGAGCGGGAATGGCACACCACCTCGGAGGTCGTCGCCGACGTCCCGGGCGAGCACTTCGCCTGGTCCGTCGGCCCCGGTCGCGCGGAATGGGGGTACCGGATGGAGCCGGCCGACGGGGCCGACGGGGCCGACGGGCCGCGCACCCTGCTCACCGAGTACACGCGCACCACGCCGCTGTTCGAGACCACCTTCGCCGAGCGCTACGGAGACCGCGCCGAGGAGGAGATGGCGACGCGCCGCACGGCTGCGGAGGCCGGCATCCCCGCCACGCTCGAGGCGATCCGGAGGGTGCTCGCGGGGGAATGAGAGGAGGAGTGCGCGACGCGCGCCGAGCGGCCTGATCTGCTCGACAGCCTCACTGGTCACGGCGTTATGAGCGACCGACACCGCGCGCTCCGTTCCTCCCCAGCCCCCACTTTTCCACCACCTCCATCTAACTCTTCCGCATGTCCGATTCGCCCGATACGATGGGTCACGAATCGAACGAGTGTTCGACGCCTAGCTGTGGAGGGAGGGGACAGGATGACCGTGCTCGACCCGGGGCCGCGCCAGGAGATCCTCGGCGACCATGCCCTGTTCCCCGGCGTGGTTCTCCCGCGCGAGCGGGCGGAGCTGCTGCGCGCCCAGCAGGCCGAGCGGGCCGCCCAGGACCCGGTCCAGCGCATCTGCCCGCGCTCGCCGAGGCCGCTCACGCGCGAGTCCGTCGCCGGCCGCGTCGACGTGTCGCCCACCCTCGAGGTCACCGAGCGCGTCCAGAGCATCTGGGACCAGGGTGTGCGCGAGTCCCGCGAGCTCGCCGAGTCCCTCTCCGCTCTCGCGCCGTCGTGGCGCGGGCGCGACACGGGCGGCTGCACCGCGGAGGACGCCCAGTGCGAGGACCTGCTGGTCGCGGCCGCGCTGCGCTGCTCGGACACCGTCGCCTATCGCCGCATCCGCGACGGCCACCGCGCCGTGGATCTCTGCCCGCGCATCTTCGCCCGCCTGCGGGCAGGCGAGTTCCCCGCCGCCTGGTTCCGCGAGCTGCTGCGCCGCACCCTCGGCCTCGCCGACGAGGAGATGACGCTGGTCGACGCGACCGTGAGCGCCTGGGACCCGGGCATCACCTCCGAGCACTTCAGCCGCTGCCTCGGCACCGTCGTCGCGACGCTCCTGGAGCGACGCGAGCTGCCGCCACGCCTCGACGTCGAAGCGCGGCGCCGGGTCGAGTTCGAGCACGGCGGGGACGACGGCACCGCATGCCTGCGGATCGTCGGCCCCGTCCCCGAGCTGCTGCAGCTCGCCCGCCGGCTCGACGATGCTGCGCGCACGCTCCAGGCCGCCCAGCGCCACGCGCTCGAGGCCGGAGTCGAGGTCCCCCTGGACCCGCAGGGCCGCGCAGTCGAGCGGGGACGGCCCCTGTCATTGACCGAGCTGCGCTACCACCTGCTCACCACGGCAGATCTGGACACCGACGGCATGGGCCTGAGCCCCGCCTCCTTCCGCATGAACGTGACGGTCCCGCTGCTCACGCTCATGGGTCACAGCGACGCCCCCGGCATGCTCGACGGGCGGATCCCGATGCCGGCCGAGATGGCCCGCGAGCTCGCCGCCGGCGAGGACGCCTGGTACCGGCTGCTCACCGACCCGGTGAGCGGGGAGTTCCTGCCCGCGCCCGCCGAGCGCTACTCGGCGCCGCAGGCCATGCGGGAGCACCTGCGCGTGCGGATGACGACCCGCGCGGTGCCCGGCTGCCGGCGCCCCGCATCCTGCGCGACCGAGGCCGACCACATCGAGGAGTACGACCACGAGGACCCGCTCCACGGGGGCCGCACCGCCGTGGACAACCTCCACCTGCTGTGCTGGAAGCACCACGCCCTGAAGACTTCCCGCCGGATCGACCCGGTGCGCGTGGACGCCTCCCATTCGCCGACCGGCCGCACCGGAACCTTCTGGAGCATCGACGAGGAGATGCAGATCTTCCAGGAGGACGACACGGACCTCGCGACCCCCGCGATCGTGACCGACCTCGAGGACTCCTGGGCACGGATCCAGCTCCGGAGGGCCCAGCACGAAGCCGCCTCGGCCGATGGCGACCCACCGCAGGATCATCCGCCCGACGGCCCCGCACCCGAGGAGGGCTCCTCGCTCGGGCCACCGGATGCGCCGCCTGTGGAGAAGCCGTCATCCGCTCCCGCCGCGCCCCCTGACCCCGAGATCGGCAGCGCACCGCCACCGCCGTTCTGATCAGCGCGCGGCGCTGCCCGTCTCCCCCTGCGGCTGCGCTGCGCCCTCCGCCTCGCACAGCGCATCGACCGCGCGCACCAGGGCCAGATGGCTGAAGGCCTGCGGGAAGTTGCCGGCCATGCGGTAGTGGGCGCCGTCGTACTCCTCGGAGAACAGCATGAGATCGTTCCCGCAGGCCAGGACGCGATCCAGCATCTGCCGGGCGTCCTCGGTGCGACCCGCCCGCGCGTAGTACTCGGCGAGCCAGAAGCAGCACGCCAGGAACGGATTCTCGTTCCCACGGAGCCCGTCCTGGCCCGTCGTGCGATACCGCAGCACCAGACCACCCTCGGTCATCAGGTCCTCCTCGATCCGGCGCACCGTGGCGAGCATGCGCGGATCCTCCGGGTCCACGAAGCCGATCCGGGCGAGCTGCAGCAGCGAGGCATCGACCTCGGTGCTGCCGTAGGTCTGGGTGAACGCCCCGTCGGGCCCCACGCCCTCGCGCAGGATCTCCGCCCGCAGCTGGTCGCGCGCCGCCCGCCACCGCTCGAGCTCACCGTCCTTCGCGCGCAGCCCGTGCTCCTCGACACCGCGGACCGCCCGGTCGAATCCGGCCCACATCATCACCCGCGAGTGCGTGAAGAACGCGGGCTCCCCGCGCATCTCCCACAGGCCCTGGTCCTTCGTCCCCAGGTGCTCGCAGGCGAACGACAGCAGTGCGCGCTGCAGCGACCACGACCACGTGGTCTCCTCGAGCCCCGCCTCGCGCATGGCCGCGAAGCCCACCAGCACCTCGCCCACCACATCGCCCTGGTACTGGGCCGCGGCGCCGTTGCCGATCCGCACCGGTCGCGAGCCCGCGAACCCGGAGAGGTGCGCCAGCTCCCTCTCCGGCAGCGAGCGCTCCCCGGAGATGGAGTACATGATCTGCATGTGCTCGGGGTCCCCGGCGATCGCGCGCAGCAGCCAGTCCCTCCAGCCCACCGCCGCCTCCACGTGCCCGTGCGCGAGCAGGGCCTCGAGCGAGAGTGCCGCATCGCGCAGCCAGCAGTAGCGGTAGTCCCAGTTGCGCTCCCCGCCGAAGTCCTCCGGCAGGCTCGCCGTGGGTGCCGCGACGATGCCGCCCGCTATCACGTCGGAGAGGCCGTGCAGCACGAGCAGCGAGCGCGTCACCTCCGATCGGTAGCGGTCATCGACCTCGACGCGCCCCAGCCACTCGCGCCACGCCGCCGCCGTGCGCTCGATCGCGACCTGCGGATCCACGGGCCTCGGCAGTGCCGTCCACGAGGGATGCCAGGTCATCGTCCACGCCTGCTCCTCGCCCGCATGCAGCGCGTGCCGCCCCGTGTGCACGTGGTCGCTCGCCGTGAGGCCCGGGCCGCGCAGGGCCAGCGCGCTCGCGCCGGCCACCGCGGAGACCACCGAGGCGCCATCCGGGTCCTCGCGCCGCCGCACCCACGGGACCACGTCCCCGTACTCGAAGCGGATCCGCAGCTCCTGTTCGACCTCGACGCTGCCCTCGGTGCAGCGGACCAGGCGCACGAGGTCGGCGCGCTCGTCGGCCGACGGGTCCTCGGCGGCCTCCTCAGGCGTGATGTCCGAGGGCATCATGTCGATGACCTGCGCGGTCCCGTCGGGCCCCTTCCACGTGGTCTCGAGGATCATCGTGCCCTCGAGGTACCGGCGCGAGGCGGCCTCGCCGCCGCGGATGCCCAGCGTCCAGTGCCCGTTGCGGTCGTCCCCCAGCAGCGCGCACAGCGCGGCGGGGGAGTCGAAGCGCGGCATGCACAGCCAGTCGACGCGGCCCTCGCGCGTGACGAGGGCCGCCCCTCGGCGGTCGGACAGCAGGGCGTGGTCCTCGATGCGGTGCTCGCGATGCTCCATGCCTCCCGATTCTGCACCCGCGGGCGCAGACGGCGGTCAGGATCCGGGCGAGGTCAGGAGGCGCGCCCCCTGCGCGCGGGGCCGATGCCCGCGGTGACGGCTGCTGCGACGAGGGTGAGGACCGCGCCGACCAGGGTGAGCGGGGTGAGGTGCTCAGCGCCCGTGGGGGCGAGGACGTCCAGCAGCACGGAGCCCACGATCTGTCCGGCGATCGTCGTCATCGCCAGGGTGAGCACGCCCAGCGGGGCCGCGAGCCGCGCCGCCACCGCGATGAACACGACGCCGATGGCGCCGCCCAGGTAGAGCAGAGGATTCGCGGGCAGCGGGGCCGGGCCCTGCCCGACGACGAGGGCGTGGACCACCGCGACCAGCACGAGCAGCGCGGTGCCCACGACGAAGTTCCCGAGCGTGGCGATCATGTAGTGCCCGGTGTGCTGGGAGACCCTGCCGTTGACCGCCTGCTGCAGTCCCATCGCGGCCCCCGCGACCACGGGCAGCACGAGCAGGGGCCAGGGGACGTCGCCGCCCACGCCCGAGGACATCGCGAGCCCCACCGCGAGCACCATCAGCGCGGCCCCGATCAGGCGGGGCGCGGTGAGCGGGCGGACGCCGCCGGGGCCGAGGCCGACACGGTCCACGACCAGGCCGGTGACGGTCTGACCGGCGACGACGCAGACGATGAACAGGGCCACCCCGATCAGGGCGACGGTGAAGGTCTGGCCGAGCACGAAGGTCGCCCCGCCGATCCCGCCCAGCGCGAGCGGCCAGGGGAGGGCGCCGATGCGCAGATCGTGGCCGAAGGATGCTGCGCGCTCTCGCAGAGACCTCCGGGAGAGCACGATGACCAGCACGATCACGAGGCCCGTGCCGAACGAGATGGCCGAGGCGCTGAAACCGTCGGCGAGCTCGGTGGACAGGCGCGAGTTGATGCGCGACTGCACGGCGGAGAGCAGTCCGCCCGCCAGAGCGACCGGCAGCGCCCAGCCCGGAGCACGGCCCAGCGAGAAGGAGAGAGGGGAGGATGCCACGGGGGTCCACTCTAGGTCCGTAGACTCGGGGAGTTCCCGAGACGGAGGAGTCGATCATGACCGAGCAGTACGACGAGGACCTCACGAACCTCACCGACCCGACGCCGTCGGACCTCTCCGAGGAGAGCAGCCTCGAGGCGGCCATCGACGACGAGGACGAGGACGAGGATCCCGACGTGGAGCCCGGCGCCGAGGGACCCGAGGGCACCGGCGTCGAGGGCGCCGACGACATCCTCGAGGAGGATCGCGACCGCGACGCCGAGGACGATTCGTTCTACGACTCGGACTACCCGAGCACTCTCGGCGAGGACGATTCGGCCGCCGCCGAGCAGGGCAACCGCGACGGCGACGAGATGGTCTCCGAGGGGGACGATGCGGAGCAGGTCTCCGAGCTCGACGGCGACACCCAGGACGTGGACGCGCTGGGCGGCCCCGACGAGGACACCGCGGCCGACGCCGTCGACCTCGACGGCACCGACGGCGGAGAGGACCCGCTCTCGGGCGAGGCCCTCGGGTGAGCCGGGGGGATCACGTTCCGGCCCACCCCGCGCACGACCTCGGGCCCCGTGTCGGCGTCAAGGCGCTGATCCTGCGCGACGGGGCGATCCTCATGAACCGCTCCGAGGTCGACGGCCACGACGTCTTCGATCTTCCCGGAGGCGGGCAGGAGTACGGCGAGACGCAGGCCGAGGCGCTCGTGCGCGAGTGCGCCGAGGAGATCGGCGCCCGCGTGCGCGTCCACGGCGTCGCGTGCGTGTGGGAGTTCCTCACGGAGGTGGGCGGCTTCCGCCACGAGCAGATCCCGCTGTCCCACCAGCTCAACGTGGGCTTCTGGTGCGGGCTCGAGCCCGGCCAGGAGCCCCGCGCGGAGGCGAGCTCCGGCATGGACACCTGGCAGGTCGGCACCTCCTGGCTGCCCGTGGAGCGGCTGGACCGCTTCGATGTGCGCCCGCGTGCGATCGCCGACTGGCTGCAGGCCGACCCGTCGATCCGGCCCGTCGGCCTCGGCCCCGTCGAGCTCTAGGAAGGAGGGCGGACATGGATCCCCTGGTGGGACTCGTGCAGCCGACGAGCCTCGTGGAGGCCGAGCTGCTCATCGCGACGTTCGTGCTGTGCTCGCTGATCGGCCTCGAGCGCCAGATGCGGCAGAAGAGCGCCGGCTACCGCACCCACGTGCTCGTGGGCCTCGGCTCCTGCGCCTTCACGCTGGTCTCGGCCTACGGCTTCGCGGCGGTGCTCGGCGACGAGGTCAACCTCGACCCTTCGCGCATCGCCGCCCAGATCGTCTCCGGCATCGGCTTCCTGGGCGCCGGCGTCATCTTCAAGGGCCGCTCCATGGTGCGCGGCCTGACCACCGCCGCGACCGTCTGGGTGTCCGCCGCCGTGGGCATGGCCTGCGGCAGCGGCATGCTCTCCCTCGGCATCATGCTCACCGCGCTGCACCTGATCACGCTGTTCCTCATCGCCCCGCTCGTGCGCCGCGTCCCCGGGCCCGACCGCCATCGCCTGCTGCGCGTCACCTACGCCGACGGCCGGGGCGCGCTGCGCGACATCCTCGCGACCGCGACCGGCGCCGGCTTCACGAACTCGATCGAGAACTCCCGCAAGATCACCGGCAACGACGGCGAACCCAAGATCGTCATGGACATCCGCTTCCTGGGCCGACCGCCCGTGCGCGACCTGATCCCGCCGCTGCTCGAGGTCGCCGGGGTCGAGCGGGTCTCGCTCGCCAAGCACAAGAGCGGGCCCGGGGCCGACGCAGACGACGACTGACATCCCTGGCTAGGCTGGGGAGGACCGCAGCGACCCGACCCGAGGAGCACCATGACCAGCGCACCCTCCATCCCCTTCCGCGACGGACGCTCGATCCCGCAGCTCGGCTACGGTGTCTGGCAGGTCGAGCCCGACGTCGCGGCCGACGTGGTCGTGAAGGCCTTCGAGGCCGGCTACCGGCACGTCGACACCGCCCGCGGGTACGACAACGAGGACGGCGTGGGCCGCGCGCTCGCGGCCTCCGGCCTCGCACGCGACGACTACTTCGTGACCTCGAAGGTCCCCAACCAGGACCAGGGTCGCGAGGCCACCCTGCGCTCCTTCGACGCCACCATGACCGACCTCGGCCTCGACGAGCTCGACCTCTACCTCATCCACTGGCCCGCGCCCGAGAACGGGCTCGCCCTGGAGACCTGGCGCACCCTCATCGAGCTGCAGGAGCAGGGGCGGATCCGCTCGATCGGCGTCTCGAACTTCCGGGCCGAGGACCTCGAGATGCTCGAGACGGAGACCGGCGTGCTGCCCGTGCTCAACCAGATCGAGCTGCATCCCTACTTCAACCAGCCCGAGCTGCGCGCACTGCACGCCGAGAAGGGCATCGTCACCGAGGCCTGGTCACCTCTGGGCCAGGGCGGCGGGGAGCTGACGGACCCGACGGTGCTCGAGATCGCCCGCGCGCACGACGCCGATCCCGCCCAGGTGCTCATCGCCTGGAACCTCGCCCTGGGCGACGTGGTGATCCCGAAGTCCGTGACGCCCGCACGCATCGTCTCGAACCTCGAGTCCCTCGACCTCTCCCTGACCGGGGAGGAGATCGCGCGGATCACCGCCCTGCACCGGGGCGAGAGCGGACGGCAGGGCAAGCACCCCGGGGAGTTCGCGGGGCACCAGGGCGCGTGAGGCCCGCGGCGAAGATCTAGGCAGTCGGCCGACGCTCCTCGAGCACCGCGAGCGCTCCGAGGATCGTGGCGCGGCTGTGCGCGAGCTCCTCGCGGCGGCGGTCGATGACGGCGAGCTGCTCGGTGAGCAGCGCGCGGCGCTCCGCGTCGTCCATCTCCGTCCAGTGCGCCATGCGCGTGCGCATGTCCTGCAGGGAGAAGCCGGCGTCGCGCCCGGCGAGGATGAGCCGCATGCGCTGCACAGCGTCCTCCCCGAAGGCGCGGTAGCCGTTGGCGCCGCGGGTGATCTGTCCCGGGCTGAACATGTCCCGCTCCTCGTAGAAGCGGACCGTCGAGGGTGTGAGCCCCACCCTGCGGGCGAACTCTCCGATGCGCATGCGCGTTCTCCTTGACCTTCCAGCAGCTGGAAGGTCTAGCGTCCCAGACGTTCGCCCCTTCGACAGGAGATCCCGTGGTCCAGGTGCTCGCGACCGTCGCGTCCGTGCTGTTCATCCTCCGTCTGCTCGCGCTCGTCGCCCTGCACGTGCGCCCCGGCGGCATCCATCCCGTGCGGCACGCGGTGAGCGACTATGCCGCGTCGTCCGCGCCCGGGACCCGGGGCCTCGCCGCCGCGGCCTCATGGCTCGCCGCCGCCGCGTGGGCGGTCCTCGGGATTCTCGCGCTGAAGTACCCGGCGGCCTCCGACCACACGGGCCTCGGCGTGTGGCTGCTGGTGCTGGCCGTGGTGCTCGCGGTGATGCCGCGCGTGCCCACCGATGGCGCGGGGCAGCCCACGACCGCGCGCGGTCGACTGCACCTGCTGCTCGCCGTCGCCTGGTTCGCGATCGCGTACTCGACCATCGGACCGGAGAGCCGGATGCTGGCCGAGGCGACAGGGACCCCCGTTCCCGGCATCCTGCCCGTGCTGCACGTGATCGCGGCGATCGCACTGGTGTGCCTCGTGGTGTCCCTGCTGGTGCCTGCGCTGCGCGAGCGCACCTTCGGGATCAGCGAGCGCGTGTTCATCCTCGCCGTCACCCTCGCCCCGCTGATCGTGGGCGCGGGACTGGCCGCCGCGTGAGCGCAGGCCCGTAGGGTCGAGAGCATGATGATGCCCACCGCCTCCGCCCCGACGACCACCGCGATCGCCTGGTGCCTCCGGGACCCGCAGGGTCGCGAGCTCTCGAGCAGCGCCGCGGATCGGCCCTTCTACGCGGCGAGCACCATCAAGCTGCATGTGCTGCTCGCCGCGCTGCGCGCCGCGGACCGCGGGGAGCTCGATCCGGACGCGACCGTCCCCGCGACCCGCACCTTCACGGGGGAGGGCGGAGCGCACTTCACCCTGGCGGGGGACCACCTGGATCCCACGCACCCGGGCGAGGGCGAGCCGATCACGGTGCGCGACCTGCTGGTGCGCATGATCGACCGCTCGAGCAACGAGGCGACCGACCACGTGCTCTCCCTCGTCGGCCTCGACGCCGTGGCCTCCGTGATCGCGGACCTGGAGCTGCCCGTGACACGGGTCGAGCGGATGATCGGCGACGGCGCCGCGCTGGCCGCGGGCCGCACGAACGAGACCAGTGCACGGGACCTCGCGCGCACCCTGGACGCGATCGTGCGGGACGGTTCCGTCCTGGGATCGCGCTCCCGGGATCTTGCGCGCGCGGCGCTCGGCGCGCAGCGGATCCGGATCATCGGCCGCGCGGTGCGGCCCGGCGTGCACGTCCTGTCGAAGTCCGGCTGGGTCGACGGGTTCCGCCACGACGTCGCCGCGGTGGGCGGCGGGGCCGACGAGGACCGCCCCCTCGTCCTCGCCGTGATGACCTGCGGATGGGATGAGGAGGCGGCCGACGAGCGGATCCTCGCGACGGCCCGCGAGCTGCTGCCCGCGGACCTGCTGGGCTGAGGTCAGCCCTTCGCGAGCTCCACACGGCGGGCACCCGCGTACTCGCCGTCGGTGTCGTACTCGGTCAGAGAGACCACCTCGACGCTGCGGGCCGCGTTCGGGGCCTGCATGATCTTGTCGTCGCCCACGTACAGCGCGACATGGCGTATGGACTCGGCGCCCGGCTCGGTCGCGAAGAACACGAGGTCGCCCCGCTGGAGGTCCTTCCGCTCGACGCTCTTCAGGCCCGACTCGTGCATCTGGTCGCCGGCGTCGCGCTCGAGCGTGATCCCGTGGTGGTGGAACAGGGTGTACGTGTAGCCCGAGCAGTCGTAGCCGTAGGCGCTCACGCCGGCCCACAGGTAGTGCAGCCCCAGGAAGCGCTCGCCGGTCGCGATGATGTCCTCGACCGTGGGGCGCGGGGGCTTCTCGCCGTGCGCGCGCACGGCGGCGTCCTCGACGCTCAGCAGCATGCTGCCCGCGCCCGGGACGGCCACCTCGATGCTGTCCTCGTTCTGGCCGGTGACCGGGAGGATCGTGTCGAAGGAGACGGGCAGGCGCGCGCCCTCGCCGCGGCTCGGCGAGCTGAGGGTGCTGGTGAGCGCCGTGACGGTCGCGGTCGAGGCGCAGCGCGCGAGGCGCGCGAAGCGCTCGTCGACGGTGAGGTGGTCGATCGGTACCCAGCCCGGGTAGCCGCGGTCGTCGCGCGGGGTGCCCTGGGCGGTGACCACGATGTGTGCCCACTCGCCGTCGATCTCGTCCACGATGACCTCGCTGCCCAGCACCGCCTGCGACTCGAGCTTCCCGGTGAGCCACTTGCGGGTCTCCTCGTCGGGCATCTTCGCATTCCACGCGTCGAGGTCCACGGGCGTGGAGACGGCGCCGTCGTCGATGCCGTCGCGGTTCGTGCGCGGGTCGACCCACAGCGTGGTCGCCGTGACCTTCACGTGCGCGGTCTCGCCGGCCTTCGGGGCTCTGCCGCCGCTGCCGTGCCCGTGGCCATGGCCGTGGCCGCCGTGGCCGCCCCGGTGGGCGGGAGCGGCGGAAGCGGAGGCGGCGCCGGCGAGGCCCGCGAGGCCGGCGGCCCCGGTGGCGGCGAGCCGCAGTCCGGCGCGTCGGCTGACCTGCGGGGCATCAGAGGGGTCGTGCGGGGAGGGGCTGCGGTGGGCGGACATGGTGTCCTCCTTCGAGGAGACGGGTTCGGGCATGCCGGGGACCTGCGGGGTCGACGTCACCTACCACCTCCTGCGTCATCAGCGTCCTGCATCGGCTCGAGCATCGCAAGGCCGAGCCCCGGACCGCCGATCAGCTCGAGCTCGGCGCCGCGCTGGCGGTAGCCGCCCGACGGCACCCCCGAGGTGAACCAGGCCGGGGGGTCGAGGTCGATGAGCGCGATCGCGGGATGCGCGAAGGCCAGGTGGGCCGCGGCGGTGATCGAGATCCTCGGCTCCATCATGGCGCCCACCATGCAGGCGATGCCCGCCTCGAGGGCCACATCGGCCACGGCGAGGGCCTCGCGCAGGCCGCCGGTCTTGGCGAGCTTGATGTTCAGCAGGTCGGCCGCGCCCGCCTCGACGATGCGGCGGGCGTCCTGCGCGTTCCACACGGCCTCGTCGGCCATCACCGGGGTCGCCACCTCGGCGCGCACCAGGGCGAGCCCCTCGAGATCCCCGGCCGCAACGGGCTGCTCGACGAGCTCGATCGGCAGGCCATCGCGCTCGAAGCCGGTGATGATGCTGATCGCCTCGCGGGCCTCCCACCCCTGGTTCGCGTCCAGACGCAGGCTCACCCCGGGGGCGGCCTCGAGCACCGCGGCGAGCCGCCGACGGTCCTCGTCGATGTCCCGGCCCAGCTTGATCTTCAGGATCTGCTCGCCCGAGGCGACCGCGTCGCGGGCATGGCCGGCCATCACCTCGGGGTCCTCGAGGGAGATCGTCATGTCGTTGGTCAGGGTGCCGCAGCGGGTGCCGCCCAGCAGCTCGACCAGCGGCACCCGCGCGGCGCGCGCGGCGGCGTCGTGCAGGGCCACGTCGAGGGCCGCCTTGGCGCTCGTGCTCCCCGGGACCGCGTCGCCGATCCGACGCCCGACCTCGCCCAGCGATCCCCGGGCGCCCTCGAGCGCGCCGCGCAGCGGAACTGCCAGGCACGCGGCGATCGACTCGGCCGATTCACCCGTGACGGCGACGGTCTCGGCCGCGGAGCCCTGGCCGACCGTGCCGTCGGCCAGCTCGACCTCCGCGACCACGTAGTGCACGGATTCGGTGCGTCGCGCCGCGGTCACGAAGGGCCGCTTGAGCGGCGCGACGTGGCGGTGGTGGCGGACCGCGACGACGTGCACGTCGGGATCCTGCGGGCTCTGCGGGGTCATCGCTCCCCCTCCTCTCGCGACGGCGGTCACAGCGCGTGCATGACCTGGGCGCCGATCAGGCCCACGAACGTGCCCATGAACGAGCCGATCAGGGCGAACAGCACGCCCACGGGGACCAGCTGGCGGTTGAAGGCGCTCGCGACCACGGGCGCGGAGGCGATGCCGCCGATGTTCGCGGTGGAGGCGACGGCCAGGGAGAACAGCTCGACCTTCGCGATCTTCGCGTAGAGCACCATGATCGCGGCGTGGATCGCGACCACGAGGATGCCCATCACGATGTAGATCGGAGCCTGCGTGATCGCCGAGAAGTCCGAGCCGGAGGCGATCTGGCCGATCACCACGAACAGCATCAGCGTGGCGACCTCGCTCGAGCCGGCGGTCGACCCCAGCGGGGTCAGCGCGACGGCGAGCCCCAGCAGGGAGACGATGAGGATCGACCAGGTGGTGCCGTTGACGACCGCGCCCCATTCGGGCAGCAGGCCGCCGATCCAGATCGAGAAGGTCGAGACCAGGATCGAGCCGAACACGACGATCGCGAGCGAGGACACCGTCACCGGCTTCTCCTCCACCTCGAAGGCGCCCTCGTGGGCGTCGAGGTAGGAGGTGTCGGCCTTGGTCCAGCGGTTGAAGCGGGGCGAGACCGCGACCGAGGCGAACATCAGCATCAGCCACAGCGAGTACATCAGCGTGTCGGTGATCAGGGCGTACCCGAAGATGTTCTCCGGGGCCTTGAGGATGTCCTGGACGGCGACCATGTTCGCGCTGCCGCCGGTCCAGCTGGCCAGCAGAGCGCCGAACACCTTCCACGCCTCAGGGTGGACCGCCGCCTGGAAGACCACGTACACCAGCACCATGCCGAAGCACAGCGAGGCCGAGGCCACGAACATCGTCAGCAGCAGCTTCGGGCCCAGGCGGATGATCTTGCGCAGGTCGCAGCCGAACAGGAACAGGAAGATCATCGCCGGCAGCAGCACGTCCTTGACCTGGGCGATGGGGGCGCGGGTCGCGTCGTCCTGGCCGAAGACTCCGAGCGTGTTCAGCAGCGCGCACAGCAGGTACATCAGCACCATGCCGGGCACAAACTTGAACAGCTTCCAGCCGGTGGTCTTCTCCAGGACGATCAGCACGCACGACAGTCCCAGCAGGACGCCGAGCATCAGCAGGCCGTCGGTGATCATGGGTTCTCCTCGGGGTGGGGAAGGGGTCGGAGATCGGGCAAGAAAAAATCGGAAGCACCGACGCGGCGCGCCCGGGCGGGCGCGTTCGTGGTGCTTCCGACGGGTTCCGGTTCTGTGAGGTCCCGGGCGGACGGAGGCGTATGGCGTTATGCGGTGGGATCCGCCGAGAGGTCGCGGTACTTCGCTGCGGCATTGCGCACGGAGGCGGCGAGCGCCTTCTGCGAGGACCCGTGGTACCTCTCGGTGATGGACTCCACCAGGGCGTCGTCCTCGAGGATCGAGCGTCCCACCAGCAGCTCCCTCACGAACTCGACCGTGAGAGCGAGGGTGGCGGTGCAGTCGACCGCGCGGATGACGTGCGACTCAGTATCGACGACGAGGCCGATGAAGAAAAGTCCCCACTGCGTCGTGATCGGATTGTTGCTCGGCGACTTCGCCTCTCCGGTCAGGTAGATCGTCGTCATGCTCAGAGAGTAGCGGGGTGCCGGGTGGCTGGCGGGCGGGCCGGCGCGGTGCGGCCGCGCGCGGCGGCCTCTTCGGTCAGGATTCGTGCCGAAATTGGTCGTTGTCGGCACGAATCCTGACCAAAGCGGGGCACGGGTGGGCACTTGGTGCCCAGCGCCGGGCGCCGGGGCTGCTCAGCGGCCGCCATCCAGGATGTCGACGACGTCCTCGGAGGTCACGCTGCGACCGATCGAGATCACGGGGAAGGAGGTCACCGGCCGCTCGAGCAGCTCCGTCACGAACTCCTCGGTCTCTTTCCGGCCGACGGGGGTGAAGCCCCGGGCCCGGTAGTAGTCCAGCAGGTGCGGCGCGCAGTCGAGGCGGAGCCAGCGGGCTCCGCGGCGCCCTGCCTCGGCCTGTGCGAGGTCCAGGACCTGGGCGCCGAGGCCCCGTCCGCCGGCCGACGGAGCGGTCATCAGGCCATGCGCGTAGAGGGCCGGTTCTGCGGCGCGCTCGTGAGCGCTCCAGAAGAAGGGATCCTCGTCGACGAGCCGCACGGCGGCCTCGAACTCGTGGTGGCTCTCAGGGGATCCGTCCGGGACCAGGGCGTACCACTCGCCGCGTCCCACCTCGATCGAGATCTGCTCCGCGCCGAGGGAGCCGACCCTCCACTGGGCGATGCCCTGCTGCTGCATCCACTGCTCGCGGGCTCGGCGCATGGCAGCGAGGCGCCTGACGTCGGAGGCGATGCACGTGCGCAGGAGGGCGCCCGCCCCGCTCACAGCGGCAGCCGCACGTACGTGGTCTCGAGGTACTCCGCGAAGCCCTCGTGGGAGCCCTCGCGGCCCAGGCCCGACTCCTTGACGCCGCCGAAGGGGGCGGCGGCATCGGAGGCGACGCCCAGGTTCACCGCGACCATGCCCGACTCGATGCGCCCGGCGACGTCGGTGACCTCGGCGAGGTCCGCGCCCACGGCGTAGCTCATGAGCCCGAACTCGGTGTCGTTCGCGGCGCGCACCATCTCCTCGACGTCGTCCATGACGATCACGGGCGCGACCGGGCCGAAGATCTCCTCGCGGTTCACACGGGCATCGGCCGGGACGTCCCCGAGCACGGTGGGCAGGTAGAAGAAGCCGTCCTCGCAGCCTTCGGGCAGCTCCTCGGCGCTCGGGCGGCGCCCGCCGGTGAGGACCCTCGCTCCGCGCTCGACGGCGTCGGCCACGAGCTCCTCGATCTTGTCGAGGGCCTTGGGCTCGATCATCGGCCCCATCGTCGTGCCCTCGTCGATCCCCGCGCCGACCTGCAGCTCCTCGGTCTTGGCGACCAGGCGGCGGGTGAACTCCTCGGCGACGGACGAGTGCACGTAGAAGCGGTTCGCGGCGGTGCAGGCCTCGCCGTTGTTGCGGTACTTCGCGGGCATGGCGGCGGCGATCGCCGTGTCCATGTCGGCCGAGGGCAGCACCAGGAACGGGGCGTTGCCGCCGAGCTCCATGGAGGTGCGCAGCACGTGCTCGGAGGCCTGGGCGAGCAGAGCGCGGCCCACCGAGGTGGAGCCCGTGAACGAGACCTTCCGCAGGCGACCGTCGGCCATCAGCGTCGAGGACAGTCCGGACGAGTCCGAGGTGACGACCACGTTCACGACGCCCGCGGGGACGCCCGCGTCGGCGAGGATCTGCGCGAAGGCGAGAGAGGTCAGGGGCGTCATCTGCGCGGGCTTGAGCACGACGGTGCAGCCGGCCGCGAGGGCCGGCGCGATCTTGCGGGTGCCCATCGACAGCGGGAAGTTCCACGGGGTGATCGCGAGGACCGGGCCGACGGGCCGCGCGGTGGTGAGGATCGCCTGCTCGGCCGCGGGGGCCTGCCGGAAGCGGCCGGGCAGGCGCACGGCCTCCTCGCTGAACCAGCGCAGGAACTCGGCGCCGTAGGTGACCTCGCCGTACGACTCGTCCAGGGGCTTGCCCATCTCGAGGGTCATCAGCGCCGCGAGGTCGTCGGCCCGCTCGTGGCAGAGCTCGTAGGCACGGCGCAGGATCTCTGAGCGCTCGCGGGGGAGGGTCGCGGCCCAGTCGGCCTGGGCGGCGACGGCGGCGTCGAGGGCCTGGGTGCCGATGCGCGCGGCGTCGGCGTCGACGATCTGGGTGAGGACGCGTCCGGTCGCCGGGTCCTGGACGTCGAGATCTGGGGTGCCGCCCAGGAAGCGGCCGCCGATGAAGGAGCTGCGCGGGGTGCGCTCGAGCAGGTCGGTGACCTTCGCGGGGGAGAGGCGGGGCTTGGTGGTCATGGTGCGCTCCTTCGAGTCGTGGTCTCGGGCGGGGCCGACGGGCGGGGTCGACGGCGCGGCCGGTCCCTCCATCCTGCGCCCTCTCGGGCGGAATGGGGGGAACCCAGGGCGACGACTGCCCTGGCGCGGTCTCAGACCCCCACCCGCTCCAGGTCCGCGCCGCGCGCTGCGAAGTAGGCGTCGGCCCGGTCGCGGTCCCAGCCGTGGGACTGGCGCAGGCCCTCGGCGAGCATGTCGAGGTAGGCGGGGGCGGGTTGGGTCGCGGGCACGTCGCCGATCCCGTCGGGCGCGGTGAAGGTGAGCATCGGGATGCCCGCGCGCTCGCCGAGCACCACCAGGGTCTCGTAGCGTCCGGGGCCGACGGCCACGCGCGTGCCCGCGCTCGCCGCGCCGCCGGCGTCTCCGCCGCCGATGCCCAGGTCCTCGCGCACGAGGCGCTCGACGGGGTCGCCCTCCTGGACCGGGCGGTGCATCTCCTGGGCGGCGACGTCCGCGAACTGGGGGACCGTCAGCAGGAAGGCGCGCGCCGGCGTCGGCCCCTCGGCGTCGTGGTCGTAGAAGCCCATCCCGCCGCTCCACACGCGCGACTCGCCCGCGAAGTGCAGGCGGCCCGGGAGCATCACGCCCGCTGCCTCGCGCGGGGGAGTGCGGTCGCGGGCCCCGGTGTAGCCGATCAGCGCGCCCGGCGGTCTGCCGCCCTGGATGTAGCAGGCGAGGCGCTCGGCGTTCATGTTCGAGCCGTAGCTGACGTACCAGACGAGATCGCGATCCATGGTGCGTCCATCCTGCGCACGGGTCGCCCGTCGATGCCAGGGTGCCGCGCCGGATCCGAGACGGCCTTCACGCCCACTCCACGCGCACTCAGCTGCTGCGGCGCAGGCTCCGGTTCCCCGTCGACGGGGCCAGGAAGATCGCGACGGCGACGACCGCGGCGGGCAGCAGCAGGGCGCCGCGCAGCCCCACGTGCTCGCCCACGAAGCCCAGCACCGGCGGGCCCACGAGGAACGCCATGTAACCGACGATCGAGGCCAGCGCGACGCGCTGGGCGGGCTGCGGGCCGGAATCGCCCGCTGCCGAGAGCGCGACGGGGAAGCCGAGGGAGGCGCCGAGGCCCCAGAGGATCACCGCGATGCCGGCGACGATCTGGTTGTCCACGAGGGAGACGAGCACCAGCCCCGCGGTCGCGCAGGCGGCGCTCGCCGCGAGCACGGGAGCGCGGCCCAGGCGATCGATGATCGGTCCGCCCGCGAAGCGGCCGAGCGTCATCGAAGCCGCGAAGACCGCGTAGACGGCGCTGCCGAGCGCCGCGTCGAAGCCGTGGCCGTCGACCATGACCAGCGGCAGCCAGTCGTTCGCGGTGCCCTCGGCCAGCGCCATGGCGAGCACGATCGCCCCGATCAGCAGCAGGCGGCCGTCCTTCCAGACCGGCGGGCCGGTGCGGTGCCCGCGGGAGGCGCGCTCCTCGGCGCTGACCTGCCCCGTCGCCGCGGGCAGCAGACGGATCGACCAGACCAGCAGCACGGCGCCGATCACGCCGATCGCGAGCAGGTGGGGCACCACGGGCAGGTGCACGCCGTTCGCGAGGATGCCGGCGCCCGCCCCCATCACCGTGCCCAGGCTGAAGCAGCCGTGCAGGGTGGGCAGGAAGGTGCGGCCGGACTCCCGCTCGACCTCGGCGCCCTCGATGTTCATCGCGACCTCGCCGCCGCCGGTGCCGGCGCCGAACAGGGCGAGGCCCAGGGTGACCACGAGCGCCTGCTGCGTGGCCGCGCCCGCGGCGATCGTGGGCATCGCGAGCACCAGCAGCGCGGAGGCGACGAGCACGACCCGTCGGGCGCCCAGGCGCATCACGGCCGGCCCCGAGGTGAGGATCCCGAGCATCGAGCCGACGGACAGGCCGAACAGCACGAGACCCATCTGCGCGGTCGAGGCGCCCAGCAGGTCGCGGATCGCGGGGGTGCGCGTCACCCAGGAGGAGATGCTGATCCCGGGCAGGAAGAACAGGGCGCTCAGCGCGAGGCGGCGCAGGGGCAGGGAAGCGGGTGCGCCGGGCACGGGCGTCTCCAGATCACGTAGGCGTACGGTCGTACACAAGTGTAGGGGCGGGCAGGGGCCCGGCGCACGGGTGATCCGCGCAGCGAAGCGCCCCCGCAGCCGGCGCAGCGCTGAGCGGTGCGCGGGCGGCGGGGGCGCTGCCGTCGGCCGGAGGGCCGGCGGGGACGGGGGAGGTCAGTCGAGGCCCGCGATGTCGCGCGGCTCCTCGGCCCCCTCCTCGTTCTCGCTGACGATCATGCGGATCGGCTCGACCTTCGCCCACACGGCGAACAGCAGGCCGACGACGACCATGACGATGCCGGCCCACAGGTTGGCGTTGACGCCGCCGGTCTTGGCGGCCTCGACGTCGGTGAAGTCGAAGAGTCCCACCAGCAGCAGGATCACGCCGAACAGTGCGACCAGCAGTCCGATGAAGTTGCGGATGTCGAAGGCGCCGGCGGTCTCGACCTTGGCGCCTGCGGAATCTGGGACTGCGGCGGGGCCGCCCTCGAGGTTCTCGTTGTCGTTCATGACTTCTCTCCTCCGTCCCGGCTCACGCGAAGACGATGTTCAGGATGATGACCAGCGCCAGGCCGATCCCGGCCATCGGGACCGGACGACGGAAGAAGGGCAGGCCCTTCTCGTCGGGGTCCACGAGATCGGTCTTGGGGGTCTCGGAGTAGACGAGGCCCTTCAGCTCGTGCACCGGCTTGGGGCGCGTGAACTGGGTGACGACCACCGAGACGATGATGTCCACGACGAACGCGGTGGCGGCGCTGAGGAACGCGAGGCCCTGGCCCGGCAGGACGAACACCTCGCCGAACGTCGACAGGCTCCACAGGATGACGGCGGCGACCGTGCCCGAGGCCAGGCCCGACCAGCCGGCGGCCGGCGTCATCCGCTTCCAGAACATGCCCAGGATGAACGTCGCGAACAGCGGCGCGTTGAAGAACCCGAACAGGGTCTGCAGGTAGTCCATGAGGTTCGAGAACTGCCCGGCGATGAGCGCCGTGAAGATCGCGATCACGCAGGCCACGGCGGTCGCGATGCGGCCCACGAGGATGTAGTGCCTGTCCGGGGCGTCCTTCTTCACGTACTGCTGGTAGAGGTCGTAGCTGACCACCGTGTTGAAGGCCGAGATGTTCGCGGCCATGCCGGCCATGAACGCGGCCAGCAGGCCCGCGATCGCCACGCCCAGCAGGCCGTTGGGCATCACGTCGCGCATGAGCAGCAGCAGGGCGTCGTTGTACGAGACGCCGGTGGCGGCCGCCCCGGCCGCATCGCCCCCGAAGTCGAGCTTCTTGAACTCGGTCATGTCCGAGACCAGCACGCCGGCGATCATGCCGGGGATGATCACGATGAAGGGGATGAACATCTTGGGGAAGGCGCCGATGATCGGCGTCATCCGGGCGGCGGTGATGGACTTGCTGGCCATCGCGCGCTGCACCTCGACGAAGTTCGTCGTCCAGTAGCCGAAGGAGAGCACGAAGCCCAGGCCGAACACGATGCCGACCACCGAGAGGATCGGGCTGTTGAAGCCCGAGAGCTGCTCGCCCGGCCAGGAGTGGAGCTGTTCGGCGCCGAGCATGCCGTCGCCGGCGACCTTCTCCTTCAGGCCGCTCCAGCCGCCCACGCGGTGCAGGCCGATCAGCGTCAGCGGCAGCAGCGCCGCGACGATCACGAAGAACTGCAGCACCTCGTTGTAGATGGCCGCGGAGAGCCCGCCGACGCTGATGTAGAACAGCACGAACGCGGCGGCGACGATGAGCCCCACCCACTGGGGCCAGCCCAGCAGACGGTTCACGATCGTGGCCAGCAGGTACAGGTTCACGCCGGCGATCAGCAGCTGCGCGGCGGCGAAGCTGATGGAGTTCACCAGGTGCGCGGCCGTGCCGAAGCGCATGCGCATGAACTCGGGGACGCTGCGCACCTTCGAGCCGTAGTAGAAGGGCATCATCACGACGCCCAGGAACAGCATCGCGGGGATCGCGCCCACCCAGAAGTAGTGCATCGTCGGCATGCCGTACTGGGCGCCGGTGGCGGACATGCCCATGATCTCGACCGCGCCGAGGTTCGCGGAGATGAACGCGAGGCCGGTCACCCAGGCGGGCAGGGAGCGGCCGGAGAGGAAGAACTCGATGGAGTTGGAGACGCCGCGTTTGGCGAACCAGCCCACACCGAGCACGAAGACGAAGTAGAGCGCGATGATCGCGTAATCGATCCACTGCGCATCCAACCGGATGTCGACCATGACAGGGCCTCGGAGTCCAGGGGAAGGGGCGCCGTCGCGAGCGCGCTCATGGCACTCGGAGGAGCAGCGGGGGATTGGCCGCCGGGCGGTCACGCTACCACCGCGCAGGGAGCCTTCGGCGGCGACATCCTGCAATCGCCGGACGACCAGCGGGTCCGCGTGGTATGTGAGTCGCGCGCCACATCGCGGGGCACGGGTCCGACGGCGGTAGCCTGTCGTCGGCCGTTCTCCCCGGCGGCCGGTCGACGACGACCCAGGAGGTCTTCCCCATGTCCCCCTCGTCCCCTGAACCCTCCTCGGGCGCGGCCGCTGCGACGGCCGACGCCCCTCCCGCAGCCCTTCCCGAGCAGACCGTGCGCGCCGAGCAGCGCTGGACCCCCGCGAAGATCGCGCTGTGGGTCGCCATCTCGCTCGTGGGCGCGCTCGGCTGGGTCATGCTCGCCCTCGCGCGCGGCGAGACCATCAACGCGATCTGGTTCGTGTTCGCCGCCGTCGCGACCTACCTCGTCGCCTACCGCTTCTACGCGAAGTTCATCCAGAACCGGCTGGTCAGGCCCGACGACACCCGCGCCACCCCCGCCGAGGCCGAGTACGACGGCAAGGACTACGTCCCCACCGACCGCCGCATCCTCTTCGGCCACCACTTCGCCGCGATCGCCGGCGCCGGCCCGCTCGTCGGCCCCGTCCTCGCCGCGCAGATGGGCTACCTGCCCGGCACCATCTGGATCATCGTGGGCGTGGTGCTCGCGGGCGCCGTCCAGGACTTCCTCGTGCTCGTGATCTCCACGCGCCGCCACGGCCGCTCCCTCGGGCAGATGGCCCGCGACGAGCTCGGCGTCGTCGGCGGCGTGGCCGCGTTCATCGCGACCCTGACCATCATGCTGATCATCGTCGCGATCCTCGCGATGGTGGTCGTGAACTCCCTCGGGGAGAGCGCCTGGGGCGTGTACAGCGTGGGCCTGACCATCCCGATCGCGATCTTCATGGGCCTCTACCTGCGCTTCCTGCGCCCCGGCAAGGTCTTCGAGGTCTCCGTGATCGGCGTGGCCCTGCTGCTGTTCGCGATCATCTCCGGACGCTGGGTCGCCGAGACCGGCTGGGGCGACGCCCTCTTCCACCTGGACCGCCCTGTGCTCGCGGGCCTCATCATCGTCTACGGCTTCATCGCCGCCGTGCTGCCCGTGTGGGTGCTGCTCGCCCCGCGCGACTACCTCTCGACGTTCATGAAGATCGGCACGATCGCCATGCTCGCCGTCGCGATCATCGTGGTGCGCCCCAGCATCTCCACCCCGGCGGTCTCCGAGTTCGCCTCCCGCACCGACGGGCCCGTGTTCACCGGCGGCCTGTTCCCGTTCCTCTTCGTCACCATCGCCTGCGGCGCCCTCTCCGGGTTCCACGCGATGATCTCCTCGGGCACCACTCCGAAGCTCGTGGAGAAGGAGCGCCAGATGCGCATGATCGGCTACGGCGGCATGCTCATGGAGTCCTTCGTGGCGATCATGGCGCTGGTCGCGGCCGTCTCCATCGACCGCGGCATCTACTTCGCGATGAATTCCTCGGCCGCCGCGACCGGCGGCACGATCGAGGGCGCCGCGCAGTTCGTGAACTCCCTCGGCCTCACCGGCGTGAACCTCGATCCGGCGACGCTCGCGCAGACCGCGAAGGACGTCGGCGAGGAGTCGATCGTCTCCCGCACCGGCGGCGCACCCACGCTCGCCGTGGGCCTCGCGGGCATCATGCACAAGCTCGTGGGCGGGCCCGCGATGATGGCGTTCTGGTACCACTTCGCGATCATGTTCGAGGCGCTGTTCATCCTCACCAGCGTCGACGCCGGCACCCGCGTCGCCCGCTTCATGCTGGCCGACGCCCTGGGTGGCTGGAAGCCCCGCTTCCGCGACCACTCGTGGCGTGTGGGCGCGTGGATCACCACCGCGGTGATGGTCGCCGGCTGGGGATCGATCCTCATGATGGGCGTGCTCGACCCGCTGGGCGGCATCAACACCCTGTTCCCGCTCTTCGGCATCGCCAACCAGCTGCTGGCCGCGGTCGCCCTCGCGATCTGCCTGGTCGTGTTCGCCCGCAAGGGCCGCACCTGGTCGCTGCTGATCATCTTCGTGCCGCTCGCCTTCACCGCGGTCGTCACCATCACCGGCTCGTTCCAGAAGATCTTCTCCTCCGACCCCGGCGTGGGCTACTGGGCGAACCACTTCGCCTACCGCGACGCCCTCGCCGCGGGCAAGACCGAGCTGGGCCTCGCGAAGACGCCCGAGGACATGCACGCGGTCGTCTTCAACACCGCCGTGCAGGGCTCGCTCTCGATCCTCTTCGTGGTCTGCACGATCATCGTCATCGTGGTCTCGCTCTGGCGCACCTGGCAGGCGCTGCACGGGAGGAACCTCCTGGACACCGAGGCCCCGCGTGTCGAGTCCGCCTACTTCGCGCCGGCGGGCATGGTGCCGACGCCCGGCGAGAAGGAGCTCGAGGGCCGCTGGCAGGACCACCTGCGCGAGCACCCCGAGAAGGACCTCGCCGGGACGGTCGGGCACTGATGAGCGCGCGGGTCGTGGCGGGGGTGCGGCCGACGGGCGGGGCCGGGGCTGTTCCCGGTCGCCTCGTCGGCGCGCTGCGCGGGGTGCGTCGCTTCGCCCGCGGCGTGCTCGGGTCCGACGCCTACGACCGCTACCTGCACCATCACCGCATCACCGGGTGCGCGCACGCGCCGCTCAGCGAGAAGGAGTTCTGGCGGCAGAAGTACGCCGCGCAGGACGAGAACCCGTCGGCCGGCTGCTGCTGAGGGCGGGGAGGTCCGGGTCGGGACGTCCTTCGCGCTGAGTGATCGGGTCGGCGGACCGGTCCGGCAGCTCGAGTCCGTGCCGGTCTGCGGACCATTCGCGCGTGTGAATGGTCCGCAGACCCGCGCGGATCCCCGGACCCGCGCGGATCCCCGGACCCGCGCGGGGCCTCCCTTTACGACGCCGTCCGGCGGTGCCATGCTCGTCCTACGCTCCGCGCAGCGCCGCGTGGACCCCTCGACGGGAGCTCGGCATGACCCCGACCCAGGACACCCCGCAGGACCCGAATCCGCGTGACCCAGCGGGCGTCGGCCCGCCCGGCACAGCCCCGGCGGACGCGGCCGCGCCCGGCACGGCCGCGCCCGGCGCTGTCCCGCCCGGCCCCGTGCCCACGCTCCCTCTCACCATGGCGGCCGTGCGGCTCATGGGGCACGGAGGCCTCGACCAGCTGGAGTACTCCCGCGACGTCCCCACCCCGAGCCCGACGGCCGGGGAGGTGCTGATCGACGTCCACGCCTGCGGGATGAACAACACCGACGTGTGGGTGCGCGAGGGCGCCTACGGCAGCGACACCGACCCCAGCGAGGTCTCCACCTGGCGCCGCGGGCGCTCGACGCTCGCGTTCCCGCGGATCCAGGGCACGGACATCGTCGGCCGCATCGTCGCCGTCGGCCCCGGGGTCGACGCCTCGCGCATCGGCGAGCGGGTGATGGTCGACTTCAGCATCTACAACCGGCCGGAGGGGGACGACTCCCTCGCCGACATCGACTACATCGGCCACGGCCGCGACGGCGGCTATGCCGAGTACGTCGCCGTGCCCGCGGAGAACGCCTACGAGATCACGGCCGACATCCCCGACGCGGGGCTGGCGACCTTCTGCTGCGCCTACCTCACCGCCGAGCAGATGCTCGTGCGCGCCCGCCTCTCCGAGGGGGAGAGAGTGCTGGTCACCGGCGCATCCGGCGGGGTGGGGTCGGCGATCCTGCAGCTCGCCCGGGTGCGCGGGGCGATCCCGTACGCGGTCTCCAGCCCCGGCAAGGAGGAGGCGCTGCGGGCGATCGGCGCCGAGGACGTGATCCTGCGCGGCTCCGGCGATCTCGTCGAGGAGGTCGGGCGGGTCGCCGACGGGCCGATCGACGTGGTCGCCGACCTCGTCGCCGGGCCCCTGTTCAACGATCTGCTGCGGATCCTGCGTCCCGAGGGCCGGTACACGACGGCCGGCGCGATCGGCGGGCCCGTCGTCGACCTCGACCTGCGCACCGTGTACCTCAAGCAGCTCGAGCTACACGGCTCCTCACAGGGGACGCGCACCGCCTTCCGCCGCCTCGTGGGATGGATCCAGGAGGGCAGGATCCGGCCGCTGCTGGACCGCACGTTCCGCCTCTCCGACTTCCACGACGCCCAGCGCACCTTCCTGGGCAAGACCTATATCGGCAAGCTCGTGGTCGTGCCCGACCGGCACTGGGACCGGGTCGGGGCGCCCTTCGCCCACGACGGCGCGGCGGGCGATCCCGATGCGCCGTGAACGCACGATCGAGCTGATCGACACGCAGTCCGGCGGGGACGTCAGCCGCATCGTGATCGCCGGCATCGAGCCGATCCCCGGCGCGACGGCGCTCGAGAAGGCGCGATTCCTGCAGCGCGAGGGCGACGGGCTGCGGCGCCTGCTGCTCTCCGAGCCCTACGGCGACCCCGCGATGTCGGTCGACCTGATCGTCGAGCCCGGGCATCCGCAGGCGCAGGCCGGCTACATCATCATGGAGGCCATGGGGTACCCGATGTACTCGGGGTCCAACACGATCTGCACCGCGACCGCCCTGCTCGAGAGCGGGACGATCGAGATGACCGACGGCGAGCAGTCCGTCGTCCTGGAGTCGCCGGCCGGGCTCGCCCGGGTCACCGCCGACTGCGCCGACGGTCGCGTGGAGTCCGTGACCACGCGCGGGGAGCCGGCCTTCGTCGCGGATCGCGACCTCGTCGTCGACGTGCCCGAGATCGGTCCCGTGCGCTTCGACCTGGTGTGGAGCGGGGCCTACTACGCGCTGGTCCGCGCCGCCGACCACGGCTTCACGGTCGCGGCCGACGAGCAGATCGCGCTCGCCGCCTTCGGTGACGCCTTCGTGCGCGCCGCCCGCCCCGGCCTGCGGCACGAGCATCCCTCGCTGGGGGACGTCGGCCCGCTGCCGTTCGTGCACTTCATGGGCGAGATCCGCCCCACGCTGGACGGTGGGCTCGAGTCGGCGTCGGCCACCTATGTCCACCCCGGCGTGATCTGCCGCAGCCCCACCGGCACGGGCACCTCGGCCCGGCTCGCGCTGATGGCCGCGGACGGCGAGCTCGCGCCCGGAGGGACGCTGGAGACGATCTCCCCGCGCGGCTCCCGGTTCCTCGGCACGCTGACGGGACCGGCAGAAGTCGGCGGCCTGCCCGCCTGGGACTCGACCACCACCGGCTCGGCGCGGCTGCTGGCGCGCTCCCGCATCACCGTCGACCTCGACGACCCGCTCGTGGACGCCTCCGACCTCGAGGCGCTGCTGACGGAGTGAGCGGGCGGGTCGTGCCCCAGTGCGAATGGCTCTGACCGCGCCCCTGCCCGGTGCTCGCCACAGAGGTCGTCACTCTATACAGTGACGTCGTCACTGTATAGAGTGACGCTGTTCAGTGACGGAAGTTCACTGTCACGGGTGTTCCGTCCCGTGGCGATCCGGGGGTGGGGAAGTGGACGATAAGACGCTCGCAGATGTCGTCGCACACTTGCGTGCACTCGGAAGAGACGACGAGACGACGGAAGCGAAGGCGTCGGTGCGCAGGCTGAGTGCGGACGTCTGGGAGACGGTGAGCGCTTTCGCCAACACGCGTGGGGGCACCCTGCTTCTGGGGATCGATGAGGGTGACGGATTCCGCCCAGCGGAGGGATTCTCGCCGGATCGGGTGCTCGACCAATTGATCGAGGGCGTGGGTGACGGCGGGAAAGATGGAGCGAAGGTTTCCAATCCGCCGCGGTACTCCGTCTCGACTCCCGCTCTCGACGGGGCAACGGTCCTGGTCGTCGACATCATGGAGAACTCGCTGGACACGAAGCCCTGTTTTATCACGCAAAGAGGAATCCATCCCGGCTCCTTCAAGCGAATCGGTGACAAGGATCTGCGGTTGTCGGCTGTCGAGATCTTCGAGATGCAGAGGGTGCTGCAGCCCAGCGATGCCGACCGGTCGGTGGTGCCGGATACTGCGATCGAAGACCTCGACCCTGACCTGCTCGAGAGGTACCTTTCACGTCGATCCGGCTCGAGGGCCCTGAAAGGCGTGGGCGACGACAGGCAGACGGCGTTGCGTCGCCTGAATATCGTGGACCGCTCCGGCTCGGTGCGGATGGCCGGACTGCTCACGATGGGGGTCTACCCTCAGCAGCACTTCCCGCAGCTGCACATCGACGTCGCTGTGCACCCCGGCGCGAGCAAGTCGACGGCAGACTCGTTGACTCGTTTCCTCGATAGGAGGATCTGCGAAGGGTCGCTCGCGGAAATGGTGGAGGAAGCTGTGCAGGCGATCGTGCGGAACCTGAGGACCTATTCGACGGTCTCCGGCACCAGGCGTATCGATGAGCTGGAGATCCCCAGAGAAGTCCTGCGCGAGGCGATCAGCAATGCCGTGATACATCGCGAGTACGCTGGGCCGTTCCTCGGAGAGGGCATTGCTGTGGATGTGTTCACGGACCGGGTCGAGGTGCGGAGTCCAGGAGGGCTCTGGGGTGGTCGAACCAGGGAGAACATTGCAGACGGAGTGTCGCAATGTCGCAATCAGGCGCTGATTCATGTCTTGAGGGATCTGCCGTTGGACGAGGCGCCCGGAGCGATCGTCGAGGGTCAGGGAAGCGGGGTTCCCTTCATGGTCAACGAAATGCGAGCTCATACGCTCCCGGACCCGCTGTTCGCCGTCACTCCCGCGTCAGTGACGGTGGTGCTGGGACGCCATGGGGTCGAGGTGCCCGGGAACCGGGAGTGGCTGAGGGAACTGGCTGGGCGAGACGCGAACCACCGGGAGAGCCAAGTGCTTCTGCAAGCGCGGGAGTTCCCGCTGCTCACGGTCGAGTCAGTGCACGGCGCGCTTCAGCTCGATTCTGACGACGTGCGCTCCATCCTCCGAACGCTCACTGATGATGGGGTGCTCGAGCGCACTCCTGATGGCTGGCGCCTTGCGGGGGATCTGCTGGGCCAGGCGGAGCGTGGAAGCCAGGGTGCCGATCGGCCGGGCCCCGCGGGTGCGTCGAGGGCTTTGACCTCGGCGGAGTCCTCTATCGTCGATGCGATGTCGGCCTCGGCACCACTGTCGATCCGGGATATTGCCGAGCGCACGGGATCCAGCGTTGCCGCGCTGCGCCCGATACTCCGACGACTCGTGAACGCGGAGATCGTGATTCCCACTGCGCCTCCGACGAGTCGTCGGCGTCGATACGTACTGCACTCATGAATGAGCCGAGCAAAGCCCCGAACGCCCCGACGACGGATGACAGTCCGTCGCAATCGGCCGCTCACCGGCGATAAGGCTTCTGTCGACGGGGCGATGGGTGCGCGGGCGTCACGTGTCACGTCGAGCGCTCCTGGCCGATTCCGGAGCCCGCCTACCAGTCAGCGCCGTCGCGCAGTTCCGCACGAGCCTCAGGGGGCTCGCGCTGGGCGAGCCTCATCGACGCTTCTCGGCGAGCTCCGCGGTGAGCAGACGCAGGGTCTCGTCGGGATCCACGAGATCGACGCCGCCTGCGAGGATCTCGTCGACTCGGGACGTGATCTCGTCGATCCAGGTGTCGTCGGTCTCGGCGAGGCTGTGGGCCTCATCATGGTCGACGCCGAGTCGAAGCCCGCGTATGGCCATGGCGCTCACTCCCCGCGCACGAACTGGCCGAGGTGCTCGCCGAGGGCCACGCGGCTGGGCTCGTGGACGTACATCATGTGGCCGGCCTCGTAGTACTCGATGCGGATCCGCTCGCGGTAGTCGTCGGTGGGGATCGGCAGGTGCGCGAGCACGTGCTCGCTGGCGTGGAACGGGGTCGCCGCGTCGTGGTAGCCGTGGGCGACGAACACCCTGGTGGACGGCACCTTCCGCAGCACCCGGGCGAGATCGGAGGCGACCTCCACGCTGCGGTTCTCGAACTCCTTATAGCTCCAGGGGTGGACCCTGGGGGAGAAGATCTCGTAGACCACGTCGGACGTGAAGCCGAGCTCGGCGGTCAGGTAGTGGTTGATGGCGGCGGTGTACGAGGGACCCAGCTGGTCGGTCGACGGATCGGTCTCCATGCTCGCCGCGTTGAGGTTCCCGGCGGGGGCGCTGAAGCGTCCGTCGATGCGGCCGACGATCCTGCCCTCCTCCCGCAGCACCTCCGCGAGATAGGCCATGTGCTCCACGCGCAGCTCGGCCCGCTCCACCCAGTCGGGGCTGACGCCGATGAGCGCCGCGATCTGCTCGGCGGCCTCGCGCTTCTCCTCGGGGTCCAGGCGGTGGCCCTGGGCGAGCAGCTGCGGGTACTCGGTCTCGGCGAACGCCTCGGCCTCGTCGACGACCTCGAGCAGGGAGCGGCCCGGGTGCTTGCCGTGCGCGTGGGCGATCGCCGCATACGTGGGGAGGTAGTGGAGGTAGGGGGCGTCGTTGCCGGCGGGGAAGTCCTCGGCGAACACGATCGTGGAGAAGTCCAGGACCGGGGAGAGCAGGGCGATGCCCGCGGGGGCGACGTTGAAGCGGTCCACGAGCCGGCCCGCGACGGCGCTCGCCCGGGTGGTGCCGTAGGACTCGCCGACGAGGTGCACCGGGGAGAGCCAGCGCTCGTTGCGCGTCAGCCAGTCCATGATGAAGTCCGCCACGAGGTCGCGGTCGGCCGTGATCCCGTGATGACGATCGGGCTTCGCGCCGGGCGCGGGCCGCGAGTAGCCGGTCGACATCGCATCGACGACCACCAGGTCCGCGTCCTTCAGGATCGTCTCGTGGTTGTCGAGGAGGCCGAACGGGGGCGGGGTGAGGGCGCCGGCGTCACCGGAGTCGACGCGCCGCGGACCCAGCAGCCCCAGGTGCAGCCACACGGTCGAGGAGCCGGGGCCGCCGTTGAAGGCGAACACCACGGGGCGCTGGGGCCCGCGATCGGTCGCGACGTAGCTGACGGCGAACAGCTCCGCGTAGGCGGTGCCGCGCGCATACGCCTCGCCCTCGGGCTCCTCGGTGAGCACGTGCGTGCCGGCCGTCGCCGTATAGGTGAGGGAGGAGCCGTCGGGCAGCTCGAGGAGGTGGGCGGTGGTCTCCAGGCGGTCCTCGGGCTTCGGGGTGCTCTCTCCGCCCTCGCCGAGCGCGCCGGCCGCGGCCCCCGCGGCAGCGGCCTCGGTCGCGGTGGTGTTCGAGGGGCTGGGGGACTGGGTCATGGAGGATCTCCGCATCGTCGTGGGTGGCCTCCGTCGATCGTACGGACGACAGCGGCCCCTGTGCACGGCCGGCCTTCACGCTGAGTCGCCCCGGAGCGGGCGGGATGCCGCGGTGGTCACCGGAGACCGGGGCACCGACCGGACTCGTCGTCCCGCGTGCTCAGCGTCCGTAGCGTCCGGCGAAGCGCTCGATCGCCTCGGGGGTGACGGGGCTGAACACCCCCACGAGGTTCTGGTCGGGGTCCCGGAGGAAGAACACCCTGTTGCCCCACGGCATCAGTGCCGGCGCGGCGACGAACTCCGTGCCCAGTGCGGACAGGCGGGCGTATTCGGCGTCGACGTCGTCGACGAGGAACTCGAAGATCGTCGGCCTGTTGGCGCCCGCCTCGGCAGACCCTGGTGCGAAGAGCGGCACAGTGGCGGTGCTGCCGAGCGCGAGGGTGGCGGTGGGAGTGAGGATCTCTGCGAAGACCGGCGCGGGGCGCACGGCGATCGTGCCGGTGAGCTGCTCGTAGAAGTCGACCATCGCGTCGAGGTCGTCCGTGATGATGCGGGTCGATACGAAGGCGGTGGCGTGGGAAGTCGTCATGGACGTGACCGTAGAACCGATGCAGGTCAGAACCTGTCCGTTGATCGTCGGTGCGTCAGCTCGTCCGGACCGACGGCTCGTCGTCGGATGGGCGGGGCCCGAGCGGGTCGCAGGAGCGGTGGGTTGGCGGGCCTGTCGCTCGACTCTCCGCTCAGAGCACGCCGAGCGCTCGGGCGATCGGGACGGCGCTCGCCGCGGCCCACGCCTGCGGACGGCACGAGGCCGGGTAGGGCAGGGGCGCGGAGACCTCGTCGGCGCTCTGCCCGCCGAAGAGCTCGGGAAGCCGCTGGTCGAAGGCGCCCGCCGCCCGCAGCAGACCGCGCGCGAGCACGCGCGCCTCGTCCTCGAAACCGGCGCGGAGCATGCCGCGCAGGATGTACCCGGTGTCGTGCGTCCACACGCTGCCGCCGTGGTAGCGCAGCGGCCCGAACCCGCCGTTGTCGGTCGAGAGGGTGCGGATGCCGAAGCCCGAGAACAGCGTCGGGTCCATGAGGCGGCCGACGACGATCCGCTCCTGGTCCGCGTCCAGCAGGCCGGTCCCCAGCAGGTGCCCCATGTTCGAGGCGACGCCGTCGACCGGGCGCTCGGCCCCGTCGAGGGCGAGCGCGGGGTACCGGCCGCGCGCCCCCTCGCACCAGAAGCGCGCGTGGAACGCCTCGCGCAGGCGCGCGGCGAAGGCGCGCAGGCGGGCGGGGAGATCCGCGGACGACGGGTCCCTCGGGGCGCTGCGCTCGAGCAGGTCGGCGGCGTGCAGGGAGGCGGCATAGGCGTATCCCTGGACCTCGGCGAGGGCGATCGCGCCGCTCGCGAGGGAGCCGTCCGCGCGGCGGATCGAGTCGTCGGAGTCCTTCCAGCCCTGGTTCGCCAGGCCGTGCCCGCTCTCGTCGATGTACTCCAGCAGACCGTCGCCGTCGGCATCGGCGTGCTCGAGGAGCCAGCGGGCGGCGGCCTCGAGGTGCGGGAGCAGATCGGTGAGCACCGTGGCGTCCAGGCCCGCGTCGAGCGCGTCGTGCAGCAGCTCGATCCACAGGGGCGTCGCATCGATCGTGCCGAAGTAGACGGGCGGCAGATGGCTCTCGGCCATCTCCATGCCCTGGGCCCGCACTTCGTGGAGGATCTTGCCGGGCTGCTCGGCCGTGTCGGTGACGAGGCGGGTGCCCTGCATGCTCGCGAGCGTGCGCAGGGTGCCCTCCGCGAGCGCGACGTCCACGGGCAGGACCAGTGAGGCGGCGATGATCGAGTCGCGGCCGAAGAGGGTGAAGAACCACGGCGCGCCGGCCGCGGCGAAGCTGCGCGCCGGATCGCCCGGCACCTGCAGACGCAGCGCGTCGAGATCCGCGAAGGAGCGGACCAGGAGGTCGCGGGCGGCCCGACGCTCGGGGTCCGCGTCCGGCTCGACGGCGAGCGGGAGGCGCCAGGGCTCGGCGGCCTCGAACGGGACGTCCGGGTCGGTGAGCGCGAGCTCCCAGTCCGCCTCGGCCGTTCCGCGCGCCGGTGCTTCGAGGACGCAGCGCCAGGTGACGACGGGTCCGTCGACGTCCAGGACGAGCGTGTCGGTGTCGGTGTCGGTGCCTGTGCTCGCGTGGAGCGCCGCCTCGCCCCGCTCACCGATCCGCCACCGCGCCGCGCCGTCCCGGATGCGGGCCACGGGGCGGGCGGGGGCCTGCGCGAGCATCAGGCGCGGGTCCTTGACCTGCGACATCGTCGCACCGTCGGTGACGAGCCCGAGGCGCAGGGACAGGGTGCGCGGGCGGTCGTCGTCGTTGCGCAGGCGCAGCGTCTCGCGGATGCCGCAGCCGGACGCTGTGCGCGTGCGCTCGAGGACGACGAGCGGGTCGCCCGGCAGATCGGGCGCGGTGACGACCCCGCGGAACACGACCTCGTGTGCGCTGCGCACCTCGGCGGGAAGGGGCGAGAGAGTGGGATGCCCCTCGTCCTCGTCCTCGTCCTCGTTCTCGGCCCGTTCCTCGACCTCGCAGGTCAGGTCGGAGATGACGCGGGCATCGCCGAGATAGATGCCCTGCGCACCGACGCCCCTGATCGTGCCGTCGGGCGCCGACCACGCCTGCAGCGGAGCGCGCAGCACCACGGCGAGGCCGTGGAGGAACGACTGGTGGTTCTCGACCTGCCGCGCCGCGGACGGGTTCGGGGAGGACGCGTGCGTGCTCACCGCTTCATGCTTGCACGCACGGTCCCCGTGCGCTCCGCGAATTCGCGTCGGCGATCAGCCCAGCGCCTGCTGCCAGAACGCGGCCTCCATGCGGGTGGCCGTGCGGAAGATCCGCTCGAGCCGTGCGCGGCGGCGGGCGGGAAGGTCGCCGCCCGCGAGCTCGTCGAGCCGCGCGGCGGCCGCGGCGGCGCTCGCCTGGAACTCCTGCCCCGCGTACTCGGCGATCCACTCGCCGAACGGGTGCTCGCCGCCCTCGGCGAGGCGCGGCGCGAGGGCGGTCCCGATCTCCGCATAGCCGATCGCGCAGGGCGCGAGGGCGACCTGCAGGTCCAGGGCGTCCCCGGCCATGCCGGTGTCCAGGACGAAGCGCGTGTAGGCGACGGTGCCGGGCTTCTCGTCGGCCGTCTCGAGGACTTCCTGGTCGATGCCCCACGAGGCCGTGAGCCGCACGTGCAGAGCGGTCTCGGTGAGGATCGCGGTCAGGGAGTCCGCGGCGGAGCGGATGCCCTGGAGGGTGTCGGCCTGGTACGCGGCCAGGGCGTTGGCCCTCGCGAACTGGAAGAGGAACAGGTAGTCCTGGACCAGATAGTCCTGGAAGGCGGCCAGGGGGAGCGTGCCCTCGCCCAGCCGCGTGACGAAGGGATGGTGGACGTAGGCATCCCAGTCCTCGGCGGCGGAGGCCTTGAGCCCGTCGAACAGGACGGAGGAGTTCATGCCGTCGCCTCCTCGCCGCCGGCCTCGAAGGCCGAGTCGAAGAAGTCGTTCTCGAGCTGGACGGTGCGCGCGAAGAAGCTGCGCACGCGCTCGGGGTCCTCGATCTCGGCGGCGTCGAGCTCGGCGCGCAGGAAGCCCACGAGATCGCGGAAGCCGGGACCGTCGTGCAGGGAGATCCACTCGGCGTGGACGAAGCTCGCGGGCAGGGGAGAGGGCGCCCGGCTCGCCCAGTCCAGGTAGAGCCATTCGGTGACCAGCAGGACCGCGAGGATCGCGGCGTGGTCGCGGGTCTCCGCGGCCTCCCGGAACACGTCGAGGAAGCCGTCGGTGGCCGCGGTGTTCGGGATCTGTGCGCGCTGCTCCTCGCTCACGCCGAGCGCCTCGAGGGCCCGCAGGAAGTACGTGTTCTCGTCGCCGGCGACCTCCCCGGCGAAGCGTGCGAAGCGCAGCCGGGCGGCGGGGGTGCGGGCGGTGGCCAGCGCGGCGCCGATCAGCTGCAGGAAGGCATCGAGGAAGCGATGGTCCTGCACCAGGTAGCGCGCCATCGCCTCGTCCGGGATGGAGCCCGCGTGCAGCTCGCGCACGAAGCGGTGGCCGACGGCGCGCTCCCACGCCCGGGCGTGCTGGTGGCGCAGGGACGCCGTGAAGGCGGCGTCCTCGGTGGACGGACGTGGGGCAGGTGTCATGGCGGCAATCCCTCCGCGAGTACGAGCTCGATCAGGTTCAGCGGGTGTGTTCTCAGCCCTGGTCAGGGCACCCCGTGCACGTGCGAGGCTATCGCCGCCGAGTCCATCGGACACGGCCGTCCCGCGGCGTGAGAGGGAGCGGGACCTGCGGGAGGGCGCCGCGGTCTACGCTTCGCAGCATGCTCGGACTCCTGCGCAGGCGCTCCGGTGCGCTCGCGATCGGGGCGCTGGTCCTCGCCGCCGTGCTGTGCATCCTCAGCGGCGGGCTCCCTTCGCAGGATCTCGCAGCGCTGATGGCGCGGGTCGCGCCCGTGCTCGGATTCGTCCTCGCGATCGCAGTGCTCGCCGAGCTGGCGCGCGAGGCAGGGCTCCTGGACGTGATCGCCCACGGCCTCACCGTCCTCGCACGCGGACGCACCGTGGTGCTGTGGTGCGCCGTGTGCGCGCTCGCCGTGGTGTGCACGGCCTTCTTCTCCCTGGACACGACGGCGCTGATCATGACTCCTGTGGTCGTGCTCACGGCGCGGCGCGTCGACGTGCCCGCGGTGCCCTTCGCCCTGGCCACGGTGTGGCTCGCGAACACGGCGTCTCTGCTGCTGCCGGTCTCGAACCTCACGAACCTGCTGGCCAGGGACGTCCTGGGCGGGGGCACGGCGGCCTTCCTGTCCCGCAGCGCGGCGCCGACCCTGGTCGCGATCGTGGTGCCGGTGGCGATCCTGGCCGTCGTCCATCGCCGGGAGCTGCAGGGTCGATTCCGGGCGTCGCCCGCCCCGCAGATCCGCGACCGCGCGCTGCTGCGCATCAGCGGATGCGTGGTCGTCGTGCTGCTGCCCCTGCTCGTGGTGGTGCCCGCGGTGTGGATCCCGGCGGGCGCCGCCGCGCTCGTGCTGCTGCTCGCCTTCGCGCTGCGGCGCCGCGAGGCGATCGGAGCGCACCTGGTGCCCTGGCGTCCGCTCGCGATCGCCCTCGCCCTCTTCGTGCTGGTCGAGACCGCGCACGTGCAGGGCGCGACGTCGTTCGTGCTGCGCGCGGCCGACGGCGGCACGGGGCCGATGGGGCTGCTGCGCACGGCCGGCACCTCGGCGCTCGCGGCGAACGTGCTCGACAACCTCCCCGCCTTTCTCCTCCTCGAGCATCGCGCGGGGGACGATCCCGCCTCCACCATGGCCCTGCTGATCGGTGTGGACGTAGGTCCTCTGATCACCCCGTGGGCATCGTTGGCCACGCTCCTGTGGCATCAGCGGATGCAGGCGATGGGCGTGCGGATCCCCTGGGTGCGCTTCATGGCGCTGGGCGCGGTCGCGGTGGTGATCACGGTGCCCCTGGCGACTCTCGCGCTGGCCGTCCTGGAATGAGCGGGCGTGTCCTCAGGCGGACCCCAGCTCGGACAGCAGACGCTCGGGGATCCGGTCTCCACCGTCGACCTGGGCCACGAGATCGCGGTCGATCCGGCTGCCGCGCCGGACGATCGTGAGCGTGCCGCGGACCTCGAGGATCACCAGCTCCACCTCGTCGAGGGCGAGCACCCCGCTCACGCGCAGACGATCCAGCAGCATGCCGCGCGTCAGCCTGCTGCGACGCAGGCCGGCCGCGATCGGCTCCCCGTCGACCATGACGACGACGGGACGCGTGCGCCGCAGGAGCAGGGGGACGCGGCGGAACCTGCCCGTGACGTACTCGAGGACCACCAGGGTGCTCAGCACGACGATCGCGCCGAGCATCGTCGGGGATTCGCCGAGGGTCGCGCGGGCGGTGATGCCGCCGACGACGGCGAGGACCACGAAGCTGCCGGCGCTGGGCCGAGCCATCAGGCGCGGGCCGATCACCTGCATGAGCAGGGAGAAGAAGCCGTACAGCACGATGGTCGAGGCGATCACGCCGAGGACTGCGCTGCCGCTGATCCCGACGTAGTCGCGCCAGATGAGGTCCCAGTCGATCATGGGGCCATTGTCGTCCCTCGGGAACCACGCCTCACGACTCGCGACTCACGCCTCGCGCGCCGCGAGCGGGATCCGTCCGCCCGCGAGCACCATCTCCACCTGGCGCGGCGAGAGGCGGTGGTGCACGGCGATCTCCCGGTCCCCGATGCGTGCGGTGAGCGATGTGCCCGCAGCGAGCGCCGCATGGATGCCGTCGATCTCGACGACGTCTCCCGCGGAGATGCGGTCATGGTCCTCGGGATCGTCGAACTCGAGGGCGAGGATCCCGAAGTTCGCGAGGTTCTGCCAGTGGATGCGGGCGAAGGACACCGCGATGACCGCCTTCAGACCCAGGTAGCAGGGAGCGATCACGGCGTGCTCGCGCGAGGAGCCCTGCCCGTAGTTCTTCCCCGCGACCACCACATGTCCTCCCGCGTCCTTCGTCTCCGCCGCATGCGCGGGATAGTCGGGGTCGATGCGCGTGAAGGTGAACTCGGAGATCTTCGGGATGTTCGATCGGAAGGGCAGAACGCGCGAGCCGGCGGGCATGATCTCGTCGGTCGAGACGTCGTCCCCCATCACGAGCACGACCGGCGCGCGGAGGTCGTCGTCGATCGGAGAGAACTCGGGCAGGGAGGAGATGTTGGGCCCCTTCACCAGGTCGACGTGGCGGGCTTCCTCGGGAGGAAGGGGCGGCTGCAGCATGTCCTCGATACGGGTGAACGACTCGGGCAGCTGCGGCTTCGGGGCAGGGATCCCGAACGAGTCGGTGAGCGTGCGCGGATCGGTGATCCGCCCGGTCAGCGCCGCCGCGGCCGCGGTCTCGGGCGAGCACAGCCACACCGAGTCCTCCTCGGTGCCCGAGCGGCCCGGGAAGTTGCGGGGCATGGTCCGCAGGGAGTTGCGCCCGCTCGCGGGGGCCTGGCCCATCCCGATGCATCCCAGGCATCCGGACTGGTGGATCCTCGCCCCGGAGGCCACCAGATCGGTGAGCCAGCCGCCGCCGATCAGGTCCGCGAGGACCTCGCGGGAGGTCGGGTTCACGTCGACCGAGACGGCCTCGTGCGCCTGGCGGCCGCGCAGTGCCTCGGCGAACGCCGCGAAGTCCCGCAGTCCGGGGTTCGCCGAGGAGCCGACGACCACCTGGAACACGTTCTCGTCCTCGACCTCGGCGACGGGACGCACGTTGCCGGGGGAGGAGGGCGCCGCGATCAGCGGCTCGAGGGCGCTCAGGTCGATGTGCTCGGTGACGTCGTACTCCGCGCCGTCGTCGGCCTCGAGACGCGTGAACTCGTCGACTCGGCCGACGGCCCGCAGGTAGTCGCGGACGGCGTCGTCGGCGGGGAAGACGGTCGCGGTCGCGCCGAGCTCGGCGCCCATGTTCGCGATCACGTGCCGGTCCATCGCGGTCAGCTGCGCGAGACCCTCGCCGTGGTACTCGATGATGCGGCCGACGCCGCCGCTGACGCCGTGCCGGCGCAGCATCTCGAGCACCACGTCCTTCGCGCTCACCCAGTCCGGCAGCTCGCCGGTGAGCTCGACGCCCCAGACCTCGGGCATCGAGACGTACAGGGGCTGGCCGGCCATCGCCATCGCGATCTCCAGGCCGCCCACGCCGATCGCGAGCATGCCGAGCGCGCCTGCGGCGCAGGTGTGGGAGTCCGAGCCGATCAGCGTCGCCCCCGGGCGGCCGAAGTGGGCCTGGTGGACGGGGTGGGAGACGCCGTTGCCCGCCTTGGAGAACCAGAGGCCGAAGCGCTGAGCGGCCGAGAGCAGGAACAGGTGGTCGTCGGGGTTCTTCTCGTCCGTCTGCAGCAGGTTGTGGTCCACGTACTGCACGGAGAGCTCGGTGCGGATCCGGTCCAGGCCCATGGCCTCGAGCTCGAGCATGACCATCGTGCCGGTCGCGTCCTGGGTGAGCGTCTGGTCGACCCGCAGACCGATCTCGCCGCCCGGCTCCATGTCGCCCTCGACGAGATGGGACGCGATGAGCTGGTGTGCGACGGTCTGGGCTCGGGTGATGTCCACGGTGCTGTCCACGATGCTGCCCTCCAGGGATCGTGGTCCGCCGTCGGTCCGACGGTGGACCTCTTCCGAGCGTAGGCCAGGTGGCGCGACGGCTGGGTCGGGCGACGAAGTCGGGGTCGCGATCCGATGAACTCGGCGTGCACTTATGTGCGAGCCCCTCGCACAACGGAGCGCCATTGCTACGGTGACGGCGGTCACTGCGGGCCCGCGGATGCTGCGGCGCGCAGTCGTGCACGAACAATGGAGCTCCACGGAGAGGAACCGCTCTGAGATGAGCCTCGAAGCCCCTGCCCTCCCCGCCGATCGCGCCTCAGGATCGGCGGCCTCCGGGCTCGGTCCGCTCCCGCCTCAGCGGCTGGCCGCCCGCCGCCGGCGCAGACGCCGCGGCTACGCGCTGTTCGCCCTGTTCGCCTTCCCGAACCTCGCGCTGATCGCGGTCTTCGCCTACTGGCCGATCCTCGCGAACCTCTACCTCAGCCTCACCGACTGGGACTTCATCTCGCCCCAGCCGCTGTTCATCGGGCTGACGAACTACACGTCGATGCTCGCCTCGCCCTCGTTCCACAAGGTGCTGTGGGTCTCGGTGGTGTGGGTCGTGGTGGTCGTGGGGATCAGCCTTCTGCTCGGCGTGCTGCTGGCCGCACTGTTCTCCAAGAAGCTCCGCGGCACCCCGGTCGTCACCGGCGTGGTGTTCGCGCCGCACGTGGTCTCCGGTGCGGCGATCGCGGTGGTGTGGCTGTTCATCTTCGACCCCAACTACGGGCTCGCCCGGGTCGTCTTCGACCTCTTCGGCGCCCAGTCGCCCAGCTGGACCACCGATGCCCACTGGGCGCTTCCCGCCCTGCTGATCGTCTCGATCTGGAAGGGCGTCGGCTTCGTCTCGATCGTGTACCTGGCAGGGATCCAGGGGCTCCCCTCGGACGTGCTCGAGGCCGCGAAGCTCGACGGCGCGAGCGCGTTCCAGAGCTTCACGCGGGTGATCCTGCCGCTGCTCTCGCCCACGACGTTCTTCCTGGTCATCACCCAGACCATCGGTGCATTCCAGGCCTTCGACCTGATCGCGGTGATGACCAGCGGCGGGCCGGCCTCCTCGACCACCACCCTGAGCTGGTTCATCTACGAGCAGGCGTTCCTGCGCTCGAACGTCGGCCTCTCCGCGGCTGCGGGGACCGTCATGTTCGTGCTGCTGATGATCATCACGGCCTTCCAGTTCCGGTTCGTCGAGAGGAAGGTGCACTACTGATGACGACCTCCGTGTCCTCCCGGACCGCGTCCGGGGACCCCGACCCGTCCGCCGCGCAGGATCCGTCGGCGCCGGGCTCCGTCGGCCGGAAGGGGGCGCCGCGCCGGCGCCGCGGGTCCCTCCGGCGCAACTGGTGGGGCTACCTGCTGCTGATCGCCGTCGGCCTGGTCTTCCTGATCCCGCTGTACATGCTGCTGTCCACGTCCTTCAAGGCGAACAGCGACATCTACACCTGGCCCATGAAGTGGCTGCCCCGCAGCCTCACGTTCGACAACCTGCGCGAGGCGTGGCGCATCGCCCCCTTCGGGGCCTTCATCAAGAACTCGCTGATCGTGACGGTGGTCGGGGCGGTGCTGAAGGTGGTGCTCGCGATCTTCGCGGCCTACGCCTTCGCCTTCCTCCCGTTCCCCGGGAAGAAGTGGCTGTTCGTGGTGATGCTCGGCGCCCTCATGGTCCCCGGGCACGTGACCCTGCTGGTCAACTACCTGACCATGGGCGACCTGCACCTCATCAACACCTACGCGGGCCTGATCCTCCCCGGGGTGGCCTCGGCCTTCGGCACCTTCCTGCTGCGCCAGCACTTCATGTCGCTGCCGGACGAGGTGTTCGAAGCCGCAGAGGTCGACGGCTGCGGCCACCTGCGCCGGCTGCTCTCCTTCGTGCTGCCGATGTCCGTGCCCGCCGTCGCCACCGTCGCGCTGGTCGCCGTGATCGACGAGTGGAACAACTTCGTGTGGCCGCTGATCATCACGAACTCGGTGAACATGCGCACCCTGCCGATCGGCCTGATGTACCTGAAGTCGAACGACGGCGTGACCAACTGGGGCGTGCTCATGTCCGGCACCCTCATCGTCGTCCTGCCGATGCTCCTGGTGTTCCTGTGCGCGCAGCGCTACATCGTCACCGGCCTCACCGGTGCCGCCGCCGGCAGCGGGCGCTGAGCCGGAACCGATCGTCGAAGGAGAGACATGCCGATCCATCCTGCGGGCCGTGACCCTCGCACTGCCCCTGCCAGTGACCCTCGCCGCGGCCCCCGCCGACCCGCCCCGTCCCGTCGGACCCTGCTGGGCGCCGGCCTGCTGGGCGGGGCGATCCCGCTCCTCTCGGGCTGCTTCGGTCTCGGGGACACTGACGGCCTCGTGCTCGAGCAGCCGGCGGGCGACGTCCCCGAGAAGTACCGCGACCGCCGGCGCGTCGTCATCTGGAGCGCCTACACGGCGCACAACGCCGAGGTCATCCAGGCGAACCTCGATGCCTTCCACGAGGCGCAGGACGACATCTTCGCGGAGGTCCAGATCTTCGACAGCTACGACGGCGTCGAGTCGAAGCTCGCCGCGAGCATGCAGGCGCGCCAGGTCCCCGACATCGCCGTGTTCAGCGACGTGGTCTGGAACCGCTTCTACCTGGCCGAGGCGCTCGAGCCCCTGGGAGGCTACTTCGATGCGGACTTCGGCACCGACAGCTTCGACGAGCGCTTCCTGAAGGAGGGGACCGTCAAGGACGAGATCTGGTGGCTGCCCTTCGGCCGCTCGACCCCGCTGTTCTACTACAACCGCGAGATCTTCGAGGCCGCCGGCCTGCCCGATCGCGCCCCCGAGACCTTCAGCGAGTACCGCGACTGGGGGAAGGCGGTCGGCGAGATCGAGTACAAGGGCAAGAAGGTCCCGATGCGCGCCTACGTGGGCGGGGACGACTGGTACTTCCAGGGGTCCATCTGGGCCTTCGGCGGCGCCTACTCCGACGGGCTCGACATGCGCCTGACCACCGACGCCTCGATCGCCGCGCTGGAGTACGACCGCGCCTTCATCCATGACGACGGCTCCGGGTACCTGGCGGCCGACGCGACGGGGGACTTCTCCTCCGGCGCCTGCGCCACCGCGATGCAGTCCACCGGATCCCTCTCCGGCATCAAGGAGGCGGCGACCTTCGACTTCGGGTGCGGATTCCTCCCCCGGGAGAAGGACGCGGGGGTGCCGACGGGCGGCGGAGGACTGTCGATCCTGCGCTACGCCTCGGCCGAGCGGAAGCAGGCCGCCTGGGAGGTCATCAAGTTCCTCAGCACCGGGCAGCGCACGATCGACTGGACCCTGGGCAGCGGGTACGTGCCCTGCACGAAGGATGCGATCGAGTCCGACGAGGTCGCGAAGCTCGCCGCGCAGGATCCTCGGTACAAGGTCGCCCTCGACCAGCTGGAGATCTCCCGCGAGCCCGACATCGTGCGCCGCTACGTGCCCGAGACCCTGGTCGAGGCGAAGAACGCCATCCAGTCGGTCTACTCGGCCGGCGAGAGCGCCGAGAAGGTGCTGACGCGGATGGAGAAGGAGCTCGAGCCCGCGATCGACCGGGTTCGGGAGAAGTTCGAACGGAGAGTAGGGACGGATACATGACCGGCATGCTGATCGTGGGCCATCGCGGCGCGATGGCCCACGCCCCCGAGAACAGCCTGGAGTCCTATGCGCTCGCGGAGGAGGCAGGGGTCGACGAGATCGAGCTCGACGTGCGCCTGAGCGCGGACGAGCAGCTGTTCCTGCTGCACGACGCGACGCTCGACCGCACGGCCGGGGCCGACTCCGCGCGGGGACTCGGACCCGCCGCCGAGCTCACCCTGGCGCAGCTGCAGGCGGCGGTGCTCGATTCCGGGCGCGGGGTCGTCTCCCTCGCGGAGATGTACGACGCCACGAGCACCGGCATCCAGCTCGAGATCAAGGCGCCGGAGACCGTGCCCCACCTCGCCCGGTACTTCGCCGAGCATCGGGCCGACGCCGAGCGGACCGTGCTCATGAGCTTCCAGGAGGATGCCCTGCACGAGGCGGCGCGGCTGATGCCGCAGGTGCGGCGCGGGGTGATCCGCAAGGACCTCGCGACGGCCGACGCCTTCCCCGACGGCTGGCAGGGCCTGGTTGAGCACACGCGCGCCCAGCGGCTCGCCGTCGGCCTCGAGGGACTCACCGAGGAGGCCGCCGCGCAGATCCGCCACCAGGGGCTCGAGCTGCACGTGTGGCCGATGCGCTCGCTGCAGAACATGCGCGACGCGGTGCGGCTGCAGGCCGACGGCACCACCTCGGACGATCCCGCACTGGCGATGCAGTGGCTGCGCGAGGTGCAGGACGAGCAGGCGTCGGCGGACGGCCCGGTGACGGCGGACCGGGATCAGACGGCAGGCGGGCAGGAGCCGGCGACACGCGCACCGGGCGCGTGAGCGGCTCCCCGCCGGAGCGCCCGGCCGCGTCGGCCTCCACGATGCCGCTGGACCAGCAGATCCTGCACGTGTACGTCGCCCTGCAGAACCTCGCGCAGGGACGGACGGTCAACGAGATCGCCGAGGAGATCGGAAAATCCCGCTTCGTGACCGCCCGCATGGTCCGGCGCGCACGGGACCTGGGCCCGGTCGAGGTCCGCGCGGCGGTCGCCGACCCGATCGACGTCGCCCTCTCCGCGCGGCTCGCCCAGCGCTACGGCCTCCGGTCCGCGCTGGTCGTCGCCACGCACTCGGATCGTGATCCCGAGGCGAGGGAGGCGATCGCCGCGGTCGCGGCGCGCTTCATCCGCGAGACGGTCCAGGAGGACGACGTGCTGGGGTTCGCCCCCGGGCGCACGCTCGTGCACGCCTCGCAGCAGGTGGAGGAGCTCCCCAGCGCCGACGTGGTCCAGCTGACGGGCGTCGGCTGGCCGCGGCTCGGGGACGGCGTCGAGGTGATCTCCAACATCGGCCGTGCGACCGGCGGGGCGACCTCCCCGCTGTACGTCCCGATCCTCATCGAGCCCGAGGAGGTCGCGATCCTCCGGCACCCGATGATCCAGCAGGTGCAGCGGCGCTTCGCCCATGTGCAGAAGGCGTTCCTGACCATCGGCGGCTGGCCCGACTCCTCCCTGCTGGCGAGGATCCTCGAGGAGAAGGGGGAGCGGGCGCGGTTCGAGGAGCGCGGGGTCGTCGCCGAGATCGGCACCAGCCTGCTCGACATCGACGGAGCCAGCGTGGACGGCCTCGGGGAGCGGTTCACCGGCATCCCCGAGGACCAACTGCGACAGGTGCCGCTGCGCGTCGCCATCGGCGGGGGAGAGGGCAAGCACCGCGCGGTGCTCGCGACCCTCCGATCAGGGCTCGCCCATGTCGTGATCACCGACGTGCGCGCCGCGGAGCTCGCCCTGGAGGCCGCGGACGGGTGAGCGCGCGCCGGTTGCCCCGGCCCTCCGGCCCCGGACTCTCCCGGCCCCTCGCCGGTCGCTCCGCGGGGCGCGCTCCGCGGGTCGCTCCACCGGCATCTCCACCCTGTTCTCCACCCGCGGGCGGTTCGCCCGGGACGCGTCGTGGCGAAGGATCGAGTCATCGGCCCGCAGAGGCCGGCCACCCGATCCTCGGAGGAGATCATGAACGCCACCGCCATCCCCTGGAACGCCCTGCTCGAGGGCCTGATCGTGCTCGCCGCGCTGGGCCTCATCCTGTACCGGCAGCTGCAGTGGCGAGAGGTCGCCAGGATGCAGCGCTTGGGCACGATCCTCAGCGTGGTCGGCGCGCTGCTGGTGCTCCAGCAGCTGCGGCAGGCCCCGATCGACGCCGTCACCCTCGGATACCTCGTGCTCACGGCCGTCTTCGCCGTCGGCGCAGGCCTCGTCATGGGCCTGGTCAGCACCGTGCGACCCAGCGCCGACGGCTCGCTCGAGATGCGCGGCGGCTGGTGGGGCCTCGCCCTCTGGATCGCCTACATCGCGGTGCGCGTGGTGATGTCCCTCGCCGTGGTCGCCCTCACCGGGGCGCAGAACTCCCGGACCACGGGCATGATCCTGCTGTCGGTCGGGCTCGCCCGGCTGATCAGCGCGGCCGTGGCGACGCACCGCCCCCGCAGCGCCGAGAACCTCACCATCGTGCACGCGGCGACCAGGTCATAGGATCGCGCGGGTGATCTCGACACCGCGAGGACCCCGGCCGACGAGCGCTGCTGCGCCGTCGGCCGGTCCTGCGCGGTCCGTCGGCCCTGTTCCGCCGGGCCGGGAGCGCCGTGTCGATGGGCTGACGTTGGTGCTCGCCCTCGCGCTCGCCGTCTTCTTCATGCTGACCGCGTGGGACGTGCAGACCCCGGCGCTGCGTGCGGCGGCCTTCGGCGTGGTCGTGCTGTGGGCGGCGGAGATGGTGCTGGGCTCCCTCACCGACCAGTACCGACATGCAGGGCCGCGCGCGATCCGCGTCGGCACCGTCGCCCTCTCCGTCTCGCAGATCGCGGCGTGCGCGCTCACCTTCACGACCGGCAGCGCGCTGATGCCCGTCGCGATCGCCGGCATCGTGCGCCTGGTGCGCAGGCCCGAGCGGCGCACGGACGTGATGGCCGTCGTCCTCGCAGCCGATGCGCTCGCCCTCGTCGGCTCGGCGCTCGCCACCGGGGCCAAGGTCGAGCTGCTGATCATCTTCCTGCTGGTGTGCGGGGGAGCGGCGCTGATCGGCCGCTTCCGCGCCCAGCGCGTCCGCTCGGCGGACAGCGAGCGCGCCCTCCTCCAGGAGCAGCTCGCCGTCCAGCGCGAGCGCGCGGAGAACGCGGCCCTCGTGGAGCGGGCGCGCATCGCCCGCGACCTGCACGACGTCCTCGCGCACTCCCTCGGCGCCCTCACCCTCCAGCTCGACGCCGCCGTGGCGCTCGCCGAGGCCGGCCGCTTCGACGAGCTCGAGGCGCGGCTGCGCAGGGCGCGCGGGCTCGCCGCCGACGGCCTCGCCGAGTCCCGTGACGCGGTCTCGGCCCTCCGCGAGACGCCGCGCGAGGTGATCGCCGGGATCGAGGACGCCGCGGCCGCGCACCGCGACAGCGGCGGCGAGGTGCACCTGGGCGGGCTGCTCTCGCCGGAGCCCGCCGGTGCCGGAACAGCCGTCGGCGCGGGAACTCCGGTCGGCGCGGGAACGCCGGTCGGCACGGGAACGCCGGTCGGGGCCGGGACAGCGAGAGGCGTCGGGACCGCGGTGGCCTCGGAGCGTCGAGCGGGCCTCGATGCCCTGCGCTCCCTCGAACCGTCCCGCGCCGATGCGCTCGTGCGGGCTGCGCAGGAGATGCTCACCAACGCGCGGCGTCACGCCCCCGGTCGGTCGGCCGCCCTCGATCTCTCGACCGAGGGCGACGAAGCGGTGCTGCGCTGCAGGGTGCAGGCAGCAGACGGAGACGTCGGCGACGGAGCGGGCTCGGCCGACCTGATCGGCCGGGGGCCGCGGCCGGGCAGCCCGGGCGGCGGCTATGGGCTGGTGGGCATGCGCGAGCGCTGCGAGGCCGTGGGCGGTGCGGCGAGCGCCCGTCTGCGGGCCGGCGGCGTCTTCGAGACCGTTGCGAGCGTCCCGCTCGCCGCGGTGGTGCCCGACGACGAGGAGAAAAGTCCATGAGCATCAGCATCCTGGTGGCCGACGACCAGGCCCTCGTGCGCGACGGCATCGTCACCGTCCTCTCGCTCGCGGACGGCATCAAGGTTCTCGCCGAGGCGGAGGACGGCGAGCGTGCGGTCGCGCTCGCCGAGGAGCTCGCGCCCGACGTGGTCCTCATGGACCTGCGCATGCCCGGGATGGGCGGCGCGGAGGCGACCGCCGCGCTCGCACGCAGCGCCCCCGGCGTGAGCGTCCTGGTCCTCACCACCTTCGCGGACGACGCGAGCATCGACGCAGCGCTGCGCGCCGGCGCTGCCGGCTATCTCACCAAGGACGCCGGCCGCGAGGAGATGGTCGCGGCGATCCGTGCCGCCGCGGAAGGCGGCACCCCGCTGGACGCCCGGATCGCGGGCCGTGTGGTCGCCGGGCTGCCCGAAGCGCAGCCGACGAGCGTGCGCGAGCGGTTCCCCGACCTCACCGTCCGCGAGGCCGAGGTGCTCGAGCTGATGGCCGACGGAGCCACGAACCCCGAGATCGCCGAACGACTGTTCCTCGGCGTCTCGACCGTGAAGTCCCACATCAACGCGATCTTCGCGAAGCTCGGGGTGAGCGAGAGGCGGGAGGCCGTGGCAGTGGTGCACGGCGGCAGGTGAGCACGCACGATCTGCATCGCCCGCTCCGGCGCCCGGCAGCGGATCCCTCGACTGCTGCAAGGCCCGAGGCCCCTTCCACCAGCGGCGACGACCGCGCGCGGCCGGCTGCGGACGGGCGACCGGGTGCCGGTGGCGATCACGCAGGGTGCGCGTCGGTGGGACCCGTTGCGCTGGCGATGGCTTCGGCCGCTGCGACCAGGTTCGCGGAGCCGCGCCCGAAGCTGCACAGCCGTGTCCCCGGGTCGGGGAGACCGGTGGAGACGAGCGTCAGATCGGGCCTCCGACGGCGGATCTCCTCGGCGAGGGGCTGCTGCCAGGGGTTCACGAGGGGGTCTTGGACGGCGAGAACGAGGCTGCGGCCCGCGGCGAGCTCGAGAGCGCTCCCGATGTCCAGATCCTCGCTCGTGGTGCTGAGGCCGTCGGCGCCGTCGCATCGCTCGCGCACCAGGGTCGCGAGGTCCCAGCCGTCCCACTCGAGCGCCGGCTTCGGACGACGGTAGAGGTCGATGACCACGGGCCGGGTGAGAGCCGGCAGCGCGTCGGTCGCGTCCACTGCTCGGCGCGCAGCATCCGCTCCTGCGTCCTTCCATCTCGCATCGGCCGGCGGGCCAGTGGTCTCATCGCGGCGCTCCCGCACCTGCCGTGCCGCCCGGTGCATCCCCCGGATGCGGGCCGACGACGCCTCGAGCCTGCGGACATCCAGTTCGCCGTCCGCGACGGCCAGCTCGAGCCGATCGAGCACCTGCTCGTGGAGACCGGGATCGGGTTCTGCGATGCACAGCTGATCCACGCCCGCGGCGAGGGCCAGTGCCGCGCCGTCGACCACCCCGACCCGCTTCGCGATCGCCGCCATCTCCAGGGCGTCGCTGATGATCACTCCCGTGAAGCCGAGCTCGGTGCGGGCGATGTCGGTGACCAGGCGCCGGCTGAGCGTGGTCGGCGTGTCATCGAGGGCGGGGAACCGGACGTGGCTGGTCATGATCTGGGCGACGCCCGCGTCGACCGCGGCGCGGAACGGCGCGAGATCCACCCGCTCGATCTGCGCCCAGTCCCGCCGGTCGACGGCGTCGCCGAGGTGGGAGTCGACCGCGGTCGCGCCGTGGCCCGGGAAGTGCTTCGCGCAGGCCGCGACGCCGAGGGACTGGGTCCCTTCGATCCAGGCGACGGCGTGGCGGGAGACCAGCGCCGGGTCCTCCCCGAAGGACCGCGTGCGGATGATCGGGTTGTCCGGATCGCTCTGGACGTCGACCACCGGCGAGTAGCTGGCGTCGATGCCGAGTCCCGCCAGGTGCGCGGCGAGCTCCTGGGCGCATGCCCGCGTGACGTGCACGTCGTCCACGACCGCGAGCGCCGCGGCTCCCGGGGACTCCGGGCAGTCGGCACGGGTGAGGTGGCTGATGCGCCCTCCCTCCTGGTCCACGCCGACCACGAGATCGCCGTGGTGCTCGCGCAGCGTGGCCAGGGTGCGGCGGAGCTGCGCCGCCGTGCGCACGTTGCGACTGTGGAGGATGACGCCGCCCAGCCCCTGGTCGAGCAGCCGCTCGAGCTCGGGAGTGGGTTCGGGGGAATCCCATCCGATGACGAGCAGAGAGGCGAGGAGCGCGCGGAGGGAAGGATCGCGGGTCATCCGGTGAAGTCTCCCTCGCGCTCGTTGAGCCGCGCATAGTGCGCGAGCTTGTCCTCGTCGACGTCCACTCCCAGACCGGGACCGTCGGGCACGCGCAGGCACCCGCCCTCGAAGGGCAGTGGGTCGATGATGTCGTCATCGTGCAGGTAGTACATCGAGTCGATCGCGCCCGAGAGAACCGGGGTGCTCGCGGCAATCGCGAGGTGGGCGGCTGTCGCGATGCCCATCTCCCCGCCGCTGTGCAGGTTCATGCCCAGGCCGAACGCCTCGCAGTGGGCGGCGAGATGCTTGGTGATCGCCATGCCGCCCCACTTGAAGACGTCCCCGTGGATCACCTGCACCGCATCCAGCCGCACGGCGGGGGCGAGATCCTCCCACCGCACCACGCACATGTTCGTGCACAGCGGGATCCGCACGGCGCGCGCCACCTGCGCCATCTGCTCGAGCCCCTGGCACGGGTCCTCGAGGTACTCGAGCCCGAGCGGCTCCAGCGCGTGACCGGCGCGGACGGACTCGGGGACGCTCCAGGCGGCGTTCGGATCCACGCGCAGCTCCACGTCGGGGAGCCGCTCGCGCAGGGCTTCCATGATCGCGACGTCGGCCCGGGCGTCGGTGCTGCCCTTGAGCTTGACGGCCGTGAAGCTGTTCTCCGCGACGATCTTCTCGGTCGCGTCCGCCAGCGAGCCGGGATAGTCGCGGGCGTCGCCGTCGGACCGGGTGATCAGGGCCGTGAGCGGGACCTGCTCGCGGACCCGGCCGCCGAGCAGGTCCACCACACCCATCCCGGCGGCCTTGCCGATGGCGTCCCAGCAGGCGACGTCGATCGCGGCCAGGGCCGCGTAGCCGAGGTACCCGTGGAAGAACGGCAGCATGCGGTGGCGCGCGTGGAAGGCCTCGAGCTCGCGCGGGTCGGTGCCGATCACGTCGTCGGCCAGCTGGCGGACGAGGCGCGCGACGGGCGCGCCCCACATGGTCTCGCCCCATCCGACGACCCCGTCGTCGGTGCGCAGGCGCACGATGGTGCGGGTCTCGCCGCGCTTGGTCTCGAACGACGAGGTGAATCCCTGCTTCATCGGGAGGTTCACGACGTGGACCTCGAGGTCGACGATCTTCATCGGGCTGCTCCTTCGGGGGTGGAGGGGGTCGGGGCATCGGAGGGGAGGTCCAGGTCCAGGAGGGCGTCCACGCACTCGGTGAGCCGTGCTGCGGCCTCCGCGAGGGCAGCCGCACCCTCGGCGGCGTCCGCGAGGCCGGGGTCGTCCGTGATGCCTCCCGAGCGCGGCCACTCGCCGTGCCTCTCGACGTGGAGGCCGCGGACCATGCGGCGATCGAAGAGCGGAAGCTCCCGGGGACCGTCCGTGGGCGGGCGGACGAGCGAGGGATGCGCGGTCTCCATGAGGGAGGTCTCGAAGGAGCCCGCGTGGCCCGGTGCCCCGGGGCGGGGCTCGAGCAGCTCCCAGTAGCTGCAGCAGGCCGCGAGGATCTCGTGCTCCAGAGCTGCGATCTTGACCGCCTGGCTCATCATCTCGGTGTTCCCGCCGTGCCCGTTGACCACGAGGATCCGCCGGAACCCGGCGGCCACCAGGGAGTCGAGGAGAGCCCCGAGGACGTCCAGGAGGGTCCTCGGAGGGAGGCTCAGCGCCACCGCGAACTGGTGGTGGCCGCTGAAGCCGTAGGGGAGGGGCGGGCACAGCGCCGTGTCCGCCCGATCGGCCAGCGCCCTCTCGACGACCTCCTCGACCAGGAGGGAGTCGGTGCCCAGGGGGAGGTGGTCCCCGTGCTGCTCGAGGGAGCCGATGGGGAGCACCGCGACGCCGTGCGCAGCGAGATCTGCGACCTGCTTCCTCGTCATCTCGGCCAGATGCGGCATGGGATCTCCTTCTGTGGGGTGGTGGCCGCGCTCGCGGACGTGCGTCTGTGGGCTCGGGGCGTGCGTCCGCGGGCTCGCGGGCATGCATCGGGTGCTGCCGGCCTCGCTACTGTGGCGGGATGACCGCTCGCGTGCTGCCCTTCGAACCCCCTGCATCGCGCGAGGGTGCGTTCCTGGCTCTCGAGCTGCTTCCCGGGCGCGTGCAGGGCGCTCTCATCGATGCGACGGGCAGGTTCCGCACTCGCCGGGAGCTCGCCTTCGACCCATCGGCCGGGCGGGAGCAGATCCTCGCGCACGTGGACCGGGTGGCGCTGGGGCTCGCCCGCGGCAGCGCGCTGAGCGGCTGCGTCATCTCGGCCGGGGGAGTCCTCGACACCGCGGGCGGGCGGATGCTGCAGGTCGTGGACATGCCGTCCCTCGAAGGATGCGAGATCGGCTCGCGGCTGCGGGAGCTCGTCGGAGCGCCCACCCTGCTCGAGCACCGCGCGCGCCTCCAGGTGCACGGCGATCACTACTTCGGCGCCGGTCAGGGGGAGGAGACCTTCGCCTCCGTCGCCACCGGCTCCACCCTGGGCGTCGGCATCCTCTACCGAGGAACGATCCTCGCGCCCGACGGCGGACGCAGCGGGGCGCACATGACCGTCGCCCGCGGGCAGCTGACCTGCAGCTGCGGGAAGCAGGGCTGCTGGCGCACCATCGCCACGACGGCCTGGCTCGAGGCGTGCGGCGAGGAGCTGGGCATCCCGGCGACCGGTCTCGCCGACTGGGAGCAGTGCGCGGCGGAGGACCCGCGCGCGGCTGCGGTCGTCGGCGAGTACGCGGACAACATCGCGGTGGGCCTCGCCAACATCCAGCAGCTGTGCACGCCGGGCCTGTTCGTGCTCCACGGCGAGGCGGCGCAGGCGTCCGAGGGATTCCGCGCCCGCATCCTCGCGACGCTGCGCGATCTCTCCCGCACAGGCGGGGAGACGCAGCCCCGCCTGCGGACGAACGTGACCCCGGAGGACGATGCGACCCTGCTGGGCGGCGTCGCGTACCTGCTGCACCGCGGGATCGTGCCCGCGCCCTGACCGGGGCAGATCGGTGCGCGCGCACGTCATGCTGAGCCCCCGTCTCCGTCCCCGTCCCCGTCCCCGTCCGCGGGCCCGGGCACGGGCGCTGCTGCGCGGCGGGCATCGTCCGTCGGACCCGACGCCGCGCCCGAGCGGGTGAGCAGCTTCGGGTTCGCCCGACGCGGGTCCGGGTGTGCGACCGAGTCCAGGAGCCGCCGGGTGACCTCGGACGAGGGCGCGGCGAGCACCTCACGACAGGGGCCGACCTCCTCCAGGCGTCCTGCCGCCATCACGGCGATCCGATCGGCGATCCCCGAGACCACCGCCAGATCATGGGTGACGAAGAGCAGGGCCACGCCGGTGCGCTCCTGCAGCTCGGCCAGCAGGTCCAGGATCTTCGCCTGCACGGAGACGTCGAGGGCGCTCGTCGGCTCGTCCAGCACCAGCAGGCGCGGCTCGAGAGCGAGGGCGCGGGCGATCGCGATCCGCTGCCGCTGGCCGCCGGAGCACTCGTGCGGGTACCTCTCGCCGATCGCCGGTTCGAGGTCCACGCTCTCCAGGAGCTCGCCGACCCGGCGTCGGATCCCCGCCGTCCCCAGCGAGGTGCGCCGATGCGTGTGCAGCGGCTCGGCGATCACGTCACGGATGCGCATGCGCGGGTTCATGCTCGCGTACGGGTCCTGGAACACCATCTGCACCAGCAGCGCGCGCTCGGCGGATGCCTGCCGGCGATGGCGGGTCAGGTCCCTGCCGTCGGTGAGGATGCGTCCGGCGTCGGGATCGGTGAGGCCCACGACGATGCGGGACAGCGTGGTCTTGCCCGAGCCGGACTCCCCGACCAGGGCGAGCGTCTCGCCCGGGAGGATGTCGAGGTCCAGGTCCTGCAGCACGGTGTTCTTCCGGCGCCGCTGCCGGTAGGTCTTCGAGATGCCGCGCATGCTCACGACGGGGGCGTCCTCGGGCGCGCGGGCGGTGCTCTGCCGGTTCATGCGGACGCTCCTGTCTGCAGGCGGGGAGTGGCCTCGAGCAGTGAGCGCGTGTAGTCGTCGCGGGGCTGCTCGAAGACCTGCAGGGCGTCGCCCTGCTCGACCAGCCGTCCCTCGTGCATCACCGCGACCTGGTCGGCGAGGGAGGCGACGACGCCCAGGTCGTGCGTGATCAGCAGGATCCCCATCCCGGTCTCCTCCTGGACGGTGCGGAACAGCGACAGGATCTCCGCCTGGGTGGTGACGTCCAGCGCGGTCGTGGGCTCATCGGCGATGAGCAGTCGCGGCCGGCTCATCAGCGCCATCGCGAGCATCGCGCGCTGCCGCAGGCCCCCGGAGAGCTGATGGGGGAACTGCCGTGCGCGCAGCTCCGGGTCCGGCACCCGTGCCTGCTCGAGGGCCTCGAGCGCGCGATGCCGACGCTGCGAGCGGGATCCCGTGCGGTGGATCGCCATGACCTCCATGAGCTGGCTGCCGATCGTGCGCATCGGGTTCAGCGTGGTCATCGGGTCCTGGAAGACCATCGAGATGTCGCGCCCGCGCACCGCGCGCAGCTGCTGGGGCGTCAGACGCAGCAGGTCGCGGTCGTCGAGCAGGATGCGCCCGCGCGGGTAGACGGCGGGCGGCTCCGGGTTCAGCCGCAGCACCGACAGCGCGGTGCTGGACTTCCCCGAGCCCGATTCTCCGACGAGCGCGAGTGTGCGGCCCTCGTGGACGGTGAGGTCGATGCCCCGGACCGCGGCGACGTGCTCGCGGCGGGAGGCGAAGGAGATGTGGAGGTCCTCGATCGTGAGCAGTGCGTTCATGAGGTGTACGTCCTCGGATCCCACCGGTCGCGCACGGCGTCCCCGGCGACGTTGATCGACAGCACGGTCAGCAGCAGGGCGGAGCCGGGCAGGACGGCGAGCCACCAGGCGGTGCCCATGTAGAGCTGGCCGTCCGAGAGCATCGAGCCCCATGTCGCGATGCTGGAGGGGACGCCGAGGCCCAGGAAGCTCAGGGCGGCCTCGGCGAGGATGACCGTTCCCACCTGCAGCGTCAGGATCGTCATCAGGGGTCCGGTGACATTGGGCAGCATGTGGCGCGCCATGATCCTGTGCCCCGGCACGCCCATCACCTTCGCGGCCTCGACGAACTCGCGGGTGCGCAGCGAGATCACCTCGGAGCGCAGCACCCGGGCGTAGGAGACCCAGCCGGTGATGCCGAGCACCATGATCACGTTCCACAGGCCGGGGCCCACGAAGCCGATCACCGCGAGCGCGAGCAGCAGCGTGGGGAAGGCGAGCTGGACGTCCGTGAGGCGCATGAGCACCCGGTCCGTCCATCCGCCCGTGTAGCCGGCGACGATGCCGATCACGGATCCGATCACACCGGACAGGAGCGCCGCGGTGATGCCGACGAGGACGGACACGCGGCTGCCGACGACGAGCCGGGCGAGGACATCCCGCCCGAGCTGGTCGGTGCCCAGCAGGTGGCCCGCCGTTCCGGGCGGGGCCAGGCGCTGCAGCAGGTTCTGCTCATCGGGGTCGCCCACCAGGAGCGGGCCGATGAGCGCGAGGAGGACGACGAGGGCGAGGAACCCGGTGGACAGCACCAGGGTGATGTCCGCGCGCCTGCGCCGGGCGGCGCCTCCCGCGCCGGACGCGGGCCCGGCGGGCCCTTCGGGGTCCGCGGGGTCCGGAGCGGTCAGGGGGATCTGCGTGGAGCTCATGCGTCACTCCGGACTCGGGGGTCGATGATGGCGTAGGACAGGTCGACCAGCAGGTTCACGAGGATGAAGGTCGCGGCGAACAGCACGACGGTGCCCTGGACGAGGGGGAAGTCCCGGGCGCTGATGGCGTCGATCGTGAGCCGGCCGATGCCGGGCCAGTTGAAGATCTGCTCGGTGAGGATCGCCCCGCCCAGCAGGGAGCCGAGCTCGAGGCCGAGCACGGTGATGACCGGCATGGAGGCGTTGCGCAGGGCGTGGCCCATGAGCACTCGGGACTCGCCCGCGCCCTTGGCGCGCGCGGTCCGCACATGGTCCTGGCCCAGCACTTCGATCAGCGAGGAGCGCAGGAGCCGCGAGACCACGGCGACCGAGAAGATCGCGAGCGTGGTGGCGGGGAGGATGAGATGCGCGGGCGTCCCGTAGCCGGCGGCGGGCAGCACCCGCAGCGTGACGCCGAAGAGCAGGACCAGCAGGATGCCGACCCAGAACGCGGGGGTGGACTGTCCCACCAGCACCCCGCCCATGACGACGCGATCCAGCGCGGTGCCGCGGCGCATGGCGCTGATGCTGCCCGCGAGGAAGGAGACCACGACGGTGATCAGCAGAGCGGCGGCGGCGAGCAGCGCGGTCGCGGGGATCCGCTCGAGGATCAGCGAGGTGACGGGCTCCTTGTAGACGAGCGAGGTGCCGAGGTCGAGGTGGAGGATCCCGCCCAGGAAGTCCAGGTACTGCAGGGGGAGCGGACGGTCGAGCCCGAGGGTCTGCTTCATCTGGGCGACCTGATCGGCGCTCGCGTCGTCGGGCAGGAGCAGCGCCACGGGATCCCCCGAGGCGCGGGAGAGCACGAAGACCACGGTCACGGCCGCCCAGAGCACCAGCAGTGAGGAGATCAGGCGCGTCGCGGCGGCGCGCAGCAGTCGGCTGCGTCCCGGGGTCATCGGGCGGTCTCCATCGCGAGCGTCCCGTTCACGTTCGGCGTCCACTCGACGCGCGTGTTCGAGGCGAAGTTCTGGTCCGCCTGGTACAGGAACAGGAAGGGCGCTTCGTCGTGCAGCCACTCCTGCATGCGGTGGAACGTCTTCAGGCGCGTGTCCGGATCGATGGTCTGCTCGAGCGCGTCGATCATCTCGTCGGCCTCCGACGATCGGATCCTGCTGCGCTTGCGATCCGAGCGGATGTAGGACTGCATGGTGGCCTCTCCGTCGAGCGTCCAGCCGGTGCTTCCGGTGAGATACATGGATCCGAGCGACGAGGGGTCGTCCGAGGCGAGCCGCTCGGCGAAGGTGCCGGGCTCGAGGATCTCGAGCTCGAGGGTCACGCCGACGTCCTCGAGCATCCCGGCGAGGGCCTGGGAGATGAGCTGGTCCTTGTTCGAGGCGGTGAAGGACAGCGTCAGTCCGTCGGCGTGGCCGGCCTCCGCGAGCAGTCTGCGCGCCTCGTCGGGGTCCCGCTCCGGGGGCTTCACATCGGGGTCGTAGCCGAACGCCTCGCGGGGCACGATCGTGGCGGCCTCGCGCCCGGAGTCGTTGAGCACGGCGCTGATCAGCAGCGGCACGTCCACGGCATGGTTCAGGGCGCGCCGCACGCGGGCGTCCTTCAGGACCTCGTGCTCGGTGTCGAGCACCACGAAGTACATGCGGATGCCCGGGTGCGTGATGAGGGAGACGTCCTTGTAGCCCTCGAGCTGCAGTGCCGCCTCGGGGTCGAGGGCGGAGACCAGGTCGACGGCGTCGCTCTGGATGCCCGCGAGGGCCGACGCCGGGTTCGGCATCGCGGTGAAGTGCACTTCGTCGAAGGCGGGCCTGCCGTTCCAATGGTCGTCGTACGCGGCCAGGCGCAGCAGCTGGGCCTTGCGCCAGGAGACGAAGCGGAACGGGCCCGTGCCGATCGGGTGCGCGGCGAAGCCCTCCGCGCCGACGTCGGCGAAGTGGGCGGCGGGCAGCATGACGCCGCCGAAGAGCGAGACCTTCTCGGGGATGACCGGGTCGGGCTCGGCCATCACGATGTCGACGGTGTGGTCGTCGATGATCTCGACGTGGTCCACGGAGCGCAGCTCGACGATCGTGGATCCGGTGTCCGGGTCGATCAGCCGCTCGATCGAGAACTTCACGCTGCGGGCATCGAAGGGCTCGCCGTTGTGGAAGGTGACGTCCGTGCGCAGGCGGAAGCGCCAGTGGAGCTCGTCCGTGGCCTCCCAGTGGGTGGCCAGGCGGGGGACGAGCTCGTTCTGCGTATCGCGCATGGTGAGCGTGTCGAAGATGTTGATCAGCACGTTCATCCCGTCCAGGCCGCTCTCCAGGTGCGGGTCCAGCCCCGTGGGCTCGCTGGGCTGGGCGATCCTCAGGGCCCGGGCCCCGTCCGGATCCGCGGCGGAGCCGCAGCCGGCCGTGAGGCCGACGGCGCCCAGCAGCGAACCGGCCGCCCCGAGGCGCAGCGCCGTGCGCCGGGTGGGCATGGGTGGTGCGGTCGGGCTCATGGCTCGCAGATCCCTCCTCGATGAGGAATGCCATTCAATGGAACGGGTGTGCCACTCAGTGGCACGAATGTCGATTACCATAGTTGCCATGGGTGAAGAGGTCAACGAGGCGGCGCGGTCCGTCGCGGACAAGGTGACGGCGCTCCTGCGTGCGGTGGGGAGCAGCGGCGAGCCGCTGAGCCTCGCTGCGCTGACCGCCGCGAGCGGCACGAGCAAGTCGACGTGCCGGCGGCTGCTCCTGGACCTGAGCGTCCAGGGGTACGTGCGCTCGCCACAGCGCGGCATGTACACGACGGGGCCGCGGCTGCAGGGCCTCGCGGCCTCCGTCGTGCGCGGGGACCGGATGGGCGGCGTGATCCGGGAATCGCTCGGCGCCCTCGCCCGCGCCACCGGTCACGTGGCTCTGCGCGTCGGCGTGCTCGACGAGCGGGCGGTGGTCCTGGACCTCGAGAACACCCAGAGCATCCCGCTCGACGTCCAGGTGGGTGAGGAGCTCCCGGCACATCCGGTCTGGGGCGATGACGGCGATCGCCGCGATCCGGGCGAGCCGGTCGACGAGTACCCGTCCCGGTCCCTGTGGACGCTCAGCGCTCCCATCGACGACGACGGCCGGGAACGGCTCGCGCTCGTGGGCCTCGCCTTCATGCGCCCGCAGAGCGCGAGCGCCGCCGACCTCCTGGCCTCGCACGCGAGGACGCTGCGGGACATCGGGACCCGGGCTCGCGATGCCGGCTGACACCGCCGCCGAGCTGACGGTCCTTCTCGAGACCGCTCGCGCTGCGGGGCAGTTCAGCGCCGCCTCGTGGGCGGTTGGATCCTCGTCCGGGACGCTCGGCAGCGGCGTGCTCGGCACGCCGAGCGAGGACGACGCGACCCCGATCGGCCCGCGCACCCGGTTCGACCTCGCCTCGGTGACCAAACCGATCGTGGGGCTCACCCTGCTGCGGCTGGCGGACCGCGGACTCGTCGCACTGGACGCGAGGGTGGGCGACGTGCTCGCGGACTGGCCGGACGGGCCCATGGCGCGCGCCGACCTCCGCTCGCTGCTCACGCACACCTCAGGAGCCCCGGGGCCCACCCCGCTGTTCCGCGAGCACGAGGACCGGGACTCCCTGCTGCATGCCCTCGCGCGATTGGAGTTCACGACTCCCGGCCGGTGGTGCTACTCCTCGATGGGCTTCATCGCCCTGGGCCTGGTGGCCGAGGAGGCGGGCGGCGCGGGGCTCGAGGCCCTGGTGCATCGCGAGATCACGGGTCCGCTGGAGATGGACGACACCCGCTACGGCCCCGTCGATCCCGGCGGCGCCGTCGCCACGGAGCGCTGCCCCTGGCGCGACCGGCTCGTGCGCGGCACCGTGCACGACGAGAACGCGGAGGTGCTGGGCGGGGTCGCCGGTCATGCGGGCCTGTTCGGCACGGCCGAGGACCTCGGCCAGCTCGGCGCCGCGCTGCTGCGGGGGAGCCTGCTCGAGCCCGACCTGCAGGACGCGATGACCGGCCGGAGCGGCGGCCGTCCACTCGGCTGGTGGCCGCGCGAGCGCTGCGGCTTCCTCGACGGCACCTTCGGCGGGAGCGCCTACGGGCACACCGGCTTCACGGGCACCAGCCTCGTCATCGACCCGGATCGGGACCGCTGGTTCTGCCTGCTCACCAATCGCGTGCATCCGACGCGCGACCCCCGGGGCTTCGAGCACGTGCGCGCAGGCTTCCACGCGGCGGCCTCGCGCGGGACCTGGTGAGCCGATCGGACCCCCGCCCCGGCCCGGTGAGGGGCATGCGCACCTTGGTACCCTCCAGCCGTGAATGAAGGATCGGCCGCGCAGCATCGGCCCAGGTACCACCATGGGGATCTGCCGGCGACTCTCGTGCGCACCGCGATCGCGATGCTCGACGCCGACGGCGACACGCACCTCTCGCTGCGCGCCGTCGCGCGCGAGGCGGGCGTCTCCAGCGCCGCCCCGTACCGTCATTTCCCCGACCGGCGCGCCCTGCTCGATGCGGTCTCCGCCGTCGGCTTCGAGGATCTGATGGCGGCGCTCGGCGCCGAGCATCCCGAGCCCGCCGACGCCTCGCAGCTGGCCGACGTCGGCGTCGCCTACGTGCGCTTCGCGCTCGGCCGCCCGGGCCTGTTCCGCGTCATGTTCCTGGGGGAGGGCGGCCGCACCGAGCCCGCGCGGCGTCGGATCACCGAGCAGATCCACGCGCATCTCGATGCGGTGGTCCAGCGGGTCTTCGCCGTCGAGGAACCGACCCCGGTGACCACCGGGCTGTGGGCCCTGGTCCACGGCATGGCCTGCCTGTACCTGTACGGAAACCTGGTCCCCGCGACCGGCGACGAGATCGACGAGCGGGTGCGCACGACGGTCGCCGCGACCGTCGGCGTCCGGACCCGCTGAACGGCCGACGGGGCGTGCCGGCGCGGTCTGCCGACAGGCCCCGTCGGCTGCACAGCCCCGCCCCGCTCACGGGGCGGCGTCCTCAGTCCTGTGCGAGCGCGTCCCGCAGGAAGTCGATCGCGAGGCCGCGGGCCACACTCGCGGCTCGGGTGTCGCGCAGGCTGTCCAGGAGCAGGAAGTCGTGGACCATGCCGGCCACGCGCACCGAGGTGACGTCGACCCCGGCCTCGCGCAGACGGTTCGCGTACATCTCGCCCTCGTCGCGCAGCACGTCGGCCTCATCGGTGATGACGAGGCTGCGGGGGAGCTTCGCGAGGTCTTCGCTCGGTGCCTGCAGGGGCGAGGCGAACTTCTCCGCGCGCTGGGCGGGGTCGGTCGTGTACTGGTCCCAGAACCACTGCATGCCCTCGCGGGTCAGGTAGTAGCCCTCGGCGAACTGCAGGTACGACGGGGTATCGAAATCGGCGTCCGTCACCGGGTAGAGCAGGCACTGGGCCTTCAGGCCGATGCCGCCGCGCTCGGCGTTCATCAGCGCGAAGACGGTGGACATGCATCCGCCCACGGACTCACCGGTCACGGCGATCCGTGAGGTGTCCATGCCGTGCTCCGCGCCGTGCGCGAGGACCCACCGACCCACCGCGTAGTTCTGCTCGACCTGCGTGGGGTACCTCGCCTCCGGTGCCCGGTCGTAGACGGGGAAGACGCCCACGGCGTGCGCACCCACGACGAGCTCGCGGAACAGGCGGTCGTGGGTGTGCTCATCGCCGAACACCCAGCCCGCGCCGTGGATGTAGACCAGCACGGGCAGATCGCCCGTGACTCCCGCGGGACGGACGATCCGGGTGCGGACCGTGCCCCACTGGCCGGCGTCGACCTCGACCCATTCCTCCTCGACGTCGGGTCGCTCGACGCCCTCACCGCTCTGCAGGTCGGCGAGGATCGCGCGCCCCTGCTCCGGCGGGACCTCGTAGATGCGCGGGTGGGGATCGGTGTCGGCGCTCAGCTGCGCCGCCTCGGGCTCGAGGACGGGAGTGATCGGCTCGGGAAGGTTCGACATCATGTCTCCTCTGGGTTGTACGAGGTGTGCGTTGTCGGTCGTCGGTGGCCGCTCGACGCGCTGTCTCAGCGGTCGAGCATCTCGATGCAGCGCTCGGCCAGGCGCTGCGAGCTCTGCGGGTTCTGGCCGGTCAGCAGGCTGCGGTCCTCCACCACGTGGGGACGGAGCGGCAGGCCGGACGAGAAGTCGGCCCCCTTCTCCTTCAGGCGGGTCTCCAGCCACCACGTCGCCTTCCATGCGAAGGGGTTCAGCCGCTCCTCCGCGTTGGAGAGCGCGGTGAGGCGACGTCCCGCGAACGGCCACGAGCCGTCTTCGCCCTCCGCGGTGAGCATCGCGGCGGGGGCATGGCAGAGCAGCGCGAGCGGGCGGTTCTGCGCGAGACGGCGGGTGAGGATCCGGCCGTCGGCCGCATCGTGGGCGAGATCCTCCATCGGCCCGTGGCCGCCGGAGTAGAACAGCAGGTCGAAGGCGTCGGGGTCGACCTCGTAGAGGTCCTCGGGCGACTGCAGCACGGGGCGGAGATCCTGGATCTTCCGGGCGATCCTCCGCGTGGTCCAGGGCATCCCGCCGGAGATGCCCAGGCTGAGCCGGTCGATCGTCGGGACCTTCGCGTCGGGGGTGGCGACGGTGACGTCGAAGCCCCGGTCCCGGAAGGCCTCGTAGGGGACGGCGAACTCCTCGGCCCATACGCCGGAGGGGTGCTCGGTGCCGTCGCGCAGGGTCCAGTGGTCGGCGCCGGAGAGCACCATGAGGACGGAGGTCATCGGGAGGTCCCTTCGCTGGTGGAGGAGCTGCGGGAGGCGGCGTCCGCGAGGGCCTGCACCCCTTCGGCGTAGGTGGTGACGCGGAACGCGGGGAAGGCCCGGCGGAACTCGTCGGACAGGAAGATGTTGTTCACGGCGTAGCGGGGGAGCAGCTCCCAGATCTCCCGCACCGGCTTCGAGACGAGGCCCGCGAGGCGGAACTGCCACGCCGGCATCACGGAGTAGTCGATGTCGCGGCCCCAGGCCCTCGCGCTGAGGTCGGCGATGAGGGTGCGGTAGGTCATCGGCGAGGGGTCGACGGGCAGGTGCCAGGTCCGTCCGAAGGCCGAGGGCGTGTTCCCGATCAGGGCCATGCCGCGGCTCGCGTCGGGCGTCCAGATCAGGGTGCGCAGGGTGTCATCGGTCAGGGGTGCGCGCGGCTTCTCGCCGCCGGTGATGCGGTCGAAGACCAGGGAGGTCGTGAACGACTGGGTCCTGCCGGGGCCGTAGAACTCGGGGGCGCGGCAGATGACGCCCTCGATCCTCTCCTGGTCGATGGCCTCGAGCAGCATCTCGGCGATCCTCGCGCGGACCACTGCCTTGCGGCCGACGGGCCGGAACGGGGTCTGCTCGCTCTGCGGGGTCGAGGTCTTGGGATACATGTACGTGTTGTCGAAGAACACGAGCTTCGTGCCGTGGGCGGCGCAGGCGTCGATGACGTTGCGCATCATCACCGGCAGCTGCTCGGCCCACAGCTTCCCGTCCGGCGGCAGACCGGCCGTGAAATAGGCGATCTCGCTGCCGGCGACCGCGCGGCTCGTCTGCTCCGCGTCCAGGAGGTCCGCGGCGAGGGTCGTGTCGGTCTCGTGGAGCGGGGTCGGATGTCTGCTGACCAGGCGCAGGTCCGTCGTGAACTCGTCATGGAGGGCGCGGGCGAGCTCCGTGCCGATCTGTCCGCTCGCCCCGAGGATCGTCTGCACCGGGCGGCTCCTTCCGGTCGTGGTCCGTCCTCGCAGGGCCGTCCGCCGCGGTCGGCGGGCACGGCGCGAGGTCGATGGCGCCCAGTGTAAGCAGTGTTGACATTTGGCGTCGAGGGGGCGGCTCACGCGGGGCGATCCCCGCCTGAGATGACCGGCGTGCGCCGGAGGCCGGAGAATGGGGCGGGCCCGATGCGGCCGACGGGATGACGTCGGCCGAGGGCATCGTCGACGGAGCGGAGCGAAGCATGACCCACCGGACCGACCACCGGACCGACCACCCCCGCAGGATCATCCTGGACTGCGACCCCGGGCACGACGACGCCGTCGCGATCATGCTCGCGCTCGGCTCCCCGGCGATCGAGCTGCGGGGCATCACGACCGTCGGCGGGAACCAGACGGTCGAGAAGATCACCCGCAACGCCCAGAGCGTGCTCGAGATGTGCCGCCGGCAGGACGTGCCCGTGCACCGGGGGAGCGCCCGTCCGCTGCTGCGCGACGTGCAGGTCGCAGGCGACATCCACGGCGAGAGCGGCCTGGACGGGGTCGAGCTGCCCGCGCCCACGGTGCCCGTGGCGGGCCAGCGTGCCGTCGAGTTCATCGTCGAGACCGTGATGGCGGCAGAGCCCGGGGAGATCACCCTCGTCGGCACCGGACCGCTCACCAATCTCGCGCTCGCCGCGCGGCTCGAGCCCGCGATCATCGAGCGCGTGCGCGAGGTCGTGATCATGGGCGGCGGGTACCACGAGGGCAACGTGACGCCCGTGGCCGAGTTCAACATCTGGGCCGATCCGGAGGCGGCCGCGATCGTCGTCGACGCCGGCTGGGAGCTCACCATGGTGGGCCTGGACCTGACCCACCAGGCCCTCGCCACCGCCCAGGTCGAGCAGCAGATCAGAGACCTCGGCACGGAGCTCGCCGAGTTCTTCCTGGGGCTGATGGCGTTCTTCCGCCGCGCCTACCAGGAGAACCAGGGCTTCGACGACCCGCCCGTGCACGACCCCTGCACGATCGCCTACCTCATCGACCCCTCCGTGGTGCGCACGCGCCGGGCGCCGCTGCGCGTCGAGACCCGCGGGGACCTCACCCGCGGCATGACGGTCGCGGACCTGCGGCCCGGCACCGACCGCGAGGGCTGCCGCACACAGGTCGCGACCGCGCTGGATGCACCGGGGTTCTGGCGGCTCGTCGTCGACGCCGTCCGCGCCCTGGGGTGAGGTGGTGAGCGCCCGCCCGTCGGCCGGATCTCGGAGCGCACGCTCGCGCGAGGGTCGGCCGCGGGGTCCAGCCCTGGAGGCACAGGCGATGCACAGCCCGGCCATGCGGGAGGGCTAAGGGGCGTCCGTAGCGTCCCGGGCATGTCTTCACACCGCACCAGCACCTCGACCACGACCCCCGCCTCGTCCCTCAAGACGTCCCTCGGCTCGCCCACCCGGCGGGGCCTGCTCGCCGCCGGAGGGGTCGGCGGCATCGCGCTCCTGGCCGCGGGCTGCAAGGGGTCGACCTCCTCGTCGGACGCGGCGACGCTCGACGGCGAGACCGTCAGCGGCGTGGTCGACGGCGACTTCTGGGACCAGAAGAGCATCCACACCCTGTCCGTCGTCTTCGACGAGGACGACTACGACGAGATGATCGACGCCTACGTCTCCAGCCAGGACAAGAACTGGATCGAGGCCGACGTCGAGATCGACGGCAAGGTCTTCAAGAAGGCCGGCATGAAGCTCAAGGGCAACTCCAGCCTGCGCAGTCTCGCCGGCGGACAGGGCGGAGGGCCCGGCGGTGCCGCCGCATCCGACGGGGGCGGCGACGCCGCCGCATCCGACAGGGGCGGCGACGCCGCGGCGTCCGACGGCGGGGGCGACACTGCGTCGGACGGAGGCACCGCCTCGGACGGCGGCGGGGACGCTGCCGCCTCCGGCACCTCCGCTGCTGCCTCGGACGGCGGCGGGGCATCGGATGCGGGCGGTGCCTCGGATGCGGGCGGCGGCGCGGGCGGAGGGTTCCCCGGCGGCGTGAATGACGAGGGCGACGGCGCCGTCTCCGAGGACGACCCCACGGGCCTGCCCTGGATGATCCGCCTGGACAAGTACACCGACGATCAGAGCTTCAGCGGCCGCAGCCGCTTCGTGGTGCGCGGGAACAACACGGAGACCTCGATGAACGAGGCGGTCGCGCTCGACGTGCTCGCGCTCGCCGAGGTCCCCGCCGAGCAGTACGCCTATACCCGGTTCAGCGTGAACGGGGCCGACGCGCAGCTGCGCCTCGTGCTCGACGTCCCGGACGACGACCAGTGGAACGACGACGCCTTCGACGGCACCGGCGCGACCCTCAAGGCCGACTCCGAGGGCGACTACTCCTACCGCGGGGACACGGCCGACGACTACGCGGACGCCTTCGACGCGAAGTTCGTGGCCGACGGCCTCGAGGAGGACGACGTCTTCGCGGCTCTCGGCAGCTTCCTGAAGTTCGTCAACGACTCCGAGGACGATGACTTCGCCTCCGGCCTGGACGACAGGTTCGACGTGGATGGCTTCGCGACCTACCTCGCCGTGCAGGAGCTCGTCCAGAACACCGACGACATCGCCGGCCCGGGCAACAATTCCTACCTCCACTACGACCCCTCGGCGAAGAAGTGGTCCGTGGTCGCCTGGGACCAGAACCTCTCCTTCGGCGGCATGGGGATGGGCGGCGGAGGCGGCGCCCCCGGCGGCGGCGCGCAGGCGAGCGACGGCGGCGGGGACGACGCGGCGAGCGATAGTGCGGCGAGCGACGGCGGGGGCGACGCCCCGACCGGCGGCCAGATGCCCGGCGGTGGCCAGATGCCCGACGGGGGCGAGATGCCCGACGGAGGCGGCCAGGGTGGCGGCGACGGCGGCGCAGGCGGCGGAGGCATGGGCGGGAACATCCTCGCCGAGCGCTTCATGGACGACGACACGCTCTCGGCCCTCTACGACTCGGCGCTCGCCTCGGTGCGCAAGGCGGTCTTTACCTCCGGGAAGGCGACCGAGCGGGTGAAGACGCTGTCGGCCCTGCTGAAGAGCGACGCGAGCGACCTGGTCAGCAGCGACGACATCACGTCGGACGCGAAGACGATCACCGACGTGATCGACGGCTGAGAGGTCGCTACGCTCGAGGCTCCACCCACGGAAGGACGCGACGATGCTCACCGGAATCGACCCCCTGCTCAGCGGCGACCTGCTGCGCCTGCTCGACCACATGGGACATGACGACACCCTGCTGGTCGCCGACGCGCACTACCCCCCGTACCGCTCGGGCGCCCCGGTGATCGACCTGCCCGTGACCTCGCCCGAGGCCGTGCGTGCGATCCGCACCGTGCTGCCGCTGGACCTGTACGCGGGACCGTCGGCCACGCTGATGAACCCCGAGCCCGGCACCGGCGAGGAGGTCCAGCAGCAGCTCAAGGAGGCGATCGCCGCCCCCGGCGAGGACCGCTTCGAGTGGATCGACCGCTTCGCGTTCTACGAGCGCGCGGCCTCGATGTTCGCCGTGATCCGCACCGCCGAGGTCCGCAAGTACGGCTGCATCATGATCCGCAAGGGCGTGGTCGGCGACGAGGAGTCGCGCGGGGTGTGAGGCGACCGGCGGCGGTCGCGCCGCGGCCGTGTCCGTCGCGGAGCCCGGGCTTCGACGTCGCTGGGTGAGGTCTCAACGCGTATAGGGGCGTGAGACCTCACCCAGCGACATCGGCCCGGATCATCATGTCGGAGACATCGATAGATGTCCTGGCGACGATTCGTCGCATTCGCATCCGGGCCAGACAGACGTCCGCAGCCCTGCCGTGCTCACCGCTGATCAGACAGGCAGCGCGTCCTCGGGCCAGGGATAGGAAGGCTGCGCCCCGGCCGAGGTGACGGCGAAGGCACCCACCCTCACGGCGAACCCGCTCGCCGTGACAAGGTCCTCGCCGCGCGCGATGCCGACGCCGAGTGCCCCAACGAACGCATCCCCCGCACCGGTCGTGTCCACGGCTGGAACAAACGGCGATCCGACCTCGCGCAGTGGGACCTCCTCATTCGGTGCGACGTCGGGAGGCGTGGCTTGCCCGGCGTCGAGAGCCGTTCTCTCGACGCTCACGATCGCGCCCTTAGGTCCTCGCGTCATGATCACCGAGCGAACGCCTGCGCGCCGCAGCTCCGTCACGGCGAGCGCATCGTCCGACGGCACAGGAGCACCAGTCATTGCCTCGAGCGCCAGCCGGCCCTCGTGCTCATTTACGACCAGGGGGTCGGCCGCGCGCAGGGTCTCAGGGGCGACGTCGATGACCGGCGCGAGGTTCAGCAGGAACCGGGTGCCGGTCTGGACGCAGAGCCGCGCGAGCTCGTCGACCGCGACGGCAGGTGTCTCGCCCTGGGCGATGACGAGGTCGCTCGAGGCGATGTCGTCGGCCAGGAGTGCGGCGCCTTCGGCATCCCAGCTGCCGTTGGCACCCGGGGCGAGCACGATGCTGTTCTCGCCGGCGCTGTCGAGCGTCACCACGGCGAGCCCGGTCTCGACATCGTCCACCGCGGCGACTCCGGTGAGATCGGCACCGGCCTCGCGCAGCAGCAGGAGGGCCTGCGCGGCGTCGGCCCCGGTCCCGGTGCGGCCGACGAAGCGGACGTCTCCGCCCAGGCGCGCCGCGGCGCATGCCTGGTTGGCACCCTTTCCGCCGGGTGACCGGCGCGACCGTGTGCTCGTCAGGGTCTCGCCCGGTGCCGGATGTCGTGCGACCTCGAGGACGAGGTCCACGTTCACCGATCCGACCACGAGGATTCGCCCTTGGACTGGGCTGCTGAGCGAGTCAGGCGCCGTCGGTGCGGACTCCGCGCTCACGCCCTCCCTCCTGCCAGGTACCGCTGCGGATTGTCCGTGATCAGGCGACGAGCCGTCGATCGCTCGACGCCCCGGTCCACCAGCAGATCCAGGAATACCGTGGGCACGAGGACGAATCCGTTGCCGCCCAGGCTGCTCCACATCTGCTTGAGGAACAGGTCGTGGCTGAGCAGGACCCGGTTCGCGTAGCCGAGGTCGATCAGCCGAGCCACTGCGTCGGCGGTCTCGGAGATCGAAGGAGAGGCTCCCTCGCCGGGGAAGGTGATGTCCAACCCGATCATGTCGAACTCGAGCCACACGCCGCGATCGAGGAGGCGTCGCTGGTAGTCCAGGTCCTCCCCGGAGGGATCGGTGTGGGCGAGGGAGATGCGCGCGGGATCCGCGCCCATCTCCCCGACGGCGATGTCCAGCACCTCATCGCCGCGATGCTGCCAGCCGGGCATGTGGATGTTCATCGCCGTGGCCGGGCTCTCCTGCTGGGCGAGCGATGCGGCGCGGAGGCTCGCGCGCTCGCCCGAGGTGAAGTCCGGCGAGACGCCGACCTCTCCGATCATCCCGGCGCGGATTCGCTGTTCGCCGACGAGGACGCCGGTGCGCAGCTCGTCGAGAATCTCCCCCGCGAGTACGTCGACGTCTCGCTCGGTGATCCGGGTGCCCTCGAACTTCTCGAGGTAGGGCCCGGTCGACATGACGACGTGCAATCCGGTGTCCTGGGACAGATGGACCAGGTCGCGGGGGCTGCGGCCGATCGCGGCAGAGCCGGTGGCGTCCACGATAGTGCCGCCCCCGGAAGCTTGGAAGGAGGAGACCTCGGCGCGCACACCGGTGGGATCCTTCGACGCGACGTTGTCGCGACTGCAGTAGGGATCCTGCCGCAGCGCCCACTGCAGCCCGGGCTCCACCGCACGTTCTGGGAGGATCCCGCTGAACTCGTAGGTGGGCGCGACCAGGCACTGGCTGAGGTCGTTGAAGAGGTGCTCGTGGGGGAGCGTCACACCCAGATCGCGGGCGGGAACCGGGCCCGCCACCGTCTGCACGAGCGCATCCGTCTCCGTCACGATCGCACCTCCTCAGCCTCGGGATCCGGGTCGATGCCGTCGTGCTGGCCGATCTGGCGCGGTGTCGTCTGGCCACGGACTTGTCGGGAAGGGATCATCGCGACTCCGGAGGCGCACAGGGCCACCAGGGCGCCGAGCACGGTCACGACGTGCACCACGCCCATGCCGGGGATGAGCGAGTCGATGAGTATCGAGCCCACCAGCTGCCCTGCGGTCGACGCGAGGGCTAGCAGCAGCAGTCCGAGCCGACGCACCAGCAGGGCCATCAGGGCGATCGAGGCGAGGCCCAGCGGGCCGCCCAGGTACATCCACCAGGTGTCGGGGAGGGAGAACGTGGCATGGCCGGCTGTGGCACGACCCACGAAGGCCAGACCGAGGATCACGAAGCCGACCAGGAAGTTCCAGGTGATCGAGACCAGCATCGATCCAGCGAGCTTCCCGATGTTCGAGTTGCCGGCCGGCTGCCATCCCGCGAGCAGGCCGCCGACGAACGGCAGGATGACGAGTGCGAGCGCATGCGGGGTCTCGAAGTTCGGGGAGACCACGAGCACCGTGGCGACCACGGCGAGCGCCGCACCGATGATGCGGAAGACGCTGAGCGCCTGCTTGAAGGGGACCCCGATGCCGAGGCGGTCGCAGACCACGCCGGAGATGACCATGCCGGAGATCAGGGCGGTCTGGAAGGTGGCGACGCCGAGCGCGCCCACGGAGATCCCTTCCGACAGCACGATCATCGCGCCGCACAGGCCGGCGAAGAAGTTCGGCCACGGAATCGTGCCGCGGCGCAGTTGCCTCGGCAGCGACAGGAACGCGCGGCGGGTCGAGGGCCGCGGCAGGATGATCAGGAGCATCAGCACCAGGCCTGCTCCGAAGCTGACGATCGAGGCGAGGTGCCCGTCGCCGAGATCCGCCCCCAGCCTGCCGTTGACTGCGGACTGCATGGGGCTGAGCATTCCGGCGAGCACGGTGAAGAGGGCGAAGATCCCGACCGAGGCCGTCCTGGCGACGGGCGGGCGGTCATGGACGACGCTGTCCGTGGTGTTGGCCATGGTCAGTCCTCCGATCCCTTCTCGCCTGCCAGCCAGGTCATGGCCTGCGAGAACAGCTTCCCGTAGCCGTCCCAGTCCATGAACTCGGTGGGCGCCCAGTGCGGGGAGACGTCCGATGCGAAGGCGAGGGTGCGACCCTCGCCCACGGTGCGCACCGCCAGCAGCGGCTCGCCCTCGACCTTCGCGAGGACGGCGGCGTCGTCCTTCGCGACCAGCTGCTGGTAGCCCAGCAGGATCGGCCAGGTCTGGTCGAGGCCTGCGACGACGGGATGCTCGATGTCGGTCAGAGCGCCCTCGACGCCCTGCGGCGACTCCACGCGGTCGTCCCAGCGGTGGATGTCGACGGGGAGGATCTCCTCGATAGCCGTGCCCGCGTAATTGGCCATGCCCTGGAATCCCTGGAAGGAGAGGTAGCCCCCGGCCATCATCAGGCCACCGCCGTCGCGGACCCAGTCGCGCAGCAGGTGCAGACGGTTGGGGGCGGGGCGGCCCTGCTCGAACACCTTCGGGGGCAGCAGCAGCGTGTTGGCGCCGACGTCCGAGAGCAGGACCACGTCGTAGGGGTCGAGCTCCTCTCGGGTGAGGGGGAACTGCTCGGCCACGTCGTGGGAGCGCAGATGGGTGACCTCGTGCCCGCTCTCACGCAGCACGTCGAGCAGGTGCGCGCAGCCGATGTGCACCTGTGTGTGGGGGAAGGCGTCATACCCCTTGTGGTCGATCGTGGCGCTGACCCACGACTCGCCTGCCAGCAGGACCTTGGCCATCCGTGCTCCTCCTCGAACTCGCGAAAGCGTTGCGCAACGATTGCGCAACGTTGTGTTGACGACTGTAGGCTCTCGGTGCGCGAAGAGCAAGAGGCGGCCGCGCGGACCGGCGGCTGCACCGGCGGAAGGGGAACCATGTCGATCTCAGGTGTCGCCCGGGAAGCGGGCGTCTCGCCGTCGACGGTCTCGCGCTTTCTGCGCGGCCAGCTGCGACTGAGCGGGGCGACCGAGGATCGGATACGCGCTGCCATGCAGGCCACGGGGTACTCGGCGCCGCGTCGAGAGATCCTCCACCTGGGCCTCGTGATCCCGGAGCTGTCCAACCCGTACTTCGCGCAGCTGACGCAGGCGCTCACCGACGCCGCCCATCATCGCGACCTCGAGGTCTCGGTCTTCGTCTCGGACGGGCGCGAGGATCGCGAACGCAGGATCGTCGCGCATTGCGCACAGGATGGCGACGCAGGACTCGACGCGCTGGTGTTGGTGTCCATGACCGGCAGCAGTGCCGTGCTCGAGGAGGTGCCGCGCTCGCTTCCGTTCGTGGTGCTCGACGAGAGGCTCGACGGGGAGGTCGCGCGCGGGATGTCGTTCGTGGGTGCGGAGAGCTTCGAGGGCGGCTATCAGGCGACGACCTTCCTGCTCAGTCGCGGTCACCGGCGGATCGTGCACGTGGCCGGGCCCGGCAGGCTGGGGTCTGCACGCGAGCGCCTGCGCGGGTACCTGCGCGCGCTGCGGGATGCCGGGGTCGAGCCGGACCCGCGCCTGGTGCTCGAAGGGCCCTACTCCGAGTCGTTCGGCGCGAGCGCGCTCTCCCAGATCCTCCGTCTCGAGGACTCGCCGACCGCGGTGTTCGCCGCCAGCGACGTCGTCGCCGTGGGGATGGCCGCGGCCGCACCGATGCACGGGGTGCGCATCCCCGACGATCTCTCGGTGATCGGTTTCGACGGCATTGAGCAGGCGTCCTGGGTGACTCCGCGCCTGAGCACTGTCGTCCAGCCCTTCGGGGAGCTCGCGCGGTCCGCGTTGGACGAGATCGAGGCGCTCAGCGGGGGCGCAGAGCCGAGGGCGCGCGTGCTGCCGATGGAGCTTCGGATCGCGGAGTCCGTCGCTGGGCCGAGAGCCGCAGAATCGGACGAGGCGCGGCACCGCTGACGGGCGGACCTCAAGACGGCGGTGCTGAGCCCGCACCCCACGGCCGGCTCACTCCGCGTCGGGGACCAGCGCCTGCTCGAACGCGCGGGTCGCGTCGTGGAGCTGCGCGATCTCCAGGTGCTCATCGGCCGAGTGCATTTGCGTGGGATCGCCGGGCCCCCAGACGACGACCGGGACGCCTGGCGCGAGTGCCTGCAGAACGGAGCCGTCGGTGAAATACGAGACTGGGGCGGGGTCCAGGTCGGCGGGCAGTTCTCGAACGAACGTCGCGTCCGGGTCTGTGCGCAGGGCGGAGAGGTCCAGGATCGTCCGGACCTCGTCGATCCCCTCGACGCCCTGCCAGTGCCGGCGCAGGGCGGCGGAGTCCCCGATGGTCCGCTGGTCCAGCGTCGCGACCGCCTGTGCGGGCACGATGTTCGTGGCCTCGCCGCCGTGGAAAGTGCCCACGGATGCCGTCTCCGCTCCGAGCAGCTGGTCGTTGCGCAGTGGGGCCGTCTCGAGCGCCGGGCCGATCGCGGCGGCGAGTCGCGTCACGGCGTTCACTCCACGCTCGGGAGCCGAACCGTGTGCGGAGGTTCCGTGGGAGATCAGGCGCAACCAGCATGCGCCGCGGTGGCTGCAGCGGACGCTGAGCGAGGTCGCCTCGGGGATGATGATTCCGCTGAGGTCGAGATCGGAGATCGCATCATCGGCGCGCTGGGCCCCGAGCGAACCGATCTCCTCGTCGGCGGTGAGCAGGAGATGACCACCAGCTCCCCGGCGAGCTGCTGCGACGAGTGCACAGGCGGCCGCGGCGAGGCCGCCCTTCATGTCCACGGATCCGCGACCGTGAAGGGCGTTGCCGTCGGAAGCGCCGCTCAGCGGGTCATGGGTCCACCGGTCAGGGTCCCCGACGGGCACGGTGTCGGTGTGACAGGCGATCAGGGGCACGGGGGTGCCCGTCGGTCCGAGGGAGATCAGTGTCCAGGGTTGTTCCTCGCCGCCGGCGGAGACGCGCGCGTCGGGCGCTCCGGACCGGATCGCATCCACCACGTGCTGCTGGACTGCGCGCATGCCATCTGCATCGCCCGAGGGGCTCGAGATGCGGATCAGGTCGCGGGCGAGGGAAAGGGAGTCGGCCAATGGGGGTCCTTTCGGGCGTCGGTCGATGTCGGCCATTGTGCCCGGTGCGATCGCCGCAGCAGGTCGAGGTCGTCAGCCCACGTCCTCCCACGCCCGCATGCCCACCACATGCGCGGCGGGCGAGCCGTTGGTCTCCTCGACGACGAGCCGCAGGGCAGCGGTCCGCAGCGGTGCCGGGAGGCGGATGCGGCGCAGACGCTGACGATTGTCCTCGAGGTGAGCGACCTGGTGCCAGGCGCCGTCGGTCCATGCTTCCAGGCGCGCGTCGCGCACCAGGGTGGGCATGGCCTCGTCCTCCGTGCGGTGGTGATGGAGGTTGATGAGGTCCTCGTTGACGTCGTCGTCCAGGACCAGGTCGATCTGAGCGATGCGCTGCCGGCGCCCCCAAGTCGCGGCGAGCCAGGGCTGCGGGTCCTCGCTCGTAGGGGCCGAGACCCACATCTGCGGCCCGCCGTATGGGCGGGCATGGCCACCGCGGGCGCGGTCCGGCGCATAGACGGCGGTCCCCGGTGCGGCGCGAAAGCAGATGCCCTCGCCGTGGAGCGTCTCCTTCCACTCACGCCACTGCTCGGTGTGCTTCTCATCAGCGGGCATGTCTCGTCGGCGCATGGTCACGGTGCCGGGCTCGACGCCACGTCCCCGGTGGACGCGCAGCGCAGAGTTCGCCCGCAGAACGGCGAAGACGTTGCTGGGCGCATCGGGCACGTAGTCGAGCTGCGCGTGCGCCCAGCTGCGGCCGGCGGGGACGGTCATCTCGAGCGTGCGGACCCGCTCGTGGGGCAGGTAGTTCTGCGGCTTGCCGGTGGTGAAGAGCTCGAGGACCAGGGTGGTGTCCCGATCGGCGTCCAGCAGCAGGTCCAGCCCTTCCAACGACGCTCCGACGGGCAGCACGATCCCCAGGTCGGTCTCGAGGGGGAACTGCCCCGCGCTCGCCGTCGAGGCGAGGGATGTCTTGGTCGAAGAGGCCGTGAACTCGGCCTGGAGTGCGAGGTCCGCCGGGTCCTCATGGGGTGCGCCAAGGACCGATGCGTCCGCCCGCACCAGCGCGCGCCGCAGCGCTGTGAGGTGACCGGCGGCGAGCTCGCGCGGCGCGACCCTGAGCCTGCCGGCGAGGGCGGAGGCGATGCCCGCCGCCTCCCCGAGCACGGCGCAGGTCGCCATCACGCGCGTGGAGCCGAAGGCCACATGGCTCGCGCTGATGTCGCGCCCGGCCATCCACAGGTTCGTCACGTTGCGGGAGAACAGGGAGCGCAGGGGGATGTGGTAGTTCCCGTCGGGGTGCCAGTGCCGGGAGCCGCGCTCCGAGGCGTAGACGCCGCCCACGGGATGCAGATCGATCGACCAGCCGCCGAAGGCCACCCGATCCTCGAACTCGGTCTGTCCCAGCACGTCGTGCTGGGTGAGCACGTGGTCGCCCACGAAGCGTCGGTACTCGCGCTTGCCCGGCACCGCGCCGATCCACTCGAGCGAGAGGTTCTCGGCGTCGAAGCGGCCGGAGTTCTTGATGTGGTCCCAGATGCCGTAGCAGACGGCCTGCAGCTCGTCGCGGATGCGCTCGTTGTCCTGCACGATGTCCAGGTCGCCGCCCCATTCGATCCACCAGTAGTCGCAGCCGTTCATGGACTGGCGGATCACGCGGTTCTCGGGGATCGAGGTCTTCTCGATGTCGATCGCGAAGGAGGGGGCGACGAACCTCTGCGGGTGGCCGACGTCCTTCGTGTAGAAGAGGATCGTCGAGCCGAGCATGTCGTCCTCGGGGTTCTCCGGCGCCCAGGACTCCCCGTAGGTCTCGCGGTCCTCGCTGCCGCGCATGGAGTCGGCGCCGGCGAGGTGTCCGACGAGCCCGTCGCCGCTGCAGTCGATGAACGCGGGCGCGGTGAAGCGGATCCGCCGCTCGGATCCGCTCATCCACCCGGTGACCGATCGGACCGTGCGGCGGTCGGCCGGGCCGTCGGCCTCCACCTCGGTGACGTCGGTGTTCAGGAAGAGGGAGATGTTCTGCTCCGCGCGCACCGTCTCGAGCAGCAGGAGATCCCAGTAGTAGGGGTTGCCGTCGGGGTTGCGGTACTGGTTCTCGACGAACAGCTCGCCCATGATGCCGGTCTCGCGGGCGAACATGTGCACGCCGTGGGCGGTCGCGCCGCACACCCAGACGCGGACCTCGCTCGAGGAGTTCCCGCCCAGCACGGGCCGGTTCTGCACGAGGGCGACGCGGCTGCCCTGCCGGGCGGCGCCGACGGCGGCGCAGATCCCCGCGAGGCCGCCGCCCACCACGACGATGTCCGCCGTGACGGTCTCGGTCGGGATCCTGGGCTCCCTGCGGAGTCCTGCGTCCTCGGGCGGCACCGTGTCGGCGGCGCCCGTCGTCGGGTGGGTCGTGGTCGGGTCCGTGCTCATCGCGCGTGGGTCCTCTCGGGAGCGTCGGGGTCGTCGGGAGCGTCGGGCTCCTTGGGGTCTGCGGGAGCGACGGGGCCGGCGAAGGTGCCGTCGTCGACGTAGCGCTTGGTCGGGTCGACGGATCGATGCTGGGCGACGAGCAGCCACAGCAGGCTGGTGGCGAGGATGTCGCTCGCGCGGCCGGCGTAGTACTGGGTCCAGACGGTGCCGTTGCGGATCCCGGAGTACAGCGGGAGGTCCGCGGCCTCGGCGAGGGGCGAGTCGGGATCACCGTGCAGCGCGATCGTGTCGGCTCCGGCGGTCCGGGCCCGACGCAGGAAGTCCAGAGTCGCCGCGTCGGTGCCGGAGCGGCCCAGCACGATCACGGCGTCGCGCTCGGTGAGCGTGTTGGCGACGGCCCGCAGGGTGTGGCCGCCCGCCTCGTGGAACCAGGCGGCGATGCCGATGCGCAGCAGCCGCATCTGCAGCTCGCGCAGGGCGATCGCATCGCCCCACTCGCCGTGGAGATGGACGTGGTCGGCGCGGGCGATGGTCCGAGCCGCTCTCTCGAAGGCGCGGACGTCGATGGTGTCCGCAGCCTCCCGCAGGGAGCGCGCGGCGGTGCCCGCGAGGGTGTCCAGGACGGTCTCGGGGGAGTCGGACGGGGTGATCGCGGAGCCGATGTCGCGCTCCCAGCCGGACTGGGTGGCGCGTCCGTTCTCCAGGGCGATCGCGGAGCGGAAGGCGGGGAAACCGGGGTAGCCGAGCTTCGAGGCGAGCCGGGAGACGGTCGCGGCGGATGCCTCGGACGCCGCGGCGAGGTCCGTGATCGAGGCGCTCTGGGCACGCAGCGGATCGGCGAGGATCACCTCGGCGACGCGCTGTGCTGTCGGGTTCAGCCGCGGCGCGAGGTCGCGGAGCCGCTGGAGGGCGGAGGGCTCTCGTGTCATTTCAGGGCGCTCTCGGTCATCGCGCGGATGAACCGGCGCTGGAAGATCAGGAAGACGAGGAGGATCGGGATGATCGAGATGACGGCGGCCGCCATCGAGAGCGCCGGGGCCATCGCGCCCGTCTCGTCGACGAAGTTCGTCAGCCCCAGGGGCAGGGTGAAGTGCTCGGGGTCGGAGATGAACACCAGCGGCGTCTCGTAGTCGTTCCACGACCACACGAAGGTGAGGATCGCCAGCGCGCTGATCATGGGGATCGCGTTGGGGAGGTAGATGCGGAAGAAGATCTGGAACTCGCGCGCGCCGTCCAGGCGCGCTGCCTCGGCGAACTCGTCGGGCTGGGCGATGAAGTACTGGCGCATGAGGAAGGTGCCCAGCACGGTGAACATGCCCGGCAGGATCAGGGCCCACAGGGTGTCGTAGAGCCCGAGCTGCTGGAAGTAGACGAAGCGCGGCACCAGCAGCAGCTGCGCGGGGATCAGGGAGGTCGCGAGGTAGGCGATGAAGATCTTGGTGCGGCCGGGGAAGCGGAGCTTGGCGAAGGCGTACCCGGCCAGGGTCGCCGTGGCCAGCTCGCCGAGCACGCGCACGACCGCGACCAGGACCGAGTTCAGGAACGCGGGCAGGATCGACGCCTCGCCGAAGAGCACCTCGCGGTAGTTCTCCCAGCGGGCCTGGTCCGGGATCCACTGCATCGGGATCAGGAAGGCCTCGGAGTCGGGCTTCAGCGAGGTGGAGATCATCCACGCGAAGGGGAGCAGGAAGAGCAGGGCGAGGATCCACAGCGGGATGCCCCAGGCGAGCCGGCGGATGCGCCGGCGCCGCCGATGCTGCGCCCTGCGCGCCGTGAACGTCGCCTCCGGGGACACCGCCCGGTCGCCGGATGCGGCCCGAGGGGTGCGTGCGCTCTCAGTCATTCAGGGCCCTCCCGCGCTGGGCACGCCACATGATCAGCATGATGGCGAAGATGCCGATGAAGGTCACCAGCCCGACCGCGGAGGCGTAGCCGAAGCGGTAGAACTGGAAGCTGGTCTGGTACATGTAGAACGACAGCGTGGTGGTCGAGTCGCCCGGGCCGCCGTTGGTGATCAGGGCGATCATCCCGAAGGTCTGCGAGATGCCGACGAACAGCGTGACCAGCAGGAAGATCGTCGTCGGCAGCAGGGAGGGCCAGGTGATGGTGCGGAAGGCGCGCCACCTGCCCGCGCCGTCGATCTGCGCGGCCTCGTAGAGCTGGGCGGGGGCGTCCTGGAGGGCCGAGAGGTAGATGAGGTTGGCGTAGCCGGCCTGCGCCCACACGGTGACCAGTATCAGCGCCGGCAGCGCCCAGTGCGAGGAGGCGAACCACTGGGGGAGATGCTCGAGGCCGAACATCCCCAGGAACTGGTTCATCACGCCGGCCGACGGGTCCAGCAGCATCTGCCAGGTCATCCCGATCGCCACGATGTTCACGATGTAGGGCACGAAGAACGCGGCGCGCAGCAGGCCACGCGCGGGGACGTCCCGGTTCAGGGCGAGGGCGAGGCCGAGCCCGACGGCGAGCGTGAGCGGCACGGCGGCTCCCGCGTAGATGATCGTGAGGACCATCGCGTGCCAGAAGGACGGGTCCTTGAGCACCGCGAGGAAGTTCCCGAGGCCCACGAAACGGATGCCGCCGAAGCCCGAGACCAGGTCCCACTCGGTGAAGGACAGGAGGATCACCGAGACCAGCGGGATGAAGGTGAAGGCGAGCACCCCCAGCAGGTTCGGGGCGATGAACAGCCACCCCACGAGGGGCTTCGGGTCGGAGGGCGCACGGCCGGGTCTGCGCCGGGAGCGGCGGGTCGGGGCGGAATCGTCGACGGGCGGGGCCGACGGCGCGAGGGCGGTGCTCTGCGTCTGCATGTCAGGCCTCCTCGTAGCGGTCGATGAGGGCCTGGGCGTTCTCGTCGATGGTGTCGATCGCCTTCTGCGGGCTGCGCTCGAGCAGCCAGCACACGTCCCGCTGCTGCTCGTACTTCTGCGTGATCTCGCTGTAGGCGGTGAGGTCGGTGTCCATGTGCAGACGGGGTCGGACGTCGAACAGCGCGTGCTTGAAGGACTCGAGGTCGAAGTACTCCTCGGCTCCCTCGCCCATGATCCCGGAGAGGATGTCGTCCTCGTCCACGTCGCTGATGATCGACATGTAGCCGGCCTTGAGCAGGTCCGGGGCGCCCTCGAGCTGCCAGAACCTGCAGAACTCCCAGGCCATCTCCTGCTTCTCGCTCTTGGCGTTGACCTGGATGAATGCCCCGTACTCGCCCGTGTTCCAGTCGTTCCCGTCGACGGTCGGCATCGGCGCGGCCGAGACCGTGAAGTCGTGGGGGTAGGCCTCCTGATCGCTGAGGAAGCGCAGGGAGTAGGGCGCGGTCATCCAGGAGATGAAGTCCTCGGCGATGAAGTTGTTCTGCTGGTAGGCCTCGACGTGGCGGGCCAGGGCCTGCGACCACGGGTAGAGGGTGCCGCTGCGGATCAGGTCCGAGGAGAGCTCGAGGTGGCGCAGGAACGCCGGGTTCTCGAAGTTCGAGTCGCCGGCGTCGGTGAAGCGGTAGTTCGGGCCGAGCTCGATGCGCGCGAGGTCCGGGAGCGTGTAGGACCCGTGGTGACCCGTGCTCGCGAGCCGATCGAGCACGTCGAGGTACTCCTCGAGATCCCAGGACGAGGGGAGGTCCACGCCGGCCTTCGTGCGCAGGTCGTCGTTGAACAGGATCATGTTGGGGATCCGCGTCGTGGCGAGGGCGGAGATCCTGTCGCCGTCGATCAGCGCCATCGGCTCCTCGGTGTCCAGGAAGCCGGAGAGCTCCGGGGTCTCGCGGACCCGCGCCCCCAGGTCGGCGGCGAGCTCCGGGCCGGAGCGCATGGCGAGGTTCTGGATGCCGTAGGTGAAGAACACGTCGATGTCGACGTCGCCCTGCAGGGCGGTGTTCACCTTGAGGTTGCCGCGATCGTCGTTGACGTAGCGGGTGTAGACGACGGGGATGTCCGGGTGCTTCTTCTGGAAGCGGTCCACGACCTGCTGCGGGCCGCTCTCGGCGGGGACGCCGCCCCAGACCTGCAGGGTGTGCGGGTCCTTCGAGGAGCTCGCGCCGCAGCCCGCCAGGGCGGTGGTGGCGGCAGCGGCCCCGAGGCCGCCGAACTGCCTGCGGCTGAGCCGTGGGGATGGACGTGCGTGCATGAGTGACCTTCCGACGCGACGGTGCGTGGGGTGGCAGGTGGCGCATGCACAACATTTGCGCAATCGCGCACTCGCGTCAAGGTCTCACGCAAATCCTATGCGTGAAGAGAAGGCCCGTGCCCGGGCAGAGGCCGCCCGGGCAGTGGCCGCTCGGGCATGCCCCTGCCCGAGGAGGATCACCCGTCCGAGCGGGAGAACCGGTTCGTCATCAGGTTGGACGCCGTGAACAGCACCGACCCCAGCAGCTGATCGGTCTCGCTCCGGATCTGCTCGGCGATCTGCGCGTTGGCCTCCGCGAGCAGAGAGGGCACCGAGCCCTCCGGCGCTCCCGGCGTGCCCGTCGCTCCCGGCGCGCCCGGCGTGCCCGTCGCGCCCGCCGCGACCTGTTCGTCGGCCGCATGCACGGCCGCATGGCCGAGGGCGAGGGTCTTCTGCTGGTAGCGCTCGATCGTGGGGATGATCTGCGCGAAGTGCGCGTCGGCCAGTGCCGCGATCAGGCGCGAGGACCAGTAGAAGCTGTCCGTGCTCACGGTGCCGGTGGTCTCGCTCAGGTAGGCGGGCGCCTCGTCGACGTTCGTGAACATGGGGATCAGGGTGTTGAAGGGGTTCGAGGCGAAGGAGATCCACTGCAGGGCGCGCGATGCCTCGGGCAGGTCGGGGCGGATCTGGAGGATCGCCAGCGCGTTGTGCCGGTTGATGCCGATGGGGCGGAAGGCGCGGCGCTCGGCGTCGGTGCCGCGCGGCGAGTACGGGTCGTAGACGGTGCCCTGGTAGTGGGAGCTGAGCACGTCCTTGACGTCCTCGACCGTCAGCTTCCGCTCGGGCCGGCGGCTCCACGGCAGGTCGTCCGAGTCGGGGCGGTGCGGGGCATCCGGCCCGTCCCAGTCCTCGCTCGTGGGGTTCAGCGTGCGCTGCATGTACCAGGCGCGGGGGGTGTTGTAGATGTGGTCGTGCTCGGTGTGGGAGCCGAACGCCTCGCGCGGGTTGAAGGTGCTGCCGGTCCCGTCGGTCCCCGTCGGGCCCGTGCCGGAGAAGCCGGCCCCGCCCGAGCGGCGCAGGGTGAGATCCAGGTGATGGGTCTCGAGGAAGGCGCGCAGGTCGGGGCTCGCGAGGTGGTCGCGGCCCGCGCCCTCGGCGTCTTCGAGGTCGAAGGAGTCGATGCCCAGCTGATTGGGCATGGTCACGTAGTGGTCCTCGGGCACGCGGCGTGCGATCCAGTGGTGACCGCCCACGGTCTCGAGCCACCAGATGTCCTGGGCGTCGGAGAACGCGATCCCGTTCATCTCGTAGGTGCCGTGCTCGGCGAGCAGAGCGCCCAGGTGTTCGACGCCCTCGCGGGCCGAGCGGATATAGGGCAGCACCAGCGTCACGAAGTCCTCCTCGCCGAAGCCGCCCGGCCGCTCCGGGCGGTGCCCGGGCTCGCCCTCGGCGCCCACGGCGGGGACGAGCTCGACCAGCGGGTCGGCGCCCAGCACCCGGGGGTTGGAGGTGAGGGTCTCGGTCGCGCTCATCGCGACGTTCGCCGCGTTGATCCCGGCGCAGCCCCAGATGCCCTCGTCGGGCAGGGCGTTGGGGATCGACGTGTACCGCATCGGGTCATCGGGCAGGTCGATGGTCCGACGACTCAGCACGCTGGTGTAGGTGCGCGGCTGGTCCTCCGGGCGCACCACGACCACGCGCTTGGGATCGAAGGATCCGTTCGAGGAGTCCTCGGTGCGGGCGACGAGCGGAGAGCCGTCGGCGCTGGCCTTCCGGCCGACGAGGAGCGTGGTGCAGGGCATGGGGCCTCCTGGGGATCGAGCGGGGTGCGGCTGTCGCGCGGAACCGCGGGAGCCGTCTGTGCGTTCCACGGTAGTCCGGCCCGGTGCCCGGTGCCCGGTGCCCGATGCCCGAGCGGGCAGTCGTCGCCCGCCCGGGCGTCGGCCGCTCAGAACACCGCGAGCGGATTCACGGCGAGCCCCGTCGTGCCGAGGATCCGCGGTGGCGCGAGGACCAGCATGAAGCTCCAGCGCTGCAGGTCGGCGCAGGTCCGGGAGAGCTCCTCGAGCCGGGCGACGTCCACGAGCGGGAGGCCCAGTCGCCCGAGCGCGACCTGGTGCATCGGCATCGGGAAGCTCGGCGGACGGGCGTCCCCGATGTCTCCGACGTAGAGCGCGGCGCCGTGCGCGTCCAGCCACTCGACAGCGCTCAGGTCCAGGCCCGGCGCGGGCGCTGTCATCGACTCGTTCAGGTCCCAGCCCCCGCGCACCACGATCGCGTCGCCCGCATGGACCTCGCTGCCCTGCCGTTTCAGCGCGGCGTCGAGATCACCGCCGCCGATCCGGTCCTCGGCGGTCAGCGGCGAGCCCTCCGGCGCCATGTCCAGCAGGACGCCGCGCGCGATGATCCCGCGGGTGAACGGGTCGGCCGAGCCGTGACGCACGCCCACGGGGGTGACGGCGTCCGCGAGCGGCACGCCCGGGTAGACGCGGCCGTCCACGGGGATGTGGGCGAGGGCGTCGAGATGCGTCAGGCCCGCATTGTGCGTGTTGACCAGCAGGGAGTCGGTGGTCGCGACGGGCGTGAAGCCGTTGAAGTTCACCATCTGCATGACGGGCGCAGGGATCGTCTCCGGGGTGCCGACGGGGGAGAGCCCCGTGGTCAGCGGCGTGGGCGAGGTGGGGCGCGCGAGGCTGACCGAGGTGCCGTCGCGCACCTCCGCGGCGGCGCGGGCGCGAGCCGCGTCGTCGATGAGATTCAGGGTGCCGAGCTGGTCGTCCTCGCCCCATCGGCCCCAGTTGGAGGGGAGGTCCTCGCGCGCGGGGAGGTCGTTCCGGGTCATCGCCGTCCTCCCGCGGTCACGTGGTCGATCGCCGACTGCAGGGCCTCGTCACCGACGCCGCGGGCGCTGAGGTAGCCGTCGGGTCGCACGAGGATCCACTCCTCGTCGGCGAGGGCCAGGGTGTCGCTGACCAGCGCGTCGGCGTCCGGAATGCGGTGCGCGGCGCCGCGTGCGGAGGAAATCGTGGTGCCGCGGAATGCACCGGGGTCCGACGGCCGGTCCGCTCCGGATCCGCCGCGGCCGACGAGAGCCACCGTCTCGAGCCAGTCCGGCAGTCCCGCAGCGTCGACCGCGCCCCGCGCGCCCTCGCGGACGATGAGGTGCCAGGCAGGGGTGCGCAGCGCCGCGCGCAGCATCGTCCAGCCGGGCGACTGCGCCTCGTGGGCCCAGACCTGCCCGATGCGCTCCCCGGGGCGCGGGCCCGTCGGGCCGTCGGCCGCGCGGGTCGGGTCCGGGTCGCCCGACGCGATGGTCAGCGCGCTGTCGGGGTAGCCGATCGCGAGGCCGGACATGCCGCGGATCAGGCCGCGCTCGAACTCCTCGTGCCTGCGCTCCGCGTCCGCGTCCGCATCCGCCTCGACCTCCGCGCCGGCACCGGCCGGCGCCTCCTGCGTCGTCGCACTCGTAGGGTCGTCGACCATGACCGTCGCCATCACGCGGCTCGTGGAGGCGAGCAGCGCCTGGCCCACCGGCACGCGCTCCGCATCGTAGGTGTCCAGCAGCGATGCGTCGGCCTGGCCGCGCAGCACCATGGCGAGCTTCCAGGCGAGGTTGTAGGCCTCCTGGACGCCGGTGTTCAGCCCCTGCCCGGAGGCGGGGGAGTGCACGTGGGCGGCATCGCCCGAGACGAAGCAGCGGCCCACGTGCATCGCGGGCACCGCGCGCTGCTGGATCGTGAAGCGCGAGACCCAGCTGGGCTGCTCGACGACCGTCTCGCGGCCCAGCGCCTGGGTGAGCTTGGTGCTGAACTGCCGGGCGATCTGCTCGGGGTCCGACGGGTCGCCCTCACCGGTCGTGTCCAGCAGGCGCCACGTGCCCGCCTCCGGGAACGGGAAGAGCATGAGCGCGCCGCCCTCGGGGAACATCCAGTGCACGCCGTCGCGGTCCACGTCGGTGTGCACGACCGCGTCGGCGATCAGCCAGGTGTGGGCGGACTCGCCGGTCAGGGGCAGTCCGAGTGCCTTGCGGACGGTCGAGTGGCCGCCGTCGCATCCCCACAGGTACCGCGCGCGCACGGTCTCGGACGTGGCCGACGTGTCGCTCTGCACGGTGCTCCCCGCGTCGGCCCCGGGGCCCGGATCGGCCCGGTGGCGCAGCGCGGCGGTGACGCCGTCGGCGTCCTGCTCGAAGGACTCGAGGGTGGTGCCCCACTCGATCTCGACGCCGAGCATCGCGGCCGCAGCACGCAGCGCGCGCTCGATGATCACCTGGTCGACGTTGAGCATGAAGGGGAAGCGCGTGGCGAGATCCCCGAAGTCGAAGTCCAGACGGTCGGTGCCCTCCGTCTCGTGGCGGACGAAGGCGTTGACGCGCGTGCCGTGGGGAGCGATCTCGCCGAGGATCCCGATCTGGTCGTAGACCTCCAGGCTGCGTGCGTGCGCCCCGAGGGCCCGGCTGGTCGTCGCCGGTCCGCGCGCGGCATCCACGAGCCGCACGGACACTCCCGAGCGCGCGAGGTTCACCGCCGCCATGAGGCCGACGGGCCCGGCGCCCGCCACGAGGACATCGACATCGTGATCAGTCATCGGTTCCTGCTTCCTGCAGTGTTAGCTAAGCTGACGCAGGGAAGTGTTCCACCAGGAGGGCGAGAGGGCAATGCAGGACGAGACGCAGAAGACATCCGCAATCGGCGGCGATGCGCTCCCGCTGCTAGCGCTCCTGCAGCGCGGTCTGCGCGTGCTGACCGACGAATTCGTGCAGCGCATGGAGGTCGCAGGCATCGACCCCATCACCCCGGCGCACGCGATCGTGCTCATGCACTTGGGGCAGGAGTCCCCGCTGACCGTCGCCGCGCTCGCGCGGCGGGCCGACGTCACCCGCCAGACCATGCACCGCGCGGTCATGCAGCTCGTCGACGAGGGGATCCTGACCAGCGCGCCGGGAACGGGCTTCCCCCGCAGCAAGCTGATCGGGCTGACGGAGGCGGGTGAGCGCCGCCGCGATCTCGCGCGCGGCATCCTCGACGAGCTCGATCGCGAGCTCGCGCAGGAGGTCGGCGAGGGCGTCGTCGAGATGCTGCGCGGGGTGCTCGGGAGGGCGTGGGGGCGGGCCGGGTCCGTCGGGTGATCGCGCGGCCCCGTCAATCGCCGATGGGACGTGGGTCGGCCTCTCTGCCGGGGTGGCAGGGAGGTCGCGCACATGCCGGTCGACGACGAGGGGTCGCGCCGCCGTGAAGCGGTCGAGCCGCGAGGCCGTCGAGCCGCGAGGCCGTCGACCCTCGGCGTCATCGAATCCTCCGCGCCCGGTCTACGCGGCCCCGGTCTCGATCAGCAGCACTCCGCCGATGATGAGCGCGACGCCCAGCCCCATCAGCCAGGTGAACGGCTCCTTGAAGACCGCTCGTCCGAGCAGTGCGGTGAGGGCGACGCCGGCGGCCGCCCAGATGCCGTAGGCGGCGCCGAGCGGGACGCCGTGGGCGAGGGCGAGCGAGAGCAGGGTGAAGGCGCTCAGGTAGCCGAGCGCCACGCCCGCGTACCAGGGGCGTCGTCCGATGGCCAGGCGCAGGGACATCGTCCCGAAGACCTCGGAGACGATCGCGCCGACGAGCAGTGTCCAGGCCATCAGCGCTCCTCCTCCGACGCCGCCGAGCGGGTCGTGCGATCGAGCGGATCGAGGGGGGCGGCAGACCCCGGCCCTGCGGCGGACTCGGGCCACACGGCGAACTCGGGCCCGACGTCGGACTCGGGCCCCGCGCCGGACGCGGGCGGCGCCGGCGAGCCGAGCTCCACGCACAGCACCCCCGCGATGACCAGGACGATGCCGATGATCATCGGTGCCGTGAGCGCTTCGCCGAAGAGGACCAGGGACATGATCGCGGTCAGCGCGACGCCGGATGCTCCCCAGACCCCGTAGGCGACGCCGAGGGGCATGCCCTCGCGCAGCACGAGGGCGAGAGCGACGAACGCCCCCACGTATCCGACCAGGACGACGGCGTAGAGGGCGGGCTGCTCGAGGGCGCCCTTGAGCGACAGTGAGGCCGTGACCTCCGCGCCGATCGCGAGGAGCAGGAACGTCCACCCGCGCGAGGTCGCGTTCGACCTCGCGACCGCCTCGGCCGTCACTCGGCGGCTCCCGCGCCCTCGTCCACGAGCTCCATGGCCAGGGAGAGCAGCTCCCCGCGCTCGTCCTCCCTCACTGCGGGGATGTCGAGCGAGGCGTTGAACCAGGCGCCGTCGGCCAGGAGTCGGGCGGCCCGCAGCGCCGCGCGACGACGCGGACTCCCCTCGAGCTCGAAGCCGAACCACGGGTCGAGCCTGCGCGACCACTGCTCGCACAGCATGTCCCGCAGCCGCGCATCGGCGATCAGCGCGAGGTCGCTGTGCGCGAACTCCCCGCGCAGCGCGTGGGACACGTAGGCGCGCAGGCGATCGGCAGGATCGTCGAGGTCGGCATGCTCCTGCTCCAGGCACCCCTGGAGGTCCGACTCCCAGAGATCCACGATGCGATCGACGACGGCGACGAGCAGCTTCTGCTTGGTGCCCACGTGATGGACCACGCCGGGTTTGGTCAGTCCGGTCTCCCGGGCCACGGCGTCGAGGGTGAGCGGCTCGTGCTGCGCGAGCACGGCGATCGCGGCGTCCAGGACCTCGGGTCTCGTCGGCATGGGCACAGGATACCTACCATCCGTATGGTCGGTCGACTCCGCGGACCCGTCGGGCGGTGCCGGCATCGAGGCAGCGGGGGCCTCGTGCGTTCGACGACGCGCGCCGGATCGTGACCCATTCGAGACCGTCCACGTGACCCACGCACTACGCGCTGACCAGGAAATTCGCCGACACTGACCCGGAGGGGTCCAGACCGCATCGATGACGCTGCGGGAGCACCGATGCCGGTGCTGCGGCGACCTCTTCCTCTCCTCGGCTCTTCTCCTCGAAGGACACTGATGGCTCCTCGTCTCGGCGCGCTCACCGACAAGCTCACCGGCAAGCTCACCGGCAAGAAGAAGGTGGGTGTCATCTCCGCGCTCTCCTGCTGCGGCTGCGGCGGTCTCGCATTCCTCCTGCTCATGACGCTCGGCGTGATCGGCGTGTTCGTCGCGCCGACGACGACCACCCCGAGCGATGACCCCACGGTGGTCGCCCAGTCCGCCGACCGCGAGGCCCAGGCATCGCAGGAGCCCGCGCCGTCGGCCTCCGAGGCTGCGACGCCGACCGAGACGCCGAGCGCGAGCGCGACGCCCGATGCGTCGACGGCGGCGACCACCTCGACCGCGCCGTCGGCATCTGCCAGCGCGTCGCCGACCCCCGATGCCTCCACCGCCCTCGGCATGCTCGAGACGCTCGAGGTGAAGGGCCGCGCCCCGAAGACGGGCTACGACCGCGACCTGTTCGGGTGGCGCGACGACGTCGACCACAACGGCTGCGACACCCGCAACGACGTGCTGCGCCGGGACCTCTCGAACATCGTGCTCAAGCACGGCACCGACGGCTGCGTCGTGCTGACGGGCACGCTCAGCCCCTCGCCCTACAGCGGCGAGGACGTCTCCTTCGACCAGCAGAACAACAACTCCCTGGACATCGACCACGTGGTCGCGCTCTCCGACGCCTGGCAGACGGGCGCCTCCGGCTGGGACGAGGAGGCCCGCCACGCGTTCGCCAACGACCCGCTGAACCTCCTCGCGGTCGAGAGCGGCCTGAACCGGCAGAAGAGCGACGGCGACGCCGCGACCTGGCTGCCGCCCCGGAAGGCGTACCGCTGCGAGTACGTCGCCCGCCAGATCGCCGTGAAGTCCGAGTATGACCTGTGGGTCAAGCCCGCCGAGAAGGACGCGATGCGCGCGGTGCTCGAGGACTGCGAGGACACGCCGGCGTTCGCCGGGGCCGTCGCCACCCCCGACCGGTGGGAGGGCGACAACGCCACCGAGGCCCCGGCGCCGACGAAGAAGCCGAAGGAGAGCTCGAAGGCGTCGGGATCCTCGTCGAAGGGGTCGTCGTCGAAGGATTCTTCGTCCTCGAAGACGTCGTCGTCCTCCACGAAGTCCTCGTCCGGGTCCTCGAGCTCCAAGTCGTCGGGCTCCGGGTCCTCGGACTCGTCATCCTCCGGCTCCAGCAGCGGCTCGGGGAGCGCGTATTACAAGAACTGCGACGCCGTGCGGGCGGCGGGCAAGGACCCGATCCATGCGGGGGACCCGGGGTATGCGCGCCACCTCGACCGTGACGGCGACGGCGTCGGCTGCGAATGAGGAAGAGCGCGGGACCGCTCAGTGGTCCCGCGCCCTCGAACTGCAGTGATGACGCCCTAGCTCACGATCCTGGCGGTGAGGATCGTGAGCGCCGGGGCCGTCCGCGTCAGCGCACCTGGTCCACCAGGTGGTCGCCGTGCATGTTCGTCGAGGTCTTCACGCCGATGGTCATCTGCGCGTCGGTCTCGGTGTTCACGTAGGTGACGTAGACGTGCCCCGCGGCGCCCTCGGCATCCAGGCGCTTCCAGTGCTTGGCGGCGGTGGCGTGGTCGACGAGGTCGGCGCGCGCGCTGCTGGTCGTGTCGCGCTGCAGGTCGATGTCGTCGCCCACGCCGAACTCCCGGACCGTGCGGTCCGCGTAGTCGACGGGGCTGGTGGTGCTCTGCGAGCTCTGGGCGGTCTCCGATCCCTGCGCGGAGTCGGCGGTGGTCGGCGCGGCGAGGGCGGCGGGGGCGCTGAGCGCTCCGGCGAGGCCGACGGTGGCGACGATGGCGAGCTTCCGAGTGCGGGTCATACTGGATCAGACCTTCCTTCGAGGTGACGAGATGCCCGGGGAGGGAAGAGTCCGAATGACCGACCCCGTGCATCATGCACTGTCGTTGACCCACTCTTTGCCTACGTTTGACCCGTTGTCAAACGCCAGGCACGGCACGTGGACGCTCACGTGGACGTTCGGGCGGATGCTCACGTGGACGCCCGGGCGGACGCTAGAGGGCGTCGGCCGTCGTCCCCGACGCGCGCCGATGCACCCCGAACGAGATCCCCACGATCCCGAGCCCCAGCACCGCGAGCAGCATGCCCGTCCACGCGGGGGCGAGCAGCCCCCAGCCGGCGGCGAGCACCGCGGCGCCGAGCGCCGCGCCGAGCGAGTTGCCGATGTTCAGCGCCGAGTGGTGCAGGGAGGCCGCGAGCGAGGGGGCGTCGGGCGAGGCGTCGAGCAGGAACAGCTGCAGGGACGGGCCCATGAGCTGGGACGTCACCGCGATCACGAAGAGCATGATCATGCCCGCGACCGCCCAGTGGGCGACCAGCGCGAACACCGCGAAGCTCGCTGCCATGCCCACCAGGCCCAGGAGGATCGTGCCGTAGATCGAGCGGTCGGTGAGGCGCCCGGCGACGATGTTCCCCACGGTCATGCCGACGCCGAAGACGAACAGCGCGAGTGGCACGGTGCGCTCGGAGAGGCCCAGCACGCCGGGCACGATCTCGCCGATGTAGCTGTAGACCGCGAACATGCCGCCGAAGCCGATCGCGCCGATGCCCAGGCCCAGCCACACCTGCGCGCGGCGCAGCGCCCGCAGCTCGCCGAGCATCGAACCGGTCGTGCCGGAACCCTCGGGCTCCGGCACGAGACGCCAGATGGCGAGAGTGCTCGCGAGCGCCAGGACCATCACGATCCAGTAGGCGGCGCGCCAGCCGACGCTCTGGCCGAGCGCCGTCGAGGCGGGCACCCCGAGCATCGTCGCAATCGTCAGGCCCAGCATCACCTTGGAGACCGAGCGGGCGCGCCGGCCGGGAGGGGAGAGGCGGGAGGCGACGAGCGCGGCCACGCCGAAGAAGGCGCCGTGGGGGAGTCCGGCGACGAACCGCGCGATCGCGAGGATCGAGAACGTGGGCGCGATCGCGGAGATCAGGTTCCCCGCGCCGATCAGGGCGATGAGCAGGACGAGCAGTCGGGCGCGCGGCATCCTCGCGGCGGCGATCGTCACCACGGGCGCGCCGATCACGACGCCCAGCGCGTAGAGGGTGATGAGCATGCCGGCCTGCGGGACGCTCACGGTGAGCGAGCGGGCGATCTGCGGCAGCAGGCCCATGGAGGCGAACTCGGTGGTGCCGATCGCGAAGGCGCCGAGGGCCATCGCGAGGATGACCAGGCGAAGGCGCGCGGGCTCGAGCGGCGCGGCCGACGGGGTCTGGCTGGACGAGGTCTGGCTCGACGGGGAGGGCGGGGTCACGGCATCTCCAGCGGAACGGGGCGGATCATCGCTGCCGACGCTGGGAGCGGTGTGGACCGATCGATCGTATAGGCCTGCGCAGTGACGGGTCACGCGGCGTCCGCGTCGTGCCGCTGTCAGCCGCGCGGGCCGCGCTGATCGATGGTCACCGCCTCCTCGCGGTCAGCGCCCCGTCTGCCGCACCGCCACGTGCACCACGGGCTCGTCCTCCTGCCCGATCACGACGACGAATGCCGCCGATCCCTCGACGCCCTCGGCGATGCGATCGCCCTTCTTCTGCACGCCGTCTCCCAGGCGCTCCGTCGCCGCGGCCATGTCGTCCTTGAAGGCGCGGGACTCGATGCCGTCGGGGAAGTTGTCCTCCACCCACGCGTCGATCTCGTCGGCGGGCCCGGAGAAGGTGACGACCCTGCTCCACTTCTCGTCGCCCTGCAGGGGTGCGTCCGCGACGGACGCCTCCACGTTCGGGGCGCCGAGGCCCGCGGCCTCGAGGACGGTCTGAGCATCCATCTCGGTCTCCTCGGTGTCGGGCTTCCCGCAGGCGGCCAGCAGCATCGTGGCGGCGGCGAGGGGGAAGAGGGGGAGAAGAGCTCGTCGTCTCACGTTACGGACCCTTCCGAATGCTGGGTGGAGGATGCCCCGACCAGGTTGTACTCCCGGGCGAGGCCACCGCGGTGGAGCGCCGCCAACGACTCGTCGCTCACCGTGAACGGGCCGATCTGGGTCGCCTTCCCGCCGTCCCAGTTGTACCGGTCGCGGAAGTTGACCTGGGCGTCGACCTCGTAGCGCCACGCGGAGTGGTTCTGGTCAGGAGGGTACGCGGTCACAGTGCCGGTCTGGTTGTAGTTGTAGCTGCCGGACGCATAGAACCAATCGCCCTCGTCCGGGCTGCCCGTGTGGCTCGCCCACGGAGTGCTGAGGGGATAGGTGATCGGACCGGTGGCGCCGTCCTTCTGCGCCTGGGCGACAGCATCGTGTCCAGCTTGATCACGTGCCTCGTCGGCCTTCTGCGCGACGTGGGGCTGGTCCTTCAGAAGCCCGTCGACGTCCGTGGAGTAGTCCTCTCCCGTGTTGTCGAGGAAGTGGTCCAGATGGTCGGCGGCGTGGGGCCAATCGTTCCGCTTGAGGTCGGCTCCTTCCCGGGCGAGTGAATGCACTGCATGGTCCTTCGGGCCACCGAACTCGGAGTCGTACTCTCCTGCGCCATCGGCCGGAGGAGTCCAGGACGGCGGTGCCGGCGCATCGGCTGTCGTGCCAGGGACGCCGGCGCCGAGGCCCGTCTGGCCGCTGGTTGTCGGGGCGGGCCCGGGTGTGGAGTACTGAGCATTGGGGTTCTTCGCGTCGGGGTCGAAGGAGTCGTCGCCCGAGCGGCGCGGGGAGTTCGCGGCACCGGTTCCTCTGCGCGCACTGCGATTGTCGCCACGGTGATCCAGGAGCCCCAGAGCCGCCGATGCCGCAGCACCACCGATGAAGGCGCTCGGCGTGCCGGTGAGCCCCAAGAGGGTGGCAGGTGCGGGTGCGCCGTCCGCTTCCGGCGTGACGGTGGGGGCGGCGACGACTGTCGTGTCGACGGACGAGGCCGCGTCCTGCTGATCCGCTTGATCGATCAGCTGCTTCGACAGCGCAGTGAGGCGCGCGGCGGCACCCTGGGCACTGGAGCGCACGTCCGATCTATAGGCGAGGCGGAAAGCCTCGGCATCGGGGCCGATCCAGGTGTCCTCGCGCAGGATCGTGGCATCGAGCCCTCTCAGGAGCTCGTCGACCCGCCTGGACTGCGTGGCCAGCGTCGAGCTGAATGTGCGGAGCTGATGGGTGTCCGCTCCCAGGAATCCAGACATCGTTCCTCGCAGTGCCGTTCCGTGATCTGCCTGTGCAGATGTCAACCTAAGGTCGCCGGCGCCGTCGGTCCATGGGGACTTCTGCCCATCCCCGCCCTCTCCGCGCGCCGCCTCCGCGCGCTGATCCATGGGATCCTGGCCACACCACTCTCCCTCTGTCCCTCGAAGGAAGCACCATGGGCAGCACATTCCTCGGCATCGGGATCATCGGCTTCATCGCCGTGGTCCTCGTCGCCCTCCTCGTCATCGCGGTGATCGTCTTCCTGGTGATCCGCAGCTGGATCAAGGTCGCCCGGGCCGACGAGGCCCTCGTGGTCTCCGGCAAGAGCCAGAAGAACGACGACGGCACGACCTCGGCGACCACGGTCGTGGTCAACGGCAAGGCGATCGTCAATCCGATCACCCAGCGCCACGAGGTCATCTCGCTGCGCCAGCGGCAGGTGAACATGCGCGCAGAGGCGCAGTCGGCGGACAACGTGACCGTCGCGGTCGAAGCGGTCGCCCTGGTGAAGATCGGCTCGGACAAGACCCTGGTGCGTCGGGCGGCCGAGCGCTTCGCCTCCCAGGACGAGGCCATCGAGTCCTTCACCCAGGACCAGCTCGAGGGCGTGCTGCGCGGCGTCATCGCCCAGCAGTCCGTGATCTCGCTGATGCGCGACCGCAAGGTCTTCTCCGAGCAGATCGCCGAGACCGTGATCCCCGAGCTGCGCGAGCAGGGCCTGATCCTCGACTCCTTCCAGATCCGCGGCATCACCGACGGCGTCGGCTACATCCAGTCCCTCGGCGCCCCGGAGATCGAGGCCAAGCGCCAGGCGGCCGAGATCAGCGAGACCAACGCCCAGCGCGCCGTCGCCAAGGAGCGCATCCGCAACGAGGAGCAGAACCTCGTCGAGCAGCAGGCGCTGGACACGAACAAGGCCAACGCCCAGGCCGAGGTCGGCCGTGCGCAGGCGCAGGCCGAGCAGGCGCAGGCCCTGGCGGGCGAGAAGTCCCGCCAGGAGGTCCTCCAGCAGCAGGCCGAGAACAAGCAGGCGCAGCTGGACGCGGACGTCAAGCGCGTCGCCGACGCCGAGCTGTACCGCAGGCAGAAGGACGCCGAGGCCGCCGCGTTCGAGCAGCGCCGACAGGCCGAGGCCCGCGCCGAGGTCGCCGAGGCCGACGCCCGCGCCGTGAAGCTGCGCGCCGAGGCCGACGCCGAGTCCGAGCGGCTGGCCGGCGAGGCCCGGGCCGCCGCCATGCGCGCCGAGGCCGAGGCCCTGCGCGAGAACCAGGAGGCGCTGCTCGCCCAGCGCGTCGTCGACCAGCTGCCCACCCTCATGGAGACCTTCGCCCGGGGCTACGCGCAGATCGGCGAGATCACCGTGGTCAGCTCCGGCGGCGCCGAGGGCGACGTCGCGGGCAAGCAGTTCTCCGGCGAATCCGCCGGGGCGCTGCGCGGCGTCTTCGACACCGTCGAGGCGACGCTCGGGCTGAGCATCCCCGACCTCATCCAGGGCCGCGTGGCCGGCGAGGCCCAGGGGCGGGCACAGGGCGAGGCGCTCGGCGAGGCGCTGCGCGGGTCCGGCGCGGAGCGTGCGACGGGCTCGCATCGTGCGGGCGGTGCCGATTCCGGCGGGGCCGACGCGTCGCGGCCGACGGGCGCGGACGAGGCTTCGACGCCGACGCGTCCGGAGCAGAATGGGACGGGCGCCGACTGATCGGCCTGCCCGACTCCCGAGAGGACGCACCCGTGGAACAGATCTCCGTCGCCGGCCATCCCGAGCCGGTCCCCGCATCCGCCGCCGCCGAGCGGATGCTGCGCCAGCGCCTCGACGCGGCCCGCGAAGAGCGCGGCCAGGAGGCGGCCGACGGGCTCGAGGTGCTGGTCGGCCGCAGGATCGGTGTGCTGCTCGCCGGCGGCGCGCCCAGCATCGACGTCGCGACCATGCGCGCGATCGTCGACCACGTGGAGCTGCCCGCCGAGGACGAGGACGAGCCCACCGGGATCAAGGGCGCCTTCCAGGGGATCAAGGACAAGCTCGCGCAGCGGGGTGGGCCCGCGCGGTGAGCGGGTGCGGGCAGCAGTATCTACGACCAGGTCACTATTCAACGTCGGGCGCTGGGCACGCCCGACGCAACGTGTCAGACGCAGAACGGGCTCGCGTCGTCATGAATGCCCGATCTCCGACTCGTCATCGCTGAGGAGTCGATCGAGCACGCTGAGCAGCGCGTCGAGCCGGGTCGTCGCGGTTTCCCAGACGATGGCGCTGTCGACCGTCGCGTATCCGTGGATCAGGATGTTCCGGAAGGCGACGATCTGAGGGAGGTCGGGGATCGTCTCCGCAGCCGCCGGATCCGATCGGCTGAGCCGATCGAGGGCCTCCCCGAGAATCTCGAACTGGCGCTCGACCGCCGACCTGAGGAGGGCATCCCTCTCGTAGTCCTCGAAGCTGGCGTCGTCGATGAACGCGAGCACGCGCCTCGCCGCACGCTGGGCGTCCCACAGCAGCCCTGCCGCCTCACGCCGCATAGATTTCCACCGAAGTGCGGGCGACCTCGTCGGCGAAGTAGGGGTTCTCGAGGCTCTGCGGAGCGACCAGGTCGACGGAGCGACCGAGCAGAGACTCCAAGGACGCTTTCAGCGCGAAGTAGTCGTCGAGGGTCGACGAAGCTCCCGGAATGAATTCGACGAGGAAGTCGGCGTCGCTGCGCTGCGGATCGAAATCGTCGGTGGTGCCCGAACCGAACAGGGTGAGTCGATGTACATGATGACGGCGCGCGAGCTCCGCGACTGCGGTCCGGTCGATGGCGAGCATCGCTCCCCCTCACATGTCGTGGGCGTCGGGTCTATCTTCTCACGGGGCTCTGCACTCACCGAGGGAGGCTATGGCGCGCCTGGGCGCCCAGGAGGCGACCGGCAGGGTGGAGGTGCCGGCGGGAGGATCGGTGCGCTGTTCGCCGGCGGCGGGTCCGGCATTGACGCCTCCACCATGCGTGCGACCGTCGACCACGTGGAGTTGCCATCCGAGGACCAGGACGAGCCCGCCGGGCGCAGGGGATCAAGGACGGACTCGCGCAGCGGGGTGGGCCCGCGCGGTGAGCCGTGCGCGGCACACCGCGCAGAGAGTCCTGTGCGGCTGATCAGGTGCGAGGTTCAAGGACCGCGGGAAGGGGGGGCCCTCGCGGAGCCGGAGGCGCACGATGGGCACATGGCTGATCCGAA
>NZ_VIGP01000007.1 GCF_009299795.1 Brachybacterium subflavum
CGATCGATATGTCCGATTCTATCCCGCGGCACCCCGGAACACCAGGCCCGAGCGAAGAATGTGGATAAACCCGCGACCATTCCCCGCCACCCGCCACTCACCCACCCCGAAGTGGATAACTCCGTGGATAAACCACCCTTGTGGAGGAACCATTCCGCACATCCGAGAACCGGCCGGCTCCCCCGGCACCGCAGGCTCCGCCCGCCCCATCCCTGCGACTCGTGACCCTGGACGCCGGATCCTCGGCGCGGACGGCTACCCTGGCCGGGACGACGGTGTGCGGCCCCTCGGCGGTCGCCGCCTCGACGGCCCCATCCCCTCTTCGTCCTCAGGAGCGTTCCCGGCGATGACCCTCTTCGGCCTCGTGCGACACGGGCAGACCGACTACAACCTGCAGGGCCTGTTCCAGGGCTCGAGCGACATCCCGCTGAACGCGACGGGTCGCGAGCAGGCGCACCACGCGCTGGACGGCGCACCGGACATCGCCTGGGACGCGGCCGTCTCCTCCCCGCTGATGCGTGCCGAGGAGACCGCGCGGATCATCGCCGAGGACCACGGCATCCCGTTCACCGGGACCGATCCGCGCCTCACGGAGATCGACTGGGGCGCGGCCGAGGGGCATGACGTCGCCGAGATGGAGGCCCGCTACCCCGGGCGCGCGTTCCCCGGACGCGAGGGGCTGCAGGCCGTCGCCGACCGCGGCTACCTCGCGCTCGACGACCTGGCCGAGCGCTTCGGCGACCGGAACGTGCTCGTGGTCGCCCACGGCACCTTCATCCGCCTGCTGCTCTCGGGCGTCACCGGGACGCACCTGCCCTCGATCCCCAACGGCGCGCTGTCCCTGCTGCGTCACGAGGGGGAGTCGTGGCAGGTGGAGATGATCGCCGGTGAGGCCGCCGAGGAACCCGCGCGCACCGCGCCGGCGGGGGCCTCGCCGCGGTTCCCGCTCTCCGAGCACCACCTGCGCCCCTACGGACTCTGAGCCCCACCACTCCCCGACCTTCCAGGAGGACACATGAGCCGCACCGCCGTGGACGCCGAGGGCGCCTGGTTCGAGCCCGAGAGGATGGCCGAGCTGCGCCGCGCCCTGCCCATCGCCTACGTGGACGTGGTTCCCGTGCGCACCGACGTCGACGGCGCGATCACGCAGGTGGGGCTGCTGCTGCGCGCATCCGGGAGCGGACGGATCATCCGCGCGATCGTCTCCGGCCGCGTGCTCGTGCACGAGACACTGCGCGAGGCCATCGCCCGGCACGTGGAGAAGGACCTCGGCACGATGGCGATGCCGCGGATCCCCGTCTCGCCCGTGCCGTTCACGGTCGCCGAGTACTTCCCGACGCCCGGCCAGTCCCTGTTCACCGACCCGCGGCAGCACGCGATCTCTCTCGCGTACATCGTGGCCGTGGACGGCGAGGCGGCCCCGCAGGAGGACGCGCTCGAGCTCACCTGGTTCGACGTCGAGGAGCTGCGCGAGGGCGAGGTGCTCTCCGAGCTCGACAACGGCCACGACGTGATCGTGCGCCGCGCCCTCGCCCACGCCGGGCTGGTCTGAGATCCCGGCCGGTCCCGCCCTGCGGGTCGGGCCCGGCCGGTCCCGCCCTGCGGGTCGGGCCCGGCCGGGCGCCCGCTCAGCGCAGCAGCTGGGCGATGTCCCCCGCGATCGCGCGGAACGCCTTGCCGCGGTGGGAGATCGCGTTCTTCTCCTCGGGGCTCAGCTCTGCCGCGGTGCGCTCCTGCCCCTCGGGCTGATCCGCCGGCACGAAGAGCGGGTCGTAGCCGAAGCCGCCCTCTCCCCGGCGCTCCGTGAGCAGGCGGCCCGGCATCTCGCCGCGCTCGACGCGCTCGGTGCCGTCGGGCGCGACCAGTGCCGCCGCGCACACGAAGCGCGCGGCGCGGTGCTCGGCGGGCACGTCGCCCATCTGGGCGAGGAGCAGGTCGTTGTTGGCCTCGTCGTCGCCGTGGCGCCCCGACCAGCGGGCGGAGAGGAAGCCGGGGCTGCCGCCGAGCACGTCGACCGCGAGACCGGAGTCGTCGGCCACCGCGATCAGGCCCGTCGCCGCGCTCACGGTGCGGGCCTTCAGCAGGGCGTTGCCCTCGAAAGTCACGCGGTCCTCGACGACGTCGGGGAGCTCGAGGCCGGCCGACGAGACGAGCATGCCCTCCTCGAATCCGGGGACGATCTGCTCGAGGATCTGCTGGAGCTCGCGGAGCTTGCCCTGGTTGTGGCTCGCGATGATGATGCGGGCCTCCGCGGGCACCTGCGTCCCGCCGGTTCCCCGGTTCTCGTCCGCCGGGCTCATCGCCGGCCCTCGAGCGCCTCGCGCTGGAGCGCCGAGAGGTCGGCGCAGCCGCCGACGGCGAGGTCCAGCAGGGTGTTCAGCTCGGCGCGGTCGAAGGGCGCGCCCTCGGCGGTGCCCTGGACCTCGACGAAGGAGCCGGAGCCGGTGACCACGACGTTCATGTCGGTCTCGGCCTTGACGTCCTCGCGGTACTCGAGGTCCAACAGCGCCTCGCCATCGACGATGCCCACGCTCACGGCGGAGACGGAGTCGGTGAGCACCTCGCGGGCGGCGGGGACGGCGGCGTGCAGCTTGCCCCAGGAGATCGCGTCGGCGAGGGCCACGTAGGCGCCGGTGATCGCGGCGGTGCGGGTGCCGCCGTCGGCCTGGAGGACGTCGCAGTCCAGCTGGATCGTGTTCTCGCCCAGGGCCTCCATGTCCACGACGGCGCGCAGGGAGCGGCCGACGAGCCGGGAGATCTCATGGGTGCGTCCGCCGATCTTGCCCTTCACGCTCTCGCGGGAGGAGCGGGTGGAGGTCGCACGCGGCAGCATCGCGTACTCCGCGGTGACCCAGCCGCTTCCCGAGCCCTTCTTCCAGCGCGGCACGCCCTCGGTGAAGGAGGCCGCGCACAGCACGCGGGTGCGGCCGAACTCGACGAGGACGCTGCCCTCGGCGTGGTCGAGCCAGTTGCGGGTGATCCTCACCTCGCGCATCTCATCGGCCGTGCGGCCGTCGACGCGGGGGCCGTCGGCGCTCGGACCGGTGCGGGGGGTCTCGGGGGTGGTCGCGCTCATGGGCCGCGCACCTCTCTCGCTGCTCGGGTGGCGGGCGGGGCCCGCGGGACGCAGTCGAGGATATCGGCCCGGGGGCCGTGCGCTCTGCACAGGAGCGGGCTCTGCACAGGAGCGCACTGCGCTCAGGGCAGCGCGCGCACGGACTCCGTCTCGACCACGAGCGCCGGGCGGGCCATGGTGATCTGCCCGTCGAAGACCGCGCGGGTCTCGGCCAGGGTGACCTCCGGGTCGGTCCAGGGGGCGATGTGGGTGAGCACGAGGCTGCGGGCGCCGACGGCGGCGGCGGCCTCCCCCGCGCGCCGACCGGTGAGGTGGACGCCCGAGAAGCGGTCGTCGCGGCCCTCGATGTAGCCGGCCTCGCACAGGAAGACGTCGGCTCCGCGCGCGAGGTCGAGCAGGCGGTCGCAGGTGTCGGTGTCGCCCGAGTAGGTCAGCACGCCGCCGCCTGCGGCGACGCGCATCCCGAAGGACTCGACGGTGTGGCGCACGGCACCGATCTCGATGCGGAACGGCCCGATCTCGATCTCCTGGCCGTCGCGGATCGGACGGTGGTCGAAGGGCAGGCAGGTGACGCCGTCCGGGACGTCGCCCTCCCGGCCCAGCACCGCGCGCAGGCGGTGGGCGAGCCCGTCGGGCGCGAAGATCGGCAGACGCGGGAGATCGCGGGAGTTGTACGCCCAGAACACCTCGAGACCGGTGAGGTCCAGGAAGTGATCGGGGTGCAGGTGGGAGATCACCACGGCGTCCAGCGTCGCCGGGTCGATGTGCGCCTGCAGGGGCCCGAAGGCGCCGCTGCCCAGGTCGATGAGCACGCGCCAGGTGCGGCCGTCCGCGTCCTCCTGCTCGAGGAGGTAGCTCGAGGCGGCGCCGGCGGGGCCGGCGAAGCTGCCGCAGCAGCCGACGACGGTCAGTCTCATGGGGTCACCACCGGGAGGGTCGCGGTCATGGTCACGGACGGGCCCAGGAAGCGCCGGGAGAGGCGCGAGAACATCGAGGGCGTGCCGTCGTGCGGCGCCGTCTCGGCGAAGACGTGCGCCGGGGGTTTCGGGTCCGTGCGCTGGATGCCGCCGGCCACGAGCTGGCGGTAGACGTCCAGGGCGGTCTCCTCGGCCGAGGAGACCAGGGTGACCTCGGATCCCATCACGTAGCTGATGGGGCCGGTGAGCATCGGGTAGTGGGTGCAGCCCAGCACGAGCGTGTCCACGCCCGCCTCCTGGACGGGCGCCAGGTACTGCTCTGCGATCCCGATGACCTCGTCGCCCTGGGTCTCGCCGCGCTCGACGAACTCGACGAAGCGCGGGCAGGCGGCGGAGGTGATCTGCAGGCTCGGGGCGGCGGCGAAGGCGTCGTCGTAGGCGCGGGAGCCCACGGTCGCCTGGGTGCCGATGATGCCGACGCGGCCGTTGCGGGTCGCGGCCACGGCGCGGCGGACGGCGGGCTGGATGACCTCGACGACGGGGACGTCGTAGCGCTCGCGGGCGTCGCGCAGCACGGCGGCGCTCGCGGTGTTGCAGGCGATCACGAGCATCTTCACGCCGCGCTCGACGAGGTCGTCCATGATCCCCAGCGCCAGGGCGCGGACCTCCGCGATGGGACGGGGGCCGTAGGGCGTGTGCGCAGTGTCCCCGATGTAGAGGAGCTCCTCGCGCGGCAGCTGGTCCAGGATCGCTCGGGCGACCGTGAGGCCCCCGACCCCGGAGTCGAAGATCCCGATCGGCGCGTTGCTCATCTGCCCCACAGTAGGCAGGATCCTTTCAGCCCTCAGTGAGGACGCACTCAGTGCGCGGGACATCACACCGTCCGCGGGGCCGCGCCGAGGGCTGGGCCCGAGGGGCGATCAGTACTCGTCGATCGCGCGCAGGAGGCTCTCCTGCAGCCACGTGAGCAGCTCGTAGACGGCCGCGACGACGTCGGCCCCGGCCACGCCATCGTCGTCCTCGAGCGGGGGCGCGTCCTCGACGCGCTCCCCGATCTGCTGGAGCATGCGCAGGGTCTCGAAGTCGCCGTCGTTCGCGATGTGGAGCCGGTCCGCCAGCACGATCCGCACGTCGTTCATGGCGCGCAGCCAGGAGGCGATGTCGCCGGCGGGGACGGTGACCTCGCCGTCGCCCGGTCCGCTGCCGTCGAGAGTGCGCACCAGGTGGGTGAGGTCCTCGATCTTCTCGGTCGCGAGGTCCTGCTGGCCCAGGCGGCGCAGCTCCTCGGCGACGGCCGCGTCGGTGCTCGCGTCGGGGAAGAGCCGGCGCACCGCGGAGTCGCGGGGCGCGCGCACCGAGGACTGCGCGAACTCGGCCTCGAGGCGCTCGAGGGGGTCCTCCGAGCCGGCGGCGGCGCGCACCGCCCCGGGCTCCTCGCGCAGGTCGAGGTCGTGCCGGATGAGCTCGGCGGTCTCCTGGGCGACCTGGCTGATGATCGCCTTCTCCTCTCCGTCCAGGCGGCAGGCGATGTCGCCTCCCGGGCGGGGGCGGAACGCGTGGGCCATCAGCCCTCCTCCGTGCGCTCGAGGGTCGCGCGCAGGCCGTAGGAGTGCATGGCCTGCACGTCGGACTCCACGCGCTCGCGCGAGCCGCGGGAGACGACGGCCCTGCCCTGCTCGTGGACCTGCTGCATGAGCTCGTGCGCGCGGGCGCGGCTGAACCCGAAGTAGGTGCGGAAGACGTGCACGACGTAGCTCATGAGGTTCACGGGGTCGTTCCAGACGACCGTCTGCCAAGGGCCGTCCTCGAAGTCCTCGGCCTGCGCGGCGCGCTCGGGGTCGAGGACGCCGACGGTGCGCGAGCCGCCGCCCGTGTCCGTGTCGATGTCGACGTCGGGATCGTGTCCGTGCACGGCGTCCTCCTTCCGGGGTCGCGTGGACCGCGTGGTCCGTCGATTCTACGAAGCGGGTGGGACGGAGCGGTCAGCCCGGTCCCAGCGACGAGCGGATCCGGTCCTCAGCGGCGGCCGACGAACCATCCGCGCACGACCGCGATCCTCTCCTCGATCTGCTCGACGCTGGCCTGCGGCACGGCGGGGCCTCCGCAGCGCGAGCGCAGGGAGTTGTGGACCTGGCCGTGCGGGGTGCCCGACTTGCGGGCCCACGCGGAGACCAGGGAGGAGAGCTCCTTGCGGAGGTCCATGAGCCGCCGGTGGTCGACGACGGGGATCGCCCGGTCCGCCTCGCTCGCGGCCCCCTCGCCCTTCTTCGAGCGGCGGGCCATCTGACTGGCCTGGCGCTCCTGCAGCAGGGTGCGCATCTGGTCGGCGTCGAGCAGGCCCGGGATGCCCAGGAACTCCTGCTCGTCCTCGCTGCCGGCGTCTCCCCCGGCGCCGTACTCGCCGCCGTCGAAGAGGACGCGGTCGAAGGACGCCTGGGACTCGAGGGCCTCGAAGGACAGCTCGAGCTGGTCGGAGGCCTGCTCGGGGCGGTTGGCCTCCTCGATCAGGTGCTCGTCGAGCCCGGTCTCCGGATCCCCCTCCTGGGGACGGAGGTCCAGGACGTGGTCGCGCTCCTCCTCCATGGCGGCCGCGTGAGCGGTGAGGATGGGCACCGAGGGCAGGAAGATGCTCGCGGTCTCGCCGCGGGTCCGCGAGCGCACGAAGCGGCCGACGGCCTGCGCGAAGAACATGGGGGTCGCGGTCGAGGTCGCGTAGACGCCGACGGCCAGGCGCGGCACGTCCACGCCCTCGGAGACCATGCGCACGGCGACCATCCAGCGGTCCTCGGAGTCCGAGAAGGCCTCGATGCGCTTGCCGGCGCCCGCGTCGTCCGAGAGGACGGTCGTGATTTCCTCGCCGGTGATGGCGTGGAGGGTCGCGGCGTAGGCGCGCGCCGTCTTCTGGTCGGTCGCGATGACCAGGCCGCCCGCGTCCGGCACGTGGCGGCGCATCTCCGTCAGGCGCTTGTCTGCCGCGGCGAGGACCGCCTGGATCCACTCGCCCTTGGGGTCCAGCGCGGTGCGCCAGGCCTGCTGGGTGATGTCCTTGGTCTCGATCGCGCCGAGCTGCGCGGAGACCTCGTCGCCGGTCTTCGTGCGCCAGTGCATGCGCCCCGAGTAGGTCATGAACATGACGGGGCGCACCACGTTGTCCCGCAGCGCGTCGGCGTAGCCGTAGGAGTAGTCGGCCTTCGAGCGCAGGAAGCCCTCGGAGTCCTCCTCGTAGACCACGAAGGGGATCTGCGAGTCGTCCGAGCGGAACGGGGTGCCCGTCAGCGCCAGGCGCCGGGCGGCGGGATCGAAGGCCTCGCGCACGCCGTCACCCCAGGTGAGGGCATCGCCGGCATGGTGGATCTCGTCGAGGATCACCAGGGTGCGCTCGGCCTCCGTGCGGGCCCGGTGCAGCATCGGGTTCATGCCGACCTGCGCGTAGGTGATCGCGACGCCCTGGAAGTGGGCGCCGTGGCGCCCCTGGGCGTTGGTGAAGTTCGGGTCCAGCGAGATCCCCACGCGCGCGGCGGAGTCCGCCCACTGCGTCTTCAGGTGCTCGGTCGGGGCGACCACGGTCACGCGGCGCACGGTGCCCTCGGCGAGGAGCATCGCGGCGATCTGCAGCGCGAAGGTGGTCTTGCCGGCGCCCGGCGTCGCGACGGCCATGAAGTCCTTCGGGGCGCGCTCGCGGTACATCGCGAGGGCCTCGGACTGCCAGGCGCGCAGCTTCGGGGCCGTGCCCCAGGCGGCGCGCTCCGGGTATGCCGGTGGGAGGGACTGCGCCGCCGCGGTCGAGGGCCGGTGCGGGTCGCTTGTCTGGGGTGTCGTCGGTGGTGTCACAGCGCGGACCACGTTACCGCCGCGCCCCGACATCCCGACGCCGGGGCACGGCGGGCGGGATGTGAGGAATCGCCGACGCGGAGGTCCTTCAGCGCCGGCCCCCGAAGAAGCCGCGGAACCCGCCGCGGCCGCCGCCCGAGCCGCCCTTGCCTCCGTCCGAGCCGGCGCCGCCGTCGTTGGGCTCGCGCAGTCCGTCGTGGATCTCCTTGCACTCCGGGCACACGGGGTACTTCTTGGGATCGCGCCCGGGCACCCACACCTTGCCGCACAGGGCGATCACGGGCGTGCCGTCGAGGGCGGCCTGGGTGATCCTGTCGCGGCGCACGTAGTGGGCGAACCGGTCGTGGTCGCCGTCGTCGGTCTTCTCCTCGCGCTCCTTGGTCTCGCGGTCCAGCACGGCGGTCGCGCCGGGCGACTGGCCGGGGTCCTCGCGGTACGGGTCGAGGCGGTCGGGATCGGAGATCGAGGGCATAGCAGGCTCCTTCGGGCTGATCGTCGTCGCTCCCGAGGGTAGTCGGCGTGGCAGGATCGGACACCCATGGAGCATCCGGCGACGAGGGGGATCACGTGAGCGCGAGGCCCGACGCCCAGCAGGAGGGCGCACGCGCCCTCGTCGAGACGCTGCTCGCCGGGGCGCACGGCAGCGGGACGCGCGGCGGGGCGAGCGCCGACGACGGATCGGCCGAGGGGCCCCGCGAGGGCGCCGTCGCGGTCGCCGCGGGGATCGACCGGGGCGACGGGAGCCCGCTGCGCATCTTCGGCGGACGCACCGCGGGCTTCGCGGCCGACGGCTCGGCGCTGCCCGAGGGCTCAGCCGAGCTCCCTGCCGAGGTCCCCGGCCCGGCTGGACCCGACGTCCCGTCGGACCCCGTCGGCCCCGGCACCCTGTTCGACATGGCCTCGGTGACCAAGGTCGTCACGGCGCTCACCGCCGCGACCCTCCTCGCCGACGGCGCCCTGGACCTCGAGGACCGGGCCGCGGACGTGCTGGATCCGGCCCTCGTGCCCGACGCGCGGATCACGGTGCGGCACCTGCTCACGCACACCGCGGGACTGCCGCCCACCATGCCGCTGTGGCGGATCGACGGCGCCCGGGAGCAGCGCCTCGCGGAGATCGGCCGCGCGGAGCTCGCCGCCGCGCCCGGCGCCGCCCACGCCTACTCGTGCATCGGCTTCATCCTGCTCGGCGAGATCCTCGCCCGCCGGACCGGCACGGACCTGCCCGCCCTCGCCCGCGAGCGCGTGCTGGACCCGGCCGGCGCGGACAGCGCGACCTGGTGGCCCGACGAGCGCGCTCGCACCCGCGCCGCGGCGACCGAGTACGCGGAGGATCCGCCCCGCGGTCTCGTGCGCGGCCAGGTGCACGACGAGACCGCCTGGTCGCTCGGCGGCGCGGGCAACGCCGGTGTGTTCGCGACCCTGGACGACGCCCTCGCGATCGCCCGCGTGCTCGCAGGGACCGCCCCCGGTCCCGCCGTCCCGGAGGACCTGCGGCGCGAGATCGGCCGCGATCAGCTGGCCGCCCCCGCGACCACGGGGGCGCCGTGGCGCCAGGGCCTCGGGGTGAGGATCGGGCAGGACCTGCCGGACGGCTCCCTCGTGCCCGGCGTGCTGGGCCATCCCGGGTTCACGGGCACAGCCCTGTGGGCGGATCCCGTCACCGGCACCGTCGCCGCCCTGCTCACCAACCGCGTGCACCCGCGTCGCGAGCGCTTCGAGGTGCTCGGCGCGCGCCGGGAGATGGCCCGGCTGGCCTTCGCCCCGGCCTCGGCTCCGGCCCGGACGTCGGCGGGACCGCGCACGTGAGCGCACGGGCCGGCGTGCTCCGCGGCCTCGCCCCGGACCGCCTGCTCGTCGCGGGCATCGCGCTGCTCGCGAACGTCGGCTTCTACCTGCCCAGCGTGCCCGAGGCCGGCCCCGCAGGGCCCGTGCGCATCGACACGATCTACCACGTGGGCGTCTTCGCGCTCACCGTCTGGGCCCTCGGGCGCCTGCTCGCCCCGCGGCAGCGGTTCCCGATCGGCTGGGTCGTCCTCGCCGCCGCGGTGCACGCCGGGCTCATCGAGATCCTGCAGGGCGCGCTGCTCCCCCACCGCTCGGCCGACCCGGGCGACGTCCTCGCCGACCTCGTCGGGACCGCGATCGGCGTGCTCGCGTGGACGGCGGAGCGGCGGCTCAGGCGCCGGGTGTCCCCAGCGAGCGCCGAGGATCCGGGGCCGCTGCCAGCAGACGCCGCGTGTACTCGTCCTGCGGATCGCTGATCACCTGCTCGGACTCCCCTCGCTCGACCACGCACCCCTCGTGCATGACGAGCACCTCGCTCGAGTAGCGGCGGGCGCTGCCCAGGTCATGGGTGATGTAGAGGACCGCGAGGTCCTCCTCGCGCCGCAGGTCGTCGATGAGGTCGAGCATCGCCTTGCGGATCGTCACGTCGAGCATCGAGACGGGCTCGTCCGCCAGCAGCACGGACGGGCCGGCGGCGAGCGCGCGCGCGAAGGAGACGCGCTGGCGCTCCCCGCCCGAGAGCTCATGGGGGAAGCGGTCCAAGTAGTGCTCGGCCGGCTCGAGGCCCACCCGCGAGAGCAGCGCCGCACTGCGCTCGCGGACCTCGTCGGCCCCGGAGGGATCCTGGTGCAGCCGCACGGCGCGGCCCAGGATGTAGCTGATCCGGCGCAGCGGGTTCAGCGAGGCGAAGGGGTCCTGGAGCGTCAGCTGGACCTGCCCGGTGTACTCGCGCGGCGAGGTGCCGCCCGAACCGCCGGCGCCGCCCGCTCCCCCGCTGCCGCCGGCCACCCGCTCGCCGTGCAGGAGGATCTCCCCGGCGGTCAGCGGCACCAGGCGCGCGAGCAGGCGGCCCAGCGTGGACTTGCCCGAGCCGCTCTGGCCCACCAGCGCGGTGACCTGCCCGCGGCGCAGCTCGAGGGAGACGTCGTCCACGGCGCGCAGGATGCGGCGGTGGCGCAGCAGCCCGCGGCGATCGCCCACGCCGTACTCCTTGACCAGGTGCCTGCCCTCGAGGACGACCTCGCCGCGCGCGGGGGCGTCAGGGGTGCTGGTGTCGGCGGCGGCGGTGCTCATGCGAGGCTCCCGAGTGCTTCGAGGGAGTCCAGGAGACTCCGGGTGTACGGGTGGCGGGCGCCGCGGTAGATCTCGGCCGCGGGCCCGTACTCGACCAGGTGCCCGCGGCGCATGACGGCGATCGAGTCGGAGATCTCCAGCAGCAGGGCGAGGTCGTGGGTGGTGAAGACGATCGCGAAGCCGTACTGCTCGCGCAGCCGCACGATCTGGTCGAGGACCTCGCGCTGGACCAGCAGGTCCAGGGCCGTGGTCGGCTCGTCCATGAAGATGACGTCCGGCTCGAGGACCAGCGCGATCGCGATCGCGACCCTCTGCTTCATCCCGCCCGAGAGCTCATGCGGATAGGCGCCCAGGCGCTCCGGGTCGATGCCCACCCGCTGCAGGTGCTCGCGCGCGAGCTCGGTGCGCCGGGCCGGGCCGAGGTCGGGCCGGTGCACGCGGATCACGTCGTCGAACTGCGAGTGGATCGTGGTCACCGGGTTCAGGGCGTTCATGGCGCTCTGGAAGACCACGGCGATCTCCGTCCAGCGGATCGCACGCAGACCGCGCGCGTCCAGGGAGAGCAGGTCCGTCCGGTCACCGGCGGCGTCGGTGTAGGACACCGACCCTCCGGCGATCCGCGCGGGCGGACGCAGCATGCGGGTGATGGCGTTGGTGAGCGTCGACTTGCCGCTGCCGGACTCCCCGGCCAGGCCCAGGATCTCCCCGCGGTGCAGGGTGAGCGTCACGTCGTCGACCGCGTGCACCGTGCCGTGCTCGGTCGGGTAGTCGACGCTCAGGTGATCGGCCTCGATGACGGGGTCGCCGGGCACGTCCGTCGGCCGGATCACCGGGTCCGCCTCCGGCACGGTGTCGGCGAGCGCGGTGCCTGTCGCCTGCGCCGGCGCCGATGGCGCCGCGGCAACCTTCGGCCCCGCCGGGCCCGTCGGACCCGTCGGCCCGGCGCTGACCGCCGCCCCGCCGGCGGCGGCATCTGCGGTGGTGGCGTCGCCGCCCGCGGCGCGGGAACCGCGCACCGCGCGATGGCGGGAGGCGCCCGTGCGCAGCCGCGGGTTCGCGTACTCGTCGATGCCGAAGTTGATGAGCGCGAGCCCCGCGCCGATCACGGCGATCGCGAGGCCCGGTGGGACGTACCACCACCAGGCTCCCGAGAGCAGCGCCTGCGCGCTCTGGGCGAAGTAGAGCATCGACCCCCAGGAGACGGTGGTCAGCGAGCCGAGCCCCAGGAAGGACAGGCCCGCCTCGGAGAGGATGCCGCCGATCACCGAGAACAGGAAGCCGGAGGCCACCAGCGGGAGCATGTTCGGCAGCACCTCGGCGAACATGATGCGGGTGCGGGACTCCCCGCTCGCCCGCGCGGCCTCGACGAACTCGCGGCCGCGCAGCGACATGGTCTGCGCGCGGATCACGCGCGCCGAGCCCGCCCAGGAGGTGATCGCGATGACCACGGCGATGGCGAACAGCCCGCGGCTGGGCAGGTAGCCCGTCAGCACGATCAGCAGCGGCATGCCCGGGATCACCAGGAACACCGCGGTGAGGATGTAGAGGAGGTCGTCGGCGACCCCGCGCAGATAGCCGCCGAGCAGGCCGATGACCACGGAGAACACCTGCGAGACGACGCCCGCGACGAGGCCCACGAGCAGGGAGACGCGGGCTCCGGTGACGAACTGCGCATAGACGTCCTGGCCGGTCTGGGTGGTGCCCATCCAGTGCTCGGCCGAGGGCGGGCGCAGCAGGTCGAAGGACGTGGCCTGCGGCGAGTACCGGGCGGTGAGCGGGCCGATCACGGCGATCAGCACGAACACCGCGACGATGATCAGCCCGGCGCGGACCTTGCCGCTGCGGGGCACGAGGCGCATGAGGGACTCTCTCGAGGTGGACATGGGTCAGGCCCCCTGCCGGGTTCGCGGGTCCAGGAACACGTAGGCCACGTCGGCCACGAGGTTCGCGGCGATCACCGCGAGGGAGATGATGAGGAACAGGCCCTGCATGAGCGGGAAGTCCTGCGCCTGCACGGCGCTGAACAGCGTGTATCCGACGCCCGGATAGTTGAAGATCACCTCGGTGAGCATGGAGCCGCCGACGACCGCTCCGAGCGACAGCGCGAAGCCCGTGATCGAGGGCAGGATCGCGTTGCGGGCGGCGTAGGTGACGAGCACTCGCCGCGGCGGCAGACCCTTGGCCTCGGCGAGGGACACGTAGTCCTCCCCCATCACGGTCACCGTCATGTTGCGCATCGAGAGCACCCAGCCGGCGAAGGAGCCGATGACGATCGTGATCGCAGGCAGCAGCGCGTGGTACAGGACGGAGCCGATGAACTCCGGCGTCCAGCCGGGGAAGAGGATCCTCTCGTAGCCGCCGGCGTTGGGGAACAGGCTCAGGTGCACCGAGAGCACGAGCACGAGGAGCAGCGCCATCCAGAAGTACGGGATCGCGTTGAGGAAGGTCAGGGCCGGCAGCACGTGGTCCGACCAGGTGCCGCGGCGCCACGCGAGGAGCACTCCCAGGGCGGTGCCCAGCAGGAAGCTCACGATCGTCGCCACGCCCACGAGCCCCAGGGTCCAGGGCAGGGCGCGGGAGATGATGTCGATGACGGGCACCGGGAAGTGGCTGATGGACGTGCCCAGGTCGCCGTGCAGCAGGTCCTTCAGGTAGTCCACGTACTGGACGGGCAGGGGGTCGTCGCTGACCCCGTAGGCCTCGGCGATCGCCTTCTTGGCCTCCGGGTCGATCGCGCCCTGCGAGCTCTCCAGCAGGAGGGTCACGGGGTCGCCGGGCATGAGCCGCGGGATGAGGAAGTTCAGGGTGAGGGCCGCCCACGCGATGAACGCGTAGAGCCCGATCTTGCGCGCGAGGTACTTCATCGCGTCCTCCGTCAGTCGGTGGTCCGGGTGAGCTCGCGCAGCACCAGGATCCTGTCGATCGGGCTGTAGGGGGCGCCGAGCGCGTAGGGGTGGTCGGGATCGGGGAATCCGGACCAGGACTCGGTGTTGTAGTTGAACCAGTTCGGGGCGGTCACCAGCGGCAGCGCCGGGAGCTTGTCCACCACGATGTCCTCGAGGCCGTCGATGCAGCGCTGCTGCTCGGCCTCGTCGTCGGTCGCGGTGAACGCGCTCAGGAGCTCGTCGGTAACGTCGTCGTACCAGCGCTGGAAGTTCGCGAGCACCGTGCCGTCCTTGCTCCTGTGCTCGCCCGAGAGCATCGAGCGGTACATGAACCAGGGGCTCGCGCCGGCGGAGACCGTGGAGAGGGTGACGTCGAAGCTGCCGGCGTTGCGCTTCTCCGTCCAGGACTCCATCGAGACGCCCTGGGGCGTGAACTTCACGCCGATCTTCTGCAGCTGCTCGTTCAGCACCTGGGTGACGCTCACCCAGTCCACGAACCCCGAGGGGATCTGCAGCGGGAACTCGAGCTTGGTGCCGTCCTCGGCGGCGCGCACGCCGTCCGCCCCGCGCCGGTAGCCGGCGTCGTCGAGGACCTTCTCCGCCTTCTCCGGGTCGAACTCGAACTCCTTCCCCCGGTACCGCTTCGAGATGTACTGCTCGAAGGTGGGGCGCGGAAGGCCGGTGGGGTGCGGCGGGCCGACGTAGCCGAGCATCGCGATGTCGGCGATCTGCTTCCGGTCGATCGCGAGCGAGATCCCGCGGCGCAGCTCGAGATCCTGCCAGAGGTCCTTCTCGAGGTTGAAGGTCAGGTTCACGACGCCCAGGCCCGGGTAGTAGTAGCCGCGGTGCTCGGGATCCTTCGCGACGAAGATCTTGTCGACGTTGGCGACGAAGCCCCCGGACCAGTCGATCTCGCCGGCCTGGAGGGCGGTGTTGAAGGTCTCCGTGGAGTAGGAGGGGTAGTAGAGCTCGGGGACCTCGAAGTCGTCGGCCGCCCAGTGCTTGTCGTTGCGGCGGAAGGTGTAGAGCTGGTCGGAGAAGCGATCGAGCATGTAGGGACCGGAGCCGACGGGCTCCGAGATCGCGTCCTTCTCGACGTCGAGGGTCTCGAAGATGTGCTTGGGGACGACGTAGGAGCCGCCCAGGGTCGGCGCGTGCGCGAAGGAGGGGCCTTCGAAGGCGACCTCGACGGTGCGCTCCCCCGTGCGCTTCGCGTCCTTGACGGGCAGCGCGGAGCCGTTGGTCGCGGGCTTGTCGCGGAGCATGAGCAGCGAGTACTCGACGTCCTCGGCGGTGAGCGGATGGTCGTCGGTGAACACGATGCCCTCGCGCACGAGGATCTCGGCGCTCGTGCCGTCCTCGCTGAAGGTGATCTTCTCGGCGACCCACGGCAGCGGCTTCTCCGGGTCCATGGCCGTGTACACCATGAGCGGCTCGAAGATGAGGCCGCTCGCGCCCTGCAGCGCCGTGGGCGAGTAGGGGTTGAAGTTGGGCTGGTAGACGGTGATGTCATTCGCGTGGATGCGCAGCGGCGGGTTCTCGGCGTCCTGCGCGCCCGGGCCGCAGGAGGACAGTCCGAGGGCGGCGAGGCCCCCGCCGCCGAGCGCCGCGCCGAGCACCGTGCGGCGCGCGGGCCCGGTGGCGCCTGCGGGCCCGGAGGCGGCTGAGGGCGGGGCGGCTGACGGGGATGGCCTGGTCATGGGCGTCCTCTCCTAGGAGGTCGGGGCGGCTGTCGACGGGACGGGCAGCGTGAACGGGGTGGTGGTCGCGAGCGGGCGGAACCCGCGCGAGAGGTAGAGGCGGTGGGCCGGGCCGCTCGCGGAGGTCCACTGGAACCAGGCGCGGCGCGCGCCCGCGCGGGCCATGCGCGCGAGGGCGGCATCGAGCAGGGCGCCGCCGACGCCGCGTCCGCGGGCGGCGGGCAGCACGCCGATGGGGCCGAACCGCTCGGGATCCGCGCCGACGACATCCCAGGCGGCGAACCCGAGGATCTCGCCCGCGCCGGGTGCATCCCCCGCATCCGACGCATCCCGCGCGAGCAGGATCGTGCCCGCGGGCCCCTCGTCCGCCCCGCGCCCGCGCGCCGCCTCCTCGGCGCGGCGCGCGACGTGGCGGCCGAGCAGCTGCGCCCAGTCCTCGGAGAGGTGACGGCGCACGGCGGCGAGCGCCTCGGGCACCTCCTCGGGCGTGCACGGGGCGATGCGCAGATCGGGAGGCCCGCCGGGGTCCGCGGTGGGGGCGGCGCACGCGAGATCCGCGAGGTCCCGCTCCATCGCGAGCGCGCTGCCCGCGGCGCGCGCTCCCCGGGCGCGGAGGAAGGCGGCCGTGCCGGGGTCGGCCGCCTCGTCGATGCCGGGGGCCGCGTAGGCCAGGGGTCGTCCGCTGATCACGAGGGACTCGGCGCCCCACCGCCGTGCGTGCGCGAGCGCCTCCTCGAGCAGGAGAGTGCCGATGCCCCGACGGCGCTGCGCGGGGTGGACCGCTCCGCACACCAGGTACGCGACGCCGTCCTCCTGGGCGACGTGCGCGAAGCCGAGCGGCCTCGTATCCACCGCGGGCTCTGCGGCGTCCTCGGCGACCAGCACGAGCGAGCTGCGCGGGTCGGGATCCGCGAGCACCAGGAGCGCGAGGACGCGCGCGGTGAGGGGAAGCGCGGTGCCCTCGGTGAGCGCGGCGAGCGCGGGCAGCTCCCCGCGGCGCAGTCCCTCGCGCACGCGGATTTCCCCGGATGCGGGGCCCGTCGGCCCCGTCACGCGGCTCGTCCTGCCGTGTCGAGGGGCTCCGGGGCGGGCGAGGCCGCGAGGATCTCGGCGAGGTCCGCGCCGTCGTCGATGCCCTCGCGCAGGGCGCTCGACCCCCAGAGCAGGTCGATGAAGGGCGGGCGTCCGGGGGCGTTGCGGCGCCAGAAGTCCCGGCCGGGGTGCTGGGCGCGCATGACGGCGAGCACGCCGTGGCCGATGCGGATCGGATCGAAGCCGCCGTCCCCGGCTCCTCCCCCGACGAGCGCGGCGGGGTCGCCCACGAGGTGGAGCTGCACGCCGGCGAGGATCTGCCCGGCGAAGTCGCCGTGGGTGGCGCGCACCTGGACCTCGCGCACGAGGACGCCGGGCAGCTCGAGCGCGCGCACGGCATCCGCGAAGCGATGGTCCGCCCAGGGTGCGCCGAGGATCTCGAAGGGCAGCGTCGTGCCGCGGCCCTCGCTCCAGGTGGTGCCCTCGACGAGTCCCGTGCCCGGGTAGAGCGCGAGCGTCGAGGTGGTCGGCATGTTGGGCGAGGGCGGCACCCAGCAGGCGGCCGAGTCGGCCCCCGGAGCCGGGGTCACCGAGAGCTCGATCGGGTCCTCGAGGTGATGGGCGGCGGCGTGGCGCGCCACGTCGCCCAGGCGTCCGCCGTGGCGCAGCGGGATGTTCATGCGGCCGACGAAGCTCGCGCAGGTCGGGTCGAGACCGGGGCCCACGGGCGCCGCCGGGAGCGGCGCCGGACGGTCGAGGACGTGGACGGGCAGTCCGAGGCGCGCGCACGCCTGCATGGCGTCGACCATCGACCAGGGGTATGTGTAGAAGCGGCAGCCGATGTCCTGCAGGTCCACCAGGAGCGCGTCGATGCCGCTGCGCTCGAGCAGGGCGACGAGGTCCTCGCCGTGCACTCCGTAGGAGGACAGCACCGGGATGCCGGTCGCAGGATCGAGCTGGTCCGCGCCGCCCTCGCCGGCCTGCTCGCTGCCCCAGTACCCGTGCTCCGGGGCGATGAGGCAGTGGGGGCGGATGCCGCTCTCCACGAGCGCGTCGACGCCGCGCCGCAGGTCCGGGGTGACGGCGGCGAAGTTGGTGAGCAGGCCGGGACGCGAGGACCCCGGGAGCTCGCTCTGGAGCATCCCGGGGTCCTCGATCAGGGCGTCGAGCCCCGACACCGTTCGGTGTGACGCAGAGAACATCCCTCGAGCGTAGAGAAGTTACCTCCGCGTGTCACCGGTTTTCGGGAAACTTGCTGCGGTCCGTCGGCCCTCGCAGGTCCCCCGGATGGGGGCGACGGGCTCAGAGGTGGATCTCCTCCGCGTAGACGGCGGGAATCGCCCCGGTGATCGTGTCGACGGTGCCGGCCTCCTCGCGGGCGACGTTCTCCACCGCGGCGGCGACGGCCTTGGTGACGCCCTCGTTGAAGACGCTGGGCACGATGTAGGTCGGGTTCAGCTCCTCGGAGGAGACGACGTCGGCCAGGGCCTTCGAGGCCGCCAGCAGCATCCGGTCGGAGACGTTCGTCGCGCGCGCGTCGAGCAGACCGCGGAACACGCCGGGGAAGGCGAGCACGTTGTTGATCTGGTTCGCGAAGTCGCTGCGGCCGGTCGCGACGACCTCGGCATGCTTGGCGGCCTCCGCCGGATCGATCTCCGGGGTCGGGTTCGCCATCGCGAAGACGATCGAGCGCTCCGCCATCCGCGAGACGTCCTCCGCGGTGAGGATGTTGCCGGCGCTCACGCCGATGAACACGTCGGCCCCGGTGATGGCGTCGCTGAGCGTCCCGGTCAGCTGCCGGGGGTTCGTGACCTCGGCGATCCAGGGCAGGCGGCCCTCGAGGTTCTCGCGGCCCTCGTGGACGATGCCGTCGATGTCCGTGACCACCACGTCGCGGGCGCCCGCGGCGCGCAGCAGGCGCAGGATCGCGGTGCCCGCGGCGCCCGCTCCCGAGAGCACGATGCGCACGTCGGCGATGCTCTTGCCGACCACGCGCAGGGCGTTGCGCAGCGCCGCGACCACGACGATCGCGGTGCCGTGCTGGTCGTCGTGGAAGACGGGGATGTCGAGCTCCTGGCGCAGGCGGTCCTCGATCTCGAAGCAGCGCGGGGCCGAGATGTCCTCGAGGTTGATGCCCGCGAAGACCGGGGCGATCGCCTTCACGTGGGAGACGATGTCCTCGACGGAGTGGGCGTCCAGGCAGATGGGGAACGCGTCGATGTCCGCGAAGCGCTTGAAGAGGGCGGCCTTGCCCTCCATGACGGGCATCGCGGCGAGTGGACCGAGGTCGCCCAGGCCCAGGATCGCGGAGCCGTCGGAGACGACCGCGACGGTGTTGCGCTTGATGGTGAGGCTGCGGGCGTCCTCGGGGTGCTCGGCGATCGCCTTCACGACGCGCGCGACGCCCGGCGTGTAGACCATCGAGAGGTCGTCGCGGTGGCGGATCGGGACCTTCGACTCGACGGTGAGCTTGCCGCCCAGGTGCGCGAGGAAGGTGCGGTCCGAGACCTTGCCGAGCTCGACCCCCTCGAGGTCCTTGAGGGCCTCGACGACCTCCATGGCGTGGTCGTTGTCCGCGGTGAGGACGGTGAGGTCCGCGCGCATCCGCTCGGGGCCGGAGGCGGAGACGTCGAGCGCGGTGACCAGGGCGCGGTGCGCCTCGATGGTCCCGGTGATGTCGCTGACCGCCGCGGAGTGGGCGGCGAACTCGAGACGGATCGTGATGGAGTAGCTGACTGATGGCGCCGGTGACATGCGGCTCATCGTAACGTCGGCGAGCGCCGCTGCGGGCCGCCCGACGCGCCCCGCGGGGCGGGGCCGGGGGCGAGTGCGCGACGGGTGTCCGTCCGCCCGTACGGAGGGGTCAGCCCTTGTACGACTTCACGTCGTCGCTGTAGCGCTCCCACAGCGACTTCGCGGCCGAGGCCTGCTCCGCGTAGCGGTCGGGGTAGGCGGACTGCTGGACCGCCTGGGCGGCCTCGCCGAGATCCCAGTCGTCGTAGTCGGGGGCGACGTCGAGCAGGCCCGGGGCGCTCGAGTGGTCCCCGAGGCCCAGGAAGGCGTCGATGGCCTTCTTCTTGTGGCGCACCTCGGCCGCGCTGCCCCAGCCCGCGGACGGGCGCTGCTGGAAGAGGCCGCCGGAGTCGAGGTCGACGGCCGGCTCGTAGTTGTACAGCCACGCCTCGACGATCGCGGTCGCGAGCACGATCTGGGTGCCGTGGGCGCTGATGTCATGGCCCTTGCAGACCGCGATGATGAAGCGCGCGTTCTCGACCTGCCAGTCGTCCATGCCGTCCAGCGCGAAGCCCTCGCGGGTCTCGGCGCGGGTCATGAACGACTCGGTCCAGTCGTCGGAGTCGGCGTCGGCTGCCATGGCCGGCGCGGCCGTGGCGAGCGCGGTCAGTCCGATGGTCCCGGCGAGGAGCAGGCGGCGGCGGGAGAGGGTCATGCGAGGCACCTTCGAGGTCTGTGGTTCCGGGATCCGGAAGGACGCCGATGACGCTAGCGAGCGCACGAAGCGCTGTGAACAGGGCGTCTGTCCGGTTCGCCCGAGTCGGACCGCCGGTCTTTGCGCGGGCATGAACTCCTTGACCCGAGGCCCACGCGCGCCCCGTGACCTCATCGTGACCGGTCGAGCGGGCGTTCAGACGCCGCCCAGCGCGCTCCGGGATCCCCTGCGGTGCGCTCCGGGTGCCGAACGCAAAAGTTGCGTATGCGATGCGCGGGCGTGGCTGCGAGCACACGGATCAGGGGTGATGCGTCACGTCCCCGCGCCCGCTCAGGCCGTCAGCGCCGCGATCGCCGCGCGCAGACGCTTGTCCGAGACCGTCTCGCGGGTGCCCAGGGTCTGCGCGAACAGGCTCACCCGGTACTCCTCCAGCAGCCACGGGATCCGCGCGGCGTCCTCCTGGGCGGCGCGGGAGCGGGACAGCTTCGCGCGAGCGCGCTCCCACAGCTGCTCGACGTCGTGGACCTGCCAGGCGAGCTTCGCGTCGCGCGGAGGGTTCTCCTCGAGCTTCTCCAGTCGGATCCCGTCGGCGCGCAGGTAGCGCACCAGGTCGCCCAGGTGCTCGACCCCCGTGCGGGAGACGAAGCGCTCCCCCACCAGGCGCGAGGCGTGCTCGCGGATCTCCGTGAGCTGCTGGAGGATCGTCAGCGAGGACACGCGTCCGAGCGACTTCGCGAGCTTCGCGTGGGCGGCGAGGGCCGCGGCGGCGTCGCGCACGGCCTGCGCCGCGACCCGGTCGTGCTCCGAGCGGACCCGCGCGAGCGCCGCGTCGAACTGCTCGCGCGTGCGCACGGCGCCCGCATCGCCCACCAGATGCGCGGTCGCGGCCGCGGAGGCGTCGGCCAGGAGGGCCGCGCTCGAGGGGTACGGGGACTGGGCGACGGCGAGCTTGGTGGGGTTCGGCAGCGCGTTCAGCACGGAGGCGAGGTCCGGGTGCAGCTCGCGGTCCACGAGGGCGATCACGCCCTCGGGGTGCGCGCTCGCCTGCTCCTCGGCGGTCGCGAGGACCTTGAGGTCCACCCGTTCGACCTGCCCGTCGGCCCCGCGCACGGCGACCAGCGCCGGGTGCCCTGTCACCTCGAGGCCCCCCACGCGGCTGCGATGCACCTCGGGGACGCCCGCCTCGGGGAAGGCTGCGAGGTCGCGGCGGGCGAGGTCCTCGCCCTGCGTGGTGACCGAGGCGTCCATGCGCTTCTTCAGCCGCTTCTGGAGGGCGGCGAGGTCGTCGCCGGTGCCGATCTCGCGGCCCTTCGCGTCGACGACCCGGAAGTGCATGCGCAGGTGCGCGGGGATGCGGGAGAGGTCGAACTCGGGGCCGTAGAGCTCGAGGTCCTGCGGGACGCCGGGGAGGGCGACGAGCTCGTCGGCCACGGCCTCGACGAAGGCCTCGCCGGCGTCGGGATCGTCGTCGTGGAGGGTCGCGGCGACGACCTTCGCCCGCTCGGGGGCGGGGACGAGATGGCGGCGCAGGGGCTTGGGCAGGGAGCGGATGAGCTCGGTGACCAGCTCCTCGCGCATGCCGGGCACGAGCCAGTCGAAGCCGCGCGGGGTGACGCGGTTGAGCACCGCGAGCGGGATCGTCGCGGTGACGCCGTCGCTGCCGCGCGCGCCGACGTCCCCGAAGGAGTAGCTGAGCGGGAGCGTCAGGTCGCCCTGCACCCAGGTGTCGGGGAAGTCGGCCTGGATCGCGGCGGTCACGGACTCGTCGGCCGCGAGCAGATCGTCCTCGGTGAGGGTGAGGAGGTCGGGCGTGAGGTGCCGCTGCTTCTTCCACCAGGCGTCGAAGTGGCGCCCGGAGACGACGTCGGCGGGGATGCGGGCGTCGTAGAAGGCGAAGACCTGTTCGTCGCCGATCAGCAGGTCGCGCCGACGGGTCTTGGCCTCGAGCTCCTCGAGCCTCTCGATGAGCGCCCGGTTGTCGCGGAAGAAGTGGTGGCGGGTGCGCCAGTCCCCCTCCACGAGAGCGTTCTGCAGGAAGATGTCGCGGGCGAGCTCGGGGTTCACGCGTCCGAAGGGCACCACGTGGTCGGCGACGACCGGGACGCCGTAGAGGGTGACCTTCTCGTGCGCCATCGCGGAGGCCTGCTTGGAGGACCAGTAGGGCTCGGAGTGCGAGCGGCGCACCACGTGCGCGCCGATCTCCTCGGCCCAGGCGGCGTCGATCTTCGCTGCGGTGCGGCCCCACAGCCGCGAGGTCTCCACGAGCTCGGCGACCATCACCAGCTCGGGGCGCTTCTTCGCGAGCGCCGAGCCCGGCCAGAGCGCGAACCGTGCGCCGCGGGCGCCGGAGTACTCGCGGCTGCGGTCGTCGTACAGGCCCACGTGCGAGAGCAGCCCTGCCAGCAGGGCCTGGTGGATGCGGGCGGGATCGCCCTCGCTCTTGTTGAGGTGCAGCCCGGCGTCCTTGGCCATGTCCTTCAGCTGCGAGTGCAGGTCCCACCACTCGCGGATGCGCAGGTAGTGGAGGTGCTCGCCGCGCACCTCCCGGCGGAAGGCGCTGCCGGAGAGCTCCCTGCGGCGCTCCTGCAGGTGGTTCCACAGGTTCAGCAGGGTCAGGTAGTCGCTGGTCTCGTCCTCGAAGCGCTTGTGCTTCTCCTTGGCCTGCTGCTCGAAGCCCAGCGGCCGCTCGCGCGGGTCCTGGATCGAGAGCCCGGCGACGATCACGAGGACCTCGCGCAGGGCGCCGAGGCGGTCGGCCTCGATGAGCATGCGCGCCATCCGCGGGTCGAGGGGGAAGCGCGCGAGCAGCCGGCCGATGTCCGTCAGGCGGCGTCCGCCCGGTGCCTGCTGGGCGGCCTCGATCGCGCGCAGCTCCTCGAGCAGGCGCACGCCGTCGGTCACGGCACGCGTGGCCGGGGGCTCCACGAAGGGGAAGGACTCCACATCGCCCAGTCCCAGCGAGGTCATCAGGAGGACGACGGAGGCGAGGTTCGTGCGCAGGATCTCGGGCTCGGTGAACTCCGGGCGGGTCTCGAAGTCCTTGCGGGAGAACAGGCGGATCGCGATGCCGGGGTGGGTGCGCCCGGAGCGGCCCGAGCGCTGGTTCGCGCTGGCCTGGGAGATCGGCTCGATGGGCAGGCGCTGCACCTTCGTGCGCTGGGAGTAGCGGGAGATGCGGGCGAGCCCGGAGTCGATGACGTAGGTGATGCCGGGGACGGTCAGCGAGGTCTCGGCGACGTTCGTCGAGAGGATGATGCGCCGGTGCGTGCCCGCGGCGCGCGGGGAGAAGATCCGCTGCTGGTCGCTCGCCGAGAGCCGGCCGAACAGGGGCAGCACCTCGGTGGGCAGGCGTCCGCGCCCTCCCGAGCCCAGGTGCTGCTCGAGGCTGTCGCGGATCTCGCGGATCTCGCGCTCGCCGGGCAGGAAGACGAGCATGTCGCCGGGCCCCTCGGCGGCGAGCTCGTCGACCGCGTCGATGATCGCCGTATCGAGGTCGCGCTCGATGGAGTGGATGTCTTCGAGCTCGTCGGCCTCGGAGGCCTCCTCGGCGGCGACCTCGGCATCGATCACGAGGGGGCGGTAGCGGACCTCGACGGGATAGGTGCGCCCGGAGACCTCGAGGACGGGCGCGGGATGCATCGTCCCGTCGGCCCCGCTGGTCGCGAAGTGCTGCGCGAAGCGCTCGGGATCGATGGTCGCCGAGGTGATGACGACCTTGAGGTCGGGGCGCTGGGGCAGGATCTGCCGCAGGTACCCGAGGATCACGTCGATGTTCAGCGAGCGCTCGTGGGCCTCGTCGATGATGATCGCGTCGTAGCGGCGCAGCAGGCGGTCCGAGCCCAGCTCGGCCAGCAGGATGCCGTCGGTCATGAGCTTCAGCCGGGCGCCGCGGGCGACCTCCTTGGTGAAGCGCACCTGGTAGCCGACGGTCCCCTCGCCGAGCTTCTCCCCCAGCTCGGAGGCGATCCGGCTCGCGACGCTGCGCGCGGCGAGCCGGCGCGGCTGCGTGTGGCCGATGACCCTGCCATTGCCGCCATAGCCGAGCTCCAGCAGCATCTTGGGGATCTGCGTGGTCTTGCCGGAGCCGGTCTCGCCGGCGATGACGACGACCTGGTTCTCGCGCAGGGCCCCGAGGATCTCCTCGCGCTGCTGGGAGACGGGGAGCTCGGCCGGATAGGTGATCGCGAGCTGCGGGGAATCGGTCCCGTTGCCGGATTCGATCGTGCGCTCGCTCATGGTGGTCCATGCTAGGCGGTGGACGCGATGGCGGTCGCCCAGATTCCCCGGGGCCGACGGCGCGCCGCGCGCACTTGCCATCTCTGCGCGCTTCGGCCCGTCATGCGCAGAATCGCGCAGAACGTCGGTACGATGACGACCGTCGACCGGCCGGCGCCGAACCCGGGTCCGGACGTCCTCAGTTGACGGATCAGAAGGGACCTCGAGGATGAGCAGCACGATGCGGGCACTGCGGAAGACCGGCCCCGCCCCCGGACTCGAGCTCGCGGAGGTGCCCGTCCCGCAGGTCGGTCCGTGGGACGTGCGCATCCGCGTCCTGCGCGCCGGGCTCTGCGGCACCGACCTGCACCTGCTCGCCTGGGACGAGTCCGCCCGCGCGATGTGCGACACGGTGCCCTTCACCCCCGGCCACGAGTTCTACGGAGAGGTCGTCGAGATCGGCGCCGAGGTCCCCGACGTGCGCGTGGGAGACCGCGTCTCCGGCGAGGGGCACGTGGTGTGCGGGGTCTGCCGCAACTGCCGCGCGGGACGGCGCCAGCTGTGCATCCGCACCCGCAGCGTCGGCGTGCAGCGCGACGGCGCCTTCGCCGAGCAGGTCGTGGTTCCCCACCAGAACGTCTGGGTGCACGAGCACGAGGGCCGCGAGGACGTGATCAGCCCCGAGCTCGGCGCCGTGTTCGATCCCTTCGGCAATGCGGTGCACACGGCGCTCAAGTTCCCCTTGGTCGGCGAGGACGTGCTGATCACCGGAGCCGGCCCCATCGGCCTGATGGCCGCCGCCGTCGCCCGCCACGCGGGTGCCCGCTTCGTCGCGATCACGGACGTGCACGAGCACCGGCTGGAGATGGCCCGCGCCGCGGGGGTCGACCTCGCCGTCAACGTCGGCGAGCGAAGGATCACGGACGTGCAGCGCGAGCTCGGCATGAAGGAGGGCTTCGACGTGGGTCTGGAGATCTCCGGGCAGCCCAGCGCCCTGCAGGAGATGATCACCAACATGAACCACGGCGGGAGGATCGCCCTGCTGGGCCTCCCCGCACGGCACTTCGAGCTGGACTGGACCACCGTGATCACCCACATGCTCACCCTGCAGGGCATCTACGGACGCGAGATGTTCGAGACCTGGAACGCGATGAGCGCGATGATCTCCACGAGCCCCGTGCTGCGCGGGAGGATCAGCGCGACCGTCACCGACGTGCTGCCGGCGACGGCATGGGAGCGGGCCTTCGAGATCGCCCGCTCGGGCAGCGGCGGCAAGGTCGTGCTGGACTGGACCGTGTTCGACGGATCCTGACGCGACCTCGTCCCTTCCAGCCCGCAGCACCGCAGCACCGCAGCACCGCAGCACCGCAGCACCGCAGCACCGCACCGATCATCGCCCGCCTGAGGAGGCACCCCTGATGTACGTCGACGTGAAGGATCAGCTCGCCGCCGAGCTCGAGGAGATCCGCGAGGCGGGCACCTTCAAGAACGAGCGCACGATCTCGACCCCGCAGTCGGCCCACATCGAGGCCGCCGCCTTCGGCGACGCCCCGGCGGAGGTCCTGAACTTCTGCGCCAACAACTACCTGGGCCTGGCCGACGACCCTCGGCTCATCGACGCCGCGAAGAGGGCGCTGGACGAGCGCGGCTTCGGCATGGCCTCGGTGCGCTTCATCTGCGGCACCGGCGACCTGCACCTCGAGCTCGAGCAGAAGGTCAGCGCGTTCCTGGGCACCGAGGCGACCATCCTGTTCTCCTCGTGCTTCGACGCCAACGGCGGCGTCTTCGAGTCGCTGTTCGGCGCGGGCGACGCGATCATCTCCGACGCGCTGAACCATGCCTCCCTCATCGACGGCATCCGGCTGTCCAAGGCCTCCCGCTACCGCTACCGCAACGCCGACATGGACGATCTGCGCGCCCAGCTCGAGGCCACCCGCACGCAGAACGACGGCGCGCCCGCTCGTCGCACGATCATCGTCACCGACGGCGTGTTCTCGATGGACGGCTACCTCGCACCGCTCGATCGCATCTGCGACCTGGCCGACGAGTACGGCGCTCTCGTCCTGGTCGACGACTCCCACGCCGTCGGCTTCATGGGCGCCACGGGCGCCGGCACCCCCGAGCACTTCGGGGTCGCGGATCGCGTCGACATCTACACGGGCACCTTCGGCAAGGCGCTCGGCGGTGCGAGCGGCGGCTACGTCTCCGGCCGCGCCGAGATCGTGGACCTGCTGCGCCAGCGGGCCCGTCCCTACCTGTTCTCCAACTCGCTCGCGCCCGCGATCGTCGCCGCGACCCTCACCGCCCTGGACCTCGTCGAGGGCAGCGCGGACCTGCGCGAGAAGCTGTTCGCCAATGCCGCGCTGTTCCGCCGCCGCATGGTCGAGGAGGGCTTCGAGCTGCTGGACGGGGAGCACGCGATCGTCCCCGTGATGTTCGGCGATGCGCGGCGCGCGGCGAAGATCGCCGACGCCATGCTCGCGCAGGGCGTCTACGTCACGGCCTTCTCCTACCCCGTGGTGCCCAAGGACCGTGCGCGCATCCGCGTGCAGCTCTCCGCGGCGCACTCCCCCGAGGACATCGAGACCTGCGTCCAGGCCTTCGTCACCGCACGCGGCGCGACCGAGGTCTGCTGAACCCGGTGGAGCGACGGGAGGACCGGCCGCCGGATGGCATCACCACGATCGCGCGCGGCGGCGCCGGGCCTCGCAGCGTCGGCGCCCTGCTGCTGGTCATCATGCTGGGCTGCGCCCTGCTGGTGCTGTGGCCCGTGCGCTCGGCGACCGTCGGCGACGCCCTCGTCGCCGCGGCCTGCGCCGTGGGCGGGATCCTCCTCGCCGGCATGCTCTGGAGGCTCCGCCTCCGGGCGACGGTCGACGACGACGGACTGCACCTGCAGGGCGGGATCCTCTTCGGGCATGCGCGGCGGATCCCCCGCTCCGAGATCCGCGCCGCCCGCTCCGGATACCACCTCGCGGGAATGGGGTTCGGATGGGGCCGACGGCACGAGGGACCTCGGGACATCGCGCTGCGGGCCGGTGGTCCCGAGGCGACGGTCCTGCTGGGGGACGGCCGGCGCGTCGCGTTCTCGACCCCTGAGCCCGAGGCGCTGGTGCGGGCGCTCAGGGCACCGTCCGACGACGTCGAGCGCTGACCTCCGGAGCCCGGCGCGCGCTCACCCCTCGCTTCTGCGAGTCCGGGAGCACTCGGACATCCCCGCGAGCATCCGCCGGGCGCTGTGCTCGAGGGCGGCGTGAGTGGTCTCCTCCGCATGCGCCGGGTGGGAGAGGATCGCCGAGGCGAATCGTGCGGCCCACGCCCGGGCGCGGAGCACGAGCGCGTCGCGGGCGTGCCCATCCGCCTCGCGCGCCCAAGCCGCACGGCGCAGATAGGCGCCGACGGCGCCGCCCGTGGGATCGAGGTGGAAGATCGCCCCGAGATCGCTCGCTGGATCGCCCGCGCAGGTGTCGCCCCAGTCGATGAGACCGAGCCGGGTCGGCCCGTCGCGCGAGGGTCCCTCCGCGGGCACCACCAGGTTCCCCGGATGCGGATCGCCGTGCAGCAGCAGGTCCGGGCCGTCCCAGACGTCCGCCTCCAGGCCCTGCTCCCACGCGACGCGCACCCTCTCCCCCGTCGGCCGGTCCAGGAGCGACCTCTCCTCGGCGACGGCCGCGCTGCGCCGCTCGAGGGGCACGCCGCGCACGTGCCCGCGGGGATGCGTCGCCGGTGCCGGCCGATGCAGCGCGGCGAGGGCGATCGCCAGGAGCTCGGCGAGCCGTGGTGCGGCCTCCGGGACGCTCCTCACGAGCTCCGCGACGACATCTCCCTCGATCCACGTGAGCAGCGCTGCGGGCCCGCCCGGTGCATCGGCCGGGACCTGCCCCAGTAGACGAGGGCGGGTGAACGGCAGAGTCTCCGGCAGCGCGTCCGCATCACCGAGCAGGGTGATCTCGTGCTCGAGGATCTCGCGCGCGATCTCCCGCTCCGGGACCCGCAGCACCACGCGCGTGCCGTCCTCGAGGGCTCCGACGTGCCACTGGCTGTTGTCCCATCCCCGGCCGAGCACGGTCGGACGTGCGGCGCGGGCGACCAGGTCGCGCGAAGTGCCCTCCTCGTACCGGATCCGGTCGAGGAGGGCGCTCACGTGCGCGGGGCCCGTCGGCCCGCTGCGGGGTGCTGCCATCGGCCCAGGGTAGATCGGAGCCCGAGGCTCGGGTCGGAGCGGGTCAGCCGCCGAGCGGCTGCTCGCTCGCCCCGGGCTCCCCGCCCGCGGCGCCCTTCGCGGCCAGCGCCTCCGCCTCGCGCCGCTCTCGCTCGGCCTGACGGGCGGCGTCGCGCGGGTAGCAGAAGTAGAACCCGCACCAGACCACGGCGTTGATCAGGTACGGGACCACGCAGAACCAGAGGAACGTGACCTGGAGGTCGCCGAAGACGTCGGCGATGATGCCGATGTTGATCGAGAGGATCGCGGTGATCCCGCCCTGGACGAACGAGAACAGGAAGGCGAAGGCCGAGGCGCCGAGCTTCTTGGGGACCACGGTCGAGACGATCGGCAGCACGCAGCCGGAGAACCCGATCGAGAACACGAGCCCCATCACGAAGGTCGCCGCGTAGATGTACACCCGGCTGGTCGAGTCGATCTGCGTGGCGAGGAAGATCGTGGCGGCGAAGCACACCAGGTAGACCTGCATCAGCATGATCCGGCCCTTGTAGCCGAAGCGCGCGGTCACCAGGTCGCCGAGGAATCCGCCCAGGAAGGCGGAGAACATCGAGCCCAGCGAGAACACGGCCATCACCAGCGCCGCCTCGGGCACGCCCATGCCGCGCACGTCGACGAGGAACTGGGTGTAGAAGCTCAGCAGGATCAGCGACGTGATGAACGGCAGCATGACGACGATCATCCAGATGGTGGGGATCCTGAACAGCTGCCCCACGTCGCGCAGGCGGAAGGTCCCGGACTCCGGATCGTCGGTGACGCTCACGGACTTCACGGCCGGCTTCGGCACCCACAGCAGGATCAGCAGGCCCGAGACGATCGAGATGGCGCCCATCGTCCACAGGGCGTAGCGCCAGCCCTCGGGATTCGAGCCGAACAGGCCGATCGCAGGGCCGATGAGGATGCCGACGCCGCCGCCGATGCCGCGGACCATGCCGTAGGCCTTGCCCCGCTCGGACTGCTTGAACAGGTCCGGCAGCATGCCGTTGAGAACGGGCTCGGAGGCGACGGTGCCCACGGCGGAGATGGCGAAGAGCACCACGAGCGCGGTGTAGCTGGTGGCGAAGCCGCTCGCGACGGTCCACAGGCCCCACACGCCGGTGACGAGCACGAGCACCCGCTTGCGGCCGAAGCGGTCGGCCGCCATCGCCCAGGTGGGCCCGAAGATCATGCGGGCGAACATCGGGATCGCGCTGAAGATCCCCAGCTGCGTGTAGCCGAGGCCGAAGGCGGCGGCGATCAGCGGGAAGAAGGTCTTGGTCAGGCCGGACTCGGAGTTGTCGACCGCCTGGGAGAACCCGAGGGCGGCGACGGCGCGGGCGCGCTTCGGGGGCTTCGGCGCCTCGGAGCTGGGCGGGGCGAGGGTGGGCAGGCCGGAGCCGTAGTAGGCGTACCCCGCGTGCTTCGTGGTGTCGTTGACGTGAGACATCGGTGTCCCCTTCGGAAGGGCCGCGACGGTGCGGCTCGGACTCGAGACAGCCTGTCGCTGTCGGAGGAGGTCGGTCCGGCCCTGTGCCGCCGTGGTGGCTGCGGGGCCGGTGCTGAGCGCTGAATCTCCCCCGGCCGACGATGCGGGCGTCACCGATTGCACGATGTTGCCGACGAGGGGGAACGACATCCCTGGTCACATGCCGCTGTTGCCGCGCGTTGTCGTGGACACGAGGTCAGCGGGAGAACGCCGATCCGCCGCGCGTCGGCCCTCGGCCGCGACGTCGTTCAGCCGAGCCGCCCGCCGAGGCGCTGCACGTAGTGGTCGGAGATCCGGTCGAGCCCGCTGAACTCGACGGTGCGTCCGGCGCGGTGGTACTGCTCGCGCACGCCGTCGAGCGCCGCGACGCTCGAGGCGTCCCACACCGTCGCGCCGCTCAGGTCGACCGTCACGTGCGAGGGGTCCGAGTCGTAGTCGAACTGCTCGACGAGGTCATTGCTCGAGGCGAAGAACAGCTGGCCGCGCACGCGGTAGCGCCCCGGGTCGACGGGATCGCGGACCACCTCGGTCATGTGGGCGACGCGCCGCGCGAAGGCCACGGCGGCCGTGATCACCCCCAGGATGACGCCGACGGCGAGGTTGTCCGTCAGCACCGTGCCGAGCACGGTCACCAGCAGCACCAGGGTCTCGCTGCGGGGCATGAGCGGCAGGGTGCGCAGCGAGTGCCAGTCGAAGGTGGTGGCGGCGACCACGAGCATCACCGCGACCAGGGCGGCCATGGGGATGCGGCCGACGGTGTCGCCGAGGGCCACGGACAGGGTGATGAGGAAGGCGCCGGCGAGGAACGAGGAGAGTCGGGTGCGGGCGCCCGCCTGCTTCACGTTGACGATGGTCTGGCCGATCATGGCGCAGCCGCCCATCCCGCCGAACACCCCGGTGATCACGTTCGCCGCGCCCTGGCCCAGGGCCTCGCGCGTCCGGGAGGTGCGGGTCCGGGTGATGTCGTCCACGAGGTTCGCCGTCAGCAGCGATTCCATGAGGCCGACGAGCGCCATCGCGACTGCGTACGGCGCGATGATCTCCAGGGTGTGCAGGGTCAGCGGCACGTGCGGGATCCCGGGCACGGGCAGGCTGTGGGGCAGGGCTCCCTGGTCGCCGACCGTCGGGACGTCGGCCCCGAGGCTGACCACCGCGAGCGTGATCAGCAGGATCGTCACGAGCGGGGCCGGGATGCGGCGGGTCAGCCGCGGGAAGAGGACGATGACGGCGACACCGGCGGCGACCAGCGGGTAGACCAGCCAGGGCACGCCGATCAGCTGCGGGAGCTGGGCGGAGAAGATGAGGATCGCGAGGGCGTCGACGAATCCGACCATCACCGATCGGGGGATGAACCGCATCAGCCTGGCCACGCCGAGGCCGCCCAGCAGCATCTGCAGCATCCCGCCCAGGATCACGGTCGCGATGAGGAAGTCCACGCCGTGGTCGCGGGCCACGGGGAAGATCACCAGTGCGATCGAGCCCGCGGCCCCGGAGACCATGGCGGGCCTCCCTCCGAGCACCGCGGTCGCGCAGGCCATCGTGAACGCCGCGTACAGCCCCATCCGCGGGTCGAGCCCGGCGACGATGGCGAAGCTCAGCGACTCGGGGATCAGCGCGAACGCGGTGACCAGCCCGCCGAGCACCTCGACCGAGAGCAGACGGGGATCGCGCAGGGCGCTCAGCACGGAGGGGGCGCGGTGGTCCGCCTGAGGGGTCGTGGGCATGGGCTCGAGTATCCCGCAGGCGGGGCCGAGAGCGCTCGTCGTGGTGACGCGCACCGCGGCGGGCCGACGGGCGAGCCGGAGCGGCCCGGGCCGGGCCGGACCGAGGAGCAACGCATGGCAAGGCGTGCGTCGGTGCTGCGGGCCGCGAGTAGCGTCGCGTCCATGGTTCCCGCGCGACGTCCCGGCGCCGCCGTCACGAAGGAGTGCACGTGTCCGACACACCCCGCCAGCAGATCGCCCAGGTCCCTCTCGCCTCCCGCGTGAAGCCGATCCTCGAGGTCGACGGGCTGCGCTTCCGCGATCTCGACGGCGACGGCAAGCTCGCGCCCTTCGAGGACTGGCGTCTGCCCTCCGCGGAGCGCGCGGCAGATCTGGTGGCGCGGATGAGCCCCGAGGAGAAGATCGGCCTCATGGTCATCAGCTCCCGCTCGATGGGGATCTCCCAGCATGACCCGGAGCTGACCAGCCACGACGGCGCTCTCGACGAGCAGTACCATCCGATCAAGCTGGACCCGCACAACTCGGCCGGGGACCCCTACGAGGGCACCACCGAGCAGATCACGCAGATGCACATGCGCCACTTCATCATGCGCGAGACGCCCACCGGATCGCGCATCGCCACCTGGATCAACGCCATGCAGGAGGTCGCCGAGACCACCCGCTTCGGCATCCCCGTGATCGTCGCCGCGAACTCGAAGAACGAGGCCGGCGGCTTCCGGATGGGCGCCACCCCCGAGGACCAGGACTTCACCCAGTGGCCGGGGACCCTGGGGCTCGGCGCGACGCGCGATGCGCAGCTCGTGCGGCGCTTCGCGGAGCTCTCGCGGCAGGAGTGGGTCGCGAGCGGCCTGCGCAAGGGCTACATGTACATGGCGGACACCGTCACCGACCCCCGCTGGTTCCGCTCCTACGGCACTTTCGGCGAGGACCCGGCGTTCAACGCCGCGGCGATCGGCGAGCTGGTGCGCGGATTCCAGGGCGAGGACGGGCTCGGGGCCGTCGGGGTCGCCCTGACCACCAAGCACTTCCCCGGCGGCGGCGCCCGCGAGAACGGCTTCGACCCGCACTACGCGGAGGGCCGCTTCAACGTCTACCCCACCCCGGGCTCCCTCGAGGACTACCACCTGCCGCCCTTCCAGGCGGCGATCGACGCCGGCACCTCGAGCGTCATGCCGTACTACGCGATCCCCTCGAAGGAGAAGTCCGCGACCCCGCAGGGCCGCCTCAGGGAGTTCGAGCAGGTCGGCTTCGCCTTCAACACCGAGGTGCTCTCCCTGCTGCGGTCGATGGGCCACACCGGCTACATCAACTCCGACTCCGGGATCCTCAACAAGATGGCCTGGGGCGTCCAGGAGCTGTCCGTGCCCGAGCGGGCGGGCGCCGCGATCTCGGCGGGCACCGACATGATCGCCGACACCAACGACGTCGGCTCGATCCGCGAGGCCTTCGTCAAGGGGCTCTTCCCCGCCGAGCGGCTCGACGAGGCGGCGCGGCTGCTGCTCGTGGAGCTGTTCGCTCTGGGACTGTTCGAGAACCCGTACGTCGACCCCGAGCGGGCCGACGAGGTCGTCGCGAACGCGGAGTTCCAGCAGGCAGCCCTCGAGGCGCACCGGCGATCGGTCGTGCTCGTGAAGAACCCCTCCCGCAGCGACTCCGCGGAGGGAGCCGGCACCGAGGGCGGCCGCCGCGTGCTGCCGCTCACCGAGCAGGGCCTCTCCGGTCGGCGCGTGTACGTGGAGATGTTCGAGGACGGCATCACCGTGAAGCGCCTGGACGCGCTGCGCGCGCGCATCGCGGGCGCGCACCCCGGGGTCTCGTTCACGACCGACTTCCATGAGGCGGACGTCGCGATCGTCCTGGCCCGCCCGTTCACGGGCGACTACTTCCGCTCGACCGGGCTGCTGGACCTCACGATCGACGAGCACTCCGGCGTGGACCTCGCCAAGACCCGCGAGATCCGCGGCAGCGTGGACACCCTGGTGGTGGGGCTGAACGCGGTGATGGCCTGGCTGCCCGGGACCCTCGAGCCCCTCGCGGACGCCTTCGTGTGCGGCTTCGACACCCGGCCCGAGACGCTCGTCGACGCGATCCTCGGCAAGTTCTCCCCCACCGGCCGCCTGCCGCTGACCTTCCCGATCTCGCAGGAGGCCATCGCCGTGGACGAGAACGGCATCTGCGCCTCGCCCAACGACGTCCCGGGCTTCGCCAAGGAGCAGCACATGGACGGCCGCCCCTACGTGTACGTCGACTCCGAGGGCGGCCGCTGGGTGAGCGGCTTCGGCCTCGAGTACGCCTGAGCACCCGGGACCCGGGCCCGGGGCTCGGGCACGAGAGAAGGCCCCCTCTCCTGCACGTGAATGCAGGTGAGGGGGCCTTCTGCGGGTGGAGACGGCGGGAATCGAACCCGCGTCCGATAGTGCTGAGCGAGGGCTTCTCCGGGCGCAGTCCGTGTTGGCGTTTTCTCAGTCCCGACGATCCCACGGACACGTCGTCGACGGACTCAGTCACTCTGAGGTGTTCACCCGACCTCGATGACGAAGGCCGGAAGCAGTGGCTCCTTCGATGATGGAACGATCCGGGTCAGGAGCACCCCCGGGGTTCCAGACTGCTCAGGCTGATCAGGCAGCGAGAGCGAAGTCAGTGCGCTTGGGTTCGGCACTTATTGGTTTCCCAGGAGCGTTGACGAGATGACCTGGGATCCTCGGCCCGCTTCCCCTCACTGGACAACTACCGTCGAAACCGATCGTCCCCGAGTGTGGGTCGCGTGAAGACGGCGACCTGGGTCGCCGAGCACTTTGCCGCTGTTCACGTATCAATCCACAGGCGCGGCGTGCCGCGCTGTGTCTCCAGTGTAGCCAGGTGTCCGCGAGGTGGCCAGCGCTTATCGCTCAGCCCACGGTGAACGCCGCCGCGCGCTCCCCCGGTCGTACGGTGAGACGGTGAGCAGCTTCGACTTCGAGGGGATGACCTTCACGATCGACCCGATGACGCTGCGCGAGAGCGTGGATGACCCGGATGCGCTCGCGCGCTGGTGCGCGGCGAATCCGCGGGACCCCCGCACCGTCGCCCATCTGCGGATCCTCGGCCGCCTCGAGGAGGCCGAGGCACTGGGCCGGGTCCTGCTCGCCGACTCCCCCGCGCATCCGGTCGCCCGGGCGGCCCTGCGCGCCCGGTTCGCCCAGGTGCTGCAGTGGCAGGGTCGCTTCGAGACGGCCGACGAGGAGTTCTCGCGCGCCGCGGAGGAGACGGGGCTCTCGGACGATCCGACCGCTCCGAGCTCGATCCTCGCGCTCGCTGCGGTGCTCCAGCACCGGGCGAAGAACCGCTTCGAGCACGCCCTGGTCGCGGAGGCCGGGGAGAGACCCCGGCTGTCGGCACGCCTCATGGACGCCGCCCGGGAGGACGCACGACGGGCGCTCACGATCCGCGAGGGCCTGCGGGCGAGCGACGATCAGATCCTCAGCAGCCGCGAGACGCTCGCGCGTCTGGAGCGCGACGGCGAGGAATAGCCGCAGGTGCGCCTGCGCCGACGCGGCACAGGGCCCCGCCTCGGGGCGCGGCTCAGACCAGTTCGCGGCGGCGCATGGCGCGCTGGGCCTCGCGCAGGTCCTGCTTCTCGCGCAGGGTCTGGCGCTTGTCCCAGTCCTTCTTGCCGCGCGCCAGGGCGATGACGACCTTGGCGTGCGAGCCCAGGAAGTACATCTCGAGCGGCACGAGCGTGAAGCCCTTCTCGCGCGTCTTGCCGGCGAGCTTGTCGATCTCGGCGCGGTGCAGCAGGAGCTTGCGTTTGCGCCGCGCGGCGTGGTTGGTCCAGGTGCCCTTGACGTAGGGGGCGATGTGCACGCCCTCCATCCACATCTGGCCGCCCTCGATGAAGCAGAAGCCGTCCACGAGAGAGGCGCCGCGATCGCGCAGCGACTTCACCTCGGTGCCGGTGAGCACGATGCCCGCCTCGTAGGTGTCGTCGATGTGGTAGTCGTGGCGGGCCTTCTTGTTCGACGCGATGAGGGCCTTCTTCGGACCGTCGGCCTGCTGCTGCTTCTTCTTCGCCGGCTTGGTGGCGGCCATGTCGCCCCTCCTCACGTCTCGCGGTTCCCGGGGCTGCGCCCCGCCTGTGCGGTACGACAGCCTATCGGCACCGCCTGCGAGCGGGCCACGGGTTTTCGCTCGGGGCGCAGACCCGGGGCGCGGGGTGGGACGGGTCAGCCGATGTAGTTCACGGGGTTCACGGCGGTGCCGTCCTCGTGGATCTCGAAGTGCAGATGGCAGCCCGTCGAGGAACCGGTGGTGCCGACGTAGGCGATCGTCTGCCCCTGCTTCACGTGCTGCCCGGCGGAGACGGCGAAGCGCTGCAGGTGGTGGTAGGAGCTCGTCATCACGTGCCCGCCGGAGGTGCCGTGGCCGACGATCAGCTTGTTGCCCGCGCTCGCGTTGGACGTGGTGGCGAGCACGGTGCCGTCCTTGGTGGCCTTCACGGCGGACCCGCAGGCCGCGGCGAAGTCCATGCCGGCGTGCAGCTTGCGGGTGTGGTAGATCGGGTGCACGCGCCATCCGAAGGGCGAGGAGCGCCGGGCGTTCGAGGGGGCGAGCCAGCCGGACTTCGAGACCGGGGTGGACAGGGCGCCCGAGGAGCCGCTCGAGCCCGAGGACTTCTTCGCGGAGGCGGCGCGACGGGCGGCCGCCTCCTTCTCCTTCTCCTCCTTGATGAGGTCGGAGATCTCGGAGTCCAGCGCCGAGCTGCGGTCCTCGAGGTCCGCCTTGTCGTCCTTGTACTTCTCCTTCTTCTTCTCGAGCGCGTCGGCCTGCTTCTTCTGGGTCGCGTAGAGGTCGTCGAGGGTGTCCTTGGCGTCCTGCGCCTTCGTCTTCGCCTTCTCCTTGCGTGCGACCGCGGCCTCGGACTCCTTCTTGAGGTCGTCGATCTCGGCACGCACGGCGTCCAGGCGGTCGGCGGCGTTCTCGGTGACGGACTGGTCGGTGCGGAGGTCGTCGAAGCGGGTGCCCTGCGCCTCCAGGGTGAGCTTGTAGTTCATCGAGCGGTCCACGGCGTCCTGAGGGTTCGCGTTGCCCACGTAGACGCTGGTGGGGTCGGGCAGCCCGCCGCCCTTGTAGGCGGACAGCGAGACCTCGTCGAGCTGCTCGCCGGAGGCGTCGACCTCCTTCTTGCCCGTGTCGACCTGGCCGCTGAGGTCGGCCTCCTCGGCCTTCGCGTCGGCGAGACGGTCCCCGATCTCCTCGTCCTCGTCCTCGGCGTCGGACAGCTCCGACTTCGCCTTCTCGAGGGCCTTCTGGGCGTCGGGGATCTTCAGCTCGGTCTCGGCGAGGTCGAGGTAGGTGTCGGCCAGGTCCGAGTTCACGTCGCTGAGCTCGATGCGCAGGTCCTCGAGCTGGTCGTCGACGCTCGCCTTCTCCTGCTCCTTCTGCTTGCGGTCCCCGTCGGCGCGCGCGGGAGCCAGCGGGGAGAGCATCATCTGGGTCGCGACGAGCGCGAGTGCCAGCACCAGCAGGGTGAGGATCCGCAGGTTCCGGGCGCGGGACGTCATGGTCACACCTTCAGGTAGCGGTTGAGCGAGACGATCGAGGAGCCGATCGCCAGTATCGCCCCGATCAGCACGAGGATCGGCGCTATCCACAGCAGGTCGGCGCTGCCCACGGTGATCAGCCCCGATCCGAGCGTCGGCGCGAGCCAGCCCTCGACCAGGAAGTGGGTGCCCGTCCACAGCAGGCCACCGGCGATGAGCGCGCCGAGGATGCCGGCGACCGCCCCCTCGAGCATGAAGGGCGTGCGGATGAAGACGTTCGAGGCCCCCACCAGGCGCATGATCGCGATCTCGCGGCGACGGTTCGCGATCGACATCCGGATCGTGGTGGCGACCAGCAGCACCGCGGCGACCAGCATGAGCACCGCGAGGCCGACGGCGAACACCGTGGTCTGGTTCAGGACGTCGATGAAGGGAGCGTAGGCGCTGAGCAGGTCGGAGACCTCGTCGACGCCGTCGCGGCCCTGGAAGAACTCCACCACCGCGTCGGACTTCGAGGAGTCGTCGAGCGTGATGTGGAAGGAGACGGGCATGTCCTTCGCGGTGAAGTCGGAGACGAAGCCCTGCCCGGAGAACTGCTCCTGGTAGATCTTCAGCGCCTCGTCCTGGTCGCGCTCGGAGTAGGAGTCGATGTACGGGGCGAGCACGTCCCCCTCCAGCGCCTCGCGCACCGACTGGACCTGCGCGTCGGTCGCGGCTCCCCCGGCGCACGTGGAGGCCGTGGAGTGCGGCGAGCACATGAAGATCGTGACCTGCGACTCCTGCACCAGCGTCGCCTTCATGTCGAAGATCTGCTTCTGCATGAGCAGCCCCGCGCCGACGAAGCTCAAGGAGACGGCGGTGACGATGACGACCGAGATCACCATGGCGATGTTCCGCCACAGTCCGCTGAGGATCTCGGAGGCGATGTACCTGCCCCTCATCGTGCGCCCTCCTCGCGGTCGGAGGCCTGCGGGAGGTCCTCGGCCAGCGCGTCCTCGGAGAAGGCCTCCTCGGCCTCGTCCAGGAGGTCGCGGGGGCGGGCGTCTGGCACGAGCTCCTCCTCGACGACGTCGGATCCTGCGGCGCCAGACCCCTCACCGGCCGTATTCGCGCCCTCGGCATCACCCTCGGACGCATCGTCACCGTCCTCGACGTTCCCGGAGATGACGCTCACGGGGGTGCGGGACTCGTAGGTGCCCTCGGCCTCGTCGCGGACGATGCGGCCGTCGACGAGCTCGACGACGCGGCGGCGCATGCGGTCCACGGCCGCGCGGTCGTGGGTGGCCATGAGCACGGTGGTCCCCCTCTCGTTGATCTGCGAGAGCAGGTCGAGGATGCCCTCGGCGGTGGCCGGGTCGAGGTTGCCGGTGGGCTCGTCGGCCAGCAGGATCGAGGGGCGGTTCACGTAGGCGCGGGCGATCGCCACGCGCTGCTGCTCACCGCCGGAGAGCTCGTGGGGCATGCGGCGGCCCTTGTCCTCGAGGCCCACCATCTCCAGCATCTCGGGCACCAGGCGGCGCACCACGCGGCGGGGCGTGCCGATCACCGCGAGCGCGAACTCGATGTTCTGGTAGGCGTTCTTGGAGGGAAGCAGGCGGAAGTCCTGGAAGACCATCCCGATCTCGCGACGCAGCGCGGGGACGCGCCAGGACGGGATACGGGCGAGATCCTTGCCCGCGACGTGCACGCTGCCGCGCGTGGGGGTGGCCTCCTTGAGCACGAGGCGCATGAGGGAGGACTTGCCGGAGCCCGAGGCCCCGACGAGGAAGGCGAACTCGCCGCGCGCGAACTCGAGGTCGATGTCCTGCAGCGCGGGCGACTGTCCTCGCAGGTACGTCTTGGAGACGTCGTCGAAGCGGATCACGGCGGCCTTGGGGGTTTCGGGGGTGCGTACCCGACAAGGCTAGGGTCGATCAGCGCCGACGCCGTGCGGGCGCGCGCAGGTGCCGGGTCAAACCTTGGTCAAGGCGTCAAGGCGTCAAGGCGTCAAGGCCTCGAGGCGTCGAGCCTCCGAGGCGCCGCCACCGGCGGCCTCTCAGGCCTCCGCCGCCTCGGCCTTCTGCTGGCCCACGCGCCAGCGGATGCCGGCCTCGATGAGCTCGTCGATCTCGCCGTCGAACACGGCGGAGGGGTTCCCCTCCTGGTGCTCGGTGCGCAGGTCCTTGACCATCTGGTACGGGTTCAGCACATAGGAGCGCATCTGGTCGCCCCAGCTGGCCTTGACATCGCCCGCGAGCTCCTTGCGCTCGGCGGCCTCCTCGGCCTTCTTCAGCAGCAGCAGCCGGGACTGCATGACGCGCAGGGCGGCCGCGCGGTTCTGGATCTGCGACTTCTCGTCCTGCATCGAGACCACGGTGCCGGTGGGCAGGTGGGTCATGCGCACGGCGGAGTCCGTCGTGTTCACGCTCTGCCCGCCGGGGCCCGAGGAGCGGAACACGTCGACCTTGAGGTCGTTGTCGGGGATCTCGATGGAGTCGGTCGACTCGATCAGCGGGATCACCTCGACCGCGGCGAAGGAGGTCTGACGGCGCCCCTGGTTGTCGAAGGGGCTGATGCGCACGAGCCGGTGGGTGCCGCCCTCGACCGAGAGGTTGCCGTAGGCGTAGGGGGCGGAGACCTCGAAGGTCACCGACTTCAGCCCGGCCTCCTCGGCGTAGGAGGTGTCCATGACCTTGGTGGGGTAGCCGTGGCGCTCGGCCCAGCGCAGGTACATGCGCAGGAGCATCTCGGCGAAGTCCGCGGCGTCGACGCCGCCGGCGCCCGCGCGGATGGTGACCACGGCGTTGCGCTCGTCGTACTCGCCGGAGAGCAGGGTGCGGACCTCGAGCTCGTCGAGGGTGCGGCGGATCGAGGTCAGCTCCTTCTCCGCCTCGTCAGCGGTCTCGGCGTCGTCCTCCTCCGCGGCGAGCTCGACCATCACCTCGAGGTCGTCGATGCGGGAGGAGAGGTCGTCGATGCGGCGCAGCTCGCTCTGCGCGTGCGAGAGGGCCGCGGAGACCTTCTGCGCGTTCTCGACGTCGTCCCAGAGGTCGGGGGCCGACGCCTGCTGCTCGAGATCGGCGATCTTCGCCTTGAGGGCGTCGAGATCCGTCACCTTCTCGATCGACCCCAGGGTCGTGCGCAGGTGCTGGATCTCTTCGGTGAAGTCGATGGTCGCCACGAGAGTCGAGTCTACGGGAGAGCGCCTGCACGCCGGGGCGGGGCGCGGGATCGGATGCGTCACCGCATCCTGGGCCGTCAGCCCTGCCCGCCCATGTCCTCGCCGATCTCCCGGCCGACGTCCTCCAGCAGGTGCGCGGTGCGACCCATCGCGTCCTCGACATCGCGAGCACGGGAGAGAAGGTCCAGGGCCAGGCCGATGCCGGCTCCCTCGAGGTCCTCCGGCGCGAGCTCGAGGGAGCCCGCGACGGCGATCACCCGGGCACCCGCGTCCGCCGCGCGGCGCGCGACCTCGGCGGGCCCCTTGCCCGAGAGGGTCTGGCGGTCGAGCCGCCCCTCCCCCGTGATGACGACGTCGGCACGCGCGAGGGCGGCGTCGAAGCCGAGCAGGTCCAGGACCGCGTCGGCCCCGGAGACGAAGTCCGCGCCGAGCGCGTAGAGCGCGAACCCGGTGCCTCCGGCGGCGCCCGCGCCGGGGCGCTCGCGCAGGGGCGACGGGGCCGACGGGCCCGTGCTCGCCTGCTCGACGGCGTCGGCCCAGCGGCTGAGGAACTCGTCGGCCGTCCGGATGTCGGCGTCGGCGAGTCCCTTCTGCGGGCCGAAGACCGCGGCGGCGCCCTCGGGCCCGAGCAGGGGGTTGGTGACGTCGCACGCCGCCTCGAGGTGCACGCCCTCGAGGGCTGCGAGAGCCGGGCCGAGATCCGCGCTCGCGACGGCCGCGAGGCCGTCATGGCCGTCGGAGATCGGGGCGCCGTCGCCGTCGAGGAGCCGGGCGCCGAGCGCTGCGAGGAGACCTGCGCCGCCATCGGTGCTCGAACTGCCGCCGAGTCCGATGACCAGGTGCGCGGCGCCTGCGGCGCGGGCGGCGAGGATCAGCTCGCCCAGTCCGCGGGTGCTCGCGCGGGCATGGTCGAGGCGCGTGCGGCCGGCTGCGTCGCCCGGCAGTCGGCGCAGCCCGGAGGTCTCGGCGAGCTCGAGGACCGCCTCGGTGCCGCTCTGGGCCCAGCGCGCGGTGATCGGCTCGCCCGTCGGCCCGGTGATCCGGGCCTCGTGCGCGGTGAAGCCGGCGGCGAGCCCGGCCTCTACGGTGCCGTCGCCTCCGTCGGCGATCGGGAGCAGCTCGGCGTGCGCATCGGGGTTCGTCGCGGCGATGCCGCGGGAGAGGGCGGCCGCGACCTCGGCGGCGCTCAGGGAGCCTTTGAACTTGTCGGGGGCGATGAGGACGGTCGGCATGCGATCTGGCTCCTTGTGGTCGGCGGCGAGGGATCCGCCGTGGTGGTGCGCTCGGGTGGATGCCCGTGCGCTCGTGCGTTCAGTCGGACCGGGCGCTCCCGCTCACGTCCAGCGGGATACTGATGACCCCCGTGCGCGTGACCCAGCCGATCAGCGGAGGATCCGTGACGGCGCCCAGTCGCACCTCGACGCTGCCGTCCTCGAGCACCCGGGCGTCCTCGACGTGGATGTCACGGGTGCGGGTCGAACCCGGCGGGTAGGACTCGAGATACTCCTCGGCCTCGCGGCGCACGTCGGACCCCTGCAGAGAGGTGGGCCCGTCCTCGTAGACGGAGTCCTCGCCATAGGCCTGCGAGGCCGCGAGGGCCGCGCCGTCGGCCGCGTTCTGCAGGCGGTTCCTCTCGAGCTGGACCCCCGTGATGGCGGTGCCCACGCCGATCACCATGAGGATCACGACGAGCACGCCGGTGGTCAGCACGGTCATCGTGCCGGTGTCCCGGCCGAGTGCGGTGCGCAGTCGCCCGAGGGGCCCTGTGCCCGCGGAGCCGACCTGTCTCCGTTGCACGCTCATGAGCCGTCACCTCGCTCCTGATCTCCTGGTCGCGAGGCCTTCGGAGCCTCGTCGGCCGCAGGGGCCTCGCCCTCTCCCTCCTTCCCGGCGCGATCTCCCGGTGCCCGGAACTGGTCGGCCTCGACGACGTGCTCGGCGCCGACGTGCACGGGGCCGTCCGCTCCGAGCATCGGTCCGAGGCCGGGGATGGGCACGCCGATCGTCACCTCCGCAGTGACCTCGCTGCCGGCCGCGGAGCACGGGTTCTTCGAGCAGTGGATGGTGACAGCGTCCTGCGAGGACAGCCCATGGTCCTCGAGGGTCATCCTCACCATGGCCTCGGTGCGGGCCTCGGCCCGGGACGCGTCCGGCTCGGTGGCGTGGATCCGGGCGGCATCGCGCGCGATCACGTCGGCGGCGAACACGGCGCCCTGCACCGACCCCAGCGAGAGCACGAGGTAGAGGGAGGGGATCAGCAGGATCACCGAGAGCGCGACGAACTCCACGAGCGCGTTGCCGTCCTCGCGGCCCAGCCGTGAGCGCAGCGCTCGCACTCCCTGTGGCACGTGGAGGGCCGATCGCTCCCGGCGCGGAGCACGGCGAACCCTGTCGCGTCCGCTCACCAGGTGTCCTCGTCGATCGCATGGCCGTCCACGTGCATCGTGCCGGCGGGGCCGAGCAGCCCGACGAGCGGGAACGAGGCGCTGACGCGGACGCGGATCACGCCGTCGCCGTCCTCGTCGGCCTCGACGCCGACCTCGTAGTCCTCGCCGAAGCGGTCGTGGACGAGCTGCGCGCCGCGCACCTCGCCGTCCGCGGGCGAGTTGCCCTCGAGCGAGGCCGTGTGCGCCGCCTGCACGGCGGCATCGGTCAGCGTGTTGCGGGTGTGCACCACCAGCGCGCACTGAATGATCGTCAGCGCGATCACGATGATCAGCACGGCGACGAGCGGGAACTCGACGACGGCGGACCCTTCGTCATCGCGCAGGCGACGTCGCAGCGCACCGGCGCGGGTGCTCAGAGCTTCCGGTTCAGGAAGGGCTCCATGGCGTTGTTGAAGATCTGCACGATCTGATCGGAGGCCACGGCCCACAGGGCGACGACGATCGCCGCTGTCATCAGCGTGATCATCACCCAGCCGGGCACGTCCCCGCGCTCGTCGGCCAGGGAGGCCCGGGAGCCCGCGGGGATCGGGCGCCGGTGGCGAGGCCCGACGCGCAGGGATGCGGGGGGCGTGCGGTGCATCGTCAGTCGGTGGATCGTCATGGTGCTCTCCTTCTGCCGCGGTGGCGCGGCGCATGGGGTCAGGGATGGGGAGGGTGGGTGGGGAGGAACAGAGGCTGGTCATGGGCGCTCACAGAGCGATGTCGAGGACGGCGAGGCCGGGGAAGATGGCGAAGACGATCACCAGCGGCAGCACGAAGAACACCACGGGGACCATCATCAGGATCTCGCGGCGGCCGGCGAGCTCCATGAGGTCTCGTTTGGAGGCCTCGCGTGCGTCCTGCGCCTGAGCACGCAGGACCTCAGCGAGCGGAGTGCCGCGCTCGATCGCTATGGAGACGCCCTCCCCGAAGCGCGCGAGCGCCTCGAGGGGTGTGCGGTCGCCGAGCTGGACGAGGGCCTGGGAGACGCTCGAGCCGGCGCGGATCTCCGCCACGGTGCGTCCGAACTCTTCCGGCAGCGCGCCGCGGCTCGAGCGCGCGACTCGTTCCATCGCCGCGACGGGGCTCTCCCCTGCTGCGACGGCGAGCGCGAGCAGGTCGGCGACCGTCGGGAACTCGCGGGCCATGCGCGCAGCGCGACGGGCCACGGTGCGCTGCAGCAGGTGGTCACGGCCGACGATCCCGATCACCCCGCCCAGCAGGACGATGAGCAGTCCGAGCAGCGGGCTGGCACCGCGCGCGCCCACGGCGAGGAAGGCCAGTCCGAGGCCGATCACGAGCCCGCCGATGCCCCACAGCACCTGTTCGACGCGGAACGCCTCGATGCCGCTCGTGCGGCCGGCCATGCGCAGCCTCTTCTCGAGCTGCTCGGAACCGCCCGTGAGGCGCTCTAGCAGGCCCAGCATGCGCTGGGCGACGGGCCCCAGGAGCGTGCGCACGAAGGTGCGTGCACCGGAGGCGGAGGACCCGTGCTCGAGCAGCGCGCTGCCGCGGTCGCGGCGCAGGTAGGGATCGATGCGGGCGGCGAGGTCGCGCCGGCGAAGCCACGGGTTGCCGACCACCACGAGGGCGAGCCCGAGGCCCGCGACCAGCCCGATCCCCGCCCCGATCAGCACGGGTGCCGCCCCGCTCATCGCAGCACCCGCTCGTCCTGCGGGAGGCGTGCGATGAGCAGCATGACGCGGTAGGCGATCACGGAGACGACGCCCGCGCAGACGATGACGACGAGCCCGGCGGTCGAGTCGTAGGCCTGCGCGGCCTGCGGCCTCGTCGACATGAGCGCGAGCACGATCCAGGGGGCCGCCAGCGCGAGCCGGGAGGCGTTCACGGTCCAGGACTGGCGGGCCTCGAGCTCGGCGCGGGTGCGGGCGTCCTCGCGCAGGAAGGCGGAGAGGGTGCGCAGCAGCACGCCGAGGTCGGTGCCGCCCACGTCGCGAGTCACCCGCAGCGCCTCGACGATGCGATCGGCGACCGGATCCGCGAGGCGGTCCTTGAGACGATCGAGACTGCTCGCGAAGTCGCCGCTGACCTGGTAGTCCCTCCCGAACTCCTCGAAGGGAGGGCGCAGCTCTTCCGGCCCTCGCCGCCCCACCTGGGCGAGCGCCTCCGGCAGGGACATGCCGGCGCGGATGGCCGAGTTCATGTGGTCCACGACCTCGGGCCAGAGCTCGCGCAGCTGGGTGCGGCGCCGGCGTGCCAGGGCGCGCAGCAGGATGGGAGGGAGCACGCTGACCACGGCGCCGATCGCGGCGGCCGGGACTGTCGCACCGGAGATCGACCAGATGAGGATCATGACGGCGAGGCCGAGGCCCACGCACATCGCGGGGACCGCGCCTGCGGGGACGGAGCCGAGTCCGACGGCGATCAGATCGTCGTGCACCCGGTCCAGCCAGCGCGAGAGCGGACCGTGCCGGGGCTCGTGCGCGGGGGACTCCCAGAAGGCGAGCCACACCAGCAGCAGACCGATGCCTGCGACGAGGCCGATGAACGCACCGTCGATCATGCGCGCTCCCTCGTCCCGAGGAGACGGCCCAGATCCAGGCCCGCGCGCTCGAAGCGCTCGGCGTGCGGCGGGTATCCCTCGCCGCGCTCGAGCCGGCCGTCGCCGCTGCGATGGAAGATGTCGGCGATCTCGACGACGCCCTCCTCCGTACGACCGGGCAGCGCGGCGATCTCGCGCACCTGCCGCTGCCCGCCCGGGAGGATGTCGAGATGGACGACGAGGTCGATGCAGCTGGCGACGGTGGGCACGACGAAGCGGCTGGAGACGTTCTCCCCCGCCAGCAGCGGGAGAGTGCACAGCTTGGTGACGGCGTCCCGCGCCGAGTTCGCGTGGATCGAGGCGAGCCCGGGTAGCCCGCTGTTCAGCGCGATGAGCATGTCGAGGCTCTCCGCCTCGCGAACCTCCCCGACGACGATGCGGCTGGGCCGCATGCGCAGAGCCTCCTTCACGAGGCGGCGCAGCGTGACCTCTCCGGTGCCCTCGAGGTTCGGCTGTCGGGTCTGCATGCCGACGACGTCCCGCAGGCGCAGGTCGAGTTCGAAGACCTCCTCGATGGTGACCACGCGCTCGCGGGGGCCTATCGCGGCGGCCAGACAGTTGAGCATGGTGGTCTTCCCTGCGCCGGTCGCGCCCGAGACGATTACATTGAGACCGGCGGCGACGGCGCCGTCGAGGAAGTCCGCGGCCTGCGGGGTGAGGGAGCCGAGCGCCACCAGGTCGCGCATGTCGTGCGCGCGGGCGACGAACTTGCGGATGTTCACCGACCAGTGCTTGCGGGAGATCGGGGGGATGAGCACGTGCAGCCGGCTGCCGTCGGGCATGAGGGCGTCCACGAACGGGGAGCTGAGGTCCAGGCGCCGACCGGAGCTCACGAGCATGCGCTCGACGATCCCGCGCACCTCGTCGTCCGTGAGGACCACGGGCGTCAGCTCGCTGCGCCCGGAGCGGGCGCAGAAGATCTCGCTGGGGGAGTTCACCCAGATCTCCTCGACCTCAGGGTCGTCGAGGAACTCCTGGAGCGGGCCGAAGCCGCCGATCCTCGCGGCGACCTCCGCGACCACGGTCTCCGCATCGCGGATCACGGGCACAGCCCCGCCGGCAGAGCGCTGGTCGTAGTCGGTGACGACCTCTCGGATGAGGGGTTCGAGCTGATCGGCGCGGGCGTCGAGGCCCCGCCGCCTGATCAGCTCCCTGGCCTCGGCCTCGATGATGGCCGCCGCTTCCATCTGGTCCCCTTCGATGATCCGTGTGCGCGACCCCCTCGGGCGCCGCACGGATGCGTGATGCACCTCGCAACGCTGGATACTGTACGGGGTCTGGGAATCCTGGGTCCGCCGATGTGGACAACTCCGGACGGCGGTGCGCGCGAACCTCCGATGTGGCCGACTCCGTTGATTCCCAGGCGGGTGTGCAGGGACCTCGCCTCACACTCGTGCCGCGCCGACCCCGTCCCTCCCTCCTCCGCGCGGCGCGATCACCGTGTTCGCGCCGGTCGTGGCGCTCTCCCGTGGCACGATGGGCGCGTCCCTTCCCCATGACACCCGCGGAGGCAACGATGGCCGAGAACCCCAGCGGCACCGCCGAGGACGAGAAGGTGCGCCTCAAGCGCCCAGCGATCATGTACATGATCAAGCGCGTCCTCAGCGAGTTCGGGCGCGACGGCGGCACCGACCAGGCCGCGAAGCTCACCTACTTCCTGGTGCTCTCGATCGCGCCGACGCTGCTCGCCGTGTTCTCCCTGGCCGCGCTGATCCTGGCTCCGATCAAGGATCAGCTGGCCAAGCTGATCACTGACGGCATCCTGAACTCCGGTCTTGCCGAGCAGCTCGGCGGTGGCGGCAAGGACGGGAAGGAGCAGCTCGGCCAACTCGTCGGCAGCGTCGTCGACTCCCTTATGGGAAGCGCGTCCGGCGGCGTCATCGCTCTGATCATCGGTGTCGCGACCGCCCTCTGGTCGGCCTCCGCCTACGTGAAGGCATTCGGGCGCACCGCCAACGACATCTACGAGATCCCTGAGGGCCGTGGCCCTGTGCGCATGAACGGCACGATGCTCGCCGTGACGGCACTGCTGGTCATCGGCCTCCTGGTCATCGGCATCTCCTTCATGCTCAACGCCACCATCGCCGAGAGCCTGCTGCGGCCGATCGCCGAGCCGCTGCACATGACCGGCTTCGTCGAGTTCCTCGTGACCTCCTTCCTGCCGCTCTGGGCATGGCTCAAGTGGCCCGTCATCGTGGTCCTGATGTTCGTGCTGGTCTCGGTGCTCTACTGGGCGGCCCCGAACATCGCCAAGCCCTTCCGGCTGATCTCCCCCGGCGGCGTCTTCGCGATCATCGGCATCGCGGTGGCCGCGGTGGTCCTCTCGATCTACATGAGCACCTTCGCGAGCTACTCGAGCTACGGCGCGATCGGCGGCGTGATGGCGATCCTGTTCGCCCTGTGGGTGATGAACATCGTGATCATCCTGGGCGCCGAGGTCGATGCCGAGTACGAGCGCGCGAAGGAGCTGCAGGCGGGCCTGCCCGCGGAGAACGGCTTCGAGGTGCCGATGCGCGGGGAGAAGGGCGCGGAGAAGAAGGAGGCGAAGTACGAGAAGGTCGTCGACGCCGGCCGCGACCTGCGCCTGCAGAACCTCCACCGCGACCAGGACTCCTACACCGGCGAGAACGCCCGCATCGTCCCGCGGAACCCCACGGGCGCGATCCCTGCCCAGGGCGACGAGGACGCCGAGGACCCCACCGCCGCGGGAGACGGCGGCGCGGACCGAGAGGAACCCTCCGGCTCCTCCGATGCGGCCGACGGCGCGGACCGCTGACCCCGTCCCCGCTCCGCCCCCGGGCGGATCCGCTGGGGCGGGCTTCCTCCCGCGGTCGGACGCCCGTTCGGTCCCGGGAACCTAGGCTCTGGCCATGACCATCTCCCCGCCTCCCGAGGGCCGGACCGCCCCCGAGCCGGTGGACCCGCCGCCGAGCCGTCTCGACGCGCCCTTCCGCTGGCTCGCGACGCACCCCCAGATCGTCGACGGCGTGCTCTTCGGCGGCATCGCCCTGCTGCTCGTGCTGGGATCGCTGCCGCTGGTGCCGTCGATGTCCGTGGACGGCTGGCTGATCTGGTCGATCCCGATGTTCATCGCCGGGGCGTTCCTGCGCACCCGCACGGGCTGGGCGACCCTGGCGATCGCGCTCCTCGCCATCGTGCACTTCCTGCTCGGGATGATCCTCGTCCTGGGCGATGTGATGATCTTCTACGCCCTGTACTGCGCGACCGTGCACGGTCGCGGGCGGGTGCCGACGCTCGCCCTGATCGGCGGCTTCGTCGGCGCACTCATGCAGGCCGTGGCCCTCGCGTTCGTGCTCGGGAACGGTGAGGTCTGGTACCTGCAGATCATCGCGAGCATCGTCGTGTTCATGTTCGGATGCGCGCTCGTGCTCGCCACCTGGGCCACCGGCCGCTACCAGAGGGTGCGCGTGGACCAGCTGCGCATGGCCCGGGAAGCGGCCGCGCAGGCCGTGCGCGAGCGCGAGCAGCGCACGCGCCTCGCCGTGGCCGACGAGCGCGCCCGCATCGCCCGCGAGATGCACGACGTGGTCGCCCACTCGCTCTCGGTCATCATCGCCCAGGCCGACGGCGGCCGCTTCGTCGCCTCCCAGGACCCCAGCAAGGCCACCGATGTGCTCGAGACGATCGGCAGCACCGGGCGGCGCGCCCTGGCCGACATGCGCAGCCTGCTGGGCGTGCTCCGCAGCGACGACGCCCAGGACCTCGGTCCCCAGCCCGGCCTCGCCTCGCTCGACGAGCTCGTGGACCAGGTGCGCGCGGCGGGCCTGCCGGTCGAGCTCGCCCAGGAGGGCGAGGTCACCGACCTGCCCGGCCCGATGGGGCTCACCCTGTACCGGGTGGTCCAGGAAGCCCTCACCAACGTCATGAAGCACGCCGGCCCCGGCGCCTCCGCCCGGGTGTCGGTGCGTCGTGACGACTCCCTGCTCTCCCTGGACGTCGAGGACGACGGGCAGGGGGTGGACCCGCAGTCCGACGGCCTCGGGCACGGCCACACCGGCATGCGCGAGCGTGTCAACATGTTCCGCGGCACCCTGCACACCGGTCCCCTGCCCGCGGGCGGGTACCGGGTGAGCGTGCGCATCCCCCTGAACGGAAGGACCCGATGATGTCACCGGAGCACACCCCCGAGCAGTCGCCGGACCCGGCCGTCGAGCCGTCGGCCGATCGCCCCCTGAGGATCGCCCTGGTGGACGACCAGCCGCTCGTGCGCGCCGGGTTCGCGATGGTCATCGACTCCCAGAGCGACCTCGAGATCGCCCTGCAGAGCGCCGACGGCGCCGAGGCGGTCGAGCAGCTGCGCTCGCATCGGGTGGACGTCGTGCTCATGGACGTGCGCATGCCGCGGCTGGACGGCATCGAGGCGACCCGGCAGATCCTCGAGGAGGCCCCGGAGGGCAGGGCGCCGAAGATCGTGGTGCTCACGACCTTCGACATCGACGACTACGTGATGGCGGCGATCCGGGCGGGCGCGAGCGGTTTCCTGCTCAAGGACGCCCAGCCCGAGGAGCTGCTCGCGGCGATCCGCACCGTGCATCGCGGGGACGCCGTGATCGCTCCGTCGGCCACACGCCGACTGATGGCTCAGATGGTGAGCACCCCGCCGCCCGAGGACCGCGACGACTCGGTCCTCGAAGCCCTCACCGAGCGCGAGCGGGAGGTGCTCGCCCTGATGGCCCGCGGCTTTTCCAACCAGGAGATCGGCGCGGAGCTCTTCGTCGCCGAGGCCACCGTGAAGACCCATGTGGGCCGCGTGCTCGCCAAGCTCCGCGCCCGCGACCGCGTGCAGGCCGTCATCATCGCCTTCGAGAGCGGGCTGGTCACGCCCGGCTCCTGATCCCGGGGCGCCCTCCGACCCCGCGTCATACCCAGGGCGGAGGGCCCCGCCCGACTGCAGTGGGGCGGCGTGCGGGGCAGGGGCGACCGGACGCTGACGACACCCCGGCCCCTGCACGAGAGGATCGTGATGTCCCGCCGCAGCCGGGATGCCGCCGCGAGGGAACCGCCCTCGCCCCGATCCACGGAGGACCTCCATGCACTCCCCCGCTCCCCACCACCGGGCCGCCGACGCGGACCCCACCTCGGCCGTCCCCTCGACCGCTCCTGCCGCGCACGCGGCGACCGCGACCGGCCCCGAGCCGTCGACGCCCGACGCCGTCCTGCGTGCGCGCGGTCTGCGCAAGTCCTACGGGAGGGGCGAGAGCGTCGTGCGGGCCCTCGACGGCGTCGACGTCGACATCGCCCGCGGAGGATTCACCGCGATCATGGGCCCCTCCGGGTCCGGGAAGTCGACGCTCCTCCACGTGCTCGCCGGCCTGGACGCGGTGGACGCAGGCTCGATCGAGATCGACGGCACCGAGATCACCGGCCTCGGCGACGACGCCCTGACCCGTCTGCGCCGCGACCGCATCGGCTTCGTCTTCCAGTCCTTCAACCTGCTGCCCATGCTCACGGCGGAGCAGAACATCCTGCTGCCGCTCGACCTCGCCGGCCGCCGCGCGGACCGCGCCTGGCTGGACACCATCACCGGCGCCTTCGGCATCGGCGACCGCCTGGACCATCTGCCCTCGCAGCTCTCGGGCGGGCAGATCCAGCGCGTGGCGATCGCGCGTGCGCTGGTCACCTCCCCCGCCGTCGTCTTCGCCGACGAGCCCACGGGCAACCTCGACTCGACGACCACCGAGGAGGTGCTGGACTTCCTGCGCGTGAGCGTCGACGAGTTCGGGCAGAGCGTCGTCATGGTCACCCACGAGCGCGACGCCGCCGAGCGCGCGGACCGCATCATCACCCTGGCCGACGGCCGGATCAGCGCCGACGAGGTGCTGCGATGAGCCGCCGCATCCGCCTCACTCCGCCCCGCAGGCACCTCGCGGCGCTCATCACCGTCGCCCTCGCCAGCGGCTTCGTCGCGATCATGCTCATCGCGGCGAACCTCATGACCACCTCCCTCTCCGCAGGGGTCGAGCAGCGCTACCAGGGGGCCGACGTCGTCATCGGCGACGAGGACCAGGACGCGGCTCCCGCCGACGGCTCCTCGTCGGATGCCGACTCCACGACGACGGTTCCCGAGGTCCCACACGCCCGCGCCGTCTGGCCCCTGTCCGAGGGGTACATGCAGCTGGACGCCGGCTCGGGCCGCACGGCCTTCCTGCAGCAGCAGAGCGATCCCCCGCACGAGGTCGAGCCGCTCGAGCTGACCGCCGGCCACGACGCGCGCTCCGCGCACGAGGTGGTCCTCGACCAGGCGGCCGCCGATCAGCTCGGCGTCGGCGTCGGCCAGAAGGTCGATATCCCCGCGGAATCCCGCGCGGACGGCAAGCCGGGCGATCTCGAGCTGACCGTCTCCGGCATCAGCGCGAGCGGCACCGCCACGGCGCTCGGCGCCACCCCCGTCGTCCACGTGAACTCCCACAACCAGGGCACGCTCATCGCTCCGGGCACCACCAGCAGGTGGCTCGCGGCGCTGGAGCCGGGCACCGATCCCGATCAGGTCGTCTCCGCCCTGGAGGACGACTCCCTCTCCGCGCTCACCGCCCAGCAGGCGATCGACGACGGCGTCTCGGACGTCATGCAGGGCTTCGACGCCCTGGCGATGGTCTTCATCGTGTTCGTGGTGATCGCCCTGGTCACGAGCGCGGTCGTGGTGGCGAACACCTTCGCCGTGACCCTCGCCCAGCGCACCCGCGCCCTCGCGCTGCTGCGCACCCTCGGCGCAACCCGCCGCCAGGTCGCCCGCACCGTGCTGCGCGAGAGCGCCCTGGTGGGCCTGGTGGGTGCGGTGATCGGCACGCTCGGCGCGCACCTGCTCGCCCAGGCGCTGCTGGCGGCCGCCGCCGGGCTGGGTCTGCTCGACGGCCTGCTGCTCGTCCCGGTCTCGGCTCTGTCGCTGATCGTGCCCGTCGTCGTCGGGGTCGCCCTCACGGTGCTCGCGGGCTTCGGACCGGTGCGCGCGGCGGTGCGCGTCGCGCCGCTGCAGGCGCTGCGTCCTGCTCCCCCGGCCCTGCACCGGCGCCTCGGGGCGCGCGGGGTCCTGAGCCTCGCGGCGGTCGCCCTGGGACTGCTGGCACTGGTCGGCGCGGTCGCAGTGTCCTTCACGGGCAGCGTGGGCCTCGGCGTGGCGGTCGGGCTCCTCGGCGGGGTCGTGAGCTTCGCCGGACTGCTCGTGGGCCTCGTGGTGCTCACGCGCCCGCTCACCCGGTTCGCGGGAGCCCTCGCCGCGAGGATCGGCGGGCTGCCGGCGCGGATCGCGGGCGCGAACACCTCGCGCAATCCGCGGCGCAGCGCGGCCACGGTTGCCGCCCTGCTCATCGGCACCACGCTGATGACGATGATGGCCGTGGGCGCGCGCACCACGGAGTCCACGCTCACCACGGAGCTCGACAGCCGCAAGCCCATCGACTCCGTCGTCACCGCCGAGAAGCTCCCCGACGACGCCCTCAGCGCGGTGTCGGAGGTGCCCGGCGTGGCCCACGCCTCCGCGACCCAGCACGGGGACGTCGAGGTCGGGGCCGACGAGCCGATGACCCTGTACGCGGCGACGCCCGCGCAGATGCGCGAGGACTCACACCGCCCCGACCTCGCCGACTCCCTCGAGGACCGCACCGTGCTGCTGGGCGAGGAGCGCGCGGAGCGCTTCGGCGTCCACGACGGCCAGGTGCTCGAGGTCGACGGGGCCGACGGCGCCACGCACGAGCTTCGCGTGAGGGTGGACTCCAACCTGCAGATGTCGATCGTCACCCCGAGCACCCTCACGGCGCTCGTCGGGAAGGACGCCCAGCCCGCCCTGTTCGCGGCCTTCGCCGAGAAGGGATCCGCCGCGCGCGAGGGCCAGGACGCCATGGGCATCGTCACCGGCATCCAGGACGCCCTCGCGCAGCACGGCGCCCCGGACGCGCAGGTCGACGCCGCCGGCGTCGAGCGCGAGAGCTACGGGCAGATCCTCACGGTGCTGCTGGGCATCACCGTCGCGCTGCTCGCGGTCGCCGTGCTCGTCGCCCTCGTCGGCGTCGCGAACACGCTGAGCCTCGGGGTGATCGAACGGACCGGGGAGAACGCCCTCCTGCGCGCCCTGGGCACCACGCGCGGCCAGATGCGCGCGATGCTCGCCTGGGAGGGACTGCTGCTGGCGCTCGTGGGAGCGACGGTCGGGATCGTGCTCGGCTCGGTCTACGGGGTCCTGGGGATCGCGACGATCCTGGGCGGGCAGTTCCCGCTGCAGGTCACCATCCCGTGGGCACAGATCGCACTGGTCCTCGGGCTCGCACTCGCGGCGGGCCTGCTGGCCTCGGTGCTGCCGGGCCGTCGGGCGGCGCGCACGGCTCCCGCGCAGGCTCTCACCTCGGCCGACGAGTAGTCGGGAGCGCCCCGGTGACCTCCGGCCCTCGCGGCGTCAGCCGCGGGGGCCGCGTCCGTTCTTCGCCTCCTCGTCGTCGAACGGGAGCGGGGTCGCGCGCACGAGGGTCAGCAGCACCACGAAGGTCGCGATCGCCAGCAGCATGCCGATCCCGCCCACGACCACGATGGCGGCGCGCAGCATGCTCGCCGCCACGAGCGCCTGGAACAGCTGCCAGGTGACGCCGAAGCCGAGCCCGAAGCGGCCGCGGCGCGAGAGCGAGAGCGCGGCCAGGCCGACCGCGATCGCGAACAGCAGGATGAACACGGCCAGGCCGATCGCGAGGGACGCGCCGACGTCCTGCGAGCCGACCCGCGTGATCATGAAGCCGCCGAGGAGGAGCAGGCACAGCGCCTCGGCGCCAAGCAGCACGGTCCCCAGGCGCCGCGCGCCCGGCCGGTCCTCCGTCGTGGCGGGACGCGGAGCGCTCCCGCGGGGCGAGGGGGGCGGAGATCCGGAGGAGGCCATGTGCTGCACTCTATCGACGCGTTCCTCGCCGAGAGCGCCCCGTAGCAGTCCCCGGGCGCTCACGGCGCTGTGGGAAGTGCCACCCAGGTCCTTCCCGTGCGCTCTTGTCCCCCACCGCGAGGCCTCCGACAATGGAGGGAACCCAGGATCGGCCGCTTCGGCATCGGTCCGCCCGTAGATCCGTATCGCCTTGCCGAAGGCGACCACCTGCCGCGCCGTGGCTCCCGAGCCGCTGCGGGGTGATCCGAAAGTGAGTAGCAGATGGATTGGCGCCACCGCGCGGAATGCCTGACCCAGGACCCCGAGCTGTTCTTCCCGATCGGGAACACGGGTCCCGCGATCACCCAGATCCAGGAGGCCAAGGCGGTGTGCCAGCGCTGCGACGTGATGACCTCCTGCCTGAAGTTCGCCCTCGAGTCCGGCCAGGACTCGGGCGTGTGGGGAGGCCTCTCCGAGGACGAGCGCCGATCCCTCAAGCGCCGCAACGCCCGCGCCCGCCGCGCCGGCTGACCGGGCGGCCGACGGACCGTCGGCCCCTCGCCGTGCCGCATCGCGCACCGCGGCTTCGAACCCCGCACCTTCGACGACGGGCGATCCCTCCGGGGGTCGCCCGTCGTCGCGTGCCAGGGTGTCGCGCGGAGAGTGTCCGGCAGGAGGCCCGCCGGCGGACGCCGCCTCAGGCGTTCGCGGCGTCCACGCTGACGGGGTCGAGGTAGACGTCGATCGTCGCCCGAGTGCCGCCCTCGGGGCGGTTCTCCCAGTCGAGCGACCCCCCGAGCTCTCCCTGCACGAGGGTCTGGGCGATGTTGGTGCCGAGCCCCGTGGGCTGTGCGGACTTCATGCCCGCCCCGTCGTCCTCGATGTGGATCACCAGGTGGCTGCCGGTGCGCTCCGCCCGGATGGTGAGGGTGCCGCCTGTCTCCGAGAGCCCGTGCTCCACGGCGTTGGTCGCGAGCTCGGTGACCACGAGCGCGAGCGGGGTGGCCTCCTCGGGGCGCACGGAACCGACCTTGCCGACGCGCTGGGTGCGCACCTCGACCTGATGCGGGTCCGTGACGTCGGCCCCCTCGCGGTGCACGGTCGCGCTCGCGGCGTCGACGGCGAGGCGCAGGCAGCGCTCGATGACCTCGTCGAAGAAGACGGCCTCCTCGCTGCCCTGCAGCATCGACTCGTGGACCAGCGCGATGGTGGCGACCCGGCGCTGCGCCTCGGCGAGCGCGTCGCGGGCCTCGTCGCTCTTCATCCGCCGCGACTGCAGGCGCAGCAGCGCGGCCACGGTCTGGAGGTTGTTCTTCACCCGGTGGTGCACCTCCCGGATGGTGGCCTCCTTGGTGATCAGCTCGCGCTCGCGGCGACGCAGCTCGCTGACGTCGCGCACCAGGATGATCGCGCCGTCGCGCTTGCCGGCGGCGGTCAGCGGGATCGCTCGCAGCGAGAGGGTCCCGCCGCGGGCCTGCATGTCCGAGCGCCAGGCCGCGCGCCCCATGAGCACGAGCGGCAGGGATTCGTCGACGGGGGCGCGCGTCTGCAGCAGCTCCGTGGTGAGCTCGGCGAGCGTGCTGCCGGTCATGTCGCCGGCGACGCCGAAGCGGTGGAAGGCCGACAGCGCGTTCGGCGACCCCCAGATCATCACGCCCTGCGCGTCGAGCTCGACGATGCCGTCGCCGACGCGCGGCGCACCGCGGCGCGGGGGGATGGGGGCTCCGGCGATCGGGTAGGCGCCCTCGCCCATCATGCGCAGAAGGCGCTCGCCCAGCTCGTGCTGGCGGGTCTCGTTGCGGCTGGGCTCGCCGGCGGGCACGGGGGCTTCGATGCTGAGCACGCCGATGGTCTGTCCCTCGTGGCGGACGGGGGCGAGCTGGCGCAGCGCCTCCTGGCCCTCCCTCATCACCACGGCGGGCTCGAAGTACGGCTCCTCGCCGTCGAGGACCGCGCGCACCAGCGGCTTCTCCTCGGGGTCCGCCTCGATCCCCACGGGATCCTCGTAGTAGACGGTGGCGCCGGTCGACGGCCGGCAGTGCGCGACGGCGAGCGCGCCGGCGGGGGTGCGGACCCACAGCACGAGGTCCGCCCGGAGCAGGTCCGACAGCAGGGCCCAGTCCCCCACCAGGAGCTGCAGCCATTCGGAGGTCTTCTCATCCATGTCCGGCACGTCGGAGAGGTACTTGGCGAGGCTCGGCATACGGCCAGGATATGTCCTGTGCACGGGTGCTCGGCGCGGGAGACCACCCCGGACTCCCGCGCGCGCCGGGCCGGCGGAGACGGGGCGGAGACGGGGCGGAGACGGGGCGGTCAGCGGACCTGCCCACCTGGCATAGTGGGAGCATGCGCCTGAGCGAGAATCTGAACCTGCCGATGCCTCCCGAGGCGGCGGCGGCGATGTACGCCGATCCCGCCTACACCCGGATCCGCGGCCGCACCCTGCACGCGGAGTCCGCGACCTCGGAGGTCGAGGGGGATCCTGCCGGTGCCTTCACCGTCACCACGCATCTGGAGCTGACCACCGAGGGCATCCCGGACATCGCCCGCTCGCTCGTGGGCAGGAGCGTGAAGATCCTCGAGGTGCAGTCCTGGCAGGCCCCCGCCGAGGCCGGTGCGCGCCAGGGCACGATCGAGCTGACCGTGCAGGGGGCGCCTGCCTCGATGCGCGGCCATCTGGAGCTGCGGCCCGCCGGGGAGAACTCCGCGGTGAGCATCGACGGGGAGTTCACAGCGAAGGTCCCGCTGCTGGGCGGCCGGCTCGAGAAGGCCGCGCTGCCGTACGTGACGAAGGTGCTGCGGGCCGAGGAGCGCTCGGCCGAGGACTACCGCAGCGGCGCCTCCGCGTAGTCGATCGCGGCGGGCAGCTCGCTCGCATCGAACCAGAGCAGCGCGGGGTCGGTGTCGTCGACCTCCGCAGCCGCGGCGTCGAGCTCGGTGGCGTGGGCGCTCGCGACCACGAGGGTGTCCTCGCGCGCGAGGCGCAGCCCGAACGCTCCGCCGTCCTCGCTCGCGTCGGCCAGGGAGGCGTCCGGCACGTCGCCGGCGAGGACCAGCGCCCGCATCCGCGGGTCGATCTGTCCCAGCGCGCTGAACACGGCGTCCTGCAGCGCGTCGTACTCGAGCTCCTCGACGTCCTCCGCCGCGCGATCGGCGCGGGCGGCGTCGGAGACGCCCCAGACGGGGCGACCCGTCTCCAGGGCGACCCGCGCGGCGCCGGAGCGCAGGGCGTCGTGATCGGCGGGTCCGACGGGCGCGAAGATCCTCATGGCGCTCATCCTCCCACGCCGGCGCCCGCGCGCTCGGGGTCCGCCCCGCCCGTGCCGGCGCCCTCCGCGTCCGGCCCGTCCGCATCGGCCGTGCTCCCCGCATCCTCCACGCCGACGTGCTCCGCGCGCACCCGGGCGGCGAGGTCCCGCAGTGCCCTGCGCAGGGGGCTGCGCGGCGCCGCCTCCGCGAGCACCGCACCGTCCCAGGCGGCGCGACGGCAGGTGGTGGCCTCCTCCGGGAGGATCGTCACGGAGGCGACGCCCATGCGCGACCGCAGCAGCTCCTCGACCCTCTCCCCGCGAGCGGGCGGCCCGGCACGGTTGATGACCACGTGCAGCGGTCCGACGCCGATCTCGTCGAGCCGCTCGCGCTCCCGGACCAGCCGCGCGATCGAGACCGGGTCGGAGGAGACCACGGCGAGCAGCACGTCGGCCCTGCGCACGGCGCTGAGGGACGCCGCGCAGCGCTGCGGGGCCGCGGTGTCGTAGCTGAGGTCCTCGTCCTCCTCGAGAGGGGCGCCGACGTCCACGACCACGGCGCCCCCGCGGTCCGCGAGGGCCTCCCAGACGTCCTCGAGGGAGCTGCGGTGGACCTCCGCCCAGCGGGCCGGCACGCCGATGCCGCTGAGCAGGTGGAGGCGTCCTCGCACCGCGGGGACGAGAGCATCGAGGGTCTCGCGGTCGAGCGTGCCGCGGGCGGCGGCGCGGCACGCGGCCACGAGCCCCGGCGACTCGTCGAGGACGCCGAGCATCTGGCTGAGGGAGGGGCCGTGGGTGTCGGCGTCCACGAGCACGGTCGACTCGCCGGCGTCGGCGAGCTCGGCCGCGAGGTTCACGGCGACGGTCGAGCGGCCCGGCGCGCCTCCCGGTCCCCAGGACACGATCAGCGGGGCCCGCTGCGGCGGCGGATCCTCGAGACCGTCGGCGGTCTCCTGCACCCACGCGTCGCCGCCGGACTCCTGCTCCGACTCGGGCCGCAGGGCCCGATCGCACGCCTCGAGCAGCTCCTCGACCTCGGCCGAGGCGTCCACGACGATCCGCAGGCCGAGCGAGGTGCGGGCCGCCGCGCCCTCCTCGCTGCGCAGTCCGACGACGCCCGCTCCGCCCCGCAGCATCTCCGCGGCGGCCTCGCGGTCCAGGCCCCGCACCGCGAGGTCGATGACCACGACGTCGCCGATGCCGGCGGCCACCACGGCCGCGGTCTCGGCGAGATCGGCGCAGCGCCGCACGATCCGCGCTCTCCCGGAGGATCCCCGGGCCATGTCGTGGACGATCCTCACCTCGTCGCGCCCGGAGGCGCAGAGCACGATGTCGATCATGAGCCGACTCCCTCGTCACCGGGAACACCGATGACGTCCATCCTGTCCCCCGACCCCAGGGCCTCGAGCACCTCGGGGAGGTCATCGGCCGGGACGAGGACCTCGACGCTCATGGACCGCATGCCCAAGGTGCTCCCCTCGAACACGCGGCGCACGGTCGCGCCGTCCACGAGCTTCTCCGCGAGGGCGTCGCTGTCCCGCTCGTCGGCCGCCGTGCGCCAGAGCTCGACCGGACGCCCCGGACTCACGGAGTCCGCGACCGCGCTGTCGACGGGGATGACGACGGGGCGCAGGTCGCCCCCGCCTCCCTGGCCGATCGCGGACACGGGCAGAAGCTCTCCGGAGTGCACGGACCGCAGGGCCGTGGAGCCCTCCGGGATGTCCCCGGGCGAGCTCGCGTAGCGCGCGGACTGGTCGCCCAGGCGGACCTCGGCAGTGGTGAACGCGTCGGGTCCGATCTCATCGCCGACCACCACCTCGTCGCGCGCGACGAGCACCGTCGTGGTCGCCGAGGCGCGCGAGGCGAGCAGGGCGCCCAGCAGCACGCTGAGGACGACCAGCAGGATGCCGACGATCAGGCGCGGATCCTTCCAGCGGGGTCGGCGCAGGCGCATGAGAGAAGGGGCAGGGGGCACGTGAGCTACCTCCGGGGAGCGGGCGGGGCCGGCGGACTCGGGGGATCCGACCCTCGAGCGAGAGGCTACGGCACTGCTCGTCCGCGCGCGGCCGACCGATCGATCCTGTGGACGACGCGGCGGCGCGCGGAGCACTGTCCGGCGTCCGCGACCGCTCGTCCACAATGCTCAGGATCCGAGGGGGCACGGGTGCGACAATGAGGCCCTTCCCCTTCCGAGGAGCCCCATGACCACGCGTTTCATCCCGCTCTCCGACGTCGCCGAGCAGCTCTCGATCTCCGCGTCCCAGGCCTATGCCCTGGTGCGCTCCGGCGAGCTGCGCGCGATCAAGGTGGGCGGTCGCGGGCAGTGGCGCGTCGAGCTCTCGGAGCTCGAGGCGTACATCGAGCGCTCCTACGCCGCCACCGAGACCTTCCTCGAGCAGGAGCGCACGGAGGCGCCGCAGTCCTCGTCGGCCCCGCACCGCGGCGACCGCTGACCTGATCAGTCCGGCCGCTGCGCGGTGATCGAGAGGATCCCCGAGAGCAGGATCGTCACCGCTCGCGTCCCGGAGGCCGGGCGCTGCTCGCCCGACGGCAGCAGACGGAGGTCCAGGGCGTCCTGACCGACGCCCGCGATCCGGCCCCGCATCTCCCCCGCCGCGGTGCTCACGTGCACGAGGGCGCGATCCCGTGCGAGCGCCCGCAGCGCCGTGCCGAGCCCCGGCGGGCGCAGTCGCGTGCGGCCGGGTTCCCGCACGCGCTCCGGCAGGCCCTCGAGCAGCACGATCGCGCCGAGCACCAGCCACGCGGAGCGGGCGTCGGCATCGGACCGCAGCCGCACCCAGTCGGCCCCGACCTCGACGACCTCTCCGCCGACGACCGCGCCGTCGCGCAGATGCGCCCTGATGTCGTGTCCCACCGCGCCGCGCAGACGATCGAGGACGAGCACCTGCGCGCGCTCGGCGCGCGTGAGCTCCTCGGTGACCGCGCGCCGCTCCTCGCTCTCGAGGTGGTCCATGCGCGATTCGAGGTCCTCGAACATCCTCTCCAGGCTCATCCGCCCACTCTAGGCGCTGCCACGAGCGCGTTTGCGCTTCACATCACATCGCGATAGATTCCCGCACATCGCTTCATTCGACAGCAAACTGCATCAAACGGCATGACCGATAACGGAGTCACGGCATCGGCGACGTGCCGGTGCGCACCGCGAGGGGACGAGATGAGCACGACGGACAGACCGAGCACGGGCATGAGGACCAGGGCGACCGGCCGGCGGGCCGCGCTGTCCACGCCCCTGATCGCCACGGCCTCGCTCGCGGCCGGCGCGATCCTGCTGCGGGCGACGGCGGCGCTCGAGGTCGAGGCGCGCTCGAGCTACGGCACCGACGCCCTCACGGCGCTCGTGCTGCTGGCGGTCGCGGCGCTCGGCGTCCTGCTGTGCGCGTATCTCGCCCTCGTCCACGCCCTCGCCGCCGTGGTGATGCTGCGCGGGGCCGACGCCGCGGGCTCGAGGGCGCTGCTCCGAGCGCTGCGCGTGCTCGCGCCGCGCCTCGCCTCCCGCGCGCTGGCGACGCTCGCCGTGACCACGGCGGCCGCCGGACTCCTCGCGGGGCCCGCGCAGGCCCAGGGCACGCCGGCAGCCGTCACGAGCGCGGCGGGACAGACGGCACCTCCCGCCTCGGCGCCCGCCGCGGCTCCGCTGATGCGCCTGCCCGGATCGCAGGATCACGCGCCCGAGCACGCGGATGCGTCACCGTCCGCGCAGCTGCCCGCCGAGCCCGACGCACCGCCGACCGAGGAACCCACGGACGGGCCCGACGACGGCGATCAGGACCTCCCCGGCCTGGGATGGGGCGACCAGGAGGGATCCGCGGAGGACCCCGGCCCCCACGCCGGATCCGAGTCCTCCGAGGCGACCGCCGGCACGGATGACAGCAGCGCGGAGGGCAGCGAGCGGCCGGACACCCTCACGGTGGTCGTGAAGGACGGCGATTCGCTCTGGTCGATCAGCGATGACCTCATGGGCGTCGGCACCGATCACCCGGGGGCGGTCTCAGAGGCCTGGCCCGAGCTCTTCGCCGCGAACGCCGACGTCGTCGGCCCCGACCCCGACCGCATCGAGCCCGGACAGGTGCTCACCGTCCCCGATACCCTCCCCACCTCCCAGGAGAACTCATGACCGCGACGGACGGCCTCGTGCCCACAGATCAGCAGCTCGTCGCGGGCGTGGATCCGCGCGACCCCGAGGACGGCCGCCGGCTGGTGGAGAGCGTGGCCCGCTGCGCCGTCGAGATCGTGCGCGACAGCCGGCCGGTGAGCACGCTGTCCCGGCTGGTCACCCCGGAGGTCTCGGCGTACCTGGCGCGGCGCGCGGCGCTCACCCGCAGGATCCGCGGCCTCACCGGGCGCACTCCCCGCGTGCGCCTGGCGATCTCCGGGACCCGCACGTGCGTGGTCACGCCCGGCGTCGTCGAGGCGAGCACCGTGGTGCGCGACGCCGACCGCGCGCGGTTCCTGGCCATGCGCTGGGAACTGCGCCACACCGGGTGGAGGGTCACCGTCCTGGAGGTCGGCTGACCCTCCCCCCGGAGGGGTCAGGAGCGCTTGGCGCGCCGTCCGCGCGAGGGACCGCCGGTGTTCCCGCCGGACCTCGTGGGCGAGTCGGAGCCGCGCGCGTTCGACGAGCCCTGCGCGCCCTTGGAGTCCTGCTTGCGCTGCTGGCGCTCGCGACGGCGGCGCTCGGCCCGCGAGAGCGAGGAGACGTCCTGGGCGCCGGAGCCCTCGGCCGAGGAGTAGCGAAGCTCGCGTGCGCTCGGCCCCTCGTCCAGGCCCTTCGCCCGCAGCGTCACGGCAGGGGTCGCATCCGCCGCGTCGGATCCGACTCCATCGTCCGCCAGGTCCTCGTCGGCCGTCCCCTCCTCGTCCGAGGCGCCCTCGGACGACACGCCGGCGGCAGTCTCGGAGGTTTCCCCCGCAGAGGTCCCGGCGAGAGCGCCGACCGCACCGGCGGCCTTGGTCACCAGGTCGGAGACCGACTGCGGGACGACGGGTGCGGGCTGGACCTGCACCTCGAGGTTGAAGATGTACCCGACGGCGTCCTCCTTGATGCCCGCGATCATGTCGCTGAACATCAGGTGGCCCTCGCGCTCGTACTCGATGAGCGGGTCGCGCTGGGCCATCGCGCGCAGTCCGATGCCCTCCTTGAGGTAGTCCATCTCGTAGAGGTGCTCGCGCCAGCGGCGGTCCATGACCGACATCAGCACGCGGCGCTGCAGCTGGTCCATCGCGTCCTCGCCGAGCTCGGCCCGACGGTTCTCGTAGGCCAGGTGCGCGTCGGAGAGGATCTCCTCGCGCAGCGTCGCGGCGTCCAGGTTCTCCTTGCCGCCGTGCTCCTCGACGAGCTCCTCCGCGGAGATCGAGACGGGATAGGTGGGACGCAGGGTGCCCCAGAGCTCCTCGAGGTCGACGTCCTCGGGCGTGACGCCGCGCGTGGCCGCGTCGACCGCACCGCCGATGACCTCGTCGATGTAGCGCCCGACGTGCTCCTCGAGGTCCTCGCCCTCGAGGATGCGGGTGCGCTCCTCGTAGATCTTCTTGCGCTGCTTGGTGAGGACGTCGTCGTACTTCAGGACGTTCTTGCGGATCTCCGCGTTGCGCGACTCGATGGACTGCTGGGCGCGCTGGATCGCGGAGGAGACCATACGGCCGGTGAGCGGGACCGACTCGTCGACTCCGCCGCGGGCCAGCAGCGTCTCGGCCGCGCCCGCGTTGAACAGTCGCATGAGGTCGTCCTGCAGCGAGAGGTAGAAGCGGGACTCGCCGGGATCGCCCTGTCGGCCGGAGCGGCCGCGCAGCTGGTTGTCGATGCGCCGGGACTCGTGGCGCTCGGTGCCCAGCACGTAGAGGCCTCCGGCCTCGACGACCTCGTCGTGCTGCGCGGAGACCTGGGACTCGGCCTCTGCGATCGCGTCGTCCCATGCCTCCTCGTAGGCCTCGGAGTCCTCCTCCGGGTCCAGGCCGCGCTCCTTGAGCGCGCGGTGGGCCATGAACTCCACGTTGCCGCCGAGCATGATGTCGGTGCCGCGGCCGGCCATGTTGGTGGCGACCGTGACCGCGCCCTTCGCGCCGGCCATGGCGACGATCGCGGCCTCCTGCGCGTGGTTCTTGGCGTTCAGGACCTCGTGCTCGACGCCCTGGGCGTTCAGCAGCTTCGCGAGGTACTCGGACTTCTCGACGCTCGTGGTGCCCACGAGCACGGGCTGACCCTGGTGGTGGCGGGAGACGATGTCCTCGACGACGGCGTCGAACTTCGCCTTCTCCGTGCGGAAGACCTTGTCGACCTGGTCCTGGCGGATCATGTCCTTGTGGGTGGGGATCGGCACCACACCGAGCTTGTAGGTGTTCATGAACTCGGCGGCCTCGGTCTCGGCCGTGCCGGTCATGCCCGACAGCTTCTCGTAGAGCTTGAAGTAGTTCTGCAGGGTGATCGTGGCGAGCGTCTGGTTCTCGGCCTTGATCGCCACGCCCTCCTTCGCCTCGATGGCCTGGTGCATGCCCTCGTTGTAGCGGCGACCGGCGAGGATGCGTCCGGTGTGCTCGTCGACGATGAGCACCTCGCCGTTGAGGACCACGTAGTCCTTGTCCTTCTTGAACAGCTCCTTCGCCTTGATGGCGTTGTTCAGGAATCCGATCAGGGGGGTGTTCAGCGACTCGTAGAGGTTGTCGATCCCCAGGTGGTCCTCGACCTTGTCGATGCCGGTCTCGAGCACGCCCACGGTGCGCTTCTTCTCGTCGACCTCGTAGTCGCGGTCGCGGCGCAGCAGCTGGACGACCTTCGCGAACTCGGCGTACCACTTGTTGGCGTCGCCCGAGGCGGGGCCCGAGATGATCAGCGGCGTCCTGGCCTCGTCGATGAGGATCGAGTCGACCTCGTCGACGATCGCGAAGAAGTGGCCGCGCTGGACGCGCTCGTCGGCGCTCAGGGCCATGTTGTCGCGCAGGTAGTCGAAGCCGAACTCGTTGTTCGTGCCGTAGGTGATGTCCGCGGCGTACTGCTCGCGGCGCTCCTCGGGCTTCTGCCCGGAGATGATGCAGCCCGTGCTCAGCCCCAGCGCGCGGAACACGCGCCCCATGATCTCGCTCTGGTAGGAGGCGAGGTAGTCGTTGACCGTGATCACGTGCACGCCCTTGCCCGCGAGGGCGTTGAGGTAGGCGGGGAGCGTGGCGACCAGGGTCTTGCCCTCACCGGTCTTCATCTCGGCGATGCGACCGCGGTGCAGCGCCGCGCCGCCCATCACCTGCACCTCGTAGGGCCGCTGGCCCAGGGTGCGGCTCGCGGCCTCGCGCACAGCGGCGAAGGCCTCGACCTGGATGTCGTCGAGGGTCTCGCCGTCCTCGAGGCGCTCGCGGAAGCGCACGGACTCCTCGCGCAGCTCCTCGTCGCTGTAGTCCTCGTAGATCGCGGCCGCGTCGTCGACGCGACGGGAGATGGTGGTGAGCCTGCGCAGCTCACGGCCTTCGCCGGCGCGCAGGATCGTGTCGAAGAGGTTGACCACTCGTGCTCCTCGGGGTGGACCGTGACCGGTCCGGTTCGTCTCGTCCGCCCGGGAGGGCGGATGGTGTTCCGGCCCGCCGGGGGCGGATCGGCAGTGCGCGGGCGCCGACGGCCCCGGAGGGCGCGGCGCCGCCCCATCCTACGTGTCCTCTCCTGCGAGCGCCGTGCCACAGGGCACACGGCGGGGCGGCGATCCGGGGCCGCCTACGACAGCATCTCCGCGAGCGCGGGGGCGAGGTCGCCGACGCCGAGCACCTCGATGCTCGTCAGTCCCTGCCAGCGCGCGGCGCGACCGAGCTCGTCGGCGAGCGCGGGAGCGATCTCCTCGACGCCCGGCACCCTCTCCCGCGCACGCATGGCGGGCAGCGGTTCGAGGTGCGCCTCGCAGACCTCGAGGACGCCGCGCCGGCGGTCGCTGCGCAGGTCGATCCGCGCGACGATCCGATCGCCCAGCAGGAAGGGCAGGGCGTAGTAGCCGTGGGTGCGCTGGGCGCGCGGCGTGTAGATGCCGATCCGGTACTCGACGTCGAAGAGGTCGCGCAGACGGGGGCGATGGAAGGCGACGGGATCGAAGGGGCTCACGAGGGCGGCCGCGGCGACCGGGGCGGGTCGTGGCGCCTCGTGGTGCAGCAGGAGGGGAAGCTCCCGGGCGCCGCGGCGCACGGTGACCTCGCGCAGCATCCCGGTGGCGAGCATGTCCCGGATGTGCGGAGCGACCTCGGCCGCGCGCAGCCGGAAGTAGTCGGCGATGTCCGCCGGGGAGGCGATCCCGAGCGCCTTCGCGGCGCGGCGGGCGAGCTCCCCCTGCGCGGCGGACGGATCCGGTCCGCTCCCCTCGTCGTCCCCGCGCTCCGGGAGGGCGATGGGGTCGGCGGCGTGATCCGGCAGCGGCGCGCCGGCCTCGACCGCATAGAGCCGCTCGAACTGGGGACTGCGGCCGACGCAGTCCACGTGGCCGGCGCGGAAGAGGTACTCGACGAGCCACTGGGTGTCCGAACGGCGCCATCCCCAGCCCTCGGCGGGCTTCTCCTCGTCGCCCACGCGGCGGGCGACGGCGGCGGCGCTGATCGGCCCGTGCGCGGCGATGACGTCGAGCACGCGGCGCATCGCCCCCGCGTCCGAGCCGGCGGCGCGGCGCACGGCGCCCCAGTCCCTGCGCGCGGCGCGCTCGCGGCGGAAGCCCAGCAGCGAGTGGACCTCGGCGGTCGTGAAGGCGGCCTCGTGCGCGAGGGCCTCCTGGACCAGACGCCCGCGGCCGGGCCGGCTCGCGCGGTCCAGGACGTCCACGTCCCAGCAGCCGCGGCGCGTGAACACGGGCATGTGATGGGCCCGGGCGAACACGCTCACGGAGTCGATCTGCAGCAGGTGGGTGCGCTCGAGGGTCCTCTCGAGGCTGCGCCGGCTCGCGGCGCGTGCGGGAAGGTCGTCGGCGCGGCGCCCGCCGATGCCCTGCGCGCGCAGAGCGATGCGGCGGGCGGATCTCCAGCTCAGTCGCTCGGCCATGGATCCGATCCTAGGAGCAGGGTGGGACGGAGCGGCCCCGCATGCGGCTCCGCCCGCCGCGGGGAGCGCGACGGGCGGAGCATGCGGGGGTCGATGTTCGGTGGTCGATGGCGCACTGCGGGGGTGCGCAGGGCGCTGCGCTCTCAGGCGCTGCGGGCGGAGAGCTCGTCCTCGGGGTCGATGTCGAGGGCGACCTCCTCCACGCGCTCGAGCTCGATGACGCCGTAGCTCCAGCCCTTGCGGCGGTAGACCACCTTGGGGTTGCCGGTCGCCTCGTCGATGAAGAGGTAGAAGTCGTGGCCCACGAGCTCCATGCGGTTCAGGGCATCGTCGATGCTCATGGGGGCGGCCTTGTGCTTCTTCTCGCGGATCACGACCGGGCTCTCGTCGGCGGCGTCGCCCGTCTCGTCCTCGTCCGCGGCTGCGACCGCGGGAGCCTCGTCGGCCGAAGCCGCGGCCACCGAGTCCTCGGGGAGCAGTGGGATCTCCCCGGTGTGACCCATGGTCCGCACGCTCTCGGCCCCGCGGCCGCGGGAGCGTCCGCGGCGGTGGTCCTTGCGGCGGTCGCGGGCGCGCCGCAGGCGCTCGAACAGCTTGCCGTAGGCGACGTCGAGCGCGCCGTAGAGGTCATCGGCCCGGGCTTCCGAGCGGATCACGGCGCCGTCGTCATGCACGGTGATCTCCACGCGGGCTGCCTGATCGGCCTGGCGGGGGTTGCTCTCCTCCGAGAGCTCCACGTCCACCCGCATGACCGCGGGTGCGAGCTGGGTGACCTTCTCGAGCTTCTCCGACAGATGGCGGTGGAAGCGCTCCGGGACGTCCATGTGGCGTCCGACGACGTTGATCTCCATGAGGTCCTCCTCATTCGAACGATCGCGGCCGATGATCAGCCCGGCCGCATTGGCTGGTCCGACTGCCACCTCCTCGTACGAGGCATCCACCCGTCCGCTGCGAGTGTGACGTACAGCATGGCACGGAATCCTGGGTGACGTCAGGGGAGCGTCCGAGTGGCGGGCAGGCGCGCCGAGGCGACCACGACCGCCCCGACGACCTCGATGCCCACTCCCCCGAGCGCCTCGGCGCTCGCCCGCAGGGTCGCGCCCGTGGTCACCACGTCGTCCACGAGGATCACCGGCGCGCCCTCGCGCCGCGTGCGCGGCAGCGTCCCGCTGCGCACGGCGAGGTGGCGACGGCGCCGCTGACGCGCCGTGCGCCCCTCCTGCCCCTCGCCGAGCGTGCCGCGAAGGATCTCCCAGGGCAGTCCCGTGCGGCGGGAGATCGCCGCGGCCAGCTCGGCGGTGTGGTCCTCCCCGCGCCGCACGCGGGAGCCGAGCCTGCTGGGCACGGGCACGAGCACGGGGCCGCGCTCTCGATAGGCCTCTCCCGCCTCGTCCGCGAGCGCCCGGGCCGCCGGGGCGAGGCCCCGCGCGAGGACCGGGACCAGGTGGGCCCTGCCGCCGTTCTTCCACGCCAGCACCAGGTCCTGGAGGGATCCCGCGTACTCGCCGAGCGCCATCACCGGCAGCAGCGCACGATGGTCCACGCCCGCGGGGGCGCCGTCCTCCCCCACGCGGACCCGGACGTCCTGCACCAGCTGCAGTGCATCGCACACCGCCTCCACCCGGCGGGCCTCGACGGCGAGCAGCTCGGCGCAGTCCTCGCACAGCAGGCGCCCCTCGCCGCCGCAGGGGCATTCGAGCGGCACGAGCAGGCCGCAGGTCTCGCGCAGGATCGCGACGAGCAGCTCCCCGGCCCTGCGGCCGGGCACCGCGGTGCGCGTGGGATCCCTCATCGGCTCAGCACAGCACCTCGGCTCCCCGCCCGCGGGGCGGGAGCGCCGACTGTGGACGACGGCCCCCTGGGGAGGACCGGCGGACGGTCCTGGTGCGGACGGGCGTCAGTAGAAGGAGGGGTCGCGGGCATCCATCTCGACGTCGCCCCAGGAGGATCCCTCGACGCGCAGCAGCCGGCCGTCGCTCGTGGTGGCCCAGACGGCGACGGTGACGCCGGTCCCCGCGACCCAGTCGACCGTGGTCGGAGGCGCGGGCAGGCGATCGCCATCCTCCTGCAGGCCCATGATCTGGGCCCGCGGCGCCGAGCTCTCCGCGTCCTCGCCCAGCAGCAGCGCGGTGGACTCGTCGTACCAGGTGGCCAAGCGCAGCGACGCGAGCGAGGTCGGAAGCTGCACGGGCTCGGCGAGCGCGCGGGGCACGCCGTGCTCGTCGCGCACCACGGCGCTCAGGTCCAGGCGCGGGGTGCCGTCGTCGCTCGAGAGCACGAGCGCGCGGGTGGCGTCGGCCGCGAGGTCGAAGGAGAGCAGCCGGCGGCCGTCGAGCCAGGTCGCGTCGACCTTCGCGTCGTCCTCGGTGCTGCGGCTGGACAGGGCGAGCAGCGCCCCCGAGCCCGTCCGGGTGGGTGCCCACACGAAGCCCGCATCATCGATCCGCGGGGGCAGCAGGTCGGGTCCGACGGCCACCTCGCGGCGGGGGACGCTGCCGTCGCTCGAGCACAGCACGACCGCGGAGCGGTCCTTGCGCAGGGCGGCCGCGAGCGGGGAGGCCTGGGACATCGCCGGGGCGTGCACGGTCTCCTTCGCGAGCGCCGGGACCATCTGCTCCGCCTTCGTCCCGGCGCCGACGTCCGCGAGGGAGACGACGCCCAGGGTGCCGGCGGCGATCGGACGATGGCCGGGGAGAGCCCGCGAGGGCCCGTCGGCGGGCGGCTCGAGATCCTTCCCCTCGCGCAGCAGCTTCACGTCCGAGAGCGCCGGCACCGAGCGCAGGGTCGCCTGGATCTGGGCGATCGCGAGATCGCGCGCGTCTGCGTCCAGCGAGGCGATGGTCCCGGGCAGCTCGAGCTGGAGCACGCCGTCGCCGCCCGCGCTCACGGACGCCGACCCCAGGTGCGCGCTCTCGGGGACGGCGGTGCGCACGGCTTTGGTGAAGGGCGCGGCGGGGCCGGACTCGAGCGCGCTGAGCGCGGAGGCCGTGACGTCGCGCGCGAAGAACCAGCGCGGATCGGGCACCAGATGGATCTGCCGGGGGTCGAGGAAGTAGAGGCGGACGGCGCGGAAGAGCAGCGAGAACGCGGAGTCGGAGAGGAAGATGCCCGCGGGCGGATCGCTGATCCTCCACTGCCCGTGCTCCTGCACGACGCCGAGCGCGACCTCGCGCGCGCTCGCGCCGCCGTAGAGGGTGCGCACGCCGGCGCGGTCGACGTGCCCCACGGCCTGCACGCTCAGGTGCACGCTCGAACGGTTCTCGACGGTGATCGCGAGCTCGGTGCCCGCCGAGTACAGGGTGACCCCCGCCGCGGGATCCCAGCTCGCGCGCGCCGAGGAGGTGAGGTACTGGCGGGCGACTCCGAAGTCGTCCTCGGGGCCGACGCCCGCGAGCACGAAGCCCGAGACGATCTGCTCGGGGCTCGCGCCGTCGGCCGGCGGCTGCGGCTGCACGTAGGGCACGTCGGAGGCCGCGGCCCCGCTCAGGCTCTCGCGGTGCACGTCGCCCGAGGTGGGGATGCGCGCGCACGCGCCGAGCGCGAGCGCCGTCCCCAGCAGGCCCGCCCCGCGCAGCACTCCGCGGCGTCCGATCTCATGCATCGTCGTCGACCTCCGCGTCCTCTCCCAGGGCCGGCAGCGCGTCGGCCCTCACCGGGATCTCCCCGGTGACCGTGCCGACGCTCGCCTGGCCGCGATCGATCCCGGTGAACGAGCGCTCGAGGGCGAGCGGGGAGCGCGCGAGCTGGGTGCCGGGTCTGCGCGGGAGGGTCAGGCGGAACACGGCGCCCTGGCCCCTGCGGCCCCAGGCCTGCAGCCAGCCTCCGTGGAGGTGGGCGTCCTCGAGGGAGATCGCCAGGCCCAGACCGGTCCCGCCCAGGGTGCGGGCGCGCGAGGGGTCGGCGCGCCAGAACCGGGCGAAGACCTGCTCGGCGTCCTCGGGGGTGAGGCCGACGCCGAAGTCCTGGACGATGACGGCGACCGCCTGGTCGTCGGCCCCCGTGCGCACGACGACGGGCCGCCCGGCCCCGTGCTCGATGGCATTGGTGAGCAGATTGCGCAGCACGCGGTCGATGCGCCGGGAGTCCACCACCGCCTCGGTCGACAGCGACGTCAGCTGGACGTCCAGCAGAGAGCCGCGCGAGCCCGCGAGGGGACGGGCGTCCTCGGCGGCGCGCATGACGAGGTCCCCGAGGTCGTGGCGGCGGGCGTCGAGCACGGCGGCCCCGGCGTCGAAGCGGGAGATCTCCAGGAGGTCCGCGAGCAGGGTGTCGAAGCGTCGCACCTGCGCGGAGAGCAGCTCCGTGGTGCGGACCACCTCGGGCGTGAAGTCCTCGCGGTGCTCGTCGAGCACGGAGGTCGCCATGCGGATCGTCGTCAGCGGGGTCCGCAGCTCGTGGGAGACGTCGGAGACGAAGCGCTGCTGGACGCGCGAGAGCTCGGTGAGGTCCTCGATCTTCTGCTCGAGGTTGCTGGCCATGGCGTTGAAGGAGCGCCCCACCTTCGCGATCTCGTCGGAGCCGGTGGCCTCGACGCGGCTGCCCAGGTCGCCCGCGGCGATCTTCTCCGCGGCGCTCGCGGCGCGCTGCAGGGGCGCGGTGACCAGACGCGCGACGACGATCGCGATGCCCATCACGAGTGCGAGCATGACGGCTCCGCCGCCCAGCAGGGCCCGCTGCACGAACTGCAGCGTCTGCTGCTCCTGGCCCAGGGAGTACAGCAGGAACAGGTCGTAGGTGCCGCTGCCGGGCACCACCACGCGGGTGCCCACGAGCAGCTGCGGCTCGGTCGCGCCCGAGTCGTCGGTGCGCCCGACGCTGCGCCACACCAGCGCGTCCGAGGTCTCGGCGACCGAGCTGCGCATGTCGGAGTCGACGAGGTCGAGCATCGCCCGGTCCGAGGCGATCGTGGAGGTCGCGCTCGTGGTGTCCACGGGCACCAGGGCCGCATCGCGCCGGGCGCCGCTGTCGGTGCTGCGCAGGCCCTGGATGAAGCTCGCGGCGGCGTCCTGCGACTGGGTCGAGGTGGCGCCCGCGGTGCCGTTCAGGGTGTCCAGCAGATCCTGGCGGATCGTCGTGGACTCCTCGAGCACCTGCACACGGCGCTGCTCGTAGAGGCCGTCGGAGATCACGGAGGAGAGGTAGGTGCCGACGCTCATCACGGAGATCGCCGCGAGCAGGATCGTCAGCGCCACCACGCGCACCGCGAGGGTCCAGCGCCGCGGATCGAACCACAGGCGCGGGTGGGCGTAGCGGCCCAGCAGGCGGCGCAGCCGCTGCCACCCCGTCCGCCCGGTCGGCCCGTGCTCGTCGCCGCGTCCGCCGGGCCCGGTCCGGTCCGCAGCGTCCATGGCGGTGATGCGCGCGCCCCGGGCGTCCAGGACGCTCAGGACGCGCCGCCCGCGCGGTAGCCCACGCCGCGCACGGTGACGACGATGCGCGGATGCTCGGGATCGATCTCGATCTTCGAGCGCAGGCGCTGGACGTGCACGTTGACCAGGCGGGTGTCGGCGCTGTGGCGGTACCCCCAGACCTCCTTGAGCAGCGTCTCGCGCGTGAAGACCTGCCAGGGCCGACGGGCCAGCTGCACGAGGAGCTCGAACTCCAGCGGGGTCAGCGGGATCTTCTCGCCGTCGCGGCGGACCTCGTGCCCGTCGACGTCGATGGACAGGTCGCCGACGCTCAGCTGCTCGGTGCTGGGCGCCTCGCTGCGCCGCACCCTCGCCTTGATGCGGGCGACGAGCTCATCGGGCTCGAAGGGCTTGGTGAGGTAGTCGTCCGCCCCCGCCTCGAGGCCCTCGACCACGTCGGCCGTGTCCGAGCGGGCGGTGAGCATGAGGATGGGGACGCCGGAGTGGCGGCGCAGGCGACGGCACACCTCGATGCCGTCCATGCCCGGGAGCATGAGGTCCAGGAGGACGAGGTCGGGGTGGAGGCGGTCGAAGGCGTCCAGCGCGGAGGCGCCGTCGGCCGTGGTGACCACGTCGAACCCCTTGCCCCGCAGCACGATGCCCACCATCTCCGCGATCGCATGATCGTCATCGACCACCAGGATGCGTGAGGACGTCGTCATGGGCTCATTGTGCCATTCGTCCCGTCCTCCGCCGTGGACCGACGTCGTCGCAGGTCTCGACCATCGTCGTATCCGCCGCGGGCACGCGGCACCGTACGGTGGGGCAGGCGCGGCGAAGCGGACGCCATGGACCATCGAGGACGACGAGAGGTGAGCGACGTGACCGGACCGAGCGGACCGTGGAGCGCTCCGGGAGCAGGCGCACCGACGACGTCCTCCCCCGCGTCGCCCGCGCCCGGGTCGCAGGAGGCACCGGGCCGTCCCGGCCCCGTGCAGCGCGAGCTCGTCCGCAGCCCGGGCCTGTTCCCGCTGCGGCCCCTGGGGGTCGGCGAGATCTTCTCCGCGGCGGTCGGGATCTACCGCCGCCGCCCGAAGCTCGTGTTCGGCGTCAGCGCGATCGTGCTGGGCATCGCCTTCGTGCTCAACCCGGTGGCCGCCGGCATCGGCATCGCGCCCACGGCCGTGCAGCTCCAGGGCATCTCCCAGGATCCCACGGCGGCGTCCTCGAGCGCCGCCGACCCGTTCGGCTCCTCGCTCGGCGACATGCTCGCGACCATCGGATCCTCCATGGTCTCGGGAGTGATCACGCTGGTGGCCATGCAGCTGGTGCTCGTGGTCCTCACCCGGGTCGCCCTCGCGGAGGCCGTCGGCTCCCGCACCGACGACGCCTCCCTGCGCGCCGCGCTGCGCTCGCACGGGCCGCGGGCCGCGCTCACGGCGATCCTCGTCTCCCTCATGGGGTTCACGGCTTTCGTGGTGATCTCCCTGATCGGCGGCCTGCCGCTGCTCGTCGTCCGCGAGGCGCACTGGTGGACGATCCTGCCGCTGCCGGTGTTCCTGGTCCTGGGACTGCTGGCCTCGCTGTGGGTGTGGGCGCGCACCGCCTTCTCGACCCCCGCGCTCGTCCTCGAGGACACGAGCGTGCTGGGCGGCGTGCGCCGCTCCTTCGCGCTCACCCGGGGCCGGCGTCTGTGGCGCGCGCTCGGGATCGCCCTGCTGCTGACGGTCTCGTACACCCTCGTGCAGCAGGTGATCGCCGGAGTCTTCGGGACCGTCGGCACGGTCCTCTACGTGATCATCCTGCTGGCCACACAGATGACGGGCCTCGTGCCGGGGATGATCCTGCTGATGGTCGTGACGATGCTCGGCTCGTACGCGGCCTCCGTGGTCGTCGTGCCGTTCTGGGCCTCCGGCCTCACCGCGCTCTACGCCGATCTGCGGATGCGCCACGAGTCCTGGGACATCGCGCTGCGGCGCGCGCAGCAGGACGCGGACGGCAGGTGAGCGCACGTGGATCCCGATGAGGCGCGACGGAAGGTCCTCGAGGAGCTCGCGCGCGGCGAGTACCACCGCGACCAGGGCTTCCTCCCCTGGCTCCTGGGGACGCTCGAGGACTGGCTGAGCTCGCTGACCGGCGGCGCGGGCGGCGCCTCCTCGGTGCTCATCGTCCTGCTCGCGGTGGTCGTCCTGCTCGCGGCGCTCTCGGCCTTCGCAGTGCTCCGCCGCAGCGGGCGGATGCGGCGCGACACCGCGCTCAGCGTGTCCTCGCGCCTGGACGCGGATCCCGTGCTGAGTGCGCAGGAGCTGCGACGACGGGCACGCGCCGCGGCCGACGAGCAACGGCCCGGCGACGCGGCGGTGCTGGGCATGCGCTCGCTCGTGCGCGATCTCCAGGAGCGCACCCTGCTCGACCTCGCCGAGGGCATGACCGCGCACGAGGCGGCCGGGGACGCCTCCCGGGCCTTCCCCGACGTGCGCACGCGCCTGCTGCGCGCCGCCCAGGTCTTCGACACCGCCGCCTACTCCCGCCATCACGTCGACGCCAAGAGCGCCGAGGACGTGGTGCGCCTGGCCGAGTACGTCGCCGAGGCGACCCCGCAGCTGCGGGAGTCGGAGCCCGCATGACGGCCCCGTCGCCCACCACGGCCACCGTCCGCGCGGACCCCGCGCGGCCCGGGCCGCGCGCCTCCACCCGCGTGCTCACGGTCGCGCTCGTCCTCGTGGTGCTCGCGGCGGTGGTCGTCGTCGCCCTGCGCGGCACCTTCCGAGACGGCCCGCTCGAGCCCGCCGCCCCCACGCCGCAGGGCTCCAAGGCCGTCGCCCGCGTCCTCGAGCGCGAGGGCACGGACCTCGAGGTCCGCCGGTACACGACCGACGCCGCGCAGGCCCTCGCCGAGGGCCGCACCGTCCTGGTCACCGATCCCTCGGCTCTCGACGGCGCTCAGCTCGACCGTCTGGCCGACGCCCGGGAGAGCGGCCACGGGCACCTGGTGCTCGTGCGCCCGAGCTTCTTCGTCCTCGCGCGCCTGGCCCCGGGCATCCGGCCCGCCGGGGCGCTGGAGGAGACCACGACCCTGAGCGCCGACGGCTCCTGCGCGGCGGCGTCCCTGAAGGCCCGCGAGATCCGCGTGGGCCCGGCCGAGGACGTCGCGAAGGCCGCGACCCTCTACCGGGCAGGGGACGGCTTCGACACCTGCTTCCGCCGGGGCGACGGCGCGGCCGTGGTCACCGGCCAGGGCGTCACGGTGCTGGGCTCGGCGACGCTGCTGACCAACGCGGGCGCTGGCGACCTCGACAACGCGGCGGTCGCCCTGAACGCCCTCGGCGGCGACGCGGGCCCCGCCCTCACCTGGTATGTCCCCTCTCCGACGGATCCGCTCGCCGCGCAGCACCCCTCCCTCCTCGACCGTCTGCCGGACTTCGCGCTGCCCCTGGCCCTGTGGGGATGCGCGATCGTCCTCGCCGTCCTCCTCGCCGTCTCGCGCCGGCTCGGCCCGGTCGTCGTGGAGCCGCTTCCCGTGAGCGTGCGCGCTCGCGAGCTGACCGTGGGCCGGGCCCACCTGCTCCATCGCGCCGACGCCCGCGACGCCGCGGCCCGCGCGCTGCGGGCGAGGACCGCCGTGCGACTGGCCTCCCGGCTCGGTGTGCGCCGCGAGGGCCGCCTGGACGCGCTGATCGCGGCGCTCGCACCCCACACCGCCCTCATGCCCGAGCAGATGCGGACGCTGCTGGGCCCCACCCCCGTGCGCAGCGACCAGGAGCTGCTGCGCCTGAGCGAAGACCTCGACGACCTCGAGAAGGAGATCGACCGATGAGCGCCCTCCCCGATCAGCCGACGCCGCCCTCAGCCGTCCCGGCGGAGTCCGGGCCCGAGAGCCCGCGCGAGCGCCTGCGCGCCCTGAGCGACGAGATCCACAAGGCGGTGGTGGGCCAGGACGCGGCCGTCACCAGCCTGGTGGTCGCGCTGCTGTGCCGCGGCCACGTGCTGCTCGAGGGCGTGCCGGGCGTCGCCAAGACCCTGCTCGTGCGCTCTCTCGCCGAGGCCCTCGACGTGGACATGCGCCGCGTCCAGTTCACGCCGGACATGATGCCCGGCGACGTCACCGGCTCCCTGGTCTACGACAACTCGACCTCGGACCTCGTCTTCCGCGAGGGCCCCGTGTTCACGAACCTGCTGCTGGCCGACGAGATCAACCGCACGCCCCCGAAGACCCAGTCGGCGCTGCTCGAGGCGATGGAGGAGCGGCAGGTGACGATCGACGGCAGACCGCGCGCCCTCCCGGATCCGTTCATGGTGGTCGCCACACAGAACCCCATCGAGTTCGACGGCACCTACGCCCTGCCGGAGGCGCAGCTTGACCGCTTCCTCCTCAAGGCCGTGCTGCCGCTGCCCGAGCGCGAGCAGGAGGTGGACGTGCTGCGCCGCCACGCGGAGGGCTTCGACACCCGCGACCTCGCCGCGGCGGGGCTGCGCACGGTCGCCGATCCCGCCTCCCTGCGCACCGCCCAGGAGGAGGTGCGCCAGGTGCGCGCCGAGCAGAGCGTGCTCGAGTACGTGGTGGACGTGTGCCGCGCCACCCGGCGCTCACCGAGCCTGTCCCTCGGCGTCTCCCCGCGCGGGGCGATCGCGCTGCTGCGCACGGCGAGCGCCTGGGCGTACCTCACGGGCCGCGACTTCGTGACGCCCGACGACGTGAAGACCATGGCCCCGGCGACCCTCTCCCACCGCGTGCGCCTGACCACCGAGGCCGAGCTCGAGGGCTCGCAGGTGCAGGCGGTGCTCGCCGCGACGCTGGCCGGCGTGCCGGTCCCCCGCTGAGGAGCCGGACGTGAGGGACCTGCCCGCCCTGAGGATGCGCGGCGCCCTGCTGGGCGTCGTCGGCGCGCTGCCGATCGTGCTCGTCCCGCACTGGGCGACCGTGCTGGCGTGCGCGCTCGTGTGGGCCGGGCTGCTGGTGCTCGACCTCCTGCTCACACCCTCGCCCAAGACCCTGCTGGTGCGGCGGCGCTCCCCCGGGCAGGTGCGGCTCGGCGAGGAGGGCACGGGCCGACTGCTGGTGACGAATCCCGGTGAGCGCGGCGTCGACGTCCGCCTGCGCGACGCCTGGAACCCGACGGCGGGCCTCCGCACACAGCGCGCCGCACTCGCGATCCCCGCGCAGGAGCGTCGGGCCGTGGACCAGGCCTTCCTCCCCACCCGGCGCGGTCGGCACACGAGCCGCGCGCTCGTGCTCGCCGTCCGCGGCAGGCTGGGTCTCGTCGAGCGCCGCGCGACGCGGCACGCGCCCGGGGAGCTGCTGGCCCTGCACGCCTTCGGCTCGCGCCGCCATCTGCCCTCGCGCACGCGCCGGCTGCGGGAGATCGAGGGCCTCGCGGCGGTCCACCAGCGCGGTCAGGGCACGGAGTTCGACTCCCTGCGGGACTTCGTGGACGGCGACGACGTGCGCTCGATCGACTGGCGGGCGACCGCCCGCCGCCGCAGCGTCGTGGTGCGCACCTGGCGGCCCGAGCGCGACCGTCACGTGCTGATCGTCGTGGACACCTCGCGGACGTCGGCGGGCCGGGTGGGCGATGCCCCGCGGCTGGACTCCGCGCTCGATGCCACGCTGCTGCTCACGGCGCTCGCCGCGCAGGCCGGGGACCGGGTGGACGTGCTGTGCGCCGACCGCGTCCCGCACGTGCAGGTGCACGGCGGCAGCGCCCGCACGCTGCTGCACGACGTGGTCGCGGCGACCGCGCCGGTCGAGCCGGCCCTCGTCGAGACCGACTGGGAGATGGTCGCCTCGGAGATCCGCCGACGGGCGCGACGCGGGGCCCTCGTCGTCCTCCTCGCCCCGATCGAGCCGGGAGCCGCGGGCCAGGGCCTGCTGCCCGTCGCCTCCCGGATCGCCGCCGATCATCCGCTGATCGTCGGCTCGGTGGCGGATCCCGCGCTCGCGGGCATGGCGCGCGAGCGCGGGAGCATCGGTGCGGTCTACCGGGCCGCGTCGGCCGAGCAGGAGAGCATCGAGCGCGAGGGCACCGCACGTGCGCTCGAGCGCTGCGGGGCGCACGTCGTGGACGTCGTCCCCGACGACCTCCCGCAGGCGGTCGCCGATCAGTACCTCGCCCTCAAGGCGGCCGGCAGGCTCTGACCCGCGTGCCGGCGGCGCTCAGGCGGCGACGGCCACCTGGTCCCCCACGACCTCCTCGGGGAGGTCGCCGGTGATCCCGGCGCGGGACACCCGGCGTCCGCGCACGATCATCACCGCGAGGAACGCGGCCCAGGCGAGGACGCCGATGCCGATGCGCACGGCGGCGGGAAGGGAGCTGGGCGTCACGAAGGCCTCGATCACCCCGGAGACCAGCAGCACGGCCACGAGCCCCACGCCCACCGTGATCATGGCGCGGGCCGCGCGTGCGAGCGCCCACGCACGCGGCAGCGGTCCGGGGCGCACCCACGCCCAGAACAGGCGCAGTCCGGCGCCCGCGCCCACGCAGATCGCCGTGAGCTCGAGCAGTCCGTGCGGCACCAGGTACACCAGCAGCGTGCCGAAGTGCCCGTGCGCGGCGAGGACCCCGCCGGAGAGCCCGATGTTCAGACCGTTGCTGAGCAGCATCCACGCCGGCCACACGCCGGTCACGCCGAGCACCACGGACTGCAGGGCGATCCAGGCGTTGTTCGTCCACACGCTCGCCGCGAAGCCGCTCGCCTCGCCCTGGAAGTAGTAGCCGACGAAGTCGTGCTGGGCGAGCCGGCGCTGCTCCGCCTCGGTGAGCACGGCGGAGCGGGCCGACGGGTCCAGGCCGAACCACAGCCCGGACGCCAGTGCGGTGACGAGCAGCAGCGCGGCGCATCCGGCGACCCACCAGCGGGCCTCGTGCAGGGCGGCGGGCAGGTCCTCCCAGAGCATGTCCCGCACGCGCCGCCAGAGGGGCACCCGGGCCCCGGTGATCCGCAGCCGCGCGCGCTGCAGCAGGACGGACAGGCGCGCGGTGAGCACCGGATCGGGGTTCGTCGAGCGCACCGCGGACAGGTGCGTCGCGGTGCGCCGGTACAGCGCGATCAGCTCGTCGATGCCCGCGGCGTCCAGGTCGCGGGCGCGGGTGAGCACCCCGAGGCGGTCCCAGTCCTCGCGGTGCACGGCGATGAAGGCGTCGGTGTCCACCTCGCCAGCGTAGGCGAGGCGCGCGGAGCGCACGTGCGACGAAAGTCGAGGCGCCGCGGTGCGCTCGTCGACCACCGGGTGAGGCCTCCCGCGGCCGCCGATGGGAGACTGGGCGCATGTCCATGGCAGCGGGTCCGACGAGCGGGAGCGCCCCGAGCGCGATGCGCGATGCGATCGTCACCGGCGAGGCCGTCCACCTGGACCTGCGCCCCGCCTCCTTCGCGACCCGTCTGCTGTCCTATCTGGTCGACGGCGCCGTCATGCTTGCCCTCAGCATCGGGTCGACGGTGGGCGTCGTCGCCCTCGCCTCCCGCACGGGGCTGGACGCCGGCTTCGTGCAGGCCGCCATGGTCCTCGTGAGCGTGCTCGCCTTCCTCGGCTACCCGGTGCTCACCGAGCTGCTGATGGGCGGACGCAGCCTGGGGCGCCTGGCGACGGGCACCCGTGTGGTGCGCGAGGACGGAGGCCCGGTGCATGCGCGCCAGAGCCTGCTGCGGGCGCTCATGGGGATGCTCGAGATCTGGTCGACGACGGGCGCGATCGCCCTGGTCACCGCGCTCGTCGACCGCCGATCCCGACGGCTCGGCGACATGCTCGCCGGCACCATGGTGATCCAGGAGCGCATGCGCGCCCCCCGCCCGGTGCGCGAGCGCATGCCCGAGGAGCTGCAGGCCTGGGCCGCCGGGGCGGACGTGGGCCGACTGCCCCTGCCGCTGCTGCAGGACGTGCGCTCGTTCCTGCCCCGCGCGCACTCGCTGAATCCGGAGTCGCGCCGCGAGATCGCCCGGGACCTGCTGCAGCGCACCATGTCCTCGGTGACGCCGGCTCCCCCTCCGGGGACCGATCCCGAGATGTTCCTGCGGGCAGTGCTCGCCGAGCGCTCCCGGCGCGACGAGGAGAAGCTGCGCGCCGCCGCCGAGCGCGAGCGCGAGCTCGCGGCCGACGTGCGCGCAGTGCCCTTCGCGCAGTAGCCGCCGTCGCGGCGCGGGAGGGCGCAGAGGTCAGTCGCGCCCGGCGATGAGCACGGGGATGCCGCCGCGGATGCGGAACTCGTGCCCCTGCTCGGCGCAGCGCAGCACGTCGGCCGCGCCGTCCTGCGAGGCTGCGTCGGAGAGCTCCGCCCCGCACCGGGGGCAGCGCAGGATCCGGCGCAGCCACGCCGGCCCGTCGAATCCGGCCTCGCTGCTCATCGCGACCCCGCCCCCGCTCTCGTCCTCGTGCACCGTGTCGTCGTGCATCGTGTCGTCGTGCACCGTGTCGTTGCCCGTGCCCTCGTCGATCATCCCGAGCACCTCGTCGCGCACAGCCCGCATGGTGTCCTCGTCGGCCGCCTCGACGTTCAGCCGCAGCGCCTGCTGGGTGTTGGAGGAGCGCAGGGAGAACCACCACTGCTCCCCGTCCGCTCCCCAGTGCCGCACGGTCAGCCCGTCGAGCTCGTCGATCTCGACCCCCTCGCGCGGGGCGAAGGCCGCGCAGACCGCCTCGCGCACCGCCGCAGCAGATGCGGGACGGCGATTGATCTCCCCGCTCGCGGCATAGGGCGTGTGCACTGCGACCAGCGCAGACATGACCTCCGTGCTCTCGGCGAGGACTGCGAGCACGTGCAGGGCCGCGAGCATGCCGGAGTCGGCGCGGAAGAACCCGCGGAAGTAGTAGTGGGCGGAGTGCTCGCCGCCGAACACGGCGTCCTCGCGCTCCATGATCGCCTTGATGAGCGAGTGCCCGACGGGAGTCACCGTGAAGCGTCCGCCCGCGGCCTCGACGGCCTCGGCGACGTGCCGCGAGGAGACGACGTTCGCGACGACCGTCGGGGCCTCCTCGCCCCGGGCGCGGGCCCGGGCGATCTCGCGCTCGGCGATCAGCGCCGTCACGGCCGAGGGCGGCACCGGGGCGCCGGTCTCGTCGACCACGGTGCAACGGTCCGCGTCGCCGTCGAAGGCGAGGCCCAGGTCCGCGCCCTCCTCGCGCACCCGCGCGGCCAGATCGGTGAGGTTCGCGGGATCGGTCGGATCCGCGGGGTGGTGCGGGAAGGTGCCGTCGAGCTCGAGATGCAGCCCGATCACCTCGACGCTCGGCAGATGCGCGGCGACGGCGGGCACCGTGAGCCCCGCCATCCCGCTGCCGGCGTCGACGACGACCTTCAGCCGGCGGGTGCTCGGCACGGGGGCGAGCCTCAGCACGGTCGCGACATAGTCCTCGAGGGTGTCGAGCTCCTGGAGACGCCCGCCCGGGATCTCGGGGATCTCCCCCTCCTCGAGGAGCTGTTCGGCGCGCACGCGCAGGTCGCCGATGCCGGTGTCGCGGCTGATCGGGCGCGCACCGGGCAGGCACAGCTTGATGCCGTTGTCCTGACCGGGGTTGTGGGAGGCGGTGATCATGGCGCCCGCCGCCCGGTACAGGCCCGAGGCGCAGTACAGCTGGTCGGTCGCGCTCAGCCCGGCGAGGCCCACGGTGGCTCCGCGGCGCACCGCCCCCTCGGCGAAGGCGCGTGCGAGCTGCGGGGAGCTCACGCGCATATCGTGGCCGAGGATCAGGTCCTTGGCCTCGAGGCTGTCTGCGAACGCGGCGCCGAAGGCCCGCGCGACGTCCTCGTCCAGGGTCACGCCGGCGACGCCGCGCACGTCGTTGGCCAGGACGATCGGTCGCAGATCGCGCTCAGTCATCGCTCGACCTCACGACGTGCAGGTGACGCTCGGCGCGAGGCGACTCGGGGCGGCCGCTGGCGCGCGCGGCGTCGCGGGCGGCCGGCGGGGCACCGGCGGCGTCCGCCGCCTCGCGCGGGTCGACCGCCGCGGCGAGCGCCACGAGGTCGTCGACGGCATCGGCGCTGCCCGCGACCCGCAGCATGGTCCAGCCGCGCGGCGGCGTCATCCGCGACGCGTGCTCCTCGCAGAGGTCGTAGGCGTTCGGGTCGGCGGTGCGGGCGAGCGGTCCCACCACGAGCGTCGAGTCCTCGTACACGAAGGTCAGGGAGCTGACGGCGGGACGGGTGCAGCCGGTCTTCGAGCAGTCGCGATGAGGCACGTCCTCGAGTGTACGCAGTGGGCGAGCCGGGCCGCGGCCCGCGACACGAGCGCGTTAGAGTGCGATGCATGACGGGTCAGCGAGTTCTCGGCGGCGCCCCGGGCCCGGTGGGCCGCTCCCGCGGACGGCGCCGTGACAGGCACGGACGCGGACTGCGCGGGGACCTGCTGCCTGCTCACCTGCCCGGTCACCTCTCCCGGCGCGAGCTCTTCGAGGACACCGTGCTCGACGCGGCCCGCGCGCTCGTGGAGCGATACCCGCGGCGCCTCGAGCATCTCGAGGTCGCGGTCGAGGAGGTACCGCTCACGGATCCGGCGCCGTGGGAGGAGAGCGCGGTCGCGCTCGGCCGGGCGTTCCCCGCGGACCGCGACCATCCGCCGCGCGCGGTGCTGTTCCGTCGGCCGATCCAGACCCGCTGCTCCCTGCCCGGGGATCTCGAACTGCTGGTGCGCCAGGTCCTGGCCGACCAGATCGCCTCCCTGCTGCACCTGGACCCCGAGGACGTGGACCCCGAGGCCTGGGGCGAGGGCTAGCAGCGCCCCTCAGTCCAGGCGCACCGTCGTCCCCGAGCCGCCGGTCGAGGCGGAGACCACGGGCACGGAGGTCAGCAGGGGCCCCGCCTTCGCGTCCGACTCGGTCTGGATCCAGCCGGCGTGGACCGCATCGGGGTCGTCCGGGATCACGACGAGTCCGGCGATGCCGCCCTTCGTGCCCGTGAGGTCTCCTGCGGGGATGTCGGTCGCGCTGTCGCCGGCGAGGTCGAGCTCGACGCTCTCCCCCGCGCCGCCGTCGGCCCCGACGGGGATGACGGTGGCGTGGGTGTCGGCGGTCGCGGCCAGGGAGAGGGCGCCGTGGGCGCCGTCTGCCGGAAGGGCGATCACCCCGGAGTCGCGCAGCGCCGGAGCGGCCTGGGCGACCGCGAGGTCGGAGGGCTTGCCGATCGTCTTGCCGAGCTTCTTCTCGGAGCGCACGCGCGAGCGGACCGCGGCGCTCACCTTCTGGTCGGACTCCGCGGTGATCGCGAAGTCCCCGGCGATGCCCTCGACGGGGACGGTCGTGACGGATCCCGCGGGCACGGTGACCTCGTCGTCGAGCCGGGACACGTCCACGGGGCCCTCGGCGTCATGGGCGGCGAGCTGCACGTGCGCGTCCGCGCCCGACTCGTTCATCAGCACCACCTGCGCGCTCGTGCCCTTCCCGATGCGCACGCCGGGGATCACGGAGGTGCGGGAGGCCTCGGGCAGGTCGGAGAGGATCTCGCCGCCCAGCGGGGTGAGACCGTCGCGCTCGGTGTCCTGCAGGGACATGGCCAGCGGCGCGCCGACGGTGCTCACGCTCACGCCGATCACCTCCTGGTCGGGGACGATCGACTCGAGCAGCACGCGCTCCTCCTTCCCCGGGGCCACCACGACCTGTGAGCGGCCGCCCATGTCGGCGGGGCCGTCGGCCGTCCAGACCTGGATCGAGGCCGTCGCGGGCCGGTCGGTGGTGCTGCGCAGCAGCAGGGAGGCGCTCGCGCCGCTCGCGGTGGAGGCGCCGAGGAAGGTCGCCTGCGTGGAGGCGCCGGTGCAGCGGGTCGCGCTGAGGGAGCGGAAGTCGCCGGTGTCCGTGGTCGTGGACTGCACGGCGTCCGCGACGACCTGCTGATCCTGCGATCCGCGCACCGTGACCTGCGGGCCGTTCGAGATCGAGGAGATGGTCTGGGCGCTCGCGCCCACGTCGCCCGTCGAGGTGTCGATGCCGAGGTCCTCGCCCGTGGCGTCGGCGCCGGTGATCGACGGCGCGAGCGGGTTGCCGTCCGCGTCCTGCCTCGTGCTCGAGGCGGCGACGCGGCCGAAGAGCAGCGAGGAGTCCGCGTCCAGGCCCAGGGTGCGCACGCCCACGCGCCCGTTCGGCCCCGTCGAGGAGAGCTTCTCGTCCCCCGTGCTCCCCTGCAGCTCCTTCGGGACCTGGACGGGACCGGGGCACACGAGCGCGGCGGCGCTCGGCGAGGACGTGGTCTCGGCGCGCTCGACCGAGCGGTCCGGGGACCCGTCGGAGAGAGGGCCGACGAGCGCGCCGACCCCGAGCACCAGGATCGGCACCACGCTCGCGAGGGCCAGTGCGGGCCGCATCGATCGGGTCACAGGGCACCACTCTCCTGGCTCTCCTGCCAGGGCTCCTCGCCCCGACGCCGCCCGGGGCCGGCGCGCCAGGGCACGGCGACCACGGCGGTGATCAGCACGGTCACGGCCAGCACGATCGCGAGCACGAGGCGCCAGGGGTCCTGGCGGTGGATCTCGAGGTGCCCCGAGTCGCCGGCGGGGACGGTGAACCCCTGGGCCCAGCCGTCGACGGTGACGGGTGCGAGCGCCTCGCCGTCGAGCGTCGCCTCCCAGCCGCTCTCGCGGCGCTCCGAGAGCACCACGATGCGCTCGCCCTGTGCGGAGGCCACATCGCCCTCGGCGTCGAGCACTCCGCTCTCGAGGGCGGTCTCGTCGTCGGCCGACGGGTCATCCCCTGCAGGGCGGATCACGGCGCGGGAACCGGCGTCGACCACTCGCCACATGCCGCCGCCGCTGCCCTCGGTGACCTTCTCGAGCTGCGGGGAGGCGTCGAGGGCGTCCGTGAGGGCCTGCGCGTCCTGCGAGGACCCGGGCACGACGACGTAGCCGACGCCGAGGGTGCGCAGGCGCACGGGATCGCTCGCGGCGTCGGCCGTGAGCAGCTCGCCGGTCGCCACGCGCAGCGCGTTCGAGGCGGCATCCTCGTCGACGGCGGTTCCCGAGCCCGCCGCGACGAGGTCGCGCGCGGCGACGGAGCCGGAGTCCTGCTGGACGGTGGGGCCGCCGTCGACCACGAGGTGGGCGTCGACCGAGTCGTCGCCGCCCTGGGAGAGCACGAGGACGCGTCCGCGCGTCTCGGAGGTCCCGAGGTCGCTCGCGGCCTGCGGCACCTCGTCGCTCTGCGTGCGGTGCACCTGCAGCGCGTCGGGCAGGCTGAGGGTCCAGCCGATCGTGGCGACGAGGCAGCAGGCGGCCACGAGCCCGGCGATCGCGACGGTCGCGCCGCGGCGCGCACCGGATTCGCGGCCGCTGCGACGCGCCAGGGCGTCGCAGGTCGCCGCGCAGCCCACGAGCAGGGAGAGCAGGGCGAGGCTCAGCACCCCGCCGATCGGTGCGCTCAGCAGGCTCTCGGCCCCGGTCTCCGTGGGCACGGCGCGTGCGAGCAGCGCCGTCGCCATGGCGAGAGCGGCGAGCACGATCGCGTACCGCCCCGCGCGGCCCGCGTCGGCCCGCTGGAAGGGGGCGAGCAGCGCGCCCACCATCACCGGGGCCATCAGCAGCACGGGCAGCGCCCCTGCCGCGGACGCGCCGAGAAGGCCCTCGAGCGCCGTCCAGGAGGGTGCGGGCGCAGGCCACAGGGCGAGCAGCTCGAGGCCCGAGGGGGCCTCGGCCGAGGCGGGGACCCCGGCGACGTGCAGCAGCGCGGCGGGATGGGCGATGAAGACGCCGAGGTAGGGCAGCTGCAGGGCGAGCGAGGGCACGAGCACCCAGATGAGTCGCCGCCGCCGGCCCGGCACGAAGGGTGCGAGCAGGGCGAGGGCGAGGCCGACGAGGATCACGAGCACCGGCTGCACGGCGCCGATCACGAGCAGCACCAGACCCGCGGCGGCGGCCGCGGAGACGCTGGCCTGGGAGACCTTGTGCACCAGCCCGATGGCGCGGCCCACCGCGAGGGCGAGCAGGGGCAGCAGCAGGTGGACGAGCACGAGAGGCCAGGCGCCGGAGCCCAGGGAGGCGAGGAGGGGCGGGCCGACGGCCCAGGCCACGGCCAGGGCCAGGCGCGCGCCCACCGCGCGGGTGAGGGCGCCGGCCGCCCACCAGGCGCCCATGGCGGCCAGCGGCACCGCGAGGACGAGCAGCACTCCCAGCGCGCTCTCGGGCAGGGGGAGCGGGGCGATCAGCCGCAGCAGGGCGTCGCCCGGCCCGCGTGCTCCCAGTCCGCCGTCGCCGCCGGGCACCCAGCTCGACCAGGCGACCTGCGTGCGCTCCCGCCAGTCGTCGGCGAGGGTCTGCAGCTGCGGGCCCGCGAGATGACCGCGCGCGAGCAGCGGGCGTGCGCCCACGATCCCGGCGATCAGCGCGAGCGCCGCGAGGATGATCGTCCACACGCCGTGACGGCCGAAGTCCGCGTCGTCGGAGCCGTGGGTGGTGCCGGCGATCCCCCAGGTGGTGCGGCGGATCCGACGGGCGCGCTCGTCGTCGGCGAACAGGCGCGTCCAGATCGCCTCGAGGCGGCGGCGCAGCGCCTCCGTGCGCGGAAGATAGAGGGGAGCGAGGCGCCGCCGGGGCACCAGCGCCCTGCGGGAGGCCCGCGCGCCGCGGGCGATGACGCCGGGCGCCCGCCGGTAGGCGGCGAGGGTCCCGCGGAGCTCTGCGAGGGCGAGCCGGGGCGCCTGTGCGGCCACCTGCCCGAGCATCCGTGCCAGGGTCCCCAGCGGCATGCTCAGCAGAAGGGTGAGCACGACGCCCAGCAGCGGGCGGTGCTTCAGCAGCAGGAGCATCTGCCCGCGCCGGTGCTCGCGCAGCAGGGCGGGGGCGGGAGCCTCGCGGTGCGGGGCCAGCACCCGCGCGTCGGGAGCGACCTCGACCCGCTCGCCGCCGCGCCAGACCCTCTGACCGAGGTCGATCTCGGCGAAGGGCGAGCCGAGCGCGGGGTCGGTGCCGCCGAGTCTCGCGAGGGTGCTCTCGCGCACCAGCAGGCCGGGCAGTGCGACCCCGAGCACGTCGTGCCGCCAGTCGGACTGCCCCTGGTCGATCTCGCCGGGCTCGACGCCGGTGACGATGCGGCCGCTGTGGGTGAGGGTGACGCCCACGTCCACGAGCACGTCGGCGTCGTCGGCGGTGGGCCGGGAGGTGCTCGTGCCGTCGTCGCCGCCTGACGCCGCGGGCCGCAGGCGCTTGGAGCCGATGAGCGCGGCCGTGGGCGAGGCCTCGGCGGCATCCACGAGGGCGCGCAGGGAGGCGCGGCCGGGCAGCGCGTCCTCGGTGAGCAGCCAGAACCAGCTCTCGGAATCGGCGGAGGCGCGGCGCCTGCCGGCCGGCGGCGCGGCGATCGCCGAGCCGCCCTCGCGCAGGCGGGTCGGGATCTGCGCCGTCTCCTCGGCCTCGCGCACGAGCCCCCGCTCGTGCGCGTCGCGGTCGATGGGGCGCATGTGACCGCCGGCGCGCGGGGCGGCCTCGGAGACGTCCTTCTGCCGGACGTTCGTGAGCACCCCGCTGGACAGGGACGTCGTGATCTCGCGGACGGCGCTCGCGAGCCCCGCGCCGGCGGCGATCCTCAGCACCTCGTCGATCGTGCCGTCCGCCGCGAGCGCGGCGACCTGGGCCTCGCGCTCCTCGCCGAGCTGCCCGCGGGCGATCACCGCGACACGATCGGCCGCCCTCTCCTGGGCGGAGAGGGCGGCGAGGGCGGTCGAGAGGGATTCGGGGTCGTCGCGTCCGCCGAGCAGGAGGACGGCGGTGACGTCGCGCGAAGTCACAGGCGGCGGGGCTGGGTCACGGGGCCGCTCAGACGGCGCGGCGCTTGAGCTTGCGCCGCTCGCGCTCGGAGAGGCCGCCCCAGATGCCGAAGCGCTCGTCGTTCTCGAGGGCGTACTCGAGGCACTCGGCACGCACCTCGCAGGAGACGCACACCTTCTTCGCCTCGCGCGTGGACCCGCCCTTCTCGGGGAAGAAGGCCTCGGGGTCCGTCTGTGCGCACAGTGCACGCTCCTGCCACGAGACCTCGGCCTCTTCGCCGTCGGCCACCAGCTGCAGGAGGGAGAATTCCTCCGACTGCGCATCATCCTCGTCGCGCGTGCGTTCCATCGGCACAGTTCCTTCCTCAGGGGGACGCTTCACGTCGTGAGGTCGCTCCATGGCGACCGACGGGGTTCGGGACGAGGCGGGGGGGGAGCCGCCGGGATACAGCCTAAAATACACCCGTGTAACTCGGCTCCGTCAAGCCGGTGCACGCCCGCGACCAGGAGATGCGATGACCACGACCCCTCCCGTCGAGCCCGTGGGGCCCGCCTGCCCGTCCGCTTCGTCCGGTCTGCGGGTGCTGCCGGTCGTCGGACTCGGAGAGGTGCGTGCAGGGGACGACGTCGCCGCGCTCCTCCTCGGCGCCCTCGAGGCCTCCGGGACCCCCTTGGCCGACGACGACGTGCTGTGCGTGTCGACCAAGATCATCTCGAAGACCAGGGATCTTGTCATCCCCGCCGAGGCCAAGCAGGGGGCGATCGCGGAGCAGAGCGTGCGCCTCGTCGCCCGCCGACGCCATCTGCGCACCACCACCTCGATCGTCGAGGTCCCGGCCGGCCCGGTGATGGCCGCCGCCGGCATCGACGGCTCGAACTCCCCCGGCGGCCTCCTGCTCCTGCCCGGGGACCCGGACACCGAGGCCGAGGACCTGCGCGCGGCGCTCGCGCGCGCCACGGGCAGGCGGCTGGGGGTGGTGCTCTCGGACACCTCCTCGCGCATCTGGCGGGTGGGCGTCGGCGACATCGCGCTCGGCGCGGCGGGGCTGCGCGCGCTCGAGGACCTGCGCGGGAGCACGGATGCCGACGGCCGACCCCTCCACGTCACCGTGCGAGCGCTGGCCGACGAGATCGCCGCGGCGGCGGACCTCGTCAAGGGAAAGGCCGGCGGTGTGCCGGCGGTCGTCGTCCGCGGCCTCCGCGGCGTCGTCGTCGATCCGGCCGACGCCGTGCCCGCGCGCGCTCTCAGCCGCACCGGGGAGGACGACTGGTTCCGGCGCCCGAGCCTCGAGTCCGTCTGGCAGGCCCTCGGCGTCGCGGCCGAGGACGAGCCGGTCGCGGCGATGGACCCGGAGTCCGACGCGCTGCGCCTGCACCGGGCGATCGAGATCGCGCGCACGCCTGCCCCGACGGTCCCCGCCGTCGACCCCGATCGCCCCTCCTCTCCGCCCTCCGCGCCTCTCCTCGAGGACGAGGGCCCCGGCCCGACCGGGCGGCTCGCGCTGGTGGTGCGCCCGCACGACGACCGGGGCGGATCCTGGGCGGCGGCCGGGGCGTTCGCCGAGCGCCTGCGCGCCGCGATCGGCGCAGAGTCCATCGCCCGCGAACTGCCCGTCGACGTGCGCATCGAGGGGCCCCGCGCGAGGATGGAGCCATGACCTCCTCCCCTCCCCCTCTGCCCTCCCTCCAGGCGCTGCTCTCCTCCCTCGAGGCGCTCGGCCCGCGGCCCGCCCTGGTCTGGTACGGGGAGCAGAGCCGGATCGAGCTCTCCGGCCACGTCCTGGCGAACTGGGTGATCAAGACCGTGGGCCACCTCGATGCGGAGGTCATGCTCGAGCGCGACGACCTCGTGCTGCTCGACCTCCCTCCGCACTGGAAGCGCCTCGTGCTCGCCCTCGCCGCCTGGGGCCTGGGCGCACGCGTCGCGATCGGCGACGGTGCGGGCACCGACCCCGCGCTCCCCTCCGACGGGGAGGTGCGCGTCCTGGCCACGGACCGCCCCGGCTCCGCGGCGCGCGCCGACGACGCCGACGAGGTCCTCGCCCTGGACGCGCGCTCCCTCTCCCTCCGCTTCGACGGCGAGCTGCCGCCGCTCGTCCACGACTGGGCCCAGGAGGTCCGCGCGCACCCCGATCACCTCTCGGTGCCGCTCGGCACCTGGGCGGGTCCCGAACCCTCCCCGCTGCCGACCTCCCTCACCGAGGCCTCGGGATCCCGTCTCCTGGTCGTGGACGACGGCCTCGCCGACTCGTCTGTGCTGCTCGCGGCACTGCTCGACGGCCGCGGGATCGTCGGCCCGGCGGAGTCGGTCACGCCCCACCAGGCCCAGCAGGAGGATGCGCGCGAGGCATAGAGGCACCTCCTCGGGTCAGCTGCCCCGCAGACTCAGGGCCCGCCGCTCCTCCCCACATCCTCGTCGTCCACAGCCTCCGCACTGGTGTCCGGAATGTCCCACCGCCCCCTCGCCACCCGGCAGGGATCTGACAGATCTGGCAGCAGGTGACGTTCCCGCGGGAACGTCTGCGACAGACGCTGGTACGCATTCAGCGGGCCCCTTCGATGTGTCTGCCGCGACTCCTCCCCTACGGAACCGCTGCGAGATCGTGGGGGCCGGGCCGCTCGAGGCCGCCACGGCGCAGCGGCTGACCTGCACGGGGCTGCTCGCGCTGCTGGTCACCGATGAGAACGGGGAGATCCTGCACCTCGGACGCACCCGTCGACTCGCCTCCCGCGCACAGCGCCGAGCCCTGCGCGTCGCCCAGCGCATGTGCGGCTTCCCCGGGTGCCATCAGACGAAGCACCTCGATGCCCACCACCTCGTGCCCTGGTCGCACGGCGGCGACACGGACATCGAGAACCTCGTGCTGCTGTGCCGGCGTCATCACGTCCTCGTCCATGAGGGCGGGCTGACGATCCGGCCGGCGCGATCATCGGCGCCGCACGCTCCGGCCGATGGCCCGCGCTTCGAGGTGGTCGACTCCGCGGGCACCCCGGTCCAGGTGCACTGGCCACAGGTGCTCGAGCACGCGGTCATCGTCCCGCTGGAGCCCGAGCACCCACTCGTGCGCGACGGCGAGAGCGGGCCGCGCTACCAGCGGGGCGAGGGGGACACGAGGATCGCGCCGACCACCGCCGGGTTCGGCTTCCGCCTGAGGGACGTCGTCGATGCGCTGTATGAGTCCGGCACCGGGGACGGACAGGACGACCTGGACCCCGACCCCGACGAGTGAGCGGCTCTCAGGCGACGGACTCGCTCGCCGACGTGCCGTCGGACTGCGAGGGCGTCGATCCCTCCGTCGAGCCCGAATCCTTCTGGGTGCCCTTCTCCTTCACACCCTGCTTCCTCTCGGGAGCAGGGTTCGCGGCGAAGGTCCTCTCCCAGGCCTCGAAGGAGGTGAGCCCCGCGGCGGCCCGGCGGTACTGGCGGCGCAGGTCGTTCCAGTGGCGGTAGAGATCCGCGTGGGTGCGGAGGCTGCGCGCGAACATCTCCCGCACGTGAGCGGGACGGCGCTTGTACCAGGCGAGCTTCGTGCCGTCGGCGTTGGAGACCACGGCGCTGTCGAAGTGGCTGAGCGTCCACCACTTCGCGTCCAGGTGCGGGATCTCGGCCTGCGGGTGCAGCCGGGAGGTCTCGCGCGGCGGGGCGAACATCTGGCGGGCCATCGTGCGCGCGGCCCACAGCGGCAGCCGGGAACGGCGCGGCGGCGCGAACCCGCGACCCTTGCGCGGCGGCTTCGCCATCCGCACGGCCGGGAACTGCTGGGCGTCGGTGAGCGTCGCGGAGTCGTCGTACTGCTCGGCCATCGCGCGCAGCTCCGGGAGCTTGGTCCCGATCTGGTCGTGCAGCCCGCCGGGCCCGCGCAGCACGTCCTCCTGCGCCATCAGCCGCGCGGTCTCCGTGAAGTACTGCATCGAGATCATGTGCTTGAAGTCGATGCTCTGCGACTCGGTGATCACATGGCCGCCGCGCTCGTAGACCGAGTGCAGCAGCGCGGTGATGAGGCGATTGCGCTCATGGAAGTAGACCTGCCAGTCCAGGGCATCGCTCTTGTCGGTCCAGGTGATGTGCCAGACCGCCGCGCCGGGCAGGGACACCGTCGGGTAGCCGGCGGCCTTCGCCCGGAGCCCGTACTCGGCGTCGTCCCACTTGATGAACACCGGCAGGCTGAGGCCGATCGCGCGCACGGTCTCGGTGGGGATCAGGCAGGTCCACCAGCCGTTGTAGTCGACGTCGGCGCGGCGGTGCAGCCACGGCGTCGAGCGCAGCGGCTCGAAGCCGAAGTCGTGTCCGAGGCGTCCGCCGGGGCTGACGACGCGAGGCTGGATCGCCCAGGGGTCGACGCCCTCGCCGAAGGCGTGCAGCACCGAGCGGTTGTTGAGGTCGAACATGTGGGCGCCCACGAGCATGGGCGTGGTCGCGAAGTCCGCGAAGGTCAGCATGCGCAGCAGCGACTCGGGTTCGATGTCGATGTCGTCGTCGCAGTTGATGACGTAGGTGGAGCGTCCGTTGGTCGCCGCCTCGTACATGCCGCGCGAGAAGCCGCCGGAGCCGCCGATGTTGCCCTGCTCGATGAGCTGCAGCTGCTCGCCCATGGCCGCCTGCAGCGGCCCGAGCTCCTCGTGGTCGCTGAGACGGTCGGTCCCCTGGTCGACGACGTACATGACGTCCAGCCGCTCCCGCAGGTCCTGGTCACGGCTGATCAGCCCGATGTTGTCCAGGCAGTAGGAGACCTTGTTCATCGTGGTCATGCCGATGGAGAAGGTGCCCTCGGTGCGGGCGATGTCGGCGTCGGCCGTCCATTGGGCGTTCACGACGGCGACCGGGTCGGCCCCCGCGATGACGTCGAACCAGTACCAGCCGCCGTCGCCGAAGGCCGTGAGCGGCAGCTCGAAGACCGACTCGGTGCTCTCGCGCACCGTGCGGAACTCGTGGCGCTGGATCGCCCCGCGCGCGTTCGAGCGGTAGACGATGACCTGGCCGCTGCCGGAGGTGCTCACGGTCAGCCGCACGGAGCGCACCGGTGTCCAGCGCCGCCAGTAGCCGGCCGGGAAGGCGTTGAAGTAGGTGCCGAAGGAGCGCACCGAGTGCGGGCCCACCTCGATGCTGTGGCGCGCGCTGAGCTCGTCGACGTCCGTCGTCAGGTTCTCCGCGCTCGGAGCGGAGGCCTCGTGGGTCTCCTCCTCCTCGCCGCCGAGGCCGAACGAGGCCGTCGAGATGCCCGAGCGGGCCGTGTGGGCCTCGACGTACAGGGGCACGATGTCCGGCGTCGGCACGAGCGGCATGATGAGCCGCTGGATCACACGCTGCGGGGTCGACGGGGTGCTCGCGCCGTCGGCCTCCGCGGAGGAGGGCAGGGCTGTCGCAGGGGTGCTGGTGATGCTCACTGTGGGGGTCCTCCCGGCCGGCCGCTCAGGGGCGCGGCTGATCGTTCACTGGCGAAGCAGGTCGGCCAGCTTGTTGTCCACGAGGCTCAGGGCAGAGCCGATCGCCATGTGCATATCGAGGTACTTGTAGGTGCCCAGGCGACCGCCGAACAGGGTGCCCGGCTCGGCGTCCGCCATCTCCCGGTAGGCCAGCAGGGTCTCGCGGTCCGTCCCCGAGTTCACCGGGTAGTAGGGCTCGTCCTCGCGCGCCGCGAAGCGGGAGTACTCGCGCTGGATGACGGTGCGGTCCGCGGGGTAGTCGCGCTCGGGGTGGAAGTGGCGCGGCTCGATGATGCGGGTGAAGGGGATGTCCGCGTCGGCGTAGTTCATGACCGACGTGCCCTGGAAATCGCCCGTGCTCTCGAGGTGCTCGGTCTCCAGGTCGATGGTGCGCCACTTGAGGTCGCCCAGCTCGTAGTCGAAGTAGCGGTCGACGGGGCCCGTGTAGATCACCGGGAGCTGCCCGCGCACGGCGTCGCGGTGGTACTCCTGCGCCGGGTCGAAGTAGTCCGTGCCCAGCCGCACCTCGATGTTCGGGTGGTCGGCCATGCGCTCGAGCCAGGCCGTGTACCCCTGGGCCGGCAGGCCCTCGTGGGTGTCGTTGAAGTAGCGGTTGTCGTAGGTGTAGCGCACGGGCAGGCGGGAGATGATCCCCGCCGGCAGGTCCTTCGGGTCCGTCTGCCACTGCTTGCCGGTGTAGTTCTTGATGAACGCCTCGTAGAGGGGCCGGCCGATGAGCGAGATCCCCTTCTCGTCGAGGTTCTCGGGGTCGGTGCCCGCGAGCTCGCCGGCCTGCTCGGCGATCAGCGCCCGCGCCTCGTCGGGCGAGTAGGAGGCGCCGAAGAACTGGTTGATCGTGCCCAGGTTGATCGGCAGCGGATACACCACGCCCTGGTGGTTCGTATAGACCTTGTGGACGTAGCCGGTGAACTCCGTGAAGCGGTTGACGTACTCCCACACGCGCTCGTTCGAGGTGTGGAAGAGGTGCGCCCCGTACTTGTGGATCTCGATCCCGGTGGTCTCGTCGACCTCCGAGTAGGCATTGCCCCCGATGTGGTCGCGGCGGTCGATGATGACGACCTTCGCGCCGTGCTCGACGGCTGCGCGCTCGGCGACCGTCAGTCCGAAGAGGCCGGAGCCGACGATCAGCAGGTCAGGAGACGCCACGGGGATACCTTTCGACGGGTGCTCGATGGCGACCACCCTAGCCCAGCGCCGCGGCGCGTCTGCGCACTTCAGAGCCCTGGTCAGGGCATCGTGTGCGCGCTCCACCGGACGCTCACGGAGGCGTCACCGCCCGGCCGATCCGATGTCACTCGGCGTTCACCCGGCGCCGGGTGGGGAGAGGCCCGGGTCACGTCAGCGCATCCGCTCGACGAGCAGGCGGTACCCCAGACGGCGCATCCAGCCGGGCGCGAAGCGGTAGGCCGCGCGGCGGGCGAGGTTCGCAGCAGCCCCCACCGGCGCGGTGACGCCGTCGCGAAGGAAGGTGCGCTGCAGGCGCAGATCCGAGCGGAACATGCGGAGGCCGCCGCGGCGGGCGAAGAGGTGCTCGTCGACCCGGTAGTCCACGAGCACCTCGGGGAGGTTCGCGCTGCGCGCGCCCCCCAGCAGCATGCGCTCCCAGAGCCAGTAGTCCTCGAGGTGGTCGAGCTCCAGGTAGCCGCCGACGGCGAGCGCCGTGTCGCGGCGCATCATCACCGCCGGGTGCTGGAAGGGGCTGTGGCGCGGGAGGTAGGCGAGGATCTCGGCGTGCGCGAGCGGACGTGTGCGCAGGGGGCCGGCGCCGACGGGCACCGCGTCGGAGAACTCCTGGAGGGTGCCGCTGAGCAGGTCGAGGCCGCCGTCCCGCATCGCGCCGACCTGCAGGGCGAGGCGCTCGGGGCGGCAGAGGTCGTCGGCGTCGGCGCGGGCCACGAGGTCCGTGGCCGCGGCCTCGAGGCCGCGCTGGAGGGTGAGGGCGAGGCCCTGGTGGGCGTCGGCGCGGAGCACGCGGGCAGGACCGTGCTCGCCGGACTCGATCGCGGCGACGACGGCGTCGAGCTCGGGGGTCAGCGGTCCGTCGATGCTCAGCAGCAGCTCGGCCGGCGCGAGGGTCTGCCGCGTGGTGGCGGAGGCGACCGCCGCCGCGAAGCGGTCCGCCCTGTCGCCGCGCCAGACGGGCATGAGCACGGTGACGTCGTGGGCGACGGGCCGGTCCGACGGGACGGGATGGTCCGACGGGACGGGATGGTCCGACGGGGAGGGCGCGCTCATCGCCCGGCGGACCTCTCCACGCGGGCGATCGAGGAGGCCGCCCCGGGGTCACGGTCCAGGACCCGGGCGCCCGGACGGGGTCCGCCGCGCAGGGCATCGCGCAGACCGCGGGCGCCGACGCGCGCGAGCTCGGGGTGGCGCACGAGCTGGCGCAGCCATCCGCGCACGGTGCTGCCGCCGTACATCGCGCGCTCCCAGAGGGTGAACGACCGGGTGCGGGTGAGCGCCCAGAGGCGGTTGCGGACGTCGTAGTAGAAGCGGTCGCCCGGGGAGGCCTGCGCGTTGGCGAAGACCTTCGTGCGGTGCTCGACGACGGAGCCGGGCACGTGGATGCCGCGCCCGCGGCGCAGCAGGCGGCCCGTGTGCTCGAAGTCGTCGGACCAGATGAAGTAGTCGGCGTTGGGGAGGCCCAGGCGGCGCACGTCATCGGCCCGCAGCAGCACGGAGACATAGCTCGCGGTGCGGATCGGGTACCCGCCGGCGGCCTGCGCGTCGCCCCGCTCCTGCGCGCTCGCGCCCACGCGCAGTCGCGGCAGGTTCATGGGGTGGGCCCGCCCGTCGGTCCACACGGCCCGCGAGCTGAGCACGGACAGGCGCGCCGGAGAGGCGTCGATCGCGTCCGTGAGGGCCGCCAGGGCGCCCGGCCGCGGGATGGTGTCGTCGTCCATGAGCCACACCCAGTCGGCGCGGTGCTCCTCGAGCGCGCGGGCGATGCCGGTCGCGAAGCCGCCCGCGCCGCCGACGTTCTCGTGCAGGTGCACCACATCGGCCCCGATCGGATGGGAGTCGGCCACGCTCCCCGAGGCGTCGGTCGAGGCGTTGTCCACGACCACGACCGCGTCGGGCCGACGGTCCTGCGCCGTGAGGGCATCGAGGCAGGACTCGAGCAGCGCGGCGCGGTTGTACGTGACGACGACCGCGACGACTCTCACACCGCCGTTCGCGGCATCTCGCGTGATGGGGGCGTCCTGCACGGGGTCTCCTCCGGGTCTGCGGGCGAAGGGCAGGTCACGGGGGCGCCTCCGCGTGCGTCGAAGTCTACGGAGAGCTCCCCGTGTTCACCCAGCCGTCCGCCCGCGCGCCGCGAACACGTCACGTCCGCGCCGCGCAGCCGCTGGGCGCTCGGAGATCCCGGGGCTAGTCTGTCGGGCACGCGCGCCGACCCCGCTTCCCCCCGTCGGCGCACACGACGGAAGGATCCTGCCCGTGGACGACCGGGACGAACGCTCGGCACGCCCCTCCGACCAGGAGGACCCGTTCGAGGAAGCCCCTCGCGCTGATCCCGCCCGCGGCGGATCCGCGCGCCCTCGCACACCGCGACCGGGCGCACCGCGCCGCCCCACCCCGCGCTCGCGGGCCCGGGCCGGCAGCAGCGTCCAGGCCGTCGGCCCCGCCTCGGGCGGACGCACCCGGCAGCCCGAGCAGGCCACGCGCGCCCTCCCGGCGGGCGAGAGGGCGCCGCAGGGCCCCTCCGGACAGGAGGGCTCCTCCCCCGCCTCCCCGCCCCGCCCGTCCTCCCGCCAGGGCGCCCCGGTGCGCCACCACGAGGGCGCAGGCGCCGCGGGCGCCGACGCGGCCGTCCCGCCGTCGGGTCCCCAGGGGCCGGACCAGCCCGGCGGTCCGCAGCGACCGGGCGGCCCCCGTCGGCGCTCCCGCGTCCCCCGGCCGATGCGGCTGGGCATGACCCTCGTCGCCCTCGTGCTCGTGATCGTGCTGGGCTGGGGCGCCGGCCTCGCCCTCTGGGCGAACTCGCGGATCGAGCACGTCGACGCGCTCTCGGGCGCGGCGGACACCCCGGGCACGACGTACCTCATCGCGGGCTCGGACGCCCGCGGCGGCAAGAGCGTCGCCGACGACGGCACCGAGGGCGGGCGCGCAGACACGATGATGCTCCTGCACCGCGCCGCCAATGGGAAGTCCTATCTGGTCTCCCTGCCCCGCGACACCCTCGTGGACATCCCGGGGCACGGGAAGTACAAGCTCAACGCCGCCTACTCCTTCGGCGGTCCGCAGCTCATGGTCAAGACCGTGGAGGAGTTCACGGGGATGACCATCGACCACTACGTCGAGGTCGGCTTCGACGGCGTCACGGACACCGTGGACGCCGTGGGGCACGTGAACCTGTGCATCGACAAGGACGTGGACGACGAGAAGTCCGGGCTGAAGATGGCCGAGGGCTGCCACGACGTGGGCGGCGAGCAGGCGCTCGCCTTCGTGAGGGCCCGATACTTCGATCCCACGGCCGACATCGGCCGCCAGGCCCGCCAGCAGCAGTTCGTCGCCGCGCTCATGGACCGCGTGACCTCGCCGGCGGTGCTGCTGAACCCCTTCGCCCAGGCGAAGCTCGCCGGCGCCGGCTCGGGCGCCCTGCTCACCGACGACCACACGGGCCTCGTGGACCTGGGGCGGGCGGGGCTGGCCATGCGCCGCTCGATGAAGGACGGCACGAACCTGTCGATCCCGATCGTCACCGAGAACTACCAGACCAACAACTCGGGCGTCGCGATCCTCACCGACGAGACCGAGACGAAGCAGTTCTTCTCCTCGGTCGCGGACGGCACCGCGACCGCGAAGTCCGGGGACTGAGCGAGGCGGGGCAGGGCCGGGGCCGGGGTCAGCGGAAGAGCATGTCGATGACGATGTTCACCGAGTTGAGCATCGACTGGCCCTTCTGCTTCGAGTAGTCGGTGTAGAGGATGTGGACCGGGTGCTCGCGCACGCTCAGGCGCAGCCTCCCGATCTCCTCGACGATCTCGGAGGCGTGCGCCATCCGGTTCTGCTCGATGGTGATGCGGCGGCAGGCGCTGCGGCCCATCACGCGCAGGCCGTTGTGGGCGTCGGTGAGCTTCACTCCCGTGGTGAGGTTCGTGTAGCGCACGGCCGCGCGCAGCACGAGGCGCTTGAGCAGCCCGGGGCGCGTGCGCTGGTCGAGGAAGCGGGAGCCCAGCACGAGGTCCACGTCCTCGCTCTCGCGCAGGCCGATCATCGACGCGGCGTCGTCGACCTGGTGCTGGCCGTCGGCGTCGAAGGTCACGACCTGGCGCATCGCGGGATCGCGCAGCGCATAGTCGATGCCGGTCTTCAGGGCGGCGCCCTGGCCCATGTTGAAGGGGTGGCGCACCACGGCCGCCCCGGCCTCGGCCGCGATCTCCGCGGAGCCGTCGCGACTGCCGTCGTCCACGCACACCACGAGCGGATAGCGGCGGCGCAGCTCGGTGACCACCTCTCCGATGACCTGGGCCTCGTTGAACAGCGGGATGACGAACCACGTCGAGGTGACGCCCGGGTCCGCCTGCTCGACGGTCCCGTCGGGGGACTCGCTCATCCACTTCCTCCCGGGACGACGTCCGCGCTGAGTGCGCTCAGGCCCAGGACGATACCCTGTCCACCGGGGACGATCCCGCGCTCGCGCGCCGGGCGCGCCCCGTCCAGACAGCACGTCACATCCACGCGCCCGCGCGCGGGAGGAAGCAGGTACCGGTGAACACAGCCGTCGTCGCACTCGGGAAGATCGGGCTGCCGCTCGCCGTGCAGTTCGCCGAGGCCGGGAGCCGGGTCGTCGGCGTCGACGTGAACCCGCACCAGGTCGAGGCGATCAACGACGCCCGCGAGCCCTTCCCCGGCGAGGCGCATCTCGCCGAAAAGCTCGCCGAGCTCGTCCCCTCCGGCCGCCTGCGCGCGACCACCGACTACGCCGAGGCGATCCCCCAGGCCGACACGGTGGTGCTCGTGGTCCCGCTGTTCGTGGACGAGGAGACCTCCGAGCCGGACTTCGGATGGATGGACGACGCGACCCGCTCGCTCGCCCAGCACCTCACCCCGGGGACGACCGTCATCTACGAGACGACGCTGCCCGTGGGGACGCTGCGCGGCCGCTTCACCCCGATGATCGAGGAGGTCTCCGGCCTCACCCAGGGGAAGGACTTCTTCATGGTCTTCTCCCCAGAGCGCGTGCTCACCGGGCGCGTGTTCGCGGACCTGCGCAAGTACCCGAAGCTGATCGGCGCGATCGACGACGAGGGCACGCGCCGTGCGCGCGAGTTCTACGAGTCGATGCTCACCTTCGACGAGCGCCCCGATCTCGCGCGTCCCAACGGCGTGTGGGACCTGGGCTCCCCCGAGGCGGCCGAGCTCGCGAAGCTCGCCGAGACCACCTACCGCGACGTGAACATCGCGCTGGCCAACGAGTTCGCCCTGTTCGCGCAGGACAACGGCATCGACGTCTACAAGGTGATCGAGGCCTCCAACTCCCAGCCCTACTCGCACATCCACCAGCCCGGCATCGCCGTGGGCGGGCACTGCATCCCCGTCTACCCGCGGCTGTACCTCTCGACCGATCCTCATGCCGAGACCGTGCGCACGGCCCGCGCCCTGAACGCCTCCGTGCCGGCGCGCCTCGTGCAGCGTGCGGAGGAGCTGCTCGGATCACTCGCGGGCCTGCGCGCCGTGGTGCTCGGCGCGTCGTACCGGGCGGGCGTCAAGGAGACCGCGTTCTCGGGCGTCTTCCCGGTCGTCGCGGAGCTGCAGCGGCGCGGCGCGCAGGTGAGCGTGCAGGACCCGTTCTACTCCGACGAGGAGCTCTGCTCCTACGGCTGGGCCGCCTGGCACCGCGGCGAGGACGCGGACCTGGTGATCGTGCAGACGAACCACCCCGAGTACCGGGAGCTCGCCGCGGCCGACGTCCCGGGCGTCCGCCTGGTCATCGACGGGCGCGACATCACCACCGCCGAGAACTGGCAGGGCACGCCCCGCCTCGTCCTCGGCGACGGGTCCGCCTCGACCCACGACGCGCCCGCCGACAGGGGCTGACGTGATGGGCGCGATGGGGTCGACGCTCGTCATCCAGATCCTGCTGATCCTCGGGATCCTGGGGATCACGTTCTGGCTGTTCCGCACGCGCGGGGCCCGCCAGCTCGCGGTGCGGCGCCTGCTGATCCTCGGCTTCGCGCTGTTCGCCGTCGCCGCCGTCGTCTCCCCCCGCCTGCTCACCCGCGTCGCCCATCTGGTGGGCGTGGGCCGCGGCGCCGACCTGCTGCTGTACGCGACCGTGATCGTGCTGCTGGGCGTCATCGCCCTGCAGGAGGTCCGCGCGAAGAACGAGGAGAAGCGCATCACCTACCTCGCCCGCCGGATCGCCCTGGACGAGGCCGAGCAGCCGGTCGCCTACCGCGAGCGCACGCAGAGCGGCGCATGACCGACCTCCTGCTCCTGGTGGTCGCGGGGATCGTGGTCCTCGCCGCGGCCGTCGTCCCCGGCTTCCTCGCCGTGCGCGTGCTCGGCGGCGGCCGCCTGCTCGCCCTCGCCCTGGCCCCCGCCCTCGGCGCCGCGATCGCCGGCGTGGGCGCGGCGATCGCGGGGAAGGCCGGCGTGCCCTGGTCGCTCGCGACCTTCGGGGTGCTCTCCGCGCTCATGATCCTGATCGGGCTGCTCGCCCGCCGCTTCGGCCTGCGCCTGCCGGCGACCGTGCTCGACGGGCGCCCGCTGGTCGACGGGGCCGATCCTCCCGACCGGCCCGCACCCCGGCGCCGTGTCCCGGGAGGCCCCTGGTGGATCCTCGGCGCGGTGCTCGTCGCGCTCGTCCCGATCGCCTATGCGGCGGGAGGGGCCGATCGGGTGCTCGAGCGCTGGGACACCCTCTACCACCTCTCCGCCCTCGAGCGGATCCGGGAGACGGGCGACGCGTCGTCCCTGGTGATCGGCACGGTCGCGAGCACCACCGGGCAGCCGAACCCCTACCCCGGCGGCTTCCACGCGCTCGCGTCCCTGGTCCCGCTGGTGCCGATCCCGGTGCTGCTGAACGCCGCGTGCCTGGTGCTCGCGGTGGTGCCGTGGGTGACAGGGATGGCACTTCTCGCCCGCGCCCTGTGGCCCGCGGTGACCTGGGGGCCGTTCGCCGCGAGCATCGTCGGCCTGCTCGCGCCCGCGGCCCCGTGGAACGAGTGGATTCATCTCTCGGCGATCCCGAACATGGTGGGCTTCGCGATGCTGCCCGGCGTCACCGCGGCAATCGTCGCGCTGTGGGGCGCGCTGATGAAGGAGGCCACGGGCGATGGCGCGGGCGACGGGCCGGCGCCCGGCCACGGCATCCCCGGGCGGCCGGTGCTGCGGCACCTGGCCTCCGTGCTCGCGCTCGGCGGGGCCGGGCTCGGCCTCGCGCTCATGCACCCGAACGTGGCCGTCACGGCCCTGCTGCTGATCGCCGCCCTGAGCGCGGTGACCGCCCTCCCTCACGCGCGGCGCCGCCCCTGGCTGCTCGCCGTGCCGGTCGCGGCGCTGGTGCCCGTCGGCCTGCTGTCCTGGACTCCCCTCGCCGCAGTCGTCACGGACTTCGGGGGCGGGCTCAAGGTCTCGTGGTGGACGGGGCTGGGCGAGCTGCTGCTGGGCCTGCTCACGGTCTGGCCGATGGCGCTCGGCGTGGTGCTCGCGCTGCTGTGGTGGCCGGGCCTCGTGGCCTCCTGGCGCAGCCCGCAGCGCTGGCTGGTGGTCGCCTGGGTCGTGATGGGCGTGCTCTACTTCGACTCCGCGATCGACTCCCCGCTGAACCTCTCGACCCTCTACTACCGCGGCCAGGACCGACTCTCGATGCCGGTCACGATGCTCACCAGCGTGCTCGTGATCCCCGGCCTGCGCGCCTGGTCCCGCGTGATCGCCCCGCACGGGGAGAGGATCCCGCGCTGGGGCGCCGCCGTGCTGACGGCGCTGGCCGTGGTCGCGGCCGCGAGCTCGGTGCCCACCCGCATCGACAACGCCCAGCTGAACCTGGCCTGGACCTCCGAGGGACGCGGCCGCTTCCTCCAGCAGGACGAGGTGGACGCCTGGGCGAAGGCCGCTCCCGACATGGACACGAGCAGGAAGGTGCTCGCGAGCCCGTTCTCCGGCGCCTCCCACATGTACGCGATCCACGGCCAGCACGTGTACTACCCCGTCGCGGGCATGGCCCTGACCTCGCAGGACAGGGCGCTGCTCTACGCCATCTCCGGGTCGGACGGCCCCGTGCCGCTCGCGGAGCAGTGCCGGATGCTCGAGGACGCGAACGTCGGCTACATCTACAAGGAGTACACGACCTACTCGTGGTCCTCCACGTTCGACCTGGTCAACCGCGCCTCCCAGGACCTGGGCACCACCGTGTTCACGACCGACCACTCGCAGCTGATCCGCGTCGACTGCGGCTCCGGCTCCTGAGAGAGGACCCGGCTCCCCCGGCATGACCTCCTCCGACCCCTCGCCCGACTCGGCTCGATCCGCCCCGGCGCGCGAGTACCTGCCCCTCCTCGACGTCCTGCGGATCGCCGCGATCCTCGGCGTCGTGCTCGTGCACGTGGTGGGAGGCGGCGTCGAGGCCGGGACCGTCGGGATCGGCGTGACGGCGCTGGACATGGCGGCCTCCGCCGCCGTCCCCGTCTTCCTCATGATGACCGGCGCCCTGAACCTGCATCCCGCCGCCCACCGGCGCGGACCGGGCGCCTTCTGGCGGCGGCGCGCGGTGCGCGTGGTGCCCGCCCTCGTGGTGTGGTCGGCGGTGTACATGCTGCTCATCGACCCGCTCGCGGGGGCCGACATCTCGCCCGGCATCGCGCTCGACGAGATCATCACCGGCAAGACGGCAGTCCACCTGTACTTCCTGTGGGCGGTCCTCGGGCTCTACGCCCTCGCGCCCGTCATCGCGGCGTTCCTCCACCAGCACGGGGCGCACGAGGGCCGGCGGGCCTGGTGGATGGGCATCCTGGGCTGCGTCTGGACCGCGCTCGCCTTCGCCGTGCCCTTCCTCACCGCCGGACCGACGGCCGGAGGGGCCTTCGACGGGCTCTCCCCGCACAGGCCGCTCGAGGCGGGCGCGCTCACCTTCGGACTCGCCTTCGCGGGCTTCTTCGTGATCGGAAGGGCAGCCCTCGTCGCACCTCCGGGCCGTCGCACGGGGGCATGGCTGCTCGCCCTGAGCCCCTTGTGCGTCCTCGCGCTCACAGCCGTCTACGAGGCGGACCGGGGCGGGGCGGGGGCCGGATCGGGCTCGGCGGCCGACGCATGGATCGCAGTGCTCGGCTCCGGCTACACTTCGCCGCTGGTCATGGTGTATGCGATCGCCCTGTTCGCGGGCATGGCCGCGCTCGCGCTGCCGTGGCGGGTCGGACCGCGCGCCCAGCACGTGCTGCGCACGCTCGGCGACGCGACCTTCGGCGTGTTCCTCGCGCACTTCGCGATCCTCGTGCTGCTGCGGCAGCTGCCGTGGATGGGCGACGGCGACGCGCTGGGTCAGATGGCGGTCGCGTACGTCATCGTGGTGCCGGTGTCCTTCGCGATCTCCCTGCTCGCGCAGAGGATCCCCGGGGTGCGCCTGGTGTTCTAAGTCCTGCTGTTCCCGCGCGCCACCTCGAGGACGGCCTCGGCGGCGCGCTCGGCGGCGCCCTGCAGGGAGGCGTGCTCCAGGGTCCAGGTGCGCAGGTGCTCGGGCGTCGGCCGGTCCTCCCCTGCGAGCGCGGCGAGCATCGAGGCGGCGACGGCGGCGGGGTCGTAGGCGCTCGCCCAGCCCAGCTGCGCATCGCGCACCCGCTCGAAGGCGGCGCCCTCTCCCGCGTGGATCACGGGCGTGCCCGAGGCCGTGGCCGCGTAGATCTTCGTGGGCAGGGCGAACTCGTAGCCCAGGCCCGGGGTGATCGAGCTCAGCCCGGCGACCGCGCCGCGCAGCGCGCGGGACATGTCCGCGGGGGCGAGTCGGCCCCGGAACTCGACGCCCGCGATGCCCTCGTCGGCCACCTTCTGCGCGAGGGCCTCCTTGCCGCTGCCCTCGCTGAAGAACAGCAGGCGGGCGCCCGGGTGCTCGGCGCGCACGCGCGCGAAGGCCTCGACGAAGACGTCGGCCCCCTGCCATTCGGAGACCGTCCCGCCGTAGACGAAGTACGGGCCGGCCGCGGTCTCCTCGTCCGGCTGCGGGCCCTCGGGGGTGAAGACGTCGGTGTCGATGCCGTTGCCGACCATGGTGAGCGACGGACGGCGGCCGATGAGGGCGGCGACGCGGTCGTCGACCCCCGGGGAGATCGTGAGGACCTTCGCGGCGCGCTTCCAGGTCGTGGTCTCCATGATCCGCACGGCGGTGCGGATCGGAGCGGGGACGCCCTCGACGCTCTCGGTCGCGTCCGACCATACATCGGCCGCGTAGAAGACCGTCGGGACCCGCCGCAGCACGCCGACCACGGTCGCGACCAGGCCGGTCGTGGGCGGCGGCTCGGCGATGACCACATCGGGTCGGCGTCGCAGCAGCAGGCGCAGGGCGAGCGGCACGTCGAAGCTCATGTAGCAGAGGTAGCCGCGCACCTGCTGCTGGTGGTCGCGCTTGACGGGGAAGCGGGAGACGCGGCGGACCCGGTCCGTCCCGGTGACGCCGCGCGGGGGGCGGGTGGTGAGCACGGTGACCTCGGCGCCCGCCTCCTCGAGGGCGCGCACGAGGGCCTCCTCGCGGAAGGCGGCAGCGACGGCCTCGGGGGTGAAGACGCGGGTCGCCAGGACGATGCGGGGCGGGAAGCTTCCGCGCGGCCGGCTCATCGGGTGCGCTCGCGCAGGGCGTCGACGACGCGCTCGGCGGCGTGCCCGTCGCCGTAGTGGTCGGGGCGATCGGAGGCGGGGCGGGGACGCTCCAGGGCCCGCGCGATGCCCGCCGGGTCGGGGACCAGCTGGTTCCAGCCGTCCTCGAGGGTCTCGACCCACTCGGTCTCGGTGCGCACGGTGACGCAGGGGGTGCCCAGCAGGTACGCCTCCTTCTGCAGGCCGCCGGAGTCGGTGACGACGGAGCGCGCGCGGGAGACGGCCGCGATCAGATCCGGATACGCGAGCGGCTCCCCCACGTGCACGCTGCCGCCCTCGAGAGCGAGGCCCGCCTCGCGGGCCTTCGCGGCCAGACGGGGGTGGGCGAGCAGGGCGATCGGCAGGGGCGCATCGCGCAGGGCGGAGAGGATCGCGGCGAGGCGCTCGGGGTCATCGGTGTTGTCGGCCCGGTGGATGGTGGCGACCGCGAACTCGCCCGCGGGGTCGATGCCCGTGGGCAGGCGCAGCGGCTGGTCGGCGACGGAGGCGGCGACCCGCAGGCAGACGTCGGTCATCACGTCGCCCACCACGAGGGTGCGAGACCCCAGGCCCTCGCCCTCGAGGTGCTCGCGCGCGACCTCGGTGGGCGCCAGCAGCAGATCGGCCGCATGGTCGGTGAGCACGCGGTTGTGCTCCTCGGGCATGCGACGGTTGAAGGAGCGCAGGCCTGCCTCGAGGTGGGCGACCTTCACGTGCATCTTCACCGCGGCGAGGGTTCCCGCGAGCGTCGAGTTGGTGTCGCCGTAGACGAGCACCCAGTCCGGCTGCTGCTGCTCGAGCACCTCGTCCATCGCCGCGAGCATCGCGCCCGTCTGGCGGCCGTGGCTGCCCGATCCCGCGCCCAGGTTCACGTCGGGGGCGGGGATGCGCAGGTCGGCGAAGAAGACGTCGCTCATGGCGGCGTCGTAGTGCTGCCCGGTGTGGACGATGACGTGCTGGACGTCGTCCCGCTGCGCGGCGGCGTCGGCGACCGCCGCGAGCTTCACGAACTGCGGGCGTGCGCCCACCACGGACAGGATCTTCATCGGGCTGGTTCTCCTGGGGGCTCGGGGACGATCGCGCAGGTACAGTGTGCCCGACCCACGATATTCGTCCCAGGAGCGCCATGCCCGAGCCTGCCCCCGCGCCGCGCATCGCGGTCCTCGTGCACAACGATGCCGCGAACGACGCGCGGGTCCTCAAGGAGTCGGCGTCGCTGCGCGCGGCGGGCATGGACGTGCGCATCATCGCCGTGGAGCGCCGGCTGAAGGGGCACGCGGCGGGCATCACGCAGCTGCCGGGCGGGGTCTGTCTCGAGCGCGTCCCCGAGTTCGCCCTGGAGCGGATCGCCCCGCAGCTCACGCGGCTGACGCGACGCGGCGGGGATGCGAGCGCGGCGGAGCCGGTGCCCGCCGACGTCCCCTCGCCGTCGGCCCCCGCTCGTCCCCGGGGCCTCGCCGCCCGCGCGTCGGCCCATGCGCGCCGGGTCGGGACCGCCGTCGCCGGTGACCTCGGCCGGCGCGCGTACCGCACGATCGAGCTGGGCACCTACTGGTGGCGCTCGGCACGTGCGGCCCGTGTTTTCGCGCCCGAGGTGGTCCACGCGAACGACACGAACACGCTGGTCCCCGCGCTCGCCGTGCAGCTCCTCGCCCGGCGCGAGGGCCGCCGGGTGCGGATCGTCTTCGACTCCCACGAGCTCTGGCGCCACCGCAACGTGGGCGAGCGCCGCCTGCTCGCCCCGCTGCTCGAGGCGCTGATCGAGCACGTCGCGGTCCCGCGGGCGGACGCCGTGATCACCGTCTCCCCCTCGATCGCCGACTGGCTCCAGCGCACCTACGACCTGCGCTCGCGTCCGCTGCTGGTGCGCAACGTGCCCGCCGCCGGGCCGGTCCCCGAGCGGGCGCAGGGCGTGCTGCGCGAGCGCGCGGGCCTGGCCGAGGACGACCTCGTGATCGCCTACGGCGGCCGGCTCACCACGGCGCGAGGCATCGAGGAGACCATCGCCGCGCTCCCCCATCTGGATGCACGCGTGCACTTCGTGCTGCTCGGCTACGGGGAGGCGGACTATGAGCGCTCGATCCTCGCCGCCGCCCGGGCGGCCGGGGTCCAGGACCGCGTGCATCTGGTGGGCGCCGTCGCTCCCGCGGAGGTGTCCGCAGCGCTGGCCGACGGGGACGTCGCGGTCGTGCACGTGCAGCCCGTGTGCCTGTCCTACCGCTTCGCCCTGCCCAACAAGCTCTTCGAGTCGATCCGCGCGGGCCTGCCGATCGCCGCGGCCGATCTCCCGGACATGCGGGCCGTGGTCGAGGAGCTGGGCGTCGGGGAGGTCTTCGAGGGCTCGGACCCCGTCGAGCTCGCCGCCGCCCTGCAGCGCATCCTCGCCTCCCCGGAGGACTATCGGGAGCGGGCCCGCGAGGCCGCACCGGACCTCACCTGGGAGGACGAGGCCACGGGCCTGCTCGAGGCCTACCGTCTGGTGCTCACCGGGGAGGACGCATGAGAGCGACGCTGCTGACCACGTGGTTCCCCACGCGGGAGGCGCCCTCGCGGGGGTCCTTCGTGGTGCGCGATGCCCTCGCGATCGCCGAGCACGCCGATGTCCGGCTCGTGCACCTGGTGCCGCCCGTCGACGACGACGGCACCCGCCGGCTCGTCCACGCGGGCCTGGACGTGCTGCGGATCCCCATGGATCCGCGCCGTCCCGACCGGGTGCTGCGCGCCGCCCGGGCGCTCGGCCCAGCGCTCGAGAGGGCCGACGTGGTCCACTCGATGGCGTTCTCGACGCTGCTGCCGCTCGCGCTGCGCCGGCCGCGCGCGCCCTGGCTGCACACCGAGCACTGGTCGGCGCTCACCACGCCCGAGACGCTGCCGGCCCCCGCGCGGATCGCTCTGCCGGCCCTCTCCCGCCTGCTCGCGAGGCCGGATCGGGCGACGGCCGTGTGCGAGTACCTCGCCGAGCCGCTGCGCGCCGTGCGCGGCCACCGTCCCACCGACGTCGTCCCGTGCATCGTGGATCCCGGTCCCCTGGTCCCCCGCCGCGATCGGTCCGACGGATCCCTGAGCCTGGTCTCCACGGGCGGGCTCATCGACCGCAAGGACCCGCTGGTCGCAGTGCGCACCGTCGCCGAGCTGACGAGCCGCGGCATCGACGCGCACCTCACCTGGCTCGGGGAGGGCCCGCTGCGGGAGGCGACGCTCGCCCTCGCCGCCGAGCTCGGCATCGCGGGCCGGATCGCGCTGCCGGGCACGACGAGCGCGGAGGGCGTGCGCGAGGCCCTCGGCCGCGCCGACCTGTTCTTCGGGCCGACGCGGGCCGACAACTTCTTCGTCTCGGCCGCCGAGGCGATCGTCGCCGGTCGCCCCGTGGTGCTCGGCGCGACGGGCGGGCAGGGCGAGTACGTCGAGCCCTCCGTCGGCTCCCTCATCGACGCGCAGGATCCCGTGCGCTACGCCGACGCGATCCTCGATGTCGACGCCCGCACGCGGGAGCTGAGCAGCGAGGACATCGCCGCGACCATCGGCACGCGCTTCTCGACCCGGGCCGTCGGCGCCGCCTACGCCGCGCAGTACACGCGGCTGCTGGACGAGGCCGCCGGAGATGCGGGCGGCGGGCTCGAGAGGGCGGGGCTGGGGCGATGAGGCCCGTCGACGTCGTCATCGCCTGCCACACGCCCGAGCGTCCCGTCGGCCGCGCCGTCGCGTCGATCCTCGAGGGCAACGCCGAGCACGCGAACGTCGTGGTCGTCGCCCACAACCGACCCGCCGACGAGATCCGCGGGGCGATCCGCCCCGAGCACCGCGAACGGGTGAGGATCCTCGAGCACCGCGACGCCTTCCGCTCCGCCTCCGGTCCGTTCAACGCGGGCATGCGCGACGCCGGTGAACGGGACGACGGGGATCAGGACCGCGCGCCGTTCGTCGCGATCATGGGTTCGGACGACACGCTCGCGCCCGGCGCCGTCGCCTCCTGGCTCGCCGTGCAGGAGCGGACGGGCGCCGAGTTCGTCATCACCCGGCTCGCGCTCGGCGCCGCCGAACATGGGGTGCCCACCCCCGCGGTGCGGATGCTGCGCGGGGGTCTCGCGGACCTCGCCCGGGATCGTCTCGCCTACCGCTCGGCGCCGCTCGGGCTCATGAGCAGGGCGATGCTCGCGCGCACCGGGGCGCACCTCGTGGAGGGCGCGACCGTGGGCGGCGACGTGGGCATGGTGACGCGGCTGATGGCGACCGTGCCCACGGCCTACGACCGCTTCGGCCCGCCGTACGTGATCGGCGAGGACGCCGGTGACCGCGTCACCTACGTGATCCGGCCGATGCGCGAGCAGCTCGGCTTCTTCCCCGACCTGCTCGAGGCCGACTGGTTCGCGGCGCTCCCCCGCTCTGCGCGCCGTGCGATCGGCACGAAGCTGCTGCGCATCCACGTGTTCGGGGCCGTCTTCTACCGCCAGGACGCCGAGATCTGGACGCACGAGGAGCGCGAGGTGCTCGCGGAGATCTCGGCCGACGTGCTGCGCCGCGCGTCCGGCTGCGAGCGTCCGCTCTCGCGGGCCGACCGCCGCCTGCTCGATGCGTGCCTGGATCCCGGGATCGGGGCCGACGACCTCATGGCCGCCGCGCGCGACCGGCGCCGGCACGGGCGCCCCGCGACGCTGCTGCCCCGCGAGATCACCCAGGTCCTCTCGCGCGAGGCGCCGCCGCGGTTCATGGCCGCGTCGCTCGCCGTGCAGATGCTGCCGCGGGTGCGGCGGGGCTGAGCGAGCTCCTCACTCCCCCACGATGGCCGCGATCGCCTTCTCCCACGTCCGCACCTGCTGCTCGGCGCTGAGCTCGACCGCCGCAGCGTCGCTCGCGCGCTTCCAGGCGTCGACCGTCTCCGGTGTCAGGCCCGCGATCTCCGCGTGCATCGCCGCGTCGTCGGCCGCCGGGAGCACAGCGCCGAGGCCGTGCGCGCGCACGAGGCCCGCCATGTCCGGAGAAGGGCCGACGATCACGCCGGTCCGACCCTGCACGGCCTCGAAGAGCTTGTTGGGCAAGGAGTGCTCGAGGTTGAAGGTGGTGCTGGGGAAGACGACGAGGGAGACGTCGTACTCGGCGACCGTGTCCACGAGCTGCGCGAAGGGCACCGGATCGCGCAGCTCCACGCCGGGGATCTCCTCGGCGAGCTGCGCGAGGCGCTCGATGTACCCGGGCTCGCTGGGCATCAGCATGAGGTCGAGCGTCGCGCGGCCCTCGAGGCCCCGCATCGCCTCGATCATCGACTCGAGGTGGCGGTTCGCGCGGGCCACACCCGTGTGCAGCAGGCGGATCGGCTCCTGCGTCGGCCGCACCGGCAGGTCCCGGAGGGCGGAGGCGTTGGTGACGACCTCGACCTCGATCCCGAAGCGCTGCGCGTACTCGCGGGCGAGACCGGGTGAGACCGTCGTCACCGAGGCGACGCGCGGCAGGCACGTGCGGCACAGCCAGCGCTGGTAGGGCGCGACGAACCAGCGCCAGCTGCGCTGGTGCTCCTTCTCGCGGGGCGCGTACTCGTGCAGGTCGGCGTGGACCCCGCGCCTCGGTGCGAGCCAGAGGGCGAGCGGCAGGGTGTTCGTGTCGTTGGCCAGGACCGCGTCCATCGTGCCCCGTCGGCCCTCGAGCAGGTCGTGGGCGGCGCGCACCGCGCTCATGTCCCAGTAGGCGCCGCGGAAGCGTCGCGTGAGCAGGTGCTGCTTGGAGTCGGGCCAGGCCCGCGTGTCCTCGGGGATCTCGACGTGGGCGACGTCGGGGTGCGGGCTCGGCCCGAAGCCGACGGTGGTGACGTCGCAGCGCGGTGCGAACAGGGCGATCTGCCGCTGCACGCGCGGGTCGCTCACCAGGCGCGAGAAGGAGAGGATCATGAGGCTCGGGCTCATCGGGCGCTCCCCTCCCGCGCGCTCGCGTCGCCGGCGCCGTCGTCGAGGCCGTCCTCGACGTCCCGGGCGACCTTCTCCTGCACCCCGCCGCGCACGAGGCCGGCGAGCGCGGCCTGCTCGGCGAAGGCGGGGACGGCGCCCACGACCTCGTCGAATGTGCCCTGGGCGAGCACCTCGCCCTCCTGCATGTAGAAGACGACGTCGCAGTGCTGGATGGTGGCCAGGCGGTGGGCGATCGTGATCGTGGTGACCTCCTCGCCGAGGTCGCGGATGCCCGCGGTGACGGCGGCCTCCGTGGACGTGTCCAGGGCGCTCGTGGCCTCGTCGAGCACGAGCACCTGGGGTCCTGCATACAGGCCGCGCGCGATGCCGAGGCGCTGTCGCTGCCCGCCGGAGAGCGTGGTGCCGCGCTCCCCCACGGTGCCGTGGATGCCGCCGGGCCGCTCCTCGATGGTCGCCAGAAGCTGTGCGCGGGAGAGGGCCTCGTGGACGCGGCCCTCGTCCACGTCCGCGGGATCCCAGGTCAGGGCAACGTTCTCGGCGACGCTCACATCGAACAGGGCGACCTCCTGGGGCACGTACCCGACCTGGGCGCGCCACTGGCGCATGACGGTCGTGATGTCCTGCCCTCCCACGAGGATCCGACCGCCGGTGGGGGTGATCAGTCCCAGCAGCAGGTCGACCATCGTGGACTTGCCGGCCCCCGAGGTGCCGACGAAGGCGGCCGAGGAGCCGGCGGGGATCCGCAGGGACACGCCGCACACGGCGGGCTCCTCGCGGCTGGGGTACACGAAGCTGACGTCCTCGAGGACGATGTCGCGGTGGCCGGGCGCGAGCTGCGCGGAGTCCGGCCGCTCCGTGCGGGAGACGTTCTCCCGCGCCTGCTCGATGTCATCGATGATGTAGTCGGAGAACGCCGCGTTGGTGAGGATCCGGTTCTGCGTGGACTGGAAGCGCGTCAGCGAGGGCACCAGGCGGAAGCCCGCGACGCCGAACAGGGCGACCGAGGACAGCGCGCCCGTCGGCCCGCCGGAGAGGTAGCCGACGCCGCCGACGACGACGAAGCCGCCCACCAGCCCGGCCTCGAGCACGAAGCGCGGCATCTGGTTGTAGTACTGGGCGAAGGCGCGGGTCTCGGAGGCCAGGTCACGGCGGTCGGCGACGATGCCTTCGACCTCCTTCTCGTTGCCCTTGAGGGTGATCTCCTTGAGCGCGGAGAGCACCTCGCCGAGCAGGCGGACCACGCGGATCGAGTTGTCGCGGTTCACGGCGCCGTTCCTCACGGCGAGCGGCGAGATCACGCGCGACATGACGAGGGCGACGAGCCCCAGGTAGATCGTGGTCGCGAGCGCGAGCTTCCAGTCCATGACGAACAGGCCCACCGTGATCACGGAGATCGTCGCGAACTCGCTGACCACGGTCATCGAGGGCATGAGGACGTTCGCGACGACGGCCGCGACGCCCGAGTCGACCATGCGGATGATCTCCTGGCTCGAGCGGGAGGTGCGGTCCACCCACGGGGAGGCCATGTAGGAGCGGAAGAGCATCTGGCCGATGGCGACCTCGTGCTTGGCGAAGCGCTTGGTGGCCTCGCGGATCGTCAGCAGGTTCAGGACGCTCTTGATGATCGTGAGCACGACGAACACGGCGACCAGCCAGACGACCTGCCCGAAGCCCTCGAAGCGCCAGCCGACCACGGGGATGACCACGACCTCCTTGCCGCCCAGGAGGGCCTGGAGGGCGATGGCCATGGCGCCGAGGGCGACGACGTCGAGCAGCGCGAGCAGGCTCATGATGATCGCGAAGGTCGACAGGAACCTCCGGGACTCGCGCGGGAGCACGGACAGCGTGCGCAGCACGGTCTGGACGGTGCGCTTCACAGGGGCCTTCCTTCGCGGGGGACGGGCGGGCGGACCGCGCCGGGTGCGCTCACGCTACCGTGCGGGCACCGTGAGAATGCTGCGCCGGGCGTCAGCACAGGGGCTCGATCTCGTAGAGGGCGTAGGGCCCCTCGCGGTCCACGAGGCGCAGCTTGGAGCGCGGGATCTTCGCGAGGCCCTCCCACAGCACGGACTGCTCGGGGGCGATCTCCTCGCCGGACTCCGCGGAGGTGTCGACATAGAGGTGGGTGGGGCCGACCTTGTGCACAGAGGTGCACACCTTCGGATCGCGGTCGGCCTTGTAGGCGTAGCGGGCGACGCGGCGCGAGTCCAGCGACTGCGGCTCGGCGAGGGTGGGGAACACGGTCTCGACGCCGCCCATCGACCAGTACAGGCCCTCGCCGTCGCGCGGGTTGCCGATCACCACGGCGTCCTCGGGCAGCGCGGCGGCCGTGCGCTCGATGAAGTCGCGCTCCTCGGGTGTCGCGTAGGAGGCGATCTGGACGCCGTAGTCGGTGTAGGCGAGGGAGCCGGCGAAGGGCAGGCGCCCGGGCAGCACGGCCGCCACGAGGGCGACGAGCGCGAGGACCGCGAGGGCCGACGTCCCGCGCGGGGACCGACGGCCCTCCCCCGCGGCGTCCGTGTCCCGCGTCCACAGCGCGTCGACCCCGATGCCCGCGAGGGCGACGAGGGCGCACATGAGCAGCGGGGCGATGCGCTCGCGCGCTCCGTACCAGGGATTGACCCACGTGCGCGCCCAGATGGAGTCGAGGTTCGTGAGGATGCTCAGGCCGAGCGCGAGGGCCAGCAGCACGATGACCGTGGCGCCCAGACGTCGGCGTTCGCGCACCGCCTGCATCGCGCCGAGCAGCGCCAGGGCCCACACGGCGAGGATCGGCCATTGGAGGCTGCCGAGCGCGGAGACGCGGGGCCGGTCGGTGACCAGGGAGGCGAGGAATGCCGTCCACGGCCACGGGCGGGCGGTGGTGAGGTCCATCGAGGCGAGCAGCAGGTGCGAGGTGATCCCGTAGGCCAGGAGCACGATCGCGATCGCCGCGAGCTCGAGGATCCCGCGGCGACGGGTGCGGGCGCGCGCCGCGTCGAGGACGCCCTGGGCGAGGATCCCCGCGAGGAGGGCGACGGCGAGCGAGAAGAGCGTCGAGGGATGGGCCGCGACCGCCCCGACGAGGAGCAGGGCGCAGGGCCAGAGCTCGGCGGCGCGGCGCTCACCGCTGCGCACGGCGCGGTGGATCGCCCAGAGGGCGCCGAGTGCGGGCGGCAGGCACAGCGACCCCAGGGCCGAGGGCCACAGTCCCATCACCAGAATCGTCACCGGCAGGGACAGGAACATCGGGGCGCACAGCGCGGCCAGCAGCGGCAGCGCCCGGACCTCGCGCAGCGTGCCCCTGCCGCCCTGGAGCAGCGCGACCATGGCGCCGAGGGCCCCCGGGATCGCGGCGACCATCGCGAGGGCCATGGCGTTGGCTGCGGTGATCGCGTCGCCGGGGAGCAGGGCGGCCAGCACGTCCCAGCCGGCGGGATAGAACGTGGTCTCGTGGTAGATGCCCTGCAGGGCGGTGAACAGGAAGGCGTCGCGGTCCGCGCGCACGAAGGCGATCGCGGCGATGTGGAAGGACGCGTCGTAGCTGCCGTTGAGGGTGTCGATGCCGCCCATGTGGCGGGCGGCGGAGCCGGCCATCAGCAGGCCCAGGGCGAGGGAGACCGCTCCCGGGGCGAGGGCGAGGACCAGCGTCCGCGGGCGCCGGCGCCGGCGCCGGCACGACGGTTCGGCGCCTCCCTCGTCGGCCCCTCGGTCACGCCCCCGCGCCCGCGCCCGCCCGATGATCAGCAGGCGCGCACCGAGCACGAGGACGAGCACCACGAGCAGCTGCACGCCGGCGGTGCCCGGCGTCCACGGGAGGCCGAGCAGGTGGTCGAGGGCGCCGAGGACCACCGCGAGCAGCACGGTGATCGCGGGGGCGGCTCCCCAGCGCCACCCGATGCGGGCCCCGCCCGCGATGAGCAGCAGCGCGCCGGGGGCGCACAGCAGCGCCCACGCCCCCACCACGGGGACGAGCCAGCCCCAGGTCATCGGGGCGTCGATCCGGTCGGCTCCTCGCCGGCCGGCGGCTCCTGCGGGGAGAGCGCCTGGGCATACCGGCGGGTCACGGTCGCGGCGGTCCGGCGCTCGACGACCCACGCCCGCGCCTCGGCGGAGACGTCGGCGAGAGCGCCCTCGCGCTCGATGCGCAGCACGCGATCCACGGCCTCCTCGAGGTCCTCGACCACCCAGCGGTCGGGATAGATCACCCCGGCGCCGCCGAAGGGGCGGGCGTCGGGCCAGTTCCTGATGAGCGGGACGCAGCCGGCGGCGATGCCCTCCATGACGGCCTCGTGGACGCCCTCGTGCAGCGAGGAGGAGATGATCCAGCCGGCCATCGCGAGCAGATCGGGCACGTCCGAGCGGGCGCCCAGCACCTGCACGGCGCCCGTGGGGAACTGCGCGATCCGTCGGCGCACGCTCGCCTGGAACGCGGTGTCCTGCGCGGGGTCCTCGGGCAGCCCGGGACCGATCAGCTGCAGGCGATGGCGCGGGTCCTCGGCGCGCACGCGCTCCAGCAGGTCCAGGGTGAACAGCACGTCCTTGACAGGACGCAGCCATCCCACCTGGGCGAGCAGATGCGGGTCCCGGTCCCCGCGCGGCTCCGGGCCCAGTCCGTAGGCGAGGAAGTTGTCGACGCCGATGATCTCGCCTGCGCGCTCGAGGTTCGGCGTGAGGTGCTGGATGAGGGTGCGCACGTGCGGGGAGACGAACAGCACCCGGTCGACGACGTCGAAGACCGTCAGCAGCGGGAAGGGCGTGTAGGCCTCGAAGCGGTGGATGCGCGCGGCGGTGAGGCGCGGCATGTCCGCGAGCAGGGAGACCCAGGTGAGCACGTGGTGGCCCCATTCCACGAGCACCACGTCGGCCCAGTCGAACGGCTCGGCCAGGGCCGCGGGCGTGGGCAGGCGCCGGCCCGTGCGGGCGAGCTCCATGCGTGCGCGCAGCACGCGCTCACGGGTGGGCCGCTCGGCGGGCGGGAGGTCGTCGACCTCGAAGCGCCGCACCTCGAAGCCGTCCTCCTCGAGGGCGTCGATGACGGGGTTCACGAAGGTCCAGTTGCGCTGGGCGATCACGAGCAGGCGCACGGGGGCGGTCTCCTCCGCACCGTGCGCTCCCCGCGAGGCCGCGAGGTCCCGGGGGTCGGGGCGGGAGGGCCCCTCGTCGTGCGCGGGCGGGGAGAGCAGGAGGCGACCCACCGCGCTGGGCCGCACGGGTGCGAGGAACCGCTGCGGATCGGTGATCAGCGGCGAGTCCGCGAGGCCGTAGTGGAGGGAGGCGTGGTAGGCCACGCGCAGGGCCTTGTCGAACCACTCGACGGCGCCGTCGTCGTCGCCGCGCGCGAGCAGCGCGTCGGCCCTCCGCAGCTGGGCGAGCATCTCCTCGCGCCAGGCGTCGGGGACCTCACCGCGGTCCATGCGCCGGGTCAGGCGCAGGTAGCGCGCCCGCGCGCCGACGCCGCCGGGGAGCACCGAGGCGGCCCGGATGCCCGCGCCCAGGGCGCGGCGCCGCAGCCTCGCGAGGCCGGACTGCAGCGTCGTCGGGGACGCCGTGCGCTGAGCGCTCATGCCCTCCCCCGCTCTCACGGGGCGACGTCGTCGGGGCGGACGATCCGGCCCTCGCGGGCCGAGCGCAGCACGGCCTCGACGGCGCGCACGGTCTGCAGGCCCTCGCGCATGGTGACGATGTTCGAGGGGTCGCCGGCGACGGCGTCGCGGAAGGCCTCGTGCTCGGTGCGCAGCGGCTCGGTGCGGCGCAGGGAGTAGCGGACCATATCGCCCTCGCTGACCCCGCGGAAGGAGGCCATGGAGTCCCAGAGGTTCGTGGCGCTCTCGCCGTTGGCGTGGAAGGTGAGGTCGGCGTTGACGGTGTCCGCGACCAGGGCCCCGTTCTCGCCGGTCACCACGGTCACGCGCTCCTTGAAGGGGGAGAGCCAGTTGACCAGGTGGCTGGTGATGGTGCCGCTGGCGAGCTGACCGGAGACCGAGACCATGTCCTCGTCCTCGCGGCCGGAGCGGCGCGTGGAGAACGCTGCGACCTGCGCGAAATCGCTGCCGGCGACCCAGGCGGTGAGGTCGAGGTCGTGCGTGGCGAGGTCCTTCACGACGCCCACGTCGGAGATGCGGGCGGGGAAGCCGCCCTGGCGGCGGGTGGAGATCTGGAAGATCTCCCCGAGCTGGCCGTCGGCCAGGCGCCGGCGCATCTCCTGCAGGGCCGGGTTGAAGCGCTCGATGTAGCCGACGGCTCCGACGAGGCCCGCCTGCTCGTAGGCGGCGGCGATCTCCTCGGCCTCGGCGACGTCGAAGGCCAGCGGCTTCTCGACGAGGCAGTGCACGCCCGCCTCGGCGAAGGTGAGGGCCACGTCGCGGTGGAACTGGGTGGGCACGGCGATGACGGCGTAGTCGATGCCCGCGTCGACCAGGGCGCGCGCGTCGGGCAGCACGTCGTAGCCGGGGGCCGCGCCGTGCGGGTCGCCCTGCGGATCGGCGACGGCGACGAGCTCGACGCCCTCGAGGGCGCGCAGGTTGCGGGCGTGGTGGCGTCCCATCATGCCCAGGCCGATGAGCCCGGCGCGCAGGGGCCGACGATTCTCCGTGCTCATGCGGCACCCCCGGCGGCGACGGCGGCGACCGCGGCGACGATGCGCTCGAGGTCGTTCTCGGTGAGGCTCGGGTGGACGGGCAGGGACAGCACCTCGCGGGCGGCCCGCTCGGTGACCGGGAGGTCGAGGTCGAGGCCGAAGGAGGGCAGGCGGTGCACGGGCGTCGGGTAGTAGACGCCGCAGCCCACCCGGTGCTCCTCGCGCAGGGCGGTCGCGAAGGCGTCGCGCTCGGCGGCGCTCGCGCCCTCGAGGCGGATCGTGTACTGGTGGTAGACGTGCTCGGCACCCTCGCGCACGACGGGCGCGACGACCCCGGCGACGCCCGCGAGACCCTCGTCGAGGGCGGCGGCGTTCGCCCGGCGCTGCGCGGTCCACCCGGCGAGCCTGGTGAGTTGGACACGGCCGATGGCCGCGTGAAGGTCGGTCATGCGGTTGTTGAAGCCGGCGACCTCGTTGGCGTACTGGACCTCCATGCCCTGGTTGCGCAGCAGGCGCACGGCACGGGCGAGCTCCTCGTCCTCGCAGGCGACCATGCCGCCCTCGCCGCTGGTCATGTTCTTCGTGGGGTACAGGGAGAACATGCCGAAGCGGCCGAAGGTGCCGACCTGTCCGCCCTTCCAGGTGGCGCCGTGCGCCTGGGCCGCGTCCTCGGCGACCCAGAGGCCGTGGCGGCCGGCGATCTCGACGATCGTGTCGATCTCGGCGGGGTGGCCGTAGAGGTGCACGGGCTGGATGCCCACGGTGCGCTCGGTGATCGCGCCCTCGATCGCGGAGGGGTCGATGCAGAAGGTGTCCAGGTCGATGTCGACGAAGACGGGGGTCGCGCCGGTCACGGCGACGGAGTTCGCGGTCGCGGCGAAGGTGAAGGAGGGCACGATGACCTCGTCGCCCGGGCCGAGGCCCAGGGCGAGCATGCCCAGATGCTGCCCGGAGGTGCCGGAGTTCACGGCGACCGTGGGGCGGGAAGCGGCGAGCTCGGCGGCGAACTCCTCCTCGAAGGCCGCCACCTCGGGCCCCTGCGCGACCATGCCGCTCTTCAGCACCCGGTCCACGGCCTCGCGCTCCTCGTCCCCGATGAGGGGGCGGGCGGCGGGGATCATCTGCTCGCTCATGCGTGCTCTCCGTCCGTCGTCTCGTCCTGCTTCTCGGCCCCGGCGTCGGCGGCGAGGGTGAGCCCGCCCGTCGTCTCGTCGGCCACGTACCACTCGCCCGTCGTCGGGCACACCCAGGCGTCGGTCCCGTCGGAGGCCGGCTCGAGCTTCTCCCCCGAGCGGCCCACCCAGGCGATGCGGCGGGCGGGGGCCCCAGCGACCAGGGCGTGGGGCACGACGTCGCGGGTGACGGTCGATCCCGCGGCCACCATCGACCAGGCGCCGATCGTGACGGGGGCGACGCAGACGGCACGGGCGCCGATCGAGGCGCCCGCCTCGCAGGTGACGCCCACCGGCTCCCAGTCCGCAGCGGACTTCGGGGAGAGGTCGGGGTTGACCGCGCGCGGCCGATGATCGTTGGTGAAGACCGCCGCGGGGCCCACGAAGACCCCTTCGGCGAGCGCAGCGGGCTCGTAGACGAGCGCGTAGTTCTGCACCTTGCAGCCGTCGCCCATGCGCACGCCGGTGCCGATGTAGGCGCCGCGGCCCACGATGCAGTCGCGTCCCAGCCGGGCGTCCTCGCGCACCTGGGCGAGGTGCCAGATCGCGCTGCCCTCGCCGATGCGGGCGGTCTCGGCGACGTCGGCGGAATCGACGACGCGCACGCCCTCGCGCGAGGCGGCCGGACGGTCGGCGGGTCCGTCGGGCGACCCGCTGGACGACTCGGAGGTCTCGTTCATACCCCCGAAGATATCGGAGGGCGCCTGTCAGGACAGGGACGAGCGCAGCGACTCGCCCTTGGCGTGCGCAAGGTCGCGCAGCTCGCCCTGGAACTCGCGCATGCGCTCGCGCACGCGCTCTCCCTCGGCGTCGTCGGCCGCCCCGAGGATGCGGGCGGCGAGCAGCCCGGCGTTGCGGGCGCCGCCGATCGACATGGTCGCGACGGGCACGCCGGCGGGCATCTGCACGATCGAGAGCAGGGAGTCCATGCCGTCCAGGTGCGCGAGCGGCACGGGCACGCCGATCACGGGCAGCGGGGTGAGGGCGGCGAGCATGCCGGGCAGGTGGGCGGCGCCGCCGGCGCCCGCGATGATCACGCGCAGGCCGCGGTCCGCCGCGGTGCGCCCGAACTCGACCATGTCCTCGGGCATGCGGTGCGCGGAGACCACGTCCACGTGCGCCTCCAGACCGAACTCGGCGAGGGCGTCGCGGGCGGGGCCGAGCGTGGGCCAGTCGGAGTCCGAGCCCATCACGATCGCGACACGGGGGGCGGGCTGGGGGATGGTCATGCGTTCTGCTCCTCGTGCACGGCGTCGATGATCAGTCGCTCGGCGCGGTGGGCGCGCTCGAGCAGGTCCGCGGGATCGCTCCCGGCGAGGGTCACGTGGCCCACCTTGCGGCCGGGCCGCACGGTCTTGCCGTAGAGGTGGACCTTGAGGTCGGGGTCCCGCTCCATCGCCTCGCGGGCGCCCGCGGCGAGGTCCTCGCGGGCCCCGCCCAGCAGGTTCACCATCACCGCGTGCGGGGCGCGGGGCGTGCTCGCGCCGAGCGGGAGATCGGCGACGGCCCGCAGGTGCTGCTCGAACTGGCCGGTGACGGCGCCGTCCATGGACCAGTGGCCCGTGTTGTGGGGGCGCATGGCGAGCTCGTTGACGAGCACCTCGCCGCTCTCGGTCTCGAACAGCTCGACGGCGAGCATGCCGGTGACGCCCAGGTCCTCGGCGATCCGCAGGGCGAGGTGCTGGATGCGCTCCTGGTCCGCGGGATCGAGGTCCGGGGCGGGGGCGAGCACCTCGAAGCACACGCCGTCCTTCTGCGTCGAGCGCACCACCGGGTAGGCGAGCATCTCGCCGCCCGGCCGGCGGGCAACCTGCGCGGAGAGCTCGCGGGTGAAGGGCACGAGCTCCTCGACGAGCAGCTCCTCGTGGTCCTCGAACCAGTCGGCGACGTCGCTGCCGGCGGAGACGACGCGCACGCCGTGGCCGTCGTAGCCGCCGCGCGGGGTCTTCACCACGGCGCGGGCGGCGGTGCCGAGCTCGGCGAGGGCGGCGTCGACGTCGGCCGCGGAGGCGGCGCGCCACCAGCGCGGGCAGGGGTGCCCGAGCGCGCCGAGGCGCTCGCGCATGCGCAGCTTGTCCTGGGCATGGACGAGGGCGGCCGGCCCGGGCCGCACGGCGGCGAGCCCGTCGCGCTCGATGCCCTCGAGGATGCGGGGCGGCACGTGCTCGTGGTCGAAGGTGAGGACGTCGACCTCGGCGGCGAGCGCGCGCACGGCGTCCTCGTCGTCGTGACGGCCGATCCGCACGCGGGCCGCGCCGTGCGCGGCGGATTCCGCGGGGTCGGTGGCGAGCACGGTGAGCGGCAGCCCCAGCTCGATCGCGGGGCCCAGCATCATCCGCGCGAGCTGCCCGCCGCCGATGACGCCGATGCGCGGCGCCGCGGGGGCGCTGGTGGGGACGGGGTCGTTCTCAGGGATGTCGGGGAGCACGCCCCCATCCTAGGAGCGGCTGCGGTCCTCGGGCGCCGCCGTCCGGGCCGACGCACGGGCGCGGTGGCCGTGTCCGTGCCCGCCGCTCCCCCGTCGGCGGCGCGGCAGCACCGCGCCCTGCGGGAGGGATCCCAGCTCGTCGGTCGACTCGGCGCCGAGCACCGTGTCCTCCTCGCCCGCGGTGTCCTCGTCGGGAGCGGAGATGAGGAAGACGCCGAAGGTCGCAGGCTGCTCGCTGAGCAGCTCGAGGCGTCCGCCGTCGTCCTCCACGAGGGTGCGGGCGAGGGCGAGGCCGACGCCCGTGCCGGAGGTGCGCCCCGAGACCGAGCGCTCGAAGACGCGCTTGCCGAGCGCCGGGTCGATGCCGGGCCCCTCGTCGGAGATCTCGACGACGGTGGACTTCTCGTTGCGTCGCACCTTGACCAGGGTGCGCCCCCCGCCGTGGGTGAGGGAGTTCTCCACGAGGGTCGCGACGACCTGCGTGAGCGGTCCCGTGGACCCCCAGACTGCGGCGGCGCGCGGCACCTGGATGCGCAGCTCCCGGCCCGCGGCGCGGTACGCCGGGGACCACTCCTCGCTCTGCTGGGTGAGCACGGTGCGCAGCTCGACCACGCCGGGGGTGCGGCGCTGGGAGGAGCGGGGCGCGTTGATGAGGTCGTGGACGACCTCGGTGAGGCGGTCGATCTGCTCGAGGGAGATCCGGGCCTCGTCGCGCACCCACTCCTCGGAGCTCGTGGCGAGGATCTCGTCCAGGCGCATGGAGAGCGCGGTGAGCGGTGTGCGCAGCTGGTGCGAGGCGTCGGAGGCGAGTCGGCTCTCCGCCTCGAGGCGCTCGGTGAGCTGGGCGCCGGAGTTCGCGAGCTCCTCGGCGACGGTGTCGATCTCGGTGATGCCGCTGGGCCGCCAGGGTCCGCGGGCGCGGCCCGAGCCCATCTCCTCGGCCCGCCGGGTGAGGCGGGCGAGCGGGGCGGAGATCCGCTGGGCCTGCCAGAGGGCGACGGACACGCCGATGGAGATCGCGGCCAGCCCCGCCACGATGATGAGCACGGCGGCGCTCGCGGTGTGGGCGCGCACGTCGGCCTTGGTGATGGTGACGGTGACGTTCACGCCCGAGGTGCCGGGCGTCGAGATCACCTTCGTGCTGTTGCCCGGATCCGGGCCGGCCTCGATCGTGCGGCCCTCATAGGTCACCGTGATGTGCACGGCCAGATCGGGCTGGGAATCGGCGATCTGCTGGAGCATCGCCCTGTCGATGGGCCGGTCGTCGCTGATGCGCTTCTCGGCGTTGGTGCGGACCTCGTTGGCGATGGAGGTGGCGCGCGCGGTGAGGTTCTGGTCGGTCAGCTGAAGCCACGAGTACGCCAGCGGGATGCCCAGCAGCAGGACCGTGAGGATGACCGTGATGACCGTCGCCTGCAGCACTCGCGTGCGCACGCGTCAGCTCCCGTCGCCGGTCTCGAAACGGAAGCCGACGCCGCGGACGGTGGTGATCCTGCGGGGATTGGTCGCGTCATCGCCCAGCTTCCGACGGAGCCAGGAGATGTGCATGTCGAGGGTCTTGGTCGAGCCCCACCACTCGGCGCCCCAGACCTCGCGCATGAGGTCGTCGCGGGTGACCACGCTGCCGGCCTCGCGCACGAGCACCGTGAGCAGGTCGTACTCCTTGGCGGAGAGGCTGAGCTCCTCGCCATCGACGTAGGCGCGGCGGGCGGAGACGTCCAGGGACACGCCGTTGACGTCGAAGGCGCTCGTGGACTCCTCGACGGTCTGGGCGCGTCGCAGCAGGGCGCGGATGCGCGCCTGCAGCTCGCCCAGCCGGAAGGGCTTGGTGACGTAGTCGTCCGCGCCGGCGTCGAGGCCGACGACGGCGTCGACCTCGTCGGCGCGGGCGGTGAGGATGAGGATCGGGGATTCCAGGCCGCCCTTGCGCAGGCGCCGAGCGACCTCGAGGCCGTCGAGGTCCGGGAGCCCCAGATCCAGGATGACCAGGTCGATCGGGTCCCCGGCGGCGGCGATGCCGAGGGCATCCATACCGCGCGAGGCGCGCGAGACCGTGTAGCCCTCGCGGTCGAGCGCGCGGGACAGCGGTTCGGCGATCGCGGAATCGTCTTCGACGAGCAGCAGTCGTGTCACAGGAGGCATCCTACGTCCCGACCTGTGCGCCTGCTCCGAGGCGCGAGCGCGGACCCGCTCCCGGGCTCCCTCATCACAGGCCCATGTCCAGCGGCTCGGAGGTGCCGCGGGTGAGCGCGACGGCCTCGACCGTGCCGATGCCGTGGAGTTCGGTGGGACGGATCTCGGAGGCCCGGAACCCGCCGGGCAGCGCGCGCTCGACGGCCTCGGCCGTGGCGAGGTCGACGAGCACCCCGCCCGGGTCGGCGACGCTCTCCAGGCGCGCCGAGAGGTTGACCGTCGGCCCGAAGACGTCGCCGTAGCGGGAGAACATCGATCCCCAGCACATGCCCACGCGGGCCGAGGGCAGATCGGGATCGTCGCGGATCGCCTCGGCGATCGACACCGCGATCTGGGCGCCGTCCTCGGGCGCGTCGGCCAGGAACATGATCTCGTCGCCCACGGTCTTGACCACGCGGCCGCCGCCCACGGAGATGATGTCGCGGCAGGTGACCTCGAACTGGGTGACGACATCCGCCAGCTCCGCCCCGCCGAGGGAGCGCGAGAGGCGCGTGAACTGCACGAGGTCGGCGAAGCCCACCGCGCGGTTCAGGGGGAACACCTCGTCGTGGGTGCCGTTCTCGCTGGCCTGCAGCACCTCGGAGCCCGCCCGCGCGGAGTACGCGGCGAGCTGACGGCGGAAGGTGAACAGCACCTGGGTCTCGAGGGTCTCGATGAGCTGCGGGACGGTCTCGAGCATCTGCTCGCGCGCCTCGCCGTCGTCCTTCCCGTCGCGGGTCTTGGCCTCCTCGACGAGTGCCTCGGTGATCCACATGGCCAGGCGGCCCATGTGGTAGCCGAGCCCGCGGGAGATCGAGGTGAACGCCCGCTCGGAGATCGCGCCGTCGTCGACCATGGCGACCAGGTCTCCGATCGCGAAGGCGTCCTCGTCGGTGAAGACCACGGTGTCCTCGTCGACGGGGCCGAAGCCGAGGGAGCGCCAGTAGGTGGAGATCAGGCGCTCGGGGATGCCCTGCTGCTCGGCGAGGTCCCGGCGCGAGTGCTCGCGCGGGCCCTGCAGGAGCACGCGCTCGAGGGCGCCCACGCTGCGGCGCACCGACTGGAACCGTCGGTTGAGGGTTGCCATCTCCTCCGGGGAGATCTCGGCCTCGCGCAGGTTCTCGGAGCCCTCGAGGTCGTCGAGCGCGGCGAGGGCGTCGTGCGGGACGCGCTCACCGGGCGCGGCGTCCTCGGGCTCCGCGTCGAGGTCGGCGTCGCGGGCGTCGGGCTCGAGGTCCGAGGCGAGGTCCGGGTTCTCGTCGGTCACGGATGGGTCTCCTGGATGTCGTCGGGGGAAGCTGGGGCGGAGGGCACGACGGTCGCTCCGGGCGGCGCCGACGGCGGGTCGCCGTCGAGGGTGCGCAGATGCCGCACGTCGCCGGCGGAGACGACCCGCTCCGCGCCCTCGGGCAGGCCCAGCACGAGCCGGCCGTCGGCGTCCAGGCGCAGTGCCCGGGCCGTCGCACCGCCGCCCGGCACGTGCGCGCCGGGTGCGTGCGGACCGGGGACCGACGTCGCGGAGAGGTCGTCGAAACACACCTCGCGCCCAAGTGTGAGGCACGCCATACCATAGCGTTCCCGCTGGCCGCTCGCCATCGCGTCCCCGTCGTGGGCGTCCAGCAGGGTGAGCTCGCGCTCGACGCCGTCGGCGATCGCCGAGGCGAGGGCGCGCGCCGCGGCGTCCCGCGCGGACGCGACGGCCCCCGGGTCCGTGGGGGCGATCCCGTGCTCGCCCCAGAGCCAGGCAGGGGGCAGCGCCGACGTGTCGGCGAGTTCGACGGGACCGGCGAGGTTGACCCCGATGCCCACCAGCACGTGATCGGGTCCCTCCCCCTCGAGGAGGATGCCGCCGAGCTTGCGCGCGTCGGAGGTGAGCAGGTCGTTGGGCCACTTGAGTCCGATGCCGTCGCCCGCGCCGGTCGCCCTGCGCAGGGCCTCGAGCGCGCCGAGGCCCGTCACCAGCGGGTACCAGGAGCGTGCTGCGGGACCGATCCTGCTCGCACGGACCAGCGTGAGCGCCAGCCCTCCGCCCGGGGGCGTGCTCCACGACCGCCCGAGGCGCCCGCGTCCGCTGCGCTGGTCGCGCGTGAGGACCGCCAACGGGGGCTCGGCCCCGGAGCGGAGCAGATCACGGGCGGCGTCCTGAGTGGACGACGTGTGTGCGAGGACATGCAGAGGGGGTGCGCGCCCTCCCCGCGTCGTCGGCTCGCTGCTGGCCATGCCCGTTCCCGTCCTCCCGCTCGTCCTGGATCGCGCGCGCCCCCAGGGTGCCGCGACCTGCCCGCACCGCCCCTGATGCGGGGGCGGAGCGCCTGGGTAGCGTAGTATCCCCGTGTTTCCCCGACGGTCCGCACAGGAGGTTCCGTGACCGACGCCCCCCGGCCTCTGAACACGGCCGAACGACTCGCCGACCTGCAGAAACGCGAGGACCGAGTCGTCCACGCAGCTGACGAGGTCGCGGTCGAGAAGCAGCATGCGCGCGGCAAGAAGACCGCCCGCGAGCGCATCACCGACCTCCTGGACGACGGCTCGTTCGTCGAGACCGATCGTTTCGTGACGCATCAGTCGCATGCCTTCGGACTCGAGAGGCGCCGTCCCGACGGCGACGGCATCGTCACCGGCTACGGCACGATCGACGGCCGCCAGGTGTGCGTCTACTCCCAGGACTTCACGGTCTTCGGCGGCTCGCTCGGCGAGGCCCACGGCCGCAAGATCCAGAAGGTGCAGGATCTCGCGCTGTCCACGGGCGTGCCGATCATCGGCATCCTCGACGGCGGCGGCGCGCGCATCCAGGAGGGCGTCGCCTCGCTCGCGATGTTCGCGGGCATCATGCGCCGCAACACGCGCGCCTCGGGCGTGATCCCGCAGATCTCGCTGGTGATGGGCCCGGCCGCGGGCGGCGCCGTCTACTCCCCGGCGCTCACCGACATCATCGTGATGGTCGAGAAGACCTCGCACATGTTCATCACCGGGCCCGACGTGATCCGCACCGTCACCGGCGAGGACGTCGGCTTCGAGGAGCTCGGCGGCGCCCGCACCCATTCGACGCGCTCGGGCGTGGCCCACTACATGGCGCCCGACGAGGACGACGCGATCGAGTACGTCAAGGACGTGCTGAGCTACCTGCCCTCGAACACGCTGAGCCCCGCCCCGTCGTTCCCCACTCCGTTCGACGAGCAGACCACCGCCGAGGACCGGACGCTGGACCAGCTGATCCCGGACTCCCCCAATCAGCCCTACGACATGCTGCGGGTGCTGCAGACCGTGCTGGACGAGGGGGAGTTCCTCGAGGTCCAGCCCAGCTTCGCGCAGAACATCATGGTGGGCTTCGGCCGCATCGAGGGCGGCAGCGTCGGCATCATCGCCAACCAGCCCTCGCACTTCGCGGGCACCCTGGACATCGACGCCTCCGAGAAGGCGGCGCGCTTCGTGCGCCTGTGCGACGCGAACAACATCCCCGTGCTGACCTTCGTGGACACCCCCGGCTTCCTTCCCGGCACCGACCAGGAGTTCAGCGGCATCATCCGCCGCGGCGCGAAGCTGCTGTACGCGTACGCGGAGGCGACCGTCCCGCTGGTCACCGTGATCACCCGCAAGGCCTACGGCGGCGCCTACATCGTCATGGGCTCGAAGGACCTCGGGGCCGACGTGAACCTCGCCTGGCCCACCGCGCAGATCGCCGTGATGGGCGCACAGGGCGCCGTGAACATCCTGCACCGCCAGAACCTCAAGAAGGTCGCGGAGGAGGGCGGCGACGTCGAGGCCGAGCGCGCGAAGCTGCAGACGGAGTACGAGGAGGAGTTCGCGACGCCGTATGCCGCCGCCGAGCGCGGCTGGATCGACAGCGTCATCGAGCCCTCTGCCACGCGCGTGCAGATCGCCCGCGCGCTGCGCATGCTGAGCACGAAGCGCCAGTCGCTGCCCACCAAGAAGCACGGGAACATCCCGCTGTGAGCGCGGGCAGCGCGCCCAAGGCCGCGGGAGAGCCGGATCTGCGCGGCGGCCAGGCCGTCGCCGTCGCCGGCGGGGACGTGCGGCTGGTCGCCGGGCGTCTGGCCGACGACGAGCTCGCCGCGATCGCGGTCGCGGTCTCGGCGATGAGCGTCGCGAGCCGCATCGAGGCGGGCGAGCGCGCACTGGCCGACGAGCACCGCGGGGCGGCGGGAGCCTGGTCCGACGCCTCGCACAGCTTCCCGCGCTCCCATGCCCTGCGCGGCTTCCCCTCCGAGTCGGCCTGGATGTTCTCGGACCGCTGACCCGCGCGTGCGGCCGAGACGCCGGGGCTCCTCGCCTAAGCTGGCGCCATGACCTCCGACGCTCCCTTGCAGTCCCCCTCGCAGCGCACGCGCACGGCTCTGGACGCCGTCGCCGACGAGCACGTCGAGCGCTCCATCGCCTCCGACCCGTTCCTCGCGACCTCCCTGGGAGTCCCCGGGCACGAGGCCGAGGTCACCGACTTCTCCCCCGCGGCGATCGCCGCGCGCACCGACCAGGCCCGTCGGACCCTTGAGCGCATCGAGCGCACCCCCGACGAGGACGCCGTGGACGCGGTCACCCGTGCCGCCATGCGCGAGCGCCTGGGCCTCGAGATCGAGCTCGCGGACCGCCGCCTCGACGTCGCGAGCGTCAACAATCTCGCCTCGACCCTGCAGATCCGCGACGTGTTCGACCAGATGTCGACCGGGACCGCAGAGGATTGGGAGCTGATCGCCGAGCGCCTCGCGAAGATCCCCGACGCGCTGGAGGGCTGGGCACAGTCCCTGCGCGAGGCCGCCGCCGCGGGGGTCGTCTCCGCCCGTCGGCAGCTGGACCTGGGCGCCGCCCAGGCGCGCGGCTTCGCCGAGGACTTCTTCCCCGCCTTCGCCCGCGAGGCCAAGGGCGGCGACGCCCAGCGCGAGCACGTGGCCGCCGCCGCGCAGGAGGCAGCCCGCGGATACCGCGGGATCGCCGATGTCCTCGAGTCGCTGCGCGAGCAGGCCCCGGAGGCGGACGCCGTCGGGCGCGACCACTACCAGCTGGCCTCCCGCGTGTTCCTCGGCGAGGTGGTCGACCTCGAAGAGACCTACGCGTGGGGCATCGACCAGCTCCACGAGATCATCGCGGAGCAGGAGCAGGTGGCGGGCCGCCTGAACGCCCACTACGGCAACGACGGCGGATCCTCGATCGAGGCCGCCCGCGCCTCCCTCGACGCGGATCCCGCGCGGATCCTCCACGGCACCGAGGCGCTGCGCGACTGGATGCAGGAGAAGTCCGACACCGCGCTGCGCGAGCTCACCGGCACCCGCTTCGACATCCCCGAGCAGCTCCAGCACCTGGAGTGCATGATCGCCCGCACGGGCTCGGGCGGCATCTACTACACCGGCCCCAGCGAGGACTTCACCCGGCCCGGCCGCATGTGGTGGGACGTGCCGCCGGAGAACACCGAGTTCCGCACCTGGACGGAGACCACGACCGTCTACCACGAGGGCGTTCCCGGCCACCACCTGCAGGTCGGCACCCAGACCCTCCAGGCGGCGACCCTGAACCGCTGGCGCGCCCTGATGTGCTGGGTCTCCGGGCACGGCGAGGGCTGGGCGCTGTACGCCGAGAAGCTCATGGACTCCCTGGGGTACCTCGAGGACGACGGCGACCGCCTCGGCATGCTCGACTCCCAGCGCATGCGCGCGGGACGCGTGGTCCTGGACATCGGCCTGCACCTGCAGCTGCCGATGCCCACGGGCCTGCCGGGGGCCGACGGCGGCGCCTGGACCTTCGATGCCGCCTGGGACTTCATGGCGCCGAACTGGGGCGCGAGCGAGGCCGAGCGTCGCTTCGAGCTGAACCGCTACACGGGCTGGCCGGGCCAGGCCCCGTCCTACGCGGTCGGCCGCCGCGCCTGGGAGCAGCTGCGCGCCCAGCACGTCCCCGCGGGCGGCGACCCGCGCGACTTCCACCGCCGCGCCCTCGAGCTCGGCAGCCTTCCCCTCTCCGTCCTCAAGGAGGCCCTGGCATGAGCGTCGTCGACGAGTCCCTTCCCCTGCTCCTGCTCGCCTCCGCCTCGCAGGGCCGACGCTCGACGCTCGAGCGGGCGGGCATCGAGTTCGACGCGATGGCGGCCGATCTCGACGAGGACGCCCTGCTCGCGGCCGCGGGCGATCTCGAGCCCGCCGAGGCGGTGCTGCTGCTCGCCCGGGAGAAGGCCCACGCGGTCGTCGAGGCGTCCGAGGGCGGGTACGTCGTCCTGGGCTGCGACTCGATGCTCGAGGTCGACGGCGAGGTCATCGGCAAGCCGCACACCCCGGAGCGGGCGACGGAGCGCTGGCGGGAGCTGCGCGGCCGCACCGCCGTGCTCCACAGCGGGCACTGGCTCGTGGACGACCGGGACGTCGAGGACGAGGGCACGGGCGCCACGATCGGGGCGACGGCGAGCGCCGAGGTCTCCTTCGCCGATCTCTCCGATGAGGAGATCGAGGCCTACGTCGCGACCGGCGAGCCGCTCGGCGTCGCGGGCGGCTTCACGATCGACGGGCTCGGCGGGCCCTTCATCACCTCCGTGACGGGCGATCCGCACGCCGTCGTCGGCCTGAGCCTCCCGCTGCTGCGCGATCTGCTCGCCCAGATCGGCATCGGCGTCCACGAGCTCTGGCGCGAGGGCTGAGACCGCGGCTGCAGAGTCGCGCGGTCGCAGAGTGAGGTGCGCGGCGCGCCGCGCGGGAGGATTCGACGCGCGCGTCCGCTGAACTAGACTCGACCCGATCATCTCCCCCGGAAGGACCCGCCCCATGGCATCTCGCAGCTCCCAGCACCGCCCGTTCGGATCGGTGCTCATCGCCAATCGCGGGGAGATCGCGGTGCGTGTGGCCAGGGCCTGCAGGGACGCGGGACTGCGCTCGATCGCCGTCTACGCGGACCCCGACCGCAACGCGCTGCACACCACGGTGGCCGACGAGGCATACGCGCTGGGCGGCGAGACCGCCGCGAACTCGTACCTGGTCGTGGACAAGCTCCTGGACATCGCCGAGCGCTCGGGCGCCGAGGCCGTCCACCCCGGCTACGGCTTCCTCTCGGAGAACGCCGAGTTCGCGCAGGCCGTGATCGATGCGGGTCTGGTGTGGATCGGCCCGCCCCCGTCTGCCATCGAGTCGCTCGGCGACAAGGTCTCCGCCCGGCATATCGCCGAGAGGGCCGGCGCACCGCTCGTCGCGGGCACCAAGGACCCGGTCGAGGGCAGCGACGAGGTCGTCGCGTTCGCCCGTGAGCACGGGCTGCCGATCGCGATCAAGGCCGCCTTCGGCGGAGGCGGCCGCGGCCTCAAGGTCGCCCGCGAGGAGTCCGAGGTCCGCGAGCTGTTCGACTCCGCGGTGCGCGAGGCGATCGCCGCCTTCGGCCGCGGCGAGTGCTTCGTCGAGAAGTACCTCGACGCGCCGCGGCACGTGGAGACGCAGTGCCTCGCCGATTCCCACGGCAACATCCAGGTCGTCTCGACCCGCGACTGCTCCCTGCAGCGCCGCCATCAGAAGCTCGTCGAGGAGGCGCCCGCGCCGTTCCTCAGCCGCGAGCAGAACGCCGAGCTCGTGGCCGCCTCGAAGTCGATCCTGGCCGAGGCGGGCTACGTGGGCGCCGGCACCTGCGAGTTCCTCGTGGGCACGGACGGCACCATCTCCTTCCTCGAGGTCAACACGCGCCTCCAGGTCGAGCACCCGGTCTCCGAGGAGGTCGCCGGCGTGGACCTGGTGCGCGAGCAGTTCCGCATCGCCTCCGGCGAGAAGATCTCCTCGACCGATCCGATCGCGCGCGGGCACTCCTTCGAGTTCCGCCTCAACGGCGAGGACGCGGGCCGCGGCTTCCTGCCCTCGCCCGGCGTCGTCAAGCTCTTCTCCCCGCCGTCGGGCCCCGGCGTGCGCGTGGACTCCGGCGTGCGCGAGGGCGACGAGGTCTCGGGGGCCTTCGACTCGATGCTCGGCAAGCTCATCATCACCGGCGCCACCCGTCAGGAGGCGCTCGAGCGCTCCCGCCGCGCGCTCGAGGAGTTCCGCATCGAGGGCATGCCCACGGTGCTCCCCTTCCATCGGAAGGTCGTGAGCGACCCGGCGTTCGCCCCGTCGGATGCGAAGACGCCGTTCTCCGTCCACACCCGCTGGATCGAGACCGAGTTCCACAACGACATCCCGCAGGCGCCGCTGCCCGCGCAGCCCGAGGAGCCCGAGGGCCGCGAGTCCGTGGTCGTCGAGGTCGACGGCAGGCGCGTCGAGGTCAGCCTGCCCGCCTCGCTGCGCGCCCCGCAGCAGCCCGTGCGCCAGCGCCGCCGCGTCGGCAAGCGCCAGGCGGAGGCCGGCTCCGCGGGCGGCGCCGCCGTCACCGCGCCGATGCAGGGCACGATCGTGAAGATCATGGTCGAGAACGGGCAGAGCGTCGCCGACGGCGACCTCGTGCTCGTCCTCGAGGCCATGAAGATGGAGCAGCCCATCACCGCGCACCGCTCCGGCAGGATCACGGGCCTGGACGCGGAGGTCGGCGCGACCGTCTCCGCGGGCGCCGTGCTCTGCAGCATCGAGGACTGAGAGCGCTCGCCCCTCGCGCCCGTGGAGCGGGCTACTCCCCCGCTGGCCGTCGCGCCGCCTCGGCGATCGAGCCCGTCAGCGAGGGGTAGACCGTGAAGGCGGAGGCGAGTTCGTCGGCCGTCATCCTCTGCGCCACGGCGAGGGTGATGGGGTGGATGAGCTCGCTCGCCCGCGGGGCCACGACCACCCCGCCCATCACGGTCCCCGAACCGGGGCGCACGACGAGCTTCACGAAGCCGGCCGTGAGCCCCTGCATCTTCGCGCGCGGATTCGTCGCGAGCGGGAGCACGTGCACCTCGCCGTCGGCCCCGTCGACGAGCTCGCGGGCGCCGAGTCCGACCATGGCGATCTCGGGGCTCGTGAACACGGCCGAGGACACCTGCTGATGGATGAGCGGTCCCACCGCCTCGCCGAGCGCGTGGTGCATGGCGATGCGCCCCTGCATGGCGGCGACGGAGGCGAGCGGGTGGACGCCCGTGCAGTCCCCCGCCGCGTAGACCCCGCGCACGGAGGTGCGGGAGACCCGGTCGGTGTCGACGTGGCCGCTGGGCCGCAGGCGCACGCCCGCCTCCTCGAGCCCCAGCCCGGCGGTCGCGGGGACCGCGCCGAGGGCCATCAGCACATGGCTGCCGCGGATCTCGCGGCCGTCCTCGAGGGTGACGACGACTCCTTCCCCGCTTCCTTCCCCGCCGTCGTCGTCGGCCCGTTCGCGCCGCGCGGAGGCGGCGCGGGAGCGGGAGCACAGCGTGACGCCGCGGCGGGTGAAGGCCTCCTCGAGCACGGCGGCGGCGTCCTCGTCGCCTCCCGGGAGCACCTGGTCGCGCGAGGAGACCAGCGTGACCTCGCTGCCGAGCGCGCGGTAGGCGCTCGCGAACTCGGCGCCCGTGACCCCGGAGCCGACGACGATCAGGTGCGAGGGCAGCTCGTCGAGGTCGTAGAGCTGGGTCCAGGAGAGGATCCGCTCGCCGTCCGGCCGCCCCTCGGGCAGCTCGCGGGGACGCGCGCCGACGGACACCAGGACCACGTCGGCCGGGAGCACCTCGACGACTTCGCCGTCCGCTGACAGCACCGCCGCGTGCTCGGCGTCCTCGAGGCGTCCGCGCCCCTCGTGCACGACGACGCCGGCGGCTGCGAGCGAGGCCGCGATGTCCTCCGACTGGGCGCGGGCGAGGGCGCGCAGCCGCTCGTTCACGCGGGCGAGATCCACCGTGAGGGATCCGGCGACGGGCTCCCCGGCGTCCTCGGCGTCGCGGATGCCGAGCCCGGCCGAGGCGCCGACGAGGTCGAGGACGTCGGCCGTGGCGACGAGGCTCTTGGAGGGGACCACGTCGGTGAGCACCGCCGCGCCGCCGATGCCGCGCTCCTCGATGAGGGTGACCCGGGCGCCGGTGCGCGCGGCCGTCAGGGCCGCCTCGTACCCGCCGGGGCCTCCGCCGATGATCACGACCCGCGGCGCGGCGTCGCCGTCGGCGCCGGTGCGGTCGGGGTCCGGGGGCAGTGCAGTGCTCGGATCGGCCATCTGCTCATTGTGGCCCACGAGCCGCCGTAGGCTGGGGCGCATGAGCGAACTCGACGTCGATCCCCAGGCCGCGGCCCGCGAGGCGGCCGCCCGCATCGCCGATCTCAGCGGCGTTCCCCGTCACGACATCGCCCTGGTGCTGGGCTCCGGCTGGGGCGGCGCGGCCGACCTGCTGGGAGAGACCGTCTGGGAGGCACCGGCGACCCAGGTCCCCGGTTTCCGTGCTCCCGCCCTCGCGGGTCACGTGGGGACGCTGCGCTCGATCGCGATCGAGGGCACCGACGCCCACGCGCTCGTGATCGGCGCCCGCACCCACTACTACGAGGGCGCGGGGGTCGAGGCCGTGGTCCACGGCGTGCGCACCGCCGCGGCGACCGGCGCCGGCACCATGGTGCTGACCAACGGGTGCGGCGGGATCGACGAGTCCTGGGCGCCCGGCACCCCGGTGCTGATCTCCGACCAGATCAACTTCACGGGCGCGAGCCCGCTGCGCGGCGCGACGTTCGTGGACGTCACCGACCTGTACACCCCGCGCCTGCGGGACGTGGCCCACGAGGTCGACCCCTCGCTCGCCGAGGGCGTCTACATGCAGTTCCGCGGCCCCAGCTACGAGACCCCGGCCGAGGTCCGCATGGCCCGCACCATGGGCGCGACCCTCGTGGGCATGTCCACGGCGCTCGAGGCCATCGCCGCCCGCGAGGCCGGCATGGACATCCTGGGTATCTCGCTGGTGACGAACCTGGCGGCGGGCATCAGCCCCACCCCTCTGAGTCACGAGGAGGTCGTCGAGGCGGGCCGCGAGGCCGGTCCGCGCATCGCCGACCTGCTCGCGCGCGTGGTCCGCAGGATCGCCGAGGCGGCGTGATGATCGACGCGCAGCTGCGCTCACGCGCACAGGAGTGGATGGACGACGATCCCGATCCGACGACGCGGGCCGCGCTGCGGGGCCTGCTCGACCAGGCGGCGGGCGCGGGCGAGGAGGCCGATGCCGCGGCCGAGGAGCTCGCCGACGCCTTCGACGGCACCCTCGCCTTCGGCACCGCCGGACTGCGCGGGCGCATGGGCCCGGGCTCGAACCGCATGAACCTCTCCGTGGTCTCCCGAGCGGCCCGCGGCCTGGCCGACCACCTGGTCGGCGAGCTCGGCGGCGCCGGCACGGACGCGGCGCCGCTCGTGGTGATCGGCCATGACGCCCGGCACCACTCCGAGGCCTTCGCGCGGGAGTCCGCGGCGATCATGACAGCCGCCGGCTGCCGGGTGATCCTCTCGGACGGGCACTGCCCGACCCCGCTGGTGGCCTTCGCGACCCGGCACCTGGACGCCGACGCCGGGGTCGTCGTCACCGCCTCCCACAATCCTCCGGCCGACAACGGCTACAAGGTGTATCTGGGCGGACGCGCGAGCGACGACGACGGGCGCGGCGTGCAGATCGTCCCGCCCTCGGATGCGCAGATCGCCGCGCGCATCGCGGCCGTCGGCCCCGTGAGGGAGGTCCCGCGAGCTGCGGGCGGCTGGGAGGTCATGGATCCCGCCGTGCCCGAGGCCTACCTCGAGGCGATCTCCACGATCCTGCAGCCGGAGACGCCGCGCGAGGTGCGGATCGTGCACACCTCCATGCACGGCGTGGGCGGGGCGACCGCGATCGCGGCCCTGCACCGGAACGGTTTCACGGATGTGCACTCGGTCGCCAAGCAGGCCGACCCGGACCCGGACTTCCCGACCGTCGCGTTCCCGAATCCCGAGGAGAAGGGCGCGATCGACCTCGCACTCGAGCTGGCGCGGACCGTCGAGGCCGACGTGGTGATCGCGAACGACCCCGATGCCGACCGCTGCGCCGCCGCCGTCGTGGATCCGCACCTGGGCGGCTGGCGGATGCTCACGGGCGACGAGCTGGGCGTGCTGCTGGGGGCGCGCCTCATGCGCGTGCACGGCACGCGCGGCGTGTTCGCGAACTCCGTGGTCTCCTCGCGCTGGCTCTCGCAGATCGCCGAGGCCGAGGGCCGCGGGTCGGCGACCACGCTGACCGGCTTCAAGTGGATCGCGCGCACCCCGGGCATCGTCTTCGGCTACGAGGAGGCGATCGGCTACTGCGTCCTGCCGGACGTGGTGCGCGACAAGGACGGCCTGTCGACGGCGCTGCTGGTCGCGGAGGCTGCGGCCGACGCGCGCTCGCGCGGACGCAGCCTCGTGGAGGACCTCGACGACCTCGCGCGGACCACGGGACTCTTCGCGACCTCGCAGCTCTCGATCCGCGTCACCGAGCTCTCCGAGCGGGACGTGATGATGGCGCGTCTGCGCGAGCAGCCGCCCCGCTCGCTCGCGGACAGCGACGTCACCGAGGTGCAGGACCTCGCCGAGGGCTCCGTGGCGACGACGGGCCTGCCCCCGACCGACGGCGTGCTGCTCGCCACGGCCGACGACTCCCGCGTGATCGTGCGCCCCTCCGGCACCGAGCCCAAGCTCAAGTGCTACATCGAGGTGCACGAGGCGGTGGACCCGGAGGCCGACGTGGCAGCGCTCGGCGCCGTGCGGACGTCCGCCGCCGCGCACCTGGAGCAGATCACCCAGGAGATGCGGACGGCGCTGACCGGGGCGTGAGCGGCGCCATGGAGCGGATCGCCGTCGTCGGCTCGGGCGGGAGCGGCAAGACCTACGTGTCTCGCGCGCTCGGGAGGATGCTCGACATCCCGGTCACGCATCTCGACGCCGTGTACTACGACCAGGACTGGCATCCGCTGCCCGCCGAGCAGTTCGCGGCGCGCCAGCGCGACATGGTCAGCGGGGACCGGTGGGTGATCGACGGGAATCATTACGCGACGCTTCCGATCCGTCGTGCCGTATGCGACACCGTGGTGATGATGGACGTTCCCACCACGAGCGCACTCCTCGGAGTCCTCTGGCGGCAGCTGCGTCATGGCGCCGGCCACCACGCGAACGGGGTGCACAACCGGCTGAACCTCGGCGTGCTCCGGTACGTCGTGACCTACCGGCGGCGCATGCGTCCCCGGATGATCGCCGAGATGGCCCACGTCGCCGAGGGCGTCGACGTCGTGCGGCTCACGAGCCGTCGGCGGGCACGGCGCTGGCTGCGTGAGCTCTCGGAGCGTCGATCCATGCGCTCGGCACACGACGCGCGCCCCACGGCGTGCAGAGGAGATGACCAGTGATGACCGATGGTCCGCGCGAGAGCGGCCTGCTCCCCGTCGCCGACGGCCAGAGCATCTACTGGGAGGAATGGGGCGCCCCGGACGGTGTCCCCGCCGTGTATCTCCACGGCGGTCCTGGCGGCGGGCTCGGCAGGAGCGGGTACCGCCACCGGTTCGACCTCGAGCGCACCCGGGTGATCGGCCTCGAGCAGCGCGGCTGCGGACGTTCGCTTCCGCACGCCTCGGATCCGTCGGTGTCCCTCGGGGAGAACACGACGCAGCACCTCATCGACGACATCGAGGTCCTGCGTGAGGCGCGCGGGGTGGAGAGCTGGATCGTCAACGGGGTGTCCTGGGGATCCACTCTCGCTCTCGCCTACGCGCAGGCCCATCCCGAGCGGGTGCTCGGCCTCGTCCTGTTCGCGGTGACGACGACCCGCCGCCGCGAGATCGACTGGATCACCGAGAGCGTGGGGGCGATCTTCCCGGAGGCGTGGGACCGCTTCGCCTCCTTCGCCGAGGGCGCGGGCATCGGATATGCGCGCGGCGAGGGCCGGATCGTCGAGGCCTACGCTCGCCTGGTGAACTCCGCGGACACGGCCGTGCGCGACGCGGCCTCGCGCGAGTGGGCGCTGTGGGAGGACACCCACGTCTCCATCGGCACCGGCGGCACCGACACCCCGGAGCGCACGGGTTCTCCCCCTGCCGTCCGCCGCGACCCGCGCTGGGAGGACGACGCGTTCCGTCTCGCCTTCGTGCGCCTGACCACCCACTATTGGTCGCACGACGGATTCCTGGATCCGCCGCTGCTGCAGAACATGGCCGTGCTGGAGGGGATCCCCGCGGTGCTGATCCATGGTCGCCGGGACGTCTCGGGGCCCGCCGTGACGGCCTGGGAGCTGCACCGCCGCTGGCCGGGATCGACGCTCGTCATCGACGAGCAGGACTGACACGGGGGCACGTCCATGGTCGAGGCCTGGAGCGCCGCGAACGCGGCGCTGCTGGATCGCGTCGGCCCCTGATCAGCTCTCGCGCCGCCGGTACCAGATCTGATGGGCGCGACCGCTGGGCAGCGTGACCGACTCGATGAAGAAGTCGTCGGAGGAGGGCAGGCCCCCTTCGAGCAGGCGCGTTCCCGATCCGATGGTGACCGGCACGATCGTGAGGTGCATCGTGTCCACGAGGTCGGCCGCGAGGAACTCCCGCACCGTGCTCGGTCCGCCGCCGATCCGCACGTCCGTGCCCGGGGCGAGCTCATGCGCCCTCTGCAGGGCCTCGTGCGGCGAGGCGTCCAGGAAGTGGAAGACGGTGCCGTTCTCGAACGCGATCGGTTCGCGCTCGTGGTGGGTGAGCACGATGACGGGCGTGCGGAACGGCGGCTCCTCGCCCCACCAGCCGCGCCAGCCGTCATCGGGCCACGGCCCCGTCTGCGGCCCGAACTTGCGCCGGCCCATGATCTCGACGCCGATGCCCTGGCCCCACAGGCTCGTCATCGCGGCGTCGAAGCTGAGGTCCTCGACCTTGTCGACGCCGTGGATGGCGCGGCCGTCGAACCCTCGGGTGAGCGCGATCGCCTCTCCGAACGGTTCCTCGAAGGTCACGTAGGAGCCTGCGGCGTACCCGTCGAGGGAGACGAACATGCCCTGCACGCGGGTCCGCGAGCCATCGGCGGAGGACGTGGGGTCGGTGCGATCAGCGCTCATGGAGCGAGTATGCGCGCCGCGCGGGCCGCGCGCGTGTCCGTTCGTGCGCGCCCCTGACCTCGCGCTCCCGCGGGACCTCCCGGCTGCTCGGAAATCGCTGGTCCGCCGCTGAGCGCGGGCATACCCTCGCGCCATGACCGGACTGGCACTGGACGGCATCGATGTCGACGCGCACTCACCCGAGACGCTCGCGGTCTTCTGGGCCGCGCTCCTCGACCGCGAGGCGGCGCCCGGGACGGGACGCGACTGGTGCGTGCTCCCGCCCGACCGTGACGGCCTCCGCCTGCGCTTCGTGCCGACGAGAGTCCCGAAGGCCTCGCAGAACCGCATCCACCTCGATCTCACCACCGCGAGCGCCCCGGAGATGGAGGCGACGATCGCGCGCGTGCTCCGCGCAGGGGGCCGACGGGCCGACATCGGCCAGGGCTCCGAGGACCCGCACGAGGTCCTCGCGGATCCCGAGGGCAACGAGATGTGCATCATCGAGCCGGGCAACGGATTCCTCCGCGGCACCGGATTGATCGGCGCCGTCAACTGCGACGGCACCCACGCGCTGGGCGAGTTCTGGAGTGCGGCCCTGGACTGGCCGCTCGTCTGGGACGAGGGCGAGGAGACGGCGATCCAGTCGCCGCGCGGCGGCGCCAAGATCACCTGGTCGGGCACGCCTCTGATGCCGCGGCACGGGAGGGACCGGATCCGCCTCGCCCTCCGCGTCGGGAACGCCGCGGAGCTGAGCACCGCGTGCGCGCGGCTGGAGCGCCTCGGCGCGCGCATCGCGTCCGGGGACGATCCTCTCCTGCCCGGGGCGACTTCGACGACGATGACGGATCCGGAGGGCAACGAGTTCACCGTGCGCATCGCCCTGCCGCGATGAGCGCGCCGGCACGACCAGCGCGGTCTCAGCGCCCGCGGGCGGCTGCCTTCGCGAGCAGTCCCGCAGGGAGGAAGCGGGTGAGGCCGACGATCGCCCGGTAGTGACGGCTCGGCACCGAGACCGCCCTGCCGCGGGCGACGTCGTGCAGGGACTCCTCGACGACCCGCGGCGCATGGAGCCACATCCACCCGGGGATCCCCTCCTTGCCCCGGGCCAGGCCCATCCGGGCGTGGAACTCCGTGTGGGTGAAGCCGGGGCAGACCGCCGTGACCGTGACGCCGCGCGGCCGGTATCGGGCGTTCGCCCAGCGCGAGAAGCTCACGATCCAGGACTTCGCGGCCGAATACGTCGAGCGCGGGGTGAAGGCGGCGACCGAGGCGATGTTCAGGATCGATCCCCGACCGCGCTCGAGCATGCCGGGGAGGACCGCATGCATCAGCCGCATGGGCACCTCGTCGTGCAGGCGCAGGTGGCGCACCTCGTCCTCGATGTCGTTGCTCTCGAAGGCGAGGGGCAGGCCGAATCCGGCGCTGTTGACGAGGGCGTCGACGGGACGCGACGGGTCCGCGAGCCGGGCGACGACGGCCTGCACGTCCGCAACCTGCGCGAGGTCCGCGGGAAGCGCCTCGATGCCGTCGGCGCCGAGGCCTTCGAGCTCGGCCGCCAGCTCCTCGAGCGAAGCGGCCCGGCGCGCGACGAGGACCAGGTGGACGTGGCGACGCGCGAGAGCGCGCGCGTACTCCGCGCCGAGTCCCGCGCTCGCCCCGGTGATCAGCGCCGTCCGCGTCATCGGTGCTCCTTCCGGCGCCGTGCTCAGTACCCGGAACCGCCCGCGGCGCCCTCGAGGACGCCGCGCGAGCCGGAGAGGCCGAGTCGGGAGGCGCCGGCGGCGACCATCGCCTCGGCCGCCTCCCGCGTGCGCACGCCGCCCGATGCCTTCACACCGAGCCGGTCGCCGACGGTCTTCCGCATGAGCGCGATCGCGTGCTCGGTGGCTCCTCCGGCGGGGTGGAAGCCGGTGGAGGTCTTCACGAAGTCGGCGCCCGCGCGCGCGGCCGCCTCGCACACGCCCACGATCTGCTCGTCGCCGAGGACGGCGGACTCGACGATCACCTTGAGCACGGTCGGGGCGGGGACCGCCTCGCGCACGGCGCGGATGTCGGCCTCGACGCCGTCGAAGTCGCCGGAGACCGCGAGGCCGACGTTGATGACCATGTCGACCTCGTCCGCCCCGCGCGCGACGGAGTCCGCGGCCTCGGCCGCCTTGATCGCGCTCTGGTGCTGGCCGGAGGGGAACCCGCACACGGTCGCGACCTTCACGGTGGTCTCGACCGGGAGCATGGAGGGCGAGACGCAGATCGAGTAGGTGCCGAGCTCCTCGGCCTCGCGGGCGAGGGCGTCGACGTCGGCCCGCGTGGCCTCGGGCTTGAGCAGGGTGTGGTCGATCATCGGGGCGAGCTGGTCGTTCGGGAGGTTCGTCATGGGGGCGATTCTCCCACGTCCGGATCGCCTCGCGCCCGCCGCCCGGGGCCCGATCCCCTAGACTCGGACCCCATGACAGACCCCTCCGCAGCCTCCGCCCCACCCCGTCGGATCGTCCTGGTGGCGGGCCCCTCGGGCAGCGGCAAGGGTGTGATGACGCAGCGCAGCGGACTGCCGCTCGTGCCGCTGGACGAGTTCTACCGCGACGGCGACGACGAGGCCCTCCCGCAGCGTTTCGGGATCGTCGACTGGGACGATCCGGCGTCGTGGAACGTGGGGGCCGCCCTCGAGGCGCTCACCGCCCTCGCCCATGACGGCCGGGCGGACATTCCCGAGTACTCGATCTCCCGCTCGCAGCGCACCGGCACGCGCACGCTCGAGGTGGACGACGAGCGGATCATCGTCGCCGAGGGCATCTTCGCGGCCGAGCTCATCGACCCGCTGAGGGCGGCGGGTCTGCTCGCCGATGCGCTCGTGGTCGACCGCCCCGCCCCGCTCGTGTTCTCGCTGCGCCTGGCCCGCGATCTCTCCCAGTCCCGCAAGCCCCCGCTCACGCTCGTCCGGCGCGGCTGGGGACTCGCCCGCGACCAGCGCGGCGATGTGGCCCGCTGGAGGGCGGCAGGGATGCGCTGTGTGGGTCTGCGCGAGGGCACCGCCCACCTGCGAGCGCTCGCGGACACGGCCCGCGCCGAGGCACGGCAGCAGCGGCCCGGCGGGGCGATCGGCGACTCGGCAGCGCCTGCGGGCACCCGACCGCCCGCCGCCGGGTCTGCGGACGACCCGGTGGTCTCGGACGGCTCCGCCCTCTCCCCCGCCGTGCTCACCATCGCGGCTGTGTGCTTCCTTCGCGAGGGCCCGTCGGGCCTCGAGCTGTTCGCGGTGCGCAAGCGCGGAACGAATGCGTTCATGCAGGTCGGCGGCAAGCTCGAACCCCAGGAGGATGCCCGGCAGGCGGCCGTGCGCGAAGTGATCGAGGAGCTCGACGTCGTCCTCGAGGAGGACGGTCTCGACCTCCTCGGCGAGTTCGAGGCGCCTGCCGCGAACGAGGCCGAGACCATCGTGCGCGCGAGCGTGTTCCTCGCGCCCTCCGACTCCCTGCCCCGCGACGTCGAGGTCTTCGCGGAGCTCGAGGAGGGGCGCTGGTTCCCCCTCGACGCGGACGAGGCGCCGGGGGTGCAGCTCGCGCCGCTGATGACCGATCACATCGTCCCGCGCCTGCGCTCGCTGCTCGGCTGACCACTCCTGTGCGGGTATGCGGACCTTTCACGTCAACGAAAGGTCCGCATACCCGCACGCACAGCAGCGGAGCGCCCTCGGCGCGGTGTGCCCTCAGGCGATGCGGTCCAGCACGATCCGGCGCCCGGACTCGGCGGCGGAAGCCTCGATCGTCCAGGCGCCGTCGATCGCCTCGAGCGCGCGGCCGAAGCGGTCCGGAGTGTCGGTGTGCAGGGTCGCGAGGACGTCGCCCGCGGCGACCCTCTCCCCCACCACCTTGTGCAGCTCGACGCCCGCGCCCGCCTGCACGGCCTCGCCGGGGCGGGAGCGCCCCGCGCCGAGCCGCCAGCCGGCGACGCCCACCTGCAGGGCGTCCAGGCCCGTGACCACGCCGTCGCCCGATGCCAGGATCTCCTCGGTGTGGCAGGCGGCGGGCAGCGGCGCGTCGGGATCCCCGCCCTGGGCGGCGATCATCCGCTTCCAGGTGTCCATCGCGCGGCCGTCGGCGAGTGCGGCCTCGACGTCGACGTCATCCTTCCCGGCGGCGGCGAGCATCTCGCGGGCCAGCGCCACCGTGAGCTCGACGATGTCCGCGGGACCGCCGCCCGCGAGCACGTCGAGGCTCTCGCGGACCTCGAGGGCGTTGCCGACCATCCGGCCCAGCGGTGCGGACATGTCGGTGAGCAGGGCGACGGTGCGCACGCCGGCGTCGGTGCCGAGGTCGACCATGGTGCGAGCGAGCTCGCGGGCGTCGGCCTGATCGCGCATGAAGGCGCCCGCGCCGGTCTTCACGTCTAGGACCAGGGCGGCGGTGCCCTCGGCGATCTTCTTGCTCATGATCGAGCTCGCGATCAGCGGGATCGCCTCGACGGTGCCGGTGACATCGCGCAGCGCATACAGCTTCTTGTCGGCCGGGGCGAGGCCGGAGCCGGCCGCGCAGACCACGGCGCCCACGTCCTCGAGCTGCGCCATCATCTCCTCGTTGCCGAGGTCGGCCTTCCAGCCCGGGATGGACTCGAGCTTGTCGAGGGTGCCGCCGGTGTGGCCGAGCCCGCGTCCGGAGAGCTGCGGGACGGCGACCCCGAAGCTCGCCACCAGCGGTGCGAGCGGCAGCGTGATCTTGTCGCCCACGCCGCCCGTGGAGTGCTTGTCGGTGGTCGCCTTGGTCAGCGCGCCGAAGTCCATGCGCTCCCCGGAGGCGATCATCGCGGCGGTCCAGCGGGCGATCTCCTCGCGGTCCATGCCGCGCAGGAAGATGGCCATGGCCAGCGCCGCCATCTGCTCCTCGGCGACGACGCCGCGGGTGTAGGCGTCGATCACCCAGTCGATCTGCTCGTCGCTCAGGCGGGCGCCGTCGCGCTTGGCGTGGATGACGTCAACCGCGTCGAATGCTTCGGTCATGGCTCGGGCTCCTCGGGTCGGGACGGACGGTTCTGGCCGGGATGGACCGCGCGGGATGGACGGTGCGTCCGACGGCGCGGGGCCGACGGCGCGCAGCCGCCCGGCCCCTCGATCATCACGCGAGATCGGCCGGGCCGAAAGCCTGCGGCAGCAGGCCCTCGAGGTCCAGGACCCCGTGCGGTGACAGCATCCGGAAGTCGGCGCCCGCGTGCTCGGAGAGCAGCTGACGGCAGCGGCCGCAGGGCATGACGACCTCGCGGTCCGCGCGCTCGACATGCTCGTCGCCGCCCACGCACACGAAGCGGCGCAGCCTCCCGCCGCCGCCGGCCACGAGCTCGCTGACCATCCCGCACTCGGCGCACAGCGTGACGCCGTAGCCAGCGTTCTCGACGTTGCAGCCGGTGACCAGGCGCCCGTCCTCGGTCAGCCCAGCGGCACCCACCCGGTAGCGGGAATAGGGGGCGTAGGCGCGCTCGGCGATCGTGCGGGCGGCTTCGGTGAGCTCGGCGAAGGCGCGCTCGTCCGCGTCGGCTCCCGTCGTGCGTCCTGCGTCCGCCGTCGCTGGGTCCTGGCTGCTCATGCGCTCACTGTTTCACGTAGGGGACGCCGTCGGCGGCGGGCACGCGCACGCGCCCCACGACTCCGGCGACCGCGAACAGGGTGACGATGTAGGGGAGCATGAGCAGGAACTGGCTCGGGATCCCGGCGCCCGTGCCCGAGGGCAGCGAGGACAGGTTCAGCTGCAGCGCGTCCGCGAAGGCGAAGAGCAGCGCCGCGAGCAGCGCGCCCACCGGGTGGTAGCGGCCCAGGATCATCGCGGCGAGCGCGATGTACCCCTTGCCTGCGCTCATCTCCTCGCCGAAGGCGACCCCGGTGCCGATGGTGAGCGTCGCGCCGCCCAGCCCGGCGACGGCCGAGCCCAGCAGCACGTTGGACCAGCGGGTGCGGGCGACGTCGATGCCCACGGTGTCCGCGGCCCGCGGGTGCTCGCCGACGGCCCGCACGCGCAGGCCCCAGCGGGTGCGGAACAGGGCCACGGTGAGCACGGCGACGATGATCCACATGAGGTAGACCAGCACGGTCTGCTCGAACAGCACGCGGCCGATGATCGGGATGTCCGCGAGCAGCGGGATGCGGATCGTGGGCAGGCGCAGCGGCTGGTTGAACATGCCGGGGTTCTGCTTCATGACGGTGCCGAAGAAGAAGCTGGTCAGCCCGATCGCGAAGACGTTGAGGACGACTCCCACGATGATCTGCTGGACCTGGTAGCCGATCGCGAACAGGGCGAGCAGCGCACCGATCACGAGCGCCATGATCGGGGCGGCGACCAGGCCCGCCCAGGCGCTGCCGGTGACCGATCCGATGAGCACAGCCCCGAAGGCGCCGAACAGCAGCTGGCCCTCGATCGCGATGTTGATGACGCCCGCCCGCTCTGACAGCACGCCCGAGAGTGCGCCGAAGGCGAGCGGCACGGCGAGCAGCATCATCGTCTGCAGCAGGGCGCCCAGGTCCACCGTGGCGCCCTTGAACGCCCAGGTGAGGAACGACAGGACCCAGAGCACGCCGAAGCCGACGAGCACGGTGACCCGGCCCCTGCCGCGAGGGGCGGTCCCGGAGGCGGCGCGCGCCCAGAGGTAGGCGGCGACGGCGAGCGCGAGCACGGCCAGCACGATCGCGGCGACCTTCGTGGGCACGGGCACGTCCCCGGGGATGATGCCGCCGGGGTTGAGGTCGCCGGGCGCGGCGATGCGGTACGCGGTGTCGACTCCGGAGGGGGCGAGCACTCCGAAGCCGAGCAGGGCGATCAGCCCGAGCACGGTGAGGACGGTGGGAAGCAGCCACCAGCGGCGGGGCCGCTCGGTCGTCGCTCCGGCGGTGCCGGGGCGCTCGGGAGCGGGTGCGGGGCTGGTCTGGTCGAGGGCGGTCATCGCTCCTGGCCTCCCGTCGTGGTGTCGGTGTCGGGGGCATCGGGTCCCGGGGTGGGATCCTTCGCAGCGCCGGGCGGCGGATCCTGGCTCTGCGCCGGGTCCTCGCCGGGGCCGGAGCCCGCGGCCCCGTCCCTGTCGGCCGCCGCGGAGTCCGCGGCACCGTCGGCCCTGTCGGCCCTGTCGGCCCTGTCGGCCCCGACGGCCCCAGCGGCACGGTCCGGGCCGGGCCCACCCTTGCCCGCGGCCTTCGCGCGGCGCACCCGGCGGGCCCTGCCGGGCTGGTCGATGCGGCGCAGGCCCAGCAGGAAGCGCACGAGCGGCGGGGCCGCGATGAACAGCACCACGAGGGCCTGGATCACCTGGACGAGGTCGATGGGGACGCCCTGCGACGTCTCCATGAAGCGGCCGCCCGTGGAGAGCGCGGCGAACAGGATGCCGGCGAGCAGGATGCCGATCGGGCCGGAGCGGCCCAGCAGGGCCACGGTGATCGCGTCGAAGCCGATGGATCCGGCGATCGACCCGGTGAGGCGGTGCTCGGTGCCGAGCACGTGCACGGCGCCGGCGAGGCCCACGAGGGCTCCGGCGACGAACATGACGCCGATGGCGCTGCGGCCCACGTCGATGCCGGCGACCTCGGCGGCGCGCGGGTTGGAGCCGACGGCGCGGAAGCGGAAGCCGATGGTCGAGCGGCTCATCAGCCACCACAGGAACACGATCGAGGCGATCGCGATGAGCAGCCCGAGGTGCAGGCGGTACCCCTCGCCCGCGAGCAGCGGGAGGCGTGCGCTGGAGAGCACGGACGGCGAGGTGGGCTGCGCCTTGTTCGAGCCGGTGAAGGTCGAGGTGGTCAGGGCGAACGCGAGCCCGTAGGTCGCGATCCAGTTGAGCATGATCGTGGAGATGACCTCGCTCGACCCGAAGCGGGCCTTGAGGTACCCGGCGATGCCGCCGTAGACGCCGCCCGCGACGATGCCCACTACGAGGCAGACGATCAGGTGGATCACCGGCGGCATCGGCACGGCGAAGCCCACGTACCCGGCGGCGGACGCGCCCACGATCAGCTGGCCGGTGCCGCCGATGTTGAACAGGCCCGAGCGGAAGGAGACGGCCATGCCGACCGAGGCGATGATCAGCGGGGTCGCGACGGTGAGGGTCTCCAGCAGCGGCTTGAAGCCGCGCGCGAGGGCGGGCAGGAGGACGTACGTGCCCGAGCCGCCGCGCGCGCGGAGGTCGTCGGCGACCTTGCCGAAGGCCCGGTAGTCGAAGATCGACCCGCGGAACATCGCCGCGTACGCCTCGGAGATCGCGCTCCAGCCGGCGCTGAAGGTGTCGGCGGGCCGCGCGAAGAAGTAGCCGAGGGCCGTGCGGACCTGCGCGTCGGACACGAGGATCAGCACCGAGCCGATGATGAAGGCGAAGACGAAGGCGCCCACGACCACGAGCACGTTGCCGCGCGCCAGGCGCTGGGCGAGGCCCGCGACGGACGTCGGGCCCGCGGAGCCCCCCGGTCCTCCGGTCTCGCTCGTGGTGCCGGGGTCGCCGGGCTGGATCGCGGTGCCGGGGGCGACCGGGCGGACCTCGCCGTCGATGCTCGCGCTCATGCGATCTCTCCTTCGTCCACGAGCTGGGAGTCGGTGGTGCGGGCGCCGGCGGCGACGGCCTCGCGCGCCGCCTCGACGGTGTAGCCGGCCATCATCAGGCCCAGCACGTCGCGGTCCTCGTCGGCCGGGACGACGCCCAGGATCCCGCCGCGGTACATCACGGCGATGCGGTCGGCGAGCTGGATGACCTCGTCGAGCTCGGTGGAGACGATGATGACGGGGGTGCCCTTGTCGCGCTCGGCGATGATCCGCCGGTGCAGGAACTCGATGGAGCCGACGTCGACGCCGCGGGTGGGCTGGGAGGCGATGAACAGCGAGAGGTCGCGCCCGAGGGCACGGGCCATCACGACCTTCTGCTGGTTGCCGCCCGAGAGAGTCGCGACCGGGTCGTCGATCGAGCCCGTGCGCACGTCGTACTCGGCGACGTCGCGCACCGCCCTCTCGCGGATCGCCCGGGGATGCAGCACGGGGCCCGTGCCGTAGGGGGCGCGGTGATGCTGGTCGAGCACGAGGTTCTCGGAGACGGAGAAGTCGGCGACGAGCGCGTCGTGGGTGCGGTCCTCGGGGACGAAGCCGACGCCCGCGTCGAGGATCTCGCGGGTCGAGCGCCCCACGAGCTCCTTCCCGCCCAGGCGCACGGAGCCGCGCAGCTCCTTCTGCAGGCCCAGCAGCGCCTCGGTGAGCTCGGTCTGCCCGTTGCCCTGGACGCCGGCGATGCCGAGCACCTCGCCGGAGGCGACGTCGAGGTCGACGTCGTCCAGGAGAGTGACGCCCGAGGGGTCGGTGACGCCGAGGCCGCGGACGGACAGGGCGGTCTCCCCGGGCTCCGCCGCCTCCTTCTCGAGGCTGAGCTCGACGGCGCGGCCCACCATCAGGGAGGCGAGCTCGGTCTGGTCGGTCGCGGGGTCGGCGGTGCCCACGACCTTCCCGCGGCGGATCACCGTGATCGTGTCGGAGACGGCCTTGACCTCGCGCAGCTTGTGGGTGATGAAGACGATCGAGGTGCCCTCGTCGCGCAGCTGGCGCATGATGTCCATGAGCTCGTCGGTCTCGTGCGGGGTGAGCACGGCGGTGGGCTCGTCGAGCACGAGGACCTCGGCGCGGCGCGAGAGCGCCTTGATGATCTCGACGCGCTGCTGGGCGCCGACGGGAAGGTCCTCGACGACAGCGTCGGGGTCCAGGTCGAAGCCGAAGCGGGAGGAGATCTCGCGGACGGTGCGGCGCGCGCTCGCGAGGTCGAGCAGGCCGCCCGAGGTCGGCTCGTGGCCGAGCACGACGTTCTCGGCGACGGTGAAGGGCGGCACGAGCATGAAGTGCTGGTGGACCATGCCGATCCCGGCGCGCATCGCATCGCCGGGACCGCCGAAGCGCACGGGCTGTTCGTCCAGCAGGATCTCGCCACCGTCGGGCCGGTAGAGCCCGTACAGCACGTTCATGAGCGTGGACTTCCCGGCGCCGTTCTCCCCCAGCAGGCTGTGGATCCGGCCGGGCTCGACCACGAGGTCGATCGCATCGTTGGCCACGAAGGTGCCGAAGACCTTCGTGATCCCTCTGAGCTCGAGCTTCACGCCGGCTCTCCTCCTCGGGACGCAGGGTGTGCGGTGGGGCCGACGGGGTCTGCCGGCGGGATGGGCCGACGGTCGGGGCCGGCGGGGATGCGTCGGCGATCAGTGCCGACGGCGGGCCGACGGCCCCGGGGCGCCGGGGCGGACCGAGAGGTCGCGCCACCGGGATCCGGGGCCGTCGGGTTCGGCGGGCAGCGGCCCGCCGGCGGGATCAGCCGAGGTTCTGGGGCGAGGCGTCGGACTCGACGCTGATCTTGCCGTCGATGATGTCCTGCTTGAGCCCGTCGACCTCCTTCTTGAGGTCGGCGGGGACCTTCGAGTCGAGGTCGTGGTACGGCGCGAGGTCCACGCCGCCGTTCTCGAGGGTGCCGACGTACGGCTCGTTCTCGAACGTCCCGCCGGCCGCGGACTTCGTGACGTCCTCGACGGAGTTCGCGATGCCCTTCTGGACCGAGGTGAGGATGAGCTTCTTGGCGTCCCCGTCGGTCACGGACTCGTAGCCGTCGGAGTCGACCCAGATGACGTAGCGGTCCTTGCCCTCCTTGGCGGAGGCCAGGGTCCCGGAGCCGACGGGACCGGCGACGGGCATGACGATGTCGGCGCCCTGGGAGTAGAAGCTGTCCGAGAGGGCCTTGCCCTTGGACTGGTCCTCGAAGTTGCCGGTGAAGGAGCCCTTCTGGGTCTTCTTGTCCCAGCCCAGCAGCTTGACGTCCTTCTTGTGCACCTCGTTGTACTTCGCGACGCCGTCGGCGAAGCCGTCCATGAAGATGGTGACGGTCGGGATCTGCATGCCGCCGTAGGTGGCGACGGTGCCGGTCTCCGAGGTGCCCGCGGCGACGTAGCCGGCGAGGTAGGCGGCCTGGGCGGTGTCGAAGGAGAGCGGCTTGACGTTGTCGACCTCGATGGCCTTGCCGTCCTCGTCCTGCGCGGTCGAGTCGATGATCGCGAACTCGACGTCGGAGTTCGCCTTCGCGGCGGTGCCGGTCGCGGGGGCGAGCAGGAAGCCGACGGTGAAGACGAGGTTGCAGTCGCCGGTGACGAGGTTGTCGATGTTGGTCGAGAACTGCGAGGGATCGGTGGACTCCGCGGTCTGCGTCTGGATCTTTAGATCGGACTCGGCGGTCTTCAGACCGTTGAAGCCGGACTCGTTGAACGACTTGTCCTCGAAGCCGCCGGAGTCGGAGACCATGCAGGCCTTGAAGTCGGAGGAGGCGGCCGAGCCGCCGCCGTCGCTTCCCGAGGATGCCTCCTCGGGAGCGCTGCCGCAGGCGGCGAGGGCGAGGGCGCTGACGCCGAGAAGGGCGAGGGAGCGGGACAGGTTCTTCAACGGGTCCTCCGGGGATTCGGGCGGAAGGGATGTCGCCGGTGCTGCGACGCGGTGGTGCACTGCTGCAGTGCGCTGCGACGAGGGATCAGAAGCGGGGTGGCCCGAGCGCGGGCGATCGCTCGCGGGCCGCCGGGAGACGGACGGGGGAAGCTCCCGTGCCCCGATCGTCCACGTCCGGGACGCACGGCGTTCACAGTAGCCGTCGCCTGCATCACACGATGCCCGATCCGTCCCCCGTGCCCGAACCGTTATCAGACCGTGCCCGTGCGCGCACCCCTCGTCCGCGGGGTGAGGCGCACAGGGATCCCGGCGGGGTCGCCGCGGGGGTCGCCGCGGGGGTCGAGGCAGGGGCCTCAGGCGAGCGGCGCGTCCCGCAGCAGGCAGACGTGGGCGAGCACGTCCGCGCCGATCGTGATCGCCCGCTCGTCGACCGTGAAGTCACCCATGTGCAGGTCGTAGGTGCGGCCGCCCGGGGTGCGCGTGCCCAGGCGCGCGAGGGCGCCCGGCACCTTCTCGAGGTACCAGGCGAAGTCCTCCCCGCCGAGGGACTGGCGGGCGGTGTCGAGCTGGTCGCGGCCGCGCACGCGCACCACGGCCTCCTCGAGGAAGCGCACGCTGAGCGGGTCGTTGGAGACCGGCGGCACGCCGCGATCGTGCTGGACGGTCACGGTCACGCCCCACATGCGGGCGATCTCGCCCAGGAGCTCCTCGAGCAGCTCCTCGGCGCGGTCCCAGGCGTCGTGGTCGAGGCAGCGCAGGGTGCCCTCGAGGACGCCCGACGAGGGGATCGCGTTGAATGCGGAGCCCGCGTGGATCGATCCCCACGTGAGGTTCACGCCGCTGCGCGGATCCATCCGCCGGCTGAAGGCCGCGGGCACCTGCGTGACGATCTGTCCGAGCGCGTAGATGAGGTCCTGGGTGAGGTGCGGACGGGAGGTGTGGCCGCCGGCGCCGCGCACCTCGATGCGCACGGGATCGGTGGCCGAGGTGATCGGGCCGGGCTTGAGGCCGACGTGTCCGACATCGACGCCCGGGTCGCAGTGCAGCGCGAAGATCGAGTCGATGCCGTCGACGACACCCTCGCCGATGAGCTCGAGCGCGCCGCAGGGATGGCGCTCCTCGGAGGGCTGGTAGACCAGCCGCACGGTGCGGCGCAGGGCGCCGGCGTCGGCGACCCGCACGAGGGCCATGGCGGCGCCGAGCACGGCGCTCATGTGGACGTCGTGGCCGCAGGCGTGGGAGACGCCCTCGACCTCCGAGCGATAGTGCACGCTCGTGAGCTCGGGGATGCCCAGGGCGTCCATGTCCGCGCGCAGCGCGATCGGGGGGAGGTCGGGATCGGAGCCCGGGATGTCGCAGATCAGTCCGGTGCGGGGCATGCGCACCGGGGCGAGTGAGAGGTCGCTGAGATGGGCGGCGATGACGTCCGTCGTCGCGTGCTCCTCGTGGCTCAGCTCGGGATGGCGGTGCAGATGCCGCCGCACCTCCCGCAGCTCGTCGCCGCGCTCGACGAGGGTCCGACGGATCAGTCCGTCCTCCCCCAGCATCGTGCGCACCTGCTCCTCGACACCGCTGTCCACGACCTCGTCCACCCTTCCCCTCGTCCACTGCGCGGCCGCCGCGCGTCCCTCCGCCTCAGCGCAGGTCCGCGAGGCCCTCGTCCTCGAGCCCGGCGACGAGCTCGGCGAGGTCGCGGGCACCGGAGTCGGCGGCGATCAGGAGCACGTCATCGGTCTCGACGACGCTCAGACCGTCCACGCCGACCAGTGCGATCGGGCGCTGCGACGAACCGTACACCGTGGCCCGGGCGCCCCGATCGATCGTCCGGGCGCCGCCGACGACGACCACGTCGCGCGCGTCCTCGTCCCCCGCCCGGCGCAGCTGCCGGGCGAGCGCCGCGAAGTCGCCGACGTCGTCCCAGTCGAGGTCAGCGGGGACGACGGCGACCCTCCCCTGCGCGGCCAGCGGCTCGGCCAGGGCATGGTCGATCGCGATGCTCGTGAGGGTCGGCCACACCTCCTCGAGCACCCGCTCGGCGACCAGGTCGTCCGATGCCTCGCCCATGCCTTCCCGGACCCGCGCGGCGGCGACCCGGCGCACTCCTGCGGCGAGCGGGGGGATCTGCGCGGCGAGGGCGTCGAGCAGCTCGCGGGCGCCCGCGACGAAGATGCCGGCGTTCCAGAGGTGGCGCCCGCCGGCGAGGTAGCGGGCCGCGCGCTCGGCGTCGGGCTTCTCGACGAAGCTCGCGACGCGCTGCGCGCCCGTGCCCGCGAGGGACGGCAGGGCCACGTCGCCCCCGGCACGCTCGACCTCGGCCCCCTCGACCGGGTGCTCGTCGGCCCGCTCGATGTAGCCGAACCCCGTGGCGGGGCGGGTGGGCTCGATGCCGATGGTCACGAGGTACCCGCGTGCGGCGGCGGCACGCGCCGCAGCGATCGCGCGGGTCAGTGCGGCCTCGTCCCCCACCAGGTGGTCCGCCGGGAAGGAGCCGATCACGGCGTCGGGGTCCTCGGCCTCGGCGAGGGCGGCGGCGAGAGCGATCGCCGGCATCGAGCTGCGCGGGGAGGGCTCGCGAACGATGCGCGGCCCCTCGTCGGCCCCGACCCCGACGGACCCCGCCGCGCCGGGCGCGGTCGATCCGAGCTGCGCGGCGACGGCGTCCGCGTGGCGTGCGCCGGTGACCACGATCGCGGGGCGGTCGGCCGAGGGCTCGACGCGGGAGAGCGTGGCCTGCAGCAGGGACCGCCCCTGGCCCAGGGGGTCCAGCAGGAACTTCGGGCGGTCGGCGCGTGAGAGTGGCCACAGGCGCGTTCCCGACCCGCCGGCGGGGACCACGGGGACGAAGGGGCGCGCGGTGCCCGCCGACGGCCCCGGGTCATGTCCTGACACCTGGTCAGGAACCTCCCGGAGTGCTGTCAGCGGGTCGTCGGGGGATGCGGCGCTCGGCATGGCGCCCAGGGTATCCGGGGTGTCGGCCGTCCCCGTCGCGACCTGCGGCGGTGCTACTGTGGCAGAGCCCCACGCCGGGCACGATGAGGACGTCGTCGTGGTCACGGGCGCTGGCCCGTGGGCACCGAGGCCCCACCTGGACTGCGCAGGTCGGAGCCGCCCGGCACACACCAGTACAAGTCGGAGGAATCCGTGGCATCAGCAGAGGCCGGGACGCTCTATCGCGGCGGCGAGGGCATGTGGTCCTGGGTCGCGCATCGCATCTCGGGAATGCTCATCTTCCTGTTCCTGATCGTGCACGTCATGGACACCGCCCTCGTGCGCGTGTCCCCCGAGGCCTACAACGAGGTGATCGGGCACTACAAGACGATCGTGTTCGGGCTCGGAGAGATCGGCCTGGTGGCCGCGATCTGCTTCCACGCCCTCAACGGCATCCGGGTGATCCTCGTGGACTTCTGGTCCCAGGGAGCCCGCCGTCAGCGCGCACTGTTCTGGGGCGTCGTCGTGGTGTGGGTGCTGCTCATGATCGGCTTCGTGCCCCGCCAGCTGGGCCACATGTTCGGATGGTGGTGACCTGATGACCGCGACCAAGATCCCCGAGCCCCGCACGCGCTACGCGCGCACCGGTCGGCGCGGCGTGAACGCGGAGATGCTCTCGTGGCTGTTCATGCGCTTCTCCGGCGCGATCCTCGTGATCCTCGTATTCGGCCACCTGTTCGTGAACCTGTGGCTGGGCGAGGGCGTGCAGCGCATCGACTTCGCCTTCGTCTCCGGCAAGTGGGCCAATCCGTTCTGGCAGACCTGGGACCTGCTCATGCTGTGGCTGGGCATGTTCCACGGCGGCAACGGCGTGCGCACGATCATCAACGACTACGCGCGCTCCTCGACGCTGCGCCTGGTCCTGAAGGTCCTGCTGTACGTCGCCGTGGTCGTGACCGTCGTGCTCGGCACCCTGGTGATCTTCACCTTCTCGCCGTGCCCCGCGGGCGCCGACCCCTCGCTCCTGCCCTCCATCTGCTCCGAGTGATCCTGGAGACCCCCTGACATGCAGATCCACACGTACGACGTGGTCATCGTCGGCGCCGGCGGCGCGGGAATGCGCGCGGCCCTCGAGTCGGGCCCCCGCGCACGCACCGCGGTGATCACCAAGCTCTACCCCACCCGCTCCCACACCGGCGCCGCCCAGGGCGGCATGTGCGCCGCCCTCGCGAACGTCGAGGAGGACAACTGGGAGTGGCACACCTACGACACCGTCAAGGGCGGCGACTACCTGGTCGACCAGGACGCCGCCGAGGTGATGGCCAAGGAGGCCATCGACGCGGTGCTCGACCTCGAGAAGATGGGCCTGCCGTTCAACCGCACGCCCGAGGGCCGCATCGACCAGCGCCGCTTCGGCGGGCACACCCGCGAGCACGGCGAGGCGCCCGTGCGCCGCTCCTGCTACGCGGCGGACCGCACCGGCCACATGATCCTGCAGACCCTCTACCAGAACTGCGTCAAGCAGCACGTGGAGTTCTTCAACGAGTACTACGCGCTGGACGTGCTGCTCACGGGCGATCCCCGCGAGGACGAGGGCGTGCGCGCCGCCGGCATCGTGGCCTACGAGCTCGCGACCGGCGAGATCCACATCTTCCGCGCCAAGTCGGTCGTGTTCGCCACCGGCGGCTTCGGCAAGATGTTCAAGACCACCTCGAACGCCCACACCCTCACCGGCGACGGCCCGGCGATGGCGCTGAACCGCGGCATCCCGCTCGAGGACATGGAGTTCTTCCAGTTCCATCCGACGGGCCTCGCGGGCCTGGGCATCCTGCTCTCCGAGGCGGCCCGCGGCGAGGGCGGCATCCTGCGCAACTCCAACATGGAGCGGTTCATGGAGACCTACGCGCCGACGCTGAAGGACCTCGCCCCCCGCGACGTCGTCGCCCGTGCGATGGCCAACGAGGTCCGCGAGGGCCGCGGCTGCGGTCCGAACAAGGACTACGTGCTGCTGGACCTCACGCACCTCGAGCCCGCGCACATCGACGCGAAGCTCCCGGACATCACCGAGTTCGCGCGCACCTACCTGGGCGTCGAGCCCTACACCGAGCCGGTGCCCGTCTTCCCGACGGCCCACTACGGCATGGGCGGCATCCCGACGAACATCATGGGCGAGGTGCTGCGCAACGAGCACGACGTGATCCCCGGGATGTACGCGGCCGGCGAGGTCGCCTGCGTCTCCGTGCACGGCGGCAACCGACTGGGCACGAACTCGCTGCTGGACATCAACGTCTTCGGCAAGCGCGCGGGCGTCGCCGCCGCCGAGCACGCCCAGCAGGTCGAGCTCGCCGAGCTGCCCGAGGGCGTCGAGACCCCCGTCGTCGAGCTGCTGCAGCGCCTGCGCGACCGTCCCGCCACCGAGGACCGCGTGGCCGACATCCGCAAGGACCTGCAGGAGACCATGGACGCCAACGTCCAGGTGTTCCGCACCGACGAGACCTGCCGCAAGGCCCTGGCGGACATCACCGAGCTCAAGAAGCGCTACGAGACCGTGGCCGTGCAGGACAAGGGCCTGCGCTACAACCTCGATCTCCTCGAGGCCGTCGAGCTGGGCTTCCTGCTCGAGCTCGCGGAGGTCGTCGCCCTCGGCGCCCTCGAGCGCAAGGAATCCCGCGGGGGCCACTTCCGCGAGGACTTCCCCACGCGCGACGACGTCAACTTCCTCACGCACACCATGGCCTACAAGACGCTCGAGGGCGAGGGCCTGGAGGGCACGGACATCGTGCTCGGCACCAAGGAAGTCATCATCACCCGCTACGAGCCGAAGGAGCGCACGTTCTGATGACTGCTGTCGCAGAGAGGACCGACGCCGAGCCGCAGGCCCAGGAGATCCCCTCCTTCGAGGTCACGCTCAAGATCAACCGCTTCAACCCCGACGCCGAGGGCAAGCCCAAGCCCTACTGGCAGGAGTTCACCGTCACCATGCACGGCACCGACCGTGTCCTCGACGCGCTCCACGAGGTGAAGTGGCACCTGGACGGGTCGCTGACCTTCCGCCGCTCGTGCGCGCACGGCGTGTGCGGCTCCGATGCCATGCGCATCAACGGCCGCAACCGCCTGGCCTGCAAGACCCTGCTGAAGGACCTGGACATCTCCAAGCCCATCACGGTCGAGCCGATCAAGGGCCTCCCGGTCGAGAAGGACCTCATCGTCGACATGGAGCCCTTCTTCGACGCCTACCGCGAGGTCATGCCGTTCCTCGTGGCCGAGGGCCAGGAGCCCAGCCGCGAGCGCCTCCAGAGCGCCGAGCAGCGCGAGGTCTTCGACGACACCACCAAGTGCATCCTGTGCGCCGCGTGCACCTCGTCGTGCCCGATCTTCTGGACCGACGGCCAGTACTTCGGTCCGGCCGCGATCGTGAACGCGCACCGCTTCATCTTCGACTCGCGCGACGACGCGGGCGAGCAGCGTCTGGAGATCCTGAACTCCAAGGAGGGCGTGTGGCGCTGCCGCACCACCTTCAACTGCACCGAGGCGTGCCCCCGCGGCATCCAGATCACCAAGGCGATCGCCGAGGTCAAGCAGGCCGTCATCCGCGGCCGCGTCTGAACCATCGGCCGTCGGCCCTCTGGCCGCCGCGGACTCCGCAGCACCACGGGACCGCGCACGCGCGCACCCCGCACGCCGCAGCCCGCAGGCCGCAGCCCGGACCTGAGAAAGGGAGCGTTCCGTGCCATGGACCGGCGTCCATGGCACGGAACGCTCCCTTTTCCGCGTCCTGCCCGCTCGGCGGCCTCCCCGCCTCGGCGGGGAGGTGCCGGGGCCGGGCCATCAGCTGTAGCTGACCACCAGCGGGGCGTGGTCGGACCAGCGGGTGTCGTAGCTCGGGGCGCGGTCCACCTGGGCGCTCGTCGCGCGAGCTGCGAGATCCGGATCGGCGAGCTGGTAGTCGATCCTCCAGCCCGAGTCGTTGTCGAAGGCCTTCCCGCGCTGCGACCACCAGGTGTAGGGGCCGGGGCCCTCGCCGACGACGCGCCGCTGCACGTCGACCCACTCGGCGCCCTCACCGGTGCCGCCGCCCTCGGCCCGCACCGTCGGACCGTCCGTCCCGACCAGACGATCCAGGTAGGCGCGCTCCTCGGGCAGGAAGCCGGCCGACTTCAGGTTGCCCTTCCAGTTCTTGATGTCCCACTCGGTGTGGGCGATGTTCAGGTCACCGGTGAGGACGACGTGCCGGCCGTCGGAGCGCAGGTCCGCCAGGCGCTCCACCATCACGTCGAGGAAGGCGTACTTGTCGGTCATGGTCTGCGGCTTGTCGGTGTTGCCCGAGTGCATGTAGCAGGAGACCACGGTGAGGGTGCGGCCGTCGCCGAGCGGGTCGGCGAGGTCTGCCTCGAGCCAGCGCCCGGTATGGGTGGGCTCGGTGAGGCCGGGCAGCCCGGCGCGCACCCCGTCGAGGTCGATGGAGTCGAGCTCGGTGCGCGCGGCGATCGCGACGCCCGCGCGGCCCTTGAGCTCGGAGGGCAGGCCGACGATGCGCCAGCCCTCCCCCACGAGGTCCGCGAGCAGCTCCTCGGGAGCGCGCACCTCCTGCAGGGTGACGACGTCTGCGGGGGTCTCGGCGAGCCAGTCGCCCATGCCCTTGCGGGCGGCGGCGCGCAGTCCGTTCACGTTGACGGTGGCGAGTGTGAAAGTCATGCCCGCCAGTATTCCAGCCGGGTCCGACGGACCGGGACGGCCGCGCCGCATCATCCATCCGCCGCCACGGTCTCAGAGCGCCTTTCGGCTGGACCGACGCAGTGGGTGCGGCACGTCGGGCACTCTCAGCGGCCCGCGTCCACGACCGTGGTGCGACGCACGTCGTTGCGGGGATCGAGGTAGCGCTGCACGTCTGGGCTGTTCTCGAACCGGGCCAGCGCGCCGTCGGGATGGTTCTTGGTCTCCGCGTACGCGTCGGCCGTGTACTGGTTCTGGTTGTGGTCGCTGAAGACGGCGTCGAAGCCGCTGGGCCCCCCGCCGGCCGCTCCGCTCGAGGGCGGGACGATCCAGTCGCGGGATCCGGGGAGGACGACCTCCTGGTGGTTGCTCCCGGGCCCGCTGCCGTCGGCGCGCAGTCCCTCCACGTCGAGCGTCGGCACGGGGTCTCCGCTCACGCCGATACCGTCCGGCACGGGCACCCCGACCGGTCCCGTGCTCACACCGGTGCTCAGCCCTCCGCCGTGGGCGATGTTCAGGCTCTGGGTTCCGGGCGGCAGGTCGAAGGACTCGACCGGCGACCCCTCCGAGACCAGAGTGGTGACGTTGTATCCGCCCGGCCCGTTGAAGCTCGGATCGGAGGCGAGCGCCGCATTGATGATGCCGCCCTGGGAGTGGCCGACCATCATCACGTCGGCGCCTGGTTCCAGGCCGGCGGCGATCATGGCGTCACGGACGTTCTGCATCGCCGCCGTGTCCTGCCCAGCCATCGCACGGACATTGGCCGACCAGTCGCGGGAGTTGCCCTGGCCTCCCCATCCCAGCGACGGATCTCCGATATCGGCCTCGGTGCCGGGGACCGTCACGATGTAGCGCTCGTGGCCATCGGGATCCACGACCGTCTTGACCTGGACCTTCCCGGTCTCCTCGCCCTCCGAGCTGTAGTTGCCGGAGACATCGTCCAGCAGTGCGGCCACGGAGTGGGGCGCCCCACCGCCGTCCTGGACGTGCACGTCGTCGCCGCTGACCCGAGCTGCACCGCGATCGGAGAAGAACTGGTGGTCCTCCCCCGTGGCGGCGTTCCACCCCACCCCTACGGCGGATGCCACCGGGAGCGCGAGCGACGAGGCGAGCTCCGACAGCGGTGGCATCCGCCCGCCGTCCACGACGTCCTTCAGCTCCTCGGCCAGGTGCGCGCTGTCGCCGATCAGCTGGCTCACCGCGGGCGCCGTCGCGGAGATCCGGTCGAGGACCGGCGAGACCATGTCGCCGACCCCGTCTGTGAGCCCGTGCCCGATCCCCGACCCGATATCCATCGCGCTCCCGGCGAGCCCCTCCAGCCCGTCCAGCAGGCCGCCGCCCTCGGCATCGTCCGATCCTCCGTCGCTCCCCTCGTCCCCGCCCGCCTGCGAAGCGCGCTCCTGTTCCTCGACCTGGTCGCGCAGGTCCCGCCCACAGGCATGCAGACGCTGCACGGCACGAGTGCCGGGAGTGGCGACGAGAGTGCGGAAGTCCTCTCGGAAGGCCTCCGCGTCGGACCCGACCCAGTCGACGCTGTCGACGGATGCGGCGAGCGCGCTCAGCAGCTGCTCGAGTCGTTCGCCAGCCTGCGCATCCCGCCCCGCGAGCGCCTCTACAGCGCCCGTGTCCATGCCCTGGAATCCGCTCATCGCCGACTCCCGTCCCCCGCCGCCGTGCCCGCTCCGAGTTCGGCCCGCTCGCGCTCGAGGGCGCCGAGCGTGTGGAACGCGGCCGCGGTGCGCGTGGTCAGCTCGTAGGCGATGTCGCCGGGGACGACGCGCCGAAGTGCCATCTCATGGGCCCCAGTGCTCACGCGCAGCGCGTGGAGGGCGCGCTCTCCGAGCACCCAGAGCCCGTTCCAGCCGGTCACGAGCTCAGTGCGGGAGGCATCGCGGACGTGGAGGGCGGCCGTCAGCCGGACGCGCTCGTGGCAGAGCGCGTCGACCAGATCGTCGTCGCCGCCGACTCCGCGCACGTCCGGTTCGTCCGGGTGGAGCGGCGCCGCCCGGGCGAGAATCTCCAGCTGCTCGGGTGTGAACACGTGCCAAGGCCGGGTCGGGTCGGCGATCCGCGGGGCGGCTCGCAGCTCGGGGGCATCGGGCATGCCCGCGAGCATCCCCGCGAGCATGTGGTCCCCGGTGCGCACACGCAGGCGCAGCACCGGATCCGGTCGATCGCCGTGCTCCTCGTGGAGGCAGCTCATCGCCACGCCCGGGGCCAGGGCGATCCGGGAGTGGAGGGTGCGGGCCCCGTCGACCGCGGTCGTCCGCAGCATCACGCGCGCGGTGCGGACGAGCTCGAGCAGCTCCTCGGCGGAAGCATCCAGCAGCGCCTGCACCTCGGTGCCGGCATCGATGCTCGCATCGCCGCGCAGCGTCCGCGGCCATGCAGGGGTCTCTGGCCCGACACTGCGAGCGGGAGTCTCGAGGACAGCTCCCTCGGCCATGGTGCCTCCCTCCCGCCCGTCGCGGCGACGGGCCTCGCTCCCACACTAGGAACGAGGAGCGGGCGGGTCGATGGGGACTTCTCCCCATCGACCCGCCCGCTCGCACGTGCTTCGCGTCGCCGCCGCGATGTGGCCTCTCAGGCGCCCGGCGCGATCCCCGCAGCGCGCTCGGCGGCCTCGACCACGTTGGTCATCAGCAGGGCTACGGTCATCGGCCCGACCCCGCCGGGGTTCGGCGAGAGGTGGCCGGCGACCTCGGCGACGTCGGGGGCCACGTCGCCGTACACCTTGTACTTCCCGGTCTCGGGGATCTTCTCCCCGCGGGTGACGCCCACGTCGAGGACGGCGGCTCCGGGCTTCACGTCCTCGGCGCGCACGAGGTGCTTGACGCCCGCGGCGGCGACGATCACGTCGGCCCGGCGCAGGTGGGAGCACAGGTCCGCGGTGCCGGTGTGCGTCAGGGTGACGGTCGCGTTGATCGCGCGCCGGGTGAGGATGAGGCCGATGGACCGGCCGATGGTGACGCCGCGGCCGACGACGACCACGTCCTTGCCCTTCAGGTCCACGTCGTGGCGCAGCAGGAGCTCGATCGCGGCCCGCGGGGTGCACGGCAGCGGCGACGTGATGGGAGCGTTGACGTTGAGCACGAGTCGCCCCAGGTTCGTGGGGTGCAGGCCGTCGGCGTCCTTGTCCGGGTCGATGCGCTCGAGGATCGCGTCGGTGTCCAGGTGGTCCGGCAGCGGCAGCTGCACGATGAAGCCGTGGCACTCGGGATCGGCGTTCAGGCGGTCCACGACCTCCTCGACCTCGGCCTGGGTGGCGCTCGCGGGCAGCTCGACCTGGATCGAGTTCATGCCGATGGCCTCGGAGCGGCGGTGCTTCATCCCGACGTACAGCTTGGACCCCGGGTCGTCGCCCACCAGCACGGTCGCGATCCCGGGGGTGATGCCGCGCTCCTTGAGCGCTGCCACCCGCTCGGCGAGCTCCTGGGTGATCTCCTTGGCCGTCGCGCGGCCGTCGAGCGTCTGTGCGGTCATGGGGTCTCCTTGCTGCATGCCACGGGCGGCATGCGGATGCTGCGTGCGGGAGGGAGGAGGAGGAGAGGGCCGCCAGCGGCGTCGCGCCGCGGGCGGCCCTCCTCGGGACTCAGTACTGCTGCAGCCCCGCGTACAGGGGCTTCTTCTCGGTGAGCGCGCGGGTGCGGGCGCGCAGCGCCTCGATGTCGGGCGAGTCCTGCAGGGCCAGCGCGATGACGTCGGCGATCTCGGTGAACTCGTCCTTGCCGAAGCCGCGGGTGGCGAGCGCCGGGGTGCCGATGCGCAGGCCGGAGGTCACGCGCGGCGGCCGCGGATCGTTCGGCACCGCATTGCGGTTCACGGTGATTCCGACCTCGTGGAGGCGGTCCTCCGCCTGCTGGCCGTCGAGCTGCGAGTCGACGAGGTCCACGAGCACGAGGTGCACGTCGGTCCCGCCGGAGAGCACCTTGACGCCCGCGGCGGAGGCGTCGGCCGCCTGCAGGCGGTCGGCGAGGATCTGCGCGCCCTCGAGAGTGCGGCGCTGGCGGTCCACGAAGTCCTCGCCGGCGGCGATCTTCAGCGCGACGGCCTTCGCGGCGATCACGTGCATGAGCGGGCCGCCCTGCTGGCCGGGGAACACCGCGGAGTCGATCTTCTTCGCCCAGTCCTGGGTCGAGAGGATCATGCCGGAGCGGGGGCCGCCGATGGTCTTGTGGATCGTCGTCGAGGTGACGTCGGCGAAGGGCACGGGACTCGGGTGCAGGTCGGCGGCGACCAGGCCCGCGAAGTGCGCCATGTCCACCCACAGCGACGCGCCGACCTCGTCGGCGATCGACCGGAAGGCCTCGAAGTCCAGGTGCCGGGGGTAGGCCGACCAGCCGGCGCAGATCACCTTGGGGTGGGTCTCCAGGGCGAGCTCGCGCACCTTGTCCATGTCGATGCGGCCCGTGGCCGGGTCCAGCTCGTAGGCGGCGATGTCGTAGAGGCGGCCGGAGAAGTTGATCTTCATGCCGTGGGTGAGGTGGCCGCCGTGGGCGAGGGAGAGGCCCATCAGCGTGTCGCCCGCGCGGGCGAGGGCGTGCATGACCGCGGCGTTCGCGGTGGCGCCGGAGTGCGGCTGGACATTCGCGTGATCGGCGCCGAACAGGGCCTTGGCGCGCTCGATCGCGATCTCCTCGGCGACGTCCACCTCCTCGCAGCCGCCGTAGTAGCGGCGACCGGGGTATCCCTCGGCGTACTTGTTGGTGAGCACCGAGCCCTGCGCCTGCAGCACGGCGCGGGGGACGAAGTTCTCCGAGGCGATCATCTCGAGCGTGCCGCGCTGGCGGTCGAGCTCCCGGTCCAGGACCCGCGCGATGTCGGGGTCGAGGTCGGCGATGGACTGGTCGAGGACGTTCACTGGGCCTCCTGGGCGGTGTCGCGCGCGGGGATCGGCGACGGGTCGTGGACGGGTGCCGGGGGTGCGGGGCCGGCCGCCGGGACGACGCGGGACCGCGCGTCCATCCTAGGCGCGCGGGGCCCTGCGGCGCGGTGGCCGTCCACTGCCGCCGCAGGGCTCCGCGACTGCGCTCAGATGTCCACGCCCCAGCGGACGGGCTCGGGCTCGAGGCGCACGCCGAAGGCCTGCTCCACGCCGTCGCGGACGGTGCGGGCGAGCTCCGCGATGTCCGCCGCCGCCGCTCCCCCGCGGTTGGTCAGCGCGAGCGAGTGCTTGGTCGACAGGCTCGCCCGGGGGCCGACGGAGAACCCGCGGTCGAACCCCGCATGGCTGATCAGCCATGCGGCGCTCGACTTCACGCGGTCATCGGCCGCAGGGAAGCGCGGGGCGTCCTGCGGCAGGGACTGCGCCTGCTCGGCGCTGAGGATCGGGTTGGTGAAGAAGCTGCCGGCGCTCCAGGTGTCGTGGTCGGCGGGATCCAGGACCATGCCCTTGGACCCGCGGATCGCGAGCACCGCCTCGCGGACCTGCGCCATGGGGACCCGGTCGCCGACCTCGACGCCCAGGTGCTGGGCGAGCTGGCCGTAGCGGATCGGCTCGGACATGTCGCCGACCCGGTGCTGGAAGCTCACGGAGAGCACCACGTAGCGGCCGGTCGGGGAGGCGACGGGCCCGCCGAAGGGAGTGCGCTTGAAGATGCTCGTGCGGTAGCCGAAGCCGCAGTCGGCGGCGTAGAAGGTGCGCACCCTGCGGTCCTCGCGGTCCCAGGTGCGCACGCGGGTGATGGTGTCGGCGACCTCCTGGCCGTAGGCGCCGACGTTCTGGATGGGCGTGGCGCCCACGCTGCCGGGGATCCCCGAGAGCGCCTCGACGCCGATCATGCCGCGGCCGACGGCGTACGCGACCGCCCGGTCCCAGGAGACCCCGGCGAAGTGCTCGACGATCGCTCCCCCGCAGCTGGGCTCCAGCGGCGTGAGCTCCGCGGGATCAGCGGGAGTCGCATCGGGCTCCCCGGAGGGGACGATCTCGCAGGTCGCGTCGAGCACGGGCGGCCGCTCGGGGTCTCGCAGCGCCACCACGGTGCCCTCGAAGGGCTCGTCGGAGGGCAGGAAGTTCGAGCCGCCGCCGAGCACGAGCAGGGTCTCCCCCGCATCGTCGGCCGCGCGGACCGCGTCGATGACCTCCTGGTCGCTGCGGGCCTCGACGAGATCGCGGATGCTCCCGCCCACGCGCAGCGTGGTGAGCTCGGAGAGGTTCACGCCGCCGGCTCCGAGCCCGCGCCGTCGGCGCCGTCCTCGGCGCGCGCCTCGTCGCTCGCGCCATCGGCCGCGCGCGGGGCGAGGGAGACGGTCGCCCGGGCGCGCCCGAGCACCTTCGCGCCGCCGGCCTCGGCCGTGACGTCGAGCTCCGCGGTGCCCGCCTCCTCGTCGACGCCGCGCACGGTGACCACGACGCTCAAGGTCGTGGGCTCGAGCGCGGGGACCTCGACGGGCTTGGTGAAGCGGGTGGCGCAGGCGCGCACGGCGGTGGGATCGCCGACGGCGTCCAGGACGGCGCTCATCGCCGTGCCCATGGTGAGCATGCCGTGGGCGATCACGCCCGGCAGGCCGACCTGCGTCGCGAAGGCCTCGTTGTAGTGGATGGGGTTGAAGTCGCCCGAGGCGCCCGCGTAGCGCACCAGGGTGTCGCGGGAGATCGGGTACTCGCGGCGCGCGAGCTCCTGCCCCTTGGCGAGGCCCTCGGGGCGCAGCGTCGAGCTCGATCCGGCTGCGGCGCCGCGAGGGGCCTCGGGCGCGGCAGGGGTGCTGGGGGTGCTGGTCATGGCGTTCCTTCCTGCGCTCATTCGCCGCGCACGACGATCACGGAGCGGACGGCGGCGACGGCCTCACCGGCTTCGTCGGCCACGTCCACGCGGGTGGTGATCATGGAGTGGCCGCCGGCGGCGCGCACGGACTCGACGGTGAGCGTCGGCACCAGGCGGTCGCCCGCGACGACGCTCCGGTGCAGCTCGAAGCCCTCCTCGCCGTGGACCACGCGCGAGAAGTCGATGCCGGCCTCGGGATCCTCGATGTAGGCGGCCTCGGCGGACTGCGCGAGGGAGACGAGGAAGGTCGGTGTCGCCACCACGCCCGCGTGGCCCGCGGCGCGGGCGGCGGCGTCATCGGTGTGCACCGGGTCGGCGGCGCCGGTCGCCCGCGCGAACTCGGCGATCTTCGCGCCCGAGACGACGTGGACGGGGCCGCTGGGATACGTGCGGCCGGCGAAGGACGGGTCCGGCGTGGATGTCATCGATGCACTCCTGGAGGGGCGGATGAGGTGGTCGGGGACTGCGGAACCATCCTGCCACTCCCGTCCCCGCTCCCCCGGTCATGACGGGCTCGGGCCCGGACATGACGAGAGCCACCCGGCAGCGCCGGATGGCTCTCGTGATGAAGCGTGCGTCGCACGCGGACCGTTCAGCGGGTCTCGCGGTGCGCGGTCTGCTTGCCGCAGGTGGGGCAGAACTTCGACAGCTCGAGACGGTCGGGGGTGTTCCGACGGTTCTTCTTGGTGATGTAGTTCCGCGCCTTGCACTCGGTGCAGGCCATGGTGATCTTGGGACGCACGTCCGAGCTCTTGCTCGCCATGGTTCGCCTCTTTCTCCAAGGCGCGTCTCCCGCGCCACGTGGTCCCCGCGATGGGGGCTGCGTTCGTGCACTCCGGCGGGGCCGGCGTGGTACCGAGGGCGGGGATCGAACCCGCGACCTCACGATTATGAGTCGTGCGCTCTGACCGTCTGAGCTACCCCGGCGCGATCGATGGAACGGCCCGATCTCGAGCGAGATCGGGCCGACCATCCATCAGAGCCCTGAAAGGGAATCGAACCCTTGACCTTCTCCTTACCATGGAGATGCTCTGCCGACTGAGCTATCAGGGCAAGCCCCGAGAACTTTACCGGCGGCCCGCTGGACGAGCAAACCGCAGGTGGACCTCGGTGCCTGGGATCACACGGCGGTGATCCTCGGCGTGGCAGGTGAGGGATTCGAACCCCCGAAGGCAATGCCAGCTGATTTACAGTCAGATCCCTTTGGCCGCTTGGGTAACCTGCCGAGTCCGGCCCTCTCGCGAGGGGCCTTGCGACCCCGTCCGCTCGTGGACCTGAACTAGCATACGGGGCGCACGGGAGCGGAGCCAACCCGAAGCCCCCTCACCACGCATGACGCTCCTCACAGCGCCCTGACCTGCACTTTCATCGACCCCATCCCTTCAGGAGGACAGCAGATGGCCGATTCGTCGTTCGACATCGTCAGCAAGCTCGATCGCCAGGAGGTGGACAACGCCGTCAACCAGGCCGCGAAGGAGGTCTCCCAGCGCTACGACTTCCGCGGAACCGACGCCTCGGTGTCGCTCAGCGGCGAGCAGATCGTCATGACCGCCAACGCCGACGAGCGCGTGCGCGCGGTCCTGGACGTCCTGCAGACCAAGCTGCTGCGGCGCGGCCTCTCCCTCAAGAGCATCGACGTGGGAGAGCCCGTCCAGTCGGGCAAGACCGTGCGCATGGTCGCCGCTCTCAAGGAGGGCATCAGCTCGGAGCAGGCCAAGAAGATCTCCAAGATCATCCGCGACGAGGGCCCCAAGGGCGTGAAGGCGCAGATCCAGGGCGACGAGCTGCGGGTCTCCTCGAAGAAGCGCGACGACCTGCAGGCAGTGATCGCGCTGCTGAAGGGCGAGGACCTCGACGTCGCGCTGCAGTTCGTCAACTACCGGTGACGGCTGCGGGCCGGACGAGGCCGGGGCGGCTCTTCCGGGCCCTGCGTCCGTCGTCCGTCCGCGCCCGTGGCACTGCCGACCCATGCACGAGGGTCCCCGGTCGGTGACCGGGGACCCTCGTGCATGGTCGGGTCGTGAGGAGCCGAGGCGCCCTCGTGGCCCGCGCGCTCACCTCTGCGTCGAAGGCTCAGGCGTTGGAGTTCGAGGTCTGGTCCTGCTCGTCCGCCTGATCGGAGAGGCTGTCGCCGTGGGTCTTGAACAGGTCCGCAATGCCCGCGACCTCGCTCGACTGGAAGCTGCGCCAGTCATCCTTGAAGGTGTCCGCGTCCGGACCCTTCCACTCGATGCCCTGGACGGTTCCGTCGAGATCGCTGAAGGCCTGCTTGATCTTCTCGCCGGCCTGGGTCACGTCCTTGGCGACGTCGCGTGCCTGCTCCGGATCCATTCCCTTGAAAGACATGTTTCTCCCCTGTTCTCGACCGCTGTCACGGCCCGTGCTCTGTGATGGGTTCTGCGATGGCTGGTGTGCTGCGAGCGCGCCGAGCGCTCATGCTGGTCGCCGGGATCAGCGCGACGACGCCGTCGTCTGCTCCTTGGCGTTCTTCTCGGCCGACTCCGCGAAGTCATCGGCCTTCTGCTTGAGCTGCTTCACCTTGTCGGCGAGGTCCTCGAACTCCGAGACGTAGTCGTCACGGTCCTCACCGGTCCAGTCGAGCTCGTCGACCTTCCCCTTGACCTCATCGAACGCGGCCTGCGCGTCCTCGCCGGCGTCGCGGATGCTCTGCGCCATCTGCTTGACGGCCTCAGGATCCATACCCTTCTTCTCAGCCATGTCCACTCCTCGTTTCGCTGTGATCTTCGGTCGCACCGCGGAGAGTCGATGAGGCGGTCGGTCCCGCTCCGTTCATCCCTGTTCTCCAGGTGATGGCTCCACCGTATGCAAGCCTTTTCGACTTGGCGATGGGGAGAAGTACCCATGCCCTGTGCACGCATCCGCAGCCCTCGACCTGGCAGCGTACTCCCAGGTCAACGGAGCTTTCTGCGGGTCCTCCACAAGGATCGGCCATCCACAGCTCCCCATGGACGCGTCCCGTCGGCGCGGATCGGGGCAGTGTCAGAGGACCGGCCGCACCGAGTCCTGGATCCTGCGCAGCACGGTGATCTGGTCGTCGGCGTCCTCGGCGCCGCAGCTCGCGACGACCTCGAGGATGTCCGCGGCATGCGCCGAGCGCGGCACCATCGTGTACCGCGCCGCCTGCACCACCGTGCGCTGGCCGGGCTGGGCGTAGCCGTACTCGCTCGCGAGCCAGGAGATCCCGTCGATCTCGAGCTCGCCCGTGTCGATCTCCTCGAGCTGAGGCAGTGCGGCCTTGCGCGCCTCGAGGCTCTCGCGCACGCTCTGCATGGGTGTCGCAGCCGGGCAGCGCTGGACGGTGAGCACGACGTTGGCGCGGAATCTGCCCTCGATGCGCGGCGCGGCGGCCGCCAGCTGCACGCCGGGGACCGAGAGGGTCTGCCAATCGTCCGGCACGTCGAGGCGGAAGCCGACCGCAGGAGGGAAGTCCTCGCTGGGATAGGCGATCTGCACCGTCATTGCTGCTCCGTCCGTCCGCGCCGGGAAGATCCCGGCGAATCTACCAGGGCCGGCCCGCCCGGGCGCAGGCACGTCGTGATGCAGATGCGGGTGCGCGCACCCGCGCCCGTCGGTGTGCGTGCACCCGCGCCGGTTCGGGAGCGCGGGCGGGCCCGGACCCCGCTGGGGATCCGGGCCCGCTCAGGCGTCCCGTCGACCGATGGTCCTGTGATCAGTGGGAGGAGACGGTCTGCTGCTCGCTCGCGTTGGACTCTGCCGTGGCGCCGAGCTGCTCCACGGCCGTCTGGATGCTCTTCAGAGCCGGCACCATCTCGGACTCCCAGGTGCCGCGGAAGTCGTCCGCGTCCGGACCCGTCCAGTCGACCTCCTCGAGACCCGTGGTGAGGTCGCTCTGCATGGTGGTGATGTCCTCGGCCGCGCTGCTCAGCTGCTTGGCCATCTTCAGCACCTGATCGACGTCCATACCCTTCTCGGCCATGGATCCTCCTCCTCTGGTTCGCGAGCCTCCCGGACCCTCCGGTCGCCACGGCGGGGCCTGGGCCCTGCCGGGCTCGACGGTGGCCCGCCGTGCTCCTGCCGCCACTGTAGGCAGTGCTCGCCGGATCCGACATGGGGACAAGTACCCATGTGGACGACGCCCGCCTGGGGAGGACGCGTGTCCTCGCGCCCTCACAGAGTGATCTGGGCGACCTGCAGCTTCGAGGCGCGGCCCGAGCCGACGAGGAACCCGCGCCCGGGTGGGAAGTCGGCCCGACGGAAACGGCCCAGCGGAGTGCCCAGCAGCGAATCGCCGTCCATGTCGGAGGGCTGCAGCAGGAGCCCGCGGCGTCCCGCCTTGAAGGGCTGGGCGAGCGTGTACGCCTGGTTCCAGGTCGAGTTCTCGTTCTCGCCGATCACGAACTGGCCCTCGCGCACGCACGAGCGCACCAGGGCGTCGAGCTCCTTCTCCGTGCCGCTGCCGGTGAAGTCCGCGATCCCGTCGAGGACCAGCGTGAGCCGCCCCTCCCCCAGGTTCCCCGACTCGAGCGTCTGGCGCAGCTGGCCCGCGAGCTCCTTGACCGTCTCGGCGTCCGAGGCCTCGACGTCCCACAGGTCCAGGCCCGTCAGCGGCGTGCGGCGGGCGGAGAACCGCACCAGGCGCATGCCCTGCGGGAGCGCCCTGAGACTCGTGGCGATGGTGCGCACCGCCGTGGTGCGACCGGAGCTGCCGGGACCGGTGACCATGAAGGCGCCGCGGGGCTCGATCGTGATCTCCGCGAGGTCCTCGTCGCCGATGCCGATGGCAGGACGGCCGCCGACCACGGGTCGCAGGCGCGACAGCTCGACCCGCTCCGGCAGCGACTCGACGGCGGGCGCAGGATCGACGCCCGCGCGCCGCATGGCCTTCGCGAGCTCTCCGACCTCGCGCGCCTGGATCGCCACGTTCGCGTCGCCGCCGTGCACGGCGATCTGGGCCTCGTGCCCGTCGAGGATCGCGCGTCCGGGCGGGGAGGAGCCGTCGAGCACGTCGCGGTCGACGCCGAAGTTCATGTAGTCGTCGACCGAGGCCATGCGGTGGATCAGTCGGCGCTGGATCGAGGACCCCAGGGACGTGGGCACGGCGTTGGGGCGATCACCGGTGACGATCACGTGGATGCCCACCTGGCGCCCGTCGGTCGCGATCTGCACGAACGTGGTGAACCACTTGGAGAGGTTGGAGAAGTCGTAGGCCTCGCGGAAGGCCGCCATGCCGTCGACCAGGAGCAGGATGCGCGGGGCCTCCGACTCCCCGGACAGCTCCCGGTACTCGGCGATCGAGCCCGCGCGCACCGCGGCGAACTTCTTCGCGCGCTCGTCGATCAGACCGCGCAGCGTCCGCAGCAGCCGGATCACGCGCTCCTCGTCGTCGCCCTGGATGATCGCGCCCACGTGCGGGAGCTCCTCGAGCATCTGCAGGCCGGAGGCGCCGAAGTCGATCCCGTAGACGTGCACGGGGCCGCCCCGGGCGGTCGCGCTCGCCGCCGAGATCGCGATCGTGCGCAGGGTGGTCGACTTGCCCGAGCCGCCCGTGCCGTAGATCGCCATGTTGCCGTCGCGGTCGGGCACGTAGGAGACCGTGGGCTGGGACTGGTCCTCCGGGGTGTCCATGACGCCCAGCAGGAGGTCCTCGTCGGTGCGGCGGCTGGGCAGGAGGGAGAGGTCGTAGGCGGGGGCGAGCTCGGACAGCCACGGCTTGCGGGGGGCGGGGACCCCAGCCTCGTCGGCGGCGCAGGAGATGGTGCGCACCATGCGGGAGATGTCGTTGGGGCCCAGTTCGCTGCGGGCGGGGGACGGCGGACTCGGGACGTCCCAGATGTCGCCGGTGCCGAACTCCCGCTCGACGATGTCGATGCGCGCGCGCTCGGGCTCGCCGGTCGTCCATCCGCCCGCGTACCCGGTCTGGAAGGTCGCGATGCGGCCCGGCCCGGTCTTCGCGGCGGCGCGACCGGGGATGCCGGGATCGAAGTGGGCCGCCATCGAGTCGCCCAGGATGTCCTTCGAGTCCGCCTCGTCGGCCATCCGCAGGGCGATGCGCAGGTTCGTGTTCGCGCGCAGGTTGTCCTTGATGACGCCCGCCGGGCGCTGGGTCGCGAGGATCAGGTGCAGGCCGAGGGAGCGGCCGCGCGCGGCCACGTCCACGACACCGTCGACGAACTCCGGGACCTCCTTCGCGAGCGCGGCGAACTCGTCGACGATGATGATCAGGCTCGGCGGCGCCTCGGGGTCCCCGGTGCGCTCGAGCGAGACGAGGTCCTTGGCCTTCTTGCGGTTCAGCAGGTGCTCGCGATGGTGCAGCTCGGCGCGCAGGGACGTCAGCGCGCGGCGCACCAGGTGCGGGGACAGGTCGGTGACCATGCCCACGGCGTGCGGGAGCTCGATGCAGTCGGCGAAGGCGGAGCCGCCCTTGTAGTCGACGAACAGGAAGGTCACCCGGTCGGGCGAGTGGGCAGTCGCCATGCCCATCACCCAGGCCTGGAGGAACTCGGACTTGCCGGCGCCCGTGGTGCCGCCCACCAGGGCGTGCGGGCCGTGGGTGCGCAGGTCGAGGTGGTAGGCATCCTGGCCGTCGTGGCCGATGAGTCCCCGCAGGTTCGCGTCGTGCTTGCGCGGGACCGGCGGCGCCCCGTCGCGCGGGGTCAGCGAGCCGGTCTCCTTCCAGTGCTCGATGACCGCGCCGGGCTCCTCGGCGAGCTCCGTCCCGGCCAGGGTGAGATAGGAGATGGCGCGCGGGAGGTCGGAGTCGTCGTCCACAGGGACGCCCGCGTCGACCACCGGGGAGAGGTGCCGGGCCACTCCGGCGGCGACGTCGAGGCCGACGGTCTCCACGCTCACGGGGTAGTAGCGCTCGCCGCGGCGCACGATGCCGGCGTTCGCCCCCTCCACGCCGTCCTCGCTCGAGAGGTAGGTGCGGCAGGCCGCGGGCAGGGCCGCGACCGTCGCCGCGCACCAGATCACGAAGACGCCCACGTCGGGCCCGCGCTCGGCGATGCGCACCAGGCGTGCGCGGTCCACGGGGGCGTCGTCCTCGACGACGAGCACGAGGTTCGGGGTGACCGGGTCGGGAGCGGGCACGGGATCGGCGGAGACGGGGGCGCGCACCGCGCGGCGCAGCTGCGCCGGCGCGCCCTCGGAGCGCTCCTCGATGAGCTCCTCGATGCGCGAGACCAGGGAGATCCCGCTGAGCGCGCCGTCGGCCAGATGATCCCCGTCCAGCGGCGAATGGGGGCTCGACGTGTGCGGGAGCCACTTCAGCCAGTCCCAGAGGGCGCGCGAGGAGCGCGAGGTGATAGCGGCGATCGCGAGGTCCGTGGGCGAGTGCAGGGCGAACAGCTGGGTGATCAGGCCGCGGGCGACGGCGTCGGCCTGCTCCCCTCCCCCGGCGACGCCGATCCCGCCGGACTCCCGCAGGTCGCCGACGATCGGCACCCCGGCGATCATCCTGTACTCCTCGTGCATGTCGTCGAGCTGATCCCAGTACTGGGCGATCGCGTTGTTCTCACCGGGCATCGGGATGCCGACGCGGGACTCGGCGACGCCGAGGCCCAGGCGCACTGTCGTGAAGGCCTCGTGCTCGGGCCGATGGGTCCACAGCAGGCGGCCGAGCCGGTGGGCGGAGTCCACCGCGTCCGCCGTGGAGGGGGTCTCCACGAGCCGCACCGCGCGCTCCAGGTCCTGGGCGGCGGTGACGCGGCGCTTGAGGGAGGCCAGCGACTCCTCGAAGTTCTTGATCTGCCGCTCGAGCTGCTTGCGCTGCTGGTACTTGCGGTTGAGATACCCGGCGGTCGCCATCATCGGCATCATCAGCACGAAGATCAGCGAGTAGGGGCTGCGCGTGACCGCGAACATGAGCCCGCCCATGAGCAGCGGCGCGAACATCATGAAGATCGGGAAGAACTGCGGCTGGGGCTCGCGCGGCGGCTGCGGCGGAGTCATCTCGCGGTACTCGAAGCGCGGCACCACGCGCGGGGAGCGGTTGAACTCGACCACCGGGGAGTTCGGCGCGCTGCCGCCCGCGCGATGCAGCATGATCACGGAGAAGGTGGTGCCGCCCACCTCGACCGTGTCGGCGGGGCCGACGACGGCGCGGCCCACCCGCTCCCCGCCGATCTCGACCCCGTTGGCAGACCGCAGGTCCACGATCTCCACGGCGTCGGCGACGTTGATGCGGGCATGGCGCTTGGAGAGCATCGGGTCGGCGATGCGGATGTCCACGTCGCCCTCGCGACCGATCACGCTCGAGCCGCTGGGCAGGGGGAACTCGCGTCCCTCCTCGGGCCCCGAGAGCACGCGCAGCAGAGCGACGGCGGCGCCGCGCGACTCGGCGCGCGTGGCGTACTCGGTCGAGGAGCGCGCGATGGAGACCACGGAGCCGGAGCGCAGACCGGCGGAGATCAGGTCGATGCCGCGGTCCAGGGACCGCACGCCGGCCGCACCGGGGCCCGCCCCGGCGTCCTGCACCTGCAGGGTCAGTCCCTCCGGCGCCTCGGCGGCGCCGCGCAGAGGGTCGCCCAGGTAGAGGGCGCCGGCGACGTCGGCGACGGTGGCCGTAGCGTCGGCGGTGACCTCGAGGTCCGTCATCCGGTCCTCGGGTCGACGCAGCGTGAGCTTGATGCGCATGCGGTGGTGTCCTCGTCAGTCCTCGTCGGCGTCGGCGTCGGCCCTGTCCAGCAGCGGAAGGTCCTCGGCGGTGACCAGTCGGGTGAACACGGCGTGCTCGACGAGCCGCGCCCGCCGGTTGCTCGCGAGCTTCCCCGGTCCGCCCCGCAGCCCGCGCACGCCCATCCGATCGAGCTTGTCGCAGACGTTGTCGAGCTTGCGGTTGAACTTGGTGCGCGGCCAGCCCAGACGCTCCGCGGCCTGGGCGGACGTGGGCACCGCGCTCATGCCGCTGCCCTCGCGCACGAGCATCGGCTCGGCGAGGGCGAGGATCAGCTGCTTCTGGCTCTCGGTGAGCTGCACGGAGCCGACGGTGGTCTCGCCGACCGGGTCCTCCGGGGACGGCGAGCGCTCGAACTCCGGGGTCTCGGTGTGCACGTCCAGCTCATAGGTCGTCGGCCCCGCCGTGAACACGACCTTCGTGACGTCGAAGACCAGCGGCAGACGCGCACCGGGAGCGAGCCACGCCTGCAGCGCGCCCGCGGAGTCGGTGATGGTCGCGGAGAGCCGCGACCCCACGTTCGAGAGCCACCACAGGGAGTCCACCTGCGAGATCGTGAGGAAGCGGCGATGGAGGTACGGGTTGTCCCCGTCGACGACGAGATCCGCCTCACGGCCGATGCTCAGCTCCCCGCCCTCCTCCGCGCGGTACCACTCACCGCAGAACTCGACCGAGATCGACGCTGCCATGCTCCTGCCTCCCTCTTCGTACGGTCCTGCGTGCGTGCGCCGCGTCCCTCATGATCCCCGCAGCTCCTCCGTGTCCACGCACTGCTGCTTCGTGGAGGGGCCGATCCCGCCGTTCTTCGTCACCACGGTGAGCACGAAGCACGGCTTGTCCCAGGCCAGCGGCACGCGGACGGTGATGCTGGAGCTGCCCCTCGCGAGCCGCTCCGTCTCCACGCCCTCGTACTCCTCGGGGAGGTTCTGCCAGGCGATCTTGATGTCGTCGTTCGACGTCATCCCCTCGGGCGTGCTCCAGCTGATCTTCACGGTGCCCGCCGTGGTGCCGCGCTCCTTCTCGAGGACCGTCATGGAGACGTCCTCCGGAGGCTCCTGTGCGCCCGGCTCCCAGTCCTCGCTGGTCGTGGGGGCTGCGGTCGTGGGCTCCTCGGGCTCGATGAAGGTACTGCGCACGACCGCCATCGTCCCCACCCCGATGCCCAGCACGAGCACGGCGGCGAGGGTCACCAGGGGCCACATCGGCCGACGGCGCGCGGGAGCTCCGGGACCTGCAGCCCCGGCGGCTCCGGGCGCCGCCGCAGCAGCGGACGGTGCCCCGGCCCCACCCGGCCCGGCAGATCCTCCGACGCCCGCGGAGGCGCCGGACAGCGCGGCCGGCGCCGGCGAGGGACGCACGAGCGTGGTGTCGTCCCCCTGCCCGGGGGCGAGCGAGCGGGATCGCGCGGGGCGCCCGCCGCCCAGTGCGGGGGCGACACCGGCGAAGGGGTCCAGAACCCGCGACGAGGGGGCGTCGGGGTCGACGGTGGAGACGCGGCGGATGTTGGTGTGCGCCTCGAGGTCGCCCTCCCCCGTGTGCTCGGGAGGGTGATCAGGACCGTGCTCGTCGAGCACGTCCATCTGCGTGATGGGCAGGGAGAGTGCCATCTCGACCTGCTGCAGGGCACGGCCGAGGGCGAGCGCGGACTCGTAGCGGCCGGCGGGCTCCTTCGCCATCGCGACTGACAGGGTCCGGTTCAGCATCTCCGGCACGTCCGGGCGGCCGAGCGGTGCGAGCGGCTCGGAGGAGATCCGGGCGATGAGATCGCTCGCGGTGTTCCCGCCGCCGCTGCGCTCGAAGGGAGTGCGCGCGGCCAGCAGCGAGTAAAGGGTGGCGGCGAGGGAGAACACGTCGCTGCGCTCGTCGGCGCTCGGCGGGTCCTCGAAGGCCTCCGGCGGGGACCAGGGGATCGACAGTCCGTGACTGGCCTCCGGCTCGAGGGCGTTGCCCGCGGCCACGGAGATCCCGAAGTCCGTGAGCGCGGGCCTGTTGTACTCGGTGACCAGGATGTTCGCGGGCTTGATGTCGCGGTGCAGGATGCCGGCGCGGTGCGCGGTCTCCACGGCGCCCGCGATCTGCACGCCCACGCGCAGCACCTCGGCGACGGAGATCCGCTCGCGTCGGAATCGCGCCCCGTAGTTCGGGCGCGGGCAGTACTCCATGACGATGCAGGCGCGGTGCTCCCTGGTCACCTCCGCCTGATGGATCGTGACGATCGAGGGATGGGTCGACATGGTCGCCATCACGTTCGCCTCGGCGTCGAACTGGCCCCGCACGGCGTCGTCGAGGACGCTCGCGAGCAGCACCTTGATCGCGACCCTCCGCTGTGGGCGCAGCTGGCGGTACAGGTGGACGTCGGCGAAGCCGCCGGTGCCCAGCAGCCGTTCGTACTCGTACCCCGCGAGCTGCGGCGGCGGGGCGGGCGGGCGGGGGCTCACGAGGGCCTCCCCATCAGGGTGAGGACCACTCCGTCGCCCAGGTCGAGGCGATCGCCGTCGGCGAGGACGGGGCTCTGGCCCGAGCGCAGACGCTGCGGCGACTCGCCGGAGCGCAGCAGCGTGGTGCCGTTGGTGGTGCGCAGGTCCTCGGCGACCACGTGCCAGCCCTCGAGTCGCAGCGCGACGTGCGAGCGGGAGATGTCCTGCTGGGGGCTGGGAACGGTGATGAGCTGGGGGACGTCGTCGCCGCTCACGCGCGAGGCGCGGGGCCTCCGGCCGATGATCGCCGAGCGGTCGAGCAGGAACCGTCCGCCGGTGCTGATCCCGATCATCCCCAGCGGTGGGCGCGCCACGGTGCGCACTCCCCCGCGGATGCGGGCGCCGCACCAGCGGCAGCTCGTGGCCTCGGGCGGGTTCGCATGGCGGTTCTCGCAGACGGCGCCGGGCAGGGTGACAGCCTGCGCGGGCGCGGTGGGTGCCTGGCCCGTCGGCTGCGCGGGGGAGCCTGCCGAGGTCGCGGAGTGCGGCGGGGCCACGGCGACCGACCGGGCATCGGCACGCCCGGTGCCTGGGACCGCGGCGAAGGGCGCGTGCTCGGTCTGCGCTCGCTCGGCGCCGCCTCGGTCCGAGGTGCGCGCGGCCTGCGCCACCTCGGGGGCGGTGCGCCCCATACCGGGCACCCAGTCGATGAAGCCCCCGGACGACTCCCGCGGCGCGTCCTCGGTGTTCGAGAAGGAGGGATCGGGGGCAGCCTGCTCGGCGGGCACGTCATCGGACGTCGTCTCCTCGCCCCCGGTATCGGAGGCGTCGAGGTCGAGGGACTCGACGTCGAGCGTCGCCTCCGAGGCGCGCTCGCCATCCGCGGTGCCGTCGCCCTCACCTCCGGCGCGGACCGCGGCGGCCTCGATGCTGCGGTGGAGGGTGCGTCCGAACAGATCGTCGTAGGCGCTGCCGCCCTCGCCGATCACCGCACCGAGGTCGCTCGCGCCGGCGGCCCGGGGGGACACCCGGGGCGGATCCGCCTCGGGTGCAGCAGGGCTCGGCTCACGGGGTGGTGCGGGGACTGCGGAATCCGGGGGCGGAGCGGGATGCGTGTGCGGAGGGGCGGCGTCGGGGGAAGGGGAAGTGCCCGCCTCGGGGGTGCCGGCCGACGCGTCCGTGTCGGTGTCGATCACTTCGGGGTCGGCCGCTTGGGGGTCGATCGGTTCGACGCGCGTCACGGGTGCCGCGTCCGCCGCGGGGTCCTCCGCGGGCATCGGCGCCTGGTCACCGTCACCTGTCACCGTCGACGTCGGCGGGGCCGACTGCGGAGACGTCCGGTCCGTCGACCCCTCGGGCCTGCGCTGATCGCTGCGTGACGCCCGGCGATCGAACAGCGACGAGGTCACCAGGCGCGTCGAGCGACCGGGCGCGGGACTCTGCGGAGGGTGCGCCGCCGCGGTCCCTGCGGGCGCGGTGGCGGGCGCCTGCGCGGTCTCGGCGAGGACCGGCTCGGGTGCAGGTGACGGTGCGGAAGCAGTCTCCGTCGGCGTCGGCGTCGACACTGGTGCCGACACCGACACCGGCGCCGTGGCAGCCGGCTCCCGCTCCGGCGCGTCGGCCGCCTGCGGTGCCTTCACCGGGGGTGCCTCTGGCAGCCGCTCCGGGGACATCGCTGCATCGACCGGGGGCGGTGAGGCCTGGGCGTCAGTGGAGGGAGCGAAGAGGTCGTCGAACATGCTGGGCCCGGCGGGCGCCTCCGCAGCGGCACTCCGTGCGGACGACGACGAGGCCCGCGAGCTCGACGACGCGGCGGAGGACTCCGCCCGCGCGGAGGCCTCCTGCGCGCGGCGCTCCTCGCGCTCGCGCTTCTCCTTGGCGCGCGCCTCCTTGCGCTGCGCGGCGCGCTCCTTGGCGGCGGGGTCGAGGATGGAGCTGCCGTCGGCCTCCACCTGCTCGGCGAGCTGTGTCCGTGCCGCCTCCTCGAGCTCCGCGGGGTCGGTGGTCATGAGCACGAACCCGCGGACGCGGCTCATGCCCTCGACCGACCTCAGCGCCGCGACCGGGTCCTCTGCGGGCAGGTCGCCGAAGGCGATCCGGTGCACGTCGGCGAACTCGGTGATGACGGCGGGGCCCTCCTCCGTCCCCGCGAGCAGGCTCCGACCCTCCGCCGTATACACCGCGAGGGGACTCGTGCCGGTGAGACCGATCGTCCGGCTGGTGCCGTCGCCGAGCGCGAACAGCACCGGGGGCAGGCGGTCCTCGGTCTCGAACTCGCTGCCCGAGGCGAGGTCTCCCAACAGGGCGTCGGCCGCCGGGGGCTCGCCGAGCACCCGCCACGCGGACGCTATCAGGGAGCTCTTGACGCCGGGCACGAGCAGCATCCAGCCTGCGGGACGCACGACGAGCGTCGCGGGGCCGGGGTTGAACCAGGTGCCGCGGCCCAGGAGCGAGGACTCCCCGCTCACTGCGATCGGTCCTCGGTCCCGTCGCCGTCCTGCGCGTCGACCGTCCTGCCCGCCTCGTGCTGCGCGCCGTCGCCGCTGCTCCCGGCGCCGTCCGCACCGCGCGGGTGGGTGTCCTCCTCGACCTCGATGGCCGGCTGCGGCGCACTGCTCCCCCGCTGCGGGGCATCGCCCGCGGAGAGCCCGACGAGCTCCGTCGCCTCGACGACCACGACGCTCACGTTGTCGTGGCCGCCGGCCTCCACGGCATGGCGCACGAACTCGCGGCTCAGGTCCTCGACGTCGGCATCGCTGCGCAGGAGGCGCTCGATCTCCTCGTCGGAGAGCTCGTTGGTGAGTCCGTCGGAGCACACGAGGATGCGGTCGCCCACCTCCGCGGGGATCAGCCAGAAGTCGGGATCCGGCTCGGCACCCACGCCCAGGGCGCGGGTGATCATGTGCCGGTAGGGGTGCACTCGGGCCTCGGCATCGGTGAGGTCACCGTGGTCGATGAGCTCCTGGACGACGGAATGATCCACGCTGACCTGCTCGAACAGCTCGGAGGAGAGGCGGTAGACGCGGGAGTCGCCCAGGTTCATGACCGCCCAGTAACCCACACCGTCCAGCACCATCGTCGCGACCAGGGCGACCGTGGTGCCCGCGCCGCGCTCGTCGTCGGCGCTGAGGCCGCTGATGCGGGCACCCGCCGAGCGCAGAGCATCGCCGAGCTGCTCGATGGTCACGTTCTCCTGGACGGTGAGCTTCTCGAACTCCTCGACGGCGATCGCGCTCGCGACCTCGCCGGCGTTGTGCCCGCCCATGCCGTCGGCGACCATGTGGATCGGGTGCACGTCGAGCACGGAGTCCTCGTTGGTCTCCCGCACGCGGCCGACATCGGTCGCATGGGCGGAGACCACGCGGACGGTGCCGGGGAGGTCGGGATCGGTGAGGGATGCGTCGATCACTGGATGCGCTCCACGGTGAGGGTGCGGTCCCCGATCGACAGCGTGGCGCCATCGGACAGGGACAGGGGCGAGTGGGGGTCGAGATCCTGGGAGGAGCCGTCGGCGAGGATCAGCGCCGAGCCGTTCGTCGACCCGAGGTCCGTGACCTGCAGGCCCTCGACGGCGGCTTCGAGACGGAGGTGCGACTTCGAGACCGAGCGGGTCTCGTCCACGAGGACGATCCGCTCCTCTCCGGCCTCGGCCGAGGGGTTGCGCCCGAGCAGCGCGACGCCGCGCACCTCGTGCGCGGAGCCGTCATCGAGCAGCAGTCGATAGCCCGGGCGGCGATCCCGGCGCGCGGCGACGATCCTGGTCTCCTCGACATCGCCGAGGTCCCCCGTCGGGTGCGACAGGCGCGTCGACTCGTCGAGGTCGGCGGGAGGGCCGACGGGCTCGGGCGTCGAGGACGGTGCCGGAGCGGGCCCCGGAGCAGGGGCCGGTGCCGGGGCACGAGCAGGTTCCGCCCCTGGTGCAGGTCCCGACGGCGGAGCAGAGGGCGGCGCCGGCGCGGACTGCGGGGGCTCGGCCCGGGGAGCCGGCGAACTCGTCCACACAGCACTCGGATCGTCGCCGGACAGGGACTGGCCGGCCTCGGCGGGCTGCACGGGCTCGGCATGCGGCGCAGGCTCGGCGGCCTGCACACACTCGGCGGGTTCGGCGGGCTCGGCGGGCATTCCGGCCGGGTCACCCGACGGCGGGGCCCAGGGGTCGACGATCTCGTCGGCCTGTGCGCTGCTCGCATCGGCCGCAGCGGGGTCCACGGGAGATGCTTCCTCGGCGTTGGCCGACGCCGGAGCCGATGGCTCCTCGTGCGCGGCCGCGGGCGCCGGGGCCCAGGGCGAGGAGGTGATGATCGGTTCCCCCGACGAGTCGGACCGCGAGGCGAGTGCATCCTGCGAGGCCTCGGGACGTGCCGCGGGGGCGTCCCACGGCTGCTCCGAGGTGCTCTCGGTAGGCGCGCCCCATCCGCCGTCCGCGGGTGCGGGCGCTCCCCACTGCCCCGCGGCGGGAGCCGGCGAAGCGACGGCACCGGGTCCTTCAGCGCTCTGCTGCGGGTTCGCGCCCCACCCAGGCGAGGGCTGTGCCTGCGCCGGGGACGACACGGGACCAGGAGACCCCCACGCGGGCGGCGCGGAAGCGGCCGAGGCGGCCGAGGGAGATGCGGCGCCGTCCAGCGGAGCGCCGCCACCGCCCTCGGCCCCGGCCGGGACCTCCCAGGCGGCTCCGGGCTTCGCCGTCAGGTTGTCGCGCACGGACACCGGCACCGAAGGATCACCGAGGTACTGGGCGGCGTCGGGCCGGGCGAAGTCGTCGGGCCGGGGGGCGTAGGGGTCGCGCCCTGCCCGCGCGTCCACGAGGATCGTGCTGATCATGCGGTCGTGCAGGCCGCGACCGTGGCGCTCGGGATCGAGGAACGTCGTCAGTCCCGCGATCCAGGTGAGCAGTGCGAGCACGACGTACCGAGCCAGCGAACGGCCGAAGCCGAGCGGCGCACCGGTGTCCTCGCGCACGACCCGCAGGCCCATGATGAGGCCTCCCAGGGTGAACCCGCGGCTCCCCTGCAGCCACACGATCACCAGCGCGTATGCGATCGGCAGGGCCGCACCGAGGCCGGTGAGGATCGTCGCGAGCGTCTGATGGATCTGCAGGGCCAGGAGGATCGCGCCGATCCACAGGGGCAGTGCGGCGATGCCGGCGACCACTCCGTCGATGATGAAGGCGAGCACGCGCTTCCCGGTGCCCGCAGGGGTGCAGCCGTCGACCGGTGGTTCGAGGGGCGCGGGCCCACCGGGTGCGGCGGGTCGATCCTGCGCCGGGGAGGGCGGCTGCCCCCACACGCCGGCGGGCTGCTGTGCGTCCATCCCACGATCGTACTGGGACTGTGCCCGCAGCGCCGTCCCGGCGGGATCGGGCGGCTCCGGGGCGCTGCTGCCCAGCAGCTGGATCTGCTCGGACTCCTCCGAGGGCCCGCCGTCCGTGGCCGCCTCCGCGCGCCGCTGCGGCGGCGCCGACCACGCGCCCGGGGCGTCGGTCGCCCGCTTCTCGTAGGGCGACTCCCGGTACCTGGCACCGCACTCGCCGCAGAGGACCGCACCGGCGCTCAGCAGTGCCCCGCAGGTGCTGCAGTAGCGGGGCGTCCCACCCTGCGCCTCGGACGGGCCACCGGGGCCTGCCTGGATGCTCATCATCGGTCCCTCCTGCGGCGCTGTCCGCGCCGTGCGCTCGATGTTCTGCGCCATGCACGGTATCGGTCCAGGGCACCGTCCACGAAGGACCGGGTCCTCCGCACGGCCCGTTCGAGGGCGCCGCGCGGGGAGAACGCGCCGCCCGCCTGGGATGCGCGATCCGCGACGCTCCCCCTGCGGGAATCCTCCTCGACGCGCTGGGTGGAGGCTGCTCGCAGCCGCTGCTGGGCGCGCCGGTCCGCGCGACGCCGCGCACGGAAGGAGCGCAGCGAGACCGCTGCGCGTGCCCGACGGTGCCAGGGCAGGTTCTCTGTCATCCGACGGCGCGCTGCCGCCACCGTGGCCCAGTAGGACTCGAGGTCGGACTCGGTCGGGGCGTCGGGGGCGAAGGTCGCCCGGTCGGCGCCGGAGGCCAGACGCCGCAGGTCCGCGGCCGCCTCGGCCTCGGAGCCGCCGTCGACCGCTGCCGGAGCGGTGCTGGTGGTGGTGCCGTGGCTGGAGCCCGTGCCGGCTGCGGGAGGGGCGTCGAGGTCGGCGATGATCGCCTCCGCGGTCTCCTTCCGCGTGTCCGACGGCGCACTGCGCCGACCCAGGTCGGTGCGCAGGTCCACGATCTCGCGCCATCCCCCGTCGATGCGGTCGCCGGGTGCTCCGCGCAGCCTGCGGTGGCGTCGGCGCAGCACCTTCGCCCCGGCGATCGCGCCGAGCGTGGCGGCGACGAGCACGGCGAGCAGGCCCGTTCCGGAGACGTACCCGACCCACAGCGGGGCGGGCTCGGGCGGATCGGGCGGGGCCGGCTGGTCCTCGGCCGTGGCGCCCGGCGGAGGCGTCGGCGGATCAGCGGGCGGCGGCGGTGGCTGCGGCACTTGCGGCTGCGGCTTGTCGGTGGTCTTCTGCTCGGGCTGGGTGAGGGTCTCGTCGCTGTCGGGAGCCGGATCGAACCGCTCCCAGTGGACGGTGTCGGAGCCGGGCTCCCGGAAGGCGACCTCGACCCAGGCGGTGACGTCGTCGCCGGTCACGGTCGCGGTCCCCGCATCGGAGCCCGACACCTCGAAGCCCATCACCACGCGGGCCGGGATCCCGATCTCCCGCGCGAGGACGGCGGTGAGGGCCGCGAACTGCTCCTCGTCGCCGATCCTGCCCTGCGGCATGGCGTCGGCCTCGGAGCGGTCGAAGCTCGGATCGTTGAGCATCGCGAGCAGGCGGGACTCGCCGTGGCCGGAGAGCGAGGCCTGCTGGTCCTCGATGCCGTGGGAGTACTCGGCCTCGTTCTTGATGCCGAGCATCAGGTTGCTCATGATCGCGTAGTCGTTGGGGGCGTCGCCGGCCCACTCCTCGGCGGCCTGCTTGAACTTCGGATCGAGTCCTTCGAGGGGCGGGAGCTCCTCTGCCACACCGTCGGCGAAGCGCATCGAGTGCTGCGCGTCCTCCGAGGCGCTCCTGTACGGCTCGTAGGTGACGTCGTAGCTGTCGCCCTCGCGCAGCGAGGACGAGTCCACGAGCGTCTGGGAGCGACGGTTGAGGAAGAGGGAGTCGCCCAGGCGCGCAGACCCCGAGGGCCGCTTCGTCGTCTCCTGATCGGGGTCGACGCGATCGGTCGTGGTGCCCAGGCTGGGCATCCACACCCCGTGGTAGCCGCCGATCGTGACCGTCGAGGTGCGCGCGTCCCCTCCCGGCTGCGCGAGATCCACGGCACCGGCGATCTTGAGGAACGCGCCGGACGGCGAGTCCGCGCGGTCCGATCCGGCGACGTCGTACACCTCGCGGTTGTAGTCGTCGAGGGTCGCCAGGCGGATCTGCTCCCCGTCCTTCACGTTCGTGACGGTGAAGAGCTCCTCCTTGCGGCGGTGCTTGACGTAGCCGCGGAAGTCGGAGAGCGGGGAGACGTACTCGGCCGGGTCGAACTGCGGGGTGAGGCTGTCGCGCAGGGCGAAGCGGGCCGTGCCCGAGGGTGGGTCGAGGGCGGGGCTCGCGGCACCGGTGATCGCGGCGGCGAGCAGCAGGATCACTCCCCCGCCGATCACGCGCCGACGCAGCACGGGGTTTCCCCAGGAGCCCGCGCGCACGGTGTCGGAGATGATGGTGGAGCGCGAGGTGCGCAGGCGGGCGCTCTCGAAGCGCCAGCTCAGCCACGCGAGCGAGAGCATCGCGAACAGCAGCCCGCGCAGCAGTGGGAGGGTGGCCTCCGCCGTGCCGAACACGACCGAGCACAGCAGCATCGCGCAGGGGAACAGCCACGCGATCACGCAGCGGCGGCTGCGCAGCAGCACGGAGAAGCCTGCGACGCCCAGCAGCAGCATGGGCAGCCAGACGACGCCCAGCACGCCGTTCCCGATGCCGATGGGCGGGCTGATGGTGAGCGCGCTCTTCCAGGTCGTCACCGGCATGCGCAGCAGCTCGAGAAGGGCCGACGGCGTGGGCAGCACGCCCAGGAGCGCGCGGTCCGGCACCACGAACGCCGCACCCAGCGCGAAGTGCACGATCGCGATCGCGAGGGTCAGCAGCAGCGGTCCGAGGGACCAGCGGGCGCCCAGCAGGGCGATCACCAGCGAGAGGACGAGCGCCATCACGCCGGTCACGAGGTACCAGGGTCCTCCGAAGACCGAATGGAAGCCCAGCAGCGCGAGCAGGAACAGAGCGGCCAGCACGACCACGTCCACGACGCTCGCGCGCAGCGGGCGCTCCTCGCCCAGGGTCTCCTCGACCCCTCCGGGCGACGCCCGCCCCGGGGGCGGGGCCGTGGTCGACGCCTCCGGCGCCGGTTCCGTGCCCATCACCGGGTCCGCGCCCGACGACGAGGACCGCCGACCGCCGGGGCCGGGCAGGTGCGCGGCGCTCATCGGCCCACCGTCCTCATCGCCATCGGCAGGTCCTCGATGCGCCCCAGGGTCACGAGCTCGAGACCGCCCAGGCGCGAGCGCCGGACCTCGGCGCCGCGTGCGCAGCGCACCGCGATGGGCAGCACCCCGGGCGGGAAGCGGGTCGCGGCCTGGTTGAGCTCGGTCGGGGTCGTCAGGGACCCCACGACGAGCACGACGGCGGAGGCGTTGGGAGCCTTGTCCGCGCAGGCCTGGCCGAGATCCCGCAGGGGGCGCCGGCCCCGCTGCGCCTCGAGCACCGTGTAGTCGTCCAGCAGCCGGCGCAGCGTGGCGGTGCGCTGACGCCCGGCGGTGGTGAGGGCCGTGAGCTCCTTCTCCTCCCGCATCGTCTGCACGGAGACGGAGGCCGCGGCCGAGACGGCGAGCTCGAACTCGTCCTCGTCCTCGAAATCGGCGGCGCGGTCGGCGAGCGCGACGACCACGTGGGAGCGGCGGGTCTCCTCGAACTGGCGGACCATGAGCTTGCCCGTGCGAGCGGTCGTGCGCCAGTGGACGTGCCGACGGTCGTCCCCCGGCGTGTAGTCGCGCAGGGCGTGGAAGGCGATGTCGGAGCTCGAGAGGTCCGAGGAGGGCGTGCCCTCGAGGTCCCGCAGGAAGCCGCTCGCGGCCTCGTCGAGGCGGACGGTGCGCGGGTGCACGAACAGCTCCTGCGCCTTCGCCCAGGTCACCTGACGGCGCATGAGCGAGAGCGGATCATCGCGCACGGAGCGCACCGGGCCGACCACGAGCACGGCGCGGCGGCGGGTGGGCACGGCGAACAGCTCCTCGTGGGCGGCCGAGGCGCCCAGGCGCGGCACCAGGAACTGGGCGCTCGCGCTGCCCACGGAGAGCTCGATCCGCGAGGGCAGGATGGTCTTCTCGGTCGGGTTGCGAACCTCGACCCGGCCGACGGCACGGGTGCCCACGACCACCCGATGGGACTGCAGGTCCAGGGTGATCGCGTAGGAGGTGCGCCCCAGCACGAACACGGCCGCGATCACGAGCGGCACGAGCAGGGCGAGCGCGAGCACGTTGAGCTCGGTGAGGTGCAGCCAGAGCCCGAGGACCCCGCTCACCAGCACCGCCGCGAGCAGGGTCCAGCCCACGGGCGAGACCACGGCGAGCACGGGCTTCGCACGCTTCCACGCACGCTCCGCCGTGCACCGTGCGCGCTCGAGGAGACCCGGCGCGGGCGCGTCCGTGTCCGTGACCTCGGGAGCCGCCGACGACGGCCCGGACACGGGCGCGGGCGACTGCCCCGAGGGCGCGCCCGGGGGTGCGGCGGGCGACGTGGCCGGCGGGGGCGTCGAGGAGGTGCGAGGAGGGATGCTCATGCGTTCTGTGGGCTCACGCGCTCTCTCGGCGGGCCTGCGGCGGGGCGACCTCGGAGAGGATCCTGCCCATGACGCTCGCGGCGGAGGCCCCGGCGAATTCGGCCTCGGGGTCCAGGACGAACCGGTGCAGCCAGACGGGTGCGATGAGCTCCTTGACGTCGTCGGGGACGACGTAGTGGCGGCCGTCCGCTGCGGCCCAGACCTTGACCGCCCGCATGAGGGCGAGGGCGCCGCGGATCGAGACGCCCACGCGGACCTCGTCGGCCAGGCGGGTCTCCTCCATGAGCCGGGAGACGTACTCGAGGACTGCGGGGTCCACGTGCACGGTGGAGGCGAGGGAGGTCATGTCGTCGACGGCCTGCAGGGAGATCTTCGGGCTCAGCTGCCTGCTGCGGTCACGGATCGCGGAGCCCTGGAGGATCTGCACGCTCGAGGCGTGGTCGGGGTACCCCAGGGACGTCTTCATGAGGAAGCGGTCCAGCTGCGCCTCGGGCAGGCGGTAGGTGCCGGCCTGCTCGATGGGGTTCTGGGTGGCGATCACGAGGAACGGGGAGCCGACCTCATGGGTGACGCCGTCGACGGTGACCCGCCCCTCCTCCATCACCTCGAGCATCGAGGACTGCGTCTTCGGCGAGGCGCGGTTGATCTCGTCGGCCAGGACGATGTTCGCGAAGACGGGGCCCTTGTGGAACTCGAACTGCTTGGTGGCCTGGTCGTAGATCGTCACGCCGGTGACGTCGGAGGGCAGCAGGTCGGGCGTGAACTGGATCCGCGTCGACGTGCCCTGCACGGTCGCGGCGAGCGCACGGGCGAGCGAGGTCTTCCCGGTGCCCGGCGCGTCCTCGAGCAGCACGTGCCCTGGGGCGAGCATGGAGGTGAGCACGAGGCGCACCACGTCGCTCTTGCCCAGGACGGCCTGGCCGACGCTCTGGACGAGCTTGTCGAAGGTCTCGGCGAACCAGCTCGCCTGTTCGGGGGTCATACTCACGCGTGTCTCCAGGATATGTGTGATGGGGCCGGTCGGAGGTGCGGCGTGCACCGCCGGATATTGGTGGGATCACCCGTTGGGCATCGTGATCTCTCCGACCTTCTTGCCGTCGACGAGGACGTCGAAGGTGTCTCCGGGGAAGCCGTAGTAGTACTCGTGGTCGCTCGTGAACTTCCCGTTCTTGTCGGCTGGGATGGAGCGCGGCAGGTTCTTCTCACCATCCGACCAGAGCTCACCGTTGCGATGCTCCTTGAAGTCCAGCTGATAGGACTTGCCGGGTTCCAGGTCCGTGATGGTGAAGGCGAACCACTTGCAGTGGCCGCTGCTGCAGCCCTTCTCGTTCGTTGCGCTGTCGAGCCACTTCGCGGACCCCTTCGTGACCTTGCCGCTCAGCGACTTCGCGGTCGCGGAGTCGGAGGTGGTGCCGCTGACGAGCTTCTCGCTGTTCACGACGCGCGCTTCGACGGTGTACTTCGTGCCGCCCTTCGCACCCACCTGCGGATCGCCGCCGCCGGCGCCGAGGTCCTTCCAGCCGCCGCCGTTCACGCGGTACTGGACCTTGCTCACGCCGACTCCGCCGCCGCCGTTGGCCCTGATCTTCGCGGTCACCGGGCAGGAGGTGCCGCTGCAGTTCGCTGCGCTCATCGACACCGACGGCGCGTCGGGCTTGGTGTACGGGCGCACGGCGCTCGAGGCCTTCGAGAGCTCGCTCTCGCCGCCTGCGAAGCGGTTGTATGCCTGCACGGTGAACGTGAAATCCTTCCCGTTCTGCAGCCCGTCGATCGTCACGGAGTCCTTCGAGGCGTCCACGGTCTGCGGCTCACCGCCGGGCCACCGCACCATGTAATGGTCGATCGGCGTGCCGCGCCCATCCGCCTTCTTCCAGGAGACCGTGACGCGGCCGTTGGGCCCCTTGCCCGTGTGGGCATCGGGGAGGGAGGCCGTGACTTCGGTGGGGGCCTTCGCCTTCGCGTACGCCGTGACCGGGTTCGAGGCCGCCGAGGCCGCCGTGCCCTTGCCCACGGAGTTCGTGCCCGTGTAGGTGAAGGTGTATTCGGCGTTGCGATCCAGGTCGTCGAACCGGCCGGAGGTCTTGCCGTCCTTGGTGGTGATGGTCTTCTCGCCGCCGCCGCCCTTCGCGGGGTGGGCGGTGACCGTGTACGAAGTGACCTTCTCGCCGTTCTGCTCGTCCTCGGTCATCGCCGGCCACTTCACCGAGACGGCGCCGCCCAGTTCGTCCTCGAGGCGCGTCGCGGTGATCTTGCCCGAGGGCTTCTTGGGCTTGCCCGCAGGGTGCTCCGCGGACGACCGCTCCGACCAGTCGGAGGGCTCGTCGGCCTTGTTCTTCGCGCGGACGCTGAAGGTGTAGTCGACGCCGTTGGTCAGCCCGTCCACGGTGGTGCTGGTGCTCCCGCCCTCGACCGGGATGGACGTCGTGGAACCGTCCTCGCCGATCATCTGCAGCGCGTACTCGCTGATGGGCGAGCCGTGGTTGACGGGCTTCGTCCAGGACACCTGGAGCTTGCCGTCGCCGCGCTTCGCGCGCGGCGCCTCGGGCTTCTCCGGCTTCACGTCGGGACGGGCCTTCGCCGAGGCGGCCGACGGCTCCGAGGTCCCCACGTCGTTCGTCGCGGCGACGGTGAAGGTGTACTCGGTGTCGTTGGTGAGTCCGGTGATCTTGCAGGTCGTGCTCTCGCACTGCGTGGACTTCCCGCCGCCGGCGGGCTTCACCGTGTACCCCGTGATCGGGGCGCCGTTGTCGTTCCCGGGCTCGAATCCGAGCACCACGTACCCGTCGCCGGTCTCCTCGATGCGAGGGGCCGAGGGGGAGTCCGGCGTGCCGCGCACGTTGACGCGGATGGTGCCCGTGTCCTGTCGATCGGGATCCTTGGTGGCGTCCTGGATGGTGTAGCTGACCGTCGCGACGCCGTGGAAGTCGGCGCCGGGCGCCAGCGTCACCGCGTCGTCCGTGTGGTCCACGTCGATCGTGCCGGCCTTCGCCTTCGCGTCGACGATGGTGACGGGCTTGCCCAGGGGCTCGGTGTCGTTCGCGGTGGGACGCACGGTCTTCGTGTCCCCCGCGTCGATGTCGTAGGTGTCCCCCTGGGCGGAGGGAAGCGGCTCCCGGGAGCCGGTGACCGTGCCGCTGATCTCGGCCTTCACGGGGTCGTTGGTGCCGTCGGAGACGGAGACGGGCGCCGAGAACTTCGTGCCCTTGGCGACGTCGGCATCGGCCTGGGCGCTCACCACGCCCTCGGGGCTGACCTCGACGCTGATGCCGTCCACTCCGGTCTCGCCGGTGGACTCGAAGGTGAGGGCGTCGCCCTCGGGGTCCTCGCTGGTCCGGGCGAGATCGACCTGGCGGGCGTCGCCGCCCTGCTCGACCTCGAGATCGGTCCCCTGGATCGACGGCGGCTTGTTGTCCTTGGACTCGACCGTCACCGGGATCGACAGCATGCCCACGGCTGCGGTGTCGTCGCCGCGCGGCCCGTCGGTGACCTCGGCGGTGATCGTGTCCTCGCCGGAGTAGTCGTCGGCCGCCCGGTACACGAGGGTGTGCTCGTCCTCGACGAGGCTGTCGCCGTTCGCGTGCTTGGCCTTCACGGTGGCGGTATCGGTGATGACGGGGGCCTGGCCGCCCGGTCGCACGCGCACGTTGTCGGTGTCGTCGAGCGGGATCTTCGCCTCCGTCCCGGCCTGGACGGTGATGGGCTCGCCGACCCAGGTGGGTGCCTGCTTCGAGGTGCCCGGCACCCAGATGTAGCCGGCCGCGGAGTGGTCGTCGAGATCGGTGGCGGTGTAGCGGATCCGGAACGGCTCCTCACGCGGGGTGACGCGAACGATCCCGCGGTCCTCGTCGACGATCTGCACGCCCTCGGGGCTGCCGTCGATCGCGAGCTCGAGGTCCTTCACGCTGCCGTCGGGGTCGACGTCGTTCGCGAGGGCGTCGACATCCACGTGGTCGCTGCTCTCGTCGAGCACCTCCGCGGCGGGGACGAAGTCGTCGGTGACGATCGGAGCGCGCTCCTCGGCGTCCTCCTTGACGGTCAGCAGGATGCTGGCCTCGTCGGAGAGGGATCCGTCGCTCGCGCCGTACCTGATGGTGTACGTGCCGGGCTCCTCCGGCGTCACCATGTCGACGGAGGCCGAGCCCTTCGCCTGGTCCTCGTCGAGGTCGACGGAGCCGTCCTCGGACTTCACGAGGTCGCGGTCGATGCTGAGCGGCGCCCCCTCGGGGTCGGTGTCGTTCTCCAGCGGGAAGACCTGCAGCTTGCGCCCCGGCTTGGCCTCGACCGTGTCGTCCTCGGCGACGGGGTACTGGTTGGTCTCGGTCCGGGCGGCGATGCCGACCTTCACCTCTGCGGTGCCGACGGCCCCCTGGCGGTCCATGACCTGGTAGCGGAAGGTGTCCGTGCCCGAGGCGTCGTCGTCGGCCACGTAGTCGATCCACTCGCCGGATGCCGAGGTCACGCGTCCCTTGCTCGGGGCATCGCCGGTGACGCCGGTGAGGATGACGGAGTCGCCGTCGGGATCGACGCCGCTGAGGCTCACGGGGATGCGCACCGTGCTCCCGGCGACGGTGCGCGCGGTGAGGTTCTGCGGCGCGGGCCGCTCATTGCTGGCGTCGTCCGGGACCACGGTGATCCGCAGTCGCGCGGAGGCCGAGCGCCCGGTCTCGTCGGTGGCGGTGTAGGACAGGGAGGTCTCGCCCTTGGCATCGGGCTTCGCGGTGAAGCGGATCTTGTCCTGATAGGTCTCGAGCGTGCCCATGCCCTTCGCGTCGTCGGCGTCGCGGAAGCCCCCGCCGAGAGCGAGGTCGGAGTCGATCGGGGAGGTGTCGTTCGCGAGGACGTCGGCCGTCACCAGGTCGCCGGCGCGCACCGTGACCTCGTCGTTGACGGTCTTCGGCTCGGCGAACTGGCTGTCGGTCTTCACGACCATGGTCTGGACGGTGCCCTCGACCTCGCCGGCCTGGTTGGAGACGGTGTAGGAGATCGTGACGGGCTCGCCGTCGGTCTCGGCATCGGGGTCCGCGGTGATCTTGATGAGGTGGTGGTCGAGCACGCGCGCATCGACGCCGCTGCCCTCGGGCACCGACACGGAGTCGACGACCAGCACTCCCCCGGTCGGGTCGACGTCGTTCTCGAGCGGGTCGACGAGGGTGGACCCGCCGGCCGTGACCATGCCGAGGTCGTCCACGGCGACGGGCTTCTCGGCCTCGGTGCTCGGCTCGGCGACGTCCACGCGGATGAGTCCGTCGGCGCTCTGCGTGCCCCCGACGATCGTGTAGTCGAGGTAGTAGGTGCCGGCCGTCCTGCCGGTGACGGAGACGGTGCCGGCATCGAGGTCCTTCTCGATGTCGAGACCGTCCCCGCCGCCCTCGAGGGAGACCTCTGCGAGCTCGAGCTTGTCGCCCGACGGGCTCAGGTCGTTCTCGAGCGGCTCGAGGTCGACGGCGCTGCCGGCCACGACCTGGGTGTGGTCGGCCGTGGTGATCGGCGCGAGGTCCTCGTCCTGGACGACCTCCACCTTGAGCTCGCTCTCGAACTCCTGTCCCTTGTCGTCCCGCAGGGTGAGGGAGATGGACTTCTCGCCGTCCTCGAGGCCCGCGTCGGTGAAGCTGACCACGCCGTCCGGGGTGAAGGTGACGCTGTCCTCGGGTTCGACGGAGGCCGCCGCGAGGTAGAAGTCGTCGCCGTCGGGATCGCGGTAGTAGGGCAGGATGTTGAAGCTGAAGCTGCGCCCGGAGCGGATCTTCATCTTCGGCGTCTCGTCCTGGGCGAGCTCGGGCGGGGCGTCGTCCTGCTCCCCCCGCACCGTGAGGGTCGCCACGGACTCCGCAGTCCCGCCCCGGCCGTCGGAGACCGTGTAGACGATCTCCTTCTTCGTCCCGGGCTTCGCGTCCTCGGGGACATCGATCTGCAGCTGGGTGCCGCCGCGGATCGGCGTCACGCGCCCCAGGTCGCTCTCGGCCTTCTTGGGCTTCGCGGTGAGGACGTCGCCGTCGGGATCGGTGTCGTTGCGCAGCACGTCCAGCACGGTGCTGGATCCGGGGCGCACACCCATCTCGTCGGGGTTCGCGACCGGGTCGCGGTTGTCCTCCTTGCGGTCGTAGTCGAGGTTCGCGACCGTCGAGGTCTTGGTCTCCTTCTCCTCCTGCTCGCGGTCGTCCTTCTTGATGTCCTGGGTCACGACCCAGTCGTCGACCAGTGTCATGTCCTGGGAGATCATCCAGGACAGGCCGCTCTCCTGGTCGTTGAGGACGACGAGGTCCCCGTTGACGCGCAGTGCGAGGTCGCTCTCGTCCCGGGCGTCCTCGATCGTGTCCGCCTTCACCTCGCCGCCGCAGACGCGCACGTAGCGAAGCGACCCGTTCCATGCCGCATAGGAGCAGCCGCCGACCTGTGCGGGCGCGACGGGCTCGCCGTTCCCGCCGGAGGGGTAGTGCTGCGCCTTGCCGGCCGAGCCGCTGAGGGGGATCTGGTACAAGGCGTCCGTGGTGGCGAGGACGACATCGTCCGACTCGGGGCCCGGTTGCTGGAGCTCGGCGCCCTGGACGCTCGCGGTCGACGCCCCGAGATCCTCGAGCGCGACATCGGTCTTCGCGTCCTCGCCGATGTGCAGCCGACCGTGCCCGGTCTCGGTGTCGAGCACGACGGGCGTCTCGCCGACGGTGGTGAGGGAGACCGCGTCCTCGGTGTTCGAGAGGTCGTCGATGGAGCCGATCTTCTCGGGCTTCGCCTTGCCGACGTCCAGGGTGCGCGGGATCTTGTACAGCTGCTTCCCGTCGAGCACGAAGACGGTCCCCGAGTCGGTGACCGCGATCTGTGCGCTCTCGTCCTCCGCGGTGAGCACCGGCTTCTGCCCTGTCGCGGAGAACGAGGAGATCTGGCCGGCGTCGGCGACCCAGACGCGCCCCCCTTGTCCGATGATGCCGACGCGGTCCGACCCGAGATCGACCTCCGGGTCCACGCCGAGGTCGATGCTGCCGGTCCGCTCGACGCTGGCGGTGTCGATGGGGATGATTCCCTTGGGGCCGGTCACCATCACGTGGTACCCGTCCTGCAGGACGTCGAGGTCGTCGCCGTCGATGGCTTCGCGGCCGTCGAGCTCCTGCGCGTCCACGTTGAGGCGGCCCAGGAGGTGCTTCTGGGAGTTGGTGACCCAGACGGCGCCGTTGTTGACGGTGACCTCGGCGGAGGCCAGACCGTCGAAGCGCACGGCGCAGATGGTGATGACGAGCGCGAGAACGGCCAGGACGGCGCTGGAGATGAGGGTGCGTCGGCGCCGTCGGCCCTTCATCGCGAATGCCACGTGCAGCTCCCCTGCCCCTCATGCCGCGCTGCCCGAGGTGGTCCCAGAACGCGACAGCCCCCTACAAGACCCGTCGGTACGAGGGCGCTCTGCTCCCGGCGTCGATCAGCCGGCTCGCCGTGCGGTCGCGGCGGTACCGGCGACCTTCGGCGTGGAGTGCCCGGAGAGATGCTACCGGGCGGTCGGACTGAGGCCAATGCTCGGACGCGAATGTGGAGGGGCGAACGGGCGACGATGTGACCCGGACGCCGACGCTCCTGCGGCGCAGCACGGGCTGACCTCAGTGGTCGATCACGTGTCGCGGTCGACGAGTCCTCGTGTGAAGTCGATCAAAGCGCGGCGGGCGGGGACATCCGGCAGCGCGCCCAGGATCTCGATGGCCTCGCCGACGAGCGCGTGCGCCATGTCGAGGGTCGCCTCGAGGGACGGATCCTCACGGAGGAGCCCCACGAGGACGGCGAGGTCCCCATCGTCGCTGAGATCCCCGTCGAGCCGGGAGACGATATCGCGCGTGCGCTCGTCCGGAGTCTCCGCCAGGCGCCTGCGGATGAGCAGGGTAGGCATCGTGGGGACGCCCTCGCGCAGATCCGTTCCCGGGTTCTTCCCCGAGGTCTGGGGGTCGCTGCGAAGGTCCAGGACGTCATCTGCGAGCTGGAAGGCGACACCGGCCTTCTCGCCGTACGCGCGCATGACCGCGGCGACATCCTCGCCCGCACCGGAGGTGAGCGCACCGAGCTCCCCGGCGACGGAGAGCAGCGATGCGGTCTTGTCGGAGAGGACGGAGAGGTAGTGCTCGAACGGGTCTGCGCCTTCAGCCGCGCCGACGGTCTCGTGCAGCTGACCGAGGCAGAGGCGCTCGAAGGTGCGCGCGTGGAGGGCGACGATGTCGGCACCCAACTGTGCGCTCAGGGCACTCGCACGAGCGAACAGGAAGTCCCCCGTGAGGATGGCGACGGAGTTGCCCCAGACCTCGTGAGCGCTCGCCGCGCCTCTCCGCGTGGGCGCCGAATCCATGACGTCGTCGTGATACAGGGAGGCCAGATGCGTGAGCTCGACGAGAGTGCCGGCGTCGATCACAGCCTCGTCGGCGATATCGCCCATGGAGGCCGCGAGAAGAACCACCAGGGGGCGGAGACGCTTGCCGCCAGCATCCATCAGGTGCCGTGATGTCCACGCCATCATGTCGTCGGAGATCGCGACGGTGTCCGTCAGCCTCTTCTCGATGCTCGTGAGCCCCGAGAGCACGGCTCCCGCGAGCTCCTCATCGACATCCGGGAGTGACGAGAGGGCAGATTCCACGATTCGTCCTCTCGCACGGGGTCACGGCCACGGGTCCCCGCGCTCGCGAGGACCCTCACGATTCTAGCCCCGGGTGCGTCTGCGCAACCACCTTCAGCCTCTGGGCATGCACCACACCACACGTCGACGCAGACCGCCTCCCGGCTGGTCCCGACGGGCTCTTGCGCGACGGGGGCGCGGGCCGGTGCGAGTGCCTCGGGCCCGCGCCCTGAGACAGCCGACGTCTGAGCGGAGCAGACGTCGCCGCGTGGGGCGACGAGCGTATGGACGCAGAAAAGGG
>NZ_VIGP01000008.1 GCF_009299795.1 Brachybacterium subflavum
ACACCACCACTTACACAGACAGATTGACAGGCTCCCCGTTGCACGACGGCAGTCGGCACTGCGCTGATTGACCTCGACTGCTACTGGGCAACGCTGACCAGAGACACCCCGACCCACAGCACCGACCACGACGCTCTCGCGTGGATCGCACCCACGGACCTGCTCGGGCGGCAATGGTCTCCGGCGGACGTGCCGATCATCGAAGAGGCATTTTCACGAACAACCTTGAGTGTCCCCAAAGGTTCGGAACCACGCCATGACTGACCAGCCGCAGCTCTCTCCCGGCCTCTACGAACTTCTCGTCACCTCGGGGCTCACGCGACTCCTCGACGACGTGGACCACGAGCTCCTGAGCGCAGCCACCGAGGTGGTGGACGACGCCGATGTCCCGCACGTGCTTACCCAGCACCTCAGCTCAGTCCTTGAGTCCACGCTCTCCGAGCTTCCCAAAGAACGCCAGATCGATACAGCGAATCAGGTGCTCAGCATCCTCGCTGAGGCGTCGGGCCAGGCCTCCATAGCGCCCGGTCCGAAGATTCTCACCTCAGTCAGCGCGACACCGGTTCTGCCTCCAGCCCGCCCCTCGACGCCACTGCGCGATGTCGCGCTCTTCACGAACTCGCACCTCGACCCTCAGCTCGGATCGGAGCTGCGCCTCGAAATGGGGAGCGCGGACCGCATCGACCTGTTATGCGCGTTCGTGCAGTGGAGCGGCATCCGCGTCCTCGAGGCCCCGCTGCGCGAGGCTGCGGAGCGCGGCGTACCGATCCGAGTTCTCACCACCACGTACATCGGCGCGACCGATCGGCGTGCACTCGACTTCTTTGTGCGACAGCTCGGTGCCGAGGTGCGAGTGAACTACGAGTCGCAGTCGACCCACTTGCACGCCAAAGCATGGATGTTCCATCGCAGGAGCGGCTTCCCCACCGCCTACGTCGGCAGCTCCAACATGAGTCGCGCGGCGCTCGTCGACGGACTCGAGTGGAACGTCAGGTTGTCCCAACACGCCACTCCGACGCTGCTGGACAAGTTCAACTCGACGTTCGCTGGGTACTGGGACAACCCTGCGTTCGCGACGTATGACCCCGACACCGACGCTGAGTTCCTCGACGCCATGCTGGCGAAGAACAGAGGAGGCCCCTCTGGCGTCGCCTTCGACTCCACATACTTGGATGTCCGCCCGTACCCCCCCCCAGCAGATCATGCTGGACGACCTCGCTTCCGAACGCCTCATACACGGACGTCACCGCAACCTGCTGGTGGCCGCGACAGGCACCGGCAAGACTGTCATTGCAGCACTTGACTACCGACGCCTTGCAGGACGTGGGCCCAAACCTGCACTCCTGTTTCTCGCACATCGCAAAGAGATACTCGAGCAGGCGTTGAGCACGTACCGAGCGGTACTCAAGGACCCTTCCTTCGGCGAACTCTACGTGGACGGCAACCGCCCGAGGCGATGGCAGCATGTCTTCGCTTCTGTGCAGTCTCTGTCCAACCCAGATGAACTCGCACGATGGTCGCCCACCTCATTCAACGTTCTGGTGATCGACGAGTTCCACCACGCACGTGCACGCACATACAGCCGCATACTTGACCACTTCTCCCCTCAGGAGTTGCTGGGGCTGACCGCCACCCCGGAGAGGGCCGACGGAGTGAACGTGGCGGACTATTTCTTTGCAGGGTGCATCGCCAGCGAGTTGAGGCTCTGGGACGCCCTCGAGGCTGATCTACTCGTACCGTTCCACTACTTCGGGATTGCCGACGGCGTGGATCTCAGCGCTATCATGTTCCGACAGGGACGCTACGACACGGGGCAGCTGTCGAAGGCGCTCACGGGTAATGACGCTCGGGCACGGATCATCCTGCAGGCGGTGTCCGAGAAGGTGACAGACGTCGGGACCATGCGGGCGCTGGGTTTTTGCGTAACCGTCGAGCACGCCCAGTATATGGCGGACGTATTCTCCCAGGCCGGCATCCCCGCGATCGCGCTGTCTGGCGATTCTGGGTCGAATGAGAGACGGAACGGACTGCGCAAACTCCGAGATGGCACGATTTCTTGCATTTTCGCCGTCGACCTCTTTAATGAGGGGCTTGACATCCCCATGATCGACACCGTTCTCATGCTTCGGCCCACGCAGTCCGCAACAATATTCCTTCAGCAACTGGGGCGAGGGCTGCGGCGCACAGAGAGCAAGTCGGTTCTGACCGTGCTGGATTTCGTCGGGATGCAGAGCAAACAGTTCCGATTCGACCTGAAATATCGCGCGCTCACCGGCCTCTCGCGCAACCGTCTCGAAAATAGTATCCAAGAGGGTTTCCCGTTCCTTCCGCCTGGATCGCAAATCGTCTTTGACCGAGTCGCCGAAGCCATCGTTCTCAATAACGTGCGTCAGCAACTCAAGTTGAGCACGAAGGACCTGGTGGCGGACGTCCGTCAGCACCGTCCAGCAGGTTCCGACCCCTCCGAGTACCGGATGAGCGAGTACTTGCACGACGCGGATCGGTCACTCGCCGACATCTACGGCCCGGGCGATCGCACGTTCCAGGGCAACAGGAAGCCCTCCACCTGGACATCAGTTGTCGATTGGGCGTTCCCCGAGACTGCCACTGAGATCAGCGATCCCACGTCCCTAGCCCTGCTCAGGCGGGTGTCGAACCTTGTGCATGTTGATGATCCCCAGAGGATCAACACCTACCGCCGGCTCCTCACCGCTCCAAGGCTCAGCAACACTGTCGACCACGACCCCTTCGCGGCGATGCTCACCTATTCCTTCTGGCCCTCGGGTCATCCTGAAGGAATCCATGGCGCCCTGACCCGCCTCCGTGATGACCCTGCTGTGACCCGCGAGGTACTGGGCCTGCTGGAGCATCTCGAGGTCGCCTCCAGGTCGCTGCCGGAACCGCTCGGCGGTCTTCTCGCGAAGTCCCCTTTGCGTTCCCATGCACACTATTCGCGAGAGGAACTCCTCGCTGGTCTTGGGCTTGGAACTCTCGACCCCGGACACCCCGGATCGATTCGCGAGGGCGTAAAATGGCTGCCATCGTTGCGCACCGACGCCCTTCTCGTGACAATCAAGAAGTCCGAAGCAGAATATTCCCCCAGCACTCTCTACCGCGACTACGCCATCAACCAGGAACTCTTCCATTGGGAATCACAGAGCACCACTAGCGCACAAAGCGCCACGGGGCAGCGGTATCAGCACCACCGCGGGCAGGGTTCTCACGTAGTGCTGTTCGCGCGCCGGGCCAAGACTGGCGACATCGGGACAGAGCCATACCTGTGCCTCGGCACTGCGCAATTCCAGGAATCCCAGGGATCTCGACCCATGCAGATCACGTGGAAGCTAGATCGGCACATGCCAACTGACCTTTACCTAGAAGCCCGCACCGCCGCGTAAGTAGCGACGACATCCAGCCGAGCCGGCACACCGCCCCACCCATCCTTGCCGTCCGCCCGGCAGGACGCTCCACAAACACGCCAGCCTCCACTTTCGACAACTTCCTCACTGGTTGCGCCTGAAAGGACGGCGAGCCACGCACGAACCGTGCCGAACCGCAGCGGCCCGAAGGCTTTCCAGCGATAGAGGTCCCTACTCGCGGAGACTATGGCGTACAGCCGGGGCCACACCGCTTGATACTGGCCCGACGCGTTGGGCCACCGCCTCGCAACTCAGTAAGGCCCATTCCTCGCGCGCGTGCGCATGAACTCATCTTGCCACGCCGCGCTCCTGACTAGCGCCCCCTTGGTCGGGCTCATGCCCTCGCCCTCGATCATGCGCCGCCATGTAGTCCGCGAACGCATTGATTCTCGACTGCATCCGCCTTCGTTCCTCCATGTCGTCCGTCGGAAAGCACGCCCCGCACGCGCGCCAGCCGGCGAGTGCAACGACCTCATCGCTGCTCGCGTCGGCCAAGCGCACGAGCCAAGCCAGGATCGTCGTCGGGCGGAGTGTCCTGCAGTACCGGTGACGGTGCAGGTGACCGCGGGGCGAGAGTGTGGCATACACACGCAGCCATCTCCCCCGGTCGGTATAGATGCGGTCGAGCGCCTTGATGTTCTCCGTCAGCGCCCGGATCACGTCGTCTTGGATCTCGGAATCGGGCGGACGCATCCCATTCAGCATCTCGGGAGTTACGGAGCCGGAGCGGACCGGCGGCAATACCCGCATGTCCGTGCCTCGAAGTTCGTGACGACGATCGGTCCTCTGCCTCCTCAGATCAAAGAGATGAGCGTCAAAGGCTTGAGGTGAAGCCGTCCACGGGTCGAATGCGATCCCCGTGATTGGTCGCGGGGCTTCCGGCGTTGACGTCATCGTTGTGGCCTTTCGCTGCGCGAGTTCGCGTGTTCTCGTGTCAGGGCCGCCATGCTGCACCCTCAACGCACGGCGCGCCAGAGCGCATTGCAGGTGTCTCTCCACGGCTCACGTACCTGGTTCAACTCTCCGTCGCTCTGCTACACCTTCGTGCCGCTGAAGGGCGACGACCACCTCCTCTGCTACGCCCAGCAGGTGACGATGAGCTCCTGGCACCGCGGCCGGAGAGCTACCAGGACACGGCCTTCTCTCAGCGCCATGGCTTGGTGCCCTCGGCGCGGGCACTTCCGAAGGCTCCGGGCGCGCAAGCGCCCGCACCTGCCTCTCGAACGTCCTCGAGTCACCCTGTGTGCTTCGTGATCCAGGCGTCGGCTCTGTTCACCCTGGCCGCGATCGACGTTCCCAGCAGCGGGCTCGGGTTCGAGGCTGTCGCGGTGTGCTCATCTTCGCCCAGGCCGAAGAGCGTGGACGCCGAGGGCATGAGCGATCCCCGCGATCCCCCGGGTCGGGACGCGGCGTGTGCGGCAGTCGCGAGCGGAGATCCGACGGCACGAGTAGCAAACCGTTGATTGACAGGTCCCGCGCACGGACGAAGGATCGGCCCATGTCCGCATCGCTCCAGGAGGCCTACGAGGCCGCTCTCGCTGCCAAACCTGCCCACGTCCAAGCGATGAGCGACGCCCAGCATCCCGGTCGCGTGAAGGGTCCGGCGCCGCTGCCGCCCGACGTGCCCGAGCGCTACGAGGTCGAGGAGCGGGAGATCGCCGGCTTCCCGGTGCAGGTCCTGCATCCGCATGAGAGCAGCTCGGGGATCCAGGTCGTCTACTTCCACGGCGGCGCGTACACCCTGCCGTTCCAGGAGTCGCACGGGCGGATCGTGCTGGGGCTGGCCGACCGCACCGGCGCTGACCTGTGGATCCCGCACTACCTGCCTGGTCCCGACGGCACCATCGAGGACGCCCTGCCCTTCGTCGACGCCCTGGCCCGGGAGGTCCCGAGCGTGGCCGGAGACAATCGGTACATCGTCGCCGGCGAGTCCGCCGGAGGGAACATGGCCCTGGTGCAGACTCTGCGCGCCGCGCAGAGCGGCACCCGGATGCCGGATCACCTGGTGGTCCATGCCCCCTGGGTCGACCTGCGCACGGCCGATCCCGAGTCCGTGCGGATGGAGCCGACCGACGTGCTGATGACCGTCGACAATCTGCACCTGTCCGCCCGGAACTGGGCGGGCGGTAGAGACCTCACCGACCCGATGGTCAGCCCGATCTTCGGGCACATCGGCTCCCTGCCGCCGGTCACGGTCCTGCAGGGCACGAGGGATCTGTTGCTCCCGGACGTGCTGCGATTTGTCCAGGAGGCCCGAGCGCAGGGCGTGGAGGTGGAGCTCGACCTGGTCGAGGGCGCCTTCCACGTCTACCCCGCGGCGGACGCTCCCGAAGCACACGCGGCGCTGGACCTCGCGGCGCGGCGGATCCTCGGCTGAATCGCCGCAACTGCCCTGCCTCGGCCCGGGACCACTGCACGTGACCGTGGCGCCGGACGAGAGCTCCGGCCTTCCGCATGGTGAATCCCTTGCGGACCTCGATGGCTCCCCCGTCATACTGGATCCGATCACACAGGCCGCCGACCGGTCCCGTACGTCGAAGCAGACACCGCGTCCTCGGTCCGCGCGCCATCGGCAGCCGGACTCCCCGTCGGCTCCGCACTCTGGCCCATCCCACTGCCTTCGAGGACCACCCGGTGACCTCCGACCTCCGCCTCGGCTTCAGCTCCTACTCCTTCCACCCGAAGCTCTCCTCGGGCGAGATGACGCTGCGCGAGGTGATCGACTGGATCGCCGCGGGCGACGGCGAGCACCTCGAGCTGGCGATCCTCTCCGACGAGCCCGACTCCCCCGTCCCCTCGATCGGCTGGGACGACGCCGCTGTCGACGCTATCCGCGAGCACTCCGCCTCAGCCGGCGTCACCCTCTCGAGCCTCGCCGTCGGCGCGGACCTCGCCTCCGAGGATCCCGACCAGGCGTCCCGCGAGATCGACCTCGTGAAGGCCTACGTGGACCTCGCGCAACGCCTGGGCATCACCCGCATGCGCCACAACGTGGTGCGCCACGCCGGGATCGAGGGCGACGACACCCCGCTGTTCGAGCAGGTCCTGCAGCGCATCGTCGCCGGCGCGCGGGAGATCGCGCGGTACGCGGCGACCCGGGGTATCACCACGAGCCTCGAGAACCATGGCTTCTTCGTGCAGTCCGCCGACCGCGTGCGCCGCATCGTGCACGCGGTGGACGAGCCGAACTTCCGCACCACCCTGGACGTCGGCAACTTCGTGTGCGTCGACGAGTCGCCCGAGGCGTCGGTCGCCCAGAACCTCCCCTATGCGATGGTCGTGCACCTCAAGGACTTCTACGTCCGTCCGGCCGACGCAGACCTGGGTGAGGGCTGGTTCCGCAGCCGGGGCGGCATGCACCTGCGCGGCGCGGTCGTGGGCTGCGGCGACCTGGATCTGGCGGCGATCTGCCGCAGCATCCGCGCCTCGGACTTCGCGGGCTTCGTCGCGATCGAGTTCGAGGGCTGGGAGGACAGCCTGCTGGGCTGCTCCCGCGGTCTGGCGAACGCCCGCCGCCTGCTCGGCCTCTGACCCGTCGGCCCTCTCTCCTCCCTCCCACCCCCAGACCTCAGGAGCACCCACGTCATGACCACCCTGCGCATCGGCGTCATCGGCGCCGGCACCATCGCCCGCGCCCACCTCGACGCCTACGCCGTCCACCCCGAGGCGGAGCTCGTCGCCATCAGCGACGTAAACCCCGAGCGCGCCCGGGCGGTCGCCGAGGAGTACGGCGCCCGCCGCGCCTACGGCGACCCGCACGAGCTGCTGGCCGATCCCGAGGTCGACGCCGTGAGCATCTGCACCTGGAACAACACCCACGCGGAGTGGGCGATCGCCGCCGTCCGCGCCGGCAAGCACGTGCTGGTCGAGAAGCCCCTGGCCCGCACCCTCGAGGAGGCGGAGCGGATCCAGGAGGCCGTCGCGGGCGCGGACCGTGTGCTGCAGGTCGGGTTCGTGCGCCGCCACGCCCCGAACTGCCAGGTCCTGAAGTCCTTCATCGACGCGGGCGACCTGGGCGAGATCTACTACGCGAAGGCCTCCTGCATCCGGCGGGCGGGCAACCCGGGCGGCTGGTTCGCGGACAAGGACATCGCCGGCGGCGGCCCGCTGCTGGACATCGGCATCCACGTGCTGGACCTCTGCTGGTACCTGATGGGCAGCCCGACGGCCGTCACGGTCAGCGGCAGCACCTACGACCTGCTCGGCAACCGCGCCAACATCACCACCCTGCCGCGCTACCAGGTCTCGGACCACGACCCCGCGGCCAACAGCGTCGAGGACATGGCCACGGCGCTCGTGCGCTTCGACAACGGGGCGACCCTGCAGATCGACTGCTCGTACTCCCTGCACGCGGCGCAGGACTCGATCAGCGTCTCCGTCTTCGGGGACAAGGGCGGAGCCGACCTCGAGCCCCGTCTGAGCATCGCCACCGAGATGCACGACTCGATCGTGAACGTGACCCCGCAGATCGGCTCCGGCACCTTCGAGATGGAGGCCGGTTTCCAGGCGGAGATCGCGCACTTCGTCGACTCCTGCCTGGGTCGCATCGAGAACCTGGCGCCCGTCGGCCACGGCGTCGAGATCGTGAAGATCCTCGAGGCGATCTACGCATCCGCGGCGCAGGGGCGCGAGGTCGCGCTGAGCTGATCCGGGTCGCCCGACGGAGACCGACCGCTTTGCGCTCTCCGGCGAGCATCGGAAATGCCGGGAGGCACCGGGACGGAAAGCCCGATGGGGGCATTCCGGGCAGCTCTGTTCATCGCTCGGCAACGGTCGTATCGTGAACAGAGCTGCTGATGACGAAGCTGTCGATCGCTCGGATCCCGCATGGGAGGGCGCGATGTTCGAGACCGATGTCCTGGAGATTCCCCAGAGCGCTCGCACGGGCTCTCTCCCCGCCGAATCCTCCGTGCGCACGCTGTTGCACGACGTGCACGAGCGCTACCGCGACCTGCAGGAAGGCTCGGTCGCGGACTACATCCCGGTGCTGGCGAAGGCCGATCCGGACCTCTTCGCCGTCTCCCTCGCCGAGGCCGCGGGGCCGATGCACACGGCCGGTGACACCTCCGCCCTCTTCACGATCCAATCGATCTCGAAAGCATTCGTGCTCGCTCTGGTCATCGATGCGATCGGCCACGAGAGCGTGCACGAGATCGTGGGCGTCAACAACACCGGGCTGCCTTTCAATTCCGTCATCGCCCTCGAGCTGAACAACGGGAGCCCGATGAACCCGATGGTGAATGCGGGCGCCATCGCCACCACCGCCCTCATGCCGGGGCGGGACGGCGCCGCGAAGTTCGAGGCGATCCGGGAGGGGCTCAGCGCCTTCGCGGGCCGTCCGCTGCGGATCGACGAGACGGTGCTGGAGTCCGAGTCCGCGAGCAACCACCGCAACCGGGGGATCGCCGATCTGCTGACCAGCTACGACCGGCTCCGCATACCTGCGGAGGAGGCCCTCGACGCCTACACGCGGCAGTGCTCCCTCCTGGTCACGTCCGATGATCTCGCCGTCATGGGCGCCACCCTCGCGGCGGGCGGCGTGAACCCCCGGACGGGCCGACGGGTCGTCTCGGCGGAGGTCTGCCGCGACACCCTGGCCGTCCTCGCCTCCTGCGGCATGTACGAGCTGTCCGGCGAATGGATGTTCGAGATCGGTCTGCCCGCGAAGTCGGGGGTCTCGGGAGGGATCGCCGCCATCGCACCGGGCAAGGGCGCCGTGGGCGTCTTCTCCCCGCCGCTCGACCGCGCCGGCAACAGCGTGCGCGGCCTGCGGACCTGCGCGTACCTCTCGCGAGCCCTCGGACTGAACCTCTTCGCCTCGCCCAGTCCCTGAACCGTCGTCGCAGACCCAGCCCCTCTCGTTCCCCATCCCCATCACCGTCCCCGATCCCCGATCCCCGATCCCCACAGGACCACGACCACCAGGAGGGTCCTCATGTCCTCTGCCTCCTCTCCGTCCGGGACGAAGGACCTCGATCAGCGCCGCTCGTGGGTGCCGATGATCGGCCTGTTCCTCGCGCAGGTGCTCATGTCCTTCAACGTCGCGGCCCTGCCGATCTCGCTCGGCGGCATGGTCGAGGACTTCCACGTGCCGCCCACCACCGCGAGCTCGACGATCGTGGTCTACGGCCTCGCCGTGGCTGCGCTCGTGATGACCGGCGCCAAACTCGGTCAGCGGATCGGCTGGACGCTGATCTTCCGCGGCGTCCTGGTGGTGTTCGCCGCCTCGTCGCTGCTGATGATCTTCTCGCGCACCATCACGTGGGCGATCGCCGGGCAGCTGCTCGCCGGCGCGGCCGCCGCGATCATCGTGCCGGCGCTCGTCGCGCTGATCGCGGAGAACTATCGCGGAGCGCAGCAGGCCACCGCCGTCGGCTCCCTGGGGTCGGCCCGGGCCTTCTCGGGCATGAGCGCCTTCCTCATCGGCGGCACCCTGGGGACTCTCGTCGGCTGGCGGCCGATCTTCCTCATCACCCTCGCCCTCGCCGTGGCGGTCTTCGCGCTCAGCTTCACCCTGCGCTCGGACCGCGGGGACGCCTCGGTGAAGATCGACATCGTCGCCTCGGTGCTGATCGGCGCGGCGATCGTGATGCTCACCCTCGGCTTCAACAACCTCAACGGCTGGGGGATCCTCCGAGCCGAGGACGCCGCCCCGTTCTCGGTGCTCGGGATGTCACCCGCGCCGGTCCTGGTGGTGCTCGGGCTCATCTGCGGTCAGGCGTTCCTGCTGTGGACCCGCCGCCGCATGGCCGCAGACCGGGTGCCGCTCGTGGATCTGCGGGTGCTCGGCTCGCGCTCCGAGCGCTCCGCCGTGTACGCGATGTTCATCATCGTGGCGATGGAGGCGGCCGTGAACTTCACGGTCCCCACCTACATCCAGGTGGTGCAGGGGCGCGCCCCCTTCGCAACATCCCTGGCGATGATGCCGTTCAACCTCACCGTGTTCGTCACGGCGACGCTCATCGTCCGCTTCTACTCGCGCTTCAGCCCCCGCACGATCGCGCTGTTCTCCTTCGCGCTGACCACGATCGCGCTGGTGTGGCTCGCAGCGGTGGTCACGAACAACTGGGAGACGCTGCCGACGATCCTCGGGCTCATCGTCTTCGGCATCGGGCAGGGCTCTCTCGTGACGCTCGTCTTCAACGTACTGGTCACGAGCGCCCCGAAGCGGCTCGCCGGGGACGTGGGATCGCTGCGCGGGACCACGCAGAACCTGGCGTCGGCCGTGGGGACGGCCGTCATGGGGGCGCTGCTGGTGACACTGCTCGGGATGAACGTAGGCCGCGCCGTCGTCGACCACACGGAGCTCCCGCCCGAGCTCGTCTCGCAGGTCGACCTCGACAACGCGAATTTCGTGAGCAACGCCGAGCTCGCGCAGCTGCTCGAGGGGACGACCGCCACGCCCCAGCAGGTCGACGCCGCGATCGAGGTCAACGAGGCCGAGCGCCTGCGCACCCTGAAGCTCGGCTTCCTGGTGCTGGCGGGGATCAGTGCGGCCGCCGCGCTGCCGGCCTCGCGGCTGCCCCGCTACCGCCCGGAGGAGATCCCGGACCCCTCACCCGGCGACTGAGGATCGGGGGCCCACGCGCCGGGGATCTGGGCGACCGCGTCCTGGCGCCGGCCGGTCACCGGAATCGCCTGCAGCCCGCCATGCGGGGCGAAGCCCGTTGGGATCGCGCCCTCCCGGCCGATCATGCGGAGCATCTGATCGGCGACGTCGGCGGCCCTGCGCTGGGAGAAGATGAACAGCGACTTGTCCCGGGGCGGGAGGGGGCCGGAGCGCCGCGGCGCACTGACATCAGCGCCCCACGGGCCGTTGAACACGAGGGCCGGCACGCCGAGCGCCCCGGGGAACGTCTTGTACTGGAAGAAGAAGAACGGCATCCCGAGCTCCTGCGCGGCCTTCGCCCCGTCGGCGACCACGCAGACCGTGCGCGGATCGATCTCGCGTCCCGCGATCACGTAGGTGGGGCTCAGCGGGAGCCCCGGGACCAGACGCCCCATGATCAGGCCCCGCTCGCACACGACCAGGCGCGCGTCGACGGTGACCAGGTAGGCCCCCAGAAGGATCAGCGCCAGCACCACCATCAGGCCGACGGTCAGGGCGAGATGATCGCCAGGGACAAGCACCAGCAGGATCCCGACCAGGACGAGGACGGCGAGGAGCACCGCCGGGAGCAGCGGCCCCGCGCCGACGCGCCAGGACTTCACCGGCCTGCCGACGATCTCCTGGTGACGACCGGCGATCAGACGTGCCCGCAGCGGGATCATCGGGCCTCCTCGTCCTCGTCCGTTCGGTCGTTCTCGCCCTCGCCGGCGCTCCCGTCATCGTCGAAGAGATCCGCGACGATCTCCTCGACGGAGTCGGCGGAGACCTGCATGAGTGTGATCTCCTCGCCCTCCGGGGACGGCTGGCCGGCGATGACCTCGCTCGAGGTGAGATGGAAGAGGACGCGCTTGGTGACATCGGTGGTCCGGCTGACCATCGACCCCACCGTGAGGGCTCGGGTGTCCGCCAGTCGCGGCCCCATCTCGGTATCCGACTCCACGTCCGCGACGGCGAGGGTGGCGGCCGGGCCGTCCTGGCCGCCCACCCCCGGCTGGTCGATCAGGTGCCTCACGCGCGTGGGCACCTTCGACATCGGCATGATCGTGAACATGTGGACGCCGTCGGCCGTGACCTCCTCCTCGAGCACGACGTCATCGACGTGCGGGTAGTAGTACAGGCGATGGGTCTGCGTGGAGACCTCGCGCTCGAACCACACCAGGATCCGGCTCGTGCGTCGCAGCACGAGCGCGCCGGTCGTGCGGGGCTCCGCCGTGACGCTCTGCAGCTTGTCGTCCGCCAGCGGTCGGTCCTCGCCCTCCGCGGCCTCGATCTCGCTGATCACCAGGCGGCGTGCCATCAGCGATCGCATCGCCGTGCGGGCGATCGGCAGCTGCGTCGTCTCATCGGGCGCGTGCTCATCGAGGAAGGGCATCGCGGTCGTCTGGGCAGTGCTGATGCCCTCGAGCGCGGCCAGCTCCTCGTCGGTGAGGACGGCGACGTCCTCGACACGGCTGCGTCCGACCTCGATGAGACCGGCCGCGCAGGCGAGGGAGCGCTCGTCCACTGAGCCGTCCCCCTCCCGCCCGTCGGTCGAGGTGTCGGTCGTCGAGGTCATGCGGCGGCTCCGTCGTCGGGGATCGGGTGGTCTGCGGGACTGCTGCGTCAGAAGATGCTACCCAGTCCCTCCTTGATCCCACCGGCCGCGTCCGAGATCGCGTTTCCGGCGGACTCCGCCGCGTTCCCGATCGCGTCCCCCGCAGCGCCCGCGGCATTGCCGACCGCTTCCGAGACCGCCTTGGACGGATCGGCGCCGAACAGCTCGCCGCCCAGGTCCACGAGGTCCATGGCCAGGCTTGCGCCGGAGAGGACGCCGCCCACGACTGCGAGCGGAGGGAAGGCCACACCGGCGAGCATCAGTGCGCCTCCCGCGACCGAGAGAGCGCCGGAAACCTTGCCGTACCCGTCGTCGGCCGTGGCGATCTGGCCGATCCCCACGCCGATGTCCACGCCCGGGACGACCTTGCCCAGCATCTTCGAGGTCTTGCCGAGCTTCGCCAACCCGTCAGGGCCCAGCTTGTCCCCGATCGCGGTGACGATCTTCCCGCCCTCGGCGAGCTTCGTCGGGATGGCGTCGACCTTCTTGCCGAGCGCCTCCCACAGCGGCCCTACGTCCTTCGCGAAGGGGATCTGACCCGCGATCGTCTTGGCGAGCTTGCCGAACCCGCCCTCGGCCAGCTCCTTGGCACCCCGATCCTTCAGCTCGGCCCATACCTTGCTGACCTCCTCCGGTCCCAGGTGGGCGGCCTTCGCGAGGCGCTTCATGTCATCGATGCCCGACAGCAGCGACTTCCCTGCCTTGTAGACGGAATAGCCCTTCACCCCCACCTTGATGGCGTCCCAGACCGTCTCGAGGACCCCACGCTGGTGCGACGCCTCGTCCTGCTCGTCGGCCTGCTCCTGGAGCTGCCCGCTGCGCTCACCGACGGATTCGGCGACGGAGCCGAGCTTGGGCGAGATCTCCTCGAACCAGGTGCGGCGCAGCTCGTCCGCATCGGCCCCCTGCCACATGGTCGGATTCATGACCAGGACCCCGAGCTCGTCCCGGATCTCCTCGAGCCGCTTGCCGGCGTCCTTGAAGCTGTCGCCGACCTTCCTCAGTGCCTCGGTGTCTGCGCCGTAGAACGTCACGGTCCCCTCTTCCTCGTCGTCCTCGCAGGTCGTGCTCGCAGGTCGTCCTCGTCGACGCGTGCTCCGCGGGAAGGACGTGCTCCGTCAGCACACTAGGGGGACCTGCTCCCGACCGCCATGGGGAGAAGTCCCCATCGACCGCGCCCGGGCCCGACCCGACCCCGGCGGGGCGGCGAGCAGCCGGCGGCGGGCGCCCACGTCTCGGAGGAGGCCGGCCGCCGCCGCCCTCTCGGTGCCGCTGCTGCCGCTGTGGGGGGCTCCATCCTCTCCAGCGCATCGGCAGAGATCGGGGAGACCTGCCCTCATGCGCGGACTCGCACCTCGGGGAGCAGTGCCCGTCGGCACCGCAGGGCGCCGTGTCCGTCGGCACCGTCCACAGCCCGCCCGCGCCCCCGCGCGTGCGCCGTACGCTGGATCGCATGCACGAGACCTCCGACGCCGGCACGATCGCGCCTCCCGAGATCGACAACGAGGTCACCGCGGAGGTCCCCGCGACCGAGCCGGCACCGGCGGCGCATCCCGGCGGGCCGTCGGCCGATGATCCGGCACTGCGCATCCTCTCCACCGTCTTCGGCTACGACTCCTTCCGCGGCGAGCAGGCGCAGATCATCGACCGGGTGATCGGCGGCGGCGACGCCGTGGTGCTCATGCCCACCGGCGGCGGCAAGTCGCTGTGCTACCAGATCCCCTCGCTGATCAGGCCCGGCACAGGGATCGTGATCTCCCCGCTGATCGCCCTGATGGCCGACCAGGTCGCGGCGCTCGAGCTGAACGGCATCCGCGCCGCCTACCTGAACTCCACGCTCGAGATGCACGAGGCCCAGGCCGTCGAGCAGCAGCTGCTCGCCGGCGAGCTCGACCTGCTGTACATGGCGCCCGAGCGCCTGGTGCTGCCCCGCACGGTCCAGCTTCTGCAGCGCGCCGAGCTCGCCCTGTTCGCGATCGACGAGGCCCACTGCGTGGCCCAGTGGGGCCACGACTTCCGGCCCGATTACCTGGGCCTCTCGATGCTCGCCGAGACCTTCCCCGACGTCCCCCGGATCGCCCTCACGGCGACCGCGACCCGCGAGACCCACCGGGAGATCACCGAGAACCTGCGGATGCAGGACGCGGCGCACTTCGTCTCGAGCTTCGACCGGCCCAACATCCAGTACCGGATCGACCCCAAGGCCTCCCCGCGCGAGCAGCTGCTGCGGCTGATCCGCAGCGAGCACCCGGGCGAGGCGGGGATCGTCTACTGCCTCTCGCGCAAGGGAGTCGAGCAGACGGCGGCCTGGCTCGCCGAGCGCGGCGTGGCCGCCCTGCCGTACCACGCGGGCCTCGACGCGGCCGTGCGCCACGATCACCAGGAGCGTTTCCTGCGCGAGGACGGCCTGGTCATCGTCGCGACCATCGCCTTCGGCATGGGGATCGACAAGCCCGACGTCCGCTTCGTCGCCCACCTGGACCTGCCCAAGTCCATCGAGGGCTACTACCAGGAGACCGGCCGCGCGGGCCGCGACGGGCAGCCCTCGACCGCCTGGATGGCCTACGGCCTGGGCGACCTCGTCAGCCAGCGCCGCTTCATCGACACCGGCGAGGGCTCCGAGCCCTTCAAGCGCAACGCCCGCGCGCACCTGGACGCGATGCTCGCCCTGTGCGAGACGGTCACCTGCCGCCGCGTGCAGCTGCTGCACTACTTCGGCCAGGAGTCCGAGCCCTGCGGGAACTGCGACGTGTGCCTGAACCCGCCCAGCACCTGGGATGCGACCGTGCCCGCGCAGAAGCTGCTCTCGGCGCTGATCCGCCTGGACCGCGAGCGCGGCCAGCAGTTCGGCTCCGGGCAGGTGATCGACGTGCTGCGCGGCAAGCACAACGACCGCTCCGCCCAGTCCCGCCACCAGGAGCTCAGCGTCTGGGGCATCGGCGAGGACCTCTCCGAGCGCGAGTGGCGCACGGTGCTGCGTCAGCTGCTGGCCCGTCGGATCGTCGAGGCGATCGGCGAGTACGGGGTGCTGGTGCCCGGCGAGCACGCGGGCCCCGTGCTGCGCGGAGAGGTCACCGTGGAGCTCGCCGTCGACCGCTCCCCCGCGAAGGCCCCGCGCTCGAAGGGGGCGGGCCGCTCGGGCGGGGCGCCGCGGGCCGCGGCCACCCTGGAACCGGCGCAGCAGGAGATCTTCGAGCGCCTGCGGGCCTGGCGCACCTCGGTCGCGAAGGAGAAGCAGATCGCCCCCTACATGGTCTTCTCCGACGCGACGCTCGTGGGGATCATCGAGCTGCGGCCGACGAGCGTCGAGCAGCTCGGAGGCGTCAGCGGGGTGGGCGCCAAGAAGCTCGCGGAGTACGGCGAGGACGTGCTCGCGGTGCTCGCGGAGGGGTGAGGTCAGAGGCTGCGTGCACCGAACGGCCGCCGGGCACGGCGGCGCTCACGCCGGTGGCGGAGCCCAGGGCAGTTCGAGCCTGTGCGGAGCCGTCGGAGCCGTCGGAGCCGACGAGCACCTCCAGGTCGCGGTCTGTGCAGTCGAAGCGGATCTGGTCGTCCATGACTGACCTCCTAGCGGGAGTGACCAGCGGTTCCGTGCTCATCAGGCGTGCAACCCCGGGACCTCGGCGGGAGGGGCGGGGCCGACGTCGGAAGCGGGACGGGAAGGGTCGCGGGTCCCGTGCGCTCACTCCCAGGGGTCGGGGCCCGGTGAGCGCAGCGCCCGTTCGCGCAGCATCTCGTCCTCCTCCGCCCGACCGGGGAGGTCGAGCGCTGCGCGGAACTCCCCCATCGCGGCACGGACGTCACCCGTGCGCTCGAGCAGGTCACCGCGGATCACGTGGAAGGGGCGGTGCCCTTCGAGGTCCCCTGCCAGGTCGTCCAGCTGCGCGAGCGCGGCCCGCGGGCCCGCGGTTTCGGCGAGCGCCGCGGCCCGCCCCAGCCGCACGATCGCCGTGGGCCAGTGCACGAGCAGCGCGTCGTAGAGCTCGACGACCTCGTCCCAGTCGACGTCCTCGTGCCGAGGCGGCAGGGCGACGGCTGCGGCGATCGCTCCCTGGATCAGATAGGGGCCGCGCCCGCCCCGGGCGAGCCCGTCGATGACCAGGGCATCCGCTCTCTCCAGGAGGCCGCGATCCCAGCGGCTCCTGTCCTGCGCGGCGAGCGCGACGGGACGCCCGTCCGCGTCCGTGCGCGTGCTCGCCCGTGCCCGCAGGGCGAGCGCCTGGGCGAGCAGACCGAGCGGTTCGGTCCGGTCGGGCAGCAGCCGCACGAGCGTCTCGAGCATGTGCACGGCGACGTCGACCACGCTCTGCGCACCACCGGGCTCCTCGCTGTCCGAGCGGGCATACCGACCGGACCGGGAGCCGGCGTCGCTCCTGGTCAGCAGGACGGAGAGCACGTCGAGCACATCGCCGACCCTCCCCTCGAGATCGTCGGCCCCGGGGACGCGGCAGGGGATGCGGCTCAGGCGGATGCGCTTCTTCGCGCGCGTGAGGCGCGCGGCCATGGTGCTCTCACTGACCAGGAACGCGGCGGCGATGTCGGCCGTCGGCATGCCGCCGACCAGGCGCAGGGTGAGGGCGATGCGGGATTCCGGGGCGAGCGCCGGATGCGCGGCGAGGAAGATCAGCCGCAGCTGCTCGTCGAGCACGATCGCCCGCTGCTCGTCCTCGATCTCGGCAGTAGAGGCCGCGTCCGAGGTCGCGGACGAGGCCGGGACCTCCGCGTGCGCCGGCACGGCGGCCGACGCGTCCGCTCCGGTCACCGCGGGCTCGTCCCACACCAGCAGGGGCAGCTTGCGCTGCAGGGTCTCGCTGCGCCGCATCGCATCCAGCGCCCGGCGACGGGCGGTCGTCGTGAGCCAGCCGACGGGATTGTCGGGGAGTCCGTCCCGCGGCCAAGCGGCGAGCGCCTGGGCGAAGGCCTCCTGCGCGCAGTCCTCGGCGAGGTCGAGCTCGCGGGTGAGGGACAGGGTCGCAGCGAGCACGGACCCCCAGTGCTCGCGGTGGACGGCCTCGACGCTCGCGAGCGCCGAGGCCGCCCACCGCGCGTCCAACGGGCTCATCCGGGGACGCCTCTCACGCGCCGGCGCAGCCCTGGACCCCGGGCTCCGCGTCGTCGGGCATGGGGCGCACCTCGACGCCGCCTCCATGACGGATGATCGGATTGCGCCGGGCGACGGCGATCGCGGCGTCGAGATCGGGCACCTCGATCACGTAGAAGCCCACGATGATCTCGTTGACCTCGACGAACGGCCCGTCGACGATGCTGTCCGCACGGATCGAGGTGCTGGCATCGGGATCCTCGAGCGGGGAGCCGAAGACCATCACCCCCTCATCCACGAGCTCGCGCCCGTGGGCGTCGTGCTCCGCCATCAGGGCGTCGAGCTTCTCGGGGTCCGTCTCGCGCTGGTCGAGCGGGTGGTGCAGGAACACGGTGTAGCGGGCCATCAGGATCCTCCTCGATCGTGGGCGGCGTCTCTCGCCGTCCTCACCCTGTTGTCGAACGGCTCCCCGGGAATCGACACGTGGGGCTGCAATGGGTCCGGGGCAGGATCATCCGGGGCGGGGGCAGGGGCAGGGGCAGGAGCGTCATCGTCCCGCTCCTGGGGTGTGCGTGTGCCCGTCTCCCGTGGCCGTCTCCCGCGTCGCGGACCCGGACCTCACCTGGCGATCCGGCGCCTGCACGACGCTCGCCAGCGCCTCCTCGAGCTCCGCGGGCAGCGGCGCGGGCTCGCCCGGCTGCACGCCGGGCGTGAGGTCGATGGCGTAGTCGGAGGCCAGGCGCATCTCGGTCCCGGCGAGGACCCCGTCGGCCGACTGGTCCAGGCGCAGCACGCGTGCGCCGCGCAGCCGATGCTCGTCCTCGCCCTCGAGCCCGTAGGCGCCGAATCCGCTGCCGGGGCCGTAGCCCAGCAGGATCCCGTAGTAGTCGGCGACGTAGGTGTTGGTGTGGTCGTGGCCGACGAAGAGCCCCTGCACGTCGCCCCGCTCGAGCATCGCGGCGAACATCCCCGAGTTCACCGGTCCGGGGCTCTCCTCCTCGTTGCGCTCCCCGACGATGCGGTGGCGGGCCACGGCGCGCTCGTGGTCGGCGCCGGTGCGGGAGTCGACGCTCGCGAACCAGGCGAAGCGGTGCTCCCACAGCGGGATGTGCTGGAAGACGACGCCGGGCACGGGAGCCCCGTTCCAGCGCTCGAGCTCGGCGGAGGTCTCGAGGTACCAGCGGATCTGGTCGGGCCGCAGCCAGTCCCATCCGGGATAGCCCTCGAAATCCTGTGCGGCGCCGTCGCGTCCGCGGATGCTCGCGGGGGCATAGCGTCCCGAGTCCAGCAGCCAGATCGCGAAGGCGTCGCGGGTGCCGTCGGCCGAGCGCACGGGCAGCATCTGGTTGCCGGTGCCGGTGAGCGCCGGGTCGTCGGCCGCGTTGAGGTTGTGCGGCAGGGCGCGGGCGAGGTCCAGCTGGTCGCGCTCCCGCAGGCCGGTCGCGGGCGCGGAATCCTCGTCGTGGTTGCCGAAGGTGAGCGCCCAGGGGATCGCGCGCTGCTCCATGGGGCGGGCCACGTTGTGGATCGCCTGCGCGACCTCGAGAGAAGTCTCGGGACGGCCGTCGATGACGTCGCCGTTGAGGACGACGAGGTCGGGCCGGACATCGTCGAGCACCGACTCCATCAGCGCGATCGTGCGGTGGTCGGTGCGCGGACCGTCCTGGGTGTCGTTGAACTGGACGATCGTGAACGTGCGGTCATCGCGGAAGCGCAGCGCTGCAGCCATGTGCCCATCCTTCCAGGGGCGTCGGCATCCCGCAGGGGTGTGGAGCGGCCGGTACGGCCCTCTACCCCCCCCCTACCCGCCCGTCGAGTGGTGCGAAACTNCGTTTCGTGCCACTCGTCGCGGAGCGCCGAGGGAGCGTGATTGAACGGGGAGGGCGTCCCGCTCCTGGGGGCGCTCCGCACCACCCATGCGGCCCGCGACGTCCTCACCATCCCGATACCCTGGAACGTGTGATCGGATCCGACGTCGCCGTGCTGCTGGGACTCGCCGCGGCGACGTTCGTGGGGGCGCTCGCGCAGCGCTCGACGGGCATGGGCTTCGCGCTCCTCGCCTCGCCGTTCCTGGTCCTCGTGCTGGGGCCGCTGCAGGGGATCCTCGTGGTCAACGTGTGCGGGGCCCTGTCCGCGCTGCTGAACCTGATCCAGGTGCGCAAGGACGCCGACCGCAAGCGGCTGAGGGTCCTCGCGCCGATGGGCGTGCTCGGGGTGATCCCCGGCGCGATCGCCGTGGCCGTGCTGCCCGCGGCGTCCCTGATGATCGCGGTGTCCACGATCGTGCTGCTGGGGCTGCTGCTCACCCTCGCGATGCGCGGCCGCACGGTCCCCGACTCCCCCGGGCTCGGCGTCGCAGGAGGCCTGGCCTCGGGGTTCATGAACGTCACGGCCGGCGTGGGCGGGCCGGGCGTGGTGATCTACGCGCGCGCCACCGGCTGGGAGCACCGCGGCTTCGCGGCGACCGCGCAGGTGCAGTTCATGATCCTCAGCATCGTCTCGCTGCTGGCCAAGCGGTCCCTGCCCACGCTCTCCCCCGTCGGCTGGACGGTGCTGATCGCGGCGCTGCTTCTGGGCGTGGTCGCGGGCGGCCGGGTCTCGCGGCGGATCGACGGCGAGAGCGCGATGCGGATCGTGCTCGTGGTCGCCCTTGCGGGAGCGCTGATGGCCCTCGTGCGGGGGCTGCTGCTGGTGATGTGAGGGCGGACGCTAGGCTCGAGGCCCCGCGCCCACTCTGATCGGACCCGCATGCCCTGGAGCACGCGCCAGCTCGCCGACCTCGCCGGCACCACCGTGAACACGGTGCGCCACTACCACCAGGTCGGCCTCCTCCCCGAGCCCGAGCGCCGCAGCAACGGCTACAAGCAGTACACCGTCCCCCATCTGGTGCGTCTGCTGCGGATCCGCCGGCTCGTCGACCTCGGCGTCCCGCTCTCGCGGATCGACAGCATGGAGGGCACGACGCAGGACGACGGTCTGAAGCGGGAGCACGCGACGAAGGGCGACGGCCCGACGCAGTCGGACAGCCGGCCCCGGGACGACGGCCCGGCACCTGCCGGGGCCCAGGAGGACTCCGTCCCCGCGACCCTGCGCGAGCTCGATGAGGAGCTGGCCTCGCGCATCGGTCAGCTCGAGGAGGCGCGCACGCAGATCACGGCGCTGCTCGAGGGCGGCGCTCCCGCCCACACCCCTGCGGGCTTCGAGTCGGTGAGCGCGGGGATGAGCGAGGCGGACCGCTCCCTCATCCAGATCTACGCCGAGCTCTACCGGCCCGAGGCCCTCGCCGATGTCCGCTCGATGGTCGAGGCTGCGGACGAGACGTCCCGGCGCTTCGACGCGCTGCCGGCCGACGCCGACGAGACCACCCGGCAGCGGCTCGCCGAGGATCTGCTGCCGCGGCTGCGGGCCCAGCTCGAGGCCCACCCATGGCTGCGGGATCCGGCCCCGCAGTACCAGAAGAGCGGGTCGGAGACGCGGAAGGCACTGCGCGAAGCCCTGCACGAGGTCTACAACGAAGCCCAGCTCGACGTCATCGCTCGCGCCGGGACCCTCGCCGGGGACGACCCCGCCCCTTGACCCTGTGGTGACCACAGGGTCTTGCCTGGTCTCCTCGCCACCGAACGGTCCGCCCCTCGGGCCGACGAAGGAGGATCGACATGACCACCGGACCCGCCTCCCCTGCAGCGACCGCCCCGGATCCGGCCCGGCAGACGGGCCGGCCGACGACTCGCCCGTCGGCCCCGGGCTGGCCGGAGATCCTCGTGGGACTCATCGCCTACGTGGTCTGCTTCGCCCTCGTCTTCTGGCTGCTGCCGCTCGCGGGCGGCGGCGCGCTGGGCGGCATCATCGGCCTGCTCGTCTCCGGCGTGATGGGACTGATCGCCTTCGGCGCCGCCTGGGCGCTGCGCATCCGGTCGGCCGCGGCATTCGGCTTCCGGCGCGCGAGCCCGCGGCAGCTGCTCGCGGGCGCGGGGCTCGGCCTGCTCGCGGCGATCATCGGCAGCGCGCTGTCGATCGGCTACGTGGTGCTCTCCGGCGATATGCAGGCCCCGCAGTCCAGCTATCAGGCGGCCTCGATGGGAGGGGCGCTGTCCCTGGCCCTCACTCTCGTGGGCGGCTCGATCATCACCCCGATCGGCGAGGAGTCGCTGTTCCGCGGGGTCATCGCGAACGCCCTGCTCGCGCGGTACGGGGCATGGGTCGGCGTGCTCGCGAGCATGATCGTGTTCGCCCTGTTCCACGGCATCAACACCGTGCTGCCCTCGGCCTTCATGGTCGGCCTGTTCGCCGCCCTGCTGTTCCGACGCACCGGCTCGATCTGGCCCGGCGTGGTCCTGCACGGCACCAACAACCTGGTCAGTTCACTGCTCCCGCTCGCGCTCGCGAGCTTGGCCGCGGGGGCGTGAAGGCCGACGGGTGAGGCCCTCGGCTCACCCGGTGGCCGGTTCACCCGGCGGCCGGCTCACCCGGCGGTCGACTCAGCCGTCGGCCCGTTCTCCGGCCCGTTCTCCGGCCCGTCCACCGGCCCGACCCGCGATCCTGCTGACCAGCGCCTCGAGCGGCCCGCGGGAGCGGCGCGCCGCGAGCACGAGACCGACCACCACGACGACCGCGAGGTGCAGGAGCAGGATCCACGGGCTCGCGATGAACCAGGGCGCGCTCTCGAAGGCTCCGGCGCCCGCGACGATCAGCGCGGCGATCATGGCGACGCCGGTGAGCAGCACGTGGATCGTGTAGATCGTGAGCGGGGCGCCGCCGGCCGAGCGCAGTGCCCGCGGCAGCGCGCCGGCGAGGTGCCGGGTCGGCGGGAGCAGGAGCGTGAGCAGGGCGATCACGGCGACGGACACGCCTGCGGTCGCGACGATGTCGGCCACGGAGCCGGTGTGCGGGTTCGCGAGGGCCTGTATCCACAGGTCGTCGCGGATCGGTGCGCCGAAGCCGTGGAGCTCCAGGAGCATCGCGTCCTCGCCGCGGGCGAGCGCCCAGGCCTTCACCGCGGCCGAGGTGCCGTAGGCGATCACAGCGGCGGCGAGGCCCGTGCTGAGCATCGTGAGGGACCAGCGGCGCGCGCGGTCCGATTCGATCGCACGCAGCAGCGAACGCATGAGGACGACGCCGAGCAGAAGGTACGGCAGCCACGTGATCAGCGGATACATGCCGGTCAGCGCGAGGCCGCGCAGCAGCGTCGCGGGCTCGAGCACGTTCAGCGGGGTCACGTTCCCGATCTCCTGGACGACGTCCAGGCTCGAGCGCACGCTCGCGTTCAGCCAGCCGCCGACGGCGGCGAGGACGAGGGCGATCACCGCCAGCACGCGGCTCGGCAGGAGCAGCAGAGGCGCGGCGATCATCATGCCCAGCCCGAAGGGCACGAGCACGACCACCACCCAGGTGGGCACGAAGCCGAGCAGCAGGCCGATCGCCAGCACGAGCGCGCCGCGGACGATGCCGCTGCGCACGGCGCCCGCGCGGTCGCCGGCCTCCAGGCGCTTGCGGGAGGCGAGCACGAGGCTGCAGCCGCCGATCACGGCGAACAGGGCAGCGGATGTCCCCTCGGTGAGCACGCTGGCGACGCGCGCGGCGGCGCTCTGCCAGGCCGATCCGCCCGGCGCAGTGCCCAGCGGGACGAGCAGGTGGGCGGTCATCATGCCGACGATCGCGACGAGCCGTGCGAGGTCGAGGGCCTCGAGGCGGGCGCGACCGGCGGAGGGCGAGGAGCCGACCTCAGCGCCGGGGTCGACCGGGGCCGGAAGGGGGTGTGGGGACGTGGTTGTCTGCATGTCCTCGAGACTCCCCTGACCGCTGCTGCGCCCGCGTCATGCCGGGGTCCCTGCGCCGTGCGACCGTGCGCCGATCCCCGCGTCACCCCACGGTCGGATGCGCGGAGCACGTCGGTCTCGAGCCGACTCGCGCACAGCCCCGGGACCGGCTCGCGGACAGCCGGAGAGTGACTCGAGAACTCCTCGAAGCCGGCCCGGTGAGCGCTCGACGTCGGTTCGAGGCCGGGTCGGGATCAGCAGGATCGGTAGCGGTAGCCCGCGCCGCCCTGGGCGACCAGGTCGCGATCGCGCAGGATCGTCAGCGATGCGCGCTCCGGGAGGGCGCAGACGTCGTCGAAGGACATCCCCGCCTCCTCGAGGCTGTCGGGGTACTCGATCTGCAGGACGTGGTCGCCGTAGACGCCCGTGTACGCGGCGCATTCGTCGAAGCGGCCGCATTCCTCGGTGACGGCGAAGTCGAAGCCGAGGTCGCGATGAGCGGTCTTCGTGATCTCCGCGGCGTTCTTCTGGGCGATCGCGAGCCCGGAATCATGCGCTCGGTCCACATAGGCCCTGGCCAGGTCCATCGCACCGCCCTCGTCGATCTGGTCGAAGCGGTCGAAGGTGTCGAGGTTGTCGATCTCGACGGCGTCGTAGCCCGCGTCCGCGCAGCCTGTGATGACGGGCGAGAGGATCTCGAGGATGTCGTCGCGCTGGTCCTTCGTCGAGGGGTCCAGGATGTATTCGTCGTCCCAGTCGGGGTCGGTGACCAGCTCGCCGTTCGCGTCGTGCAGCAGCAGATCGGGGTGCGATCTCCACATCGCGGCGTCGCCCGGCTGGGTCTGGAAGCCGTTGACGTAGCAGACGCTGTACGCGCCCTGCAGCGGCTCGGCAGTCGCATCGCGCACCACCACGTCGATCGGGGCCGACGGGCCTTCGCCGTCGGACGGCGAGTACGCGCCGCCGAGCTGATAGTCGAAGACCCCGCTGGTGGGAGGCGGCGCCGGGGGTCGCGCCCGGTCCTCCGAGGGAGGGTCGGAGGGTGCCGTGGTGGTCTCCGCGGCCGACGTCCCCGCGCCCGCCGGCGCCGATCTGCCGTCGGCCTCGGCATCCTGCGCACCGCAGGCCGAGGCCATCAGCAGCACCAGCGCCGCCATCGCCGCGCCCCGTCCGAGCGTCCCCATCTCGCCTGCTCTCTTTTTCTCGGCGCCGCAGCATCTCGGCTCCGCCGTGCTGCGGCTCCGCCCTGTCACGGGTCCCCAGGCAGTATCCCGGTTCCGTCGGCTCGTGCGGGAAGGAGGCGGCGGCGCACCCGGCTGCGATGCGCCGCCTGGGTGGGTGTCAGGAGACCGGCGTGCGCGTCTCGGCGCTGATGAACCAGGCCTGCTGCTCGAGCTTCTCGATGATGCCGTGGAGGATGTCGGCCGAGGTCGGATCGGCCTCGTCGACCTCGTCGTGGACGTAGCGCATGCTGCCCACGGTCGCCTCGATCGCCGAGGTCACGAGGTCGATCGCGTCGTGCGTGAGGACCTCGCCCTGGGGGAACTCGGGCAGGGAGTTCTGCTCGGCGACGACGGCGGGCCGACCGTCGGGCGTGGCGTGGAGGGCGCGCATCCGCTCGGCCACGTCGTCCGCGGCCTCCCGCGCGATGTCCACGACCTCGTCGAGGTTCAGGTGCAGGTCGCGGAAGTTCGGGCCCACGATGTTCCAGTGGGCCTGCTTGCCCACGAGGTGGAGGGCCGTGAGCTCCACGAGCACGCGCTGCAGATTCTTGGCCAGGGCGTCGGAGGCGAGGAAGCCGCCCTCCGCGTTCTCCGGCCGAGTGCGCTCGGCTCCTGCCGGGGTCGGGACGTCAACGGTCTCGTTCATCGCGCATCTCCTTCTTCCGATGTCGACTGCGGATACCCCAGACGCTACGCGGCGACCACATGGTGGACAAGGGGTCGTGAACGGGCGCGGGATCGTGGAATCGCGCCGACGAGTGAAATCGCGCCGACGAGAAGCGGGACCCCGCCACGGAATCCACAATATCGACGGGGAGTGCGCAACCTGCACAGTGCTTGGTACGTTCCTTAGAAGACACTGAGTGTACGGGGGCGACACACAGCAGCGTCGCCGCGATAGAGGGGACTCGAATGATCCGCATCAGATCCGCACGATCGGCGACAGCTCTCGCCGCTTTGCTTCTTATCTGCCCTCTCGCCAGCTGCAGCAATCCGACGTCGGATTGGACGTTCCAGGGAAGCGAGCTCGTCGATGTCGACGAGTCGCTCGATTCACTGACATCCTCCTTCCAGGACGCGGTCGCTGACGAGGAGACGCCGTCGACGGTTCCGGACGAAGCCCGCTGCTATGTGCAGGTCAAGGGCGAGACCACGGTGGGCGAGGAGGTCGCGTGCGGACCGATCCGCATGCTCGGCGACGAGGAGGACCGCTGGGTGGGGACGACGATCGTCGGCTCCCCGGCGAAGAAGGACAAGGTAAAGCTCGTCGCCGAGGACGCCGGGGACTTCTCCACGGTCGAACCGGATGCGCAGGCCGAGCTGCTCGATGCCAAGGCCAAGACCCCTCCGGATGATCTCGAGGTCTCCGCACCGGCGGCACCGAAGGCGAAGGTCGGGGACTCGGTTCCCTCCGGTGAGGACTCCTCGCTCGGCGAAGACTCCCTAGAGGTCTCGACGCCCGACGCCGACTATTCCTTCAGCGCACTCGGCGTCTCCGACCACGCAGGGGACGGGGCCGACCGGGTGGACGCGCCCGAAGGCGGGTCGATCGTGACCGTCGGCATGTCCCGCACCTCGAAGCCCGATGCCCCGAACGGCAACACGAGCTCCGCGACCCTGATGGTGGCCGGCAAGAAGGTCGACATCCCGTCCGACGGCTCCAGCGCCGTGGCCGTCGACGGCGACGGCAAGGACGCCCAGGTGCAGATCGACTACGACGGCAACGTCCAGAAGGTCTCCCTCGCCGAGAAGAAGCTGGTCGACGGGCACCCGTACACCGATCAGTCCTTCACCGCCGTGAACGCGCCCAAGGACGAGCTCATCGGTGATGAGACCAAGGGTGCGTCGACGTCCTATCAGTTCGACGTCGGCGGAGAGATCTCCTCCTGGAACGAGGAGGACTCCTGGGCATCGGAGGGCAAGGACCGTCTCGAGCTGCAGATCGGTTTCGACGAGAAGTCGAAGTACACGGAGAAGACGGACGGTTTCGGCGACACGCTCGTCTACGACGAGAATGTCAAGTATTCGGTGAAGGATCTGAAGATCACGGCTGACGGCAAAGACGTGAAGGTCGATGCCTCGTCGCTCAAGGTCAAGCCCCGGGCAGACGACGACTGGACCGGCAAGGACCAGCAGATCGCCGTGACTGCCGAGGTGCCGACGGGGACGAAGGAGCTCAAGGTCTCGGGCACCGTGTCGCGCTCGGGCACCTACGAGAAGTCCGACGTCAACGAGTACGCGATCGATGAGCTCAAGAACGAGCCCAAGACGCTCTCCAACGACCTCGACCTGAAGGAGGTCACGCTGCAGCCCGGCCAGCAGGGCTGGTGATCGCTCCGCCGCCGCGCCCCTGCAGATCTCTGCGCCGTCGTCGGTCTGCAGGGGCTCGTGCGATCGGGGCCCGTCCGCATGGGCATGGGTCCGTACCGGGGCCGGGGGCGAGTCGCCCCGCGCGCGCGGCCGATGCCGACCCGTAGCATCTGTCGCGATGCGCGGCGCCGATGCCGCACCGGAAGGACTGCCCGGCCCATGCCCAGCGAACCGCCCCCGAGCCCCCGTCGCCCGAACATCCTCATCCTGATGACGGACCAGCAGCGCACCGGCTTCACCGCCGGTGCGGGCGGCCCGGACTCCATGCCCCGCGTGGATGCGCTGCTCGAGGACGGCACGCGCTTCGAGAGGGCGTACACGAGCGCTCCCGCATGCGTCCCCGCCCGCACGAGCCTGCTCACCGGGCGCTTCCCCTCGGCGCACCGGGTGCGGCAGAACTCCACGCCGCAGCACGCCGCGTTCTCCTCGGACATGCTGGACGTGCTGCGCGGGCGCGGCTATCGCCTGCACTTCGCGGGCAAGCCCCACATGCACGCCCAGCCCGAGGACTTCGACGCCTATCACGGGCCGTTCATGCACGAGGGCGGTCCCGCCGAGGGCGCCGAGCAGGAGTCCTTCGACGCCTGGCTGCACGAGCTCGACCACTCGGTCGCGCACGAGCCGGCTCCGTTCGGACCCGAGGTGCAGCTGCCCGCTCGGATCATCGACGGGGCGATCCGGGACCTGGACGAGGCGACGGACGAGGACCCCTTCCTGCTGTGGGTCTCGTTCCCCGAGCCCCACAACCCGTACCAGGTGCCCGAGCCGTACTTCAGCATGTTCGACCCCGCCGGGGTCCCGGACCGCACCGCCGGCCCCGAGGTCCTGGACCGGATGGGGTGGCGCTTCCGCTGGCTGCACTCCCTCATCGAGGACAAGCGCCCCGGCTTCGACGCCGAGTGGCGACGGCTGCGGGCGAACTACCTGGGGATGCTGCGACTGATCGACGACCAGATCGGCCGCCTGCTGGACCGTCTGGGCTCCGCGCTGGAGGACACCGTCGTGATCGTGCTCAGCGACCACGGGGACCTCGTCGGCGAGTACGGCCTGCAGCGCAAGGGCGCGGGGCTGCCGGAGGCGCTGGTGCGGATCCCGCTGGGCGTGGCCGGCCCCGGCATCGCCGCCCAGCGCCGGCACGAGCCGGTCTCGATCGTCGACGTCCTGCCCACGGTCTGCGAGCTGGTCGGTGCGCCGTTCCCGCCCGGTGTGCAGGGCCGGTCCCTGCTCCCGCTGCTCGCGGGCGAGGAGGCGCCGGCCGCGGAGTTCTCCACGATGTACGCGGAGCACGGGTACGGGGGCGTCTCGTACGGGGAGCACGACAGGCCGCCTTTGCACTTCTCCTACGAGGGACGGTCCTTCGACGAGCTGAACTCGGTCACCCAGAGCGGCGAGATGCGGATGGTCGTCGACGACCGGTACAAGCTGGTCATGGACGATCTCGGGGCCTTCTCTCTCCACGACCTGCAGGAGGACCCCGCTGAGGTCCACGACCTCATCGACGACCCGGCGCTCGCCGAGGTCCGGGAGGACCTGCTGCGGCGCCTCGCCCTGTGGATGATTCGCGTGGCCGACGACCTCCCCGTCGGCGCGTACCGACCCCGGGAGGTCCCGCACAACTGGCGGTGGGCAGACCTGTCCGCGCGCACCTGACGACACGGCGCCTCATCCGACGTACCGTCGAGGGTCCCGGGGCTCGGAGCGGCCGGGCCCTGCCGCATGGAAGGACCTGCTCATGGACACGGTCACCCTCGGATCCTCCGGCCTCCGCGTCTCCTGACTGGCGCTCGGGACCATCCCCTTCGGCTCGGGCGGCGGCTTCGAGAAGATCGCCGGCCTCGGCGTCGAGGAGGCCCGCAGGCAGCTCGACGAGGCCCTGTCCCGCGGCGTGAACTTCATCGACACCGCGAACATCTACTCCGCCGGCGACTCCGAGCGCGTCCTGGAGAAGGCGATGCGCGGCCTCCGGGACGACATCGTGCTCACCTCCAAGACGCGCAGCCCCGTGGGTGAGGGCCCCAACGACTCCGGGGCGAGCAGGATCCACGTGCGGCGCTCCGTCGAGCAGAGCCTCGAGCGCCTGGGCACAGACCACCTCGACCTGCTGTACATGCACCAGTGGGACGGCCAGACCCCGATCCTCGAGACCATCCGCGTCGCGAACGAGCTCATCCGCGAGGGGCGGATCCGCTACTGGGGAGTGTCGAACTACAACGGCTGGCAGCTCGCGAAGAGGTCTACGAGGCACGGATGGAGGGTCTCGAGGGCCCCGTCGCCCAGCAGGTCTACTACACGCCCGAGGCCCGCGAGATCGAGTACGAGATCCTCCCCGCCGCGCGGGACCTGGGAGTCGGGACCTTCGCCTGGAGCCCCCTGGGCGAGGGACTGCTGACCGGAAAGGTGCGACGCGGCGAGAAGACCCCGCCCGATACCCGCCAGGGCACGGGCTGGCCCGAGCCGCACGTGGTCGATCGCGACCGCGCCTTCGACATCATCGAGCAGCTCGACGAGATCGCGGGAGATCTCGGCTGGAGCATTCCGCAGGTCGTGATCGCCTGGATCCTCGGGCGCCCCGGCATCGCCGGGGCGGTGATCGCCGCCCGCCGCTTCGAGGAGTTCGTGGAGGACCTGGAGGCCGGCGACCTGACGCTGCCCGACGGCGCCCGGGACCGCCTCACCGCGCTCACCCAGCAGCCCGCCTACTACCCGCTCTGGCACCGTCTGCTGAACGGCCAGGACCGCCCCGAGCCCGCCGAGTCGGAGTTCTACGCCGAGCACCAGCGCGCGCTCGACGAACGCGGCTGAGCGCGGAGAGCCGCGGGCTGCGGGGCGCCGCGCCCCGTCGGGTCGCGGCGCCTACTTGATCCCCGTGCTCGCGATGCCCTGCACGAACTGCTTCTGGAAGGCCAGGAACACGACCAGGATCGGCAGCACGGTGATCGAGGCGACCGCCATCACCGCTCCCCAGGGCGAGGCGAACGCGGGGTTGTTGGTCAGCGTGGACAGGGCGACGGGGATCGTGAGGTTCTCGTTGCCCTGCAGCACCACCATCGGCCACAGGAAGTCGTTCCAGCGCGCCATGAAGGCGAGGATGACGAGCACGCCGATCAGCGGTCCGCAGGTGGGCAGGACGACGGAGAAGAAGGCTCGGATCTCCCCGGCGCCGTCCACGCGAGCGGCCTCCACCAGAGCGTCGGGGACGCTCAGCATGAACTGCCGGGCGATGAAGATCCCGACCACGTCGAAGGCGGTGGGCAGGATGACCGCGAGGGGCGAGTCGACGAGTCCGAGGCGCGCCACCACCAGGAACGACGGGACCAGGGTCACCTGGATCGGGATCATGATCGTGACCATGAACGCCGCGTAGATCAGCCCCTTGCCGGCGAAGCGGAACTTCGCGAGCGCATACCCCGCGCCGAGGGAGACGGCGACGGAGATCGCGGTGGTCACGCACGCGATCAGGAGGGAGTTGCCGATCCATCGCCAGACCGGCTGGGTCGCGAAGACCTCGGCATAGTTGGCGAAGCTCGGATGCGAGGGCCACAGGTAGAAGGAGGAGCTCTGCGACTGGCCGCCCGGCGTGAGCGCCGAGACCAGCATCCAGTAGAGCGGGAACACCATGAGCAGGGCGAGCACGGCCAGCCCGGCCACCAGCAGCCAGCTGCGCGGACTCGTTCCGCGGCGGCGTGCGCCGACGGAGCGCGGCGCTCTGCCGGGAGCAGGTGCACCGGCCGCAGCGGCTTCGGGCCCGGGAATCGTCGTCGTGTTCACAGGAAGCTCTCCGCTCTCTTGGCCGCGCGTTGGCGCAGCAGGGTGAAGATCAGGAGGATCGCGACCAGCACGAGTCCGAGGGCCGCCGCATAGCCCATGCGGGCGTCCTGGAAGGCGGAGCGGAACACGTACTGGATCAGCACGGTCGTGGAGAATCCGGGGCCGCCGCCGGTCATCACGTAGATGACGTCGAAGGCCTGCAGGGAGAAGACCACGTTGAGGATCAGCAGGATCGACGTCGTGGGTGTGAGCATCGGCAGGGTGATCGCCCGGAACCTCGCCCAGGGGCCGGCGCCGTCGATCGCGGCGGCCTCCCGGACCTCAGCGGGGATCGACTGCAGGGCGCCGAGGTAGATGACCATGCAGAAGCCGATGCGGGTCCAGACCACCACGATGATCAGCGTCAGCATCGCCATCCTCGGCGAGGTCAGCCAGGGCAGGCGGTCCAGTCCGAGCATCTCGAGCGCATTGTTCGCGACGCCGTAGTCGGTGTTGAAGATCCAGGACATGACCACGCCGACGACGACGCCCGCGGCGACCATCGGGACGAAGAACATCGCACGCAGCACGGAGCGGCCCGGGAGCGGACGGTTCAGGGCGATCGCGAGTCCCAGCCCGATCGCCATCGCCGTGGGCACGGTGCCCACGGTGAAGACCAGGGTGTTCAGCAGGGCGGTGCGGAACAGGCGGTCCGAGCCGAGCTGGGAGAAGTTGTCCAGCCCCACCCACTTCCCCTCGCCGAGGGTCTGGGTGTCCTGGAAGCTGAGGGTGATCGCGATGACGATCGGCACCAGGGAGAAGGCGAGGAACAGGAGCGCCGCGGGGCCGACGAACACGTACGGCACGAATCGCCCGGCCCGCCTGTTCGCCGCGGCTCCCCTGCTCCTCTCGGGCCCCGTGCTGCTCACAGGGCCCGTGTTCGTCGCGGCTCCCGTGTTCATCGCGGGTCGCGCGGTCGCCGCGGGTGCTGCGTCGGTCGGGGCTTCAGCGCTGCGTGACACTGAGCATCGCCTCCATCATCTGGGCCGACGTCTCCTGGGGAGTGAGCTCGCCGAGCAGGCACAGATCCAGGTAGTCGCCGAAGACCGCATTGAGGGAGCTGAAGAACTCCCCGGACTGCGCCTTCACCATCGACAGGGGGATCGTGGAGCCCTGGTCGATGAACTGCTGCATGACGTCGGTGTGGTCGGCGTACTGGATGGACTTCGCGTCCAGAGAGCTGCGCGAGGGGATCCAGTTGCCGTTGTGGCAGAACTCCTGGATGCTCTCCCTGCTCGTCAGGTAGGCGACGAGCTCGGCGGCCAGTTCCGGGTTCTGCGAGGAGCGGGTGACCGCGAGCGCGTTCCCGCCGAGGTCGGAGGCCTCGCCGGAGTTCCGGATCATCGGCGCGGTCCCCCACTTCCCCTTCATGGACTCGTCGAAGGCGGCGATCGCCTCCGGGTTCGTCAGCGCCATGCCGACCTGGCCGGTGAGGAAGAGGTCGTGGTCGACGTGCCCGCCGCCGGACTTGCTCATGTTGCTGGGGCTCACCAGGCCCTTCTCGTACCAGCTGCGTCCGAAGGCGAGGGCTTCGATCGCCTCGTCGGAGTCCATCGAGGGCGTGAGCCCGTCATCCCCGAGGAAGGCGCCGCCGTTCTGGTAGATCAGCGGCATCCAGCGGTAGGCGGTGTCCGCTCCGCTCCATCCGTAGGAGAAGGCGTACTTGCCCGTGGCCTTCTTGACCTCCCCCGCGATCTCGAGGAACTGCTTCCATGTCCAGGCGTCCTCGAGACGCTGGGGCGGCTGGACGCCGATCCGGTCCATGACCTCGCGGTCGTAGAAGGTGATGAAGTTGTCGGTGTGCTGGAAGATGCCGAACAGACCGTTCTCCCGCTGACCGATCGCCCAGAACGGGTCGCTCCAGTCCTTGCGGTAATCCTTCGGCACGGCGTCCGTGAGGTCGACGAGGCTGCCGTTCGCGGCGTACCGGCCGATCTGCTGCGGGGTGATCCGGATGATGTCGGGCGCGAGGTCCGCCGCCAGGCGCGTGATGAACCACTGATGGAAGGAACCGGTGGTGACCTCGACGGACACCGAGGTGCCGGGGTGGTCGGCGACGAACGCGTCAGCGATCGCCTGGTACGAGTCGAGGTCGACGGGGATGTTCCACGAGCTCAGTCGCAGATGGATCGTGCCGGTGGGGCCGCCGCTGCATGCGGCGAGCGCGCCGGCCATCGAGATGCCGGCAACAGCCAGGATCTGGCGACGCCCGATGTCGGGGGCTCTCACGCTGTCACTCTCCTTCGAGTCACGGCTGGATGGGACCGTCGGCCGATGCCTCGGATGCACCGGCCGACGGGGTGGGTGAGGGCATCGACGAGGCCCTCTGGTGTCAGTCCCGCGAGTTCGTGCGCCGCGCGGCATCGCGCACCTCGCCCGGGAGCAGGTCGCTGTGCGCCTCGAGCAGCTCAGTGGTCATGGCGCGGGCCTGCTCGAGCGTGAGCTGGGCGGAGGTCAGCGGATCCAGGGCCACGGCCTGGAACACGTTCTCGACGTCGCCGGTCAGGGCCGCGCGCACGGCGAGGGTCTGCACGTTGACGTTGGTGCGGTTCAGGGCCGCGAGCTGCGGCGGCAGGTCGCCGACGGAGGTCGGCTGCACTCCCCTGGCATCGACCAGGCAGGGCACCTCGACGCAGGCGTCGGCCGGGAGGTTCGTGATGAGCGCGCCCCGGTTCGGCACGTTCCCGTGCACCACGCTGGGTGTGCCGGTGACGAGCGAGTTCACGATCTGCGCGCCGTACTCGACGCTCGGGGCGAGCTCGGCCTTGAGCCGCTCGAGCTGGGCGTCGATGTCGCCCTGGTCGTCGTGGGCCGCGCAGATCTCGAAGTAGTCCCAGCGCTCGGGGATGTACTCCTTCGTGGTCTCCGGGTCCTTGCGGAAGTAGGGGACGTACTCGGAGGCGTGGTGACTGGATTCGGTCTGGAAGAAACCGAAGGTGTTCATGATCGAGGTGCGCACCTGCTCGTTGCCGCCCTCGTAGGTGCTCGCGGCCTCGGCCGCCTCGGAGTGGTCGCCGTCGTCCCCGGCGAGATCGGCGGCGGCGCGGCCGGGCCGATGGTGCTCCGCCATCACCTCGCGCAGGCGCGGGTAGAGGTCCTCCTGGCCGCGGAACAGCTCGAGCACCCATGCCTGGTGGTTGATGCCCGCGCAGCGGTAGGAGACCTCGTCGTAGGGGACGTCGAGGGTGCGGGCGAGCATCCGCGTGGTCCCCTGCACGCTGTGGCACAGTCCCACGGTGCGCAGGCCCTGGGAATTGAGGTACGCGGTGGCCATCGCCATGGGGTTCGCATAGTTGATGAAGGCGGCGTCGGGGCACACCTCGCGGGCGTCGGCCGCGATCTCGGCGTAGGCGGTGACCGAGCGCAGGAAGCGGAACACCCCGCCGGGGCCGACGGTGTCGCCGACGGCCTGATCGATGCCGTACTTCCGGGGAATCTCGACGTCGTGGCGGTAGGACGGGATCCCGCCCACCTGGAACGTGATGACGACGACGTCCGCCCCCTCGAGGGCCGCGCGCCGGTCCGTGGTCTCCTCGATGCGGGTGAGGAAGCCGTGGTGGGCGACGAGGTCGCGCGCCGCCTGGGCGACGGGGCCGAGCTTGTCCGGCCGCACGTCCATGAGGCACAGGGTCGCGTCGCGCAGGGCGGGGAAGCTGAGGATGTCGCCGATCAGGCGGAACGGGAACACGTACCCGCCGGCGCCGATGATGGTGATCTTGGGGGAAGTGACGAACGTCTTCGTGGTCATGCCGCCACGCTAGGGACGCACCCCAGGGGAGGTCTCGCGGGATCGTGCGCCGTTCGTCCAGGATCCTTCGGTCTCGGCCGGACTCCGCCGACCGATCACTTCATCCCGTGCACCCCGTCGACGGTCAGCCAGTCGACGTCGCCCGCGCAGGCGTGCAGACCGTCCTGAGCGACGTACTGCGCCTTCTTCGAGCCCGGCGCATAGATGCGCCAGCCGTCGGCGTCGGTCGCCTCGCACTCGTCGCCGAGGGGGCCGCCGCCGTCGCCCACATCGACCGCCTTCAGCGACGCCTCGGCGTGGCCGTTCGGGATGAGGACGGCCGCCTTGCCGGCCTGCCCGCGCTGTGCGGCCTTCCCGAGCTGGGTGCCGTCGCCCCCGCCGACGGCGGAGACGCCCGGATACCCGCCGATGCGGCAGGGATCGTCGCCGGTGTTCGTGAAGGAGATCGTGAACATGACGCTCCCGGCCGCAGGGTCGCCCTGGTCGACGGAGATCTTCAGGTGCGATGCGGTGCAGTCGGAGACCTGGTCATTGCTGCCGCCGCCGTCCGCCTTCCCCGAGGCGGTCCCGGACCCCGACCCCTTGGAGGCGACCGAGGAGCCGTCGTCCGAGGATCCCTTGCCCGACGAGCCGTCGGAGTCGTCGGAGTCGTCGTCCGAGGATGCAGAGGGCGTCGAGGAGTCGGAGCCTGCGAACGAGGAGCCGTCGGATGCCTGGTCCGACGACGCATCCGACCCGCCGTCGGAGCTCGCACCCGAGCCGGACCCGCCGCCGTCGGAGGACCCGTCGGCCGCCTCCTGGTCCGTTCCCCCGCTGTCGCTCGCACTCGATCCGGACTGCGCGGCGTCATCGGAGCCGCCGTCGGACCCGTTCCCGCAGCTCGCGGCACCGAGGGCCAGGAGAGTCGTGGCCGAGAGCGCGCACGCGCTGCGGGTGATGGTGCGGATGCTCATGACGCTGCTGCGCATGATGTCGCCTCGATCCTTCGTGCCCGATGGGACCTCGACGTTACGCCTCCTGCCCGCCGGCGCCGTCGCGCGGCCCCTACTGTGATGCCATGGCAGGCTCCCCAGGCTCGAGGTCCCAGGTGGTCGCCGCGGACCAGGGGCTGTGGTGCCGCCGCGGCGACCCGCCCGTCATGGAGACGATGCACCGCCACAACGACATCGAGGTCAACGTGGTGGTGCGCGGGGAGCTGCGGTACCTGCACGTGGGCGCTCCGCTGATCGTCCGCGAGGGACGGATCGCCATGTTCTGGGCGACCCAGCCCCACGGACTGGTGGACTCCCGGCCGGGCGACGTGTGCTGGGTCCACGTGCCGCTCGCGACCGCGATGCGCTGGGGACTCCCCGAGGAGGCGGTCGGGGCTCTGCTGCGCGCCCGTCCGCTGGTGATCGAGGCTCCGGAGCTGGTGGCAAGGTTCGCGCAGATGACGAGCCTCTGGCTCGAGGAGATCGGGGACGGGCCCCGCGAGGAGTTCGCCCTGCTCGAGATCCGTGCCGCCCTCCTGCGAATCCTGCAGACGGAGACCGAGCACGCCTCCCCCACCGGCCCGTCGGACGGAGGGCGGCGCGGTCTGACCGCCGAGCGCCTGCAGCACGTGCGCACGATGGCCCAGGTGGTGATGGACGGCTTCCGGGAGGAGCTCGCCGTCGCCGACGTCGCCAGCGCGGTCCACCTCGCCCCTTCGCACGCGATGACGGTGTTCCGCCGGGCGGTCGGCGTCACGATCGGCGAATACCTCGCCATGTGCAGGGTCGCCGAGGCGCAGCGGCTGCTGATCACGACCGACCTCACCACGGCGGAGATCGCCTCGGCGAGCGGCTTCGGATCGCTCAGCAGCTTCTACAGCCACGTCACGGCCGCCTGCGGCATGGCCCCTCGGGAGTACCGCCGGCTGGGGCGCTGACCCGTGTGACAGCGACCCCCCGGACGCACCGCAGCATGTATTGGTCAACCGGTTTCGTTAGAGTGGTTCGCGGAGTGACGCCCCGAACCACCTCGCGCTCCCGGTCCCACCCGTCGCCAACGCGATGCCGCCGTCACCGCCGCAGTGCGCAGCGGCCCGAAGGAGCGCCCGTGCCCGCCGACTACTCATCCCCCACCGATGCACCCGCCTCGCCCGCCGATCACCGCACCACTCACGCCCTGGGGCCCTGGTCCGTGCGCTGCGAGGGCGACGAGGTCAGCGAGATCGCCTGGAACGGCACGGTGCTGCTGGATTCCGCGCGTCCCGCGCTGCGCGACCGCGACTGGGACACCGTGGCCCCTGAGGTCCTCGCGGAGGAGTGGTCCCGCGGCGCCGGTCCCTCCCTCACCCGCACCCTGCGCGTGCGCTACGTCGGCGCGGGCGGGGAGGCCACCGCCCTCTCGGTGCTGACGCTGACGCCCGAGCGCCTGAGCCTGCGCTTCACGGTCACGGCGGAGGCCCCGCTGACCACGAACCGCGTGGGGCTCACCGCGATGCTCCCGCGCGCCATGGCGGGCGATGACGCGGTCGTGACCACGACCCGCGGCGATCGACGGGACGTCCGCTTCCCGCGCCCGATCTCCCCGTGGCAGCCGCTGTTCGACATCCGCGCCCTGGACCTCGATCACGCCGGGGTGCGAGCGCGCCTGGAGCTGCTGGGCGACGTGTTCGAGATGGAGGACCAGCGGAACTGGACCGACGCGAGCTTCAAGATCTACTCGCGTCCGCTCGCCCTGCCCTTCCCCTACGAGGTCGGTGCGGGCGAGAGCATCACCCAGGAGATCACCCTGGTCCCCGAGCCCGCCGCGACGCGGGCGCAGCCCTCCCCGTCGCAGGCGCCGGCCGTCCCCGCGTCGACGCCGACCGCTGCGGCGCGGCCCTCTCCCCCGTCGGCGTCGGATCCGACCCCGCCCGCTCTCGCCGATCTCCTCACGGCCGCCTCCGCCTGCACGCTGCCGCGACTCGGCCTCGGCGCCACGACCGCGGCGGCCGACGTGCAGCGCGGCGGCCCGCTGCCGATCTCGGCCGCGGCCGGGTTCGACCATCTGATGGTCCAGGTCAGCGATCGGTTCGGGCCCGAGCGGGTGGTCGCGGCCGCTGCCGAGGAGTCCGCCGCGGCGGGCCTGCCCGTCGACCTGCGGATCATCGCCTCCGAGGCCACGGACGTGCCCGCGCTCCTCGATGCGGCAGGCGCCGCGGGTCTGCCCGTGCGCCGGATCGGGATCGTCGACGAGGAGCGCCACGTGACCACGGCCGGCCTCTGGGAGCGCCTGCGCGGCGCTTGCGCGGGCAGGAGCGCGGAGCTCGTCGCGGGCTCGCGCACCCACTTCACCGAGCTGAACCGCGAGATCCACGCGATCCCCGCGGCCGATCTCCTCTCCTTTCCCTCGACCCCGCAGATGCACATGCGCGAGAGCTGGCACGTGGCCGAGAGCGTCGCCGCCCTCGGGGACGTGCTCGCCTCGGCGCGGATGCTGCGGCCGACGGCTCGCCTGCACCTCGGCCCGCTCACGCTGCGTCCGCGCGTGAATGCGGTCGCGACGCAGGCCGAGCTCGTCGATCGGGCCGACGCCTCCGGCTGGGGCGCGCACCTGGTGCCCGGCAGCACGGATCCTCGCGGGCGCACGTCCTGGGCGGCCGCATGGACGGCCGCCGCTCTCGCGGAGGCCGCGCACGGCGGGGTCGAGAGCGTCACCCTGGGTGAGCTCGCCGGTCCCCGCGGCGTGCTCACCGGCGATGCCGGGGCTCCGCTGAGCCCGCTGGGCGAGCTGCTGGTCGCTCTCGCGCCCTGGTCGGGCCGGGAGGTGCGCGTGCTGCGCGGCCCCGGGGGCCCCGGCACCGCCCTGATCGCCCGCGGCGAGGAGGTCCTGCTGACCAACGCCCGCCTCGAGGACTGGGAGGCGGCGGCAGGCACGGTCGACGGGCAGGCGCTGCGCGTGCCGGCGGGCACCGTGCTCCGCGTCGCCCCCGCCGACGGGGCCGGGCCCGCCCCGCGCTCTTGATACCTTCACCTCATGCCCGCCTTCTCCGACAGCGCCTCCGACGCGATCGCATCGTCGCTGGCGGCCGTGCCCGCCGGCACCCCTGTCTCCGAGGTTGCCCGCCGGCTGCTGGAGCTCCTGACCGGCGGCGACGTCGCCCCCGGTACGCGCCTGCCCCCGGAGCGCCAGCTCTCGAGCGCGCTCGGCGTGGGCCGCTCGGCGGTGCGGGAGGCCCTGGCTGCCCTCGAGATCCTGGGGATCGTCGACGTGCGCCCCGGATCGGGCACCTACCTGCGCGGGTCCGCGAGTGACCTGCTCCCCCAGACCCTGCGCTGGGGCCTGATGATCGGCAAGCAGAACACCGACCAGCTCAACGAGCTGCGCGCGGGCCTCGAGAGCTATACGGCGCGCCTGGCGGCGGACAGGATCTCCGAGGAGCAGCTCGAGACGCTGCGCGGGAGCACCGCGACCATGGGCGAGAGCCTCGAGGACCTCAAGGCCTTCGTCGCGGCCGACGCCGCCTTCCACGAGGTGCTCGCCACCGCGGCCGACAACGCCATGCTCACCGACCTGCTGCAGGTCACCCGCAGTCTGCTGCGCGTGTACAACGACCGCGCCGTGCGCGACCGCGAGGACATGGAGGCCGCGCACGCGGAGCACGCGAAGATCCTCGCCGCCCTCGAGGAGGGCAACGGCGAGCGCGCCGCCTCGGCGATGGTCGCGCACATGGCGACCGCCCGCGACCGGATCCTCGAGGCCACCGAGGACTGAGGTCCGCGGGCCCTTAGGCGCCACCACCCATCCTTCTGCACGCTCCTTCCCTCCCGCCTTCGTCGCGCAACCGGTTGACCAATATGGGCTCTCGCGCCTACCCTGGAGCCATCACGACCGCGGGCGGTGCACCCTCCCCCGCGCCACGACGAGGTGAGGCGAGAGGTGACGCGAGTGGACCAGGCACGGAGCTCCGAGCACCGCACGGGCGAGCACCGCATGGACATCGGCATCGGCAGCTACGCCCTGTACTGGGAGGGCAGCGAGCGCAACCCCGACCGCCTCGGCATCGCGGACATGATCGACCGCGCCGCGCAGCTCGGCTGCGACGTCTTCCAGATCTGCGATGATCCGCGCATCGAGGACGCCGATGCGGACGAGCTCGCCGCCCTGCGCGAGCGCGCCGAGCGTCACGGCCTGCGCCTCGAGCTCGGCACCCGCACGATCGATCCCAACCACCTCGCCCGGTATCTCGCGATCGCCCGCGCCCTCGACGCGCGCGTGATGCGCTCGATGATCCAGACCCACGAGGTCACGGGCGGCATCGAGCAGGCGATCGCCGCCCTGCGCAGCACGCTCCCCCTGCTCGAGTCCGCGGGCATCGCCCTGGCGCTCGAGACCTACGAGCAGCTGCCCACCGAGGACCTGCTGCGGATCGTGCGCGCCCTGGACTCCCCGCTCGTGGGGATCTGCCTGGACCCCGGCAACTGCGTCTCCGCGCTCGAGCACCCGGACGACGTCATCGACGCCGCCGCGCCCTTCACCCTCGACCTGCACGTCAAGGACTTCCGCTTCGCCCGCCAGGAGGGCTGGGTGGGCTTCACCTTCTCCGGCGCCCGCATGGGCGAGGGCCTGCTGGACCTCGACCACGAGCTCGACGCCGTCTACCGCGAGGGCCGTCGGCCCGCCGCGATCGCCGAGCACTGGCTGCCCTGGCAGGGCGATGCCGAGACCACGATCGCGCGCGAGCGCGACTGGACCGAGGCGACCCTCGCCGCCCTGCGTGCGCGCCGCTGACCCGTCGGCCCGGTCCCATCGACCGACCCGTCGGCCAGCGCCGCTGACCACACGACCGCCCATTCATCCACCACCGACCAGGAGGACCCCATGACCACCACCGACAGCCGCGAGCTGAACCCGCTGAAGGGCAAGAAGGTCGAGCTCGATGCGAGCCTCACCGTCGCCGTCGTCGGCGCCGCCGGGAAGATGGGCACGCGCGTGTCCAACAACCTCAATCTCACCGACGCGACCATCCACTACTGCGAGTCCTCTCCCGCGGGCATCGAGCGCGTCGAGGCGCTGGGCCGCACCGTGAGCGACATCGACGAGGTCGCCGGCGAGTGCGACGTCGTCATCCTCGCCGTGCCCGACGTGGTCCTCGGGAAGGTCTCCGAGCAGGTCGTGCCGAAGATGAAGGAGGGCTCGGTCCTGCTCACCCTGGATCCGGCCGCCGCCTACGCCGGCCTGCTCGCCACCGAGGACGGCGTGCTGCAGGCGTGCGCGCACCCGGCGCACCCCTCGGTCTTCCTCGAGCGCACCACCCCCGAGGAGTGGGCGGACACCTTCGGCGGCATCGCCGCCCCGCAGGAGGTCGTCGCGGCCCTCGAGGGCGACGAGGAGGCGGCCGACGCCTCCGACGGCGAGCGCGCCGCCGCGAAGAAGCGCGTCGAGGACGTCATCCGCGCGATCTACGCCCCCGTGATCGACGTGCACTGGGTGAGCGTCAAGCAGCTCGCCCAGCTCGAGCCCACGCTCGTGGAGACCACCGGCTGCATGATCGGCCAGTTCCTCAAGGACTCGATGGACTATGCGATCAACGAGCAGGGCATCCCCGAGGACGCCGTGAAGGCGATCTTCTACGGCCACATCTTCATCTCGCTGACCAACGCCCTGCGCGGCTCCAACCCGTTCTCCGACGCCTGCCTGCTGGCGATGGACTACGGCCGCGAGTCGATCATCCGCGAGGACTGGCAGAAGATCTGGAAGGACTCCGAGCTCGACTCCGTCATCGCCAAGATGCTGAAGATCGACGCCGTGAAGCGCTGATCCGGTCGGATCGGCCGACGGACCCGGCTTCCGTCACAGCGAGGTCATGCCGCCGTCCACCCGGAAGATCGCGCCGGTGGCGAAGCTGGACTCCTCGCTCGCGAGGTAGACCATGATGCCGGTGACGTCCTCGGGGGTGCCCGCGCGCCCCAGCGGGGTGCGCCCGACGATGCCCTCGCGGGCACCCGGGTCCTCGGAGATCGTGGTGACCAGCGAGGTCTCGGTAAACCCAGGCACCACCGTGTTCACGCGGATGTTGTCGCCCGCGTAGGCCATCGCCGTCGCGCGCACGAGGGAGTGGATGCCGCCCTTCGTGGAGCTGTAGGCGGCGAAGTCGGCGCCCTCGCCGTTCAGGCCCGTGGGGCTGCCGGTGCAGATGATCGAGCCGCCGCCGCTCGCGAGCAGCGCGCGCACGCCGTGCTTGACGGTCAGGAAGGTGCCGGTGAGGTTCACCGCGAGGGTCCTGTTCCAGGCCTCGAGCGGCACGTCGGCCGTCTTCGCGTCCTGGCCGAACAGCTGCACGCCCGCGTTCGCGACGATGACGTCGGGCGAGGCGCCGCGCGCGGCGAGGTCCGCATAGGCCGCCTCGACGCTCTGCTCGTCGGAGACGTCCATGCGCACGGCCTGGGCGCCGGTCGCCCCGGCGGCCTCGCGGGCGGCCTGCTCGTCGATGTCGGCGTAGACCACGCGCGCGCCCTCCGCGGCGAAGCGGTCGGCGATCGCGCGGCCGATGCCGGAGCCGGCGCCCGTGACCAGGGCCGTCCTGCCGTCGAGACGCGGGGTGGTGGTGGTCATGGGTCCTCCATCGTCGGGGGTGCGGTCGGGCGGTCCGGTCGGCGGATCGGGGCGTCAGCGCCCGAATCAACCAACCGGTTCACCACTTAAGGTCAGGGTAGTGCGTCGCACACCCGGGAACCAGACCCGGACCGCGTCCACGCCCACTCCCCGCGCTCAGCCCCTGGCGCGCTCCGCGCCGATCCGCAGCAGCTCGAGATAGCCCTCGATGTTCCACGCGGTGCGGCCGACGAACAGGCCGGTGACGTTCTCGATGCCGAGCAGGTCGGCCGCGTTCTCGAGGTTCACGGACCCGCCGTAGAGCAGGCCCTTCACGCGGCTCGCGTACTCGGCACCGAGGGCCGCGAAGGGCTCCACGAGCTCCTCGACGGCGGCCGGGCGGCCCTTCTCGCCGATCGCCCAGATCGGCTCGTAGGCGATGACGACGCCCGCGAGCTGCTCCTCGGTGAGGCCCTCGAGGGCGCCGCGGGCCTGGTCGAGGATGAACTCGGCGGAGCCGCCGGCGTCCTTGACCTCGGCGCTCTCCCCGATGCACAGCAGCGGCGTGAGCCCGTGACGCAGGGAGGCGGCGACCTTGAGCCTCGTGGTCTCGTCGGTCTCCCCGAAGTGCTCGCGGCGCTCGGAGTGGCCGATCTCGACGATCTGCGCACCCGCGTCCTTCGCCTGCGGGACGGAGACCTCGCCGGTCCATGCGCCGGCGTCCTCCCAGTGCGCGTTCTGCACGCCCAGCAGCACCGGCGAGTCCTCGCCGAGCAGCTGCGCGACCGTCGTGGTGGCGGTGAAGGAGGGGATGACGAAGGGCTGGACACCCTCGGGGGCGCTGCCGTCCAGGTGCTCGCGAAGCGCCGTGGTCCACTCGCGGGCCTCCGCGAGGGTCTTGTTCATCTTCCAGCTGGTGCCGATCCAGAGGGTCTGCATGGGTGGAGGTTCCTCGCTGTTCGTGATGGTGCGGAGGCGGGTCCCGCCCGGCGGGAGACGGACCGCAATGACCCTATGAGCTGGTGAGCCCGTGCGCATCTCGAGTTCGAGAAGCGGTCAGCGCTTGCCCGGCAGCACGGCGCACACCCCCATCCGCGCAGCGCCGCCCCGAGGGGCGCGCGGTACCTCCAGCGGGCACGAGTGGCACCTCCAGTGGGGGCGAATGGCACCTCCAGTGGGACGAGTGGCACCTCCAGTGGGGACGAGTGGCACCTCCAGTGGGGACGAGTGGCACCTCCAGTGGGGGCGAATGGCGCGCCAGTGCGTTCATAGGGCGCTTTGACTGCACTGACGCGCCACTCGTTCCGGATCCCCGGCGCCCGCACGACCTCCTCGGGGAGCGCGCAGGCGACGAGAACGTGCGGACGTCGAGAGCGTGCGGGCCTCGAGGGCGCGAGCGTGACGAGAGCGCAAGGGACACGAGAGCGCAAGGGTGACGACACGCAGCGGGCGACGGGCCGGTGACGCAGCGATGACGTCGCGACACATGCTCGCGGCGATCCTATAGGTGGCGACCACCGCGCCCCCACCGCCCCGCTTGACATCGGCCACGGCGGAAGAAATCCTATAGGAACGTTCGTCGTGAAGGAGACCGAAGATGCTCACTGCCGAGTCCTGGCCGATCGCCGCCAACATGCTCTCGTTCGGCGCCACCGCGCCCGACGGCGGCCACATCAAGGATGCGCCCGCGAGCGTATGGGCCTCGCAGATGCGCCAGGCCCGCGACCTCGGCATCACCCAGATCGACCCGACCGACGCCTGGGTGCCGCTCGCCCGCCTGAGCGACGCGCGCGTCGAGGAGTTCCGCAGCACGCTGGACGACGCCGACCTCACCATCCCCTCGATCTCGATGACCCGCAGCTCGGTCGTCGACCGAGAGAAGGGCGAGGACTTCCTCGCCGAGGCCCACCGGCTGCTCGACATCGCCCCCAGCTTCGGGGCGAGCGTCGTGAACATCGGCTTCATGCAGTCCCTCACCCCCGCCCAGGCCGACGCCATCTGGTTCTGGCTCGAGGACGGCCATCACGACGATCCCGCGCTGCGCGATCTCGCGATCGAGCGCACCCGCGAGCTCGGCGACCACGCGAAGAAGAACGGTCTCCAGCTGAGCCTCGAGATGTACGAGGACACGTACGTGGGCACCCCCGAGGACGCCGTCGCGTTCCTGAAGGACGTCGACCACGAGGCCGTGGGCCTGAACCCCGACCTCGGCAACCTCGTGCGCCTGCACCGCCCGATGCCGCACCCCACCGACATGTACGAGACGGTGCTGCCGCACGCGAACTTCTGGCACATCAAGAACTACACGCGCGACGTCGACCCGGCGACCGGCGCGTACTCCTCGGCCCCCATGCCGCTGAAGTACGGCTACGTGAACTACCGCCAGGTCATCCGCCGTGCCCTCGAGCTCGGGTACACCGGGCCGTTCTGCTGCGAGCACTACGGCTCGGACTCCCTGGGCGTGATCGCCGAGAACATCCAGTACATCCGCCAGGTGCTCGCCTCCGCGCTCGCCTGAGCACGGTCCCGCCCCTGCGTCACCCCGCGTCACCCCACCTCTGCGAAGGAGCAGCAATGACCAGCACGTTCCCCGAGAGCCGCACCGCCGTCGTCACCGGGGCGGGCGCCCCGCGCGGCATCGGCCGCCACGTCGCCCGCGTCCTGACCGCCAACGGCTGGGACGTGGCCGTCCTGGACATCGACGAGGCCGCCGTGAAGGAGTTCGCGACCGAGCTCGCCGCCGAGTCCGGCCGCACCGTGGTCGGCATCGGCGTCGACATCTCCGACAAGGACTCCGTCGAGGCCGCCTTCGCGGTCATCGACCGCGAGCTGCCGCCGGTGCTCGCCGAGGTGAACCTCGCCGGCATCCCCAGCCCCCACACGATCTTCGAGCTCGACGACGCGATCTGGGACCGCGTCATGGACGTCAACGCCAAGGGCACCCTGTTCATGATGCAGGCCGCGGCGACCCGCATGATCGACGGCGGCCACGGCGGCCGCATCGTCAACACCTCCTCGATCACCGCCTACGACGGCGGCGGCACCTTCTCCAAGACCGGCTACGCGGCGGCGAAGGCCGCCGTGCTGGGCCTGACCCGCGGCGGCGCCCGCGAGCTCGGGAAGCACGGCATCACCTGCAACGCGATCGTCCCCGGCCCCATCGACACCGACATCATGGGCGGCACCCTGACCGACGAGCGCAAGGCCGGGATGTCCTCCGACATCCCCCTGCAGCGCGTGGGCCAGCCCCAGGAGGTCGCCGGCCTCATCAAGTTCCTGGTCAGCGAGGATTCGAGCTTCGTCAACGGGGACGCCGTCTTCGTCGACGGCGGCAAGCACATGGTCTGACCCCACCCCCGTCGGCCGGGCGCGCGCGACCCCTGCAGCACCTGCCGTGCGCGCCCGGCCGGCCCCCTCCTGCACGTCCTGAGGAGCCTTACGTGACGACGACGTCATCCCCCTCCGGCAACGGTCCGGAGCAGTCCACCGCGCCGGCCGACCCCCGGTCCGTGCGCACCGCCCGTCCCGCGCGCAACGCCCGTCCCGCGCGCAACGCCCGTCCCGCGCGCACCGCCCGTTCCGCGCGCACTGTCGACGAGGCGGAGGAGCTCGCCTTCTCCCCCGAGGTCGCCTCTGCGACCCGCAAGGCCCGCTGGCGCCTGCTGCCCTTCCTCATGCTCATGTTCGTGATCGCGTTCATCGATCGCTCGAACATCGGCTTCGCCGAGGAGTCCCTCGAGGCCCACGCCGGCCTCGGCGCCGCGGCCTACGCCTTCGGGGCGGGGCTGTTCTTCATCGGCTACGCCGTGTTCGAGGTGCCCTCGAACCTGATCATGCACAGGGTCGGGGCGCGCTGGTGGATGGCGCGGATCATGGTCTCCTGGGGCGTGGTCGCCGGACTGTTCATGTTCACGACCGGCCCGGTCATGTTCTACGTGCTGCGCTTCCTGCTGGGCGTCGCCGAGGCCGGCTTCTTCCCGGGCGTGATCCTCTACCTCACCTACTGGTTCCCGCGGCGCACGCGCGGCCAGGCCACCGCCCTGTTCTACCTGGGGCTTCCGATCGCGAACGTGGTGGGCGGGCCGCTGTCCGGAGGGCTCCTGGAGCTCGACGGCGCGCTCGGGCTGCACGGCTTCCAGTGGATGTTCCTGCTCGAGGGCCTGCTCGCGGTGATCGTGGGCGTGGTCGCGATCTTCGCGCTCACCGACCGCCCCGCCCGCGCCCGCTGGCTCAGCGCAGGCGAGCGCGAGGCGCTCGAGGGAGTCCTCGCCGCCGAGGCGGAGACCAAGGAGCAGGTCGCCAAGCTCTCCTGGTGGAAGGCCCTGCTGAACCCGCGGGTGCTCTACTTCGCCCTCATCTACCTCACCATCCAGGTCGCCGTGTACGGCCTGACGTTCTTCCTGCCCGCGCAGGTCGCCAGCATCACCGGCCGCGAGGTCGGCTTCCTGGTGGGGCTGCTGGTCGCGATCCCGTGGCTGTGCGCGCTGGTCGTGAACCTGTTCGTGGGCCGCTGGGCGGACCGCCGCGCCGCCTACCGCTCCACCGCGACGCTCATGCTCGCGCTCTCGGGCGTGGGTCTGGGCGCGAGCGCCTTCCTCAGCCAGCCCGTGCTGGCGATGGCGGCGCTGTGCCTGGCCGCGATCGGCTTCGTCTCCGCGCAGCCGATCTTCTGGAACATCCCCACCGGCTATCTCTCCGGCGCCGCCATGGCGGCGGGCGTCGGCCTCATCAACGGGCTCGGGAACCTGGGCGGCTTCATCGCCCCGAACCTGCGCTCCTGGATGGTGACCGCGTTCGACAGCGAGGCCGCCGGCCTCGTCATGCTCGCGATCGCCCCCTTCGTCGGCGCCCTCCTGGTCGCCGGCACCGCCCTGTTCGAGCGGCGCGACGGCGCCGAGCGCACGGGGGAAGCCGCCGCCTGACGGCGGTGCCGCCCGTCGGCCGACGGGCCCGTCCCGGGCCGACCGGTCTCGGGCCGCCGACCCGTCGCGGGCCGACCGGTCCCGGGACGACGCGACCCCGCCGTCGGCCCCTCCCCGCGGAGCACCGCCGCTCCGCCCTCTCCCCGAGAAGGTCACCATGAGCCTCGACGCCGAGGACGCCCGCCGCGCGCGGGACCACCGGAAAGTCCGCAACCTCCGCTACTTCGTGCTGATCTGGCTGCTGCTCGCCGGGGTCCTGAACTACATGGACCGCGCATCGGTCTCGATCGCCGCACCCCACATGATCGACGAGCTCGGCCTCGCCCAGACCGACATCGGCCTCATGGGCAGCGTGTTCTCCTGGACCTACGCGATCTGCCAGCTGCCGGTGGGGTACCTGATCGACAAGGTGGGGCCGCGGCGCATGTACTTCCTGGCCGTGGGCATCTGGTCGATCGCCTCCGCGCTCATGGCCGCCGGCCACACGCTGGGCCACTTCCTGCTGTTCCGCGTGCTGCTGGGCATCGGCGAGTCCCCGAACTCGCCCAACAGCTCGAAGATCTCCACCCACTGGTTCCCCCGCTCCGAGCGCGGGCAGGCCGCGGGGATCTGGGACTCGGGATCGAAGTGGGGCTCGGCGATCGCGCCGCCCGTGCTCACGGTGCTCATGCTCGCCTTCGGCTGGCGCGCGATGTTCCTGGCCCTGGGCGTCGCCGGCATCATCCTCGCCGCCGCCTTCTGGGCGTTCTACCGCTCCCCCGAGGACGCCAAGCACCTCTCGGACGAGGAGTACCGGCACATCCTCGCCGGCCGCGACACCGCCGAGGCGGCCGACGCCGTGAAGATCCCCTGGCTGAAGCTGTTCACCTTCCGCCAGACCTGGGGCATGATGCTCGGCTTCTTCACCTCGATCTGGATCTGGAACATCTTCATCACCTTCCTGCCGCTGTTCCTCCAGCACTCCCTGGGCGTCTCCATCGCCGGGACCGGCACCGTCGCGGCGATCCCGTACGTGGTCGCCGCGCTCGGCGCGATCTTCGGCGGGCGCATCACCCTGATCCTGGCGCGGCGCGGACGCAGCCCGCTCGCCTCGAAGAGGGTCGTGCTGGTGATCGCCTCGCTCGCGATCGGCGTGCTGCTCTGCCTGGTGCCGCTGGTCCACAACCTCGCCCTGGCACTGGTCGTCCTGAGCCTCGCCCTGGGCCTCATCGCCCTCGTGCAGGCGCAGGCCTGGGCCGTGACCTCGGACATCGTGCCCGACGCCTACGCGGCCCGGTTCGGGGGCATCATGAACTTCGGCGGCTACTTCGGCGGCGCGCTCGCCCCGGTGATCACCGGCATGGTGTTCGACGCGACCGGCAGCTACTCGCCCTCGTTCGTGCTCGCCGGCGTCATCGCGGCCTGCGGCGCCCTGTTCTTCGGGCTGCTGATCCGGCGGCCGATCCCGCAGCGCGAGGCGGCCGAGGCGGTCGCCCCGTGACAACGCACCCCACGCACCCCACGCACCCCACGCACCAGAGGAGGCTCCCATGAGCAGCGCACCCTGGCGTCTCGCCGTCGCCGCCGAGGGCATCGACGCATCCGGCCGCACCATCCACGGCGACATCGGCCTGGGCTCGCTCGCCGAGCACGGTATCGACTGGTCCCCGATCGACGTCGCCCAGCAGGAGCTCACGGCCGAGGCGCTGCGCGGCTTCGACGCGGTGCTGCTGATGGGCGAGTCCCCCTTCGGCGAGGAGCAGCTGGGCGAGGACACCACGATCAAGCACGTCGCCCGCTTCGGGGCGGGCTTCGACCAGGTCGACCTCGAGGCGTGCGCCCGCCGCGGGATCCCGGTGACCAACGCACCGACGGGCCTGCGCGTGCCGATGGCCCACGCCGCGCTGACCCTGCTGTTCGCCCTCGCCCACCACCTCGTCCCCAAGTCGCAGCTGGTGCGCACGGGCCGCTGGGACCAGCGCGCCGGGCTGCGCGGCCGCGGGCTCGCGAGCTCGACGATCGGCGTCGTGGGCCTCGGCGGCATCGGCCGCGAGACCGTGCGCCTGCTGCGCGGGCTCGGCCTCGAGGTGATCGCGTACAACCGCACGCCCCGCCCCGAGTTCTGCGCCGAGCAGGGCATCGAGCAGGTCGAGCTCGCGGAGCTGCTGCGCCGCAGCGATTTCGCGATCCTCACCGTCTCCTCGAACGCGCAGACCCGCCACCTGATCGGCGCCCGGGAGCTCGAGCAGCTCGGGGCCGACGGGCACCTGGTCAACGTCGCCCGCGGAGCGGTCGTCGACGAGCAGGCGCTCGTCGAGGCGCTGCGCGAGGGCATCATCGCCGGGGCCGCCCTCGACGTCTTCGAGACCGAACCGCTGCCGACCTCGAGCCCGCTGCTCGAGTTCGACAACGTGCTGCTCACCCCCCACTCCCTGTGCTGGACCGCAGACTTCACCGCCGCCACCGGCGCCGAGGCCCTCGGCGAGGTGATCGCCGTGGCCGAGGGCCGCGAGCCCGCGCACCGGGTGAACGACCCGCACGGCGCCTGACCCGCTCGAACCATCCGACCCGAACGATCCGCCCGACCCGAGGAGCCCGTCGGCCCGCCGTGCGCCGCCCGGCCCGAGGACATCGCCCGACCCGAGGAGGAGACATGCCCGAGAACCCGCTGTCCGGAGCCGTCGAGTTCGCCAAGATGATCGCCGCAGGCGGTCTGCGCGTCGATCCCGTCGAGTCAGCCCCGTCGGTCGAGGACTTCCGCGCCCTCGCCCGCCGGCGCCTGCCGAAGATGGCCTTCGACATCATCGACGGCGCCTCGAACCACGAGATCACGAAGTCCGTGAACGAGGAGGATCTGCGCCGCGTGAGGTTCCGCCCGCGCTGGCTCACCGACATCTCCCACGTCGGCATCACCACCGAGGTCGACGGCATGGAGCTCGCCCGCCCCTACGTGCTGGGCCCGCTGGGCCTGCAGCGCATGATCGGCGGCACCGGCGAGCTGCCCGCCGTGCGGGCCGCCGGGAAGGCGGGCATCCCCTTCACGATCTCCACGGCCTCGAACTGGTCGATGGAGGAGATCGCCGACGCCGCGACCGGGCCGCTCTGGTACCAGCTGTACATGTACAAGAGCGAGCGGATCGTCACCAACCTGATCCAGCGCGCGAAGGCCATCGGCGCCGAGGCCCTCGTGGTCACCGTCGACGTCCCGCTGAACGGCAAGCGCTACCGCGACCACCGCAACGGCATGTCGATCCCGCCCAAGGTCACCGTGAGCAACGCCCTGGAGGCCGTGCGGCACCTGGACTGGACGCTCGCGGTCATGCGCCCGCCGACCATCGGCTTCCGCAACCTCGTGGGCGAGATCCAGGGAGACAACGCCGTCTCGCACCAGGAGTTCGTCGCGAAGTACCTCGCGAACCTCACCCTGACCTGGGAGAACATCGAGGACGTGCGCCGGCAGTGGGACGGTCCGCTGTACATCAAGGGGATCCTCACGCCCGAGGACGCCCAGCGGGCCCGGAACGTCGGCGCGCAGGGCATCTATGTGTCCAACCACGGCGGACGCCAGCTCGACTCCTCGCCGAGCACCATCAGCGTGCTGCCGAGCATCGTGGACGCCGTGGGCGAGGACATGACCGTCGTCTTCGACTCCGGCGTGCGCACGGGCGACGACATCGCCAAGGCCCTCGCCGTCGGCGCGGACCTCGTCTCCGTGGGCCGTGCCTGGGGCTACGCGAACGCCGCCGCCGGAGAGCGCGGCGTCACCCGCGTCATCGACATCCTCGACGAGGAGCTCGCGCTCGCCATGGGCCAGCTGGGCGCGACCAGCATCGGAGCGCTGGACCGCGGGTTCGTGGACTACCCCGAGGCGTGGCACGGGGTCGGGCTGCATCGGGAGCCGGAGGGCGGGGCGTCTGCTGGGCCGACGAGCGGAGGCCAGGTCGGGCCGACGGGCGGGGGCGCCTCGTCCGACGACGGGTCGGGCTCATGACCGCGAGGTCCCTCGCCGACGAGGCGCGCGTGCAGGACCTCACCGCCCTGGTCACCGGCGCCGCCTCGGCCCGCGGCATCGGGCGCGGGGTCGCCCTGCGGCTCGCGCGCGAGGGCCGCCCGCTCGCTCTCGTCGACCTCGACGCGGAGGGTCTGGCCGACGTGGCCGAGCGGGCGCGGGCGGCCGGCGCTCCGATCGTCGTCACCGCGCAGGCCGACATCGCCGACGAGGCGAGCGTGGATGCCGCGATCACCCGCTGCGAGGCCGGGGCGCCACCGATCGGGACGCTCGTCAGCTGCGCCGGGATCGCGAACCCGACGTCGTTCCTCGACGTGACCTCGGCGGGCTTCCACCGCACCCTCGCCATCAACGTCGGCGGGGCCTTCCACCTGTGCCACCGCGTGCTGCCGACCATGCTCGACCAGCAGCTGGGCCGGATCGTTGCGATCTCGTCGACCGCCGGGCAGGACGGCGGGGGCAACTTCTCCAAGACCGCCTATGCGGCCTCGAAGGCTGGGCTCGAGGGTCTCGTGCGCGGCCTCGCCAAGGAGACCGCCGGGACCGGCGTGACGGTCAACGCGATCGCGCCCGCGAACATCGACACGGACATCATGGGCGGTCCGCTCGAGGGCGCCCGCCGCGAGGAGTTCATCGCGCGGACGCCCGTGGGGCGCCTGGGAACGGTCGACGAGCTGGCCGCGCTGGTCTCCTTCCTCACCGGGCCCTCGGGCGGGTTCACGACCGGTTCGACGTACAACCTCAACGGCGGGATGCGCGTCGGCTAGGACGTCGCGGCCACGGCCTCGGCCTCCGTCGGCTCGTCATCGGCCTCCGGGTCATCGAGCGAGTTGTTTCTGCGCAGCACCCAGGCCGCGATCAGGGGCGCGGTGATCGCCGAGATCAGCACGGCGGTCGCGATCTGCACCGTCGCGACGCCCACGAAGGGCTCGAAGCGGGGGTCCGCCGCGGCGACGATCGCGGGTGTCGCCAGGGAGTTGCCTGCGGTGGTGCCCGCGACGAAGCCGATCCCGGAGCGCCGCCCGCGACGCAGCAGGAAGCGGTAGGCGAGGTAGGTGAGTCCGCCGGTGAACGGGGTGACGACCAGGCCCAAGAGGATCCCCGTCACGCCGCCGGTGAGCACCGCGGACAGGTCGATCCCCGTGCCCAGCCCGAAGGCGAAGAACGGGATCACGATGTTGGGCACGGGCCGCATGACCTCGGCCCATCGGTGGTCGATGTTGCCGACCACGATGCCCAGGATCAGAGGGATCACCGCGGCGGCGAACGCCTCGAGAGGGATCGAGCCGAGCCCGGCCGCGCCGATGAACAGCATCGTGAAGAAGGGACCGTCGTTCAGGGCGGAGGCGACGTAGGCGCCGCGATCGGTGCGCGTCCCGTACTTGCCGGTGAAGGCGATCCAGACCCCGCCGTTGGAGTTGTCGAAGGTCGCCAGCATCGCCAAGATCGAGATCCCCAGGATCCCCTGGATGCCGACCAGCGACCCCAGCGCGACCACGAGGAGGCCGGGGATCAGGCTCTTGGCCAGCAGGATCGCGCCCGTGGTGCCGGCGACAGGGCCGATCGAGCGCGGGGTGATCTGCATGCCCGTCGCGAAGATGACCAGGGCCATCATCGGCATCGGGGTCGCGAACAGGGCGGTGGTGAAGCTTCCGATCTCGAGGAACCCGGGGGCGAGCGTGCCCACGACCGCGCCGAGGATCAGCGGGATCACCATGAGACCGCCGGGGATCCTGTCGAGGGTGCCGTAGATGGGCGAACGCAGACGCTGCCCGTTCGTCGTCGATGAGGTCATCAGATCTGCGAGTCCTTCCCGGTCTCAGGTCATGGGATGTCGGCGGACCGCCGCGAGCTCCCTGTCGATCCTGCGCACAGCGCGTGTGCTGCGCCAGGCGAGCGCGAGGCAAGGGATCGCGAACAGCAGCAGCGCGAGCGCGAGCGCGGGGTTCCAGGCCCAGGCGATGGTGGCCAGGCCCGCGATGACCACGGAGATCAGGAGCATCACCCGACGGTTCCACTCGTACGCCTCGCGCATCTGCCCCAGCTCGGTGCGCAGCGCCTCCTGCTCGGCCGACGTGCCGGGCCGTTGCTCGCGCGCCTCGGCCACGGCCTCCCTGCGATCGGCCCGGTTCGCCGTCACCAGGCGCACCGCGTACGCGACGGCGCCGACCAGGACGAGAGCGAGTCCGATCCAGTTCTCGCGGGCCGCGAAGAGCCAGGAGAGGACGAGGCAGGAACCGATCGCGAGCAGGTACACGGGAGTGCGCATGGGCCGACGTCCTGTCATCGAGGGGGCGCTGGGCGCCGCGGGGGCGCTCATCCGAGGAAGTCCTGGAAGAACTGGATGATCGCCACCACGCCGAAGACGAACAGGACCAGAGAGCTGATCGCGACGACCACCTGCGCCCATCGGCGCATCCGGAACGGCTTCGTGAGCACCTTGTGCTCGGTCCACAGCTGGGCGAACCCCCAGACTCCCAGGGACAGCACCCCACCCAGGATCCCGGCGAAGGAGATCACGGTGGTATAGCTGAGGCCGCTGAACAGCAGCACCACCGCGCCGAGGAAGGTGTAGGTCGCCACGGCGACCCGCACCTTCTGCCAGTTCTTCGGTTCGCGTAGGGCCTTGAAGCTCGGCGCGAAGCTCTCACGCACCGTGTACGGGTAGATCGTGGACATCAGCGCCTGCAGTGACCCGAAGAAGGCCGCCCAGATAGCGATCTGGTAGAGGTACACCAGCACCGGGGAGATCACGGAGAAGAAACCGGCTTGATCACCGAGGATGTCGTCGTCGCCCGGAACCGTCTGGGAGGCTCCCGTGCCCAGCACCACGTCGCCGAGCACGAGGAAGGTGATTGCGAGGATCCCGACGGATACGAAGGAGGCGAGCACGTCCAGCTTCACCGCACGCAGCCAGGCCCGACCTTCGACGACGTTCTCCGTGTCCTCCGCGAGCGGGATGCGGGCGTGATTGCTGTCGAGCTGGTTCAGCTTCTCCTCGAGCACCGCGTGGTCGGGGACTCCCAGCATTCCCCACCGCTTCTCGCGCAGGGATCCCACGTAGCCGATGTAGTCGTAGGTCCCGCCGCCGAGCGCCCCCAGGTAGGCGACGATCTCTAGCGGGATCGAGCGTCCTGCGACGTCCGGGAAGTCCCGCTTCACCCAGTCGGGGTAGTCGCTGGGTACGTTCGGAACGAGGCCCTTGAGGGCCTCGAGCCACGGCGGGTTGGAGACGAACACGGCGACGAAGGAGAACAGGACCATCAGGCCGACGACCACGGTCTGGAAGTTCTCGACGATCTTGAAGCTGCGCAGGAACACTGTCGCAAACCCGATGACGCCCCAGACGAGACCCCAGATCTCCGGGTCGATCGAGGTGTGGAAGGTCCAGTTGGACCACTGGCCGAGACCCTGGAAGTACGCCACAGCCCAGGAGGGGAAGCAGACGACGGCGAGCACGCCCAGCAACAGGGCGAGCCAGTTCCGTGGTCCGGGGATGATCTGCGCCCAGCGCTGGAAAGGATGCTCCCCGGTCAGCACGATGTAGCGCCCGCCCGAGTAGACGATGGCCGCCTTCATGATCGCGCACAGGACGAAAGTCCAGATGATGGCCATGCCGAACACGGCGCCACCCCGGGAGGAGGAGAAGATCTCGCCGTTTCCGATCGTCACGGACGCCAGGATCATGCCCGGGCCCGTGAAGGCGATCAGGTTGCCGAAGGTCCACTTCTTCAGTCGCGGATCGGCCTCGGGATAGCGCAGCTCCCCCAGTCCGAGCTCCTGGTGCTGTGGTGCAGTCATGCCAGCTGGTCCTCCTTCGGGCCAGTCGACGTCGGGCCTCAGGGCGCCGGGTCGTTCGACGGATCTCGCCCGCGGTCGACGTCGCGTCGCTGCGGTCCCAGCTTGGTCGGGACCGGTCGCTGTCGTCGTCGGCAGCCGGGATCGTTCCGCGAGGTCAGGGGCCGACCTCTCTGGGTGTCGAACCTAGGTGGCGCCCGGGATTGTGTCAACCATTTCCTACAGGATCGCCGGAGCTGCCGCCTCGCGACGGTGGACGCCGATCGCACCCGCGAGCTGAACGTTCGGCACCGAGCAACGCACGGCGGCTGAGCACGTCGTGGCGCTGGCGTCGCCGCTATTGAGTGAGCGCCCTCGATTCACCACCACCGAAGGCGCCTGCTCGGCGTTGCTCCAGCCTCGAGGGCCAGGCCAATCCCACTAGCACTCATCAAATAGGATCACTACCCTGAGGGTGTAGCGCACGGATCCCCGCACGTTCCGCGCGTCCGATCCCGCCCCATGAGGACGGTCGCGACGCCCTTGCCTCAGGCGCACACCCCAGACGAAGGAGTCCACCTCATGACCATCAGCACCGTGACCGTTGTCGGCGCCGGATACATGGGCGGAGGCATCGCGCAGGTGCTGGCCATGGCCGGCCTCCCCGTGCAGATCGCCGACGTGAGCGTCGAGGCCGCCGACGCCGCCCTGGAGCGCATCCTCGGCGAGGCCCGTGCGAGCGAGGAGCAGGGGCTCGTGCCCGCCGGCAGCGCCGACGCCGTCGCCGCGCACCTGAGCGCCGGCAAGAGCATCGAGGAGGCCGTGTCCGACGCGGACTTCATCGAGGAGGCCGTCTTCGAGCTGCCCGAGGTCAAGCAGGAGGTGCTGGGCCGGATCTCCGCCGCCGCCCGCCCCGACGCGATCATCGGCACGAACACCTCGACGATCCCCGTGCGCGTCCTCGCCCCCGCGGTCACCCGCCCGGAGAGGTTCCTGACCGTCCACTTCTCCAACCCGATGCCGTTCATCCCGGGCGTCGAGCTGGTCGCGGGAGAGGCCACCGCGCAGGAGTCGATCGACGCGGTCAAGGACCTGCTGGCCCGCGCCGACTGCGAGGGCGCCCAGGTCGCCGACACCCCCGGCATGGTGCTCAACCGCCTCCAGTACGCCCTGCTCAAGGAGGCCACGAGCGTGGTCGAGGAGGGCGTGGCGACCGTCGACGACGTGGACACGATCGTGCGCACCACGTTCGGCTTCCGCCTGGGCTTCTTCGGCCCCTTCGCGATCGCCGACCAGGCGGGCCTGGACGTCTACGCGAACTGCTTCCGCACCTTCGAGGAGGCCTACGGCGAGCGCCTGGCCACCCCGGAGCTGCTCCAGGACGCGGTCGCCGCGGACCACAAGGGCCTGAAGAACGGCCACGGCCTCGTCGAGGACTACGACGAGGAGACGAAGGCCGAGCTCATCGCCTACCGCAACAAGGCCTACGCCCGCATGCGCGAGGTGCTGCGCGAGCTCGGCCCCGCCCCCCGCGGGACGAAGCGCCCGTCGGCCTGATCCCTCGGCCCCGCGCCGTCAGAGCAGCGCGACGACCCCGTCGACCACGAGCAGCCCCGCGAGGCCCACGACGGACTGCACCGTGACGAGCAGGCTCCACGTCTTCAGCGTCTGCGGAACCGTCAGCTTGAAGTACTCCTGGAAGAGCCAGAACGCTCCGTCGGACACGTGGGAGAAGATCATCGCTCCGGTCGCCACGGACAGTGCGGCCAGCGCCTTGTGCACGTCATCGGCCTGGGCCACCATCGGGGCGACGATCCCCGCGGCTGCTGTCACCGCGACGGTCCCGGAGCCGAGGGCGATCCTGAACAGCGCTGCGATGATCCACGCGAGCAGCACGACCGGGATCGCCCACTGCGCCGTGTAGTCGGCGATGGTGTCGCTGAGCCCGATCGCGGAGAGCATCTCCTTGAGGCCGCCTCCGGCGCCGATGATCAGCAGGACGTTGACGACAGGCTTCAGGCTCGCCTTGGATTCGCTCAGCACCTTCGATGCGTTCATCCCCGCGCCCAGTCCGAGGACCGTGAGCGAGTACAGGGCTGCGAGCAGCAGGGCGATGATCGGGCTGCCGATGAACCCGGCGGCGGCCGCCCCGAGCGATCCTTCGGCGAAGATCGCGTTCCCGATCGTCCCGAGAACCATCAGGAGCGGGGCGAGCAGCACCGCGGCCAGCGCCGCGACGATTCCCGGCGCACGCTCGTGATGGGTCTCCGCGAATCCGAACTCGGAGCCGTCGCTGACCTCGTACGTCAGGTACTGCCTCTGGAAGAGCTTCGGGAACAGCCAGACGCCGCTGGCGAAGACGGGCACGGCCACCAGGAGGCCGAACAGGGTCACCAGCCCCAGATCCACCCCCACCGCGCTGCCGGCGATGACCGTCGCGGGGCCGGGTGGGATCAGGCCGTGAGCGGCCATCATGCCCGCGGCCATGGGGATGGCGACGTACAGGGCCGACTTGCCCAGTCGACGCGCCACGGAGAACACGATGGGGATCATCAGGACGAAGGTGACTTCGAACAGGTTCGGGAGCTCGATGACGAGCGCGACCAGGCCGATGGCGAGCGGCACCAGCGCGGCGCGGCTCCGTCCGATGATCACGTTGGCGATCGTCTCGGCGCCGCCGCTGCTGACCAGCAGGCCGCCGATGACAGCACCGAGGCCGATGACGATGCCCGTCGTGGACAGCTGGTCGCCGAACCCCTTCGAGAATGCGTCGACCGAACCGACGCTGCCCAGGCCATTCACGATGCCCAGGGCGATACCGGAGATCAGGAGGGCGATGAAGGGGTGGAGTTTGCACTTGACGATCAGGAGGATGAGGACGACGACCGCGAGGAAGCCCGAGATGGCTGCGAACATCGGCGGTCAGGCCTTCGCGTCGGCGTCGAGCCGACCGGTGGCGGTCTGGGCACCGAGTCCCACGGCGATGTCGAATGCGCGCTGGCTGGGGCCGATGCTCGCGACGTTCTTGCCGACGATCTCGTACGCGGTGCCATGGGCAGGCGTGGTGATCGGCACGGGGAGTCCGCCCTGCACGGTGACGCCGTCGGAGAAGCTCATCAGCTTCATCGCGATCTGACCCTGGTCGTGGTACATCGTGACGACGCCGTCGTATTCGCCGTTGTTGGCCTTGATGAAGATCGTGTCGCTGGGGAACGGCCCCTTCGCGTCCACCTCGTCGACCTTGTTCGCGAGCTCCACTCCGGGTGCGATGTGGTCGATCTCCTCGCGTCCGAACTGCCCGTTCTCCCCCGCGTGCGGGTTCAGGGCGGCGACGGCGATGCGCGGCGCGGCGACGCCGGATCCGCGGAGGACCTCGTTCAGGAGCCCGATGGCCTGGCGCACCCGCGCGGCACTGATGTTCGCAGCCACCTCGGAGATCGGGATGTGCGAGGTGACGCGGGACGTGATCAGGTCGGGGACGACGTTGACCTCGCTCGTGAAGCCCTCGAATCCCAACTGCTTCGCGAACCAGCGCAGCTCGTCGTCCTCGTGCATCCCGGCCAGATGGAGTGACGTCTTGTTCAGCGGGAGGAACATGATGGCGTCGGCCTCGTCGGCCGAGTACAGGGCGAGAGCCTTCTCGAGGTCCCGGATCACGCGAGTGCCGGCTTCGACCGTGGTGCTGCAGCGGGGCACCTCGATGTCCTGGAGATCCGAGCCGACCAGGTGAACCGCGCCCGTCGTCGGGTGATCGGACACGGGCACCTCGACCCCGGCGGCCTCACTGGCCGCGGCGAGTTCTGCCGGCGAGACCAGGGCGATCACCTGGGCTCGCCGAAGGTTCTCGGGGTCCGCCAGGAGACGCACGGCGAGTTCCGGACCGATGCCGGAGAAGTCGCCGAAGGTGAGGGCGATACGTGGGGCGGATGAGGTCATCAGTGTCCTCCTGCGCCGGCACTGCTGCGTGCCGGAATCTGGTGATGGTGAGGGCTTGGCATGGTCGCCGCGAGCCCACGACGTGAATCCAATAGGATTTTTTCCATCTTCGGGCACATGCGCATCTGTGTCAACGACCTCTCGAGGACCGTGCATCCCATGGGGACGTACCCAGTGAGCACGCCAGCGCGCCCGTCCTCCCTGGCCGTACGAATGTCGCTGAGACATCTGATCGTCCTCCAGCAGACCGAGGGAGTTCACGGGCCCGTCTCCCGACGAGGTGCGTCCCTGCCTCGTCGAGGCCGTTCACGCTGCTTTCGTATTGGATTGGAGGCGAGCTCCGGCACTGCTCACTACCCCGGGGGCTCGGCGCGGCGGAGAAGCTCTACCGGGAGCCGATACACCCTGCGGGCGGTGCCGGCGAACATCTGCTCCTGCTCGTCGCGGGAACAGTCCCGGACGATCTCGCGGAACCCCTGCCAGATCTCGGCGTACGTGGCCGTGAGACCGTCCACCGGGAAGTTCGAGGCGAACATCAGTCTCTCGGGTCCGAACAGGTCGACGAGACGGCGCACGATCGGCCCGTTGCTCTCGACAGTCCAGGGCGCCTCGCGCTGCCCGATCCCGCTCGCCTTCACGGAGACCTGGGGATATCTCGCCACCAGTGCCACGGCTCGCGACCAGGCGCTCAGACCCTCTGGGGTCCGGTCCGAAGGGAGCCCCGCGTGGTTCAGGATCACGGGCAGCTCGGGAATCCGTTCGAGCACGGGGACGATCTCGTGGAGGTGCCACCACGCGACCTGCAGATCGAAGCTCAGCCCGAAGCGAGGGAGAAGGCTCAGCCCGTCCAGCCACGTCGGATCACTGAGCAGGCTCGGGTGATGCTTCGCCTCCGCCGGCCCGTGGCTCTGCCCCGGCTTGTGCCGGATGCCGCGGACGATCGGGATCGCCGCCAGCTGCTCGAGGGTGCTCTCGACGTCCGGTGAATCGAGCTGGGCGTGGGCGACGGCGGCGTTCGGCAGCCCGTACCGCTCGGCGATGCCCTCCGTGTAGCGCATCTCCCCCACCGGGTCGTCGAGCTCCCACTCGGTCTCCATGGTCACCGAACCCACCAGGTCGACGCCGGCGGACTCGGCGTCGGCGCGAAGGTCCGGCGGGAGGTAGTCGCGCTTGATCGACTCGTACGGTCCGTACCGGAAGTCGATGTCGACGCCCGGCCGCAGCCAGGGCTGTCGCCCGAGCGACGGCTCCCAGAAGTGATGGTGGGCGTCGATGACGGGACCGTCGTAGAGACTCATGGAAATCTCACCTGCTCCCGGCGACAGCGAGCGGACGCCCGAAGTTGATGACGGCCGAGCCGATCAGGTACAGCGCCGCCGCCAGGCCCAGGAAGAGGAACGCTCCTGCGTACGAACCGTCGGCGGCTCCGATCGCGTAGCCCATCGCCACCGGGGCGAGGGCGCCGCCGAGGCTCGATGCCATGTTCATGACGGATCCGACCTTGCCGACCTGTGCCGGTGGCGCCAACCATGCCGGGATCGCCCAGTACAGGCCGCCGAAGTTCGTGAAGAAGACGGCGAGGGCGAGCATCACCAGGCAGGCGAGCGAGCTGGAGACGGTCGGGATGAGGAACACCGTGACGACCATGGCGAGTCCCGATCCCACGAGGATCGTCTTCATCACGCGGTTGTAGCTGCCGAAGCGAGCACGCCCCCAGTCCGCGAGAGCCCCGGCGACGAGCTGCCCGACCACGCCCATCCCGAACACCGCGAAGGTGGCGCCGCCGAGGCTCAGGAGGTCGAATCCGCGGGCGTCAGCCAGGTAGGACGGCGTCCAGGAGATGATCCCCCACCACACGGTGGCCCATCCCAGCCTCCCCAACCAGAACCCCCACCAGGAAGCCGACCGCGCATAATCGGTGAGGCGCGGGAGCGGGGCATCCGGGGAGACCACTTCCGGCACCGCAGCACTGCTACCGTCCGCCCCAGCGGCCTCTGCGGACTCGGCGGAACCACGCTGACGGATGTGTCGCAGCTCGCCCTCATCGACACCGGAGTGCTCCTCCGGGGTGTCTCGGACATAGATGAAGTAGACGACGGCGAGCACGACGGTGAGCAGCCCCGTGACGACGAAGGCCCATCGCCAGGATCCGAGGACCCCGATGATGCCGGTCACCAGCACGCCCCCGATGGCGCTGCCGAAGGCGCCGGCCATGTCGATGAACGTCGCTCCGCGCGCACGCTCGCTCGCGGGAAGCCATTCACTGTTGAGCTTCGAACCGGACGGCGCTGTGGGAGCTTCGAAGGCCCCGAGCCCCAGCCGCGCCACCCCGAGGCCGAGACCCGAGGTCATGAGGCCGATGCTTGCCTGGAGAAGCCCCCAGAGAGCTCCCGCCGCACTCACGACGCGACGCGGTCCGAACCGATCCAGGAGCCACCCGCCGGGGATCTGGAAGACCAGGTACGTCCAGAAGAACAGCGAGAGGATCCAGCCCTGCAGAGCGGGCGAGATCGACAGGTCCTCCGACATGTACGGGAGCGCGATCGACAAGGTCGACCGATCCACGTAGTTCAGGAGCACGAGGAGCCAGAGGATGGCGAAGATCCCGAGTCTCTTCCTCGTGGGCCGGGAGCGCGCGGGCCGACGAGCCACGGCGGGTGCAGTCATGTTCGGAGCTCCTTCACTCTCGCTGCCGGGCGGCGCTACTCACGCCCGAATCCAATAGGATATAGGAATAGTACTCATGTGGAGGCCGATGGTCGAGGGGTCAGGCCCTCCGAATCGGATCGTTTGTAGGATTCGTCTGCGAGGACAACTCACCCGACGGAGCAGGAGACCCCCATGGCGAGCAAGCGGCAGGTGCTGCGGGCGGACGTGCAGGAGGGGATCCAGAACCGCCTCGTACAGGGCAACTGGCGCCCCGGGTCACGGCTGAGCATCGACGGACTCGCGCGCGAGCTCGAGGTCTCCCCCACCCCGGTGCGCGAGGCGCTGGTCGCCCTCGAGCGCTCCGGCCTCATCGAGTACAAGGCACTCAAGGGCTTCGTGGTCGCGCCGCCGCTGAGCGCCGAGCAGATCGACGAGCTCATCGATGCGCGCCTGATCCTCGAGACCGCCGCCTTCACCCGCGCCTTCGGCGACTGGGAAGCACTGCTGGAGGATCTGCGCACCGCCCACGCCGCGCACACCGCGATCGCCGATCGGATCGCCGCCGCCGGCGAGCCCGACTACTCGCTGCTGCACGAGTACTTCGACGCCGACGCCGCCTTCCACGAGGCACTGTTCACGCACGCCGGAAACCACTACCTGGGCTCGATGCGCGAGGTGCTGAACACCCACGGCCACCGCATGCGACAGACCTGGTCGGAGGGCCCCGAGCAGATCGACGCGGCCGAGGCCATCACCGAGCACGAGGCGATCCTCGCCCGGATCGCCGAGCACAACCACGACGGCGCCCTCGACGCCCTGCGCCGCCACCTCGAGGGCGTGCGCGAGCGCTCGGGCGCGATGGCCGACGCGGCCGAGGCGTAGCCGCCGGGCCGGGCCACGGCCTGGGCTGGGCCGATGGGTGGGCCGGGCCGACGGTGGGGCGGGCCGGACCGACGGCCCGGCATGGCCGACGGCGGGGCCGGGCCGAGTGGGCCGGCCGGGCCGGGTGGGCCGCCGTCATGTCACCCTTCGCCGCCCCTGTTGTCACGGACGGGCCGGTGGTGAGGCGGCGTGGCGATATCGCCACAGCTCCTCACCAGCGGCCCGTCCGTGACACCGCACCTGCCGGAACCCGCTGATGGGCTCGTCCTGCAGGCGGCCCGCAGCCCCTCGGCCAGGCCCTGGCCAGCTCGCCCCGGCCCCGCCGGACGTCTCAGCCCAGGTGCTCGCCGAGCTCGGCCATGAGGATGGAGAAGGACAGGGCACCGGGATCGGGGGTGCCCTTGGACTTCTCGCCGAGCACGCGAGCGCGGCCCTTGGTCGCGGTGATCAGCGCGGTCGCCTCCGCGGCATCGCGCGCGAGGGCCGCGGCCGAGCTGATCGCCGGGGCCGGATCGGTGCCGTCGAACGCCTCGAGCAGCGCGCGGCGGAACGGCACTGCCGCGTCCATCATCGTCTTGTCGCCCTCGACCGCACCGCCGAGCCGGCCGATCGTGTCCACGCCCGCGACCAGCGCGTCCACGACCTGCGGGCCCTGCACGCCCTGACTGTCTGCCACGGTGCTCCCGGCCGCGATCAGCGCCGCGCCCCACAGTGCCCCGGAGGTGCCGCCGGCGGCCTCGGACCAGGCCTCGCCCGCGTGCACCAGCACCGTGCGGGCGCCCGCGCCGTCGGCGACCGCGGTGCGTGCGGCCTCTGCGGCGCCCTTGGAGCCGAACACCATGCCCTGACCGTGGTCGCCGTCGCCGGCGATCGCATCGATCCGCCCCAGCTCGGCCTCCTCCCGCGCGCACACGGCCTCGAACAGGTCCAGCACGCCGCTGATCCTGCGCGCCGCCGCCCGGGACTCGTCGCTCGCCTGCGGGATCGGGTCCACACCCGGCTCCCACCGCACCACACCCGCGGCGTCGGTGTCGGCCCCGGAGACGGAACCGGAATCGGCGTCGGCACCAACACCGCCCGTCTCCACCGCGGGCATCGCCCCGCGATGGAACGCGGGAGTGTCCACCGGCGCGAGCCAGTGCTCCTCGAGCTCCTCGTCCAGGAACACCAGCGTCAGCGAGAGCCCTGCCATGTCCAGGCTCGTCACGTGCTCGCCCACCTCCGGGCGCACCGGCGTGATCCCCCGCTCCGCGAGCATCCGCGCCACGTGCCCATAGACCACGTAGAGCTCCTCGTACTTCACCGTGCCCAGGCCGTTGACGACCACCGCCACCCGGCCGAGGTACCCGGCCTCGCCGTCGGCCGCACGCGCGGGCTCCTCGGCGAGGACCCCCTCGACCAGCATCGCCGCGACCTCGCGGGCGCTGCCCAGGGGCACGTCCCGCACCCCGGGCTCGCCGTGGATCCCCAGGCCCACCGCCATCTGACCGCTCTCGACGTGGAACAGCGGCGCCTGGGCGCCGGGCAGGGTGCAGCCGTCGAACGCGACCCCGAAGGACCGGGTGGCGTCGTTCGCGCGGATCGCGACCTGCTCGGCCGCCTCCAGGTCTGCGCCCGCCTCGATCGCCGCACCGAGGATCTTGAAGACCGGCAGGTCGCCCGCGATCCCACGCCGGTCGCGATGGTTCTGCGGGGTGTTCGAGGCGATGTCGTCGCTGACCTTCACGATCCGCACGTCGATCCCGTCGGCCCGCAGCTTCTCTGCCGCCAGGCCGAAGTGCAGCACGTCCCCGGCATAGTTCCCGAAGCCGAGGATCACGCCGCCGCCGTTCTCCGCATTGCGCGCGACCGAGTACACCTGCGAGGCCGAGGGCGAGGCGAACACGTTCCCGCACGGGGCTCCGTGCCCCATCCCGCGTCCGACCCAGCCCGCGAAGGCCGGATAGTGCCCCGAGCCGCCGCCGATCACCAGGGCCGGCTGGCCCGCGGGCGTCGGCGCAGACCGCACCACACCCCCATGCACCTGCAGCAGGCCCGGCTGCGAAGCCACCAGCCCCGCCACCGCGTCGGCCGCGAACTCGCTCGGCTCGTCGAAGAGATACGTCATCGTGGATCCTCCAGGAAGGGCCGCTCTCACGGCTGCGTGGGCGTGGTCGGGGGCTGGCGTCGAGCCCGAGTCGACCAAATCCTATAGGAATCGACGCGGCATCGGAGCTGCCGTCTCGGCGCTCGGGGCCGTCCTTGCGATTGGTCAACCGGTTTGCCACACTATAGCGGACCGACGTCCGGCACCGCGGCCCGCCCGCGCCGACGCTCACACCGACACAGGAGTCACCGTGACCGCTTCCTCCTCCGAGGCATCGCCCGGAGCGCCCGCACCCTCGCCCGTCGCCGAGTCCGCCGTCGCCCGGTCCGCGATCCGCAAGGTCTCGGTGCGCCTGGTCCCCTTCGTCGCGCTGATGTTCTTCATCAACTACCTGGACCGCACGGCGATCGGCTTCGCCTCCCCCAACGGCATGAACGACGACCTCGCACTCTCCGCGGCGCAGTTCGGCTTCCCCTCCGGAGTGTTCTTCATCGGCTACATCCTGCTGGAGATCCCCTCCAACCTGGCGCTGCACCGCTTCGGAGCACGCATCTGGCTGGCGCGCATCATGATCAGCTGGGGCGTGGTCGCGGTGGCCTTCACCTGGGTGCAGGGCTTCACCTCGCTCACGGTGCTGCGCTTCCTGCTGGGCGTCGCCGAGGCCGGATTCTTCCCCGGGGCGATCCTCTTCCTGAGCCTGTGGGTCCCCGCCGCGTACCGCGGGCGCATCCTCATGCTCTTCTACCTCGCGCAGCCGCTGACCACGGTGATCGGCGCCCCGCTCGCGGGGCTGCTGATCCAGCAGCACGGGCTGTTCGGCCTCGCGGGCTGGCGCGTGATGTTCCTGGGCGTGGGCCTGCCCGCGATCATCATCGGCATCGCCGCGCTGTTCTACCTCAAGGACCGGCCGGCCGACGCGAAGTGGCTGACCCGCGCCGAGCAGGACTGGCTCACCGACTCCCTGCGCGCCGAGTCGACCGCGAAGAGCGAGGGCACCGGGCACGTGCCGGCACGCTTCGCCTTCCGCAGCGGACGCGTGTGGATGCTGTCGATCATCTACTTCGGCTTCATCTACGGCCTCTACGCGCTCGCCTTCTTCCTGCCCACGATCATCGAGGGCTTCCAGGACCAGTCGGGCCAGTCCTTCGGCGTGCTCGCCCAAGGACTGATCACCGCGATCCCCTACCTGCCCGCCGCGGTCGTCATGTACTTCTGGTCGCGCCACGCGAGCCGCAACGGCCTGAAGTCCTGGCACATCGCCGTGCCCGCGCTCGTGGGAGGGGTCTCGATCCCGCTGGCGCTGTACGCGGGCTCGCCGGCCCTCACGATCGCCGTCATCACCGTCACCGCCTGCGCGATCTTCGCGGCGCTGCCGAACTTCTGGACGCTGCCCACGCAGTTCCTCACCGGCGCCGCAGCGGCCGCGGGCGTCGCGCTCATCAACACGCTCGGCAACCTCGGCGGCTTCAGCGCGCCGTACATCACCGGCGCGGTCCATGACTGGACCGGCGGCTACGAGGCGCCGATGTTCCTGGTCGGCTTCTTCATGCTGCTCTCGGCACTGCTCATGGTGGTGCTCGCGCGAAGCACACGGGCACGGGGCGCCGGTGGGACGGCGAGGGCCGACGGGGCCACGGGACACGGCGCGAGCGCCGGGGCCGACGGGACGGTCCTCGTCTCCCCCGAGAAGGACTGATCGGACCGGGCGCACCCGCCCGAGGTCGATCGCGAAGGGCCGCGCGGAACCGCGCGGCCCTTCGTCGCACTCCAGCCGATACGAATCGACAACTGCTGTCCGCAGCCGCGTCTTCCGCAGGCCGTCCGGCTGGCCCGTGACCCCGGCAGCAGGCTCCCGGGCGCTCCGAGGATGCGGGCCTCCTCGGCCCCTGCCGGCCGGACCACCCCTTGCAATCCCCGCCCGGCACGTCCATGATGGTCCGCAGCCGACCGGGGCGCATCGCAGCGCCCGTCGGCGACACCCCTCCGTTCCTCCATCGCCGACGTCGTCGACCGCACATCATCGATTCGTATCGATGCAATGCGGCGGAGAAAGCGAGTTCCCCGTGCCATCCGCTCCACGCCCGCCCCTCCCGCGCAGAGCCGTCCACCGCGCGCGGTCCGCCGCGTCCCCGCGGACCGCCGCGTCCTCGCGCTCCCTCCGCGCCCCGCAGCCCGTGCTCTCCCGCCGCGCGCTCGGCACCCTCCTGGCCCCCGCGGCCCTCGCCTCGACCGCGGCTCTGGGCCTCGCCGGCTGCGGGAGCTCGACCGCCTCCGATCCGACGTCCCTGCGGATCGTCGACTACTACAACACCCCGGCCGACGACGTCGTCATCGAGGAGACCTTCACGAAGAGCGCGAAGGACCTGGGGCTCACGTTCAGCCGCGAGAAGGTCCCCGGCGACCAGCTCATCCCCAAGGTCCTGCAGATGGGGTCCTCGAAGACGCTCCCGGACATCCTCATGCTCGACAACCCCGATCTCCCACAGCTCGCGGCCTCCGGCGCCCTCGCGCCGCTCGATCAGTACGGCTTCTCGACCGACGGGCTCACCCCGTCGATCGCCGACCTCGGGATGCTCGACGGGACGCTGTACGCGATCGCCCCCACGGTCAACACGATCGCCCTGTTCTTCAACGTGCCGATGCTCGAGAAGGCCGGAATCGACCCGCCCACCACCTGGGAGGAGACCCGGGAGGCGGCCCGCGCCCTCACCGGCGACGGCACCTACGGGATCGCGTTCTCGGCGATCGCCACCTATGAGGGGACCTTCCAGTTCATGCCGTTCATGTGGTCCAACGGCGGCGACGAGAAGGACCTCGCGACCCCCGAGGTCGCGGGCGCCGCCGAGTTCTGGTCCCAGCTCCTGCAGGACGGCTCCGCCTCCCGGTCGGTGGTCAACTGGGGACAGGGCGATGCGATGGACCAGTTCAAGGCCGGGAAGGCGGCGATGGTCGTCAACGGCCCGTGGAACATCGCGGGCCTGACGGCCGACACCCCCGATCTGGAGTGGGACGTGGTCACCCTCCCGGTCCCGCGCTCCGGCGCCGAGTCGATCGCACCGCTCGGCGGGGAGGTCTGGACGGTCCCGGTGACCGGGAACGAGGAGAAGCAGCGCAATGCCGCGAAGCTCCTCCAGGCCTTCGTCGCCCCCGAGAACCAGCTGCGCATGGGCACCGCCCGCAGCACCATCCCCGGCCACGCCGCGACCGCGAAGCAGTTCGCGAGCGAGCACCCCGACCTCGCGACCTTCGTCGAGCAGGTCTCCACCGCCCGCGCCCGCACCGGCGAGCTCGGGCCCGAGTGGCCGCGCACCGCCAAGGCCATCTACACCGCGAACCAGGAGGTCCTGGTCGACGACACCGATCCGGCGAAGGCCTTCGACGAGGCCGCCCGGACCGTGAGCTGAGACGAGGAGCCACAGATGACCAGCACAAGCACTGCTTCCAGCGCCGAAGGACTCGCTTCCGTCGGACCCCGGGCCACCCGCCGATCCCCTCGCGCCGACGCCGCCGACGGAGGGCCCGCCCAGCGTCCGGAGCGCCGCCGGCGGCGCAGCGGCGAGGGCGTCCTGGTGCGCTACGCCTTCATCGCCCCCGCGGTCCTGTACCTGCTGCTGTTCTACGGGTACCCGATCGTCAAGAACGTCGTGATGAGCTTCCAGGCGTACGACTTCTCGACGTTCTTCAACGGCAGCGCACCGTTCGTCGGCCTCGACAACTACGCGACCGCGCTGTCGAACCCGATCTTCCTCAAGGCCCTCGCGAACACGGGCCTGTTCACCGTGGGCTCGATCATCGGCCAGTTCATCATCGGGCTGGGCCTCTCCCTCTACTTCCGCAAACACTTCCCGCTCTCCGGGGTGCTGCGATCCCTCCTGCTGCTGCCGTGGCTGCTGCCGATGATCGTCTCCGCGGCCGTGTGGCGGTGGATCCTCGAGCAGGACAGCGGCATCCTCAACCGCTTCCTCGAGTCCATCGGCCTGATCTCCGAGCCCATCGGCTGGCTGACCAGCTCCGACACCGCCCTGATCGCCGTGATCATGGTGAACATCTGGCTGGGGATCCCCTTCAACGTGGCGCTGCTGTACAGCGGGCTGCAGGCGATCCCGGAGGAGCTCTACGAGGCCGGCCAGCTCGACGGCGCGACCGGCTGGAAGTCCTTCCGCCACATCACGCTGCCGCTGCTGCGCCCCGTGGTCAGCGTGGTGCTGCTGCTGGGCGTCATCTACACGATCAAGGTCCTGGACCTGATCATCGGCCTCACCGGCGGCGGCCCCGCGAACGCCACGCAGACGCTCGCGACCCGCAGCTACGAGCTCAGCTTCCTCGAGTTCGACTTCGGCCAGGGCGCCGCGCTCAGCAACGTCCTGATCCTCATCGCCCTGCTCTTCTCCGTCGTCTACCTGCGGGCGAACGCGCGCGCCGCGAAGAACGGATGACCGCCATGACCACCACCACCGGACCCCGCACATCCCTCACCCCGCCGCGCCGGCGCTCGGGCGCCCCGCGCGGCCTGCTCCACACCGGCATCGGCATCGTGCTCGTCGCGATCATGCTGTTCCCCGTCTACTGGATGGTCAACGCCTCCCTCGCCCCTCAGGGCAACAGCCTGAACACGGGCCTGCTGCCCCTGCACCCCGACGTCGGCGGCTACGCCCGCGCCTTCGCCGACCAGGGGCCGAACCTGCTGACCTCGCTCGTCGTCGCGGTGGGCGCGGCGATCCTGTCGCTCGTCATCGCCGCCCCGTGCGCCTACGCCCTCGCCCAGTTCCGCATCCGCGGCACCGCCGTGCTCGTGTTCCTGGTCCTGATCAGCCAGATGATCCCCGGCATCGTGATCGCCAACGCGCTCTACACGGCGTATACGCCGCTGGGCCTGATCAACTCGATCCCCGGCCTGATCCTGGCCGACGCGACCCAGGGCATCCCCTTCTCGATCCTCATCATGCGCGCCTACCTCGAGACGTTCCCGACCTCGATCGTCGAGGCGGCGCGCGTGGACGGCTGCGGGCACCTGCGCGCCTTCGTCTCGATCGTGCTGCCCGTGAGCCGGAACTCGCTGATCACCGCCGGGATCTTCTCGTTCCTCTTCGCCTGGAGCGACTTCCTGATGGCCCTGACGCTGACCACCGGCGAGACCATCCGCCCGGTCACGCTGGGCCTCTACACCTACATCGGCACCAACGACACCGACTGGAGCGCCGTGATGGCGACGGCCGTGATGTCCTCCGTCCCCGCCGTGGTGCTGATGATCGCGGCCCAGAAGTACATCGCCGCGGGCGCCACCGGAGGCGCCGTGAAATGACCGCGCCCTGCTGCCAGCCCGGAACCAGGCCCTGTCCCGGCCCCGCCGCGGGCCGTGCTCCCATGACCCCACCCGAGAGAGGAACCCGATGACCACCACCGCCCCCGCTTCCCCGACGACCGCGCGCCCGCTGCGCGTGACCGTCTGGGGCGAGAACCGCCATGAGCAGCGCGACGCCCGCGTGCGCGAGAACTACCCCGAGGGCATGCACGCCGCGATCCGCGACGCCGTCGCCGAAAACCTCGGTGCGTCCGTGACCACTCGGATCGCCCTGCTGGATGATCCCGAGCACGGGCTCAGCGAGGAGGTGCTCGCCGCGACCGACGTCCTCACCTGGTGGGGGCACATGGCGCACGACGAGGTGAGCGACGAGGTCGCCGAGCGGGTCCAGCGCCACGTGCTCGCCGGGATGGGCCTGGTGGTGCTGCACTCCGGGCACTGGTCCAAGCCGTTCACGCGGCTCATGGGAACCACCTGCACCCTGCGCTGGCGCAACGAGCGCGATCGCGAGCTGGTGTGGACCGTGAACCCCTCGCACCCGATCGCCGCCGGCGTCCCCCACCCGATCGTCATCGACGAGCAGGAGATGTACGGCGAGCACTTCGACATCCCCGTGCCCGACGAGCTCGTGTTCGTCTCCTCCTTCAGCGGGGGCGAGGTGTTCCGCTCCGGCTGCTGCTTCCGCCGCGGCAAGGGCAAGATCTTCTACTTCTCCCCCGGCGACCAGGACTATCCCGTCTACCAGCACCGCGACGTGCGCCGCGTGATCGCCAACGGCGTGGACTGGGCGCGGCCCGCGGCGGCCGACCGCGAGGTGCCCTTCCTGGACCGCTACCCCACCGACTGGTTCCTCACCGGCGACGGCGGGCAGGGAGTGGGAGACGCCGAGGCCGCGGGGAAGGGCGAGTGATGACGCGGACGGATCCCGCCGGGCAGCGCGCGGATGCATTGCCCGTGGTGGTCGTCGGCGCCGGCGGCATGGGCAGGGCGTGGATCTCCACGGTGCTGCGCTCGCGCGATGCGCGCCTGGCAGGAGTGGCCGATGTGATCGACGGGGCCGCGGCGAGCGCCGTCGCGGACCTCGTGCCCGAGGCGAACCGCGGCGCGGTGCGCACCGGCACGGACGCCCTCGAGGTCGCCCGCGCGGCGGGCGCGCAGGCGATCATCGACGTCACCATCCCCGCCGCCCACCACCGCGTGACGGCCGACGCGCTGCACGCCGGATACCCCGTGCTGGGCGAGAAGCCCTGCGCCGCGACCCTCGCGCAGGCGCTCTCGCTCGCCGGGCACGCCGAGGCCACGGGCAGGCTGTTCATGGTCTCGCAGTCGCGCCGCCACAACCCGCACCTGCGGGAGGCGGCCCGGCTCGCCGGCGAGCTGGGCGGCGCGGGCCTCGTCTCCACCCGGTTCTCGCGCGCCCCGCGCTTCGGGGGCTTCCGCGAGGAGATGGCGCAGCCGCTGATCGTGGACATGGCCATCCACGCCTTCGACGCGGCCCGCGTGCTCGTCGCCGGCACCCCCGCATCCGTCACCGCAGTCTCGTACAACCCTGCGTGGAGCTGGTACGACGGGGACGCGGCCGCGACGGTCACGGTGCGCTACGACTCCGGGGCCGTGCACACCTTCGTCGGCTCGTGGTGCTCGCCGGGGCGGGAGACCAGCTGGAACGGCGAGTGGTCGCTCAGCTGCCCGCGCGGCACGGTCGCCTGGGACGGCGAGCGGCCTCCATCGGCCACGACGGAGGACGGCCGGGAGATCCCCGGCCGCGAGCCCGCGGCCGACGCCCTGTGGGAGCTCGACTCCTCGCTCGCGGCCTTCTGCGCAGCCCTGCGCGAGGGCACGACGCCCGAGTCGGAGGTGCACGAGAACGTCTGGACCCAGGCGATCGTCGAGGCGGCCGTCCGCTCGGCCGCGGATGGCCGCACCGTGGACCTCGCCGAGATCATGGACGAGGCGCTCGACGCGGCGCGGGAGCTGGATCACGCCGACGGCCGCAGCAGCGCCCTGGAGTCGTGGAAGACTGGGAGCGCAGGTGGCGGAGCCGTGTGAGGAACGAGCGGAGGGGGCATGCCGGTGAGGAGGAGCGCGCCGACGAGCCAGGACGTCGCGCGCCTGGCGGGCGTCTCCCAGAGCACCGTCAGCTATGTGCTCACCGGTTCCCGGCCGATCTCCGCCGCCACGCGCCGACGGGTCGAGGAGGCCATCGAGAAGCTCGGCTACCACCCGAACTCCGGGGCCCGCGCCCTGCGCTCGCGCCGCAGCGGCGTGATCGGGCTGATGGTGCCCGAGGCCTACGGCAACGATGCGGTGCTGATGCGCTTCGTGGGCGCGATCGCCCGGGAGGCGCAGCGCTTCGGCTACGACATCCTGCTGGTCACGGCGCAGGAGGGCGCCCGGGGCATCCACCGCGTGGTGCGCACGGGCGTGTGCGAGGCTCTGATCCTCATGGAGCTCGGCCGCCACGACGAGCGCGTCGCTGCCGTGGTGGAGGCGGGCCTGCCGTTCGTCCTGATCGGCAAGCCCGTGGGATTCCCCAACGGCAGCGTGGTGGACCTCGACTTCGAGCGCCTGGGCCGGATGGTCGTGGACCGTGCGGCCGACGAGGGCTGCGAGCGCCTGCTGCTGTTCGGCGAGCCCGGGCACCGTCGCCACCGCAATGACGTCTCCCGGTTCCTGCTCGGCATCGAGGAGCAGGGGCAGAGCACGGGCCTCGAGGTCGTGCTCGATGCGGGCGATCTCCCTGACGTCCCCGCCCGCGCCCGCGACCTCGCGCGCGCGGGCAGGCGCACGGCCGTGTTCGGGCTCAACGGCGTCACCGAAGTGCTCTTCGCGACCGCCGCGAGCGGCGCGCTCGCGGACCCTGAGCTGCTGCCCCTCGCGCTCACCGACGAGGACCTCGCCGCCATCAGCCCTCTGCTCGCACGGATCCCCAGGATCGATCCGCGACGCGTGGAGATCAGCGAGCTCGCGGTGCGCGAGCTCGTCCGCCTGCTGCGCGAGGACGGCGCCTCCCCGCGCGTGACGCTCGTGGAGCCGGAGTGGGTGGAGCCGGATCGGGCGGGGCAGAAGCGGCCGGGGCAGGACGGCGGCGAGCACGCCTCGACCCCCACAGGTTAGGCTGACCTCAGCCCTTCGCCCCGGGCCCATCCCCACCCGCCCTCTTCCCGGAAGCCCGAGGCACGATGCCTGCCACGCGCACACGTGACGTCCCCGCGCACGCCGCCGCCCCGCCGCCCGTCGACACCTGGACCGACCCGCTCGAGCGGAAGGCACGTCGCGACGCGAGGCCCTCGGCCGGGTCCGCCGGCGAAGCCGTCGTCGGCCCCGACGCGGACGGCGCCGATGCCGCCGCCGGACCTCAGCCCGTATCCCGACCCGCCCCGCCGCGCACCGCGTGGGCGCTCATCCGCCGCGCCCTGCGCCGGCACCTGGGCGCGGTGATCCCCGGCTTCCTGCTGATGGCGCTGTGGCAGACGTGCGAGGCGGTCGTGCCGATCGCGATCGGCGTGATCGTGGACCGCGCAGTGGTGCCGATGGACCGTCTCGCGCTGCTGATCTCGATGCTCGGCCTGCTCGCGCTTTTCACGGTGCTGTCCTTCTCCTACCGCTTCGGGTCCCGGTGCATGCACTTCTCGCTGCTGCGCGAGGCGCATGCCCTGCGGGTGGAGGTGGCCCGCCACGCCCTGCTCACGCGCGGCGCGCTCAGCGGCAGGCGTCCGGGCGAGGTCCTCTCCCTCTCCACGGCCGACGCGGACGTCGCCGCCACGATCTTCCGCCAGCTTGCCGTCGGCGGATCGGCGGTGGTGGGGCTCGCGGGCGCCTCGCTGTACCTGCTGTGGACGGACGTGCTGGTGGGACTCGTGGTGATCGTCGGCGTGCCGCTCACGCTGCTCGCGATCGCGGGCCCCTCGAAGCTCATCTCACGCAGCAGCGGCGTGCAGCAGGCGGCGATCGCCGAGGCCGGCGCCGTCGCCGGGGACACCATGGGCGGACTGCGCATCCTCAAGGCGATCGGCGGCGAGCGCTGGGCGTCGGCCCGGTACCACGGCACCTCCCGCGAGGCCGCCCACGCGGGAGTGCGCACCGCGGATCTCTCCGGGCGCGTCACGGGACTGGGCACGCTCGCGGTCGCGATCATCCTCGCCGGAGTGCTCCTGCTCGCCGGATGGCGCGTGACCAGCGGCGATCTGAGCGTCGGCCAGCTGGTCTCCATCGTCGGCGTCGCCGCCTTCTTCTCCGAGCCCGTGCAGGCGCTCACCATGACCGTCGCCGTCTTCGCGCGCTCCCACGGCGCCGCCCAGCGCCTCGCCGACTACCTCTCCACCGGTGAGGTCGAGGCCGTCGGCGCCCCCGCCCCCACGAGCTCGGCCCTCGAGATCCGCGGGCTCCCGCTCGATGCGGCCGACGCCGAGGCCCCGCGCACCCTCGACCTCGCGGTCCCACCGGCCGGTCTCGTGGTCATCGACGCCGCGCAGCCCGCCGTCGCGACGCGCGTCGCGGACGCCCTGGCCGGGCACGACGGCGCGGGCCATGTCCTGCTGGGCGGGGCTGACCGCGCCCGCGCGCCCCGGCCGATCGCCCCGCGCATGGTGCTCTCGCCGCACGCGGCCGACCTGTTCGAGGGCACCATCCGCTCCAACATCACCCTCACCCACGGCCTCGAGGCCGACGCTCCCCGCGCGGTCTCCTCCGCGGTCGTCCCCGGGACCTTCTCGGCGACCGCACCGGAGATCTCCCCCGCCGTGCTCGCCGCCTCGGCGACCGACGAGGTGCTCGAGGCCGTCGGCACGGGCCTGGACCACGCGGTCCGCGAAGCGGGAAGCAATATCTCCGGCGGACAGCGCCAGCGCATCGCCCTCGCCCGCGCCCTGCACGCCGACCCCGACGTGCTCGTGCTCGAGGACCCCACGAGCGCCGTCGACTCGGTGACCGAGTGGACGATCGCCCGCGGCGTCCAGGCGCTGCGCGCCGAGCGCGCGACCCTCGTGCTCACCGCCTCCCCCGCCTTCCGCGCCCTCGCCGACCGGATCGTCGAGATCCCCGAGGATGCGGCCCCGACCCAGATCGCGAGCGTGCAGCGATGACGACCAGCACCGCCCCGTCGGCCGAGACAACCCCGTCGGCCACCGCGCCGCTCCTGCCCACGGCCCCGCCCCGGCGCATCCTCGCCGAGATCCGGCCCCTGCTCACGCGGCGACCGCTGCTGCTGCTCGCGATCGTGGCCGCCGGCGTCATCTCCGCGGTCTGCGGGCTGGTGGGCCCCTGGATCGTCGGCGACCTGGTCGACGACCTCACCGCCGATCCGACGATGCGCCCGGTCGTCACCGGCGCGATCTGGGTGCTCGGCGCCGGGATCGTCGGCGGCCTGGCCACGTGGCTCGGCCGCTGGTGGACCTCCTCGCTGGCCGAGCCGGCGGTCGCCTCGCTGCGCGAGGACGTCATGGACGCCGCGCTGTCCGTGGATTCGGCGGTCGTCGAGAGCGGCGGCCGCGGTGACCTCGTCTCCCGTGTCGCCGAGGACTCCCGCGTGGTCACCGATGCGGCCTCGCTGATCCTGCCGATGTTCCTGCAGTCGCTGTTCGTGGTCGTCGTCTCCGCGGCCGGCATGACCGCGGTGGACTGGCGCCTGGGCGTCGCGGGCCTGGTCGCGGTGCCGATGTACTGGCTGACGCTGCGCTGGTACCTGCCCCGGTCAGGGCCGATCTACGCGCAGGAGCGGATCGCCTTCGGGGTGCGCTCGCAGCGGATGCTCGGCGGGATCGGCGGCGCGGCGACGCTGCGCGCCTTCGAGGCGGAGCGCACGGAGCTGGACCGGATCGACGCCGCCTCTTCCCGTGCCCGCGACCTCTCGATCCACGTGTTCCGCTTCCTCACCCGCGCCTTCTCGCGCAACAACCGCGCCGAGGCCGTGACCCTCGTGGTCCTGCTGGTGGTGGGCTTTTTCCTCGTCGAGTCGCGCAGCCTCAGCGCCGGCGGCGTCGCGACCGCGGCCCTGCTCTTCCACCGCCTGTTCAACCCGATCGGCGCGCTCGTGGGCATGTTCGACGAGATCCAGTCCGCCGGCGCCTCGCTCGCCCGCATGGTCGGCGTCATCGACCTTCCGGCCCAAGGGGTCCGCGAGAGCCTGCTGGGTGCCGGAGGGAACGCTGGGGGCGACGAGGGCGCGTCGGCTGACGAGCACGCGCTGGCCGGATCGGCTCGTGCGGAAGGGGCGTCGGTCGCGGCCCCGATCGCCGACACCGCTCCCCTGGTGCTCGCGGGCATCGCCCACGCCTACGCCCCCGAGCGCACGGTGCTCGCCGACGTCGATCTCACGATCGCTCCCGGCGAGGTGGTCGCGGTGGTCGGCGCGACCGGTGCGGGCAAGTCCACGCTCGCCCAGATCGCCGCGGGCATCGTCCCGCCCAGCACCGGCAGCGTGCGCCTCGGCGCGGACTCCGTGCGCGAGATCCCCGCCCGCGAGCTGCGCCGACGCGTGGCGATGATCAGCCAGGAGGTGCACGTCTTCCACGGCACGGTCGCGCAGAACGTGCGCCTTCCCCGCCCCGAGGCCGACGACGCCCAGGTCGAGGGTGCGCTCGCGCACGTGGGCGCCCTCGAGTGGGCGGCGGCGCTGCCGGAGGGGCTGGCGACCCCGGTCGGCGAGGGTGCGCACCGGCTGACGGCGATGCAGGAGCAGATGCTCGCGCTCGCCCGCATCGTGCTCGCGGCCCCCGACTTCGTGGTCCTCGACGAGCCGACCGCGGAGGCCGGATCCTCCGGGGCGAGGGCCCTGGAGTCCGCGGCCGAGGCGGTGCTCGCGGGCCGCGGCGGGCTGGTCGTCGCCCACCGGCTCTCGCAGGCCGCGTCGGCCGACAGGGTCGTGGTCATGGAGCAGGGGCGGATCGCCGAGATCGGCCGCCACGAGGACCTTGCCCGCGGAGACGGCCTCTACGCCCGACTGTGGGAGGCGTGGACGGCGCGCTGATCGGGCGCGGGGCACGCACCTGGACGCCCGCGAGCTGAGATCGTCACCAGGCATTGCCAGCACCGAAGTCACGGACGGGCCGCTGGTGAGGAGCCGTGGCAATATTGCCCCGGCTCCTCACCAGCGGCCCATCCGCGACAGGACATTCGGTGAGAGAACGCGACGGACGAACTGATCGAGCCCCCGGATCAGACCTCGGCGAGTGCGACCGGCTGGCCCGTGCGCACGGACTCCTGGGCTGCGGCGACGATGCGCACGGTGCGCAGGCCGGCCTCACCGCTCGGCTCGACACCGCTGCTGCTTCCCCGGTGCACTGCGGCGAGGAACGCATCGAGCATGAGCGCATCGAGGTCCGCGCCGTAGGGCAGCCACTGGCCGAATCCGCCCACGTGCTGCGAGAACGGGTCGACGGTGAGCTGTCCCTGGGTGCCGACGGCCTGGAGGGTGACGCCGCCCCAGGTGGGGGCGTCGGCCGACTGCGACCAGGAGCAGTCGATGGTCGCGACCAGCCCGTCGGCGTAGGTGAGGGTCACGAGTCCGCCGGTCTCGGCGCCGTCCCCGGCGCGATCGGCGAAGAGGATCCGGTTGGTGACGGCGTGGACGGTCTCCGGTTCCCCGAACACGGAGTCGAGGATCTGGGCGATGTGGACGGTGTGGTCCACGAGCGCGCCGCCCCCGGAGAGCTCGATGTCGGTGAACCAGTCGCGCCCCGTGGGCAGTTTGCCGTTGTTGGTGCCGGTCACGCCCACGACCTCGCCGAGACCGCCGTGGGCGACAGCATCGCGCAGCGAGGCGACCTGCGGGGCGAAGTGCACGGGGAAGGCGGTCATGAGCAGCACTCCCGCCTCGCGGCAGGCCTCGACCATCTGCTGGGCGTCGACGACGGTGGTCGCCAGCGGCTTCTCGCACAGTACGTGCGCGCCGCGCCGCGCGGCCTCGAGGACGAGGTCGCGGTGGTGCGCGTTGGCGCTGGTGACGACGACGGCGTCGGGCCCGGTCGTCCCCCCGCCCCACGCGTCGAGCGCCTCCTCGTGGCTGCCGACGATCCGCGAGCGGTCGGAGACGCGCACGTCGCCGAAGCCGTCGGGGTCGGAGACGACGAGGTCGACGTCCTCGCGCGCGTCGAGCAGGGCCGCATAGCCGGCGGCGTGGGTGTGGGCGCAGCTGAGCAGGGCGATGCGCAGAGGGCGGTCCGGGGCGCGCCCCTGTTCGCCCGCGTGGTGTGCCGCCTGATCGTCCGCCCGGTCGTCCGTGGTCAGCATGCGATCCTCCGTCCGGACGCGATGGATTCGAGGGCAGCGAGCGCGACCTCGACCGCGGTGACGCCGTCGGCCCCGCTCACGCGCGGCGTCGCACCGGACTCGAGCGTGGCGACGGCGTCGAGGATCTCGAGGGCGTAGGGGCTGGTCATGCCGGAGACATCCGGAAGGTAGTCGCCGTCTGCGCCGCGCCGGGCGGCGGCGACCTCGTCACGGATCACGCCGTCCCCGCTCGCGGAGTCGTACTCGAGGCGTCCGCCGTCGCCGGCGAGGGAGAAGGTGTAGCGGAAGACGGTCCCGGGAGCGCCCCAGAGACCGCGGCAGTGGCTGATCGCCCCGCCGGTGTGCGTGAGGACCACGTGCGCGGTGCGCAGGGAGCCGTCCTCGCCGCGCCGGTTCTGCTGGGCGAACACGGAGGCCACGGGACCGGCCATCCAGATCGCCTGGTCGATGTCGTGGATCATCTGGTCCATGACGATGCCGCCCGAGCGGGACTCGTCGGCGAACCACGGCTGCTTCGGCATCGCGCCGGTGCGCTCGAAGCGCAGCACGGCGGGGGCCCCGATCGCGCCACGCTCGATCGCGGCCTTCGCCGCCGCGTACTGCGGGAAGAAGCGGACCACGTGCGCGGGGAACAGCAGGCGGCCGACGCGCTCGGCGTGCTCGACCAGCGATCGGGCGTCCTCGGCGCGCAGCGCGAGCGGCTTCTCGCAGACCACGTCCCGGCCGGCGTCGAGGGCCCGGTGGACGATCTCGGGGTGGCTCGGGGTGGGGGTGCAGACGTCGACGACGTCGACCGCGGCGAGCAGGTCGTCGAGGTTCTCGTGCACGATGGCGCCGAACTGCTCGGCGAAGGCGTCCGCGCCCTCGAGGCTGCATGCGTGCAGCTCGGCGCCGGCGTCGATCCAACCGGGGGCATGCGCACGGGAGATCCCGCCTGTGCCGATGATGCCGGCGCGCAGGCGGCCGACGGGTGGGGCAGTCATCTCGCTCCTCAGAGGGGTCGTCGCGGAGGGTGCCGTGGCTCACTCGGCTGGTCCTCGAATCTACCGTCGGGCCCGGCGCCCGGCAACACGACCCGCAGCCCGTCCGACTGCCGGGCACGGATGCCCACGCATAGGCTGAGCATGCGCCGGGATCGCAGAGGGAGGCGACGATGTCGACGACGGAGAAGCATCCGCGCGAGCTGCTGTGCTCGGCCGCCCCGGGCACGGATCGAACCGCACGGGGTGACCACGGAGGTGCCCCTCGCCCGAGCGTCCTCACTCCTCGCGACGTGCCGCTCGGCGGGCCGCGCGCGATGACCGTGCGGCGCACCCTGCCGCAGCGGGCCCTCTCGCTCATCGGCCCCTGGTGCTTCCTCGACCATTTCGGTCCGGACGACGTCGCCGCGACCGGCGGCATGGCCGTCCCCCGCCACCCGCACACGGGGCTGGCGACGGTGACGCTGCTGTTCGAGGGGCAGATCGACCACATCGACTCCACGGGATTCTCGAACACGGTGCGGCCGGGCGAGGTGAACCTGATGATCGCCGGCCGCAGCGTCTCCCACTCGGAGTTCTCGACGGCGAGCACCACCGTGCTGCACGGCGTCCAGCTCTGGTACGCGCTGCCGGAGCCCGAGCGGTTCGGCGCGCCCGCCTCCCAGCACCACGTGGCTCCGCTGATCGACATCGGCGGCGCCGCGGTGCGCACCTACCTGGGACGGCTCGCCGGCAACGGCCCCTCCGCCCCCATCGCCACCCGCACCCCGGCCCTCGCCGCCGAGCTCCTGCTCCCGGCACGCGCGCACCTCGAGCTCGCCCTGGACCCGACCTTCGAGCACGGCGTGCTCGTGGACACGGGGACTGCGCGCGTAAGCATGGATGCGGGCGAGCTCGCGGGAGTGGGCACGCGTTCGGGCCTGGGCACGGGCGCTGGTGCAGGCATGGACGGCGACGGCACCGTCGACCTCCCTGCCGACCATCTCGCGCATATCGCCGAGGGCACCCGCGCGCTGAGCGTCGACGCCGGTACGGAGCCGGCGCGCCTGATCCTGCTCGGCGGGCCGCCGTTCCCCGAGGAGATCGTCATGTGGTGGAACTTCGTGGGCCGCTCCCACGAGGAGATCGCCCGGTTCCGAGCGCAGTGGCAGCGCGAGATCGGACGGGAGGACTCTTCCGTGGGGCCCGGGACGACCGGGCCCCGGACGACCCCTCCGGCGGCCCCGTCGGCGGCCCCGTCCGACAATTCCCGGTTCGGTCCCTTCCCCGAGGGCACGCCCGCTCCCCTGCCGGCGCCCACGCTCCCGAACGCACGCATCACGCCCCGCCGTCAGCCCCGTAGGCCCCCAGAACCGCACGAAGGAGACCCCCGATGAGCGAGAGCCCGACCCCCGAGCAGCCCGACGCACCGAGCACGGCCTCGCAGGAAGCCACCCCGCGCGACGCCTCCCCGCAGGAAGCCGCCCCGCCCGCGGCGGAGGAGGACGGCACGCCCGACCGCGCCTTCATCCGCGACAACCCCGAGAAGCGCCGGTTCGACGTCTTCGTCGGCGAGCACCACGCCGGGTTCTCGAAGTATCGCGACGTCGACGGCGACGACGCCTCGCAGCGGATCTTCTTCCACACGGTCGTCTTCGACGAGTACGAGGGCCGCGGACTCGCCTCGACCCTCACCCGCACGGCGCTCGAGCAGACCGTGCGCGAGGGCCGTCGGATCGTGCCCGTGTGCCCGTACGTCGCCCGCTGGGTGGAGCACCACGACGAGGCCGCCCCGCACGTCGACGCGGTCCGCCCCGAGCACCTGGCCGCGATCGAGCAGGTCTGAGCGGGGCCGTCAGGCCCGGGAGTCGACCGGCGCCCAGTCCCTGTGCGCCGTGGTCTCGCCGACGCCCGCGTTGAACATGTTGCGCGGGTCCATCTCGCGGAAGTGGTCGACCATCGGCTCGGGCGCGGGGTAGATGCGCCCGTAGTTGTGCTCGGCGGGGACGGCGGCGCCGCGGTCCTCGAGCAGCGTCGTCATCCGCTTCTTGAGGGCCACGGGGTCCACGCCCGCCTTCGCCACGTGGTCCTGGTGCAGCACGTGGCAGAAGAAGTGCCCGAAGTAGACGCTCTCGAGCAGCTGGTCGGCGATCTCCGGGGGCAGCACCTCGAGCCAGTCCTCGTCGTCGCGGCGCAGGGCGACGTCGAAGGTCACCATGGCCGACGCCTCCTCGCGGTGCATCGTGAAGTACCGGCCGGCGGCGCTGGCGACGCCGAAGCGGATCAGGGTGGCGCTCTGGGCCTCGTCGGCGTCGCACTCGAAGAACTCGCCCTCGTGCTCGGGCGCGGCGAAGAAGTCGGTCAGCAGGCGCTGCGTGGCCTCGCGCTCGCTGCCGCTGACCACGAGCAGCAGGTGATGGGCGAAGCGGTCGCGGAAGCCCAGAAGACGCTTCGGGAGCTTCTCGGGGATCAGGCCGAACAGCTTCTGGGAGATCTCGTCGGCGACCGAGGGTCCGAAGCCGGGGAGCTTCTCGAACACGCCGTTGGCCCAGCTCTTGAGGGCGAACATGCGCACCAGGGTGCGGCTGCCGGCGTGCTTGAGGGACACGTAGGTGTCCTTGCCGTACTCGGCGGCGAGGTCGAAGGCATGGGAGCTCATGTACTCCCCGGAGATCGGCAGCGGGCCGTCGGCGGCCAGGAAGGTGCGGCGCAGGGCCTCGAGGTCGGCGGGGCGGTCGGTGCCGATGTAGAAGGTGGCCTTGTCCTTCTCGAGCGGGAACGTGCGGGTGCGCACCGCGAACACCATGAGCTTGCCGGCGCAGCCCGAGGCCTCGAACAGGAACTTCGGGTTCGCGTTGTAGCGGGCGGGGGTGTCGACGATCTCGCGCACATGCTCGGCGTAGTCGGTGCCGGTCGAGTCCTCCGGCGGCGCCGTGACGTCGGCCGGATCCCAGTCGCCGCGCTGGAGCCTGTCGAGCACGTGGGTGGGGTCGGTGCCGAGGTCGATGCCCAGGTGGTTGACCAGGTGGATCGTGCCGTCCGCGTCGACCTGGGCGAACAGCGCGTGCTCGGTGAACGCGGGGCCCTTGCGGATCTGGCTGCCGCCGGAGTTGTTCGCGATCCCGCCGACGACGGAGGCTCCGATGGAGCTCGAGCCGATGACCGAGTGCGGCTCGCGGCCGTGCTCGGCGAGGGTCTCCTCGAGCTCGAAGAGGGTGGCGCCCGCCAGGCAGATCGCCTCGCGGGCGTCGTTGATGAGGTGGATCTGGTCGATCCGCAGCGTGGAGATGATGACGATGTCGCGGTCGTAGTCCTGATCGCCCGGGCCGGAGCCGCCGGTCAGGCCGGTGTTGGCCGCCTGGGTGATGACGATCAGGTCATGGTCGACGCACACCTGCAGGGCGCGCCACATGTCCACGAGGGAGGCGGGGCGCAGCACCGCGAGCACGTCGCCGGAGCCGAAGCGGTCGCCGGTCGCGTAGGGGGCGGTGGCGCGCTTCGAGGTGAGCACGTGCTTGGAGCCCATGATCTGGGCGAACGCGTCGAGGGCCTGCTGGGACCCGGCGCTCGAGGATCCCTGGTTCCGCCGTGTGCTCATGTCCGTCTGCTCCATCGCTGTCGGGGGTGAAGATGATGCCGCAAGGGGCCGGGGCCAGCGTAGCCATCGAACGACGCGGCGCACGCGGATGGCGAGGGGCGTTCTCGGAGCGCGAGAGGCGGGGCGCGAGAAGCGGGGCGCGCCTCACTCCCCCGGACGCAGGGACTGCGGGGCACGGGCATCCCAGGCGTCCTCGAGCACCTCGCGAAGGTCCTCGTCCTCGAGGGTCTCCAGGCGCACCAGCACGCTCGGGTGGTCGCGGTAGTGGTCGGTGGTGAAGAAGCGGTCGGGACGGGCGGCGATGAGGGCCTCGCGCTCACCGACGTCATGGCACCAGGCCACGAGGATCTCCGCATCGGGGCCGACGATCCCGTCCGCGATCTCGGCGCGGCGCGGCCCGCGGACGGTCGCGAAGACTTTGCCCGCCGCGCGGAAGGCCGGGGATCCATAGGAGGTCGACTCCTCGACCTCCGGCAGGGTGATCGCGAGGCGGCGGACGTCATCGAGCATGCTCATCGGGGTCTCCTTCGACCGGGAGCGGGACGCGTTCGGGGCGTGCCCGGTCCGGGGCGGACCGGACGCGGACCCGGTGCGTCGGCGCGGGCCGGACGCGTGCGCTCCGGCCAGGATCGCACGGTCCACATCCTGGGGTGCGCTCGATGGCGCTGAGCTGGGTTGATACGTTCGAGGCACCGGCGGCAGGACGCCGGAACGACGCGAAGGAGCTGCCCCGATGACCGTCATCGTCACCGCCGTGTTCTACCCCAAGGCCGGGAAGAAGCAGGAGCTGGTCCAGGCCATGCAGCGCGGCATCGCCGCCGTCCACGAGGAGCCCGGCTGCGAGCTCTACTCGATCCACGATGCCGAGGACGGCACCATCACCATGATCGAGAAGTGGACGAGCGCCCAGGACCTCGACACCCATGGCGCGGGCGAGGCCGTCGGCATCCTCAACGGGGACATCGCCGAGCTCATCGAGAAGCCCACCCTGGTCACCCGCATGACTCCCCTGCCCTCCGGCACCGAGGCGCAGGGCGCGATCTGAAGGACCTGAGGGCTCTGCAGGACCTGACCGGGAGCGGGACCTCCCCTGCGGTTCGACGCCGAACCTGACTCCCGGCGCCCTCGCACTCCCGGCACCCCCTTCGGCGCCTTCACATGCACGGTCTCGACCGTCACCGTGCACCACGCGTAGTCATAGGTCGGGTCGCGTGCTCTATTCGTCACGACCCGACCTCTGGCTACGCGAAGTGCACGCCCCTGCCGGAGACGAGGGGGCCGGCAGGCACGAGCGAGCCCCGGATCGCGCCCCTCACCCCGTCGGCACCCGCAGCAGACGGTCGTCGCCGTCGGCGGGCGAGCCGCGGCCGTCCGTGTTGTTCGTGAGCACCCACAGGGAGCCGTCGGGCGCGATGACGACGTCTCGCAGACGGCCGTAGTCCCCCGCCAGCCGCGGCGTCGAGGTCGAGAGGTCGCTCAAGGGGACGTCGATGAGGCGCTCGCCGCGCAGAGCGGCGATGTGGATCGTGCCGTGGGAGATCGCGATGCCGCTCGGGCTGGCCTCCGAGGGATGCCACTGCTGGCGAGGATCGACGAGGCCGTCCTCGTGGGCGATGCCCTCGGCCGTGGGCCATCCATAGTTCTCCCCGGCCTCGATGACGTTGAGCTCGTCCCAGGTGTCCTGCCCGAACTCGCTCGCGTACATCGTGCCGTCCTCGTCCCACGCGATGCCCTGCGGGTTGCGGTGCCCGAAGCTGAACACGGGCGAGGCCGGGAACGGGTTGTCGTCCGGCACGGACCCGTCGGGATCGAGGCGGAGGATCTTCCCGGCCAGGGCGTCGACGTCCTGCGCTGCGTCCCTGTCCCCGGCATCACCGGCCGTCGCGTAGAGCTTCCCGTCCGGTCCGAAGGCGAGCCGCCCGCCGTTGTGGTTCGCGGCCGATGGGATCCCGTCGAGCAGCGTCGTCGCCTCGCCGAGGTCCAATGAGCCGGGCTCGCCGGTGATCTCGAAGCGCTGGATCCGGTTGCCGTCCGCGGAGGTGGAGTGCGCGAACAGCGTCCCGTCGCGCACGGCGATCCCCAGCAGCCCGGCCTCGCCCTGCGGGGTGACGCCGGGGATCGTCGCGACGGTGCGCAGGGACCCGTCCGGTCTCCGTTCGAGGATGCGGGCGCTGCCGCGCTCGCTGATCAGCGGAGCCTCCCCGTGGAATGCGATCGACCAGGGCGCCTCGAGGCCCTCGGCGAGGACCTCGACGCCCTCGGGGCTCTGCGAGGTCTGACCGCCTCCGCCCGACGGGGACCCGCCGCCGTCGGATGTGCGATCCTCGGCCCCGTCCCCTCGCGGTGCTGTCCCGGTATCGGCGCAGGCGGCCAGGCCGCCGAGTGCGACGAGGGCGGCCGCCGCGGCGGTCCGGCGGGTCGGTCGCGGTGCGCCGTCGGCGCGCTCATGGTGCGGGTGCTCGGTCGTGGCCATGCCGCCTCCTCGCGGTTCAGCGTGCTTCCGCGATCATCCTCGTGATCCAGTCGGGATGCACCCTCCCGCCGAGCGTCTCCAGTGCAATGCGCGGTCGCAGCCACACGGGTTCGTAGGTGCCGTGGACCTCGGTGTCCCGTGCGGTCTCGGGCCCGCCGAGGTGCAGGGCGGGCGTGCGCCGGGCGCGGGCGAGGAAGATCCACTGCTCGCCCTCGACGACGACGCTGCTGGTCAGGAGGTCCACGTCGTCGCCCGTCAACCCGGTCTCCTCGATGAGCTCGCGCAGCGCGCCGGACAGCGGATCGGCATCCTCGGGCTCGAGGCCGCCGCCGGGGAGCACGGCACAGGGCTCGCGGCCGGGACGAGTGCGGAGGATCGCCGCGATCGCCGAGTCATCGGGCGAGAGGACGAGCATCCGCGCCCGTGCGGGTGCCGCGGCCGGGGTCTGTGCAGCAGCCTGGGCCGGGGTCATCGCCGCGCCCACGGCAGCCGCCCCGCCCCCGGTGCCGGCTCCGACTCCGACTCCGACTCCGACTCCATCCGACTCAGCCCGTCGGACCGCGACATCGGCGTCCCAGAACAGGCCCTCGCCCCCGTGCCTTCCGTCCCCGCTGACCATGCGCTCGATCCTGCCATGCGGCCGCCCGCCCAGCGCCGCCTCCATCACCCGGCGCCGGTCGTGCCGCGCGGTACGGTCCGCCGCCCAGCGCGGCAGAGCCGCCCGATACGGGCTGCGCCACAGCGGCTCCCCGGGGACACACCCCTCCCCTAAAATGTCCAGACATGGAGACTTCTTCGTCCGAGCCGGTCATGTCCTTCCGCACCCGCAAGTGGGTGCGCCCCGAGGATCTCAACGCCAACGCCACCCTCTTCGGCGGCAGCCTGCTGCGCTGGATCGACGAGGAGGCCGCGGTCTACGCGATCATCCAGCTGGGCCATCAGCGCGTGGTCACGAAGTACATGTCGGAGATCGTCTTCGTCTCCTCGGCGCGTGAGGGCGATATCGTCGAGATCGGCCTGGTCGCGACGAAGTTCGGCCGCACGTCCCTCACGATGCGCGCCGAGGCCCGGAACCTGTTCACGCAGCAGAGCATCCTCACGATCGACGAGCTCGTGTTCGTCAACGTCGATGCGGACGGGCGGCCCGCGCCGCACGGCTACACGGAGATCACCTACGACCGCGATCGGGTGCCGCGGGGCGACCTGCAGCGCTGAGCCGTCGGCCGACGGCAGCGACGAGGAAGGGAGGCGAGGTGCGCGGGATCGACGCCGACACCCTCGGTCTGGACGGACGCTGGTTCGACCCCGTCTGGCGCATCGAGATCGAGCTGATGCCGCTCGAGCTCGAGCTGCTGGACGCCTGGTGGGTGCGGCGCCTCGCCTTCATCGCCCACGCGGGCATCGCCTCGTTCACCACCACGCAGAGCTACACGCGCATCGAGCACTCCCTGGGCGTCCTCGCCCTCACCGCGCACTTCGCGCCGGATGATCGCGCGGCCCGGGCGACGGCCCTGCTCCACGACATCGGGCATCTGCCCTTCAGCCACACCCTCGAGGGCATCGCCGGGCTCGACCACCACAGGATCGGCCGGGAGCGGATCACCGAGCTCGATCCCATGCTGCGGCGCCACGGCCTCGATGCCGCGGAGGTCATCGCGATCGACGAGGGCACGCATCCCTCGCCCCTGACCAACGCGTCCGGCGCCCTCAAGCTCGACCACCTCGACTCGTTCCTGCGCAGCGGCCAGGCGCACGGGCGCACGCGGACTCCCCCGCGCGAGATGCTCGAGCGGCTTCGACTGGTCGACGGCGCGGTGGACACCGACGAGGCCACCGCGCACGAGCTCGCGGACCTCATCGCCGCGGAGGCCCGCCACCAGCGCGCACCGTCCAACATCGTCCCGATCGCCGTGCTGAAGCACCTGGTCACGACTGCTCTCGAGAACGGTTCGGGCTTCGACGCGGAGCACCTCGCGCTGTTGACGGACGGTGAGCTCTGGGCCGCACTCCTGGCCGATCCCGCAACGCGCGAGCTGACTCTGGAGCTGCGGGCGCACCCGCAGCGCTGGCACCTGGTCCCGTCGGCCGCCCGAGGCATCCCCGCCGGCGCCGCCACCGCCGATGGCGCCTCCGCCGACAGCACCTCCGCCGACGGCACCTCCGCCGACGGCGCCCCGGAGGCGCTGGACGTGCACATCCGCCGCGGCTACCTCGCGCTGCCCACGGTCGACGGGTCCGCGTTCACCGACCCGCAGATCACGGCCCTCGAGGACGCACTGCCGCTGCACCTGCGCGTCGTGCGCGCCTGAGCGCCGAGCCCCCAGGGCCACTCGAGCATTCCGGAACGCCCGAGCACCTCGGACCACCCGAGCGTCCGGACAGCAGGAGGCCGGGTGGCATGCGCTGCGCGCCGCCGCCCGGCCTCCGGATGCACCACCGGTGGGGTGGTCGCTCCTGTCAGCTCATCGCCTCAGGCGCTCATGACCTCCGCGGCAGAGCCGGTGCGGGCGCTCTCGTAGGCGGCGAGGATGATGCCGAGCACGGCGATGCCCTCCTCCTCGGTGTTCAGCGGGCGCTTGCCGGTTTCCAGGCAGGTCACGAAGTCGGCGATCTCCGCGGCGAAGGTGTCGATGGGCTCGGCCGCAAAGACCTGCTCCTCGTCCTCGGCGCGCAGCTTCACCCGCAGGGTCGAGCCGTCGGAGCTCAGCGAGCCCTTCTCGCCGACCACGGAGAAGCGGTCGGTGCCGGGCGCCGCCTGGTAGGCCCAGGAGGTGACGAGCTGGCCCACGCTGCCGTTGTCGAAGCGCACCAGGACCTGCGCCGAGTCCTCGCCCTCCATGAACTTCAGGCGGTGGGTCGACATCATCGAGAACACCTGCTTCGGGCGGCCGCCCGAGAGGTGCATGAGCAGGTAGGTCGGGTGGTAGCCGGTGTCGATGTACTCGCCGCCGCCGCTGGTGGCGGTGTGCGCGCGCCAGCCCATGTTCTCCGGGTCGAAGTCGTTGAAGAACGAGTCGGTGGTGCGCACCTCGTAGACGTCGCCCAGCGCGCCGGAGTCGATGACCTCCTTGGCCTTGGCGACGGCCGGCATGAACAGCTGGTTGTGCGCGCACATGAGGGTGACGCCGGCGGCGTCGACGGCCGCGCGGACCTCGGCGGCCTCCTCCGCGGTCAGGCACAGCGGCTTCTCGCACAGGATGTGCTTGCCGGCGTTCGCGGCCGCGACGATCGCGGGCTTGTGCAGGTGGTGGGGCAGGCAGATGTCGACGGCGTCGACGTCGGGGTCCTGCACGAGCTCGGTGAAGTCCGAGTAGCCCTTGGCGCCGATCTCCTCGGTGCGCAGGGCGAGGGTCTCGGGGTTCGCGTCGGCGATGGCGACCACGCGCGCGCGGTCGGGGATCGTGGAGTAGCCCTTGAGGTGGGCGTTGGCGATGCCGCCGCCGCCGATGAGGCCGATGCGGACGGGAAGGGTGACGGTCATGGTGTGCTCCTTCGTGAGCGGATGTCTGGGGTGCTTGTCTGTCTGGGGTGGTGAGCGGCCGGCCGGCACGTGTCCGGTCGGCAGGCGCCCGGTCGGCAGACGCTCGGGGCCGACCGGTCCCGCGACGGGCGCGGGATCCGCGGACCGGGCCGGTCAGATCCCGGCGTCGGCGTTCGCGGCGACGACCAGGGCGGTGAGGGCGCGGGCCCGGGCGAGGTTCTCGAGCGTGGGCTCCCCGCTGCGGATCGAGCGGACCCACTGCCAGAAGGGCGCGTCGATGTCAGCGGGGACCTCGACCTCTGTGGTGCCCTCACGGGTGGTCAGCAGCATCTTCTCGCCGCCGAAGCCGTAGAGCAGCGAGCCCTCGGTGCCATGGACCTCGATGGTGAAGCCACTGGCAGGGGTCACGAAGCCGGTCTCGATGACGCCGATAGCGCCGTCGGGCGTGGTGATCGTGACCGAGGCGTTGTCCTCCACGCCGCGCCCGGTGATGTCCGTATAGCTCGAGCGCACGCTCGAGGCGTCCTCGCCCAGGATCAGCTGGGTGAGGTAGACGGGGTGGGCGGCGAGATCGGAGAACGCGCCGCCGATCGCCTCGGCCGGATCGTAGAAGCGTGCGGGCAGCCAGTCGCGTGTCGAGCCGTCGTGCGCGAGGCGCACGCGGGCGTAGGTGATGCGGCCCAGGGTGCCGTCCTCGAGGATCTTCCGCAGGGCCACGGTGTAGCCGTGCGAGAGCCGCGGGAGGGACACGGTGAGGGCCACGCCCGCCTCGCCGGCCGCGTCGATGAGGGTGTCGCAGCCCTCGACGCTGGGCGAGAGCAGCTTCTCGGTGAACACGTGTTTGCCCGCGGCGATGACCTTGCCGAGGATCTCGTCGTGCACGGTGGTCGCGGTGGTGTTGGTGACGCCGTCGAGGTCCTCGCGGGCCAGCAGGGCGTCGAGGTCGGCCTCGAAGGGCACGCCCAGGCGCTCGGCGAGCTCCTGGCCGCGCGCGATGTCGTCGTCCCAGACGGCGACGAGCTCCGTGTCCGGGTGCTCGATCGCCGCCCGACCGTACTCCTCGGCGTGCACGTGCCATGCGGAGAGCACGGCGATGCGCAGGGGCGCTGCCGCGGTGGAGGGGGAGGTCATGGAGAAGTTTCCTGCTTCCGTCTCGTGGGGGTTGGTGCTTTCCTGACCGGCCGACGGGGCCGGGGGTCTGTGGTCCGGCCGTGGGGGCCGGGATCTGTAGTGCGGTTCGAAGACTGCGGCCGACGGGCCGGTGTTCACCGCTTTCCGTCGGGGATCTGCTGAGGCTTCCCGTAGGTGTCGGGCATCGTGTAGTCGGGGAAGAGCTCCATCTTCGGGACGACCATCGCCTGGTTCTCGTCGATGGCCTGCTGAGGGGTCTTGGAGCCGAGGGCGACCGAGGTCTTCGCGCGGTCGAGGGTGTCGGACGCGGCGGAGCCGACGGGGATCGGCGGGCGCGAGGTCGAGTTGGGCAGCATCTGGCGGAACAGCTCGGCGTCGGGGTCGTATTTCTTCTCGGTGATCGCCCGCAGATGCGTGGGCAGACTGCCGAGCTTCGGGACCACTATCGACTGTCCGACGAAGCCCGTGAAGTGCTTCATGAACTCCCAGGTGGTGCGGGACATGTTGGATCCCTTGGGCAGCACCAGCGAGAAGCCGCCGGACCAGGTGTACGTGGGGTCGCCGTCCTTCGCGACCGGCAACCAGGTCCATTTCAGGGGCAGCTTCGGGGCGTACTTCTTGTTCCCGGAGATCTGCCAGGGCCCGCCCGTGGTGATCGCCAGATGCTCGCCGAACACGGCATTCTGGGTCGGTGGGGCGTTGGGCGGCTGATAGGTCGCGAAGAATGCGTCGACCCCGGAGTAGGGGAACTCCTCGGCCCAGTCCGCGTAGAGATCGAACACGGACTTCCACTGCGGCGAATCGAGCACCACCTGGCTGGTCTCGTTGTCGTAGACCTGCGCGTCCAGGCCGAACGCCCAGGTGTAGGGCATGCCCTGGTCGGCCCAGGGCGCGAATCCGAGGCGGTCGTAGTTCCCGCGCGAGTCCTGGTGGGTGATCTGCCGCGCAGCATCCCGCAGCTCGTCCCAGGTGAGGACGTGCTGCTCGGGGTCGAACATGTCGAGGTCGACACGGGCATCCTTCAGCACGTTCTCGTTGAAGAGCAGCCCGCGGGCGTCCGTCGAAGTCGGCAGTCCGTAGAGCTTCCCGTCGTAGGTCAACTCGTCGATGGCGAACTGGATCCACTGGGACTTGAACTCCTCGGGCGAGACATCCTCGAACTTCTCGATCAGGGTGTCCACGGGCTCGAGCAGACCGATGGAGGCGTTCTGCACCGCATTGAAGCGGTCCATCCACCACACGTCAGGAGCGGTCCCGCCGCGAACCGCGGTGATGATCTGGCTCATGTCGGCCGCACCGCTGGAGGGCACCTGGTCGATGCTGACCTGTGCTCCCGCACCGGCGTCGGTGGCCAGGAAGGCATCGCGCGCTGCTTCGTCCTTGTCCTTGTCCGCGGCGCCCATCCCCCAGTAGCGCACGGTGCGCGGGCCGGTCGGTCCGCTGCCCGCGCACGACGTCGTGCCCAGCCCCGCCGCGAGGACTGCGCCGGCACCGGTGAGGAGCTGTCGTCGGTCGAGCATCGGGCCTCCCTTCCGAAGGTGGTGCGGGTCCGAAGGCGGGGTGCATCCGCGGCCCGGCGGGGCCGGGCATCGGGATAGCGGGGGAAAGAAGCGGGGCGCATCCCGGGCTGCGCTCGTCGGCCCGGGATGCGGCCCCGGTCAGCTACCGGGGACGGGGCTCGGTTTGCCGTAGGTCTCGGGCATCTTGTAGTCCGGGAAGAGCTCCATCTTGGGCGCGATCATCTGCTGGTTGGATTCCACGGCCTGCTTCGGGGTCGAGGACCCCAGGGCGACCGAGCTCTTGGTGCGCGTGAGCGTGTCCCACATGGCCGACCCCACCGGCAGCGGCGGGCGCGAGGTGGAGTTCGGGAGCATCGTGCGGAACAGCTCCGCCTTGGGGTTGTACTTCTTCTCCTGGATGGCCTTGATGCTCGTGGGCAGGTTCCCGAACTGGGGAACGACGATGCTCTGCCCCTCGAAGCCCGCATAGAACTTCATGAACTCCCAGAGGGTCTTCGTGATGTTGGCGCCCTTGGGGATGACCAGGCACTGCCCGCCCGACCAGGTGTAGGTGGGGTCCCCTTCCTTCGCGACCGGCAGATAGGTGAAGTCCAGGGGAAGGTCGGGGGCGTACTTCTCGTTGCCGCTGATCTGCCAGGGCCCCGAGGTGTCCACTCCCAGGCGGCCGCTGAACATCGCCGTCTGCGTGGGGGGCGCGTTCGGCGGCTGGTAGGTCGCGAAGAAGGCGTCGACGGAGGCGTAGGGGTACTGCTCGGCCCAGTCCGCATAGAGCTGGTACACCGACTCCCACTGCGGGGAATCGAGGGTGACGGTGGCGGTCTCGTTGTCGTAGGCCTGGGCGTCGAGTCCGAAGCCCCACGTGTAGGGCCATCCCTCGGAGAGCCAGGGAGCGAAGCCGAAGCGCTTGTAGTTGCCGCGCTTGTCGATGTCCACGATCTTCTCGCAGGCCTCGCCGAGCTCGTCCCACGTGATGACGTGCTTCTTCCAGTCGAACAGATCGAGGTCGACCCCCGCATCCTTGAGGACGTCCTTGTTGTACAGGAGCCCGCGGGCGTCGGTCGTGGCCGGCAGCCCGTACAGCTGGTCGTCGTAGGTCAGCTCGTCGATGGCGAACTGGATCCACTGGGACTTGAACTCCTCGGGCGAGACGTCCTCGTACTTCTCGATGAGGCCGTCGATGGGCTCGAGCAGGCCGATCGAGGCGTTCTGCACCGCGTTGAACCGGTCCATCCACCACACGTCCGGAGCGGTCCCGCCGCGCACCGCGGTGATGATCTGGCTCATGTCCGCGACGCCGCTCGACGGCACCTGATCGACGTAGATCTCCGCGTTCTTGCCCGCGTCGGTCTTCTTGAAGGCGTCGATGACCTGGTTGTCCTTGTCGACGTCGGCCGCGCCGAGGCCCCAGTAGCTGACCACGTTCGGTCCCGCGGCAGGTGCCGAGGCGCACGCGCCCAGTCCGACGGCCGCACCGGCGGCCGTGGCTCCGGCCAGGAAGGATCGTCTGGAGATCACTTGAAGCCTCCGATCGTGATGCCGCGGATGAAGTACCGCTGGAAGATGAAGAACAGGAGCAGCAGGGGCAGGATCACCAGGAAGCTGGCGGCCATCAGCTGGTTGAAGGAGACGTCCTGCGCGTTGACGGAGCGGAACGTCTGCAGACCGATCGAGAGCGTCTGGACCTTCTGGTCCTGCAGATAGATCAGCGGCCCCATGAAGTCGTTCCACGAGCCGACGGCCGAGAAGATCGCGACGGTGGTCAGCGCCGGCATCGCGGTGGGGAACGCGATCCTCCACAGGATCGTCCATTCGCTCGCGCCGTCCACCCGGGCGGCGTCGAGCATGGGCTGAGGGATCTGCTTGAGGAACTGTCTCAGCAGGAACACGTAGAACGCACTGCCGAACATGGCCGGCAATATCAGCGGGAACAGCGTGTTCACCAACCCCAGTCGGGCCCACATGTCGAACATGGGGATCAGGGTGACGGGGAACGGGAGGAACAGTGTCGCGATGACGACGTAGAAGAGCTTGTCGCGGCCCGGCCAGTCGATGCACGCGAATCCGTACGCGATGATGAAGTTCGAGATCACCGACAGCAGCACCACGGATATGGTGATGATCGCGGAGTTCGCGAAGAACTGCAGGAACGGCATCGCAGTGACTGCCTTGACGAAGTTCCCGAACTCGATGTTGTGCGGGAACAGCGTGGGCGGGAACTTCGCGAGCTCCTGGTCGGACTTGAGCGCGGAGACGATCATCCAGTAGAGCGGCATCAGGAACAGGATGCTGAGGATGATCATCACGATGCGCGCGATGAGCGTCGAGTGCCAGGAGCGCTTGGTGCCGTCGGCGCGCCGGTTGTAGGCCTCGGCGTTGGCCTTTTTGCGCTGCGGAGCGATGTTCTCCGCAGGAGTCTGGATCATGGTGCTCATCAGCCGGCCTCCACGTCGTAGTTCACGAACCGGCGCGAGAGCCAGTAGACGAGCAGGGCCAGCCCGAGCCCCACCAGGAAGAGGATCACCGCGAGGGCGGATGCGTATCCGAGCTCGGCGAAGCCGAAGGCGTTCTTGTAGAGGTACATCATGTAGAACAGCGCGCCCGCGTCGGGATCGCCCGTGCCGTTCGTGACGATGAATGCCTCGGTGAACACCTGCAGGGATCCCGATATGCCGGTGATCAGGTTGAACAGAAGGACCGGGGAGAGAAGCGGGAACGTGATCGAGAAGAACTGGCGCAGGGGGCTGGCGCCGTCCACTCGGGCCGCCTCGTAGATCGTCTTCGGGATGTTGCGCAGACCGGCGAGGAAGATGAGGGCCGCGTTGCCCGCACCCAGCTGTGCCATCAGGATGATCGCGATCTTCACCCCGGTGGGATCACCCAGGAGGTTGACGTTCGCGCCCCCGAAGATCTTGAGGACCTGGTTGAACACGCCGAACTGGGGATTCAGGAACACGATGAAGATGAAGGACATCGCGAACGCCGGGATCAGCGAGGGCGCGTAGAAGATCGTCCTGTACCAGGCGACCTCGCGCACGTTCTGGTTCATCGCGATCGCGAGCGCCAGAGCGATGATCAGCCCCAGCGGGACGGCGATGATGGCGTAGAAGATCGTGTTCGACGCCGCCTTGCCGACCATCGGGTCGGTGAAGGCGGTGACATAGTTCTGAACGCCCACCCACGTCGGCGCCTCCATCCCCGAATACCGCGTGAAGCTCAGAGCGATCGAGTACGCGACCGGGTAGATGATGAAGATGAGGACCCCGATGATCCAGGGGGAGATGAACAGCAGGCCGGTGCGCAGCTTTCGGCGCTGGCCCGCATTCATGCCGCGCTTGCGGCGTGCGGGAGGGGCGGGCGCCGCACTGCCCAAGGCGCCTGAGGCGCTCGCGGGGCCGGCCGGCGGGCCGACGGTGTCGGTGACACTCATCGTGGGTTCCTTCCTCGGTCTCGGCGGGCCGTCTCCGGCACGTCGGGGGCTCTGCTCACGTGGGAGTCGGAGCGGGAACGATGGGATGGGGGATCTGGTCGGGAAGCGGGCCGGACGGCGATGTCGTGAGGCCCGGGGGTCGGCCCCGCTGGCTGCGGAGACCGGAGTTCTTCGGCGGGGATCGAGCACCGTGTCGATGCGGTCCGTTCCGCATCGCGGGCCATCCCGCGCCTCTCGGTGACGTACATTACTCACACTGTTGGACTAAAGGCAACGGGGCTCGCCCCGAGGTGGAAGGAGCACTCGTGCGCGGGTCATCCATGCCGGACATCGGCGCCAAGAACGAGCTCGTCGTGCTCGATGCGATCCGCAGTGCGCCCGAGGGCAGCTCGCAATCGGAGGTGGTGCGCCGCAGCGGCCTCTCCCGGCAGGCGGTCAGCCTCATCACGCGCCGGCTCATGGAACGCGGCCTCGTCGAGACCGACGGCACGCTCTCCGCGGGCAGGGGTAAGCCGCGCACCGTGCTGCGCGTCGTGCCGTCGTCGCTGCTCGCGGCCGGCGTGCACCTGGATCCCACGGGGATCACGCTGGTCATCGTCGACCTGGGGGCGAACGTCGTCGCGGAGAAGGCGCTCGGTCCCCCGGGCCCGGACCCCGATGCGGGGGTGGCTCGGATCGCGGCGGGACTCGAGGAGCTGCTCGCGACGATGTACGAGGACGGCTGGCGCACCCCCGGCGGCCAGAGTGCGCGCGAGGCCCTGCTGGGTGTCGGGGTCGCCGCTCCGGGCGGCCTGGACTGGCGCCGCGGCGTGCTCGTGGATCCGCCCTGGATGCCGGACTGGTGGGACACGCCCCTCGTGGAGATGCTCTCGCGGGCGACGGGCCGCACGGCCCTCCTGGACAAGGACACGAACGCGGCGCTCGCGGCGGAGATCTGGGCCGGCGAGCGTCTGAGCGAGCAGACGCTCCTGTACGTCTACGTGAGCGCGGGCGTCGGCTCGGCGGTCTCGAGCGCGGGCCGGGTCCAGCGCGGCTCGACCACGCAGGCCGGCGAGATCGGGCATCTGCCGACGGGCCTGGACGGTCCCATCTGCGGATGCGGCCGGCGCGCGTGCCTCTCGACCTTCACGGACGTGCACGCGATGCTGCACCGGATCGACGCCGCGGGGAGAACTGCGGAGGACTCCGCAGGGAGCCCACCCGAGGGCCACGCGGCGGATCCGGCGGCGGAGATCGAGGTGGACGAGCTCTCCTCCGCGTCCCTCGAGGCCGACGGCGAGCGCCTGGACGCCCTGCTCGCGGCGGCGACGTCGGGCGACCGCCTGGCCGCACGGATCGCGCAGGAGCACGGCACCGCGCTCGGCGAGGCGCTGCGCACCCTGATCGGGGTCCACGATCCGCACCGCGTGATCATCGGCGGCCCCTACTGGCGCGCGCTCGAGCCGTTCGCCATGCCGCAGGTGCTCGAGCGCGCGCTGCAGGGCAGCGGCGGACGCCGCGGCGTCACCATCAGCTCCTCCGCCTTCGGCGACGACGTCGGCGCGATCGGCGCCGCCACCCTGTACCTGGGCAGGGAGCTCTCCCCCACCGTGCGCTGACCGGTCGGCCGCATCCGTCGGCCGGCCGGCGCGCGGCGGACCGCCGAGCCCGCTCTCTCAGCTCGCAGCGGCGAGCCCCGTCGTCCCGTGGGGGTCGATGACGAACTTCTTCGCCGCGCCCTTGTCGAACTCGGCGTAGCCGCGCGGGGCGTCGTCGAGCGAGATGACGGTGGCGTTCACGGCGTCGGCGATGTGCACCTTGTCGTGCAGGATCGCCTCCATGAGCTGGCGGTGGTAGCGCATGACGGGGCACTGCCCGGTCATGAACCCGAGGGCCTTCGCCCAGCCCAGGCCGAGGCGCAGGGAGAGCGAGCCCTCCTGGGCCGCCTCGTCCACGCCGCCGGGATCGCCGGTGACGTAGAGCCCGGGGATCCCGAGGGCGCCGCCGGCCTTGGTGACGTCCATGAGCGTGTTCAGCACGGTCGCGGGCGCCTCCTTCGCGTCGTGCCCGTGGCCCTTGGCCTCGAAGCCCACGGCGTCGACCCCGCAGTCGACCTCCTCGCGACCCAGGATCCTCGCGATCTGCTCGCGGGGGTCCTGCTCGGCGACGTCGACGGTCTCGCAGCCGAAGGCGCGGGCGGCCGCGAGGCGGTCCTCCTGCATGTCCGCGACGATGACGACCGCCGCCCCGAGCAGCTGCGCGCCGACGGCCGCGGCGAGTCCCACCGGCCCCGCCCCGGCGATGTACACCGAGCTGCCGGGGCCGACGCCTGCGGTGACGGCGCCGTGGTACCCGGTCGGGAAGATGTCCGAGAGCATCGTGAGATCGAGGATCTTCTCGAGCGCCCGGTCCTTGTCGGGGAACTTCAGCAGGTTCCAATCGGCGTAGGGCACGAGCACGTACTCGGCCTGCCCGCCCACCCAGCCGCCCATGTCGACGTAGCCGTAGGCGCTGCCGGGGCGGTCGGGGTTCACGTTCAGGCATATCTCGGTGCGCCCGATCTTGCAGTTCACGCACCTGCCACAGGAGATGTTGAACGGCACCGAGACCAGGTCGCCGGTCTTGATGAACTCGACGTCGGGGCCCACGTCGATCACCTCGCCAGTGATCTCGTGCCCCAGCACCAGCCCCTCGGGTGCGGTGGTGCGGCCGCGGACCATGTGCTGGTCCGAGCCGCAGATGTTGGTGGTGACGACCTTCAGGATCGCCCCGTGGGGCAGCTTCCGGCCGACGTTCGCGGGGTTCACCCCCGGCCCGTCCTTGAGCTCGTAGGTGGGGTAGTCGATGTCGACGACCTCGACCTTCCCGGCTCCCTTGTACGCGACTGCTCGATTGCTCGACATCAGCGGTGGCCTCCTCGCCTCCCGGCGGCGCGTCCGACCTCGTTGTCCCGCGCCCAGCCTCATGGTGGGCTTGCGCGACGAGCGCGGTCAAGAGCTCGGGGCTGGGCGAGGGCTTGTCCGCGGGCACGTCATCCCACACGCTCCAGGATCGAGCGGAGCTGCTCCAGATCCTCGGGCGCGAGCGCGCTGAGGGCGTCGGGAGGCGTGTCGTGGACCTGCTGCGCTCGCTGTGCGAGCGCTCTTCCGCGCGGGGTGAGGGCGACGATCTTCACGCGGCCGTCGGAGCTGTGGGTTTCGAGCGCGACGAGCCTCTACAGGCTGGCATCTGTCGCGTACATCGGCGGCCTCTACCTCGTCTCCGTGTACCTCCAGGATGCCCTCCATGCCTCAGCGTTCGAGGCCGGACTGACGAGCGCTGCTTCCGCGATCGGAGTGATCATCGGCGGGCAGCTCGTCTCCCGCATCCTCTACCCGCGCTTCGGTCCGCGACGGCTCACGACCCTCGGGCTCCTCCTCATCGGTGCGAGCCTTTCGCTGATGGCGCTCGTCGGGACGGGGACGAGCCTCTGGTGGGTGCGCAGCGACCTGCTGCTGCTCGGGCTGGGCGTCGCGGCGGTCTTCATCCCGTCCCAAGCGATCTCCATGGCCACGATCTCCAAGGCCGACACCAGCAGGGCGTCCCCGATCTTCAACGCCGGGAAGCAGCTGGGGAGCGCCGTCGGCGTCGCACTCCTCTCCACCGTCCTCGTCCTCGCCGCACCATCGCACTCGAGCACGGGCATCAGTGGCGCAGAACCGTTCCCATTCCGGCTCGCGTTCCTCACCGCCGCAGTGGTCGCTCTGGGCACGACCGCTGTCTCCCTCACGATCTGCGACGGCGAGGCGTCCGGGACGATGACGCGCCGACCCCGGTGACGCCGCGACCAGGGCGGACGCGGATCCGGCACACGCTAGGCCACGACCTCGCCGTCCTCGACCACCTCGGCGCCGCGCCCGCCGGTCGCGCGCAGGTGCCACAGCCACAGCACGGTCCCCGCGCAGACGAACGCCAGCGCGGTCGCCGCCAGAGTCACCAGGGAGCCCGTCACCAGCGGCGCCACGACACCCGCGAGCAGCGCGTTCAGCACGAGCGAGGAGAAGGTGCCCAGCGATGCGGCGGCGCCTCGGGCGTGAGGGAAGAGGTCCATGATCTCGAGCTGGATGGGCGCGAAGATCAGGGAGACGGTGAAGCCGATCAGCATCGGGCCGACGAGCACGGGGATGAGCGCAGGCGAGATCGTGCCGTCGGGCGCGGGGGCGAGCGTCACGAGCAGCAGGTTCAGCGCGGTGGCTCCGAGCGTCGCGAGATAGCCGACGGTGATCATGCGGGTGCGCGGCAGGCGGTCGGCGAGTCGGCCGACGGCCTGGGCGCCGGTGAACATGCCGATGATCAGCGGCACGAACAGCACCCAGAAGTCCTGCTCGCCGAGCCCCAGCAGGCGCACCACGATGATCTGGGCCGAGGCGATGAACAGGAACTGGGCGGCGAAGCCGAAGGCCGTGGCGAGGGCGATCCGGACCATGAGCGCCGAGGCGCCCACGTGCACGAGCGAGCCGAGCAGCGAGCCGATCCGCAGCGGCGAGCGGCGCTCGGGCGGGAGCGTCTCGGGCAGCAGGATCGTGAGCACGATCGCGAGCAGTCCGTAGAGGCCGATGCCGCCGAACACCCAGCGCCAGTCCCCCAGCAGCAGGAGCCAGCCGCCGATCACCGGGGCCAGGGCGGGCGCGATCGAGAAGATGGCCATGACCTGCGCCATCAGCCGCTGCGCCTGGGCGCCCGAGTAGAGGTCGCGCACCATGACGCGGGAGATGATCGTCGCCGCCCCGGCGCTCATGCCCTGCAGGACCCGCAGCAGCACGAGGCTGCCGAAGGTGGGGGCCAGCACGCAGGCGAACATCCCGAGCACGTAGATGCTCAGGCCCGCGAGCATGACGCGCCGCCGCCCCAGCGCGTCGGAGAGCGGCCCGTGGAAGATCGACATCACCGCGAAGGCCGCGAGGTAGGCGGAGACGAGCTGCTGCAGCGCGCCCTCGGACTCCCCGAACTCGGCGCCGATGCGGGTGAAGGCGGGGAACACGGAGTCGATCGTGAACGGGCCGATCATGGTGATCGCGGCGATCGCGACGGTGATGAAGGCGCGGGGCCGGCGAGGCTGCTGCGCAGCGCGTTCGGGGATGGACGGGGGCTGCGCGGGATCGGCCGTGGTCACCCGTTCACCCTAGCCCGGGGGCAGGGACACGCAGGGAGCCGTCGTATCCGCCCGTTTCCTGCCGTGGTGGCGTGAGCTCGTGCATGCTTGAACGGTGTCGAAGCCAGCAGCGATTGTGTACGTCGATGGGTTCAATCTCTACAAGGGGCAGCTGGAGAGCCGTCCTCAGAACAAGTGGCTGGATCTCGTTGCGCTCTTCGACGACGTTTTGGACGCCTTCGATGTTCGCCATGTGCACTACTTCACCGCTCGCATCAAGGGGCGCATGAACCCCGAGGACCCGCACGCACCAGACCGGCAGCACGCATATCTGAGAGCCCTCGGCACTCTGGATCGATTGACGGTCCACGATGATTCCCTTTTCACCGTGCATCACGGATTCGCGCGCAAGTGGGTCGACGGCAAGGAGCGACCACCGCTCCGGCACCATCACGTCTACAAGGTCCAGGAGAAGGGCTCGGACGTGAAGCTGGCGACGCAGCCGCTCATGGATGCGCTCGATGGGCTCGCCCAGACCTTGGTCGTCGTCTCCTCAGACTCGGACCTGGCGCACCCCATTGCCGTAGCGAAGCAGAGGTTCGGCGTACGGGTCGGCGTTCTCTACCCGCGAAACGAGAGAACAAAACTCTTCGAGCAGGCGGGCATCGACTTCAGTCTCTATCTGCGACCCGGCTACGCATCGCGGAATCAGCTCCCACCTGTGGTCCAGACGGGGAAACAGCCGATCCATCGACCACCGTCCTGGAAATAGCAAGGCCCCGCACGAAGCGGGGCCTTGAGCCTGATCCGGAGGAACAGGGGTTGTGCCCCGAGGGTAACACCGGTGGCGTGCTGTCACCAGCCCCAGCGCCGCTCTCGGCCTCGAATCAGGACGCGAGCCGGTCCGCCGCGCGCAGCACGAGGGGCTCGCGGCTGCGCCGGGCAGCGCGCATGACCTCCTCGACGTGGGCGGGGTCGGCCTCCGGCGCTCCCGGCGATCCCGCGTCGAACGGCGGCTGCGGGTCGTACTCCATGGCGAGCTGGACGCCCTTGGCGACGTCGTCCCCGTAGATCTCCGCGGCGAGGGTGAGAGCGAAGTCGATGCCGCTGGTCACCCCTCCCCCGGTGAGCAGGTCGCCGTCCCGCACCACGCGCTCGCGCACGGGGATCGCGCCCAGGTGCCGCAGCAGCGGGTGCACGGCCCAGTGGGTCGTGGCGCGTCGACCCCGCAGCAGACCGATCGCCCCGAGCACGAAGGCGCCGGTGCAGACGCTCGTCACGTAGCGCGCGCCTGCAGCCTGGCGCCGCACGAAGTCGAGGGCGACGGAGTCCTCGAGAGTGTCGAAGGCGCCCTGCCCGCCGGGGATCATGAGGACGTCGGCCTGCCCCGCCTCCTCGAAGGCGACCGTGGGCAGCAGGGAGAAACCGGCGTCGGTCGGGACTGGTTCGTGCCGATGCCACGCGAGGTCCACGACGGCGCCCGGCAAGCCCGCGAAGACCTGGACCGGCCCGGTGAGATCGAGCTGCGTGACCTGCGGGAACAGCAGTGTCGTGAAGCGGAGCGGTCGGGGCGATGCTGCCATGGTGCGGTGCTTCCTCTCCCGGCGGGCCGGACGCCTCGGCGTCGGCGTCCGCCGGATGCGGTGGGTGGGTTCTGTGCGGTGGGTGCGGTGGGTGTGGACGTGGGATCAGGGACGCTGCGCGGTCCCCGGAGCGCGGCGGGCAGCCGGGTGCGCACGGGTCGACGGGAGCGCGGCGGGCTCACCGGGGCGCGGGGCACGGCTGCTCCGCGAGCGCCTGCGGGCGCGGGGCCCGGCGCGCGGGCAGCAGCCACGCACCCAGGGCCAGGGCGGCGGCCGCGACGGTCGCGACCGCGTAGACCACTCCGGCGGCGCCGAGTCCGATGAGGTCGCTGAGCAGTCCCGCGCACAGGGCGGAGGCACCGTAGGCGAGGTAGCCGACGATGTAGAACGCCGCGAAGAACCCTCCGCGCTCGTGCGGCCGGACGCCCGGCAGCAGGATGCGCAGGGTCGCGGAGAAGACCGCTCCGTACCCGACGCCGGTGACGAGAGCCCCCGCGACCACCAGGGACGCGTCGCCGGTGGCGAAGGAGGCGCACTCGGCGAGGACGCCGAGCATCACCGCGACGTACCCGCCGGGCACGAGCACGCGCGGCCCGATCCGCGGGGCGAGCACGAGGGTGCAGATCGTGGCCACGAGCGGCTGGGTCGCCACGATCAGCGCCGATGGGAGGCCGACGCCGAGGTGCAGGACGCTGCCGGCGAGCGACCCTCCCAGGCCCAGGATCAGTCCCGCGGACATCCAGATCGCGATGATCCCGGGCGCGAGCCGGAGGAACTGCCCGCGCACCGCATCGGGGATCCGGATCCGCGGGACCAGCGAGGCCAGGGCGCCGGCGCGCGGCGAGACGGTCTCCGGGGACAGCATCAGCAGGACGGCGGCGACGAGGACCACGGCGAGCGCGACGGCGAACAGCACGGCGTTCGGGGCCGACGTCGCCTCGATGGCGATCCCCGCCAGCACCACGCCGATCCCGAGACCGCCGGCGGTCGTCACGCTCACCGCGGTGTGCGCGAGGCGCCGATGCCGCTCGGGGGCGAGCTCCACGATGGACGCGCTGAGCGCGGCGGTCGCGGCGCCGATCGCCGCGCCCTGGACGGCGCGCGCGAGGACCAGGTCGCCGATGGCGTGGGCGCGCAGGAAGAGCAGGAGCGCGAGGGCGGTCAGCAGCAGGGAGCCGACCGCCACCGGGCGTCGCCCGAGGTGGTCGGAGAGCGACCCGCAGGTCAGCAGCGCCAGGAGCAGGGTCAGCGCATAGACGGCGAAGGCGCCGGTGAGGGCGCCGTCCGAGAAGCCCCAGGCCTCCTGGTCGTAGCTCAGCAGGACGCTCGGCGCTCCCGCGGCAGCCATGGCCGCCATGAAGGCCAGCACGGAGACGCAGCAGGCGGCCCATCGGGGCATCGAAGGCACGGTGATCAGGGTCCTCTCGGGGGTTCTCGTCGGGTTCTCGTCGGGTTCTCGTCGGCCGACGGGACCCATCCTGCGAGCGGGGAGCGAGACGAGGACAGTGGCATAACTGCCGACATGTGCAAGGATTACGTCATGTACCCGCTGGCCCCCCAGGACCCGGTCGACCCGCAGGACTCGGTCGACCCGCCGGACCCGCAGCACTCGTCGGCCGCTCCGACCCGCCACCAGGTCGCCGTGCTCGTGATGCCCGGGGCGCTGCCGCTGGACGTCGGCATCCCGCTGCAGGTCTTCGCGGAGCGCCCGGGCACCCCGTACGCGCTGAGCATCTGCGCCGAGAGCCCCGGCGCCGTGCCCGCCGCCTCGGGGCTCGCGTACCAGGTGGAGCAGGGGCTCGAGGCGCTCGCGCGCGCCGATACGGTCATCGTCCCGGGCTACGCGCCCCCGGATCGGCCGGTCCCCCTGCCTGTGCGCGAGGCGCTGATGGCGGCCCACGAGCGCGGGGCACGGCTGGTGTCGATCTGCTACGGCGCCTTCGCCCTGGCCGACGCCGGGCTGCTGCGCGGACGGCGCGCGACGACCCACTGGGATGCCGCCGCCCGGCTCGCGCGCACCTACCCGGACGTGGAGGTGGACCCGAACGTGCTGTTCGTCGACGAGGGCAGCATCCTCAGCTCCGCCGGGGTCGCGGCCGGCCTCGACCTGTGCCTGTACATCGTGCGCAAGGACCTCGGCGCGAAGACCGCCAACGAGATCGCCCGGCGCCTGGTCACCTCACCGCGCCGCGCCGGCGGCCAGGCGCAGTACCAGCCGGCCGGTTGGATGCCCGTCGCGGACGGCGAGGCGCTCGAGGACGTGCGGACGTGGGCACTGGGGCACCTCGAGGAGGATCTGACCACGCAGCAGCTGGCCGACCGGGCCGCGATGTCGCGGCGCACCTTCGAGCGCCGCTTCGTCGAGGAGACCGGGCGCCCGCCGCACCGCTGGATCCTCGAGGCCCGCGTGGACATGGCACGCCGCCTGCTCGAGGACAGCGACCTTCCCGTCGATCAGATCGCCGCGCGCACGGGCCTGGGCACCGGGGCGAACCTGCGGCTCCACTTCCGCCGCGCACTCGGCACCTCGCCCGGCGAGTACCGCAGAACCTTCACCTCGACCCTCACGCAGTGACCGGGACGGCCCGTTCTCCGACGGGGTCGCTCCCTGCGTCACGGGCGATCGCACCGTCGGGCACGGCCTGCCCGTCGGGCGCGCTCGCGCCGCACGCGTCCTCGCACGGCACCGTCTCCCCGAGCAGGTCGAGCAGGAGCGCCGAGGGGACGTCGGCCGACGGGGCGAGCGGGCTGATGGCGCTCACCGACCAGCTGGGCTGGGCGGCGCCCGGCAGCTCGCGGGTCAGGAGGCTGGCAGCCTGCGGCTTCCGGGCGACGTGCGCGGGGACGATCGCGACACCGAGCCCGCTGGTCACGAGGTCCAGCAGGGTGTGCACGTCGTTGACGCTGCAGCGCACGCGGCGGTGGACGCCATGGGTCGCGAGCAGGTCGTCGTTCATGGTGCGCACCCCCCAGGTCTCGGAGAAGTCCACGAAGTCGGCGCCGTCGAGCATCTCCCAGCGCAGGATGGTGCGGCGGGCGAGTCGGTGATCGGGCGGGACGACGAGCACGAGCGGCTCCCCGCCCAGGAACGTGTGGCGCAGTGCGCCGAGGTGCCGGTCGGTGGCGACGAAGGCGACGTCCAGCTCGCCCTCGCGCACCGCTCCCACCAGCTCGTGCGAGCCGGCCTGCGCGAACTCGGTGGCGATCCCCGGGTGGCGCTGATGGAACGCCGAGAGCAGGGCGGAGACGTCCACGAGACCCAGGCACTGCTCGGCGCCCACGCGCAGCGAGCCGCTGACCGCGGGGCCCACGCGCAGCACGGCCTCGCGGGCGCGGGCGGCCTCCTCGAGCAGGGTGCGGGCGTGCGGGAGCAGGGCGAAGCCTGCGGCGGTCGGCTCGACGCGCCGGGTGGTGCGCTCGAACAGCGGCGTGCCGAGCTCCTGCTCAAGACTGCGGATCGCGCTGCTGAGCCCGGACTGCGAGATGCCAGCGAGCTCGGCCGCGCGGGTGAAGTGCCGCTCGTCGGCGAGCGCCACCACGTACTCCATCTGCCTGAGGTCCATGTCCGCCCCGCATCCTTCTCGTTCGTGATCCGTCGACCATGCGCTGCCGTCGGGTGGACAGCGCGCCAGCCTGCCCACGCGTCGGCCTGTCGGCCCGTTGGCCCGCCACATCATCGCATCTACCAGCCGGCGCCATGAATGGCATCGCTGCGAGCTGTTGGACTTATATATCGAGGGTTCCTAGGCTCGGGGCCATGACTGTTCCCACCATCACCCTGAACTCCGGACATGCGATCCCCCAGCTCGGCTTCGGCGTCTTCAAGGTCCCGGCCGACGAGGCCGAGAAGGCCGTGACCAGCGCCCTCGAGGTCGGCTACCGCCACATCGACACCGCCGCCATCTACGGCAACGAGGAGGGCGTGGGCGCCGCGATCGCCAAGAGCGGCATCCCGCGCGACGAGCTGTTCGTGACCACCAAGCTGTGGAACGACCGCCAGGCCGGCGAGGAGCCCCATGCGGCGATCCGCGAGAGCCTCGAGAAGCTCGGCCTCGAGTACGTGGACCTCTACCTCACGCACTGGCCCACCCCCGAGAAGGACACCTACGTCAACGCCTGGCAGAAGCTGCTGGAGATCCGCGACCAGGGCCTCTCCCGCTCCGTGGGCGTCTCCAACCACCTGCCCGAGCACCTCGACCGCCTCGTGAAGGAGACCGGCGAGGTCCCGGCCGTCGACCAGATCGAGCTGCACCCCGCGCTCCAGCAGCGCGACGTGCTCGAGTGGGCCGGGAAGAACGGGATGCACATCGAGTCCTGGGGCCCGCTGGGCCAGGGCAAGTACCCGCTCTTCGAGGAGTCCGCCGTGGCCGACGCGGCCTCCGCGCACGGCGTCACCCCGGCGCAGGTCGTCATCCGCTGGCACCTGCAGCGCGGCTTCATCGTGTTCCCGAAGTCCACGCACCGCGAGCGCATGGAGCAGAACTTCGACGTGTTCGGCTTCGAGCTGTCGGCCGACGAGGTCACCGCCATCGACGCCCTCGACACGGGCGACGGCTCGGGCCGCGTGGGCACCCACCCGCTCGAGTTCAACTGATCCGAGCGACGACGGGCGCCCGAGGGCGCGCGTCGTCAACGGGCGCTCGTCTTCTGCTCGTGCGCTGCGCCTGACAGCATGGGCCGGGGCTCTGCCGACGGGCTGAGTCCCGGCCCCGCCCGTCGGGCGGAGCGGCTCATCCACGGTCCCCGGTCGTCGGCGGAGCGGCTCACTCGCCGGCCCCGCCCGTCGGCCCGCATTCCGCCCCCACTGCCTCCGGCGAGCGCCGCTCGCCGGCCCGACCGCGTCCGCGGCCGATCTCATGACGACACAGGAGTCTCTGCGATGAAGCATTTCCCCCTTCCGGGCACCGAGATCACGGCACCGAACGTGGTGCTGGGCCTCATGCGGATCAACGACAAGTCCGACGAGGAGATCCGCACCCTGGTGAACACGGCCCGCGATGCGGGCATCGACTTCTTCGACCACGCCGACATCTACGGCGGCGACCACCTGTGCGAGCGCCGCTTCGCCGAGGCGATGCACCTCAACGCCGCCGAGCGCGAGCAGATCACCATCCAGACGAAGGCCGGCATCGTCACCGACGGCCCCTACTTCGACTACTCCTACGAGCACCTCATCGAGTCGGTTGAGGGGTCGCTGAAGGCCCTGCGCACCGACTACATCGACATCCTGCTGCTGCACCGCCCCGATGCCCTCATCGAGCCCGACGAGGTGGCCCGCGCCTTCGACGACCTGCACGCCTCCGGCAAGGTGCGCGCCTTCGGCGTCTCCAACCACACGCCTCGCCAGATCGACCTGCTCAAGCGCTCGGTGACCCGTCCGCTCGTGGCCAACCAGCTGCAGCTCTCGATCACCCACTCGCCGATCATCGCCCAGGGCATCGCCGCGAACATGAGCGGCGAGGAGCAGTCCAACGTCCTGGACGGCGGCGGCATCCTGGACTACTGCCGCCTGAACGACATCACCGTGCAGGCCTGGTCGCCCTTCCAGGGCGGCTTCTTCGACGGCGTCTTCCTGGGCAGCGACAAGTACCCGGACCTGAACGCCGTGGTGGACCGCCTCGCCGCGAAGTACGACGTCGCCCCGGAGGCCGTGGCGACCGGCTGGATCACCCGCCACCCCGCGAACATGCAGGTCGTGCTCGGAACCACCACCCCGCAGCGCGTCACCGACTCGGCCGACGGCTCGGAGCTGCCGCTCACCCGCGCCGAGTGGTACGAGCTCTTCCGCGCGGCGGGCCACCGGGTGCCGTGATCCCGGCGGGAGACGATCCTGGCGGGGACGGCGGAGCCGATGAGCACCGGCCCCGCCGGGATCGTGCCACCGCCGAACTCGTGGTGCTCGATGTCGACGGGACCCTCTGCTTCGACGGGCGCACCATCGCGGACGACATCGTCGAGGCTCTGCGCGACGTCGGCGAGCGGCACCCGCTGGCCTTCGCCTCCGCGCGCCCGGTGCGCGACCTGCTGCCAGTGCTCCCGGAGGATCTCGCCGATAGCGCTCTGATCGGCGGGAACGGCGCCTTCGTGCGCCCGGCTCGGGTCACCGACGTCGAGGTCGTCGGCTTCCCTGCCCCTGCCAGGGCGCTGCTCGACGAGATCATCGAGGCGCACTCCCTGCCCGCGCTCGTCGACGGCCCCTGGGACTTCTCCTTCACGGGCGACGAGCAGCACCGCATCTTCCGTCAGCTCGACGCCGAAGGACTCGCCCGCAACGTCCCGCGCAGCGCGCTGCCCGACTACGCGAAGGCAGTGCTGTTCACCGAGGACCCCCAGGTCATCGATCAGCTGCGGGCCGCCGGACTGAGCGTGTCCGTCCACCCCGACGAGCACCTGATCGACGTGGCACCGAGCGGCATCACGAAGCATTCCGCGCTGCGCCGCCTCGGCATCCGCGACGGCGCGTACACCGCGTTCGGGAACGACGTGAACGACGTCGAGCTGCTCAGGCACGCTCGCCGCAGCATCCGGGTCGGCGGGCACCCGGCACTCGACTTCGCCCATCGCACCGCGGACCGGACCGAGGTGGCGGGAGCACTCGTTCAGCTGGGCGGGTGAAGGGGCGCGGGGACTGCCCGCGGGTGCTATGCCACGTCGGAGCGCCTCCCCATCAGGCCGTGTCACGGACAGGCGGATGTGCGACTTCCAGCGGGCCCCTGTCACGGACCGGCCTATGCGCGACATCCGTGCAATATGCGGCACGGATGTCGCGCCCGCGCCGCTCCATGACATCGCTGGGCCCCATGCAGGGCGACCCGCCGCAGCCCCCGGCCCGGACAGACCGGCTGGAACTGCTCGGCGCCGACTGCGCGGCGCCAGCTTGGCGGCGCCAGCTTGGCGGCGCCAGCTTTGCGGTGCTGGCTGTGCCACCCCAACCGTGTTGCGCGGACGGCCACCCACCACCGTGAGGTGCGTCTCGTATCACTCCCGGCCCACCGGTCCCACCCGGGGATCACACTAGCCTCGAGCCAAATAGGCAAGCCTTGCCTTGTCTCCGCATGAGTCATCGCTTCCCCGCCTATCCCCCATCCCCCGTCCTCTTCGCACGTGCCCGCCCCGCCGCCGGCCGTCCGTCCGGCCGTCCGTCCGTCCGTCCCCAGGAGTCTCCGCATGCGCCGTCGTGGTTTCCTCTCTCTGACCATCCCCGGTCTCCTCGCCCTCGCCAGCTGCTCGTCGACCGCAGCCGATTCCGGCTCATCGGCGAGCGACGGGGGCGGCGCCGGCTCCGGGGCCTTCTCGTACTCGCCCGAGGGGTACGACGGCCTGACCGTCGAGCTCGACCAGACGCCGAAGAAGATCGTCGCCGACATCTACTCGGCCGCCGCTCTCCAGCCCTTCGGGATCACCTTCGCGGGAGTCTTCGGCTTCGGCAAGGGCGCCGGCGGCCAGGGGGACCTGGACCTGGAGAAGGAGAACATCATCGGCCTCGATGCCGAGTTCAGCCTCGAGAAGCTCGCCGCCGCGACCCCCGACCTCGTCATCGGGGTCGGCAACGAGAAGGGCGACGGCTGGACCTGGTGGGACGAGAAGGTGACCACGCAGGTCTCCGAGGTCGCACCGTTCCTGCCCGTCCGCATGAGCGGCACGCCCCAGGAGATGATCGACCGCTACACGGGCGTCGCGAAGGCGCTCGGCGCCGATGTCGACACCCCGGAGCAGAAGCAGGCCAAGAAGGATTTCGATGCCGCGACGGAGCGCGTCCGCGCGGTCGCCGAGGAGAAGAAGGATTGGCTGACGGTGATGGCCCTGAACATCGCCGGCGACGACATCTACACGAGCGACACCCTCGGCGTCACCACCATGCTCGCCGACCTGGGGCTGAACCTCGTGGGCCCCGAGGCCCCGAAGGACAGCGCCTGGGCCACGTCGACCTGGGAGAAGATCAGCGACTACGACGCCGACGTCATCCTCCTCGCCGAGACGTCGACCGGCTACGAGGAGAACCCCCTGTGGACCTCGCTCCCCGCCGTCGAGGCCGACCAGGTGGGCAGCTGGGACGACAAGCGCGCGTACTCCTACACCGTGCAGACGACGTGGCTGAACGACCTCGCAGAGGTGCTGGAGAAGGCCGAGGACGTCGTCAAGTGAGCCCGTCCGCCGGCACGGCCGCACCTCGCGGACAGGTCGCCGCCCCCGGGGGTCCGGCCGAACTGCCCGAGGAGTCGCCGTCGGGGACGGAGGACGCGACGCCGCCGGGGACCGAGGACGCGACGGCGGTCCTGGGCGCCGGCACCGACGCCGACACCGACGCCGACACCGGGCTCGACACCGACGAGCCGATCCGGGTGGGCGGCACCGGCCGGCTCCTGCTCGCCGTCGGCCTCCTGCTGCTGCTCGGGCTCGCGCTCCTGGCGAGCCTGTGCATCGGGGACCGGCAGATCCCGCCCGGGACGGTGCTGCGCTCGCTCCTGGAGCACGACGAGGCCACGGTCGACGGACGCGTGGTGTGGGGCTCGCGGGTCCCCAGGACCCTCGGCGGCCTCGTCGTCGGCGCCGCCATGGCCGTCGCCGGAGCGCTCGTGCAGTCGCTGACGCGCAACCCGTTGGCGGACCCCGGGATCCTCGGCGTGAACGCGGGCTCCGCCCTCGCCGTCGCCGCCGGGACCTCACTGCTCGGCATCGCCGGGATGGCGGGCCAGCTCTGGCTGGCGCTGGCCGGTGCGCTGATCGCCACCGTGGCCGTGCTCGCGATCGGTGCAGCCGGACGCAGCGGCGGCGATCCGGTGCGGCTGACGCTCTCCGGCGTGGCCTTCGCGGCCGTCGCCTCCGGCTTCACGACCGCGGTCACCCTGCTCGATCCCGCGGCCTTCGACGCCATGCGCTCGTGGGCGGCGGGCTCGCTGTCCGTGCGAGGACTGGGACCGGCCCTGCGGGCCGTGCCGTTCATCGTCGTCGGCCTGCTGGCGGCGATGCTGACCGCGCGCTCGCTCAACGCGATCGCTCTCGGCGACGACCTGGCCGCGACCCTCGGGGTGCGGCTCGGACGGGCGCGCGCCATCGGCATCCTCGGCATCACCCTGTGCTGCGGCGCGGCGACTGCGATCGCCGGCCCGATCGGCTTCGTGGGCCTGATGGTCCCGCACGTGGTGCGCTGGGCGACGGGACCGAACCAGGGGTGGATCCTGGCGCAATCGGCCCTCGGCGGGCCGGTGCTGCTGCTCGCGGCCGACGTGGTCGCACGGATCGCCGCTCCCGGCGGGCTCCCCGTCGGCGTGGTCACCGCGTTCCTCGGCGCCCCGGTGCTGATCGCGATGGTGCGCTCGAAGGCGGTGTCGACCCTATGACCGCACGCAGCATCGCCCAGACCTCCCCACCATCGGCCTCCCCTGCTCCGCCGAGCGGCAGTGGGCAGGAGAGCGGCAGTGAGCAGGAGAACGGCAGCGGGCAGGAGAGAAGTGGGCAGGAGAGCCGCAGCGGGCAGACGGCCCCCAGGGCGCCGCGCACGCTCAGGCTCCCGACCCTCGGACGGGGCCACGTCCCCCTCCCGCTGCGCACGCTCGGCGTGTGCCTGGCGATCCTGATCGCCTGCATGGCGATGCTCGTCCTCGCCGTCAGCACAGGCGACCTCATGATCCCCGTGCGACAGGTGGTGCCGGCCCTGTTCGGCGCCGGGGACGGCGGCACGGTCCTGGTGGTCCAGCAGTGGCGCCTGCCGCGCGGGCTGATGGCGCTGCTGCTCGGGGCCGCTCTCGGCATCGGCGGCGCGATCTTCCAGTCCCTCACCCGCAATCCGCTGGGCAGTCCCGACGTGATCGGCTTCGGGACCGGCGCGTACACGGGCGCCCTCATCGTGATCCTGCTGCTGGGCGGCTCGTACCTGGGCACGGCCGCCGGTGCGCTGATCGGCGGCACGGCCACCGCCCTCGTGGTCTACCTGCTGTCCATCACGAAGGGCGCCGGGAGACGCGGCATCCAGGGGTTCCGCCTGATCGTCGTGGGCATCGGCGTCTCCGCCATGCTCTCCGCGGTCAACACCTGGTTGGTGCTGCACGCGGAGATCGAGGACGCCATGCGCGTCGCGGTCTGGGGCGCGGGTTCGCTCAACGGGGTCTCCTGGGAGCAGATGCGGCCCACGATCATCACGGTGGTCGCGCTCTGCGCCGCCTGCGTCGTCCTCGCCGAGCGCATGCACATCCTGGAGATGGGCGACGAATCGGCGTCGGCCCTGGGGGTGCGGGCGGAGGGCACCCGGCTCGCGCTGATGCTCACGGGCATCACGGCCGTCGCGCTGGTCTCGGCGGTCGCGGGACCGATCTCCTTCGTCGCCCTCGCCGCCCCGCAGATCGCCAAGCGCCTCACGCGCTCGCACGGCATGGCCATCGCACCGGCGGCGCTCATGGGCGCCCTGCTGCTCATCGTCAGCGACTACGTCGCGCAGCGCATCAACCCGACCAGCCCCCTGCCCGTCGGCGTCGTCACCGTGTGCGTCGGCGGCATCTACCTCGTGTGGCTGCTCATCTCCGAAGGAAGGAAGCACCTGCGATGAACGCCGGGCAGACAGGCACGACGAGCGCGGCGGAGCTCGACACCCTCCCACCGGCGCGCGCCGCATCCGGGGCCGCGCCTTCGCGGCTCGCCGCGCGCGGGGCGAGCATCGGCTACGGCGAGCGCACGGTCATCGAGACCCTCGACGTGCAGATCCCGGATGACTCCTTCACGGTGATCATCGGCCCGAACGCCTGCGGGAAGTCCACGCTCCTGCGGTCCATGTCGCGCCTGCTCAAGCCCAGCTCCGGGCACATCGTGCTGGACGGGAAGGACATCCGCTCGATGTCGCCCCGCGCGGTCGCGACGCGGCTCGGCCTGCTCCCGCAGTCCTCGATCGCGCCCGACGGCATCCGGGTCGGGGACCTCGTGGCACGCGGCAGGTTCCCCCATCGCGGCGCGTTCTCCCGCAACACGCCGGAGGATCGCGCGGCCGTGGCGGCCGCCCTCGCGGCGACGAGCACGCGGGACCTGGCGACGCGCCTCGTGGACGAGCTCTCGGGCGGGCAGCGCCAGCGCGCCTGGATCGCCATGGTCCTCGCGCAGGAGACCGACCTCCTGCTCCTGGACGAGCCGACCACGTACCTCGACATCGCGCACCAGATCGGTGTGCTCGAGCTCTGCGCGCGGCTCAACGCCCAGGGGCGGACGATCGTCGCGGTGCTCCACGACCTCAATCACGCGTGCCGCTTCGCCACCCACATCATCGCCATGCGGGACGGCCGGATCGTCGCCGAGGGCGCACCGCAGGAGATCATCACGCCGCGTCTCGTCGAGGAGGTGTTCGACCTGCCCTCGGTGGTCATCGAGGACCCCACGACGGGCCGGCCGCTCGTCGTGCCGCGCCCCTCGTCCTCGTGACCGGCGAGGCGGGATCACCTGCGGATCGAGCGTGCGCTCCAGCGGCCGTCCTCGTGGCGCACCGCGATCGGATGGTCGAAGGCTGCGGAGACCGCCTCGGTGCTGAGCACGTCCCGGATCGGGCCCTGCGCGCTGGCCACGCCGTCGCGCAGCAACAGAGCGTGCGTGACAGTGGGCGGGATCTCCTCGAGATGGTGGGTGACCAGCAGTGATGTGAGACCGGGGTGGGTGCGGGGCAGTACCTCGAGTGTCTCCATGAGCTGCTCGCGGGCGGCGACGTCCAGGCCCGTCGTCGGCTCGTCCAGGAGCAGCAGCTCGGGATCGGTGACGAGGGCCCTGGCGATGAGGGCGCGACCGCGCTCGCCCTGGGAGAGCGTGGGCCATATCGACCCGCGCTTGGTACCCAGCCCCAGCATCTCCATGAGCTCGCGAGCGCGGGCGATCTGCGCGGGCTCCGGCTCCCAGCGCATCATCTTCTCGGCGGTGCCCGTGAAGCCGGTGAGCACGACCTCCTCGATCGTGAGCGGCGAGCGCACCTTGTGGCGCGGGTCCACGTGCCCGATGCGCTCGCGCAGGGCGCGCAGCTCGACGCGTCCCACCTGGTCGCCGAGGATCCGCACGGTCCCGCTCGTGGGATGCGCGTTGCCGCCCGCGAAGCTGAGGATCGTGCTCTTGCCGGCGCCGTTCGCACCCAGCATCACCCAGTGCTCGCCCCGGCCGATCGCGAAGGTCACGCCGGGCAGGATGAGCTTTCCGGACCGCTGGAAGGTGACGTCCTCGAAGGAGAGGACGGGGGCAACGGGGGCGGTGGTCATGGTCCTCCTCGGGACGAGATCGCTCGGCGGGCGGGCCGACGGGCGGACGCGGTCGGCCAACCCTCTGCCAAGCATGCTGCGGCTCCGCCCGCCGATGGGGCAGTGCCGTCCGATCCTGTCAGGCATCGCCCGTGGACGACGGCCCCCGTCAATCCCTGGGCGCGAGGACGCGGCGGCAGAGCCTTTCGATGCGGGTGGGGACGTGCCCTCCGACCAGTCATCGATGCGCTCGGTGAGGGGAAGCGTGAGATTCCCACGCTCCCCCTCACGACTCGTCGATCCTCCGCCCTGAGATCGAGCGGCGTCACGCCGTGAAGCGGCGCACCGTCTCTCGGATCGTCTCCGCGTGGGCATAGATGTCGTCGACGCCCTCGATGCGATGACGGGTCTCGACCTTGTTCTCGTCGAAAAGTCCGATGTGCTTCGTGCTCTTCCCGTTGAACCAGAGCCTGGCGATGGTGCGGCGGTTGTTGTCGTCGAGGAGGACGGCGAAGTAGGACTTCGAGTCTCGCTGCGTCACCCGCTGCGGCTTCACCTCGCTGCAGGCGATCGCCTTCACGACCTGATATCCCGCGAGCTCCTCCTCAGTGGTCACCACGTCGCCCTTGACAGGCGCCTCGACCTCGGGAGCGCCCTCGCCCGTCCCTTGAGCCGCGGCCTCCGCGGCGTCGGGGACTGCGGGCTCGGTGTCCCCGAGCGCGGTCTTGAGGCGCGCATTCACCTGCTCCTTGAGGAACTGCCGCGTCGCCTTCTCGGTGAGCTCGGTGAACTGACGGATGTTGTCCACGGTCCCGCGCCGATCCGAGACCCTCCCCAAGAGCATTTTGACCCACTCGGGTGAGGGGTCCCGGAACTCCTCGGCCACCTGGCGCTTCAGCGCACCCACGTACTTCAGCTCCTCCGCGGAGCTGATCACCGAGTCGAGGTTGAAGGTCTCCTTCGTGAGCTTCTTGAGCTCCGGGAGCGTGGTCTCGTCGATCTCGAGCATGTCCAGAACCAGGAAAGGACGCTCGTCCATGATGTTCGGGGCGTCCAGGTCCGTGTAGAAGTTGAAGACCTGGCCGTTGGTGAGCACGCCGATGCGTGCGTTGGTCACGGAGAAGTACCGGAAGAGCTGCGAGGCGTGCTTGATGTCGAGGGCGTCGCCGATCCGCTTGCACTCGATGAGGATCTGGACCTCGCCCTCCTTCATGATCGCGTAGTCGACCTTCTCCCCCCTCTTCGTCCCGTGGTCTGCGGTGAACTCCGGGACCACCTCGAGGGGATTGAAGACGTCGTACCCCAGAACCCTCGAGATGAAGGGCATGATGAACGCGTTCTTGGTCGCCTCCTCTGTCTGGATGGACGCCGACTGCGTGCGGATCTTCGACGCCAGATCGGCGATCGCTTCCTCAAAGCTCATGGATTGCTCCTGAAAACGCTGAAGCAGGCATGACCTGCATGCGCGGCACTGCGCATGAGCACATCTTGCGGCTTCCCCGGGCCCGAGGGGGACGAATCCGAGAAATCGCCTCATGGGCGGTTGCAGCGCATCATCCCTGGACGGCCGCGTCCTGAACCGTGCCCGTGAGGGCGCGTCATCCGACGGGCCCGAGCGAGGCCCCCTCGACGAGGGCGCCCACGCGCAGGACGTGCCGCGCGTGCCCGTCGGCCCCCGCCCCGTGCTCCCCCGCGTCCGTCAGCTCGACCATCCGCTCCACGGCCTCGCGCGCGACCGCCTCGATCGGCAGGCGGATCGTCGTGAGGCCCAGCAGGTCGAGCCCGTCGCTGATGCCGTCGAAGCCGACCAGATGGACGTCCTCGCCGATGCGCACCCCGCGGGCGCGGGCGGCGCGCATGAGCTCGAGCGCCGCATAGTCGACGGGGGCGACGATGCAGCTCAGGTCCGCGTCGGCCGCGGCATCGAGCGCCCTGGCGACGCCGGCCCGCACGGGCAGCAGGTCGATCTCGCGCACCGTCGCCCCGTGCTCGCGCAGCCGCTCCCGCACGCTGCGCATGCGCAGATCGAACACGCGCGAGTAGAGGACGGGCGCGACCAGCAGCCCCACGCGGCGATGGCCGAGGGCGAGGATGCGATCTGCCATCATGCGGCCGTGCGCTGCCTCGTCGTAGCTGATGGACTCCAAGCGCGGATCATCGTTGGGGCGGCCCACGATCATCACCGGCACGGAGGCGTTCGCGGCGACGATGTCCTCGGGCGGGGTGACGCCGGTGGCGACGAACGCCCCGGCCACGCGCATGCCGACGAGCCGCCGCAGTCCCACCACCTCCTCGGGCCCGTACTCGTGGGGGAAGGCGGAGACGCTGATCAGGTGGCGTCCGCGCTCCTGCGCCGCGGCCTGCAGGGAGCCGATGAGCAGGCCGTACGCGGGGTTCGTGGCGTCGCGGACGACGAGCCCCAGCACGGTGCGCTGGGTGAGCCCGCCGGCGAGCCCGCCCGCGACCAGGTTCGGCACGTAGCCGAGCTCCCGCGCGGCCTCGTGCACGCGGATCTTCGCGTCCTCCGAGACGCTCGAGCCGGGCTGGAAGACCCGCGAGACCGTCGAGCGCGAGACGCCCGCACGCCGGGCCACGTCGTCCATGGTCGAGGTGGGGCGCGCAGGTACGGCCGACGTGCACGCGGGCTGTCCTGGATCCTGCGACTGGTACGGCGAGGGCGGCATCTTCTGTCCTCCGGAGGAGAGGGGTCGACGGCATTCTGCACGGCCCCCATCACAGCTCCACGACGGCCACATGGCGCCCGGGTGACACCACGGAACCGGTCCGCGGAGCGCTCGCGACGGGCGCGGGGCGTTCGCCTCAACGTCTCCGGAACTCTGCGTGAACCCCGGCCGACGTCGGCCCCCGAACCGGGCGCCGCCCGGGCCCGCGACCCCCTCACCTCGCCTTTGGGAGCGCTCTCACCTGGCGTTCCATGTCCAGGCCACCGCCTCGTCACGCCTCGTTCGCGAACATTGCCCGACCTCCCGGCCCTTCCTACGGTGAGATCGCCTCGCCCCGGAGCCCGCCTCCGGAAGCGCCCTGGAGCAGGTCTCCGGACCGGCCCGCCGACGCACGGCGCGCATCCTCCAGGGCATCTCCGCAGCGATCCGCGAGGCGCGTCGAGACCCCTCTTCGTCCCCTGATCCCGAGGAGCCCCGCATGTCCTCCTCCGCCGCTGTCCCCGCCACGACGGCCGGTCGGTCCGCCGTCCTCACACCGCCCGCCCCCACGACCCCGGACGCCGGGGAGACGGGGACCGACGCCGGGCGGGCCGCGTCCCGGCCGCCGCTGCGCCGTCGGCCGATGAGCCCCGTGCGGCGCCGGCGCACGATCCGCGAGGCGCTCCTGTTCTGCCTGCTGATCCTGCCGAACCTCGCGGCGATCCTCGTCTTCTCCTACTGGCCCGCGATCTACAACATCGTGCTGAGCTTCATGGACTGGGACCTGGTCGCGCCCATGCCCGAATGGGTGGGGCTCGAGAACTACATCGACCTGTTCACCGACCCGGAGTTCTGGTCGGTCATGCTGAACACGCTCGTGTTCACCACGGTCACCGTGGTCGGATCGCTCGTGGGCGGCGTGCTGCTGGGCACGCTGCTGGCCACGAAGGTGCCGTTCACCGGCTTGGTGCGCACCTTCGCCTTCGCTCCGCACATGCTCCCGGGCGCCGCGGTCGGCATGCTCTGGCTGTTCATGTTCGATCCGAGCTTCGGCCTCTCCCGCTTCCTGTTCAACCTGGTGGGGATGGATTCGCCGCAGTGGACGACCACCTCGGACTGGTCGCTGGCCGCGGTCACCGTCGCCTACCTCTGGCAGCGCCTCGGCTTCGTCACCGTCATCTACTACACGGCGATCCTCGACCTCCCCAAGGACATCCTCGAGGCGGCCTCGCTGGACGGCGCCCACGGCGTGAAGATGCTGCGCCACATGGTGCTGCCGCTGCTCAGCCCCATCACGTTCTTCCTGTCGGTGACGGGGGTGATCGCGGCGGCGCAGGCCTTCGACCTGATCTCGATCCTCACCGGCGGCGGCCCCGGGATCTCCTCCTCCACCCTCAGCTGGATGATCTACGAGGAGGCCTTCCAGAAGTTCGACATCGGCAAGGCCTCCTCCGCCGCGACGGTGCTGCTGGTCCTGCTGCTGGTGCTCACGTTCATGCAGGTCCGCTTCGGCGAGAAGAAGGTGAACTACGCGTCATGACCACCACCGCGCGCACCCCGGGCCCGCTCTCCCGCCTGCTCCCCGGCCGCAGCCGCCAGGAGGACCGCACCGCCGGCGCCGTCCGTCGGCCGCTCTGGCAGACGATCGTGCTGACCATCCTCGTCATCGCCTCGCTGCTGGTGTTCCTGGTCCCGATCTACTGGCTGTTCAGCGGGGCCGTGAAGTCGAACTCCGACATCTACTCCTGGCCGCTGAAGTGGTTCCCCACCTCACTGCACCTGGACAACTTCTCCTCCGCCTGGAACGCCGCGCCCTTCGACCGGTTCCTCGTGAACTCGGTGATCACGACGTCGGTGGGGACGGCGCTGGAGATGTTCAACGCGATCCTGTGCGCCTACGCCTTCGCGTTCGTGCACTTCCGGATCAAGCGCCTGCTCTTCCTGTTCCTCATCGGCTCGATGATGCTGCCCGGCCACGTCACCCTGATCGTCAACTACATCACCGTGGGCAACCTGGGCTGGCTGAACACTTACCAGGGCCTGATCCTGCCGGGCATCGGATCGGCGTTCGCGATGTTCCTCCTCTACCAGCAGATGCGCACGATCGACCCGGAGATCCTGCAGGCCGCCGAGGTCGACGGCGCCGGCCACCTGCGCCGCATGGTGCTCATCGTCGTTCCCATGAGCTGGCCGATGATCCTCACCGCGACCCTGATCGTGCTGGTCGGGAAGTGGAACGAGTACGTGTGGCCGCTGATCGTCACCTCGACCGCCTCGATGCGCACCCTGCCCATCGGCCTGCTGTTCCTGCGCAGCCAGGAGGGCTACACGAACTGGGGCGCGCTGCTCGCGGGCACCGTCATCGCGGCCGCCCCGATGCTGCTCCTGTTCTTCCTGGCCCAGCGCCGCATCATCGGCGGCATGGCCGCCGGGGCGCTCAAATGACCCGCCCGTCCCGCTCGTCCCGCCCGTCCCCGCTCGCACCCATCCGTCGACCCAACCGCACATGACCCACCCCCGCACTCCTGGAGGCCCTGCCATGTCCCGTTCGCTCCTCACCCCGTCCCGTCGCCTGGCCGCTCCCAGCAGGCGCTCCCTCCTGGCAGGCCTCGGCCTCGGGGCAGTGGGCCTCGGCGCCGCCGCCTGCGGCGCCCCCGGCGGCTCCGACGACGCCTCGGAGCCCGTGCGCGACGGCTTCTCGCAGGCCGACATGGAGATCCCCGCGAAGTACAAGGGACGCACCGCGATCCTGTTCTGGGCACCCTTCACCGGGAACCTCTACGCCGAGGTCCAGAAGCTGTTCACGAAGTTCAACGAGTCCCAGGACGACATCGTCGCGATCAGCGAGTCCCAGGGCTCCTACGCGGACCTGAACCAGAAGTTCACGGCGTCCCTGCAGGCCAAGGCCGTACCGGACATCGTCTGCTTCCCCGAGATGCAGTGGCTGCAGTTCTTTTTCTCGAGCGCTCTCGCCCCGCTGGACGACTACTTCGACGACGACTGGAACCTCGACGTCTACCTGCCCAACTACGTGGGCGAGGGCAAGGCTGCCGGCAGCACCTACGTGGTGCCCTTCGCCCGTTCGAACCCGCTCTACTACTACAACAAGACGCTGTACAAGAAGCTCGGGCTGCCCGAGGAGGGACCCAAGACCTGGGACGAGCTCGCCGAGTTCGCCCCCGAGATCACGAAGGTCCAGGTCGACGGCAAGCCCATGGCCGCGATGACCTTCAGCTCCGCCGACGAGTGGTTCGGACAGGCCGACATCTGGGCCTTCGGCGGCCAGAACTCGAAGGACTTCGAGGTCACGATCGACCAGGACCCGGGCGTGGAGTGGCTCGAGTGGCAGCGGAAGTTCATCCACGAGGACGAGTTCGCGTACATGGCGAAGTCCTCCGGCACGGACTTCACGACCGGGATCTCCGCCGGCACCCGCGGCTCGACAGCCTCCCTGCGCGGCTTCACCGACGAGGCGGACTTCGAGGTGGGCGCCGCGTTCATGCTGGGCCAGGTCAACGCCCCCACGAAGGTGCCCACCGGCGGCAGCGGCCTCTCGATCGTGCGCTCGGACTCCAAGGAGCGCCAGGACGCCTGCGCGGAGCTGTTCCGCTTCCTCGCCGAGCCGGAGAACTCCGCGCAGTGGCACAAGGGAAGCGGCTACGTGCCGATCGTGAAGGCGGCCAAGGACACGAAGATCGTCAAGGACCTCGTGAAGGAGGACCCGAACTTCAAGGTCGCCCTCGACCAGCTGGAGAACGCCCACACGGCCGACCGCACGAACTGGTTCCAGGGCGCGGTCACCGAGATCGCCGCCGCGATGGCCCAGGTCTACGGCGACAACAAGGAGGCGAAGCCGGTGCTCGACGCCCTCGCCCCGAAGCTCCAGGAGGTCCTGGACGACAATCGCGAGGACATCGAGAAGGTGCTCGGCTGATGCCTCCGCTGATCGTCGGGCACCGCGGCGCGAAGGACGTCCTGCCCGAGAACACCCTGATCTCCTTCCACCGCGCGATCGCCGACGGCGCCGATGTGCTCGAGTGCGACGTGCACCTGAGCGCCGACGGGCGCCTCGTGGTCATGCACGACGCCCGCATCGACCGCACCGTCTCGGAGGACTCGCCCCGCCGCTCGGGTGCGATCGCCGAGCTCACCGCCGCCGAGCTGGCCGACGTGCGCGTGGGCGGCGGACGCGAGGGCATCGGGCACGAGGCGGCGCCCGTCGGGCTCGCCGGGGCGGGCGGATCCGCCGGGTCCGACGGGTCCGCCGGAACGGCCGGCGACTCGATCGTCGAGGGTCAGAAGGTGCCGTATCTCGAGGAGGTGCTCGACCTCGCGGCGGACGCGCAGGTCCCGCTCCTGCTCGAGGTAAAGGCCCCCGCGGCGGCCGAGCCCGTCGCGCGTCTGCTGCTCGCCCGCGCCGCGGCCGGGAGCGGGGCGGGCGCCGCGGTCCCGTCGTCGCTCGCGGACGGGTCTCCGTCGTCGGTCGCGGACGGGACTCCGTCGGCCGACGAGGGGCCCGGCGGCGCCCCGGCGTCGCATGCGCTGGTCGGGCCGTCGGGCAGGGACCGGGTCGTGGTGATCTCGTTCCTGCGCGAGGTGCTCGAGACGCTGCGCGAGGTCGCGCCGCGACAGGCGATCGGCCTGATCACGAAGACGCCCACGGAGGACGACTGGGAGTACGCGACCCGGATCGGCGCGCGCACCTTCGGTCTCACCCTCACCAATCTGCGCGAGCACGACGTGATCCGTGCGCAGGAGGAGGGGATGGCGCTGAACGCGTGGACGCTCAACGACCCGGACGCGGTCGTCTTCGCGGCCGAGATCGGCGTCGACACCCTCACCACCGATGATCCGGCCTGGGCGCGCGCAGTGCTGGACGCGACCGCCCTCGAGCAGTCGGCACTCGCCCGCTGACGCCGTGCTCTCCGGTCAAGCCACCACTCCCCGCCCGGCTCGGCGGTACCTCCAGCCGCCCACGGCGTGCGCGGCGGGACCGGCGGGAACGGCGGGAACGATGATGGCCAGGATCTATGACAGGAATCGCCCGATCTCGTCATAGATCCTGGCCATCGTGCTGTCCTCCGGGCGAGCCCGCGGACGACGGGAGGCGACGAGGGCGGTTCGGGGTGCCCAGCGCCCATACTGGACATCAGATCCGCCCGGAATCGCATCCCACCACCGGAGGCCCCGATGCGCCGCATGCTCCCGTTCCTCACGCTCCAGCCCGCGCGCGGCCAGTACGCCGCCGAGGCGATCGCCCTGTACACGAGCCTGTTCGGCGAGGGCCGCGTGGTCAGCCGCCAGGCGTGGCCGGAGGGTGCGCCCGGTCTCGAGACCCTGGATGATCCGGCGGAGGCCGTCCAGCTCGCCGAGATCGAGATCGTCGCCGGTCAGCGGCTGCGCCTGAGCGACACCCTCATGCGGCACGGCTGGGACATGACCCCGGGCGTCTCGTTGTGGATCGACTGCGCCGACGCCGCCGAGCAGGAGCGCGTGTTCGGCGCGCTCGTCGAGGGCGGCATGGCCCTGATGCCGCTGGACGACTACGGCTTCGGCCCCTTCGGCTGGGTCCAGGACCGCTTCGGGGTGACCTGGCAGCTGGGCGTCGCGGTCGACGGCCCGGAGGATCCCGCGGTCTGAGAGGCCGCGGCCCCTGCCACGGCCCTGGGGCCAGTCCCCGCCCTGGGTACAGACCCTCGCGCCGGCCCCGGCCCCGGTCCCGGCCCTGGGCCCGGGACCGACGGATCAGTCCGCCTCGGCTCTCTCGTCACGTCCCGCCCCGTCGGCCCGATCAGTCGGTCCCGCCCTGTCGGCGCGGTCGCTCGGCTCCGCCCCGTCGGCCTTCTCCTTCGGCCCCGCCCCGTCGCCCCCGGACGCCGCGACCCGGTCCGCCGGCGATTCCTCGGCGGCCCGAGGCGAGTCCGCGAGGAAGGCGTTCAGCCACCGCGCCTGCGGGTCGGAGTCGACGAACAGCTCCTTGACCAACAGGGTCATCGGTACCGAGAGCAGTGCGCCGGCGGCGCCGAGCACCCAGGACCAGAACAGCACCGAGAGGAACGAGACGCTCGCGGAGAGGCCCACGGCGTGCCCGGTGACCCGGGGCTGCACGAGGCCCTGGAGGATCATGGCGACCGCGACGCAGAGCGCGACCACCGCGACCGCGGTCCACGGGCCCTGGGCGAGCAGAGCCATGAGCGTGGGCGGGATCATCGCGAAGATGAAGCCGATGTTCGGGATGTAATTGCACAGGAACAGCAGCACGGCCCAGACCCCCGGCAGCGGCACGCCGAGCGCCCACAGGGCGAGCCCGTCGATGACCGCGACGACGGCGCCGAAGGCGGTCGTGACCAGCCAGTACGTGCGCACCGAGTGCGCGAAGTCGAGCAGCGCGTGGTGGGCGCGAGGGTGGGTCCGGCGCACCACGTCGAGGCGTGCGGGCAGGCCCGCCGCGTCCAGGCCGAAGAAGACGATGGTGGCGACGGCCGCGGCGAGCAGTCCGCCGAGCGCGCCCAGCGAGCTGAGCGCCTGGTTCAACAGCCCGAACAGGCTCGAGAAGTTGAAGTCGGAGAGCCACTGGTCGATCTGGTCCTGGCCGACTCCCCAGCCGGCGAGACGGTCCAGGCTGCTCTGCAGCAGCGCGTTGAACTGCGTGCCGTACCGGGGCAGCTGCCCCACCAGCTGAGAGACCGACCAGCCGATCGCGAGGAAGAAGACGGCGAGCGCGAGCAGCACCCCGATCATCCCGGCGATCGAGCCGAGGATCCGGGGCGCGCCCAGGCGCTCGATGCCGCGCGCGAGCGGCTGCACCGCGATCAGCAGATTCAGGGCCAGGAACACGGGCACGATCAGACCCGCGACCTGCTGCATCCCCTCGAGCACGAGCCAGATCGCCGCGAGGCCGACGAGGATCATCAGCCCGTGCGGCAGGAGGGTGCGGCGCTCGCTCATGGAAGGATCGTAGGACGCCCACGATCATGGAGCACCGATGCCCCTCACCTCGCCACTCCCCCGGATCGCCGTCTGCGGCATCCACATCGAGTCCTCGACGTTCACGCCCTACGTCTCCACGGCCGCGGACTTCGACGTGCGCCGGGGCGATGCCGTCCTCGAGCGCCATCCGTTCCTCGCCCCGGGGTCGCCGCTGCGGGGGGCCGCCGACTGGAGCGGCGTGCTGCATGCCGGCGCCCTGCCCGGCGGTCCGCTCGCGCGCGAGGACTTCGACGTGTGGAGCGCGGAGATCCTCGAGGGCCTCGCCGAGCTCGTCTCCGGATCCGGGCCCGACGCCGGGGCGCCGCTGGATGCGCTCTGGTTCGACATCCACGGCGCCATGAGCGTGATCGGCATGGACGACGCCGAGGGCGCGCTGATCACCGCGATCCGCGAGGTGATCGGCGAGGACGTGCTCGTGGGCACCTCGATGGACCTGCACGGCAACGTCTCCCCGGCCCTGTTCGCGGGCTGCGACCAGCTCACCTGCTACCGCACCGCCCCGCACGTCGACGTCGCGGAGACCCGCGAGCGCGCCGTGCGGAGCCTGCTGGACGCGCTCGCGGCAGCGCCTGTCGGCGTCCCCGCCTCGAAGCCCCGGCGAGCGCTCGTGCACGTGCCGATCCTGCTGCCCGGAGAGATGACCTCGACCCGCGTCGAGCCCGCGGCCTCGCTGTATGCGCGGATCCCGGAGCTCGCGGCGCGCGAAGGGGTCACCGACGTCTCCTACTGGATCGGCTTCGCCTGGGCCGACGAGCCCCGATGCCAGGCGGCGGTCGTCGCCTTCGGACCGGACGGCCGGGCGGTCGACGGGGCCGCCCTCGAGCTCGCGACGGCGATCTGGGAGGCCCGGCACGACTTCGCCTTCGTCGCCCCGACCGGCTCCTTCGAGGAGTGCCTGGAGGCGGCGATCGCCTCCCCCGCGCGTCCCTTCTGGATCTCGGACTCCGGCGACAACCCCGGCGCGGGCGGGGCCGACGACACGACCGGCTGCCTCGCCGCTCTCGCCGCCCGCCCCGAGATCCGCGCGGGCGAGGTCACCGCGCTGCTGGTCTCGATCGTCGATCCCGAGTCAGCGGGTCGTGCCGCGCAGCTGGGCGTCGGTGGCTGCGGCGACGTGAACGTCGGCGGGCGGATCGATGCCCGCGATCCCGGCCCTGTCCCGCTGCAGGTCGAGGTGGAGGCGCTCGACGACTCCCCCGCGACCGGCGTCGCCGCGGTGCTGCGGGTGCTCGCACCCGCGGAGGGCGAGGCGCCGTCCGCGCCGCGGTCGACGAGGCTGCGGCCCACGGAGCCGCGCCCGACGGGGCTGCAGATCGTCGTCACCTCGCGCCGCGCGCAGTTCTCGACCACCGCGATGTTCGAGCGGCTGGGCCTCACGATGACCGGACCGGACGTCGTGGTCGTGAAGATGGGCTATCTCGAGCCCGACCAGCACGCCGCGGCGGCCGACTGGATGATGGCGCTGACCCCGGGCGGGGTCGACCAGGACCTCGTGCGCCTGGGCCACCGCCGGATCGCCCGGCCGATGCTCCCCTTCGACGCCGAGATCCCGGTCCCGTCGGCCGCGGACGTGCTGCACTGATCCGAGGCCGCCCGGGCCCGGATCCGCGCCTGAGCTCACCCCCGGTGCGCGTACAGGTCGCGCAGCAGCGCGATCTCGGCGAGGTGGTGGATGAGCTCGCGGTTGATGTGGCCGACGATCGCTGCCCGCGGATGTTCGGCGAACGGGCCCTCGGCAGGGCCGCAGGGCAGGGAGAAGTCGCCCTCGCTCCAGGAGCGCAGTCCGGTGATCCAGCGCGCGTACTCGGCGTCCAGCTGGTCCAGCGCCTCCTGCGCACTGCCCGCGTAGTCCCAGCTGAAGTAGTCGACCTCGGGCCCGTCGAAGTGGCCGTGGCTGCGCATCGCGAGCACGCCCACGATCACGTGCCCGAGCCGCCAGGCGATCGTCGTGAAGGGCGGCGGGGTGGGCTCGGGGAACGCGAAGTCGATGACCAGGTCGCCGCTGCCGCCCTGCGTGCCCGAGCGGACCTCGGCGCGCGGGTGCACGCTCCAGGCCGGGCCCGCGGACTCCGGCGTCGGATCGTAGAAGTACTCCTCGTCGGTGAGCCCTTCCAGGCGGGGCCGGGCGATGTCGTCCCAGTGCCCCTCGATCTGCGCGAGGAGGGCCCCGCGGGTGGTGGTCCGGTCGTAGTCCTCGTGCTGCTCGCTCGTCTCGTGCTGCTCGTTCATCGTGCTCTCCTCCTGTGCTCCTGCTCGGCTCACCACCCCTCGGGCGGCCAGGTGCCGCCCTCGGCGAGGGCGTTGAGCTCGTAGGTGCCCTTGCCGTCGATGCTCTCGCGGATGATGTCCGCGTGCCCGGTGTGCCGGGCGAGCTCCTCGATGAGGTGCAGGGCGCTCCAGCGGTTGTTCCAGTGCTCGGCGCCCGTGAACCACGGGGCGTCGGGGATCGGGACGTCGGTGTCGAGATCGACCTTCCGCAGCAGGGATCCTGCAGCCCGCGCCTGCTCCTCGAGGGCGTCGATGAGTCCCTGCGCCGTGTCGTCCGCGCGGATCGCCGCGGCGTCGATCGCGCCCTCCGCCTGCGCCTGCTCGGGAGTGCGCTCGGCGCCGGCGCCGGGCTGCGGCGCCTCGCAGATGCCGCCGAGGATGTTCTCGGTGACATAGAGGGCGTGCCTGGCCAGGGCGCCCAGGCTCATCGTCGAGACGCTCGGGGCCGCGGCGAGCTGCTCGGGCGTCAGACCGTGCAGGGTCGTCCCGAGCTGGCGGATCTGCTGGGAGGCGAAGGTCGCGAGGGCGTCGCGCTCGTCGGTCACATCTGCGGTCAGGAAGGACATCTCGATCTCCTCGGGTCGTGCGGCGCGCCGTGGCGCCGGCGGGACGTCCGCCGGAAGCGGACCGATCGGCCGACGGCGGTTCCCGTCGACCGGCAGATCCGATGCTCCTCGCCCGTGCGGACAGGAAGTGTCCGCGAACTCGTGCAGACTCTCCTCATGACCGACGTGACCCGCAGGACCCTGCGCCTGCTGAACCTGCTGCAGTCGCGCACCGTGTGGACCGGCCCCGAGCTCGCCGACGAGCTGGGCGTGACCACGCGGTCCGTGCGGCGCGACGTGGACCGCCTGCGCGACCTGGGCTACCCGGTGCTCGCCTCGAACGGGCACGGCGGCGGCTACCAGCTGGGCGCAGGGCGGGCCCTGCCGCCGCTGCTGCTCGAGGGCGACGAGGCGACGGCGATCGCCGTCGCCCTGCGCCTCGCGGCAGGATCGGGGATCGACGGGCTCGGCGAGCAGGCCGTGCGCGCGCTCGCCAAGCTCGACGGGATCCTCCCGCCCAGCGTGCGCTCCGAGGTCTCCGCGATCACCGACGCCCTGCACGTCGTGGATGCGCGCGGAGGCGACGGCGCCATCCTCTCCTCCACCCTGGTCACGCTCACCCGCGCCGTGCGCGACGGTGTGCAGGCGCGCGTGGACTACGAGCGGGCCGACGGGCATCGCGCCGTGCGCCGCCTCGAGCCCTACCGGGTGCTCTCGATCCAGGGCCGCTGGTACCTGTTCGCCTGGGACCTGGACCGCGAGGACTGGCGCACCTTCCGCCTGGACCGCATGCGCGAGGTGCGCGCGAGCACCTTCCGCTTCACCGCCCGCCCCACCCCCGACATCGAGTCCTACGTGCGCGAGTCGATCAGCGTGGGCGCCTACCCGATCGGCGCCCGGGTGCGGATCCTGCGCCCGGCGGGCGAGGTCGCCCCACGCATCCCCGCCTTCGCCGGCACGGTCACGCCCGACGGGGACGACGCCTGCATCCTGCGCTCGGGCGCCCGCGACCTCACCTGGGTGGCCATGCAACTGGCCCGCCTCGGCGAGGAGATCGAGGTCATCGAGCCGCCCGAGCTCGCCGAGGAGATCGCGCGGATCGGGGACTGGGCCCGCGGGGCCTGAGGGGGCGACCCCACCCCACCGCGGTCCATCTGACGTTCGGGTGGGAATTCGCACCCCATTCCCACCCGAACGTCAGATCGACCCGGGATCCGGGATCCGGGGCGTCTCGTGGGCGCCGACGCGGCACCCCGCGCGGCACCCGCCGCTCCGCGCTATCCAGCGCTCCCCCGCACCACCAGCCGGTAGGGCGCCTCGATCACGCGCGCGGGACCGTCGTACCCGCCGATCCGCTCGATGAGCAGGTCGAGGACGGTCGCGGCGAGCGCCTGCTTGTCGGGATCGATCGTGGTCAGCGGCGGGGTCGTGAAGGCGGCCTCGTGGATGTTGTCGTAGCCGATGACGGCCACCTGCCCGGGCACGTCGATGCCGGCCATGCGCAGCCCCAGCAGCACGCCGCGGGCGAGGTCGTCGTTGCCGCACACGATCCCGTCCACCTCGGGGTGGGCCTCCATGAGCTCCCGCACCGCGCTCAGACCGCCCTCCTGGCTCCAGGTCGGGACCGTGGGGACGACGGGCTCCGCCGCTCCCGCCTCGGTCAGCGCGCGGCGCACGCCGCCCAGCCGCAGACGGCTCGTGGAGTGGGCCTGGCGGGCCTCGGTGGTGGGCAGCATGCCGAGGTAGGCGATGCGCGTGCGGCCGAGGCCGAGCAGGTGCGCGGTCGCGTCGCGGGCGGCGCGCTCGTTGTCGGTGCGCACATAGTCGCTGCCGGCGGGCAGCGCGGTCTCGGCCAGGTGCTCGCCGACGAAGACCGTCGGCTGGATGGTGCGGCCGAGCCCCGCGATGACGTCCTCGCCGATCAGCAGGGGGTTGAAGACGACGCCGTCGCCGAGCACCCGCGTGAAGCCCGAGAGCACGCTCGCCTCCTCGTCGCGGCCGGCGGCGGTGCTATGCAGCATGATGCTGCGGCGTCGCCTCTGGGCCTCGTCGGCGAACGCCTGGGCGAGCTCGGAGAAGTAGGTGCCTGCGAGCGAGGGGATCGCCAGCGTGATGAGTCCGCTGGTGCCGGTGCGCATCTGCTGCGCGCCCACCTGCGGCCGGTAGTTCAGCTCGCGGATCGCCTGCTGCACGCGCTCGCGGGTCGCCGGTCCCACGTTCGGCCGCTCGTTGACCACGTTGGAGACGGTCTTGATCGACACCCCGAGCCGCTCGGCGATCTCCCGCATGGTCACGTTGCGAGGGCGCGAGGAGCCGGCCGGGGGCGCCGGGGCGGATGGGTCGTGCTCAGGGGCCGACGGCGCGGCCCGACCGTCGGCCATCACGCCGTCGCGGCGTCGAGCCGCGACTGCCAGGAGCGCACGAGGACGAAGGTGGTCACGGCGACAAGGATCCCACCTCCCAGCAGCAGGCCGACGGGCTGGATGATCGCCGAGACGATCCCGGCCGCGACCAGCGTGATCGCCCAGGACGCTGTCGCCATCGGCAGCAGCGCGAGCCCGGCCAGGGCCCCGCGCCAGAGCATCGGCGAGGGCGCGTCCGGCCGCAGCACGTGCAGGGCGATCGCGTGGAAGAGCGCGAGCACGCTGATCACAGCGAGGATGCCCGCGGCCGCGAAGCCCGCCGGGAAGAACCAGGCGGGCAGGGCCCCGGCGAGGCCGAGGGCGAGGTTCGCCCCGGCAGTGAGGGAGATCAGGAGGAACGGTGCAGCCGCACGGTTCGCGGGCCCGAGCTCCGCGCGGAAGCGGTCCAGCACCGCGCGGGTCGCACCGCCGAGCCCGCCACCGGATCCGACCCCGGCTCCACTGCTCGATCCGCCACCAGATCTGCCGCCGAGCCCGCCGGAGCCCCCGAACACGTCGGCCCCGGGGACGTCCCCGCGCAGCACGGCCACGAGGGTCGCGGTCGCCGGGGCGAGCCCGCCGATCACGCCGCCGCACAGCACCAGGAGCACCCAGGCCACGTGGAGGGCGAGAAGGCGCGGCAGCCAGGCGAGCGCGGCCATCACGCCGTGCAGCGCGCCCGACCCGTCGGGCCCTTCCGACCCTCCCAGCCCGGATCGCCCGTCGGCCCGGAGCTCATCCTCCCGCACCTGTGTCATCGCCTCACCCCTTGTTCCCGGTCAGCGCGATCGACTCGATGATCTGGCGTTGGAAGATGAGGAACACGGCGAGCACGGGCACGAGCGCGATGATCGAGGCGGCCATGATCAGCGGGTAGTCGGTCTCCACCGCGTAGGTCGCGTTGAAGTTCGCGATCACCAGCTGCAGGGTGTGCACGTTCTCGGAGTTCAGGTAGATGATCGGGCCCAGGTAGTCGTTCCAGGTGCCCATGAACCACAGGATCACCTGGGCGGCGATCGCGGGGCGGATCAGCGGCAGCACGATCCTCCAGAAGATCTGGGGATGGTTCGCACCGTCGATCACGGCGGCCTCGATGAGGGAGTCGGGCACGCTCATCAGGTACTGGCGCAGGAAGAACACCATCATCAGGTTCCCGAACAGGCCGGGGACGATGAGCGGGAGCAGGGTGTCGACCCAGCCGATCTTCGAGAACAGCATGAAGGTGGGGATCATGAGCGCGGGGAACGGGATCATGATCCCGCCCAGCAGCGCGAGGAACAGGGCGTTCTTGCCGGGGATGCGCATCTTCGAGAACGCGTAGGCGGCGAAGCACGAGGTCACCGTGCCCAACGTGATCACGGTCAGGGAGACGATCGCGGAGTTCGCGATGCCGCGCAGCAGCGGCCCCGCCTCCCACACCCGGAGGTAGTTCGACCATTCGGCGGGCTTCGGGATCCACTGCGGCGGGAGCGCGAACACGTTCTCCTGGGTCTTCAGCGAGGTCGAGAGCATCCATGCCAGCGGCAGCAGCATGGTGAACGCGCCCAGGCACAGGACCACGAACACGATGACGTCGGCCGGGGACTGGAAGCGGCGTTCGCTCTTCTTCCGCCGACGACGGGCGGCGTCGGGCGCGACCCCGGAGGTCTGCAGCGGGGCGGTCGGGACGGCACTGGTGGCAGCCATGTCGGGCCTCCTCATTCCACCGTGAAGACGTTGCGGGAGTTCAGGTAGAACTGGAAGGCCGTGACCAGGAAGATCAGCGCTCCCAGCACGAGCGACATCGCTGTCGCGTATCCCAGTTTGAGGTTCTGGAAGCCCTGCTGCCAGATGTACCAGACGATGGTCGCGGAGCCGAACTCGGGGCCTCCGGTGGGGGTCATGATGTTGATCTCCGCGAACATCTGGGCACCGCCGATGATGCCGGTGACCACCAGGAAGAACGTGACGGGGCTGAGCATCGGCAGGGTGACGTGGCGGAAGCGCCGCCAGGCGCCCGCGCCGTCGAGCATCGCTGCCTCGAGCAGGTTCCTGGGCACCGACTGCAGGGCCGCGAGGTAGAGCAGCGTCGAGAACCCGAGCCCCTTCCACACGCCCATGAGGATCAGCGCCGGCTTGACCCAGGTCTTCTCCGCGAGCCAGTTCGGGCCGTCGATGCCGACGATGCGCAGCAGCTCGTTGACCAGGCCGAAGTCGCCGTTCAGGGCCCACTGCCAGAGGATCGAGATCGCGGCGACCGAGGACACCCCCGGCAGGTAGTAGATGACGCGGAACGCGGCGCGGCCGGGCATGCGGCGGTTCAGGGCGATCGCCAGGGCCAGCGAGATCGCGAGCCCGATCGGGATGCCGATCATGAGGAACAGGGTGTTCCACAGCGACTGCCAGAACTGGGGGTCGCCGGCCATGGTGCGGAAGTTCGTCAGCCCCGAGAACACCGGGGAGGACAGCCCGTTCCAGTGGGTGAAGGCCGCGTAGCAGGAGAACAGCAGCGGGGCGAGGGCGAACAGTGCGAAGCCGAGCACCGGCGGGGCGATGAAGATCCGTCCCCAGATCCGCTCGGGCCGGGTGAGCCGGCCGCGGCCGGGAGGCCGGGACGCCCCAGAGGTCCGGGATCCGGCCGAGGCGCGCGCGGAGCGTCGGCCGGGGCGGGCGAGCGCGGCGGGCGGCGGGGTGTTCGCGGCGGGGCCGACGGGCGTGGTGGCGCTCATCAGGAGTTCGCCTCCTGGTCGATGCGGAGCTGGTCGTAGCCCTGGTCCAGGAATCCCTGCATCACGGGCTGCGTGGCCTCGAGGTATTCGCCGACGTCCTGGCGGCCCTCGAGAACCGGCTGGATGTTGGTGAAGAAGGTGTCGAGCCACTCGGGGGTGTATGTGCAGGAGGTGGGCACGAAGTGGCCGTAGTCCTCGACGATGTCGATGTACTCCTGCTTGTTCTGCGGCTCGATCGACGTGTCCTTGACCCATTCCTTCGCATGGCTGCGGGTGTTGGGGATCGTCTGCCCCTGGCCGACGATGATCTCCTGCGCCTCGGGGTCGCAGGAGAGGAACATCGCCAGCTCCGCGGCACGATCCGGGCGCCGGCTGTTCGCGGAGACGCCGATGCCGAGCGAGCCCACGTTGGTCGCCGAGACGCCCGAGCGGCCCGTCGGATAGGGGCACAGGTCAAAGTCGAAGTCGAGGGTCCGGTAGAGCGTGAGGTCCCAGGGGGCGATGGGGAAGAACCCGATCTGGCCGCGCAGCCAGCGCTGGTAGCCGTCGAGGCCCTCGGTCTCGTTGATCGAGGGAGTGACCTTGTGCTTCTCCCGCAGGTCGACGACGTACTGGAGGGCCTCGGCGAACTCGGGGGTGTCGACGGTGACGGTGCGGGCGTCCTCGTCGACCCAGTCGGCGCCGTTGGACCACACGTAGGAGTGCAGCTCGGCGGTGATGTTCACCGAGTTGCCCCAGCTGTCGGTCTTCCCGTCGCCGTCGTGGTCGCCGGTCAGGGCCTTGCAGCGGTCCAGGAACTCGTCCCAGGTCAGCGGCTCGTCGGGGTCGGGCGGTTCGACGCCCATCTCCTTGAAGAGGGTCTTGTTGTACCCGAAGGAGAAGGGGCCGACGTCCTTGGGCATCGCGTACAGCGGGCCCGTGCCGATGCTCTCCCCGTCGAAGCGGTAGAGGTCCAGGCCCGCCTGCCAGATGTCGTCGACGGGCAGGTCGGTGGTGTCGACGTACTGGCTGAGGTCGGCGAGGACCCCGTTGGTCACGTACGCCATGGTGCGCGTGGGCTCGAGGTAGAAGAGGTCCGGCGTGGAGTTTCCCAGGATCGCGGTCTGCAGCTTGGTCGCGTACTGGTCGACGCTCGTGGAGATCAGGTTGACCTGGATGCCGGTGCGGCGGATGAACACGTCCACGGCGCGGGCGAAGACGTCGCGCTCCTCGGTGGAGCCGCGGAACATGAAGGTCAGGACGTCGGGGTCGGAGGAATGGAGGTTCCCGCAGCCACTCGCCGTGGCCGCTGTGGCCGCCGCGGCACCGGCTCCGAGGGCTCCGGTGAGGAATCGTCGTCGTCTCATGGGGATCCGTTCTGCCTCGTCCCGTGCGCGCCGCGTCTGCTCCCTCGCAGCCCGGTCTCTCCGTCGAGACCCGCGGATTCGTGGTGACGTGTGGCACAAGGTACATCGTTGAACTAGAGTCGGCAAGCATCGGCCCGCGGACACGTCCTCGATCCCGCGGCCGGAGGAGTCGGTCATGACCCTGCACGCCGCCGTCCACCTGCACCCCCGTCTCGCCGTCGGCCCCGTGCGCCGCCGCACCTTCGGCAGCTTCGTCGAGCACATGGCGCGCTGCGTGTACACGGGGATCTTCGAGCCCGATCACCCCAGCGCCGACGCCGACGGTCTGCGCACCGACGTCCTCGAGCTCGTGCGCGAGCTCGGCGTCTCGAGCGTCCGCTATCCCGGCGGGAACTTCGTCTCCGGCTACCGCTGGGAGGACGGCGTGGGGCCGCGCGAGCACCGCCCGGTGCGCCGCGACCTCGCCTGGCACTCCACGGAGACCAACGCCTTCGGGCTCGACGAGTTCATGACCTGGGCGGACGCCGCCGGCGTCGAGCCGATGTACGCGGTGAACCTCGGGACCCGCGGCACCCAGGAGGCGCTGGACGTCCTCGAGTACGCGAACGGGGCCGTCGGCACCGACCTCGCCGACCATCGCGCGCTGAACGGCCACGCGGAGCCGTACGGCATCCGCATGTGGTGCCTGGGCAACGAGATGGACGGACCCTGGCAGCTGGGGCACGTGCCCGCCCGCGACTACGCGGTGCTCGCGGCCGAGACGGCCCGCGCCATGCGCCGCGCGGACCCCGCCCTCGAGCTCGTGGCCTGCGGCTCCTCCCATGCGGCGATGCCGACCTTCGGGGCCTGGGAGCAGGCGGTCCTGGAGGCGGGGTACGACGCGATCGACATGCTCTCGGCGCACGTCTACTACGCCGAGGAGGACGGCGACCAGGCCTCCTACCTCGCCTCGGCCGACGACATGGACGCCTACATCGACGCGGTCGTCGCGACCTCCGATCACGTGCGCGCGCTCAAGGGCGAGGACAAGCGCATCATGATCAGCTTCGACGAGTGGAACGTCGCGGCCTCCCGCGGGGACGCCGGCGAGGAGCCGAGCGGCGAGGACTGGCCGATCGCGCCCCGGTTCGCCGAGTCCACGTACAGCGCGCAGGACGCCGTGGTGGTCGGATCGCTGCTGATCAGCCTGCTGCGGCACACGGACCGCGTGGCCTCCGCCTCGCAGGCGCAGCTGGTCAACGTGCTCGCCCCGATCCGCACCGAGGTCGGCGGGCCGGCCTGGCGCCAGAGCATCTTCCATCCCTTCGCGCTCACCTCGCGCCACGCGCGTGGCCAGGTGCTCGTGACCGGCGTCGACTCCCCCGCCGCCGAGAACCGCCGCTTCGGGCAGAGTGCGGCGCTCTACTCGGTCGCCACGTGGGACGAGGAGACCGGGCAGCTCACGGTCTTCGCCGTGAACCGCTCCGGGGCCGACGCGCTCGAGCTGGACGTGGACCTCGCGGCGTTCGGGGAGGCGGGCTCCGGGCCCGCGGGCTTCGAGCTCGTCGACGCCGTGCTCCTGCACGAGGACGACCCGCACCGCACGAACTCTGCCCGCCGCCCCGACCGGGTCGTGCCCCACACCCTGGAGGAGGTGAGCCTCGAGTCCGCCGGCGATGGCGACGCCACCGCGGGCGGCGCCGATGCTCCTGCGGGCGGCACCGTCGCCCCCGCGTCCGCCCGCCTCACCGCGACCCTGCCCCCGATCAGCTGGAGCATGATCCGGCTGCAGAAGACCAATCCGCGGAAGACCCAGTAGCCCCAGAACCCTCAGAACCCCCGAACGAGGACGTGACACAGATGCAACGACGCACCCTGACCACCGCACTCACTGCAGCCCTGACCGGCAGCGCCGTCGCCGGCATCGCCGGCCCCGCAACGGCCGACGGAACGGGAGGGGGATCCGGCGGGGAGGGAGGACGACCCGGCGGCGAGGGCGGACGATCCGGCGGCCCCGGCACCGCGGGCGGCGCCGGGACGACCGACCAGGCGCCCCGGCTCCTGCACGACGGCACCGGCCTCTACCCGCGCGCGATCCGCCTGGCGCACAACGGTGACGCGGACGACCGCCTCCTCGCCTCCGTCGTCACCTTCGAGGGGGCCGACGGCGCGGAGGGCTCCGGCAGGATCTTCGAGTCGACGGACGGCGACGCCACGTTCTCCCAGGTCGGGGAGGCCTTCGACGAGGCGACGCAGGGTGGGGAGGGCATCTGCTGCGCGACGCTCTACGAGCTGCCGCGCCCGATCGGCGACCTGCCCGAGGGCGCGCTGCTGTGGAGCGCCTCGGTGGGCGCCGACCTTGCGGAGCGTCGGATGACGATCCGCGTCTGGGCGAGCACGGACCTCGGCCGCAGCTGGGAGCGCGTGGCCATCACCCACGCCGCCGCGAACGAGGGCGGGCTGTGGGAGCCGGAGTTCGCGACCACGGACGACGGCACGCTGGTGCTCCTCTACTGCGATGAGACCGACGGCGAGCGCCACTCGCAGAAGATCGTCCTGCAGACCTCCACCGACGCCCTGACCTGGACCGATCCGGTGCCGGTGATCGAGCTCGAGGACCCGACGTCCCGGCCCGGCATGCCCAACGTGCGCCGCCTCCCGAACGGCCGCTGGGCGATGACCTACGAGGTCTGCGGCCCGAGCGCGACCGACGCCTGCCGTCTCTTCGTGCGCACTGCCGACGACCCCCGCGACTGGGGCCCGGTCACCGCGCGGGACGCCGTCATCGTCGCCGACGACGGCACCGAGCCCCGCCACACGCCGACCCTCACCCTCGATGCGGACGGCTCGGTGATCCTGGGCTCGCAGATGCACTACACGACCGACGGCGCGCTCTCCCCGAACAACGGCCAGGTGCTGCTCCGCACGCGCAGCAGCGCTCTGACCGGGGACATCTCCTGGGCGACAGAGCCCGCACCCGTGCCCGTGGAGGACCCCGACGACTCGCCGTGCCCGAACTACTCCCCCACGTTCGTGCGCACGGCGGCCGGGCAGCTCCTCGAGATCACCACCGCCCCCGGCGCCGACGGATGCCAGGCCTGGTACGGCTCGCGCGCCTGACGACAGGACCGGCGCGGCCGCCGGGCCCGCGCGGCCGCCGGGCCCG
>NZ_VIGP01000009.1 GCF_009299795.1 Brachybacterium subflavum
CTGTGCTGGTTCCACCACGCCATGAAGACCGCCGGAACCCTCGACCCCACCCGCATCGAAGCCGACACCTCACCCACCGGGCGTGGCGGGACAGTGTGGGAGATCGAGGAACGCATCCGCGTGTTCCGTGAAGACGACACCGACCTCCTCACCCCGCAGGCCGTCGCCCAGCTCAACGCTGTCGAGGACGCTATGCGACGCAGGCGCGACGAGTTCGCGTGGCGGCGAGACTCAGCTGAGGCCCCGAAGCGCTCAGCCAACGCGGCCGACCCGTCCGCCAGCCCGGATCCCGAGAACCTCGACTCGCCCTGGCCGATCCGCCCCGGGCCACCGGACCCCTGGCCCCGCGTGGACATGGACCGCGCGGGTGCCTCGGACGAGGAAGAGGTCCCTGTCGAGAAACCCGCCGGCCGCCGCTGGCAAGGAAGACCCCCCCACGGTCCCGTATGCCAATGCGGACGCCCCATACCCATCCTCGAACGGCCACCAGACCCCGACCCCGAACCACCACCGAAACGAGACCCGGGCCCACCACCCTTCTGAGCCCGAGCGCTGGACCGGCCCGCCACCCGAAGCGCCACCCTCGCCTGTAGAGGGGCACGCCACCGTGCCCCTCTACACGCACGCCCGAAAGCCTTTGACGCGATGTGCGATCTCGTGGGGGATCGGCCGCATGGTCCATGGATATCCATCGCCGAATGAGGAGGCCCCGAATTCCGTCTTCCCCGGTGTGCCCGCAGAAGAGCGGGTCACGCAGAACGATCTCGCCTTCGCACTTCGAGATGCGAACCCTGTGCCCCCTGGCCACACGCTCGTGACCCCCTTCCGTCTCATCACGACGTGGTTCGAAGCTGAGACGGACGAGTGGCGAGCGGCGTGGGAGCTCGTCGGTCGCTGCAAGGACGAGCTCGATGATCGTCTCGCTCCCGACGGATGCAACGTCGGCTTCAACGCGGGCAGGGCGGCGGGGCAGACGGTGCCGCATGCCCACATCCGTGTGATCCCGCGCTTCCTCGGAGATGTCCAGAACCCGGTCGGGGGAGACCGGCATGCCGTGGTGGGCCACGGCTACTACGAGCGACCCGGTGGCATCGACTGACCTGTCTCAAGGGGCCAGTTCTCATATGAACGCTCGATCAATTCCGTGACCTGTGTGGGCAGGCACGTGGGTCGCTGCCCACGCAGCAGTCCGGCGGAGTGCCTCCTTCCTGGTCGGGGAGATCAGAGCATGCTCCGATCGGAGCCGTACGACGGGCCTGGTCAAGCCCGGCGACCGGTCACGCCTGGAGGTGTTCCAGGTCTTCGAGCAGGCTCGCGTGGGTGGGCCGCCAGCCGAGCACCGTGCGTGTGTGCAGGCTCGATGCGGGCTGGTCCATCGCGAAGATCGGCCCGAACGGCCCGTAGAAGGACTCGTCGACGGACTCGACGGGAAGCCCCAGGCGTCGACCGATGACGGCGGCGATATCTCGGGCGCGGTCCCCCTCGTCGGCGACGGCGTGCCAGGCCGTACCGGCGGGAGCGGACTCGAGCGCGAGGCGGAACAGCGCTGCCGCGTCGAGGGCATGGACAGCAGGCCAGCGCTGGCTTCCGTCTCCGATGTATCCGACCACGCCCGCCCGGCGTGCCTCCTGAGCGACCAGGCCTGCGAACCCGCCTCCGCCGTTGTTGTGGACGGTGCGCGGCATCCGAACGGCGCTGGCGCGAACGTTCCGCGACGCCAGTGCCAGCAACGCGTTGACGGACCGCGCGCGCCCGGCCACGGGTCCTTCGAGCGGCAGCGGATCTGCTTCGACGGAGGCGCGCCTCGGGACCCAGGGCGTGCCGGAGACCGTGACGATGGGGCGCCCTGATCCCAGCAGCGCCTCGCCCAGCGCCGCCATGGCGGCGCGTTCCTCGGCGATGGCGGCAGCAAGCCCGTCATCGGTGCCGTAGTCGGGGCTGAAGGCCAGGCTGATCACGCCATCGCCCCGGGAGGCGGCCGATCGCAAAAGGTCGATGTCCGCGATGGAACCGCGCAGAACTCGCGCACCCGCATTCTGCAGAGTCTGGTCGGAGGCGTCCGAGCGGGCGAGTGCCAGCACGGTGTGTCCGGCAGCGATGAGCTCTGATACGACGGCGGATCCGATGGTTCCGGTGCCGCCGGTCAGGAAGACATCCGTGGGTTCTCTCCTCGAGTGATGGGACAGGTGTCGCATCACCGTAGCAGAGCGATGCGACACCTGTTGCATCAGAATTTCGTGTTCGTCACGGCGCCGCGATGGGAGCCCGGTGCTCGGGAGCGTCTCGTGGTCGCTGCCGTCGCCGCCGGCCCCTTCGGCTCGTCGCAGAGTGCCTCGCACTCGCCTCGGGGCCGCGGCAGCCGTGGACGACTCTCCGGCTCGCGCGCGAGGTCGCCGAACCCTCTGCGCAGCTCGCGGGCGAGCGCAACGCCGACCGGGCATCCGCCTCCTGCATAACGGCGGCCGTGAAGCGCATCTATGCCGCGATGACCAGGCTGAGGTGACACGCATGCGGCATGCGCCGGCGAACAGCGACAGGATCATCGCTGTCCTTCAGCTGCGCGGGCGCCGTGGGCGCATCGCCGCGCAGGAGCTGACGACAGGGGTGCGCGAGGCGGGACTCGAACCCGCACGCCCTCGGGCACTGGAACCTAAATCCAGCGCGTCTGCCAGTTCCGCCACTCGCGCGCCGCACCAGAGTAGCGGTCCGGACGCGGCAGCTCCGTGCGCACGATACGATCGGAACCGTCAGCACCCGACGACCCGGAGGCAGCCGTGGCCAAGAAGAACAAGGTGTCCCTGGAGGACATGCGCCAGGAGGCGACGAGGCGCCAGGACAACCTGGCCTCGGACATCGACGAGCTCGTGGACCGCGTGAACCCCAAGAACGCCGTCGCCCGCTGGGCCAACGAAGCCGTCAGCACCGCGAAGGGCCTCTTCCGCCGCTGACCCGCAGCACACCGTCTCGCCCCCGGCGCGGATCGCTCCGCGAACCGGGGGCGAACTGCGTCCGAGGCTCCTCGAGCGCAGACGCGGCGCGCACGCGGCGGAGGTCCGCTCAGTCGCGGATCTCCCCGTCGACATAGACCCAGCCCGGCGCCGCCCCCACGCGGCGGAATCGCGAGCGCTCGTGCAGACGCACCTTGCCCGCGCTCCCGCGCGCGATGGCCACGAATTCCACGATGCCCTCCGCATCGTCGGGCCCGCCGCCGACCACGTCGAGGATCCGCAGCTTCTGCCAGCGCAGGTCCTCGTCCGACGACTCGAGCTCTGAAGCGGACGGGCGGTGCGCCGCATCCCAGCTGCGCCGCAGGTGAGCGGTGTCCCCGAGAGCGAAGGCCGTGAAGCGCGAGCGCATCAGCGCCTCAGCCGTCGGCGCCCCGCGATCCCCGGAGACGATCGGTCCGCAGCACGCGGCGAGCGCCTCCCCGCTCCCGCAGGGGCAGGGCGCCCCGGCCGGCACGGTGGGAGGCATGGAGGAGTCAGGGGATATGGGTGAGCGGGGAGCCACCCGATCAGTATCCCGTGCTCGCGTCCCTCCCGCTCTCCCGTCACGGACTGAGCCGTCGTCGTGGCCCGGCCGCCTGCGAGGATGACGACCACGACCTCGCAGCAACCGGCCCGCTCCCTGCCCGTCGGCCTCTCCATCAGCGCCGATGCTCCCGACGTCGAGGAGTACGTGCGACACCCCGACCCCACTGAACCCCACCTCAACGACTTGCCTCCCGCAAGCCGCTTGACATAGGAGATGCCCATGCAGCCCTTCGCCGTCGACCCCGATGACACCCGCAGCCAGCTCGAGCGCATGCTCGACGGCGACTGGTACATCGCCGACGACCCCGACATCCAGCGGCAGTTCCGCCGCGCGCTGCGCGAGACCGCCCGCTTCAACGACGTCTACGCCCAGGATCCCGACGCCTCCCAGGGCATCCTCGGCGGCCTGCTCGGAGGCCTGGGCGAGCGCGCTCACGTGCGGGCGCCCCTGCGCGTCGACTACGGCAGTCGCCTGTTCATCGGCGCCGGCACCTTCGTGAACTTCGGGCTCGTCGCCCTCGACGTCGTCGAGGTCCGCATCGGCGAGCGCTGCCAGCTGGGGCCGAACATCCAGCTGCTCACCCCGATCCACCCGCTCGAGCGCGAGGCCCGCGCCCAGGGCTGGGAGGCCGCAGAGCCGATCACGCTCGAGGACGAGGTGTGGCTGGGCGGCGGCGTCATCGTCTGCCCCGGTGTCACCATCGGCGCGGGATCCGTGATCGGCGCGGGCTCTGTCGTGACCTCCGACGTGCCGCCCGGCGTCCTCGCCGTGGGGAGCCCCGCACGGGTGGTCCGCGAGCTCTGAGCGTCCGGTAGCCTCGGGGCGATGCCGGTCGCGCGCCGGCGACCCCGACCCCATCGAAGGAGCAGCACCATGTCGTCGACGTCCCTCGCAGGCAAGACCGCCGTCATCACCGGATCCTCGCGCGGCGTCGGCGCGGACACGGCGAAGCTGCTCGCCGCCCAGGGTGCGAACGTGGTCGTCAACTACCGCCAGAAGGCGCCGCGCGCCACCAAGGTCGTCAAGGAGATCGAGGAGGCCGGAGGCCGCGCGATCGCCGTCGGCGCCGACCTCACCGAGCCCGAGGACGTGCGCGGTCTCATGCGCGCGGCCGTCGACACCTTCGGCAGCCTCGACGTGCTGGTCCTCAACGCCTCCGGCGGCATGGAGGCCGACCTCGGCGAGGACTACGCGATGCGCCTGAACCGCGACGCGCAGCTGGACGCCCTGCTCGCCGGCACCGAGCTCATGACCGACGGCGGCCGCGTCGTCTTCGTGACCAGCCACCAGGCCCACTTCATCCGCGACGTCGAGACCATGGACCAGTACGTCGCGGTGGCGCTGTCCAAGCGCGCCGGCGAGGACGCCCTGGTCGAGCGCATCCCCGAGCTCGAGGCCAAGGGCATCGACCTCGTCGTCGTCTCGGGCGACATGATCGAGGGCACGGTCACCGCGACCCTGCTGAACCGCGCCGAGCCCGGCGCTCTGGACGCGCGCCGCGAGGCCGCCGGCCGCCTGTACTCGGTCGCCGAGTTCGCGGCCGAGGTCGCGAAGATGGCCACGGCCGACGTGAAGACCGGGCACGTGGAGCTCGTCGGCGGCGCCGAGGACTTCCTGGCCCAGTCCGCGGACTCCTGAGCGAGGACACCACGCCGCCCGCATCCCGGGATCCCGCCGCGCCCCGCGGCGAGACCGCCCCGCACGAGCGCTCCCCGCACGAGCATCCCCCACGCCGGTTCGAGCCGCTGCCCGTGCTCCGGTCGCTGGCGCTCGTCGCGGTGGTGCTGCTCATGGTGTGGCTCGCCCTCACCGTGCGCCTGCCCTCGCTGGACGTCCTCCAGCAGCGGCTCGAGGACTACGGCTGGGCGGCCTTCCTGGTCTTCGCCCTGCTCTACGCCGTCGTCGCGCTGACGCCGATCCCGGTGACGATCATGGCGGTCGCGGGCGGCATGCTCTTCGGCGTGCTCGAGGGCGGTGTGCTCTCGATCGCCGGGGTGATGCTGGGCTGCTGGGGCGCATACTGGGTCGCCCGGCTGCTGGGCCGCGGCGTCGTCGGGAAGATCCTGGGCAGCCATTCCCGCACCGTCGGCGACCGGCTCGAGAACGGCGGCTTCGCCGCGGTCTTCCTCCTGCGGGTGATGCCGGGCCTGCCCTACTGGCCGGTGAACTACGGGGCGGGCGCCTTCGGCATCACCCAGCGCGAGTTCCTCACCGCCTCGCTCATCGCCTGCATCCCCGGCCAGGTCTCCCTGGTCGCGATCGGGGCCTTCCTCGCTGACCCGGGAATCATGATCGGCGTCGTCCTCGCCGTGTCGTGGGCGGTCGTGATCGTGATGACGATCTGGGGCTACCGCGCCTTCCGCGGCACCGCCCGTCGGCCCCTGCCCGGGTCCCGGCCCCACGGCGAAGGACGCCGGACAGGGGCAGACGGGAGCGACGCGGACCCCGGGGACGTCGCGGACGACCAGGCCTGACGCCCCCGCTGCGGATCGCGCGCCCCTCACGTCGCGGCGCGTCGTCCGGGCCGCCGGTCTTCCCGACCGGCCCCGCACGTGGAGCGGCCGTACGATGACGTATTCTCTGCCGGTGGGGCGGATCGGACAGGTCGCCCAAATCGGACTCGCCCGGCCCGTCCCGGACGGAGCGAGCGGTCCGTCGGACCACCCGCAGGAGTGACGAGGGGAGACGCATGGGGGAGCAGGGGACTCGCGTGCACGCGCGACGCGCCGGCGCCCTCCTGCCCGAGAGCAGGGATCCCATCGCCCAGCGGGTCCTGGACTCCGCGCGCGAGGTGCTCGCCCAGCAGCCAGGCTCGGCGGTGACCCTCGACGAGGTGATCAGTGCCGCGCGGGTCGAACCCGCCGGCGCACGTCGACTGTGGAGCTCCGACCAGGACCTCATGGTCGGGCTCATCGCCCGGGACCTGCTCGAGGCCGCTCGCCGCGTGTCACGCGCGCTGCGCGAGGACCCCGGGCGCGCGCGGCCCGACCGGCTGTGCCTGCATCTGGTCGAGAGCCTGCGCTCGCGGGTCCTGGTGTGCGCGCTGCAGCGCGCCGACGGGGACCTCCTGGGCGACGCGGTCGACGACCTCCGCACGGTGCAGCTCACGCGGCAGCTCATGCCCGTGGGCCTGGTCGGCGAGATGGTCGGGATCTGGCGCGAGCACGGACTGGTGTGCCTCGTGTGCGAGGCCGATCACCAGGCCTTCTCCCTGCAATGCCTTCTGCGCGGCTTCATGGACCCGCTGATGGCCGGCGTGCCGCTGCACGGCTCGCATGCGCGGGACGACATCGCCACGGAGACCTTCGCCTCCGCCGTCGACCGCGTGCTGGGGCGGGGCCCGGCGAGCGACGGCCCACGCGGTGCCGTCGAGGCGGAGAGCCTCGCCGCCGCCTCGGCCGACGTGCGCCGTCTGCTCGCCGAGCGCACCGCGTCCGTGCACTCCCTGCTGGGGCTGTGACCCGCCGGCCCCTGCCCTGCGTCAGCCGCGCAGCTGCTGGCGATAGGCGCGGACGTAGGGGGCCGGGATGGGCGGCTCCGCGACCCGCAGCGCGAGGGCCGTGCGGATCGCGAAGCTCGGATCGCGCAGGAACTCGCGGCCCACGCGCACCACGTCCGCGAGACCCGTCGCGGTGATCTGCTCGGCCTGCCAGGGCTCGTCGATCATGCCGACGGCCGAGACCGGGATCCCCGCGCCCTGCTTCACGGACGTCGCGAGCGGCGTCTGGTAGCCGGGGCCGACGGGGATCTGCGCCGCGGGGCTGTTGCCTCCCGAGGAGATGTCCACCATGTCCACGCCGTGCTCGTGCAGCCATCCCGCCACGCGCACCGTGTCCTCGACGTGCAGGCCGTCCTCGACCCAGTCGGTCGCCGAGAGCCGCACCAGCAGGGGCATGCCCTCGGGGATCGACCCGCGCACGGCATCGACGATGCCCAGCAGCAGCCGCGCGCGGTTCTCGAGGCTGCCGCCGTACTCGTCGGTGCGGACGTTGCTGAGCGGGGAGAGGAACTCGTGGATCAGGTAGCCGTGGGCCCCGTGGATCTCGATCATGTCCATCCCGGCCTCGACGGCGCGACGGGCCGCGGCGACGAACGCCTCGATGACGCCGTCGATCCCGTCTGCGTCGAGCGCCCGTGGTGCGGTCAGATCGCCGAAGGCCAGATCCGAGGGGCCGACGGTCTCCCAGCCGCCGTCGGCGACGGGGATCGAGGTGCCGGGCGCCGGGTTGCCCCACTCGCTGTAGGTCGAGGCCTTGCGGCCCGCGTGGGCGAGCTGGATGCCGGCGGCGGCGCCCAGGGAGTGCACGAGGTCGACGACGCCGCGCAGGGCATCGCGCTGCGCGTCGTTCCACAGGCCCAGGTCCTGCGGGCTGATGCGCCCCTCGGGGACCACGCCGGTCGCCTCGACGATCACGGCGCCCGCGCCGCCGCGCGCGAACGAGCCGTAGTGCATGAGATGCCACGGGGCGACGACCCCGTCGGTCTTCTCGACCATGTACTGGCACATCGGCGGGACCCACACACGGTTGCGCACGGTGAGATCGCGCAGAGTGATGGGGTCGAACAGGGTGCGGCTCATGCCACGGCTCCTCGAAGCTGGGGGACGAGCGCCGGCCGCCGTGTCCGCGCGCCCCAGGGGGCGGGGCCGTGAGATGGCGGTCCCGGACATGGCAGCGACGCTGACTGACATCGCCGAAGCTATACCTCGGTGCGCCGGGAGTCCAATAGCTTCGCCTATGGCGGACATGTGTTCGCGTATGGGTCGGGCGGTAGGGTGGAGGTGTGACCACTCCCGTCCTCGACCTCAACCTGCTGCGCACCTTCCTCGCCGTCCACCGGGCCGGCTCGTTCACTGCGGCGGCGCGCGCGCTCGGTCTCAGCCAGCCCTCGGTCACCACGCAGATCCGTGCTCTCGAGGCGCAGGTGGACCGCTCGCTGTTCACGCGCCTGCCGCGCGGCGTGGAGCCCACGCCCTACGCGCACGAGCTCGCCGAGCGCGTGCGAGGGCCGCTCGACGCCCTCGATGCCCTGCGCACCGACGAGTGCGATCTCGACGGCGTCGCCACGCCCGTCCATCTCGCGGGCCCCGCCGAGCTGCTGTGCTCGCGTGTGCTCCCCGCCCTCGCTCCGCTGGTCGCCGAGGGCGTGCAGCTGCGCATGGCCGAGGGGCTCACCGACGAGCTCCTCGAGTCGCTGCGCGAGGGGACGCACGACCTGGTGATCACGACCCGTCGGCCGCGGGGCCGAGCGCTCGCGGCGACGCCGCTCAGCGACGAGGAGTACGTGCTGGTCGTCGCCCCCGACTGGGCGCGCCGCCTCGAGGGGCGCGGGGACGGGGAGACCCTCTGCCGTGCACTGCGGGAGGTGCCGCTCGTGAGCATCGCCGAGGACATGCCGATCGTGCGCCGCTACTGGCGCTCCGTGTTCGGCGCGCAGCCGCCCGGGGCGGCGCTCATCGCTCCCACCCTGCACGCCGTCCTCGCGGCCGTGCGCGCGGGGGCGGGCGCGAGCGTGCTGCCGCGGTCGCTGTGCCGTGAGGACCTCGAGGTCGGGGATCTCGTGGACCTCGGGGGAGCGGACGTGCCGCCCCTGAACACGCTGTTCCTCGTCCAGAGGCCCGGCGCCGAGTGCAATCCGGCCGTGGTCCGCGTGCGCGAGGCTCTCGAGGGTGCCGCGCGCTCCTGGTGAGCGGCGGGGCCCCTCAGCGCGGGTCGCCGGGAGCGACCTCGAGCGCCCTCACGTGCGTCCGGTGCGCCCGCAGGATGAGGAACACGAGCGCACCGACGCTCACGACCCCGATCAGCACGTGCAGCACCGCGCTCGAGGTCGCGTCCCAGGCCGTGTGCAGGACGATCGCGGCCACATAGGTGAGCGCCAGCTCGAGCACCGCGAGACCCTTGCGGCGTCCCTCGACCAGGTGCCAGACGGCGGCGCAGATCGCGCCCGTCCAGGCCACGTGACCGGCCGGGACGAGGACCGCGCGCAGGACCAGGGTCGAGTCGAGCGCCGCGAGGCCGCCCCCGTGCTCGAGCAGGGCGTTGAACCCGTAGCCCATCGTCTCGAGCACCGCGAAGCCCGTCCCGGCCGCGATGCCGACGGCGATCCCGCCGCCGCGGGTGGCGCGGTGCGCGATGGCGAGGACGAGCAGCGGGACGATCAGCTTCGCGGTCTCCTCGATGACCCCGACCAGCAGGATGGATCCCTGGCCGAGGAGCAGCGCCGCGATCGTCTCGAGGAAGCCGGCGAGGGTGACGGCGAGGAGGCCGCCGACGCCGACCGTCAGCAGGACGATGGGGATCGGCACCAGGATCCCGCGGCGCGTGGTCTGGGCCGCGAGCAGCACGGTGAGCGGCACGGTCCCGGCGCCCACGAGCAGCACGGTCGGCAGCAGGCTGGTGTTGCGCGTGAGCAGCATGACCACGAAGATCACGATGTAGGCGATGGCTCCGACGACCAGGACGAACAGCCAGGAGAGGCGCTCGTACCAGGGAGATCCGGGCAGGGTGTGAGGGGCGGTGGCGGGCACCGGCGGGGTCGTCATCGTCAGGTCCTCGGTTCTCCGGGTGCAGGGGCGGGGGCGGATGCGGACGGTCGTGGCTCGCGGGCCCACGGAGCGTCCTCGACGGAGATCTCGCGGGCCATCGAGCGCAGGAACACCGTGATCGTCTCCCGCTCGGCGTCGGTGAGGCGCGCGGCGGCCCGGAAGCGGCCCGCCTGCTGACGTCCCATGGTCTCCATGGCCGCCTGCCGCGTCGCGGGCGCGACCTCGATCGTGATCGCGCGGCGGTCCGAGGGGTGCGCGCGGCGGTGGACGTGCCCGCCGCGCTCGAGGCGGTCCAGCAGCTTCGTCGTCGAGGCGCTCGAGATCCGCAGCTCCGAGCCCAGGGCCACGGCCGTCGGCCGCTCGCCGCGGTGGGCGGCGGCGATCAGGTAGTGCAGTGCGCGCATGTCCGTCGAGTTCAGCTGCATGTACGCCTCGGAGGCCTCACGCAGCTCCTCCTCGGTGCGCCGCAGCTCCACGAGGGCCGCCATCAGCTCGTCGATCCCCGCGATCGCCTCGCGGGAGAGCCCCGAGCGGTCCACGAGCTCCCCGGACGGGTCGCTCGCATCGATGTCCTGCACCCGCCAGGGGGAGGGGGAGTGCGGCTCGGGACTCGTGCTCATGAGCGACAGCGTAGCCACCGCCCGCGACGGACCGGCGGCGATGGGCGGCGGCGGGGTCGTGAGGGGGCGGTGATGAGGTAGATTGCTCGCCAGGCTAGCAATCTCTGGACGGAGCCCTCCATGACCCACCGCGGCACGCCCCCGCCCCGGACCCGCTGGATCCGCGCCGTGCGGATCGTGCTGCCCGCGCTGCTCGTGGTGCTCTGGCTCGCGGGCGCCTCCGTCGGCGGTCCCCTGTTCGGCCGCATCGACGAGGTCTCCTCCAACGACCGGACCGCCTACCTCCCGACCTCGGCCGAGGCGACGCGGGTGCAGGAGGCCGCCGAGGCCTTCACCGAGGGGGACACCATCCCCGCGATCGTCGTCGTCACCACCGACGGCGCGGGCGACGGGGTGGGCGACGGGGCGCTGAGCGAGGACCAGCTGCGCGGCGTCCAGGACGCCCTCGCCTCCGCCGAGGACCTCGACCAGGTCTCCGGGAACGCGTCGCCGCCGATCCCCTCGGACGACGGCCGGGCCGTCGAATCCTTCGTGCCCCTGGACGCGGATGCGGACCTCGGCGCGGCGGTCTCCGACCTCGAGACCGCGCTCGCGGCGGACCTGCCCGAGGGGACGACCTCGTACGTCACCGGGCCCGCGGGCTTCTCGGGCGACCTCACGGAGGCCTTCTCCGGCATCGACGGCCTGCTGCTGGGCGTCGCGCTCGCCGCCGTGCTCGCGATCCTCCTGATCGTCTACCGCTCGGCGCTCCTGCCCTTCATGGTGCTCGCGACCAGCATGTTCGCACTGTGCGCGGCGCTCGCGGTGATCTGGCACCTGGCGAATGCAGGCGTTCTCCTGCTGAGCGGGCAGACCCAGGGCATCCTGTTCATCCTCGTGATCGGCGCCGCCACCGACTACTCCCTGCTCATGGTCGCCCGGTACCGCGAGGAGCTGCGCGCCGTCCCCGACCGCGGCGTCGCGCTGCTGCGCGCGATCCGCGGCACCGCCGAGCCGATCCTGGCCTCCGGCGGAACGGTGATCGCCGCCCTGCTGTGCCTGCTGCTGAGCGACCTGCGCTCGAACTCGACGCTGGGCCCGGTCGCCGCGATCGGCATCGCCTTCGCGATGCTCTCGGCGCTCACCCTCCTGCCCGCACTCCTGTTCCTCGCGGGCCGCACCGCGTTCTGGCCCCGTCGGCCGCTCTTCGATCCCGCCGCGGCCGAGCGCAGCGAGGAGGAGCTCGTGACCCGCGGGCTCTGGGCGGGCGTCGCCCGCCGCGTCGAGCGCCACCCGCGCCGAATCTGGATCGGCGTCGTGCTCGTGCTGTGCGTCGCGTGCGCGGGCCTGCTCCAGCTGCGGGCCGACGGCGTCTCCCAGTCCGAGCTCGTCCTCGGCGACTCCCAGGCCCGCACCGGCCAGGAGGTGCTCGGCGAGCACTTCCCCGGCGGCTCCGGCAGCCCCGCCCAGGTCCTCGTCCCGCAGGACCAGCTGCAGGAGACGGCGGACCGGCTCCTGGACGCGGACGGGGTGGAGTCGGTGAGCGCGCGCTCCTCGGACGCCCCCTCGGGCAGCGCCGCGGTCACGCCCGACGGGATCCAGGGCGGAGCCGCTCCCCGCGTCGAGGACGGGCGCGTGTTGCTCGAGGCGACGCTCGCCGACGCCCCCGACTCCGCGGCCGCCGAGACCACCGTGCGCGACCTGCGCGAGGACCTGCCGCAGGATGCCCTCGTGGGCGGCGAGACCGCCACCGCGATCGACACCGACGACGCCTCGGTGCACGACCGGAACCTCATCATCCCCGTGGTCCTCGCGGTGATCGCGGTGATCCTCGTGCTGCTGCTGCGCTCCCTGCTCGCCCCGCTGCTGCTCATCGCGACCACGGCCCTCTCCTTCGGGGCGGCGCTCGGGGTCTCCGCGCTCGTCTTCGACCACGTGCTCGACTTCCCGGGGGCCGACGCGGCCGTGCCGCTGTACGGCTTCGTGTTCCTGGTCGCCCTGGGCATCGACTACAACATCTTCCTCATGACCCGCGTGCGCGAGGAGTCCCTCGCGCACGGCACGAGACCCGGCATCCTGCGCGGCCTCACCCTCACCGGCGGCGTCATCACCTCGGCCGGGATCGTGCTCGCGGCCACCTTCGCCGCGCTCGCCGTGATCCCGATCCTCTTCCTCGCCCAGCTCGCGTTCATCGTCGCCTTCGGGGTCCTGCTGGACACCTTCGTGGTGCGCACCCTGCTGGTCCCGGCGCTCGCCGTCGACGTGGGGCGCAGCGTGTGGTGGCCCTCGCGGCTCGCGCGCCGGGCGGACCGCGCGGACTGAACCGGCCGTTCCCAGCTCCGGTTCACCTTCCCTCCGTAGCGTCTGCGGTGCAGAGGGAGTACTTCGCCTCGGCGGGCTCGTCAATACGGTCGTGCGATCACGACCCGGGCCGTCGGTTCTGGGGGACCAGGACGAAGGAGACTCTGGCAGCCATCGCGTGCCCGAGCCCCTCAGGAGCCCTCCTTGGACGTCTCACCCCTCGTCTGGACGATCACGCTCGCCGTGACCGTCGCCTTCTTCGTCTACGAGTTCTTCGCGCACGTGCGCACCCCGCACGAGCCCTCGATCGGCGAGGCCGCCCGCTGGTCCGCCCTCTACATCGGCCTGGCGCTGCTGTTCGGCGTCGGCATCGGGGTCTTCTCCGGATGGGGATACGGCGGCGAGTACTTCGCGGGCTACCTCACGGAGAAGGCGCTGTCGATCGACAACCTCTTCGTGTTCCTGCTCATCATGACCAGCTTCGCCGTGCCCAGGGTCCATCAGCAGAAGGTGCTGATGATCGGCATCGTCATCGCCCTCGTGCTGCGCGGCGCCTTCATCGCCGTGGGCGCGACGCTGATCGAGAACCTCTCCTGGGTCTTCTACGTGTTCGGCGCGCTGCTGCTCGTGCTCGCCTGGCGCCAGGCCTTCGGCTCCGAGGACTCCGATCCGACCGACGGCCGGATCATGCGCCTGGTGCGCCGCGTCCTCCCGGTCAGCGAGGAGTACGACGGCGGCCGCTTCGTGACCCGCATCGACGGCAGGCGCTTCGTCACCCCGCTCATGCTCACGGTGCTCACCATCGGTGTGGTCGACGTCGTCTTCGCCGTCGACTCGATCCCCGCGATCTTCGGACTCACCGAGCAGACGTACATCGTGTTCACGGCCAACGCCTTCGCCCTGATGGGCCTGCGTCAGCTGTACTTCCTCATCGGCGGTCTGCTGCAGCGCCTCGTCTACCTCGCGCAGGGGCTCGCGATCATCCTCGCCTTCATCGGCGTCAAGCTCGTGATGCACGCCCTGCACGTGAACGAGCTGCCCTTCGTGAACGGCGGCCAGCCGCTGCTGTGGGTGCCCGAGGTCCCGATCTGGTTCTCGCTGTCCTTCATCGGGCTGGTGGTCGCGATCGCGACGGTGGCGAGCCTGCTGCGCACCCGTGGCGGCGCGCAGGGGGCCTCGACATCGGCCGCGGTCGAGCAGGGCGATGCCGAGGTCGACCGCGGGAGCGAGCGCACCCGCTCCTGATCCGGCGCGGCCCGTTCAACCGCCGGGGCTGATCCTCCCGCGCAGGGACGCGGCGTCGGGCACCGGGGTCTCATGCGTCTCGGCGATGAGCTCGCGAGCGGCGTCGACGCTGTCCCACGTGTTCCACAGCAGCACGCCGCGCACGCGCCCGTCGGCCCCGTGGAGGACGACCTCGGCGGACCCGTCCTCGGTGGCGTCCTCGCCCAGGACGCGGGCGGCGTCGAGGTCCCCGATCGCCTCGTAGCCGTCGTCGAGGAGGTCCGACCAGAAGAACGGCGTGTGCTCGTACGGGGTGAGGTCGCCGGCCATCGCCCGGCCGGCGGCCCTCCCCATCGTCTCGGCGTTGTCGACGTGCTCGACGCGGCGCCTGCCCAGCAGGGCATCGGGGTAGGAGGCGACGTCCCCGGCGGCGAAGACGTCCGCGGCGGAGGTCCTCAGCAGCTCGTCCACGACGATGCCGTCGTCGACGTCGAGGCCCGCCTCCTGGGCGAGGGACGTGTTCGGGGCGACGCCGATCCCGATCACAGCCGCATCCGCGGTGATCTCCCCGCCGTCCTCGAGGGTCAGGGCCACGGAGTCCTCGTCCTCCGATCCTCCGGCGAGGCGGCCTTCGACGATGCGGGCGCCCTTCGCGGCGAGCTTCCGGGTGATCCGGTCCGAGAGATCCGGCGGGAACATGCCGGGCTGGACCGTGCCGTGGGGGAGCACCAGCGTCACCTCGACATCGTTCTGCAGGAGCGCGGACGCGATCTCGCCGCCGATGTACCCGCCGCCGACCACGGCGACGTGCGCGTCCGGCGTCGCCACGGCGCGCAGCGCCCGGTAGTCGGCGCTCGTGCGGTAGTGGATGACGCGCGGGCCCGGCGCGATCGGGCCGGTGCGCGGCGAGGCTCCCGTCGCGATCAGCAGGTGCTCGAAGCCGATGCGGGTGCCGTCGGCGAGTTCGACGCGATGCCCGTCCGGGTCGATCGCAGCGACCGTGCTCGAGGTGTGAAGCTCGACGCCCTCTCCGGTCACATCCAGCACCGAGTCCTCGAGGGATGCGTCGGCGTCCAGCCACAGGGTCTTGGACAGGTCAGGACGGTAGACGGGCGGGTCGGGCTCCGCGCCGAGGACGACGACCGAGCCGGTGCCATCCTTCTCGCGGATCCCCGCGACGGCGCTGGCCGCGGCGACTCCCGCGCCCACGATCACGTACGGGTAGGAATCCTGGAACTGCGTCATCGCGGCCTCCTCATCCGGTCGTGCCACGACCCTAGACCCGGGTCGCCGCCGGCGTGAGCAGCGTGGGCTCGGCGGTCCCCGTGCGCGCCCTCCCCCACGGTGTCGGCGAGATCACAGGAGTACGGTGCACGAGCGGTTCCTGGACGACGGCGCCCAGCGCACCCGGACATCGAGCACGCAGGAGGAGTTCTTTGAGCACGATCAGCTATACGCCGCAGAAGTGGCGTCCCGAGCAGGTCACCATCACCGAACCCTCGGTGATCCGTCGAGCGATCGGCGCCGCGGCCATCGGCAACATCACGGAGTGGTACGACTTCGGCGTCTACGGATATCTGCAGGTCACCATCGAGGGAGTCTTCCTCCCGAAGAACGCGGGAGCCGCCGGCGCGATCATCGTGGCCGCACTGTTCGCCGTCGCCTTCCTCGTGCGCCCCCTGGGCGGCATGTTCTTCGGTCCGCTCGCGGACCGTATCGGACGCAAGTCGGTCCTCGCCACCACGATGATCATGATGGCGCTGGGCACCTTCCTCATCGGCGTCCTGCCCGACTACGCGACGATCGGCCTCGCGGCTCCGTTCCTGCTGCTGGCCTGCCGGCTGATCCAGGGCTTCTCGACCGGTGGCGAGTACGGCAACGCGATGGCGTTCATCGCCGAGTACGCCCCGGACCGCCGCCGCGGCTTCTTCGGGAGCCTGCTCGAGGTGGGCACCTTCGGCGGCTACGTGCTGGGCGCCTCGGTCGCGACGATCATGACCGCGATCCTCACCCAGGACCAGCTGCTCAGCTGGGGATGGCGCCTGCCGTTCTTCGTCGCCCTGCCGCTCGGCCTCGTCGGCGTCTACCTGCGCTCCAAGCTCGAGGACACCCCCGCCTACCGCGAGCTCGAGAAGCAGCAGGACGCGGAGGCCAAGGCCAAGGTCGAGGAGAAGAAGGCCGCGAAGAAGGCCGGCGCCCCGGCGAGCACCGAGACCGAGGACACGAAGAAGGGCCGCGGCGAGATCAAGGGCATCCTGCGCCTGTGGCCGAACCTGCTGGCGTGCATGGGCCTCGTGCTCGCCTGGAACGTCACCAACTACATGCTGACCGCGTTCATGCCGCAGTTCTTCCCGATGATCCGCGAGTACCAGGGCAGCGGCGGCGTCTCCGACCTCGCCTCCTCGATCCTGCAGATCATCGTCATGGTCATGTGCCTGATCCTGATCCCCGTGATCGGCCGCCTGAGCGACCGCGTGGGCCGCAAGGCCGTGGTGCGCGCCGGCTCGATCGCGCTCATCGTGCTCTCGATCCCCTCGGTGCTGCTCATCCGAGGGAACAGCGATGTCACGGTGATGTTCGGCCTCCTCATCATGGGGCTGAGCCTGATCTGCTTCAGCGCCACCATGCCCTCGACGCTGCCGTCGCTGTTCCCGACGGCCGTGCGCGCGGGCGCCCTGTCGATCTCCTTCAACGTCGCCATCTCGCTGTTCGGCGGCACCACCTCCACGGTGATGACCTCCGTGGTGACGTGGACCCACTTCCTCATGTGGCCCGCGATCTACCTGATGGCCGCCGGCGTGATCGGCCTGATCTGCGTGCACATCGTGCCCGAGAGCAACGGTCGGCCGCTGTGGGGCTCGAAGCCCGCCGCGAGCGACCGCAAGGAGGCCACGGCGCACGCGAAGGAGCTCAGCGAGGAGGCCGAGGCCTTCGTCCTCGCCCAGCGGGCCGGCGCCCACTGATCCCCTGCGGGGCGGCCCGACCGGCGCGCGATGCGGCCGGTGCGGGCCGCTTCCTGTTTGCTCGCTCACAGGCCGTGGCCTCCGGTTTTGCACTCGGACTCGGGCGGGGTAATGTTTTCGTTCGTCGGCGCCATTAGCTCAGTTGGTTAGAGCAGCTGACTCTTAATCAGCGGGTCCGGGGTTCGAGTCCCTGATGGCGCACCCGATCGAGAAGCCCCCGTCGCGGAAGCGGCGGGGGCTTCGTCGTTCCCATCGGCCGTTCGCTCCGTGTCCGGTCCGCGTGCACGCCGCTCCCAGCCGCGGATCGGGAGAGCGGTGCAGGATCACTTAGACTCGACCTGCGCAGGCTCGGACCGCTCGAGGGCTCTCGATCCGGACGATCCGCGCACGACGCGACATGCGACCTGCGGAAGGAGATCGGCTGTGAAGATCGCCGTCACCGGTGCCACCGGCGTTCTGGGGCAGGAGGCGGTCGAGGCGCTCGTCTCCGCGGGCCACGAGGTGACCGGGGTGACCCGCCGTGAGCGCGGCATCCCCGTGGTCGAGGGCCGCGGCGCATCCGCGGTCGTCGCCGACGTCTTCGACGCCGCCGCCCTCGAGGACGTCTTCGCGGGCCACGACGTGGTCGTGAACACCCTCGCCCACGTGCCGATCGGCATGGCGGCCATGCGCCCGCTGGCCTGGCGCGAGGACGACAAGCTGCACATGGAGGCCTCCGTCGCGATCGCCTCCGCCGCGCAGAAGGCCGGCGTGCAGCGCCTCGTCCAGGAGTCGTCGATGTTCCTCTACCCGGACAACGGCGACGAGTGGATCGGCGAGGACGAGCCCCTGTCCGTCCGCAACCAGGCCTTCCGCCCGCGGGTGCGCGAGATGCGTGCGGCCGTCGACTTCGCGACCGGCGGTCGCAGCGCCGTGATCCTGCGCCTCGGCCAGCTCTTCGGCCGGGACCCGCAGACCACCCACACGCTCAAGGCCACCCGCAGCGGCGACCAGATCCTGCTGGGCAGGCCCGAGAGCTACATCACCCTGCTGCACCACCGCGACGCGGGCCGCGCCTTCGTCGCCGCCCTCGGCGCGCGCAGCGGCTTCTACAACGTGGGCGGGGAGCCGATCACCCGCGGGCGCTGGGCCAAGGACCTCGGCACCGAGGCCAAGGCGAAGGGGCCCGCGAAGTTCTACCCGGAGATCGCGCAGGCCGTCGTCGGGACCCGTCTCGAGGTCCAGCGCCGCAGCCTGCGCGTGAGCTCGGTCCGCTTCATGTCCGAGACGGGCTGGCGCCCTCTCATCGGGCCCTCGACCCCCGGCTGGTCCCGCATGTGAGACGGCCCTCCGGCCTCCGGGCCGGGGTGTTCACAGAACCTTCGCACGCCCGGCCCAGGAACCCCGCTCGGGACCGTCCCGCGCGTGCCAGAATCGAGGCATGTCCTCCCTCGACGTCCGCGCAGGTGAGCGTGCAGGTGAGCGGGCCCACCGCGGCGGGCGGTCCCGGGGCGGCGCGCCGTATCCTGGCGCACGGCCGGAGGTCGGCCGACAATCCACCAGGCAGCGGGGAGAGACGAGGATGAACCCAGCGCGCACGAGCGTGCACGGTGCGCGCACCGGCATCGGCCGGGCCCACGCGAAATCGATCCTTCTGGGCGAGCACGCCGTCGTCTACGGCACCCCCGCGATCGCCGTCCCGCTGCACGCCCTCGACCTCACCGTGCGCGTCTCCGAGCGCGCCGACGAGCAGCTCCACCTCCGCAGCGCCCTGTTCACCGGGTCCGCGGCCGACGCCCCGCAGCGCCTGCACCCCCTGGTCACCGCGATCCACGCGGCCCTCGCCCTCACCACCTCCGCGCCGATCGGCCTGGACGTCGAGATCGACTCGGCGATCCCCTTCGAGCGAGGACTCGGCTCGAGCGCCGCCGTCGCCGCCGGCATCGCCCGCGCGATCGGCGACCTCACCGGCACGCCCCTGGATGCCGAGGCCGTGCACGACGTCGTGATGGCCGCCGAGACCATCGCCCACGGCCGCTCGAGCGGCCTGGACGGCCGGGCCGTCGCCTCCGACGTGCCCATCCGCTTCCGCGCCGGCGAGGTCACCCCGGTCCCCGTCGGCGCCCCTCTCACCTTCGTCCTCGCCGACAGCGGCCACGAGGGCTCGACCGCGGAGGCCGTCGGCGCGGTCCGCGAGCTGCGCGAGACCTTCCCGAGCCGGGTCGACGGGATCATCGGCCGCCTGGGCGGCATCGTCGAGGAGTCCCTCGAGTGCTTCGCCACCGGCGACGTCCCCGCGCTCGGCGCGCTGATGGACGAGGCGCACGGCCTGCTCACCGAGCTCGAGGTGTCCGATGCGACCCTCGACCGCCTCGTCGGCGCGGCCCGCGAGGCCGGCGCGGCGGGCGCGAAGCTCACCGGGGGAGGGCGCGGAGGCTGCGTGCTCGCCCTCGCACCCGATGCGGCCCGCGCCGCGGACCTCGAGACGAAGCTGCGGGACGCCGGCGCGACCCGCACCTGGCAGACCACGGTGGAGACCGCATGAGAACGGCGACAGCGCGCGCGCACCCCAACATCGCGCTCGTGAAGTACTGGGGCAAGGCCGACGAGGAGCTCATCCTCCCCGTCGCCGGCAGCATGTCCATGACCCTCGACGCCTTCGCGACGACGACCACGGTGACCCTGGATCCGGAGGCCGACGAGGACTCCTTCGTCCTGAACGGCTCCCCGGCGACCGGCACCGCCCTCGCGCGGACCACGCGCTTCCTCGACCACGTGCGCGAGCTCGCCGGGTCGAGCGCGCGGGCGCGCGTGCACTCGGTGAACGAGGCGCCGACGGCCGCCGGGCTCGCCTCCTCGGCCTCCGGCTTCGCCGCCCTCGCCCTCGCGGCCTCCCGCGCCTTCGGCCTCGCGCTCGACGAGCGCGCGCTGAGCCGTCTCGCCCGACGGGGCTCCGGATCGGCATGCCGCTCCGTCGTCGACCGCTATGCGGTCTGGCATGCGGGGACCGATGACGAGACCTCGTACGCCGAGCAGATCGACGCACCCGACCTGCGCCTGGTGATCGTCACGGTCGACGGCGCCCAGAAGGCCGTCTCGAGCCGCGAGGGCATGCGCCGCACGGCCGCGACCTCGCCGTTCTACGACGCCTGGATCACCTCGACCGCGCGCACCCTCGAGGAGATGGTGCGCGCGTGCACCGCCGGCGACCTCACGCGGATCGGCGAGATCACCGAGTCCCACGCCCTGCGCATGCACGCCGTCATCGCCTCGAGCGAGCCGCCCGTGCGCTATCTCGCGCCCGCGAGCGTGGCGGTCTTCGACGCCGCCGCCGCGCTGCGCGCCGAGGGCGTCTTCGCCCACCCGACGGCCGATGCCGGTCCCAACGTGTGCGTGCTGACCACGCCCGCAGACGCCGAGCGGGTCGCCGAGACCGTGTCCGCGCACGGCAGCGTCCGGATCGTCGGCCCCGGGCCCGGCGCGCACCTCGTGGACGAGACGGTGGATGCGGTCGATGCGGCCGAGACGGACGGGGTGACGCGATGATCGAGACCCGCGCCCCCGGAAAGCTCTACATCGCCGGCGAGTACGCCGTCGTCGAGCCCGGCCATCCTGCGATCCTCGTGGCCGTGGACCGCTACCTCACCGTGCGCCTCACCGAGGCGATCGGCATGGGACGCGTCCACTCGAGCCGCTACGGGCACGGCCCCGTGACCTGGGTGCGCGACGCCGACGGCGACACCATCGTGGTGGACCACAGCCCCTTCGACTACGTCACCGCGGCGATCACGATCCTCGAGCGCCTGCGCTCCGAGCGGGGCCTGGACCCGCGCTACTTCGACCTGCACATCGACTCCGAGCTGGACGACTCCAGCGGTCGCAAGTTCGGGCTGGGGTCCTCGGCCGCCGTCACGGTCGCCGTCGTCGACGCGCTCGATCGGTTCTACGGCCTAGGGCTCACCGCGATGGAGCGCTTCCGCCTCGCGCTGCTCGCGACCATCCACGTCGCCCCGAAGGCCTCCGGCGGCGACCTCGCGGCCTCGACCTTCGGCGGCTGGATCGCCTACACCGCGCCCGACCGGGCGCGGCTGCTCGCCCTCAGCGACGCCCTCCCGGTGGCCGAGGTGCTCACCGCCCCCGAATGGGACGTCTGCACGGTGCGTCCGCTGCCGGACCTCACCGCGCTGCGCCTGCTCGTGGGCTGGACCGGCTCGCCCGCCTCGACCGAGCGGCTCGTGGACCGGGTGCGCATGAGCGAGGACGACCTCGACGCGCACTACGCCCGGTTCCTCGACGACTCCCGCACCGCCGTCGAGGAGCTCGTCGCCGCCTGGGACAGCGACCCCGCGGCGATGCTCGAGATCATCCGCCGCTGCCGCCGGCTGCTCCAGCAGCTCGGTCGCCTGCGCGGCACCACCATCGAGACCGACCAGCTGCGCACCCTGTGCGACCTCGCCGAGGCCGGCGGCGCCGCAGGCAAGCCCTCCGGGGCCGGCGGCGGCGACTGCGGGATCATGCTCCTGCCCGGGGACGTGGGCGACGACGAGGTGCTCGCCACCTGGCGCGAGCACGACATCCTGCGCCTGGACCTTCGGCCCCACCTCCCGCAGACGGCGGACACCACGGGGGCCGTGCGATGAGCGCGGGGGCCGACGGGGCGAGGCCCGACGCCGACGCCGCGGGACGCCGCGAGCGCAAGGAGGACCACGTGCGCCTCGCCACCGCGCAGTGGCAGGGCGGGACGCGCGCCACCGAGTTCGACGATCTCGAGTTCGTCCACCACGCCCTCGGCGGGGTGAGCCTGCCGGAGGTCGACCTCGGCGTCGAGCTGTTCGGCCGCACCGTGGCCGCCCCCTTCTACATCAACGGCATGACCGGCGGCACGGAGTCCACCGGGCGCATCAACCAGCAGCTCGCGATCGCCGCGCGCGAGACCGGCACCGCCATGGGCTGCGGATCCGTCTCCATCGCCCTGGAGGACGAGTCCGCCGCGGACGCCTTCCGGGTGATCCGCCGCGAGAACCCCGACGGCCTCGTGATGGCGAACATCGGCGTGGGCCGCAGCGTCGAGGACGCCCGCCGCGCCGTCGACCTCGTGGGGGCCGACGCCCTCCAGGTGCACGTCAACGCGGTGCAGGAGACCGTCATGCCCGAGGGCAGCCCCGACTTCTCCTCGTGGTTGCGGGGCATCGAGCAGATCGTGGCGGCGCTCGAGGTGCCGGTGCTCGTCAAGGAGGTCGGCTTCGGGCTCAGCGCCCGCACCCTCGCCGAGCTCGCCTCCATCGGCGTCGCCTGGGCCGACGTCTCCGGGCGCGGCGGCACGGACTTCCTCGCGATCGAGAACGACCGCCGCCCCGGCCGCGACTACTCGTATCTCACCGGCTTCGGCCAGTCCGCCCCCGCGGCGCTGCTGGACGCCCGCGCCCACCAGGGCGAGCTGGGCGGGATGACGCTGCTCGCCTCCGGCGGGGTCCGCGACCCCCTCGACGTCGTCAAGGCCCTCGCGCTCGGCGCCCGCGCCGTCGGCGTCGCCGGCTCCTTCCTCAAGGCCGTCGTCGAGGGCGGGCCCGAGGGGCTCGTCGAGCTCATCGGCTCCTGGCAGCGGCACACCCGCGAGCTCGCGGCCCTGCTCGGCGCCCGCACGGCCGCCGACCTCACGGGCACCGACGTGCTCGTGCGCGGGCGGCTGCGCGAGTTCTGCACGCTGCGCGGCATCGACGCGGGCGCCTTCGCGCGGCGGAAGCAGGCCGCCTCGCCCCGGCCCGCGCCCGCACCCATGTTCCATCCCGTCGACCTCCCCGCAGACCCCCAGGAGCAGCGATGAGCACCGCACCCGATCCCTCCGCGCCCGCGCCCACCACGCAGATCCCCACCCGCTGGGTGGGGCCTCTGCGGATGAGCGGCAACGCCGTCGAGGGCGAGATCGAGGTGCCGCTGGCGACCTACGAGACGCCGCTGTGGCCCTCCGTCGGCCGCGGAGCGCGCATCTCCCGTCTGGTCGAGGGCGGCATCCGCGCGACCGTGCTGGGGGAGCGGATGACCCGCTCCACGCTGTTCGTCGCTCCCGATGCGGCGACCGCCTACGAGGCCTCGCAGATCATCGCCGAGCGCGTCGACGAGCTGCGCGAGGTCGTCTCCTCCGGCTCCCGCTTCGCGCGCCTCGAGGAGATCCACCCCGAGATCGTCGGGAACCTGCTGTTCACGCGCTTCGCGCTCACCACGGGCGACGCCTCGGGCCACAACATGGTCACGCAGGCCTCCGAGCAGCTCATGGAGCGGATCCTCTCCTGGGACCTGGGGATCGAGTACGGATCGATCTCCGGGAACTTCTGCTCGGACAAGAAGGCCACCGCCGTCAACGGCGTGCTCGGCCGCGGCCGCAGCGTCGTCGCCGAGATCCTCATCCCGCACGACGTCGTCGAGAAGCAGCTGCGCTCGACCGCCGAGCGGATCACCGACCTGGTGGTGCGCAAGGACTGGATCGGCTCCACGATCGCCGGCGCCCTGCGCTCCGCCAACGCCCACTACGCGAACATGCTGCTCGCCTTCTACCTCGCGACCGGGCAGGACGCCGCGAACATCGTCGAGGGCTCCCAGGGCTTCACCCACGCCGAGGTCCGCGAGGAGGGCCTGTACTTCTCGTGCACCCTCCCGCACCTGATCGTCGGCACCGTGGGCAACGGCAAGGACCTCCCGCACGTCGACTACGCGATGGAGCGCCTCGGCTGCCGCGAGGAGCGCGAGCCCGGCGCGAACTCGCGCCGGCTGGCCGCGCTGATCGCCGCGAGCGTGCTCTGCGGCGAGCTCTCGCTGCTGGCCGCCCAGACCAACCAGGGTGAGCTGATGACGGCCCATCGTCGCCTCGAGCGGAGGAAGGCACCGCGCTCATGACCAGCAACCGCACCGGAGAATCCACCAGCACCCGTTCCAGCGCGAGCATCGGCATCGAGGACCTCGAGCTCGCCGCCTCCCACCACGTCCTGGACCTCGGTCGGCTCGCCGAGGCCCGCGGCGTCGACGCCGCGAAGTACACGCGCGGCATCGGCCTGGACGAGATGGGCGTGGTCGCGGCCGACGAGGACGTGGTCACGCTGGGAGCGTCCGCCGCCGCGCGTCTGCTCGAGCGCACCGGGACCGAGGGGCTGCGCACCGTGCTGTTCGCGACCGAGTCCGGCGTGGACCAGTCCAAGTCCGGTGCGGTCATCGTCCACGGACTGCTCGGGCTGCCGAGCTCTGTGCGCTCCGTCGAGCTCAAGCAGGCCTGCTACGCGGGCGCGGCCGCCGTGCAGACGGCCATCGGCATCGTGGCCCGTCGGCCTCAGGAGAAGGTCCTCGTGATCGCGGCCGACGTGGCCCGCTACGGCTTGGGCACCTCCGGCGAGCCCACCCAGGGCGCCGGCGCCGTCGCGCTGCTGATCGCCGCCGACCCGGCGCTCCTCGCGATCGACACCGTCTCCGGCGTGTACTCGGCCGACGTCGACGACTTCTGGCGCCCGAACGACTCCACGACCGCGCTCGTGAACGGCCGGCTCTCGATCAGCGCCTACAAGAACGCCCTGCTGGGGGCATGGGACGACCTGCAGGCGCAGGGCGGCCCCGGCGTCGACGAGCTCGAGGCCGTGGTCTACCACCAGCCCTTCACGAAGATGGCCGTCAAGGCGCAGCGCTTCCTCGACCAGCACACCGGCGGCCGGCTCGATCCCGAGGCTCTCGAGCAGGGCGCCGTCTACGACCGCCGGCTCGGCAACACCTACACGGCCTCGCTGTGGGCGGGCCTCGCCGCGCTGCTGGACCATCGCGAGGGGCTCGAGGGCCGACGGATCGGCCTCTTCAGCTACGGATCCGGCAGCGCGGGGGAGATGCTCACCGGCACCGTCCAGCCCGGGTACGCGCGACCCGAGCGCGCCGCGGCGACCCGAGCGGCCCTGGACGCGCGCGTCCCCGTGACCGTCGAGGAGTACGAGGAGCTGCACGAGCGCCTGCTGGGCAGCGACGAGGACGTCGAGACCCCTCGCGTGACCACGGCGCCGTTCCGCTTCGCGGGCGTCCAGGAGGGCGCGCGGAAGTACGAGGCGACCGCCTAGACCGGTCGCCTGCCCAGGGACGACTGGAAGCGCAGCAGGTAGCCGTCGGGATCCTGGACCAGGAACTGCACGACGCCCGTCTCCTGCACTCCGGTGCGGTACCAGCGCGTCTCGGGAGCGAGGAACAGCGCGATCCCGTGTTCCACCAGGCGCCGCGCCGGCGACTCCGCGTCCGGGACGCCGATCTGCAGGTTGATGCCCCGGCCCAGCGGGGGCTCGAGCGGCCCGCTGGATCAGCCGAGCTCCGCGTAGAGCTCCTCGGGAGGGCTCGCCAGGCGTGCCTTGATCGCGGCGGAGTCCGTGTCGAGCACCTCGCTGCGGCCGGCCTCGAGGGCGTCGAGGGTCATCGCCACGACCTGCCGGGGGTCGTTCTTCGGGATGTCCCACCCAGCCATCATGTCGGTGTCGGTCGAGGCCAGATGGACGCCCAGGACCTGCGTCCCCTGGGCGGCGAGCTCGAGCCGAGTGCTGTTGGTCAGCTGCCACTCGGCGGCCTTCGAGGCGGCGTACGAGCCGTTCCCGGGGAAGGTGCGGAACGACAGCAGCGACATGATGTTGATGATCGCGCCGCCGCCGTGCGCGGCGAGCACCGGGGCGAACGCCCGCGAGACGTGCAGGGCGCCGAAGAAGTTCGTCCCCATCTCGGCGCGGATCCGCTCGAGATCGCCCGTGAGCAGGTTCTGCGCCGAGGCGATGCCTGCGTTGTTCACGAGGAGGTCGACGTCGTGGGCCTGCTCGGCGGCGGATTCGGCGTGCGCCGCGTCGGTCACGTCCAGGCGCAGCGGGACGACCCGCGGGTCTTCGAAGGGGAGCGACCTCGGGCGCCGAGCGGTGGCGTAGACGCGCCGGGCGCCCCGCTCGAGCAGCTGCTCGACGACGATGCGGCCGATGCCCCGGTTGGCTCCGGTGACGAGTGCGGTGCTGTGTGCGATGTCCATGTGCGCGACACTAGGACCTGACACCCATGTTAGGTGCAAGCGACGGGGAGGCACGATGCAGGAGGGCACCGGGATGCTGAGGATCGGCGAGCTCGCGAGGCGCACCGGGGTGAGCGTGCGCTCTCTGCGGTACTACGAGTCGAGAGGCCTGCTCGCGGCGGAGCGCACGGGCGGCGGTCAGCGCTCCTACCCGGAGGAGGCCGTGGATCGTGTGCTGCTCATCCAGCAGCTGTTCGCCGCGGGGCTCAGCAGCGGCGACATCGCCGAGCTGCTGCCGTGCATGCGCAGCGGCCGCACCACGGCCGCGATGGTCGAGCGGCTGGAGCGTGAGCGGGCCCGGATGGAGGACCAGATCGAGCAGCTCCACGCGGCGCGCGACCGGCTCGACGGCGTGCTCGCGGACGCGCGGAGCAGGAACGCGACGAGCGCGCCCACCCGAGGGTGAGCGCGCTCGTCGTGACCGGGCGGGGGAGAGGCCGCCGGAGCTCCGGGACTCAGGCGTCCTTGTGCTGGACCAGCGCGCGCTGCACGCCCGTGCGCTTCGAACGGGGCACCAGCACGCTCTCGTCGAAGTGGCCCACGCCGATGAACGAGATGAAGACCTCGTGGTCCGGGATGTCGATGAGCTCGCGGATCTTGGTCTCCTTCTCCGTGCCCATCGCCGTGTTCAGCGGCACCGAGCCCAGGCCCACCTGCGTGAGCCCCAGCAGCAGCGACATCATGAACAGCCCGCCGTCCACGAACGGCTGGTTGCGCTCGGGAGCGAAGAGGAACGCGTCCAGGTCCGCGGAGACCAGCAGCAGCCTGGGCGGCATCTCGTAGCCGGCGAAGCCGCCCTGGATGTCCAGCACCTTCTTGATGACGTCGGGGTCCTCGAACTGGTGGACCCTCGCGCCCTGGCGGTTGCAGACCGAGGGCGACTGCATCGCGATCTGCACCGCACGCGCGATCTCCTCGTCCTTCACGGGCTCGGAGGTGTACTCGCGCACGCTGCGGCGGCCGTAGACCACGTCGAGGAAGCTGCGCTCCTCGTCCTCGTCCTCCACCTCGCCGACGAGCTCCCGGACCTGCCCGGCCGGGAGCACGCCGCCCTCGGAGTGGGTGGTGCCGTCGATGAGGTCCTGGGCGGCCTCGGAGAACAGCTGTCGGAAGTGCGAGACGTCGGTGCCGAGCTGGTCGTGGCGGTCGAAGTAGGCCTTCATCACGGCGGCCGAGCTCTGCAGGAACTCGTCGGAGATGTCGCGATCCGCCGCGAGCCAGGCGTTCATCTCCTTGGAGAGGCCCGGGACCGCACGTCCGCCGAAGCCGGGTCGGAAGTTGCTGCGGCTCAGCCCCTTCTCGATGGCGTGGGCGTGGAAGATCATCCGCGCCTGGGCGCCGGAGACGCCGTCGGCCGACCGCGCATGGCCGAAGGAGCGCACCTGGCGCTCGGAGTCCTTGAGCGCGAGCGCCTTCGCCTGGGAGGCGAAGCCGCCCGCGGGCGCTCCGCCCTTGCGCTTGGCCGGGGCCTTGGCGGCGAGCGCGCCGGTGGGGATCCGCTCGATCTCGATGCTGCGGATGTCGGCCCCGGCACGGCGACCGGTGAAGTGCACGCCGCCGAGCATGAACTGGGTGAACCCGGGCTCGGAGACCGTGAAGGTGAGGGTGTCCGTGCGGGCCCGGCCGCGCGCGCCCTCGACGTTCACGGCGCCGACGACGCGGAACCGGGTCGTCTCGGGATTGCGCACGTGGATGTTGACCTTCTTGGCGTCCGCCGTCGGCGTCCAGTCGATGCGCAGCTGGTAGGCCGAGCCCGCGACGAGCGGCTCCGGCAGGTCCGTCCACACCAGGTTGCCCAGCACGGCGCCGTCGCGCGCCACCCGCAGGCGGGTCTGCTTGCCGCGACGGGCGATCTTCCAGCCGGAGCCCCCGGTCGCGAACTCCGGTGCGGTGAGCGTGAGCTTCTGGCGCGGGTAGAGGGCGGCGGAGCCCGTCGTGCTCGGATCCAGCGCGTCCTTCAGCCATGCCATCGAGGACTCGCGCCCGGAGCTGATGTAGTCGCGCGCCGTCGAGTAGTCGATCTCGCGGGTGACGTGCGGGTTCGCGGCGATGTCTGCCGCGGAGTCGGTCTCGCGCACGCGACGCGTCTCGTCGAGGCCGAGCGAGCTCATGAGGTTCTTGAAGCGGTCGGCGCCGCGCTTGGTGTTGAAGATCGAGGAGAAGGGCTTCTCGAAGATCGCCGCGAAGGCGGAGCCGTGGAAGCTGTCGGTGACGACGTACTCCGCGTCCTGGTAGGTGCGCAGGAAGTTCTCCGGCCGGTCCTCGTCGAGGATCTGTGCGCGCGGCTCGCCGGCCCACAGGGTCCGGCAGTGCTCGATGCCGTCATCGGGGTTGGGGATCACGCGGATGGTCTCGAGGCCGAGCTTGTCCGCGATGCCCTGGGCGACCGCTTTCTTCTCCTCGGTCGGATCGAGGAAGAAGACGCTGAGGTACTCGCCCTCCGGGGCGATGGTGGCCTTCGCGGCGAGCTCGTCGTAGTGCTCGCGGGGGAGCAGGAACACGGGGTCGACGACCAGGGAGGCCTTGGCGCCGAAGATGTCCTTCGCGGTGTCGATCGCGTAGCCCTCGCGCACCGAGATGGCCTTGAAGCGCTGCAGCTGCGCGGCGTGGGTGGCGATGAACTCGGGCGTGAACTTCTTCGTGCCGCGGTTGCCGAAGGAGGTGCCGTAGGCGACGCGCTTGTTCTTCTCGGAGACGAAGTCCAGGAAGAGATCGCTGTTCACGCGGCCGATGAGCGGGTTCCACAGCTGGTCGCTGCCCACCACGAAGGTGCGCGCGCGCTCGTTCAGGCGCGGCAGCTCGGTGAAGTGCATCTGCTGGGTGGTGTGGTAGCCGACGCGCTCGGCGAACTGCATCGAGACGATGTCGTCCGGCCACTCGACGCGGAAGCCGTTGTACCCCAGGGGCTCGTGCACCATGAGCACCGAATGGCCGAGGTTCTGGATCGCCCGGTTCAGGCCGTAGTAGGTGAGGATCGACCCGTAGTTCTTCCCGTACCACCAACCGCACACGGCGACGTCGAATGTCTGCTTCGGATCGGTCATCTGGTGAATCCTTGCCTCTCATCGCTTGCTGCAGGAGGTGACGCCTGGAGTCTGTGGTGCATTCCGGATCCGGCCGAGAATTCGATTCTTTCATGGTCCCGGGACGTCTGATCGAAATGCTTGCGGCGAGTCTAGCCCAGCACCGCCGGGGGAAATCGGTCGTGTCGCCGTGCAGGGGCTAGCGGCTGCGGCGGGTCGACGCCCGGCGGCGCGGCGAAGGGGCGCGCGATGCGCGGCGATGGCGCGGTCGTCGGAGAGCTCTCGCGCGGCGTGCGGTGCACGCGCTGTCCGTGAACGCCTGTCCGCGGTGCAGCATCGTTGCTGGTGAGGGATGGGTGGGTGGGAGTCCAGTGCGTCCGCTCCGCGGGCGACGAAGGGGATCGGGGGCTCGCGGGAGCCGCAGTCGCGGGCGGCCGGCGGCACCGCGATGGGGCGGAGACGGACGTCGTGGTGGACTTCACCGGTCCGGGGAACGCCCGCGGTACACGAGGTGTACGTGCGGTGAACGGAATGCGGACGAGGGGTAAGGGGAGTTCTCAAGCGTCTGGATGCGGAGAGGGGTGGGCGGTGGTGACGATGCCCGGGGCGATTTCGCGGAATGCTCGTTCGTGATATTCGCAGAATCTGCTGTTCGATATTCTGGGCATCGATGTTCTATTGCGCAGTGGTGAGGTGCGCGATATGCGTCGGGCGCTGAATACGAAGGCGATGGTCGTGCTTCCGAGGGGCTGGACAGCAGGGGGATACTGGAGACGGCGGACGGAGCCGTCCGCCGGTCGTGAGGAGGCCATCATGGATTCTCTGTCGGACGTCATCTCCCTGTGCGTGGACCGGGCGAGGTCCTCGGAGTCCGGCCGCCATGCCGAGCACGTGGTGCGCAGCGGTCCGCTGCAGCAGACGGTCGTCGCCCTGCAGCAGGGGAGCGGCCTCGCCGAGCACGAGTCCGATGTGCCGGCGTCCCTGTACATCTATACCGGTGCGATCAGGGTCGACGCGGATCCGCCGTTCGTCCTCCAGAGCGGTGCCCTCCACGTGCTGCCGGGGCGACGGCGTGCGGCCACCGCCCTCCAGGACACCGTCATGCTGCTCACGGCCGTGACGTCGCCGAGCGGCGAGGGCGGTCTCGAGGACGCGTTCGACGAGCACATCCTGCCGACGGGGTGAGGGTCGCCCGCGGCCCGGGGCCCGCGGCATGAAAAAACGCCCTGTCGCCAGGGCGTTTCTTGGGGTGATCGACGGGATTTGAACCCGCGACCGCCTGGACCACAACCAGGAGCTCTACCTACTGAGCTACGACCACCATGTGCGCTCCGAGGACCGCAACGAGAAGCAAGCATACCGGGCGTCGGCCCTGCTCCGCACCCTCGAACCCGGGTTCTCGCTGTGAGACGCCTTGCACTTCGGGGGTGGGACAGCGCCTGCTGGCTGCGCGGGTGCGGCACCCCGCTGTCGAAAAGCAGACGCCGGATGCCGCCTCGTCGTGACAGGCTCACCGCATGCTCCTGCTCGTGACCGGTTCCAGCTGCTCGGGGAAGTCCACGGCGGCCGCCGCCTGCACCGGGCTGCCCCGCCTCGCCGTCCATGACAGCGACGAGCGCGGCGTGCCCAGCGATGCCGACACCGCCTGGCGTCAGCGCGAGCTGCGCTGGTGTGTGCGTGAGGCGATGCGTCTCGAGAGGGCCGGGGAGGATCTGCTGCTCACCGCGCAGTCGCCGATCGGCGAGCTGCTGGCCGTGCCGGAAGCCGTGGAGGTGCGGACGGCGGTATGCCTCCTCGACGTCGAGGACGAGGAGCGCCGACGGCGTCTGGAGGCGCGCGACCCCGGCACGTGGTCGCCCGCGCAGGTCGATGCCTTCCTGGGGTGGGCGCGCTGGCACCGCGGCCACGCCGCAGATCCAGCCCACGCCCCCGAGGTGATCGTCGCGCCGGGCGAGACGGGCATGCGCTGGGAGCGCTGGCTGCCTCCCGCTCCGCGGCCGAGCGCATGGCAGGTCGAGGTCATCGACACCACCGGGGCGCCGCTCGAGGCGACCGCCGACCGGCTCAGGTCATGGATCGGCAGGAACCGGGCCCTGATCTCCGCATGACCGGTTCCCCATGACCGGCTCCGCGCGACCGGCTTGCCTGCGGGCCGACGGGGGAGAACAGTGGGGCCATGATCATCGCCTTCTCCGTCCAGCCCACCGGTGAGCCCTCCGACCCGAGCCTGACCCGCGACCTCGCCGAGGGATCCGACGCCGCGAGCGTCCACGACGCGGTCGCCGCGGCCGTCCGCGTGGTCCGCGAGTCGGGCCTTCCCAACCGCACCAGCTCGACGTTCACCGAGATCGAGGGCGACTGGGACGAGGTGATGGACGTGGTGCGTCGCGCGACCGCCGAGGCCGGCCGCTTCGGATCGCGCGTCTCCCTCGTGCTCAAGGCCGACATCCGCCCCGGACACGAGGGTGAGCTCGACGGCAAGATCGAGCGCCTCGACGCCGCTCTCGACCGACACTGAGGTCGGCTCCGCGCCGGCCCGACGCGCAGCGACGTCGGCCCGGCGCGCAGCGACGCACGGAGATGTGACCGTGGCGAGCCAGAATCCGCTGATCCTGGCTCGCCAAGGTCACATCTTCGCCGATCCGCGAGCGCGGCGCGCGGCGCGTGCCGCGTGCCGCGTGCCGCGTGCTCCGCTCAGCCGATCTCGTCGACCAGGCCGTCGCGGACCGCCGCGGCCATGGTCGGGGTGACCGGCAGGCGCGGGAGGAGCGTCGCCTGGTAGGCGTGGTAGATGTCGGGCTTGCCCTCCCAGGTGCGGGCCTGGGGCTGGTTGCGGCGGTCCAGCTCGTGGTGCCAGCTGCCCCGCTCGGGGTCCAACAGGAACTCGCTGACGTACTCCCACCAGGACTGGTAGCGGTCGGCCCACTTCGCCTCGCCCGTCACCTGGAACATCACGGCGGCGGCGGCGGTGGCCTCGGCGGCGACCCAGTGCATGCGCTCGTGCACCACGGGGGTGCCGTCCCAGTCCACGGTGTACGGGAAGCCGGGCTCGCCGTCCATGCCGAAGGCGGCGTCGGCCCGGCTCATGAGGGCGTTCGCGGCCTCGAGCATCCACTCGGGGGCCTCGCCGTCCTTCGCCAGCAGGGCCGCGCGGCCGTGCATCACCAGGCGGGACCACTCGAGCCAGTGCCCCACGGTCGCGCCGTAGGGACGGAAGGGATCGGCGGGCTTGTCCTCGTTGTACTCGAGGATCGGGTTCCACGAGGTGTCGAAGTGCTCGGGCAGCAGCCAGTCCTGCTCGCGCGCGAACTCGTCGATCGCCCGGGTCATGATGCCCACGGCGCGGTCCAGCCAGCGTCGGTCGCCGGTGACGTCGGACGCGGCGAGCAGCGCCTCGGTGGTGTGCATGTTCGCGTTGATGCCGCGGTAGTCCTCGCAGACGGCGAAGGCGCGGTCGAAGGTGTCCACGCTCATCCCCGCCTCCTCGTCGTAGAACTTCGCATCGAGAACGCCCAGGGCCTCCTCGAGGAGCTCGGCGGCGTGCGGGCGGCCGGCGGCGGTCGCGGAGGCGGCGGCGAGCACCACGAAGGCGTGGGCGTAGGCCTCCTTGGCGTCGTCGATGACCGTCTCGCCGGAGATCTTCGAGTACCAGCCGCCGTGCTCCTGGTCCTTGAACACGGTGCGCAGCGACTCGATGCCGTGGTCGACGAAGCGCCCGTACTCGGGGCTGCCCAGCATGGTCGCGAGCGCGAAGCAGTGGGTCATGCGGCAGGTCACCCAGAGCTCGGCGGGCTTGTCGGGATCCAGCTCGCCGTTCTCGTCGAGCCAGCCGAACCCGCCGTCCTCGCGCAGGGACTCGGCGCCGAAGACGAGCAGCTCCTCGCCCTCGGAGTCCAGCCAGGTGCGGTGGGTGGCGCGCTGCAGCCAGGCGACGGCGGGCGCGGAGGCGGGGGCCTCCTGCGCGGCCGCCTCCTCGCCCTCCGCCGTCAGCTCGTAGCTGCGGGCTGCGGCCTGGGCCTGTGCGGTCGTCGGCCCGGGATCCGCCACGAACAGCACCTCGCGGTAGTACTTGAGCTCCTGGATGGACTCGCGGATGTCCGCCAGCGCCCGGTGGCCGCCGTGCTTGGCGGGCGTGTTGTAGAAGACACGGGGGAACCAGCGCTTGGCCAGCTCCTTGAGGCTCGAGACGTCGATCGTGCGATAGGAGAGCCAGGCGGCGAACTCCGGCACGTCCTTGTCGAGGAACACCCGGTCGGTGCCCACGGAGTTGCCGGCGAGCGGCGCCTTGCCGGCCTCCGGGCAGTGCTCGCGCACGTAAGCCAGGCACTGCTCCTGCGCGGCCTCGAGGGTGATGCCCGCATCCAGCTCCTCGAGCAGACCGGAGTCGGTGTGCATGGTGCGCACGAAGTCGCCCATCTGCTCCAGCGCCTCGGCCGGGGGCTTGACGACGACGTCCACGCCCTCCCCGAGGATGTTCAGGTCACCGTCGGTGACCAGGACGGCGATCTCGACGAGCGCGTCCTTCTCCTTGTCCAGTCCGGTCATCTCGCAGTCGACCCAGATGATGCGGTCGGCGGTTCCACGGTTCGAAGTGCTCACGTGGCAAGGGTAGTCGCCGCGGACGGCGCCGCGCCGCCGCCGACGGCTCTGGAATACTGACGCGCCGGACACGGGGTGCGCCGCCGGCGCTGAGATCACACCCGTGGAACCTGATGCAGTTCGCACTGACGAAGGGATGTCCGCCATGCGGTCACGTCTGCCCGAGAGCCCGTCCACGACACCGTCCGGGACCACGTCCGGGAGCTCCGCCGCGGCATCGCCGCCGGACGCGCCGTCCGCGCAGCTGCCGCCCGAGGGGCGCGCCGCCCTGCGCGCCGGCGTCGTGGGCAACTTCATCGACAACGTCCACGTGTTCCTGCCGCTGACCGCGCTGACCCCCGCGCTCGCGGTCGTCGCGGGACCGGGGATCGCCGCCACCACGGGCGCGATCGTGGTGATCGCGATGATGCTCGGCCGGCCTGTCGGCGGGATGGTGTTCGGCAGGATCTCGGACCGTCTGGGGCGCACCCGCACCACGAAGGTCGCGATCACCGGCACCGCCGTCTGCGCCCTGCTCATCGCCGCGATGCCCACGCACGAGCTCCTGGGGGTCGGCACGATCGGCCTCATCCTCGCCCTGCGCTTCCTGGGCGGCATCTTCGTGGCCGGCGAGTACTCGGCGGCGATCCCGCTGGCGATGGAGTGGTCGGCTCCGCGCCGGCGCGGCCTCATGAGCGGGCTCATCCTCTCGATGGCTCCCTGGGCGCAGGCCGCGATCGCCTTCGCGACCGCGGCGCTGCTGGTCGTCCTGGGTCCGGAGGCCTACGCCGCGTGGGGCTGGCGGGTGCTCTTCGTGCTCGGGGCGCTCGCCTCCCTCGGCATGCTCGCCTACTACCGGCGGCGCGTCGTCGATGCGCCGATGACGCGACGCGTGATCGAGCGACCGCAGGCGTCCGAGAGGGCCGACGAACCTGCCGCATCGGGCATCGCGGCGATGCTCCGCGGGCGCTGGGCGGGCGCCTTCTGGCAGGTGTTCACGCTGATGACGGGCCTGTGGCTGCTCACGAACACGACGGTCATCATGCTCACCGCGCAGCTCGGCGCGGACACGGGACTCTCCGCGACAAGCGTCTCGGTCGCGATGGGCATCGCCTCGTGCGCGCAGGCGCTCGCGATGGCCCTCGCCGGGCATCTCTCCACCAGCACCGGCCGGCGGCGCCTGTTCGTCCTGTGGGGGATCGCGGCGACCGTGCTGGGTCCGGTGCTGTGGTGGATGTCGGTCGGCTCGAGCACGCTGGCCGGCGCTGCCGTGCTCGCCGCGGCGCTGCAGATCGTGACCGTCGCCGCCTACGGTCCGGTCTCCGCCTACCTCTCCGAGCGCTTCCCGACCACGGTGCGCTCCACCGGGTACGGCATGGGCTACAGTCTCTCGCTGATCCTCCCCGCGCTCTACCCGTTCTACCTGCCGGGCCTGGCCGGACTCCTCGGCGCGCACGCCGCCGTGCTGGGCCTGCTCGCCCTCGGCGGAGTTCTGCTGGTGATCGGCGCAGCGGTCGGGCCTCGGCTCTCGGCGGCGGAGATCGACGGGGACCTCGACGCGGTCGCCGAGGGACGCACACCGGGGGCAGGGCGATGAGCGCGGACCGGGGCCTCCTCGACGACCCGGACCTGCGCGTCGTCGCCCCGGTCATCGCCGAGCTGTGCCGCCGCCCGCCGCTCGTCCACTGCGTCACCGCCACGGTGTCGATGGGGATCGTCGCCGATGGTCTCCTGGCCGCGGGCGCACGGCCGATGATGACGGAGACCGAGGCGGAGGCGCCCGTGGTGACAGGGGCGGCCGACGCGCTGCTCGTGAACCTCGGGACGCTCAGCACGGATGGGATGACGGGCATCCCCGCGACCGTCGCGGCCAGCATCGCTGCAGACCACCCCTGGGTTCTCGACCCCACGGCGATCGGCAGGGCCCCAGTGCGCACGGCGCTCGCGCGCGAGCTCGTGGGCGAGCGGCCCGACGTGGTGCGTGCCAATGCCTCGGAGACCCTCGCCCTGCGCGGCGGATCCGGCGGGCACGGGGCCGACGCGAGCGATGCGGCCGAGAGCGCCCGCGGGGCCGCCCGCGAGATCGTCGCCCTCACCGGTGGGGCGGTCGCCGTCTCGGGTCCGGTGGACTGGATCGTCGGTGCGGGTGCGGGTGCGGGTGCGGGTGCGGACGACGGGACCGGCTCGTCGCGGATCGAGGTCCGACGGGGGCATCCGCTGCTCACGCGCGTGACCGGCACCGGGTGCCTGCTCGGAGCGCTCACCGCCGCGTGCCTCGTCGCGGTGCGGAGAATGCGACCCGTCGACCCGCCCGCGGACCCGGCCGTCGACCCGCTCGCCCGCCCCTCGGTCCTCGCCGCTCGCGCCGCGACCGTCTGGCTCGACGTCGCGGGGGAGCGCGCCGCCCGCCGCGCACCGCGGCCCGGCGCCTTCCGCACAGCCCTTCTCGACGCGCTCGACGAGATCGGCGAGCACGCCCTGTCGAGCACCATGGAGGACCGATGACCCTGCACCACGACCATCTCGCGGACTCTGGCGGGGACACCGCGCCGTCGGCACCGCTCGACCTGCGCTGCTATCTCGTCACCTCCGGCGCCGACCGTCGCACGGTGGAGACCGCCGCTGCCGCCGCCGAGGCCGGCGCGGGCGTCGTCCAGGTCCGCGCGAAGGAGCTGGGGACGCGCGAGCTGCTGGGCCTCGTGATCGAGGTCGCCCGCGCCGTCTGCGCCGCCGCACCCGCGTGCCGGGTGCTCGTCGACGACCGCGTGGACGTGGCCTGCGCCGCCCGTGCCCGCGGCGAGCACGTCCACGGCGTCCACCTCGGCCAGGACGACCTCCCGGTCGCGGATGCGCGCGCGGCGCTCGGCCCCGAGGCGGTCATCGGACTGACCACCGGGACCCTCGAGCTCGTGAGGACCGCCCAGACGCAGGCCCACCTGCTCGACTACGTGGGCGCCGGCCCGTTCCGGCCCACGCCAACGAAGGAGTCGGGCCGCACGCCCCTGGGCATCGACGGCTACCGGACGCTGGTCGCGGCCACGCGCCTGCCGATCGTCGCGATCGGTGACGTCACGGCCCGTGACGTGCCCGAGCTCGCGGGCACAGGCATCGCCGGCACCGCGATCGTGCGGGCGATCATGGGAGCGGACGACCCCGCGGGCGTGGTCCGCGAGGTGCTGGACGGCTTCACACCGCCGACCAGCCCCCGTCGGACGCGAGCACCGCGCCGTTGACGTTCGACGCATCGTCGGAGAGCAGGTACAGGATCGAGGAGGCCAGCTGCTCCGCCAAGGCGATCGACGGGATGTTCCCGCGCGCCTCCTCGAGCCGTGCGCTGCCGAAGGGAGCGATGGACGGCTGCATCGGGATCCCGGTGGCGACGCCGCCCGGCGCGACGGCGTTCGTGCGGATCCCCTCCTTCGCGTACATGAAGGCCATCGACTTCGTGATGCCCATGACCGCATGCTTCGAGGCCGTGTAGGCGACACCCGACGCCGAGCCGCGCAGCCCCGCCTCGCTCGCCACGTGCACGACCGCTCCGCCGCCGCTCTCGAGCATCCGGGCGGCCACCGCGCGCGTGACCGCGAGGAGACCGCCCACGTTCACCGCGAACACCTTCGCCCACATCTCGTCGCTGACCTCGTGGATCGCGGAGAAGTCGTCGTTGATCCCGGCGACGTTCGCGAGGCCGTCGATGCGCTCGCCGGCCTCGGCGAGGATCGCGTCAATCGTGGCGGCGGATCCGAGGTCGCCGACGACGGTGATCAGACGCTCCCGGCCCGAGACGCCGGACGGACCACCCACCTCGGCGGCGTCCGATGCGAGGGCCTCGAGCCGCTCGGCGGAGATGTCGGTCGCGACCACGCGGGCGCCCTCGGCGAGCAGACGCTCGGCCGTCGCCCGACCGATGCCCCCGGCGGCGCCCGTCACCACGACGGTCCGGCCCGCGAAGCGCCCCGACCCCTGCGCTGGGCCGCCGCCCTCGACGCGCCTCCGGGAGGCGGCGCCGGCCGGATCCTCCGGGATCTCCCCGCCGTTCGCGGCCCGGACCATGTCGTCGATCGCGCTCTGCGGGAGCTCACCGCGGCTCAGCGGCACCAGTTGCTGGAGCGGCATGCCGAGCGCGGGACCGAGCGACGACTCGCTGCTGCCGCTGCGCTCGAGGAAGGCGCGCAGCACGGGCCCTCCGGTCGGGTGGTCGAGCCAGGCGCTGATCGGAGCGCTCGCGGTGATGTGATCGGGGGCGGGGCTGGGGGTGGGAGAAGCAGCATCGCTCATTGTGTGGACCTCCGACGTCGACGTGGGTGGACGAGGGCGCGCGGATCGGGCCCTCGTTCCCACGGTAGGCGGGGACGCGGGATCCACCGGGGCATCCGATGCCGGAAACCGCCTCCAGACCCCCTGGCCGAGAGGGGCGTGCCCTGGAGGTGTCCTGGTCAGGGCGGGGCGTGCCGGGTGATGTCCCATCTGCAGCGATCCACCTCGTGAGGCTTCTTCGGGTCGGCCGGAGCGATGCTCCGTCCCTCCTTCCCTACTGACGAGGCCGCAGCGCGTCGAGGGCGAGATCGATCAGGCGCGGCGCGTCGTCGGTGCCGGGGCCTGCCGGCGCGGCGAGGAAAGTGCCGAGCAGGAGAGTGGTGACGTCGCCGGGATCGACGTCGGACCGCAGCGTCCCGTCCCGCGCCCCCGCGGCCAGGATCGGGGCGATCGCGCCCGTGATGCGCTCCCGGGTGGAGGACGCGGAGATCCTGCCGTCGGCCGCGCCCTGCCGCAGCGCATCTGCCATGCCCCGCTTGGCGGCGGCGAACCGTGCGTAGCGCGTCGCCCACTCGCGCAGCGCCGCCTCGGGCGGCAAAGTCTCGAGCAGCTGTGCCGAGCTCACCACCAGGGCGTCCAGCTCTGCGCCGTAGACCGCTTCCATCAGCTCCTGCCGGGTGGGGAAGTGGCGGTACAGCGTGCCGATCCCGACCCCCGCGCCGCGGGCGATCGCATCGAGCGAGGCGTTCCCGCCGTCGGACGCGAGCGCTTCGCGAGCGGCATCGATCAGCCGGTCGCGGTTGCGGCGGGCATCGGCGCGCAGCGGTCGGGCTGCGGACGGGGATTCGGTGCTCGGTGGGGAATCGGTGCTGGGCGAGGATTCGGCGCTGGCCGGAACCATTCGGAGGGGTCTCCGTTTCTGATATCGTCTCGGGAGCGGAGGACCCTCCGCTTCATCATCGTCTCATGAGGACCGAGGTCTCGACGTTGTCATCTTCAGCTTCTTCCTCCACCGATCCCACCCGTCCCTCCACCTCCGGTGCGCCGCTGCGACCGGGCGGCACCGCGCAGCTGGGATCGCGCGAGGTCGCCCGCATCGGCTTCGGCGCGATGCAGCTCCCGCGCTGCGCGCCCGATCGTGACGCCGCGATCGCGGTGGTCCGCCGCGCCGTCGAGCTCGGCGTCGACCACGTGGACACCGCACAGTTCTACGGCCACGGGTTCTCGAACAGCATCCTCGCCGAGGCGCTGCGCGACGAGGACCGCGTGGTCGTGGTGAGCAAGGTCGGGGCGGATCCCGACGAGGGCGGTCCATTCCCGCTGCGCGTCGCCCAGCGGCCCGAGGAGCTGCGGGCGAGCGTCGAGGACAACCTGCGGGCCCTGGGCCGCGAGCAGATCGACGTGGTCAACCTGCGCCGCATGGACCGGGACCTGCGGATCCCGATGCCGCCCGAGCAGCACGTCGATCTCGACGACCAGCTCGCCGAGATGGTCGCGATGCGCGAGGAGGGGCTGATCGGCGGGATCGGCATCTCCAACGTCACCGCCGACGGGCTCCGCCGCGCCCTGGGCGCCGGGATCGTCTGCGTCCAGAACGAGTACAGCCTCGTGAACCGCGCCGACGAGGACATGCTCGCGCTGGCTGCCCGGGAGGGCGTCGCCTGGGTGCCGTTCTTCCCGCTCGGCGGCGCTTTCCCCGGCAGTGACAAGGTGTCCGCCCTCCCTGCAGTCCAGGATGCCGCCGCGGCACTGGGCAGCACTCCCGCGCAGGTGGGGCTCGCCTGGCTGCTGCGCCACGCGCCGAGCACGCTGCTGATCCCCGGCACCGCGAACATCGACCACCTCGAGCAGAACCTCGCCGTGGGCGACATCGCGCTGGACGAGGAGACGCTCGCCGCGCTCGATTCCGCCGTCGTGCCCTCCGCCCAGTCCGGCGCCGCGCCCGCCGACGCGGACCGCTGATCCCGGTCCCGGTCTCGGAGAGGGAAACCTCCCATATCCCTGAATCCCGATCAGCTCCGCCGCACGCGCGAGGAACTGTGCGCGAACCTCGAGCGCACGGGCCTCGCCGAAGCCGAGGTCCTGAGCGATCTGCAGTGGTCCCGCGAGCGCCTGGATGCCGCGCTGCACTCCAACGGGTCCGCGGACCCCGTGGACGTGTGGGAGCTGCGCGACTACCTGGAGACGGCCGTGCGTGACGCCGGCGGTACGCCCGTGCCGTTCTCCACGCTGAACTCCGCGAACAGGATCCGCGCCCGCCTGTGGTTCCGGCTGAGGAGGGCGCCGCGGCACGATTTCACCCGGCGCTGATCGGCTGTCGCGCGGAGCTCTGATCAGCTGGGTCGGGAACTATTACGACGCGCTGGAAACGCTCTAGCTTTCGTTCAGACTCTCTGCCGTTCGACCATCCGCTGGGACGTGTGGGATCCGGAATGATGAGTGCTGATGGATCGACGTATGGTGCTCGTCGTTGATCCACGCAACGCTCAGCATGACGAAGCCGAGGCGGAGCAAGTACTCAGCACCACTGATGGTCTGCCCGTCGTGAAGCGCCTGGGTGCCGGGGAGACCAACGAAGGTCCGCAGCCAGTCGTCATTTCCAAGCCGGACCATCAATCGCTTCCGCCCCGCCAGGATCTCGTCGTCGACCGCCATGCTGATGACGAGGCTTCCTGTCGGTCCTCCGTCTAGGAAGCCGCGCGCGTCGTCTGGCACGGGGAGGTTGTCAGTCCGCATCATGCACCCGAATTGCTTGATCAGGTACTGAGCTAGCGAGGTCGCACCTGCGCGCCAGTCCCTGCCGTAGATGTCGCGCCACCGAAGCCGGCGGGCGGTCATGAGTTCTTCCCAGTGGTCGTCGAGGTAGTCGACGAACCGGTCGTAACTCCGGTCGAAGGGTTGACTACGCGCGTTGTTGCAGTCGGCACAAAGGGTCACGCTCCAGCGGATCGCCGTACCCCTCCTCAGCGACTTCAGTACCCCTGAGAAGCCTTCTTCTGCTGCTCGGTAGACACTGCCCTCCGTCGACGCGCCTTGCACCCGGCGAAGATCGCGAGCCTTGTACTTGTGCTCGGCAGTGGTGGCTGGCGCACCACACCACCAGCACCGGCCGTCGTCGGGGATTCAGTACTGATCCAGGACTCCGGCGATCGACTGCTCGCTCATGAGGTGATTGTGGCACCACCAGTGCGCAGCAATCGCTCGCGTGGCTGCTCCGGTCGTGGGGCCGTCGACCTACCCTCCAGCAACCACCGTGGACACCGCGCCGCGACGACAGGCGATGCCGTCCGGCGCACGCTGGATCGCGCGGGCTTCAAAGAGGCCACCTTCCACACGATCCGGCGCACGGTCGAGGGCCGACGCATGGATGCCGGGACCGACCCCCGCGTCATGATGGCGATCATTGGGCACGATCCGGCGACCTCGTGGGCGTACTACACCGACCGTCGAGTCGACGTCTCGAAGGCCGCGGACACCCTCGGGTGAAGGCGGAGGCCGAGATAGCGCCTTCTTAACGTGTATCTCGGCCGCCTGTTCGGTCCCGGAGCATTAAACATGCAGTTCAGGTGCCCCCAGCAGGACTCGAACCTGCAACCTACGGATTAGAAGGCCGTTGCTCTATCCATTGAGCTATGGAGGCGTGCGTCGTCGCCGGGCGGGATGCCGCCGGGCGCTGATGCGCGGACCAGTCTAGCGAGGACGCGACGCCGTCCTGACGAGCGGTGGGCCCGCGACGTGGGAAGGTGAGTCTCGGCCCCGAGTCGGCGGCGTCGACACCTGCGCACCTCGGTCGGATCCTGTCGGCTCCGCCGTCCACTCGCATTCCCGGGAGGCATCCATGCCCACGCACCACATCCTTCTCGACGTCGACACCGGCGTGGACGACGCGATGGCGATTATGTTCGCCGTCCGCCATCCCGACATCGATGTGCGCGCCGTGACCTGCGTGGACGGCAACGTGCCGCTGCCGCGCGTCCTCCAGAACACGTGCCGGGTGCTCGATGCGCTCGGCGCCCCGAAGGACCTCCCCGTCGCCGCCGGCGCCTCGCGGCCGCTGCTCGAAGCGCCGCGCGACGCGGCGCAGGCGCACGGGGCCGACGGTCTGGGAGGGATCGCAATGCCACCCAGCGACCGGGCGGTCTCCGATCTCCACGCCGTCGAGCTCATGCGGGCGCAGATCGAGGCCTCGCCCGAGCCGCTCACTCTCGTAGCCCTCGCGCCGCTGACGAACGTCGCGCTGCTGCTGCGGATGTACCCGGAGGTCGCGGCGCGGCTGCAGGGGATCGTGCTGATGGGCGGGTCCGCCTCGGTCGGCAACGCGACCGCGGTCGCCGAGTTCAACGTGTGGCACGACCCGGAGGCGGCGCGGATCGTCTTCGAGAGCGAGCTCCCCGTGCGCATGTACGGGCTCGACGTCTTCGACCGGGTGGGGCTGGACGAGCAGTCCGTGGCACGGCTCGCCGCGAGCGGCGACCCGCTGACCACCGCTCTCGGCGAGCTGCTGGACTTCTGGCTCCGTGACGAGGACGGTATCCCGGGCGGCCCGGAGGCTGCGCGCATCGGGGATGCCGGCGCGGTCTGCTCGCTGGTCGCGCCGGAGCTCATGGACATCCGCACCCTCCCCGTGCGGGTGGAGACGGCGATCGGACCCGCGCGCGGCCAGACCATCGTGGATCGCAGGATGGGACCCGGCGAGGACGCCGAGCACGGTCTCGCCGACGGCGGACGCAGCATCCAGGTGGTCCTCGGGGCGCAGGAGAATGCCGTCGCCCGGCTCTTTCTCGAAACCGTCGTGCCCGACGGCGCCTGACCCACCACCGAGCCTCACACGGAGGTCCTCACAGCAGCGCAGCGCATCCTCGTCACCGGCGGCTCCGGTGTCATCGCCGGGGCTCGTCCGGTCCCGAGTCGCGGTCCGCCGGACGAGCGCCGCCGTCCGCCGAATGGCGTCGCGGCCCTCCGGACTGGCCCAGCGGCCCTCCGGACTGGCCCAGCGGCCCTGTGGACGGGCCCTGTGGACCTCCGGACTGGCATCGCGGGCACGCGAAGATGACCCGCCCCTCGGACCCCTCGATCTCGGGCTCGACGAGGTCCCCGCGCTGGATGCGCGCGCCGCAGCGGCGACAGGGTTCGCGGGCGCGGCCGTAGACCCACAGGTCGCCGCGGCGGCCCATCATGCCGCCCGTGGTCACGCGCACGGTGCGCTGCGTGTTCAGGGCGAGCAGCCGCCGGGCGAGATCGACCATGCCGGGCAGGTCCTCCACCTCGCCCAGCGGGGCCGAGGGATGGATGCGGTGCAGGAAGCACAGCTCGCAGCGGTAGATGTTGCCGATACCGGCGAGGTTCCTCTGGTCCAGCAGGGCCAGGCCGACGGGTCGCTCGGGGCGTGCGCGCAGGTGCGCGAGCGCCAGCTCGCGATGCTCGTCGGACCACTGCGGATCCAGCAGGTCCGGGCCCAGGTGCCCGACGATCTCGTCCTCGTCGGCCGTGCGCAGCAGCCGCACCTGCTTGACGTCGTACCCGACGGCGCGCACCTCGCTGCCGTCGTCCTGGCGCGCGTCGAGGACGATGCGTGCGGTGTGCAGGGGACGCGGGCCCGCGCTGGCGTCGCTCGAGCGCAGGGAGACGCCGTCGACATGCCAGATCCCGTCCATCATCAGGTGGTTGTGGAGGGTGAGCGGCTCGGGGGCACCGCGGCCCGGCGGCCGCCCGGGCTCCGTGCCCCGCGGCGGGTCCAGCCGCAGCAGCAGATGCTTGCCGCGGGGGACCACCTCGCGCACGCGCCATCCGCGCAGGTCCGCGGTCGCAGCACTCGGCACCCGCAGGTCGCTGCGGGTGATCTCGGCGCCGGCAAGGGCCTCGTGGAGGATCCGGCACTGGCGGAAGACGGTGTCGCCCTCGGGCATCAGCGGCCTCCCGCGCGCAGGCGCAGCGACCGCGGGGAGCGGTAGCAGCCGGCGTCGACGAGCGCCCGGGTCACGTGGGCGACCTCGGCGTCCTCGAGTCCGTGCCCGACGATCCGCTCCACCTGCAGCTGCGGCAGCAGGGACTCGTCGCGGATCGCGCGGGCGAGCTGCTCGGCCACCAGCGGCGTGGCCTCCTCTCCGGCCCACCACAGCAGGCTCTTGCCGCCGCGCTCCACGAAGGCGGCGACCTCGCCGTCGACGAGGACGACGAGCGTCCCGGCACGGCGCGCGGGCCGCGCCGTCGTGCCCTCGGGCGGCGCGATCGGCAGGGCCGGCCAGGGCAGCGCGGCGCCATAGGGGTTCGCCGGATCCGTCGCGGCGAGCACGAGCGTCGACGGTCCGGCGCCGCCCTCGCGGCCATCTGCTCCTGCGTCCCGCCGCGACTGCGCTTCGTGCTCGCGGTCGCGCAGCAGGTCCACGGCCTCCACGGGCGCGAACTGCGAAGCGCCGAGGCCGTCCACGAAGTAGCCGCGCCGACAGCTGCCGGTCTCCTCGAGCGCCGACAGCACCCGGTAGACGCCCGCGAACGAGCCCGGCACGTCCTCGACGTCCATCGCACCGCGGGTGAGGACACCGTGGCGGTCCAGCAGCAGCGTCGCGAGCGCCGCGGAGCGTGCGGAGGGCTCCACCGCCTCGACCCGCAGGGCCGACCACCGCCCCGCGCCGACGGGCCCGGTGACCAGCTGCGACGGCTCCGAGGCACCCTGTCGCATCATGGCCGCCGAGAGCCGCGCAGCGCCGCGCCGGGTGAGGGGACGCGAGCGGCCCGACCGCCCCGCGCCGCCCGTACGGCTCGCGCCGCGGGAGGGCGCGGGCCCCAGGGCATAGGACCGCAGGGCCTCGAAGGAGTCGTTGGTGACGAGTCCGGCGAAGGCCAGGTCCCAGAGAGCCTCGTGCACGTCCTGCGGACGGGCGGCCTCGCCGTCGTCGTCCCCAGCGCCGCTCGCGAGCGCGGTGAGGATCTCGCCGTGGCGCAGGGCGCCCGGGGTATCGCGCAGCAGGGCGAGGATGCGGGCGCTCAGCGATCCCTCGACGAGCGCGGCCGCGGACTCCTCCAGGGCGCTCGCATCCAGCCCCAGGGGGAGTGCATCGGCCAGATGGAGACGCACCCATCCGTCGGCCGCCCCGAGCCGGCCGTGCCCGGACCACACCACCTCGCCGGAGGCGAAGGCCGCGTCGAGCGCGGCGGGGGAGAAGTCCGGGAGGCGCGCGGGAAGGACCTGGGTCTCCCAGGCGCTCAGCGGCAGGGACACCCCTGCGAGCTGGTCGATCACCGAGAGCAGACCGTCGGCCCCGCGCCAGTCGGCCCGCTCGCGGCGGCCGTCGGGCCTCCGCGCCGGCAGGTGCTGCCAGTCGGAGAGGAAGCGCGCGTAGACGGGGTGGGGGACCGGGGCGATGTCCTTGCGCGAGGCGGCGAGCGAGGCGCGGCGGATCCGCCGCAGCATCTGCGCGTCCACCCACTCCTCGCCCTCGCGGCCGGGCGTGAACTCGCCCTGCTGGAGGACCCGCTCGGCGGTGAGCTGCTCGAGCGCCGTGCGCGCGACCCCGGGAGCCAGGTCGAAGGCGTCGATGAGGTCCGACGGGGCGAAGGGGCCCCGGCTGCGCGCCCACCGCGAGACGAGGTCGGCGACCGCGCGCGGCACGGGCGCCAGATGCGGCTCGGGGATCCCCGGCGGCAGGGCGACGCCGAGGGCGTCGCGCAGCAGCCCCGCGTCCTCGATCGCCGCCAGGTGCTCGATGCCGCCGATGCGCACGGTGAATGCGCGGCGGGCGTCGACGAGCTCGCGGGCGATCTCGGCGGCGCGGTCGGAGGCGTGCTCGTCCGCCCGCCCGAGCCGGGCGGCGAGCTGCTCGCGCGTGAGCGGTCCGAGGCGGCGCAGCGCATCGGCCGCGTCCTCGGCGCCGCGCAGCGGGCGCTCCCCGTCAAGGCCCTGCGCGCGGCGCTCGACGTCCTCGATCACGCGCGCGTCCAGCAGCTCCCGCAGGCTCACGCTGCCCAGCAGCTCCGCGAGCAGCGACTGGTCCAGGGCGAGGGCGGCGGTGCGGCGCTCGGCGAGCGGGGCGTCGGTGTCGTAGATGAACTGGGCGAGGTAGCCGAACAGCAGGGACCGCGCGAAGGGCGAGGGGGCGTCGGTCTCGACCTCCCGCACCTGCACGCGCCGCCCGGCGACCCCGCGCATGAGCTCGACCAGGGCAGGGAGGTCGTAGACGTCCTGCAGGCACTCCCGCGCCGCCTCGAGCATGATCGGGAACTGCGGATAGGGGCGGGCGACCTCGAGCAGGTGACCGGCCCTCTGGCGCTGCTGCCACAGGGGCGCGCGGGAGCGCGGGTCGCGGCGCGGCAGCAGCAGGGCCCGGGCCGCGCACTCGCGGAACCTGGCGGCGAAGAGGGCGGAGGTGCCGACGAGCCGCCGCACCTCCTCCTCGATCTCCTCGGGCGTGAACACGAACAGGTCCGCTCCGGGAGGCTCCTCGCCATGGGGGATGCGCAGGACGATGCCGTCGTCGGCCGCCATCACCTGGCCGTCCAGCCCGTACCTCTCCTCGACGCGGGCGCCGACCGCGAGGGCCCACGGCCCGGTGATCCGCTGCCCGAGCGCGCAGTGCAGGACGACGCGCCAGTCACCCAGCTCGTCGAGGAAGCGCTCGATCAGCAGCTGGTCCGGGCCGGGGACGACTCCGGTCGCCTGCTGCTGCTCGGCGAGGTGGTCGACGACGGCGCCGCGCGCGTTCTCGTCGAGGCCGAGGGAGCCCAGGCGCTCGCGGGCGGTGTCGTCCGGGAGGGCTGCGAGCTCGGCCTGCATGCTCGCGATCGCGCGGCCCAGGGTCGCCGGCCGCCCGGCTCCCTCGCCGTGCCAGAAGGGGATGCGACCGGTGAGGCCGAAGGCGGGGGAGACCGTGACGCGGTCGGCGGTGATCTCCTCGATCCGCCAGCTCGAGGTGCCCAGCGTGATGACATCCCCGCGGCGGGACTCGTAGACCATCTCCTCGTCGAGCTCGCCCACCCGGCGCGGCTGGGTGTCCCCCTCGGCGGCGACCAGGTGCACGGGGTAGAGGCCCCGGTCGGGGATGGTGCCGCCGCTGGTGACGACGAGCCGCTGCGCGCCGGGGCGCGCCTGCAGGGTGCCCGACTCGTGGTCGTGCACGAGCCGCGGGCGCAGCTCGGAGAAGGCGGTCGAGGGATACCGGCCGGCGAGCAGGTCGACCGTCTGGTCGAAGGCCGAACGCGGCAGCGAGCGGTAGGGGTGGGCCTCGCGGACCAGGTCGAACCAGTCCTCGACGTCCAGGTCCTCCGCGAGCGCTGCCGAGAGAGTGTGCTGGGCGAGCACGTCCAGGGCGTTGCGGGGCGCCGCGAGCGGCTCGATGCGACCCTCGACGGCCTCGTGCACGGTGACCGCTGCGCGCAGCACGTCGGAGGCATGGAGGGGATGGAGGATCCCCTGCGAGGTCGCGCCGACGTCGTGCCCGGCCCGGCCGATGCGCTGCAGAAGGCTCGAGACGCTGAACGGCGTCTCCACCTGGATCACGAGGTCCACCGACCCCATGTCGATGCCGAGCTCGAGGGAGGACGTCGCCACCACGCAGCGCAGCGCCCCGGACTTCAGCTGGTCCTCGATGCTGGCGCGGATCTCCTTGGACATCGAGCCGTGGTGCGCCCGGGCCACGTCCTCGATCTCGTCAGGGGAGACGGCGAGGTCGTCGGGGGAACGGGCCACGAGATCGGAGTCCGCGTCCGCGCCGAGCACGCGGGCCGCCTCGTCCCCGACGACCTGCCTGCGGTGGAGGGTGTTGAGCTTCGAGGTGAGGCGCTCGGCCTGGCGGCGGGAGTTCGTGAACACGATCGTCGAGCGATGGGCGAGGACCTCGGCGAGCACGGCCCGCTCCACGTGCGGCCAGATCGTCCCGGAGACGTCGTCCTCGTCGACCGCGTCGGCGGGCGGGTCGATCGCGGACAGGTCCGGTACGGGCAGGCGCACGCCGATGTCCCAGGTCTTGGCCGACGGCGGACGCACCACCTGCACCGCACGGCCCCGAACGGGTGCGCTGTCTGCGCGGCCCACCCCACCCCGTCGGTCCGCCCCGCCGAGGAACGCGGCGACCTCGTCGACCGGCTCCACGGTCGCCGAGAGCCCGATCCGCTGCGCCGGCTGGTCGAGCATCGCGTCGAGCCGGGCGAGGGAGAGCGCGAGGTGCACGCCGCGCTTGGTGCCCGCGACCGCGTGGACCTCGTCGACGATCACGGTGCGCACGCCGGAGAGCGTCTCCCGCGCGGACGACGACAGCATGAGGAACAGCGACTCGGGAGTCGTGATGAGGATGTCCGGCGGACGGGTGAGGAGACGACGCCGCTCGGCAGGCGGGGTGTCGCCCGTGCGCACGCCCACTCGCAGCTCGCGGTGGTCGAGCCCGAGGCGCTGGGCCGCGCGCATCGTGCCGACCAGCGGGGACGTGAGGTTCCGCTCCACGTCGACGCCGAGCGCCTTGAGCGGGGAGACGTAGAGGACGGAGGTGGTCCCGGGGCTCTCGTCGCCGCCGAAGGCGAGATCGTCGATCGCGGTGAGGAAGGCGGCGAGGGTCTTGCCGGATCCGGTCGGGGCGACCACGAGCGTGTCCTCGCCGCGGCCGATCGCCTCCCATGCCCCCTGCTGCGCGGCCGTGGGCGCGGCGAAGGCCTCGGTGAACCACGCGCGGGTCGCGGGGGAGAACCGCTCCGGCATCGCGCGAGCGGCCGGTGCCGGGGCGAGGTCCGTCCCGGCATCGGATTCCGTGCCGGAACCGCTGCCCCGGTCAGCACCTCGTGCGCTCGCCATCGGGCCATTCTCGCAAGGCTCTCCGACGAACGGGGCCGGGTGCCGGAGACGGGCAGGGGCGCGCACCGTCGGCGCCCGGTGGCGGGCCCGTCAACGGCGGATCCTGTGTGAACCTGCCCTGCCCGCATGCAGGGCCGACGTGGCAGGATGGTGGACACGGCGGGACCCGTCTGCGGTCCCCGCGACCTCGAATGGAAGGGATGAACCTCATGGCGGAGTACACGCTTCCCGATCTCGATTATGA